>NZ_JBSRYQ010000001.1:4800000-7425000 GCF_054056815.1 Bradyrhizobium sp. LB13.1 | reverse complement strand
GCTCGGCATCGCGTGCCTTCTGTCCGCAGCATCGCTTGCATCGTCCGGCACTGCATTCGCGCAGGCCAAGCAGCCGCCGGCGCCGGCGCAACAGGCCGCGCCCGCCCAGGCTCCGGCGCTGAAGCAGATCGCGCTGACCGACAAGCAGCTCGACGGCGTCCTCGCCGCGCAGAAGGACATGGATGCGGTCACGGAAAAACTTCCCGAGAACGCCGCGCCCGACCAGAAGGTGATCGGCCAGCTCGACGGCGTCGCCAAGAAGAACGGGTTTGCCGGCTACGATGATTACAACAACGTCGTCGACAACATCAGCCTCGTACTCGGCGGCTTCGATCCCGTGACCAAGAAATATGTCGGCACCGAAGCCGTGATCAAGGCGCAGATCGCGCAGGTCCAGGCCGACAAGAAGATGCCGGCCAAAGACAAGAAGGAAGCGCTCGACGAGCTCAACGACGCGCTGAAGACGCCGGCGCCGCAGATCGAGAACAAGGCCAACATCGATCTCGTCGGCAAGTACTATGACAAGCTGGTTGCCGCGTTGGGGGACGATCAGAACTGAGTGCGCAACTCTCGTGTCCCGGACGCGCTGCAACGCGCAAGCGTTGCTGCGCAGAGTCGGGACCCAGAGGCAACGGGATCACCATCGGCATGGGCCCCGGATCTGCAACGCATCGTCGAAGAAACGCTGCGTTGCGTCCGGGGCACGAGAGCCCAACTCGCTTCGCTCCCTAATCGCAAACATCGCTGCAACAAAAAGCTCCGGAGATTTCTCTCGGGCTTTTCGTCGTTTCCGACGTCACGCGTCGCTCAGCGGTTCACGTCCTTGTCCGCATCCGCATCATGAAGCTGTCGTAGCTGAGCTCTGCGACCTGCATCCAAGCGAGCGACTCGGCCCGGAATGCCGTCAGGCTCGCATACATCTTGCCGAAGTGCGGGTTGGTCTTGCTGAGATCCGCATAGATCTCGTTGGCGGCGCCGTAACAGGCTTCCAGCACCTCCTGCGGGAACGGCTTCAGGATCGCGCCAGCGACCAGCAGACGTTTCAGCGCCGGCGGATTGACGTAGTCGTATTTGCCGGTCACCCAGGTGAAGGTGTCGAGGGAAGCGGCTGAAACGGCTGCCTGATAGTGTTTAGGCAATGCATTCCACTTCTCGAGATTCATGATGTTGTGGCCCTGGCCTGTGCCCTCCCACCAGCCTGGATAGTAATAGTACTTTGCAACCTTCACGAAGCCGAGCTTCTCGTCGTCATATGGGCCTACCCATTCGGCCGCGTCGATGGTGCCCTTCTCCAGCGCCGGGTAAATCTCGCCGGCTGCGATCTGTTGCGGCACGCCACCGAGCTTCGCAATGATGGTGCCGGCAAAGCCGCCGACGCGGAATTTCAGTCCTTTGAGATCATCGACGGTCTTGATCTCCTTGCGAAACCAGCCGCCCATCTGAGCTCCGGTCGAACCGGTCGGCACGCCGACGGCGTTGTGCTCCCTAAGGAGATCGTTGAGCATGTCCTGACCGCCGGCCCACAATAGCCAGGAGATATGCTGACGCGTATTGAGCCCGAACGGCAGCGATGTGCCGAAGGTGAAGGCGGGATTCTTGCCCCAATAGTAATACAGCGCGGTGTTTCCCATCTCGACGGTGCCGTTCGACACCGCGTCGAGCACTTGCAATCCCGGCACGATCTCGCCGGCGGCAAAGGGCTGGATCTGAAAGCGGTTGTCGGTGATCTCGGCGACGCGCTTGCAAAAATATTCGCAGCCGCCGTACAGCGTATCGAGCGATTTCGGCCAGCTCGCAGCGAGCCGCCATCTCACCTCCGGATTGGATTGCGCGATCGCGGGCGCAGCAACAGCACTCGCGGCCAGGCCCAATCCGCCTGCCGTCAGGAATTTACGACGTTCCATGCGTTTCCCTCCGTTAAGTCGATGCTTCGACCAGGGAACGATCTTGGTGTCGTCTTGTCTTCGTCGACGCTCGACGGTGTCTGTTGAGACCTGGTGGCGTTTCCGAAAGGCCCTTGAGGCACTCGTTGGTGGAATTCCGATCGTTGCGGTTCCGCGAGCGAGGATGACCGGGCGCTTCTCGAGAATCAAGCCTCATCGGCGCCTCGCAGGTGCGAACGCCGGCCTGACGCAAGTCGGGCCCGTTAACGATCTGCTATTCAGTCGCGCAAAAACCAGGGAGCCTCGCATGGCGGGCAAGAAGGTCGTGGTCGCCGGAGCGACCGGCCTCGTCGGCAACGCCGCGTTGCGACACTTCGGCACATCGGACCCCTGCGAGGTCGTTGCACTGTCGCGGCGCAGGCCGCGCGACCTCTGCGGCGCCCGCCACGTCCCGATCGACCTCACCAGCGCAGCCGATTGCCGCCGCGCCGCGGACGAATTCAAGGGCGCGACCCATCTGATCTACGCCGCGCTCTCCGAGGCGCCGCAACTCGTCGATGGCTGGCGCGATCCGCAGCAGATCAAGACCAACGACCTGATGCTGCGCAATCTGATGGGTGCGCTCGAGCCGGTCTCACCGGGCCTCAAGCATGTCGCCCTGTTGCAGGGCACCAAGGCCTACGGCGTCCACGTTCGCCCCTTGACCGTGCCAGCCCGCGAAGGCCGCTCCGAGATGTACGAGCAGCCCAACTTCTACTGGGCGCAGGAAAACTTTTTGCGCGAACTTCAAGTGAACAAGAGTTGGCATTGGAGCATCCTGCGGCCGGTCCTGATCGTGGGCCTTGCCATGGGCGGCGCCATGGACCTGATCCCGCCGCTCGGCGTCTACGCCGCGATGCTGCGCGAGCAGGGCAGGCCGCTCGATTTTCCCGGCGGCGCCGCGCGCGTCGCACAAGCGGTCGACGTCGATCTCCTCGCCCGCGCCATCGCCTGGTCGGGCGAGGCCAAGGCCGCGCGGAACGAGGCCTTCAACGTGACCAATGGCGACGTCTTCACCTGGGAGAACATCTGGTCTGCTGTGGCGGATGCACTGGAGATGATGCCGGGCAAGCCGGTCCCGCTTTCGCTTGCCGAGGCGTTTCCAAGCTGGGTCGGCCCCTGGGATGCGTTGCGGCGCAAGCACGACCTTGTATCGCCTGCGCTGGCCGAATTCGTCGGCCTCTCGTTCCAATACGCCGATTACAGCTTGCGCTACGGCCACGCCGAATCCGGTTCGCCCTCGATCGTCTCGACCGTGAAGATCAACCGCGCGGGCTTCACCGAGATGATGGACACCGAAGACATGTTCCGGAAGTGGTTCAGGCAGGCGAAGGAAGAGCGGCTGCTTCCCTGACGCAGAACCAAAGCCGATATCCGGGGACGGTTGCCCAGGTCAGATTGTGATCCAACTCGGTCATCGCGACAGGGCCGGATAGGAGGCAGTCCTACTTTGAGTTGAATTTACGCGGAACTCGTCCATCATGCGTGTGATCAGCGTTTGCCTGAGACGAGTCGGGAAAGCATGCGCGTTGTTCTGAGAATGTTGAAATTTATTGTCGCGATTTTGCTTCTCGGCGTTTTGGTATTCAGCGTCTGGCTAACCTTCATCCCACCCAATGGGCTGCTGTCCGCCACGGCCTATGCGGCAAAAATGGTTTGCTCGAACGTGTTCATTGCCAAACGCGACGCGGATGAGGTGGCTAGAACCGACGTGGCGTTTGCACTTCGCCGTCTCGTCAAACGTCTGAACATCAATGTCGACACCACCAAACAGCGTGTCGAGGCCGCGTATCGTGGCCTGTTCGCCAAACGCTACGCTCAATATGAGGAGGGACGTGGTTGCACGCTGGCCTCGAGCGACGAAGTCCCCCATCCCGCCGCGCCGTCTTCACTGCCAGAAAAGCCTAATGCGCTCTGGCCGGTCGGCGAGAGCGCTCAATTGTCTGACGACGAGCCCTTACTGGCGGCGCTGAACGATCCGGCTCTCCAGGGCCCGGGCATGCGCGCGATCGTCGTGGTCCAGGACGGACGCATCATCGGAGAAACCTACGGTGAAGGCTTCAACGCTTCGACGCCCCTGCAGGGCTGGTCGATGACGAAGACCGTGACTGCCGCCTTGGCCGGCATGGCGATCAATGACGGAAAGCTTTCGCTCGATCGAAAAAATCTGTTTCCGCAGTGGGCCGGCGACGCGCGCGCGGACATCTCAGTGGCCGATTTGATGGCCATGACAAGCGGATTGAAATGGAGTGAAGATGGTGACTCTCCCGATCCTGACGGGTTGGAGAATCTCGCACATGATGCGGCGGCTTTCGCGAGGGACCGTCCGCTTGTCGCCCCGCCTGGAACGAAGTTCAACTATTCCGGGGGTACGTCCGTCCTGTTGGCCCGGGTCTGGCAGAACGCGGTTGGAGAGGACGCGCGAGCATATCCGCAGGAGCGATTGTTCAAGCCTTTGGGTATGACCAGCGCTATTCTCGAGGCCGACCCTTCAGGCACATTCCTTGGCGAAGCCTTTCTCTTCGCCAATGCGCATGATTGGGTGCGCTTTGGCGAATTCCTGCGCTTGAATGGAGAGTGGAACGGTGCACAGCTTTTGCCGCCGGGCTTTGTCGATTACATGCGCTCGCCTGTGCAGGCGTCCGACGAGGGACATGGCCCGGTCTACGGTCGCGGACAGCTTTGGTTGGGACCGGGCCAGGGATTTCGACTCCCTGCCGACACGTTCATGTTGCAAGGGCACCTCCGCCAGGTGATCGCGATCATTCCCTCGCGTAAACTGGTAATCCTGCGCATGGGTTTAACGCGGGAAGATATTGGGTACAGCGTTGCGAAACTGCTGTACGCGATTGTCGCGGCGAGCAGATCATATAAATGATGCGCTACTTCCGGGTTTGGCCCTTGCGAAGTAGCGGCGCACTTCGTTGAGGTCCGCTTAGTGAGGCACGGCGGACTGGATCTGCTCAGGTTGAGTTCTTTGCATTTTTACCCGAAGGCGACATAATCGGGAGGTTCAACTACCAATTGTGAAGGTCCTCTGCCCGCGGGAGCCAAGAATGCGTCGCGTTATTTTGTTGTCTGCTTTCTATTTCTTCCTTGAACTGACAGTGGCGAACGCGGCGGGGGTCAGAAATTTTGACATTCCTGCTGACGGGGCGGGACCGGGGATCAGGCTGCTCGTTTGGGCACCTTGCGCGGAGACCCCGCGAGAAATGGATGCCCGTGGTGCCATCTTCTTTGCAGTCCCCGGATGCGCAGTGACAGGCGAAAAGCTTCCCCTCATCGTAATATCGCACGGCAGACGAGGATGGTTCGGCGGCCACCATGACACTGCGGCGGCCTTGGCCGACGCGGGGTTTGTCGTCGCTGCACTCAATCATCCCGGTGACACTTGGCGCGACACTAGCCGTACCGATAGCCTTTCGGTGCTGGTGGAGCGGCCTGCGGATATTAAGCGGCTCATTGACTACATGCTCGATGGCTGGCCCGACGCGGCGCGCATCGACGGTAGGCGTATTGGTTTCTACGGATTCTCGTTTGGCGGCTATACGGGTCTTGCTGTCATCGGTGGTTATCCCGATTTACGAAAGGGCTTGCCCAATTGCGCGACGTCCAGCCTGCTGGCCTGTAAGCAGCTTGAAAGCGGCGAGGCACCCAGTCAGCCAGTCACGTCCGATCCGCGCGTGAGGGCCGCTGTAATCGTTGATCCATATCCAGCATTTGTGTTCCCCGAGAAGAACCTGAAGGAAGTAGCGGTTCCGGTGCAGTTGTGGAGTTCCGACCCTGCACAAAACGCTGACGGCCTGTCAGGATGCTGTGCAGCAGCGATCAAACAAGGGCTTCCAACGCCGGATTATCACTTCGTGACAAACGCCAAACACTTCTCTTTCCTTGCAACCTGCACCCCGAAGGAAGCGCAGGGTAACCCGTCGG
Source organism: Bradyrhizobium sp. LB13.1 (assembly GCF_054056815.1). Taxonomy (NCBI): domain Bacteria; kingdom Pseudomonadati; phylum Pseudomonadota; class Alphaproteobacteria; order Hyphomicrobiales; family Nitrobacteraceae; genus Bradyrhizobium; species Bradyrhizobium sp. LB13.1. Next base: position 7,419,145 of record NZ_JBSRYQ010000001.1, on the reverse strand, counting down.
CCTGCACAGATGCGCCGGGCTTCGACCGTAACGATTTTCATCAACACCTTCACGCTGAGATGATCGGGTTTTTCCGTAAGCATCTCGCTGAAAGCCAGTAACATTTGGCATGGCTGCGCGGCTCTGCCAATGTCGCTGGTTTGGCCCGCTCCGGACCACCTGCGCCGGTTCTATTACGTCCGCTGTTCGGGGTGGACCGGAAGTGACAGATAGGGGTCTGCACGCATGGCAACCCGTTGACGCCCAGCGCACGATGAAAGTCATGTTGGCTACCGCCGAAGAAGCAGGTCTTTATTGGCGAGCAATGCGTCGAGTATCTGGATCTCGATGGATAAGCAGATTTTGGCCAAACGTTGCAGGAAGAAAAAAGAGGGCCGAAGCCCTCTTTCAAGTTAGTACCGACGATAGCTCCGATGGTATCCATAGCTGCGACGTACATAGGGGCGACGGACGACGTAGGCCCCGCGCCGATACACGGGCCTTGTGCGGAGGCAACCGCGCGGACCGCAGACCACTGCGACGTTCTCGACGTTCGAAGACTGGAACTGTCCCAAGGGGGCCAGTGGCATTGCTGAAGCGGTCCCGGTCGAAAGAGCTGCGCCACCTAACGCGGCCAGTGCGAGAAGTGCGATCCTAAGTTTCATCTAGTTCCTCCCGTTGAGTGTTATCTCCACAGGACGTGTAGAGGTTCGTCTGTGAATGAACGATGAGGACGAAGATTAAATCGCGGTAATCAGCGGCTACGCGGTGATGCGCGGCTGATGCGGTGCGCACCGCAGCAGCCTCGCGGCGAAGTCATGGTTGCGCCGCCAACCGCACGCCATCTGGCCCAATCAGTCCGGGGTAGGGCGCCTTGAACTTGTAGACGGTTCCGCTGACGGCACCTTCCATGTAGATATATTGGTTATTCTCGCCGCCAAAGGCAAAGTTCGTGGCCGAGGAATCACCATTTGGCAACGGTACGTAACCGATGATGAAGCCACGCGGATCGTACTCGATGACTCCGCCGATGCCGCACGCCGCCCAGAGATTCCCATGCACGTCATAGTGGATGCCGTCAGGCCCACCGTTGCCGGGATTGTAGCTTCCGGCCGTGGCGAAGAAGAATGTCGTGTGCGAGGGATCGTTGGCGCAGTCGGCGCAGGCGGGATTCGGCCCTCGCAGGAACGAATAATACAGCATCCGGTTGCTCGCATAATCCGCAACAGCGAGCGTGCCGTCATCCGGCGAAACCGCTATGCCGTTAGGAAAACTGCCCGTAGTGATGATGCGCCGGAGAATCCCGTCCTTGGAATATTGATAGACCGCGCCGGTCCGATCAGCCGCATCGGGTCCTGGTCCTGTTCCCCATGGGTCGGTGAAATACAGGTTGCCCTCGGCGTCGAAGTCGAGATCATTTGGACCCTTGAAGAGTTCGTTATGGAACGTGGAAACGAGCGAGCTTAGTTTCTTCGTCTCCGGATCATAGACCAGGACGCCGAGGTGGCGGGTCGTGACGTAAAGCTTGCCGTCATGCCAGCGCGTCCCCTGCGGTTCGCAAGCGGGACCGAGGTCTCCTTTCGGGTTGCAGTTGAACCCGGGGACCAGCTTGGCGTCTGGAGTGAGGTAGGACACCCAGCCGCTGCCAATCGCGACAAACCAGAAGTTGCCTGCCTTGTCGAAGGCCCCGCCCTCGAGAAACTTGCCCTGGGGTTGATCATGGATATCCGCAAACAAAGTAACCGGTCCGATGCCGGGCGGCGGTGGTGGCAGACCCCACGGCTGCACTTGCTCCGGCGATGGCGGACCGGCGAGCGGGGGCGCGGGGATGGACTGGGCTTGCGCCGATGCAATATGAACGGTTGCGGCCGAGCCCCAGAGTACGAGCGAGAGAATACAGACGGCACTTGCCAACTTCGTTGTCATGACGGTTTCCTCCGACGCTTTTGTTTTTTCTGCCGTGCTTCAAGCATCAGCTCAAAACGTGGCACGAACATGGGCGTACCGCCCCAGTTAATACGGTAGGCGAATGGGCGCTTTAGAAAAAGATATCTCGCAACTTGGAATGACCCGCGCGTGGAAGTGGATGGTCAGCCTTTTGAGACCGCAAGTGAAGCGCGATTGCCATCTATGGAAAGGAGACCGGGGGATGGTGGTTTTTCCTGGCCGATCCGACATCGGGCCGCACAGCTGGGGCTGTCCGTCGTGAGTACATCGAAGCGATGGCCGTCGATTCGGACGAAGACGATCAGGATGACGATGGCGACGATGATGAGCTATGAGCCTCACCAAAATTCCCAGCCTCGGGAAAGATCAAGGCTGGAGAAGTAACGAAGTAATACTCCGTGGTTCAGATGATCCTCATATCCGGGACCGTCGGCTTTGCGATAATCGGACCCTTCGTCCTGCTCTTCGAGGTCGTTGCTCATAGGGAACGCAGGCAGCCCAACAGATGAGCCCGCGTAGCTTGCTAGTTAGCTGGCAAGCATCGTCTGCTGGTGTGAATTTCGCGACATGCCAATTGCACCGAGCGGTGTCCGCATTCAGGGGTAATCCGGACGGCATTTGCTCATCCTGAGTTCTTCGCAGTCTGACCCAAAGCAGACGCGCGCTGATTCCGTCAATCAGCCGCCGCCAAACTTGGATGGATCATCGAAGGCAGGAGGATCGTCGTGATCTGTCCGGAGACCTCCCGGAACGGAATCGTCGCGATAGATGTGCACGCCGCGTGGAGTGATATAGCTCGGGGTACCAGCCTGGCCAGGACGCGTCATCGCTTGTCGCGAGTTGTGATGCGACCTTGGGGCGGCGTTCGCAGAAGCACACGACGCGATCACAAGGCATAATCCCAAGACAACACGCATTGCATTTTCTCCAAGCAGCAACCCCCGTTGTAGGTGGTGCGCGCGCCGCTCCTTGCTTTCACGTTCGAACGACGCTTCTGGCCATCGCTACGTTAAGGCGGTGCCGCTCCATGTCGGTTCAGCGGGGTAGACCGGGAGTTTGCAGTGGAGCGCTAGACCGACGCTTTTGACCCTAAGCCGAAGTCGCGCTCGGTTCGAACGCCTCGAGCGAGCCGCCTCGCTCACGGTATGATCCGCTTCTCTCGCAGAGTCGTGAACAGGTCGAAGAAACTTTCGTCCGTCGCCTGATAGTCAAGGAACCCCAGCCGACGACTCTTGCTCATGTCGGTGACAACCTCGATCGGCCGACCGAGGTCACCATCGGTGTGCCACGCAGACGCGAGCCGGTTGAGATCCGGTTCTGCCAGACGATGCTTCCGGGCGATGTCGGACCAAATCTGATGGGCGTCGCTCATCTGTCGCTCAAGCGGAAGGCTTTCGCTCGGAAACGCTGCTGGCTGCAGTCCGAACCAAGCTGCCAAGCGCCCCCACATCCACTTCCAACGGAACACGTCCCCGTTGACAACATTGAAAGCCTGATTGCGGGCAGCATCTGTCGTGGCCGCCCATTCCAGATGTCTGGCCAACAGTCTAGCGTCCGTCATATCCGTTAGTGCGTTCCACTGAGTTGCAGAGCCTGGAAACAGAAACGGGCGTCCGATTTCGCGGCAGATCGTGACGTACGCAGCGAGCGTCGTGCCCATGTTCATGGCATTCCCGACGGCATAGCCTATGATCGTATGTGGCCGGTGAATGTTCCAGTTGAAGCCGTCACGATTCGCCGCCGCGAACACCTCGTCTTCCTGGGCATAATAGAAATTCTCGGTATCGAGCCGAGGTTGGTCCTCTCGAAACGGAGTGGCGATCAAGCTGCTTTGACCATAGGCTTCGAACGGCCCGAGATAGTGCTTGAGGCCAGTTACAAGTGTGACGTGCCTGACCGACCCGGCAGACGACAATGCATCCAGCAAGTTGCGCACCATCACAGAGTTGACCAGGATATTCTCTGCCTCCGTTTTCTGCCTAAGCCACGTGCTGAAGAAAACATGCGTGGGACGCAGTTCGCGCAGCGCCGAACCCAGGGACGCCGGATCCAACAGATCAGCAGCGATTGGCAACATACCGGGGATATCAATTGCTGGCCTGCGTGCCAGTCCGTAAACTGACCACCCCCGCTCCAGGAGATGTTGGGCAAGATTGTTGCCCACTATGCCGGTTGCTCCTGCGACAAGTGCGGAACGTTCCATTTTTTGAACCCTTCGCGATCCATTCGAGATAGGGCGCCGACTGCCGTGAGCAAGCCGAATGCCTGTTGTTTGGAGTCTGTCCGGTTTTGGCCCATCGCTACCGTCGGGGCGGTGCCGCTACATGTCGGCTCAGAGGGGTAGACCGGAAGTTTGCAGCCGAGCGCCAGTTTGTCGGGTTGCGACCCATTGCGGAAATCACTGAGGTTTTGTTCTGCGTCGGGATGATGAACGGCTGAACCTCTGCTTCGGTCGGCGCGAACCGTGCCTGCGATGGTCTCAACCCGGGGATCACCGCACCCGTGCCTTTGCAGCGCCCAAGAATCCAGACGTCCTGAGCAAATAAGCCATCGTCGAGAGCTTGCCGCTAACGTCCCTCGTAAACGGGCGGACGCTTTTCTACCTCGGCATCGCGGCCTTCCCGGAAATCCCAGGTCGCGTACAACGCACGATATTGGTCGTCGAGCTTGCCCAGCGCCGTTTCGGAGTCGTCGAGCGCCATATGCGAGGAGGCCAGCGACGTCTTGATGCCGAGAGGGCCGCATGCGGCGATCTTGCTGGCGATCTCGACAGCCTTCGCGAGAGCCGCATCCCGGTCCGGGGTCACTTCCTGAACCATTCCCATCCGGAGAGCTTCCTTCGCTCCCCAATGATCGCCTGTTAGAATGAAGCGCATCGCATTGCCCCATCCGGCCTCTCTGGGGAAACGTACCGTTGAACCGCCGCCGGGAAAACGGCCGTGCGTGTTCTCGTCCTGACCGAACTCCGTGTCTTCCGACGCCACGCGTATGTCGGCGACAAGAAAAAGCTCGTGCGCCATATTCCAGGTGTCGCCATGCACCGCGACAACCAGGGGCTTCGTGAGCGCCGGCTTGGTGCGCCCGAGAGGGTCGATAAAGCCGGGTCCATCCATCATCTTTTTTCCGGACTGAGCGAAGGCCTTGTAGGCATCGACATCGATACCTCTGGAGAAGCGATCGCCATAGCCGAACAGAACTGCGGCACGGAGGGAGGGATCGCGGTCGTAATTGTAGTAGGCTCGCGCCAGGCTCTCTGTCGCGTCCGGGTCCAGTCGGTTGTCGATGTAGGGCCGGTTGATGCCAATCAACACTGTCTGGCCTTTGCGCTCGATGGTGATCTTGGCTCGCTGATCGTACGGAATATTCGCCATGCGCGTGGACTGCGCGGTCTCGTCGCCCTGTGATGTCATCGACGTGTCTCCCGGTTTTTGGGGCCTGCAACGCGATCGCCTTCCGGATACGGAGATGGGCAAATACGGAGGACCCGCAAGAGGGCGTCGATCACGATGCAGGAAATCGGATCAGGAATGACGCGGGCAATCGTGCGAATTCAAAATGCTGTCGCCGCTAACGGGCCGACATTCGAAATAATCTGCCCCCTTCGGCAGTTCCGTTAATGATAGCTCGACTATTGCACGGCCCTCCATGGGCCAGCGTATTCGCGATCTTTGAGACTGACAGTCTGCTCGTGTGCAGGCCGCTGGCCCTGGTGGTCCAAAAGTATTCTGAAGCCTCAAGTTGGCCGTACGGCACGAACAATCCAAATTAGTGAGACCCGCCAATGAAGCCGGAAATCAGGTAGCGGACCTATCCATCCAAGTTGATACCGAGGCGCTTAAGATTGCACTGGCAATCCCCGCGCCGGCAATGCCGAGTACAATGTGCATATTCAGCCCGGGAAATGACCATGGCTACGGAAAAAGATGGTCGCGAGCGACTTCCGGTGTTGGCCCATAGCTGACCTGAGACAATGTTCAGCTTGAGTCCGCAAAGCGTCGGCCGGCGGACATCGCTCAGGCCGCACCAATGAATCTCGATTTATGAGTGCGCGACCTGATCCGCGCTTACGAACGCCGCTTCCATTGCGTTCCGAGTCCTGATCGTCTCGTTGCCTGCGTCAAATTCGACGTCGCTCCAGCGCACGATCTCGCCATGGGCGACGTCGTGCTTCAGCTTCAGCCGATGCGCCAGGCCGATCGGCAGCGCGCCGGCCTTCAGGCTCGCGGCCGCCGGCACCAGCTTGCCCCACACCGTGTAGCCGCCTTCGCCGTCCAGCATCTCGCCGGCGCGCAGATTGCGTTTTGCCACCGAGGCGACGTCGCCGCGGAAGCCGTAGGGCTGCCCGGTTGGCTCGCCCCGCAGCGCGGCCGACAGCACCGAGATGTTCAGCTCGAGGCCGATCAAATGATAGGGCTTGTACATCGCAGCGAAGCGGCCGCTGGCGTCGGTCTTCAGCCCGTACTGCCTGAAGCAGTCGGCGGCGTAGTCGTTCGGCGCCTCCAGTACGACGTAAACGCCCCAGCGCAGATCGCGAAACACCGGCCTTCCGTCGCGCTCGAGCGAGGAGACCACTTCCACCACGCCGGACCGCTCCAGCACGCCGCCTTTGTCGCGGGGGCGCATGATATGCGGCAGGTCGTCGACGCCGCAGGGCGGAAACAGCAGGCCATCCGCGGGTACGTCCAGTCCGCAGGCATTGGCGATCGCGGCCATCTCGATCGCCGACTTGGTGCCGTCGAGGAAGGAGTTGAACATCTGCGGATTCATCCCGGCCGATTGCGCCTCTCCCGCGGTCAGCCCGTAATGCTGCCAGACGCTGTCAGGCGTCACGTCGTGATAGGTCGGCAGATACTTCGTCCCCTTGCCCGCGGCAACCACGCGAAACCCGGTGGCGCAGGCCCAATCCACCATCTCCGCGGTCAGCGCCGGCTGGTCGCCATAGGCGAGCGAATAGACCACGCCGGCCTTGCGCGCTTCCTCGGCGAGCAGCGGACCCGCCAGCACGTCGGCCTCGACATTGACCATCACGATATGCTTGCCCGCCGCGATCGCGGCACGCGCGTGCCTGATGCCGACGGCGGGATTGCCGGTCGCCTCCACCACCACGTCCATCGCGTCGCCGGCAATCGCGCGCGCGCCGTCATCGGTGAAGACGGTCGCGGCAATGCGGGCCTCGTCCCACCCGACCGTGCGGCAGGCCTCGCGCGCACGATCCCGGTCGATGTCGACAATGATGGGGACCACGAGCCCCGGCGTATGCGGCACCTGCGCCAGAAACATCGAGCCGAATTTGCCGGCGCCGATCAGCGCGACACGGACGGGCTTGCCGGCGGAAGCGCGGGCCTGGAGAAGGCGGAAGAGGTTCATGTTGTTACCCGATGAAGTATCGTGTCCCGGACGCGGTGCAGCCTAGGCGATGCGTAGCATCGTCCGGCAACGCTGCTTCGCAGAGCCGGGACCCAGTGAGAGAGTATTGCGCGCGGCGTGGGCCCCGGCTCAGCAGCGCATCACTGACGTGCTGCGCTGCGTCCGGGGCACGAGAGTGTTTCTACTCCGCCGCCTGCCGCGGCGCACGGGCGAGCCGCACCAGCGCGTCGTCGTCCACCGTCTTGATCGGCGCGAAGTCGCGATGCGCGATGTACTCCGGCCGCGTCGGGTTTCGGATGTAGTTCGAAACCGCGTTCAGCGTCAGGTAGACGATCTTGCGCGGGTAGGGCGTGATGTTGCCGGCCGAGCCGTGCACCAGGTTGCCGTGGAACATCAGCATGCCGCCCGGCTTGCCGGTCGGCGCCACGATGCCGCCCTGCTTGACCAGCCGCGTCACCGTGTCCTCGTCGAGCGTCCACAGCGGATACGACGTGGTGGCGAGGTCATGCGACGCTTGGAGATCACCGGCGTCCTGGCTGCGCGGCACCAGCATCAGCGGGCCGTTGATCGGCATCACCTCGTCCAGAAAGATCGCGATGTTCATCGCGCGCGGCTCGGGCATGCCGTCGTCGCGCTTCCAGGTGCCGTAATCCTGGTGCCATTGCCCAGACGTCGCCGGTGAAGGCCGACTTCGCGTTGATCTTGAATTGGTGCATGTAGACCTTTTCGCCGAACAATTGCTCGACCGGGTCGATCATGCGCGGATGCGCGCCGAGGATGCCGAAGGCCTCATTGTAGAGATGCGCGGCAAAGGCGGTGCGCGGCGCGCCGCTCTTCTCGCGCCAGACTTCGGGCCGGTTCGCGTCATAGATGCCGACCGCCTCGCGCGCGAGAAGATCGACCTCCTCCGGGCTGAACAGTTCGGGCAGGAACAGCCAGCCCTCGCGGTCGAAGAACTCCAATTGCTCCTGGGACAGTTTCATGGGTCGTCCTCCTTGCGTTGTTTTTGATGGTCGTTCCGGCGTGAATGCCTACGCCGCCTCGTCCGTCGCTCTCAATCTCTCCTCAGTCATCCGTCCCGCCGTCTGCGCATGTGCAAGCGCCGCGCGTTCGGACTTCTTCGCATCGCCAGCAAGAATGTGCCCTGCGATCGCAGCATGCTCGGTCCAGGCACTGCCGCGATAATCGAGTTCGGACAGCACGGTCGCCATCGAGCGGCGCATGTGCGGCCACTGCGGCGCGATCGTCTCCTCGATCACAGGATTGCCTGCCAGCTGGTAGATCGCGCGGTGAAAATCGACGTCGAGCGCGATCAGCTCCGCGAGCGGCGTCTTGAGATCGATACCGCGTCCGGCGCCGAGCGCTGCATCCAGCCGCGCGCGTCCCGCCGCGTCGCTTGCCGCGCGCTCCGCCGCAAGCCGCGCCGCCAAGGCGTCGATGGCGCCGCGTACCTCGTACAGCTGGCGGATGCGCGAGGGGTCGAGCTGGGTGACTTCAAAGCCGCGCCGGCCGCTCTCGGCGACCAGCCCCTGCCGGTGCAACAGGTGCAGCGCATGCGACACCGGCTGGCGCGACACGCCGAGCTTGTCGGCGAGCTCGTTCTGCCGGATGCGCTGGCCGGGCTGCAGCGTGCGGTCGGAGATCGCCTCCAGGATCCGCGCATAGACCTGGTCGATCAGGTTCGGAAGCGGGTCGAGAGGGATCACGCCGGCAGCTCCGAATGATGAAAAGGAATACGGAATTCCGTATTCGAAAGTACGACGACAGGTTGAGGGCGTCAAGCGCCGCCAACGCGGCGTCTGAGCTCGTTTTTGCGCTTCACCAAGCCATTGATATTGCTAGGGTCCGCTACTGTGCATGGGGTTGTTTTCGAGGAAATGGAAGTGCGAGGCCGCTCACTCCGCCAAAAACGTGCTCACCACCTCGCCGAACTCCAGCGGTGCCTGCTCGAACATCCAGTGCCCGGCATTGGGGATCACCGCCGTCTTCGCCCCAGCGATGTGCTCGGCCAGCACGCGCCACATCACCGACAGGCTCCCTGTCGTGGCGCCGCCGCCGATCAGCAGCGTCGGTGTCCTGATCGCCTGCGCATCCGCAAGCGTGTAGGGCCGGCGCTGCTCGTTGATCTGGCCGAGGAAGGTGAGCGCGTTGTCGCGGAGTTGCTGCTTCGCCGCCGCCGGCACGCGCCGCCACGAGCCGTCGCCTTCGATGCCTTCGTAGAAGTTCTGCAGCGCGCCCTCGATGTCGCCGGCGCGGATCATCTCGACCGAGCGCGTGGTGCGCGTGGCCAGCGGCGGATGCGCGGGCGTGCCTTCAGGCTCCGGCAGGCTGGCGTCGAGATCGCCGCCCGGCTCGGCCAGCACTAGTTTTCGCAGCAGATCGGGCCGCGCCTGCGCCACGCGAAACGCGATGTGGCCGCCGCGCGAATGGCCCATGAGGTCGACGTGTGCGGGTTCGATCTGCTCGATGAAGGCGATCACGTCGGTGACGTGCTGGGCCATCTTGTAATCGTCGCCGACGGCGTCCCAATGCTCGGGAAAGAAATGCCGCAGGCTGACCGAGATCACCCGATGTGCTTTCGACAGCGGGCCGAGCACAGAATACCAGGTGCGGAAATCGCCCAGCGTGCCGTGCACGCAGACCAGCGGCGGGCCTTCTCCGACTTCGAGATAGGCCATGTCGTAACCGTTGACGCGAAATGTCTGCATGATCAGCCCGCCAAAAAATCCAGCACCATTTCGGAGTATTTCTGCGGCGCCTGCTCGAACATCGGGTGCGTCGCGTTCGGGATCACCGCCGTCCTGGCATACGGCACATGCGCGGCGAGCGCATGCAGCACTTTTGGCAGCAGGCCCTTGGTTCGCCCGCCGAGGATGAACAGCGTCGGCATTTTGATCGATTCCGCATCCGCCTTCGAGAACGGTGGGCGGTTGTCGCGGACCTGGCCGAGCAGGGTGAAGGCGTTGTCGCGCAGATTCTGCTTCACCATCGCCGACAGTCGCGGCCAGGTGCCGGCGCCCTCCAGCGTGTCGACAAAGACGGCGAGGCCGCCATCGACGTCGCCGGCCGCGATCTTCGCGGCCGAGGCCGTGAAGCGCGCCAGCAGCGGCGAGGGCCCGCCGGCATAGTCGGGATCGAGGCTCGCATCGAGCTCGCCGCCGGGTTCGGCCAGGACCAGCCGCCGGAGCAGCTCCGGCCGCCGCTGAGCCACGCGAAAGCAGATGTGCCCCCCGCGGGAATGACCCATCAAATCGACCGGGCCGAGGTCGAGCTTCTCGATGAAGGCGATGACGTCGTCGACATGCTGCGCGATCGAATAGGTGTCACCGACGCCATCCCATCGCGCCGGGAAGAAATGCCGCAGGCTGACAGGAATCACCCGGTGCCGCTGCGTCAGCGGCCCGAGCACGCAGCCCCAGGTGCGGAAGTCGGAGAGGGAGCCGTGCACGCAGACCAGCGGCGGCCCCGCCCTGGCCTCGCCCACGTCGAGATAGGGCATGTCGTATCCGTTGACGTGGAGGCTTTGCATCGGGGACTCGCGGCGGGCTGCGGAACTCCTGTGCAAGATTCCCGGAAACCGGGTGGATCGCAACTATTTCCAAGCCTAGATTTGGGCTCAGTTCACATTGGGGGCATGCGAGGGAACGCAAGCCAGGGACCAAACCATGACCGACCAGCATTTTGCCCTGTTCGATAGCAAGATCGGCCTGTGCGCCATTGCCTGGGGTCCGCGCGGCATCAACGGCACGCAACTGCCGATGGGTGGTGAGCAGAAGATCCGCACCCGCATCAGCCAGCGCCATGCCGATGCCAGCGAAGCCAAGCCGACGGTTGAGGTGCAGCAGGCGATCGACCGCATCACAAAACTGCTCGCGGGCGAGCCGGATGATCTCACCGACATTCCGCTCGATCTCGATGGCGTGCCCGACTTCAACCGCGGCGTCTACGCGATCGCCCGCACCATTCCGCCGGGCAAGACCGTCACCTATGGCGACATCGCCAAGCAGCTCGGCGGTGTCGAGCTGTCGCGCGACGTCGGCCAGGCGCTCGGCCGCAACCCGTGCCCGATCGTGGTGCCCTGCCACCGCGTGCTGGCGGCCGGCAACAAGCCCGGCGGCTTCTCCGCCAATGGCGGCGTGGTGACGAAATTAAAGATGCTCGAGATCGAAGGCGCGCTGGTGAATCACACGCCGAGCTTGTTTGATTGAAGCTCGGCGTCGATCGCGCGCCGCTAAACCTTCGCCGCCGTCTTCGGCCAATATTTGTCGCGCAAATGCCGCTTCACCAGCTTGCCGGTTGGCGTGCGCGGCAGCTCGGCTTCGAAATCGATCGAGCGCGGGCATTTGATCGCCGAGAGGCGACTCTTGCAGTAGGCGATCAAATCGGCCTCGAGCTGCTTGCCGGCGCGCTTCGGATCGTGCGGCTGCACCACCGCCTTGACCTCTTCGCCCATCTCCTCGTTCGGCACGCCGAACACCGCGACGTCGGCGACTTCAGGGTGGGTGATGAGCACGTCCTCGGTTTCCTGCGGGTAGATGTTCACCCCGCCGGAGATGATCATGTAGGACTTGCGGTCGGTGAGAAAGAGAAAGCCGTCTCTGTCGAGATAGCCGACATCGCCGAGCGTCGACCAGCCCTTTGCGTTGTAGGCCTTCTTCGTCTTCTCGGGATCGTTGTGATAGGTGAAAACAGGCGCATCGGCGAAATAGACCGTGCCGATCTCGCCTGTCGGCTGCTCCTCGTCGTTCTCGTCCAGAATCTTGATCTTGCCGACCACGGCGCGGCCGACGCTGCCGCGGTGCTCCAGCCATTCCTTCGAGTTGCAGACGGTAACGCCGTTGCCTTCCGAGCCCGCGTAATACTCGATCAGGATCGGTCCCCACCATTCGATCATTTTTGCCTTGACGTCGACCGGGCAGGGGGCGGCGGCGTGGATCGCGCCCTTCAGCGTGGAGACGTCGTAACGGTTGCGGACCTCGTCCGGCAGCTTCAGCATGCGCACGAACATGGTCGGCACGAGCTGTGACTGCGTGACCTTGTATTTTTCGATCAGCTTCAAGAATTCTTCGGCGTCAAAATGCTCCATGATGATGGAGGTGCCGCCGAGTACGGTCGCCATCATGTTGAAGCGCAAGGGAGCTGCGTGATAGAGCGGTGCCGGTGACAGGTAAGTGCTCTCGGCGTTCATGCCGCACATATTGGCGCAGAGGACGCGCAGAAACGCGTTCGGCTCGTCGATCGGCTTGCCCTCGAACGCCTTCTTGATGCCCTTGGGCCGGCCGGTGGTGCCCGACGAATACAGCATGTCGTAGCCGGCGACCTCGTCGGCGATCGGCGTTGTCGGCTGCGCGGCCGCTTCCCTGTCGTAGGATCGGAAGCCGGCTTGCGGCTCGTCCATCATGTAGAAGACCGGCTCGCCGGCTGCACCCTTGATCAGGCCCTGGATCTGGTCGGCGCATTTGGGCGTCGTGATCACGACCTTCGCGCCGCAATCGGCGATGATGTAGTCGATCTCGTCCTGTTTCAAATAGCGGCTGATCGCGGTGTAATAGAGCCCGCTGCGCTGCGCGGCCCAGCAGATCTCCATGAAGGCGAGGCGGTTCTCCATCAGCAGCGCGATATGGTCGCCGGCTTTCAGCCCGAGCGAGCGGAACAGGTGCGCGCCCTGGTTCGAGAGCCCGTCGAGCTCGCGATAGGTGATCGCCTTGCCGGTGGCGGCCATCTGGTAGGCGATCTTGTCGGGAGTGGTCTGTGCGTGAACAGACGGGTGAGTCATTAGCGCGGTCCCAAGGCGTACGAGATGTCGTCCCGGCCTAGTGCGCAATTGCGCACGGGGGCCGGGACCCATAACCACGAATTTTAGTAATTGAAGTTAGATGTCGCCCCAACTCGCCCTAACTACAGGCTCTTGTGGATATGGGTCCCGGCCTTCGCCGGGACGACACCTTTAATGCGGCAGCAGCTTACAGCCGCTCCACGATCGTCACATTGGCCATGCCGCCGCCTTCGCACATGGTCTGCAGGCCGTAACGCTTGCCGCGCTGGCGTAGCGCGTGGACCAGCGTCGTCATCAGCTTGGTGCCGGAGCCGCCGAGGGGATGGCCGAGCGCGATGGCGCCGCCATTGACGTTGAGGCGCTCCGGATCGGCGCCGGTGGTCTTGAGCCACGCGGTCGGTACCGAGGCGAAAGCCTCGTTGACCTCGAACAGGTCGATGTCGCCGATCGTCATGCCCGCCTTCTCCAGCGCGCGCTTGGTGGCGTGCAGCGGTGCATCGAGCATGATCACGGGATCGCCGCCCATCATGGTCATGTGATGGATGCGGGCCAGCGGCTTCACGCCGAGCTGCTTGAGGCCGCGCTCGTTCACCACCATCACGCCGGAGGCGCCGTCGCAGATCTGGCTGGCGCTGGCCGCGGAGAGCTTGCCGTTCTCGGCGATCAGCTTGACGCCCTTGATGCCGTCGAGCGTGGCGTCGAAGCGGATTCCTTCGTCGATATGGTGGGTGTCCTTGGAGCCGTCGGCGCGGGTGATCTCGAGCGGCACGATCTCGGTCTTGAAGTGGCCGGCTTGCGTCGCCGCGATCGCACGCTGATGGCTGTTGTAGGAGTACTGGTCGAGCTCATCCTTGGAGAGGCCGTACTTCTTGGCCATCATCTCGGCGCCGGTGAACTGGCTGAACACGATGTTCGGATAACGCTGCTCGATGCCCGCGCTCTTGTAATTGCCAAAGCCGTTCTTGGCGGGAAGCTGCGAGGACAGGCCCATCGGCACGCGCGTCATCGATTCCACGCCGGCGGCGATCACGACGTCCATCGCGCCGGACATCACCGCTTGGGCTGCAAAGTGCAGCGCCTGCTGCGAGGAGCCGCACTGGCGGTCGATCGAGGTGCCCGGCACGCTCTCCGGCAGCTTCGAGGCCATGATCGCGTTGCGCGCGACGTTGTTGGACTGCTCACCGACTTGCATGACGCAGCCCATGATCACGTCCTCGACCAGGGCCGGATCGACCTTGGTGCGGTCGACCAACTCGTCCAGCACTTTTGCGGCGAGATCGGCCGGATGCCAGCCGGCGAGGCGGCCCCCCTTGCGCCCGCCGGCGGTACGCGCAGCGGCGACGATGTAAGCCTCGGCCATGTCGGTTTCTCCCTGGATTGTTCTGTATCGAATGGGTTGTCGGCGCGGATTTAAGGGGCGGCTGATCGTTTAGTCAATCGATCAATTAACTCTTGTGGGGAGGCGCTGCTTGAGGTTATCTGCGCGCCTCTCGAAGCGCATTCAGGGATCTCCGTGGCTACCAGCGTACCGAACAGGCTTCCCAGCGGAAAGAATTCCACGGCAGAGAAATTGCTCGTGGCCGCGAGCGGGCTGATGATCGAACGCTCCTCGATCGAGATCTCGCTGAGCGACATCGCGCAGAAGTCGGGCGCCAACGCTGCGCTGGTCAAATATCATTTCGGCAACAAGGACGGTCTGCTACTGGCTCTGCTCGAGCGCGACGCGGGGACGGAACTCTCCAACCTCGAATATCTGCTGGCCCAGCCGATTACGCCAACCGCGAAGCTGAAGCTGCATATCGCCGGTATCATCCGCGCCTATCACCGGTTTCCCTACATGAACCGGCTGATCCACTATCTGCTGCACGAGAGCGTCGCGGGCTCCGCGGACGAAGTCTCGAAATTCTTCGTCGCGCCGCTGCTGGATTTCCATCGCCGCCTGCTGGCCGAAGGCGTCAGTCACGGCGAATTCCGCGCCACCGATCCGGTGCTGTTCTACACCAGCCTGATCGGGGCCTGCGATCATTTGTTCTTCGGCCGGCACGCGATGTCTCGCGCGACCGGCGTCGGCCCGGTCACCGACGAAGTCTGCCGGCAATATATCAAGCACATGGAAACGCTGATCTGCGGCGGCATCCTCACGCAAGTCGAGGAAGCTGCCGCGGCTGGATGATCCGGCCGGAACTCTTCAAGCCTAGAGAAGAAACGCCCAAGGAAAGGTAATCGCGATGCAGTTGAAAGACGTAGCCGTTCTCATCACCGGCGGTGGTTCGGGCCTCGGTGCCGCGACCGCCCGCGCCATGGCCGCCAAGGGCGCCAAGATTGGTGTGATCGACCAGAGCAAGGAAAACGCCGAGAAGGTCGCCGCCGAGGTGAAAGGCGTCGCGCTGCACGCCGACGTCACCAGCGAAGAGCAGATCAAAGCGGCGATCGCCAAGGCGGAGGCCGCGCACGGCGTCGCGCGCGTGCTGATGAACTGCGCCGGCATCGGCGGCTCGCAGCGCATCGTCGGCCGCGATGGCGTCTACCCGCTGGAAAAGTTTGCGCGCATCATCAACGTCAACCTCATAGGCACTTTCAACTGCCTGCGTCTGTTCGCCGAACGCCTGGTGACGATCGAGCCGGTCGGTGAAGAGCGTGGCGTCATCATCAACACGGCTTCCGTTGCGGCCTATGAAGGCCAGATCGGCCAGATCGCCTATGCTGCTTCGAAGGGTGGTGTCGTTGGTTTGACCCTGCCGGCGGCGCGCGACCTCGCCAGCCAGAAAATTCGCGTCAATACCATCGCGCCCGGCCTGTTCATGACGCCGCTGCTGATGGGCCTGAACGAAGAGGCCCGCAAGAGCCTGGGCGCCCAGGTGCCCCATCCCTCGCGTCTTGGCGATGCGAACGAATACGGCGCGCTCGCCGTGCACATGGTCGAGAACGCGATGCTCAACGGCGAGACCATCCGCCTCGACGGCGCCATCCGCATGGCGCCGCGGTAGCTCTTCTTCCTTCTCCCCTTGTGGGAGAAGGTGGCGCGCTTTGGAGCGCAATTGCGCTCCTGCGCGCGCCGGACGAGGGGTTTGCGTCCACGGAGACAAACCCCTCACCCAAGTGAACTCTGGACTCACAGCGTACATGCCCTCTCCCACAAGGGGAGAGGGCGTAGCAATCGGCACCGCGATCGGCGGCAAGCACGAGGCGCCTCATGTCCGAACCGCTGCTGATCGATCACCATGACGGCATCGACACGGTGACGCTCAATCGTCCTGAAAGCCTCAACGCGCTTGATCCGGCGCTGATCGACGCACTCAACGTTTACTTCCAGGGCCTCCAGCGCAACCGCGATACGCGCGTCGTGGTGCTGAAGGGTGCCGGCAGGAATTTTTGCGCAGGCCTCGATCTCAAGGCGGCGATGGCGCGTCGTGCCGGGCAGCAGGAGCCGCCCGGCGTCACCGAGTCGCTGGATTCGCAGCGGCGCATCGCCGACATCGTCATGCTGATGCGTCGTTGTCCGCAGCCGATCATTTCTCTGGTGCAGGGCGCGGCGGCCGGCGGCGGTTTTGCGCTGGCGCTTGCCTCCGACATCCGCATCGCCACGAAGTCGGCCCGAATGAACTGCGCCTTCATCAAGCTCGGCCTCGGCGGCTGCGACATCGGCACCAGCTATTTCCTGCCGCGTCTCGTCGGTGTCTCCGTGGCCTCGGAGTTGATCCTCACTGGGCGCTTCATCGGCGCCGACCGCGCGCTGGCGGTCGGGCTGGTCTCCGAGGTCGTCGACGAGGACAAGCTCGATGACGCCGCCGAACCTTATGTCGACGCGATGATCACGGCGTCGCCCGTGGGCCTGCGCCTGTCCAAAGAATGCCTCAACATGAGCGTCGATGCCGGATCGCTGGAAGCCGTTATCGCGATGGAGGACCGCAACCAGGTCCTGTGCAGCCGTTCCGAGGAATTTTCGGAAGGCATCAGGGCCTTCCTTGAGAAGCGAAAGCCTGTCTATATCAAGCGCTGACAATGAAGATCCGTAAAGGACGAGAAATTCCGGGAGACGCAAAATGAGTGGGAATGCGGCGGCGGTGATGACGAAGCCCGCGTTTCGCAAGGTCGAGTGGCTCAAGCGCGAGATCGACGTCGAGCGGCGCGGCGACGGCACTGTTGTGCTGAAGTCGCGCATTCCGCTGCAAGCTCACGAGACGCATATTCCGGCTTCGCTGGCGAAGTGGGCCAAGCAAGCGCCCGAGCGCATCTGGCTCGCGCAGCGCGGCGGTCCGAACCGCGAATGGCGCAAGGTGTCCTATGGCGAAGCCAAGCGCACGGTGGATGCGCTGACGCAGGGCTTGCTCAATCTCGCGCTCGATGGCCGCCCGGTTACGATCCTCTCCGGCAATTCGATCGAGCATGCGCTGATGACGCAGGCCGCGATGCAGGCGCGCGTCCCGGCCGCGCCGGTGTCGCCTGCCTACTCCTTGATGAGCCATGATCACGTCAAGCTGAAATATCTGTTCGATCTGATCAAGCCCGCCGTGGTGATGGTGCAGGATGGCCCGACTTTCGAGAAGGCGCTGAAAGCGCTCGATCTGACCGGCGTCACCATTGTTCACGTCCTGCGGCCTTGCGACGGCATCAAGAGCGTCAGCTTTGCCGAGCTCGTGGCGACGCCCGTGACCGCCGATGTCGAAGCGTCGATCGCGAAGATCACGCCTGAGACCGTCGGCAAGCTGCTGTTCACGTCAGGCTCGACCGGCATGCCCAAGGCCGTCATCAACACGCAAGCGATGATGTGTGCCAATGCGGCGATGATGATGCAGGTGCGGCCGCGCGATCCCAGCGGTCCGATCTCCACCATGCTGGACTGGATGCCCTGGAACCACACCATGGGCGGCAATGCGGCGTTCCACCCGATCCTGGTCGACGGCGGCACGCTCTATATCGATGACGGCCGGCCGATGCCGGGCCAGTTCGAGGAGACGCTCCGGAATCTGCGCGAGATATCGCCGACCTATTACGCCAACGTGCCGGCCGGCTATGCTGCGTTGGCAGCGGCGATGGAGAAGGACGATGCGCTGTGCCGCTCCTTCTTCAAGAACCTCTCGATCATGGCCTATGGCGGCGCGCGGTTGCCTGATGATCTCTACGATCGCATGCAGGCCCTCGCCGTGAAAACCACCGGCGAGCGTATCGTGTTCTACACCGGCTGGGGCTCGACCGAGACCGCGCCGACCTCGACCGGCACCTATTGGGACACCGAGCGCGTCGGCCTGATCGGCCTGCCGTTCCCCGGCGTCGAACTGAAGATGGTGCCGTGCGGCTCGAAATACGAGCTGCGCCTGCGCGGCGTCAACGTCACGCCGGGATATTTCGGCCAGCCCGATCTCACCAGGAGGATGTTCGACGAGGAAGGTTTCTATTGTATCGGGGATGCCGGCATCTTCGTCGACGACACCGATCCGGTGAAGGGCATCATCTTTGCCGGGCGCGTGGTCGAGGATTTCAAGCTCACCACCGGCACTTTCGTCCATGTCGGCTCGCTGCGCACCGATGCGATCGCGGCTGCGACGCCTGTCGTGCACGATGCACTGGTCGCGGGGCAGGACCGTCCGTTCATCGGTCTGCTGGCCTGGCCGAACCTGCATGCCTGCCGCCAACTCGTCGGCAATCCCGACCTGAGTTTCGAGGATGCGGTGAAGCACCCCGAGGTGATCGCCTGCTTCCGGCGCGGACTGGACGCGCACAACCGGGAGTGCGAAGGCGCCGGCAGCCGCATCATCGCGCGCGCCATGCTGATGGCGGAGCCGCCCTCGATCGACGGCAACGAGCTCACCGACAAGGGCTACATCAACCAGCGCGCCGGCCTGGAGCGCCGCGTCGGGCTGGTGGAGCGGCTCTATGCCGACAAGCCCGACCAGGCCGTCATCATTCTCAAGTAATCGACATCATCAACACGGATACGCGCCATGAACTTCGATTTCTCCGACGACCAGAAGCAGCTCCGGGATCAGGCGCGCAAATTCCTCACCGAGAAGTGCTCGCCCAAGGCGGTGCGCGCAATTCTCGACGGCAAGGCGCCGTATGACAAGGAGCTGTGGAAGGGCCTCGCCGAGATGGGCTTTCTCGGTGTCGCGATTCCCGAGGACTTTGGTGGTGCGGGCGCCGGTCATCTCGAACTTTGCGTGATCGCCGAGGAGATGGGCCGGGCCAATGCGCCGGTGCCGTTTTCCTCCACCGTCTATCTCGCCGCCGAAGCGCTGCTGATTGCCGGCAGCGATTCGCAGAAGAAGAAATGGTTACCGGCGATTGCCTCCGGCGAGGCGATCGGCACGCTGGCGCTGTTCGAGGGCAAGGGCAATCCGTCGCCGAAGAACGTCAAGTTGACGGCTGCGAACGGCGTGCTCAGCGGTGTCAAGAAGCCGGTTGCGGATGGCGCGATTGCCGACTTCGCAGTGGTCGCGGCACGTACGGGATCGAACGGACGCGATGGTGACATTTCCTTGTTCATTGTCGATCTCAAGGGCGGCGGCGTCGAGGTGAAGAGTCTCACCAATCTCGATCCGACCCGCGGGCAGGCCGAGATCACTTTCAGGGATTGCAAGGCCGAGCCGCTCGGAGCCGCCGGCGAAGGGTGGAGGATCCTGACCCAGGTGCTGGACCGGGCCGCGGTGCTGTGCGCTTTCGAGCAGGTCGGCGGCTCCGACCGCGCACTGGAGATGGGCCGCGACTACGCGCTCGACCGCATTGCCTTCGGTCGCCAGATCGGTTCGTTCCAGGCCGTCAAGCATATGCTCGCCGATATGTATGTCTCGGCGACGCTGGCGCGGTCCAACAGCTATTACGGCGCCTGGGCGCTCTCGACCAACGCAGGCGAATTGCCGGAAGCGGCCGCCGCCGCGCGCATCAGCGCGACGCAGGCGTTCCAGCACTGCGCCAAGAACAACATCCAGGTCCACGGTGGCATGGGTTTCACCTGGGAGTTCGACTGCCACATGTACTACCGCCGCGCCAACGCCATGGCGCTCGGGCTTGGCAGCCTGTCCTATTGGGAAGACCAGTTGATCGACCGCATGCGCAAGAAGAACGCGGCGTAGCCACCGCTCGTGCCCCGGACGCGGCGCGAAGCGCCTCAGAGCCGGGACCCAGGGGCCGCAATGGACCCCGGATCTGCAGCGCACCACTTCGTGATGCGCAGCGTCCGGGGAACGAACCGAGAGATGAAACCATGAACTTCGAAGACACCCCGCAGGAGGCCGCATTCCGCGCCACCGCCCGCGCCTGGATCGCGGCGAACGCGCCGCAACAGTACGAGGACGAGCTGCGCAAATCCTCGCTCGGCCGCACCCAGCTCAAGAACGCCAACATCCTGGAAGTCGCAAAGGCCTGGCAGAAGAAAAAGGCCGACGCCGGCTGGGCCTGCCTGCATTGGCCGAAGGACTATGGCGGCCGCGGTTCGTCGCCGATCGAGCGCGTGATCTGGCAGCAGGAAGAGGGGCCGTTCGGCAAGCTGTCCGGCATGTTCATCATCGGTCACGGCATGTGCGGGCCGACCATGATGGCATTCGCGCGCGAGGAGCATAAGCGCAGCTATCTGCCGCCGCTCGCCTCCGGTGAGAAGGTCTGGTGCCAGCTGTTCTCCGAACCGGCCGGCGGCTCCGATGTTGCAGGGCTTCGCACGCGCGCGGAGAGGGACGGCGAGGACTGGGTCATCAACGGCCAGAAGATCTGGACGTCGGGGGCGCATTATTCCGACTACGGCATTTTGCTCACCCGCACCGATCCCAACGTGGCCAAGCACAAGGGCCTCACCATGTTCTTCCTGGACATGAAGAGCCCCGGTGTCGAGGTGCGGCCGATCAAGCAGGCCAGCGGTGCCTCCGACTTCAACGAGGTCTATTTCACCAACGTCCGCATCCCCGATCATCAGCGCCTTGGCGAGGTCAATGACGGCTGGAACGTCTCGCTGACGACGCTGATGAACGAGCGGATGTCGATCGGCGCCGGGGTCTCGACCGGCTTTCCGGAGCTGTTCGACTATTGCTCCAGCCTGATGCTCGACGACGGTCCCGCGATCGAGGACCGCGCGGTGCGCGCGAAGCTGGCGAACTGGGCGGTCAAGGCGAGCGGCCTGCGCTACACCAGCATGCGCGCGATCTCGGCGCTGTCGAAGGGGGAGCGGCCGGGGCCGGAAAACTCCATCGGCAAGCTGGTGGCGGGCTCCATGATCCAGGATGTCGCGACCTACGCGCTGGATTTGCAGGGCGCTGCCGGCGTGGTCAGTGGCCCCGAAGATGCCGAAGTCGCTGGCCGCTTCCAGGCGATGCTGCTGCGCGCGCCCGGCACCCGTGTCGAAGGCGGCACCGACGAGATCATGCGCAACATCATCGCCGAGCGGGTGCTGGGCCTGCCCGGCGACATCCGTGTCGACAAGGACGTGCCGTTCAACAAGATCCCGACCAAGGGAAGAAGCTGACCCTCATCCTGAGGAGCCGCGGAACGCGGCGTCTCGAAGGATGAAGGCCCATTGGGGCCTCGTGGTTCGAGACGGCGCTACGCGCCTCCTCACCATGAGGGACTAACACCGAGCAAGAACTGAGGTTCGCCATGAATTTCGATGACACCCCGCAGGAAGCCGCATTCCGCGAGACCGCGCGCAAATGGGTCGACGCCAACGCGCCGAAGGAGTTTTTGGCGGAGCTGTCAAAATCCTCGCTCGGCCGCATCCGGCTTGCACAGCACGACATCGTCGATGTCGGCAAGGCCTGGCAGAAGAAGAAGGCGGAGGGCAACTGGGCCTGTCTGCACTGGCCGAAAGAGTATGGCGGCCGCGGCGCCACGCCGATCGAGCGCGTGATCTGGCAGCAGGAGGAAGGCGTCTACGGCAAGCTGACCCAGCCGTTCCAGATCGGCGAAGGCATGTGCGGCCCGACCGTGATGGCGTTCGGCAGCGAGGACGCCAAGCGCCGCCATTTGCCGAAGCTCGCCGCGGGCGAGGAGATCTGGTGTCAGCTGTTCTCCGAGCCGTCGGCCGGCTCTGACGTCGCGGGCTTGCGCACGCGCGCGGAGAAGAAGGGCGACAATTGGGTCGTCAACGGCCAGAAGATCTGGACCTCAGGCGCGCACTATTCCGACTATGGCCTTTTGATCGCGCGCACGGATCCCAACGTGCCCAAGCACAAGGGCCTCACCATGTTCTTCCTGGACATGAAGAGCCCCGGCGTCGAGGTGCGCCCGATCAAGCAGGCCAACGGCATGCAGGAGTTCAACGAGGTCTATTTCACCGACGTCGTCATTCCGGACAGCCAGCGCCTCGGCGCCGTCGGCGAGGGCTGGAGCGTGTCGCTGACCACGCTGATGAACGAGCGCATGTCGATCGGCTCCCGGCTTGCGACCGGCGTTCCCGAGATGTTCGAGTTCTGCTCCAACCTGATGCTGGAGGACGGGCTCGCCATCGACGATCCCGCCGTACGTTCAAAACTTGCGAGCTGGGCGGTGAAGTCGAGCGGGCTGAAATACACCAGCTACCGCGCGATCTCGGCGCTGTCCAAGGGCGACAGGCCGGGGCCGGAGAATTCGATCGGCAAGCTGGTGTCCGGCATGATGCTCCAGGACATTGCGACCTACGCCATGGACCTCCAGGGCGCGGCCGGCGTTCTCACCGGCGTGGACGAGGAGACGGTGCAGGGCCAGTTTCAGCAGATGCTGCTGTCCTCGCCCTCGATGCGCATCGCCGGCGGCACCGACGAGATCTTGCGCAACATCATCGCCGAGCGCGTGCTGGGATTGCCGGGCGACATCCGCGTCGACAAGGACGTGCCGTATAACAAGATCCCGACGAAGGGGCGTTGATATCTCGTGTCCCGGACGCGCGAAGCGCGAGCCGGGACCCGGGAGCCACGATGGACAGACCACAATGGGCCCCGGCTCAGCGCCGCATCACTTCGTGCTGCGTCGCGTCCGGGGCACGAAAAGCGAGCTAGGCAATGGACGCTAAAGTGAACCAAAACGACCGCATCGGCGTGCTCGAAGAGCTCCTCAACGAGCGCTATTCGGTGCGTGCCTTCCTGGCCAAGGACGTCGATCGCGCGACGATCGAACATTTGCTGACTACCGCGCAGCGCACGGCGTCGTGGTGCAACAGTCAGCCCTGGCAGGTGATCATCGCCAGCGGCGAGGCCAGGGAGCGCTTCCGCAAGCTGATTTACGCGGAAGCATCCGGCGGGCTCGGCGACGATTATGACTTCACGCCGCCGCGCGAGTATGTCGGCGCCTATCTCGAACGCCGCCGCGAGAGCGGTTTTCAGCTCTACAACACGCTCGGCATCGTCAGGGGCGACAAGACGGCCTATGCGAAGCAGGCGCTGGAGAACTACAATTTCTTCGGCGCGCCGCATGTGGCCATCATCCACACCAACGAGCCGCTCGGCATCTACGGTGCGATCGATTGCGGCGCTTATGTCTCGAACTTCATGCTGGCCGCGCAGGCGCTCGGGGTCGGCACGATTCCGCAGGCGGCGCTGGCGCGCCACTCCGGCCTGATCCGCCGCCATTTCAATCTGCCTGATGACCGCCGCATCGTCTGCGGCATCTCGTTCGGCTATGCCGATAACGCCCACAAGGTCAACAGCTACCGCACCTCGCGTGCGAGCGTGGCCGAGACCGTGACCTTCGTGGACGAGTGATCGCCGCCACGCTACCCGCCATCCATAAGCCCGCATCAGGTTTTCAGACGCGCGAAGACGGCCGCGGAAGCGGCCGCCTTCGTCTTGTTTAAGTCCGATTGACGCCCGCCGCTATCCGCCGCTGCCGCCGATCACAGCGCGGATGGTCTCGTCGGGCCCGAAATCCTCGGCACCGTCGACATAGAGCAGCGCCGCGAGCTTCGAGCGCGCGCGGTTGACGCGGCTCTTGATCGTGCCGACTGCGCAGCCGCAGATCGAAGCCGCATCCTCGTAGGAGAAGCCGGAGGCGCCGACCAGGATCAGCGCTTCACGCTGGTCCTGCGGAAGCTTATCGAGCGCCGTGCGGAATTCCTCGAACTCGAGATGGGCGTTCTGCGAGGGCTGTGTCTTCAGCGTCTTGGCATAGTTGCCTTCGGCATCCTCGACTTCCCGCCGCCGCTTGCGATAGTCGGAGCGGAACAGGTTGCGCAGGATCGTGAACAGCCACGCCGGCAGGTTGGAGCCGGGCTGGAACGAGTCGATGTTGGCAAGCGCGCGCAACAGCGTCTCCTGAACCAGATCGTCCGCGCGGTCCGCATTGCCGCTGAGCGAGATTGCGAACGCGCGCAGGCTGGGCACGGCCGCCAGAATGTCGTTACGCAGGGAGTCGGTGAGAGGCATCAATCCCTCCCATTGTTGTCGTTGGATCCGCCACCATTTTCTACTTGGGGTGTCGCTCCTGGCGCATCAAGCTTCTTGATGAGTTCCGCGAACCGGTCCGGAACGCCCTGCCGCACCACGTCGTCGTACATGGCGCGCAGCTGATGGCCGATCCGGGATTGGATTTCCGGAGTGAGCCCTCCTTTGCCGGGGGTCGTGCTTTTGCTTGCTTGAGACTTGAGATCTTTCATGACCTGTTCCACGTTTCCCCGAGTTAAGTGACTGTAAAATCGAGAAGTTCTCTCAACCGGGAGCCGTTCCCTGGATAGGCTCAATGCGAGCTGCGAGAAAAAGTTCCGCCCCGATGCGGAACTTTTCTCGGTCTGAAGCGTAATCAGCCCAGCAGGGGAACCCCGGGCCCCCCGCGTAACGTCTGCACGTCAAGGTCGGCCCGAAGATGAATGGAGTGGGGATGTCCCGTTCACAGCTTGTTGCTGAACACTTGCCTTTGCTGCGCCGATACGCACGCGCCCTGACGGGCAGCCAGTCATCCGGTGACGCCTATGTCGCAGCCATGTTGGAAGCCATGCTGGGAGATCCGTCGGTGCTCGACGAGAGCCACGGGCCCCGCGCCGGCCTGTTCCGGCTGTTCACCCAGATCTGGAATTCCGTTTCCGTCAACGACGATTCCGAGGTGACGAACCTGCCGATGCCGCCGGAGCGACGTCTGTCGAACATCACGCCGCTGCCGCGGCAGGCCTTTCTGCTGCTCTCGCTTGAGGGATTCTCGGAAGAGGAAGTCGGCTACATTCTCGGCACTGACGTCAGCGAGACGCGCCGGCTTGCGGATGCCGCAGGGCGTGAGATGGCCGTCGAGATTGCCACCGACGTGCTGATCATCGAGGACGAGACCTTCATCGCCATGGACCTCGAGAGCCTGGTGAAGAATCTCGGCCACAATGTCGTCGGCGTCGCCCGTACGCACGCCGATGCGGTCGCGCTGGCCAAAAACAAGCGGCCCGGCTTGATCCTCGCCGACATCCAGCTCGCCGACGGCTCGTCGGGCCTCGACGCCGTCAACGAGTTGCTACCGTACCTTCGAAGTGCCGGTGGTGTTCATCACCGCGTACCCGGAACGCTTCCTCACCGGCGAGCGCCCCGAGCCGGCGTTCCTGATCTCAAAACCGTTCCAGCCGGCGATGGTGTCGGCGGTGGCGAGCCAGGCCCTGTTCTTCCAGCGCAACTCCCGCAACCGCGCCCCGAAAGTACCGGCGGCGTAAGGAAGGCGCCTGCGCCCGGCATTTGACGACATCTGATCCGGCGTGCCGCAAGGTGCGCCGGATTTTTGTTGACCGGTTGCCGCGCTTGACGGCCGTCGAATTCGCCGCTCATACCTCGTGCAGCGGCCGTTGCAGCTGCAGTGCCATCGGAGACGTGTTCATGGACCAAGAACTCCTCGACCGCCTCGCCATCCGCGACCTCGTCGAGAATTGGGCGGTCTGGCGCGATGCCGGCGATTGGGAGCGTTTTGCCACCGTCTGGCACCAAGAGGGCTGGATGTCCGCCACCTGGTTTCAGGGGCCGGCGCGGGATTTCATGCGGGTTAGTCAGGAGGGGTTTGCCAAGGGCGTGCGCATCCTGCATTTCCTCGGCGGCACCAGCATCGACCTCGAGGGTGCGCGCGCCATCGCACAGACCAAGATGACCATCTCGCAGCGCGCGCCGGTCCACGACGTGCCCTGCGACGTCGTCTGCACCGGGCGCTTCTACGATTTCCTGGAGAAGCGGCAGCGAAAATGGGGCATCATCCGCCGCCAGCCGATCTACGAGAAGGACCGGATCGATCCGGTCGATCCCGCCGCGACACTTCAGCTCGACCAGAAAGCCCTCGCCGCGCTGCCCGAAGGCTACCGCCATCTCGCCTACATGCAGGAGCTGATCGGCTACAAGGTCAAGCGCGACATGCCCGGCCTGACCGGGCCTGAGGTCGAGAAGCTCTATGGCGAAGGGCGAGCGTGGCTGGCGGAAAAGGCGAAGTGAAGCCCAGACAGAAGTGAAGCCCAGACAAAAGTAAGGCGCGACTGGCATCACCACAGTCGCGCCCTACGTCGCCGGCTTATGGGGCAGGGGGGAATAGCCGGCTGTTGAAACGACTCCCCGCCGCCGGAGTCGTTCCAGGCGGTTGCGAAATTTTTTGCCAGGGTCCTGCACACGGTTAAGTGATCTTAACGATTGAGAACTCGCGGTCCTCTGCTCCGTTGTTCCCGCATCGCCATGGGGCGAGGGACCGATAGATATGTCACAGATTCAAAAGGTATTTTTGGGCGCCGTCGCGATTGCCGCAACGCTCGGCGCCGTCCAGGTGGGCGCAGTGCAGCTGGCCTCCGGCCATGATCTGGCCGACCGCTGGCAGGCTGTTGCAGACAAGCCGGGCCATAACGTCAATCGTTCCAGCAAAGCCGACCGGCTGCCCGATATCAAGCAGGCGGGGGTCCCGACCCGCACTGTGTCGATGCGGCTGAACGACCTGGCTGACACGTCGGTGCTGCTGCGCATCCCCGCGGTGATCGAGACCGGCAATGCCAAGCCAGCCGGTGCTGCTCCCGAACCAGAAGCAGAGCCGCAAAAAGCCGACGATTGCCTGCGAGCCGATGGTCAGCTCCCTGACCGAGGTCGCAAAGCTGCTCCAGCCCGGCCGCTGTGTGACCTGATCGGCATGGACCGGGATAAGTCGCCCTCCGCGGGGAGGGCGATTGTTCACGTCCACTTGATCCACTACCCCATCGCGTTATATCCCGGGTCTCTTCCCCTTCGATTGACCGGGTGAACGCATGACGACGTCAGACACGGCTGTGCATACGCAGCCCTTCCAGGCCGAGGTTTCCGAGCTTTTGCACCTGATGGTGCACTCCGTCTATTCCGAGACCGACATCTTCCTGCGCGAGCTCGTCTCCAACGCATCGGACGCCTGTGACAAGCTGCGCTATGAAGCCATCGCCGGTCCGGCGCTGCTGGGCGAGGGCGACGTTCTCAAGATTCGTATCATTCCGAACAAGACCGCGGGGATGTTGACGATCGCCGACAATGGTATCGGCATGGAGCGGCAGGAGCTGATCGACCATCTCGGCACCATCGCCCGTTCCGGCACCAAGGCCTTCGTGTCGAAGCTCAAGGAAGCCAAGGACGGCCTCGGCCTGATCGGCCAATTCGGCGTCGGCTTCTATTCCGCCTTCATGGTCGCCGACAAGATCGTCGTCGTCAGCCGCCGTGCCGGCGAGAGCGACGTGTGGACCTGGACGTCCTCCGGCGGCTCCGGCTTCGAGATTGCGCGCGCAAGCGACGAGGAAGCGGTGCGCTTGGCACGCGGCACCGAGATCGTCCTGCACCTCAAAGACGACGCGAAGAAGTATCTTGAGACTTACGAGATCGAGCGCATCGTCGGCGCCTATTCCGACAACATCCTGTTCCCGATCGAGCTGGTGCCGGAAGAGGGCGAGCCGCGCCAGATCAATTCCGCGAGCGCGCTGTGGCAGCGCTCCAAGTCCGAGCTGACAGCCGAGGACTACAAGAAGGCGTATCAGCAGATCGCATCCGCCTTCGACGATCCCGCGATGACGCTGCACTACCGCGCCGAAGGCCGCTATTCCTACGCCGTGCTGCTGTTCGCGCCGTCGACGAAACCGTTCGACCTGTTCGAGCCCTCGCGTAAAGGTCGCGTCAAGCTCTATGTCCGCCGCGTCTTCATCACGGATGACGCCGATCTGTTGCCGGGCTATCTGCGCTTCATCCGCGGCGTCGTCGACAGCGAGGATCTTCCGCTGAACATCTCGCGCGAGATGCTGCAGAACAATCCGCAGCTCGTGCAGATCCGTAAAGCGGTGGCGACGCGTGTGGTAAACGAACTCGAAAGCCTTGCCGACAAGGACCCGGAGAACTTTGCGAAGATCTGGGAGGCCTTCGGCGCGGTGCTGAAGGAAGGTATCTACGAGGATTTCGAGCGCCGTGAAAAGCTGCTCGCGCTGTCGCGTTTCACCACGACTTCGGGCGAGAAGCGCTCGCTCAAGGACGTCATCGCCGATTTCAAGCCGAACCAGACCGAGATCTATTATCTCGTCGGCGACAGCATCGAGCGGCTGAAGTCGAGCCCCCGGCTCGAGGCGGCGACAGCGCGCGGCATCGAAGTGCTGCTGCTTTCCGATCCGGTCGACGCCTTCTGGACCTCGATGCCATCGGAGTTCGAGGGCAAACCGCTGAAGTCGCTGAGCCAGGGCGACCTCAACCTCGACCTGATTTCGCGCGTCGACGAGGCGGACGAGGCGAAGAAGGACGAGCCGGCCGCCGACGAGGCCGCCACTATCGCCGTGATCAAGGCCGCGCTGGGCGAGCGCGTCAGCGACGTCAAGGCCTCGACGCGCCTCACCAGCTCCGCCTCCTGCCTCGTCGCCGACAGCCAGGGCCCGAGCCGCGAGCTCGAGCGCATCCTGGCGCAGCAGAACCGCGGCATGCGCACCAAGCCGATCCTCGAGATCAATCTGCGCCATGCGCTGGTCACGGCGATCACGAAGGCTCAGGCCGGCTCGAAGCTGGTCGATGACCTCAGCCTGCTCCTGCTCGAACAGGCGCAGATCATGGATGGCGAACTGCCGGAAGACCCTGCGGCGTTTGCGGCGAGGTTGAACCGGCTGGTGTTGCAGGGGCTCGGCGGATAGCAGCCACAGGCCATATGCTCCGCTGCGTTCATTCCGCCGCGTGATCCTTCTGCTCGTCGCGCGCGGCGGCGGCCTGCGGCTTCTTCTCCATCCAGCGCGAGAGCAGGTCGGAGAAGCGGTCGAGATAGAGGTAGACGACCGGGGTCGTGAACAGCGTCAGCGCTTGGCTCACGAGAAGGCCGCCGACCATCGCATAACCGAGCGGTTGGCGGATTTCGGAACCGGTGCCGCTTCCGAGCATCAGCGGCACGCCACCGAGCAGGGCAGCCATCGTCGTCATCATGATCGGGCGAAAACGCAGCAGCGCCGCCTGGCGGATCGATTGCTCCGGGGTGAGATGCTGCTCCCGTTCGGCCGCTATGGCGAAATCCACCATCATGATGCCGTTCTTCTTGACGATGCCGATCAGGAGAATGACTCCGATCAGGGCAATGAGGCTGAAGTCGAAGCCGAAGATCATCAGGATCGCGACGGCGCCGACGCCGGCCGAGGGCAACGTGGACAGGATGGTCAGAGGGTGGATGTAGCTCTCGTAGAGCACGCCCAGGATCAAATAGACCACGACCAGTGCGGCGAGGATCAGCAACGGCACGGTGCCGAGCGATTGCTGGAACGCCTGCGCGGTGCCCTGAAAGCTCGTTGCCAGCGCCGGCGGCGCCCGCATCTCGCCGACCGCATGCAGCACCGCGTCGGTCGCCTCTCCCAGCGCAACGCCCTCGGCGAGATTGAAGCTGATCGTCACCGAGGGGAATTGGCCTTGATGCGAGATCGCGAGCGGGCGCACGGGCACATTGGTCCAGTTGCAGAACACCGAGAGCGGCACCTCGTCGCCGGTAAGCGGCGATTTGAGATAGAGCTTGTCGAGCGTACCAAGCTGGCCTTGTAGATCCGGCGTGATCTCCAGGACGATGTGATAGCTGTTGGTCTGGGTAAAGTATTGCGCCACCTGACGCTGGCCGAACGCGTCATAGAGGGTATCGTCGATCAGCTGCGGCTGGATGCCGTAGCGTGCGGCGGTGTCGCGATTGATCCTGAGTTGAACCGTCGTGCCTTCGGTTTGCTGGTCGGTCGCGACGTCGCGCAGTTGCGGCAGTGTCTTCATCGCGGCGAGGATTTTCGGCGCCCATTCGTTCAGTTCGGCTAGGTTGGCGTCCTGGAGCGTGAATTCGAACTGGGTGCGGCTGGCGCGGCCGCCGAGACGAACGTCCTGCGAGGCCTGCATATAGAGCCTGGCGCCCTCGACCTTGGCGAGCTTGGGCCGCAGCCGCGCGATGATCTGTTGTGCGCCGGCGTCGCGCTCCTCCCGCGGTTTCAAGGTGATGTACATGCGCCCCGAGTTCAGTGCCGTACCGCCGCCGCCGATGAACATCGCGATCGAATCGACGGCGGGGTCGGCCTGCACGATAGTGTTGAGCT
Organism: Bradyrhizobium sp. LB13.1; assembly: GCF_054056815.1. Lineage (NCBI taxonomy): Bacteria > Pseudomonadati > Pseudomonadota > Alphaproteobacteria > Hyphomicrobiales > Nitrobacteraceae > Bradyrhizobium > Bradyrhizobium sp. LB13.1. Next base: position 7,388,654 of record NZ_JBSRYQ010000001.1, on the reverse strand, counting down.
CCACCTGGCGCCGTTTCATCTCAGCAAAGGAGATGTCCTGGGGCATCTCGGACACGGCTGTGAGGAAGCCGTTGTCCTGCTGCGGGAAGAATCCCTTCGGGATCAGGACGAAGAGGTAGACCGAGAGCGCTACGGTCGCGAAGAAGATGCAAAGGGTCACGAAACTGTGGCGTAGCGCGACATCGAGCCCGCGTTCGTAGGCGCCGAGCACGCTTTCGTACATTCGTTCGCTCCACTGATAGAAGCGGCCGTGCCGGGCCTCGTGATTGGCACGCAGGAAGCGCGAGGCCATCATTGGCGTCAGGGTCAGCGACACCACGAGAGAGACGAGGATCGCCATCGCCAGAGTGACCGCGAATTCGCGGAATAGCCGGCCGATGATACCGCCCATCAGCAGCAACGGGATCAGCACCGCGATCAGCGAGATGCTGATCGAGACGATGGTAAAGCCGATTTCGGCCGCGCCCTTGTAGGCCGCAGCAAGCGGCCTCTCGCCCTGCTCTACGTAACGGGTGATATTCTCCAGCATCACGATGGCATCGTCCACCACGAAGCCGACCGCGATCGTCAGCGCCATCAAGGAGAGGTTGTCGAGCGAATAGCCGAAGACCCACATCAGCGAGCAGGCTCCCAGCAGCGCCAGCGGCACCGTGATGCTCGGGATGATCGTGGCCCAGAAGCTGCGGAGGAAGATGAAGATCACCATCACCACGAGCGCGATCGTGGTCATGAGCGTGATCTGCACGTCTTCGACGGCAGCGCGGATGGTGATGGTGCGGTCGCTGATGATCTTGATCGAGATCGCGGGCGGGATCGCCGCGATCAGCCGCGGCAGCTGCGCCTTGATCCGATCGACGGTCTCGATGACGTTGGCGCCGGGCTGCTTGAAGATGACGAGGAACACACCGCGCTTGCCGTCGGCCCAGGCCGCCGTCTTCATGTCCTCCGGCCCTGCCACTGCCTCGCCCGATGTCGCGGATCCGCAACGGCGCGCCGTTGCGATAGGCGACGATGACGTCCTGCCAGTGCTGGGCCTGGGTGAGCTGGTCGTTGGCGTAGATCGTGTAGGCACGCCTGGCGCCGTCGATGCTGCCCTTCGGGCTGTCGGTGGTCGCAGCCGCGATCTGGGCGCGCACGTCCTCCAGCGACAGGCCCTTGGCGACGAGCTTGGCCGGATCGATCTGTATGCGGACCGAGGGCTTCTGCTGCCCGCCGACGAACACTTGCGCGACGCCGGATAGCTGGCTGATCTGCTGCGCGAGCTGCGCGTCGGTGCGGTCGCTGACGACGGTCAGCGGCAGTGTGTCCGACGTCGCGGACAGGATCATGACCGGCGAATCCGCCGGGTTGACCTTGCGATAGGTAGGAGGCGAGGGCAGGTTCTTCGGCAGTTGGCCGCTCGCCGCATTGATCGCGGCTTGCACGTCACTGGCGGCGGCGTCGATCCTGCGGTTGAGGTCGAACTGGATGGTGATCGACGCCGAACCCAGCGAGCTGGTCGACGTCATCTGCGTGATGCCGGGGATCTGCGCGAGCTGGCGCTCGAGCGGCTGCGCCACGGAAGAGGCCATGGTCTCCGGGCTGCCGCCGGGAAGCGAAGCCGAGAGCTGAATGGTCGGAAAGTCGACCTGGGGCAGCGGGGCAACAGGCAGCAGAGGATAGGCCACGAGGCCTACGAACAGGATGCCCGCCATCAGCAGTGAGGTGCCGATCGGATAGCGGATGAACGGAGACGAGAAGCTCTCTTGCATGCCCTGACACCACCAGCCTGGCCAGCGCATCTTCTCCCCGCGCACGGCGGAGCCGCGCCCGAGAGCCCGAGCGCGAAAGCGCGTTTCCTTCAGCCCATTTGTTTGTTGATTGCCCTGGAACGTCGTCGGTCCGGGGCCGGCGTTGTGATCGAAAGACTAGTCCGTTCGCTCCGGCCAGCGAACGAATTCCTGCGCCGGATGCTTGCGACCTTTGTCGAAGGAGAGCTGCAGCGAGTTATGCGTTCCGCGCAGGCCGGAAAGGGGGGGCTTTCCGCTTTCGCATCCTTGCGGCGCTGTCTCTCATCCATTTCGCCGCGCGTCACAAGCGAGAGAGCCATGGAATAGGAACAATCGCTTCTTCCGTGCGGTTGTGCCATATCGAAATGGCATAACGCGTGCCGTTGCCACCGATTCGAGGAACTGTCCGATGCGCCTGCCGATCCTGACCCTCACCGCGATTGCCACGCTGTTCGTTGCGGCAGATGCCGGCGCCCAGACCTATGATCCGCGTACCCGGTGTGCATGCACGTCTACACGCCCGGCGGCTTCGGCGGGGGCGGCGGCGACTATTTCGACTGCTCCTTCACCTCGCTGCCGCAGTGCCGCGCCACGGCGTCGGGCCGCTCGGCGAGCTGCGACGTCAACCCCTATTACGCCTTCGACGAACCGCCGCCGGCGCCGCGCCGGCGTCACAAGAAGGTGCACTAACGATTGGCGATTGCGATGTCCGGGACATTTTTCATGCGTTGCTCATTCGGCCTGATCGCGATCGTCGGTGCATTGCTTGCAGCCGCGCCGTCGCATGCGCAGACCTTCGACCCACGCTATCCCATCTGCATGCATGTCTATTCGGGCGCGAATGGCGGTGGCGGGGAGTGGTACGATTGCTCCTTCACCTCGCTGCCGCAGTGCCGCGCCACCGCTTCGGGCCGCTCCGCGAGCTGCGATCTCAATCCGTATTATCCGTTCAACGCACCGCCGCAGCGCTTGCGCCATAGGCGAGGCGGCTAGCACTCGCCGCTCGTTCGGTCGTCAATCCGACGGAGCATGAAGAACTACGTGCTGTGTGCGTCTCCGGAGGGCGGCGCCTTGTCGGCCGCGACGGCGATCGCGTTGGTCAATTCCCAGGTCATCTTGTCTGTGGTCCAGTCGCTTGCGTGCAACCTGTCGCCATCGCCGGGGTCGACCATGCGGTCGAACGAAATTTTTGCAACATCGTGCCAGGCCTTCATCAGCGCGAAGCGACGAAAGACGTTGACCCTCTTGGCATGGGCGATCTCGCTGATCGCCGCGACCATCGCGTTCGTCTTGTCGGCCTTGGCCGGTGTCAGCAGCGCCGGCACATATTGCAGGTCCATCAAGATCACGTCGATCCGTTTGGCGCCGAGCAGCCGGTCAACACCGTCACGGATGGCCTGCCTGGTGTCCTTGAACGATGGGGGATTCCGTTGCCACACTGAATTGGTGCCGACCTGCCAGATGACGAGATCAGGGTTCAGATCGAAGACATCATGGTCAAACCGCCTCAGCTCCAGACAGGCCTCTTCGCCGCCGACGCCCCGGTTGATCACCTCGATTGCGACATTTGGAAATTTTATCCGCAGGTCCGCCAGCAGCCGCTGCGGATAGGGCGCGATGCCTCCTTCGCCCGCCGTGGTCGACGAGCCGATCACGACCACCTTGACCTGTCTTTCCTTCAGGCGGCTGGCAAAATTGGTCAGCGGCTGCTCGAACGGCGCGGCCTGGACAGGAAACTCTGACGAGTCGAGAGCCACGGGTCGTCTCCCTTTTGCAACCCGGACAATGCAGGGTCGAAAAGCTTAGACCGTTTACCCGGGCCCGCCTAGCCTCGCGCGCCCTGATACAGGTCGCTACTCCTTCCTGATCCCCGACAAGCATGAAGGAAAATGTCGCGTGGTGATCATGACGCTCTCCAGTTCACCTGCGCCCCGCAAGCAGGACAAGGGGACACGCGCGGCGCGTCCCAAGGCAACTGGCTTTGCTATCGCAAGAATTGCGCAGCCGCGCACGCCGATCCCACCGGCTTGATAAAGGATGACTAGAGTTAATCGCGCACTAACCGGGTTTTACCTTGTCTCTTAACATCTGGGCAGGGCGTGCGAGCTAAGCTGCCGGAAACAGCAGACACGTTCCGAAAGAATGAACGGCATGACCATCGGCGTCACCGAGCAACCGAAAGCCGCGCGCGCACCTTCGGCTTCAAAGATCTGGCTGAAGGCCATCGAGCTCACCGCGCGGATCGAGACGCTGCCGGGCCGGCTATTCGCCGACGTCGTCGACGATTGGGCGCAGCGGCAGCCCGATCGCGTCGCATTGGTCGCCGATGACGCAAGCCTCGGCTATGAGGGGCTCTCGAAACGCATCAATCGTTATGCGCGGTGGGCCCGCTCGGCCGGTGTAGCCAAGGGCGACACTGTCGCGTTGATCATGCCGAACGGCATCGACTATGTCGCGGCCTGGCTCGGGATCAGTCGCGTCGGCGGCGTGGTCGCGCTGATCAACACCAAGCTCGTCGGCCAGTCGGTCGCGCATTGCATCGATGTCGCAAAGCCCGCTCAAATTATCGTCGCGCACGAGCTCACGAAGGCGCTGGACAGCGCGTCGCCGCACCTGAAGACGGAAGCAAAGGTCTGGACCCATGGCGATGCCCGCGGTGGACGCGCGATCGACGTCGCACTTGCCGCGCTCGATGACGGCCCGCTTTCTCCGGACGAGCGTGGCGACGTCACCATCAACGATCGGGCCCTGCTGATTTACACGTCCGGGACCACCGGCCTACCGAAAGCGGCCAGCATCAGCCACCGCCGCATCCTGAACTGGGGCTTTTGGTTTGCCGGCCTCACCGGCGCAACGCCTCAGGATCGGCTTTACGACTGCCTGCCGCTGTTCCACTCGGTCGGCGGCATCGTTGCACCATGCAGCATGCTGGCCGCCGGCGGCTCGGTGGTAGTCGCGGAAAAATTCTCGGCATCGAATTTCTGGCCCGAGATCGTGCGTCACGATTGCACGTTATTCCAATATATCGGCGAGCTCTGCCGCTATCTTCTGAAGGCGCCGCCGTCCGAATACGAGAACCGGCATCGCCTTCGTCTTGTCTGTGGCAACGGCCTGCGCGGCGACATCTGGGAAGATTTCCAGGCCCGTTTTGCAATCCCCCGCATCCTCGAATTCTACGCGGCGACCGAAGGCAATTTCTCGCTGTTCAACGTCGAGGGTCAGCCCGGCGCGATCGGCCGCATCCCGCCGCTGCTCGCGCATCGTTTCCCTGCCAGCCTCGCCAAGCTCGATCCCGATAGCGGCGTGCCGCTGCGCAATGCAGAAGGCTTTTGTATCCCCTGCGCGCGCGGCGAGGCCGGCGAAGCCATCGGCCGCATCGGCACGGCGGATGCGGGTGGCGGTCGCTTCGAGGGCTACACCGAGGCGAGCGAGACCGAGAAGAAGATCCTGCGCGATGTCTTTGCCAAGGGCGATGCCTGGTTCCGCACCGGCGATTTGATGCGGCTCGACGACAAGGGCTTCTTCCACTTCGTCGATCGCATCGGCGATACCTTTCGCTGGAAAGGCGAGAACGTGGCGACCTCGGAGGTCAACGACGCCGTGCGCGATTTCACCGGCGTGATCGACGCCACCACTTACGGCGTCGGCATCCCCGGCACCGATGGCCGCGCCGGCATGAGCGCGATCGTGGTAAACGAGGGCTTTGACGTCGCGGCGCTGCCCGTACATCTGGCGCAGCGTCTGCCGGCTTATGCGCGCCCCGTCTTCATGCGCATCTCGCGCGAGCTCGATGCGACCGAGACGTTCAAGCAGAAGAAGGGCGAGCTCGCGCGCGAGGGATTTGATCCGGGGACGATCTCCGATCCCCTATTCATGCTGGACCCGAAGACCGGCGCCTACGTTGCGCTGGATGCGAAGACCTATACGCAAATCAACGAGGGTACGATCCGGCTTTAACCGCGTGAAAATCCGCCAGATAGGTCCAATTTTATCCGAATTGTCCAAGAAGCCATTTACTTCTGTCGGGTAAACAAACGGGCATGGGAGGCGGTCATCAAGAGCCGCCGCAATACGAACGACAACAGAAGCGAGCCAGCCATGTCGGTACGGTCTAAAGTCATTGAAGCGATCCAGCAGATCGCCAAGGAGCAGCACGTCACGCTTCCCGCGCTCTCGGACGATCTGTCCCTGCACGAGACGGGCTTCGACTCGCTCGCCTTCGCCATCCTGGTGGCGCGCCTCGAGGACGAGACCGGCGTCGACCCCTTCACCATCTCCGAGGACGCAGCGTTCCCCGCCACCGTGGGCGATTTTGTGCGGGCCTACGAAAATGTCCCCGCGTGAGAACTTTGCGCTCCGCGACCATCTTGGCGCGGAGCTGACGGGCCGCACGCTGTCGGACGCGCACGATGTCGTGTCGCTGACGGATATTTTGTCGCACACGGTCCTGGGTGGCCGCCTGCGCGAATTGTCCGGCCGCGCAGTGCTGCTGAAATTGTCCGATCAGCTCCGGTCGGGTCTTGCCATGATCGAGCTCGACGGTATCGCTCGTCGCATGCTGCTGTGCCCGCCCGATCTCAACCCAGCGCATCTCGATGCGCTGATCGCGGATGCCGGGATCGATGCCGTCGTCACCGACGAGCCGGATCGCTGGGCCGATACCGGCGTGCCGCTGGTCGTCACCGCGCAATTGCCGCTTCAGGTCACCGCCCCGGCCACGACCGAACGCGCCACGGAATGGCTGATGCTCACTTCGGGCACGTCGGGCGTGCCGAAGATCGCCGGCCATACGTTGGAGGCACTCACCGGGGCGATCGTCGCCGAAGGCCCCGCGAAGGGACCGGCGCCGGTATGGGCGACGTTCTACGACATCCGCCGCTATGGCGGCTTGCAGATATTCCTCCGCGCCGTTCTCTCCGGCGGCTCGTTGGTGCTGTCCGATCCGCATGAGGTGCTCGGCGATCACGTCACGCGGCTGAAGGCGCGTGGCGTCTCCCATATCTCCGGCACGCCCTCGCACTGGCGCAAGCTGTTGATGAGCGGCTCGGCCGCGCAATTTGCGCCGCGCTACGTCCGCCTCTCCGGCGAGATCGCCGACCAGGCGGTGCTGGACGGCCTGAAGGCGGCATTCCCGAATTCCTCCGTCGGCCATGCCTATGCCTCGACCGAGGCCGGCGTCGGCTTCGCCGTCAATGACGGGCTGGAAGGCTTCCCGGCCGACTATCTCGGCAACCGCAACGGCGTCGAGATGAAGGTCGTCGACGGCTCGCTCCGCATCCGCTCGACGCGCACGGCGCATGCCTATATCGGCCGCAATGCTGCTGCGCTCACCGATGACGACGGATTTGTCGATAGCGGCGATATCGTCGAATTGCGCGGCGCCCGGTACTATTTCGTCGGCCGCCGCGGCGGCATCATCAATATCGGTGGGCTGAAGGTTCACCCTGAGGAGATCGAGGCGGTGATCAACCGTCATCCCGACGTGCGGATGTCGCGGGCGAAGTCGCGCAAGAGCCCGATCACCGGCGGCATCGTCGTCGCTGATTTGATCCTTGCCGACGGCACCGATCCGGCGCGCGCGAAAGAGATCCGCGACCAGATCCTGGATCTGTGCCGCGCGCAGCTCGCGTCCCACAAGGTGCCGGCGGTGATCAGCTTCGTCGAGGCGCTCGACGTCACCCCGGCCGGCAAACTGGCGCGCACCGATGCATAATGTTCTCGTCACCGGCGGTAGCCGCGGCATCGGCCTTGCGATCGGCAAGCGGCTTGTTGATGCCGGCTACAACGTGATCGCGGCGGCGCGGCGCGAGAGCGACGAGCTCAAGGCCGCGATTGCCGGGTCGGAGGGGCGCCTGCATTTCCGCGCCTGCGACCTCGCCGTAATCGACGCGATCCCGGCCTATGCAAAACTCGTGCGCGACGAATTCGGCCCGATCTACGGCCTCGTCAACAATGCCGGCCTCGGCACCGAAGGCCTGCTCGCGACCATGCACAATTCCGAGATCGAGGCGCTGGTGCAGCTCAACGTGCTGTCGCCGATCATCCTCACCAAATATGTCGCGCGGCAGATGATGGCCGATGGTGTGGGCCGCATCATCAACATCTCCTCGATCATCGCGACGACAGGCTATAACGGTCTCTCGGTCTATGGTGCGACCAAGGCCGCCGCCACCGGCTTCACCCGCTCGCTCGCGCGCGAGGTTGGCAAGCTCGGCATCACCGTGAATGCGATCGCGCCCGGTTTCATCGACACCGAGCTCACGCACAATCTTTCCGACGAAGGGCGCAAGCGCATCGCCGGCCGCAGCGCGCTGCGTCGCTTGCCGGAGATGGATGACGTCGCGCGCATGGTGGAATATCTGCTCGGCGAGGGCGGCCGCAACGTCACCGGCACCGTGTTTACGATCGACGCGGGGAATACGGCGTAAGCGGCACCCGGTCGCCATAATTGAGTTGATCCGGCGCAATGACATCAAGCCGGATTTGGTCGTAAGATGCCCCGCAATCGATTGGGTTATGTCAATCGATCTGCCCCAATTGACAGGGAGCAGTCCATGACCACGTCAAACATGACCGCTTCAAATCCCGACCGGACCGAGCCATCTCGCGCCAAGTCGGACGATGTTCATTGCCCGCCGATGACGCAGCAGAATTCCGGCAGTCACGGCTATGAAATGTATCCGCAGCAGTTCGTGCGTCTGGTCGGCTGCCACGACGCATCGCTCGAAGCCTTGCGCAAGCGTGAGGACGAGAAGCTGCACTAGCGGAGGTCGTCCATCGGAAGAACTCTGGCGTCGGGCTGGCGCTGCGTCAGCCGATGGCGCGATTGTCTTGTGCTGAAATGAACCGGCACCTTGTCGTTGAGGTCGTCTCGGCCAATGATGGTGCGACCTTCGGACGAGCCGGCCGGCGAACCCGAAGCGATCCCGCCGCGTATCTTCCCTCATCCGAAACTCGACCGGCAACCGCAATGTCAGCCGCTTCCTTCTACGGCAGCATTCCCGTCTTTCGCGGCTTCACCAGCCTGATGGACCCTGCATTGTATTCGCCGCTGCCGGACGACTGGAGTGTCGGCGTTGCTGACATCGTGGATTCCACCAAAGCGATCGCGGCGCAGCGCTACAAGGCGGTGAACATGGCCGGCGCCGCCGTGATCGCAGCGGTGACAAACGCATTGGAGGGACGCGAATTCCCCTTCGTGTTCGGCGGCGACGGCGCGAGCTTCGCGGTCGCGCCTCGCGATCTCGAGCCGGCCCGCGGGGCTCTGGCTGCGACCGCAACCTGGGTGCGGGAAGATCTCGATTTGGGGATGCGCGTCGCGCTGGTGCCGGTGAGTGCCATCCGAGCGCAGGGCCTCGACGTGCGCGTCGCGCGCTTCGGTCCGTCGGCCAATTTGTCCTATGCGATGTTCTCGGGCGGCGGGCTTGCCTGGGCCGACGCCGCGATGAAGCGCGGCGACTTTGCAATACCCGAAGCGCCCGCGGGCACGCAGCCCGATCTCTCCGGCCTGTCCTGCCGGTTCGAGGTGATTCCGGCTGCGCGCGGGCTGATTTTGTCGGTGCTGGTGATGCCGACCCAGGGCGCCGATCCGCGAGCCTTCCGCAAGGTGATCGAGGATGTCATCCAGCTCGTCGAGCGCAGTCCGGATGCCGGTCGGCCCGTGCCGCCGCAAGGGCCGCCGCTGACATGGCCGCCGCAGGGGCTTGACTATGAGGCGCGCACCAAGCGCGGAGGTCCGCTGCTCGCACGCCGCGCCAGCGTGCTGGCCTACACGCTGTTCGTCTATCTGATCATGCGCTTTGATCTCAACGTCGGCGGCTTTGTACCGAAGCGCTATACACGTCAAGTCGTGGAGAACTCCGACTTCCGCAAATATGACGATGGCCTGCGCATGATCCTGGACTGTACGCCGGAACTCGAACGCGCCCTCAGCAATCGTCTCGCCGCGGCCGCGCGCGACGGCATCGTGCGCTATGGTCTCTATCAGCAGGACGCCGCGATGATGACCTGCTTCACGCCGTCGGCGCTGCGCAGCGATCACGTCCATTTCATCGACGGCGCGCGGGGCGGCTACGCCTCGGCGGCCACGGCGCTGAAGGCGATGACCGCGGGAGCGAGCTAACGCCCCGCGCGCGTCCAGGTTTCGCCGCCGCAGAGCGCGCCAACGCAGCCTTCGACGCGCAGCGAATCCGCTGATGTCACGCTGACGCTGCTGGCATAGGTGCCGCCGTCATCGGCATTGTAGATCTGGCCGGACCATTTGTTCGGCCCTGAAGGCTGCATGCCGTTGAACAATGGCAAGCCGATCATCGGGCGCCTGGCGAGGGCGGGATTGGGATTCTTGTTGTCGGTGGCGGGCTGGCCGGTCGCGGTGTCGTGGGGTTCACGCAGCCAGACGACATTGCCGCAGATGCCGCCGCCGCATTTGCTGATCTTGACGCGGGCGTCGCCGGCCTGGGTCTGCCAAGTCCCGTCGGCGCTCTGCGCACGGGCGGCAGTCGCGCCAAGTAGCGCAGCCAGGAGGACGATGAGAGCAGCGAATCTGGAAGTCATGGAGAGCCCCGAAGTGGAGCGCCTCCATAGCAGCCTGACGGGATAGTGCAACGCTGGATGGAATCACATTGCTGCGCTTACTTGCCGCCGCTTATTCACCTGCGCTCATTTGTCCCAGCGCACGAAGGCGACCGAGGCCGCGGTGGAAAGCCCGAACACGACCATGGCGCCGCCGATCAGCGCGAACAGGGTCCAGGCCGGGGCCTGCGCCATCATGAGGCCAACGCCGCCGATCGCGACGATCAGAAGCCGCGCGGTGGAGGCGAGCACGGGACCGCCGACGCGCGCCGCGCCTTGCGAGGAGAAATACAGCGACACGCCGATACCGAAGAACACGAAGGCCGGGCCGGCCCAGTGGAAGTAGCTGTGCGCCGCGGCGGTAACGCCGGGATCCCTCGTGAACAGCGCGACCCACAGCGACGGATCGAGCGCGATGACGAGGCCGATTAGGCCGACTGTGAGTCCCGAGGCCGCAGCCGCGGTCCAGGCCACGTGCCGCGCGCGTTTCAACTGCCCCGCGCCGATCGCCAAGCCGACCATCGGGACCGAGGCGATGCCGAAGGCGAAGGTGATCGGGATCAGCAGAAATTCCAGGCGCGAGCCGATGCCGTAGCCGGCGAGCATCTCGGTGCCGAAGGTGGCGAGAATCCTCGTGAAGATCAAAATGGTGAACACGGTCTGGAGCGGCGACAGACAAGCCAGCGCCCCGACCTTGAGAATGTCGAAGAACATTGCGCGCTCGAAATGGAAGGCGCGGACCTTCAGCGGCAGCCGGCTGCGCCCGGACAGGAGATACCAGAGCAAGAAGATCGCGGCGCAGCTGAATGCGACCAGCTGGCCGGCGGCAACGCCGGGCATGCCGAATTGTGGCGCGCCGAACAGGCCGAGCCCGAGCGTGCCGCCGAGCGCGATCTGGAGCACGCTCGCCCCGATCAGGGTCATCGAGGGCAGGCGCATGTCTCCGGTGCCACGGATCACCGAGGCCAGCGTGTTGACGAGCCAGATCGCGACCGCGCCTGAGAACAGCATTTGCGAATAGCCGCTGGCTTCCTCGAGCACGCGCTCGCGCCCACCGAGCAGCATGAAGAACGAGCGGCCGAAGGCGAGCATCATTACCGTAAAGAACAGCCCGCCGCAGAGACCGATGATGGCGGCATGCAGCGCCAGCGTCGCGGCGCGGTCGCGATCTCCCGCGCCGAGCGCACGGCTGATCGCGGACGAGACGCCGCCGCCCATCGCGCCCGCGCTCATCATCTGCGTCAGCATCGCGAATGGAAACACCAGCGCGATGGCGGCCAGAGGAATGGTGCCGAGCCGGCCGATATAGGAGGTCTCGGCGATCGCAACCAGCGTGCTGCCGACCATCGCGATCATGTTGGGAATCGCGAGCTGCAGCAGCGTCGGCAGGATCGGTGCCGTCAAAAGACTGGTGATTGAGGAGGCGACCGGGGCACGCGGCGGCACGGCGTCTACGGAGGCGTCGATCGTCATGTGTTACCGCGCGGAATATTAGATGATGTTCGACATATTATAGGGCGTGCGGCGCCGGCACCAACCTGCCGTCACGCAGGGCTCACCACGGCAGGCCGCATAGGTCGATGGTGCCCAGGGTCGGCGCGCTGACGATGTCGAAGACGTAGGGCGCCATGTGGGTGAACCGGATCCGTCCCTCCGGCTGCTCGCAATAGACCTCGCCGGTGAAGGGCCTCCATTTGCGAGCCTCGTAGAACGCAAAATTATGCGGCTCGCAGAACAGCAGCGCGAAGCGGACCGCCTCGTTGGCGCGCATGGTGTGCACCGCGGCGTCGATCGCCATGGTCGCATAGCCGCGGCCGCGGCGGTCCTCGCGGGTGCAGACACCGCCGATGCCGCCGACGTGAACCTTCTGCCCGTTCCAGCTGACTGTCTGGAAGTAGATGCCGACATGGCAGACGAGACCATCCTCGGGCGTCTCGATCAGCACGCGCAGGTCGGCATTGGCCCATTTGACGTGAGCCCAGGGCTGCTTCTCGACGCTGTGGCGCGGCCAGACCGCGTTGTGCAGCGGCTCCGCGATCGACCACGAGGCGTCGCCGTTCAAAATGTCGATCTCGATGCTCATGGCTCTCTCTTTTGCATCTCCGCCCTGTCAGTGCGTTCGTTCTGCCATAAGCACCTCAAAGGCAATGATATTTTAAGGCCCAGTTGAAACGCCCCAGATCCTTGCGACGATTTTATGCAATCGGGCCAAGCGTCCGCATCACCCGTTTTGGCAAATTCGCGGTATTTAACGGCAAAGGAACCTTCTATAAGGTTGACCGTTAAGTCTCGTTCCCCCATCAGTCGCGGACAACAACCCATGACCTTTACGCTGCCCCCACTCCCCTACGCCTATGACGCCCTCGGGCAATTCATGTCGAAGGAAACGCTCGAATTCCACCACGACAAGCATCATCAGGCCTATGTCACCAACGGCAATAACGCGCTCAAGGGCACCGAATGGGAAGACAAGTCCCTTGAGGAGATCGTCAAGGGCTCGTTCGGCAAGAACCCCGCAGTGTTCAACAATGCCGGCCAGCATTACAACCACATCCACTTCTGGAGCTGGATGAAGCCCAATGGCGGCGGCACCAAGCTGCCGGGCAAGCTCGAGAAGAAGATCAACGAGGACCTCGGCGGCTTCGAGAAGTTCAAGACGGACTTCCAGGCGGCGGGTGTCGGTCAGTTCGGCTCGGGCTGGGCCTGGCTCCAGGTCAAGAACGGCAAGCTGGAGATCGCCAAGACCCCGAACGGCGAGAATCCGCTGGTGCACGGCGCCACCCCGATCCTCGGCGTGGACGTCTGGGAGCACTCCTACTACATCGACTATCGCAACCGTCGTCCGGATTATCTCAAGGCGTTCGTCGAGAACCTCGTGAACTGGGAATACGTCGAGTCGCTGTTCGACAAGGCCTGAGGCTTCACGCATTCGGGTTCGGCTTTGCCGCTCCTGAATGACGGGATTGAAAAGGCGGTCGCATGCGCGGCCGCCTTTGATGCTTTACGGAGTTCGTCTGTGCCTCGCATGGCTCTGCGCAGGGGGCGCAACGCTCCCGCCGCCGGTACTGTTTGCATCGCGAGGACGGCGTCCTTAATCAGGACGGGCATCACCCTCGAGCCGAACGAGCCCGTTGTCAGGACCTTCCCAGAAAGACCCGCCGCCCGCTGATGACGTGGAGTCCGAGCCGCGGCCGGGCCGCGTGCGCAAGCCGATCGGCTGGTCGACAATCATGATCGCGGTGCTGGTGGCGGTGAGCGCGGCGCTGGTCTGGCGGCGTGACGGCACCGACGGCGTTCTCGAAATTCTCACCCACGATCTCTCGCTGTTCGGCGGCATCCTGCCGCGCGTGCTGGCCGGCTGCCTGCTCGGCGCGTTCATCTCGGAAATCCTGCCGCACGAAAAAGTCTCGCGCTCACTCGGGCCGAAATCCGGCCTGAAGGGCCTTCTGATAGGCACCGCCTTCGGCGCGATCCTGCCCGGCGGTCCCTTCACCGCCTATCCGGTGGCGAGCGCGCTGCTCGCCGTCGGCGCCGATTTCGGTGCCGTCATCGCCATGGTCGTGAGCTGGACCTTGATCGGCTATGGCCGGGCGGTGGCCTGGGAAATCCCGATCATGGGCACCGACTTCACGCTGTGGCGCATCATCATCTCGCTGCCGCTGCCGGTGCTCGCCGGCGCGCTCGGCCGCTTTGTCTATGTCCGGCTCTATCCGAAGCCGGCCATGAAGGACGACGAGACGTGAGCGCGGCGCTTCTCATCGATATGCTGCTGTGGGGCTCGGTCTTCGGCGTCGGCCTGATCGCCTTCCGCCGCGGGCCTCCGGTGTTCAAGGCCTCGCTGCGCGAAGGCTCCATGGACTTCATCAACATCGTGCCGCGGATCGCGCTCGGGGTGATCGGCTCCGGCTACATCGCCGCCATCATCCCGCAGGAGGTGATCAGCGGCTGGCTCGGCCCCGATAGCGGCTGGCTCGGGGTCGCAACCGCCGTAGTCGCCGGGGCCGCGACGCCCGGCGGCCCGGTGATAGGGTTCTCCATCGGTACGGTGGCGCTGAAGTCGGGCGGCGGCGTCCCGCAGGTGGTCGCCTATGTCGTCGCGTGGGCGCTGTTCGCCTTCCAGCGGGTGATCTTGTGGGAAATCCCGTTCATGCCGGCCCGTTTCGTCTGGTTCCGCTGCGCGGTTTCGGTGCCGTTCCCCTTCGTGGCCGCCGCCATCGCGATGGTGATCGGCAAGCCCTGAGCCGGGGCGTGGACAGGGGTAATGTTATAATATAACGTTCTCGGATGGTTCCCGCCGCGTCCCACACCCAGCCTCACGGCCACGCCCATGACCATGCCCCTTCCCATGGGCATGACCATACACACGCCCATGTCCATGACGCAGCAGTGCCGCATCCGGCCCAGGCGGCGCACTGGTCGATCCTGCGCATGACCATGGCCAGCCGCCTCGCGGCCGCGCTTGCCGTCTGCGCGGTGCTGTGGGGCATCGTGTGGCTGGCGATGAGGTGACGATGGCGGGACTGCATTTCCACAATGTCACGCTCGGCTATGACCGGCATCCGGCCGTGCACCACCTCAATGGTGAGGTCGCTCCGGGCGCGCTGCTGGCCGTGATCGGCCCGAACGGCGCCGGCAAGTCGACGCTGCTGCGCGGTATCGTCGGTATTCTCAAGCCGCTCGACGGCAGCATCCATCTCGGCGGGCTCGACTCCCGCGATATCGCCTATCTGCCGCAGAGCGCGGAGATCGACCGCAGCTTCCCGATCTCGGTGCTGGACTTCGTCGGCACCGGGCTGTGGCGTGGGACCGGCCTGTTCGGCGGCATCGGCAAGGCCGCACGCGAAAAGATCCTCCGCGCGATCGCTTCCGTTGGCCTCAACGGTTTCGAGAACCGCCCGATCGGCACACTCTCGGGCGGCCAGATGCAGCGCGTGCTATTCGCGCGCGTGCTGCTCCAGGACGCGCGGCTGATCGTGCTGGACGAGCCCTTCAACGCCATCGACAGCAAGACCACGGTCGATCTGCTGGCGCTGGTGAAGCACTGGCACGGCGAGGGCCGCACCGTGCTCGCCGCGCTGCACGACATGGAGATGGTGCGTAACCATTTCAGCGAGACGCTGGTGCTGGCGCGCGGCCCCGTGGCGTGGGGACCGACGGCGGAGGTTCTGACGCCCGAAAACCTGATCGTCGCGATGCGCATGTGCGAAGCCTTCGACGACAGCGCCGCCGCCTGTTCGGCCGATGATGCCCGCTCGCGGGCGGCTTGATATCCGATGATCTATGACGCGCTGATCGGCCCGTTCACCGAATTCGAGTTCATGCGGCGCGCGCTTGCCGCCGTCATCGCGCTGTCGTTCGCGGGTGCGCCGATCGGCGTGTTCCTGATGCTGCGGCGGATGAGTCTGGTCGGCGACGCCATGGCGCATGCGATCCTGCCGGGCGCGGCGGTCGGCTTCCTGCTGTCAGGTCTCAACCTGTTCGCGATGACGGCCGGTGGCTTGATTGCGGGATTTGCCGTCGCGATCCTCGCAGGCCTCGTCGCGCGCTCGACCGGGCTGAAGGAGGATGCCTCGCTCGCGACCTTCTATTTGGCCTCGCTGGCGCTGGGCGTGACCATCGTCTCGTCTCGGTCAAGGGCACCAATATCGACCTGCTGCACGTGCTGTTCGGCAACATCCTCGCGATGGACGACCAGACGCTGCTGGTCGTCGCCTTCAACGCCACAGTGACGTTGTTGGTGCTCGCGGTGATCTACCGGCCGCTGGTGATCGAGAGCGTCGATCCGCTATTTCTGCGCACCGTCAGTCGTGCCGGCGGACCTGCGCATCTCGCCTTCCTCGCGCTCGTCGTCATCAATCTCGTCAATGGCTTTCAGGCGCTCGGTACCCTGCTGGCGGTCGGCCTGATGATCCTGCCGGCCGGCATCGCGCGGTTCTGGTCGCGCGATCTCACGGTGATGATCTGCATCGCGGTCGTCGCTGCCGCCGTCTCCGGCTATGCTGGCCTCGTGCTGTCGTTTCAGACCCGCGTGCCGTCGGGCCCTGCGATCATTCTGGTGGCGAGCGCGCTCTACATGGTCTCCGTCCTGTTCGGCCGCGTCGGCGGTGTTGTCAGGCAGATGTTTCCCGGGCCGGCATCTGGAAGCGTGACAGCGATGCGCTTCCTTCTGCTCTTTGCGTTGCTGCTGATCGCCTCGCCGTTGCACGCCGCGGGGCGGCTCAATGTCGTCGCGAGCTTCTCGATCCTGGGCGATTTCGTTCGCAATGTCGGCGGCGACCGTATCAATCTGACGACTCTGGTCGGGGCCGACAGCGACGTGCACGTCTACACGCCGGCCCCCAGCGATGCGAAACGGATCGCGGACGCAAAACTGGTCATCGTCAACGGGCTTGGCCTCGAGGGCTGGCTGCCGCGCCTGGTGCAATCCTCCGGGGCCAAGGCGCAGGTGGTCACCGCAAGCGCCGGCATCGCGCCGCTGAAGCTCGGCTCGGCCGCGGATCCGCATGGCTGGCAGTCCGTCCCCAACGCCAAAATCTACGTCACCGGCATCGCCGATGCGCTGGCCGCGGCCGATCCCGACGATGCGGAGTTCTTCCGCGCCCAGACAAAGGCCTATCTGGAAAAGCTCGAAAACGCTCGACCGCGAGGTCCGCGAGGCCCTGGCCAAAATCCCGCCGGAGCGGCGCAAGGTGATTTCGACCCATGACGCCTTCGGCTATTTCGCCGCCGAATACGGCGTCCAGTTCATCGCGCCCCTGGGCGTCTCCACCGAAACCGAGCCCAGTGCGCGGGACATCGCCACCATCATCAGCCAGATCAAGGCCCAAAAAATCCCGGCCGTGTTCCTGGAAAATATCAGCGACGACCGGCTGATCCGGCGGATCGCGGCGGAGACCGGCTCAAAAGTCGGCGGGACCCTGATTTCGGACGGTTTGACCGGCGAAAAGGGGCCTGGACCCACTTACATTGATATGGTCAGGCACAATATAAAGGCCCTGACCAGCGCACTTGACCACTAGGGCAGGGGCCACCCCGCCTTGCGTCGCGCGAAAAGCCCGAAGTCCGGAGTTGTTATGTCTGAAGCGACCTCCCAGAAAATTCCCGTGACCGTCCTGACCGGCTATCTCGGTGCCGGCAAGACCACGCTTTTGAACCGCATCCTGTCGGAAAACCACGGCAAGAAATACGCGGTCATCGTCAACGAATTCGGCGAGATCGGTATCGACAACGACCTCATCATCGGCGCCGATGAGGAAGTGTTCGAGATGAACAACGGCTGCATCTGCTGCACCGTGCGCGGCGACCTCGTGCGCATCCTGGACGGGTTGATGAAGCGCAAGGGCAAGTTCGACGCCATCATCGTCGAGACCACCGGCCTTGCCGATCCGGCCCCGGTCGCCCAGACCTTCTTCGTCGACGAGGACGTGCAGAAGAACGCGCGGCTCGATGCGGTCGTGACGGTTGCGGACGCCAAATGGCTGTCCGACCGTCTGAAGGACGCGCCCGAGGCCAAAAACCAGATCGCCTTCGCCGACGTCATCGTGCTGAACAAGACCGATCTCGTCACCAAGCCCGAGCTTGCCGAGGTCGAGGCCCGCATCCGCGGCATCAACCCCTATGCGAAGCTCCATCGCACCGAGCGCTGCTCGGTAGCTTTGGCCGACGTGCTTGATCGCGGTGCGTTCGACCTCGACCGCATCCTCGACATCGAGCCGGATTTCCTGAAGGCCGATGACCATGACCATGACCATGATCATCACGGGCATGACCATCACCACCATGATCACGGCCACGGCCTGAAGCATTATCACGACGAGGACATGCAGTCGCTCTCGCTCAAGACCGACAAGCCGCTTGACCCGAACATGTTCATGCCCTGGCTCCAGAACCTGGTGCAGGTGGAGGGTGGCAAGATCCTGCGCTCCAAGGGCATCCTCGCTTTCCATGACGATGACGACCGCTACGTCTTTCAGGGCGTCCACATGATGCTGGAGGGCAACCACCAGCGGAAGTGGAAGGACGGCGAGCCGCGCGAGAGCCGCCTCGTCTTCATCGGCCGCGAATTGCCCCAAGATCTCATTCGCCAGGGTTTTGAGAGCTGCATCGTCTCGTGATGAAAGAGTTCACGCCGGCCCCCGATTCCGCCTCGATCGTCTCCGTCACCGACCGTGTCAAGCCGGTTGCGCTCGGCATGGGCGTGACCGCGGCCCATTTCCTTGGCGACCGCGCCGCCTTCGTCGGCGGCGAGGAGAACGTCGCGTTCGTGGATGGCCAGGGCGAGATCAGCACGGTCGCCGTGCACAGCGGCGGCATTCTCTCGACCGCTTCCGACGGCAAGCGTCTCGTGATGGGCGGCGACGACGGCAAGGTTGTGTCGCTCGACGCCAAGGGCGCGGTGACGCTGCTTGCGACCGACCCGAAGCGGCGCTGGATCGATGCGGTGGCGCTGCATCCGGACGGCGCCTACGCCTGGTCGGCCGGCAAGACGGCTTTCGTCAAGAGCGGCAAGCAAGAAGAGAAGTCGATCGAGGTGCCCTCGACCGTCGGCGGGCTTGCGTTCGCGCCGAAAGGCCTGCGGCTCGCGATCGCCCATTACAACGGCGCGACGCTGTGGTTTCCCAACATGGTGGCGTCGGCCGAATTCCTGCCCTGGGCCGGTTCGCATCTCGGCGTCACCTTCAGCCCGGACAACAAATTTCTGGTCACCACGATGCACGAGTCGGCGCTGCATGGCTGGCGGCTTGCCGACAACAGGCACATGCGCATGACCGGCTATCCCGGACGCGTCCGCTCGATGTCGTGGAGCGCGGGCGGCAAGGCGCTGGCGACCTCGGGTGCGGACACCGTGATCCTGTGGCCGTTCGCCAGCAAGGACGGGCCGATGGGCAAAGAGCCCGCGATGCTCGCGCCGTTGCAGGCGCGCGTGTCGGTGGTTGCCTGTCACCCCAAGAACGACATCTTCGCCGCCGGCTACAGCGACGGCACCGTGCTGATGGTGCGGCTGGAGGACGGCGCGGAAATCCTGGTTCGCCGCAACGGCACTCCGCCCATGGCTGCGCTCGCCTGGAACGCCAAGGGGACTCTGCTGGCGTTCGCGGATGAAAATGGGGACGGCGGGCTTCTGGAGCTTTAAGCCGTCATCGTTCTGACCGTAGATGGGGCCATGCGGTTTCTCACGACCTTCCAGATTGCAGACTTTGCCGACACGCTGGTCAGCCTGTTCACGGCTTTCGTGCTGGGCACGCTGATCGGTGCCGAGCGGCAGTATCGCCAGCGCACTGCGGGCCTGCGCACCAATGTGCTGGTCGCGGTCGGCGCCGCCGCCTTCGTCGATCTCGCGATGCACCTGACCGGCGCTGACGGTGCGGTGCGGGTGATCTCCTACGTCGTCTCCGGCATCGGCTTCCTCGGCGCCGGCGTCATCATGAAGCAGGGGATGGATGTGCGCGGACTCAATACCGCGGCGACGCTGTGGGCTTCGGCCGCGGTCGGCTCCTGCGCTGGCGCCGACATGGTCGCGCAGGCCGCGGCGCTGACGGTGTTCGTGATTGCCGGCAACACCATGCTGCGTCCGCTGGTCAACGCCATCAACCGCATCCCGCTGAACGAAAAGGCCTCCGAGGCGACCTACTACTTCAAGCTCGCGGTCGCGGCCGACGTCTTACCCGACATGCGCGACCGCCTGGTCGAGAAACTCGAGGCCGCAAAATATCCGGTAGCCGACGTCCACGTGGTCGAGATCGGCGACGACATTCTGGAGATCGTCGCCAAGCTGGTCGCGACCGCGGTCGATCCGAACGAACTGAACATGGCGGCGACCGATCTCCAGCACTTGCCCGGCGTGCGGCATGCGACGTGGGAAGTCAGCACCACGGAGTAAGCGCGGCAATTTGGCTCGCGGGCGGCAGGTTCCCGCCTTTCCGGCAGCGGAACCGGGGTGGGGGCAAGTTCGTTGATACCGCGGACAAATGCGGTGATCGATATGACCGGCAATAGTGACAAGCGCAGACTGAAGTTCGACCTGATAATCGCGTGCTCGCTGTTCGCAGCAGGCGTCGTGGTGTCAGGCATGTCGCTGGCGCAAATCCGCGCCGAGATCCGCATGCAAACGGCGCAGGTGACGCAGCCACTCCAGGGCGCGCCGTCGGACGATCAGAACAAGCCTGCGGAAGCCAGGCCCGGCGGTAATCGGCCGACCACGCCGGCCCCGGAGCCCGCGCGCCCCGATCCGCAGACGCAAGGCGCGGCGGGCGCGGCTAAGCCAGCGTTGCCGCCGGCACCTGCCGAGAAGATCGCGCCGCCGATCAAAGAGAAATAGCGAACTCGTAGTTGCAGCGTCATGGCCGGGCTTGTCCGGACAAGCCCGGCCATGACGGCTGGGTTGTCACCGCACCAGAACATTCCGGAACTGCCAGGGATCGCTCGTATCGATGTCCTCCGGAAATAGTCCCGGACGATCCGTCAGCGGCGTCCAGTCGGTGTAGAAACCCTTTACCGGGCCGAGATACGGAATCTGGATCTCCAGCAGACGATCGAAATCCATCTCGTCGGCTTCGACGATGCCTTCGTTCGGGTTTTCCAGCGCCCACACCATGCCGCCGAGCACGGCGGAGGTCACTTGCAGGCCGGTGGCGTTCTGATACGGCGCAAGCTTGCGGGTCTCTTCGATGGAGAGCTGCGAGCCGTACCAGTAGGCATTGTTGTCATGGCCGAACAGCAGCACGCCGAGTTCGTCGATGCCGTCGACGATTTCGTTCTCATCGAGGATGTGGTGCTTTTCCTGCATCTTCGCTGCGCGGCCGAACATTTCATGCAGCGACAGCACGGCGTCGTCAGCCGGATGATAGGCGTAGTGGCAGGTCGGCCGATAGATTGCTGTGCCCGATCCGTCACGCACCGTGAAGTAATCGGAGATCGAGATCGACTCGTTGTGGGTGACGAGGAAGCCGTACTGCGCGCCGCGGGTGGGGCACCAGGTGCGCACGCGCGTGTTGGCGCCGGGCTGCATCAGATAGATGGCGGCGCCGCACCCGGCTTCGTGAGTGTGCGCGTTCTCGGGCATCCATTTTTCATGGGTGCCCCAGCCGAGTTCGGACGGCTGCACGCCTTCCGACAGGAAACCTTCCACCGACCAGGTGTTGACGAAGACATCAGGCTCTTTCGGCGTCTTGGAGCGCTGGGTGTCGCGTTCGGCGATGTGGATGCCCTTGATGCCAGCCTGCCGCATCAGATCCGCCCATTCGGCTTTGGTCTTCGGCTTGGGAGCATTAAGCTTCAGATCAGCGGCGACGTTGAGCAGCGCCTGCTTGACGAAAAAAGAGACCATGCCGGGATTGGCGCCACAGCAGGAGACCGCCGTCGTCGAGCCCGCGGGGCGCGCCTTCTTGGCGGCCAGCGTCGCTTCGCGAAGGGCGTAGTTGGAGCGCGCTTCCGGGCCCTTCGACGAATCGAAATAGAAGCCGAGCCAGGGCTCGTTGACGGTGTCGATGTAAAGAGCGCCAAGTTCGTTGCAGAGCTCCATGATGTCGGTGGAGCCGGTATCGACCGAAAGATTGACGCAAAAGCCCTGGCCGCCGCCTTCAGTGAGGAGCGGGGTCAGCAAGTCGCGATAATTGTCCTTGGTCACGCCCTGCTGGACGAACTTTACATTGTGCTTCTCGCAATGTGCTTTGCGGCCCTCGTCCTTGGGATCGATCACGGTGATGCGCGACTTGTCGTAATCGAGATGCCGCTCGATCATCGGCAACGTGCCTTTGCCGATGGAGCCGAAGCCGACCATGACGATAGGACCGGTAATCTTCGCGTAGATCTGCGAGGCGGGGCTCATGGGATGGTTTCTCCGGAAAGTACTGGCAGACAAAGGGTGAGGGATGGATCAGGCGCCGCGGCGCTTCGCGGTCACTTCGATCTCGACCTTCATCTCGGGCTTGTAGAGTGCCGAGACGACGAGAAGCGTTGCGGCCGGGCGAATATCGCCGAGGACTTCGCCGCAGACGGCGAAGTGTGCGTCTGCGTCCTTGATGTCGGTGATGTAGTAGGTCGCGCGGACGATGTCGGCCATCTCGAAGCCACCCTCCTTCAGGGCCGCTTCGATGGTCTTGAAGCAGTTGCGTGACTGGCTCGTGACATCGGCCGGCATTGTCATCGTGGTGTAGTCATACCCGGTGGTTCCCGCGACGAAGGCGAACTCGCCGTCGATCACGGCGCGGCTGTAGCCGGCGGTCTTCTCGAACGGGGAGCCGGTGGAAATCAGGCGACGGGACATCGGTTCAGCCTCGACTGAAAGGGGCGTTTCCGCGGGTTAAAGGGCGTTTCTCGGGCCCGCGCAACCCCAAAGGGACAGGCGTCAGCGCGGGCGTGGGTACGACCGCGGCTTGGGTCGTCGAAGACGGCAATCCCTTAAGCCGCGTGCGCCTGGAGAGCGCGAGCCGCCCGGCGTTTGGGCAAGGCCGCGCGGGTCGGGACGATCATCCCGGCAGCGCTGTCCAGCGCGCCCGTCGTGAATTCGATCGCCAGCAGGCGGTCGCGCTCGAACGGGCCGGGCAGCGACAGCTCGCCAGTCTTCGCGGGTGAGAAGCCGAAGCGGGCGTAATAAGGGGCATCGCCGAGCAGGATCACAGCGGCATGCCCGCGCGCCCGGGCGGCGGCCAGCGCTTGATGCATCAGCGCGGCGCCGATCCCGAGCTCGCGGCAGGCAGGGTGCACCGCCAGCGGTCCGAGGACCAGAGCGGGCCTGCCTCCAGCGCTGACGTGCCACAGCCGCACGGTTCCCACGAGCGTCCCTCCGCGCACTGCCGACAGGGCAAGCCCCGCGGCTGGTGCGCGTCCGTCGCGCAGGCGCTGGCAGGTGCGGCCATGGCGGTTCTCGCCAAAGCTGGCATCCAGCAGCGCTTCACGCATCGCAACGTCGGCAGCACGCTCGCTGCGGATCGCGAACGGAGCGGCTTTCGAAGAGAGGTCAACCTGTGTCTTCCGATGAGCAGTCATGGCGCGTCAGTCCCCGCTTGAAACGACGTGCGAAAAGCACGCCTATCCAAGACGTCGTCAGATCGAAATGTCAGGGAGGGAGCCGGCAAGCCGGCTCCCGGGTTCGTCAGGCCTCAGATCAGAGGCGGATCAGATGTGGCAAATCAGATGTGGTAGGTCTTCAGCGGCGGGATGCCGTTGAACGCCACCGCCGAGTAGGTCGACGTATAGGCCCCGGTGCCTTCGATCAGCAGCTTGTCGCCGATCTCGAGCGTGACGGGAAGCGGATACGGGTTCTTCTCGTACAGCACGTCGGCGCTGTCGCAGGTTGGCCCAGCGAGCACGCACGGCGTCATGTCCGCACCGTCATGCGGGGTGCGGATGGCGTAGCGAATCGACTCGTCCATGGTCTCGGCGAGACCGCCGAACTTGCCGATGTCGAGATAGACCCAGCGCACCTCGTCCTCGTCGCTCTTCTTCGAGATGAGCACGACCTCGGATTCGATGATGCCGGCGTTGCCCACCATGCCGCGGCCCGGCTCGATGATGGTCTCCGGAATCTGGTTGCCGAAGTGCTTGCGCAGCGCGCGGAAGATCGAGCGGCCGTAGGTGACCACCGGCGGCACGTCCTTCAGGTACTTGGTCGGGAAACCGCCGCCCATGTTGACCATGGTCAGGTTGATGCCGCGCTCGGCGCAGTCGCGGAACACCTGCGAGGCCATCGCCAGCGCACGGTCCCACGCCTTCACCTTGCGCTGCTGCGAGCCGACATGGAAGGAGATGCCGCACGGCTCCAGGCCCAGACGCTTGGCGACGTCGAGCACGTCGACGGCCATCTCCGGGTCGCAGCCGAACTTGCGCGACAGCGGCCATTCGGCGCCGGCGCAGTCATAGAGGATGCGGCAGAACACTTTCGCGCCGGGCGCGGCACGGCCGACCTTCTCGACCTCGGCGACGCAATCAACCGCGAACAGCCGAATGCCGAGCGCGAAGGCGCGCGCGATGTCGCGCTCCTTCTTGATCGTGTTGCCGAAGGAGATGCGGTCGGGCGTCGCACCGGCGGCCAGCGCCATCTCGATCTCGGCGACCGTCGCGGTGTCGAAGCAGGAGCCCATGGACGCCAGCAAAGCCAGCACTTCCGGCGCCGGGTTGGCCTTGACGGCATAGAACACGCGGCTGTCGGGCAGCGCCTTGGCAAAGGTCTGGTAATTGTCGCGCACGACTTCGAGGTCGACGACGAGGCACGGCTCGGTGTCGAGGCCATCCTTGCGGCGGTTGCGCAGGAATTCCTGGATACGATCGGTCATAGCACTCTCCCAAACGGCCCAGCGACGGGATCCGTTCAAAAAATGACGTCGGATAAGAGCGCTCCGGCCAGATCGCGCGATGGAGGCGCGACGAGCCAAAGACTCACATCAGACTGTGCTGCCGTGGATTGGTTGGGAAATGTTCCCGCCCGCACACCTGGCAATGAAGGACAAGCCTTTTCAGTAGCCCGCGCCGGCGTTGGAATGCCGGTAGAGACCAAAAAAGCCCGATCCGTCGTTGCTTTAAGTCGCGTCCCCCGTTGAGAGCGGGGTGCGCCGGTTCGCCTCCGGCTGCCAGTCACGGTTGCAAAAAGTGAAGTCACCTTCGACAAGGCATCTCTTTGAGAGAGATGCTGGACGCTCCGGGTTTGCTCAGGCCTCGCGACCTCCGCACTTCCGAAGAGCCCCTCGGCTTCTTCACCCCTTGGCGGCTGTCCGGCCTCTTGTCCGGATACCTACCGACTGACACACGACCACAGGCACGTGCGAAATTGGGCAATCCGCAAATAGGTGTTTTGACTCTGGTTCGCAAGAGATTTTTTAGGCTGAGAACAGATTTGCCTAACATCTGCTTGCGCAGTGTTGCGCGAGCAGCGCGAAAGATGAACGCGCGTTAAGTTTTCTGCGCGCGCGTGTCCCTCGCGCGCGTGAGAAGCGTCAGCTGCGCTTCGTGAAGGGCTCGACGCGCTGAGCCGCGCGGATGAAGGCGGTCATCACGAACACGCCGAGCGCGAACAGCGCGGCCTGAAGGATATGTGCGCCCTGGTCGCCGAGCCCGAACAGGATCGCGAGCGCCCATCCGCCGGCAAACGCCGCGCCGAACACCTCGGCGCCGATCAGGATGGCGGCGCTGATGACAGTGATGACGCTCGGCCAGACGATCCGACGGGAAGACGAGGAAGGCGCGTTCATGAGCTCAGGGGTCCCTAGGCTTGGAGGGCCGCAATCTCCTCGAAAAGGCGGCCGGGAGCAAGGGCAAATGGCCCAAAAAAGCCCCATCGCGTGCTATAGCTGGCCGCAACAATTCAGGCTCGAAAATCGGGACGTGTGATGTCAGAACCCCGCCAAACTACGGACTCCGAGACCAACCCGCTGCTGAAGGCCTGGGTGACGCCGTTTGCGACCCCGCCTTTCGACGAGGTCAAGCCGGAGCACTTCCTCCCGGCCTTCGAGCAGGCCTTCGCCGATCACTCCGCGGAGATCGCGGCGATCACCAATGATCCGGCCGCAGCCGACTTCGCCAACACCGTCACGGCGCTGGAGCGCTCGGGCAAACTGCTCAGCAAGGTCGCTTCCGTCTTCTACGACCTCGTCTCGGCGCATTCCAATCCGGCCATCCTGGAGATCGACAAAGAGGTTTCCTTGCGGATGGCGCGGCACTGGAATCCGATCATGATGAACGCCGTGCTGTTTGGCCGCATCGCCCATCTGCACGAGAACCGCGCCAATCTCGGTCTGACACCGGAACAGCTCCGCCTGCTCGAGCGCACCTACACCCGCTTCCACCGCTCGGGCGCTGGCCTCTCCGAAGAGGCCAAGACGCGGATGGCGGAGATCAACGAGAGGCTCGCCCTGCTCGGCACCAGCTTCAGCCATCATCTGCTCGGCGACGAGCAGGAGTGGTT
Source organism: Bradyrhizobium sp. LB13.1 (assembly GCF_054056815.1). Lineage (NCBI taxonomy): Bacteria > Pseudomonadati > Pseudomonadota > Alphaproteobacteria > Hyphomicrobiales > Nitrobacteraceae > Bradyrhizobium > Bradyrhizobium sp. LB13.1. The sequence goes on along the minus strand of NZ_JBSRYQ010000001.1, from coordinate 7,362,416 downwards.
CATGGAGCTCGGCGAGGCCGACCGCCAGGGCCTGCCGGAGAGTTTTGTCGCCAGCGCCAAGGCTGCGGCAGAAGAACGTGGCATGGCCGGCAAGGCCATCGTCACCCTGTCGCGCTCCTCGGTCGAACAGTTCCTGAAGAGCTCGGCCCGACGTGACCTGCGCGAGAAGGTCTACAAGGCTTTCACCGCGCGGGGCGACAACGGCAATTCCAACGATAACAACGCGACCATCGTCGAGGTCCTGAAGCTGCGCGAGGAAAGCGCCAATCTGCTGGGCTATCCGACCTTCGCAGCCTACCGGCTCGAGGATTCCATGGCCAAGACGCCGGAAGCGGTGCGGGGCCTTCTGGAGCGGGTCTGGAAGCCGGCCAGGGCGCGCGCGCTTGCCGACCGCGACGACATGCAGGCGCTGATCACGGAAGAGGGCGGAAATTTCAAGCTCGCCTCCTGGGATTGGCGCTTCTACGCCGAAAAGCTGCGCCTTCGGCGGGCCAATTTCGACGACGCTGCGATCAAGCCGTATCTCGCGCTCGACCACATGATCGCCGCCGCCTTCGACTGCGCCACGCGCCTGTTCGGCATCACCTTCGCCGAGCGCAAGGACGTTCCGGTCTGGCACCCGGATGTCCGGGTCTGGGAGGTAAGGGGCAAGGACGGCAAGCACAAGGCGCTATTCTATGGCGACTACTTCGCCCGGACGTCGAAACGCTCCGGCGCCTGGATGACCTCGCTGCGCGATCAACAGAAGCTCGACGGCGAGGTCGCGCCACTGATCCTCAACATCTGCAACTTCTCCAAGGGCGCAGGCGGGGAACCCTCGCTGCTGTCGCCCGACGATGCCCGCACGCTGTTCCACGAGTTCGGCCACGCCCTGCACGGCATGCTCTCCAACGTGACCTATCCGTCGCTGTCGGGCACCTCCGTGTTCACCGACTTCGTCGAACTGCCGTCGCAGCTCTACGAGCACTGGCAGGAGCGGCCCGAGGTGCTGCAGCAATTCGCCCGCCACTACCAAACCGGCGAGCCGCTGCCGGACGATCTGCTGCAACGGTTCCTTGCCGCGCGAAAATTCAACCAGGGCTTTGCCACGGTCGAGTTCGTCTCCTCGGCGCTGGTCGATCTCGAATTCCATACCCAGCCGGCCTCCGCCGCGCAGGATGTCCGCGCCTTCGAAAAGAAGGAGCTGGAGAAGATCGGCATGCCCGAGGAGATCTCGCTGCGCCACCGGCCGACCCAGTTCGGTCACATCTTCACCGGCGATCATTATGCCGCGGGCTATTACAGCTACATGTGGTCGGAGGTGATGGACGCCGACGCCTTCGGTGCGTTCGAGGAGGCCGGCAACATCTTCGATCCTGAGGTCGCCAAGCGCCTGCACGACGACATCTACTCCTCGGGTGGATCGGTCGATCCTGAAGTTGCCTATGAGGCGTTCCGCGGCCGCCCGCCGGAGCCGGACGCGCTGCTGCGCCGCCGCGGTCTGCTCGACGACGCAAAGGTCGCCTGATGGGCATGCGTGCCCTGTTCGGACTGCTGCTCGCCATCGCCCTGTCGCTTGCGGCAGGAACGGCGAGCGCGCATCCGCATGTCTGGATTACGGCGACGAGCGAGCTGCTCTACGCTGAGGACGGCACCATCACCGGCGTCCGCCACTCCTGGACGTTTGACGACATGTTCTCGGCCTATGCGGTGCAAGGGCTCGAGAGCAAGACCAAGGGCGCCTATACGCGCGAGGAGCTCGGGCCGCTGGCGCAGACCAATGTCGAATCGCTGAAGGAATATGCCTACTTCACCTTTGCGCGAGCCGACGGCAAGAAGGAGCGATTCCAGGAGCCGGTCGACTACTTCCTCGACTACAAGGACACGGTCCTGACGCTGCACTTCACGCTGCCGCTGAAGAACCCGGTCAAGCCAAGGCAATTGGTGCTCGAAGTGTTCGACCGCTCCTTCTTCATCGACTTCCAGATGGCCAAGGACAATCCGGTCAAGCTGGTCGGCGCGCCCGCCGGTTGCCAGATGAAGCTTGATCGGCCCAGTGACGGCTCCGCCACCGCCCAGAAGCTCAACGAGCAGACCTTCATGAACGGCGAGAACTCGAATTTCGGCATGATGTTCGCCAACAAGATCACGGTGGATTGCCCTTGAAGCCGCAACTCTCCCCGCTCGCCCGCGGGCTGCTCGCCTGCGCCGCCATTGTGCTGGTCGTAAGCGTGGTCGATGCCGCGCTCCACGTTGATCTCCTCGCGCAAAACCCGTTCGGCGCGCCGCGCACCACCCAGCCAGCAGCCCCCGAGGCCAACGGCGTCATCGGCTGGCTCCTGGCAAAACAGTCGGAATTCTATCGCCAGATGTCGGCGACCATCCGCGCCGCGAAGTCCGACGGCTCGGCGGTGTGGACGCTGCTCTTCATCTCGTTCGCCTATGGCATCTTCCACGCGGCCGGCCCCGGCCACGGCAAGGCGGTGATCGCCTCCTATCTCGTCGCCAATCGTGAGACCGCCCGGCGCGGCATCGTGCTGTCATTTGCCTCGGCGCTGATGCAGTCGCTGGTGGCGATCCTGATCGTCGGCGTCTCGGCCTGGGTGCTGAATGCGACCGCCAAGACCATGTGCAAGGCGGAAGGCGCGATCGAGATCGCAAGCTATGCCCTGATCGCGCTGTTCGGCCTGCGCCTGGTCTGGGTCAAGGGCCGCACTTTCATCCGTGCCCTCCAGGCAGTTCAGCCAGTGCCGGCGATCGCGGGCGTGCCGCATGACCACCATGATCACGGCCACCATCATCACGATGCGCATGATCATCGACCCCATGATCACAGTCACGACCACGCGCACGCCCATCATCACCACGAGCATGACCACGTCCATGACGAGCATTGCGGCCATTCCCACGGTCCCGCGCCGAGCGAGCTCGCCGGCCCCGGCGGCTGGGGACGCGGCTTCGGCGCGATCCTGACCGTCGGCATCCGCCCCTGTTCGGGCGCGATCCTGGTGCTGGTGTTCGCGCTGGCCCAAGGTCTGTTCTGGGCAGGCATCGCCGCGACCTTGCTGATGGGGCTCGGCACCGCGATCACGGTCGCCGCCATCGCGGTGGTCGCCGTCTCCGCCAAGGACATCGCCGCCCGCCTCAGCGCCGGGCGCGACGGCGGTGGTGCGCTGTTCATGCGCGGCATCGAATTCGCCGCCGCCGGCCTCGTGCTGCTGTTCGGCGCCGGCCTGTTGTTGGGTTACATCGCGGCTGAGCGGACGACGTGTTTTTGAGCAAGACTCTCGTGCCCCGGACGCAGCGCAGCGTCCCTTCGACGGTGCGCTGCAGAGTCGGGGCCCATGTCTCCGTAGGGTAGCGGGTGGCCTTCTGGGTCCCGGCTCTGCGGAGCAGCGCAAGCGCGCTGCACCGCGTCCGGGACACGGCGCGTCACACCGGCAGAAACCGCTTCAACACCGGCATGAAGAAGATCCCGAGATTGATCGCAAAGCCGATGCTCCAAAGGATGGAGCGCAGCGTCGGGCGGTTGCCGAGATAGGTCAGCACATAGGCGATCCGCACGATCAGGAACAGCGCCGCGAGCTCGTCGACCAGGCGCTGCGGCGAATCCCTGTATTCGGCGAGCAGCACTGCGAAAGCAAAGAACGGAAAGGTCTCGATGCCGTTCTGGTGCGCGCCGAGCGCGCGCTGCGCGATGGCGTCCTGATAGAAGGCGGGATCACGCGGCCGCGAATTGTCGAAGCTGCGAAATCTGATCCATTTGATCGAGCCGATCGTTAACAGATAGAGCAGCAATGCTCCAAAGACGCACCATTCAGCGAGCGTCATCTTTCCTCTCCCCGCTTGAGTGCGACCCTAGCGAAACAGGCCTCATCTTGACAAGTTCGGAGCAACGCGCGACCCAACGATACATGACGACAATTGCCCCCATCGCAGCCGCGAAGCAGGCCGTCCGGTCCGGTCTGCCGCGCGTCGGCGTGCTGCTGGTCAATCTCGGCACGCCTGATACGGCCGATGCGCCGGGTGTGAGGGTCTATCTCAAAGAGTTCCTTTCGGACGCCCGCGTCATCGAGGATCAGGGCTTGATTTGGCAGTTCGTGCTGAACGGCATCATCCTGCGCACCCGCCCCCGCGCCAAGGCGCGCGACTATCTCAAGATCTGGAACACCCAGAGGAACGAGTCGCCGCTCAAGACCATCACGCGCTCGCAGAGCGACAAGCTCGGAGCCATGCTGTCGGACCGCGACCACGTCACGGTGGAGTGGGCGATGCGCTACGGCAATCCCTCGATCAAGTCGGGCGTTGATGCGCTGATCGCGAAGGGCTGCGATCGCATCCTTGCCGTACCTCTCTATCCGCAATATTCCGCCGCGACATCGGCCACCGTCTGCGACGAGGTGTTTCGCGTGCTTGCGCGGCTGCGCGCGCAGCCGACGCTGCGGGTGACACCGCCTTACTATGAGGACGAAGCCTATATCGAGGCGCTCGCCACCTCGATCGAGACGCATCTGGCGAGCCTGCCGTTCAAGCCGGAGCTGATCGTCGCCTCATTCCACGGCATGCCGAAGGCCTACGTGGACAAGGGCGATCCTTATCAGGGCCAATGCGTGGCCACGACGGAGGCGCTGCGACGCCGGCTCGGCATGGACGAGACGAAACTGCTGCTGACGTTCCAGTCGCGCTTCGGATTCGACGAGTGGCTCCAGCCCTACACCGACAAGACCATGGAGCGTCTGGCGAAAGAGGGCGTGCGCCGGATCGCGGTCGTGACGCCCGGCTTTTCCGCCGACTGTCTGGAGACGCTGGAGGAGATCGCGCAGGAAAATGCCGAGATATTCAAGCACAATGGCGGCGAGCAGTTTTCCGCGATCCCCTGCCTCAACGACAGCGATCCCGGCATGGATGTGATCCGGACGCTGGTGCTGCGCGAGCTTCAGGGCTGGATCTGAGGAGCGCCCCATGAACCGCCGCGAGATTCTGGCGCTCCTTGGGATGACCGCAGCGCTGCCGGCTTCAGCGCTGGCGCAGCAGCCGAATGCGACGCGGCGGCTCGGCGTGCTCTCGGTCACTGCGGCCGACGATGGGATCGGGCAGACGCGAAGCGCCATCCTGGTCGAGGCGCTCGCCGGCCATGGCTGGAAGGAGCACGCCAGCCTCAAGATCGATTGGCGTAACGGCGGCGGCGACCGCGCGCGCATCGCGCAACTCGCCGACGAACTCGTGGCGCTCAAGCCCGACATCCTGCTTGCGGTCGGAACGCCCTCGGTGGAGGAGCTGCGCCGGCGCACCACGACGATCCCGATCGTGTTCGCCGTCGTCACCGATCCCGTCAGCCAGGGCTTCGTCCAGAATCTCGCCCATCCCGGCGGCAACGTCACCGGCTTCACCGATTACGACGGCCCGCTGGCCGGCAAATGGCTGGAGATGCTGACGCAGGTCACGCCAAAACTGTCCCGTGTCTTCGTCGTCTACAATCCCGCCACCGCGCCGTTCGCGCCGCTGATGCTGCGCACCATCGAGGACGCGGGCCGCGCGCTCCATGTGACGGTGGAGCCTGCGCCCGTGCACGACACCGCCTCGATCGCCGCGCTGGCCTCGCGAAAGGACGGCGGACTGCTGGTGCTGCCGGACTTCTTCACCATGGCCAACCGCGCGCACCTCCTGGCGGCGATCGGTGAAGCGGGCGTGCCGGCAGTGTTCTGGAGCCGCACCTTCGTCGACGAGGGCGGGCTGATGTCCTACAGCACCGACAGTGCCGAGCAGCTCCGCCGCGCCGCCTCCTACATCGACCGCATCCTGAAGGGTGCGCAAGCGGCCGACCTCCCGGTCCAGAATCCGACCAAGTTCGAGCTGGCGATCAACTTGAAGACGGCCAGGGCAATCGGCGTCACGCTTCCGCCAAGCCTGCTCGCAACCGCGAACGAGGTCATCGAATAGAATTCGGCTGCGACCGCTGGCATGGCTGGATTCGTTAACGTCCGCCGCTAGGTCTGCGCCTGCACGCTTTCAAGAGCGCCTCGCAAATACATAATCGCGGCCATTCCCTCTCCCTGCGTCTTGTGCAGAATCGCGCCAATGCCGACGTGAGTCGCGACCGCTGAACCGGTGGGGTCGCATTCCCGACCAATGACAGCGCGGGAAAGACCTTTTCCCGCCTCGGAGGAAATATGAGCGGTTTCGACATTTTCGCGATTGTTCTGGTTTTGCTCGTCATCGTCACGCTGGTTGCCGGCGTGAAAACGGTGCCGCAGGGCTATGACTGGACCATCGAGCGGTTCGGCAAATACACCCAGACGCTGAGCCCCGGGCTCAATCTGATCGTGCCCTATTTCGATCGCGTCGGGCGCAAGATCAACATGATGGAGCAGGTGATCTCGATACCTGAGCAGGAGGTGATCACCAAGGACAACGCCACGGTCACGGTCGACGGCGTCGCCTTCTTCCAGGTATTCGATGCCGCGAAGGCGAGCTACGAAGTCTCCAATCTGGAGCAGGCGATCATCGTGCTGACCATGACCAATATCCGTTCGGTGATGGGCTCCATGGATCTCGACCAGGTGCTGTCGCATCGCGATGAGATCAACGAGCGCCTGCTGCGCGTCGTCGACGCCGCGGTCTCGCCGTGGGGTCTCAAGGTCAACCGCATCGAGATCAAGGACATCGTGCCGCCCGCCGATCTCGTCGAGGCGATGGGCCGGCAGATGAAGGCCGAGCGCGTCAAACGCGCCGATATTCTCGCGGCCGAAGGCCAGCGCCAGTCCGAGATCTTGCGTGCAGAGGGCGCCAAGCAGGGCCAGATTCTCCAGGCCGAAGGCCGCAAGGAAGCTGCATTCCGCGACGCCGAGGCCCGCGAACGTTCCGCGGAGGCCGAGGCCAAGGCGACGCTTGTGGTATCGGAAGCCATTGCCAAGGGTGATATCTCCGCGTTGAACTATTTTATCGCGGACAAGTATATCAAGGCGTTCGGGCAGCTGGCCGACTCGCCGAACCAGAAGATCATCATGCTTCCGGTCGAAGCGATGAGCATGCTGGGTTCGCTCGCCGGCATCGGCGAGATTGCGAAGGCGACGTTCGGCGAAAGTGCGGCGTCCGCGGCCGCTGCCGCTCGCCGCGGCGGTTCGGTGCCGTCGTCCAGCCCCACGCCGCCGGCGGTGCCGCCACGGCAGGGATAGTCACAGCGCACCCCCGGAAGCGGACACCGGTTTTCCGATAAGGGCATGCGTCTAAAATAAAGAGGTCGTGTCATGACCGACATGTTCGTATCGCTCGGCACCTGGAACTGGCTGATCTTCGGCTTCATCCTGATGGTGCTGGAGGTGCTGGCGCCGGGGATCTTCCTGTTCTGGCTCGGGCTCGCCGCGATTTTGGTCGGCCTGATCTCGTTCGCGATTGTCGTGTCCTGGCAGATCCAGCTCGTGATGTTCGCTGCGTTCGCCGCCGCCGCCGTGCCGGTGTGGCGCCGGCTCGCGCGGCCGAGGGCGGATGCGAGTGCCAGCCCCTTCCTCAACAAGCGCGCGGACGCGCTCCTGGGCCGCGAGTTCACGCTGGAGAAGCCGATCATCGACGGCAACGGCACCATGCGTATCGGCGACACGGTGTGGCGCGTCGCCGGCCCGGATACGCCGGCGGGGACACGTGTGAAGGTGGTGCAGGTGGACGGTGCGAATCTGACGGTGGCGGCGACGTAGCTGTTGTCTCCCCGTCATTGCGAGCGAAGCGAAGCAATCCAGCCTGTCTCCGCGGAAAGATTCTGGATTGCTTCGCTCCGCTCGCAATGACGAGTTTGTCAGGACCGCGTCGCCAGACTTAGGCGCCTCTCTTGCTGCGCCACCGCTCCGCAAACCTGTGCAGCGGTATGAACGTCTCGCACAGCTCCCGCCCCAGCGCCGTCAGCCCATAACCTCCACCTTCGCCCAACTCCACGAACCCGGCCTCGCGCAGCTCGCTCAGCCGCGCTTGAAGCACGGTCGGCGAGGCCTCGTCGCAGGCAGTGCGCAAGCCGCGCGAGGTGAGGGGGGCTTCGCGTAATTCCCACAGGATACGCAGGCTCCAGCGTCGCCCCAGGAGGTCGAGCAGCGCCATGACCGGTCGACCCGTGCGCGAACCACGGACGCTACGCGATCTGGAAGCGGACTGTTTCGCCATCGTCGCCCTCTTGCGTATTGCTACAAATAATGTAGCGTGATGCTACAGTAAATGTAGCAAGGGAGGCAGCCGATGTCTTAGGCCCCGCCGCGCATTGCGCCGCTCACCCCGCCTTATCCCCCGGAGATCCAGGCGCAGTTCGACCGCATCATGCGCGGCGCGCCGCCGCTGCGGCTGTTCCGGGTGATGGCGGGCCACACCCGCGCCTGGGACAAGTTCCGCGCCGGCGGCCTGCTCGATCCTGGCCCGCTGTCCCTGCGCCAGCGCGAGATCGTCATCGACCGCACCTGCGCGCTGAACAAATGCGAATATGAATGGGGCGTGCATGTCGTGATCTTCGCCGGGCCGGCGGGGCTCAGCGAGGCGGAGGTGCGTGCGACCGTGCAGGGCGACGCGACGTCGTCGTGCTGGCCGCCGGCCGAACAGGCGATGATCGCCGCCGTCGATGCGCTGCATCACCGCGCGACGTTCGACGATGCCGAGTTCGCCGCGCTCTCGGCGCATTACGACGAGGCGCAGATCCTGGAGATCATGCTGCTGTGTGGCTTCTACCGCACGGTGTCGTATCTGGCGAACGGACTAAAGCTGCCGCTGGAGGAGACGGCGGCAAGATTCCCCGCTTAGGTCTAACCACCCGCTGTGCTCGTAATGACGGAGGAGAGAGCGCGCGCCCTACGCCACGCCCGCGCGCAACAGATCGTGCAGATGCACGATGCCCACCACCTTGTCCGCCTCGGTCACGACCAGCGTCGTGATCTTGCGGGTGTTGAGCACCTCGATCATCTCGGTGGCGAGCATCGAGGGCGGCACGGTTTTCGGCTGCCTGGTCATGACGTCGTCGACCGACGCCGTCAGCAGGTCGGGCCGCATGTGGCGGCGCAGATCGCCGTCGGTGATGATGCCGGCAACCCCGCCGACATCATCGACGATGCAGACGCAGCCGAGGCCCTTGGCCGACATCTCCATTACTGCGTCCGACATCTTGGTGCCGAGCGGCTTGACCGGAATCTCCGCGCCGGTGCGCATGTAGTCGCGGACGAATTTCAGCATCGCGCCTAACTTGCCGCCGGGATGGAAATGCGCGAATTCCAGCGCGGTGAAGCCGCGGCCTTCGAGCAGCGCGATCGCGATGGCATCGCCGATCGCGACCTGCATCATGGTCGAGGTGGTCGGCGCCAGATTGTGCGGGCAAGCCTCGCGCGCCTTCGGCAGCTCAAGCACGATGTCGGCTGCTTGTCCAAGCGAGGACGCGGCGTTCGACGTCACCGCGATCATCGGGATCGCGAACCGCGCGGAATAGTTCACGAGGGTCTTCATCTCCGGCTGCTCGCCGGACCAGGACAGCGCCATGATGACGTCGTCGGTGGTGATCATGCCGAGGTCGCCATGGGCGGCTTCGGCGGTGTGCACGAAGAAGGCGGGCGTGCCTGTCGAAGCCAGCGTCGCCGCGATCTTGCGGCCCATATGGCCCGATTTGCCGAGCCCGGTGACGATGACGCGGCCCTTCGCGTTGCGGATCAGATCGACCGCCTTGGCGAAACTCGCGCCAAGCGGGCCGCGCAGGGCGGCGGCGAGTGCGTTGATACCGCCGCTCTCGGTTTCCAGCGTGCGGAGTGCGGATTCGACGCTGTCGGGAATGGGGCCGGATGATTGGGTCATCAGCGGTTTCGAACTCGGCATGTTCTGGTCCAGGGAGGAGGGGCGGTTCGCCCGTTGGCTCCTGCTTAGCACGCCATGGCCTTCGAGGCGACGAGGACGCCCCAGCCCTCAACCGGTCGTTAACCATAATTGTTTTAACTCCATTAACGATGGTGCCCGCCAGCCGGCGGAGGCTATCGCGAAAGTGTTTGATTTCGTTGGGGTTCTTCCATCGTGGGGTCGTCTCCAGGCACGAGCCGGAGCAAACGCGCGCATTTCCTGCGCGCCGCTTTGCCGTGTCTCGCGCTGACGGCCCTCGGAAGCGCACCGGCAGGCGCCCAGAGCCTCACCCCCGACCTGTTCAGCCCCAACCGCGGTGGCTTCGCCTCACCCGACACGCTGCCGACCCGCCGTACCGCGGGCGTGCCGCAGGCACCCTTGGATGCGCTGCCGGCGCTCCCAGATCCCAATGCCGATTTGCGCAAGCGCCAGCAGGCGCCGGCGCGCGCGGGCCAAAACCCGACCAATCAGGTGCCGACCTACGGCCTGCCCGCTGCCAATGGCGCCAGCGCCTCCGGATACGATTCGCTCAACCGCAAGCGGCTGCAGCCAAAGCTCTATCCCGGACAGCCAAAGCCGAAACGCCCGGTCGGTCCCGGCTCGCCGGTGCCGCCGGCAACGCCGGATCGAACGCTCGGGCCGCCGCGCATCGCGCCGCCACCCTCCGAGACCGCGCACAAGACGCCGGTGCCGCCGGCGCTGGCCGGCAACGTGCCCGGCCAGCCGCTGCGCCGCCGCCTCAAGCTCGACGAGGATTCGTTCGGCGCCGTCGGCGACTATGCCGGCAGCTTCCTGATCAAGGGTGGGCTCGAGCTCTCCGCCGGCTACGACACCAATCCGGCGCGTTTGAACAAGCCTGTCGGCTCGCCGGCTTATGTCGTCGCGCCCGACCTTCTCGTGGTGTCCGACCTGGGAGCGCCACGCGCTGGTCGCCGATTTGCGCGGCTCGTTCTCAGGCTACACCAACAACATGCCGGCGACGATCGACGGCTTTGCCTCGCCCTCGCCGGTCGAGGTTGACCGCCCCGACTTTACCGGCCATGTCGACGGCCGCATCGACGTCAATCGCGATCTCAAGCTGACCACGCAGCTCCGCCTGCGGCTCGCCACCGACAATCCCGGCAGCCCGAATGTGCAGGCCGGCCTGCAAAAATATCCTGTTTACGCCACCTACGGCACGACCGTCGGCTTCGACCAGACCTTTAATCGCTTCCAGGTCGCTGCCGGCGCCGCCGTCGATCGCACCGCCTACACCAATTCCAAGCTGACCGATGGCTCGACCTTCAGCAACGATGATCGTGACTTCAACCAGTATGGCGGCGTGGGGCGCTTTTCCTACGAGCTGAAGCCGGGCCTGAAGCCGTTCGTCGAAATCCAGGGCGACACCCGCGTCCACGACCAGCCCGCGGACCGCAACGGCTACTTCCGCGATTCGAACGGCGGGTACGCCAAGGTCGGCTCGTCCTTCGAGTTCTCGCGCATCCTCACGGGCGAGGTCTCGGTCGGCTATTCCGCGCGCAACTATGTCGATCCGCGGCTGAGCCAGCTCGCGGGCTTCCTCACCTCGGGCTCGCTGATCTGGAACGCGAGCGGCCTGACCACGGTGAAATTCGCCACCGACACGCAGATCGCGGAGACCACCGTGCCCGGCTCATCCGGCGTGCTGGTGCACACCTACGCCGCCGAAGTCGATCACGATTTCCGCCGTTGGCTTACGGCAGTGGGCAAGTTCACCTACGGCACCTACGACTACCAGGGCCAGAATCGCAACGACAAGACCTACTCGCTCGAAGGCAATCTGATCTACAAGCTCAACCGCAACATCTGGATCAAGGGCACGCTGCGCCACGACATCCTGGACTCGAACCAGGCGGGATCTAGCTCGCAGGGGACGGTGATGATGGTGGGGGTGAGGTTGCAGAATTGAGCCGGTCGTAGTTCGATTCGCCTCGCCATTGCTTGATCACCCCAATAGTCCTTCCTTTAAGAAAGAGCTGCAGTGGCTGGCTGACATTGCGCTGGACATCCGCGGGAAAAAGTGGCTCAGATGCAATCAAAAATTGCATTAGGGGCTTTTCAAAAATGGACGTTCATAAGTCATCTCTGCTTTCCGTGTTTGATGCGAAGCAAAGACTGGAGGTTCCACTCTTTCAGAGGCAATACGTTTGGGATGAGGAACAGCAGTGGCTCCCTCTTTGGGAGGATATTGAACGAAAGTTCAGCGATGCTCTTAGCGGCAGGCTCGATGCGCCTCATCACTTCCTGGGAGCCATGGTACTAGATCAAAAGCAGACTCCCACGGGCCATGTCGTAGTACGTCAAGTGATCGATGGCCAGCAACGCTTGACAACGTTACAAATCTTCCTTGCGGCTTATCGAGACTTTTGCAAACAAGAGAACTGTAAGTCACTCGCTGATGAGTGTGACAAGTTTCTATTTAACGCAGGGATGATGGCTGATCCCGAAGTCGACAAATTTAAGGTGTGGCCAACACAGCTAGATCGCGCGCAATTTGGAAATGTTATAGCGTCTGGTTCACGAGAGGAGTTGCTTAAGCGTTATCCATTGGTTCGGCGGCCTTACGCGCGAAAGCCTGAGCCCCGTCCTAGAATGGTAGAGGCCTATCTCTTCTTTTTTGAGCAGTTGAAGCAATTCTTCCTCGGCAGCGAAGGTGAAAGTCCCGCCGGCGCAGAGTTCGAGCTGGCCACTAGAGTCGACGAGTGCTTTCAAGCACTACGAAATGCGTTGATGGTCGTCGTGATCGATTTGCAAAAGGACGACGATCCACAGGTCATATTTGAGACACTTAACGCTCGCGGCGCGCCGCTTCTCCCCGCGGACTTGTTGAAGAATTACATTTTTTTTCGGGCAAGCTGCGCTGGTCTCGATGTTGAGGCAAGCTATGAGAAGTATTGGGCTCGGTTTGACGACGAGTTTTGGCGACAGGAGGTTAAACAAGGTCGACTTGTGCGTCCTCGTAGTGACCTGTTCATGCAACACTTCCTAGCAAGCCACCAAGGACGCGATATCCCGATCACTCGCTGCTTCCTATCAATCAGATGCTCGACGATTTTCCAACTTGGGATGAGGCAGCTATTGAAGAGAGAGGGAGGCTCCTCTTTGATCGCGCTCTGAGGTTGTGGAAGCGGTAAGCGTTGTGATGTGTAGTCGTCGTAGTCTCCACGACTGCGACGATGGGTTTACCGCGGCAGATCCGTCTTCCCCATCAAAAACGTGTCGATCGACCTTGCGCACAGCCGCCCCTCGCGGATCGCCCAGACCACCAGCGACTGACCCCGCCGCATGTCGCCGGCCGAAAACACGTTCGGGCGCGAGGTCTGGTAGTCGAGCGTGTTGGCCTTGACGTTGCCGCGCGGGTCGAGCTCGACTGCGAGCTGCTTGAGCAGGCCCTCGTGCACGGGATGGACGAAGCCCATCGCGAGCAGGACGAGGTCGGCGTCGAGCTCAAATTCGGTACCGGCGATCGGCTTGAACTTGTCGTCGACGCGGACGCAGTGCAGCTTCTTGACTTGGCCGTTCTCGCCGGAAAACTTCTGCGTCAGCACGGCGAATTCGCGGGCCGCGCCTTCGGCCTGGCTCGAGGACGTCCGCATCTTCAGCGGCCAGTTCGGCCAGGTCAGGCCCTTGTTCTCGTGCTCGGGCGGAGCGGGCATGATCTCGAGCTGGGTCACCGAGAGCGCGCCCTGGCGCAGCGAGGTGCCGATGCAGTCGGATCCGGTGTCGCCGCCGCCGATGACGACGACGTGCTTGCCGCCAGCGAGGATCTCGCTGACGCCGTTGAGCGGCTCGCTGGAGACGCGGCGATTTTGTTGCGGCAGGAAATCCATCGCGTAGTGGACGCCCGAAAACTCGCGGCCGGGGATGGGCAGGTCGCGCGGAGCTTCCGCGCCGCCGGTCAGCGCCACAGCATCGTACTCGTTGAGCATCTCGCGCGGATCGATATTGCCGTCGATGCCGACATGGCTGTTGTAGTGGAAGGTGACGCCTTCCCCCTCCATCTGCGTGACGCGGCGGTCGATGACGTTCTTTTCCATCTTGAAATCAGGAATGCCATAGCGCAGCAGGCCACCGGCCTTGGCGAACTTCTCGAACAAATGCACGTCGTGACCTGCGCGCGCGAGCTGCTGCGCGCAGGCCATGCCGGCCGGGCCGGAACCGATCACCGCGACCTTCTTGCCGGTCTTGACCGCCGCGATCTCCGGCTTCAGCCAGCCATTGTCCCAGGCGCGGTCGACGATCGCGCATTCGATGGTCTTGATGGTGACGGGGTTGTCGTCGATGTTGAGCGTGCAGGAGGCCTCACACGGCGCCGGGCAGATGCGTCCGGTGAACTCCGGGAAATTGTTGGTCGAGTGCAGATTGCGCGAGGCCTCTTCCCAGTTGCCTTGGTAGACGAGGTCGTTCCAGTCCGGGATCTGGTTGTTGACCGGGCAGCCCGGCGTTCCCGGCGCGACCGAGCCGGTGCCGTGGCAATAGGGAATGCCGCAATTCATGCAGCGCGCGGCCTGGTCGCGCGTTTCCTTCTCGGTCAAGGGAACGACGAACTCGCCAAAATGCTTCACGCGCTCGGCGACCGGGGTGTACTTGCGGTCGTGCCGTTCGATTTCGAGAAAACCCGTGATCTTGCCCATTAAACCCGAAGTCCCTGCCGCTTAAATTCGTTTTGTTCTCTCACCCCTCATCCTGAGGAGCGGCGCACTTGGCGCCGCGTCTCGAAGGATGAAGGCCCCGCTGATGGTCTCATGGTTCGAGACGCGCTTCGCGCTCCTCACCATGAGGCTTTCTTAGCTACGCCCCGATCGCGATTTTCGGCTCGGCGTCCGCGTTGGCGGCCATTTCGCGCAGCGCGCGCCGGTACTCCACCGGCATCACCTTGCGGAATTTGGGCAGCCAGTCCTTCCAGTTGGCCAGGATGTCGGCGGCGCGCTTGGAGCCGGTCGCTTTCGCATGACGCGTGATCAGGACGTGCAGCCGCTCGACGTCGGAGGCGAGCAGGTTCTTGAACACGTCGACCCGGCCGTGCGCCTCGAGGTCACCCGAGTGGTTATAGGTGCCGGCGTTGATCAGCTCTTCCGACAGCACCGGCTCGAGCTCGACCATCGCCATGTTGCAGAGCTTGTCGAAGTCGCCGCTCTCGTCGAGCACATAGGCGATGCCGCCGGACATGCCGGCCGCGAAGTTGCGCCCGGTCTTGCCGAGCACGACGACGATGCCGCCGGTCATATATTCGCAGCAATGATCGCCGGCGCCTTCGACCACAGCGACCGCGCCGGAGTTGCGCACGGCAAAGCGTTCGCCGGCGACACCGCGGAAGTAGCACTCGCCATCGGTCGCGCCGTACATCACGGTGTTGCCGACGATGATACTCTCTTCCGGCACGATGGCGCTGTTGGCCGGCGGCTTGACGATGATCCTGCCGCCCGAGAGGCCCTTGCCGACATAGTCGTTGGCTTCACCCTCGAGCTCGAAGGTGACGCCATGCGCGAGCCAGGCGCCGAAGGCCTGGCCGGCGGTGCCCTTGAGGCTGACATGGATGGTGTCATGCGGCAGGCCGGCATTGCCGTAGATCTTGGCGACCATACCGGACAGCATCGCGCCGGCGGAACGGTTGGTGCTGTTGATCCCGGCCTCGATCTTCACCGGCGCGCCGCGGTCGAGCGCAGGCGTTGCCTTCTCGATCAGCGTGCGGTCGAGCACGGCTTCCAGATGATGGTTCTGGCGCTCGGAGTGATAGACCTTCTGGCCCTTCTCTTCCTTC
This sequence comes from Bradyrhizobium sp. LB13.1, assembly GCF_054056815.1. Taxonomy (NCBI): domain Bacteria; kingdom Pseudomonadati; phylum Pseudomonadota; class Alphaproteobacteria; order Hyphomicrobiales; family Nitrobacteraceae; genus Bradyrhizobium; species Bradyrhizobium sp. LB13.1. Next base: position 7,346,812 of record NZ_JBSRYQ010000001.1, on the reverse strand, counting down.
TGCTTGACGAACAGCTTCGAAAAATCGAGCCCCTTGGCCTTCCAGTGCGCAACCAGCCTGGTCTGGTCGAGCAGCTGCACCTGGCCGATCATCTCGTTGAAGGTACGGAAGCCGAGCGAGGCCATGATCTCGCGAACTTCCTCGGCGACGAAGAAGAAGTAGTTGATCACATGCTCGGGCTGGCCGGTGAAGCGCTTGCGCAGGACAGGGTCCTGGGTCGCGACGCCGACCGGGCAGGTGTTGAGATGGCACTTGCGCATCATGATGCAGCCTGCCGCGATCAAAGGCGCAGTGGCGAAGCCGAACTCGTCGGCGCCGAGCAGCGCGCCGATGACGACGTCACGGCCGGTGCGGAAGCCGCCGTCGACCTGGACCACGATGCGGCTGCGCAGCCGCTCGCGCACCAGCGTCTGGTGGGTTTCAGCGAGACCGATCTCCCACGGCGAGCCGGCGTGCTTGATCGAGGTCAGCGGCGAAGCGCCGGTGCCACCCTCGAAGCCCGCGATGGTGACGTGGTCGGCGCGCGCCTTGGCGACGCCCGCGGCCACCGTGCCGACGCCGATCTCCGAGACGAGCTTGACCGAGACGTCGCCCGTGGGGTTGACGTTCTTGAGGTCGTAGATGAGCTGCGCCAGATCCTCGATCGAGTAGATGTCGTGGTGCGGCGGCGGCGAGATCAGGCCGACGCCCGGCGTCGAGTGGCGAACCTTGGCGATGGTCGCGTCGACCTTGTGGCCGGGCAGCTGTCCGCCTTCGCCGGGCTTGGCACCCTGCGCCATCTTGATCTGCATCATGTCGGAGTTGACGAGATACTCCGTGGTAACGCCGAAACGGCCCGAGGCGACCTGCTTGATCGCAGAGCGCATGCTGTCGCCGTTCGGCATCGGCTTGAAGCGGTCGGCTTCCTCGCCGCCTTCGCCGGTGTTCGACTTGCCGCCGATCCGGTTCATGGCAATCGCCAGCGTGGTGTGCGCCTCGCGCGAGATCGAGCCGAAGCTCATCGCGCCGGTGGCGAAACGCTTGACGATGTCCTTGGCCGACTCGACCTGGTCGAGGGCGACAGGCTTGCGCTTCTCTTCGTCCGCGTTCTTGATCCGGAACAGGCCGCGCAGCGTCAACAGGCGCTCCGACTGCTCGTTGAGGATTTTTGCGAAGGCACGGTAGCGGTCCAGCGAATTGCCGCGCGCGGCGTGCTGGAGCAGCCCGACCGACTCGGCGGTCCAGGCATGGTCCTCACCACGGCTGCGATAGGCATATTCGCCGCCGACGTCGAGCGCGGTCTTGTAGACCAGAGCATCGCCGAACGCGTCGGCATGGCGGCGCACGGCCTCTTCCGCGATCTCGGCGAGACCGACGCCCTCGACGCGGGTGTGCGTACCGGCGAAGAATTTTCCGACGAATTCCGCCTTCAGGCCGATAGCGTCAAAGATCTGCGCGCCGCAATAGGACTGGTAAGTCGAGATGCCCATCTTGGACATCACCTTGAGCAGGCCCTTGCCGATCGACTTGATGTAGCGCTTGACGATCTCGTAGTCGTCGAGTGAGCCGGGCAGGCGGTCCTTCATCGCGATGATGGTTTCGAACGCCAGATAAGGATTGATCGCTTCCGCGCCATAGCCCGCGAGGCAGGCGAAGTGATGCACTTCGCGCGGCTCGCCGGATTCGACGACGAGGCCGACCGATGTGCGCAGACCCGTGCGAATCAGATGATGATGCACGGACGCGCAAGCCAACAGCGACGGGATCGGCACGCGGTCGGTGCCGACCATGCGGTCGGACAGGATGATGATGTTGACGCCCTCGCGCACCGCGCTTTCGGCGCGCGCGCAGAGCTCGTCCAGCACCTGGTCCATGCCGGCCGCGCCGAGGCCGGCGTGGAAGGTGGTGTCCAGCGTGCGCGACTTGAAGTGCGACTCGGCGACGTCGGAGATCGAGCGGATCTTTTCGAGGTCCGCGTCGGTCAGGATCGGCTGGCGCGCTTCGAGGCGCTTGGTGGTGGCCATGCCTTGCAGGTCGAACAGGTTCGGCCGCGGTCCAATGATGGAGACGAGGCTCATCACCAGCTCCTCGCGGATCGGGTCGATCGGCGGATTGGTGACCTGCGCAAAGTTCTGCTTGAAGTAGGTGAACAGCGGCTTGGCCTTGTCCGACAGCGCCGAGATCGGCGTGTCGTTGCCCATCGAGCCCGCGGCTTCCTCGCCAATCGAGGCCATCGGCGTCATCAGGATGGTGATGTCTTCCTGGCTGTAGCCAAACGCCTGCTGGCGATCGAGCAGCGACAGGTTGGAGCGCACGCCGGTGGTCGGCGCCTTCGGCAGCTCTTCCAGCACGATCTGGGTCCGCTCCAGCCATTCCGTGTAGGGATGGCTCCTCGCGAGCTCGGCCTTGATCTCGTCGTCGGGGATGAGGCGGCCCTGCTCGAGGTCGACCAGCAGCATCTTGCCGGGCTGCAAGCGCCACTTGGTGATGATCCGGTCCTCGGGAATTGTCAGCACGCCCATCTCGGACGCCATCACGATGCGGTCGTCCTTGGTGACGAGATAGCGCGCTGGCCGCAGGCCGTTGCGGTCGAGTGTGGCGCCGATCTGGCGGCCGTCGGTGAAGGCGATCGCGGCCGGGCCGTCCCACGGCTCCATCAGGGCGGCATGATACTCGTAGAAAGCGCGGCGCTTTTCATCCATCAAGGGATTGCCGGCCCACGCCTCCGGAATCATCATCATGACGGCGTGCGGCAGCGAGTAGCCGCCCTGTACCAGGAATTCGAGCGCGTTGTCGAAGCAGGCGGTGTCCGACTGTCCTTCGTAGGAGATCGGCCAGAGCCGGTTGATGTCCTTGCCGTAAAGGTCCGAGCTGACGGACGCCTGGCGCGCCGCCATCCAGTTGGTGTTGCCGCGCAGCGTGTTGATCTCGCCGTTATGCGCGATCATGCGGTAGGGATGCGCCAGCGACCAGGCCGGGAAAGTGTTGGTCGAGAAGCGCTGGTGAACGAGTGCGAGCGCGCTCTCGAAATCCGTTTCGTGCAGATCGGGATAGTACTTGCCGAGCTGGTCGGCGAGGAACATGCCCTTGTAGATCACGGTGCGGCACGACATCGAGCAGGGATAATAGCCGGCGAGGCCGCGGTCGCGGCGCTGGTAGATCGCCTGCGAGATCGACTTGCGCAGGATGTAGAGCCGGCGTTCGAAATCGTCCTCGGTTTTGGCGGTGCCGTTGCGGCCGATGAACACCTGCATGCAGGCGGGCTCGGTCGGCTTCACGGTGACGCCGAGCGAGGAGTTGTCGGTCGGCACGTCGCGCCAGCCGAGCAGCGTCAGGCCCTCTTCCTTGATCTGGTCGGCGATGATGCTCTTGATGACGTTGCGCCAGGCGGTGTCGCGCGGCATGAACAGCGCGCCGATGGCGTATTCGCCCGGATTGGGCAGCGCGAAGCCCAGCTCCTTGGCCTTGCGAGTGAAGAAGGCGTGCGGGATCTGCACCAGAATGCCGGCGCCGTCGCCAGCGCGCGGATCGGCGCCGACGGCGCCGCGGTGCTCGAGGTTGCAGAGGATGCTGAGTGCGTCCGCGACGATCTCGTGGGACTTCTGGCCCTTGATGTTGGCGATGAAGCCGACGCCGCAGGAATCCTTTTCCAGGCTCGGATCGTACAGACCTACCGCCGGCGGGCGTGAGTTGTGTTCCTGAATCGGGTCGCTCGTTTTCGAGGCGAGCGTCGCCGACAGTTGTTCTGCCACGATGTTTCCGCGCTCGACTTGCGACCCGTTCATGTCCTCGTCCTCTCCATGCGGCAAGCTGCCTCACCGCCATCTTCGGCGCACCTTGGGCGTCCCGCGGCACCCGCTTCTGGGTCACCGCTCGTCCGCTCGCGAGCCGCATTTTCTTAAATTCAGGCCAAGGCGTTCTTCGTCCCCGAGAACGGCTTTGCCTGTTGCCTTACTGGCGCTCGAAAGCACCGACTTTCGTTGCAATCCCTATGCCGGAACCGCAAGCAAAATTGAGACAGTCTTCCTGTCCTAACCATCACCTTGCCAAATTTTTGTCTATCACACAAGCGCGTGCAAGTCCCGATTCCCGAGGTGTCAATCACCGCTTTCCGCAAGCCGTGCGGCCCCGGTTTTGAAGCAAACGCGCCCTTATCCGGCCCTGCCGACGCCGAAATCCCCAAGGATGCTTCGGATCGACCCTTCGAAAGGCGCGCCACGCCGCAAGAAGCGAAAGAGCGCGAGACGTTCGGGGGCTGACAGGAGCGTGTCGACCATGAAGTTTTTCACAGGATGTGTGGCCGCTGCCACGCTGGTGCTGGCTGCGACCGCGGCTCAAGCGCAGGTTTTTGCGCAAGTTCCGGCGAACGGTATCGGGAGCAGGGCCGCTATTGCGGTGTCGGATTTCGACGGCCCCTATGCGCCATCGGACGCCGCGCCGCCGCCGCGTTACGGCCAAGGCTACGGCTATGGCCAAGGCTACGGCTATGGCTACGAAGACCGCGGCCCGCCCCCGGTGCTGCTGCCGTCGACCGAGGTCTACGCGGTGCTGCGCGAAAACGGCTTCTCGCCGCTGGGCATCCCGCGCCTGCGCGGCAGCGTCTACACCATCGCGGTGATCGACCGCCGCGGCGAGGATGGCCGGCTGGTGATCGATGCCCGCGACGGAAGAATTTTGCGCTTCATGCCGGCGGCTGACGCCTACGGCATGGCGCCGGCCTACGAGCAGCCCGCGATGGCGCCCGACCGCCCGCAAAGCGCGCTGCCGCCACCGACCATGGTCCGCAGTGGCCCGCCACGCCCGCCGGCCCCGATTCCGCACGTCGTCAGCCGCGCCGTACCGGTGCCGAAGGCCGCCCCGCCGCGTGGCGAGGCGCCGGTCGCCGCCAAGCCGGCCGAACCCACGACGCAGCAGGCCCAGGCGCCGCAGCCTGCGCAGCAGGCGGTGGCCGTGCAGGCCAAGCCCACCGAAGCCGCACCGCAAGCCGCGGCAGCAACCGTCGTTCAGGCCAAGCCGGCTCCCAGGATCATGCCGACGCAGGAGATGCCGGCCGCACAGGGACTGGATTAGACCTGAGCAAAACAAAAGCGCCCGAAAACCTCGGGCGCTTTCTCATTGAGGCGATCGCCGGTCAGCTCCGCCCGTACCGCCGCCGCTTCCAGGATCAGGTTCGCCACTTCTTTCGGGTGCGACACCAGCGAGAGGTGGCCGGCATCGAGCTCGACCGTGGTGGCGTTCATGCGCTTGGCGAGGAAACGTTCGAAATCGGGATTGATGGTGTAGTCGTTCTTCGACACCGCGTACCAGCTCGGCTTGGAATGCCATGCCGCCTCCGTGGTGCGGCCGGCGAAGATCGAGGCGGCCGTTGGCCATTGCACGGCGTAGAGCGCCTCGGCCTGCTCCGGCTTAACGCCATTGGCGAAGTACTTCAGGAAGGCGTCTTCCGAAAGCTTGGTGTAACCGTCGCGCTCGACGACGCCGGCGCGCACCGGTCCCGCGGGGAATTGCTTCGACAGAGCGACGAAATCCTCGTTGGCATCGGGTGCGCGGGCGGCGACATAGACGAGGCCGGTGACCTTTGGGTCGTTGCCGACCTGGCTGATCACGGTGCCGCCCCAGGAATGCGCAACCAGCACGGTTGGACCATCCTGTTCGGCCAGCGCGCGCTTGGTCGCCTCGACGGAGTCCGACAGCGACGATAGCGGATTCTGCACGGCAGTGACGTTGAGGCCTGCGGCCTGGAGGATCGGGATCACCTCCGACCAGCTTGAGCCGTCGGCCCAGGCGCCGTGCACCAGCACGACGTTCCTGGCCTTCACCGTCTGCGGGGTCTGTGCGTGAGCAAGGCTGATGGGGGCCGCCAGCAGGCTCGCGGCGACGAAAAGGCTGCGCCAAAGTATCATGATCGTTTTCCGTCTCATTTTGTGTTCGATATCCAAAGGACGGTGTGCGGAGCGGCGGCGTTACGCGTGGTCACTCACCTGTGACAAGTGTCGGGCGCGTACGAGACTCGCAGGCGAGCCCGCGAGGTGTGGGGGCAACGTAGAACAACGGACCCAAACCTGTATTTCGATCTCAACCGAAAACCAGCTGACTGCCGCTGGATCTTGCCGCGCTGACGAGACAGTTGGACCCGTATGAAATATATCGATGGAGGAGTAGCCACGGGGCTACTTGCGGCTTTTCGCGAGCCAACGACTGGACAAGCAAAAAACGCCCCGGGGCACCGGGGCGTTTTCGCAACCTGGAAGTGGCGTGAGTGATTTATGCGGCGGCTTGCGCGGCCGAGTTTTCGATCACCTGCGGCTTTGGCGTGCTGCTGCTGATCGAGATTTGGCGGGGCTTCTTGGCCTCGGGAATTTCGCGCACGAGGTCGACGTGAAGCAGGCCGTTCTCGAGCGAGGCGTCCTTCACCTGTACAAAGTCGGCAAGCTGGAAGGCGCGCTCGAAGGCACGCGCGGCGATGCCGCGGTAGAGCACTTCGGACTTCGAGTTCTCGTTGGCGACTTTCTCGCCCTTGATCGTCAGCGTGTTTTCCTTCGCGACGATGGAGAGCTCATCCTTGGCAAAGCCCGAAACCGCAACGGTGATGCGATAGTCGTTCTCGCCGGTGCGCTCGATGTTATAGGGGGGATAACCGGGGCTGCCGTCCGAGCTCGTCTGGTCGAGCAGGTTGAAGAGGCGATCAAAGCCGACGGTGGAACGATAAAAGGGGGTCAGATCGTAGGTACGCATGGTCAAGTCCTCCATTGAGCGACTGTTGGAAACCCGCCCGCCAATCGGGCCGGGCTTTCGTCTGTGTGCAGCCTGATGTTCCGGTTCCGAAACACTGGTAGCGGCCTGCACCATAGTGATATGGGTTTTGGGAAACTGCGTTCAAGAGGGCGGCTATCTGCGCCTTTTCGGCGCTCCCGCCCCCTGATTCTCAAAACCTCCCGCCCATGACGCTGGTCTCGATTCCGTCCAATCCTGTTCCCGAAGACGTCGTCAGCGGCACCATCAAGACCCCTGATGGCGCCGAGCTGCGCTTTGCGCGCTGGGCACCGCCGGCAAACCGCAAGGGCACGGTTTGCGTCTTCACCGGACGCAGCGAGCAGATCGAGAAATATTTCGAGACCGTGCGCGACCTGCGCGACCGCGGCTTTGCTGTGGCGATGATCGACTGGCGCGGGCAGGGCCACTCCTCGCGCCGCCTGCGGGATCCGCGCAAGGGCTATGTGCGTGACTTCGCCGATTTCGAGATCGACGTCGAGACCTTCGTGCAGCAGGTGGTGCTGCCGGATTGCCCGCCGCCCTTCTTCGCCCTCGCCCACTCCATGGGCGGCACAGTGTTGCTGCGGGTCGCGCATGCGGGCAAGCGCTGGTTCGACCGCATGGTGCTGTCGGCGCCGATGATCGACCTGCCCGGCCGCGCTACCTCGTTTCCGGCGCGGACGCTTTTGAAGACGATGCGCGTGTTGGGAATGGGCGGCCGCTACGTCCCCGGCGGCAGCGATCACATCACCGGGCTCAACCCCTTCATCAACAATCCGCTGACCAGCGATCCCGTGCGCTACGCGCGCAATGCCGCGATCCTTGAGGAGGATCCGACGCTGGGGCTGGCCTCACCGACGGTCGCCTGGGCCGATACCGCCTTCCGCGCGATGAACACCTTCAGAGGCAAAAACTACCCGTCGAAGATCCGTCAGCCGATCCTGATGCTGGCGGCTTCCAGCGACACCGTGGTCTCGACCGCGGCGATCGAGGAGTTCGCCTATCATCTGCGCGCCGGCTCCCATCTCGTGATCGCCGGCGCCAAGCACGAGATCCTCCAGGAGCAGGACCGCTACCGTTCCCAATTCTGGGCAGCCTTCGACGCCTTCGTGCCGGGCACGCCGCTGTTCAAGTGAGGCGGGAGCGACGGCGGTGCGCTGCCTCGGCCCGCTTGGTCGCAAGACCCTCATGGTGAGGAGCGCGGAACGCGCGTCTCGAACCATGAAGGCCCGGCTCTCGCCCTCGGCCATCCTTCGAGACGCCCGCTTTGTGCGGGCTCCTCAGGATGAGGGCGGCGTGCTCGGGACAGAGCTCGGCTACAGCGTCTTCAGATACTCGATCAGATCGTAGCGCTCGTTGTCGTCCTTGAACACGCGGCCGATAACGCCGGGACGTTTTTCCTCACCCGGTTTGCGCTCGAAGGAATGGCCGAGCACGCTGTTGCCCTGGATCGGATCCTTGTCCGACCCCGCCGAGAACTCGGTTTCACCCGTCTTGCACTTCTCGTCGGCGGTGACCGCAAAGCCGACGGTCACGGGATCATAGTCGCGGCGGCCCATGCAGAATTTTTGCGGACGCTCGCTTGCAGGCTTCAGCAACCAGTAGAGAGACGGCACCGAACCGTTGTGCAGATAGGGCGCGGTGGCCCAGATGCCGTTGAGCGGCCGCGCGCGATAGCGTGCTCCCCCCACCGGATTGAGGCAGTTCTTGCGCGCGAGGTTCCACAATTTCGCCCGCTCGGCGTCCGGAGTCTTCTCGTCGTCCATCCATTTGCGGGCGACCAGGTCCACCACCGTCATGAGCCCGAGCGCATACACCATCTCGGTCGGCGAGCTCGCAGTCGAGACGTCGCATTGCCACCATTTCTGGAGGTCGGCCGTATTCACCTTCAGGAAAAGCCGGGCACATCGACAATCCTGTTGCTGAGCACGAGCGACTGTTCGGGGTCCGTCTTGATCTCGTCGAGGGGGATCGTCACCGCGTTCAGGACCTTGCCGTCGCCGCTCGGCTCCCAATGTCCGGAGGACCAGAAAGCCGGAGTGTCGATGGCGGGCAAATGGCATCCGGAACACATCTCGGCGTAGATCTTGCGACCATTGTCGACCTTCTTTTGATCAAGCCTCCAATTGTCGCCGAGGATCTGCGACGGCCATTTCGGCGCCAGCAGGCCTCCGAACTTCGGACCGGTGGAGGGATCAGCCGTCTTGAACGGATCGGGCCCTCTGAGCATGTCCTCGATCCAGCCGAGCGTGTTGATGTGAACCGAGGACCGCCAAATCCTGTCCTCCGGATAGGCGTCGGACAGGTTGAGCAGCGCCGTCACGCCGAGTGCCTCGCCGGCGTTGCGGATCAGCGGCTGCTCGATCGAGGCGTCGTACTGGGCGAACTTGAACCAGGGCACCGTCCAGATCGGAGGGTAGCTGACCGGCGCGTCCTGGGCGTGCAGGTTCTTCTCGAATCCCTTGATCCCGCTCAGCGCCAGGTCCTGCGAAAAGACCTGATTGCCGATGCGATTGAGAGCGTCGAGGCGGCCGAATCCCTCCTCGGTGTCACTCTGCTGCCTGCCGTTCCAGGTCTTCTTGCCTTCAATCGTCTTTTGCTGGGTTTTCGCCCAGTCGATCAGGAAATTGCCGATCGCGCTGAGCTTCTGCTTGAGCGCGTCGCGGTCCGTCTTGCTGGCGTCGGGGCCGAGCACCCGATCGGCGAAGCGCTGGAAGCGGAACGGCACGTAAAGCGTGTAGGCGATCGACAGGCCGGTGGAGAGCTCGAGCTTCTTCAGGTCGGTCATGGCCGGGCCGCCGTCGAACCGGATGTCGATGCCCTGGTAATGGATCTGGCCGGTATGGCAGGCCGCGCAGGTCAGCCCGATCTTGTTCTCTTCGCGTCGGCCCGTCGCGGGATCGCTGACCCCGGTCATCCGCGCGAAGCCGACCGGCAGGCCATCGACGTTCTCCGCCGGCGTCCATCTGGTCGACCAGTCCGGCGCTTGCGTCGTCTCGTAGACATTGGCGTAGCCGAAGCGGCGCAGTGACGCCGCGTCAGTCTGGATCGACTGCGGGCTTGGGATGAAGCCGAAGCGCTCGAGATAGGCGCTGTCCGTCATCATGCCTGGCCGCGAGAACAGGTGCAGGCGCGGCTGCTCCAGCGCCATGAACCATTCATAGGGTACCGGAAAGGTCGCCGTGCCTTGGCTGGCGTGGTGAAACCAGTGCCTGTCCTTCAGCGACCAGTTTTGCTCGAGCCAATAGGCCGCCTTCGTCTCGGGGACAGCGGGCAGGGGCGGCGGCAGCAGATTCACGAGAATCCCCTTTTGCGGCAGCATGGCGCGGACCTGGTCGGGGAATTCGGCGACGGCAACGAGCAAGACGAGGCCGAGGGCGACGAGCAGGGCCGCAAACTTGAGGGCGCCTCGCACCACGCGCTGGCAGGTCGACAGCACCGGCTGCGATACGAGCCGCCGGTTGATGCGAGCAGGGAATTGGCGCTCGTTGAACAGCGTGCGCACGTCGGCCACGCTGAGATAGCGGTCCTCCCCCTCGCCCTTGCCCACGATCTTCAGGAGGATCGGCCATTCGAACTTCATCAGCAGGGGGTAGTACCAGCGCGCGGCGCTGCCGGCGCGCTTGACGTTGTCGCGCATGAAGACGTCGATTTCCGAGGCGTTGAGACCCGGCTCGGAGCCGCCGCCGTTCGGATTCTGGTAATTCCGGCCGAAGCTCGCAAACCGCGCGAGCTCGTCCTCGTCGACCTTGCCGTCGACGCCGAGGACGCGCGAGCCGGCGCCGCGCTTGTCGAGGGGGCCGCCACGCAGCGCGTCGAGCTGAGCACCCGAAAATGCGCTCTTCAGGATGTGACCGAGACCGTTTGCGATGAGCGCGACCCCGCGGACCTGGATGCGGGCGAAGGCCTTCTTCAGCCCGGTCTCGCCGGTTGCATTTGCAATCGTCTGCGACAGCGTCCCGAGCGGGACAGTCCCGCCGTCAACAAAGCCTTCGCCGACGAGGCCGCGCAGGAATGGACAGGGATTGTTCGGCGAGACCTGGATCGAGGGGTCGAACGGGGGCTTCGAAGCGGCATCATGCATGGCCCAGAATCCTGAAAACAGCGAATCGTAAAATACAGGCGCGGCGATAGAGCGGGGAAAGTCCTAACAAACCGACAGTACATTATACTACTTCAGCGTGTAACGAAGTGTGGTTGAATTCACTGTCGTGTCAATCAAGGTGGACGGAAATTGCCGCGTGGCCGCGGCTGGCCCTCAGGATTCGGCGACGCGTTTCAGGCCGCTCTGGACCAGGGTCAGCTTGCCGAGCGGCACGCCCGCATTCAAGAGTCCGTCGCGGTAATGGGCGAGGTCCTCGGGGCGCTTCCAGTGGAAATTGCGCAAATGACGGTCAACATTCAGAGTCGGGTAGTTACCCATGAGCACGCGGGTCGCCTCGTTCGCCTCGCCCGCCCGCCCCAATTGCGCGAGCGCCGCGGCGCGGATCGCCAGCGCCTGCATGTGGTTCGGGTTGATGTAGAGTTGCTCGCGGGCCCATGACAGGGTCGCGTCATATTGGCCCAGCAGATAGTGGCTGAAGGCATTCAGCGCGGCCCATTGGTAGCGCGGATCGCTGTTGTCGCGCTGCGCTGCCATCGAGAACAGTTCGATCGCCTCGCGGTGCTCGCCGATGACGAAATGGCAGATGCCGAGCACGCCGCGCGCGCCGTTGTCGTAGGGGTTGAGCGCGACCGCGCGCTTGGCGGCGTCCATCGCGGCCTCGTAATGCCCCTCCAGCGCGTGGGCCCAGGACAGGATCGAGAATGCAAATGACGAGCGTGGATCGAGCCGGACGCTGGTTTCGGCAAGCTTCATCGCCTCGGCCCACATCTCGCGCGTGCCCTTGACCCAGCCGAACTGGATGCTCTGGATCTGGATCGTGGCGAGATAGGCGTGCGCGATCGACAGCTTCGGATCGACCGCGATCGCCTCCCTGAACAGGGCGACGGCGAGGTTCAAATCCTCCTTGGTCTGCCGGTAGTAGTGCGACAGCCCCTTGAGGAAGCGGTCCCAGGCGGTCACGTCGGTAGAGAGCCGTGCCGGCGCCGAGGCTTCGGCCCGGACGATCTCGGTGGCGATGGCGGCGGACAGGTTCGTCGTAATCTCGTCCTGCATCGCGAAGAGATCGCCGATGTCGCGGTCGTAGCGGCCGGTCCAGAGCTGCTCGCCGGTCTCCGGCGCGATCAACTCCGCGGTGACGCGGATCTTGGCTCCGGCGCGCCGCACCGAACCCTGGATCAAATAGGTCGCGTCGATCTCCCGCGCGATCAGGCGAGTGCTGACATTGTTACCCTTGAAGGCAAAGGTCGAGTTACGGCTCAGCACGCGATAGAAGGATTGCAGCGACAGCGCGTGGATCAAGTCCTCGGTCAGGCCGTCGGAGAAATATTCGTCCTGGGCGTCGCTGAGATTGGCGAAGGGCAGCACGCCGACGATGGCGGTCCGGTCCTGCTGCGAGAGGGCGGATGTCTCCTTCAGCGCGGGCGCAAGCGCCGATGCGCCCTCGTGCGTCCAGGTCCAGACGCCGACCGGATCCCTGATGTTCTTGAAGCGGTGGTTGCCGGCATCGGCCATCGGCACGGCGAGATGCTTGCCTGCCTCCTTGTAGGCCTTGGCCGATATCGCGAAGCCGCCGGGGCTGGCCACGGATTCGAGGCGGACGGCAATGTTGACATCGTCACCGAAGACCTCGTCCTCGTCGGCGATGACATCGCCCATATGGATGCCGAGCCGGAACTGCATCGCACGATCGGCTGGCAGATGATGGTTACGCTCCGCCATCAGCGTCTGCATCGCGATTGCGGCTTCGGTGGCCCCGACGATGCTCGGGAACTCCAGCAGGAAGCCGTCGCCGGTGTTCTTCACGACGCGGCCGCCGTGATTGAGGATGATGGGATGGATCGCGCTGCGATGGGCCTTGAAGGCGGCATGGGTGCCGGCCTCGTCGCTGCCCATCATTCGCGAATAGCCGGCGACATCGGCGCAGATGATGGCGGCCAGACGTCTTTCCATATTCCGGAGCTCCAAGAGACTTGCAAGAGACTTGGAAGAGATCGAGGACTGGCCACGCCGTGGCAGTCGCCTCGAATCCCGCATTCAAGAACCTGCCTTTATAGAGCAGATGAGGCCGAGCGAAAGTACGATCCGCATTGCAAATTCGAGCTAAATGCTCCGCAATCCCGGCGGTGGACGGGGACGAGCGAACCGACTAAGCCGGCCCCTGAGGCGACGGCTCGGCGGCGGAGGCACCTCACAGATGCTGGGCATTCACGAAATCTGGCTTTTCGTCCTGTCGGGCGTGCTGCTCAACATCACGCCGGGGCCTGATACGGTCTATGTGATCGGCCGCAGCATGCAGATGGGCTGGCGAGGCGGTGCCGCTGCCGCGCTCGGCATCAGCTGCGGCTGCTTTTTCCATGTCGCGGGCGCGGCGATCGGCCTTTCGGCCCTGCTGATGGCCTCGTCGACCGCGTTCTCGATCCTGAAGCTCGTTGGTGCGGCCTATCTCGTCGTGACGGGGCTCCAGATGCTGTGGTCGCGCCCGGTACTGGCATCGGCCATCGACGAGCCGGTGCGGAGTTCGCTGCGGCGGGTTTTCTTCCAGGGCGTCTTCACCAACGCGCTCAATCCCAAGGTCGCGCTGTTTTTCCTGGCCTTCCTGCCGCAATTCGTCGCAGCCGACGCGCCGCACAAGCCGCTCGCCTTCCTGACGCTCGGCCTGATCTTCATCTGCACGGGAACGCTGTGGTGTCTGGTACTGGCGGCGTTCGCGGCCAAGGCCGCCCACCGCTTGCGGACCTCCGAAGGCGCGATCGCCTGGGTCAACCGTGCGCTCGGGGGCCTCTTCATCTATTTCGGCATCCGCGTCGCCATGCTGGAAACGCGGTAACTTTTCTACCCGAACTCTTTCAGCAGCGCGCTGCCGGTGAGATATAGGCCGAGCAGGATCATCGCGATCAGGAACCAGCGGCGAAACGCTTCGGCCGGCATCCGCGCCCGCACCGACTGGCCGATGTACATGCCGGCGAAGGCCATGGCCATGCCCACGGCGCCCGGCACGGCATTGGCCGGCGTCAGCAATCCTCCGGCCGTGAGGTTGAAGGCGAGCGCCAGAGTGGCTGTCGTGAAGAACACGCCGAGCGCCTGCACCAGCTCGTCCTTCTCCATGCCGATCGCCTGCATGAACGGCATCGAGGGGATCACCTGCACCCCCGTCGAGGCCGAGATCACGCCGGTGATCACCCCGACCACGCCGCCGACCCATTTCTCGTTCTTCGGTGCGACCCGGAACTGGAGTTTGTTCAGCCCGATGGTCGCGTAGATGACCAGGAGGACACCGAGCACGATCGTGCCGTAGCGCGCATGGGGACCGGTCAGCGCGCCGGCATTGAGCCAGCAGCCGATCACGGTGCCGATCATCAGCGGCCACAGCCGCCTCAGGATGTCACGCAGATGGGGGCCGACGAAGGTCTGCCAGATGTTGGTGACGATCGCGGGCACGATCACGATGGCGATCGCGCGGCTCGGCGCCATGCTCACGGCGAGCAGGCCCATGGACACGGTCGGCAGTCCGAGCCCGACCACGCCCTTGACGAATCCGGCGATCAGGAAGACGGCGGCGATGAGAATGAGGAGCGGGTCGATCATATCTGCACATTGACCGAAGCCGCGCCCGGGCACAATCTGGAGGTTACGGAGATTGCCTTCGTTCATGACGAAGGCTGAGGGGAGAAACCTGCCATGCGCTTCGACCTCATCGACCTCCAGCTGTTCATCGCGGTCGCCGACGAGCGCAGCATCACCCGTGGCGCCGAGCGGTCGCATTTGGCGCTGGCCTCGGCCAGCGCGCGCATCAAGAGGCTCGAGGACGCGCTCGGCGTCGCGCTGCTCAAGCGCGGGCGCCGCGGTGTCGAGTTGACCGCGGCGGGCGAGAGCCTGCTCGATCATGCGAGGCTCGTCATGCACCAGATCGACGCCATGCGCGGCGATCTCGCCGGCTTTGCCAGCGGCGCGCGGGCGAGCGTGCATTTCCTCGCCAACACCTCGGGTCTGTCGGAGCATCTGCCCAAGGCTCTCGCCGGCTTCCTGCGCGAGCATCGCGACGTCGCCATCGACATCGAGGAGCGCGAGAGCACCGACATTGCGGCTGCGATCACCGCCGGTGCTGCCGATCTCGGCTTCGCCGCCGAGCATGCGCTGCCCGACCATATCGAGCGCTTCGTCTTCAGCGAGGACCGCCTGATGCTGGTGACTTCCAAGCGCGGCCCGTTCGCTGGCCGCCGCCAGATCGATTTTCATGAGGCAGGGGATTGCGAGTTCGTCGGGCTAACCGGCGCCACTGCGCTTCAAGTGCATATTTCGAAGCACGCTGCGCGGCTCGGCATGCGTCCGCATTTCCGCGCGCGGCTGCGCGATTTCGACGCAATCTGCCAGATGGTCGCCGCCGATGTCGGCGTCGCGCTGATGCCCGAAGCCGCCGCCCGCCGCTGCGCAAAACTGATGCCGCTCGCCATGGTCCGCCTGCGCGACGCCTTCGCCAACCGAAGGCTCGTGATCTGCGCGCGCAGCTTCAAGACATTGTCACGGCCGGCGAAGATGCTGGTGGAGCATTTGAGGGCGACGGCGGCGGTCTGAACTCTGCGCTACTTTGCCGTCTCCACCCCGGCGTCCTTGATCACCTTCGCCCATTTCTTCGTCTCGTCCGCGATGAACTGCCGAAAATGCTCCGGCTCGTCGCCGACCAGCGTTGCCCCTTGGGCAGCGAGCTTCTCCTTCACCGCGGGATCTGCCATCGCCTTTGTCGCTAAGCCATGCAGTGCTGCGACGATCTCCTTCGGCGTGCCCTTCGGTGCGGACCATGCCGTACCAGTTCTCGATACGCAGGTCCGCAAAGCCCGCTTCCGCGGTGGTCGGGACGTCAGGCGCGGTGGCGGAGCGCTCGGCCGAGCCGACCGCGATCGGCCGCAGGGCGCCGGCCTTGACCTGCGGCAGCAGCACGGGGAGATCCAGGAACGTCATCTGCACCTGCTGTCCGAGCAGATCGTTCACGGCGGGCGCCGCGCCGCGATAAGGCACGTGCACGATGTCGATCCTGGCCGTCAGCTTGAACAATTCACCGGCCAGATGCGGCAGGCTGCCGGGGCCGGAGGAGGCGAAGTTGAGCTTTCCGGGCTGCGCCTTGGCGAGCGCGATCAGCTCGCCGATGTTTTTGGCCTCTACATTGGTGGCGACCACGAGCATTTCCGGAACGGTTGCGACCAACGTCACCGGCGTGAGGTCGTTGAGCGTATCGTAGGCGACCCGCTCCATGCTCGGGCTAATCGCCAGCGCGCCGGCGCTGGAGATCGCGATGGTGTAACCGTCAGGCGCAGCCTTGGAGACGGCGTCGGTGCCGAGCACGCCGCCCTGGCCGCCGCGATTGTCGATCAGCACCGGCTGGCCCGACAGCTCCGACATGCGCTGGCCGATCACCCGCGCGATGATGTCGTTGGGGCCGCCGGCCGGGAACGGCACGATCAGCTTGACCGGCTTGGCCGGGTAATTCTGCGCGGAGACGAGCGTCGGAAACAGAAGCAGGGTTGCGAGAAGGAGCGTACGCCGGTTCGTCATGCAGGCTCCTTGTGCGGCCTATCCGTTGAGCAGTTTCAGTGCTTCTTCGTGAACCCTGGCGTCACCGGCCGCGATGATGCGGCCGCCGCCCTGCGCGGGCTTGCCTTCCCAGGTGGTGACGACGCCGCCGGCGCCGGTCACGATCGGGATCAGGGCCGCGATATCGTAAGGCTTCAACTCGGTTTCGACCACGAGATCGACGTGACCTGCGGCCAGCATGCAATAGGAGTAGCAGTCGCCGCCATAGCGCGAGAGACGTGCGCCCTTCTCGATGCGGCCGAAGATGGCGCGGTCGCGCTCGTTCATCAGCAGCGGGCTGGTGGTGTAGGTCGTCGCTTCCGACAGCGAAGCACATCGCCGGACCTGGAGCCGGCGCTCGCCGGAGGGGCCCTTATAATGAGCCGAGCCGCTGTCGCCGGAAAAGCGTTCGCCGATGAAGGGCTGGTGCATCATGCCGTAGACCGGCGTGCCCTTGTGCAGCAACGCGATCAGCGTGCCCCAGATCGGAAAGCCGCCAATGAAGGATTTGGTGCCGTCGATAGGGTCGAGCACCCAGACATAGTCGGAGTCCTCGCGCTCGTTGCCGAACTCCTCGCCGACGATGCCGTGCTGGGGGAAGCTGGCCTTGATCAGCCGCCGCATCACCGCCTCCGCGGCGCGGTCGGCCTCTGTCACGGGGTCGAAATCCTTGGTCTTGCTCTTGTCGTCGATCGATAGGGAAGTGCGGAAGAACGGCAGGATGGTTTCGCCGGAGACGGTGGCGAGCCGTTCGATGAAGGCGGAGAAGTCGATCACCGTCACGGCGCATCCTCAAAACGAAAGTCGGGTGAAGCTCACTCCTGCCTAGCTCAAATCGGAGGGATCGTGCAGCGCTGTCTTGCTTTCGCACCCTGGTATTTTGGATGCCGGAAGCGTTCGCCTCGGCAAAGACCACTCACTGGGCAAATATCGATCATTGAGTTGAAACCTTAGTTCCGGATCTGCCTCGTTCGTATGCAAATGACTATCAACCCATTGAATTTCCTTATCAAAGGAACTGAATCTGGGTTTCTCTAGAAGCAACCGAGCTATGTCCTCATTGCATGGGAAACCGCTCGAAAGCCCTTGCACTTTGTGCGTCGCGGCCGCATATTGTTGCGGTGCGGTAGCGCTTCTCGCGTTACTGCTGCCCTCCTTGGGCGTTTCCTCCCTAGACTTGGGCCGCTTCTTCATCAGAAGCGGCCCTTTTTTCTTTCAGCCTCTAATTTCTTTCAGCCCTTGGCTTTCATTTCAATGCGCGCCGCGAAACGCGTTCGCGCTTGATCGCACCCAACACAATCGTTCGAAGAAAACGTCGCGCCTATTCGGCCGCGGCCTGGAACGGGCCGAGATCGCCGAACGGGATCGTGGTCGCCAGCACGTCGGCGAGCACGCCGAAGTCCGTCGCCACTTGCGCAAAACGCGGACTGCGCTCGCGCCGCCGCTCGTCCATGTAGATCGCGCGGTTGAGTTCGAGCTGCACGGCGTGCAGGCCGCTGGCCGGGTTGCCGTAATGCTCGGTGATGAAGCCGCCCGCATAGGGCTTGTTGCGGCCGATCGAATAGCCGAGTCCGGTCATGGTCTCCTCGACCCTGTCGGGCAGGAGCGGCGTGCAGCTCGTGCCGTAGCGGTCGCCGATCACGATGTCGGGCCGCCGTGGCTCGTCGCGGGAGACGCCGACCGAGGGCATCGAGTGGCAGTCGACCAGCACCACGGTGCCGAACATCTGGTGCACCTTGTTGATCAGCCGGCGCAGCGCGCGATGGTAGGGCTTGTAGAGAGTCTCGATCCGCGCCAGCGCATCTTCAACCAGGATGCGGTCGCGATAGATCTCCTGGCCGTCGCCGACCACGCGCGGAATGGTGCCGAGCCCTCCGGCAACCCGCATCGAGCGGGTATTGGCGAAGCTCGGCAGGCGCCCGGTGAACATCCGGGGATCAAGCTCATAGGGCTCGCGATTGACGTCGACATAGGAGCGCGGAAAGTTGACCCGCACGGTCGGAAAGCCGCGCTCGCTCAGTTGGGCGATCAGCTCGTCCATGAAAGAGTCTTCGGACCGCCGCAGCTGCGGCAGGTCGATCCGCGATGCCGCGAGGAATTCGTCCGGATAGGTCGAGCCGGAATGGGGCGAGTTGAAGATGACAGGCGCGCGCCATTGCGCGGGCTCCACGATCTCGAACGCTGGCGACATGTCGCCGTCAAACCGGGTCATCTTCTTAGGCTTCGTCCCTTGTTCTCAGGCTTCGTCCCTTGGCGCCGCAGGATCCGGAAAAGGGGCCAGATCGAATTGATTCGGCCGATCGAGCGGCTGTTATGTGTCGTCATTGTCCGGAATCGCAACCATCCTGCCAAGCGAAAAGATGTCATCTGCGCTGGAACATGTCTTAACCCTGCGGGCATCGAGATGGGGATCGACCAACGCGACTTGATTGCTTCGAGCCGCATTCGGGTTCACAAGGGGGCCGCGCGGTCGGGCTAGGGTAAAGATTTTCACCCGAAATTTACCCTCTGTCGGGCTTAGTGACCTCTGCTGATGCCTTGTAATTGTCTTGGGGATTCGACGTTCCAGCCATGCCAAAAATCCTGCTCGCCGAAGACGACAACGACATGCGCCGTTTCCTGGTCAAGGCGCTGGAAAACGCCGGTTTTCAGGTCTCGTCCCACGACAACGGCATGGCCGCCTATCAGCGGCTCCGGGAAGAGCCGTTCGAAATGCTGCTCACCGACATCGTGATGCCGGAGATGGACGGCATCGAGCTCGCCCGCCGGGCTTCGGAACTCGACCCCGACATCAAGATCATGTTCATCACTGGCTTCGCCGCGGTCGCCCTGAACTCGGATTCGGACGCCCCCAAGAACGCGAAGGTGCTGTCCAAGCCCGTGCATTTGCGCGAATTGGTCAGCGAAGTGAACAAGATGCTGGCGGCCTAAATCGGCCCCCTTCCGTCCTTGCACCGGCTCTCCTGAGCCGTTATAGGGTCCCGACCCGATCTAGACGACATCTAGGGCGCGTAGCTCAGCGGGAGAGCACTACCTTGACATGGTAGGGGTCACAGGTTCGATCCCTGTCGCGCCCACCATCCTTCGCTCGCGGTACCGAGTGAAGGATGCCTTGCCGAAGCCCAGCGGGCATCGGCCAAGTCCAAACAACCGAACGTGTGCGGCCCGCGCAGCCCGGACTACGCTTCACGAGATCCGGAAATCTCGTCATCCGGCACGAAACCCCGATTACGCTTCGTCCGATCCGGGCTACGATGTGGCCTCAGATACGAGGCCGCCCATGAGCGTTTCCGTCATCGAACAGGCAAAGATTCAGGCGCAAGTCCTGGTGCCGCTGGTGAAGGCGCTCCAGGCCAAACTCGGCGAGGCGCGCGCCAACGCGCTGGTGCGCACCACGCTCGGCAATCTCTATCGCGGCTACGGCGAGGAATTCTGGAAAGCCAGGAACGAGACCGATCTCGGCAAGGCCGTATCATCGGCGTTCAGGGCCTATGCCCGTGACGACGCGCTCGCCTATGACGTCATCGAGCAGACCGAGGACGTCTTCGCGTTCGACGTGACGCGGTGCGCCTATGCCGAGTTCTACAAGGCGCTGGACGAGCCGGAGCTCGGCTTTCTCCTGGTCTGCACCGCCGATTTTGCGACCGCAGAAGGGTTCGGTCCCGACGTCGCGCTGACGCGGACGCAGACCATCATGCAAGGCGCGCCTCATTGCGATTTCCGCTACCGGCGCCATCCGGCCGGACCTCGGTGAAGGGAATGCGGACCATGCGAGCGAGCTGTCTTGCCGTGGCGGTACTGTCGCTGATTGCGTCGCGGGCCGACGCAGCAATCATCGACTGGCAGGCCGAGCTCCAGCGCTGCCGCGCGCTGCGTGAAAACGTGGCGCCACTGCTGCAGGCCGGCGAAGGAATATCCGCGGTCGGCCGCTCCAATAGATCGGTCCGTCGCTGCATCTGGATCCAGCGCATGGCGGTGCGCAAGAAAATCCCCGGCGCGGAGGTTTGGTAGAGGCATCTGCAGGTGCACTACCCGCTGCTTGCGCCTCAGGATGTCGGAGCGGAAGGAGCAGTTGCTCCCCGCCAGAACGCCGTTTGCAGCGGCAACTGATGCCGGATCATGGCGACACCGTCGATGACCTTGAGGCCACGGGCCGCGCAGGCTTCCATGAATCCAGTGCGGCGGGCGGCGATGATGTCGAACACGGCACAATCCTTCGGCAGCTTGGCCGGATCCATCGGCAACGCGTCGGTCGCGTGCAGACCGAGCGAGGTGGCATTGACGCACAGGCCTAAATCGTCGAAGCGCTCCTCGAGACTGATGTCGAGATCAGGGAATTGTCCGCGCAGCTTTGCCGCCAGCGTCTCGACCGGGCCGGGCACCTCGTTGAGGATGCGCAGGCGCCTCACACCTGCCGCCGCGAGGGCATGGCAGATCGCGCGGCCGGCGCCGCCGGCATCGATCACGACGGTGCCGCGGTCGGGATCGAAGATGCCGGCCTCGCGCGCGGCGTTCAGAAATCCGCCGCCGTCGAAGGATTCTCCGACGAGTTTTCCATCGGCTTCGATCCGGATCGTATTGACCACGCCCTCGAATGTCGCGGCAGGCCCGACCTCGTCGCAGAGCTCGAACGCGGCCGGCTTGTGCGGCATGGTCAAATTGAAGCCGGCGGTGCTCGGCGACTTTGCCAGCGCGCGGATCGTCTCGGCGAGATGCTTCGGCTCGACGTCCATCGGCATCATATGCCAGTCGAGGCCCTGCTGCTCGAAATAGGGCGTGTAATGGCGCGGCGCGCCAACATGACCGGCGGGATGGGCGAAGATGAAGACGGTGCGCGATGCGCCGGTCGGAAGCTTCATGACCTCATCCCTTGACCGCGCCGGCCGTGAGCCCGCTGACGAGATAGCGGCGCACGGCAAGCGAGAAGATCAGCACCGGCGCCATCACCAGCGAGCCGCCGGCGGCGATCTTGCCCCATTCCCAGCCTTCGTAGTTCATGAAGTTGACGACGGCGACGGGGGCCGTGCGCGCATTGGTCCGGGTCAGGATCAGCGCGAAGAAGAAATCGTTCCAAGCGTAGAGGAAGCACAGGATCGCGGTCGCCGCGATCCCCGGCGTCACCATCGGCAGCACGATCTTGGTGAAAATCGTCCGGGTCCTTGCGCCATCGACGAGCGCTGCTTCCTCCAGAGAGACCGGGATGGTGTCGAAGAACGGCTGCATCATCCAGATGACCAGCGGCAGGTTGAAGCTGGTATAAACCAGCACCAGGCCGGTGATAGTGTCGAGCAGGCCGATCCAGCGGTAGAACAGGAAGAACGGGATCGTGAACGCAATCGGGGGCGCCATGCGCGTGACCAGGATCGCAAAGGAGAGCGCGTGCTTGCCGCGTCCGGCCCAGCGCGACAACGCGTAGGCGGCGGGTACGCCGAGCAGCAGCGCGAGTGCGGTCGAAAACGAGGCGCTGAGCAGACTGTTGACGAAGGAAGCTGAGAACGCGCTGTGCCAGAGCGCGCTGTAGTGCTCCAGTGTCGGCGTGAAGATCAGCGGTGGCGGGAATTGCAGGATCTGGTCGTTCGATTTGAAGCTCATCTGCAACAACCAGAGGAACGGCGAGAGCAGGATGAGCAGGGTCACCATGATCGCGGCCAGCCGGCCGGGCGTCGCCTTGCGTGAGGTGGGCGCGTTCATGCCATCGCCTCCCGGCGCCGTCCCATCCAGACCAGGCCAAGGCTGACGCCGGCGACCAGCAGCAGCATCACGACCGTGACCGCGCTGGAATAGCCGATCTCGTTAGTGTCGAAGGCGAGCAGATATGCATAGTAATTGGTGACTTCAGTGACTGTGCCGGGGCCGCCGCTGGTCAGCAAAAAGATCAGCGGAAACGCCTTCACGCTGTCGATCAGCCGGAACATGCCCGATATGACCAGGATCGGCATGATGAAGGGCAGCGTGACGTACCAGAAAATCTGCAGCGTACTGGCGCCGTCGACCAGGGCTGCTTCCGAATATTCATCCGGGATGGTCTGCAGCGCCGCGAGAACCATCAGGAAGGTGAAGGGCAGCCATTCCCAGGTGTCGGCGATGATGATCGCGGTCAGCGCGAAATCGACGCTCGATGTCAGTGCCGGCATGGTGAAATGCAGGGCTTGTGCCGCGTAATAGAGCGGGCTGATGTCGGGCGTGTAGATCAGCTTCCAGATCACCGCGACCACGATCGGCGGCAGCACCATCGGAATCAGGAAGAAGGTGCGGGCGAACTCGACAAGGCGCGACGGCACGTTCAGCAGCAGCGCGAGCAGCATGCCGAACAACACCTGGAACAGCACGCCCCAGCAAGACAGCTTGGCCTGCACCCACAGCGAATTGACGAAACGGGGGTCGCCGGGTAGCAGGCCGTAGTTGCGGAGCGGCGCGCTGAAATCGGTGGCCGAGCCCGGCATCGTCAGCTGGAACGGCGTGAGGCTCGTCACGACGAGATAGATCGCCGGCAGCACGGCGATCGCGAACAGCACGATCAGGCTCGGCGTGAGCGCGAAGGCGATGAACCTGCGGCGCTCTCCGTCAATTCCACTCTCGCTCAAAGCTGCGTCCCGGAACGGCGCAGTGCGGCGATAGCCTGGTCCTGCGCCGCGTTCATCGCGTCCTTTGCCGGCAGCTGGCCGGTCGCGACCTGCTCGAACGCCTTGTTGAGGACGTCGCCCACGATCGGGAATTCCTTCACGGTTGCGATAGGCCATGTAGTTCTCGCCCTTGGCCGGCAGCTCCAGCACTTCGAGATAGAGCGCGCCGAGGTCCTGGCCGTTCACCGTGTTGAGCTTGCGATAGGCCTCGCTGGTGATGATCGAGCGCCGGCACACCGAGGAATGACCGTGCTCCTTCACCAGCCGCATCGAGATGTCGGGCGAGAGCGCCCATTTGATGAATTCCCACGCGGCCTTCTTGTTCTTGGCGTTCTTGGGAATGCCGAGCCCCTGGCTATTCGACGCCGGATAATCATGCACGGGACCGGCGGGCGAGCGCACCACGCGCGAAGTCTCCTTCACCTTGCTCTCGTCGGAGAGCAGGATCGGCGTCACCCAGGAGCTGGAATGGATGAAGATGTTGGAACGTCCCGTGAGCAGCGACTGCCGCGCCTGGTCCTCGGTATAGGTGAGCACGCCTTTCGGCGCGTTCTTCAACAGGTTCGCGTAGAACTCGATGCCTTGAATGGTCTCCGGCGTGTTCAGCGCCGGCATGATGTCGCCCGGCGGCTTGCGGAAGATGTCGCCGCCAAAGCCCTGGATGTAGGGCGGCAGGTTCCAGTGATGAAGCTGGAAGGATGTGATGCCGCTGACGCCATCGGTGCCGTTGATCTCGGCGCAGACCTGCTGGAGCTCGGCGAACGTCTTGGGGATCTTCAGTCCCTTCTTTTCCATCAGGTCCATGCGCGACAGCCCCATCAGCATCGCGCCGCCTTCCCAGGAATAGCCATAGGTGCCGCCCCTGGCGTCGCGATAGGGCACCTGCGCGCCTTCGACGAAGTCCTTGGGATTCCACTCGGCGGGCGTCAAATTGGGATCGCCGGTGAATTCGTTGAGATCGGCGAGCAGCCCCGCAGCGACCCAGCGCGCAGCGAGGATGAAGGTGACGTTGACGAAGTCGTAGGCCGAGCCGCCCGAGGACAGTTCGAGATTGGCCTGCTGGTTGTAGACCGGGAAGGCCGAGAGCTGCAGGTCGACCTTCATGCCGGTCTGCTCCTCGAATTCGGGGATGTATTTTTGCAGCAGCGTGAAGAAGCGGTGCTGGAACGAGGCGCCGTGCAGCGTCACGCCGGCAAACGGTTTTGTCTGCGCGATCAGCGGCGCGGGGAACGCGGCTAGCGCCGCGGTCGCGGCACTGGCCTTGAGCAGTTTACGGCGGGTGAGCGAACTCGCGCGCGATGCGTTCTTCATCTTGATCTCCCTCAATATTGTATGCCGGTTTCAACGCGCCCGTCTGGTGCGGGCCTTCTCGTCCTCGGTGTCCTTTTTCTTCTGGCGCGACATGGCCGAGACGATGTTCTGTTCGGTGAGATCCATCAGCTTGTGCATGGCCTGACGCGCGCCGTCGGGATTGCGCGCCCAGATTTCCTCAAGCACCGCGCGATGATAGGGCAGGCTCTTGCGCGGCGCGCCCGGATTGGTGCTCGACAAGTTGAACGACATCCGCAGTGCGGCTGCGACCGTGGCGCCAAAGGCAATCAGAAAGTCATTGCCCGTGGCGATGAGAATGCCGCGGTGAAACTGCAAGTCGGGCTCGGCATAGGCGACGCGGTCCATTCCGGCAGCGTCCATGCCGCGATAGGCCCGCTCGATCCTGGCAAAGTCTTCGTCCGTGCCGCGCGTCGCGCAAATCGCGCAGGCCTCGGGCTCGACGATCCTGCGGATCTCCATGATCTGCTTGGCAAACTCCTGCGTCGGCAACGCCGTCAAGGTCCAGTTCAGCAGTTCCGCGTCGAGCATGTTCCAGTCGAAGCGCGTGCGCACATGCGTGCCGGCCTTCTGCTTCGAGGCGATCAGCCCCTTCGCCTTCAGGAGCGAAAGCGATTCGCGCATCGATGCGCGGCTGACGCCGAAGCGCGACGCAAGCTCGATCTCGCGCGGCAGGGTCGCGCCTTCGCGCCACACGCCGGTGAGGATCAGCCGCGCCACCTCGCGGGCGACGTGACCGCTTGATTGCTGACTGTCCTTGCTGTCGGCCTTTGCCACGTTGATCCGGCTCTGCTGGGTTTAATGTCTGATATATTGCGGCTGCGAAGAAATGACCGGCATAAATGCGGCCGTTCTGAAGGATAATCCAGCCGAGGGCAGTTTGACAAGAATTATTATGTCAGACATATTTTCTCCTCTCCCAATGCCGCGTAGGACAAAACAATCGTGACAAAGCCCCACATCGTCCTGGTCATGACCGACCAGCAACGCTTCGACACGATCGCGGCGACGGGCCATCCCTACATGAAGACGCCGAATCTCGATCGTCTGGTGCGTGAAGGTATCTATTTCGATAATTGCTTCATCAATGCGCCGAGCTGCGTTCCCTCGCGCGCGGCATTGTTCTCCGGTCTCTATCCGCACGCCTCGGGCGTCCTGAAGAACGGGCAACACTGGCAGAAGACCTGGGTCAGCAATCTGGCGGAAGCCGGCTATCACTGCGTCAATGTCGGCAAGATGCACACGATCCCCTATGACGCCAAGGCCGGCTTTCACGAACGCTTCGTGGTCGAGAACAAGGATCGCTTTTTGGAGGGACGCTGGTTCGCCGACGAGCTCGACAAGGCCTTCGCCACGCACAAGCTGACAAAGCCGTCGCGCGCCGGCTATCGCAGCCTGCCGGATTATGGCGACCGGATGGGCGCGTTCACCTGGGAGATGCCGAAGTCGCTGCATCCGGACATTTTTGTCGCCGAGACCGCGATGTGGTGGCTGGAGACCCGCCCCAAGCCGGAAGCGCTGTTCATGCAGATCGGCCTGCCCGGACCGCACCCGCCCTATGACCCCTTGCCGGAATATCTGGAGCATTATCTCGCGCGCAACGACCTTCCAGTGCCGCAGCCGACCGAGGCCGAGATCGAGGGGCTTCCGGCGTATCTGAAGGAGAAGCGGCGCCATGACACCGAGGTCGACCACGACGCGGTGTCATGGAAGCTGGCGCCGACGCACGAAGAGATGCGGCGCCTGCGCGCGCATTACTATGCCAACGTCACCATGATCGACGAGCAGATCGGCCGCCTGATCGAGGTGCTGGAAAACAAGGGCTACCTTGACAATTGCGTCGTTGTCTTCATGTCGGACCACGGTGACAATCTCGGCGAACACGGTCTCAGCCAGAAATGGTCGATGTACGAGCCCGTCACCCGCGTCCCGCTGCTGTTCTGGTCACCCAGCCTTCCTTCCGACGGGCGACGGATTCAGGAAAAGTGCCAGCTGTTCGATCTGGGCCCGACCATCCTCGATCTTGCCGGCGCGCAGCATCCAAAGCCGTTCCAGGCCCGCAGCTTGCTGCCGGCGCTGAAGGGCGAGGAATGGAGTGGCCGCGAGTTCGTGTTCAGCGAGCAAGCCGGCGACGTCGCCATGACCGGCGCGCGGCTGATCACGATGGTGCGCGATGACCGCTGGAAGGTCGTGTTCATCCACGGCGCCGAGGACGGGCAGTTGTTCGATCTCGAGCGCGATCCGCTTGAACAGCGCAATCTCTGGGGTATGCCTGAGCATGCCGGAATCATCAGCCGTCTCAAGGATGCCTTTATCGACTGGCGCCAGAACAGCCTGCTGGAGACGATGGATTTGAACGCGGCGGTGCGTTGACGGCACTCCCTCGCCCGGTCCCGGCAGGCCTAACGTATATGGCGAGGCTGCGAGAGTGCTCGGCCTTCATGGTTCGAGACGCGCCGTAAGCGGCGCTCCTCACCATGAGGGTCTACAGCCTTGCCGGAGGGTCTACGGTCTCGCCGCGCAACAGGACCTCATCCTGAGGAGCCCGCTAAAAGCGGGCGTCTCGAAGGATGGCCACAAGGAACCGTGTCGATTAATCAATCAGATACTTCCTCACCGCCGCCTCGTCCCACGCAATGCCGTTGCCGGACTCCTCGCTCGGCAGCGCAAAGCCGTCCTTGATCTGCAACCGCGTCGCCAGCACCGCGTCGGCCCAGTCGACATATTCCAGCCAATGCGCGGTCGGCGTCACGCAAAGCAAATGCGCGCTGACTTCCGAGAACAGATGCGTCGACATCTCGCTGCCGGCGGCATGCGCGAGCGCCGCGGCGCGCAGCCAGCCCGTGACGCCGCCGATGCGCTGCACGTCGGGCATCACGTAGTCGCAGGCTTCCGCCGACAGCGCGGACTGCATCGCGAACGCGCTGTCAAAATTCTCGCCGATCTGGACCGGGGTGCGCAGCGCATCCGCGATACGGGCGCAGCCGGAATAGTCGTCGTGACGGATCGGCTCCTCGATCCAGGTCAGCCCCTCATCGTCGAGCATCTCGCCGCGGCGGATGGCCTCGGTGACCGTCAGCGCCTGATTGTAGTCGCACATCAGCGTCACGTCGTCGCCGACCGCCTCGCGCACGGCGCGCACCACCTTCAGGTCTTCCCGCGCATCGGGGCGGCCGACGCGGATCTTTGCGGCCTGAAAGCCCTCGGCCAGCAGCTTGTGAGCTTCCTCCACCGCGGCACCCGCCGGCATGATGCCGAGGCCCTTCGAATTGTAGGCTCTGACCGGTTTCGGCGCCCCGCCGAGCAGCCGCGCCAGCGGCAGGCTGCGTGCGCGCGCCAGCGCGTCCCATGCGGCCATGTCGATGCCGGATTGTGCCATCCGCTGCAGGCCGGCGAGCCCCAGCAGCGTGAAACGCTGGGTCAGCTTGCGCTCGATCTCGAACGGCAGCAGCTCGTCGCCGGCGACGAGGTCCGACATTTCCGTGACCATCGCCGTCAGCGGCTTCAAGGCCGAGGGCGTGATCGAGAACAGATAGGCGTGCCCGCGCACGCCCTGGTCGGTCTCGCAGTCGATCAGCACCAGCGGCGCCTTTGCGACAGCCCCGGTCGAGGTCTTGAGCGGCAGGTTCATCGGCACGATCACGGGGCGCGCATTGAAGCGCTTGATGCGGATGGTCTCGGTCATTTGGAGGATCTCCGGGCGGAGTGAATGCAGGTCAATGCCGATCTTAAACATTCGCCATGAAACGAAAAGGCGCTTGCTGCGACCACAATAGACTGACGTTGCGCCTACCGCGCCGCACCTTCCGTGAATGCGGTTTCGATCACCTCGCCGAACGGTTGCCAGGACCGGCCGTCGAACTGGACCAGCCGCATCTGCCTGATCGGCAGATAGCTGTTCGGCGAGGTGTTCATCCTGATGTTGGGCAGCGCGACGGAAGGCTGATAACTCTTGAGCGAAGCTGCCTGACGCATGATGTTCTCGCGCGAGAAGTCGTCGCCGCATTGCTTCAGCACCTGCGTCAGTGTCTCGGCCGCGGCGTAGCCATAGAGCGCCGCGCTGTTGTTGGTGCTTTCGACGTGATGGTACTTGTCCATAAAGGCGAACCAGTCCTTCATGGCAGGATCGTCTTTCCACGCGGGATCGCTTGGATCTTTCAGAAAGGCCGCCGAGATCACGCCGGCCGAATTCTCCAGGCCCGCGGGCGCCATCGCGTTGGCGATCGAGGCGGAGGCGTCGTTGACGATGAAGACCGGGCGCCATTTCAGTGACGCCCGCCAGCTTGATCACCTTGGACGCCGTCGACGGCACGCCGAGAAAGACGAAAACATCGGCGCCGGCGCGTTTGAGGATCGAGACGTGTCCGTCGAGATGCTCGTCGGCAATGTCGAAGGCGATGTCGACGAGGATGAGACGGTTCAGATCGCCAAGACCTTCCTCGATGCCCTTGAGGAGCGAACGCCCGAACTGGTCGTTCTGCCAGAGCACTACGATCTTCTTCCGCGGATAATAGGCTTGGATGTAGTTGGCATAGATGCGCCCCTCCGACCGGAACGGCGGCTGCCAGCCCATGGTCCAGGGAAACGCCTTGGCCTGGCTCAGCTCCTCGTCGCCGGACGCGACGAACAGCTGCGGGATCTTCTTCTCGTTGAGATACCAGCGCGTGGCGAGATTGCCGGGCGTGCCGAACGAGCCGAACATCAGGTGCACGTCGTCCGTCTCGACCAGATTGCGGGTCAGCTCCAGCGCGGTCGCCGGATCGGAATTGTCGTCGCGGGTGATGAAGCGGATCTTGCGGCCGTTGATGCCGCCACGCGCGTTGACCATGTCGAAATAGGCGGCTTCCGCCTGGCCGATGGCGCCGAATTCGGAGAGCGGTCCTGAATACGGCATGACGTTGCCGATGCGGATTTCGTTATCGACGGTGGATTGATCGGCGCGCTCTTGGGACATCGCCCCGAGCGATGCCAGGGCAACCATCAACACGAACAGCATCCTGCCGGAGACGCGCATGCTCGATACCTTGACGTTGGCCCTGATCGAGGTCGGCTCAATTTGCACCAGGGCCGCTTGATCTAGGTCAAGCGTTTGTCGATCGTGTGGCCTGATGGCTCCGTTCGACCGTGCGCGGCGCGCTCGGAGCCACACGGCAGCCTCGCTGACGCTGATAGCGGGGTGCCGCTACGGCAACCCGCGCGCCTCGAGTTGATGCACCAGCAGCAGCGTCGGCTCGGCGAGGCTGTCGCCGGAGCCATCGAGGCCGAAGGCGCTCGCGATGCCGTCGCGGCTGCGCAGCAGTGTGGCCCGCGGACAATGGCCGGCGCCGCAGAGCGTCTTCTTCAGGGTCTCGCCCTGTGCCACGAGCCCGGCGGAATCGTCCGCGGCCCAGGCCAGCACGATCGGCACCTCGACATTGAGGATGCCGGGGAAGACCGAGCGCTTGTTGTATTGGCTGGCGTCGCTGCCAAGATAAGCCTTCTCACTGTCGCTCGCGTCCTTGCCCGCGCGATAGACCCCGGACACCAGCACGACCGCCGCGACATCGGCGCGGTCGGTCTGGAACTCGGGATGGGCCAGCAGGGTGGCGACATGGAAGGCGCCGGCGCCGTAGCCCACCGCGACGATCTCGCGGGCATCGCCATTGAACAGGTCGATATTGCCGTGGATCCAGGACAGCGCCGCCGCCACATCGGTCGCCCCGGTGGGCCAGGTCGCCGAGGGCGCCAGCCGGTAGCTGACGCGCACGCCGATCATGTCGTTACGCGCGGCAAAGCACATGGCCTGGTCCTGGATCTGGCGCGACAGCTCCGGCGCGGCGTGGTCGCCGGTGAAGGTGTCGCCGGCCACGAACAGCAGCACCGGCCGCGGGGTATCCGCTTTGGCCGTGCTGGTGGCGATATCGAGCACATTGGCTTCGCTCTCGCCGTAGCGCAGGCCGCGCGAGAAGGTGACCTGCTCGCACAGCCGCGCGGTGCCACCGGCGCTCGTGTCGTTGTCGGTGAGGCCCACCCGGACGAGATCGGACGGCGCGGCCGGCAGCATCGGCAACGGAGCGTGCGCGGAGGCTGCCGTCACCCCCAGAATTAGAAAAAATGCGAGATAATTCTTCATGTCGGTGTCGGCCCCGCGTGCCCGATATGGGCTCGCGCGTTTGGCCTGTCTTTTCAATTCGCCTTATTAGTTAGTTGGTCTTGAGGCGATTTCACGGCACCCCGGTTTCGTCCTCCCGGCCCGGTTCAATTCCCCGGCTGGAACGTGCAATCCGCCCCGCCGCCCGTCCTTCCGCCTGATGGTATTGGGGTCGATCGTGCAGCTCAGGTTCGTCAGGCTCTCGAAATTCGATCCCGCCGCGCCGTCGGGCGGAATGCCGGCCAGTGCTTCGGTGGCGAATATCTCGTTGGCCGTGGAGCCGTTCACCGTCCTGGTCTTCTTGCCGAAGGCGACCTCGCAGTTCCGCACGGTGATGTCGACGTTGCCGGTGCGACAGACGATTCTATCGGCGGTCACCACGATCGGCTTCTTGTAGGGAATGTCGCTGTTGGCGGCGAACAGCATCGCCATTGCCTTCTTCTCGGCGCCGGACAGAACCGGTGACACCGGCGCGATCACCCCCGCGAGCGCCAGCGCCGTCGAGCCGGAGACCTTTGCCGGCGCCGCGCCGGAGGCACCGGCGACGCCGGAGGCGGTTGCGACAACGAGGGCGCAGGCGAGGATCAATCGAACGGGTTTCATCCGTGGCTCCCTGGACCTGCAATCGCGGCTTCCCTCCTGGGCGGCGCGTGGAACCAGTTTAGCATGTAAACGCGAATTGGAAGGCAAGTTCGCCAGGCCTTGCGCCTTTGCGCGGCGCGGCTGTTTTGCATCGAGGTGTCAAACGGTTACGCCGCAGGGCCGAGCCTCGCGCCGAGAACGCCGTTCTACTGTGCATGGGGTTGTTTTCGCGTTTTTTGTTTTGGCCGCCCCGTCAGGCCTGCTTCATCGTCCGGAAGGTGATGGAGTAGCGGCGCGCCTCGACCGGCGGGATGCTGTGCTCCCATTGCGACCGCGCCTCGCCGTCCATCATGTAAAGCGAGCGCGGCAGGGCTTCGAGCGTGTCGCGCTCCCATTTGTCGCCGCTACGGCGGCGGAAGCGGAATTTGCAGGACGAGCCAAGCGACAGGCCGAGGATCTCTTTGAAATGCGGCTTGTCGCGATGCCAGCCGATGCCGACGCCGGCGTCGTATTCGGTGCAGAGCACCTGCTGGACGCTGCCGCCAACGAGGCCCGCCCATGTCTCGACCTGATGCGCGAGGGGCAGCACCCAGTCCGGGATCGGCTCGGCCTTCGCGAGCCGCTGCAGGGCGTAGTCATAGCGATAGCCGAAGGACGCCACCCGGCGGTTGCCCTCGAAGGCGCCGAACTGGAAGCGCTGGAGCGGCAATGCCGCGATGCGGCCGATCAGCGCCTGCTCGGCGGCGTCCTCGATAAAATTGTCGGTGTAGCGAAGGCCGTCGGGGCCTTCTTGCGGATCGACGAACAAACCAAGCTGCGTCATTCCTCGCATTTCCGTGATGGAACCTAATGGCTGCTGATGCGACTTACATATGACGCAGGAAGTAATGTGCGAGGCTGTCATGGCACAGAAGCATACCGCCGATCCGGCAGAGATCATGCGGGCGACCGGTCATCCTGAGCTGGAATACGCCGCCGGCTGGACCATCGCCGGTCTGGTCACCATCGGCACCATCGTCGCCGCCTGGGTGTTCGCGATCTAGGCTATTGGAAACGGCAGCTCGAAGGCCGCGCCCTCGTCGGTCGGCTTCAGCCTGATCGAGCCGCGCAGCCGCTGCGCCATCGCTTCGGGCCGACCTTGATCGAGGCTTGATGGGCATAGACAATACGCAAGAAGGCGGCGGACCAATGCGCTCCGCTGCTTCGGCGGCGGAGCACATTCCGCCAAACTTCATATCGCGCTTGGGAAATGCAACCGAGCCATGACGGATCGCGCGGTCGCGCGACCTTGCGCAAACGTACGGGCAGGGGCAGTCTTCGCGGGCGGCGCACAAGAACGCCGCCAATAAGATGTGCTTACAAGATCTCGGCGAGGAAGCTCATGGCGGTGACGCGGATCGACTGCGACGTCCACCCGGCGGTTGGTGGCACGCGCACGACGCTGCTGCCCTATCTCAGCGATCACTGGAAAGAGCAGGTCGTGAGCCGCGCCATCGACGGACTCGATCTCACCTCCTATCCACCGAGCATGCCGCTCACTGGCCGTACCGACTGGCGGCCGGCCAATGGCACGAAGCCTGGTTCCGATCTCGCGATGGTGCAGAAGGGCGCGTTCGAGCAGCTCGGTGCCAGCCACGCGATCCTCAACGTGCTCTATGGCGCGCAGGCCGTGTTCGACCCCTACATGGCGGCCGATTTCTGCAAGGCGATCAACGACTGGATCGCCACTGAGTGGCTGTCGCGCGATCCGCGCCTGCGGGCTTCGATCGTAGTGCCGATGCAGGATCCGGATCTGGCGATCGAGGAGATCGAGCGCCGCGCCGGCGACAATCGCTTCGTCTCCATCCTGGTGCTGGCTCAGGGCGAGACGCTGCTGGGGCGGCGGCATTTTTGGCCGGTCTATCGGCTCGCGGAGAAATACAAGCTGCCGCTCGCGATCCACGCCGGCACGCAATATCGGCAGGCGCCGAGCTCAGCCGGCTGGCCGTCGCACCGCTACGAATATTACTTCGTCGAGGCGCAGGCGTTTCAGGCGCAGATCTTGAGCCTGATCTATGAGGGCGTGTTCGGCAAGTTTCCGAACCTCAAGGTCGTGCTGATGGAATCCGGTGTGAGCTGGCTGCCGACCTTCATGTGGCGCGCCAACAAGACCTGGCGCGGGGTGCGCGTCGAGGTGCCCTGGGTCGAGCGCGAGCCGGCTGCGATCATCCGCGACAATTTTCGCGTCACCATGCAGCCGTTCGACGCGCCGGCCGACGCCAAAAGCGTCGAGGAGATCATCGACCAGATCGGCTCCGAAAAGATGTTCCTGTTCGCGTCCGACTATCCGCACTGGCAGTTCGACGGCGACGATCCGATCCCGCCGAACCTACCGAAGAGCATCATCTCGAAGATGTGCGTCGACAACCCGCTGGAGACGTTTCCGCGGCTGTCGCTCGCCAACTGACTTTGGAGGTTCGCATGAGTGAAGTCATCGACCGTCCGCTGCGTGAAGACGAGAAGCCGATGGCGACCCGGCTGCGCATCGTCGATTGCGACGTGCATCCGAGCCTGCATTCGTTCGACGATCTCAACGAGTTCCTGCCCAAGCGCTGGCAGCAGCATCTGAAGGAATATGGCAGCCATCTGCGCACGCCCTATCTGTTCACCACGCCATATCCGCGCTCCTCGCCTTTGATCGCCCGGCGCGACGCCTGGCCGCCGACCGGGGGGCCACCCGGCTCTGATCTCGCCTTCATGCAGAAGCAGCATCTCGATCCGCTCGATGTCGAGTTCGGGATTTTGCAGGTGCTCGATCTCTTCATCTTCTCGCAGCAGAACCTCGAATTTGGCGCCGCGATTCAGCGTGCCATCAACGACTGGCAACTGGCGTTCTGGTCGCATCGCGACCCGCGCCTGAAGGCTTCGATTCTGGTCGGCCAGGATGGCGTCGACCTTGCGATTGCCGAAATCGAACGTTGCGCGAAAATCGGCGAATACATCCAGATCAACGTCTCGCCGCGCGCCAACGAGCCGCTGGGCCGCCGCCGCTACTGGCCGATCTACGAACGTGCCCAAGAACTGGATCTGCCGCTCGGCATCCATGTCGGCGGCTATGGCGGGCATGCGCCGACCGGCGGCGGCTGGCCGTCCTATTATGTCGAGGAGCACCAGTCCAACGCACACACCATTGCGGCGCAGCTTGCCAGTCTCGTGATCGAGGGCGTGCCGGAGCGCTTTCCAAGATTGAAGTTCGTCTTCATCGAGGGCGGCTTCGGCTGGATCCCATCTGCGGTGTGGCGGATGGACCAGCACTTTGCGCGCTTCCGCAGCGAGGTGCCGCATCTCAAGCGCAAGCCGTCGGAATATGTGCGCGAGCATTTCTGGTTCACGACGCAACCGATCGACGAGCCTGACGAAGCCCGGCATCTGCGCTCGCTGATCGAATGGGTCGGCATCGACCGTCTATTGTTCTCATCGGACTATCCGCACTGGGACTTTGACGATCCGCGCTTCGCTTTCAAGACGCCGCTGACAGAAGCCGAGCGGACAAAGATCTTCAGCACCAATGCCCGCGCGGTCTATAAATTCTGAGAGCGGTGTGAGCGAATATGGCCCGTCACATCGTTGCGTCCACCTCGGAGATCCCGCCCGGCGGCAACAAGGTCGTCGACGTCGAGGGCCGCGACATCGTCGTGTTCCACGTCAATGGCGAGTTCTTCGCGCTGCTGAACCGCTGCCCGCACGAAGGCGCGCCGCTGGAGAAAGCGGCGTGCGTGGCGCGGCTGACCTCGCCCGAGCCTGGCATCTATCAGCGCTCGCGCGTCGGCGAGATGCTGCGCTGTCCCTGGCATGGCTGGGAGTTCGACATGCGCAACGGCCAGTCGTGGTTCGACCCGAAGCGCGTCAAGATAAGGTCATATCCCGTCGCGGTGGAGCGAGGCGAGGAACTCCAGAAGGGCCCGTATGTTGCCGAGACGTTTGCGGTGCATGTCGAGGACAGCTACGTGATTGTCGAAGTCTGAGCAGCCGTTTCGGATTGTGATTTCGCCGCAGGTGGGATAAGCCTCGCCCGCATTTATGGCGGAGACGAGCTTTGTCCAAACAGTCCCTGCGTGAGGAGGCCGAGCGCCTGATCCGCGAATCGATGGAAAAGAAGACCGTCGTCGTCAAGCAGGGCGATACCCGCATCGAGGCCGTCTGCGGCAAATGCGGCGCCCCGAACCGGGTGCAGGCGCCAAAGGGCCAGTCCCGCATCAAATTCGTCTGCAAGAATTGCGGGCATCAGCAAGAGACGCTCTAACCCTCATCATGAGGAGCCCGCTGGAAGCGGGCGTCTCGAGGGATCGAGGCCCCAGCTGGGCCTGCATGGTTCGAGACGCGCGTTCCGCGCTCCTCACCATGAGGGGCTCACGGCTCATCTAATCCCCCTCGACAAATCTCTTGAACGCATCCGCATAATCCGGGTGCCAGCGTGACAGCGGCGGGCGGTTCTCCACGATGTCGCCGGCGGCCCACAGCATGCGCTTTTCGTCGAGCACGCGCGGGACGTCGTTGTCCGGGCACAGGATGTAGAAATCGCCGGCCTCCAGCCGCGCCAGCATGAAATCCACGGTCTGCTCGGCCGTCCAGGCGCCCGCCGGCTTTTCAGTGCGGCCCTTCGCGGTGAGGCCCGTAAAGACGAAGCCCGGAATCAGCAGATGCGCGGTGATGCGGCAATCCCTGGTGCTGCGCAGTTCGTGCTGGAGCGCTTCCGTAAAAGCCTTCACCCCGGCCTTGGAGACGTTGTAGGCGGGATCGCCAGGCGGCGTGGTGATGCCCTGCTTCGAGCCGGTGTTGATGATGAGGCCGGCCCTGCCGCGCGCGATCATGTTGGGCGCGAAGATGCGCGAGCCGTTGATGATGCCCCACATGTTGACGCCGATGACGCGCTGCCAGTTGTCGGGTTCGCCGAACAGCGTGCTGCCGG
The DNA here is from genome assembly GCF_054056815.1 of Bradyrhizobium sp. LB13.1. Classification (NCBI taxonomy): domain Bacteria; kingdom Pseudomonadati; phylum Pseudomonadota; class Alphaproteobacteria; order Hyphomicrobiales; family Nitrobacteraceae; genus Bradyrhizobium; species Bradyrhizobium sp. LB13.1. Next base: position 7,310,798 of record NZ_JBSRYQ010000001.1, on the reverse strand, counting down.
GCTGGATGCCCGCGTTGTTCATGAGAATGTCGGTGCCGCCGAAGCGCTCGTGCACGGCGCGCTCCAGTTGCGTCACGCTCTCGGCCTTGCTGACATCGACCGCGAAGGTCATCACATGTGTGGCAGAAGTGATGGATGACAGTTTTGCGGCGGCCTCCGCCAGCCGCGCCTGATCCACATCGGCGATACACACCTTCATGCCGCCGCGCGCGAACGCTGCGGCGGCGGCGAATCCGATGCCGGACGCTCCGCCGGTGATCACGGCAACATTGTCTTTGACGATGGCGGGGTGCGGCATGGATCGTCTCCGGGAGAGGGGCTCGGTCGGGCTATAACATGGCGCTCGCGCGACCCTGCACAAGTCGGCATGGGAGGTCTTCGTTCCGCACCGACTTTACGCCTATCCGGCATCGCAGTATTCTATCGACCTAACGATCCCGCCCAGATCGAACCAATCAATCATTTGACAGGGAGTTCAGCCATGGCTGTGTCGCAGGCAATTCCGATCACGCGCCATCCATTCGCCAACGGGTCCTACAAGCAGATGCTGATCGACGGGAAGTGGGTCGATGCTGCCTCCGGCAAGCGCTTCGAGACCCACAACCCCGCCACCGGCGAACTGCTCGCAACGGTCGCCGAGGGCGACAAGGAAGATATCGACCGTGCAGTTGCTGCCGCCCGCCGCGCCTTCGAAGGGGCCTGGAGCAAGGTCAAGCCGTTCGAGCGGCAGAACCTGCTCCTGAAGCTCGCCGACCTCGTCGAGAAGAATTTCGACGAATTGTCGCAGCTCGACACGCTCGACATGGGCGCCCCGCTCAGCCGTACCCGCGCCTATCGCCTGCGCGCCGTCGGCATGCTGCGCTACTATGCCGGCCAGACCACCGCGATCCACGGCGAAACCATCGAGAACTCGCTGCCCGGCGAGATATTCTCCTACACGCTGAAGGAGCCGATCGGCGTCGTCGGCGCCATCATTCCCTGGAACGGCCCGCTGACCGCAACGATCTGGAAGATCGGTCCGGCGATCGCGACCGGCTGCACCGTCGTGCTCAAGCCCGCCGAAGAAGCGCCGCTGACCTCGCTGCGCATCGCCGAGCTCGCGATGGAAGCGGGCGTGCCGCCCGGCGTCATCAACGTCGTGCCTGGCTATGGCGAGACCGCGGGTGCCGCGCTTGCCTCGCACCACGACGTCGACAAGGTCGCCTTCACCGGCTCGCATGTCACGGGCCAGTCGATCATCCGTGCCTCGGCCGGCAACCTCAAGCGTGTCTCGCTGGAACTCGGCGGCAAGTCGCCGGACATCGTGTTCGCGGATGCCGATCTCGATGCGGCCGTGCCTGGTGCGGCGATGGCGGTGTTCGCCAATTCGGGGCAGATCTGCAGCGCGGGCACGCGGCTGTTCGTCGAGCAGTCGATCTACGAGGAATTCGTCGGACGTGTCGCCGAGTTCGGCAAGAAGTTGCAAGTGGGCAACGGCCTCGATCCCAACACCCAGATCGGGCCGCTGGTCTCCGAGCAGCAGCTCGAACGCGTCACCAGCTATCTCGACATCGGCCAGAAGGAAGGCGCCAAGGCGCTCGCCGGCGGCGGCCGGGTCACCGAAGGCGCGCTGTCGAAAGGCTTCTTCGTTTCACCCACCGTGTTCGCGGGCGTCCAGGACAACATGCGGATCGCGCAGGAGGAGATCTTTGGCCCCGTCATCTCCGCCATCGCGTTCAAGGACATGGACGAACTGGTCAAGCGCGCCAACACCACCACGTTCGGCCTGGGCTCGGGCCTGTGGACGCGCGACGTCAGCAAGGCACATGCGGTTGCGAAGAGGCTCCGCGCCGGCTCGGTGTGGGTGAATTGCTACCAGGCGATGGACCCGGCAGTGCCCTTCGGCGGCTACAAGATGAGCGGTTACGGCCGCGAGTCTGGCAAGCAGCATGTCGAGGAATATCTCAACGTGAAGGCCGTCTGGATCAAGACGGCGTAAGGCCTGTTCTCTCCCGCGTTCCGCGGGAGGGAATATCTGCTTTTGTAGGGGCGGCGCCTTTTCCGGTGGCCGCCCCTCGCTATATGATCCGCATCCTTTCTTAGCCATTGGGGCCCACATGAAATTCGAGGCGTTGTTCAAACCGTTGCAGGTCGGTCCGTACAAGCTCGCGCATCGCGTCGCGATGGCGCCGTTGACGCGCATGCGGGCCGAGCGCGAGAGCTTTTCGCCGCGGCCGCTCAACGCCGAATATTACGGTCAGCGCGCCACCCAAGGCGGCCTGCTCATCGCCGAGGCCTCGCCCGTGCTCTCGCATGGCCGCGGTAACCCGGCGACGCCCGGCATCTATTCGGAGACGCAGATCGCCGGCTGGCGCAAGGTGGTCGACGCCGTGCATGCTACGGGGGGCATCATCTTTCTCCAGCTCTGGCATGTCGGCCGCGTCTCTCATTCCTCTTTCCACGGTGGTGAGCTGCCGGTCTCGGCCTCGGCGATCCCGATCAAGGCCGAAGGCGTGAAGGCGATGACCGCCGACGGCAAGATCTCCGACTACGAGACGCCGCGCGCGCTGGAGACCGAAGAGGTCAAGGGCATCGTCGAGGCCTTCAGGCAGGGCGCGAAGAACGCGCTGGCCGCCGGCTTCGACGGCGTCGAGATCCACGGCGCCAACGGCTATCTGCTCGAACAGTTCTTGCAGTCGCGCAGCAACCAGCGCACCGATCAGTACGGCGGTTCGATCGAGAACCGCGCGCGGCTTCTGCTCGAAGTGACGCAGGCCGCGATCGACGTCTGGGGCGCGGGCCGCGTCGGCGTGCGGCTGTCGCCCCACGGCATCGCCAATGATTCCGGCGAGCCCGATCCGATGCCGCTCTACACGCATGTGGTGAAGGCGATCGACAAACTCGGTCTCGCCTATCTGCATTTCATCGAACCGCGCTCCAGCGGCTCGGGGCGAGCGGAAGTCAACTGGCAGAACGTGCCGTCGGCGATGCTGCTGTTCCGCCCGCTCTACCGCGGTGTGCTGATGACCGCCGGCGGCTTCACAGGCGAGACGGCGAACGCCGCGATCGCGGAGGGACATGCCGACATCATCGCCTTCGGCCGCATCTTCATCTCCAACCCCGATCTGCCGCGCCGCCTGCAGCACGATTACCCGGTCACGCCGTATAACCGTGCGACGTTCTATGGCGGCGAGGAGAAGGGGTATACGGATTATCCGGTGTATGACGAGCTGACGCCGGCGTAGACTTTTCCGTGGCCCGGATAGTGATGCTCCGACCGCCAGCATAATTTCCGTCATTGCGAGCGAAGCGATCCAGAATCTTTTCCGCAGAGACAGTCTGGATTGCTTCGCTGCGCTCGCAATGACGGTGTAGCTGCGGGCTGCCCAAGCCCTCTCGCCGCGCGCGGCCTGCACCCGCGAGGCGTCGGGCAAAACACCCCGTCAAGCCCTCACTTCAAAAAGATTTCACTTTTCCGAATTTCGGATTTATGGCATACGACGGTCATCCTGGCCCTGCCAAAGGGGCGTTCGCGATCGTCACGACATGCGGGCCGGGTGGCGGTGGACGCGGCAGCGACGGCGCGGGCAGCGTGATGACAGGGCGGGCAACCGTGAGTCCTCACGCGACGCGGTACGACACGGCGCTGGAGAGCGGGCTGGTCGGTTGTCAGGGGTGAGCACACGCGAGCCCCTGATGATCAGGCGGGTCCGTCCGCGGACGGAGAAGTCGTGTGGTCCTGACGCCCGGGGTCTGTGCGTCAAGTCCCAGCGGTGATGTGGCGGCCCGACCGGGCGTGCGCATCAGTCATCGGCGGGACGACGGGGGCAATAGTGCATCGCTCCCCGGGGAGAGCACGAAGGACACCGTTAAAACCATCCGCGCAGGGAAGGCCGGGCGATCGGCCACCCCATCGGTCCACCCCGTGTGCACTCTTGTCGCGCACGGACCAACGGGTGCCGCCGGCGCCCGGCCTTCCCTGCGCCCTTTGGCTTCAGAGCGCGCGAACGAAACCTTAAAGCTCGGGCGAAACGCGCCGCGAGAACGCGAAGGCGTGTCAGCTGTCTGGAAGGCCCATTGAAAGAGCGATGCAGTTGCCCCAATCTCGTCATTGCGAGCGCCGCGAAGCAATCAAGGATCTTTCCGCAGAGACAGTCTGGATTGCTTCGCTGCGCTCGCAAAGACGATGAGGGAAGCACCATGGCCAAAGCCGCAGTCGCCGCAGGTATTGCCACCGGCCAATGCCTCTGCGGCAAGGTCACCTTCGAGATCGACGTCCCCGCACGCTGGGCCTGGCACGATCATTCCGCCGCCAGCCGTCGCGCCCACGGCGCTGCCTATGCGACCTATGTCGGCAGCTGGAAGAAGCGGTTTCGCATCATTTCGGGGAAAACCGCGCTCAGCCGCTACGAGGACAAGGCGACCAAGACCGCGCGCAGCTTCTGCGCGCATTGCGGCACGCCGATCACATACGAGCGCCCGCGCGGGCCGCACATGGTCAACATTCCCCGCGCGCTGTTCAAGGAGCGCACCGGCCGCCAGCCGCTCTATCACATCGCAATCGAAGAGCTTCAGGAATGGGCCTATACCGGCGAGCCGCTGGTGCCGCTGACGGGTTTTCCGGGCGTGGTCTGGCAGCGCTCGAAAAAGAAAAAGCGAGCCAGCGGCGAAGATCCGTTCGATCTGGGGCGCGCGGAGATGTAGCGCACTCCACTCTCGTGCCCCGGACGCAGTGCAGCGCTGCTGAGCCGGGGCCCATGCCTCAGCGAACTCGGCGCAAATCTGGGTCCCGGCTCTGCGTCGCAACGTTGCACGTTGCGCCGCGTCCGGGACATGAGACCGTCCCGCGCAACGCAGCCATGATCGCACTTCCTTGCGCGCGTCCCGCGATTTCGGCCATCATGCGCCTCTCCTCGCGGCAACGCCCGCGGGCCTGGAGGAAACATGAAGAACAAGATCACCGGCCGCTCCGCCTTTCTCGCGCTGCTCAAGGACGAGGGCATCACGCATCTGTTCGGCAATCCCGGCACCACCGAGCTGCCGATCATGCATGCGCTGAAGGACCATCCCGACCTCACCTATGTGATGGCGATGCAGGAGAGCCTGGTGGTGGCGATCGCGGATGGATATAGCCGCGCCTCCGGCAAGCTTGTCGCCTGCAACGTCCATGTCGCACCCGGCCTCGGCAACGCGATGGGCTCGCTCTACAACGCCCAGTTCACAGGCACGCCGATGATCCTCACCGCGGGCCAGCAGGAGCAGGGACACGGCTTGATGGAGCCGGTGCTGTATGGCCCGCTGGTGCGCATGGCCGAGCCGCTGGTGAAATGGGCCGTCGAGGTGACGCGGCTGGAGGATTTGCCGCGCATCGTTCGCCGCGCCGCCAAGGTTGCGATGACGCCGCCGACCGGGCCGGTGTTCATCTCGCTGCCCGGCGATATCCTCAACAGCGAGGCCGGCATCGATCTCGGCCGCTCCACCCGCATCGACGCCCGCACAAGGCCGTCGGACGAGGCGCTGAAGGCTTTTGCCGCGCGCCTGCTCAAGGCCGAGCGCCCCGTAATCGTTACTATGGACGAGGTGGTCAAGAGTGACGCGCTGAATGAGGCCGCCGAGCTCGCCGAGCTGATGGGGGCGGCCGCCTATCAGTCCTCGACGCCCTACGGTTCGCACTTTCTCTCCGAGAGCCCGAGCTTCGTCGGCACGCTGGCGCGCGTGCAGAAGGTCGCGCGCGACACGCTCGCACCCTACGATCTTCTGATCGCGCTCGGCGGCGATCCCCTGCGGATGTCGGTCTATAGCGAGGTCGATGCGCTACCGGATGGTCTCGGGGTCGTGCAGGTCGGCCTCGCCGATTGGGAGATTGCCAAGAACTACGGCGCCGAGATCGCGCTGAAGGCGGATCTGAAGGAGACGTTGCGCGCGCTGATTCCGGTGCTGAAGGAGATGGGCGGCGTTGCCCTGGCGAGCCGCGCGAAACAACGTCTCGCCGAACTCGCACCGCAGAACTGGACCGCGCGGCGCGGCGCGCTGGTGGAGCAGATCGGCAAGGCCGCGGACCGTAGCCCCATCGATCCGGACTGGCTGGTGTTGCAAATGGTGGAGGCCATGCCCGAAAACGCCATCCTGGTCGACGAAGGCCTTACCTCCAGCCGCCAGATCACGGCGTTGCGTGCGCACCGCGACCGCTTCGGCTATCACGGTCTCGCCTCCGGCGGCATTGGCTGGGGCCTACCGGCCTCGGTCGGCGCCAGCATTGCCAATCCGGATCGGCCCGTCGTCTGTTTCTCCGGCGACGGCAGCGCGATGTATTCGATCCAATCGCTGTGGACCGCGGCGCATCACAAGCTGCCGCTCAATGTCGTCATCGCCAACAATGGCGGCTACCGCATCATCAAGCAGCGCTTGCTCGCATTCCATGGCGACGACAATTACGTCGGCATGGATTTTGTCGATCCGCCAGTGGACTTCGCCGGGATCGCGAAGGCGCTGGGATGCGAGGCGATCAAGGTCAGCGATCCGCGGGAGCTGAAGGCGACGCTGGCGTCAGCGTTCAACCGTCCGGGGACGAAGCTGATCGAGGTGATGGTGGACGGGAAGGTGTAGGCACATCAACCGCTGTCATTGCGAGGAGCGAAGCGACGAAGCAATCCAGATTGTTTCCGCGGAGGGATCCTGGATTGCTTCGCTTCGCTCGCAATGACGAGGAGGCGGCAGCGGGCCTACCCCGTCTTCCCCACCCTGAACCCCGCCGCCGGATGCGGCGCACCTAGCCGCGCGCGCCCCTCGCCAAACAGCTTCTCCCGCAGCGTGCCCTGCGCATACTCTTTCTTGTATCTTCCACGCCGCGTCAGCTCCGGCACCAGCATGTCGGCGATATCCTCGAAATCACCGGGCGAGATCGCGAAGGCGACATTGAGGCCGTCGACATCGGTCGCCTCGAACCACGCCTCGATCTTGTCTGCGACCATCTCCGGCGTGCCGACCACGACAGGACCGGCCCCGCCGACGCCGACATGCTCGATGACGTCGCGCACGGTCCAGACGCGGTCGGGATCGGCGCGGGTGACGTTATCGAGTGCGCTGCGGCCGGCATCGTTCTGGACATGACGCACCTGCTGATCGAGTTCGTAGCCGGAGAAGTCGATGCCGGTCCATCCCGACATGAGGGCCAACGCGCCTTCCGGGCTGATATGCGACCGGTAGTCGGCATATTTGGCCGCCGCCTCGGCTTCCGTGTTGCCGAGGATGATCGTCATCATCGAGAACATCAGGATCTCCGCCGGATTGCGGCCGAACGCGGCGGCCTCCTGACGGATCGCCGACACGCGCGGCGCGATCACCTTGGCCGACGGCCCGGACATGAACACGCATTCGGCATGCTTCGCCGCGAACTGCCGTCCGCGCGGCGAGGTGCCGGCCTGATACAGCACGGGCGTCCGCTGCGGCGACGGCTCGCTGAGGTGAATGGTGTTGTTGATGCGGTAGTTCGCGCCCTCGTGGTTGACGCGATGGATTTTTGTGGGATCGGTGAAGATGCCGCGCTTGCGGTCGCGCAGCACGGCGTCGTCCTCCCAGCTCCCTTCCCAGAGCTTGTAGACGACCTCCATATATTCGTCTGCGATCTCGTAGCGGTCGTCATGCCCGGTCTGCTTGTCCTTGCCGGCCCCGCGCGCGGCGCTGTCGAGATAACCGGTGACGACGTTCCAGCCGATCCGTCCCTCGGTGAGATGATCCAGCGTCGACATCCGCCGCGCGAACGGATAGGGCGGCTCGAAGGAAAGATTGCTGGTGACGCCGAAGCCGAGATTCTGCGTCACCGCCGCCATCGCCGACAGCAGCAGCAGCGGTTCGTTCGACGGCGTCTGCGCTGCATTGCGCAAGGCTGCGTCAGGGCTGTTGCCATAGACGTCGTAGACCCCGAGCACGTCAGCCAGGAACAGGCCATCGAAGCGGCCGCGCTCCAGCGTTTTGGCGAGATCGATCCAGTAGGGCAGGCGGTTATATTCGGCCGTGCGGTCGCGCGGATGGGTCCACAGGCCCGGTGACTGGTGCGCGACGCAATTCATCGCAAAAGCGTTGAGCCTGATCTGCTTGGCCATGATGGTCCCCCGGCGCCCTGTACCGGGCGCTCTTCGAATGATAGAGCTGCGCCCGAACTTGGCGAAGTTCTTGCATATAACTCGACCTTGGCAAGGCCAAAATCAGCGGTGCTGCTGCGCTTGGCAAGCCAATCTCAAGAGAGCAAGAACGAAATCCCAAGACTATCGAAGTCCCCGCCACTTTCGGAGGCCCACCCGTCTCGGGTATGCTCTTTCGTCTCGCAACCTAAAAAAGAAAATAATGACCAGAGCCGATGCCATCGCCCGCGCCCGTGACGATTTCAAATTCGGCGCGTTCCTCACCGAACTCGACCGCCGCGTCGCCTACCGGACCGAGAGCCAGAATCCGAACCGGAGCGTCGAGCTGCGCGCCTATCTGGAACAGGAGATGGTGCCCGCTTTCGCCGCGCTCGACTTCGAAAGCCGCATGGTCGAATCTCCCAACGGCAAGGCGCCGTTTCTGTTCGCCGAGCACCACGAGAGCGAGACGGCGCCGACCGTGCTGATCTACGGTCATGGCGACGTCGTCGACGGCCATGGAGGGCGAGTGGCGCGACGGCCGCGATCCCTGGCGCACGACGGTTGCGGGTACGCGCCTCTATGGCCGCGGCACCGCCGACAACAAGGGCCAGCACAGCATCAACATGGCGGCACTCCGCGCGGTGCGCGACGCCCGCGGCGGCAAGCTCGGCTTCAACGCCAAGTTCATCGTCGAGATGGGCGAGGAGACCGGCTCGCCCGATCTCGGCAAGGTCTGCGATCTCAATCGCGATGCGCTCAGGGCCGATCTGTTCATGGCCTCGGACGGGCCACGCCTGTCCGCCGACCGCCCCACACTGTTCCTCGGCTGCCGCGGCGGCATACGCATTCATCTCGATGTGAACCTTCGTGACGGCGGACATCATTCCGGTAATTGGGGCGGCGTGCTTGCCAACCCTGCGACCGTGTTGGTCAACGCGATCTCGACGCTGGTCGACGGCCACGGCCGCCTTCAGCTCGAAGCGCTGAAGCCGCCCCGGCTCACCAACCAGATCCGCAGCTATCTTGCCGACGTGCAGGTGGTGCCGACCGAGGACGAGCCGGCGCTCGCTGAGAGCTGGGGCGAAGAAGGGCTGTCGGCGGCCGAGCGGCTCTATGCCTGGAACACGCTTGAAGTGCTGGCGATGTCGTCCGGCAATATCGAGAAGCCAGCCAACGCCATTCCCGGCCACGCCAATGCCGTGCTGCAACTGCGTTTCGTGGTCGGCACCAAAATCGACGGCCTGATCGACGCCGTCCGCGCACATCTGGTCCAGAAGGGTTTTCCGATGGTCGAGGTGCGGGCGGCGCAGAGCTTTGCCGCCTCGCGCACCGATTTCGACAGCCCCTGGATCAAGTGGGCGGCGGATTCGGTGCAGGAGACCACCGGCAAGGTGCCGGCGGTGCTGCCGAACTTCGGCGGCTCGCTGCCCAACGACGTGTTTTCCGAAATCCTGGGCCTGCCGACGATCTGGGTGCCGCACTCCTATCCCGGCTGCTCCCAGCATGCGCCCAATGAGCACATCCTGCTGCCATTGACCGAAGAGGCCTTGACGGTGATGGCCGGCCTGTTCTGGGATCTCGGGGAATTGCCAGGACCGCTAACACGTCCGCTAACACGCCCGCTAACCTGAGCGTTAACCTGAGCCGCCATCCAGTCGAAAGTCACATTCTATTCCGGCTTGTTTTGTGCTTGCATCCCGCCGGCATCATCCTGAAAGGGGACCAAAAAGTGAAACACTTCCGTAGCATCGGCCTCGCGCTCGCCGCGACCTTCGCCGTCAGCCAGGCTGGGGCCGAGGAGCTGACCGGTACGCTGAAGAACATCAAGGACACCGGCGCCATCACGTTGGGCTTCCGCGACTCCTCGATTCCGTTCTCCTATCTCGACGACAACCAGAAGCCCATCGGATTCGCGATGGACATCTGCTACAAGATCGTCGACGCCGTGAAGAAAGAGCTCAAGCTCGACAAGCTCGAGGTGAAGCTCAACCCGGTGACCTCGGCGACCCGCATCCCGCTGATGGCCAACGGCACCATCGACCTCGAATGCGGCTCGACCACCAACAATGTCGAACGCCAGAAGCAGGTCGCCTTCACCAATACCCACTTCCTGACCGCCAGCCGCTACGTCTTCAAAAAATCAAGCGGCCTGAAGTCGATCGACGACCTCAAGGGCAAGACGGTAGTCTCGACTGCCGGCACCACCAACATCAAGCAGCTCACCGAAGCCAATGTGGCGAAAAGCCTCGGCGCCAACATCATTCCGGCCAAGGATCACGCCGAATCCTTCCTGATGGTCGAGACCGACCGCGCGGTCGCCTTCGTGATGGACGACATCCTGCTCGCGAGCCTCGTTGCCGGCTCGAAGTCGCCGGACGACTACGTTATCTCCAAGGATGCGTTCTCCAAGCCTGAGCCCTACGCCATCATGCTGCGCAAGGACGACGCGCCGTTCAAGAAGGTGGTCGATGCGGCGACCGCTGCGGTCTACACCTCCGGCGAGGGCCAGAAAATCTACGACAAATGGTTCACGGCCAAGATCCCGCCGAAGGGTCTCAACCTCAACACCCCGATCTCGCCCGAGCTGAAGCACGAGTTCGCCAAGCCGAGCGACTCGCCGAATCCGGACGACTATAAGTAAGCTCCGATCCGTCCTGGAATCAGGACTTCGGGATCAAAATGATGTCCGGCCACTCTTGACACCAGGGTGGCCGGACATTTGCATAGGCGCCCGGGACATCTGTGATTGGCGCGTTCGCGCGGGGGACACGTGAACTACCACTGGAACTGGGGAATTTTCTTCGAGCCCAACCCGATGGGGACCGGCACCTATCTTGACATGCTGCTGTCGGGGCTGGTGCTGACCCTGAAGACGGGCGTGCTCGCCTGGATCATCGCGCTGATTTTCGGCACGATCGTCGGCGTGCTGCGCACTTTGCCGTCAAAGACCGCGTCCTGGATCGGCTTTTGCTGGGTCGAATTCTTCCGTAACATGCCGCTGCTGGTGCAGCTGTTTCTGTGGTTCTTCGTGCTGCCGGAATTGCTGCCGAAATCGGCCGGCACTTGGCTGAAGCAAATGCCGAACGCACCGTTCTGGACGGCGGCGATCGGCATCGGCTTCTTCATGTCGGCGCGCGTCGCCGTGCAATTGCAGGCCGGCGTCGGCTCATTACCGCGCGGGCAGAGGATGGCCGCGACTGCGCTGGGCCTGACCACTGTGCAGGGCTACCGCTACGTGCTGCTGCCGATGGCGTTCCGCATTATCCTGCCGCCGCTGACCTCCGAATTCCTCAACACCATCAAGAACACGGCCGTGGCCATCACCATCGGCCTGCTCGAGCTCACCGGACAGGCGCGCTCGATGCAGGAATTCTCGTTCCAGGTGTTCGAGGCCTTTACCGCCGCGACCCTGCTTTATCTCCTCGTCAACGTCGTCGTCGTGACTGCGATGCGCTTCCTCGAGCGCTGGGTCGCGATCCCCGGCTACATCACGGGGAAATAGCGCCATGTTCAGCAATCTCGATTTCGACGTCATCCGCCGCGCACTGCCCTATCTGTTCTACGAAGGCATGACGTTCACGCTGATGCTGACGGGGCTCGCGGCACTCGGCGGCCTGGTCTTCGGCACGGCGATCGCGCTGATGCGGTTGTCCGGCTACAAGACGCTCGGATACGTCGCCGGCGTCTATGTCGACTTCATGCGTTCGCTGCCGCTGGTGCTGGTGATCTTCTGGTTCTACTTCCTGGTGCCCTATATCGGGCAGTGGCTGACCGGCTCGTCGCGCCCCATCAGCGTCGGCGCGTTCGCGTCCTCGCTCATCACCTTCATCATGTTCGAGGCCGCGTACTTCTCCGAGATCATGCGTGCCGGCATCCAGTCGATCTCGCGCGGCCAGCCTGCCGCGGCCAACGCGCTGGGGCTGACCTACGCCCAGACCATGCGCTACATCGTGCTGCCGCAGGCGTTCCGCAACATGCTGCCGGTTCTGATCACGCAGACCATCGTGCTGTTCCAGGACACCTCGCTGGTCTACGTGCTGTCGATTACCGACTTTCTGGGAGCTGCGAGCAAGGTCGCGCAGCGCGACGGTCGTTTGGTCGAAATGTATCTGTTCGCCGCAATCGTCTACTTCACCATCTCCTGTGTCGCATCCTACGGCGTCCGCCGCCTCCAGGCGCGCATCGCCATCATCCGTTAGAGCGTATCGGTCATGATCGAAATCAGCCACGTCGACAAATGGTATAGCCCGACCTTCCAGGTGCTGACCGACTGCACCACCAGCGTCACCAAGGGCGAGGTCGTGGTGGTCTGCGGTCCCTCGGGCTCGGGCAAGTCGACGCTGATCAAATGCGTCAACGCGCTGGAGCCGTTCCAGAAAGGCGACATCAGCGTCGATGGAACCAAGGTCAACGATCCCAAGACCAATTTGCCGAAGCTGCGCTCGCGGGTCGGCATGGTGTTCCAGCACTTCGAGCTGTTTCCGCATCTGAAGATCATCGACAATCTCTGCCTCGCACAGCAGAAAGTGCTCGACCGGTCGCGCGACAAGGCGGTGGCGAAAGGCATGCAGCTGCTGGAGCGCGTCGGTCTGAAGGAACAGGCGCAGAAGTTTCCCGCGCAACTGTCCGGCGGCCAGCAGCAGCGCGTGGCGATCGCCCGCGCGCTCGCGATGGATCCCATTGTCATGCTGTTCGACGAGCCGACCTCGGCGCTCGACCCCGAAATGGTGAGCGAGGTGCTCGACGTCATGGTGGACCTCGCCCATGAGGGCATGACCATGATGGTCGTCACCCACGAGATGGGCTTTGCCCGCAAGGTCGCCAACCGCGTGATCTTCATGGATCGCGGCGAGATCGTCGAGGACGCCCCGAAGGAGGATTTCTTCGGCAAGCCCCGCAGCGACCGCGCGCAGAAGTTCTTGTCGAAGATTTTGTCGCATTAGTCGTCTGACGCCAAATAGGGTTTATCGGTGCCTGCGAATTTCGTATAGCAGCGGAAGTTCCGTTTATTCCCGCCAGGAGACCTGCCTTGGACTCGATCGCCTACGTCAACGGCTCATTCGTCCCGCTCTCGGACGCTAAAATCTCGGTCCTCGATCGCGGTTTCCTGTTCGCCGACGGCATCTACGAGGTCTCGGCGGTGCTTGACGGCAAGCTGATCGACAACGCCTCGCATCTGACGCGGCTGGAGCGCTCGGTCGGCGAAATTAAGCTAAAGCTCCCCGAGACGGTCGAGCGCATCACCGAGATCCAGAAGGAGCTGATCGCGCGCAACAGGGTCGAGAACGGCCTCGTCTATCTCCAGGTCACGCGTGGGGCCGACAAGGGCCGCGACTTCGCCTTCCCCAAGGGCGACGTCAAGTCGAGCCTGGTGATGTTCACCTCGGAGAAGGACATCATCAACGCGGCATCGGCCAAGACCGGCATCAACGTCATCACCGTGCCGGACATCCGCTGGGAGCGGCGCGACATCAAGAGCGTCGCGCTGCTGGCGCAGGTGCTTGCGAAACAGGCCGCGGCCGAAGCCGGTGCGGGCGAGGCCTGGATGCTGGAGGACGGCTACGTCACCGAGGGCGGCTCGTCCTCGGCGTTCATCCTGACGCAGGACGACGTCATCGTGACCCGCAAGAATTCCAACGCGATCCTGCCGGGTTGCACCCGCAAGGCGGTGGTGGCTCTTGCCGAAGAGCGCCAGCTCCGGGTCGAGGAGCGTTCCTTCACGGTCGCCGAAGCGCTCGCCGCCAAGGAGGCCTTTGCCACCTCGGCGTCGCTGTTTGTCCAGCCGGTGGTTGCGATCGACGGCAAGAAGATCGGCGACGGCAAGCCCGGCCCGATGGCAACAAGGCTGCGCGAGATTTATGTGGAGTTCGCCAAGGCGACGGCGGTCTGACGAAGCTGCCGTAGGTGGGCAAAGGCGCGCTTGCGCCGTGCCCACCTGTTCTCTCGCGTTCGCTGAAAGACGGTGGGCACGCTTCGCTTTGCCCACCCTTGTATTAGCGCGCCGCAGCTCACGCCACCGACGCCTTCACTTTCACCGGGTGAATCGCCCGGAACGCGATCGCCAACCTGTTCCAGGCATTGATGGCCCCGATCAGCATCGTCAGGTTGACCGTCTCCGCATCGGAGAATTGTGCGCGGACCTGCTCGTAGACGTCATCAGGCGCGTGCGTCTCGGAGATCAGCGTCACCGACTCGGTCCATGCCAGCGCGGCGCGCTCGCGGTCAGTATAGAGCGGGGATTCGGGCCAGGCGTTGAGCAGATAGATGCGCTGCTCGGTCTCGCCGCGCTTGCGGGCGTCCTCGGTGTGCATGTTGATGCAGAAGGCACATCCGTTGATCTGCGACGCGCGGATCTTGACGAGCTCGATCAGCGATTTCTCCAGTCCCGTCGACTGGATCTGCTCTTCCAGCGCCATCAGCGCCTTCATCGTGTCGGGTGCGGCCTGGTAGAAATTCATGCGGGGTTTCATGGTCGTTCTCCTTGCTTGCTGGGTTGGTGTCAGTGGGCGCCACCGGCCGAGGCATGGCCGGCCTTCTTCAGGAAGAGGGTAGCGATCAACGCGACGATCAGTGCCACGCCGAGCAGATAGAAGGTGTCGCTGAAGGCGAGGATATAGGCCTGCTTCTGCACGATATGGCCGATCGCGACATAGGCGCGATGCGACGCGTCCGCACGGTCGAGGATGCCGTGATTGACGAAGTATTGCGTGAGCTGTTCCATCCGCGTCCGCGTCGCCTGCTCGAACAGCGAGACCGACTGCATCAGCACGTTGGAGTGATACTGCTCGCGCTTGGTCAGCAGGGTCTGCAGCAGCGCGATGCCGACGGCGCCACCGAGATTGCGCATCATGTTGAACAAGCCGGAGGCCGAGCCCGCGTTCTCCGGTTCGATGCCTGACGTCGCCACCGCAGACAGCGGCGCCATCACCAGCGCCTGCCCGATCGCACGAACCACATTGGGCCAGAGCAATTGATCGGCGGCATAGTTGCCGGTCATGTAAATATTCATGAAGTTGGAGGCCGCAAACAGGACGAAGCCGACGCCGATGATGAGCCGCGCATCGAGCTTCTGCATAAGGCGTGGCACCAGCGGGATCAGCAGGAGCTGCGGCAGGCCGGTCCATGCCAGTACCATGCCGATCTGCTCGGCATTGTAGCCCTGGATGCGGGCCAGATATTGCGGCAGGATGAACACCGAGCCGTAGAGCGCGATTCCCAGTAGGAAGTTCGCGAGCATGCCGAAACCGAAATTGCGGCGAACGAGCAGACGCAGGTTCAGGAGCGGCTTCTTCACCGTGAGCTCGATGATCAGGAAGGCGGTCAGCGCGACGGCCGCGATGACGGAGAGCTTGACGATGAAGGGCGAGCCGAACCAGTCGTCCTTGTTGCCTTCCTCCAGGACGGTTTGCAGCGCGGACAGTCCGATCGCCATGGTGATGATGCCGGCCCAGTCGCCCTCGCCCAGCAACGACAGCTTCATCAGCTTTGCGTCCAGCGCGTACCAGAGCATGCCGACCATGATCGCGCCGGGGACGACATTGACGTAGAAGATGTACTGCCAGCCAAAATTCTCGGTGAGATAACCGCCGATGGTTGGGCCGATCGCGGGCGCGAACGTCGCCGACAGCGCAAACAGCGCAAGCCCGACCGGCTGTTTTCCGCGCGGCAGCAACGTGATGATCAGCGTGAACGCCATCGGGATCAGCACGCCGCCGGTGAAACCTTGTACCGCCCGTAGCACGATCATCTGCGGCAGGTCCTGCGCCAGCGCACAGGCGGCCGACAGGATCAGGAACAGGACCGCGTTGGTGAGGAGATAGATGCGGATCGAAAACACCTGCGCGAGCCAGCCGGACAGCGGGATCACCACGATCTCCGCGATCAGATAGGAGGTCGAGATCCAGCCGCCGTCGTCGATGCCGGCGCCGATCGCGCCCTGGATGTCGGCGAGCGAGGCATTGACGATCTGGATGTTCAGCACCGCCATGAAGGCGCCGAGCGTCGCGCCGATCACGGCGATCCAGGTCTTGGTGGAAACCGCCGGCGTGGCGGGTGCGGCTCGAGCGGGAATGCCGGCGGCGGAAGCGGCGTTCAGCGCGGGTTGGAGTGTGCTCATGGAAGGCCTCGTCTCGGATATGGAGACAGGATGCATCAGGCGAGTGTTTTCGATAATCGAGGAAGCGTTGGAAGGATCGTCCGGCAGGACTTGATAATGCTGCCGGAGTTGGCCTTTAGCCGCCGTTGGGTCGCGTCGCATTGTCGGCGAGGCGCTTGGCCGTCTCGCGTTCGGCCAGCACGGTCGCCTTGGTGTCGACTGTCGGCTCCGCCGACATACCGGGGCGCAGCAGCCCGGTCAGGCGGTGGTCGTCGAGCACGATCTTCACCGGCACGCGCTGCACGATCTTGGTGAAATTCCCGGTGGCGTTGTCGGGCGGCAGCAGTGCGAATTCGAGGCCGCTCGCCGGCGACAGGCTGTCGACATGGCCGCGCAGGGTCTGGTTGCGGAAACTGTCGACATGCAGTTCGACCGGCTGGCCGGCGCGAACATGGGTGAGCTGGGTCTCCTTGAAATTGGCGACCACATAGACCGCATCGAGCGGCACCACCGCCATCAATTGCGTGCCGGCCTGCACGAACTGTCCCACGCGCAGTGAGCGGGCGCCGACCGTGCCGTCGACCGGCGCGGCAATCTCGGTGTAGGAGAGATTCAGCGCCGCCTGCTCGGCGACCGCGCGCGCGTGTTCGAGCTGGGCTGTGGCTTGCGCGCGCTGGGTGGTGAGTACGTCGACCTTGCGCTGTGCGGCCACGAGGCCCGACTTCGCGTGCTGCAGTTGCGCGTTGCTGGCGCGCAACGCAGCGTCAGTCTGCTGGGCGCGCTGGATCGTCCCGGAGCCCGACTTCATCAAATCGTCGTAGCGGGCGCGCTCCTCCTGCGCGAATTTCAGATTCGCGTCCGCGGCAGTCACATCGGCCGTGCTCTGCTCGATGATAGGCTGCTGAAGTTCGAGTTGGGCATCGAGGTTACGCACAGACGCTTCCGCCGCAGCCACATCGGCGCGGGCCTGGTCGAGCGCCGCCTTGAAGTCGCGGCCGTCGATCTTTGCCAGCACCTGGCCCGCTTTGACCTCTTCGTTATCGCTGACCAGCACCTTGGCGATGTAGCCCGAGACTTTTGGCGCGACGATCGTGGAGTCGGCCTTCACATAGGCATCGTCGGTTGTCTCGAGGTAGCGCCCGGTGGTCCAGTAATCGTGTCCGTAATGGACAATCGCTGCCATGCCCGCGAGAAGGGCGAGCACCAATGCCGCGCGCCGGACGATATTCCGCGCAGGCACCGGAAGCGGAACCTTGGGGTTATCATGAGTGATTTCAGTCGCTTGCTGGAAGTTTTCGGTGCGGGGCATCTCGGACATCGCGATCTCCTATCGGCTGACTGAGAGTATCGGTCTTCCTGACTCGCGCGATAATCCGCAAAATGCCGGAAGGATTATCCATTTTGAGTGGATAGTTGGGGCCATCGCTTGGGTGTGGGGTGTACCGAGCCAGGGGGGCGACTGCCCCAGAGCGATTGCCGCGTCTGTCGCGCGATTGCTGCTAATGCATGCGCGAACCGTGGGACGATCGGACGGATAATCCGACTAAATTCCTTGCGATTATCGAACAAGAGCGGATAATCAGCCTGCATGGATCGATTGACCAGCCTTGAAGTCTTCAGCCGGGTGGTCGAGACCGGCGGTTTCTCTGCAGCGGCCCGTAAGCTCAACATGTCGACCACCATGGTGAGCAATCACGTTCAGGCGCTGGAAGACCGGCTCGGCGTGAGGCTGCTCCAGCGCACCACGCGCAAGGTCAACCTCACCGAGATCGGCAGGGCCTATTACGACCGCTGCATCCAGATCCTCGCCGATATCGAACAGGCCGACGATATCGCGAGCGAGTTGCAGTCGGTGCCTCGCGGCACGCTACGGATCCACGTCGCCACGCACATGGTGCCGTTCGTCGCGCCCGTGGTGGCGAAGCTCCTGTCGACCTATCCAGAGCTCAGGATTGATCTGCGCATGGGCGAAGCCGACATCGACCTCATCGAAGAAGGTTATGACGTTGCCCTGCGCATGACCTCACCGCCGGATTCGAGCCTGATCGTCCGCAGCCTCGCCACCTGGCGCCACGTGCTGTGCTGCTCGCACGACTATCTCGAAAGGCACGGTCGCGTGCAGAAGCTCGATGAGCTCACCGCGCACAATTGCGCCCGTCACTTGAACTATCCGTTCGGCGACGATTGGCGCTTCTTCGATCGCAAGGGCACGCCGGCATCGGTGCGAATTTCGGGCAGCTTCATCACCAACAGCGGTGAGGCCTTGCGAAAGGTGGCGCTGGAAAGCGCTGCCGTCTGCCTGATGGCGGGTTTTCTCGTCCAGGACGATCTCGAAGCCGGTCACCTCGTTCGCCTTCTGCCCGAATATCGTCCCGTCGAGATGTCGATGAACGCGGTCTATCCGCACCGGCATCATCTGTCGGCGAAGGTCAGGACCTTCATCGACATGCTCGTGCATCACAGCGCCGAGCAGCAGAAGCTGATCAATCCCTACTCATGACCGGGGCGGCGCCGGCAGCCGCCCGAACACTTTTTCGAGCGCCATGCCGACCGCAAGCAGGCAGCGATCGCTGCCTGCGGGACCATCCAGCTCGAGCCCGATCGGCAGTTTGCTGACCGCGCCGAGCGCAATCGGAATCTGGATTCCGGGAAGCCCGGCATTGCTGCCGGGATCGGTGTTCTGGATGAACAGGCCAAAATTTTCGGGGCTGCTGGCGTCGGGGTTGGAAGCGATCGCAACGCGCGGCGTGGTGGGGAAGGCGATGGCGTCGAGCCGGTTGTCCGCAAAGGTCCTGCCGTAGAGCGCCTGCAGGGCGGGACGCGCGGACTTGATGGCGGCCTCATAGATCGGGCCGGCATCGACCAGGGTATTGTCGGGACCAGGCAGTTTGCGCGGGATCACGAGGCCATCATAGGTATCCTTGACGTCGGGGCTCGCGATCTCCCGCGCCAGTGCGTCGATGGTGATGCCGGTGCCGGTGCCTGCGAGATAGGCCACCATGTCGTCATAGGCCTCGTACAGCGCGATGGGAAAGCCGACCTGGCCGTTGAGTTCGGCCAACTGCGGCATCTCGATCTCGAGGACCGTGACGCCCTGTGTCTTCACTTTCGCGACCGCCGCCTGGAAGGCGGCATCGGTGTCGGTATCAAGATTGATCAGCATCGACCTCACGATGCCGATTCGTATCTGCTTCAGATCAGCCGGTTGAACGGCGTCGCCGCCCGCAATGACGCGGTCGAGCAGTTCGACATCCGCCATGGTCGCGGCCATCGGGCCCGCGGTGTCGCGGGTGTGCGAGATCGGCGCGATGCCAGCTTGCGGATAGCGTCCGACCGTCGGGCGCAGCGAGGCACATCCATTCAGTGCGGCGGGCACGCGGACCGATCCGCCAGTGTCGGTTCCGAGCCCGCCCGCAACGATCCGCGCGCCGATCGCGGCACCCGTGCCAGACGAGGAGCCGCCCGCGATCAGGGCACGGTCATAGGCGTTGCGCACGCCGAACTCCGTGCCGGTCTTGAACGCAGTGTTGTAGCCGGAGATGCCGAAGGCGAGCTCGTGCATGTTGGTCTTGCCGATGATGATCGCGCCCGCCGCGCGCAACTTTGCGACAACAGGCGCGTCAGCCTTCGGAACGTATTGCTTCAGCGCCGGTGTTCCTGCGCTACAGGGAAGCTCCGCGACCTCGATATTGTCCTTGATCACGATGGGCACGCCGCCGAGGGGCTTGCTGTCGCCCGTCGCGTCGAATGCGGCCGAGGCCTTCAAGGCACCAACCTCGTCCAAGGTGACGAAGGCATTCAGATCGGCATTGGCCTTAGCGTGGGCAAGAGCTTCCGTCGTGAGCGCGGTGCTCGTGATTTTTCCGGCGCGGAGGTCGGCCACGGCCTGGGTCAGGGTTAACCGGTCGAAATCCATGATGCGTCACCCGATTGCAGGAGCGCCATCAGGGCGCCCCTCAGCTTCAGAGGCTGAAGCCTCATCGGCGCCCCGTCAACCGTAGGCGCGCATCTTTGCAGGTGACGGCGCATCGAGCTCGGCGAAGAGCCGTTCGACCTCGGCCTTCACCTTTCCAATCGCGGCGTCCTTAACCGGCCCGTAGCCGCGGATATCCATCGGGGCTTTTGCAATGGCGATGAGGTCAGGCAGATGCGCTGCGTCGAGCCCGCTGAGAAGCCGGTTGATGACGCGATCGTACCAGGTGATCAGCTCCCGTTCGGCGCGCCGTTCCGCCGTGTAGCCGAACGGATCGAACGGCGTCCCGCGCAATCCCTTCATCCGCGCGAGCATGGCAAGCGGTGTCTGGATCCATTGCCCGAAGGCGCGTTTGCGCGGACGTCCGCGGGCGTCGCGCCTCGACGGCAGGAACGGCGGGGCGAGGTGATATTGGATGCTGAAGTTGCCTTCGAACTCGCCTTTCAACGCGTCGAGGAAACCACCCTGCATATGCAGCCGCGCCACCTCGTACTCGTCCTTGTAGGCCATCAGCTTGAACAGGGCGCGCGCGACGGCCTCGGTCAACGCCTCGCTGTTCAAATTGGCTTCGGCATTGCGAACGTTTGCAACGAGTGTCCGATAATGCGTCGCGTAGGCGCGGTCCTGATAAGCGGTGAGGAAATCGGCGCGGCGGTTGATCAACTGGTCGAGCGTCTCGGCCTTGGACGCCTCGTCCGTCTTCGGCAGAAAGTCCGGATCGGCGGTCGCGATCCGGCCCCAGGCAAAGGCCTGCTTGTTGCGCTGGACCGCGACGCCGTTGAGCTCGATCGCGCGCAACAGCGCCGACAGCGAGACCGGCAGCAGCCCGCGCTGCCAGGCAAAGCCCAGCATGATGATGTTGGCATAGACGGCATCGCCGAGCAGGCGCTCGGCAAGCGCGTTGGCGTTGATAGTGTCGAGATTGCCGTCGCCGATCACCTGGCCGATCGCGCGCAGGCGAGCGGGTGAAGCGAGATCGGCGTCGCGGAAACGGACGACGTCACCGGTCGGCATCTCCGCGGTGTTGACCGCGGCGCGCGTGCCTTTCCGATAGGTGCCGGACGCCTTTGGCGACGAACTGACGACGAGGTCGCAGCCGATCAGCGCATCGGCCGCGCCCTGGTCGATACGCACCTGATGCAGCGCCTCGGGAGTTGGCGCAAGCCGGATATAGCTCAGCACCGGCCCGAATTTCTGTGCAAAGCCGGTAAAATCCAGTACCGAGACGCCGCTTCGTTCGAGATGCGCCGCCATGCCGATCAGCGCGCCGACCGTGATCACGCCAGTGCCGCCGACGCCCGTGATGAGCAGATCATAGGGACGGTCGAGCGTTGCGGGCGCGGGCAGGGGAAGCGTCGCCGCGTGGCCGACCGCGTCGATCTGGCTCGCGCTCTTCTTTCGGCGCGTCGCACCCTCAACGGTGACGAAGCTCGGGCAGAACCCGTTGAGGCAGGAGAAGTCCTTGTTGCAGGATGAGAGGTTGATCTGGCGCTTCCGGCCGAACGGCGTCTCTTTGGGCTCGACGCTGAGACAGTTGGATTCGATCGAGCAGTCGCCGCAGCCTTCGCAGACGAGGTCGTTGATATAGGCAAAGCGTTTGGGGTCGGCCATCTCGCCACGCTTGCGCCTGCGCCGCTTCTCTGTCGCGCAGGTCTGCTGATAGATCAGCACCGAGACGCCGGAGATTTCGCGCAGCTCGCGCTGCACGCCGTCCATCTCGTCGCGCGGATGGATGGACACGTCGACCGGCAGATCCCCTGGCGAAAATTGGGTGGGATCGTCCGACACCAGCGCGATGCGCGCAACGCCCTCGGCGCGGACGCTGTGCGCGATGGCGCGGACGCTGACCGGGCCGTCAACAGGTTGGCCGCCGGTCATCGCGACCGCATCGTTGAACAGGATCTTGTAGGTGATGTTGGCCTGAGCCGCGATCGCCTGCCGGATCGCCATCGAGCCCGAATGATAATAGGTGCCTTCGCCGAGATTCTGGAAGACATGCTTTTTTCCGGTGAAGCGTGACGAGGCCGCCCAGTTCACGCCTTCGCCGCCCATCTGGATCAGCGACGATGTCTCTCGGTCCATCCAGCTCGCCATGAAATGGCAGCCGATGCCGGCCAGCGCCTTCGACCCCTCCGGCACTTTTGTCGAAATGTTGTGCGGGCATCCGGAGCAGAAATACGGCGTGCGCGTCGCACCAGAGACGTTGATCGTGCGGGCGGCTTCCGGCAACAGGGTCGCTGCCCGCGCGGCGAGATTGAGGCCTGGGAACATCGGATCGAGCCGGCGTGCGAGCACCCCGGCGAGCGCACGCGGTGACAATTCGCCGATCCAGGAGATCAGCCGCGCGCCGGTCTCGTCATGCTTTCCGACCATGCGCTCGGGCTTTGCGCCGGGATAGTCGTAAAAATATTCCTTGAACTGGCTCTCGATGATGCCGCGCTTCTCCTCGACCACGAGGATCTCGCGCTTGCCTTTCACGAACGCCATCGCGTCATGCAGCGCCAGCGGCCAGACCATGCCGACCTTGTAGATGTCGATGCCGATGCCGCGGCAGGCCGCTTCGTCCAGGCCCATCAGCCGCATCGCTTCCATCAAATCGAGATGCGCCTTGCCCGTGGTGACGATGCCGTAGGTGGCGCCCGAGATGTCGTAGATGTGACGGTCGATCGGGTTGGCCTTTGCGAAGGCGTAGACCGCGTGCTTCTTCGCCTCCAGCCGCTCCTCGATCTGCGGCCCCGGCAGATCCGGCCAACGATAGTGCAGCCCGCCCGGTGGCGGCGCGAAGTCCGGCGTGTGGAAGGCGCGCGGCGGGCGCAGCGCAACAGACGCGCCGGATTCCACGATCTCCGAGATTGCCTTGAAGCCCACCCACATGCCGGAGAAGCGGCTCAGCGCATAGCCATATGCGCCGAACTCGAGATATTCGGCGACGCTGGCGGGGTGCAACGTCGGCATGAACCAGCTCATGAAGGCGACGTCGGACTGGTGCGGCATCGAGGATGAGACGCAGCCATGGTCGTCGCCGGCGACCACCAGAACGCCGCCATGCGGCGAGGAGCCGTAGGCGTTGCCGTGCTTGAGCGCATCGCCGGAGCGGTCGACGCCGGGACCCTTGCCATACCAGAGCCCGAACACGCCATCGACCTCGCGGTCGGCTTGCGTCTCGACCTGCTGCGAGCCCAGCACCGCGGTCGCGGCAAGATCTTCGTTCACTGCGGGGAGGAATTCGATGCGGTCGCGCTTCAGCCGCTCCTGGATGCGCCACAGTTCCAGATCGACGCCGCCGAGCGGCGAGCCGCGATAGCCTGAGATGAAGCCGGCCGTGTTCAGCCCCGCGGCACGGTCACGCCTGACCTGGTCCAGCGCAATGCGGACGATGGCCTGCGTGCCCGTGAGGAAGACGCGTCCCTCGTCGCGATCGTAGCGGTCGGAGAGCTCGTAGGCGTCGAGTGACGGAATGGCGTCCATGGCGGATCTCCCGCGGCATCTTTGCCGAATGGGAGAAGAGTAGGCTTGGGTGACTGGTAGGTCTTACCTGATTTTCCCGATGACGGGCCTGTTCTGGTAGAATTATCCGGTACGGTCTATAAGGTGGTTGGATAATCCATCTTAGTGGTTTGCATGATCGAGGACCAGGACGCGCGGATTCTCGCCTACCTTCAGAGGGACGGCCGCGCCACCAACCAGCAGCTCGCCGACGCGGTCGGCATGTCGACCTCGGCGTGCTGGCGCCGGGTGCGTGCGCTGGAGGAGAGCGGAGCCATCCAGGGCTATGCGGCCCTGGTCGCGCGCGAGCAGGCGGGCTTTGCGATGTCCGCGATCCTCCACGTCTCGCTGGAACGACACGACGCAAAATTCGTCGACGAGTTCGTCGCGCGGGTGACCACGCGGCGTGAGGTGCTGGAGTGCTTTGCGACCACGGGCGATGCCGATTATCATTTGCGTGTCGTGGTGCAGGACATGGCGGCCTACAACAGATTCCTCGACGAGTTCATGTTCCGCATCCCCGGCATTCGCTACGTCCGCAGCAACGTGGTGCTGAAGGAAATCAAGACCAGCGTCGCACTGCCGTTTTGAGGCAACTTCATCCGCGCCGCAGTTGGCGCAGCGACAGCATATGCAACAGGATCGAGCTCGGCACCACGAAGGCAGGGGTCAGCACATTCGGAAAGGTGTCTACAGCCATGGCCGGGCCCTCTGGAATGATGAGCTGGAACGGGCCGGGCGACATGATCATCCCCAAGGTGATCGCGACGGCCAAATCAGCGAGGCCGAAGATGTTCCAAAGCATCGCCGCTTTTCGACCCTCGGCCGTTCCGGTCGCCACGGCAATCGCCGCCGGTACCGCGAACAGGCCGGTCAGCACATCGCCAGTTCCTGCCGGCAGCGCCCATAGGCCCGGCATCACCCCCCACAGCCAGTAAACGAGCCATTGGCTGCCAAAGGACGCGGTAAACCTGCAGGGCGATGAGCCACGTCATCGGCATTGCATCGAGCAACTGGCCCACCCGCTTCGACAACAGCAGTACCGGAGTCCCGACGATCACCGGCAGCAGGATCGCCGCTGGAAGCAGCGGCAAGGAGGAAGCGCCCGCGCGGAACGCGCCGTTGATGGCTGCCGTCCAGGCGACGGCGGCCCAAAGCGTGAAAGGGACCATGACGGCTAGCCAGGTCGCCTGGCGTTGTCTTGGTATCAACGCGGTGCCTTCGAGGCCGAGCCACAATCCAAGCGCGATGAACCCATGGACCATCAGCCGAACGCCAAGGGCCGGAAAGCCGCTCTCCGGAAGCGCGGGTAGCGCGTAGATCAACCAGGTCCACAGCGTCGTGAATGCAACGATCCACGTCAGGGTGAGCCAGGCGGGCCGCGGGGCCATCACGCCAGCGGAAACAGCATCGGCGTTCATCGGCGTTCCTCCCGCTGCGTCACGGTGCTTTCTTCCGCTGATCCGGCCCTCAAGAGAAGCATGAAGACGAGAACATGGCTGACGAGCAGCAGCGGCACGTAGAGGGCCGGGATATAAATCCCGGCGCCGAACAGGCCCGGATTCTGGATTTTGGTTACGCCCATGTAGTACGCATTTAAAAGGTCCAGCGTGCCCCAGACGTTAAATATCCAGACCATCGGAACGGCGATCGACCATCGCCAGGACAGCGCTGCCATCGACATGAGCGCGAGCGTGGCGGCGATGAGATCTCCCCATCCGACCTCGCTGGCGAAATCCGGGCTCAACTCCGAAGAGACGAATCCGGCAACCATGAAGTTCATCCCCAAGAACCTGAACGCATGGAACGCAGCGAGAAGTCTCAGGGCGTCATGGCGCGTCATGGCGCGGAGCGCCGGCCAAACATAGATGGCGGCCACCACCGAGCTTGTCAGGAAAGCCCCGGCGACGCTGAGAACGAACGGAAGGTTAAAGCTCGGTGGCACGTTCGGATGTCCTTGTGATTGTCCGTCCGGTCGAGTGAGTCGAAGCCGGTCGTTTCGATCCGGCGTCGACGCGCGCTCAGGGTTTGGTCATGAGCAGGCGGAGCGGCATCAGCGGACCGACTGCAATGTATTCGTGATCGATGAGATCCTGCTTGGCGAGCGGCAGGCCGTCCATGATGGCGTGCCCTTCGATGACATCCTTGACATCCAGCAGGAAGACGGCTCCGCGCCCGTCGGACCGCGAATACCATTCACGAACCTTTCCATTGAGATAGAGCTGTACGGTCTGCCTGATTTCATCGGGCATGACGGCTATGACCTGTTCGCGTGTGACGCCTGGCTTGACGGACAGGATGACCATGACCCCGGTTGTGGGCGATGCGGCTTGCGCTTGGGCAGGGGATGTATCGGCCATGGAAGTCGCACCTATCAATGTGAGGGTGAATGCCAAGACGGCGTGACGGATTGCTTTCATTGGTCTCATTTCTCCGATCACGGCGGTCGCCGTGGTGTCGCGAGTGTCAGCGCATGCAGCGGTGCTGCTTGCAGGCTGGATGTAAGTCTGCTTTGCACCGGCGACTATTCGCGATAATGTTGACGGGTTATGAAGCAGAACTTCACAGTCAGGCACGGTGCACTCGACGGCGTGGAGGCGTTCCTGAGTGTCGCCCAGCACCGCAGTTTCCGCCGGGCGGCCGCTGAACTCGGGGTCACGCCATCGGCCATCAGTCAGGCGGTACGAGCGCTCGAGGCGCGCGTGGGCGCGGCGCTCTTCATCCGCACGACCCGCAGCGTCGGTCTGACCGAAGCCGGCGAAAGGTTCTTTGCTCGCGCAAGACCAGCCTTCGAAGAGCTCATCGCAGCAAGCGGGGCGGCGCGTGAGCTCGGACAGCGGCCAGCCGGTCTCCTGCGTCTCACCGTACCGCGCTCGGTCGTGCCGATCCTGCTGGAGCCGGTGGTCGCGTCGTTCTGCCGGGCGTTTCCCGAGATTGAGGTGGAGCTTGCTGCGAGCGAAGAGCTGGTCGACCTCGCTGCCGGAGGTTTTGACGCCGGCATCAGGATGGGCCAGTTCATCACCCCTGACATGATCGCGGTGCGGCTGACGAAGCCGCTGCCGCTCATCATCGTGGGCAGCCCAGCTTACCTCGACCGCCGCGGCTGGCCCGAGCGCCCGGACAATCTGCGTGAGCACGCGTGCCTGAGATTGCGACGATCGAACGGTGCGCTTGCATCATGGTCGCTCAACGACAACGGGCGTTCGATCGAGATCGCCGTTTCGGGACCCTTCATCGCCAACGACTTTCCCACGATGCTCGGCGCTGCCGTCGAGGGTGTAGGTCTTGCGCAAGTGCCCGCACCGCTCGCCGCCGGTGCCATGACGACGGGAAAACTCGTCCACGTGCTGGAGCAATTCGCGCCGATGACGCCGGGGGTGTTCCTCTACTATCCCGGCCATCGACAAATCATGCCGAAGTTGCGGGCCTTTATCGATCATGTGAAGGGCCGCTCAGGAGCCACGAGCTGATCCGAGTCCGGATTTAACGAACTGACGCTGCTGTTTTGATCGAGCTGCGTAGGGTGCGCAAAAGTGTTCCTGCGCCGTGCCCCACCACGCAAGCAGCCTACCGCTCCTCCCGCACGAACCTGTTCCGCAGCGTCCCGACACCGGTGATGTCGATCTCCACGACATCGCCGTGCTTGATGTCCGGCGACGCACCGTCGGTACCCATCCAGATCACATCGCCGGGCCACAGTGTGAAGTATTTCGTCAGCTCCACCAGGAACGCCACCACGCCGAAGATCATGTCGTTGGTGTGGAAGCGGTTGGTCTCCTTGCCATTGACCCGGACGACGGTTTCCATTTTCGCAAGATCGGCCTCGGTTTCGATCCATGGGCCCATCGGCTTGAACGTGTCGGCGTTCTTCGACCGCCACAGGCTGCGGTCGGCCTTCTGCCAGCTCCGCTCGCTGACGTCGTTGCCGATGGTATAGCCGAACACGCAATCCATCGCGTTCTGTTTGGTGAGATGCTTCACCTTCTTGCCGATGACGACGACGAGCTCGCCTTCATAGTGGATCTTGTCCGTCGCAAAAGACGGGATCACGACCTCCTCGTCATGGGCGATCAGCGCGTTCTGTGCGCGATAGCCGATCTCGGGCCGATCAGGCACGGCCGGCACCTCGCCGCGCTTGTCGGCGGCCTCTTTCAGGTGTTTCAGGTAGTTCAGGCCGACGCAGTAAAACGTGCGCGGGATCAGCGGCAGCTCGATCTTGACCTGCGACAGCGGATGCGTGCGCGAGGTGCGCTGCCATTCGCCAAAGGGATCGCCGGTGACCGCGATCACCTGGTCGCCCTCGACGATTCCCCATGAAGCCTTGTCCGAGGCGGTGAATTTCAGCCAGCGCATGCCGTGTCTCCGTTGCTATTCCGCGGCATGGCGCGGCTGCATTTTCCAGGCGCCGGCAGCCTGCCGCTTGAGCCCGAGATTTTCCCGCAGCGTCTTGCCGCGATACTCCTTCTGGAATAAGCCGCGCCGCTGCAATTCCGGTACGATATGTTGCACGAAGTCGGCATAGGACCCGGGCACATAGGTGGCGGCGATGACAAACCCGTCGCAGCCGCGCTCGACGAACATCTCTTCGAGCTTGTCCGCGATCTCCTTGGGACCGCCGACCATCGCATCCTGGACCTGACCGCGGCCGGAAAAGGTGACGAAGTCGCGCGCGCTCGGATTGCTCTTTCCAGAGTTCTTGAGCACGCCGTCGCGGATGCCCAGAATGCCCTGCATGCTTTTCAGCTCTTCCGTCGTCAGCGGATCGTCGAAATCCTTGGAGGCGAAATCGTAGTTGAGCGCTTCGGCCAGCAGCGACAGCGCGTCGATCTGCAGCGGCAGCTTGTTGATCAGCGCCATCTTGTCTTCGGCCTCGGCTTTGGTCGCGGCGCAGACCGGCGTCGTCAGGTTGCAGAGGAACATCGCTTCCGGATCGCGGCCGGCTTTCGCGGCCTCGTTACGCGCACCGCCGCATAGCCTTCCTTGGCAGCGGTGAGGTTGCGCGCGGCGGTGAAGATCACCTCACCCCATCGTCCTGCAAAGCGCTGGCCGCGGCCGGACGCGCCGGCCTGGATGATCACGGGATGGCCCTGGTCCGAACGTGGCACGGTGAACGGACCGCGGGACTTGAACGCCGGTCCCCTGTGATCGAGCCGCTTTACTTTGGCCGGATCGGCAAAGCGGCCGCTCTTTTTGTCCATGATGAGCGCGCCGTCTTCCCAGGTATCCCAATGGCCGAGCACCACCTCCATGAACTCGTCGGCCTTGTCGTACCGCGAATCATGTTCGGGATGAGAGGCGCGCCCCATATTGTGTGCCTCGCCGTCGTTGAGCGAGGTGACGACGTTCCAGCCGGCGCGTCCACCGGACATCAGGTCGAGCGTTGCGAAGCGGCGGGCGATGTCGAAAGGTTCGAAATAAGTCGTCGAGCCGGTCGCCCCCAAGCCGAGCTTCTCTGTAACCAAACCCATCGTGGTCAGCACGATCAGCGGGTCCATCTTCACGCAGCGGATGCCGTATTCGACGGTGTGGGCGTGATCGTTGCCGTAGCGGTCCGGCATCGCCAGGCGATCGTCGAAGAACGCCATGTGGAACTTGCCGGCTTCGAGGACCCTGGCGATCTCTTGATAATAGTCCGCCGACATCGAATCGTCGCGCGAGTCCGGATGTCGCCACGAGCTCGGCAGATTCGTGCAGTTTTGCGCCTGGAGGAAGCCGACCAGTACCATCTGCCGCGTCATGCTGCTGTTCTCCAAAATACCGTCAGGCCAGATCGAGGACCGTATCGAGTCTGTATTCGCGCGCCAGCGCCCGCAGTTTTTCCCAGGTCGCATCCTCGATCTCGATGCCGTCGCGCAGGCGCTGCTGCTCGCGCACGCCTTCGATCTCACCGGGATAGTAGACGCCCTTGCTGCCCTCGAACGGCGGAGTCGATTTCAGGTATCGCGCGAAATCCGCGACCTCACGTTTGAACGCCTTCAGCGGGCGGAACGCTGCGACGTTGAACACCGCCATGAAGCAGCCGTCATTGTGCCGTCCCGTCGGCTCGACGCCGAAGCCGAGGCCGGTGAGCAGGCCACAAAGGACCTCGACCATGGCGGCGAGGCCGCTGCCCTTGTAGCCCTCGGTGCCGCCGAGCGGCAGCAGGGCGCCGCCCTTGCGGTATTGGGTCGGATCGGTGGTGTGTCGTCCTTCGGCATCGATGATCCATCCCGTCGGAATCTCCTCGCCGCGGGCGACCGCGAGCTGGATCTTGCCGGCCGCGACCGCAGAGGTCGCCATGTCCAGGTAGAAGGGCGCATCGAGATCGGACGGCACCGCGATCGAGATCGGATTGGTGCCAAGCCGTGCCTCCTTGCCGCCGAACGGCGCCACGTGTTTCGGCGAGCGGCCGGAATCTGCCGTTGCGATCCCGATCATGCCTTCGCGCATCGCCATCAGCGGATAGGCGGCGAGGCGGCCCGACATGGCTTTGCCGGAACACGGTGCAAGCGGCGACATTCGCCGTCTTCGCCTTCTCGATCGTCAGGGCCATCGCCTTGGCGTTGACGTGGAAGCCGAAACCCCAATGGCCGTCGATCACGGTCGTCGTCGGCGATTCCCGGACGATGCTCCATTTGGCGCCGGGCACGATGTGGCCAGCCTTGATACGGTCGATGTAGGTGGGAACAGCGATCACGCCGTGGGAATCATGGCCGGCGAGATTGGCGTTGACGCAGCCGATCGCGACCGCGTCAGCCTCTTCCTCGGAAGCTCCGGCGGCACGAAGCAGCGCGGCGCTGACGCGCGTGAGGCGGTCGGCCTTGACGATGGGCATCGCGTTTCCTCGGTCATCGCCCTTGGTGGGCGGTTGCTGAGAGCCATCGTCTCAAAGCGCGCGAGCGATATCAATCTCCCGTAAACCAATACAGGGCTGCAAATTCGTAGAGAGCACGCGCCTTTGGTTGAAGATTCGTCCCGTGCGGCGGCATTTTCGACAGTTTTCCGCCGGTTGTTCGCAGCTCGTTCACTTTGATCGAGGGTTTGCTGCGCGCAATAACGACCACTTAGGCGATCGCCGGTCATAACGTCACCCGGGAAAAAAAGGCAGAAATGCCCGGGGAGTTGAGATCGTGACGACGACACTCGCGCGCACCTTTGCGGCGTTGAGCGCCATAAATGAAGCGATCCTCTACGCGAAATCGCCGGACGAGCTGTACCAGAAGGTCTGCGACGCCGGGTTTTCGAGCGGGGACTTCATGGCGGTCGCCGTGTTCCTCGTGGATTCGGACGGCCGTCTGCTGCGCTTTGCCGCCGGTCGCGGCGACGACGTCGCGCGGTTGAGCGCAATCGAGATCACCACGGAAGCCGGAAGTGCCGAGGGATCGGGCGTCAGCGGGGAGGCCTTCCGCAGCCGGAAGCTCTGCATCAGCAACGATTTTCTGAACGACCCGCGCTCGCTCGCGTGGCGCGAGGGCGCGTTTTAACGCGCATGTCGGCGCCGCGGCGGCGTTGCCGCTTCTGTGCAGCGGCAAGAGCGTCGGCGTGCTGCTCGTGACCCGCAGTGAGGCCGGTTCGCTAAGCGATCAGATGGTATCGCTGTTCGAGCGCATGTCGGCCAACATTTCCTATGCTCTGGACAATTTCGCGCGCGAGACTGCACGGCAGACCGGCGTGCGGGCGATGCGCCGGCTCAACCGCATGTACGGCGCGATCAGCGCAACCAACGAGGCCATCCTGCGCGCCAAGAGCGAGCAGGAGCTGTATCAGCTCGTGTGCGACGCCTCCGTGCACAGCGGCGAATCGCTGGCGACTATCGTGTTGCTTCGCGAGCCGGATTCTCACTGGATGAAGCCGGTCGCCTCCACTGGGCAGAACCTCGAGCTGGTCACCCAGGCACGCTATTCGATCGCTCCGGAAAATCCCTACGGCAAGGGCATATCCGGCGAGGTGTTCCGGACGCAAAAGCCGATCGTCGAGGACGATCTCGCTCGCCGCACCAGGGGCACTCGTGGGAGCGCGCCAACGTCAACACCGGCGTTGCTGCCTGCGTGGTCGCGCCGCTGATCAGGCACGGTGAAAGTGTCGGCGTGCTCTTGTTCTTCATCAGCCGATCCTCGGCCAAGGACGACGAGATCGTCGCGCTCCTCTTGCGGATGGCTGAGAACGTCTCGTTCGCGCTCGAGAATTTCGGGCGCGAGGCTGAAAAAGCCAAGATCGCCAGAGAAGAAGAGCGCCTGGCACGCATGTATGCGGCGCTCAGCGCCACCAACGAGGCGATCTTGCGCGCGCGGTCGCGCTCCGAGCTGTTCGACCTTGTCTGCGAGGCGACGGCGAAGGGAGCCAAGTTCACTTCGGTCACCATTGCGCTCGCCGATCGTCACGCCGAACTGCTGCGTGTCGTCTCCTGCTACGGACCGAACGCGGATCAGGTTCGCAACTTCAAATTCTCGACCTGCGACGATGTGCCCGAAGGCCGCGGGCTGACCGGCACCTCATTCCGCACGCGCCAGCCCGCCGTCAGCAACGACGTGCTCGCCGACGACCGCATTGCGCCGTGGCAGGCCAGCGCCCGCCGCAACGGGATCGCGTCCTCCGCGGCGTTGCCGCTCTTCAACGGCGACCAGGTCGAAGGCGTGTTCCTGTTCAACTCTCCCGAGCGCGACACCTTCACGGGCGAATTCATCGAGCTGCTGCGCAAGCTCCAGGCCAATGTCGCCTTCGCGCTGGAGAATTTCGACCGGGCCGACGAGAAGGCCAAGGCCGATATGCAGCGCAACCGTCTGCGCGGCATGCTCGAGGCGCTGACCGCGACCAACGAAGCGATCATGCGGGTGAAGACCCGCGCCGAACTGTTCGAGGTGGTCTGCGAGGCGGCGGTGCTCGGCGGCACCTTCTCCTCCGCGACCATCGCACTCGTGGACGACACCGGGCACTACCTCGACATTGCCATGACCAAGGGCGAGAGCTGCTATCAGGTCAAGCAATGGCGGTTCTCGACGTCGGCTGGCGATCCGGAAGGCCGGGGGCTGGCCGGCACGACGTTTCGCACGCGCGCCCCTTGCGTCGCCAACGAGCTTCTTACCGACATCCGCACGGCCCATTGGCATCAGATCGCTCGCATCCAGGGCACGATCGGGCGCCTGCTTCCCGTTGCTCAGCAATGGCTGTACGGCGATCGGCGTGCTGCTGTTCCTCTCGCCGGACGAAGGCACGTTCACGCCGGATCTCATCCAGCTGCTGGGACGGCTTGCCGAGAACGTGTCGTTTGCGCTCGACAATTTCGAGCGCGCCGAGGAAAAGGCCCGCACCGAGGCGCAGAAGGAGCGCCTGACGCGCATGTTCGCGGCGCTGAGCGCGACTAACGAAGCGATCATGCGGGCGAAGTCGCGGGCCGAGCTGTTCGACCTCGTTTGCCTGGCAGCGTCGAACGGCGCCAAGTTCACCTCGACCACGATTGCGCTGGCCAGGGCAGGCAGCGACCAGCTCGAGATCGTGTCGGCGGCCGGGCCGTCCGCCGACACCACGCGCAACGTCCGTCTCTCCGTCGACCCCGAGCGACCCGAGGGGCGCGGAATGAGCGGCACGGCGTTCCGCACCCGCCAGCCCTGCATCAGCAACGACTATCTGAACGACGACCGCGTCCGCGTCTTCCACGCTATCGTCCGCAACGATGGCGCGCGGTCTGGCGCGGCGTTTCCGCTCGTCGTGCACGATCAGGCCGTCGGTGTCATGATCTACATGTCGACCGAACCGGGTACCTTCACGGTCGAGTTCGTCGAGCTGTTGCAGCGCCTCGCCGACAACGTTTCCTTCGCGATGGAGAATTTCGATCGCGCGGACGAGAAGGACGAGGCGGACGAGCGGATCGAGTACCTCGCCTCTCACGACAGCCTGACCGACCTGCCGAACCGCGAGACGTTCAACGGGCTGCTGCGGGAGGCAATCGACGCGGCGCAGCGCCACGATCACCGCTTCGCGGTGCTTTTCATCGACCTCGACCGCTTCAAGGTCATCAACGATTCACTGGGACACGAGGCCGGCGACCTGCTCCTGCTCGAAGTGGCGAACCGGCTGCGCGGTGCGCTGCGGGCAAGCGACGTCGTGGCGCGGCTCGGCGGCGACGAGTTCGTGGTGATTCTCGACCAGTGCGGTGAGATCGACGACGTCCAGCGCATCGCGGCCGGGCTGCTGAAGGCGCTCGCCGAGCCCATGGAGTTGGCCGGGCACGAGTGCCACACCACGGCCTCGATCGGCATCGCGATGTATCCGGCCAATGGCGCCGACGTGCAGACGCTGACCAAGAACGCCGATATGGCGATGTATCTCGCCAAGGAAGACGGCAAGAACGGCTACCGCTTCTTCTCCAAGGAAGTGAAGACCCAGTCGATAGAACGGCTGTCGCTGGAAAGCGCGTTGCGCCGCGCGCTGGAGCGCGAACAGTTTTCGCTGAACTACCAGCCCAAGGTGGACATGGAGACCCGGCCAGATCACCGGCGTGGAAGCGCTGCTGCGCTGGACACATCCTGATCTCGGCAGCATCTCGCCGGCGCAGTTCATTCCGCTTGCGGAAGAGACCGGGCTGATCGTGCCGATCGGCCGCTGGGTGGTAAGGGAGGCCTGCGCGCAGGCCATGGCTTGGCAGCGCCGCGGGTTGTTGCCGGTGTCTATGGCAGTCAACCTGTCGCCGCGTCAGTTTGTCGACGAACATCTGTTGCAGGACGTCGACGAGGCGCTGGCCGCCAGCGGCATGTCGCCGGTGCTGCTCCAGTTGGAAGTCACCGAGAGCATGATGATGCGTAATGTCGGGCGCGCGCTGAAGGTGCTCGACGCCATCCAGAGTCGCGGCATTCGCCTCGCCATCGACGATTTCGGCACCGGCTATTCGTCGATGTCGCTGATGAAGCATTTTCCGATCGACACCATCAAGATCGACCGCTCCTTCGTGCGGGACCTGCCGCAGGATTCGGAAGACCAGGCGATCGCACAGGCGATCATCAGCATGGGCAAGGCGCTCGGCATGACCGTCGTCGCGGAAGGCGTCGAGAACGTCGAACAGGAAGCTTTCTTGCGCGCCCATGGCTGCGACGAAATGCAGGGCTTCCTGATCGCCAAGCCGTTGCCGGCGCGCCAGATGGCGGAGTTGCTGCGACCGATTGAGCTGGCTGTCGCACCGCCGCTCCAGCCGGAGCCGGACCAGGCCGCCACCGAAGCCGCTGCGCTACGGTTGAAACGAGCTGTCGTCTAACGGCTGCGGGTGCAGCTCGCGGACGTCGTCTTCCTTGATTTCCGCCTTGCGCGGAAAATCATCCGGCCAGGTCAGCGAGGTCTGTTTGGCGAACAGGGCGAGCAGGGCATGGGCGCCTTCGGCAAAGCTCGAGTTGTGGCTCAGACCGAGTTCAGAACACCACGCGTGTGGCATCGGCTCGTGCGCGTCGAACAACGCCATTGCCGGACCCCACCACCAGGCCGGCGCCGGCGATCGTTCGTCCTCCGGCACGGCATGCCAGAGGACGAGTTCATCCATCACGCGCTCGAATTGCAGGCTTGCGGCCTGATGCATTCGTTCCGTGCTCCCTCGGGTCGCGCCTGAAAGCAGGCCGACGGACAGTCCGTCGCTCGGCCATCTCGACGTTTCTCAGCGATTGAAGGGCCGTTTGCGGCTGAAGAGAAGATAGATCGCGCGGGGATTGGTGGTCAAATAGCGCCAGAACAGGCGTCGCGGCTCCAGCAAGGTGCGCCAGACCCATTCGAGTCCGATCTTCTGCATCCATTGCGGGGCGCGCGACCGGCTGCCCGACAAGAAGTTGAACAAGCCGCCGGATGTCTTGATGACGCCGACATTGGTGAGATGCGGGGTGAATTCCTCAACGAATGCCTGCTCGTTGGGTACGCCGAACGCGACCCACAGATAGTCCGGCGCGAGCGCGTTGATCTCCTCGACCTTCGCGCGCAGCGCCTCGCCCCGGAGATAGCCGTGGCTGTGTCCGACGATCTTGAGGTCCGGATACAGGCGACGAACATTCTCGACCGCTGCGGCGTTCTCGGCCTCGCTGGCACCGAACATGTAGAAGGTGCGGCCCAGCGCTTCCGCCTTGCGCGCGACGACGTGGAACAGGTCGGTGGTCGCGACGCGCTCGGGCAGCGGAAACCAGGATTGCAGTTTTGAGGCCGCCACCAGCGGCTGGCCGTCGGCGTTGATCAGGTCGGCGGCACGGAACAGGCGCTCGGTCTGCGGCTCTGTCGAACACCGCGCCAGCACCTCGCCATTGGCCGAAGTCAGGAACAGCGGGCGGCCGATGCGATGACGCGGATCGGTTGCCTCGATCATGAAATCGGCGGTCGCTTCCAGGTCGAGTGCGGCCATGCGAAGGCCGCCGACCGTGATCCGCGGCACGTCGGCGGTTGCGGCCCGGCCCTCCAGATTGATGCGACGCTCAAGCATATTGTCTGCCTTGCTGGCGCGCTTGGGTTGCAGGGGTGAGCTCGTCGAGCACGACGCCGACGAGCTTGCGCTCCGCGCGGCCGAGCGTGTTCAAGATCTCTTCGAGGCCATCGTTGATGTCGAGGCTGGTCGGCAGCACCGCCACCAGCGCGTCGGCATCATCGAGCAGTTTGCGGCTGGCGGCCGTGAGTGGCGCCGCGGGGCCGTCGAGGATCACGAGGTCATAGCCGCCGGCGGAGCGCGCCTGCTCGATGGCCTTGCGGATGGCGTCAGTGGCCTTGCCGGCGTCGCTTTCGGCGGCCGGCAATACCGAGATGCCGTTGAGTGTCTTGATCTCGCGGGCGGCCTTGCTGCCGATCGAAAGCCAGCCGAGCTTGCTCGGCTCGCTCTTGCCGGCACGGTTGACCTTGTTCGAGAGCGAGTGTGCCTGATGGTCGGCATCGATCATCAGCACGCGAGCGCCGTCGCGCGCCGCCGCGAGCGCGAAGTTCAGCGCGGTTACGCTGCGCCCGGTGGTCTCACTGGCACCGACGAGCGCGATGACCGGCATCGCCTTGCCGTCCGTACGGCGTGCTACCGCGGCGCGCATGTCGCGCCAGGCGTTGAGCAGCGTCGTAAGCGGAAAACCCGGGCGCAGCGTCGGCCAGCCCAGACGGGTGAGGTCGACGCCGCTGCCGGTGGCGAGAATGGCGCCGAGCGTGTGGATGACGTCGGCCTCCTGGAGGCGGGCGATCAGCGGCTTTTCGATCAAGGGCTTTTCAGCCATCGATGGTTGCAGCGGTGGTGCGGCAAGCTCCGGGAGAGCCTGCGCGACTTCCGGGGTCCGCGAAACCTGCTGAGGTCGTGCAGTCTCCTGAGCCCGCAAAGGCTCTGGAACTCGGGGAGCTTGCGGCACCGGAGCACGATGGGGACGGGCCGGCGCGGGTGCCGGCACGGACGCACCGGCGAGCAACAGTTCGGCCGCGACGAACCAGCTCGATGCAGCGATCGCGCCGAAGACGAAGCCGATCATGGCGAACAGGCTCATCGCCGGTGGGAACGAGCGCCGCTGCGGCACCGTCGCTTCGCCGATGACGCGGGCCGCCGAAGTGTTCAGCGTCTCCTGCTCCTCGGTCTCGCGCGAGCGCTTGAGGAAGGATTGATAGACGTCGCGGCTGGCATCGACTTCGCGCTCGAGCTCGCGCAAACGCACGGCGGCCTGGCTGAGCTGGACGCTCTGCCGCTTCTGCGCCTCCAGCGCCCGGCTGAGCGAGGCTTCAAAGTCGCGGGCGCGCGTCAAATCGTTCTTGGCGGACTGGGCGAAGCGGTCGATCTCTTCGTTGATGGTGCGCTTGAGATCCTCGACCTGCTTCTCGGTCTGGCGCAGCGCCGGATGACGGGGGCCGAGCTCGCCGGTCTGCTCCGCATATTTCTTGCGCGCGTCGGCGTATTGTGCGCGCAGGTTCGCGATGGTCGGCGATTGCAGCGCCTCGGAATTCGCCCCCGCATCCGCTGTCGTGCGCCGGCTCGCCTCGATCTGGTCGAGACGCGCCTGCGCATCCATCGTCGCTGCGCGGGCGGCGGAAAGCCGCTGGTTGCTGGCGGAGAGCTGCTGGTCGCTGATCAGGGCGTCCTGGGTGCCGACGAAATTGTTCTGGGCCTTGTAAGTCGCAAGCCCGGTCTCGGCGTTGCGCAGCCGCTCGCGCAACTCCTTCAGGCGGCCGGAGAGATCGTTGGTGGCGCGCCGCGCTGCCGAAGCCTGCGAGTTGCGGGATTCCGTCAGGTAGGTGCTGGTCAGCGCGTTGGCGAGCATCGCTGCTTTCGCCGGATCGATCGACCAGACCTCGATGTCGACGATGAAACTCTTCTCGGTCTTGCGGATCGTGATGTGCCGGTTCAGCGCCTCGAGGGCCGCTAGCTGCACTTCCTTCTTCTCCGCGGTCGAGGGCGCGCCGGGCTGAAGGCCGATCAGGCCGAGCAGCGACGAGATCAGGCTCTTGCCGTCACCGCCGCCGCCGAATTCGGGGTCCTTGTCCAGATCGGTCTGCTGGATGACTTTCAGCAGCACGCTGTTGGAGGTGATCAGGCGCGCCTGGCTCTCGATCACCATCGCCATGCCGGAGACGTCCTGCGCGCGGGGCGTGAGCTCACGATCGACGAGCTGGAGCTCGCGCGGGTCGACATAGAGCTGGGCGGTGGCGGTGTAGCGGGGCGTCAGGCTCTTGCCCACGGTGACGGCAAGGGTCGCGCCGAGCAGGGCTGCAGCAGCAATCGCGATCTTCCGCCGCCAGAGTAAATTGACAAGCTCCAGCACGTTGAAGCCGGCCTGAGGCCGCTGTTGCGGGACCTCTGGTCTGGCCGGGTCTATCGGCTGGTTATAGTCAAGCATGATCCCCAGCTTTCATTCCAACTGTCGCGTGCTGAGGGGTTACTCTTCGCTCTACGCAACGCACCTGAGATATAGGTGCCCAATCAACGCAACAGGAAAAATTAACCATACTCATTGAGGGACTATTCACCGAAATGGCAAACAAAGCGTTTAAACGCATGCCACTCTTCGACGAGTCGCTGCTACGCGTGCGACGGCGGGGTCCTTCAGAGATTAACGGTTCGTTACCGCGTGCGGCGTGGCCACGAGGCTTCGCTCGTCGTGCGATCGGCCGCGCGCTCACCATGGCCGTCAATTTTTCCGCAGGATGACGTGATAGTCGCCGCGGCGGACGTCGGTCCCGCGCGGAAGCACGGCGTTCAGCACGGCGGCGCCGGCGTCCACCAGGGTTGCGAACAGCGGCTTGCTCCGGCGCATCTCGGGATAGCGCGGGCTCTCGACCTCACGGCGGTAGACCATCTCAAGGCCATTGGCGACCGCGAACGCTTCGAGCCTCGGCAGCGTCACCAGGGGATGGAAGAAAGTCGGGAACGGCGGCTCGCCCGGCAGGCCGGCATCCTTGATGCCGCGGATGTGCCGGTAGAACCAGACGTGGAACCAGTGCGGCGAGTATTTGGTGACGACGCCGGACAGCGAGCGCGGATTGGGCGCGCCGATCAGGATCATCCCACCGCGCTTGAGCGCATCGCGGAAATTAAGGAGCGCGGCATCGACATGGGGCAGATGCTCGATCACGTTGTAGCAGATCACCAGATC
Source organism: Bradyrhizobium sp. LB13.1 (assembly GCF_054056815.1). Classification (NCBI taxonomy): domain Bacteria; kingdom Pseudomonadati; phylum Pseudomonadota; class Alphaproteobacteria; order Hyphomicrobiales; family Nitrobacteraceae; genus Bradyrhizobium; species Bradyrhizobium sp. LB13.1. Next base: position 7,271,597 of record NZ_JBSRYQ010000001.1, on the reverse strand, counting down.
GAAGGTTTCGCGCCCGAAGCGGTAGGTCTGGACGTCGCCGAGGATCGCTTCGTCCGCGTAGCTGTTGTTGCGGACCTGGTCCTCGTCAATGTCGACGACGGTGACTTTGCTGCGGCTCAGCAATTCCGGTGGCAGAACGCTGCACGAGCCGCCGCCGGCTTCGTAGGTGGCGAGCTGGCCCTGCGGCAATATGCGGCGCAGTACATCGTGGACGGCGAGCAGGCTGTCGCGCGCTTCTCCGGGGACGAGATCGTGCAGCGCCTGAGGGGGTGCAATGGCCGCGGGAATTTGGACCGCCGTGGCTGTCGCGAAATCGATCGTGGCTGGCTTGTTCATATTTTCTGACCGCGCTTGTTCGACTTAAATTTACAGGAAAAATCTCGCATGCCCGAAGAGCAAATCTGATGCCGCGCAGCTTCACCGGTCTTGGTGCTTACGGTCGAGTTAACGCGCACGGGCGTTAACTACGGCATCATCCATGTCGGGCCGCCGCCCGCGCGATGGACCGCGAATTGCACTATCACGTGCGCAAGGTTCTGCAGCAGAAACACGCGATGGCGGTTAAGCGAATGGTATTGCACCGTGACGGCCGGAGATTTGCGCCGTCGCGAGCCCCACGCCAGCCGTTCATTCTGGGGCGGATCTGTGCCGCGGCGCTGTGCCGTTGCGAAACGGCGCCGATCCGCGGGATCGAAGCAGGGCTTTTTCAATCTATATCGGACATCTAGAACGTCATGACATTGATCCCGACAGACTTGTCCGCCGCGCGTATCCCGGATGCCGTGCGCGATCCCAACCGGGAGATCGCGGCGAGCTCCCGAATTATCGACCTGTCGGTCGGCATCGTCGTCTGCATCCCCTGCTTCCGCCGTCCGCAGCATCTGCGGCTGACGCTGGACTCGCTCGTCAGCCAGCGTACCCCGCGCTCCTTCGCCGTCGTCATGGTCGAGAACGACGCGGTACGGCGCGAAAGCGCACCGGTGGCCGCGGAGTATCTCGCCGGCGGAAGGCTCCAGGGCGTCTGCCTGGTCGAAAAACGGCAAGGCAACGTCCAGGCGATCAACGCCGCGTTCGAGACGGCGCAGGCGCTGTTTCCCGCCGCGACCCGCTTCCTGATGATCGACGACGACGAGATCGCTTCGCCCGACTGGCTCGAGCTGATGGTTCGCACCGCGGATGCGACCGGCGCCGATGTTGTCGGCGGGCCGGTGCTGCCGGTCTTCGAAGACGACAGCAAGCCCTGGCTTTCGCGCCATCCCGCCTTCTGCCCCGCCTATGATTACAGCGGCGCGGTGCCGCTGATCTATGGCTGCGGCAATTGCCTGATCACGCGCGCGGCGTTCGAGCGGTTCGACCGTCCCGCCTTCGACCTGCGCTTCAACTTCCTCGGCGGCGGCGATTGCGATTTCTTCGTGCGATGCCGCGATGCCGGCATGACGTTCCACTGGACTGCGGAGGCAGTCATCACCGAGACGGTGCCGCAAAACCGCACCAGCCTCGGCTGGATCGCCAAGCGTGGTCTGCGTATCGGTGCAATCAATTATCGTGTGCAGTCGAACGCCGCGCAGGGCGCGGGAGCGCGGGCGCGGGTGTTTGCGCAGATGCTCGGGAGGTTGCCGCTGTCGCTGGTCCGATCCGCTCGCCTGCTCGTGACATCAAAGCCCGTCGTCGCGATGCATCCCGCGCTGGTCGCGCTCGGCTCCATGCTTGCAGCGTTCGGCATCGAGCCGAAGCCCTATGAAGCCTCGAAGATCGTATCCTGACGCCGGAGCGAGGGATTAGATGCCGAAGCAGGCGAGGGCGACCCTGACCGCGGCGCGTGGCAGCGATTTGAGCGAGCGGCGGCCGACCATCCCGAGATAGGCGAAGGCCTGGCGATATCTGCCGAAGCGGACCGCTTGCATCGCCGAATATGTGACGAGATGAACCTCGGCGGCCTGGCGCAGCCCGGCTGCCATGCTCGCGGGCAGTCGCGCCATGATCAGCCCGTCGTCGAACACCCGCGCGATGGCCGGGAAGAAATCCTGCGGCGTCCGCGCCGCCGCATTCATGGTGTTGGCCGTGTGCAGGCGGTAGTCGAGCAGAAGGTTTGGCGCAAACTCGAATTCACCGATCGCGGCAAGACGGCACCAGCAGTGCCAGTCCTCGCAATATCTGAGTGAGACGTCGAAGCCGCCGATGGCGCGAAACGCCTCCGCACGCGCGAGCGCGATGCCGCCATTGACGATGAAGTTGCCGGCCGCGAGCCGCGCCAGCACATCACCGGACGGTTTGCGGCGTCCTTTCAGCAGATCCCGTCGACCGATCTGCCGTCCGTCGCTGTCGATCGTGTTGTAGTCACCGTAAACGAGAACCGCGCGCGGAGCACCACGCGCGGCCGCCAGCAGCGCGGCGACCGCGCCGGGCCGCAGGCGATCGTCGGCATCGAGGAAGAGCAGCCATTGGCCGCTCGCATGCCGCGCGCCGAGATTGCGCGCCGCCGATACGCCGGCGGCGTCGTTGGTCAACAGGCGCAGCCGCGGGTCACGGATGGCACGGACGATGGCCGTGGTGTCGTCGGTCGAACCGTCGTCCACGACGATCACTTCGGTGATTTCGGCTTGCGCCAGTGCGCTGGCGAGGGTTTCGCCGACATAGGCCGCGACGTTCTTGGCCGGAATGACGACGGACACCGATGTAGTGGAGCTGATTTGCAGCGGCAAGCGCGCCGCCGGAGCGACGCGTGATGTGGCCGGTAGTTCGAGAATTTCTTCGGCGGTAATCAAGCTACGGCTCGCCTTTAAGGGTCTGTTAACCAGGGTGCGTCTGCGCATTGGCAATGCGATTGATCGCAACCTTGGGCGCCGCAAATGATACTCGCATTCCGGTGAAATCGTTGCCGCGAAGGCCGGCGCGGCGCTGGTTTTGTAGAATAGCGTTAAGCCGGCGGCATTAAGCCTGTGGCAAATTTGGAAGAGTGCGACAGCCGGTCCCATGCGAGAATGCGCACCGAACTTCCCGCGGATGGACCCAGTGCCCGCAAAGACATTCGACTACGATCCCGACGACATGGTTCTCAACCTCTTCTACGAGGACAAGGACGATCGCTGGTTTTCCGGCGACCGGCATCTGCGGCGCATGGCGCGCCGCATGCTGCTCGGCGAGCCGCGTATGAGCGGGCAGCTCCGCGTGTTCCTCAATCTCCGTGCGGGGCTCGATCGGCTCGGCATCCGCTATCGCGTCAACGATTATGGCTACATCGCGCGGCATCCGGGCGAACTCGCCTGCATCATCGGTCGCACCTTCCTGCTCGACAAGTTTGCGTGGAAGAATCCGATCCTGCTCGGCGTCGCCGCCCATAATCATCCGCTCGACGATCCCGACCTGTTCAAGCGCCTGCCGGTCAAGAAGGTCGTGGTGCCCGGCCCGTGGTACGCCGACATGTACCGGCCGCATTGGCCCGAGACGGAGGCCTGGCCGGTCGGTATCGACACGGACCTCTGGGCGCCGTCGCTGACGTCGCAAAAGACCGTCGACGTCCTGATCTACGACAAGGTCCACTGGGACCGCGAGCGCTATGCTCCGGAGCTGATCGAGCCGGTTCGCGCCCGGCTCACCAGAGAGGGCCGCTCGTTCACGGAACTGCGTTACGGCAGTTACAAGGAGGAGGACTATCAGGCCGCGCTCGCGCGCTCGCGTGCGATGATCTTCCTGTGCCAGAACGAGAGCCAGGGCATCGCTTATCAGCAGGCGTTGTCCTGCGGCGTGCCGGTGCTCGCCTGGGATCCCGGTGGCCCCTGGCGGGACGCCGATTATTATCCGCATCGTGTCCAGTTCGCGCCTGTGTCGTCGGTGCCGTATTGGGACGATCGTTGCGGCGCCAAGTTCGTCGACGCCGCGGGGTTCGAGGCGGGTTGGGACGATTTCTGGGCCGGGTGCGCCGCTGATACGTTCGATCCGCGCGGCTTCGTGCTCGACAATCTCACGTTGGAACAGCGCGCGCTGCAATATTACGAGATCGCGCGGAGCATCATGCGGCAGCAGGCTGTGCCGCAGAGCTCCGGTGTACTGGTTGACGGATGCTTAACAGGGATCGGCTAAGACTTGGAGCTTCCCCAGTCTCCCGAGCAGCCTTGAGCCATGGATCGCAGCGTCGCTGACATGACTGACGTCGAGGCCCGATCGTTCGGCTACGTCCTGCGCGACGGGCTTGCGGGGGTCAACGCCGTGCGGGCGGGGCGTTGCCTCGTCGCAGTCGCGGCGCTGCTCCTTGTGCTGGTAACGCTCGATCCGTTTCCGGATCTGCGCAGCGAGGATGTCATCACCGTCGTCGGCGGACGGATGGCGCTCACCTATGTCTCCTGGGGCCTGTTGGCTGCGGTCGCGGTGCTGTTCGTCGCCGCAACGGATGCGCCCGCGCTGAAGACCCTGGTGACACCGCTGCATCTCTGCCTGGTCGGCTGGCTGTTGATCAACATCGTCTTTTCCGAGAGCCGCGGCGTTTCGATTCAGCGCTTCGTGCTTGCGGCCAGCGTGATGTCGCTTGCCGTGCTGTTGCCGTTGCTGCCGCCGACGCAGCGCAGCTTCAACCTGTGTCTCGGTGGCGCCGCGCTCGTCCTGCTCGCACTCTGCTATCTCGGCGTCTTCCTCGCGCCGCAATATTCGATCCACACCGCACTCGACGTCACGGAGCCGCAGCTGGCCGGCGACTGGCGCGGCAGCTTTGGCCACAAGAACATCGCCTCGCCGGTGATGACCATCCTGGTTTATGTCGGCATTTACCTGTCCGCCGTCGGATCGTTCGTGATGGGCCCGGCGATCGCCGCGCTGGCCGGAATCTTCCTGATCTTCACCGGCGGCAAGACGTCCTCCGTGCTATGCCTTGCGATCTACGCGCTCGCGTCGCTGGTCTGCGTCACGCCAAGCTTGTGGCTGAAGCGGATCATCTGTTTCGTGCCGCTGATCGTGATGAATTTGCTGACGGTCGGCAGTGTTTTGAGCCCGACGCTCGGGGCGATGACGCGGCTGCTTCCGCTCGACCCCACCTTCACCGGCCGCTCCGCCATCTGGGAGTTCGCGCTCGCAGCCGTCGCCGAAAAGCCGATCACCGGCCACGGCTATGCGGCCTTCTGGGACGACGTCACCGCACGGCAGACCGCCCAGGGCGCCGAATGGGCGACGACCGCGGCGCACAGTCACAACAGCTATCTCGACCTCGCGGTCACCATCGGCCTGCCGGGTCTCGTGCTCGTGATCCTCGTCTTCGTGCTCGCGCCGCTCGGCAATTTCCAGTCGGCCCGGACACACAATCGTAGTCGCGCGCTGGCAAAGCTGTTCCTGACCGTGTGGCTGTTCGGCCTGTACTACGGAGCGACCGAGACCTTCCTGCTCGAACGGCAGAATCCGATCTGGTTCATGTTCGCTGTTGCTGCGGCCGGCCTGCACTTCCTGGCCAGGTTCCAATGTGTGACGCAAAAGGAACCTGAAACCTGACAGCTTGTCGCACCGGCGCGGCAGTGGCATTGGCTTAACGATAAGCAGTGACGTCGCTTGTGGTCTGCGACAAAACACAATCTATCTGGAAACATTCAGTAATCGTAAGCACCGCGGATGACGTTCCTCAGCGTCGAGCAACCAAATGGTCTTGTGTCCAGCACGTCGGGAATCGCGGTCGATTTCGTCCGTGACTGGCGGCACGCCGCATCGCGCCTGAACGCTGGTCATCGCACTGCGTTTCAGCATGGTTATTGGCTCGGCGCCTGGTACAAAGCGTTCCACGACCTCGCACCGCTGATTGCATTGATCTCCGATGCCGCGACCGGCAGGGACATTGCGGTGGTGCCGATGATCAGCCACCTCAGGCGCGGCATCCGCATCGTCGAATTCGCGGATTTCGGCGTCTCCGACAACAACGCGCCGATCCTGGCGCTCGATGCCGCGTTGGACGCGGCGGCAACGGATGCGATCGGCAAGGCGCTGATCGACGCATTGCGCGCATTGCCCGATCGATTCGATCTGCTGCGCCTGAAGAAGATGCCAGCCCATGTCGGCGGCAACCCGAATCCGCTGGCGTCGCTTGGCCGGATCGGGTCCTGCTCGCTCAACGGCAACCTCGTGCTGACCGGCGACGATTATGAAGACTACCAGGCTTCGATCAAGCGCATGCAGATGCCGCGCTGCTGGCGCGTCTTCAGCCGTCATGGCGGCGCGCGATTCGAGGTCGCCACCGATGTCGCGCGTGCGCGCGAGCTACTGGACGTGATGGATGTCCAGCAGCAGGCGCGCATGCAAAAGCTCGGCTCGCGCTTCGTCCTCAACGACGAAACCCATGCGCAGTTCTATCGCGAAATCGCCCGCCAGGGTGTCGCGGACGGTTACGCCGTCATCTCGGCGCTGGTGTGCGACGAGGCCATCGTCGCCACCACGCTTCGGCGTCAGGTTTGGTGCGACCTATTTTCTCCTGCGCATCAGCCACGCCAGCAATTCATGGTCGAGCTGCTCGCCGGGGCTGCTGGTAACCGAGCGCACCATGGCAGCGCTGCATGCAGAAGGCGTGCGCCGTTTCGACCTCAGCATCGGCAACCAGGACTACAAGCGCCGCTTCGGCGCCGAGCCGGTGCCGCTGACCGATGTCAGCGTCGCGCTGTCCTGGCGCGGCAAGCCCTTCGCGTTGCGCGATCATGCCGCGCAGGGCCTGCGCCGTCACCCCAGGCTCGCCGCCCTTGCAGCGCGGGCCATGGGCAAGGGGAGGCGCTGACGCCGCCCCCTCGCATCAGCCGTGAAGCCTAGCCATGTAGCTTCTTGGCGGTCTCCGCGATCTGGCGTCCCTGATAGCGTGCGCCGGCGAGTTCGTTGGCGCTGGGCTGGCGGCTGCCGTCGCCGCCGGTGATCGTGGTGGCGCCGTAGGGCGCGCCGCCGGTGACCTCGTCGAGCTTCATCTGGCCGGCGAAGCCGTAGTTCATGCCGACCACGACCATGCCGAAATGGAGGAGGTTGGTGATGATCGAGAACAGCGTCGTCTCCTGGCCGCCGTGCTGGGTCGCGCTCGACGTGAAGGCGCCCCCGACCTTGCCGTGCAACGCGCCCTTGGCCCAGAGCCCGCCGGCCTGGTCGAGGAAGTTCGCCATCTGCGAGGCCATGCGACCGAAGCGGGTGCCGGTGCCGACGATGATCGCGTCGTAATTGGCGAGGTCTTCGATTTTGGCGACGGGTGCAGCCTGGTCGACCTTGTAATAGGACGCTTTGGCGACCTCGGCCGGCACGAGTTCGGGCACGCGCTTGATGTCGACAGTGACGCCGGCTTCGCGCGCGCCTTCGGCAACGGCGTTGGCCATTGTTTCGATGTGGCCATAGGCGGAGTAATAGAGGACGAGAACTTTGGTCATGATGGTCTCCGTTGAAAGGTGATTTGAGGTGTTCCGTGTGAGTGGCGCTTACGCCGCGTCGACGAGCACGAGCTCGGTGTCTTCCAGAGCCGTGATCTTCAATCTGTCCTCGTCGCGGATCGCGGCGCCGTCGCGAGCATTGACGCGGACGCCGTTGACCTCGACTGAACCCGCCGCGGGCACAAGATAGAGGTGCCGCGACTTTTGCGGTTCGTATTCCGCGCTCTCGCCGGCTTTCAGCGTGGTGGCGAGCACCCGCGCATCGGCGCGGATCGGCAGCGCGTCCGTGTCACCCTCGAAGCCGCTCGCGATCGTGACGAGGTTGCCCGAGCGGTCTCCTTTCGGAAACGGCTTCGAGCCCCAGGTCGGTTGTCCGCCGCGCGCGGTCGGCTCGATCCAGATCTGGAAGATCCGTGTCTTGGTCGGCTCGAGATTGTACTCGGAGTGTCGGATGCCGCTGCCGGCGCTCATCACCTGCACGTCGCCCGCTTCAGTGCGGCCCTCGTTGCCGAGGCTGTCCTGATGGGTGATCGCGCCCTCGCGCACATAGGTGATGATTTCCATGTTGGCGTGGGGATGGGCGGGAAAGCCCGTGTTCGGCGCGATCTCGTCGTCGTTCCACACCCGCAAGGCGCCGTGACCCATGTTGTTGGGGTCGTAGTGACTCGCGAAGGAGAAATGGTGCTTGGCGTTGAGCCAGCCGTGATCGGCGCCGCCGAGCTTTGCGAAGGGTCTGAGTTCGATCATCTGCGTAGTTCCTTGTATTGGGATATTGGGGCGCCTAGGCGCCGAAACCGCCGTCGACGTTGAGGACGGTGCCGGTGACGAAGGAGGCTTCCGGGCTTGCGAGGAAGACGACGCCGGCCGCCACCTCCTCGGGGCGGCCGAAGCGCTGCAGCGCGTGCTGCTTGCGCTGGGTCTCGGCGAACTCGCCGCCGTCCTTCGGATTCATATCGGTGTCGATCGAGCCGGGCTGCACCACATTCACGGTGATGCCGCGCGGGCCGAGGTCGCGCGCCGCGCCCTTGGTGTAGCCGACGACGGCCGCCTTGGTGGCTACGTAGTCGGCAAGGCCCGGGAACGAGGCGCGGTCGGCAAGCATCGAACCAACAGTGACGATGCGGCCGCCTTCACCCATCAACTGCGAGGCGGCGCGGATCGCCGCGATCACGCCATGCACGTTGATCGCATCCTGGCGGGCCAGCGCCTCGGTGTCGGCATTCGCATCGTCGATCGCACCGCCGCTCGCAACGCCAGCATTGTTGACGAGAATGTCGAGATGGCCAAACTCCTTCGCCACGTCGTTGACGAGCTGCGTCACGTCCTTGGCCGAGGCCTGGTCCGCCCTGAAGGCGCGGGCCCTGACGCCCTTTGCCTTCAGTTCAGTGACGACCGCTTCGGCCTTTTCGGGTGACGCGACATAGCTGATGGCGACGTCCGCACCTTCATCGGCGAGTGCGCGAGCAGAGGCCGCGCCGATACCGCGCGAGCCACCGGTGACGAGCGCAATCTTGCCTGAGAGCTTCTTGGTCATTGGATTTCTCCATTCCTGAATTTCTGATGACCCTTGGATAAGCCTCCGCTTGTGGTATAGAAATAGAAACTGTTGAAACACATTGTTTCCATTAATCACCCAATCGGACCGGTTCCATGGCAAAACTCCCCGATTTCGAGGCGCTCGCGATTTTCGCAAAAGTCGTGGAATTACGGTCGTTTGCGGGTGCCGCGGGCGAGCTCGCGATGTCCAAGGCGACGGTGTCCAAGGCGGTCACGCGCCTCGAAGAGCGGCTCGGCGCCCGGCTATTCAACCGCACCTCGCGCCGGCTCGCGCTGACCGATGCCGGGCATAAGCTCGCCGAGCGTGCGACGCGCCTTTTGTCCGACGGTGAGGCGGCGGAGAACGAGGCGCTGGCGCAATCGGTAGCGCCCCGCGGGCTGGTGCGGCTCGCCGTGCCCATGACGTTCGGGATCAAGGCGGTGGCGCCGTTGCTACCGGAGTTCTTCGAAGTCTATCCGGAAGTCTCCGTCGATCTGCATCTGAGTGATGCGACCGTCGATTTGATCGGCGAAGGTTTCGACATGGCAGTGCGGATCGCGCGGTTGCCGGATTCCTCACTGATCGCGCGACGGCTGTTCACCATGCCGCGCTTCACGGTGGCGGCGCCGGCCTATCTCAAACGCCAGGGACGGCCGACGCATCCCATGCATCTCGCCGAGCACAAGTGCTTCAGCTACGCCTACCTCTCGACGCCGAATGTCTGGCACTACACCAATTCGGCCGGCGAACAGGCCAGTGTACGTCCGGGCGGACAGCTTCGCGTCAACAATGGCGAAGCCGTGATGCCGGCGCTGATCGCGGGTCTCGGCATCGCCGAACTGCCGGAGTTCATCGTCGGCGAGGCCATCGCCTCCGGCGAGGTCGAAGTCATTCTGAAAGACTGGAAGCAGGCCGAAGGCGCCGTGCATCTGGTCACGCCACCCGGCGGCCCCCGCCCCGCACGTGTCGAAGCGCTCGGCGATTTTCTCGCGGCGAAGCTGCCGGGGGGGACGTGCAAGCGGCCGGCGCGCGGAAAGGCAAAGCCGTCGTAGCAAAGTCGTCGTAGAGCGAGCGGCTTCAACACCCTCGTCATTGCGAGCGCAGCGAAGCAATCCAGACTCCCTCCGCGGTGACACTCTGGATTGCTTCGCTGCCCTCGCAATGACGGAGTCTGAGCTACGACACCTTCACGCCATCCTTCGCGATAATTCGCAAGCTCGGCTTCAACGTTTGTTCCAGCCGCGACTTCAATTCATGAACATGCGGATCGCTCGAGCGCTTCGCGCAGACCGCGTATTGATGCACCGATTGCGCCAATGCGCGCCGTGCCTGCGGCGTTCGCGTCATTTCGGGCTTTGAAAGCCGCAACACGATAGCGGCGAGATTCACCAGCATCTCGTCCAACGCCACGTCGATGGTTCGAAGTCTGTTCATCGCTCGACTCCCTGGGAGGCAACGGTGGGTCCAGGGGGGCGTTCCTGACCGGGCGAAACATGGATAATGCTTCGTAAATCCCGCCGCACGGCTTGTTCTTGCGGGCGGTCACGGACGCGCCGGCGTTTGCCGAGTTCGTCGCCACCGACAGCATGCGGCTGATCGCGGCGGTGAAGAAGATCGGCAAGGTGGAGTAAGTTCCAATCGCGCTTTCACGTTTTTTTGTTGGTCCAGAACCTCCCCGCGTCTCATTGATTGAAGACAATTCAAGAAACTCGAGAAGGATCGGGACATGCGGACAGAGCGGATTGTGCTGGGTGTAGCGCTCGCGATCGGCGGCATCGTCGCACATAGTGCCGCGTCCGCCGAAGAATATCGCGGAACCATGGAACAGCAGATGGCCTGTACGCCGGATGTGTGGCGGCTGTGCAGCGACCAGATCCCGGACGTGAGCCGCATCACGGCCTGCTTGCGGCAGAACACACCACAGCTTTCCAGCGGCTGCCGTGCGGTGTTCCAGTCCAACAACCAGATGCAGCCGCAGCAGCGGGTCCCGAGCAATCGAGCGGCAGCGCCCGCCGCGCTATAACAATGCGCCGCCACCACCTCCGCAAGCGCAGCCGCGGCCTTATGATCCTTATGATGATGACAATGATTAGCGCACGATCGGAGCGCGGTTGGCGCTAGGCGCAAAGATGCTGCCGGTGCCGCCTCGTTCAGCGCTCCCCCTTGCTGTCCGACTCAGGTCGATGTCGGAGCGCCGTCCGCAGGATGGCGCCGAAGAGCAAAGCCGCGACCGGCCAATGGAACCAGATCCTGTGCATGCCGGTGAAAATATTGATCAGAATCAGAAAGGCCGACACCGTGAGGGCCGCTGCAACCGGGCGGGGAAGCTTCGCTAGCCCATCTGAAACGAAGCCCATCCACGTGGACGACTCGTATCGGTCGCGGTGTACGGCGTCAGTTTGCGAGCCCGCAATTGCGTCCTGAGAAGTCAGGCGTTCGCCAGGCGGAAGGCTCCGTGCTTGAGCGGTTTGGCCGCTCATGGTCACACGATAACTGGTCACGGGAGCAATGTTTTTCATTGGACGCTGGCCGAGGCAGTCGAAGCCAACAGACAATTTGTTGTGCACCTGATCATAGGTGGAGCTGGAGATCACGATCCCCCGGGTTCGGCAAGCTCTTGCAGACGCGCCGCGATATTGACCCCGTCTCCATAAAGATCGGAACCATCCACCATCACATCGCCGAGATTGATGCCGATGCGAAAACGCATCGGGGGAGGTGGGTCCGAATCCTGGTTGGAAATTTCCTGCTGAATCTCAACCGCACATTGCACGGCCTCGACGACGCTGGCGAATTCGGCGATGACAGCATCACCCCAGGTATTCACGATCCGCCCGTCATGGCGCTCCACCAATCCCGCAATGGCCGTGCGGTAGCGGCGGAGTGTCTCCAGCGTTCCCGCCTCGTCGGCTTCCATGAGGCGAGAATAGCCGTGCACATCAGCGCACAGCACGGTGGTCAGCCGTCGTTTTACCTTATCGTCGGGCATGGTTCATACATTAGCCTCCTTGGACTGGCAAATGCATCAGGCATCCCGCAGCTGCCTTACGGCCTGACCTCGCAGACATCGACCCATTCGGCCGCCGTCAGCTCGGCCATGCGGTCCGGCGTGATGCGCACCGCGCTATGGGTCGAGCCTGCGGCCGGCACCACCATGTCGAACGCCTTTAAGGACACATCGCAGTAAATCGGCAGCGGCGACTTCAGCCCGAACGGACAGACGCCGCCGACCTCGTGCCCGGTGATCTCGGCGACCTCTTCCAGACCGAGCATCTTCGGCTTGCCGCCGAACGCCGCCTTCACCTTCTTGTTGTCCATGCGTGAGGTGCCGGCCGCGACGATCAGGAGCACGCGCTCGCCGATCCGCAACGACAGCGTCTTGGCGATCATTCCAGGCTCGACGCCATAGGCCTCGGCGGCCAGCGGCACAGTCGCGGAGCTGATCGGGGATTCGATGACGGTGATGTCGGGGGCTTTTTCAGCGAAGAAATCGCGAACGGATTGAAGGCTCAATTCAGGTCTCACGGGCGGGCGGCGATCCTTGGGCGATCCTTCGGCGATCCTTGGCAGCTCGGAGAGCGAACGGACGCGGTGGTCCGGCGCGAAGCCGAGCTCATCCATCTGGGTGCGGATCGCCTTCAACATCGTCAGCGGTGCCACGAGTTCATTCTCGACGCAAGCCAGCGCCATCGCCTCGGGCGTCACCCGTTCGATCCAGGCGACGTTCAGCCCGAACGCCTTCGCGCCCGCGACGTCCCAGGGGTTGGACGAGACGAACAGCACCTCGTCGGGCGCGGTGCCGAGTACCTCGCCGATCAGCACGTAAGCTTCCGGGCTCGGCTTGAAGATCTTCTTCGCATCGACGCTGATCGTGGCATCAAGCAGGGCGTCGAGCCCGGAATTGCGCACGAGCGCACCCAGCATGTTCGGACTGCCATTGGAGAGGATCGCGAGTTTTCGCGGTTTCAACGCCGCGAGCGTGGCTGCCGCATCCGGATAGAGATCGAGATGCAGGTATTTCTCGATCACCCGCTCGAACGCATCGCTTTCATAGGCGAGCCCGAGCACGCGCAGCGTATAGGCAAGCGAGTCGCGCGTGACGGCGTTAAAATCCTGGTAGCGCCGCATCAGCGAGCGCAACCAGGTGTATTCGAGCTGCTTGATGCGCCAGATCTGCGTGATGATCTCGCCGTAGCCCGGAAACGCATCCTCGGTGGTCTCCGCGACCGACTGGATGTCGTAAAGCGTTCCGTAGGCGTCGAAGATAACGGCTTTCAGGCTCAATTGACCGGTCCTCCGGATCGCTGCGGGCGCATGGACTATACTCGGCGCAGCTGTATCGATCCAAGGGGGAAACGCGAATCGGGGCCTCGGCTTCTAAAGCTTTACAACGATCTTGCCGAAGTGTGAGCCGGTCCGGAGGTGGGCATATGCTTCGGGGACCTCGTCGCGTGAATGGATCGCACGCAACGCGGCCATCGGATTCACCGCGCCAAGGCCGCCATCCGCCGTCTGAGGCCTTGAGGGCCTGAGCGTGAGGGATTCGATAGCAGCGTCGAAGCCATCAATGCGCTGACGAATACGCGCCTAGATCCCTAGCAGCTTGCGCGCGTTGGCCTTCAACACCTTCGGCCGGATGTCGTCGCGGATGTCGATCTTGGCGAAGTCCGACAGCCAGCGGTCCGGCGTGATCACTGGCCAGTCCGAGCCGAACAGCATCTTGTCCTGCAGGATCGAGTTGATGTAGCGGACCAGGATCGGCGGAAAATATTTCGGCGACCAGCCGGACAGGTCGATATAGACGTTCGGCTTGTGGGTCGCGACCGACAGCGCTTCTTCCTGCCAGGGGAAGGATGGGTGGGCGAGGATGATCTTGAGGTCCGGGAAGTCAGCCGCGACGTCGTCCATGTACATCGGGTTGGAAAATTTCAGCCGCATGCCCATGCCGCCGGGCATGCCCGATCCGACGCCGGTCTGGCCGGTGTGGAACAGCGCGATCGCGCCGCCATTGTTGATCTCTTCGTAGAGCGGATAGGCCATGCGGTCGTTGGCGTAGAAGCCCTGCATGGTCGGGTGGAATTTGAAGCCGCGCACCCCGTATTCCTCGATCAGCTTGCGCGCCTCGCGGACGCCGAGCTTGCCCTTGTGCGGATCAATCGAGACGAAGGGGATCAGGACGTCGAGATGGTCGGAGGCGATCTCCAGCATCTCCTCATTCTTGTAGCGGCGGAAGCCGGTCTCGCGCTCGGCGTCGACCGGGAAGATTACGGCCGCGATGTTCTTCGAGCGGTAATACGCCGCGGTCTCCGGCACGGTCGGCGGATGCTTGTGCGGCGACTTGAAGTAATCCGCCATCTGAGCCTGAAAATCGTCATAGCCGTCGTCGGGATGGGTGCCGCAGGGCTCCTCGGCATGGGTGTGGATGTCGATGGCGACGACGTCGTCGATGTTCGGCAGCTTCAGCTTCGGCATTGGTTTCCTCCCGACGGGTTGCCAAATTGATTATATGATATAACGAAATTGGCAAGGCATCGTGGAAAGCGAGGCCGGCAAGCGACTAGATTGAGGCCGATCCGGCCGTTTCTGCTTTGCATGGGGTTGTTTTCCAGAATTTGCTGGTTCGGAACATGGCAGTTAACATTGACATCCAGTCCCGCGATGCCTTAGAAACCGCCCCGTCCCGGGCGGTCGTCCGCCAGCGGGAAAGATCTCATTTTGCCACATTCGCGCGTGCCGAAACGGTAGTGCCGAACACGGCCTTTCGAACGTTCAGGATTCTGCCATGAAGGTCCGTAACTCGCTGAAATCACTGCGCGGTCGCCATCGCGCCAACCGCCTGGTCCGCCGCAAGGGCCGGGTCTATGTGATCAACAAGGTGCAGCGCCGCTTCAAGGCTCGCCAAGGCTGATTTGGGCGGCTGATATTGCCCTGCCGGACGCCCGAGCGCGCGCCCCGCAAGACCACGGCCTCACACGAGTTTGACGCCGCCCCTGCTATGCAAGGGCGGCCTTGCGCGTTTACACTTCGATCATGGCAGTGAGATTCCTCTTCGCGCGCACCCTTTGTCTGGCTCTTGTGCTGGGAGCCGCCGGCCTCGCTCCGGCGCTGGCGCAGCAGATTGATCCGCCGCCTCCGCCCGGCAAGCAGAAAAAGCTTCCGGAAGCGCCGGCCAAGCTGCCCAAGGTCGACCGCACCAAGAATCTCGATTTCCTGTTCGGCGCGCTGAAAGCTGCGCCCGACGATGCCAGCGCCAAGCATGTCGAGGCACGGATCTGGGCGATCTGGATCCAGACCCCGAGCGACACCGCGGCGCTGCTGATGGCGCGGGCCAAGACCGCGGTCGACGCAAAGAAGATCGAGGTCGCGATCAAGCTGCTGGATTCGGTCGTCAAGCTCAGGCCCGACTACATCGAGGCCTGGAACCGGCGCGCGACGCTCTATTACATGCAGAACGACTATGGCCGCTCGCTCGCCGACATCCGCGAGGTACTGATCCGCGAGCCCCGCCATTTCGGCGCGCTCGCAGGCCTCGGCATGATCATGCAGGAGGTCGGCGACGAGAAGCGCGCGCTCGAGGCCTACCGCAAGGCGCTCGCCGTCAATCCGCATCTCGAGAAGATCCCCGATCAGGTCAAGGCGCTAACCGAGAAGGTCGAAGGCCGCGATATTTAGCGGACAAGTCGATCATTGCTCGAGCGAATTCGGCGCAGGCGGATTAACCACGATGACACGCGCCGCGTTACGAGGGGTATGGGTGACACCGCCGCAGGCCTACCTTCACGGCCGGAGCACAGCCATGAAGCGTTTGATCTTTGCAGGTATATTGCTGCTGGCGTCGGGGACGATGAGCCTCGCCGACGGGCTGTTCTGGGTGGTCGGCAACAACGCCACCGGAAAATGCAGCATCGTCACCAGTAATCCCGTGATCATCGGCGACGTCTGGTTCGGTGACGGCCCCTACAAGTCCAAGGCCGATGCCAAGCTTGCCCGTTCGACGATCCGCGCTTGTCCCGCGCTCACATTAGACGAGCAAAAGGACGAGGACAGCACGAACTAGGGTCTGTTGGGATTCATCTGGAGTTTATCGCGGCCGCGGCCAGATAGATCATTGAAGTGAAGCTCTGGTCGGTCTTGTCGGCGCGCATTGCGATGCGCTTGAATTCCTTGAGCTTGCCGAAGAAGTTCTCGATGAGATGCCGCCATTTGTACATCTCCTTGTCGATGGCGAGAGGCTGTGCACGGCGCGGATGCTGGGAGATGACGACTTTGGCGCCACGCGCTTCGAGTTCGGCGATGATGGCGTTGCTATCGAAGGCCTTATCAGCGATCAGCGCGTTGAAGGCCAATCCCTCGATGAGCGGCGGCACGCCCACCGTATCGAAACGCTGTCCCGGCAGGAGCACGAAGCGAGATTGCCGAGCGCATCGGTGAGCGCCAGAATTTTGGTGGTCATGCCGCCTTTCGAGCGGCCGATCGCCTGGCTTTGCGTCCCCCTTTTGCGCCCTGACCGTGGCGGTGGACCTTGACGATGGTGGCGTCGACCATGGCGTATTCCATGTCGGGATCGTCGGAGATGGCCTCGAACAGCCGCTTCCAGACATCCGCCTTCACCCAGTCGCGAAAGCGCGTGAATGTGCTATTCCAGTGGCCGAACATCGCCGGCAGATCCCGCCAGGGACTGCCGGTTCGGGCGATCCACAGAACGGCCTCGACAAACAGTCGGTTGTCCTTGCCGCTGCGGCCCGGATCTCCCGGCTTGCCAAGACAATGCGGCTCCATCTTCGCCCATTGGGCGTCAGTCAAAACGTATCGGTCCATCCCAAGCTTGAATCACAACCAAGCCCCGATGAGAATCCTGAATCCCAACAGACCCTAGGTCGACAAGCGACCTAGTGCAAAACGCTGCCTTCGCGCTCGGCGAGGCCGTGATCGACCGCTGCGGCGTAGGCCTTTGCAAGCTCCGTCTCGAGGTGCTCGTTGATCAGCAGCAGCGCGCGCACGGCACCGCGCAGGTCGCCGTTGCAGCTTGCCACGATCTCGTCGATCGGAGTGTCTTTGGATCTCAAGCTCATCGAAATTCTCCGGTTCAAATCAGGACAAATCCTGCCGGTCTTTCCCGCATCCCCTGGGGTTGCGAGCAGGATCGGCGCCCACCCGCGTCCAAATGGCGGAACCGACCGTGGCGATTATATGGAAGCCGCGATGACGAGTGCATGAAGCTGTTTCGAAGCTTGCGTGCTGCGGGAAGTAGCATTGATTTCGTTGCGTTTTTCCCGCTGGAATTATGCACATATCCACAGCCCCGGCATTTCAAGTGGAGCGCCGGGTCTCCCTGGGCGAAACTGCCGCCCCGAAGCCCCGTAATTGCCCTGTGCCCTCGATCGCCCGGATTCTCTCCATGATCGTGATGTCAGTCGTGACCGCGCTGGTTCTGCTGGCGCTGGTCACGCAGGCCGGCGTCCTCGTCGTGCAACGCGCCTTCCCACCGCAAGGCCGGATGATCGAGGTCGATGGTGCTGTGCTTCACGCCGTCGATATCGGTCCGCGCGATTCGGGCCTGCCGATCGTGATGTTGCACGGCGCGAGCTCCAACCTGGAAGTGATGCGGCGGCCGCTCGGCGATCTCCTCGCCCAGAACCATCGCGTCATCCTGATCGACCGTCCCGGCCATGGCTGGAGCACCCGCGCGCGGCGGCAGGATTCGACGCCGGAAGTCCAGGCGCGGATGATCGATGAGGCGCTCGGCAAGCTCGGGATCGATCGCGCGGTCTTCGTGGTGCATTCCTGGAGCGGCGCGCTCGGCGCGCGGTTGGCGCTCGATCATCCCGCCCGCGTTGCGGGCCTCGTGATGCTCGCGCCCGTCACCCATCCCTGGCGCGGCGGCGTCGGGCGCTACAACGAGATCATCGCAACGCCCGTGATCGGCCCGCTGCTCGCCTACACCGTCACGCTGCCGCTGGGGTATTTCGTTGCCGAGGCCGGCGCGCGCAGCGTCTTCCTGCCACAGACGATGCCGGATGGTTTCGTGCATGACTCCGCGACGCCACTGCTGCTGCGCCCGCGCGAGTTCATCGCCAATGCCTATGATCTGGTGACGCTGAAGGAAGCGGTCGCCGCGCAAGTCGCCCGCTACGCCGAGATATCGGCGCCGGTCACGATCATCGCCGGCGAACCCGACAAGACGGTGAAGACCAACATCCACGCGCGCCCGTTCGCCGCGACTGTCCAGAATGCGAAGCTGATCGTGCTGCCTGATCTTGGCCACATGGTGCAGAACGCGGTGCCGGATCTCGTGAAGACCGAGATCGAGACGATGATCGGAAAAATCGTCCCGGCGCCGGCGGTCGCCGATTAGAGCGTTTTCGAGCGAAGTGGATACTGGTTCGCGTGAAGAAAACGCGTCAAAACAAGACGGTGGAGCTTCGGTTCTGATTCAATCAGAACCGAAGCTCCAGCGACCGCCGTTCACGGGCTTACTGCTTGATCTTCCCGTCCTTGTCGAACTGCGACACATAGGTCCAGAGATTGTTGATCTCGGTCTGGTTCTTGATGCCGGCGAACGCCATCTTGGTACCTGGGATCTTGGCCTTGGGGTCCTTGATGTATTCCTTGAACTGGGCCTCGTTCCAGGTAATGCCCGAATTCTTGTTCGCGTCGGAGTAATTGTAGTCCGGCGCGGTACCGGACTTGCGGCCGTCGAGGCCGTTGAGCTCGGGGCCGACCTTGTTCTTGGCGCCTTCGCCGATCGCGTGGCAGGCCAGGCATTTGTTGAACGACGACTTGCCGGCCGCGGCATCCTGCGCCATCGCGGCAGGTGCGGTGGCAATCGCGGTGAGGATGGTCAGTGCGCCAAAAATCAGTTTTGTCATCGGGTGCTCTTCGTCTCTTCCCTGGGGGTCTGGTCAGTTACTTGCCTGATCGGCAATCGTCGGACCTGCCGGTTTTGGCAGGCCTGCCCGGCTTGGACAAGCCGCCAAACCATGACAGGTTTCACGATTTCCTACTTGTCCCAGAGCGAACTCGCGCAAGATCGTCGATCCGACTTTCGGATGGCCTACCCAAACCACCGCGGACGTGGTTGATTTGTCGCGACAAATCGATCGTGCGGCGTCAGCGGGAAGGATACGCCATGAAGGATGTGATATGGCCATCATGATGCCTGCGAGCGACCAGGCCGTGCTCGCGCGCCGCGCTGAGATCGTGGCTGCATTGCGCGCAATCGTCCCAGGCGAAGGCGTGATCGACAGCGCCGCCGAGATGCGGGCCTATGAATCCGACGGGCTGACGGCCTATCGGCAGCCGCCGATGGTCGTGGTGCTGCCCGACACGACCGAGCAGGTTTCGCTCGTCCTGAAATATTGTGCAGGGCAGGGCATCAAGGTGGTGCCGCGCGGTTCCGGCACCTCACTGTCCGGCGGCGCGCTGCCGCTGGAAGACGGCGTGCTCTTGGGCCTCGGCAAGTTCAAGCGCATCCGCGAGATCGATTTCGACAACCGCGCCGTCGTCACCGAACCCGGCGTCACCAACCTCGCGATCAGCCAGGCCGTCGCCCATGCCGGGTTCTACTACGCGCCGGATCCGTCCTCGCAGATCGCCTGCTCGATCGGCGGCAATGTCGCGGAGAATTCCGGCGGCGTGCACTGCCTGAAATACGGCATGACCACCAACAACGTGCTCGGCTGCGAGATCGTGCTGATGAGCGGCGAGATCCTGCGCATCGGCGGCAAGTCGGCGGAGAACACCGGCTATGACTTGATGGGCGTCATCACCGGCTCCGAAGGGCTGCTCGGGGTCATCACCGAGATCACGGTGCGCATCCTGCAAAAGCCGGAGACGGCGCGCGCGCTGATGGTCGGATTCGCGCAAGTCGAGGCGGCCGGCGAATGCGTGGCGCGCATCATCGGCGCGGGCATCATTCCCGGCGGCATGGAGATGATGGACAAGCCTGCGATCCACGCCGCGGAGGCCTTCGTCCATGCCGGCTATCCGCTCGATGTCGAGGCGCTCCTCATCATCGAGCTCGACGGTCCCAGGATCGAGGTCGACGAGCTGATCACGCGCGTCGAGACGATTGCGAATGCTTGCGGCTCGACCACCTGCCAGATATCGACCTCGGAGGCCGAGCGCAATCTGTTCTGGGCCGGCCGGAAAGCTGCGTTCCCCGCCGTCGGCCGCATCTCCCCGGACTATCTCTGCATGGACGGCACCATCCCGCGCGGTGCGCTGCCGAAGGCGCTGGCGCGCATCCGCGAGCTATCGGAAAAATACCAGCTTGGCTGCGCCAATGTGTTCCATGCCGGTGACGGCAATCTGCATCCGCTGATCCTCTATGACGCCAACAAGCCCGGCGAGATCGAGCGCGCCGAAGCCTTCGGCGCCGACATCCTGCGCGCCTGCGTCGAGTTCGGCGGCGTGCTCACCGGCGAGCACGGCGTCGGCATCGAGAAGCGCGATCTGATGCCGGAGATGTTCAGCGAGATCGATCTCAACCAGCAGCAGCGCCTGAAATGCGCCTTCGACGCGCAGGGCCTGCTCAATCCCGGAAAGGTGTTTCCGACCCTGCACCGCTGCGCCGAGCTCGGCCGCATGCATGTCCACGCCGGCAAGCTGGCGTTTCCGGACATCCCGCGGTTCTAGCGTCGCCCCGCAGCAGCGCGCCAAATTTGATTTCCGCTGCAAACTTGGATACCGGCTCAGTCGTGGATACGCTCAGGGTTAGAGACGCCAAAGACGTCGAAGAGGTGGTGCGCGCGGCGATTGCCAATGAGCAGCCGCTCGAGATCATCGGTCATGGCAGCAAGCGCAGCATCGGTCATGCGATGGCGACCAACGCCGTGCTCGACGTCTCCGCGCTGAATGCCATCACCGCCTACGAACCCAACGAACTCATTGTCACGCTCCAGGCCGGGGCGCCGCTGGCCGACGTGCTGTCGCTGATCGATGCCAAGAACCAGCAATTCGCCTTCGAGCCGATGAACACGGCGCCGCTGCTCGGCACGCCCGCGCTCGGCACCATTGGTGGCATGATCGCGGCTGGCCTGGCCGGTCCGCGCCGGATCAGGGCGGGCGGGGCGCGCGACCATCTGCTCGGGGCGCATGCCGTCTCCGGTTTCGGCGACAGCTTCAAGACCGGCGGCAAGGTGGTGAAGAACGTCACCGGCTACGACCTCTGCAAGCTTCTCGCCGGTTCCTGGGGCACGCTGTCGGTCATGACCGAGGTCACGCTGAAGGTGATGCCGAAGCCGGAGGCCGAGCGGACGCTGCTGCTGCGCGGGCTCGACGATGCCGCCGCCAACAAGGCGATGACCGCGGCGCTCGGCTCGCCCTTTGACGTTTCCGGTGCCGCGCACCTGCCAAAATCGGCGTTCCGGACCAGGACCGAAGGTCTCGGCGATATCGCGGGCCAGGGCGAGGCGCTGACCGTGCTGCGGCTCGAAGGCATTACTGCCTCCGCCGCCCACCGAGCTGGCTCGCTGCGCGAATTGCTGGCCCCGTTCGGAACCGCGACGCCGGTCGAGGACGTCGCGTCCGCGGCGCTGTGGGCCACGATCCGCGACGTCCTGCCGTTCGCTGCCAGTGGCGCGCTGGGGGCCTGGCAGGTCTGGCGGATCGTCTGTCCGCCGGCGTCGGGCGCAGCGCTGGGGACGCTGCTGGCACGCGAGACCGGCGGCGACGTGATCTACGATTGGGGCGGCGGACTGATCTGGGCGGCGTTGCCACCGAAGTCGGACGCCCACGCCCCGGCCGTGCGCGAACATACGAATGCGGTCGGCGGGCACGCCACGCTGATCCGGGCGGCTGAGGACATCAGGCGCGGTGTCGACGTGTTCCATCCGCAAGCCGTTGGCATCGTCGCGTTGAGCGAACGAGTCCGCGCGAGTTTCGATCCGAAGACCATCCTCAACCGGGGCCGGCTGACGCGGGGCGCTACGGCATGAAGACCGAATTCTCACTCGCGCAGCTCGCCGACCCCGACATCGCGGAAGCCGACAAGATCCTGCGCGCCTGCGTCCATTGCGGCTTCTGCACCGCGACCTGTCCGACCTATGTGCTGCTTGGCGACGAGCTCGATAGCCCGCGCGGCCGCATCTATCTGATCAAGGAGATGCTAGAGAAGGACCTGACGCCGACGGCTGAAGTGGTCAAGCATGTCGACCGCTGCCTGTCGTGCCTGTCCTGCATGACGACCTGCCCCTCGGGGGTCAATTACATGCACCTTGTCGACCAGGCCCGGGTCAGGATCGAGCAGCGTTATGAGCGGCCGCTGACGGAGCGGCTGCTGCGCCGGTTGCTGGCCTTCGTCCTGCCGGACCCGCGGCGTTTCCGCGTGAGCATGGTGCTGGCGCGGCTAGCCCGCCCGCTGGCGGTGCTCCTGCCGACGCCCCGGCCATCGGCCACGCCCGGCCTGATCCAACGCCTCAAGGCGATGCTGGCACTGGCGCCGAACCGGCTGCCGCCGCCGGGGCCCGCCGCCGGCAGTGTGTTCGCAGCGCTCGGCAAGAAGCGTGGCCGGGTCGCGCTGCTCCAGGGCTGCGCCCAGCAGGTGCTGGCGCCGCGCATCAATCAGGCCGCCATCAGTCTCCTCACGCGCCACGGCATCGAGGTCGTCCTTGTCAGGGACGAGCAGTGCTGCGGCGCGCTGACCCATCACCTTGGTAACGACCAGGACGCACTGGCCCGGGCTCGCGCCAATATCGCGGCGTGGCGTGCGGAAGCGGCCGGCGAGGGGCTCGACGCCATCCTGGTGACGGCGTCCGGATGCGGCACCGTGATCAAGGACTACGGCTATCTTCTGCGAGAGGACGCTGCGTTTGCCGCCGACGCGGCGAAGGTCTCCGCACTCGCCAAGGACATCACCGAATACGTCGCCGGCCTCGGACTCGCGGCCACCGCGCGACAGGACAACATCGTCGTCGCCTATCACTCAGCGTGTTCGCTGCAGCACGGGCAGAAAATCACGGGCCTTCCGAAAGAATTGCTTTCCAAGAATGGATTCGTGGTGAAAGATGTGCCGGAGAGCCATTTGTGTTGCGGTTCGGCGGGGACCTACAACATTCTCCAGCCCGAGCTTGCGGGCCGGTTGCGCGATCGCAAGGTCGCCAACATCGCGAGCGTCAAGCCGGACATGATTGCCACAGGCAATATCGGCTGCATGGTGCAGATTGCCAGTGGCACGTCAGTTCCGGTCGTACACACGATTGAGCTTCTCGATTGGGCTACGGGCGGATCGCGGCCGGCATTGAACGCGCAAGTTTGAGCTTTCAAAGGCCTGAGCTTTCGTCCGGAGGTGACGGCTGAAGACGCCCGATCGACCATTGTTCGGCGGCAACAGGAGGACCACGATGGCGAAAGCGAAGAAGAAGAAAAGCAAGAAGGCCAAAAAGGCCAGGAAGGCTGTAGCGGCGAAGAAGACCGCAAAGAAGGCAGCCAAGAAGTCCGCGAAGAAGTCTGCCAAGAAAGCCACCAAGAAATCAGCGAAGAAGGCCGCGTCGAAGAAGGCCGCAAAGAAGTCGGCCAAGAAGGCAGCTAAGCCGGCTGCGCCTAAGAAGGCCGCCAAGAAGGCTGCCAAGAAAGCGGCACCGAAGAAGGCGAAGGCAGCTCCCGCGCCGAAGCCGTCAGCGCCAGCAACTCCGGCTCCCGAGCCTGCCGCCGAGACAAGCTGGGCGATGCCTTCGTCTTCTGCGGAAGCGACGCCGGCCGAGGGACAAGGTTAGGCCAAAGGCTGGATCCAATCCGACGACCATGATCGACAACAGGAAGGCCGCAGCGGTGATGCTGCGGCCTTTTTGCATCGGCGCGACGGCGCGCGGAGATTGTCTTGTCCGGGAGCAGCCTGATTCGTCGCGCGGACAGCACGGTACCGCGGGTCCCGTACTAACCCGGGCATGTCTGTGCGCTTTGCAATGCAAATGATGTGATCGGGAAGACACACAGGCTGACAACCTTTCGTGGAATCGTCAGAACGCCCAAAAAGTCAGCAGATGCCTGCGATATTTGCTTCACGGTTCACGTCACCCCATCCAAATTGCCGCGGTTACGAAATTTGCAATCAGGTCGTGCGTTCCGGGGGGCTTCCGGGATCCGACTAGGGTCTTAGAACTGGTGATGGGGATCGAAATGAAAAAAGTGGCTTTGTTGGCAACGGCGCTGGCAATGGTGACGGGTTCGGCTTTCGCGGCAGACATGGCGGTGAAGGCCAAGAAGGCCCCGCCGGTGGTTGCGTTTGACCCCTGGGATATCGCCTTCGGCGGCGCCATCATGAGCGACTACATCTTCCGCGGCGTCACGCAGTCGAACCACAAGCCGTCAGTCGCGGCCTATTTCGAGCCGCGCTACAACGTCAACAAGGACCTCCAGCTCTACGTCGGCGTGTCCGCCGAGAGCATCTCCTTCGCCAATCGCGCTGCTGCTGAAGTCGACATCTACGGCGGTATCCGCCCGACCTTCGGCGCCTTCGCCTTCGACATCGGTATCTGGGGCTACCTGTATCCGGGCGGCAGCTGCGCCGACAACTTCCTCACTGGCGGCATTCCCGGCGGCAACGTCTGCGCTGTCAGCACGACCACGATCTTCCTCGCCGACGGCAACGTCATGAAGAAGGACGTCAGCTTCCTCGAAGTCTACGGCAAGGTGAACTACACCATCAACGACAGCTTCACGGTCGGCGCGACCGAGTATTACTCGCCGAACTTCCTGAACTCGGGTGCCTGGGGCAACTACGCTTCGTTGACCGCCAAGTACACGGCGCCCAGCACAGCCTTCGGCGCCTCCGGTATGGGCATGTACGTGTCGGGTGAATTCGGCCGGCAGTGGTTCGGTACCTCGGACGCCTTCTACGGCACCGGTGTCGGCACCGTTTTCGCCAACGGTATCCCCTACAAGGACTACAACACCTGGAATATCGGCATCGGCTTCACCTACAAGGTGTTCACGCTGGACTTGCGTTACTCCGACACCGACCTGAACAAGGGTGACTGCAACGCCTTCACCAGCGCCTTCAACGCCACCGGCACCACCAACGTCACCGCGATCAATCCGGGCGGCGCCGGCTCCAACTGGTGCGGCGCGGCCGGCATTGCCAAGCTGTCGTTCGACCTGACGGCGATGAGCAACCTGAAGTAAGCTTCTTCCCGAAGCGACTAGATAAGGGCGGCAGGGCAACCTGCCGCCCTTTGCTTTGGGTTGGGGTCTGCGAAAGGGCGTGGCCTTCATGGTTCGAGACGCGCCGTAAGGCGGCGCTCCTCACCATGAGGGTTGGGATTTCGCCGCGGGGCAGGACCTCATCCTGAGGGCCCGCCAGAGGCGGGCGTCTCGAAGGATGGGCCGCACGGAAGCCGCCCATCGGTCCTTTGAAAGCGATAGCCCGCGGGCCATCGCCGTTGCGCCTCAGCGCGCCGCGCTCGGCTCCTTCTCGACCGGCACGCCACTGTCACCGAGAACGTGGATCGCGCCGTGCTTCACCATCGTCACCTTGCGGGTATGGAAGGCGTCGAGCGTCGAGCGGTGGCCGATGGAGACGAGGGTAGCCTGTGGCAGCTTCTCCGTCAGCAGCCGGTACAGCCGGGCCTCGGACGGTTCGTCCAGCGAGGCCGTGGCCTCGTCCAGGAACAGGTAGTCCGGCGCGTGCAGAAGCGCGCGGGCGAGCCCGAGGCGCTGCTGCTCGCCCAGCGACAGCATCCGATTCCAGTGGCCTTCCTCCTCGAGTCGCTCGGCGAGGTCGGGCAGCCCGACCGCGATCAGCGTGTCCCTGACGCGTGCGGTTTCGAATGCGCCCGGCGCGGCCGGATAGACCACGGCGTCGCGCAGCACGCCGACCGGGAAATACGGGCGCTGGGGGAGCATCATCAGCTTCGCCTTTTCCGGGACGAAGATGGTGCCTGTGCCGAACGGCCAGATGCCGGCGATGGCCCGGAACAGCGTCGACTTGCCGGAGCCTGACGGTCCGGTCACCAGCACGCGCTCCGGCGTCTGGATGGAGAAGGCGTCGGCGGCGACCAGCGGCGTGCCGCTCGGCAGGTTCACGCAGAGCTGTTCGAGTGCGATAGTGCGATTGACGCCGGCGGGCTCGATGGCAATCGCCGGCTCGTGCGGCGGCAGGTTCGCGGCCGCATCGACCGACATCTCGAAGCCGTCGAGGCGCGCGACGATCGAGCGCCATTCCGCCAGCGACCGGTACGCCGTGACGAAGAACGACAGTGCGCCCTGCACGCTTGAGAAGGCGGAGGCGGTCTGCATCATGTCGCCAAGCTGAATCTTCTTGGCGAAAAAGGCCGGCGCCACCAGCACGTAGGGAAAGATCACGGCGGCCTGCTGATAGCTCGCGGTGAACGCGGTGAGGCGCTTGGTCCGGCTCATGATGGCGTACCAATTGCCGATCACGAAGCCGAAGCGCTCCAGCAGGCGGCCGCGCTCGGCGCCTTCACCCTTGAGCAGCGCGATCTGCTCGGAGTTCTCGCGGACGCGGACGAGGTTGAAGCGGAAGTCGGCCTCATAGCGCTGCTGTTCGAAATTGAGATTGACCAGCGGCGCCCCGATCCAGTGCGTCAGCGCGGTGCCGAAGATCGCGTAAACCAGCGCGCCCCAGCACAGATAGCCGGGGATCACGAGGTCGGCGCCGAACAGGTGCAGCGGCGCAGCGTTGGACAGGCCCCAGAGGATGATCACGAAGGAGAACAGCGTCACGATCGACGAGAGTAGGCCGAGCCCGATGGTCAGGGTCTGCTCGACGAAGTTCTTGACGTCCTCGGTGATGCGCTGGTCCGGGTTGTCGGCTGCATCGCCCTTGAGCTGCATGCGGTAATGGGTGGCGCCTTGCAGCCATTCGCCCAGATAGTGCCGGGTCAGCCATTGCCGCCAGCGGATCTGGAGCCACTGGTTCAGGTACAGCTTGTAGACCGCCAGCGCGATGAAGGCGGAGGCGAGGCCGACGAAGATCCAGATCTGCGTGACGAAGGCATCCCAGTCGCTATTCTGGAGCGCACTGTAGAACCGGTTCTGCCATTGGTTTACCAGGACGTCGATCGCGACCAGCGCCAGCTCCATCGCGATGACAGCGGCGAGCAGGCCGCGGCCGGCCCATTTGTCCTCCGATCGGAAATAAGGGGCGGCGATTCGCCAGACGATCGCGAGCGTGGCGCGGATGTTCTTCACAGAGCTGGGTCTCCTGAGGGGATGTGCACAACTGCCCGGGGCCAAAGATTTGGGGCGCGACGGCGGAAATGGGCGCGCTTAGACTAAAGTCGCAGGTTCTGCAATTTGCGTTGGCTTGTCGCAGCTTGCAACCCTAGCATGGGCCTCAACGGCGCGGGGTGGGGTGCTTCGGGATTTCGCGGGCTTGTGAGCGGGAGGGGAACCGCTGCATTCGTGAGGAATTCGCGTCCAACTCGGGGGTTATCGCTTCAGCGTCGAGCAGGATCGGCTGTCCACGCGGGCCGCCTGCCGCACACATGCGTGGGGGAGGAAGACCATGTGGAATCAAGTCTATGACCCGTTGCACAGCCCTGTGCTGTCGACGATCGCGGCGGCAGTCCCTGTCGTCACACTATTGGTCCTGATCGCGAGCGGGCGCGTCCAGGCTCATATTGCGGCGATCATCGCCGTGATCGTGGCCAATCTGATCGCGATCTTCGTCTTCACCATGCCGGCCAACATGTCGATCCGCGCTTCGGTGCTGGGCATCGTCACCGGTTTCTTTCCGATCGGCTGGATCGTTCTCAACGTCATCTTCCTTTACCGGGTGACGGTGACCACCGGACGCTTCGAATTGCTCAAGCGCGCGGTCGGCGGGGTCACCGAGGATCGGCGGCTGCAATTGCTGCTGATCGCGTTCTCGTTCGGCGCCTTCTTCGAGGGTGCTTCGGGCTTCGGTACCCCGGTCGCGATCACCGGTGCCGTGCTGATCGGCCTCGGCTTCTCGCCGCTCGCGGCCTCCGGCCTGTCGCTGATCGCCAACACAGCACCGGTCGCCTTTGGCGCGCTGGGCACGCCGATCCAGGGCCTCGCTTCGGTCCACCGGGCTCGATCCCTACATCCTCGGCGCGATGGTCGGACGGCAGTTGCCGATCTTCTCACTGATCGTGCCGTTCTGGGTGGTGTGGGCGTTCGCGGGCTGGAGGGGCATGAAGGACGTGTGGCCGGCGGTTCTCGTCACCGGCGTGTCGTTCGCAGTCCCGCAATTCGTGATCTCGAACTTCGTCAACCCCTGGATCGTCGACATCGGCGCGTCGCTGATCTCGATGGGCGCGCTGATCCTGTTCCTGAAGGTGTGGCAGCCCAGGCAGCTCTGGCTGTCGCCGGCGCTGCGCAGCCGTGATGAATCGACCTCCACCATGGCGGCCGCAAAACCCCTCGACAAGACGCCGCTCACCCAGAGCGAGATGTTCAGCGCGCTGCTGCCTTGGATCATCGTCTGTATCGTGATGCTGATCTGGGGCAACGGTGCCTTCAAGACCTGGGCGAACTCGATCTTCACCTGGAACTACCCCGTTCCCGAGCTGCATCAGATGATCAACAAGATGCCGCCGGTCGCACCGGGGCCGACGAAAGAGAGTGCGGTGTTCGGCTTCACCTACCTGTCCTTCACCGGCACGGGCATGCTGATCGCGGCGATCATCTCAGGCTTCCTGATGGGCGTCGGTCCTGGCCGGCTCTTGACGGAATACGGCCGCACCATCCGGCTGTGCGCGATCTCGCTGATCACGATCTCGGCGATGCTCGCGATCGGCACGCTGACGCGGCTCTCCGGCGTGGATGCGACGCTCGGCCTCGCCTTTGCTGCAACCGGCGTGCTCTATCCCTTCTTCGGCACGCTGCTCGGCTGGTTGGGCGTGGCGCTGACGGGATCGGATACCGCTTCCAACGTTCTGTTCGGAAATCTTCAGAAGATCACCTCCGAGCAGCTTGGCCTGTCGCCGATCCTGATGGCCGCGGCGAACTCGTCCGGCGGCGTGATGGGCAAGATGATCGACGCCCAGTCGATCGTGGTCGCGTCCACTGCGACGAATTGGTACGGCCACGAAGGCACGATCCTGCGCTTCGTGTTCTGGCACTCGATCGTGCTGGCCTCGTTGGTCGGCGTGTTCGTGACGTTGCAGGCCTATGTCTGGCCGTTCACGGCGATGGTGCTGAAGTAGCAGGTCACGCCCGGCGTCGATGCAAATCCCCGCGGAGATCTCTCCGCGGGGATTTTTGCATGCGGGCGAAGCTTCTCATTGCAGCTGCCGTCTTATAGAAGATCGGCAAATCAGGTCGGTCGAGAGGTGTCATGGTTTCGCTCAAGCAGATTGTGTGTGCGGCGGTTGCAACGCTCGCGATGGCCACTGTCGCGCGTGCCGATGACGGTTTCCCGTTCGGCACCGAGATGACGCTGGAGGCGTTGCCGCAGCCGGGCTCGAAGCGGATTCCGAACATTGAAATCGGCGACAATGGCGAAGTCTTGCTGGAGCTCTGGTGCAAGGGCGGCAAGGGCCAGTTCTCGGTCGCCGGCAACACCGTGATCTTCGTCCCCGGCCCAGATCCAGGACCGCTCCTGTCCGCCGGCCAGGGCCCAGGCCGATGACGATCTCGTCGCGGCGCTCGGCAGCGCCGAGACCTGGAAGCGCCAGGGCGACGTGCTGACGCTCGTCGGCCCCAAGCCGCTGCGTTTCCGCGTCAACGGGAACTAGCTTTCGTGTCCCGGCCCTGCAGCGCTTTCGCGCTGCGTCCGGGGCACCCTGCCTCGCACTACTTCCACACCGACTTGTCGGCGTCCCAGCGCTGGCCTTTCAGCTCCTTGGTGAGCGCCTCGACCGAACCGTTGTCGTCGGGCTGATCGCCTTCCTCGTCGGCCGTCGCTTCGTCCGAGAGATTGAGCTTGGCGCCGCTGCTCTCATCGGTGGTCGTGGTCGCGGGACTCCCGATCCAGAGCATGAGCTTGTCGGTCGTGCCGGGCTTGTCGGGCGAGACGAGACCCGCGACCTCGATGGTGTCGGTGAGCTCGAGCGCGGGAAAATCCTGGTTCGGCCGCTTGAACACCAGCTTGAGCTTGCCGGTGGCCGGGTTGAAGCTTTGCGAGACCGGCTTTGCCGCGAGCGTCCTGCTCAGCACGCCAGCCACCGCGGCCGCGAGCTTGTCGCGGTTGAGCTTGTCGCCGTCGCGCCAGTCGGCGGCGGGGATGCGGATGGTGCGGTCCATTTCGGTCATGCCCGCGGTCCAGCCCGCGGTGATGACGCCGGGCATCGCCTTGAATTTCTCCAACAGGGCGCCTGCGCGCTCCGGATCGACCGACATGTTGATGGTCTGCTCACCTGCGCGCAGCGCGTCGCAGCCGACGGTGAGACTCGCCAGCGTCACCTCGACGTCCTGGCCCTTCAGGCTCTTCAGGAACTCCGTCGCGGCATCCAGCTTGACCTTGACCGCAATCGCTTCCGGCGAGACGTCGGTGAAATCCTTCGGCTGCGGCGTGATGCCGTCGTCGGAGGTCTGGTTGTCCAGGAATTCCTTCTCGCTGAGATCGGAATTGTCGGGAGAGGTGACCTCGGTCACGGCCTGGCCAATGCTGATCTGGCCGCGGAATTCGAACGTGTCTCCAGCCTGTTTGCGCAGCAGTTTGACGGTGACGGGCGCTTTCGCGCCGAGGCTCTGCGTCGTACCCGTCAGGTTCTGGCCGGCGACCTGGAGATTGACGACGAAGCGGTCCTTGCGGTCGGAATTCTTCGCGACCGGATAACAGACGTCGAGCACGGCTGCGGTGACGGTCTTGCCCTGGCGTGTCTCCTTCAGGATCACGTCGGCATTGCCGTCCATCAGCCCGTCGATCGAGGTGAAATAGCGCGTCTCCGCGCCGCCGGGCGCCGTGGCCTTCGGCGACAGCTTCATCTGGGCGGATGCGACCTCAGGCGAAACTGCAAGCAGAGCCGCCAATAAAACTGTCGGGCAAACCAGAAGCGCGCGCATCGACGAAATCCCCGGGCAATGGGGCATGATCCGGAAAAGTGTGAAGCGGTTTTTCCGATCAGATCATGCCCAAACAATTCGAATCGGGCGTTACCGTAGTGGGTTTTGGGCGCCGGTTGAATTGGAAAGCACAGGCCATGATCGGCAAAAAAGAAGGCCGCCCGGAGGCGGCCTTCGCAACACTGTCAGGCGAGGATCGGCCTTAGAAGCCGCCCATGCCGCCGCCCGGCATGGCGGGCGCTTCCTTCTTCGGTGACTCGGCGACCATGGCCTCGGTGGTCACCAGCAGGCCGGCGATCGAGGCGGCGTCCTGGAGCGCGGTGCGGACCACCTTGGCGGGATCGATGATGCCCTTGTCGACCATGTCGACATAGTCCTCGTTCTGGGCGTCGAAGCCGAAGGTCTCGGACTTGTTCTCCAGGATCTTGCCGACGACGATCGAGCCTTCCACGCCCGCGTTCTCGGCGATCTGGCGAAGCGGAGCTTCCAGCGCCTTCAACACGATGTTGATGCCGGCCTGCACGTCCGCATTGGCGTTGGTGAGACGGCCGACGGCTTTCTTGGCACGGAGCAGCGCGACGCCGCCGCCGGGGACGATGCCTTCCTGCACCGCGGCGCGGGTGGCGTTGAGCGCGTCCTCGACGCGGTCCTTCTTCTCCTTGACCTCGATCTCGGTGGCGCCGCCGACGCGGATCACCGCGACGCCGCCGGCGAGCTTGGCGAGGCGCTCCTGGAGCTTCTCACGGTCGTAGTCCGAGGTGGTCTCCTCGATCTGGGCCTTGATCTGGCCGACGCGGGCCTCGATCTCGGGCTTCTTGCCGCCGCCCTTGACGATGGTGGTGTTCTCCTTGTCGATCACCACCTTGCCTGCCCGACCCAGCATCTTCACCGTGACGTTCTCGAGCTTGATGCCGAGGTCTTCGGAGATGAGCTGACCGCCGGTGAGGATCGCGAGGTCCTCCAGCATGGCCTTGCGGCGATCACCGAAGCCCGGCGCCTTGACGGCGGCGACCTTCAGGCCGCCACGGAGGCGGTTGACGACCAGGGTGGCCAGCGCCTCGCCCTCGACGTCCTCGGCGATGATGACGAGCGGCTTGCCCGACTGCATCACAGCTTCCAGCACCGGCAGCATGGCCTGCAGGCCGGACAGCTTCTTCTCGTGCAGGAGGATGTAGGCGTCCTCGAGCTCGGCGGTCATTTTCTCGGGGTTGGTGACGAAGTAGGGCGACAGATAGCCGCGGTCGAACTTCATGCCCTCGACGATCTCGACTTCGGTCTCGATCGACTTGTTTTCCTCGACGGTGATGACACCCTCGTTGCCGACCTTCTGCATCGCCTGGGCGATCATCTTGCCGATGGCGGTGTCGCCATTGGACGAGATGGTGCCGACCTGGGCGAC
Organism: Bradyrhizobium sp. LB13.1; assembly: GCF_054056815.1. NCBI lineage: Bacteria > Pseudomonadati > Pseudomonadota > Alphaproteobacteria > Hyphomicrobiales > Nitrobacteraceae > Bradyrhizobium > Bradyrhizobium sp. LB13.1. Next base: position 7,239,364 of record NZ_JBSRYQ010000001.1, on the reverse strand, counting down.
CTCGGAGGAGGCTGCGACCGGCTTGGCGCGCTTCTGGATGTCCTTGACGACAGCGGCAACCGCGATGTCGATGCCGCGCTTGAGATCCATCGGGTTCATGCCGGCAGCAACCGACTTGGCGCCTTCGCGCACGATGGCCTGGGCCAGCACGGTCGCGGTGGTGGTGCCGTCACCGGCGAGATCGTTGGTCTTGGAGGCAACCTCACGGACCATCTGGGCGCCCATGTTCTCGAACTTGTCCTCGAGCTCGATCTCCTTGGCGACGGTGACGCCGTCCTTGGTGATGCGGGGCGCGCCGAACGACTTCTCGATGAGGACGTTGCGGCCCTTCGGGCCGAGCGTCACCTTGACGGCGTTGGCGAGAATGTCGACGCCGCGCAGCATGCGATCGCGCGCGTCTCCGGAAAACTTGACGTCTTTGGCAGCCATGGTCTGTAATCCCTCTTGTTTCGTGATGTGTCTGCCGCTCGGCGTCGCAAGTCCGGAGTCCGGAGTCCGGAATCGAACCCGGCGGAATGATGGATGCCCGGATCTCAGGGACCCGGGCATGACATTCAGCGGCTGTTCAGGCTGATGGCCTTAGGCCATGACGCCCATGATGTCCGATTCCTTCATGATCAGGAGATCTTCGTTGTCGATCTTGACCTCGGTGCCCGACCACTTGCCGAACAGCACGAGGTCGCCGACCTTGAGGTCGATCGGGGTCAGCTTGCCGGCCTCGTCGCGGCCGCCGGGGCCGACGGCGACGATTTCGCCCTGGGACGGCTTTTCCTTGGCGCTGTCCGGAATGATGATGCCGCCCTTGGTCTTTTCCTCGGCGTCGATACGTTTGACCACGACACGGTCATGCAGCGGACGAAATTTGGATTTAGCCATGACGTTTCCCTTTGGAGGCTCGCTTCGGATGTAGCGGAAGTGGATGGGGCGGCGCTTCCCGTCCACCCTCTTGCCGAGGATCGGACGGTGCGCTTAGCAATCGGGCTTTCCGAGTGCTAATAGTGCGCCCGGAAATATGGCTTGGCCGCGATCCTGTCAAGCAAAGGTGGTTAAGCGATTGGTGAGGCGGATATAGGATTGTGTCTACAGAAACCTATTGGTCGCGCTGGCGTATAAAGGACGTCATTGCTCCGACAGCGGTTTTGCGCTTGGCTGCAGGCGGGATGCGGTCGACGTCTTGTTTGGGGGGCAGTTTGCTCGGGGGAATGTCATGATCAGTTCAGCTCACGCACGCACGGTTGCCAATCTGGCGGCCGCCTCTTGCCTGGCGCTGCTGCTTGGCGCCTGCGGCGGCGGCATGAGCCTGCCGTCGTTCTCGTCGTCCTCACCGCCGCCTGAGGCCGAGCCCGGGGCCGGCCCGGAAATGCCGGCGTCGATCCGCGCCGACGAGATCGTCGGCCGCTGGGGTCTCGCCTCGTTCCAGAACCCGGCCGACCGCGCCCGCACCGAGGCTGCCGCCCGGGCCCAGTGCAAAAATCCTTACGTGATCACCGCCGGCTCCTCCGGCGGCGTCATCATGCATCTCGCCGACCAGGCGACGCCGCAGGAGCTGCGGCTGAAGGGCTCGCCCAGCGGCAAGAACTATATCGGGCCGGCGGGTCCGACACCGGGCGAGCAGGACCGCGAGATCGTCTCCTTCGACGGCCGCGTCCTCATCACCCGCTTCATCGACAAGGATGCCCCGCCACCCGCTACGGCAACATGGTCTACGTCCGCTGCGCGCCAAGGGCGTGATCGGGGCGCCGGCCTAGCCACTCGTCATTGCGAGGAGCGAAGCGACGAAGCAATCCAGGCTCCTTCCGCGGACACAGTCTGGATCGCTTCGCTTCGCTCGCAATGACGAAAAAAACGCCGGCTTGCGCCGGCGTTTTGTTTTTCAGAGTGTCGCGTCTGCTCAGTCGAACAGCGCGTCGATGTCGTCCTGCGAGGCGTGGCCGACATCGCCGGCGAGCTTCGGGCCGTTGAGGAGTTTTTCGTCCTCGCTGCGGGTGTCGGCGGCCGGCGCGGGCACGTGGGACTTGATCGCGTCGACGCCGCCCCAGATCTCCATCATGGAGTTGATGTGCTGCTCGATGAACTTCATCGTGCTCATGACCTTGCTGATGCGCTGGCCGGTCAGGTCCTGGAAGTTACAGGCTTCGAAGATCGAGATGACGCGTTCCTGGATATCGTCGGCGAGCCGCTTCTGCTGATCGGCCGATTGCACCTTGGACATCGCGCTGGCCGCTTGGTCGATCGACTCGGCGGCTTCGAGGATCTGCTGGGTCGCCTGTTCGGTGCCGCCGACGACCGCGCCGAGCTCGCCATTGACCTTGGCCATTTCGCCGCCGTCGAAGCTCTTGCCGTGCAGCGTCGCGATCTCGCGTTTGGTACGGTCGATGGCGTCGTGGATGAGGTCGAGCTCGACCTTCAGCTTCTCGCACTGCTCGATCTGCGCCCGGTAAGTATCGAGCATGGTACGAGCTTCGGAGAGCTCGTGAGCGGTGGAGGCGTCGATCGCCGCCATGGCCGCGCTGCCGGACAAGGGCGGAGTGCCCTTCGCCATCTGTGCACGGATCGCACGCAACTCGGACATGATCTCGCTATGCATCGGCGGAGCCTCCTCAATCATTTCGGGGCTTGGCATCTCGCCGACAACAGCCTCTTCGACACGAAAACGTTTGCGGTGAATAGCCATCAAGAACTCCCCCCACCTCACTCACGCGTCGTTTTAGGCAGAAGCGATTTAACACGAAGTTCACAGCCGGAACTGTCGTGCGGTCGCGTGCGACGGCGTGAAAACCTGCAATTAACCATCCGTGCGCGCCGTTCACCGAAAATAAACGCTGATCGCCAAATTGCCCCGCCGCTCGCGACGTGGTGAATCGAAACGCCGGCTCCGTTTACCAAACGAAACGGCTTTTGCTCTTTATTGACCACGTCGAGGGCGCGGATCAGCCAGATGCGTTCGACGGCGAATGTAACTAGACGAAACAGTACAGAGTACGTCGATGTTCAAAAAAATGTCTGTCGCGCTGCTCGGCAGCGCTTGCACCTTCATGGCCGGCGCCAACAGCGCCAGCGCCTTCGATAATAGCGTGCCGAACGATCCGCCGGCGGTATTTTACCAGCCGCAGGTGCCGCCGGCGCCGGTGCGCGTCGCCTCCAACGCGAACATGGGCGGCGGCTTCATCGAGTTCATGTTCGGTGACGGGCCCGGCCGCGGTCCGGCCTATGCTCCGCAGCAGCCGATGTATCAGCAGCAGCCGGGCTATTACGACCAGCGCCGCCTGCCGCCGATGGGCGAGCCGCAGATGCAAGGCGCAGGCGTGCAGCCGGAGGCAGTCGACCCGCGGCAGCGTCAGTTCGATCCGAGATTCGAGAAGCAACTTGTTGACTATAGCGGCAACGAAAGTGTCGGCACCCTGGTGGTCGATACGCCGAACAAGTTCCTCTATCTCGTCGAGGGCAACGGCAAGGCCATGCGCTACGGCATTGGCGTCGGACGTCCCGGCTTCACCTGGTCCGGTGTGAAGTCGATCACGGCCAAGCGCGAATGGCCGGCCTGGACGCCGCCGGCGGAAATGATCGCTCGTCGCCCCGACCTGCCCAGGCACATGGAAGGCGGCCCGGAAAATCCACTCGGCGCCCGCGCGATGTATCTCGGCTCCACGCTCTACCGTATCCACGGCTCCAACGAGCCCTGGACCATCGGCACCAACGTCTCTTCCGGCTGCATCCGCATGCGCAACGAGGACGTCATCGACCTCTACGGCCGCGTCAATGTCGGCACCCGGGTCGTGGTGATGTAGGCGCATCGCGCTCGAAACTAAAACGGCCGCCTCGTGGGCGGCCGTTTCTGTTGTGTGCCGAGTATGAACGACAGCTTGGAGGTGGAAGTCCTCTATCCAGCCTGATGGCGGCGAAGGATTAGCGAAGCGCAAGGGCGTCATCGTGAGGTGGGGTCTGAAGACAGCGTGGAGCAAAGCCGCGGCCCGATGGACAAGCACCGGATAACGAGGCCTACCCGGCCGGACGAGCGAGCAACTGATCGCGAAGTCCGCAGTCATCAAGGACCGGGGTGGTAAATCCGGCGGGGGTGCGGTGAAGGCGGTCGGTCTTACCTCGGGAGGTCTGTGCTGTGTCCCGGCAACGGGACTGAGGCCGTCGCAAGGCGGCCTGACCGCAGTGCAGAAGTCAGCCGAGGGCATAGTAGGCGGCGGCGCGCTGCCGAAGGCCTGAACGGTGGAAGAGGCCAGTAGAGCGGTAATCTCGTGCGAGCCATGCGGCAGAAGAAACAGATCGAACTGAACTTGGGCACCGGAGCGAGGGGTGAAGCCCCGAAGGCCGCCGCCCAAGAGGCCGAAGCACGTGCGGCGAAAGCCAGTCTCGAACGCCCGGCGGTCGCAGGGCCGTTGATGGAAGCAGTGGTCGAGCGTGAGAATCTGAAGGAAGCGTTGGCGCGAGTGAAGCGCAATAAAGGTGCGGCAGGCATCGACGGCATGTCCGTTGATGAGCTGCCGACCTACCTGAAGGAGCACTGGCCCACGATCCGAGCCCAGTTGCTGGAGGGCACCTACAAGCCGCAACCGGTACGACGCGTCGAGATACCGAAGGCATCGGGCGGCACTCGGCCGCTCGGCATCCCCACGGTGCTCGATCGCTTCATCCAACAGGCGGTACTGCAGGTGCTGCAGGCGGATTGGGACGGAACGTTCTCCGGAACGAGCTTCGGCTTCCGGCCGAAGCACTCGGCGCATCAGGCTGTGGAACAGGCGCAGGCGTACATCGCGTCCGGGCACGGCTTTGTCGTGGACATCGACCTGGAGAAGTTCTTCGACCGGGTCAACCACGACATCCTGATGGGGCTGGTTGCCAAGCGGGTTGCTGACAAGCGCCTCCTGAAGCTGATCCGCGGCTTTCTGACCGCGGGCGTGCTGGAAGGGGGACTGGTCAGCGCGACGGAGGAAGGTACGCCGCAAGGCGGCCCGCTCTCGCCGCTGTTGTCGAACCTGATGCTGGATGTGCTGGACAAGGAGCTGGAGAAGCGCGGCCACCGCTTCGTGCGCTACGCCGATGACTGCAACATCTATGTGCGCAGTCGAAAGGCCGGCGAGCGGGTGATGGCCGGCATCGAGAAGTTCCTCGAAAAGCGCCTCAAGCTGAAGGTCAACAAGGCCAAGAGCGCGGTTGCCAAGCCGAGCGTCCGCAAGTTCCTGGGCTTCAGCTTCACAGGCGGGAAGGAGCCGCGGCGGCGTATCGCACCGCAGGCGATTACCCCGCTTCAAAGCGAGAGTCCGGGAGCTGACGCGACGCACGTGCGGACGAAGCCTCGAACAGATCGCCAAGGAGCTGTCCACTTACCTTGTCGGCTGGCGCGGATACTTCGGCTTCTGCCAAACCCCGTCGGTGTTGAGCGCACTCGATCAGTGGATCAGGCGGCGGTTGCGCGCCATCGCCTGGAAGCAGTGGAAGCGTGGTCGCACTCGCTTTGCCGAACTGCGGCGCCGTGGTGTCGGCCGGGATCTGGCGGCTCAAACTGCCGGCAGCCCACATGGCCCTTGGCGGTTGGCGGCGAGCCCTGCGCTTAACATTGCCTTGCAAACTGTCTTCTTCAGGTCACTCGGCCTGGCTTCCATCGCGGCTCCGAGACCCGCATAATCCACCGAACCGCCGTATACGGACCCGTACGTACGGTGGTGTGGGAGGGGCGACGCCGCGAGGCGTCCCCCTATCCCGATTGAGGCCGGGCAGAACAGTGTCAGGCGTAATCGCTGCCGCCGTCGTCTCCGTCGCCAAAGTCGCTGTCGTCGGCAACGTCCACATTGTCGTCGTCGTAATTCTGATCGTTATTCTGATCGTTGTCGTTGTGATCGTTATTCGACGCCTGATCTGCGAAGTTTTGACGCGAATCCTCGCGATTGCCCGAGCCGATGTCGTTGAGACCGGCGTCGCGCGCGAGCGAGCCGCCGGACTGGTCGCTACCGCTCCAGGGGCTGCGGTCGCCCGTGACATTGGTGTCGCCGAAGGCCTGCTGGTGCGATCCGCCCATCATGCCGCGAATGCTGGAGAGCAGCAGCGAGCCGCCGACGACGCCGGCTGCGGCTGCCGCCGCCGTGCCGAGAAACGAGCCGCCGCCACCGCCGACTGGTGGGGCACCATAGCCCTGACCTTGACCCGGACCTTGTTGACCTGGACCTTGGCCAGAAGCCTGCCCATAAGGCGGCTGGCCATATCCCGGTTGACCCGGCTGCGTCGCCTGGCCGCTGTTCCAGACAGGGCGCGAGTCGCGCTGCGGCACGTTCGGAACCGAGCCGCGCGACGGGCCCCCGCCGAACAGCGTGTCGCGCATGGTATCCAGGAAGCCGCCGGACTGCGCCTGCTCGGGCGCCTGCCCCGCCTCCAGTTCCTGGATGCGGGCATGGGCCCGCTTCAGGGCTTCGTCCTGCAACAGCACGGTCTGCACCAGCGCATAGATGGCGCCGGGGGCCTTGCGCAGGCCGTCGGAGATTGCGGCGATCGCGTCGGGGTCGCGCGGTGCGTTTTCCAGTTTCGAAAGCCGGTCAAAAAGCTCGTCGACGAGCTGGCGTTCCTGCGGCGTCATGGTCAGTCTCCCTCGCGCAAAACAAGCACGAGGCAGATGTAGGGTTCCATTGTGGCCCCAACAGTGCCGGCCGGATTAAATTTCGGTATGCGACAAGCTGCCTCGCGGGGTCGGCCTTTTCGCCGATTTCATCCCAGCGTGACGCCGCTGTCCGTTAGCAGGCGCGCAAAGGCTTCACTGGCGAGATAACCGTGTTCGCGCTCGCGGACATCCGTCATCGGGTCGAGGCCGGTAAGGACTTCGTCGACGAAGCCGGGATGACACATGATGAGGCCGCCATCGGGCAGGCCTTCGAGAAATTGCCGCATCAATGCACCGAAATCGGCCGCCTGCGTGAAATCATAGGCGCCGGCGAAGCCGGGATTGAAGCTGAGGCCCGCACTGCCGGCGCGGCGGCGGAATTGCGCGCTGAGGATATCGAGCACCATGGCTTTTGGTGAAGCCAGCCGCTGCATAAGCGGCAGGTCCCGGCCGCCCTGGCGCACCCAGGCTTTTGGCGCGGCTTCGGCGACCGCGTCGACAAAGCCGTCGCGCACCTGCGGATAGAGCTGCACATGCTGATGGCCGTCGACGAAGTCAGGCGCGCGCCCGAACGCTTTTCGCGAAGGCTGCCAGCTGCGCCTTGACCTCGTTGCGAAAGAATTCACGGTCGAGCCTTCGCGCAAGGCCCGCGCGCAGCAGCTTTGGAAACGGCAGAAACATGTCGCCGTCGAGCGGGCGGAAATGCATGGTGAGCGGCCGGAACGGCGCGGACAATGTCACGTGCAATCCGATCGCGCAGCGTGGGCTCGCCTTCGCCGCGGCCTGGAGCGCCTCGATCTCGCTGCGTTCGATCGCAGGTCCCACCATCATCACCGACGTGGCGTTGAGACGGCCGCGCTCGATCAGGTCGCGGATGGCGCGATTGACGCCCGGGCTGATGCCGTAATCGTCGGCGCAGAGCCAGATCCGCCGCGGACTCGCGGCCGCGCTCATTCGGCCGCCGTCCTCTTCGAGGCGTCGTCGGCCTTGTCGGTCTCGAAATGCTTTTCGCTGTGCTCGGCAACGAAGTAGATCGGGCGCGCCTTCAGCTCGGACAGGATCTTGCCGATATATTCGCCGACGATGCCGATCATGATGAGCTGCACGCCGCCGATTGTCATCAGGCCGATCACGAGCGAGGGATAGCCGGGCACCTGCTTGCCGGTGGTCAAGACCTCCCAAAGGATCGAGATGCCGAACAGGAAGGCGCCGCCGGCGAGGATCACGCCGAGCAGGCTGGCAAAGCGCAGCGGCGCCACCGAGAACGAGGTCACCCCTTCGATCGAAAGACCCAGCAGGTGCGCGGCGCTGAAGGTCGTCACGCCATGGGTGCGCGGCGCGGGCTCGTAATCGACGCGGATCTGGCGGAAGCCGATCCAGCTCGCGAGACCCTTGAAGAAGCGGTTGCGTTCCGGCAGCTGCCTGAGAGCCGCGACCGCCCGCGGCGACAGCAAGCGGAAGTCCCCGGCGTCCTCCGGGATCTTTTGGCGGGCACCCCAATTGATCAGCGCGTAGAAGCCGCGCCCGGCGAGCCGCCGCAGGAAGGGCTCGTTGTCGCGATGCGCCTTGGCGGTATAGACAACGTCATAGCCGTCCTCGATCCAGTGCCGCACCAGCTGCTCGACCAGCGCCGGCGGATGCTGGCCGTCGCCATCCATGAACAGCACCGCGCCGAGGCGGGCATGGTCGAGGCCGGCCATCAGCGCCGCCTCCTTGCCGAAATTGCGCGACAGCGAGACCACCTGGACGTCGACCGCGTCGGCAGGCAGCGAGTGGGCGATCGCCAGCGTCGCATCCGCGCTGCCGTCGTCGACATAGACGATTTCGCAGCCGAGCCGATAGCGTTGCCGCAGGGTCTTGGCGAGTTCGCAGATGCGCTGGTGCAAGGCGGCGAGGCCGGCCGCCTCGTTGTAGAGGGGGACGACAATCGACAGTCCCTTCGCGGCGGCGCTCGCCGCGGTGGTCGTCATGCCGGAAACGTCAGAGCCCAGCGTCATCGATCAAGGTTCCAGAGGCGTTCAAGGTCATCTCAACAGCATATGGTAGCTGCCGTTTGCTGTCGCTACGCTGAACGGACCTGAGGCTCACTGCCGCAGGAATGCCTCGAGCTTGGCGAACAGCGGGTTCTCCCGGTCGAACACGTAATCCAGCGAAACCACCGAGACGGTCTCGGCGCCATGCGCGCGCAGGAAGCTCGCGAGTGCATAGAGTTGGCCCGGCGGGCAGTGCAGCGTGAGCATGCCTGACGAGGTCGGCCCGCCGAAAGGGGCTTCGACGCCGAAGCGCTCGTGGGCCTCGGTGAGCATGGCGGCGTCGCACTGCCGGAAGCGGGTGCGGACCTCGCGGTATTTGTTGGCCCGCGCCCGCGCCGCGATGTGATCCAGGATGACGCGCGCGGTCTCCCGCGCCTGCGGTGACCAGTCGGCATCTTTCGACGCCACCAGATTGGCCTGGCTGCGCAGGATGATGCCGTCGTCGAGCACCCTGAGCCCGTTCGCGGCCAGTGTCGCGCCGGTCGTGGTGATGTCGACGATCAGCTCGGCGCTGCCGGCCGCGGGCGCGCCCTCGGTCGCGCCGGTGCTTTCGACGATGCGGTAATCCGTGATGCCCTGGCTCTGGAAGTAGGTGCGGGTGAGATTGATGAACTTGGTCGCGACCCGCATCCGCATGTGATGCTGCTCACGAAAGCCGGTGGTGACGTCGTCGAGGTCGGCCATGGTGCGGACATCGATCCACGCCTGCGGCACCGCCACGACGACGTCGGCATAACCGAAGCCGAGCCCCTCGATCAGTGCGACGCGCTCGTCGGCGTCCGCAATGTTCTCGCGCACCAGATCTTCCCCGGTAACGCCGAGATGCGCCACGCCGCGGGACAATTGTGAGGCGATCTCACTCGCCGAGAGGTAGGCGACCTCGACATGGTCGAGGCCCGCAATCGTGCCGCGATAATCGCGTGCGCCGCCGGCCTTCGACAGCTTGAGCCCTGCACGGGCGAAGAAGGCTTCGGTGTTTTCCTGAAGGCGGCCCTTGGAGGGAACGGCCAGAACGAATGGCGCGCTCATGACTTAAGCTCCCACCTTGCGGCCGATCCTGGTCAGCGCGTCCACCCAGACCGAGAAGCCGACCGCAGGGATCGGCTCGATTGAACCGAGTTGGGTCATGAGCCCGTCGTAGCGGCCGCCGGCAACCAGCGGCTCGGCGCCGTTGCCGCGGTGATGCAGCTCGAATTCGAAGCCGGTGTAATAGTCGAGACCGCGTCCGAACGCAGTCGAGAAGCGGGTCTGCTTCACGTCGATACCGCGCGCCGCCATGAAGCCGACCCGGCTTTCGAACTGGTCGATAGCGGCAGCGAGGTCCAGCTTCGCGTCAGTGGTGAGCGCGCGCAGTTCGGCGACAGCGTCGTCGGGATTACCGGTGATTCCGAGGAAGCGCTTGAGCACGGCGATGGCCTCGCGCGGCAGCGCGCCGCCCTTCAGCGTCGACTGCTCCAGGAAGCGGTCGGCGATCTCGGCCGTGGTGCGGCCGCCGACATTGGTGGTGCCGGCGATCGACATCAGATCGGTGACGAAGGCCAGCGCGGCCTTGCGGTCGGAGCCGGCCAGGGCTGCCAGCACGCCCTCATATTCGCTGCGGGTCGCAGGGGTTGCGGCCGCCAGCCGCTCCAGATCCTGCTCCAGGCTGATCTTGCGGTTGAAATCCTTGACCAGGCGGCGGCGCCAGACCGGATAGAGATCGAGCGCGTCGAGCAGCGCGTTGAACAGCGCCACGTCGCCGGTGCGGATCTCGACGTCGCGGACGCCGAAGGCCGCGGTTGCCTCCAGCGCCAACGCCAGCATCTCGGCATCGGCGGCGGCACGGTCCTGGCGGCCGAACGATTCGATGCCCGCCTGCAGGAATTCACTGGCCTGGCCGCTGCGGTAGCGGAACACCGGACCGAGATAGCTGAACCCGGCCGGCTGGCCGGCGCAGCTGGAGGCGAGGTAATCGCGCGCCACCGGAATGGTCAGGTCCGGGCGCAGGCAGAGCTCCTCACCGGACAGGTCCGTGGTCAGGTACAGGCTTTTGCGGATGTCTTCGCCGGAGAGGTCCAGGAACGGTTCGGCCGGCTGCAGGATCGCGGGCTCGGCCCTGACATAGCCGGCCTGTGCGAATGACAACAGCAGCGTGTCCGCCCAGGCGGCGGAGCCGGCAACATTTGAGGTGGCAGTCGCGGTCATCTCGGGGTCCATCGTTCCGGTGGAACCGGGCAGGGCAAGCAAGGGAAGCGAATTGCGGCAGGCCTTAGCATGGCCCGAAAGCGGTTTCGACCTCCAAAGGATCAATCGCTTAACGGTCGGCCAATGCCGGGATCAGGCAGTCCCACCGCCCCAATCGCCCAGCACCGCCTGCACCAGCGCCAGCGCCGCCACCGCGGCCGTGTCGGCCCGCATGATCCGGGGTCCCAGCGCCAGCCGCAGGATTTTCGGCTGCCGCAGCAGCAGCGCCCGCTCTTCTTCGGCAAAGCCGCCCTCGGGGCCGATCAGCACGTCGATGCCAACTCTTCCTTGGTCGTGTCCCGCCTCGCGTGCGCCTTGCAGGCTCTGAATGGGGTTTTCGAGCTCCGCCGCCTCGTCGCAGAAGATCAGCAGCCTGCCGGCGGCGCGCTGGCTGAGGAAGCGCTCCAGCGGCGCCGGCTCGGCGACAGTGGCGATGCTGAGGATGCCGCATTGCTCGGCTGCCTCGACGACATTGGCGCGCATCCGTTCGGTATTGACCCGGGAGGCCTGGGTGAACCGGGTCAGGACCGGCTGAAGCGTGGCGGCGCCCATCTCGATGGCCTTCTGCACCATGTAGTCGAGCCGGGCATGCTTGAGCGGGGCGAAGACGTAAGTGAGGTCGGGCAGCCGGTCCTGGGGCCGGGTCTGCTGGAGGATGACGAGGCCGTCCGGTCGCTTGCGGCCTTCAATGGCGGCCTGCCACTCGCCGTCGCGGCCGTTGAACGCCAAGACCTCGGCCCCGGCGGCAAGCCGCAGCACATTGCCGAGATAATTGGCCTGATCTCGGTCGAGCTCGACCCTGCCGTCCTGGGCAAGGGGGGCGTCGACGAATAGGCGGGGGCCGCGGAAATCGTGGGAGGGCATCGTTCAAAGGTCCAATTTGTGGCGGTTCTTAACCGAAAGCAGTACTTTCGGGGTAAATATTGCCAAATTGGTGCGTCGGCGCGCCGCGCTCTTGCCCTATTCGGCGGGTTGTTAAGGGCCGGCGGGAATCGTAAAATCGCGAGCGCGCTGGTTGCGCTTCAATTGGGAAGACGCCGAATCCCGCAAGCTCCTGCCGGAGAGACTGCCTTGATGATCCGTCATTTGATGGTTCCAATCACTGCCGCCATGGTCACGATGGGTGCCGCTTGTGCCTATGCGCAGGGTTTCCCGGCGCCGTTGCCCGGTCAGGCCCCAACCAGTTCCGCGTTCCCGCCCGTGAATGGCTCCGCGCCCGTCGCCTCCGTCGGCGGCGCGCCGCAATCGTCCTTCCCCGTGAACGGCGCTGCGCCCGTCGGTGGCGGCACCGGCGCTTTCAGCGCGGCTCCGCCGACACAAGGTGGTCCCGCCGAGGATTGCATGAAGGCGTTCATGCCTCTGCGTGAGGAAGCCGAAAAGCGCGGCAAGCTGATCAAGGTCGCAAGCGACCGTCACGCGCCGCCGGACGAGGCCTGCAAGCTGATCCGCAACTTCAGCCAGGCCGAATCCAAGATGGTCAAATACATCGAGGCCAACGCCGCCAAATGCGGGATCCCGCCGCAGGTCGGCGGGCAGATGAAGGATGGCCACAAGAACACTGAGGCCATGCAGGCGAAGGTCTGCAACGTCGCGCAGCAGATGCAGAACCAGCCGCGCGGTCCGGCCGGCCCGTCATTGAGCGAAGTGCTGGGCTCGTCGGCCTCGGCGCCCGAGGCCAATGCCGGCAAGAAGGGCGGCAGCACCTTCGACACACTCAACGGCAACGTCCTCACCCGATGAACGATACATCCGCCCGCGTTGCCGATTCCACCGGCAACTGGGTCGATACGCGCGCGCCGCAATGGGCGCGGCCTTATCTGCGCTTGTCCCGCTTCGATCGTCCGATCGGCTCCTGGCTTCTGTTGATGCCGTGCTGGTGGTCGGCGGCGCTCGCCGCCGGCATGGCGCATGACGTCGGCCGCCTGCCGCTCACCATCGTCCTGTTCTTCGTCGGCGCCTTCGTGATGCGGGGCGCCGGCTGTACCTGGAACGACATTACCGACCGCGATCTCGACGACAAGGTCGAGCGCACCCGCTCGCGGCCGCTGCCGTCGGGCCAGGTGAGCGCGAAACAGGCGCTGGCCTTCATGGTCGCGCAGGCGCTGATCGGGCTCGTGGTGTTGCTGCAGTTCAACCGCTTCGCGATCCTGACCGGCGTTGCCTCGCTGCTGATCGTCGCGATCTACCCGTTCATGAAGCGCATCACCTGGTGGCCGCAGACCGTGCTCGGGCTCGCCTTCTCCTGGGGCGCCCTGATGGGATTTGCCGTCACCTTCGGACGCATCGACGTCACCGCGCTCGTGCTCTATGCCGGCGCGATTTCCCTGGGTGATCGGCTACGACACGATCTACGCGCACCAGGACGCCGAGGACGATGCGCTGATCGGCATCAAGTCCACCGCGCGTCTGTTCGGCGCCCATACGCACCAGGCGCTGATCTTGTTCTACGGCCTTGCGGTGATGCTGATCGGCGTGGCACTGGCGTCAGGCGATGCGCGCTGGCCGGCGTGGCTCGGACTGATGGCCTTCGCCATGCATCTGTCGTGGCAGATCGCGCGGCTGGATATCAGCGACGGCGAACTCTGCAAGCGCCTGTTCTATTCGAACCGCGACGCGGGACTTCTGCTGTTTGCGGGTTTGCTGGCCGACGCGGTGATGCGGGCGGCTTAAGTCCGCGCGATAATCTCGCGCTCATCGCGATGCACCGACAACTCCCGTGCGACACCGGTGCGCCGGCGCATCAAGAATTTCGGACGGCGGTCGCGGATCGCGTTGGCGCGGCGACGGCGCGGTGACGGCTTGCGTGCGCCTTCGTCGAGCTGCGGAAGCGCGAACAGCTCGCTCCAGATCGCCCATGCTTCGCTGAGCTCGTCGCCATCGGCGCTGACCAGCAGCGGAACGGAGAGCGAGGGATCGCGGTGCACGAGGACGAGGGACTGCGCCTCGTCATTGCCGCGTAGCGCGACGCCGGTGAAGTCGCTGACGCGGACGTTGATTGCCATCCGCATGCCGCGGACGGCACGGCGCAGCACGACGCGTTCGCGATGAAGCTCGATCTGCCGGACATATCCGTCGGCGCGCGGATCATGCGCATCGAAGCGGACCGGAAGGGAAAGGGGGTCGAGCCGCAGGGAGCGGCTCGACCCGGCGGGAGCGGTCCCGCTTGTTGCTGTTTGACGCCTCACGGCTTTAGTTCTCCCCGCCAGGATTATGTTCCCGGTCGATGTGAGGACCTTAGCGCGGGCGTTTCCGAAACCGCTTAAAAAGGCTGGTTAATCCAACCTCACCGCCGAGCATGATTGACAAGACCTTGGCGCGCATGATTGACGAGACGTTGCGCCAACTGTGCGAATCTGAACTTTCGGCGGGCTGAAAATGCTTGAAGTCCGCGCTATCAGGGCACATCTGTGGGTTCCGGTCCCGAACCCCACCCCAACAGGATTTCGTTTGTGAACCCTTCACCAAGCTCGACGCTTTCGCCCAAGGATTCGTCCACATCCGGCCGCGACCTGTTTGACCAGTCTGCGCTCTCCGATCTCGCGCAGCGGCTGGTGGAGGCTGCCAAACGCGCCGGCGCAGATGCGGCCGATGCGGTCGCGGTACGTGGCGTCTCGCAAGGCGTCGAGGTGCGCGACGGCCGCGTCGAGGAATCCGAGCGGTCCGAGGGCGACGATGTCGGCCTGCGCGTGCTGGTCGGCCGGCGCCAGGCGGTGGTCTCGACCAACGACGCCAGCGGCGATGCCGTGACCACGCTTGCCGAACGCGCCGTTGCGATGGCGCGCGTTGCGCCAGACGATAAATATGTCGGTCTTGCCGATCCCGCGCTGCTCGCGCGCGACTTCCCCGATCTCGATCTGCTCGACCCCGACGTACCCGCAACCTCGGAGCTGGAGCGCCGCGCGCTCGAAGCCGAAGCCGCGGCGCTCAGCGTGAAGGGCGTGGCCAAATCCGGCGGCGCCTCGGCCTCCGCCGGCATGGGCGGCATGGTGCTCGTCACCAGCACCGGCTTCCACGGCTCTTATCTGCGTTCCAGCCAGGGCATCTCCGCCACCGCCATCGTCGGCGAAGGCACCGGCATGGAGCGCGACTACGATTTCACCTCGGCGCCGCATGGTGCGGACCTCTTGTCACCGGAGATCATCGGCCGTTCCGCGGGCGAGCGCACCGTGGCCCGCGCCAATCCGCGCAAGGTCGAGACCTGCAAGGTGCCTGTGGTGTTCGATCCGCGCGTCTCGGGCTCGCTGGTCGGTCACGTCGTCGGTGCCATCAATGGCGCTTCGATCGCGCGCAAGACCAGCTTTCTGAAGGACAAGCTCGGCCAGCAGCTGTTCGCCAGGAACATCCGCATCATCGACGACCCCCTGCGCAAACGCGGCCTGCGCTCGCAGACGTTTGACGCCGAAGGCGTTGCGGTGAAGAAGATCGCGCTGATCGACGAAGGCGTGCTGACGACTTGGCTGCTCGACTGCGCCACCGCGCGCGAGCTCGGCCTCACCACCACCGGCCACGCCCATCGCGGCGTGTCCTCCTCGCCGTCACCCGGGCCGTACAATCTGCATCTCGAACCCGGCACGCCGACGCCGGCCGAGCTGATCGCCGATATCAAGCAGGGCTTCTACGTCACCGATTTGATCGGCTCGGGCGTCAACGGCGTCACCGGCGATTACAGCCGCGGCGCCTCCGGCTTCTGGATCGAGAACGGCGAGCTCACCTATGCCGTTAGCGAGGTGACGATCGCCGGCCATCTGTTCGAGATCTTCAAGTCGATGCAGCCGGCGAACAATCTCGAGTTCCGCTACGGCGTCAATGCGCCGACGGTGCGCATCGAAAGTTTGACGCTTGGCGGACGCTGACGCGAACTCAACAAGCGAAACCGTCCTGACGCGCGACGCCGCGCTGCTGAGAGACACGGTGCGAGAGGCGGGCGCACTCGCGCGGTCGATGTTCCGCACCGAGCTGAAGAAGTGGACCAAGGGCGCGTCCTCGCCGGTCTCGGAGGCCGACATTGCCGTCAACGATCTCCTGGAAGCGCGCCTGCGCGCAGCGACGCCCGACTATGGCTGGCTGTCGGAGGAGAGCGCCGACGACGAGGTGCGGCTGTCGCGGCGGCTGACCTGGATCGTCGATCCCATCGACGGCACCCGCAACTACCTCAACGGCCATGACGAATGGTGCGTCAGCGTCGCGCTGGTCGAGGATGCCTTGCCGGTGCTGGGTGCGGTGTTCGCGCCGACCAGCGACGAGTTCTTCTTCGCGGCGCGCGGGCAGGGCACGACGCTCAACGGCAAGGCCGTGCGGGCGACGTCCGGATCCGATCTCGACTTCTCGCGTGTCGCGGGCCCGAAGCCCTTGGTCGAGCGCCTGAAGCCGTCACTGGGCGAGATCAAGCTGCATCCGCGAATCGGTTCGCTCGCGCTGCGGCTCTGCCGGGTCGCCCATGGCGCGCTGGATGCGGCTTTTGCGGGCGGCAACAGTCATGATTGGGACCTTGCGGCGGCCGATTTGATCGTGCAGGAAGCGGATGGTAGGATGAGCGACCTCTTCGGAGATCCCATCCTCTATAACCGCCGGGAAGTCACGCACGGGGTGCTGGTGGCAGCGGGTCGCGATCGTCATGCGAACATTGTCGCGCATTTTCGAAACCGCCCCTTGCCGTGAAGCGCTTTCTCGTGCTTGTCGAACACTGCTTTGCCGGGCAGCCCGTTAGGAACAGAACCGATGCCAGATAGTGCCCCGCAACAACTGCTCCACCTCGTCGTCGGCGGCGAGCTCGTCGATCTCGAGCACAACACCTTCAAGAACCTCGACGAGGTCGAGGTCGTCGGCCTCTATCCGAACTATGCGACGGCCCACGCCGCCTGGCGGGCCAAGGCGCAGAGCACGGTCGACAACGCGCAGATGCGCTATTTCATCGTCCATCTCCATCGGCTGCTCGACCCGAATCAAGAACCGGCGCGTTGAAAAAGCTGCTTCGCAATGCGCTACGGAGCAGCTTCGTTCAGCGTGCCGTGGGAATCCTGGCGGCCGAATATCTGCGTCTGGTCTGGCGGACCAACACATTCACGTTCGATCCGCCTGACGTCTATGACCGCGTCGAGCCGCAGATCCCGGCGATCTTCGCGTTCTGGCACGGCCAGCATTTCCTCACCCCCTTCATCAAGAACAAGGACTGGTACAAGGCCAGGGTCCTGATCTCCCGTCACCGCGACGGCGAGTTCAACGCGATCGCCGCCGAGCGGCTCGGCATCGGCACCATCCGCGGGTCCGGCGATCATGGCGGCGCGTTTCACCGCAAGGGTGGGGTCGGCGCCTTCAAGGAAATGGTGCGGACGCTCCAGGACGGTTGTAATGTCGCGCTGACCGCCGATGTCCCCAAACGCTCGCGCGTGGCCGGGCTCGGCATCATCATGCTCGCACGGGAATCGGGGCGGCCGATCATGCCTTTTGCGATGGCGACCAGCCGCTTCGTCCGGCTCGAGAACTGGGACCGCACCACCATCAACCTGCCGTTCGGGCGGGGCGCATTGGTCGGCATCAAGGAAATCCACGTTCCGCCGGATGCGGACGCCGCCACCATGGAAGCGCTGCGGCTCGAGCTGGAAGAGACCTTGAACGAGGCGACCCGGCGCGCCTATGCGCAACTCGGCCGCCCGGGACCTGCAGATGCCTAAATCGCTGCCCGGCTCGCTGCCGATGACGCTGCGGATGTATCGGCGGCTGGCTCGCGGCCTGGTGCCGCTCGCGCCTGCGCTGATCAAGCGGCGCCTGAAACAGGGCAAGGAAGATCCCGCGCGCGTCGGCGAGCGGCGGGGCCTGTCCCGGGACGTGCGGCCGCACGGCCCGCTGGTCTGGATTCACGGCGCCAGCGTCGGCGAGGTCCTGGCCGCTGCCGCGCTGATCGAGCGCTTGCGCGATCTCAATTTGCGCATTCTGCTCACCTCCGGCACCGTCACCTCGGCCGCGGTGGTGGCAAAACGCTTTCCGCCGGACGTCATCCATCAATACGTGCCGTATGATTCCCCGCGTTATGTCGCGCGCTTCCTCGACCATTGGAAGCCGTCGCTGGCGCTGTTCATCGAATCCGATTTGTGGCCGAACCTGATCCTGGCGGGCGCTGCGCGACGCGTGCCGATGGTGCTGATCAACGGGCGGATGTCGCCGCGTTCCTTCCCGCGCTGGCGCCGCATGCACGGCACCATCTCGGCGCTGCTGTCGCGGTTCGACATTTGTCTGGCGCAGTCCAAGACCGATGCCGAGCGCTTTTCGACGCTCGGCGGCCGCGACGTGCTCACCACGGGCAATCTCAAGCTCGACGTTCCCGCGCCGCCGGCCGATCTCGCCAAGCTCGAACGGCTGATGGCGATGACGCGCGGGCGTCCGATCATCGTCGCCGCCTCGACCCATCCGGGCGAGGAGGAGATGCTGGTGGCGGCCCATCGCAGCCTCGCCGGTTTCTTCCCGCAGCTTTTGACCGTGATCGTGCCGCGCCATCCGGATCGCGGCTCCTCGATCGCGGGCCTGATCACGGCGTCTGGCCTGAAGCCGGCCCTGCGCTCGCGCGACGAGCTGCCGACTGCGACTACCGACGTTTATGTCGCCGACACCATGGGCGAACTCGGTCTGTTCTACCGCCTCTCGCCGATCGTGTTCATGGGCGGATCGCTGATCCGTCATGGCGGCCAGAATCCGATCGAGGCGATCAAGCTCGGCGCGGCCATCGTCCACGGTCCGCACGTCTTCAATTTCGCCGATGTCTACGAGGCGCTCGACCGCAGCGGCGGCGCGCGCCAGGCCGAGACGCAGGAATTGCTGATCAAGCAACTCGGGCAGTTGCTCGCCGATCCCACCGTGCGCGACAAGATGCATCGGTCGGGCGCCGGCGTAGTCGAGGATCTCGGCGGCGCGCTCAACCGCACCATGACCGCGCTCGAGCCCTATCTGTTGCAGTTGCGGATCGAGATGGGAGCCGCCAATGCGTGAGCCGGCCTTCTGGTACCGGCCACGTTCCCTCGAGTCGCGCGTATTATCGCCGCTGGGCGTGCTCTACGGCGCGATCACCGAACGGCGGATGCTGCGCGAGGGCGTGGACGCCGGCATCCCCGTAATCTGCGTCGGCAACTACCATGTCGGCGGCGCCGGCAAGACGCCGACCGTGCTGGCGCTGACGAAGCTCTTGCGCGAGCTCGGCGAGACGCCGGTAGTGCTCAGCCGCGGCTATGGCGGACGCCTGACGGGCCCGGTGATGGTCGACCGGATGCGTCACACCGCTTCCGACATCGGCGACGAGCCGCTGATGATGGCGCGCGACGTCCCTGTTGCAGTCGCGCGCGATCGCCTTGACGGCGTCGTGCTGGCGAAGTCGCAAGGCGCCACCGTGATCCTGATGGACGACGGTTTCCAGAACCCGCGTGTTTTGAAGGACACCTCGCTGATCGTGATCGACAGCGAACGCGGCCTCGGCAACGGCAAGGTATTTCCGGCCGGGCCCCTGCGCGCACCGCTGAAGGCGCAGCTCGCGCGCACCGATGCGCTGGTGCTGATCGGCGGTGGCCGCGCCGCCAACGATGTCGCGGCCGAGCTGGCCAAGCGCAACAAGCCGGAGCTGCGCGCGCGGCTGAAGCCGGATGCCGGGTCGGTCGCAAGACTGTTGGGCAAGCCGGTGTTTGCGTTCGCCGGCATCGGCGATCCCGAACGATTCTTCCGCACGTTACGCGCTGGCGGTATCGAGGTCGCGCGCACGCGCGCCTTCGCCGATCATCACATGTTTTCAAACGATGAGATCGCAGCCCTCGCCGCGGAGGCACAGCGCGAGCAGCAAATCCTGGTGACGACGGAAAAGGATCTCGCACGCCTGCACGGCCGCGAAAGCGTGCCCGACGGCATCGTGCCTTTCGCCGTCCAGCTCGAGTTCGATGATCCGGCCGCGCTCCGGCAGCTGATCAGCAATCATCTCTACAAGGCGCGCGAGCGGCGGTTCGGCAGACGATGATTTTGTAGGGTGGGCAAAGCGACTCCGCCACAGCCCAAAGAGCGAAGGCGAAGACGCGCCCCGTATCCATGCCGCCCCGAACGAGCGGAAGCAAAGTAACTCGGAGAAAGATCAGATTGCACGTCGCTCTCGCCTTGGTGGATTGTGGACGCCACGGTGTGATGGAAAAACAGATCACTCGGCGTGATGCGACAACTGACAGGGGCGACATGTCGCGGCTGATGAATTCTCTTCCGCACGTTCGGGAGTTGATGTAGCCTCGCATGAGAGCCGTCACCGGGACGTGCCGAACTCCCGGAAATTATCGACGGCGTTTATGCCCACGGCGGGCAGTACCTTCATCTTTTCAGATGCAGCGGCCGTAACGACCGGTTCGGAACGGCAGGGAAAGTCATTGCCAAAAACCCAGAGGAGGACATGCCATGCATTTTTGCCTCACCGGACAATACACACCACGCGCTCTCAATGCCATTTTGGAGAATCCCACGACCGATCGCCAGGAGGCGGCAAGAAAACTCGTCGAAGCGGCCGGCGGAAAGCTGATTTCGATGTTCAGCGTTGCGGCCGACGGCCCAGGCGTTTTGGTAATTTTCGATGTGCCTGATCCGAGTGCGGCTCCGGCCATTTCCGGCCTGACTGTCACGGCGGGTACCCTGCAGAACGTGAAGCTGACGCGGCTGTTCACGCAGGACGAGATCAAGCAGGTCCGCCAGAACGCGGCGAAGCTGCGTTCTTCGTATACCCCGCCCGGAAGCTGACATCCGGATCTAAAGCGAAGCCGCCGCAGTCGAACGAAGCGGCGGCAACGCTCACCTCACAGCAAGAATCATGTCTGCAAACCGATGCGAGGCGAAGGTCTTGCAGCGTCCATTGGCGGACCATGCTGTACGGCGCGTGCTGCGTCCGGCGCCATAGGTCCGACCGAACGTGCTTGCCAGCGCCTCGGTACGGCCTGCGATCGCGGTTCAGCTGTCAATCATGCTCACCACGCCCCAACGGCCATCAATCCGATAATGGTCAGGCACGAGACGCAGGCCACCATGACGGTATAGTACTCGGCTGTATTCATTGCTGCCTCCCAAACTGTTGCCAATTGCTTGGTCACTGCTATGCGGGAGAGATCGCCGGTCTCGGGGCCGCTTCAATTCGGCGCGCCGCGACCGGTCTTGCGTTGTGCGTCCGTCCTCTCATCGTCACCCTGATCCGGATGATGATGCGCTTCGAGAGCTTCAGAGCGTTCAGCTGCGATCAGAAGCTGTTTCCGCATTTCAGCGAGGCGGGCGCGGCAATATTCACGATAGAGCAGGTCTAGTATGGTGGGCATGATCAGCCCCCGTCGTTTGACTTTCGATTTACAGATATTCCAGCGCGATTTTCGAGGTGATCGTAGCCCGTCAGATGGCTCTTCGTTATGAGCCCGTTCACAGACTGCGCCAATTCCAAAGCTCAATGGCCGTTTGGTTGACTTGATTGTCTGTGCGATAAAAGAGCAGGGCTAGTTACCTAAGGTCTCACTATAGCAGCGCTCTGTTTCACCAAGACTTCGTCAAACAACCTGAGAATGCCGACCGCAACAAAGAATCCAACCACAACGCGAAATAACTAACCACGGAGTGCAAGCACTATTCGATGCAACGCGGATTGGCACGACGGAGATCATTTGCTGTGAGACGCGCACTTCAGGCGCGCGCGAACACCGTCGCGACGCCGATGCGGACCATTCTCATACCTCGCGATAAGCTGCACCTGTCGTGGTACGCCGGCAGGGCAGCTGCGCTTTGCCCATCCGACAGCAGCCTGCCATTCAGGCGCCATTCATCGCAAGCTCCTATCGTTTTCAGACGTTCAGGAGAATTCGATGAAGTTGTCGTCCGCCGCCGTCGCCGCCGGCCTTGTGTGTCTGATCATTGTGCCCGTCTTTGCACAAACCGCGCCGCCGGCCGCTCAAACCACCACTGTTCCGGTTCCCGCGACCAAGCGCGTGACGTGCCTCAGCTCGACGCAAAATATGAACGGGCAGGACAAGCGCGACCAGATGCAGCTCTGCATGGCGCAGGCGCGGGTCGATTGCCTGAAGCAGGCGATCGATCAGAAGGTCGTCGGCGAGATCAGGAAGAGCTTCATCAAGACTTGCGTGGGCGCGGATGGCACGGAGCAGCACTAGAAGCGCGCCCGCGGCCTTACGATTGCGGCTTCGGCGCGCCGGGGTAATGTCGCTCGAGCACGGCGGCGGGCGTGGCGTAGGCTTCCTGCAGGTCCACGCTCCAGTACTTCAACTCGTCGAGCGGAATGCGCGTGTCGGTGATGGCGCAGCGCACGAAGGTCCCCGGCGAGATCACACGGAAGTCGCCGTCGAGATACTGCACCTGCGCTTCGCCATGGCCCGAGGGGCCGAACTTGTTCAGCACGGTCGAAAGTCTCCGTGGAAGGCCGCTCCGTGGAAGACCCTGGAGGGCACGATGTGTCGGACGGGATGTAGCATAAATAGGGTGGCTTGTCCGCCCCGGTAAACCCACCGGTTTGTGATGTTTTGGCGCCGTTTCCGCGTGATAGTGCTTGAGCGAAGGATCCAACGGCAGAGTCCGATGCGCCTTCCGTTAACCGCCCTGTTCCTGACGTTCCTGATATCGGCCGCGCAAGCGTCGCCGGCCCCGCAGCAGGTCGAGATTCCGCTGGCGTCGGGCGTGCTGCATGCGCAGCTCTACAAGCCTGAGGGCACGGGGCCGTTTCCGGCCGTGATCGCGCTCCACGGCTGCGGCGGGCTCGGCGGCCATTCCGATTCCGTGCTGTCGCGCTATCGCGACTGGGCCGAGCGTCTGCTCAAGTCCGGCAACGCCGTGCTGCTCCCTGACAGCTACGGCTCGCGCGAGCTCGGGCCGCAATGTCGCGTCAAGGAGATGCACGTCAAGGCGCGGCGTGAGCGCGTTGCCGACATCGCGGCTTCGCGCGCCTGGCTGATGAAGCAAAGCTGGGTGGTGCGCGACCGCGTCAGCCTGATGGGTTGGGCGAATGGCGCCAGCGCGCTGCTCTGGGCCGTGCGTCCGCAGGGTGCTGCGCGCGACGCTGGTCCCGATTTCCGCGCCGCGATCGCGTTCTATCCGGACTGCAGGATTTCCGCAGGTTTGGGGTGGAGCACGCGGGTGCCGACTTTGGTGCTGATCGGCGCCAATGACGACGTGTCGTCGCCGCCGGCCTGCCGCCAGATGGTCGAGGGCGCGCATGGGCGCAGCGCGCTCGCACGCATCGTGGTCTATCCCGGCGCCTATCACGATTTCGACCGCGCCAACACGCCGCTGCACGCAGCTGCCGGCAGCACCGACGCCGCCGCACCCGAGCACGGTCATCTCGGCACCGATGCGGTAGCGCGCGCGGAGTCGCAAAACGAGGTCGCGGAGTGGCTGGCGCGGTAGTGCGAAGCGGGGCCGCCCGAAGGAACAACAGCGGACAGCCCCGCATCGACCACCGCCCTGCACGGCAATTGATGGCCGACTGTAACTCTACGGATCGCGCACGGATGCGGTTTCAACATTTGACGACGCCATCATTCGACCACGATGTCGATTAAACGCATCTTCCATGCGCAACCACTTCGTCCTGTTCTCCTCCGCACTGATTGTCTTCACCGTCGCGGTCTTCCTGTTCGAAGCCCATGCCGGCGCGCCGCAACTCGCGCCGGAACATTGCGGCTTCTGGACCACGATCGACGCGGGATTGTCCTGCCGGTAGGTAGGCACTCCGTCATTGCGAGCGGAGCGAAGCAATCCAGAGTCTTTCCGGTGAGGGATTCTGGATTGCTTCGCTCCGCTCGCAATGACGGGGATGGGGCTGCATTTGCACGCACACTCGCTGTCATCGCCCGGCTTGACCGGGCGATCCAGTACTCCGAGACGTCAGTGGCTCATCGAGAGGCTGCGGCGTACTGGATTCCCCGCCTGCGCGGGGAATGACACTGAGGGCGGAGCAGCGCCGCGCTGCTAGAACAAATTACCCTGATCCACCGGCTTGCCCATGCGCTTCGGTGCGGGTTTGGTGTCCTGCGCGGCGGGCTTCGACTGCGTTGGCGCACGCTTCGCTGCGGGAGCAGGCCGATCCGCATCCGCCGTCGCTGCCACACGGCCATCCGCAAACTCGATCTCCATCCGCGCATTCGGCCCGACGCTGTCGGCCGAGTGCAGGGGATGGCCGGCTTCATCGCGCACCAGCGCAAAGCCGCGCGCGAGCACGCCGCGATAGGACAAAGCGGAGAGCAGCTTGCCGCTGTTCTCGACGCGGGCATCCAGCCGCTGCAACAACGTGACCAGCGCGCGGCCCGCGCGCTCGGCAAGTCGATGCGTGCGCTCGCGCTGACGCGCAATCGCGTTGCGTTGCGCCTGCGCGTTGGAGATCTTTGAGGCGCGCAAGCGCACCTCCAGCCCGGCAAAGCGGTCGCGCCGCCGCCGCAGCAGCGAGCGGGTGGAGAGACCAAGCCGCTCGCCGCACACCGTGAGGCGATGATCGGCCTGCGCGATCTGGCCATGCAGCACCCGCAATGTCAGCTTGGCGCCGGCCGCGGTGAACCTGCGGAAATGCGCGTGCGTGTTGGCCTTGAGGCAGCGGGGCAGGGACGCACCTGCCGAATCCAGCCGCTGCCGCGGGATCGCCAACAGGTCGCCGGCCGCCGGCAGGGCGCGCGCGGCGGCACGCAGTTCGCTGCGGCGGCTCTCATGGGCGCGCTGCCAATAGGCGCGGGTGCGTCGCCCGAGATCGGCGACCTCGACAAAGAGATCGCTGCGCACCGGCACCGCCATCTCGGCCGCCGCCGTCGGCGTCGGCGCGCGCTTGTCGGCGACGAAATCGATCAGCGTGATGTCGGTCTCGTGGCCAACCGCCGAGATCAGAGGGATCATGCTCTCGGCCGCGGCGCGGACCACGATCTCCTCGTTGAACGACCACAAATCCTCCAGCGAGCCGCCGCCGCGCGCGACGATCAGCACGTCGGGCCGCGGAATCTTGCCGCCCTCCGGCAGCGCGTTGAAGCCGCGGATCGCGGCCGCGACCTGCTCGGCCGAGCCTTCGCCCTGCACCTTGACTGGCCACACCAGCACGTGGCGGGGAAAGCGGTCCTCCAGCCGGTGCAGGATGTCGCGGATGACGGCGCCGGTCGGCGAGGTCACGACTCCGATCACCTCCGGCAGCCAGGGCAGCAGCTGTTTTCGCGCTTCGTCGAACAGGCCTTCGGCGGCGAGCTTCCTCTTGCGCTCCTCCATCAGCGCCATCAGGGCGCCGATGCCGGCCGGCTCCAGCGCCTCGATCACGATCTGGTATTTCGAAGAGCCCGGATAGGTGGTCAGCTTGCCCGGTGGCGATGACCTCGAGCCCCTCCTGGGGCTTGAAGCGCATCCGCCCGTGCACGCCCTTCCAGATCACCGCCTCGATCTTGGCGCTCTCGTCCTTGAGCGCGAAATAGCAATGGCCGGAGGAATGAGCTCCGCGGAAGCCGGAGATCTCGCCGCGGACCCGGACATGGCCATAGGTGTCCTCGACCGTCCGTTTCAGGGACTGCGAGAGCTCGGAAACGGTGAATTCGGGGGTGTTGAGCAGAGGCTCTGCAGGCGGCATCGGCAAACGATTCGGCGTTTTGGGATCGGACCCGACGTTAAGGATTTTCGCCGCGTCGCGCCAATCTGGGGATTGATTGAGAGAGTACTCTGTATTATAGAGTTCTCTATATTTAATCAGTTTGAGGGAGTAGATCATGGCAATCCGACTGCTACGCGGCGTTTTGAACGGACTGAAATGGGCCGTCTGTGCGGTCGGCGGTGTCGCGCTGATCCTGACCGCGATGATCGCAACGCCCGCTGGAGCGGCCGCCGGAGATGCGATCGGTCTCGGACTCCGCCAAGGGCATCGATTGGTCCACGCTGCCGGCCCTGGAGCGTTTTCAGGCCCGCGACGGCACCTGGATCGGTTTCCGCCACTACGTTGCCAGCGGCGCCGCGACGGGCCGTGGCGCGATCTTCATCCACGGCTCCTCCGGCTCCAGCGGCACCATCAATCATGCCCTGACCCATGCGATCGCCTCGCGCGGGGTGGAGACCTGGGCGCTCGACATTCGCGGCCATGGCGGCTCCGGCTCGCGCGGCGACATCGGCTATGTCGGCCAGCTCGAAGACGACCTCGTCGACTTCGTCGCTCAAATCCGCAAGACCGCGCCGGATCTCCCGCTCACCCTGATCGGCCATTCCGCCGGTGCCGGCTTCTCGCTGCGCGTCGCCGCGACGCCGATCATGCAGGACATGTTCGTGCGCACGGTGCTGCTCGCACCCTATCTCGGCTACGACGCACCGACCAACAAGCCGCATTCCGGCGGCTGGGCCAATTTCGACCTGCCGCGTTTCTTGGGGCTCGCCGCGCTCCGCAAGCTCGGCATCGACTGCTGTTCGCAGCTTCCGGTGCTCGCTCTCGCCGTGCCGGCGAGTTCGGCAAGGTATCTCGTCTTCACCTATTCCGACCGCCTGACGCGCAATTTCGCGACGCGCGGCTATCGCATCGATCTCCCGGCGACGACCCATCCGATCACGGTCTTTGGCGGCGCCGAGGACGAGATGATGATCTCGGACAAATACGCGGAGACCGTGCAGGCCATCAAACCGTCGGTCGACGTCAAGATCATCGACGGCATCAACCACATGGGAATCGTCACCAACCCGAAGGCGATTTCGGTCATCGCCGAGGATTTGGCAACGCGCGGGGCGGGGCAGTCGTGATGCGCCCCGTTGACGGCAAGGCAATCGTAGATGGGAGCGGTTTCCCCGTGGCCATCCTTCGAGACGCCCGCCTGCGTCGGGCCCTCAGGATGAGGGCGGAGTTTGCGGCAGCCGCTTTGACGGGTCCTGGTGCAGCTGAGCCTCATCCTGAGGAGACCGCTGGAAGCGGTCGTCTCGAAGCCTCATCCTGAGGAGACCGCGTAGCGGTCGTCTCGAAGGACGAGGCGCGCGCTCAGGTGTCACCGAGCGTCATACGAGATAGCCCAGGGACAGAAAGGGACGACATGATCGACAGCAAGGAGGCGTCCGCAGCGCTGGCCGATATCGACGACATCGTCCAGCGCGTGAAGCAATCGCAGCTCTACGAGCTGGCGGGCCTCGCAGTCGTCTGGTGGGGCATATTGGTGTTCGCGGGCAATCTCGTGACCTGGCTTTGGCCGATCTATGCGATCTACGCCTGGGTTGCCGTGGATGTTGTCGGCGTCGTCGGTCTGGTTGCACTCCGCCTAGTCAATCCGCCGCGGCACTCCCATGGTCGCGGCTTCGAGATCAGACTGCTTCTGCTGTTCGTGCTGTTCTTTGCCTTCGGTTATCTCTGCACCAGCGTGATCGGTCATTTCGGTCCGCGCCAGCTGGGTACGTTCTGGCCGCTTTACTTCATGCTGTTCTACATGATGGCGGGACTCTGGTTCGGCTATGCCTTCATTGCGATCGGTCTTGGAATTGCCGCGCTGACGCTGATCGGATTCTTCTGGATCGGCGAGGCGTTCCCGCTCTGGATGGCGTTCGTCAACGGCGGTGGCCTGATCCTCGGCGGGCTCTGGATGCGGCGGATCTGATGGCCGAGCTCGACGAAATCATTCACCAGCCGCTGCGGCTGAAGATCATGGCGGCCCTGAACGCGCTGCCAGCCGCCGCAGGATTGGAGTTTTCCCGGCTGAAGAAGCTCACCGGCGCGACCGACGGCAATCTCGGTGCCCATATCGAGACGCTGGCCAAGGCGGGCTACGTTTCGGTGGACAAGGCGTTCGTCGGCAAGAAGCCGCAGACGACGGTGACCGCGACCGCGGCCGGACGCGGCGCGTTTGCGCGGCATGTGGCGACTCTGCAGGAGATCATTGCGGGGAAGCAGGTTTAGGCCCCGTCATTCCGGCGTGGAGCGACGTTTGCTGCAGATCGCGGTGCAGATTGCTGTGCCCTCGCCCCTTGTGGGAGAGGGCATCTCCGCTGGTAGACACGGGCACACTCGGGTGAGGGGTCTGTCTCCGCAAATATTTGTGCGTGGGGATGGAAACCCCTCATCCGGCGCTTCGCGCGAGAAAAACCCTCTCGATACCAGCGCTCACCATGACGCCGTTTTACTCCAGTGGGGGAAGTCGCCAAGCATTGGGTCTAGGTTGCGGACCAGCGCATTCCCAATGCGCAAGCCGCAAGCCCGCTACTAGTCTGGACGGCCGCGGACGGAAGAGAAAAAACCGCTGATCAGACCAACCACTTGAACGATCATCCACTTTCCGCAGCGATGGTCTACCAAAGTCTCTTCCCGTCATGTTGTCGCGCTATCGCGCGGGGTTTTGACAGCGCACTCAGATACTTATCGGCATAGTAGTTTTCGGTCGCCTACATCAGCGGTTTTTTTGCAAGAGCGCTGATGACATTGCCTCCTGCTTAAGGTCTTACAATCGCTCGGGATCTTTCTTGAGCGCCGAATAATCTTGGCACAACGTGCCGACGCTGACCCAATGGCGACATCGGTTCGGATCGTCTGGCGCGCTGCTCACGGAAGTGCTTCACGCGTCATGGCCAGAACCTATAGCCGTAGAATTCGAAGATCTGCCTTTGCTTGGTGTCCAGCTTCGCTTTCCACGTGGGCGTTGGCTGAAGAGCCACGCCATAGCCCATGGATGACCCGCTCTCCGTTGCCATGATCGGCTCCAGCAGTCTTGCAAATTCGTTATTCCACTTCGTTGGCGGAAGCGTATCCACAGCTTGATAGAAAGCGCTCGTTACAACATCCGCAAGCTGCGCGCCCGGACTTGCTGAGTGCGATACTGGTTGGGCAAGCCGCCAATCCAAAACTTCCCACATAATTCGTCGCTTCGTAAGGACGAGAGCCCCGGCTCTTGCCTGCATCTTCAGAAGCTCATGATAGGCTGCTGTTTGAGCATAAGAATGAATACTGCGTTCGCTGTACAGGATCTTCACGAAACGATCCTTTGCCTGCTCTTTGGCTGCATGGTGGTAGCAGAAGTCAGTTACCCGTTCCAAAAGTAGGCGCAGACAATAGTTGTAGAACCATTGCTGGGCTCCAGCGCGCTCGGCTCGCTCATTTCGGTGACCCCGCATGTTCTTCTTGTTCGACGCAAGAACAAAGCCACGCAAAGGGAGCTGAGCGATCTCGCCCAAAGCAATCCGTTTCTGAGAGGCGGACAAGTGCCTGTAGTGAAGGTCGGCGCGGTTGCTCCCAGCCTTTGACAAGATCGCTCGAACCCAGTTGTTCACTTCGGGCTCGTACTTAACTTTGATTAGCACCGCGCCAAGGCAAAGCCATTCCGTCGCGCCCACATCGTCAATCGGGCGTACTTTCTTCAGTCCGGCGTCGCCCGCCTCGTCAATGTAAGCGACGTAGTAAGGCTCTGGGATTTGAGTCGCCATAGCGCGCAACTATGGCGTGCTCGGAAATGCTAGATCAATCCGTGTGGACCCGGTGGAGCGCTGTTATAAATAGGTGAGCCGTGGAAAGCCCTTAGGGACACCATAGGGACGCCCAACGATGTAAGTCATTGAAGTATCAGAAAGTATATGAGCAGCCTTATCCCACAAGGGGAGATGGACAGCAGGAGCACGCGCGCCCCGGAATGACGGGGAGTTCGGGGCAACACCCCTTGAGACCCGCCGTGATTCGTGCGACCTCGCGTCCAGCAGACCTCTCCTTTTCGAGCCCTCGATGCACATTCTCTTGCTCGGTTCCGGCGGCCGCGAACATGCCCTGGCGTGGAAGATCGCAGCCTCTCCCCTGGTGACCAAATTCTGGTGCGCGCCGGGCAATGCCGGGATTGCGCGCGAGGCGGAATGCGTGGCGCTCGACGTCGCCGACCATGCCGCCGTGATCGACTTCTGCAAAAAGAATGCGGTCGAGCTCGTGGTGGTCGGCCCGGAGACGCCGCTGGCGGCCGGGATCGTCGATGACCTCACCGCCGCTGGCATCAAGGCATTCGGCCCGAACAAGATCCCCGCCCAGCTCGAAAGCTCGAAGGGCTTTACCAAGGCGCTCTGTACCGAATTCGGCATTCCGACCGGCGCCTACCAGCGCTTCACCAACGCGGCCGATGCGCGTGCTTACGTCCAGAGCCAGGGCGCGCCGATCGTGGTCAAGGCCGACGGCCTTGCCGCCGGCAAGGGCGTCGTCGTCGCCAAGACCGTGCGCGAGGCCGAGGACGCCATCGCCATGATGTTCGAGGGCGCGTTTGGCGATGCCGGCGCTGAGGTCGTGATCGAGGAATTTCTGCCGGGCCGCGAGATCAGCTTCTTCGCGCTGTGCGACGGCGAGACCGCCATTCCGCTGGCGTCCGCGCAGGACCACAAGCGCGTGTTCGACCATGATCTCGGCCCGAACACCGGCGGCATGGGCGCCTATTCGCCGACGCCGCTGGTGACGCCGGCGATCCATGACGCGATCATGGCCAAGATCATCCTGCCGACGGTCGCCGGCATGAAGCAGCGCGGCACGCCGTTCCGCGGCATCCTCTACGCCGGGATCATGCTGACGACGCAGGGCCCAAAGCTGTTCGAGTTCAACGTCCGCTTCGGCGATCCCGAGTGCCAGGTGCTGATGCTGCGGATGATGTCGGACATCGTGCCGGCGTTCCTGGCGTCATGCGACGGGCAGCTGAAGCATTTCGATCTGCGCTGGCATCCGGATTCCGCGCTCACGGTGGTGATGGCGGCGAAGGGATATCCCGGCGACTATCAGAAAGGCACGCGCATCGAGGGGCTCGATGACGCCGCGAAGGTCGAGACCGCCGAGATCTTCCACGCCGGGACGGTCGAGAAGGACGGCGCCATCCTCGCCAATGGCGGCCGCGTGCTCAATGTCTGCGCGCTCGGCAAGACCGTGACGGAAGCGCAAGCCCGCGCCTATCAGGCGGTCGACCGCATCAACTGGCCGGAAGGCTTCTGCCGCCGTGACATCGGCTGGCAGGCGGTGGAAGCAGAGAAGGCCAAGGGCTGACAGCGGTTTTTCGCACGCGCGCGCAATTTCCGGCCGCGCCCGTCGGCACTCCAAAATTGTGCAGGCAGGTGTTGAACTTAGCTACTGTGCATGGGGTTGTTTTCGAGATTTTTGTTTTGGGGCCCCCAAGTCTTGGGCACTTCAAGACCGAGCAGATCCAGCGCTGACCAGATAAGGATGCACAAGATGTCCGATCTCGCCGACCTCTACCCCGGCTTTGCCTCCGAATGGATCAACACCTCCTTCGGCCGCATCTTCGCCCGCATCGGCGGCAAGGGACCGCCGCTGTTGCTGCTGCACGGCTTCTCCGAGACCAACGTGATGTGGCACCGCGTCGCGCCGCAGCTTAGCGACCAGTTCACGCTGATCATCGCCGATCTGCCCGGCTATGGCTGGTCCGACATGCCCGAGAGCGATGCGCTGCACATGCCCTACAGCAAGCGCGCGATGGCCAAGGCCATGGTCGAGGCGATGGAGAGCCTTGGCCACGTGCACTTCGCGCTCGCCGGCCATGATCGCGGCGGCCGCGTCTCCTATCGCCTTGCGCTCGATCATCCCGGCCGGCTGTCGCGCCTCGCCGTGCTCGATATCCTGCCGACCTATAATTACTGGGAGCGGATGAACCGCGCCTATGCGCTGAAGGTCTACCACTGGACTTTTCTGGCGCAGCCCGCACCGTTGCCGGAAACGCTGATTTCGAGCAATGGCGAGTTCTTTCTGCGCTTCAAGATGGCGAGCCAGACCAGGTCGAAGACGCTCGACGCCATCGACGAGCGCGCGCTCGAACACTACATCGCCCCGTTCCGCGATCCCGCCCGCGTGCATGCGATGTGCGAGGATTATCGCGCCGGCGCCTATTTCGATTACGATCTCGACAAGGCGGATTTCGACGCCGGCAACAAGATCACCATTCCGATGCTGGCGCTGTGGGGCAACGCCGGCATCGCCCAGGCCGCGGCCACCCCGCTCGACATCTGGAAGCAATGGGCGACGAACGTCGTGGGCATGCCGGTGGATTCGGGACACTTTCTCACCGAGGAGAACCCCGACGTCACCGCCAAGGCGCTGCGCGAGTTCTTTGCGGCGCCTTAGCGCCGTTCCCGGAAGAAGTCCTTGAGCAGCCGCGCCGACTCGCTTTCGCCGACCCCGGAATAGACATCCGGGACGTGATGGCAGGTCGGCGAGGTGAAGAACCTCACGCCGGACTCGACCGCGCCGCCCTTGGGATCGGCGGCGCCGTAATAGAGCCGCCTCACCCTTGCAAAGGAGATCGCGCCCGCACACATGGTGCAGGGCTCCAGCGTCACGTAGAGGTCGCAGTCGACCAGGCGCTCGCTGCCGATCTTTTTGGCGGCTTCGCGGAGCGCAATGATCTCGGCATGAGCCGTAGGGTCGTAGTCGGTCAGGGTCCGGTTCGCCGCGGTGGCGATGACCTCGAAGTTGCGGACCACGACGCATCCGATCGGAACTTCGCCCGACTTTCCGGCGTTTTCGGCCGTTCTGAGCGCCAAATCCATGAAAGAGGGGGCTTTCAAGCCTCGTATCATCCCGAGAAACCTGCTAGTAGCTGCGCCTTCAGCAGAAGTGCTTACCGAATTTGCCTGAGCATGCGGCTCGAAACGAGCGCGCACAATGCTTTCTGGCCACCCCCTGAGTGAGATTATTCATGCCTCGCGACAGCGACAAAGACAATGATTCCCGCGGCCGGCGCGACCGTGGCCCGGCCAAGGGCGGCCGTTCCGGCAAGGCTCGGGGCCCCGAGAAGAAGTTCGCCAAGCGGGGATTTGAGGGCAAGGGCGACAGCCGCCCGCCCCGCGGCGACAGTGACAGCCGACCGGTCCGCCGCCGCGAAGACGGTGACGCGCCGCGCCGCGATTTCAGCGACCGCCCGAGGTTCAAGCGCGAAGACTGGCCGCGCGGCGAGGATCGGGGCGAGCGCAGCTTCAAGCCGCGTGGCGACCGTCCCTTCAAGCCGCGTGAAGACCGTCCGTTTTCCGATCGTCCGTCGCGCGACGGCGAGAAGCGCTCGTTCAAGCCCCGTGGCGACCGCCCATTTTCTGATCGCCCCTCGCGCGATGGCGAGAAGCGGCCGTTCAAGCCGCGCGGTGATCGCCCGTCCTATGGGCGTGATGACCGTCCGCCGCGCAGGGATCGCGACGATTCCCGTCCGGCCGGCCGGACCGGTGACACGAAATTTGGCGACAAGCGACCTTACGCGCCGCGCGGCGATCGTCCGGAGCGCAAGTTCGACGGCGAGCGGAAGTTTTCGCGCGGCGCACCGGACCGTGGCGAGCGCAGCGATTCAAAGCCTTGGCAGAAGCGCGATGCGGCTCCCCGCGGGGACCGGCCGCCGCGCAAGGACTTCAGCAAGGGCCCGCGCAAGGATTTTGGCGGCAGCGACCGTGGTCAGGACAAGCCCTGGCAGAAGCGCGACGATCGGCAAGGCGGCGGCGACGACCGTCCGCGCTTCTCGCGTTCGCGCGACGATCGTCCATCGGGTGATCGTCCGTTCCGTGAGCGGCCCAAATTCGATCGCCCGCGCGATGACCGTCCAAAATTCGACCGGCCCCGCCGTGACAGCGACGGCGAGCGTGGGGGGCGCGGCGGCGATCGCCCGAAATTCGATCGTCCGCGCGAGCGCTCCGACTGGCACGAGCATCCGCGCAGCGACAGTGATCGTCCGCGCCGCGAAAACGAGGACGACAGCAGGATCTTCGAGAAACGTCCGGCCTTCGGCGGTCGCGGCGCCTATCGCGGCCGTGATCGGGACTTCGAAGGCCGCCCGCGCCGGGACGAAGCACCGAAGCCCAAGAAGGCCGGCGAGCGTATCGCCAAGGTGCTGTCGCGTGCGGGCCTCGCCTCGCGCCGCGATGCCGAGGAGATGGTCACGCAGGGCCGCGTCGCCGTCAACGGCCGTGTCATCAATTCGCCGGCGCTCGACATCACCTCGAACGATGTCGTCACCATCGACGGCAAGCCGATGCCGGAGCGCGAGCGCACGCGGCTGTTCCTCTATCACAAGCCGCGCGGGCTGATGACGACGCATGACGACCCCGAGGGGCGTCCGACCGTGTTCGACAATTTGCCCGAAGGCCTGCCGCGGCTGATTTCGATCGGCCGGCTCGACTTCAACACCGAGGGCCTGCTGCTGCTCACCAATGATGGTGGGCTCGCGCGCACGCTCGAGCTGCCGGACACCGGCTGGCTGCGCCGCTATCGCGTCCGCGCCCATGGCGACGTCACGCAGGCGCAGCTCGATGAGCTGAAGAACGGCATTGAGGTTGAGGGCGTCAAATACGGTCCGATCGACGCCACGCTGGAGCGTGACCAGGGCGCCAATGTCTGGCTGGTTTTCGCGATCCGCGAGGGCAAGAACCGCGAAGTGCGCAATGTCTGCGCCCATCTCGGGCTCGAGGTGAACCGGCTGATCCGGGTGTCCTACGGACCGTTCCAGCTCGGCGAGGTCCCCGAAGGCCAGGTCGAGGAGATCAAGTCGCGCGTGCTGCGCGACCAGCTCGGCGACAAGATCATCGACAAGTCGGGTGCCCAGTTCGACGTGCCGCAGAAATCTGCCGCGCCTGAGGGAGACGACGCGCCGCGCGAGAAGAAGCCTGCCGCCAAGCGCGGCGTGATCAACGACCGCAAGGGCCGCCGCGTGCTGGTGCAACGCACCGGCAGCGAGGAGGCGCGCGAGCGCAATGAGTCCGAGGCCAGTGGCTACGGCCCGCCGCGCCGTCCCAAGCGCGGCTATCACGGCAAGCGCGATCTGGCGCCGAAGGAGGACTAGCGTTGCGCGTCGTCGGCGGTCGATTGAAGGGGCGCAATTTGGCCTCACCGTCCTCGCGCGACATCCGCCCCACGGCGGACCGCTTGCGCGAGTCCGTGTTCAACATCCTCGTGCACGCCTATGGCGATCCGATCTCGGACGCGCGCGTGCTCGATCTCTTCGCCGGCACCGGCGCGCTCGGCATCGAAGCGACGTCACGCGGCGCGAAGTTCACGCTGTTCGTCGACAACGGCGCGGAAGCGCGCGCCCTGCTCCGCAACAATGTCGAGTCGCTGGGCCTCGGCGGCGTCACCAAGGTCTATCGCCGCGATGCGACCGATCTCGGGCCTGCACATCCGGTCGAGCCGTTCTCGCTGGTGTTCCTCGATCCGCCCTACGGCAACGGTCTTGCGGAGAAGGCGCTCGAGAGCCTGCGTGATGGCGGCTGGCTCACGCCAGGCGCGCTGCTCGTGGTGGAAGAGGCGAAGGCTGCGCAGTTCGCGACGCCTGAGGGTTACGAGGAATTGGAGCGGCGGGCGTATGACGACACGGAGTTCGTGTTTCTGAAGGCGCCGTAGCCTACGAAGTCACACCGCCGCCCGAACAGCTTCTCCACATCCGACAGCTTCAGCTCGACATAGGTCGGGCGGCCGTGGTTGCACTGGCCGGAGTTCGGGGTGTCCTCCATCTCGCGGAGCAGGGCGTTCATCTCCTCCGGCCGCAGCCTGCGGCCGGCGCGCACCGAGCCGTGGCAGGCCATGGTTGCGGCGACGTGCATCAGGCGGCGCTCGAGCGGCAGCGCCTCGTCCCACTCGGCCATGTGCTCGGAAAGATCGCGCAACAGCCCGCCCGCGTTGGTCTTGCCGAGCAGTGACGGCGTCTCGCGCACCGCGACCGCGCCGGGGCCGAAGGATTCGATCGCAAGGCCAAACGACGTCAGCTCTTCGCTGCGCTCGAGCAGGCGCTCTACCGTGGCCTCGTCCATCTCGACGATCTCGGGGATCAGCAGGATCTGCCGCTGCACGCCGTTGGCGGCGAGCGAAGCCTTCAGCCGCTCGTAGACGATGCGTTCATGCGCGGCGTGCTGGTCGACGATGATCAACCCGTCGCGGGTCTGCGAGACGATATAGGTCTCGTGGATCTGGGTGCGTGCCGCGCCGAGCGGACGGTCGACCAGGTCGCCGACGGGCTGGCTCTCGATC
Source organism: Bradyrhizobium sp. LB13.1 (assembly GCF_054056815.1). Taxonomy (NCBI): domain Bacteria; kingdom Pseudomonadati; phylum Pseudomonadota; class Alphaproteobacteria; order Hyphomicrobiales; family Nitrobacteraceae; genus Bradyrhizobium; species Bradyrhizobium sp. LB13.1. The sequence continues at coordinate 7,203,573 of NZ_JBSRYQ010000001.1, read as the reverse complement.
CGCACGTCTGCGCTCGGCGCGCCGACATCGAACGCAGCCTGCGCGCGCTCGGCGAAGGCGGGTGCGGCGGAGCCTTCGAATGACGGCATCGGCGCGACCGGGGCGGATGGCGACTGCCGCCAGTCCCAGCTTGCCGGGCGCGGCGTGAATGCGGGGCGGAACGAAGACAGTGCGCTTTCGCCGCCGTTGGCGGCCGTACGACGGCCCTCCCGCGCGAGCCCTTCCTTCAATCCGTGCACGATCAGCGCGCGCAAGAGGCCGGCGTTGCGAAACCGCACCTCGGTCTTGGCCGGATGGACGTTGGCGTCGACCTCGCGCGGATCGAGCGTGACGAACAGTGCCAGCACCGGATGGCGGTCGCGCGGCAGATAATCGGCATAGGCCCCCCGCACCGCGCCGAGGATCAGCTTGTCGCGCACCGGGCGGCCGTTGACGAAAAGATATTGCCCGAGCGCGTTGGCTTTGGTCAGCGCGGGCGCCGCGGCATAGCCGGCGACCACGACGCCCTCGCGCTCGGCATGGACCTCGATGGCATGGCTGCGGAACTCCGCCCCCAGGATGTCGCCGAGACGGGTCAGGCGACCGGCGACGCCGGGTAGCGCCGCGGCCCAGGTCACCGGCGCGCGCTCTTCGCCCGCCAGCGTGAAGGCGATTTCGGGCCGCGCCATCGCGAGCCGCCGCACCACCTCCCGGATCGCTTCCGCCTCGGTGCGGTCGGTCTTCAAAAACTTCAGCCGCGCCGGCGTCGCGTAGAAGAGGTCGTTGACCTCGACCCGCGTGCCATGCGCCAACGCCGCCGGCATGATCCCGGATTTCTCGCCGCCCTCGACATTGAGCGCCCAGGCGTGCGGCTCGCCGGCATGCCGCGTGGTGATGGAGAGCCGCGCGACCGAGCCGATCGAGGGCAGCGCCTCGCCGCGGAATCCAAGCGTGCGGATCTGCAGCAGGTCCTCGTCGTCGAGCTTGGAGGTGGCGTGACGCTCGACCGCCAGCGACAGGTCCTTGGCGGTCATGCCGCCGCCGTCGTCGGTAATGCCGATCCGCCGGCGCCCGCCGCCATCGGTGAAGACGTCGATCCGGCTCGCGCCGGCATCGATGGCGTTTTCGACCAGTTCCTTGACCACGCTCGCGGGGCGTTCGACCACCTCGCCGGCGGCGATGCGGTTGACGACCTGTTCTGGCAATTGGCGGACGGGCATGAACTCGATCTTGGGCTTGCGATCTGGATTCGCTGACGGCGCTATTCTAGGCCGTGTTGCGTCAAAAGCATGTGTTGGGCAACAGGAACGTGGCGGGCTGGGGAAAAGGGCTGTCTATCGCATTGAAGAGATTGGACGTTCGAGAAAATCGCGCAACCGGGATGGATCGATCTCCGGGTGCTGGTCCCGATTGTGGGGTACCGGGCTGCGGTGTAGCATCGTGAAAAAACGGCAACAGGACGGGAGGACGCCATGTGCCATCTCTTCGCGCACCAGCCCCAACGCGACTACGAATCCCAGACCCGTTCGTTACGGATCGGTGGGCATTGCACCTCGATCCGTCTGGAAATGGCATTCTGGGACACGCTGGACGAGATCGCGGCCAAGGAGAACATGAGCGTCGGCAAGTTCCTGACGACGCTCTACACCGAGGTGCTCGACCACCACGGCGAGGTCAATAATTTCGCCTCGTTGCTGCGCTGCTCCTGCCTGATCTATCGCTCCCGAAGCATAGCGTCGGTGCAGGAATTCAAGGCCACGGTGACGCCCATCCTCGATGCAGCCGAATAGCGACTATAAGATCCCTCCGCCGTCATTGCGAGGAGCCCTTGCGACGAAGCAATCCAGACCGCCACCGCGGTGGGATTCTGGATTGCTTCGCTTCGCTCGCAATGACGGGGAGGGAGCGATCAGATCTCCTTCTTCTGCATCGCGCCGGCAATGTAATCCGCCTGCCGGATCGCGAGCGAGACGATGGTCAGCGTCGGATTGCAGGCAGCGCCGCTGGTGAACTGGCTGCCGTCGGAGACGAACAGATTCTTGACATCGTGGCTCTGCCCGAACTTGTTGACCACGCCGTCGCGCGGCTTCTCGCTCATCCGGTTGGTGCCGAGATTGTGCGTGCTCGGATAGGGCGGCGTCGGATAGCTCACGGTGGCGCCGACGGCGTCATAGACCGCCGCCCCCTGCTTGTACGCATGCGCGCGCATCGCGAGATCGTTGGGATGATCGTCGAAGTGTACGCTTGCGACCGGCTGTCCGAACTTGTCCTTCACGGTTGGATCGAGCGTGATGCGGTTGGTCTCCTGTGCCATGTCCTCGCCGACCAGCCACATGCCGGCCATTCGGGGATAGCCGTCGAGCGCTGCGGTGAACGGACGTCCCCAGGCGCCGGGGTTGAGGAACGCCGCCATGAAGGGCAGGCCGATCGACAGCGTCTCCATCTCGTAGCCGCCGACGAAGCCGCGCTTCGGATTGTTGGCGGCCTCGTCGCGGATGATGCCGGCCATGGTGGTGCCGCGATACATGTGCACCGATTTCTCGAACACGGCGTAGACGCTGCCGGTCATGTGGCGCATGTAGTTGCGGCCGACCTGACCACTCGAGTTGCCAAGGCCGTCCGGAAACATCGTGGATGCGCTGTTCAACAGCAGCCGCGGGCTTTCGATCGAATTGCCGGCCACCGCAACGATGCGGGCCTTCTGGCGCTGCATCGCGCCCGTCTCGTCGGCGTACACCACGCCGGTGACTTTGCCGCTTGCGTCGTGCTCGATCTTGACCGCCATGCTGGCGGGGCGGACCTCGAGATTGCCGGTCGCCTCGCCCTTGGGTATCTCAGTGTAGAGCGTCGACCATTTCGCGCCGGATTTGCAGCCCTGGAAGCAGAAGCCGATCTGCTGGCAGGCGCCGCGGCCATCTCGTGGCTGGCTGTTGATGGCCATGTTGCCGGTGTGCACGGTTTTGTATCCGAGCTTCTTCGCGCCGGCCTCCATCACCCTGAAGTTATTGTTGCCGGGAAGTCCGGGAATGCCGTTGGTGCGGGTCACGCCCATCTTGTTCTCGGCCTTGGCGTACCACGGCTCCATCTCCGCGAGCGTGACCGGCCAGTCCAGCAGGTTGGCGCCGGGAAGGTTGCCGTAGGTGCTCTTCACCTTGAACTCGTGCTCGTCGAAGCGCAGCGACGCGCCCGCCCAATGGGTTGTCGAGCCGCCGACCGCCTTGACGATCCAGGCAGGAAGACCCGAGAAGTCTTTTGCGACGCGCCATGTTCCCGATGTGGTGCGCGCATCGGTCCAGGCGAGCTGCGAGAAGCTCTCCCACTCGTCATTGACGAAGTCCTGATTTTCGATGCGGGGACCTGCTTCGAGAATGACGACCTTGATGCCCTTCTGTGCGAGCTCGTTGCCCAGCGTGCCGCCGCCGGCACCGGAGCCGACGATCACCACAACGCTGGAGTCGTTCAGATCGAATTTTGCCATTTGCGTTCTCCTGAACCGTTGGGTGGCCTTAAGCCTTCGGCAGCCAGTCGATATCGGCGAAGCCGCGGTTGATGTAACCGCCGTGCTCGGCGGAGGAACCCTCGTAGCCGAACCGCGGCCAGACCTCCTTCTGGTTGTAGAGAGAGACGATGAGGTCGCCGCGCACCTTCTGGAAGAAGTCGCTCTGCTCGATCTCCTTCAAGAGCACCACGCGGTCGGCTTCCCAGGGCACTTCGGCATAGGGCGCCTTGTGGCGATCACGCGCGTTCTGATCGAGCCTGGTGATGCCGTCGCTGATCAGCACCTTGACGGACGCGTCTTTCGCCGCCTTGCCGTCCCACGGCTTGATCGCGGTGATGTAGTAGCTGTCGCCGAGGGCGTCGTGTGGATAGATATCGCGCGCGACCTTCAGCAGTGTCTTCATCGTCGCAGGCGAAAGCGCGCTTGCGTCATCGGCCCAGGCGCCATCGATGCTGACGGCGACGCTGGTCGCGACTGCCGCGACCGGAACGGCGGCCGCGGCGCCCTTGAGAAAGATGCGGCGGCTGTGCTTGCTTCGACGATCGACTTCTCTCATGGCATTCCTCCTTCGATTTTTGTGATTTTAATTTTTGTAGTTTGATCAGTTGAACCGTCCGCCGCGCTGGATCACCTCGATCTTGTAGCCGTCAGGGTCACTGACGAAGAAGAAGCGCGCCAGCGTTTTGCCGTCGTGCTTGAAGTCGCGCAGCGGACCCGGTGCGAGCTTTTCACGCTCGAAGCGGGAATGTTCGGCATCGAGATCCTCGACCACCACGGCGAGATGTCCATAGCCGTCGCCGAGCTGGTACGGCTCCTCTCGATCAGAGTTCACCGTCAGCTCCACTTCGAAGGGTGAGGAGGGGTGACGCAGATAGATCAGGGCAAAATCCGAAAATTTCAGATGGTCGGCGATCTCCAGGCCGAAGGCGCGTCTGTAGAAGTCGAGCGAGCGCGCCTCGTCGAGCACGCGGATCATGGAATGAACGGGCTTCGCCATTCAGTTCTGCTCCTTCAGATAAGCGATAACGGCAGCGCGCGTCTCTGGCTTCGCCTGCCGGTAGACCATGGTCACGCCGGGAACGACGGCTTGCGGATCGGTCAGCCAAGCGTCGAGCCTGGTCTCGTCCCAGGCGAAGTCGGCTTTCGACAGCGCCTCTGAGTATTTAAAGCCTTCGGCCTTGCCGGCGGGGCGGCCCACGATCTTCACCAGTGGTGGGCCCTGCCGCATCGGTTCTGACAAGCTCAAGGTGTGGCACACCGCGCAGTGCTGCTTGAACAGTGTTGCGCCATCCGGCGGCTTTGCGGTCGGCAAAGGCATTTGCGCCTCGGCCACCCGCATCACCAGCACCATCGCGGTGCACAATCCCAGCACGATCGCGCGCATCGTCAAAAGCCCGCCCGTCCACGTCAATTCAGCGTGCGCAAACTCTAGGCGCGGCCAAACATGCGGTGGTAGTAGCGGGCTGTTTCGCCGCGAGCGGAGATGCTCACGGCCGCGTGTGTTCCGCACTGCCTAATATGCGGAGCACAATTCCGCGAAACCGCCGTCAAATCCCTAAACGATTACCACATGATGCGGATTGCATGACCAATGCGCCGCTTGATTTCTTTACGCGATGCAATGGACCGGTGCTGGCAAGCGGTGTCGGGAACGGCCGAGCCATTCATTGCAAAAAAATCCAGGAGAAATGGATGAAGTTGGTGAAGACCTCGATGATCGCATGCGCTCTGTCGGCTCTCATTGCGACGCCCGTTCTCGCGCAAGGCGCGCCATCCGCCAAGACAGGCGGCACCGTGCAAAGCAAACCCATGCAAGGCGGCACGATGGGCAGTGGCGATGAGGAGATGAGTGCTCAGCCGGGCGCAGCGGGCGAGAAGACCGGCATGAAGTCGACCAAAGGCACCAGAGGCACGGCCGGTACCACCGGCAGCGCTGCGCATAAGGGGACCGCCGACGATCCCACGACGGGCGGTGCTGCCCCATCCAAGCGTTACTAACCCGGCCGGGTCTGACGGCAGAACTCCGGTCGCCCTGCGGCCGGAGTTTTCTGCGCTAGCTAGTCGTCGAAGTGTCCGCCGCGCTTCGACTTGATGTCGCTGCGGCGCTTCTTGCCCTCGAGCCGGCGCTGCTTGGAGCCAAAGGTCGGCTTTGTCGCGCGCCGCGGCTTCGGCCGGACCATGGCTTCGCCGAGCATCTCCGTAAGGCGGTCGATGGCGTCCTGGCGGTTGCGCTCCTGGGTGCGGAAGCGTTGGGCCTGGATCACGATGACGCCGTCCTTGGTCATGCGCTGCCCTGCGAGCCGTGCGAGGCGCAACGCGGCATCCTCCGGCAGCGTCAGCTTCCGGGTATCGAAGCGCAATTGCGCCGAGGTCGCGACCTTGTTGACGTTCTGCCCGCCCGGGCCGGAGGCGCGGACAAAGCCGATCTCGATGTCGTCCTCGTCGATGACGAGATCGCGGGATATCCGCAGCATGGTGGCACCATTCGTGATGTCCGGACATATCGCGGACGTCTACGTTCGGCAATGGCGCTCATCCGAAACGCAAATGGCCGGGCGAACCCGGCCATTCCAAGCGACGTCGCGGAAGTCAGTTCGACTTCGGGGCCGCTGCGGCCGGTTGCGCCGCGGCCTGCGAAGCGCGGCCGACGACGACGGTCAGAAGCCCCTGGCCCCAGAGGCGCTTGGCGGCTGCCTTGGCGTCGTCCAGGGTCACCGCATCGACGACGCCGTTGCGCTTCTCGATATAGTCGATCGGCAGCTTGTCCTGCTGATATTGCAGCAGCGCCTGCGCGAGCTTCGAGGAGGTGTCGAGCGCCAGCATCTGTGAGCCCTTGAGATAGGATTTGGCCTCGTCGAGTTCCTTCTGCGTCGGGCCCTCCTCGGCGATCCGGCGCACTTCCTTCTCGATGGCGTCGATGGTGTCGCCGGCACGGTCGGCACGGGTACCGGTATTGCCGATGAAGACCGCCGAATGCTCCATCCAGAGCAGCGATTCGAACACCGAATAGGCCAGCCCGCGCTTCTCGCGCACCTCGCGATAAAGCCGCGAGGACAGCCCGCCGCCGCCGAGAATGTGGTTGACGACGTAGGCCGCCATGAAGTTCGGATCGCTGCGCTTCACCCCGGGGCCGCCGAAGGTGATCACGGTCTGGGGAACGTCGAGCGTCACGAAGGCGCGTTGCGGCGGCCTGGCGGCTTCGACGTCGGGGATCGGCACGAGATTGGCCTTGGCGGGCAGGCTGCCAAACGTGTGGTCGAGCAGCTTGCCGAGCGTGGCTGGATCGACGTCGCCAACCACCGCGATCTTCAGCGTGTCCTTGGCGAGTACGCGGCCGACATAATCCTTCATGTCGGCGATCGTGATTGTCGGGACACTGTCGAGATTGCCGTTGGACTGCCGGCCGTAAGGATGCTCGCCGAAGGCGACCTCCAGGAATTTGCGGCTCGCCAGCGAGGTCGGGTTGGTGGTCTCGCGGCGCAGGCCCGAGACCACCTGCGAGCGGATGCGTTCGACATCGGCGGTTTCGAAATGCGGCGAGGTCAGCGCGCTCCGCAGCAGGTCGAAGGCCTCGTCCTTGTTGTCGCGCAGCATGCGCAGGCTGCCGCGGAATGTGTCGCGCGTGGCGCTGAAGGAGAGCTCGATGGCGCGGCGGTCGAGCCGCTCATGGAAGGTCTTGGAGTCGAGATCGCCGGAGCCTTCGTCGAGGAGATCGCCGACCAGATTGGCGAGGCCCGACTTGTCCTTGGGATCCTGGGTCGAGCCGCCGGCGAAGGAATATTCCATGGCGATCAGCGGCACGGTCGCATCCTGCACGAACCAGGCTTCGATGCCGCCCGGCGAGGTCAAATGCTGGATCTTTGCAGCCGCCTGCGACGGCGACACCGCAGCGAGCGCGAGTGCCGCGCCGGTGACGAGGGAGAATGCGACGCGTCGAAGGAAGGGATAGGTCACGAACGCTTCTCCTCGCGCTTGGTGGTCGCGGTGTCCTTGATCAGATAGCCCGTCACCGAGCGCTTCTTCTCGAGCCATTTCTGCGCGACGGTGCGGACCTGCTCGGCGGTGACGGCGCGGATGCGGTCGGGCCAGCTCCGGATGTCCTCAATCGACAGGCCCGTGGTCAGCGCGCCGCCATACCAGCGCGCCAGAACAGCCTGGTTGTCCTGGGCGTAGATCGCCTCCGCGATGAGCTGGGTCTTCACGCGCTCCAGATCCTCGGCGCGAACCGGGTTCTGGGCGATGTCGGCAATGACGCCGTCGACCACCTGCTCGACTTCGGCGAAGCTGACGCCGGATTTCGGCGAAGCCGAGATCGCGAACTGGGTCGGGTCGAGCGAGATGCTCGAATAGCTGGCGCTGGCGGAGACCGCGAGCGGCTTGTCGACCACCAGCGCGCGGTAGAGATAGGAGTTGCTGCCGCTGCCCATCAGCTGCGCCAGCACGTCGAGGGCCGCGCTTTCGCCGGCTGCAGCCGTGGTCGCCGAGGGCACCAGGTAATAGCGCCGCAAGCCCGGCTGCTCGACGCGCGGGTCGGACAGCGTGACGGTGCGCGGTGCCGCGGGCTCCGGCTCCTGCGGGCGGATGCGTTGCGCCGGGATCGCGGGCTGCGCCGGGATGGAACCGAAATTGCGCTCGACCAACGGACGGATGTCGGCGGCGTCGACGTCGCCGGCGATCACCAGGATCGCGTTGTTCGGCGCGTAGAAACGACGGTAGAAGGCAAGTGCGTCTTCGCGATTGAGCTTCTCGATCTCCTGGTGCCAGCCGATCACCGGACGGCCATAGGGATGGTTGAGATAGAGCGCGGCCATGATCTGCTCGTTGAGGCGCGCGTCGGGGCTGTTGGCGACGCGCATGTTGTACTCTTCGAGCACGACGTCGCGCTCAGGCAGCACGTTCTCGTCCTTGAGGAATCAGGCCGGTCATGCGGTCGGCCTCGAACTCCATCATGGTCGGCAACTGCTCGCGCGGCACGCGCTGGTAGTAGTTGGTGTAGTCGACCGAGGTCGAGGCGTTCTCGTTGCCGCCGACGCGGAGCACGGTCTGGGAGAATTCGCCGACCGGATGCTTCGAGGTGCCCTTGAACATCAGGTGCTCGAGGAAGTGCGCGAGCCCGGACTTGCCCGGCGTCTCGTCTGCGGAGCCGACCTTGTACCAGATCATCTCCGTGACGACGGGCGTGCGGTGGTCCGGAATCACCACGACCTGCATCCCGTTACCGAGCGTGAAGCTGGCGGGCGGAGCCGATGTCACCGTGGTCTGGGCGAACGCGGCGCTGGCTGAGAGGACACTGGTCGAAAGCAGCGCGGCAAGGAGGCAGGCAACCGATCGGTTTGCTGACATCATGATCCCTGGTGAAAGGCCGAGCCCGGATGCCCGGCTCGGAGGCACGGCATGCTACACCGTGCGGCTGAGGCTTCGCGTCACGAAGCAGAGAACGCAACTCGTAGGCAAGTTACTGATTAGCAATTTATAGACCGCGTCCGGCGTGCATCAGCCGCCGGTGCCGGGTTCGCGCCTGTCAGGACGTCGCGGCGGGTGAGGGGCGCTATTGTACCTTGTCCTTGCCCGTCATGATGTCGAAATAGGTCCGCCGCGATTTGTCCTCGCCGGCGCCATAGGCGTAGTTCGGTGACGGCGTCTGGTATCCCGGCGGCGGCTCGACCAGCGACGAGCGCGGCGGCTCGGTGGTGAACTGCTTGTTCTCGGCGCTCTTGCCGCCCTTCATCATATTCCACAACCCGCCGGTAAAACCGAGTTCGGCGGGGCTGAGCGACGGGTTGCTGTTGGCGCCCGGCTGAATGGGATCGTTGCTCGTGCGCTCGGGAGCGGCCGTCTGGCCGGCCTTCATCTCTGCGGGGGTCAGCGGCTGGGCGGCCTGCCAGTTCTCCGTCGCCTTGGTGGCCTTCTTCCGCGCGGCGATCGCTTCCTTGCGGCGCTTCTCCTCGGGATCCTTGGGCCAGTTCGGCGCATTCTGGGTCTGGGTCGCGGGCGGCGGCAGGTCGAGCTTGGGCGGCACCACCAGCGGCGAGCGCTCGCGGTATTCAATGCCGGGCTTTTCCATGCTCTTGGCGCCGATGCCGGACATCAGATTGTCGATGAGCTTCTCTTCGAAGGTCATGTCGTCGTCATCGGCATCATCGCCGTCACCGGCGCGGGCCGCGCCTGCCGACATGGCGAGACCGATGCCGAGGGCAACAGCGGACAATTTCAGTGCCCGCCAGAACCCCTGCTTGGGGTCTCGAACCATCGAACCGCTGGTCTTCGAGCTGCGCATCACTGTACCTGTTCCAAAATGTGCCAGTTTGCCGCTCTCGCGCGGCATAACCCCCCGCAAAAGCAAGGTTCCGCCTGCCGGTCCGTATCGGCCGGGATCAGGGCGCTTTTGCGGCGGGTACCCCCAGGAAGGAATCATACAATAGCGCCGCCACGCCGACAACGATGGCCACGTCGGCGAGGTTGAACACGTACCAATTATAGGTATTTCCGCCGATCTCGATGTGGAACAGGGCGAAATCGACCACCGCGCCATAGGCGAAGCGGTCGATGCCATTGCCGATGGCACCGCCGATGATCAGGCCGAGTGCGATGGTTGCCAGCAGGGTGTGCGAGCGGGCCATCCAGACCCCCAGCGCGACCACCGCAATGACTTTGACAGCCATCAGCGCCAGCTGCGCCGCCTGACCGTCGTTCTGGAGCCAGCCGAAGCTGATGCCGATGTTCCAGGCCAGCACCAGGTCGAAGAACGGCGTCACGCTCACCGCGCCGCGACGGGCGAGGTCGAACACGTTGAGCAGCCAGAGCTTTGAGGCCTGGTCGGCCACGAGCGTGAGCAAGGCCGTGAGGATGCCGGCGCGGAGCGGGGTCATGGCCGCGGGGATCAGACCCCCACCCCCAGCGCCTTCCATTCGCGCAGCGCCCTAGCATCGCGCGGGGTGACGTCGGGGTATTCGGGATCTTCACCCACCGTCGGCGAAATCTTCCAGGAACGGGCGCATTTGGTGCCGACCGCTTTCTCCACCACGACGGCGACGCCGGGCACGGCATCGAGCCGGAACGCAGACGCTGGCGCCTCGCCCTCGCGCACCTCGTAGTTCGAGGTGATGCAGATTTCGGCGAGGTCGGTGTCGAACAGCGTCGCCAGCATGTCACGGTCGGCGACATAGATCACCGGCGAGGCCTCCAGCGACGAGCCGATGTTCTTGGCGGCGCGCTCGAGCTCCAGCGCGCCGGTGACGACGCGGCGGACGTTGCGGATGATCTCCCATTTCGCGGCGAGCTTGTCGTTGCGCAAGCTTTCGAGGTCGTGGGGAAACTGTGTCAGGTGCACCGAGGGTTCGGCATCGGGCCTGTACATCCGCCAGGCTTCCTCCGCGGTGAAGCTCAACACCGGCGCCAGCCATTTCAGGATCGCGTGACACAGCAGGTCGATCGTGGTCAGCGCCGCCTTGCGCGTCGGCGAGGACGGCGGATCGCAATAGAGCGTGTCCTTGCGGATGTCGAAATAGAACGCCGAGAGCTCGCTGTTCAGGAAGGCGGACAGGGTCGCGACCACGGTCTTGTAGTCGAACTCCTGATAGGCCTTGCGGACGACGGCAGCACGGACCGCGAGTTCGTGCAGCATCAGCCGTTCGAGCTCCGGCATCTCGGCGGCCGCGACCGCGTCGGCCGGCTTGTAATGATGCAGCGTGCCGAGCATCCAGCGCACGGTGTTGCGCAGCTTGCGATAGGTCTCGACCGTGTTCTTCAGGATCTCGGGGCCGATGCGCTGGTCGTCGGTGTAGTCGCAGGCGGCGACCCAGAGCCGCAGAATGTCGGCGCCGGATTCTTTGATGACGGTCTGCGGCGCGATGGTGTTGCCGAGCGACTTCGCCATCTTGCGGCCGTGCTCGTCCTGGGTAAAGCCGTGGGTCAGCACGATATCGTAAGGCGCGCGACCGCGCGTGCCGCAGCTCTCCAGCAGCGAGGAGTGGAACCAGCCGCGATGCTGGTCCGAGCCCTCAAGATACATCACGGTATCTTTGCCGCCGTCGACCTTGCGCTTGATGCCGGCGAGGCCGGGGAAGTGCACGGGGTCTTCGAGCACGAAGGCGTGAGTCGAGCCGGAATCGAACCAGACGTCGAGAATGTCGTCGACCTTCTGCCAGTCCTCGTTCGCGTGCGGCCCAAGGAAGCGCTCGCGCGCGCCTTTCGCGTACCAGGCGTCTGCGCCTTCCTTCTCGAAGGCTTCGCCGATGCGCGTATTGACGGCCTCGTCCTGAAGGATCTCGGCCGAGCCGTCGCCCTTCTCGCGCACGAACACGGCGATCGGCACGCCCCAGGCGCGCTGGCGCGAGATCACCCAGTCGGGCCGCGACTCGATCATGCCGTTGATGCGGTTCTCGCCGGATGGCGGCACCCATTGCGTCACCGAGATCGCGTGCAGCGCGCGGGCGCGCAACGTGTCGCCGGACTTGGTCTTGCCGCCTGCCGCGATATCCTTGTCCATCGCGATGAACCATTGCGGCGTGTTGCGGAAGATTACCGGCTTCTTGGAGCGCCAGGAATGCGGATATTGGTGCTTCAGCCGGCCGCGTGCCAGCAGCATGCCTCTTTCGACGAGCGCCTTGATGACGGCCTCGTTGGCCTCGCCCTTCTCGCCCTTGTCGTTGATGACGCGCTTGCCGGTAAAGCCCGGGGCATGATCGGTATAGGCGCCGTTCTCGTCGACGGTGTAGGGGATTGCGGTGTTGATGCCGCGCGCATCGAGATCGCGTGCCTGCGCCGTCCAGGCGTCGAAGTCCTCGCGACCATGGCCGGGAGCCGTATGCACGAAGCCGGTGCCGGTGTCGTCGGTGACGTGATCGCCTGGCAAAAGCGGCACGATGAATTCGTAGCTGTCGGCAAGACCCTTCAGCGGGTGGGCGCATTCGATCGCGTCGATGGTATCGCCGGGGATGTCGCGGACCTTCTTGTAGGCGGTCACGCGCGCCTGCTTGAACACTTCTTCGGCGAGCGCGTCCGCAAGGATCAGGAGATCGCCCGTCTTGGCCCAGTTGTCGCCAGGGGCGTCCGTGACCTCAAAGAGGCCATAGGCGATCTTCGGCGAGAACGAGATGGCGCGATTGCCCGGCAGCGTCCACGGGGTCGTGGTCCAGATCACGACGCTGGCGGAGGCGAGCGCACCATGCGCGGGCGAGGTGACCGGGAATTTTACCCACACCGTATCGGACGTGTAGTCCTCGTACTCGACCTCGGCTTCGGCGAGCGCGGTCTTCTCGACCACGCTCCACATCACCGGCTTGGAGCCGCGATAGAGCGTGCCGTTGGCGGCAAACTTCATCAACTCGCGCGCGATCTGGGCCTCGGCCGGATAGCTCATGGTGGCGTAGGGATGGTCCCAGTCGCCGATCACGCCGAGGCGCTTGAATTCCTCGCGCTGCACGCCGAGCCAGTGCGTCGCGTAAGCGCGGCACTCTTTGCGGAAATCGATCATCGCGGCACTGTCGCGGAAGTCGGGCTTCTGCTTGCCCTTCTTGCGATAATGCTCCTCCTCGACTTTCCACTCGATCGGCAGACCGTGGCAGTCCCAGCCCGGCACGTAGTTGGAATCGAAGCCGAGCATCTGCTGGCTCTTGGTGACGAGATCCTTCAGGATCTTGTTCAGCGACGTGCCGATATGGATGTTGCCATTGGCATAGGGCGGGCCGTCATGCAGCACGAACTTGTCGCGGCCCTTGGCGCTCTCGCGCAGCTTCTCGTAGAGGCCCATCTCGTACCAGCGCTTGAGGATCTCCGGCTCGCGCTGCGGCAGGCCGGCGCGCATCGGGAATTCGGTCTGCGGCAGGAACAGGGTCTTGGAATAGTCTTTGGCGTCGGACTTTTGGGTGTCGGACTTTTGCGGCTTATCGGACATGGGGCTGACTGGCTCGGAAGTGCGCGGGAACGGATGGCGATGCGGAATCGCGGGGTGAAACGACAACATCCCGGTCTTGCGCCGAGCCGAAGGCTCAGGCGGAAGCCGGGCCGCTAATCCCGATGATGCGCCGCGCAAACATGGGGCCCTCCATAGCAGCCGGGCCGGGGAAGCGCAAAGGCCCGGCAGGCCGGCTTTGGGACCTCAGTCAATCGCTCCAAGCCTCGGAAATGCGTCAGGGGCGGCTGCCAGGATGGCGCGGGCACGGGCGGAATCGTCGTCCATCTGGCGGATCAAGGCGTCCAGGTCGTCGAATTTCAGCTCCTCACGGATGAAGCCGACGAAAGCGCAATCCAGCGCCTGCCCGTAAAGGTCGCCCTTGAAGTCGAACAGGAAGATTTCCAGCAGCGGGGCGCCATTATCAAACGTCGGGCGGCGGCCGAAGCTTGCCACCCCATCCAGCCGCTCGGCGCCGCGACCGACCCGCACCGCATAGATCCCGTGCTTCAGGCTGCAATTCGCGTCGAGCCTGATGTTGGCGGTGGGATAGCCGAGATCGCGGCCACGCTTCTCGCCGTGGATGACTTCGCCGGTGATGAACCAGGGTGCGCCCAGCATGGTGGTGGCCTCGTCGAGCTGACCTTCGGCGAGTGCGATCCGGATCGCGCTGGAGGAGACCGGCCGCTCGTCGATATCGACATGCGGCTGCACGTCGACCTCGATACCGAGCCGGGGCGCCTCGTTGACGAGGAGGCTCGGCGAGCCGACGCGACCCTTGCCGAAATGAAAATCGTAGCCGACGGCGATTCCGCCGATGCCCAGGCGCCCGATCAGGTCATGGTGAATGAAGTCTTGCGCGCTGGTCCCGGCGCGGGACTTGTCGAAGGTCATGACAACGGCGCCGGCAAGTCCGGTGCCGGCCAGAAGCCGCAACTTGGCCCGCTCATCCGTGAGGCGGAATTGCGGGGTGTTGGGGCTGAAAAACCGGCGCGGATGCGGCTCAAAGGTCAATGCCAGCGCAGGGCGGCCATGCGTCCGGCCCATTTCCAGGGCCGCAGCGATCACGGCGCGATGGCCGAGATGAACGCCGTCGAAATTGCCCATGGCGACCACGGCGCCCCTCGCAATAGCGGAGTCCGGCGTGGTGTCGCGGATAACGGTAAAATGCGGAGCCATCAGGGGAATTCTCGAGCCGGCGGGACCGGCCGGGACCGTGGCGCGACGGGCCGGATGAAGTCAAGCGGGAGGGGCGGCCGCATCGAATGCGATTTCCGTTCAACGGCGGCCTCCCCGGTTAACGCGCTGTTTAACGCCTCGGTGTTAGTCCTTGAGCGTGGAACCGCCGGCTCCGGTCTGGCAGGTCCGATCGTAATATTCCTGGGTTTGCGTTGGGGGAGTCGAGATGGCGGTTGATTTGTCGATGTCGGTTCTGGTGGTTGATGACTACAGCACCATGATCCGTATCATCAGGAACCTCCTGAAGCAGCTTGGCTTCGAGAATATTGATGATGCCAGCGACGGTTCGGCAGCGCTGAACAAGATGCGCGGCAAGAAGTACGGGCTCGTGATTTCCGACTGGAACATGGAGCCAATGACTGGTTACGATCTGCTGCGCGAAGTGCGAGCGGATCCGAATCTCGCCACCACGCCCTTCATCATGATCACGGCCGAATCGAAGACCGAGAACGTGATCGCGGCCAAGAAGGCCGGCGTGAACAACTACATCGTCAAGCCGTTCAACGCGGCGACGCTGAAGACCAAGATCGAGGCGGTCTTCCCGGACATGGCGAGCGCGTAAGGCGCAATCGAAGCCATCATCGAATTCGGAAGGCCCGGGCATCGTCCCGGGCTTTCTGTGCTGGATTTGTCATTCGGGGTTCGATGCTCACATCACCCCGGAATGACGATCAGCTCGTTACCACTTCAGTTCGCGCATCAGCGCCTTCGGCGGATGGCCGAACAATTCCAGCACCGAAGCCGGGTCGAGCTGGTCGAGACCCTCGAACTCCTCGGCATGGATGCCGCGGGTCACGAACAGGCAATCGATGCCGAATTCGCGCGCGCCGGTAAGGTCGGTGCGCACGGAATCCCCGATCGCGAGTACCTTCTTGCGGTCGATCTGGTGACCCTGGCGTTCGCCGGCCAGCGCCATCGCGCGCTCGTAGATCGGCCGGTGCGGCTTGCCGTAGAAGAGCACTTCGCCGCCGAGCTCGCGATAGAGCTCCGCGATCGCGCCGGCGCAATAGATCAACCGGTCGCCCTTCTCCACCACGATGTCGGGGTTGGCGCAGATCAGCGTCAGCTTGCGCTCGCGCGCCTTCAGCATCATGCCGCGATAGTCTTCGGCCGTCTCGGTCTCGTCGTCATAGAGGCCGGTGCAGACGATGTAGTCGGCCTCTTCCAGCGGTGCGAGCACCGCGTCGAGGCCGCGATAGATCGAGTTATCGCGCTCAGGCCCGAGCCAGAACATCTTGCGGCCGGGATGGTCGGCGACATAGAGCCGCGTCAGGTCGCCCGATGAGACGATCGCGTCATAGGTCTCGTCGGCGACGCCGAGCTTGCGCAATTGCCGCTGCACGGAGTCGGCCGGCCGCGGCGCGTTGGTGATCAGGATCACCGTGCCGCCGTGGCTGCGATAGGTGTGCAGCGCCTCGCAGGCTTCGGGGAAGGATTCGAGGCCGTTATGGACCACGCCCCAGATGTCGCTGAGCACGACGTCCACGCCACCCACGAGTTCGCGCAGGCTCTTGGCGAAATGCAGCGTCGTCATGATGCGTGCGGCCGATCAGATGCGGCGCGCAAGCGCCGCGTTGCCGGTGACGCGCTGTGGCGGAGGCGCAGCTGATGTCGCGCCTGAGCTGGGTGTGCCGGAGCCATTCGATTCCTGAGTGTCCTGTGCCTGGTTCGACGGGGCCCCGGCGGTAGCAGATGCCCCCTCCGGCCGCAATGGTCGGGGCGGCGCGAACAAAAACCCCTGGCCGAACCGCACGTCGTAGTCGAGCAGGTCGATCACGGCGCGCTCGCCCTCGATCCGCTCGGCGATTAGGTCGATGCCGAAGCGGCCGAGCAGATCCGAGAGGTCCGAGGGGTGGATGTCCGAGGCCGACGCCTGTTTGGGGTCGAGCAGCAGGGACGCCGGCACCTTGATGAAGCGTACGCCGCGGTCAGCGAGCTCGCGCGGCTCGATGCGCAAATCCGTGACATGGTCGATCGAGAAACGGAAGCCACGCTGGGCGAGCGCAGCGAGGTTCTCAGTCTCGGCCGGGCCGAGATTGCGGAAGGTCGATTGCTTGAATTCCAGCACCAGCGAGGGCGCCAGCGCCCGATTGGCTTCGAGGAAGTCGAGGTATTGCGCGAAGGTCGTGGAATTGCCGAGCGTGGAAGCCGCGACGTTGCAGAACACGCCGACATCCTTGTTGCGGACCATCAGCCGCCGCAGCACCTGCACACAGCGCAGCATCACCATGTTGTCGATGCGCCCGATCAGGCCGGAGGCCTCCGCGAGGCTGATGAACTCCTCGGCCGCGATCAGCTGGTCACGCTCGTCGCGCAGGCGCGTCACGGCTTCGTAGAAGCGGACCTTGCGCTGCGGCAGCGTCACCATCGGCTGGAGGAAGATGTCGATGCGGTTCTCGTCGATCGCGTTGCGCAGCGTCGCCAGCAATTGGGTCTGGTTGCGGCCGTTCGCCGTCTGAACCGGATTGGCGGTCTGGGTCTGGATCGCCGGTGGTGCCGGTCGTGGCGGCGGCGCGGAAACTGGGGGAGGGGCAGCCGGCCGCTCCTCGTCGAACGGAGCCATCAGGTCGAGCGGCCCCTCCGGCTCCAGCCTCGCGACCGGAGCGGGAGCCGGAGGCGGCGCGTTGCCGGCCATCAGATCCTCATGAGCCGACACGGTGGTGGCGAGCTGCCTGACCAATCCGCCGAGCTCGTTGATCTCGCCAACCACCGATTGGATGCGGTCGGAGTTGGTCGAATTGGAGGAGGCGATGCGTCCTTCGATCGTGGCAAGCCGGCGGCCGTACTCGGCCACCTGGCGGGCGAGGTCGGCGGTGCCGCGCGAAAGGTCGGCGATCTGGCCGCCGACGTCGCTGCGGTCGCGCAGCCGCATCGACACTGCATTGTAGAGGATCAGGAAGGTCAGCGCCGTCAGCGCCACGATCGCGGATTCGGTTCCGCTGATGCCGGCGACCGCGTACAGCACAAGGCCGAGCGAGGCCGCGACCAGAACCATGCAGATGGCGATGAAGATCGTCGAAATACGAATCATGCCGCGCGTTACGCCTCAAGAGCTGACTGCCTGACCGGGAAAACACGGGTGGCGTTTCGAACCCGTCACGCCCTATGCTCCCCCAAGCGAGCATGACGTTAGCATCATTGTTGATTCGAGGGGATAGCGGCCCTCCTGCAGAGTCAGGACGGCGCCGCAGCGCCGACCGTGTCGGCCGAGACGGCCTGACGGGTGCCAAGCGGCTTGGGCGGCCCGGTGGTCGTGTCGTGCAGGGTCTGCCGTTCGACCTCCGAGTTCAGCTCGGCCCCGAACATGATGACGATGGCCGACATCCACATCCACGTCATCAAGCCGATCGCAGCGCCGAGCGAGCCGTAGGTCGCATTGTAGTTGGCGAATTCCGAGAGATACCAGGACAGCAGCGCCGAGCCGGCGATCCAGAGGATCGCGGCCGTCACCGCGCCGAGGCTCAGCCATTGCCAGCGCGGCGCATCGCGGCTGGGCGCGAAACGGTAGAGGACGGCGAGCGCCGCAAGGAGAATGACGAACAGCACCGGCCATCGCGCCAGCGCCACGATCAGCTTGCTTTCGGGCGCCATGCCGAGATGATTGAGCGCGAGCGGGAAGGCGACGACGGCGCCCACCATCAGCAGCAGGGCAACGATGCCACCGACCGTGAAGGCCAGCGAGACCGCGTTAAGCCGGATGAAGCTGCGCTTTTCGCGCTCTTCATAAGCGACGTTGAGGGCGTCGAAGATGGCTTTGACGCCAGCATTGGCGCTCCAGATCGCGAGCACGAGGCCAAACAGGAAAGTGACACCAAGCGTCGCACCGCCGTTCGACACGACGCGCGCCACCTGGTCCTCGACGATCTGGAACGCACCCTCGGGCAGCATCATCGCGAGCGAATGCAGGTTGGAACTGATCGTCGAGGGATCGGCGAACAGGCCATAGAATGAAACCAGAGCTGTGACGGCCGGAAAGATCGCGAGCAGCCCGAAGAAAACGACGCCGCCGGCGGTCGCGAGCAGGCGATCGTCGCCGACGCGCTGATAGGTGCGCCAGAAGATGTCTTTCCAGCCAGCCCAGGGGATCGCGAACGGGCTTTTCGAGCGGCGGCCATGGCCGGGCTGCGTGGCTGCGCCTGTCGGGCTCGTTTCCGGCGAATTCGCCTCGCTGTTGCGATGGTCTTGCGGAGGTCTCGGCCGGATCAGGCCGGAATCCTGGAAATACCGTTCTGCGGTGAGCACAAACACGGTCGTGGCTGCCACCAGCAGCCAGCTGTCGAGTTGCTCGGTGCGCCGCACACGCATCTAGCTGTCCGCTCCGTGGCCGTGACGCCGCCGACGCGCTGCCGTGAGCCCTACCAGCCCGACAGCCGCGAGCATCAGCCCGAGTTGCACGGGCCGGTTGGATCGAACCGGCCATGTGCTGCCGCCATGTCCTCGTTCGTGGCCGCGTTCGCCCGGCGCGAGCGGCACCAGGGGAATTGTCGTCGCGACCTCTTTCACCGCCTGCTTTACCGTTCCGCGCGGGATGCGCGGGGTGGCGATAGCCGCGCGCAGGCGGCTGGCGAGCGGCACGATCGGCTTGGTCTTGCGCTTCATCTGAGCCATGGCCACGCCGGCGCAGGCGCCGGCCAGCACCAACAGCACGCCGCCGACGGCGCCGAACCCCCAGAATTGTCCGTAATGGATTGCAACCCAGCGGTACAGCGCGATCAGGCCGACGAAGAAGGCTGCAACGACGAACAAGCCGGCAACCGCGAGCAGTCCGGCCGCAACCGCGTACGACGTCATGCGCCCTGTGGCTTGATTGCTCCGGTCACGGGCATAGGACCGGGCGGCGCGCTTGAGATGGTTGAGCTTGAGCGCGACGCCGGCGCGCAGCAATTCGCCCGATGGCGCGAGCATGCGGATATCCTCCGAGAGCGAGACATTCGTCCGGGGATGAACGTGGCGGTATTTGACTTGTTCCGACGAGGTCTGCCGGTCGTGACGGATCAGCCGAGATCGGCTGCCGCGATCCAGAACACCTCGCCCTCGGAATCCTCGGTGTCGAGCCAGAGCAGCGGCAGCTCCGGGAAGGCCTCGTCGACCAGCTCGCGGCCGCGGCCGATCTCGCAGATCAGCCCGCCATCCGGCGTCAGGTGTTCGGGCGCCTCGCGCAGGATCCTGCGCACCACGTCGAGACCGTCGGCACCGCCGTCGAAGGCGAGCTTCGGCTCGGCCCGGCACTCCGGCGGCAGCGCCGCCATGCCTTCGGCGTCGACATAAGGCGGGTTGGTGATGATCAGGTCGTATCTGGTGTCGCCGAGCGGGGCGAACAGGTCGCCGCGATGCAGGCTGATCCGGTCATCGAGCCCGTATTCGCCGACATTTCGGCGGGCGACTTCGACCGCGCCCTTCGAGATATCGACGGCGTCTATCGTGGCGTTCGGGAAATGATGCGCGGCGAGAATAGCGAGGCATCCCGACCCTGTGCAGAGATCGAGCACGTGCTCGACGGCGGCGCGATCGTCGATCAGCGAGCCGGCTTCGCCGTCGCCGCCGAAATGCGAATCCAGCAGCTCGCCGATGAAGGAGCGGGGAACGATGACGCGCTCGTCGACATAGAAGGGCAGGCCGCGCATGTAGATCTTGTTGACGAGATAGGCGGCCGGTTTGCGCGTGGTGACGCGCTGATGGATGAGATCGATGATGATCTTGCCCTCGGCGGCCGTGACGCGCGCGTTGGCAAAAATCTCGAACTGTTCGGGATGCAGATGCAGGGCTTCACAGACCAGGAAGGCCGCTTCCGCGACCGGATCGGTCGTGCCATGCGCAAAGGCGAGCTTGGCCTCGTTGAAGCGGCTCACCGCATAGCGGACGAAATCGATCAGCGCGACAAGCTCGCCGCGGCCCACTTTCGCGAGCTTTGGCGCGGCGCGACCGCGCATGGTCTTTTTGGATGTTGTTGCCATCAGGGTCGGGTCCAGCGTGCGGCGGCTTCGTCGTCGCGGGCCTGGGCCTCGACCCAGCCGGTGCCGGTGGCGCTCTCTTCCTTCTTCCAGAACGGCGCGTTGGTCTTGAGATAATCCATCAGGAACTCGGCTGCCTGGAACGCCGCCTGGCGGTGCTGCGAGGCGGTCAGCACCAGCACGATGTTCTGGCCGGGCATGAACCGGCCGACGCGATGGATCACAGTGACCCCGTCGAGCGGCCAGCGCGCGGTGGCCTCGTCGGCGTGACGCCTGATCTCTTCCTCCGCCATACCAGGATAATGCTCGAGCGTGAGCGCGGCGATCTTTGCACTGTCCTCGTCGCCGCGGCAGATGCCGGAGAAGCTCACGACCGCGCCGATGTCGGTGCGGCTCCCGGTCAGGACCGCAATCTCGCGCGCGATGTCGAAATCGTCCTGCTGGATACGGATGGTGACGGGGCACGCGGTGACGGGAGAGGCGGTGACGGGAGAGGTCATGGCCTAGCCGCCGGTCATCGGCGGGAAGAACGCGATCTCACGGGCGCCCGCGATCGCGGCGTCCGGCTTGACGTGGGTATGGTCGATCGCGGTGCGGATCACCTTCGGCTTCTCGAACGCGTAGGCGTAGGCTTCGCTTTGGCCGGATAGCCAGGCGATCAGCTCTTCCACGGTGCGTACGGTCGCAGGCGGTTCGATCGTCTCCTCGGCCTTGCCGACGCGCTCGCGCACCCAGGCGAAGTACTTCACCTTCATCCCTCATCCTCCTTGATGAGGTGATGGATGCCGGCGCGGAAATAGTCGTAGCCGGTGTACATGGTGAGGATTGCCGAGGCCCAGAGCAGGACCAGTCCGACCATCGAGACCATGGGTATCACCTCATCGCCGGCCGGACCAGCCAGTAGGAAGCCGATGGCGATGAGCTGAACGGTTGTCTTCCACTTCGCAAGCTTGGTCACAGGCACGCTGACGCGCAGCGCGGCGAGGTACTCGCGCAGGCCCGAGACCAGGATCTCGCGGCACAGGATCACGATGGCGGCCCACAGCGACCAGCCGTGGATGATGCCGTCGGCGGCCAGCATGAGGAGGCACGAGGCGACCAGCAGCTTGTCGGCGATCGGATCGAGCATTCGGCCGAATGCCGATTGCTGATTCCATATCCGCGCGTAATAGCCGTCGAGATAGTCCGTGACCGCGGCCGCGATGAAAATGGCGACCGCAACCCAGCGCAGCCACAGAGGGCCGTCCACGATCGACTGCGCGTAAATGCACCCGACCACGACCGGGATCGCAGCGATCCGGCCGTAGGTCAGAAGGTTCGGGAGGGACAATCGCGCGGCTGGTCGTCCCTCGTGTCGTGGCGATGTTCATCCGTCCTACCAATACCGCTGCAGCCTGAAGGTCAACCGGTCCGCTCCCCAAATGGGGTGCGAGATGCGACGACCATATGACCGCGGCCCCTTTAGATCACCCCGGCTGGGGGTGGAAATAGTCGAAAATCTTGCGGGCGCTTTCGGCGCTCACCCCCGGAACCTTGCCGAGATCGGCGATCGAGGCCCGTTCGATCTCCTTCAGGGTTCCGAAATGATGCAGCAAGGCACGTTTGCGTGACGGACCGATGCCCGCAATCTCCTGCAAACCGGCCTCGCGGATGTCCTTCTTGCGCAGCTTGCGGTGCGAACCGATGACGAAGCGATGCGCCTCGTCCCGCAGCCGCTGGATGAAATAGAGCACGGGGTCGCGTGGCTCCAGCTTGATCGCCTCGCGCTCCGGCATGAACAGGGTCTCGCGGCCGGCATCCCGGTCCGGCCCCTTGGCCACCGACATCAGCGCCACCTGGGTCAGGCCGAGATTCGTAAAGATCTCCCGGACGGCGTTGAGCTGGCCGCGGCCGCCGTCGATGATCACGAGATCGGGCCATTGGGGGAAATCATCGTCCTTGGCCTTGTCGTTTTCCCTGGCCGCACTGTCCTCGGGTGGATTGATCAGGCGCTTGAAGCGGCGTTCGAGCACCTCGCGCATCATCCCGTAATCGTCGCCGGGCGTGAGCCCTTCCGACTTGATGTTGAACTTGCGGTACTGGTTTTTCACAAAACCGTCCGGGCCGGCGACGATCATGGCGCCGACCGCGTTGGTGCCCTGGATGTGGCTGTTGTCGTAGACCTCGATCCGCTTCGGCGAATGCGGCAGGCTCAGCGTCGTGGCCATGGCGTCGAGCAGGCGGCTCTGCGTCGCGGTGTCCGCGAGCTTGCGGCCCAGCGCCTCGCGCGCGTTGGTGAGCGCGTGGGCGACGAGCTCCTTCTTCTCGCCGCGCTTCGGCGTGGAAACCTCGACCTTGCGGCCGGCCTTGATCGCCAGTGCGCTGGCGAGCAGCTCGCTCTCCTCGATCTCGTGCGAGAGCAGGATATTCCTCGGCGGCGGCTTGTCGTCGTAGAATTGGGCGAGGAAGGAGCCGAGCACTTCCTCCGGCGTATACGTCTTCTCCGCGCGCGGAAAATAGGCGCGGTTGCCCCAGTTCTGCCCGGTGCGGAAGAAGAACACCTCGACGCAGGAGAAGCCGCCCTCCTGGTGGATGGCGAACACGTCGGCTTCTTCCACCGTGCGCGGATTGATGCCCTGCTGCGACTGGATCGCAGAGAGCGCGGCGAGGCGGTCGCGGTAGAGCGCGGCGCTCTCGAATTCGAGCTCGCCGGAAGCCTTCTCCATCTCGCCAGCGAGCTCCTGCTTCACCGCCTGGCTCTTGCCCGAGAGGAAGTCGGTCGCCTCGCGCACCAGCGTCGTGTAGCCGGGGAAGTCGATCTCGCGGGTGCAGGGGCCGGCGCAGCGGCGGATCTGGTAGAGCAGGCAGGGCCTGCTGCGGCTCTCGAAGAAGGAATCCGTGCAGGAGCGGACCAGGAACGCGCGCTGAAGCGCGGTGATGGTGCGGTTGACGGCGCCGGCGGAGGCGAACGGGCCGAAATAGCGACCGGGACGGGTCTGCGCGCCGCGGTGCTTCAGGATCTGCGGCGCCCAATGGTCGCCGGTGATCAGAATATAGGGAAACGACTTGTCGTCGCGCAGCTGCACGTTGAAGCGCGGCCGAAGCTGCTTGATGAGGTTGGCTTCCAGCAGCAGCGCTTCGGTCTCGGTGTTGGTCGAGATGATTTCCACGGTAACGGTGGCGGCGATCATGCGCAGGATGCGCGCCGGCAGCGGCGCACTCTGACGCGCATAATTCGACAGGCGCTTTTTGACGTTCTTGGCCTTGCCGACATAGAGCACGTCGGCATTCGCACTAAGCATGCGGTAGACGCCGGGCGAGGTGGGGGCGAGGCGAACCGCGCGCTCGATCGCCTCATGGCCGGTCGCCAGCGGCTCTTCGCCGACCGTGCCGCTCTCTTCCGGGATATCCGGCAGCCGTGCATCGTCCTCGTCGTCACCGCTTGCGGTCGCGGGATCGAGGTCCGGGGGCGCCGTTTCCGTTTCCTGGGGCGGGACGTCCGGCACGTTGCCGTGCACGGGTTTACGCGCGTGCATGTCGTCCGGATCGTCGGTGGAATCGTGAACCATGGAGCGAATTTAGGCGCTTGGGGTGCTGATTTGAAGTTCCGGCCGTGCGGCACGCACAGAATGGCGGCGCAGTTCCCGGTAACGCTTGCTTAAGCCTGTTAACAGCGCGGTAACCCGACTTAACAGGCCTTTAACTTAAAACTCTCGATAAATCTTACACGAAAAGGTCTTGGTTCCGTAACCATGCGGTTTTGCCTCGCGCGGCGGCGCAGGCATCGCACCCGGTGACGGCAGTTGCGTTGGAGTGTGTGATGAAGAGGCTCGTTGTGGGCGCAGCTGCGTTGGTTGCAGCCGGCTGGACGGCTTCGGCAAAGGCGGCCGATCTCAATTACGGGCAGCGTGCGCCCTACACGGTCAATCAGCCGCTCAACGGCTATAGCTGGGCGGGCCCGTATCTCGGCGGCAATCTCGGCTACGAATGGGGCTCGGTGAACAACAATCCCGCAAAGCCCTCCGGCTTCGTCGGCGGTGTTCAGGCCGGCTACAATTTCCAGAACGGCCCGTGGGTGTTCGGCGTCGAGGGCGACATCCAGGCCACGGGTGCCGACGACACCTTCGCGCCGTGGAAGTTCTCCAATCCGTGGTTCGGCACCCTGCGCGGCCGCGCCGGCTATGCCTTCAGCAACGTGCTGGTCTACGGCACCGCGGGCCTCGCCTTCGGCGAGCTGCGCGCGCAGACGTTCGGCTGGACGGAGTCGCACACCAGCGCCGGCTGGACCATCGGTGCCGGCGCGGAAGTTGGGTTCGCGCCGAACTGGAGCGCCAAGCTCGAATATCTCTACATTGATCTGTCGACGAGTCAGTTCGCGATTACAGGCGTGTCAAACGGCTATAGCGCCAGCGTTGTGCGCGCAGGCGTGAACTATCACTTCTGATACCCAAAGAAGAAAATACCGGACTACAGCCTCCCGGCCGCTCGCGGCCGGGATTTTTTTGGGGCCGGTGTTTTCGCGTGGGACTCGCTAGGAAAGGATGACTAAATCGACCGCCTTCGGCCCCTTCCCCTTCTTGTCCGGTTCGACTTCGAAAGTAATACGCTGTCCTTCGGCAAGGTCCTTTAATCCGGCCCGCTCCACGGCAGTAATGTGCACGAAGACGTCGCGGCCGCCGTCGTCCGGTTTGATGAATCCGTAGCCGCGCTCGCCGTTGAAAAACTTGACCGTTCCCGTCATGGCCATCGGGAAACTCCCCCTCATTGCTCCTCCGTCGCGACGCAGACGCACGTCACGACATGACCGGGCCTTACGAAGCCCGGGAGCTGGCCATCCTTGGGCAGACCATTCGGTCCGACTGGATCTTTCTTAGGCCTTCACTCCGCCGCAACCATTCGCGGAAGCGGAACGTAAAGCCAGTCACGGAAACAGCATAATACGGTTCTTTGCAGATTGACTACGGCTCTTGCATATTTTTCCCAAGAATGCCGGAGTGTTAGGGCCTCGGCACCTCTAATCGGAATCTGGCAGCGCCACCCTGGCCGAGCGGCATTTCCAGCTCGGGCAGGATCGTCTTGAGCTCGCCCTGCAGCGTGTAAGGCGGATTGACGATCAAGAGCCCGGTGGAGGTGAGAGTTGCGCCGTCGGCTTGCGGCGACACACTGAATTCGAGGCGCAGGCAATTTCCCGGCGGCTTTGCTGCGGCTGCGAGGCGCGCCACTGATTGCACCAGTGCGTCGGTGGCGCGCCGGCTCTTGGCGGGATACCAGATTACATAGATACCAGTCGGCCATTTCGCGAAAGCCGCCGAGAAGGCCTCGCCCAGCTTGTCGAACTCGTCCTTTGCCTCGAACGGGGGGTCGATCAGCACGAGCCCGCGCCGTTCCTTCGGCGGCACGAAAGCCGGCAGCGCCATCCAGCCGTCGAGATCGACCACGCGGGCCTGCTCGTCGTGGCGCAGCACGCCGATCAGCGCTTTCCGCGCCTTCGGCTCGAGTTCGCAGGCGACGAGGCGGTCCTGCGGCCGCATCAGGGCGCGCGCAATCAGCGGCGAGCCCGGATAAGCCTTGAGCTCGCCCTTCGGATTGTAGGCGCGGACAATATCGAGATAGGGCTTGGTCAGCGCGATGGTGTCGTTCGAGAAACGCGCCTGCATCAGCCGGGCGATGCCCGTCAGCCACTCGCCGCCGCGGCGGGCCTCGTCGCTTTCGAGATCGTAGAGGCCGGCGCCCGCATGGGTGTCGATGACGCGGAAGGCGCCCGGCTTGTCCTGGAGATAGGTGACGATGCGCGCCAGCACGATGTGCTTGATGACGTCAGCGAAGCTTCCGGCGTGAAAGGCGTGGCGGGTAATTCATGCAAGAGCACTACGCCACGTGACGGCTTGAGCAAAGAGGCACGACGCCGGGGCTACCCACCCCTGATCGGCGGCATCGTCACCTGGTCGCGGCGGCAGGCGCGGCGGTCGATCTCCTCGCAGGCGCGGAATTGCAGGTCCTTGCTGAGGCAGATGCGGACTTCGGACAGCCGCGTCCGGTTGCACGTGATCGAGACGGCGGCGTTGCCGAGGCCCGGATTGGCCTTGATGAAGGCCTCCTCCACCTCAGCCGGCGCCACGGTCTTGGCCTGCGATAGATCGAGATATTCGGCCGGAATCTTGATCGCGGCGCGCGCCTTTCGGATCGTTTCGAAATAGCTGCGGTCGGCGAGCCCCGAGCAGGTGCCGTGCTTGTCCCACTCGTTGAAAATCAGCCCCGGCGCCGGCATCAGATCGAGCATCGAGGAGACGATGCTGCGATTCAGCCGCGGCGACGGCCGCTGGCAATATTCCGGAAAACCGTTCTCATATTGCGGCCACAGACCATGCACCACGAAAGAGTAGGGCCGTCCGCTGCACTGGATCTGCGAGCGGCCGCCGCGCTCTGCCGCCTCCTCGCAGAAGGAGGGCGACCACGACAGCGACAGCACATAAAAATCGAATTCGCCGGGCGCGTTCTGCCGCTTGTCCTCGGCCTTCGCGCCGCCGGCCAGCGCAGCCAGCCCGGCCGCAAGCGTCAGCGAGATCATCAGGCGGGAGAACGAATGCAATCTGGAATGAAACATGGCGACCCCCTCAACTAGACTGTGCAGCAAGCCTAGCAGGCGATAGGAACATTTCAAGAACAAAATTCAGGCGGCCATTTCAGCCAACCGAATCAGAGCTTCTTGGACTGAGGCTGGGCTGCTTAAGGCTTAGGCTGCTTAAGGCTTGGCGGCGCGGCAGGACGGGTTGTAGGCCCAGTTGCGGTCGAGCCCGACCACGCACCATTCGACGCCCTGGCCGAAGCTGGCGAAGCCGCCATCCTCGATGATCGAGAAGTGCACCTTGCGCATCTTGCCGTCCGTGAGCATGGCCTCGCCGCTGCAAAAGCGGCGCGGAATGTTATCGGGTGCCCAGGGCCGGAACGCGGTCTCGCGAACCGCGGCGAAGCCGGTGATCTTCAACGAGGAATTCCAGAACGAGCTTTCCTTCTCCAAGAACTGGGAAGCGATCGTCGGCAGCGCCCTGTCGCATTCGGAGACGTTGCCGTCATAGCGCGGCCCGCTCAGCCAGAAATTCAGCTCCAGCGGATTGGCGGCCCTGGCCTCACCGAGCGACAGCGCCCCGAACAGGAGGCCGAGCACGGCGGCAAAGCGGAGCGATTTCAGGGAGGTCGAGGCGCGCATGGGCAATCCAGACAACATGATCTGCGAGGGACGGACGGTGCCGTGAAGGCCGCGCGGGGTCAAGTGCAGCGCGGCAACACTTGCCGACGAGTTGACCACAAGGTCGCAGCAACCGGCCTTCCGTTCTTTCCACCGCCGCCCCGGGCACCGTAAACTGCCACCAACCAATCGGAGTGACGGGAATGCGAATCATTGCGGCCGCGGGCCTACTTGCCTTGGGTATGATGGCGAGCCAGTCGGCGCGCGCCGATATCCTTCCGGTGCCTCCGTTTAAGGGCAACGACACCGGCGGCATCATCGCCTATTCGATGGCAACCCAGGTCGATGCGC
Organism: Bradyrhizobium sp. LB13.1; assembly: GCF_054056815.1. Classification (NCBI taxonomy): domain Bacteria; kingdom Pseudomonadati; phylum Pseudomonadota; class Alphaproteobacteria; order Hyphomicrobiales; family Nitrobacteraceae; genus Bradyrhizobium; species Bradyrhizobium sp. LB13.1. The sequence goes on along the minus strand of NZ_JBSRYQ010000001.1, from coordinate 7,175,497 downwards.
GGCAGGTCGCGGTCGATCACTGCGCGCGCTACGGAAAGGTCGCGAAATTCCTGGGGGTGCAGGCCTATGAGGGCGGCTACATCTCGTTCTCATGCCGCTGGGTGCCCTATGGCGCTGCCGACAAGCCGATCCGCACGCTCTACTGAGGCGTTTTCGTAACGCCCGCAATCTCTTAGCCGGGAGCTTCTCACATGACGCGCAAACTCGCTTTGCTCGGCTCGGCCCTTTGCCTCGTCTTGTCGGCCGGCGTAGCCAGCGCCGACGATCTGCCGATGCGCAAAGCCGGTCTCTGGGAATTGAAGATGCTCAGGACCGCGGTACGCCCGTGCCCGAAATGACCATGCAGCACTGCACCGACGAGACCGTCGACAAGGAGATGAACAACAACGTCTCCCCGATGGCCAAGCAGATCTGCGCCAAGCAGGACATCAAGAAGACCGCGACCGGCTATGTCAGCGATTCCGAGTGCAGTGTCGCGGGCATCAGCACGACCTCGCATGCCGAGATCACGGGCGATTTCAATTCGGCCTACACGGTGAAGACCTCGTCGCACGCACAAGGTGGCGCCGCCGGCGCCGCGGGGCGCGATTCCACGATGACGCTCGAAGCCAAGTGGCTCGGAGCCTGCAAGCCCGAGCAGAAGCCCGGCGACATCGTGATGCCCGGCGGCTTCAAGATGAACGTGCGCGACATCGACAAGCTGAAGGCGCTGCTGCCGAAATAGGGCTATTGCGGTTACATCCGTTACACCGGTATCCGCACGCTCGCCCTTAATCCGCCCATCGGGCTATCGCCGAGCGTGATGTCACCGCCATGCGAGCGGGCGATGTCGCGTGCGATCGCGAGGCCTAGGCCGGTGCCGCCTTCGTCCTGGTTGCGGGCGTTGTCCAGCCGCAGGAATGGCTTGAACACCTCTTCGCGCAGATGGGCGGGAATGCCCGGCCCGTCGTCGTCGACCGTCACGGTCAAATAACGGTGATCGCGCTGACCGGTGATGGCGATGCTTTTGCCGTAGCGGGCGGCGTTGGTGACGAGGTTGGCGAGGCAGCGCTTGAACGAGGCCGGCTTCACCGTGACCACGGGCAGCCCGTTGAACGCGACGGTCGCGGTGTGGCCGTGGCGTTCGGCGTCGCTGCGCAACTCCTCGAGCGCCTGCGCCATGTCGGTCGGCTGCGACTGCTCGCCGGAATCGCCACGGGCAAACGCGAGGTAATCTTCCAGCATCATCGACATCTCGTCGACGTCCTTACGCATGCCCTCCATTTCGGGGCTGTCGCCGATCAGCGCCAGTTCGAGCTTGAACCGCGTCAGGATCGTGCGCAGATCGTGACTGACGCCGGCGAGCATCGCGGTGCGCTGCTCCATCGTGCGCTCGATGCGCGATTTCATTTCGAGGAAGGCGACCGACGCGCGCCGCACCTCGCGCGCGCCGCGCGGCCTGAAGTTCGGCGCCTCGCGGCCCTTGCCGAAGCTTTCGGCGGCGTCCGCAAGACGCAGGATCGGCTTGATCTGGTTGCGCAGGAACAGCACCGCGACGATCAGCAGGATCGAGGACGTTCCCACCATCCAGAACAGGAAAATCTCCGAGTTCGAGGCATAAGCGGCGCTGCGCTGCGCGAACACGCGCATCACGGCATCGTCGAGCTGGATCCGGATCTCGACGAGGTTGGAGCGGCCGACGGTGTCGATCCAGAACGAGCGCCCGATCTGGCGGCCGAGCTGCACCGACAGCGTCTGGTCGAGCAGCGAGAAGAACGGCTTTGGTCCGGGCGGCGGCATGTCGCCGGCCGGGAGGAAATCGACGACGAGGCCGAGGCGCTGCTGCGCGATGCGGCGGATCTGGTCGCGGTCCTTGTCTTGCGGATAGCCCTTGTAGACGTCGATCAGCGCGGCGATGTCCTGCACCACCGCCGCCGATAGGCGCCGCGTCACCGTGTTCCAGTGCCGCTCCATGAACACGAAGGCGACGACCGACTGCAGGATCACCATCGGCACGATCATGATCAGCAGCGCGCGGGCATAGAGGCCGGTCGGCATCCAGCCCTTGAATGCGTTGCCCATCCAGCCATTGACGGCGGAGACGCGGCCGGCGGCGCTCTTCAAAAGCGTCAGGCCGGTATCGATCGTGCTCATAGGGGGCGCTTCACTTCACAAAACTCAAGGCGAGGCGACCAGCCGGTAGCCGATACCGCGCACCGCCTGGAGGAACAGCGGATTGGCGGGATCGGTCTCGATCTTGCGCCGCAGGCGGTTGATCTGCACGTCGACGGCACGCTCGTTGACGCTGCCATTGCCGGTCAGCGCGCTGCGCGGCACGGTCTCGCCGGGCGTCTCCGACAGGATCCGCAGCATCTCGCGCTCCCGGTCGGTGAGGTGGATGACGTCTTCGCCCTGGCGCAACTCGCCGCGGTCGAGATGGTAGACGTAGGGACCGAACGCGATCTTCTCGACCGCTGCGGCCTGCGGCGGCGGCGCGGCGCGCTTGAGGATGTTGTTGATGCGCAACGCGAGCTCGCGCGGCTCGAACGGCTTTGCGACGTAGTCGTCGGCGCCGATCTGCAGGCCCTCGATGCGGGCTTCGGCTTCATGCCGCGCCGTCAGCATCACGATCGGCACCGAGGAGGAGGTCCGGATGAAACGGGCGAGATCGAAGCCGGTCTCGCCGGGCATCATGACGTCCAGGATCAAGAGGTCGAAGTGCAGGCCCATGAGCTTCGCGCGCGCGTCGCTGGCGCTGCCGGCGGTCGAAACGCGATAGCCTTCGCCGGCGAGAAAGCGCGAGAGCAGATCGCGGATGCGGCGGTCGTCGTCGACCAGCAGGAGATGCGGGGCATCGTCGGCCGGGCGTGCCGGCGGGCGGGCGAGCGTGGCAGCGAGCGGCACGGTCACTCCTTGGCGTCGTGGTTGACGGAAGCGAAGATTGTCTCGAGCACCTTGTCCGGATCCTCGCGATCGATCATCGCGCGCAGGAAGCGCTTGACGGTCTCGGCATCCTGCGGCGCCATCTCGGCGAGCGCCCTGGTGATCCGCGTGGTCTGGAGGCCGGCGAGCTTCTGCACCAGCGCCTCGCCCTTCGGTGTCGCAAAGAGCAGGCGTTGGCGGCGATCATTGTCGCCGGTCTTCTGCACGATATAGCCCTCGTCCAGGAGCTGCTTGAGCACCCGGCCGAGCGATTGCTTGGTGATGCGCAGGACGTCGAGGAGATCGGCGACCTTGAGACCGGGATAGCGATAGACGAAGTGCATGACGCGGTGGTGAGCCCGGCCGAAGCCGAACGCCTCCAGCTCCTGGTCGGGATCGCCGACGAAATCGCGATAGGCGAAGAACAGCAGCTCAATGATATCCCAGCGCAAATTGCCTCCGTCGCCTGCCGCCGGCCGTGGCTCGGCAGCGTCTTGAGGGGGAGTCGCGAAATTTATGTCAGGCATATTGACGTATCTTGGGTCCAATGTTACAAAACGGTCGGCTCGCACGAAATTTTAAATCGTTTCACTGCGGGCGGCATTTCCAGGAGCGGTTGGTGAGCGCCGAGCAGGCGGCGACAGCCGGATCAGATCTACCGTGCGATTGTCGAGCGGTGTTCGACAAAACATACTGGACTTCTGCCTTCCGCAAAAGCATGTCCTCGGCGACATGCTGGCCACGGAAACCGGCCGTAACAAGGCTGGCGTTGGTCCGGCCAGTAACCTAGTCAAGCCAGCCGAGCCCGGAAAAGGGCAGGCGGGCGCCAGAACAGCGCCGCCACCGGCAGCGGGAGGCCTAAGGACATGAGCATGAAATTCGACATCCAGCCCGCATCCAATCCGATCCCCGAGAAGGACCGCGTCGCCAAGCTGGTGGACCCAGGTTTCGGGAGGGTCTTCACCGACCACATGGCGGTGGTTCGTTACAACCAGGCCAAGGGCGGCTGGTACGAGGCGCGCGTCGAGGCCCGCGCCAATTTCCAGATCGATCCGGCCGGCGCCGTCCTGCACTACGCTCAGGAAATTTTTGAAGGCCTCAAAGCCTACAAGCGCGACGACGGCGGCGTGAACCTGTTCCGTCCCGACGCCAATGCGCGGCGCTTCAAGGACTCGGCCGATCGCATGGCAATGGCGCAGCTCCCCGAAGACATCTTCATCGAGGCTGTCGAGCAGGTCGTGCGCATCGACCGCGCCTGGATGCCGGGCGGCGAGGGCAGCCTTTACCTGCGTCCCTTCATGATCGCAAGCGAGACCTTCCTTGGGGTCAAGCCCTCCTCCGAATACATTTTCGCGGTGATCGCCTCGCCGGTCGGCTCCTACTTCAAAGGTGGCCCCGCGCCGGTGTCGATTTGGGTTTCAGAGAACTACACGCGCGCCGCGGTCGGTGGTACCGGCGCCGTCAAATGCGGCGGCAATTACGCTGCAAGCCTGCGGGCGCAGGCCGAAGCCATCCAGCACGGCTGCGATCAGGTCGTCTTCCTGGACGCGGTCGAGCGCCGCTACGTCGAGGAGCTCGGCGGCATGAACGTGTTCTTCGTGTTCGAGGACGGCTCGCTCTCGACACCGCCGCTCGGCACCATCCTGCCCGGCATCACCCGCGACTCCATCATCGCGCTGGCCAAAGACGCCGGCAAGACCGTGCGCGAGGAGCCGTACTCGCTCGACCAGTGGCGCAAGGATGCGGCAAGCGGCAAGCTCAAGGAAGCGTTTGCCTGCGGCACGGCGGCCGTGATCTCGCCGATCGGCAAGGTGCGTTCGGTGAGCGGCGATTTCGAGATCGGCGGCGGCGCCGCCGGCCCCATCGCCATGGGCCTGCGCAAGCAGCTCATCGACATCCAGTACGGCCGCACCAACGATCCGCACAACTGGATCCGTAAGGTGTTTTGAGGTCTCGTGTCCCGGACGCGCTGCAGCGTGAAACGCTGCTGCGCAGAGCCGGGACCCATCCCGCCGCGGATGGACCCCGGATCAGCAGCGCACCACGCCGCCAAGAGGCGGCGCGTTGCGTAGCATCCGGGGAACGCCAGCCGACATGCCATGAACTCGCTTGCACGACCGCGCGACAAAGTCCGAGACATCATGGCATCTGGACATCGCGATCATGGCTTCCACGCTTTCCCAACCCCTGAAATGGGCCGTTCTCGCCGCAATCACTGGCGTCACCGTCTTCGGCGTCCTGACGATCGGCCCCAAGCCGCATGTCGCCGCGGAAGACCGTTCACCCATCGTCGACGTGCGCACCACCGATCCGGAGATGAACACCGCGATCGCGCGCGCCCGCGGCACGCTGCCGACTTTCTGGGCCTCCTACGAGGCGCCAAAACCGTCGGAAACCGGGCATGCCCTGAAGGTGCACTTTTCGACCCGCAAAGGCGGTGAGCACATCTGGATGGCCGAGGTGACGAAGCTACCGAACGGGACTTATTCCGGTCTCTTCGCCAACGAGCCACGCGATCTGCCCGGCAAGCGGGCAGGCGACAAGGTCGAATTCACTGAAGCCGACATCTCGGACTGGATGTTCATGCGCAACGGCAAGATCGTCGGCGGCGAAACCATCAAGCCAACGCTGAAGTCGCTGCCGAAGGCGGACGCCGATGCCCTCAGGGCGCGGATGGAGAAGCCGTAGGGCAAGCCGGCAGTTGCCGCACCCCGCGTCGGCTGGTAAATGCCGCGCATGGCCGAAAAACCCAAAAAAACCCAGAAACTGAAGGCGCGGCTGCCGCGCGGGCTCGAGGATCGCGACCCTGCCGCGATCCGGGCGACGCGCGAGATGGTCGAAAAAATCCGCGCCGTCTACGAGCTCTACGGGTTCGAGCCCGTGGAAACGCCGGCGATGGAATACACCGACGCGCTCGGCAAATTCCTGCCCGACCAGGATCGTCCGAACGAAGGCGTGTTCTCGTTCCAGGACGACGACGAGCAGTGGATCAGCCTGCGCTATGATCTGACCGCGCCGCTTGCGCGCTATGTCGGCGAGCGATACGGCACCGACGGTCTGGTCCTGCCGTATCGCAGCTATCGCGTCGGCTACGTCTTCCGCAACGAGAAGCCCGGCCCCGGCCGCTTCCGCCAGTTCATGCAGTTCGATGCGGACACGGTGGGCTCGGCGACGCCGGCGGCGGATGCCGAGATCTGCATGATGGCGGCGGACACGATGGAGGCGCTTGGTGTTCAGCGCGGCCAGTACGTCGTGAAGGTCAACAACCGAAAAGTGCTCGACGGCGTTCTGGAAGCAATCGGGCTCGGCGGCGAAGAGAACGCGGCACGCAGGCTGACCGTGCTGCGCGCAATCGACAAGCTCGACAAATTTCCCGCCGAGGAAGTGCGCAAATTGCTCGGTCCCGGCAGATGGGATGGCGGCGAAGAAGGCAAGGGCGACTTCACGAAGGGCGGCAATCTGAGCGCGTCTGAGGCCGACGTTGTTCTCGCCATCACCAAACCGCGCGATGATTGGAAAGAGGCCATCGCCGCGGCAGAAACTTACCTCGCCAAGAGCGAAGTTGGCCAGGCGGGCGTGAGCGAGCTGGAAGAGATTGCCAAATTGGTTACGGCATCGGGCTACGGCGCTGATCGCATCCGTATCGACCCCTCCGTCGTGCGCGGCCTCGAATATTACACCGGCCCCGTCTACGAGGTCGAACTGCTTCTGGACACCAAGGACGAGAAGGGCCGTCCGGTGCGGTTCGGCTCGGTCGGCGGCGGCGGGCGCTATGACGGCCTGGTCTCGCGCTTCCGCGGTGAGCCGGTGCCGGCGACCGGATTCTCGATCGGTGTGTCGCGGCTTCAGGCCGCGCTGACGCTGCTCGGCAAGCTCGACACAAAACCCGAGTTTGGCCCCGTCGTCGTCACCGTGTTCGATCGCGACCGTGTCGCAGACTATCAGAAGATGGTCGCGAGCCTGCGCACCGCCGGCATCCGCGCCGAGCTCTATCTCGGCAATCCCAAGAACATGGGCAATCAGCTCAAATATGCCGACCGCCGCAACAGCCCTTGCGTGATCATCCAGGGCTCGGATGAGAAGGCGCGCGGCGAGCTGCAGATCAAGGATCTGATCGAGGGCGCGAAGGCGGCGGCTGCGATCGCTTCCAACCAGGAATGGCGGGAGAGCCGCCCGGCGCAGTTCTCGTGCAGCGAGGCCGATCTCGTCGCAAAAGTGCGCGAGGTGCTGGCGCGCCATGACGTGAGCTGGGGCTAGCCATTCGCTGACGCCGCCATGCCCGGGCTTGTCCCGGGCATCCGCCTCCTGTTTGATGGCGCCCGTCAACGGCCGGTGTTCGGCCCCAAGGGAGAGAAAAATGCCTGAGATCACTGTCAGCATGGCCGAAGGCCGCAGCGACGAACAAAAGGCCGGCATGATGCGCGACATCACCCAGGCACTGGTGAAGAATCTCGGCGTCGATGCCGATGCCGTCGTCATCCAGATCAACGAAGCCCCGCTCCGCCACAAGATGAAGGGCGGCAAGACCTTCGTGGAGCGCGCGGCGGCGGCGAAGAAATAGCCACTGCTCTAGCGCCAATCACAACTGTCGTCCCGGCCTAGTGCGCAATTGCGCACGGGGGGCCGGGACGACGCCGAGCAAGCAACATGGACGCACGCGACTTCATCACAATCGGCATGAACGCCGAGCGCATGCTGGTGGTGCCAGTAGAGCGTACGGTCGGGCATTTCGTGCCCGGCATGCCCATGGTCTACGCGACGCCGATGATGATCCTGGAAATGGAGATGACGTCGGGCGATGCGATCCGCCCGGCGCTTCAGCCGGGCTGGGTCACCGTCGGCACCGAGGTCGACATCCGGCATCTCGCAGCAGCTCTGGTCGGCGCGACGGTGCGGACTACCGCGAAGGTCGTCGCGGTCGAGCGCCGCGTCATCCGCTTCGAGGTCGAGGCTTTCGAGGGCACGCGAAAGCTTGGCGAGGGCCGCCACGCGCGCGGGCTCGTCAATGTCGAGATGTTCAACAAGCGGTTGGGAACGACGTAGGAGCCGCTTGCTCTGTCCTCATCCTGAGGAGACCGCGCAGCGGTCGTCTCGAAGGATGGCTCGCGGGCGAGAGCCGGGCCTGCATGGTTCGAGACGGCGCTTCGCGCCTCCTCACCATGAGGGGATAGCTTCCTTACTTCGCCAGGTCCTTTGACCGCTTCGTCGCCGCCGCGATCGCGCGGATCATCAGATCGCGCAGGCCGGGCTCGCCCATCAGCACGCCGAGGGCTGCGGCGGTGGTGCCGCCGGGCGAGGTGACGTTCTGGCGCAGCGTGCTGGAGGGAAGCTCCGACTGGTGGAGAAGTTCACCGGAGCCGGCGACGGTTTCGCGCGCGAGCTTTGTCGCCAGCGCCTCGGGCAATCCCGCCTCGACACCGGCGCGCGCGAGCTCTTCGGCGAGCAGAAACACATAGGCCGGGCCCGAGCCGGAGACGGCGGTGACCGCGTCCATCAGGCTCTCATCGTCGACCCATTCGACCGAGCCGGTGGCGCGCAGCAGCGCATCGGCCACCGCGCGCTGGCCGGTGCTGACGTTGTTCGCCGCGACCGCGACGGTGATGCCGCGGCCGATCGCGGCCGGCGTGTTCGGCATCGCGCGCACCACGGCGCCACCGCAGACCTCTTCAAGCGAGGCGATCGTGGTTCCCGCCATGATCGAGACCACCGAGGTTTTTTCAGAGACAAATGATTTCAGCTTCGCGCCGGCCTCGCGGAACATCTGCGGCTTCACCGCGACGACCATTGTCTCGACCGTGCCTACCGTCGTCACATCGGGATTGAGCGCAACGCCCTTGGCGGCAAGCGCGGTGATCTCGGGCGAGATGTGCGGATCAACCACAGCGACGCGGCGCGGATCGAGCCCGCCCGCCAGCCATCCGGTCAGCATCGCGCCGCCCATCTTGCCGGCGCCGGCGAGCAGGATGGTGCCGGTGATGTTTTTGAGAGTGCTGTTCGCCATCGCTGTTGCCACAAACTCAGTGTCGTCCCGGCCTAGTGCGCAATTGCGCACGAGGGGCCGGGACCCATTACCACGAATGGTTTTAGTGGATGGAGGTGTTGGCAACAAGCATCGCGCGGTACTGAGAAATCACGCGGTATGGGTCCCGGATCTGCGCTTCGCTTGTCCGGGACGACGTTGGGGAGGAAGGCGAGACTTACGCCTCGCCCACCGTGTCGAACATTGCCGCGTCCATGGCTTCCGTCGTGGTCTTGCCCGCCCACACCACGAACTGGAACGCCGGAAAATAGCGCTCGCAGGCGTGGATGGCGCCGGCGAGCATGGCTTCGCATTGCGCGGTGGAGGCGGTGAGCCCGCCCGGCAGCACCAGGGCCTGGCGGTGCATGATCATGCCGGTGTTGCTCCACAGGTCGAAGTGCCCGACCCACAACTGCTCGTTGACCGCGGCGACGAGCCGCTGCACCTCCGGTCGCCGCGCAACCGGAATCTTCATGTCGAACGCGCAGGCCAGATGCAGCGCCTCGATCTCGCCCATCCAGGTGAAGGAGATCTGGTAGTCGGTCCATTGTCCCTTGGAGACAATCGTGAGTTCGTCTTCGCCGGAGCGTTCAAACGGCCAGTTGTTGCTGGCAGCGATATCCTCGACCACCGCGAGCGGATGGCTTTTCGAATCGATAGTGCCTTCGAGCAGGGACATGCCGTCTCGACCTCTTGCCTTTTTGTTGTCTCTGATACGCACGCGCTTGGTCCGGCGCGCGCTTCCTTAACGTCGTTAAGGCGTTCCCCTCGGAGTCGCTGTAGCGATCCCGGGATCAGCGCGGGCTTGTCGCGGATCAACTGATGTGATTTGCGGAATCTGCGCAACCGGCTGCCGAGTCCGTCCACAAGCCATGACTCGTTCGTCCACAGCTCATCTCGGCCACAATTATTAACGTGGGATGTCCCAACCGGGATGGAGGAGAACAAACCGGAATCGGATTCGCGTGGAATGCCCGATCGTTAATTCCGCCCTGCGAGGGCCGGGTCGCCAAAGCGGCATGGGACCATGCGATTTCCCCATGCGGAACGTACTTGCTGTGGCAGCTCGCCGGCGTCATATTTCCCTCAGGCCGTTCATTCCGGACGGCCGATGTTCTCAGGGCGGGGTGAAAGTCCCCACCGGCGGTAAGGGCCGAAAGGCCTAAGCCCGCGAGCGCCTTCCTCAAGGTCTCTTGCCGCAGGGAAGGGTCAGCAGATTCGGTGCAACTCCGAAGCCGACGGTTAAAGTCCGGATGAAAGAGAACGGTCGGTGGCAGACGCATCGCAGGATGCGGCTGTTTGTCGTTCCGTGTGCCCTGATTCTGGTCCTTAACTGAGGAAAGCCATGAATCAGATGTTGCAAGACCCCCAAACCGAAACGCCCCAACCAACCCAAACGCCGCCGCCGGTTCCACAGGATCCCGCGACGGAGCACCCGCGCTTCGCAAAGCCGCAGCGGGTGGCCTTCGTGCAGGCCTGCTGGCACCGCGACGTGGTCGAGGAGGCCCGCATCGCCTTCGTGAGGGAGGCAGAAGTGCGTCACCTCAATCATGTCGACGTGTTCGAGGTGCCGGGCTCGTTCGAGATCCCGCTGCATGCGCAGATCCTCGCCAAGACACGGCGCTACACCGCGATCGTCGCGGCCGGCCTCGTCGTCGACGGCGGCATCTACCGCCATGAGTTCGTCGCCGACACCGTGATCAAGGCGCTGATGGATGTGCAACTGCGTACCGAGGTGCCCGTGTTCTCCGCGGTGCTGACGCCGCAGCAATTCCACGAGACCGAGGTGCACTACGATTTCTTCCGCAGGCATTTTGCGATCAAGGGCGTCGAGGTCGCGGCCGCCTGTGCGGAGACATTGCTCGGTCTGGAGCGTCTGCGTGGCCAGGTCGCGGCGGGAATTGTGTAGCGCAGCGCAATGACCAGCACCCCTCATCCCGAGGAGCGCGAAGCGCGTCGCGAAGGATGAGGGGCGATTGCCGCCGTGTTCGTCATCACCCCAGCGACACCCCCGCCTTGGCGCGGCTTATTCCGAGCATCAGGATGCGTTGCAGGAGAGCCGGATATTTCAGCCCGGCATGTTGAGCCGCCGTGGCGAACTCCTGGCTCTTGGCGATCTCGGGATTGGGATTGGCTTCGATGAAATATGGCGTGCCGTCGGCGGCGAGACGAAAATCGATGCGCGCGTAGCCGTCGAGGCCAAGCGCCCGGTAGATGCGTTTCGCGGCCCGCTGGATGCGGGCGGTCACTTCCGGCGCCAGATCCTTCGCAGGCCCGTCGACGATGCCGACCTTCTCCTGATAGTCGGTGTCGTGCTTGGCCTTCTCCGTGGCGATATGCCGTGACGAGCGGCCGCCCATGCTGCCGAATTTCAATTCCCAGACCGGCAGAACGCGTAAGCGATTGTTGCCGAGCACGCCGACGTAAAGCTCTCGCCCTTCGATGAACTGCTCGGCGATGGCGGCGGATTCGACCCGCTCGTGGATGAAGGCAACCCGCTCTGCGAGCTTCTCGTCGGTATCGACGATCGAGGCCTGCGAGATGCCGAACGAACCATCCATGTTCAGGCTCTTGACGATCAGCGGCAGCGCAAGACGGGTCGGGCGTTTCACCTTGCGGCGCATCGGGAAGACGGCAAAGGCCGGCGCGGCGATCCGGCGGTGATGCACCAGCGTCTTGGACAAATCCTTGCCGCGCGCCAGGATCAGGCCGCGCGGATTGCATCCGGTATAAGGGACCTTCATCAGCTCGAGATAGCTCGCGATGTGCTGGTCGAAGGCGACGTTGTTGTGGAATTCCTCCAGCAGCGTGAAAACCACGTGCGGCTTGAACTCCTCGATCGCTACGCGCACCGGCTTGATTTCCTCCTGCGCGCCGAGTGGCCGCACCTCGTGGCCGGCCGCGCGCAAGGTGCTCACCACGTCGTATTCCGTTTTCCACGCATTGATCTCCTGTGCGGAGTATCCGTCGGAGGAGTCCGGGGGCAGGAAGTCCGGATGCATCAGCACGAGAATACGGCGACGTCTCATAGCGCGATCCATTTTCGCCGAGACGGTCCAAACATCGCGTGCATGGTCTTGGCGGTCACGAGGACGGTGAAGTCGAGAACGAGCTTCTGTTCAGGGCCGACGGCGCGCAGATCGAGCTCGCGGCAACGGGAGATCATCTCGTCAAGCACGGCATCGAGCGTCAACTGATTCTCGCCGGTCCATCGCGCGACCAGTTGCCTGATCTGGGCGCGGTGCCGCCTGATCAGCACCGAAGCCGGCTTTGCCCGGTGGTGCCGCGGATCGGCGGAGAAGAGCCTGGAGAGGTCGCGATCGTAGGTCTTCGCTGGTGTGAAGGCGTAGAACGCCTGCTTCTTCTTGTAGTGCTCCTCCAGTGTCTGGCCGAGACCACGCAGTGGGTCGACACGCTCGCGCGTCGTGATCAGTGGTCGCTTTTCCGCAATCTCGTTCATCAGCTCGTCGACATATTCGAGCTTCTTCAGCGCCGGCCAACCGGCATATCGCGTCCGCCAGTTCGAGCGCGGCCGCAGCCACACCGCAAAGGTCTCGGCGAAATCCTCGTCCGGATGGCTCTGCGCATACCACAGCCGCAGATGCTGGACGTAACGCCTGCTCGCCGGATTGGGCCGGTAATAGCGCGGATAGTGTTTCGACGACGGGCCGAACAATTGCTGCCAGCGCCGGCGGCGTTGCAGCTGATAGCCGTGCTGTATGGCGTGGCCCGCTTCGTGACGGAGGATGGCCATGCATTCGCGCCAGGTTCCGCCCTCGACGTCGAACATCATCTTCTTCTCGAGCTTCATCAGGCGGGGATGGGCCAGATAGAAGGGGATGGCGATGCCGGGGACGCCTCCCGGGCTGAACCATTCGCTCGAGATCCAGGTATGCGGCCGCAGCCGGATGCCGCGCTCCTCGAGCTCCTCGTGGAGCGTGCCGACACAATCATCGAGCCAGGTGCCTTCGACCGTAACCCTCAGGCTGGAGAGCCGTTGCTTGAGCAACTCGTCATCCGACAGCTTTTCCCAAGCGAATTTCCGGCGTGGCATCAGGCATCCAGAGGGCAGAGATGACTCGGTATCCGGATGATGTCATGGGGCGGGGCCGGCAACAACCTGTGGAGCGGCGCATGAGGCCCTAGGGTGGGCAAAGCGAAGCGTGCCCACCGTGCTCATGGCCACAAAAAAAGGTGGGCACGGCGCCTCGAGCCTTTGCTCACCCTGCGACATCGCGAAGCTAATCAGTCGAACAGGCTCGACACCGATTCTTCCGCCGCCGTGCGCGCGATCGCGTCGGAGATCAGGCTGGCGATCGGCAGCGTGCGGATGTTCGGCGCCTTGCTCACCGCATCCGTCGGCAGGATCGAGTCGGTGATCACGAGCTCCTTCAGCTTGGAGTTTGTAATACGGGCGGCTGCACCGCCGGAGAGCACACCGTGGGTGATGTAGGCGTAGACGTCCTTGGCGCCCTTGGCGATCAGCGCGTCGGCTGCGTTCACCAGCGTGCCGCCGGAGTCCACGATGTCGTCGATCAGGATGCAGGTGTAGCCGGCGACATCGCCGATCACGTTCATGACCTCGGATTCGCCGGCACGTTCGCGGCGCTTGTCGACGATCGCGAGCGGGGTGTTGATGCGTTTGGCGAGGCCGCGGGCGCGTGCCACGCCGCCGACGTCGGGCGAGATCACCATCGTCTTGGAGAGGTCGAACTTGTCCTTGATGTCCCGCACCATCAGCGGCGCCGCGTAGAGATTGTCGGTCGGGATGTCGAAGAAGCCCTGGATCTGGCCGGCATGCAGGTCGAGCGTCATGACGCGGTCGACGCCGGCCTGCGTGATCAGATTGGCGACGAGTTTTGCCGAGATCGGCGTGCGCGAACCTGATTTGCGATCCTGCCGGGCGTAGCCGAAATAGGGCAGCACCGCGGTGATGCGGCGCGCCGAGGAGCGCCGCAGCGCGTCGGTGATGATCAGCAATTCCATCAGATGGTCGTTGGCCGGGAACGAGGTCGACTGGATGATGAAGGCATCCGAGCCGCGGACGTTCTCCTGGATCTCAACGAAGATCTCCATGTCGGCGAAGCGCCGTACCACCGCCTTGGTCAGCGGCAGGTCGAGACCTTGCGCGATGGCCTGGGCGAGAGCCGGATTGGAGTTGCCGGCGACGAGCTTAATGGAGCCGTTCTTGGCCGACATGGACGCTTCCTCCCGCGCTTTGTTGGACAGGATGTTCAACATCAGAGAATACCCACTGGAAGCACGGTTACGACGGGCGAGGAAATATCAGGCGGAGGGCTGCAATGGCAACCCGGGATGCTACGTTTTCCCTGCGAAATCCTGAGTCCGGTCAACGGTTTGGCCCGAAGTTGGGGCCGTGGTTTAGCGGGGTTATCGCTCGGCATAGCCGAGCGCCGAGGCCGGCATCTCGGCCGCCGGAGCCTCCGGGATCACACTCGCCACGGCCGGCCCGCGCAAGCCGGGAGCCGAGCCCGGCGCATCCGGTGTGCCATTGATCATGTTGGAAAGTCCGCTGAATCCGGCCTGGGCGATCTTCCGCAACACGAGGTCGTCAGCGGCGCCCCACGGATCGCGGCCGCCCTTGGCGGACGTGGGTTCCTCGCCGGAAAGGCGCAGCGCCCGCTGCTGGTTGGCGTCGTAGACGTCCCAGACCCAGGCGATCACGGTTTTGCCGCGCACAATCTGGGCGGAGAGGTAGCTGCGCACGCGGTAGGCGGCCGTCCCCTCGCGGGAGACCACGGACAGGCTGCGCAGCTTGGATTCGCTGTCGAGCACGCCGACCATTCGGTCGAACACTTGCGGCGGCGGCCCGTCGATCGATTCGAACGCGACCGTCGCCCCGGAGCCGGCGCTCGGCGCCATCGCATAGGAGTTCGCAGCACCACCGCCGCCGGCGCAGCCGCCAAGCGCGCAAGCAATCGCAATCGATGCGGCGGCGATCGCGGCGCGCATGATTGTCCCGGTTTGGAGCAGGCGGGTTGACGCTTCCCTCATCGCGCCTTGCGATATCGTTAAAATCGCTTAACGTCTAGGGCAGGCAGGACACAGGGCTTAACCGATCAGGCCAGCGTGCATGGGGAGCGGTCGATGAGAGACCCGGCTTTTGGCTTGATCATCGCGTGCCTTGCCGCAGGCCCGGTGGCCGCAGAGGAGAGCGCTGCGGAGGTCATTCAGTCCTTCGGATTGGTCGGGACGTGGTCGGTCGATTGCAAGCGCGATCCAAATCAGGCTTGCACGAGCAACGGCTGCGGCGCGCGGATGACATACATTGTGCCGCCCTCGGGATCGCCGACCATCAGGAACGTGATAGGGACGTTTTCGCCCGGCCAGGTGCGGACATTCATCAGCACGATCTACGCGGCGACCCGCATCGCGGACGACAAGATCAAGTTCGTGTCCGTTCAGGATCCTCCGGCGAGCGTCGCGGCGGTGTGGTGGCGTCAGCCTGGCGAGCCTTGGGAGATTGTTCTGTTGAAGGTTGGCGACAAGTATCGAACATTTTCCGCGCATCGCGAGGACAAGAAGAAGTTCGACGTCGAAGAAGGCTTTTACGTCCGGCCGCCGCCGCCGCCCCCGCCCGCCAAGACATATGACGAACTGCCGACGAAATGGGATCGCACCCAGCAGCAAGCGCCGTTGTTTGAAAAGTGCAGCGACTGACGCCTACCCTTCGAGCGCGATCGCGTGAACGTGGCGGCCGTAATCCGGCTCCTTGCGATGCACCGAGCGGCGATAGCTGAAGAAGCGCTCGTCGGCGTAGGTATCGAGGCCGAGATCGTCGATCATCAGGATGCCCGCGGCTTCCAGACGTTTCCGGATAAAGCCGGCCAGGTCGAACATCGCGTGGCCTTCGCGCACCGACGGGATGAAGAACATGGCGTTGTCCGCATCCGCCTCGATGAAGCGGGCCACGAACTCGTTACCGACCTCGTAGCTGTCCTGGCGGATTAACGGGCCGATCGCGGCGATGATGCCGCTGCGCGAGGCGCCGAGCTTTTCCATCGCCGAGATCGTCGCCTCCAGCACGCCGGTGAGGGCGCCCTTCCAGCCGGCATGTGCGCCGCCGATCACGCGCGCGTTGGGATCGACGAACAGCACCGGTCCGCAATCGGCGGTGGAGACGCCGAGCGCGATGCCCGGCACCTTCGTCACCAGCGCATCGCCCTTCGGCCGCGGCCCGCTGGGCCACGGGGTGTCGGCGACGCGCACGTCGGGCGAATGGATCTGGTGCAGGCTGAGAAAGCGTTCCGGCGCGACGCCGACATGCTCGGCCATGCGGCGGCGGTTTTCTGCGACAAGGGCCTGATCGTCGTTGGAGCCGAGCCCGCCGTTCAGCGCGGAATAGATGCCGCCTGAAACGCCGCCCTCGCGGGTGAAGAACGCGTGGCGCAGGCCGGGCACCGCCGACAGCAGCGACGAGCCTAGCGTCATGACGCGCCCCCGGCCTGTTCGAGATCGCTCAAGCCCGCAAGGCCGGTCAGACGCGGCTCGGAGATGCCGAGCACCTTGAACATCGAGCCCATGCCGCTACGCCCGGTATCGGTCAGGCGCTTGAGCGCGATCGAAATGTCGGTGGCGACATCAGGCGTCGCCTTCTGCATCAGCGCGGCTGCACGGGTCTCGATGCCGACGCGCTTGAGGAAATCGCCCTGCGTCACCGGGCCGTGCACGTGGGCGCCGACATCCTCGGCCGCGCGCGCCAGCGCCTGGAAGTCGACATGGGCGGTGACGTCGGCCTGGCCCGGTGCCTTCAGGGGATCGGTAAAGGTGTGGCGCGCGATCGCCTGGAAGGTGTCGCCGGCATCGCTGCGCAGATGGCCGTAGTCGATGATCAGCGCCGCGCCGTCCTGGTCGCGCACGCGGCTGGCGAGCTTCATGATCTCCGCATCGGGCCGCCATTCGAACACGGCCCCGACGGGCGCGGCGCGCACCAGAGGCGGCAGCAGCACCTCGAAGCGCGGCGTCGGCTCGGCCGCCGCGCCGAACTGAAGTTTTCCGTTGGCGTCGACCTCGATCACGCGCTCGTGCCAGCCGTTCTCGTGGCGGACCATCTGGTGGATCGGCAGCACGTCGAAATATTCGTTGGCGAGGATGATGCTCGGTCCCTCAGGCACGTCGTCGATGCTGTCGTGCCAGGCGATGTTGCGTACGCCCGCCAGCGTCGCACTCTGCCGGTCGCGCAGGACGGGATTAACCTCGACCATGTGGATGTGAAGCGCCTGGTAGAGCGGCGGCAGCACGCGGAGCGCACGCAGCGCATCCGCCATCATGGTGCCGCGGCCGGGGCCGAGCTCGATCAGCCGCAGGAATTGCGGCGAGCCCATCTGCTTCCACACCGAGGCGGTCCACAGGCCCAAAAGCTCGCCGAACATCTGGCTGACCTCGGGCGCGGTGGTGAAGTCGCCTTCTCGTCCCAGGGGATCGCGCGAAACATAATAGCCATAGCGCGGGTGCATCAGGCACAGTTCCATGTACCGCCAGACCGGCATGGGGCCTGAGGATTTGATCAGCGCCTTGATCTCGTTGAGTAACGGCTGGTCGGTCACGGCCTATCTTCTCAAAACGAATTAACGAATAGCCCCTGCGGGCTCGGGCGCACCGCGCCTGATAGCCAATACAATAAGTATGCCGCCGACAATAAGCATCGGGATCGACAACAGCATGCCCATGGTTAATCCGCCCCAGAGGTAACCGAGCTGGACGTCCGGTTCGCGGAAATGCTCGCCGATGATCCGGGTCAGGCCGTAGATCAGGATGAAGCTGCCGAGAATGAGCCCCGGCCGCTTCAAGGCGCCGTGGCGGATCATCACGGCGAGGACGATGAAGAGCAGGAGGCCCTCCATGCCCGCTTCGTAAAGTTGGCTCGGATGGCGCGGCACGTCACCCCCGGTCGGAAAGATCATGGCCCAGGGCAGGCTCGGGTCGGCGGGGCGGCCCCACAGCTCGCCATTGATGAAGTTCGTCAACCGCACCAGGAAAATCCCGACCGGCGCAACGCCGCAGGTGATGTCGCCGAGCGACAGGATCGAGATGCCGTTCTTCCAGGCGAACCACATCACCGCCACGACGCATCCGAGGAAGCCGCCATGGAAGGCCATGCCGCCTTCCCACAATTTGAAGATGGCAGCCGGATGTTCGACGAAGAAGGGCAGGTTGTAAAACAGGACATAACCGGTGCGGCCACCGAGAATGATGCCGAGCGTCACCCACAAGATGAAATCGTCGATCTGCGGCAGACTGATCGGCGAGGTGCCGGCCCATAGCCTGTCGTTCTTGATCAGTGCACGTGCATAGAGCCAACCGAAGGTGATCCCGCAGATATAGCCAAGCGCGTACCAGCGGATCGCGAACGGTCCGATCTCGACCGCGATCGGACTGAACGATGGAAAGTCGATGAGCAGAAAGGGCATCGCGCCTTGCTTCTACAGAGTGAAGGGCAAGCAGCGGCCCCGTTGGAGCTGCGCCCCCTCTCCCGCTTGCGGGAGAGGGTTGGGGTGAGGGTGTTTCCGCGTTCGAGATAATCTCCGTGTGGAGAGAACCCCCACCCGGCGCTTCGCGCCGACCTCCCCCGCAAGCGGGAGAGGTGCACCGAGCTCGCGGATAGATCGATCCATCCCGTTCTACACGAGATTGCGGCGATAGAGCGCCAGCAGACGCTCCCAATGCCGCTCGGCGGCGTCGCGGTCATAGACCGGACGCTTGGGGAAGGCGAAGCCGTGATGGGTGCCCGGATAGATCTCGACCTCGGCTTTGGCGCCGCTCATGCCCTGCTTCACCTTCTCGATGATCTCTGCAGGCGCGTAGATGTCGGTCTCGGCGCAGGCGAAGTACAGCTCGGCTTTGGTCTTGGCTGCCGCGAGATGCGGGCTGTCGTCCCTGGTCGGTTGCGAGCTGCGTGCCGTAGACCGAGGCGGCGGCCTTGACGCGATCGGGGAAATGCGTGGCGGCGTTGACGGCGTAGCGGCCGCTCATGCAGTAGCCGACGGTGCCGATCAGCTTGGTGTTAGCGGCCGCCTGGCCCTCGGCATAGGTCAACAGCGCGCGCGTGTCGTCCATGATCATGGGGATCGTGAGCGATCCCATCAGCGCGAACATGCGCTTGCGCTCCGGCGCGTTCGGATCGGCCGGCAGCGCGCCGAGCTCCATCACGCCGGAGCGGTAATAGAGGTTCGGCAGCATCACGTAATAGCCCGATGTCGCGAGCCGGCGCGCCATGTCGCGCAGCTCTTCGCGGATCGCCGGCGCGTCCATGTAGAACAGGATGACCGGAAACGGCCCGCCGCGTTCGGGATGGCTGATGAAGGTTGCGGTGTGACCGTCCTTGGTGGGGATCGCGATCTGCTGGTCGATCATCTCGAGCGCCTTTGTGATTCTTCTTATGCAGGGACGTTGAATACGATTGCAAGGAAACCGGGGCATGACAAGGATACCGCCGATCGGCCCTTGAACCGGGCCAAACGGATTGCCATTGTCTCCCGGCGCGTTCGCGCAGAGTTTATCGAAGGCCGCCAGGAGACCGACATGACCCAGACCAACAACCGGTTTTTCGACGAGATCGGCCGGCTGATGAACGATGCCGCCGGTGCCGCCCAGGGCGTCAAGCGCGAGGTCGACACCGTGTTGCGCACCCAGGCCGAAAAATTCCTGCGCGACATGGACCTGGTCAAGCGCGAGGAGTTCGAGGCGGTCAAGGACATGGCCCGGCTCGCCCGCGAAGAGAACGAGGCCCTGAAGGCCCGCATCGTGGCGCTGGAAGCCAAGCTCGGCGGCTAAGGTGCCAACCGGGAACGAACCGCGGCATGAAGTTCTCGGGTTTCGCCGCTCTATCCGGTCCTCACCGGCGGCCCATTCTCCTTGTCATTTCCGCATCTTCCGGGTAAAAGCCCGCCACGTCCGCGGCCCCCGCACCCCTGGAGGCTTGCTGCGGCGTATGCCATGGGCCGCCTTGCGGCCCATTAACTTTTGCAAAAACAAGGACTTAACGTTATGGCGACCGTCAAGGAATTGAAGGCGACCGCACGTCCGAAGAGCGGCAAGGGGGCCGCCCGGGCTGAGCGTCGCGCCGGGAGAGTGCCCGGAGTGATCTATGGCAACAACCAGCCCCCGCTGACGATCTCGATCGAAGATCGCGAACTGCGCACGCGCATCCTTGCCGGCCGGTTCCTGACCACGCTGGTCGACATCGACCTCGAAGGCAACAAGCACCGCGTGATTCCGCGCGACTACCACCTCGATCCGGTCAAGGACTTCCCGATCCACGTCGACTTCATGCGGCTCGGCGAAGGCGCCACCATCCGCATCAGCGTTCCCTTGCACGTGGTGAAGGCTGAAGGTTCGCCCGGCGTGAAGCGCGGCGGCGCCGTGAACATCGTTGCGCATGCGATCGAGCTCGAGTGCGGTGTGGAGAACATCCCGCAGTTCATCGAGGTTGATGTCGGTTCGCTCGAAATCGGCCACTCGCTGCATCTCTCCGATATCAAGCTGCCGGCCGGTGTGAAGGCGCTGACCTCGGAGGACGCGACCCTTGTGACCATCGTGCCGCCGTCCGGCTACGCCGAAGAGCAGAAGGCTGCGGCTGCTGCTCCGGCTGCGGGTGCTGCTGCTCCGGCGGCCGGTGCTGCCGCTCCTGCTGCGGGTGCTGCTCCGGCAGCGGCTGCCAAAGCTCCCGCTGCCAAGGCTCCCGCCGGCGGCGACAAGAAGAAGTAATCTCTCAAAGCCGGCGCGCGGTCTCTGATCGCGCGCCGAGCGAGGGGCGCGCCGCGTCATGCGACTCTTTGTTGGGCTCGGCAATCCCGGCCCGAAATTCGCACGTAACCGGCACAATGTCGGCTTCATGGCCGTCGACGAGATCGCGCGGCGTCACGGTTTCGCGCCATGGCGCCGCAGGTTTCAAGGCGAGACCTCGGAAGGCACGCTCGGTACTGAGCGCGTGATCCTGCTCAAGCCGGCGACTTACATGAACGATTCCGGCCGCAGCGTTCAGGAAGCGGCAAGCTTCTTCAAGATCGCACCGGGCGACGTCACCGTATTCCATGACGAGCTCGAACTGCCGCCGGGCAAGGTGCGGGTGAAGGTCGGCGGCGGCATCGCCGGCCACAACGGCCTGCGCTCGATCTCGGCGCATATCGGCAACGAGTACCGCCGGGTGCGGCTCGGCATCGGTCATCCCGGCGTCAAGGAACTGGTGCACGGCCACGTGCTGTCGGACTTCGCCAAGGCCGACAACGACTGGGTGGCGACGCTCTGCGACGCGGTGGCCGAGCACGCGGCACTGGTTGCCAAAGGCACGGACGCGACCTTCGCCAACAGGGTGCATCTCGCCATGCAGGCGAAGGGATTTTTGACCAAGGACGACAACGGCAAGGAATAACGCTCGTGGGATTTAAATGCGGGATCGTCGGATTGCCTAATGTCGGCAAATCGACCTTGTTCAATGCGCTGACCGAGACGGCCGCGGCGCAGGCGGCGAACTATCCGTTCTGCACGATCGAGCCGAATGTCGGCGAGGTCGCGGTGCCGGATCCGCGGCTCGACAAGCTGTCGGCGATAGCCAAATCGGCGCAGATCATCCCGACCCGGTTGACCTTCGTCGACATCGCCGGCCTTGTGCGCGGTGCGTCCAAGGGTGAAGGCCTCGGCAATCAATTTCTGGCCACCATCCGCGAGGTCGACGCCGTCGCGCATGTCGTGCGCTGCTTTGAAGATTCCGACATCACCCATGTCGAAGGCAAGATCGCCCCGCTCGCCGACATCGAGACCATCGAGACCGAGCTGATGCTCGCCGATCTCGACAGCCTCGAGAAGCGCGTCGACAACCTCTCCAAGAAGGCCAAGGGCAACGACAAGGACGCCAAGGAGCAGCTCGACCTCGTCAATCGCACGCTGGTGCTGCTGCGCGAGGGCAAGCCCGCGCGCCTCGTCGAGCGCAAGGCGGAGGAGGAGCGCGCTTTCGGGATGCTCGGCCTGCTGTCGTCCAAGCCTGTGCTCTACGTTTGCAATGTCGAGGAAGGCTCGGCCGCGACCGGCAATTCGTTCTCGAAGGCCGTGCAGGAGCAGGCTGCCAAGGAAGGCGCCATTGCCGTCGTCATCTCGGCAAAAATCGAATCCGAGGTCGCCACCATTTCACGTGACGAACGCGCCGACTTCCTGGAGACGCTGGGTCTCGAAGAGGCCGGCCTCGATCGCCTGATCCGCGCCGGCTATACGCTGCTCGACCTCATCACCTATTTCACGGTGGGCCCGAAGGAAGCGCGCGCCTGGACCATCTATCGCAGCACCAAGGCGCCGGGTGCGGCCGGTGTGATCCACACCGACTTCGAGAAGGGTTTTATCCGCGCCGAGACCATTGCGTATGAGGACTATGTCGCGCTCAACGGCGAAGCCGGTGCCCGAGATGCCGGCAAGCTGCGCCTCGAAGGCAAGGAATACGTCGTCGCGGACGGCGACGTGATGCATTTCAGGTTTAATACGTAAGATTCTGGGTTCGTGCCCCGGACGCAGCGCAGCGCTTCTTCAGCGATGCGCTGCAGAGCCGGGACCCAGGAGTCTTGATTGGGGATGCATGAGTCCCGGCTCTGCGTCGCGTCATTTCATGCCGCGCCGCGTCCGGGACACGGAAGCCCTACCGCAATCCGCCGCCCTGGTCCCGGATCGCGCCGAGATGCTCGTTGATGCGGAAGATGATCAGGATCAGCTCCGCGACGATGCGCGAGAACACGATGCCGACGACCACGCTCGCGATCGACGACAGCAGCATCAGGAAACCGCCGAACGGGCTGATCGCCATCATCGCGAGGCCGGAGAAGATGCCGGAGAGGCCGAACAGGCAGATCAGCGCGATCACCAGCCAGTAAAAGGTCTTGATGATCGTCGGCGTGATAAAGCGGTCCCACTGAAACAGGTCGCTGAATGAAAACATCTCTTTCCCCCGGGCGAATCGCGCCCACGCCGCGTCAATTGACCAAAAGGCGGGTCTGGGCCGACTCGTCGAATGTAGCACGAGCCATGCGGGCCGGCGGGTTGAGATTGCCGCAAAGTGCGGCCACAATCTGTCATTCCCTCAAAGCTTTCCCAAGATGACCCTGACCTTCGAAGATTTTCCGCCCGGCCGGTTCGGAACATTCGGCCCGCGCCATGTCACCCGTGACGAGATCCTGGCTTTCGCCGCCGAGTTCGATCCGCAGCCGATGCACCTCGATGAGGACGCGGCGAGCAAGAGCATGCTGCGCGGCTTGTCCGGCTCGGGCTGGCACCTCTGTTCGCTGATGATGCGAATGATGGCCGACGGCTTTATCACCCGCGCCGCCTCGCTGGGTTCGCCCGGCGTGGACGAGGTGCGTTGGCTGTCGCCGCTGAGACCCGGCGACGACCTCATGCTCGACGTCGACGTACTGGAAGCGCGTACCTCGAAGAGCCGCCCCGAGCTCGGCATCGTCAAATTCAAATGCACCGCGCGTAACGCGGCGGGGCAGGCGCTGTGTGAGATGACCTCGCCGATCCTGATCAAGCGGCGCGAAGGGGCGGTTTGATGCGGTTCTTCGAGGACATCGAGATCGGCCATCGTCGCGAGATCGGCGCCTACAATTTCACGGCGGACTCCATCAAGGCGTTCGCCGCGAAGTTCGATCCGCAGCGTTTTCACCTCGACGAGAAGGAGGGCAAGAACTCGCTGTTCGGCGGGCTCGCGGCCTCGGGTTGGCATGTCGGCTCGGCCTGCATGAGCCTGCTTGTCGCGGACGGCCAGCGTTTGGCGCGTGAGGCCGCTTCGCGCGGCGAGGAGATCGCGGTGTGGGGTCCGTCGCCGGGCTTTCGCGATCTGCGCTGGATCCGGCCGGTGCTCGCCGGTGACACCGTTGCCTACGCCAACGTCGTCATCGACAAGCGTAGCTCGGCCTCGCGTCCCGGCTGGGGCATCTTGACCGCCCGCACCACCGGCACCAACCAGCGCGGCGAGGAAGTCTACGCCATCACCGCGAGCGCCTTCGTGCCGATGCGCGTGCAGGGCGGTTAGATTCGTTCCAGGATGAACGGCGAAAACAACGCGCGAGTGTTGCTCCCGCGCTATGGACGCGATTCCGGGTGGCTGCCATAAGCCTGCGCAACATGGTTCTCCCGCGAAGCAGTTGGCGGAACCATCGAGTTGCTAACCAATTATGAACCTGTCGCTGTCTATTTGATCGATCTGGGCAGAGTACAGGGGACAGAGGACCATGGCAGACCGCGGCGCACTCAAGCTGGTCGGATTCATCTTTGCTACCGCGACGCTGGCCGTGATGTTGGTCGCCGGCATGGTGGTGAAGGGCTACGCCGATGGTGGCTACACCCTGGAAGCCTCGAGCGTCGACGCGAGCCGTTAAGAGTTCGTTAACTCCGCGGGCCGCAACGCGGCCTCCGCCTTCAGCGGCTATAGACGAACGCCAATATGGCGATCGCAACCGCCAGCAATCCGACAAAACGCAGCATGATCGTGCCGAACTGGTTCGGCGCCGGCCGCAGCGGTATCGGGTCCGTGTTGTCGGGCCGAATGCTTTCCATGAAATTCCCCCGGCCCGGCCGCAGGGTGCGGGCGCTCGGCATTGGTCGCCAGGGAGGGGTGGAAAGTTCAAATCGGGGAACGAGACCCCACGAATCAAAACCGCCACGTCCCTTTCGGAACGCGGCGGCTGGTGATGCGTGATGCCAGCGATCAGCTGTTGCGCAGGCCGTCGGCGGCGCGCTTCCACTGCGAGACGTTGTCGGCGATCATGCGGGTCGACTTCATCGCGGCCTGGCTGAGCTGAGCGTAGCCGGAGATCTCGCGCTGGACGCGCTGGCCTTCGGCGTGGAGCAGGTCGCGCAGGCTCTCGAGCTCGGAGATCAAATTCTCGATCTCGGCGAGCGAGGTGCCGGCGACGCGCTGGATCAGCGAATTGACGTTGGTGACGGTGGCCTCCGCGCTCGGATCGAGCGGCGGCGCGTCCGTGGCGGTTGCTGCCGGACGGCGCAGATAGGCGATGTCGTTGCGGACGAAGTCACGGATGCCGGCTTCGACTTCCGTCACTGCGGCGAGGTTGGTGTCGATGGTCTCGGTCTCGGTGGTTTCGGTCTTTTCCGGACGCATGGCGTTCATCGTTATTCCCCTGTTCGCGTTGAGCGCAGCGCGAGTGTCCCCCGCACGACGACGTCGGTCAGTGGACTAGGGCGTCGGATTTTGGCGGCAACTTGGCCGAGGTGCGGCAAGGGTGGTCCATTCGGGGGTTTTGCCGTGGCGTATGGTTACGAGAGTCTGAACGCCGCTCGCGGGGAGGGATCCGGGCGCTCAGCTACCAGCTCTTCTTGAAACCCGCCGTCAGGCTCTTGTTGATCGCCCCTTGCGAGGTCTCGCCGACCGAGCCGGAGACGGTGACGTTGTCGAACAGCTTTTGCTCGGCGCCGACCTTGCGCAGCCATTTGTCGTCGGTGGTCGACAGCGACTGGCCCGCGGTGATGCTGGTGCCGGTGTCGATGATGGTGACCTTGGCCGACTGGTCGGTCTCGTAATTCCGCGTGATGTGGCCGCCGACGCCGGGGAGCGCCGTGGTGCCCTGCTGGTTGACGCTGTAGCCGTTCTGGAGCGTCAGCGACGTGTCGTTCGACAGCGGCACCGACTTGGTCAGCGACGCCCCGAGCTTGCTCTGTTCGGCGCCGGGGTCGACGCGGGCCTCCACCGCGGTCTTGTCCCAGATCGCGCCCGCGCCCGGCGCGGTCGCGGCCGCCCAGGCGCTCCCGGATGACTGAGGGACGCTGCCGCCATTGGTGGCCTTCTGTGCCAGGAGCTCGGACATCGTCCGCGGCTCGTTCGTCACCGTCATGTCGGCGCCGATACGGGCGTCCCAGAACGAGGACACCGACTGCTTCACCGTCACCGCCGAGGAGCCGTTGGCGTTGGCATTCGTCGCCCAGTTCAGCCCGTCCTTGGCGGCGGCCTGCGCGCGCTTCTTGGCGGCAATGATGTCGTTGAGCGTGCCGGCGTCGATCGCGAGCTGGCCCCAGTCGAGCTTGTCGATGTCGATACCGCGGAGCACGTCGGGGTCGTTGACGTCGGGGGCCTCCGCCGCCTCGGCGTCCTCGTCGGGCACTGCGGCCGTGGGCGGAATGATCTGCGCCGAAACCGTCAGCACCGATCCCAAAATGAACGCGGCCGCCAGCACCGGCAGCCTGGTCCAGCCGAAACCCGTCGCGAATTCCATAGTCCTGCCCGTCAGCCCAGTTCGCGCTCAGAATGCGGAACCATCATTGCGAAATTGTGGCGGTTCCATCAACCGCGAACCAACGGGCCGCGCGAAAGGCGCGCGCCCGATGACGAGCTTCTCCACGATTGCATCCGGCGGGGCTGGAGGCCAGGACGCGTCGCGGGGAGCATCAGCCATCGGTCCCGAACAGCGGGGCCCGTTGGTGTCCCTTTCAGCCGACGCTGGTCATCTTCGGCAGATGAATGGCGCGGCCGAGTGCCTGCTCGACCAAATCAAACGTGTCGATCAGCACGCGCATGCTGGTGAGCTTGCCCGCCCTGAATTGCGCGAACTGCGCGACCCGCAAGCTGATCGGCTTGCTGGAATCCAGCGCGGTTAGCGAATAGCGCAGCATCGACGCCGCGGAATCGACGCCGAGCATGATGCTCTCGCGGTCGAAGCGGCGGACCTGGAAATTGTCGGCGAGCTGGCGGATGACCTCGAGCACGGCGTCCTTGCCCTGGCGCGCGCCGAGGAACGGAAACATGTCGATCGGGCCGTACAGCGCCCACTCGACGTCCTCGTCGATCAGGGCCTCGATATCCTCGAAATGCCGGTCGTTGATCGCGCGATGCAACGCACGCGAGAAACGCCAGAGACTGTGCTCTGTCATTTTGGGCAGTCCTGAAGCTGGCTTGCGAAAAACGAAAAACAACCCCATGCGCACAGGAAAGATGCCGCGGGGTCGCCCTGCTCATTTGTATACGAACAAAATACGCAATCTGGGCCAAAACGCAATTCACGTTTTCGCAATGCACAATTGATCCCGGTTTGTGGGATTTACAATAGAACCCCGTAGTTTACCGGTCGGAGAGAGGACTACGCCCCGTCTACCGGCTCGCCCACGATCAGCGGGCCGATCTCACGTTCCAGCACCTGCTGCACCAGGTCGTAGGAATCGATGATCTCGCGGATCTGCACCACCTGGCCGTTGCGGAAAGTGTAGAACACGGCCATGTCGACCTGAATGATGCGGTCGTTGCTGCGTTTCCTGAAGAACACGCGCAGATAGGCCGCGACCGCGTCACCCTCGGCGACGATCTGCGGCACCTCGTAGCGGATCTCGGCGTATCGCTCCTGCACGGTGCGCCAGAATTCGCCAAGCTCCTTCTTGCCGTGGCAGGGACTCATGTGCGGCAGCACGTCGATCGGCGCGTGGGTGAGGAAGTCGACGTCGTCGGTGCAGCACGACAGCGCAGCCTAGATGTCGCTGCCGGCGATGGCATCGAGCAGATGCAGCACGCGCTGCCGATTGAGCTTCTCATTCCGCTCGTCCCTCATTGGCCGTGTGGAGTTTGCGCGCAAAGCTAACGCGCGGCCTCGGACACCGGCAATCCGAAACACCACAGGGATGTTGCAGATGATATGACGCGCAAGCGCAATGCCAGGTTCATGGCTGCAATTGGGGGTTGAGCGACCGCGCGTCTGCACAAATTCATACCGCGTTCGGCTGCATGGCGCGCGAAGCCTTGTACGAACGCACAATGCCATGAGGCCTCACGCTTGTGGAACCGCGACGCGCCCGCGCTCGTTGAAAGGCCGACACCGCATCCGGAGACATCGATCCATGAAATGCCTCGCCGCCATCGCCGCCACGCTCCTCATGCTGGGAGCGACCTCCGCCGCCAACGCCAAGGGCTGCATCAAGGGCGCCGTCGTCGGTGGCGTCGCCGGCCATTATGCCGGCCATCACGGCGTCCTCGGCGCTGCCGCCGGTTGCCTCTACGGTCGCCACCACGCGAAAGAGCAGCAAGAGCAGGACAGGCAGCGGCAACAGCAGAGCCACGTGAACGGGCAGGGGAAGCTGTAATCCCGTCATTTAGAGACGGCGACCCCGCCGCCGCATCGGCGGTCCACTCCCTCGCCCTGCTTGCGGGGCGAGGCGGAAAGCACCGCCCGCCGAACCAGCGTGACCCGTCTCACATCACGCCTCACACAGCGCAGCTAACGTCCTCCCCATGTCATCAGGGAGACGTGCCATGGCCGCCCTCGCCACCGTCAGAAAGTCCAGCCTGCACAACGCGCTCGAAGGCCTCGCGCTGACCGCGACGCTGCAGAGCTTCCCGACCTTCGCCGCCGCTGCCTTCCTGCTCAAGCTGGTCGGCAATCACGACCTCGTCGGTGGATCCCGGCGTCGCCATCTTCGTCGCCATCGCCTCGCTCGCCCATGCGCTGCTCGCAGTGACCCTGGGGCCGAGCTTCCCGGCCTTGTTCAAGACCGTCTACGAGCCAAAGTTCTTCGAGGCCCATCTGTCGCTCGCCGACAAGATCACGGCATGGCGCACCCAGCCGGTCGCCTCGCTCCAGCTCATGACCATCGTGCTGCTGCTGTCGGTGATGGCGGTGGTGACGGCGAGCGTGGGGTGATCGCATCATGCCCTTCATCACCGCGTCGAAATCCGGCTCGCTCAACTGGCTCGAAGGCTTTGCGCTCACCACAATCCTACAGGGCTTCCCGATCTTCGCCGCCGCTTCACTGATGGTGAAGCTGCTAGGAGACTACCGCGGCAGCAGCCACGTGCTCACCATTGCGTTGGCGTCGGTCTTCTACAGCATCTTCGCCGTCTCGGTCGGCTCGGTATTCCCGAGGCACTTCAAGAACGGCTATGAAGCGCAGTTCTTCGACGCCAGTCTGTCATTCTCCGAAAAAATCGCCCACTGGCGTGCGACGTCGCTGTAACTCATGGCGTCAGTGCTGCTGCTGTCGCTGCTGGCGACGATCGCGGGGTGAGGGGGCGTTGTCCTCATCCTAGGGCGCCGGCGAGCCTCAAATCTATAACCACGTGCGGCGCCGGCTGCTCTACGCTCCCTACCTCTTCTTCCACCCACCTCTATGCCCCGGCGCCCCTCCGCTCGAGCGCGGCGATGGCCCGAACTCCGGCCCCGACTGCTTTGAGTCCGTCGGCTGGATGATGCGGCTCTCGCCGCCGAACGGCTTTGACGGCGGCGCGCGGTCCGCGCGATAGGGCAGGGACTCCGGGCCGTGCATCTCGTCGAGATGCGGCTTGTGCACTTTCGAGCCGCCGCCTCCGCCGCTCGCTTTCAGCGCGGAGCTCACGGTCTTCTTCTTCATGGCGCTGACCGGCAAATTGGCGGCGTCGCCATATTTCTTCGCTCCCGCATAAGCACCGGCCTTGCCCTGCACCGTGCGCTGCTTGACGGTGGGGTCGTCGACCACGGCGAGCTCGGTGGCGCGCAGGCGCTTGACTTCGTCGCGGAGGCGGGCGGCTTCCTCGAAGTTAAGATCGGCGGCGGCCTCGCGCATCCTTGTTTCCAGATCGCCGAGCACGGCTTCGAAATTGTGGCCGATCGAAATGATGTCGTCGGTCATGTCGTGACCGCCGACCTCGACCAGCACGTGGTCGCGCTCGTAGACGCTGTTCATGATGTCGCCGATCGACTTCTTCACGCTCTCCGGCGTGATGCCGTGGGCGGTGTTGTACTCGACCTGTTTTTCGCGGCGCCGGTTGGTTTCCGCGATCGCGCGTTCCATCGACCCCGTCATCTGGTCGGCGTAGAGGATCACCTTGCCGTCGACGTTGCGCGCGGCGCGGCCGATGGTTTGAACCAGCGACGTTTCGCTGCGCAAAAAGCCTTCCTTGTCGGCATCCAAAATCGCGACCACAGCGCGCATTCGGGAATGTCGAGGCCTTCGCGCAGCAAATTTATGCCGACCAGCGCGTCGAACGCGCCAAGGCGCAAATCGCGGATGATCTCGATGCGTTCGATGGTGTCGATATCGCTGTGCATGTATCGCACGCGAATGCCCTGCTCGTGCAGATATTCGGTGAGATCCTCCGCCATGCGTTTTGTGAGAACCGTGATCAGCGAGCGATAGCCGGCCAGCGCGGTGGCGCGGACCTCGCCGACGAGGTCGTCGACCTGGGTGCGGGCGGGGCGAATATTAACCGGAGGATCAATAAGTCCGGTCGGGCGGATCACCTGCTCGACGAACACGCCGCCGCTCTCGTTCAACTCCCAGCCGCTCGGTGTCGCCGACACCGCGACCGTCTGCGGCCGCATCATGTCCCACTCCTCGAAGCGCAGCGGGCGGTTGTCCATGCACGACGGCAGGCGGAAGCCATATTCGGCGAGCGTCGCCTTGCGGCGGAAGTCACCGCGGAACATGCCGCCGATCTGCGGCACGGTGACGTGGCTCTCGTCGGCGAACACCAGTGCGTTGTCGGGGACGTATTCGAACAGCGTCGGCGGCGGCTCGCCGGGCAGGCGCCCGGTGAGATAGCGCGAATAGTTCTCGATGCCGGCGCAGCTTCCGGTCGCCTCCATCATCTCGATGTCGAAGGTGGTGCGCTGCTCCAGCCGCTGTGCTTCCAGCAGGCGGCCCTGGTCATGAAGCTGGTCGAGCCGCATCTTCAATTCGGATTTGATCGACTTGATCGCCTGCACCAGCGTCGGGCGCGGCGTCACATAATGCGAATTGGCGTAGATTTTGATGAATTCGAGCTCGTCCTGCTTGTGGCCGGTGAGCGGGTCGAATTCCTCGATGTTCTCGACGGTGTCGCCAAACAGGTTCACGCGCCAGGCACGGTCCTCATAGTGCGCCGGAAAAATGTCGATTACATCGCCGCGCACGCGAAAGGTGCCGCGGGTAAAATCGGCCTGGGTGCGCTTGTATTGGAGGGCGACGAGGTCGGCGATGAGCTGGCGCTGGTCGATGCGCTCGCCCTTCTTCAGCGCAAACGTCATCGCGGTGTAGGTCTCGACCGAGCCGATACCGTAGATGCAGGACACCGACGCGACGATGATGACGTCGTCGCGTTCGAGCAGCGCGCGTGTCGCGGAGTGGCGCATGCGGTCGATCTGCTCGTTGATCGACGAATCTTTCTCGATATAGGTGTCGGTCCGCGGCACATAGGCCTCGGGCTGGTAGTAGTCGTAATAGCTGACGAAATACTCGACCGCGTTGTCGGGGAAGAAGCTCTTGAACTCACCATAGAGCTGGGCGGCGAGCGTCTTGTTCGGCGCCAGGATGATGGCGGGCCGTTGCGTCTTCTCGATCACCTGCGCCATGGTGTAGGTCTTGCCCGAGCCGGTGACGCCGAGCAGCACCTGGGTGCGGTCGTGGCGCTGGATGCCTTCGACCAGCTCGGCGATCGCGGTCGGCTGGTCGCCGCGCGGCTCATAGTGGGACTTGAGCTCGAAGCGCACGCCGCCTTCGGACTTTTCCGGGCGGGGTGGCCGATGCGGCGTCCACACCTGCGTCGACCCGTCGTCCTTGCGGAACTCCGGCCGGCCATCGCGGATCAGCGCGTCCAGCGCATCCGCCGTTGCCTTGACGCCGAGCGCCTCCATCTTGCTGCGCGGCGGACGCGCCAGCGCTTCGGCATCGTCCTCCTCAGTCGGAAGACCAAGCTGACGGGCCAGTTCCGGATCGAGCGTCGGGATCGTGGCCGCGGTTCCGTAATTGGCTTGCGGTGCCTCGTCGAAGCCCGCGTCGCGCGCCCCCGGCGGCTGCGGATTCGGCCGCAGCGGCATCGGCCTGGAATTGGTCCTGGCCGTATCCTGCGGAAACTCTCTCGGGGTAGACGCCCGTGCCCGATGCGCGGCGGCCTCGCCGCCGGAGCGGCGGTCGCGCGAATTGTCCGGCGGCGGCTGGAGCCCGGTAACCCGACCCAAGCCCGGCATCGCCGCGATTGATCGCGGGATTGAGCAGCTCGGCCAGCGCCGGCCCGATCGGCTGCACGTCAGGACGTGACGCCTTGGAATTTGGCGCCTTCGAGTTGGGGGCCTTGGCCTTGGGGGATTTGCCGGATTTATCGGAGGATGCAGGTTTCTTCGCCATGCACCGAATATGGGACGAGTCCGCCTCGCAATAAAGAGCGAATGCCCGTCCTGGGTCAGCATGCTGACAGCAGGTTGGCAGCAGGCCGGAAAGATTACGCCGCCGGCACCGGCCCCTCGTCCCCGGCTGCCCGGCGCGGTTCGAGGATGTCGAGATGGATGCCGCCGCAATCGGTGCAGCGCATGGTCCAATACTCGCATCCGGCGCGGCCGCTGATCACGCGGAGCACCGTGAGATCGCCGTCGCATTCCGGGCAGCTGGACAACACATTGCGGGCGTAAATCCTCGGCCGCGGCGTGTCTTCGAATTCGATGACTGACATGAACCGGTCCCCCTTTTACCCTGCGCCGTTCCTGGGTTCGCTTGCAGTCCCGCTCGCTTATTCGTCGTCGCTGTCGTCGGCCCGTCGGCGGAAGCGATCGATGTGATGCTTGGCATCGGCAATCGCGGCGTCGGGATCGGGCCAGGCGAAGCCGACCTCCATGGCCGGAAACAGCACCCCGTCGATGGCAACCGGGCTGAAATCGGCGCGCCTGATCCGGGCGTGCCACAGCCCCTTGCCAGCTTCGAAGGATTCGATGTCAAAGCCGTCGTAGATGGTCGTCATTGTAGTCCCCAAAATGTCCCGCTTGAGCGTCTTGTTGAAGGGTCAGGGGACCACGTTTGCGGATTCCGGGATGTGAAGCCGTTCACAAGCGGCGGGCTTTTTTGGCCGCCAGCCTAGTTCCGCGCCGAGCTGCGGCCGGTCCGCCGGACGGGACGCGCGGCAGGTTCCGACGCCGCGCGCATGATCCAGCGGCGGAAGGCGGCAAAGTCGCGCTGCTCGGTCTGGAAGCTGCGGTAGAGCAAGTACCAGCGCATGCCCTTGGGCACCGAGAGGTCGAATGGTGCGACCAGCCGGCCGGCGGCGAGATCGTCGTCGATGTAGGGCCGGATGCCCATGGCGATGCCGAGCCCGTCGGCAGCGGCCTGGAGTGCCTGGCCGTAGAACTGGAACTCCGGACCGCGCGCGTTGATCCTTGTAAGGCCTGAGGCCTTCAGCCAGATCGGCCAATCCTCGGGCGAATGCTCGACGCGGATCAGGCTGGGGCCTTTGAGGTCCGCCGGCCGCTTCAGGCTGGAAGCGAGCCGGGGCACGCAGACCGGCGTGAGGTCGCCGGCAAACAGCGGCTCGGCCACCAGCCCCGGCCAGTCGCCGGTGCCGAGCTTGATGCCGCAGCTCCAGTCCTCGCCGAACGGCACCGACGCGCCGCCGGTGGTGAAGCGCACCTCGATGTCGGGCTCTTCGTTGCGAAACTCCGACAGGCGCGGGATCAGCCAGCGCATCGCAAAGGTATGGCCGACGCCGATGGTGAGCACGCGGACGCCCGAGGGTGCCGTCACCTGGGCGGTGAGGCTTGCGAGCGCATCGAAGATCGGCGTCAGCCCGCTCTGATAGGCGCGGCCTGCCTGCGTGAGGAGCAGCTTGTTGGCCTTGCGCTCGAACAGCGCGACGCCGAGCCGTTCTTCCAGGATGTGCACCATGCGGCTGACCGCGGCGGCCGATACGCTCAGCTCGAGGCCGGCCGCGGCAAAGCTGCCGGCCCGCGCCGCGGCTTCGAATGCCTTGATGCCGTTGAGAAACAGCAAGCGCCGCAAATGACCGACCCTCAGGAAAGCTGATGCCAGGCCAAGATAACTCAGTTTGCGCGCCGGAGGCAAGCGGGGCACGTTCTCCTTCGCTTCTCCTCGCGTGCGGGGAGATGGCCAACAGGAGATTCTCTCGTGACGCTCATCATGATCGCTGCCCTTGGATTGCTGATGGTCGGCACCGCGTTCCTGTCGGGCCTGTTCGGCATGGCGGGCGGGTTGATCTTGATCGGTGTGCTGCTGGCCTTGATGCCGCTGCCCACCGCGATGGTGCTGCATGCGATCACGCAGATGGCGTCCAATGGCTGGCGCGCGTTTCTCTGGCGCGCGCATATCCGCTGGCGGCCGGTCGCGAACTATATGGTCGGCGCGGCTGTCGCGCTCGCGGCGTGGTCGATCGCCCGCTATGTGCCGGACAAGCCGGTCGCGCTGCTGCTGCTCGGCACCACCCCGTTCATGGCGCGGCTGCTGCCCGCAAACGTCAAGCCGGATCCCGACCGTCTCTGGCAAGGCACCGCCTACGGCACGATCTGCATGGGCTTGATGCTGATGACCGGCGTATCGGGGCCGCTGCTCGACACCTTCTTCCTCGGCGGCGATTTCGGCCGGCGCGAGAAAGTGGCGACCAAAGCGATGTGCCAGCTCGTCAGCCATTTCACCAAGCTGATTTATTTCGGTGGCGTCATCGACCAGGCCGCGACGCTCGATCCGGTGCTCGCCGGGGTCGCGATCTTGGCATCGATGCTCGGCACCACGCTGGCACGCCGCCTCCTCGAAGCCATGACCGACCAGCAATTCGTGGCCTGGTCGTACAAGCTGATCACCACCATCGCCTGCTACTACATCGCCTATGGCGGCTGGCTCCTGCTTCGTACGCCGGTGCTGGCGGCCTTCGACAAGGGAGGTTTGCAATGAGCGAGACCGCCGATCCGCTGGTGCTGGACTTCGTCGAATGGGTCGCGCGCGAGCCGCGCGCCTATGCCGAGGTCATTGCGACCTGGAAGACCTCGTGCCCGCGCCTCACAATATGGGAAGACGCCGCCGACCGCGGCTACGTCGCGCGCGAAACGCGACCAGGAATAGGACTGATCATCGCGGTGACGGAAGGTGGCGAGAGGTTGCTGCGCACGAACGGGCGTTAGCTCTCGCCACATCCGTCATTGCGAGCGCAAGCGAAGCAATCCAGAATAGGAGACCCTCACCCTGAGGAGCGCGCACCTTGCGCGCGTCTCGAAGGGCGAGGCCGAGATCGGCCTTCATCCTTCGAGACGCGCGTTCGCGCTCCTCAGGATGAGGGGCTGGCAGCTAAGGGCCCTTTCCATGTCACTCAAACTCTACGAACTCGTCGGCGCGGACGCCTCGCGACCGTTCAGCCCTTTCTGCTGGCGCACGCGGATGGCGCTGGCACACAAGGGGTTGGCGGCGGAATCGCTGCCCTGGCGCTTCACGGAGAAGAGCGCGATTGCGCCGCACGGCTCGGAGAAGGTTCCGGTGCTGCTGCATCATGACGAGCCGGTGGTCGATTCCTGGGCGATCGCGAACTACCTCGAAGACCAGTTTCCGGATAGCCCGTCGCTGTTCGGTGGCGAGGGCGGCCGTGCCATGGCGCGCATGCTCAATGCCTGGGGCGACATCGCCATCGTCGGCGGCATCTTTCCGCTGATCGTCGCCGACATCCCGAAGAATCTGGCCGAGGTCGACGCTGCCTATTTCCGCCAGTCGCGCGAGGCGCGTTTCGGCGGCAAGAGTCTGGAAGAGGTGATGTCGGGCCGCGATGCCGGCGTGGTCGCGTTCCGCAGATCGCTCGAGGTGATGCGTCAGACCCTGAAGAAGCAGCCCTTCATCGCCGGCGCCGCGCCGAACTATGCCGACTACATCGTGTTCGGCGGTTTTCAGTGGGCGCGCGTGACGAGCCCGTTCAAGCTGATCGAGGCGGATGACCCGGTTTACGCCTGGCGCGAAAAGCTGCTCGACGCATTCGACGGCATGGCGCGGAAATCGCCGGGGCATCCAGTCTAAGCTTCGTAGGCCGGATTACGCTTGCGCACCATCCGGGCTTCGCGCCGCCGCAGCCTTGCGCAGGCACGCCCGGCACAGACAATCCTCGCTCTTGACCGGCATCGGCAACCGCGCCGTTTCCTCCGCGCACCAGCAGGTGCCGGAGAGGTCGCAACCGAACTCGGTGCCGCAGCGGGAGCAGGCGAGGCGACGCGGTTCCTGCACTGGAATTTCTTGCGGATTTGTCATGATTTGCGCAAAAGCTGGGCCGTCATTTTCATGCCGGGTTCATCTCCGGCTCCGGTATATTAGGCCTCGCGCCCGGACTCGGAAAGCGGTTAGCAACGCGCGAAGGACACATCGATGGCCCGCGATTCGCAAGCCGCCCTGGTTGCGCTCAACCGTTTCGGCTTCGGCGCCCGCGGCGGCGCGTCCGGCGATCTCATCAACGCGGCCTCGGATCCGCGCGGGTTCGTCAAGGCGGAACTGAGCCGCCCCAATGGCGTACTGCTGGAGGCGCCAGGGCTGCAATCCACGCCGCAGCTCGGACAGGCCGTGTTCGCCTATCAGGACCAGGTCAAGCAGGCGCGCGAGGCCGCCGCCAAAGCCGGCGCGCCGACTGAGGCGCCGGCCGATCAGAAGCCTGGATTGCGTCGCAATCTCTCGCTGAATGCAGTCGCGACCGAGATTGCCGGCCAGATGGCCAAGGCCAAGCCGACCGACAACAAGCCGGCCGACAATATGGCGAAGCCAGACGCCATGCAGCCTAACGCGGCGACACCGCCTGTCGCAAAGCCCGCTCCGCAGCCGCTCAACGTCATCCAAAAGACCTTTCGCGCCGAGGCGCTGGCGCGGTTGCAGCGCGCGACGCTGGTCGAGTGCGGCTTCACCGAGCGGCTGGTGGTGTTCTGGTCCAACCATTTCTGCATCTCCGCGAGCAAGGGTGAGCTGGCGCGGATTTGGGCCGGCGCGTTCGAGCGCGAGGCGATCAGGCCGAACGTGCTCGGGCGCTTCGCCGACATGCTCAAGTCCGTCGAGCAGCATCCGGCGATGCTGTTCTTCCTCGACAACCAGCAATCGCTCGGGCCGGACTCGCGCGCGGGCCAGAACCGCAAGCGTGGGCTGAACGAGAATCTCGCGCGCGAGATCATGGAGCTGCATACGCTCGGCGTCGGCGGCGGCTACACCCAGCAAGACGTCACCTCGCTCGCGCGCATCATCACCGGCTGGACCTTTGCCGGCCGGCAGGGGCAGTTAGGAGTGCCCGGCTCGTTCGTGTTCAACACCAATGCGCACCAGCCCGGGCCGCAAATGTTGCTCGGCAAGAGCTATGAGCCGACGGGCCTTGCGCAAGGCGAGGCCGCGCTTGCCGACATTGCGCGCCATCCCTCGACAGCGAATTTCATCGCCAGCAAATTCGTGCGCCATTTCGTCGCCGACGATCCGCCGCCTGCGTTGGTGGCGCGATTGCGCGATGTTTTCATCAAGACTGACGGCGATCTCAAGGCGATGTCGACGGCGTTGGTCGATTCCGACGACGCGTGGAAGGCGCCGCTGACCAAGATGCGCAGCCCATACGATTTCGTGATCGCCAGCGGCCGGTTGCTCGCGCGCGTGCCGGAGGATCCCGGTAGCTATCTCAACAATCTCAATCTGCTGGGACAGCCGCTGTGGTCGCCGGCTGGGCCGAATGGTTTTTGCCGATACCAGCGCCACCTGGGCTGCGCCCGAAGGCATCAAGCTTCGGCTCGACATCGCCGCGCAAATGGGTGCGCGGCTCGGCAACAATATCGACCCGATCGACCTGCTGGAATTCGCGGCGGCAGATGCTGCTTCCATCGAAACGCGGCGCACCATCGAGCGCGCGGAGTCGCGGCAGCAAGCATTGGCGCTGCTGTTGATGTCGCCGGAGATGCAGAGGAGATGACGATGATAGACTGCGTCGAGAACCGGCTCATCACCTCGCGCCGTAACCTCCTGCTCGGCGGCGCCTCCTTCGCGGCGTGGGCGTACTTGCCGAAATTCGCGCGCGCGGCCGATGGCCGCGACCCCCGGCTGATCGTGGTGATCCTGCGCGGCGCGCTTGACGGTCTCTCGACCGTCGCGCCGGTTGGCGACCCCGACTATGCCGGCCTGCACGGATCGATCGCGCTTACCGCTGACGGTACGCATCCCGCGATCATGCTCGATACTTTCTTTGCGCTGCATCCGGCGATGCCTGAGTTCGCGCGGATGTATCGCGACATGCACGCCACGGTGATCCACGCGGTGGCGACGCCTTATCGCGACCGTTCGCATTTCGACGGCCAGGACGTGCTCGAAAGCGGCTACGCCGGCCCGGGGCGCCTGCAATCCGGCTGGCTCAACCGCGCGCTGGAAGCGCTGCCGCGCGGCGAGCGTGTGTCGAGCGGACTTGCGGTCGGCCCGACCACGCCGCTGGTGCTGCGCGGCAATGCGCCGACGGTCGGCTGGACCCCGGTGGCGCTGCCGCAAGCCGACGACGACACCGCGATGCGTCTGGTCAATCTCTACCGTCACCGCGATCCGGGGCTGGCATCGGCCTTGTCGCAGGGCCTTCAACTCGAGAAGGCTGCGAGCGGCGACGACATGAAGCGGAAGCCCGGCAACGCGGTCGTGCAGATGCGGCAGGTCGCGCGCGGCGCCGCAAAACTGATGGCGGCCGACGACGGTCCGCGCATTGCCGCGCTCGCCTTCGACGGCTGGGACACGCACGCCAATGAGGGCGGGCCAGTGGGGCGCCTCGCGGTCCTGCTCGGCGGGCTCGACGGCGCGCTCGCCGAATTCGAAAGCGGCCTCGGCGAACGCTGGCGCGACACCGTCGTCGTGGTCGCGACCGAATTCGGCCGCACCGCGCGCATCAACGGCACCGACGGGACCGACCACGGCACGGGAACGATCGCGCTGCTCGCCGGCGGCGCGGTGAAGGGCGGCCGCGTCATCTCCGACTGGCCCGGCCTCAAGCTCGCCAACCTTTACGAGGGCCGCGACCTCAAGCCCACTACCGATCTGCGCTCCGTGATCAAGGGCGTGCTGCAGGGACAGTTCGGCCTGTCGGATCGCGTGCTGGCCGAGACGGTGTTCCCGGACAGCGCAGGCGCACGACCGATGAAAGGGCTGGTTGCCTAAACTGTCATTCCGGGTTCGCGCCTTGCGGCGCGTCCCGGAATGGCGACATGATCAGCCGAACATCAGGAGACCATCACCCATGTACATCGCCATGAACCGCTTCCGCGTCACCAAAGGCTCCGAAACCGCTTTCGAGCAGGTCTGGCTTTCGCGCGATACCCATCTGGACAAGGTGCCGGGCTTCGTCGAGTTTCATCTGCTGCGCGGTCCCGAGCTCGAGGACCACACCCTGTACGCCTCGCATACGATCTGGGCCAACCACGCCGCGTTCGAGGCCTGGACCCAGTCGGAGGCGTTTCGTGCCGCGCATCAGCGCGCCGGCGACAACAAGCCGCTGTATCTCGGCCATCCCCAGTTCGAAGGCTTTGAGGTGATGCAGACTGTGGGACGCGGCGCGAAGTAGCACGCCGCCGCAGAGTTCAGCCCAGCGTGATCTTGTCGATCTCGGCAAGATCATCCGCACCGAGCTTCCACGCGATCGCCCTCACGTTCTCCTCGACCTGCTCGACGCGGGTCGCGCCGGCGATCACGCTCGACACTTGCGGGCGTGCAGCGAGCCAGGAGAAGGCGAGCTCGAGCATGCTGTGGCCGCGTACCTTCGCGAAGGCCGTGAGCTTCTCGACGATGTCCTCGTTACGCGGTGTGACGTAGCGGTCGCGCAGCCGCGGCACCTTGCCGAAGCGGGAGTCATCAGGCGCGGTCTCCCCCTTTCTGTATTTGCCGGTCAGAAGTCCGCTTGCGAGCGGGAAGAACGGCAACAGACCGAGCTTGTATTCCTGCGCGGCCGGCAGCAGATCCTTCTCGATGTCGCGCACGACGAGGGAGTATTCGTCCTGGCAGGAGATGAAGCGGCTGACATTCATCGCGCGTGCGACGTACTCCGCCTCAGCGACCCGCCAGGCCGGAAAGTTCGAATTGCCGATGTAGCGAACCTTGCCTTGACGGACGAGATCGTCGAGGGCGCGCAAGCTCTCCTCGATCGGCGTCAGTGGGTCAAAATCGTGCTGCTGGTAGAGATCGATGTAATCGGTCTTCAGCCGCTTCAGGCTCGCGTGCACGGCGTCCATGATGTAGCGGCGCGAGGCGCCCTGCTTGGCTCCGTCTTCCGCCATCGGCTTGGAATATTTCGTCGCCAGCACGATGTCCTTGCGGCGATCGCCCAGCACGGCGCCGAGTACATTTTCCGAACCACCCATGTTCGAATAGACGTCCGCGGTGTCGAACAGCGTGATGCCGAGATCGAGCGCGCGATGGATCACCTTGCGCGAGGTCTCCAGGTCGGTGCGCTGTCCGAAATTGTTGCAGCCGAGCCCAACCGCAGACACGCGCAGGCCGGAGGCGCCGAGATTGCGAATTTCCATGGGAGATCCCTGTCAGATGAGCAGCGGCGCATTGTGACCGCCGTGCGCCGCAGCAGCAAGCCGCCAGCCGCGTTGCTGCCATACCGACAAGGGACTGCCGAAAAGGAACTGCCGAAAAAAATGCGGCCCCTGTCAGACGCGGCGACTGACGGGGACCGCTTGGAGCGCTTGACCGGTGACGGGGGGCCTGATCAGACGCAGGTGCAGCCTAGTCCCGCCATGTTACGCGCGGGTGACAGGCAAAGTTATCCACAGGGCTCGCGATCGCGAGGATCAGAAGATCTTGCGATAGACGATGAAGCCGGAGCGCTCGGCGACCTTGTCGTACAGGCGCTGCGCCGTGAGGTTGGTCTCGTGCGTCTGCCAGTACACGCGCGGGGCTCCCGCGAGTTTCGCGCGCTCGTAGACGCCGTGGATCAGCGCCGAGCCGACACCTTTGCCGCGAGCAGCCTCAGTCGTGAACAGGTCCTGCAAATAGCAGGACGCCTCGATCGCGGTGGTGCTGCGGTGAAAGAGATAATTCGTCATCCCGAGCAGGCGGCCGTCGCTCTCGGCGACCAATCCGTGCACCGGCTCATAGGCATCGAAAAAGCGCTGCCACGTCACGCGCGTGATCTCGGGGGCGAGCGCAGTCGGGCCCGAGCGGCCGTAGAAGGCGTTGTAGCCGTCCCACAACGGCAGCCATTGTTCGTAGTCCTGCCTCGTGACGGAGCGAATGGTGAGCGACATATGAAATTCCCGCGATCGATGAGGCGTCCTTCATACGTGATGATGGACGTGCTGATCAATCGCGCACTACTCCGCGACGCGCAGATAGCGGATCAGCTTGCGGCCCGCGGGATCGCGCAGCGAGCGGTAGTAGTCGGCGCGGGACGGCGCATCGGTGTGGCGCACGAGGTCGGTCACGGGCGTGTAGCTCAACATGCGCCCGCCATCGGGCAGCGCGGCGCAGACGAAGCGCAACACCTCGCCATTGCGCAAGGCGATGTTGATCGGCGTGGCATCGCCGATCCGTACCATCTCCATGCGCTGTGCGATGAAGGTGCCGAGCTCGTCCTCGGGCAATTCGAACGCGCCGGTGTCGCGGCCGTGATACATCAGCGCGATGAATGGCGGCTTGCCGTCGGCGATGTCGTCCGGCACCGCAAAATAATCGCGGAACGCGCGGTTGATGAACTCGGCGCGCGTCTCGGCATCGAGCAGCACGATGCCGATATCGGCCTGGTCGAGCGCGGCCGACAGCCGCGCGGCGGTGGCGTGGCTCTGACGCTCGGCGGCAAAAATGCCGAGCAGCCGCCCGCGCATCAGGCCGGTGATGCCTGCGGTGCCCGCGGCCGTCATTGCCAGGAGGCCGAGCTGAACCAGATCCGCCGTGGTAAGGCCGGAAATGCCGTGCTGGCTGAGCAACAGCAGCGCCGCGCCGATGACGGCGACGGCTGCGCTGGCGACGGCGGGCGCGAGACCCGAGAGCGCGCCGGCAAGCGCCACGATGCAGACCAGCAGCGGCGCAGGCGAGGGAGTGGGGACAAAACGATCGAAAAGCATCGTCAGCAGCACAGTCGCTGCCGTCAGCGCCGGACCGAAGATCACACGCCATCCGAACCGCATGGGGCTGTCTCGCTCCTCCCTGAACGAGGTAAGGCGGCAACACTGACTGATCGTTGCGCCAATGCGATGCGGTTTCGCGCGGCGCGCTTAATGCGGACTTGCGTCCAAGCGCAAAGCTTTCGGATGATTTTAGACCAAGTGCGCGTGCTTGACGCGTTGTTGCAGCGCGGGCGCATTCAGGGTCGATGTCCCCGGGCCCTTGCGCGTGCCGACCAATATCAGCAGCGATGCCGCGACGAGGATGGCCGCAGTCAGGGTGATCGCAACGACTACCACAGGTGATTTCATCGATGTCCTGTCGCGATGCCGGTCGGCGCGGGGCACGCGGCGCCTTGAAGGCGGGTCCAGGATGAAACGGGAATCAGACCGGCAGGCCCGTCGCCATGGTCGCCTTGGTCGACAGCACTGTCAGGGTGACGATCAGGCACAGCGAGAGCGCGGCGACGGCGAGCGAGGCCGCGACCGCGTTGGTCAGCCGGGAAGACGAAACGTTAGCGGGTTGGCCTTGAAAGCCCGCCGCGCCGGACGCCCGAATCATGGTCTAAATCCTTACGCGCGAGCGAATCACTCACGACATCGAACCAATTTCACCGTGGCAACCGGCAATATTGCGGCGGCCAGCACGCCGAAAATGGCGAGATTGCGGCAAGGAAGACCCTTGTGCCCGCTATTCGCCAGAGCGCGATCGCTCCGTCAGGCGCCCGCGGCGATGCTGGCGGGGTCCTCGATGTCGGCCGGCCGCCAGTCCATTGCGACGAAGCCGGGGGCCGCTTCCACGCGCTCCAGCCAGTCCCGGATCGCCGGGAAGGTCGAGAGGTCGAAGTCGCAGCGGTCGGCAAGGTGGGTATAACCGTACAGCGCGATGTCGGCGACCGTGAGCTGGCGGGCGGCGAAATAGGCATTGGTCTTGAGGTGGTTTTCCATCACCTGGAGGGCGCCATAGCCGCGCTCCATCCAGTCCTCCAGCGAATGGGTCTGCAGGTCGCGGCCGCCCCTCACCAGCGACAGCCAGAAATAGGCCGCGCCGATGTTTGGCTCCAACGCGTGCTGCTCAAAGAACATCCACTGCAGCGCCTCGGCACGATCGATGCGGTTCTCCGGCGCGAGCGGCGTGCCGACGGCGACATACCAGAGGATGGCGTTGGACTCGGCGAGATAGCGATCGTCGCCGACCTCGAGCAGCGGCACCTGACCGGAGGGGTTCTTGGCCAGGAAGTCCGGGGTGCGGCTCTCGCCGCGCAGAATGTCCACCTCGACCGCTTCGTAAGGCAAGTTCAGCAGCGCCAGCGCAAGGCGGACCTTGTAGCTGTTGCCCGAGCGTTGCATCGAATAGAGCTTGTACATTCTGAGGATGATTCCGGAAGACGGGAAGGCGCGGCGCTTGTTGCCCTGCAACGCGGCTAAACAATGATGCCGATGCGAATCCGCTGCAAGGGCCAGCCAATAGAAAAACTCGAAAACCCTACCGCATTGCAACGCGGCGGAAGATCATTTCCGTGCGACCATGCAAATCAGTTCACGCTTGCGTCAATTCGTGTGCGCATCGTTGCGCGCGATCGTGCGTGAGCAGAGCAATCAGGGTTGGGGCTTTTAAAGCTTCCGCATCGTCACCGCGGGGGGACGTCCCGTCGTTCCGCACAAAACGTGGAAGCCCAGGCATGATGGTGTTCTGGCTTCCTGTCGCCGACACGCAAAATTGCTCCGAGGACAAGCCTTGCCGGATACAAGCCTTGCCGGATATGTGGGATTTGCCCGGCAAAATTGGGGAAAATTGCGAAGAATCCAGTCTTGAAACGCTCCAGACCCGTAAACTTTTGCGAGATCGGACCGAAGTTTCTTGCGGTGCAACGGCGCTCGTTTTAGGGTGGTTCATTCCCACAATCGGAGTCGTGAGGCCAAAGGGTTCACGACGCTTGTCAGGAGATGACGATGCCCTTCCTTGCCGCTGCGCTCGACCGTGTGAAGCCGTCCGCCACCATCGCGGTCACGGATAAAGCACGTGCGCTGAAAGCGGCGGGCCGCAACGTCATCGGCCTCGGCGCCGGCGAGCCCGACTTCGACACGCCCGCCAACATCAAGCTGGCGGCGATCCGCGCCATCGAAGCCGGCAAGACCAAGTACACTGCGGTCGACGGCATTCCCGAGTTGAAGGAAGCCATCATCGCCAAGTTTCAGCGCGAGAACGGCGTCGTCTACAAGGCAAACCAGATCATCGTCGGCACCGGCGGCAAGCAGGTGCTCTACAACGCGCTGATGGCGACCATCAATCCGGGCGACGAGGTGATCATCCCCGCGCCGTACTGGGTCAGCTATCCCGAGATGGTGGCGCTCGCCGGCGGCGAGCCGGTGCCGGTGGTCTGCACCGCCGCGGCCGGCTTCAAGCTCCAAGCCGATGCGCTCGAGCGCGCGATCACGCCAAAGACCAAATGGGTGATCCTGTGCTCGCCGTCGAATCCGACGGGAGCTGCCTACACCAGGACTGAGCTGAAGGCGCTCACCGACGTGCTGGTCAAGCATCCGCATGTCTGGGTGATGACCGACGACATGTACGAGCACCTCGTCTATGACGACTTCCAGTTCACCACGGTCGCGCAGGTCGAGCCGAAACTCTACGACCGCACGCTGACCGTGAACGGCGTGTCGAAGGCCTATTGCATGACCGGCTGGCGCATCGGCTATGCCGGTGGTCCGGCGCAGCTCGTCAAGGCGATGTCGACGATCCAGTCGCAGTCGACGTCGAACCCGTCGTCGA
The DNA here is from genome assembly GCF_054056815.1 of Bradyrhizobium sp. LB13.1. Lineage (NCBI taxonomy): Bacteria > Pseudomonadati > Pseudomonadota > Alphaproteobacteria > Hyphomicrobiales > Nitrobacteraceae > Bradyrhizobium > Bradyrhizobium sp. LB13.1. Next base: position 7,131,009 of record NZ_JBSRYQ010000001.1, on the reverse strand, counting down.
TCGCGCAATGGGCCGCGGTTGAGGCGCTGAACGGTCCGCAGGACTTCATCCCCGCCAACAACAAGGTGTTCAAGGAGCGCCGCGACCTCGTCGTCTCCATGCTCAACCAGGCCAAGGGCATCGAGTGCCCGCGTCCCGAAGGCGCCTTCTACGTCTATCCGTCCTGCGCCGGCACGATCGGCAAGACCGCGCCGTCGGGCAAGGTGATCGACAATGACGAGACGTTCGTGACCGAGCTGCTCGAGACCGAAGGCGTTGCCGTCGTGCAGGGTTCGGCGTTCGGCCTTGGACCTGCGTTCCGCATCTCCTACGCGACCAAGACCTCGGACCTCGAAGACGCCTGCAATCGCATCCAGCGCTTCTGCGGCAATCTGCGCTAAGCCTGTCACGACGAAACGAACTGGAATGAAAAGGCCCGCTTCGCGCGGGCCTTTTTATTCGTGCACGCAATCTGGCACCGCAGGGAATGTTGTGCCATAGACCATCGCGCGTCACGGGTAGGCGTGCCTCTCTGCTCGCATCACATTCATCGCCGGAGATAATTCATGCACCGTTCACTCCTTCTCGCCGGGATCGCCGCCGCCAGCCTCGTTGCCTCGGTCGTGGTCGCCGACGCGCAGCAGCGGATGGTGCGGGTCGGCGTGCTCGAATGCCGCGGCGGCGCCAGCGTCGGCTTCATCGTGGGATCGGTGACCAATCTCGGCTGCGTGCTGCGCGCCGAGGGTTTGCCGGAGGATCGCTACGTCGCGACCATTCGCAAAGTCGGCCTCGATATCGGCATCACCCAGGAGACCGCACTGGCCTGGGGCGTGTTCGCGCCGGTCGACCGGCTCGGACCGGGCGACCTCTCGGGCACCTATGCGGGCGCGCAGGGCAGTGCCTCGGTCGGCGTCGGTCTCGGCGGCAACGTGCTGGTCGGCGGCTCCAACAATTCGATCGCGCTCCAGCCGCTCAGCGTGCAGGGCCAGGTCGGCCTCAACGTCGCGGCCGGGCTTGAGAGCCTGGAACTTCGCCCCGGCCGTTAAGAGCTGGCCGTCAATAACCTGATCTCACTGACGACGCACCGCAGCGATTTTTGATGCTTGCCAAATCTCGGGGACGGGCAGAGCATCTGCGCTTGCCGACCCAATCATGGGCCGAGCTCCACATCAAGGAGGCGGCGAATGGGACAAGACGTCAGAAGTCCCCGAGGTCCACGGTGCATCGCGCTGGTGGGCCCTTTCCAAAGCGGTAAAACCACACTCCTCGAAGCAATACTGGCGCGAACGGGCGCGATCCCGCGCGCCGGCAGCGTCGATGCCGGAACCTCCGTCGGCGACGCCAGTGCCGAAGCCCGTCATCATAAGATGACCGTCGGGCTCACTGCCGCCACCACGAGTTTTATGGGCGACAGCTACACCTTCCTCGATTGTCCCGGTTCCGTCGAGTTCGCCCACGACATGCGCGCCGCGCTGCCTGCGATCGACGCCGCAATCGTGGTCTGCGAAGCCGACGAGAAGAAGCTGCCGCAGCTTCAGATCATCCTGCGCGAGCTGGAGGAGCTGAAGATCCCGCGTTTCCTGTTCCTCAACAAGATCGACCGCGCCAACAAGCGCATCCGCGAAACGCTCGAGATACTCCAGCCCGCCTCGCGCGTGCCGCTGGTGCTGCGCCAGATCCCGATCTGGAAGAACGAGCTGATCGAGGGCTTCGTCGATCTCGCGCTGGAACGCGCGTTCGTCTACCGCGAGCACAAGGCCTCCGAAGTGGTCGCGCTCGAAGGCGGCGATCTCGATCGCGAAAAGGAAGCCCGCTTCTCGATGCTGGAGAAGCTCGCAGATCATGACGATGCGCTGATGGAGCAGCTGCTCGAGGACATCCAGCCGCCGCGCGATGCGGTGTTCGACGATCTCGCCCGCGAATTGCGCGAGGGGCAGATATGTCCGGTGCTGATAGGCGCCGCCGCACGCGAAAACGGCGTGCTGCGCCTGATGAAAGCGCTGCGCCATGAGGCGCCCGGTGTCGCGGAGACCGTAAAACGTCTCGGCGTTCCCGAGACCAGGGATGCGCTCGGCTTCGTGTTCAAGACGCTGCATTCGCAGCACGGCGGCAAGCTGTCGCTGACGCGGCTGCTCGCCGGCCATCTCGACGACGGTGCCACGCTGCAATCCTCCTCCGGCGGGGCCAGCCGCATCTCCGGGATCCTCGCCGTCACCGGCGCCTACGACACCAAGCGTGGCGCGGCGGAAGCCGGCGACACGGTGGCGCTCGCCAAGCTCGATCCCGTAAGCACCGGCGACACGGTCTCGAACGGCAAGACCCAGCCGGCTGCGCTCGCAGCCAGCGAGCCGACGCCGCCGGTGCTCGCGATCTCGGTTGCGGCCACCGACCGCAAGGACGACGTCAAGCTCGGCCAGGCGCTGACGCGGCTGCACGAGGAGGATCCCTCGCTCGTCTTCGTGATGAACGCCCAGACCCACGACACCGTGCTGTGGGGACAGGGCGAGATGCACCTGCGCGTCGCGAGCGAGCGGCTGCGCGACCGCTTTGGCGTCAAAGTTGCCTCGCATCCCCCCGCGATCGGCTATCAGGAGACCATCCGCAAGCCGATCGTCCAGCGCGGCCGCCACAAGAAGCAGTCCGGCGGCCACGGCCAGTTCGGCGATGTCGTGCTCGACATCAAGCCGCTGCCGCGCGGCGACGGCTTCAAGTTCACCGAGAAAGTCGTCGGCGGCGCGGTGCCGCGCAACTACATCGGCGCGGTGGAGGAGGGCGTCGTCGACGGGCTCACACGCGGCCCGCTCGGTTTCCCCGTCACCGATTTGCAGGTAACGCTGACCGACGGCTCCTATCACAGCGTCGATTCCTCCGACCTCGCCTTCCGCACGGCGGCGCGGGTCGGGCTGAACGAAGGCCTACCGCTATGCCAGTCGGTGCTGCTGGAGCCGATCCACGTGGTCGAGATCGTCTGTCCGACCGACGCCACCGCCAAGATCAACGCGATCCTGTCGGCGCGGCGCGGCCAGATCCTCGGCTTCGACACCCGCGACGGCTGGAGCGGATGGGACTGCGTCCGCGCCATGATGCCGGAAGCCGAGATCGGCGAGTTGATCGTCGAGCTGCGCTCGGCCACGGCAGGCGCCGGCAGCTTCACCCGCCAGTTCGACCACATGGCCGAAGTGACCGGCCGCGCCGCCGACCAGATCATCGCCGCGCATCAGCACGCGGCGTGAGCCGCCTTTCGCAGTAACAGACGTACGCTCTCTCCCTCTTCCCATTCTTACGGGGAGAGGGCGACGCACAGCCCGTGGCGAGCGCCCTCTTGCGCTCGGCCCGAATTGATGTATTTTACATCATTGTGCATGCTCCAGACATCACTTATAATCTCTCATACGTGAGGCCGAGGTGATCACGTCGTTCCAGATGCGGGCAGCGCGCGCGCTGCTCGGCATTGACCAGAGGGCCTTGGCGGAGCTCGCAGGCGTTTCGCTGCCGACCATTCAGCGGATGGAGGCGAGCACCGGCAACGTTCGCGGCGTGGTCGAGACCTTGATGAAGGTGGTCGAAGCCTTTGATCGGGCCGGCGTCGAGCTGATCGGCGAACAGGCGCGCAGCGAAGGCGGCGGACGTGGCGTTCGGCTGAAACAGCCGGGGCCGCCGCGTCGGGTTGGAGCGTGATCCCGCAATGATCATGTTCGGGAGCAGACTTAACTAACGCACCGTCGCGCCCCGATACGCGGCCGCACGATGCATCGGAGCGGTGTGGGCATGAGCATCACAGGCGAACACGCAGGCAAGCTGCACCAGCTTCGTCGGCCGACCTTTACCGAACTCTATCTGCCGAAGCTCGTCACCGTGTGGCGCGAGGGCTATGGCTTGTCGGATTTCCGCGCCGATGTGTTCGCGGGCCTCACGGTCGCAATCGTCGCGCTGCCGCTGTCGATGGCGATCGCGATCGCCTCGGGCGTGACGCCGGATCGCGGACTCTACACCGCTGTTGTCGGCGGCTTCATTGCGTCACTGCTCGGCGGCAGCCGGTTCCAGATCGGCGGCCCGGCCGGCGCCTTCATTGTGCTGGTTGCAGCGACTGCCGACCGTCACGGGGTTGACGGCGTGGTCCTCGCCACGCTGATGGCGGGCCTGTTCCTGATCGCCGCGGGCTTCCTGCGGATCGGCACCTATATCAAGTTCATTCCGTATCCGGTGACGGTCGGCTTCACGGCCGGCATCGCCGTTATCATCTTAGCGAGCCAGCTGCGCGATCTCGGCGGGATCACGCTGGTCGCGAAGGAGCCGAGCGAATTCGTCCCAAAACTCGTCGCGCTCGCCGGGGGCCTGCACACCGTCAATCCGTCCGCGGTCGCGGTCGCGATCGTCAGCATTGCCATCATCGCCGGCCTGCGACGCTGGCGGCCGTCCTGGCCGGGCATCCTGATCGCGGTCGTGCTCGCGGCGGCCGCATGTGCCGTGCTGTCGCTGCCGGTCGAGACCGTCGGATCGCGCTTCGGCGGCATTCCGCGCGAACTGCCCTCGCCGGCCTTGCCTGCGTTCTCGCTCGCGAAGGCGACCGCCGTGCTGCCGGATGCGATCGCCTTCGCGCTGCTCGCCGCCATCGAATCGCTGCTGTCGGCGGTGGTGGCCGACGGCATGACCGGACGCCGTCACCGCTCCAATTGCGAGCTGGTGGCGCAAGGCGCCGCCAATGTCGGCGCGGCGCTGTTCGGCGGCATCTGCGTCACGGGTCTGATCGCGCGCACCGCGACCAACATCCGCGCCGGCGCGCGGGGGCCGCTCGCGGGCATGCTGCATTCGGTCTTCCTGCTGCTGTTCATGCTGATCGCGGCGCCGCTCGCGAGCTACATCCCGCTGGCCGCGCTCGCCGCCGTGCTCGTCGTGGTGGCCTGGACCATGGCAGAGAAGCACGAATTCGCGACGCTCCTGCGCTCGTCGTGGGGCGATGCCGTCGTGCTGCTCGCAACCTTCCTGCTCACCATCTTCCGCGATCTGACCGAAGGCATTTTGGTCGGCTTCGCGCTTGGCGCGGTGCTGTTCATCCATCGCATGGCGGAAATGACGGGCATCGAGGAACGTTCGCCGCTGGTGGCCGCCGATCGTCCCGATGACGGTAATGGCGAGCGCGTGCCTTACGACCCCGCGCTCGCGGTCGATCGCGACGTGCTGGTCTATCGCATCACCGGCGCGTTCTTCTTCGGCGCCGCCTCGGCGATCGGCAGCGTGCTCGACGGCATTGCCGACAAGCGCAAGGGATTCGTGGTCGATTTCGCCGCGGTGCCGTTCCTGGATTCGACGGCGGCCAACGTGCTGGGACGCGTTGCCGCCAAGGCCCACCGCCAGGGCATCCGGCTGTTCATCACCGGGGCATCGCCTGCGGTTCGCCGCGCGCTGCTCACCCATGGCGTCACGCCGCCGCGCGCGCGTTATCGCGAGACCATCGCGCGTGCCGTCGCCGACATCAAGGGCCGCGCGGCCCAGCTCGCGGGCGATGACGCGGGCACGACCTAGCGCCGCGCCCATCCACGAGGCGTCCGCGCGCTTGACAGGGCCCGCGGGACGCGAAATGGATCGCCTCCGACGCTCCCCAGGGAAGGATGACCGTGACCAAGGCTCCCGCAGCCTGTCTGATCGGATGGCCGGCCGCGCATTCGCGCTCGCCGCTGATCCATCACTATTGGCTGCGTACGCTCGGGATCGAGGGCGGCTATCTCATCGAGGCGGTTCCACCCGATAATTTGCGCGACTTCGTGCTGCGGCTGTCGCTGCGCGGCTTCGCGGGCGCCAATGTCACCATCCCGCACAAGGAGGGCGTGCTTGAGCTCTCGAAGCCCGATGCCCGCGCGCAGGCGGTCGGAGCGGCCAACACGCTGTGGTTTGCTGACGGCGAGCTGCGCTCGACCAACACCGACGTCGAGGGTTTCATCGGCAATCTCGACGCCAGCGCGCCCGGATGGGACGCAGCCGGCGAGGCGCTGGTGCTGGGCGCCGGCGGCTCCTCGCGTGCGATCGTGTTCGGGCTGCTCGAACGCGGCTTCAAGCGCATCCATCTCGCCAACCGCACCATCGCGCGGGCCGAGACGCTTGCAAGACAGTTCGGACCGAACCTGCATCCTGTTACATGGGACAGCGTGAACGACATCCTGCCGCGCGCAAAACTTCTCGTGAACACGACCTCGCTCGGCATGCACGGTCAGCCTTCACTCGACGTTGAAGTCGCCCGCCTGCCGGATGGCGCCGTGGTCGCCGATCTCGTCTATGTTCCGCTGATGACGCCGCTGCTGGCGGCCGCAAAGGCGCGCGGGCTGAAGACCGCCGATGGGCTCGGCATGCTGCTGCATCAGGCGGTTCGCGGCTTCGAGCTGTGGTTCGGCCAGCGGCCGCAGGTCACGGCCGAACTGCGCGCCCTGGTCGAGGCCGATCTCACAAAAACTTGAGAGAATAGCGCGTAATCTCCGGCGTTCTATGTCCGTAGGGACCATAGGGACAATCGGAGACCATCATGTCTGTTCAACGTGCAACTTTCACACGTCCGCTCATCGCCGTCGCGATGGTGGCCGTCTCGACCCTCTCGGCACTTGCGCAAAGGGCGCCGGTGCCGACGCGCGTGCGCGGCACGATCGAAAGCGTCAATGGCGACACAATGCAGGTCAAGTCGCGCAGCGGTGAGGAAGTCAAGCTCCACATCGCCTCTGGCGTAAACGTGTCAGGCGTTACCAAAATTTCACTCGCCGACATCAAGACCGGCTCCTTTGTCGGCGCCACCACTGTGCCTGGACCGGACGGCGGTGCGAACGCGGTCGAGGTCCACGTGTTTCCCGAGAGCATGCGCGGCACCGGCGAGGGCTCGCGGCCCTATGACCTCAAGCCCAACTCCAGCATGACCAATGCGACCGTGTCGGAGAGCGTGGTCGGCAATGACGGCCATACGCTGCTGGTCAAATACAAGGACGGCGAGAAGAAGGTGTTCGTCGCCGACAGCACGCCGGTGGTGACCTTTGTGCCCGGCGACAAATCCGATCTGAAGGCCGGCGCCAAGGTGATCGCCTTCATGAAGCAGCTGCCGGACGGCTCATTCGAGACCAACCGCGTCAGCGTCGGACGCGATGGTCTGACACCGCCGATGTGATTATTGCAGCCGGAAATAGCGGTGGTCACGCGGGGTTGCCGTATTGATCGCCGCAACTCCCTGGAGGGATATCATGCCGAAAGTGAACAACTGGATGCCACGCCTCGTCGTGGCCGCATTCGCCGCTTGCATCGTTACGTCATCCGTCTCGGCGCAGCAGGCGCCGACGGTCCGCATCCGCGGCACCATCGAGAGCGTCGACGGCAACATGCTCGATATCAAGACCCGCGAAGGTACTGACGTGAAAGTGCGCATGACGGACAACGTCGCCGTCTTCGCGGTGGTGAAGACCTCGCTGTCGGAGATCAAGGACGGCTCCTATATCGGCGTCACCGGCCTGCCCGAGCCCGACGGCACCCAGAAGGCGATCGCCGTGCACATCTTCCCCGAAAACCAGCGCGGCGCGGCCGAAGGTTTTCGTCCCTGGGACGCCCGCGCCAATTCGACCATGACCAACGCCACGGTCTCACAGACGGTGAAGGGCACAGACGGCCAGAACATCACGGTCAAGTACAAGGACGGTGAGAAGAAAGTCGTGGTTCCGCCGGACACGCCGATCGTCACCTTCGTCGCGAGCGACAAATCCGAGCTCAAGCCCGGCGCCAAGCTGATCATTTTTGGTGCGGCGAAGAAGGACGATGGTTCGCTGGAAGCCAACCGGGTGAATGTCGGCAGGGACGGCGTGACGCCGCCGATGTGAGGCGTGAAACTGGCCGAGCCGTAGCCATCCTAGTCCGGCGCGCTAATACAAGGGTGGGCAAAGGCGCGCAAGCGCTGTGCCCACCATCTTTCAACGATCGCGGCAAAAATGGTGGGCACGCTTTCGCTTTGCCCACCCTGCGCCGCCTCACATCGCAATGATATGATCGTCGATCTCGTCGATCCTGTTGACGCCGCACAGGCCCATGGTGGTGAGCAGCTCCTTCTGGATGATGTCGATCGCCTTGGCGACGCCGGCCTGACCCCCGGCACCCAGGCCATAGGCGTAGGCGCGGCCGATCATGCAGGACTTTGCGCCGAGCGCGAGCGCGCGCATCACGTCCTGGCCGGAGCGGATGCCGCCGTCGAACATGATCTCCATCCTGTCACCGACCGCGTCGGCGATCTCGGGCAGCACCTCGATCGATGACGGCGCGCCGTCGAGCTGACGGCCGCCATGGTTCGACACGACGAGCGCCTGCGCGCCGGTCTTGGCGGCCTCCTCGGCGTCCTCGACGTCCAGAATGCCCTTGATGACGAGCTTGCCCGGCCAGATGCTGCGGACCCACTCGATGTCCTTCCAGTTCAGCGAGGTGTCGAACTGCGAGGCGGTCCACTCCGCGAGGCGATTGAGGTCCTCGGTGTTCTTCACGTGGCCGGCGATGTTGCCGAAGGTGCGGCGCTTGCCCTGCAGCACGCCGGAGACCCACGCCGGCTTGGTCGCGAAATCCAAAAATTTCGACAGCGTCCACTCGGGGGGGATCGTCATGCCGTTCTTGATATCGGCATGACGCTGGCCGATGACCTGGAGGTCAACGGTGAGCACGAGGGCGCTGCACTTGGCGGCCATCGCGCGCTGGATCAGCTCCTTGATGAAGCCGCGGTCCTTCATCACGTAGAGCTGGAACCAGAACGGCTTCTCGACATTGGCCGCGATGTCCTCGATCGAGCAGATCGACATCGTCGACTGCGTGAACGGGATACCGGCGGCTTGCGCGGCGCGGCAGGCATGAATCTCACCATCGCCATGTTGCATGCCGAGCAGGCCCACAGGCGCGAGCATCAGCGGCATGGTCGAGGGCTCGCCGAGGATCGTGGTCGCGGTGTCGCGTTTGGAGACGTCGACCAGGATGCGCTGGCGGAACTTGATCGCCTGCATGTCATCGCGGTTGGCGCGCAGCGTTTCCTCGGCGTAGGAGCCGCGGTCGCAATAATCGAAGAACGCCTTCGGCACGCGGCGCTGATGCAGTGTGCGAAGATCGTCGATACAGGTGATATGCTTCATGAATTTTTCCCCGGCCCGTCTTTGCATCAGGAGTCTTGCATCGGAAGTCTTGCATCGGAAGATCGAGGGGTCATCTAGCATGGTTGGATGCTCAGCCAAATCGTTTGCATCCTTTGTGGAGAGGAGGTCGCCATGACGAGACCGCACGCCGGACCGACTCCGGAAGAGATCAAGGAGAAGCATGATCTCGAGGAAGCGCTGGAAGAAGGTCTGGAAGAGACCTTTCCGGGCTCCGATCCCGTCAACGTCACCCAGCCGGCGCCGAGCCGCGGCGACGGCCATGTGAAGCGCTCCAGCTAGGGGCGGGTTCCGCGCTGTTTCGGCATTTTTCGCCGGGAATATAGTGTTAACAAGACGTTATCGGCGCCGTGGCGCGCCGGGTTCCGTAATGATTGATCATATTTTTTGAAGCCAAGTTAGCCGTGATGGCTCTATAAGAGCTCAGCAAATCAGGGATGCGGGGCCCGTTGGGGCACCCGAAGGTTGTAGTGGGGACCCCTGGTTGTTGCGTGGGGGACGATATGAGCCGCAAATATTTCGGGACGGACGGGATCCGGGGCCGCGCCAACGGACTGATCACGCCGGAGCTCGCGCTCAAGGTCGGCCAGGCCGCAGGCCTTGCGTTTCAGCGCGGTGACCACCGCCACCGGGTCGTGATCGGCAAGGACACCCGGCTGTCCGGCTACATGATCGAATACGCGATGGTCGCGGGCTTCACCTCGGTCGGTATGGACGTGCTGCTGGTCGGCCCGATGCCGACGCCGGCGGTGGCGATGCTGACCAAGTCGATGCGCGCCGATCTCGGCGTGATGATCTCGGCCTCGCACAATCTGTTCGAGGACAACGGCATCAAGCTGTTCGGCCCGCAGGGCTTCAAGCTCTCCGACGACGTCGAGAAGCAGATCGAGCAGCTGCTCGACGAGCCCATCGGCAAGCGTCTCGCACAGAGCGCCAGTCTCGGCCGCGCCCGCCGCATCGACGGCGTGCATGACCGCTATATCGAATTCGCCAAGCGCACGCTGCCGCGCGATCTGTCGCTCGACGGCCTGCGCGTCGTGGTCGATTGCGCCAATGGCGCCGCCTACAAGGTGGTGCCGGAAGCGCTGTGGGAGCTGGGCGCCGACGTGATTCCGATCGGCGTCGAGCCCGATGGCTTCAACATCAACAAGGAATGCGGCTCCACCTCGCCGGAAGCCTTGTCGAAGAAGGTCCGCGAAATGCGCGCCGACATCGGCATCGCGCTCGACGGCGACGCCGACCGCGTCATCCTGGTCGACGAGCGCGGCCATATCGTCGACGGCGACCAGTTGCTCGCGGTGATCGCGCAGAGCTGGAAGGAAGACGGACGGCTGTCGCGGCCGGGCATCGTCGCCACCGTGATGTCGAACCTGGGGCTTGAGCGTTTCCTCAAGGGGCAGGGGCTCGATCTCGTGCGCACGCCGGTCGGCGACCGCTACGTGCTCGAGCAGATGCTGAACGGCGGCTACAATCTCGGTGGCGAGCAGTCCGGCCACATCATCCTGTCCGACTATGCCACCACCGGCGACGGCTTCGTTGCCGCATTGCAGGTGCTTGCCGTGGTGCAGAAGCTGCGCCGCCCGGTGTCGGAAGTCTGCCACCGCTTCGATCCGCTGCCGCAGATCCTCAAGAACGTCCGCCACAAGGGCGGCAAGCCGCTCGACGACACCAGCGTCAAATCGGCGATCTCCGACGGCGAGCAACGGCTCAACGGCCATGGCCGCCTGCTGATCCGCTCTTCCGGCACCGAGCCGGTGATCCGCGTCATGGCCGAGGGCGAAGACCGCGTCCTGGTCGAGGACGTCGTCGACACCATCGTCTCGGCGCTCGGACAGGCGGCGGCCTAGGCGCATCCCAGCCATCGACGATTGGCGGTGGCTTGGCCGCCCCGGTCATCGTAGTTAGGCCGTGCGGCGGTTCGCCGCGCCTGCCGGGATATTCCATTGAACAAGCCTGTCATCGTCTCCGAGGAAACGCTGACCGAGCCCGTCGTCATCAGCGACGTGACGCCGGCGGCGAAGTCGGCCGCAGGGCCGGCCTATGTCGTGCTTGCCGGCATCAGCTTCTCGCACTTCCTCAACGACACCATGCAGTCGCTGATCGCTTCGGTGTATCCTATCCTGAAGGACACCTACGCGCTCGACTTCGCGCAGATCGGCATGATCACGCTGGCGTTCCAGTTCACGGCCTCGCTGCTCCAGCCAGTGGTCGGCCACTACACCGACAAAAAGGCGCAGCCCTATTCGCTGTCGATCGGCATGGCCTCGACCTTCTTCGGTCTCTTGCTGCTCAGCGCCGCCCACCAATATCTCGTCATCCTCGTCGCCGCCGCGCTGGTCGGTCTCGGCTCGGCAGTGTTTCATCCCGAATCCGCGCGCATCGCGCGGCTCGCCTCCGGCGGCCGCTACGGCTTTGCGCAATCGGTGTTCCAGCTCGGCGGCAGTTTTGGCACCTCGATGGGACCGGTATTGGCCGCGCTCATCGTCGTGCCGTTCGGGCAGGGCAGCATCGCCTGGTTTTCCTCGATCGCTTTCCTCGCGATCCTCATCCTCTGGCGCATCGGCCGCTGGTACGAACCGCAGATCAAGGCGAAGAAGACGGTCGCGATCGAGACCCATCCCGACGCGCCGAGCTCGCGTCGCGTCACCGTTGCGCTCCTCGTGCTGGTCGCGCTGCTGTTCTCGAAACAGCTCTACGTCTCGAGCCTGTCGAGCTATTACATCTTCTATCTGATCGACCGCTTTGGCGTGTCGACCCAGGCGGCGCAGATGTATCTCTTCGTTTTCCTCGCAGCGAACGCGGTCGGCGCTTTTCTCGGCGGTCCCCTGGGCGATCGCTACGGCCGCAAGATCGTGATCTGGATCTCGATCCTGGGCGCGCTGCCGTTCACGCTGGCGCTGCCCTATGCGGGGCTCTATGCGAGCGCGGTGCTCTCGGTGATCATCGGCCTGATCATCTCTTCGACGACGTCGTCGATCATCGTGTTCGCGCAGGAGCTGGTACCGCATCGCTTCGGCATGATCTCCGGCGTGTTCTTCGGCGTCGCCTTCGGCATCGGGGGCCTGGGCGCGGCCGTGCTCGGCAAGCTCGCCGACCACACCTCGATCGAGTTCGTCTACCAGGTCTGTGCCTATCTGCCGGCGATCGGCCTGCTCGCGGTGTTCCTGCCCAAGCTGCCGCGGCACGTCCGTTAACGCATCCTGTCTTGCCGCAACGCGGCTTCATACAACGTTAGCAATTGCGACGTTCAGCCGCCGCATTTTTGCAGCGCTCTTGCCGCATCGGCGTGTGAGTTGAGAAAAAATCAACCTTAAAAATTAGGGTTAAGTGGCGCTTAAACATTTGCTGGCATCGTCCGGGCCGTGAGTTTCCAGAACGTGAGGCGCCGTATTTGCCTCACCGGCCAAAAGGACGAAGCCAATGCGTAGCGTTAAGTCTCTCCTTGCCGCGGGTGCGGCAACCCTGATGTCCTCGATGGCGTTCGCCGCCGACATGCCGATCGCAGCGCCCCCTCCGATGTACGCGCCCCCGCCGCCGCCCTCGGACTTCGGCGGCTGGTATCTGCGCGGCGACGTCGGCATGACCAACCAGAGCGCCAAGCGCATCGACAGTGCGACTGCAGCAGCGTTCCCGACCACGACGACGGGGCTCGGTTTCGACTCCTCGCCGCTGTTCGATCTCGGCGTCGGCTATCGCTTCAACAACTGGTTCCGCGCCGACTTGATCGGTCAGTACCGCGGCAAGGCCAATCTGCACGGTGCGGACAACGTCATTGCGCCCGGCTTCGTTGGCTCCAACAATTACAGCGGCAGCAAGTCCGAGTGGGTCGTCATGGCGAATGCCTATGTCGATCTCGGCACTTGGTGGTGCATCACGCCGTTCATCGGCGCCGGTGTCGGCGGCTCCTACAACAAGATCAGCGGCTTCCGTGACGACGGCGTGTCATACAGCCCGTTGCTGAACAACAGCGTCGCCTACTTCGCCGACAACGGGAAGTGGAATTTGGCCTGGGCGGCTCACGCCGGTCTCGCCTACAGGGTCAATCCCGGGTTCACGGTCGAACTGGCCTACAGCTACATGAACCTCGGAGACGCGGCGCCCGGCAACTACCGCTTGTTCGACAACAGCGCCTCCGGTCCGTCCACGATCAAGATCAAGGAGCTCACCTCGCACGATATCAAGCTCGGCGTGCGCTGGGATCTCAACAGCCCGCCGGCCTATATGCCGCCGCTCGTCACCAAGGGCTGATCGTCAGCCTGATCGCTTTAGACTTCTTAACGGCGCGGGATCATCCCGCGCCGTTTTGCTTTGCGCATTTTTCATGGCTTCACCGCGACGAAAGTCCCCGGCGCAACCATTGGTTAAGGTTAACGGGCCATGATCACGAGCGAAAGTTCGAGTTCGATGGAGCGTTCGATGCGTAGGCTTTTGTTGGCGGCGGCGATATTGGGGACGGTCTCTGCCGCGCACGCGGCCGATCTCTCTGACCTGCCCATCCTGCGCGGCAGCTTCACGGACGGGCTGTCGAAGACGTCCCACAACTGGGACGGTTTCTATGTCGGCGGCCAGTTCGGCTTTGCCACGACCGACGTCGATTTCAGTCACGCCCCAAAGACGATGACCGACTTCATGCTTCGCAACAGCATCCTCCAGGCGCCGGTCGGCGGCTGGGCGCTGCTGCCGAGTAACCACGTGCAGTCGACCGGGTTTGGCGCCTATGTCGGCCGCAATTGGCAGCTCTACGATGCGGTGTTCGGCGTCGAGGCCAATTACAGCTACATGAACAATCTGTCGAGCTCGGCGAGCGATTCCATGGCGCGATTGCTCCCTGGCGAAACGGCTCCGACTGGCCATACTTATACCTACGCCACCACGCTCGGTGGTGGTGCTGCGCTGAAGCTCAAGGATTACGCAACCTTCCGCGGCCGCGTCGGCTGGGACGGGGGCGACTTCATGCCGTATGCCTTTGCCGGCTTGGCAATCGGACGCGCCGAAGTTTCGAGATTTGCGACAGTATCCTGGCAGAAGTACGATGACTTCGACGACGTCGTAGTCAACGGCGGCATAGCCACAACGGTTCATAGACATCTGCCCGCCGGTTCGGACACACTGTCCAAGACTGAGCTGCGCACCAACAGCTTCATGTACGGATGGACGGCCGGTATCGGTGTCGAGTACGCGATCTGCGGCAACATCCTGCTTCGCGGCGAATGGGAGCATGTCGGCTTTTCGAACGTGAAGGACATCACGGTCGGCCTGAACAACTTCCGCGTCGGCGCTGGTTACCAGTTCTGAGCCGTCCGCTTCCTGTTGACAGCCTTGTTTCCTCCTGATGCTCTGTCGCTGAACGCACGGGGGCAGAGATGCGGATCTACGGCGATACCAATTCCGGCAATTGTCTGAAGGTGAAGTGGGTCTGCGACAAGCTCGCGTTGCCTTACCGATGGATCGAAATAGATACGCGCAAGGGCGAGACGCGCACGCCGCAATTCCTCGAGATGAACGGCGCCGGCCAGGTGCCAGCCGTCGCCTTCGACGACGGTCGCACGCTGGCGCAATCCAATGCCATCATCCGCTATCTCGCACGCGACAGCGCGCTCGTTCCGCGCGATGCCTTCACGGCCGCCAAGATGGACGAGTGGCTGTTCTGGGAACAATACAGCCACGAGCCCTATATCGCGGTGTGCCGCTTCCGGCTCATCTATCTCGGCAAGGGCGCCTCCGAGCTCGATCCTGAAAAGGTCAAGCGCGGCTATGCGGCGCTCGACCGCATGGAGCAGCATCTCGCCGGCAGCCGTTTCCTTGCTGGGGACGCGGTTTCGCTCGCCGACGTGTCGCTGCTCGCCTATACCCGCGTTGCGCATGAAGGCGGCTTCGATCTCGGCCGCTTTGCCGCCGTCCGCCGCTGGATCGCCGAAACCGAGACCTTTCTCAGGCTTCCCAAGGTGCGTTAAGGCGCGCTGAGGCAGGAGTATCGCAATGAACGCAGAATCCGTCTCCATTCGTCCGGCGCGCCGCGAGGATGTTGCTGCGATCGTCGCGATGCTCGCCGACGATCGTCTCGGGAGCGCACGCGAGCGCGTGGAAGATCCGTTGCCTGCGGTCTATTACGAGGCATTCGCGCGGGTCGAGCGCGATGAAAATCTCCAGCTCGTGGTTGCCGAGAGCGAGGGCAGGGTGGTCGGCTGCCTGCAACTCGCGATCCTGCCCGGCATCAGCTCGCAGGGCGGTATGCGCGGTCTGCTCGAAGATGTCCGCGTCGCTTCCGATTGCCGCAGCCGCGGCATCGGCGAGCAATTGGTGCAATGGGCGGTGACCGAAGCGAAAGCGCGCGGCTGCAATCTGGTCGAATTGCTAACTCATCGGACGCGAACAGATGCGCAGCGCTTCTACAAGCGGCTCGGATTTACATCGAGCCACGTCGGCATGACTGTTCGCTTTTGATGCAACGCGCCGCGAGCGTTGCACGATCAGCGAAATCGGATCGCGTGTTCGGTCATGTTAAGAGCTGATAAACTACCCGTTCGTGGTTCACGTGGAACCGGGAGCGAACGGTGCTACGGCAGCGTCTGCAACCGGGCTCGGTCGGTTCGGGGATTTCGATGAAAAGCTATTCGATAATCAAGGTCGGCAACGATTACGTCGTGCAGGCCAATGACAAATGCATTTTGAAAGTCGGCAGCCGCCGCCGTGCCGCGCAATTGATCAGCGATGCCACGGGCTTGCTGAACGCGCTTGCAGTGGTCGAATCCCCGGATATCGCACCGGAGGCGCCATCACTCGCGCGTGAGGTCCCGGAACTTCCTTGACGACTCTTCCCGTTTCCCGTATCAGCCGCGGCGGGACACCTCCCCCCAACGGGAGGCTTACTATCTGGAAGGGTAGACTATGACTGTAGCGAAGCCCGCTTCGCGGCCGAACGTGCCGCATTTTTCCTCCGGCCCCTGCGCCAAGCGCCCCGGATGGAATGCCCAAAATCTCAAGGACGCAGCGCTCGGCCGTTCGCATCGCGCGAAGGTCGGCAAGACCAAACTCAAGCTCGCGATCGACTTGACGCGCGAAGTGCTTGAAGTGCCCGCCGATTATCGCATCGGCATCGTGCCGGCCTCCGATACCGGCGCGGTCGAGATGGCGCTGTGGTCGATGCTGGGTGCGCGGCCCGTCACCACGCTCGCCTGGGAATCCTTCGGCGAAGGCTGGGTCAGCGACATCGTCAAGGAATTGAAGCTCAAGGACGTCACCAAGCTCAACGCTGGCTACGGTGAACTCCCCGACCTCTCCAAGGTCGATCCGAAGTCCGACGTCGTCTTCACTTGGAACGGCACCACATCAGGCGTGCGCGTGCCGAACGCTGACTGGATCAGCGCGACCCGCGAAGGCCTGACCATCTGCGACGCCACCTCGGCCGCGTTCGCGCAAGCCCTCGACTGGGCCAAGCTCGACGTCGTCACCTTCTCCTGGCAGAAGGCGCTCGGCGGCGAGGCCGCGCACGGCATGCTGATCCTGTCGCCCCGCGCGGTGGAACGGCTCGAAACCTACAAGCCGGCCTGGCCGCTGCCGAAAATCTTCCGCATGACCAAGGGCGGCAAGATCAACGAGGGCATCTTCGTCGGCGAGACCATCAACACGCCGTCGATGCTCTGCGTCGAGGATTATCTCGACGCGCTGAACTGGGGCAAGTCGATCGGCGGCCTGAAGGCGCTGATCGCGCGCGCCGACGCCAACACCAAGGTGCTCGCCGACTGGAAGGCGAAGACGCCGTGGATCGACTTCCTCGCCAAGGACGCCGCGATCCGCTCCAACACTTCGGTGTGCCTGAAGTTCACCGATCACGCGATCACCTCGCTCTCCGAGGACGCGCAGGCTGACTTCTCCAAGAAGCTGGTGGCGCTGGTCGAGAAGGAAGGCGCGGGCTACGACTTCGCGTACTACCGCGATGCGCCCGCCGGCCTGCGCATCTGGTGTGGTGCGACCGTCGAGGCCAGTGATGTCGCGCTGCTGACGCAGTGGATCGACTGGGCTTTTGCCGAGACCAAGGCCGCGCTCGCCAAGGCGGCGTGAGCTTTCTTTCTTAGCCTCTCCCCGAACGAACGGGGAGAGGGAGAAGAAACCGCTCCGAGACATCAACTTATTCCGGTCGACGGCCGCCCTGGTTTCAGGGAAGGTAGAGGATTATCCCCATGACTAAACCCAAAGTTCTCATTTCCGATGCGCTCTCTCCCGCAGCCGTGCAGATTTTCAAAGACCGCGGCGTTGAGGTCGATTTCCAGCCCAATCTCGGCAAGGACAAGGACAAGCTCGCCGAGATCATCGGCAATTACGACGGCCTTGCGATCCGCTCCGCGACGAAAGCGACCGCCAAGATCCTCGAGAAGGCCACCAACCTCAAGGTAATCGGCCGCGCCGGGATCGGCGTCGACAACGTCGAGATTCCCGCCGCCACGGCCAAGGGCATCATCGTGATGAACACGCCGTTCGGCAATTCGATCACGACCGCCGAGCACGCCATCACCCTGATGCTGGCGCTGGCGCGCGAGATTCCGCAGGCGGACGCTTCGACCCAGGCCGGCAAGTGGGAAAAGAATCGCTTCATGGGTGTCGAGATCACCGGCAAGGTGCTCGGCGTCGTCGGCTGCGGCAACATCGGCTCGATCGTCGCCGACCGCGCGCTCGGCCTGCGCATGAAGGTGATCGCGTTCGATCCGTTCCTGTCGCCGGAGCGCGCCAGGGACATCGGGGTCGAGAAGGTCGATCTCGACGATCTCCTGAAGCGCGCCGATTTCATCACGCTGCATACGCCGCTGACCGAGAAGACCAAGAACATCATCGATGCTGCCGCGATCGCCAGGATGAAGAAGGGCGTGCGCCTGATCAACTGCGCCCGCGGCGGCCTCGTCGACGAGCAGGCCGTGGTCGACGCCTTGAATTCCAAGCATATCGCGGGCGCCGCCTTCGACGTCTTCGTCGAGGAGCCCGCCACTGCGAACGTGCTGTTCGGTCACCCCAACGTGATCTGCACGCCGCATCTCGGCGCGTCCACCACCGAAGCGCAGGAGAACGTCGCGCTCCAGGTCGCCGAGCAGATGTCGGATTACCTGCTGACCGGCGCGATCTCGAATGCCGTCAACTTCCCCTCGATCACCGCGGAAGAGGCGCCGAAGCTGAAGCCGTTCATCACGCTCGCCGAGAAGCTCGGCTCGTTTGCCGGCCAGCTCACCGAGACCGGCATCCTCAAGGTCGAGATCACCTATGAAGGCCACGTCGCCGAGATGAAGATCAAGGCGATCACCTCTGCGGTATTGTCGGGCCTGCTGCGGCCGATGCTGGGCGAGGTCAACGTCGTGTCCGCGCCCGTCGTCGCCAAGGAGCGCGGCATGGTGGTCGACGAGATCGTGCGCGCCGCGCAGAGCGACTATGAGAGCCTGATCACCGTGACGGTCGCGACCGAACGCCAGGAGCGCTCGGTCTCCGGCACCGTCTATCACGACGGCAAGCCGCGCCTCGTCGACATCAAGGGCATCCGCGTCGACGCCGAGTTCGGCAAGTCGATGATCTACGTCACCAACGAGGACAAGCCGGGCTTCATCGGCAAGTTCGCAGGGCTTCTCGGCGACGCCAAGATCAACATCGCGACCTTCCATCTCGGCCGTGTCGAGCAGGGCGGCGATGCCATCGCGCTGGTCGAAGTCGACGGCGCGGTGCCGGCACCGATCTGCTCGCAAAGGTGCAGGCCCTGCCGCAGGTCAAGCAGGTCAAGGCGCTGACGTTCTGATACGCCCACATATTCCGACCAGCGGAACAACGCCGCCCTCTCGCGAGGGCGGCGTTTTGTTTGGCTGGTAGGCCCCAGTAATTTCCCCGCCGCCTGCAAACTTTGTGTACCAATGGCGCCCAGGACGCTCCGTACCATCGTTCGAAAAGGGAGAAGACAATGCGTGAAGCCGTCATCGTTTCCTATGCGCGCACGGGCCTCGCAAAATCCGGCCGCGGCGGGTTCAACATCACGCCGCCGATGTCGCTGGCGGCCCACGCCATCCAGCACGCGGTGAACCGCGCCGGTGTCGAGAAGGACTATGTCGAGGATTGCTATCTCGGCAATTGCGCCCATGGCGCGCCGAACATCGGCCGCCAGGCCGCGCTGCTCGCCGGCCTGCCGACGACCACCGCCGGCGTCTCGGTGAACCGCTTCTGCTCGTCGGGGCTGCAGACCATCGCGATGGCCGCCAACTCGATCCGCTCCGACGGCGCCGATTGCATCGTCGCCGGCGGCGTCGAGAGCATCTCGATGCCGGGCGGCGGGACGCCGAAGGAGACGATCGATCCGGAATTGCTCAAGGTCGCGCCTGACATCTTCATGGCGATGATCGACACCGCCGACATCGTCGCCGAGCGCTACAAGCTCAGCCGCGAATACCAGGACGAGTTCTCGCTGGAATCGCAGCGCCGCATGGCGGCGTCCCAGCAGGCGGGAAAATACAAGGACGAGATCGTCCCGATGAAGACCAGGATGAAGGTCGTCGACAAGCAGACCAAGGCGGAGAGCATCGTCGACTACGTCGTCGATCGCGACGAGTGCAATCGCCCCGAGACCACGCTGGAAGGTCTCGCCAAGCTCGAGCCGGTGAAGGGCCCCGGCAAGTCCGTCACCGCCGGCAATGCCAGCCAGCTCTCGGACGGCGCCGCCGCCGTGGTGCTGATGGAAGCCAAGGACGCGGAGAAGCGCGGCCTGAAGCCGCTCGGCCGCTTCGTCGCCTGGGCGACCGCCGGCTGCGAGCCCGACGAGATGGGCATCGGCCCGGTGTTCGCGATTCCGAAACTGCTCAAGCGCACCGGCCTGAAGATCGACGACATTGATCTGTGGGAGCTCAACGAGGCGTTCGCCAGCCAGTGCCTCTACTCCCGCGACAAGCTCGGCATCGATCCCGCCAAGTACAACGTCAACGGCGGCTCGATCGCGATCGGCCATCCCTTCGGCATGACCGGCGCCCGGCTCACCGGCCACCTGCTGCAGGAAGGCGCCCGCCGCAAGGCCAAGTGGGGCGTCGTGACGATGTGCATCGGCGGCGGCCAGGGCGGCGCGGGCCTGTTCGAGATCTATAGCTGAGATCAAGCGATATGAATGCGAAGGGCACGGCGCCGCAAGCGTGGTGCCTTTTTCGTTGCGCGTCGATCGCCACGAAACTATATAGCTCGTGTCGGAAAAGGCAGACTTGGTCTGGTGAGCCCAAGTCCTTTCGGTAACGAAAGCTCTGGTCTTTGGCCTTGTGCACGAGATCCCCACGACGAACATCGGACGCCGCCAAGGCGCCCCATCGTTCGTCCGTGTGATTCTCGAAGCCCAGGGAACGCTCCGGTCGAACATCGACCACAGGAGCGTCTCATGCAAACTCAATCCTCGAATCTGCAATCCTCTAGTCCATACGACGTCGTCGTTGCGGGTGCCGGCCCAGTCGGCCTGTTTCTCGCGTGCGAGTTGCGGCTCGCCGGTCTCCAGGTCCTGGTGCTGGAGCAATCGCAAGACCCGCATTCGGCGCTGAAGCAACTCCCGTTCGGCCTGCGCGGCCTTTCGATCCCCACGCTCGAGGCGTTCCACCGGCGTGGCTTGCTGGACGATATCGTGGCCGCGCAGCACCTTGCCTCAGGCGCCATCAAGTCCGCTGCCCATTGGATGCAGCAGACCCGACGGCCCGCAGGTCATTTCGCCGGCATCCAGTTCTATCAGGACAACATCGATGTTGCGAAGTGGCCCTGGCGTCTGCCGACGCCGGCCGATGCCGGCGTCGCGGTCGATATGGAAACTCTCGAATCCGTTCTGGCCGCGCGCGCATCCCGCCTGGGCGTCGAAATCCGGCGCGGCTTCGGCGTCGATGCCGTTGCCGCTTCAGACGAAGACGTAATGGTGCAGGCGGCCGGCGAGACCTTCCGGGGACGCTGGCTCGTCGGTTGCGACGGCGGCCGCAGCACGGTGCGGAAGATGAGAGGCTTCGACTTCGTCGGCACCGACCCCGAATTCACAGGCTATTCCGTCGAAGTCGAGCTGGCCGATCCGGACAAGCTAAGCCCGGGCCGCAACTACACGCCGACGGGCGTGTATACCTTTGCGCAGCGAGGGACGATCGCGATGGTCGATTTCGACGGTGGTGCCTTCCACCGGACCGAGCCGATCACACCCGAGCATGTGCAGAAGGTCCTGCGACGAGTCTCCTGCACGGACGTCACCATCACAGCGCTTCGGCTTGCCGCCACCTGGACGGATCGGGCCTATCAGGCCACGACATATCGCAAGGGGCGCGTGCTCCTGGCCGGCGACGCCGCCCACATCCACTCGCCGCTCGGCGGCCAAGGCCTCAATCTCGGTCTCGGCGATGCGATGAATCTCGGTTGGAAGCTGACGGCTGCGATCCGCGGAGATGCGCCCGCCGACCTCCTCGACACCTATTCGCGCGAGCGGCATCCGGTCGGCGCGCAGATCCTCGACTGGTCGCGCGCGCAGGTCGCGATCATGCGGCCGACGCCGAGCACGCGCGCGCTCCAGGCCATCATGCGCGATCTGATCGCGACCCGGGACGGTGCGAGCTATTTCGCCGAACGCGTGCGCGGCGTTTCGCTCCGCTACGATCTCGGCGGCGGCCATCCGCTTGTGGGCCGCAGTGTTCCCGATTTCGAATTGTTCGATGGAACGACGGTCGGAGAACGCCTCCGGACGGCGAAAGGTCTATTGCTGGATTTTGACGCTCGATCACCGCTTCAAGCGCTTGCGAGCCGCTGGAGTGGTCGGATCGATTACGTCGCTGATGACGTCAGGGATCGGCTGGGCCTGAGCGCCGTGCTGGTGCGCCCCGATGGTTTTGTCGCGTGGGCCAGTGACGGTGCGGCCGACGAGAAGGAAGCTGCTCAGGCCGCATCGCGATGGTTCGGTGAATCCGCGGCGCGCGCATCTGCGTAGCCCGCATGAGCGGAGCGATATGCGGGACCTTTCACGGGTGTCGCTTCGCTCAGGCGGACTACGCCGTTCACGCCTTCGCCAGCGCCGGTGCGAACACCACCTCGATCAGCGAGCCGGAGTTCGCCGCGCTCTTGATGTTGAACCGGGCGCGGTTGGCTTCGACCAGGGCTTTGGTCAGCGACAGGCTGAGCGCCGAATTGTCTTCGGCGTCGCCAGGTGGCGGGGTGCGGAACGGCTCCATCGCGGCGGCGACTTCGCGCTCGCTAAGGCCATGACCGGTGTCGCGGATGCGAAGGGCGACCTCGCCGTGGTCGGACAGCGCCGTCGAGACGATGACCTGGCCGCCGGCGCTGGCAAGCCGGATCGAGTTCGAGATCAGATTCATGGTGATCTGCCGCATCGCGCGCGCATCCACGCTCACCTGCGGCAGCGCATGGCCGAGCGAGGTGCGGATGATGATGCGCTCGCGATTGGCCTGCGGCTGCATCACGACCACGCAGGCTTCGACGAGATCATTGAGGTTGAGGTTGGCGAAGTTGAGGTCGAGCTTGCCGGTCTCGATCCGCGACAGCTCGAGCAGATCGTCGATGATGGCGATCACGCGCTCGCCGGAGGCGCGGATGTCCTTCATGTACTCGCCGTAGCGCTCGTTGCCGAGCGTGCCGAAACGTTCGGAGATCATCACCTCGGAAAAGCCGATGATGGCGTTGAGCGGCGTGCGGATCTCGTGGCTGATCCGCGCCAGCATGTCGGCCTTGGCATTCGCCGCACCGTCGACGAGGCGGCGGGCCTGCGTCAGCTCGCTCTCGCCCTGCTTGCTGTGCGAGAGGTCGCGGAACACGGCGAAGAAGTTCGGGCCGTCGGGCCTGGTGCGGCCCATGATCATCGCGAGCGGAATGACGCCGCCCTTCTTTTCGCGCCCCAGCACCTCGCGGCCGTGGTCGAGCAGGCTCGCGATGTCCTGGCTCTTGAGGTTTTCGAGATAGTCGATCACGACATGCTGGCTCTCCGGTGCAAACAGCGTCACCAGATTCTGCTGCATCAGCGTCTCGCCGTCATAGCCGAACAACGCCTCGGCGCTGCGGTTGCAGGCGTGGATGTTGCCCTCGGCGTCGAACATGACGATGCCCTCGGCCGTGGTGTCGAGGATCGCGGCGAGATCTTCCGCGGCCGCATCGCCGGCCTCGGGCTCGGGCGCGAAGAGGAAGGACTCCGGGACGATGGTCTCGACGACGACAGGCGAGGCGGCAACAGGTGCAGCCCACGACAGCGGCAGGATTGGGCAGCGCGCAGATCAGCGCGTGCGCGCTCTCGCCGTCCCAGTCGATCGTGTGCAGATGCGCCTCGGTGGTTGGAAGCGGCGCTTCGCCATTGGCGAGCGTCGCGCTGATCGTAACAGGCGTGCCGCCTTGCGACGTGCTGCTGGCCGCGGACACGCCCGGCTCGACATAAAGCGCATCGAGCCCGCCGGCGTTCTCCAGTGCGCTCAGGCCGGCATAGCCCATGCGCGCGAGGAAGGCGGGGTTGGCGTAGAGCAGGCGGTCGAGCCGATAGATCAAGATGCCCGTCGGCAGCAGGTCGAGCAGCGCGCGGTCGCGCGTGCTGTGGCCGTGCGCGGGCGGCGCGGGTTCGTTCAACCATTCGGCCGGTGCGTGCGGGGCTTCCGTCTCCGGCGTCGGCGGTTCGGGCTTGATCTCTGCCGCCGGCGGCTCGGATGAAGCCGCGATGGTTTCCTTGTCGCGTTCGAGGCGCTCGGACAATTGCCGGGCCAGCTCGTTGAACGCGCTGTTCTCGACCGGCGTCAGCGTCGGCGATCTGGTGTCGCCGGGCGCTCGGAACGGCAGGACATTGGGAGGCGTTTCCACTGGCGTTTCCGGATCGGTTGGGTTTGAATTCGCTGCGGTTGTGGGTTGGGGCAGTTCAGATTCAGGCTCAGGCGGCTCGATCGGCGGCGGCGGTGCCTCCGGTTCAGACTTGGCTTCGGGCTCGGGCTCGACCACGTCGGCGGACAGGCTTTGCGGCGCCGGCGGTTCGGCCAACAGTTCGAAACGCCTGAGCGCCTCGAGCCGGTTAAGGCCGTCGACATCGCGGCAGACGCCAAATCCCTTGAAGCCCGCGAAATTGCGCGCGCCGTCATAGATGGGCAGCCCTGCAAGCTCGACCGGCAGATGCTCGCCGCCATCGGCCGGCCAGTTCACGGTGATCCCGGCCCAGGTGTCCTCGCTTGCGAGCGCCTGCGCCACGCGGCTTTCAGGATCGAGCGCAAATGCGTCGGCGATCTCGCGCCACGGGCGGCCGAAGCCGGCGGCCGTGTGCGCGCCGATCAGGTGGATGAACTCGCTGGTTGCGAGCACAAAGCGGCCCTCTGCATCCATCTGCCAGAGAAAGCGCAGCGGATGCTGACGCGGTGCGGGCGGCTCTTCGTGGCCCGATGGCGGCTCGACCATGTGTGACGTGATCGGCGCGGCCTGCGGCGACACGATGGCCTCTGGCGCGTTTTCAACCGGAGTCTTGCACGCGGCTTCGGCGACGGCTTCCTCGACCGCTTCCTGGATCGTGGCGATCTCTGTCGTCGGCTCGCTCAAAGGCGGTTCGTGCGCGTTCGTCCCGGTTGCTTCCGGCGCTTCGACCGGCTCGGCAAAGGCGTCGAACAGCGCGAATTCGGATGGAGCCTCGTTCGGCAGCGCGGGTTGTGCATGCTCCGGCACGGCGGCTGGAGGCGCGGGCGGCGCAGCCTCGGGCTGAGCGATCTCCTCGCGCGCGATGTCTTCTTTGGCTTCAGGCGCAGCATCCGCCTCCGCCGTCGCAGCCACCTGCACGGCAGGCTCGATCAGCGCGACCAGGCCGACATCGGCCCCGCTGCCGACCCGTTGCAGCACCATCTGGCCGATGCCGATCGGCGTCTCGGCGCGGCCCTGGCGAAGCGCATCGCTGCGCGCCTGGTCGAGGCCGGCATCAGTGAGATCGCGGAAGCCGAGCAGGGGACGGGCGGTCTCGCTGGCGCCGACGAACAGGCCGTCGGGCGCGAACGCCGCCATCGGCACCTTGGCGTTATCGACGAGACGAAGCAGGCGCTCGACCAGCGGCATGGTGTGCAAGCCGGGGTCCATCGCGGTGACGAGGACCGCGCGGCCGCCGTCGGCGAAGTCGAGCCGCGCGCAGGCGCAGGTCATCAGCGTGCCGAGCCGCGCGCCGAAGCCGCGCAGCCGTTCGAGCCGGATGGCTCCGTTCGGAGGCAGCCGGCCGGCAAGCCGGACGACCTGGCGGCGGTGGCTGTCAGCGGGGCCGAAAGTCCTGTCCGCGAGCGCGGCGCTATGTGCCGCGCCAAACAGCTTTGCGCCGACCGGATTGGCCCAGAGCACGCGCGTGCCGTCGGTCGACCAGAGCCAGGCGGGCAGCGGGGAGGTCGCGTGCACGGCCAGCCGGGGATCGCCCACACCTCGCAACTGGAAATCCGAACTCGTCATCCGACCGGCTTCGCGTCTCGCTTGTCAGCATCAAGGTGCAAGGCTGCCGGGAATGACAGCCTTAAGAAAGGGTTAGTATCGCGCGCCGGCGCGGGCAGGTCCACGGCGCCGGTCCCTAGCGGCGGCCCAAAGCCGCGATAACCTTAATGTGGCTGACCCCGCAAGCCGCAGCGCGGTTGCATCCCCATCCTTCGCGACGCCCGCTTTTTGGCGGGTTCCTCGGGCGCCGACGCCGCCCAGCCTCATCCTGAGGAGACCGCGCAGCGGTCGTCTCGAAGGACGAGGCGCGCGCTCAAATTGCCGCCCAAATACCTCAACCGAGGGTTCCCCCGTCCGGGAACCTCATCTTTACCGAGATTAAATTTTGCAATGCACCCTCCCAACCCGTTGCGTTGCACAATGTTGACATCTTAGGCAGGCATGGTCCGGGCGCTGGGCGAGCCATCATTCGTTTCGCGTTTCCAGTCTTGGTACCCGCCAACACATGGCCCCGGTTGGCCGGCGGGCGCGGCCGGAAGGCTCACTCCGTTTTTTCATTAGTGTGAGGGATAACCATGACAGGTGCGACTGATCCGTTTTCTGCCTCGATCATTCCGTTCGAGGTCCCCGAGCAGATGCGTGCGTTCGCCGAAAAGGGCGTGTCGCAGGCCCGCGAGAGCTACGCCAAGTTCAAGGACGCCGCCGAGACCCACAACGGCACCGTCGAGGCCGTGTTCACCTCCGCCAACAAGGGCGCGAGCGAGTACACCGCCAAGCTGGTGGAGTTCATGAAGGCCAACACCAGCGCCCAGCTCGACTTCGCCCAGCAGCTGTTCAGCCTCAAGTCGCCGGCCGAAGCGCTGCAGCTGTGGACCGGCCACACCCGCACCCAGCTCGAGACCTTCCAGTCCCAGGCCAAGGAGCTGGTCGAGCTGACCCAGCGCGTCGCCGCGGCGACCGCCGAGCCGATCAAGGCCAGCGCCGCGAAGCTCTACACGCCCGCCGCCTAAGCGGATTGGGTCGTTTGAGTTAAGAAACCCGGGCCTAGAGCCCGGGTTTTGCTTTGGAAATAACGTCGCCGAGCGGACGATTTGGGCGTCTTGCGGCCTTGCCAAAAACGCCCGTTGCACCTAGTTTCCGCCCCGTCCAGCCCCCTTAGGTCACGGCCCTTTCAGGGCGCCCAGAGGCGCGGCTCGCAAGGATGCAGTTGTAGCTCAGTTGGTTAGAGCGCCTGTCTGTGGAACAGGAGGTCGGTGGTTCGAGCCCACCCAACTGTACCAAAGTTGAAGCACTTGGCAGCCCACCGAAACTTTGAATTCTGAAGCGGATTGGCGGAGCCTCAGGTGTAACACCGCATCTTGACATAGCATGATTGTTCACTATTTGTTCACGGAACAATTTTTTACGTGTTGCGTCGAAATTACAGGCAAGAGAGCTCGACCAATGCAATGATGCCCCTGCTTACCTTCCCTCCCGCCTGATCAGAGCCATGTTTGTTTCGCGCGACCGGGAAAAGCTAATCAATGCGATCATCTATTTTCTAGGTGCGACTAATCATTGTCACACCCTGAAACTCTTCAAGCTGCTCAATTTTGCTGATTTCGAGCACTTCCGCCAGACCGGCAGAACGATCTTCAATTTGGATTATAAGGCTCTTCCAAAGGGGCCCGTATGCTTCAGCCCGCCAAGCTCGTTTGGGTCGAGCGGCGTCGCTCCCTCGGGATACCAGAGATCGATCATTGATCGCTCCAGAAATTCGAAGGCATTTCCAGCGCGATCTCACGGGTGAGACGTTCGACTTCCTGAGCAATTTTGTCGTCCGGCAGTTTCTGGTTTTCGAGGGCCATGTGCTTGCTGGCCGTGCCGACGATTGCCATGGCCTTTTTTCGAGCCTGAGCCGTAATGAGATCCTCGACCTGTCCTGAGGCCGGAATGATCGCGTAGACGAAGCGGCACCCCATCGCCTCTGCTGTGGCTTGCATTGATTTCAGGGTGATGCCGCCCGTGAGTTCCGCACGTTCTGCCGTGGTGACGCGTGCGCGGGTGACGCCCATTTTCTTTGCGACGTCGGCCCCCGACATACCCAGCGCGCTGCGGACCGTGCGCAGCCAGCCTTCCGGCGGTGCTTTCAGACTGGCAGCGCTTGCGGCGGCCGTGTCGACGATGTTGCGGTACTGCTGCTGAACGATGGTTTTGACGCTCATTTGGCAAGTCATCCGTATACATAGAGGTTCATTTCGAATACTTATATGTATTCAAATAGGAGAACTCCGAATAGTTATATATATCCAAAATGTAAACTTATGAATACATATAAGTATTCGATTGGTGATGATTTTCCGACCCCAGAAGGAGGCCTATTTTCCGGGTATCCCGGCTGAAGTCGCCAGGAGGGCCTCGTAAGTGCTACCTCACCCCGCCACCACCCACACCACCACCGGCAACGTCACCGCCGCCAGCAGCGTCCCCAGCGCCACCGCGCCCGACACCGGGTTCACCAGCCGCTGATACTGGACTGCAAAAATATACGCGTTGGCGCCGGTCGGCATCGCCGCGAACAGCACGACCACGCCGGCCGCGAGCGGCGGCAGGTCGAGCAGCTTTGCGAATACGAACGCGGCGGCCGGCATCGCCAGCAGCTTGAGTGCGCTCATGGCGAGAATGCCGAGCTTCTCGCCCTTGACCTCGAACCGGAACAGATTGATGCCGAGCGCGATCAGCGCGGCCGGCGATCCCGCCTGCGCCAGCAGCTCGACGGTCCTGTCCACGACGGGATGAAGACCGAGGCCGGTCAAGCGCCAGAGCAGGCCGAGGCCGATCGCGAGCATGATCGGGGTGCGGGAGAGATCCAGCAGCACCGGCACGATCAGCGACGCGGCCGAGGCGGTCTGCTTGCGGTCGACCAGCTCCATCTGCAGCGTGCCGCAGAGCCAGAGCAGCGGCGTGTTCACCGACAGGATCAGCGCCATCGGGCCCGCGGCCTCGTTACCCAGCGCTGAGAGCGTCAGGGGAATGCCGAGCATCACGATGTTGCCGTAGACCGAGCCGATCGCGAACACGACCCCGTCCTCGCGATCCTCGCGCCGCTTCCGCAGCAGCGCCGAGAGCGCCAGCGCCGCGATCCAGGTGAGCGCGAGCGCGCCGTAATAGGCGCCCCACATCCGCCACGGGCTGACGCCGGAAAATTCCGACACCACGATGGTGCGGAACAGCAGCGCGGGGATGGCGATGCTGAAGGCGAATTCGGAGATGCCCTTGTGCGCGGTCTCGGAGACGAAGCGAAACAGCACCGCGGCATAGCCGGCCGCGATCAGCGCAAACACCGGCGCGACGATCAACATCGTGGCCATGCGGCGCTACGACCCCATCTCGATGATCCTGCGCGCCATCCGCACATTGGCATAGTCGATCATCTTGCCGTCGAGTGTCACCGCTCCCTGGCCCTGCGCCTCGGCCTGCTCCATGGCCTCGACGACCCGCCGCGCGTGCGCCAGTTCGGTGTCGGACGGGACGAACGCCCGCAGCGTCGGTTCGATCTGGTCGGGATGGATCACCTGCTTGCCGTCAAAACCCATCGCCGCGGCCTTGAGCGCGCTGCTTTCAGTCAATCTGGCATCCCGGAACGCGCCGCACGGACCGTCGATGGCGCGCAGGCCGAACGCGCGCGAGGCCACCAGCAGGCGCATCATCGGATAGGCGAACAGATCGAGCGGGGCGGAGGCATAGCCGCTCTGGGCGGAGCCTACGTGCCGGTAGCCGTCCGGCGACGCGCCGATTTCCGAGGAGCGGGCGCCGATCGAGGCGGCGAAATCCCCGACACCGAGATGAAGGGCGGCGACGCTTTGGTGCGAAGCGGCGAGCGCGTCGACATTGACGACACCCAGCGCGGTCTCGATCAGCAGTTCAAGCGTCACAGGCGAAGGGCGACCGGGCGCTGCCGTGCGCAGCTGATCGGCAATGGCGGCGATGTCGCTCGCGCGCTCCGCCTTCGGCACGATCACCGAATTCAGCCTGGGGAGCGCAGCGAGCTCGCGGATTTCCTGCGCGATGAAGGCGCTGTCGACGGCGTTGATCCTGACAGCGACGATCTTGTTGCCCCAATCCAGGGAGGACAGCGACCGCGCAGCTTCCTCCAGCGCCGCACTCTTCTCGGACGGCGGCACGGCGTCCTCGAGGTCCATGAACACCGCATCCGCGGCCGAGGCAGCTGCCTTGGCGACGAGACGGGAGCGATGCGCGGGAACGGCCAGATAGACCCGCGTCGGCCGCTGAGGGGCCATCGTCATGTCTCCTTTGCGAGACCGAGTTCGCTGAGGATGGATTGGTTGTGCTGCCCGAGGCCAGGCACCGGATCCATCCGGGGCGACAGACCTGGAATGGTGAGAGCCGGCAGGAAGCTCATCACCGGTCCGCACGGTGAGCCAACCGTTTGCACCCGGGAGCGGGAGCGGAGCTGCTCGTGCTCCAGGAAAGCCTCGACCGAATTCAGGTGCGCGTTGGCGATCGAGGCCTCGTCGAGCAGCCGCAGCACCTCTTCACTGGTCATCGCTGCAAAACGCTGCTCGATATGTGTTTGCAGATCGTCCCTGTTCTGCATGCGCAGCGGATTGGTGCGGAAGCGGGGGTGGTCGGCAAATGCCGCATCGCCAAGGACAATGGCGCACAGCGATCGCCATTCCCGGTCGTTTTGGATGCCGAAGAAGATCGTGTTGCCGTCTCCGACGCGGAAAGGGCCATACGGCGCTATCGTTGCATGCTTTGCCCCGGTTCGCGGCAGAGGCCGGCCCGCACTCTGGGTGTAGAAGGCGGGATAGCTCATCCAGTCCGTGATGGAATCGAACAGCGAGGCCTGGAAGGCGGTGCCCTTGCCGGTCCGCTCGCGGCGATACAGCGCCATCAGCACGCCGTTGAGGATGTACATGCCGGTGGCGATGTCGACCACCGAAAGTCCGACCTTCGCAGGCTCCGCCTCGGTGCCGTTGATGGCGAGGACGCCGGCCTCGCACTGGACCAGGAGATCGTAAGCCTTCTTGTTGCTGTAGGGTCCGCCCGCACCATAGCCCGAAACGTCGCAGGCGATGATCCGGGGAAATTTCCGCACGAGCGATGCGGCATCGAGGCCCAGCCGCTCCGCCGCGCCGGGCGCCAGGTTCTGAATGAAGACGTCGGCCTGCGGCAGCAAGGCGTCGAGCACCTTCTGGCCGTCCGGACTTTTGATGTCGATGGCGAGGCTCTCCTTCGACCTGTTGGTCCAGACGAACTGGCTCGACATCCCGTTCATCACGTGATCGTAGTCGCGGCAGAAATCGCCGTCGCCCGGCCGCTCGATCTTGATGACCCGCGCGCCCCAGTCCGCAAGATGCCGGCTGGCCAGAGGAGCCGCAATCGCCTGCTCGAGCGAGACGACCGTCACGCCCGACAGCGGCAGGTCCGCCTCATTTCGCTCCATGCAATCCGCTCCCGCTTTCGACCAGCGCAGGAGCAAGCCGACCACCCCACGCACATGCTGTGATGATGACATGATGCCCCTGTTTTGCCCGACAAGTCAAACTGCATTTCGCTAAATCCTAAGATTTGAAATGCCAGCAATCGCCGTGACTTGGCTACTGTGCATGGGGTTGTTTTCGCGTTTTTGTTCGCGAGGCCATCCTGTTGCCGAGACCGCACACGTCCCGGCTTTCGCATCTCCGCTCGGTTGCCAACGAACGCCCATTCACCCACTATTCCGTCCGACTCGACATTTTGGGGGATCAATGCCGGCGTTCCGCTTTAAGACATCCATGATGAAATACATGGCTGCGGCGATCTCGGGGATCGCCCTGGCCGTCCTGATCCACCCGGGTGCAGGCTTTGCCTACTCCCAGGAGGAGCAGCAGGCCTGCACGCCGGATGCGATGCGGCTGTGCGGCGACTTCGTTCCGAACGTCGACGCCATCACCGCCTGCATGATCCAGAAGAAGTCGCAGCTCTCGCCGCAGTGCCGGGCGTTCTTCCGGCCTGGACGGGAGCCCGGCATGGCGGCCGCGCCCCGCGCCGGCAAGCCGACCAGCATCGCGCCCAAAGCCGCGAAGAAGACCACCAAGCCGGCGCCGAAGGTGGCCAAGAAGAAGAAATCCAGCGAAAGCTGAGGGCGCGGCACCGCGTTCCCTTTTTGAAACGCGATCATGCCCGGGCAAAGCGCTCACTGCGTTTGAAGTCCCGGGCATTTGCGTTTCCGGTCCCTCGTTCGACGGCCTTGAGTCAAAATGGCCGGGTCATCAGCCCCACACCAGCCATCGGACTCCTTTTGTTCGCCTCCGCTTGCGGACGCTTGCGGCCACGCGGGATGTAAACGAGTCGCGAAATGGTTGCGCGGCGAGGTTGCATTCCGCATTTTCCCGCCCGCCTGCTCAAAAAACGTACGATTGCTGGGATGAAGGGCGGTCCGCTGCAGTTGGTCGCTGTCCGTCGCACGCAGCAGTGTGACTCAAAAGCCAACGTGCTTTGTTATTTCATGGCTCCAGCATAACTTACGATAAATTTTTCTTTCCCGAATCACCGCGGTGATTCATTTTCGCTGCCTGGGGTCAATCTGGAGGCAGAGGTATGAACGTTATTGTTTTTGCATCGCGTAAAGGTGGCTCGGGCAAGAGTACCCTGGCCGCGCATCTCGCCGCGCAGATCAAGGCGACCAAGCCGATCCTGCTCGTCGATGCGGATCCGCAAGGCTCGCTCACGCTGTGGCACAAGCTGCGTGGCACCAACGAGCCGCCGATCAAGTCCGCGGTGAACTCGGTCAGCGGCATCGTCTCCGCTGCCAAGCGCGACGGTTATGAATGGGTGTTGATCGACACGCCGCCGAACCTGTCGGCCGTCGTCGACGACGCCATCCGCAATGCCACCATGGTCGTGATTCCCGCCCGTCCCGGCGTGTTCGACGTCAACGCGGTGCAGGAAACGATCCAGATGTGCCGTGCGGCCCGCAAGCCCTACGCGGTCGTGCTCAACGGTGCGCCGGCGCGCCGCGACGAGTCCGAAAGCCCGATCGTCACCATCGCCCGCGAGGCGCTGGCAAAATTCCGGGCCCCGGTGTGGGGCGGCCAGATCACCAACCGTTCGGATTTGCTGATGGCGCTGAGCCACGGCGAAGGCGCGCGGGAATATCAGGCCGAGAGCCGTGCGGCTCAGGAAATCGCAAGGCTGTGGGCGGCGATCGAACGTTCGGTGAAGGCTATTCGCGGCACGGCGTCGGCTTCCGGCGCAATGCACAAGCAGGCGGCGTAATTTCCATAAATCATTCCCCGGACGAAAAACGCGCGGATCTCCGCGCGTTTTGGCGTTTCCGGAGATCACTATGAAAGCTAGGCCACCATCAGCATGTAGAATACGATCACCGGCGACAGGGTGAGGATCACCGACCAGATGCCGGCGGCCCAGAGAATGTCCTCGGTGGTAAAACCCTGCTGTCCCGCGTCGTAATGCGACGCCACTTCGTTATGACTATTCACAAACGCCCCCGCGATTTCTTCGCTTATGGGCATGAACGATAGGCGGGATGCTTTAAGATTCCGGGTCGCAATCTCGCGCGCATTCGAACACAAGTCTAACCCACGGATTAACCATCCGGACGTGCTCCGTGTCAGGCGAGCCAGACCCGAAACACCAGCACCGGCATCAGGCCGAGCATCACCGCCCAGAAGCCGAACGACGACACCACCAGAATTCCGCGCAACAGATCGGCGGACGCGAATATATCTGCCGCCGGCGGGCGGATGTGTTGCCCCACGGTTATTCCCCCTTTTGAAGACTGTGAATGAAAACGATAGGCGCGTTTGCGTAAACGAGCCGTGGATGCGCCATGCGGCAGCAGCGAAGGCCGTTGGCGCGTGGTTAACCACGGTGCGTCTTCCCTTCTCCCGCAAGGGAGAAGGGCGAGCGTGCGTGGATCGAAAGAGGAAGCTCTACGCCGCGACTTGCATCCGTCGCTCGATCTCGCGGTCGAGCTGGGCGGCGAGTTCGCTGCCGACTTCGACCATCGGCAGACGCACTTCGGGGCTGTCGATGAGGCCCGTGCGCCACAGCCAGTACTTTGCCGGCGCGGGACTGGGTTCAGTGAACAACAGGCGCGTCAGTTCCGCGACCTCCTGCCAGCGCGCCAGCGCCGCAGCGTGGTTGCCGCGCTTCAGCTCGGCATACACAGCCGCAAACGTCGCGGTCTCGAGATGGGCTGACAGCACGATGCCGCCGTCGGCGCCGTCGCTGAGTGCCTCGAAATAGTTCGCGTCCTCGCCGGTCAGCACGCGAAAGTTCTTGGGACGGTCGCGCAGCAGCGCGATGGATTGCTCGCGGCTCGCGCCGCAATCCTTCAGGCCGATGATGTTCGGATGCTCGGCAAGCCGCAGCAGCGTCTGGTTGGTGATGTTGACCGAGGTGCGATAGGGGATGTTGTAGAGCGCGAGCGGCCAGGCGGCGTGATCGGCGAGCGCCTCGAAATGCGCCAGCACGCCGCGCTGCGACGGTCGCACATAATAGGGACTCGCGATCAGATAGCCGTCGATCGGCCAGTCCGCGGTTTCATCGAGGCGGTCCTTCAGCCGCGCCGTGTCAGCGCCTGATAGTCCGAGGCAGATCGGAAGCCTGCTGGGGCCGGTGGTCATCCCGTCGCGCACGATGGCGACGAGGCGTTCGAGCTCGGCGTCGCGCAGCGTCATGCCTTCGCCGGAGGTCGCCCCCAGGATGAAGCCGTCAACGGCCTGTTCGCTGTAATGCCGTGTCAGCCGCCGCAGCGACCTTTCGTCGAGAGCGCCGTCGCGAAACGGCGTCACCAGCGGCAGCCAGAGCCCGTGCAAATGTTCCTGTAGTCCGGTCATGTTCCATCTCCTTCTCGGGAAAACCTGAGACGAGGGCACATGAAAAAACCCCGTCCAGGCGGCGGGGTTTTCGGGGTTTGGCTCGCGATGACGAAGCTTGTTTAGCGCGCGCAAAAATCCGAGGTCCCCAGATGGGGGCCTTTTTTCGAGGCGGCTGCCTCGAACGAAATTGCGCACGACTTCGTGATCATTTGCAAATGATGCGGGGTGCGCATGGAACTGTCAACACTCGCGGAACGCGAAAGCCGTAGAGGTCAAAAAAAAGCCGGGCTCGAACGAGCCCGGCTTAAGGTATTGGCCACGTGAGGCCGACACAATCACCTTCCAAGAGGGATTACTGAACTCCCGCGCCACTGGAGGAGGGGGACAAATGCGCAACGCGAAGGCTCAGCGTGCAAACAGTATGAGCTTGACGAGCGGCCTGCAGCAACAGCCGAGGCCGCATGTCAGTCATGCGGAAATTAGGACGGCCAGCGCTGCGCCTTGCTCACCACGAAGTCGCGGAACACCTGCACACGCGCGACCGTCTTCAGTTCTTCCGGATAGACAAAATACGTATCGAGCTGGATCGAATCCGATTCGCCGAACAGCTGCACGAGGCGGCTCTGTTCTTCGATCAGATAGTCCGGCAGCGCCGCGATGCCGAGGCCTTGCTGACAGGCGCGGACGAGGCCGAGGATGTTGTTGACCCTGAAATAGGCTTCGCGCGGACCCGAGCCGTTGCGTCCCGCTTCGACCAGCCAGTTGCGGTTCTGAAGATGCGGCGCGAAGGTGCCGTCGGAGAGCGTGATGATGCGGTGGGAATCGAGCTCCTCCAGCGTGCGCGGCGTGCCGAAGCGCTTGATGTAATCAGGCGAGCAATAGGCGTGGAAGCCCATCGCGAAAAGCTTGCGCTGAATGAGATCCGGCTGCGTCGGCTTGCGGGTGCGGATCGCGACGTCGGCCTCGCGCATCGAGAGGTCGAGCTCTTCGTCGGTGACGATCAGCGAGATCCGGATTTCCGGATAGAGCGCGGTGAATTCGCCGAGCCGCGGGATCAGCCAGTTGATGCCGACGCCGGGCGTGGTGGTGATCTTGAGATCACCGCTCGGCCGCTCGCGGCTGTCGGTCAGTTTGGCGCGCGCCGCCTGCAGCTGCATGAACACGTCATGCGCGGTGCGGAACAGGAGGTCGCCCTGTTCGGTGAGGATCAGGCCGCGGGCGTGGCGGTGGAACAGCGAGACCGAGAGCTCCTGCTCCAGCGCCGAGACCTGGCGTGACACCGCCGATTGCGACAGGCCGAGCTGCTCGCCGGCATGGGTGAAGCTTCCCGCTTCCGCCGCCGCGTGAAACACCTTCAGCTTGTCCCAGTCCATATCCGTGAATCCGTCGCGTGTTCGTGCCATGATCTTTATTCCGCTGCCGCGCGCTCGCTGGCGCGCAGGGCCAAGAAACGTTCGGCTTCGAGAGCCGCCATGCAGCCGAGGCCCGGCCGCTGTGACCGCTTGACGATAAGTCTCGTCGGCGACGTCGCCGGCGGCGAACAGGCCGGGCACCGAGGTGGCGGTCGAGTTCGGGGCGACCTCGACATAGCCCGACGGCTTGAGCTTGACCTGGTCTTTCACCAGCTCGGTCGCCGGCGCATGCCCGATAGCGATGAAGACACCGTCGGCCTTGTGCTCGGTGAGCGCGCCGGACTTGACGTTCTTGAGACGGACATGAGTGACCTTGCCCGGATTGCCTTCGCCGCAGATCTCGTCGATGGCGTTGTCCCAGACCACCTTGATCTTGGGATGCTTGAACAGGCGGTCCTGCAGGATGCGCTCGGCGCGGAAATGGTCGCGGCGGTGAACCACAGTCACCTGCGAGGCGAAATTGGTCAGGAACAGCGCCTCCTCGACGGCGGTGTTGCCGCCGCCGACCACGACCACTTCCTTGCCGCGGTAGAAGAAGCCGTCGCAGGTGGCGCAGGCCGAGACGCCAAAGCCCTTGAAGTTTTCTTCGGAGGAGATGCCGAGCCAGCGCGCCTGGGCGCCGGTGGCGAGGATCACGGTCTCGGCGAGATAGACGTCGCCGCTATCGCAGGTGAGGCGGAACGGCCGCTGCGTGGTGTCGAGCTTGATCACCAGATCGGTTTTGATCTGGGTGCCCACATGCAGCGCCTGCTTCTCCATCTGCTCCATCAGCCAGGGGCCCTGGATCACGTCGGCGAAGCCCGGATAGTTCTCGACATCGGTCGTGATGGTGAGCTGGCCGCCCGGCTGGATGCCCTGGATCAGAATCGGCTCGAGCATTGCGCGCGCGGCGTAGATCGCCGCCGTGTAGCCGGCGGGGCCGGAGCCGATGATGACGACCTTTGCATGGACAGCGGCGGACATTTCGACAGATGCCTTTCACGGGGGATTGCAGCGCGGGCGCGGAACGTGCCGGGAGGCCTCGCGGAGGCGCTGAAATATCAGAGCTAATCTAAGCCTTCTGGTGAGCTATGCAAGAATTGCATTCCCTGTCGGCGGATTTTTCCAACAAGGAACAAAAGTCGATTGCGCTGCACGCGCAATAAAATTACGCTGGTCGGGCCGTCTGCGCTATGAGGATTGCGATAAACGCACCAATAGCGCCGCAAAGGCCAGGAGTTCCAATCACGTGTCGCGGAACCTAGACGAGATCGACCTGAAAATTCTCACCGAGATTCAGGCCGACGGTCGAATCACGAATGTCGAGCTGGCCAGGCGCGTCGGCATCTCGCCACCGCCCTGCCTGCGCCGCGTCCGGGCCTTGGAGGAGGAGGGGTATATCCACGGCTATCGCGGGCTCCTGGACGCACGAAAGCTCGGCTTCGACGTCACGGTGTTTGCTGCAGTGCACCTCTCCAGCCAGGCCGAGGCTGATTTGCGCGCCTTCGAGGAGTTCGTCCGTGCCGAGCCGCTGGTGCGCGAGTGCTGGATGCTGTCGGGCGAAGTCGATTTCATCCTGAAATGCGTCGCACCCGACATGGCCACCTTCCAGGATTTCGTCACCCATTTGACCGCCGCCCCGCACGTCCGCAACGTGCGGACCTCGCTCGTGCTGCATAACTCGAAATACGAGGCGGCCGTGCCGCTCGACGTGAGGGGAAGAAGGTAGCTCGCACGATCTCGTGCCCCGGACGCAGCGCAGCAGCGCAAGAACGCTGCAGCGCGTCCGGGACACGAGAGTGAGGGCGCGAGCCCATCACATTCCCAGCAACATGCAGAAACAAAAAAGGCCGCGCAGTGCGCGGCCTTTTTCAAATCACGCGCAACGGCAAATCGCTACCGCCACTCCACCTTGGTGATCTCATACGCCTTGGAGCCGCCGGGTGCGTTGACCTCGACGGTGGCGCCCTTCTTCTTGCCGATCAGCGCGCGTGCGAGCGGTGAGGTGATCGAGATGCGGCCCTTCTTGGCGTCGGCCTCGACCTCGCCGACGAGCTGCCACACGTTCTTTTTCTCAGTGTCCTCATCGACCAGCGTCACGGTGGCGCCGAACTTGATGGTGTCGCCGGACAGCTTGGAAATGTCGATGATGTCGGCGCGCGCGAGCTTGTCCTCGAGCTCGGCGATGCGGCCTTCATTGTGGGACTGCTCTTCCTTCGCGGCGTGATATTCCGCGTTCTCCGAAAGGTCGCCGTGCGAGCGCGCCTCCGCGATATGCTCGATGATGCGCGGACGGTCCTCCGACTGGCGCTTCTTCAATTCTTCCCCGAGCGCGGCAAAGCCGCTCGCTGTCATCGGTACCTTTTCCATCTCTTCTCTCGTCCTTCGGTCGCGCGCGCCCCGAAATGTCAGCGCGCACGCAACTTGATTCGTCAGTCTATCCGGGCTCGACGCCGGACGTTCATATGGGCTTGGCGCCGGAACTGAACAACCAAATGGCCGGACAGTTCCTCCGGTCATTGTGGCTTCATCGCCAGTCACTTAGCGGAAAGTGGGCCTTCCGCTCGCGATCAGGTTTCCGAAAAGTAGCTCTGCAGGGTCCGAACCTCAAGGTCCCCGCCCAGATAGGCGTGGATGCCCTGCGCGGCCGCCACGGCCCCGGAAAGAGTGGTGTAATACGGCACTTTATGCAAGAGGGCCGCGCGCCGCAGAGAACGGCTGTCGGCGAGCGCCTGCGGGCCTTCGGTGGTGTTGAAGACGAGCTGGACGTCGCCATTGGTGATGGCGTCGACGATGTGCGGCCGGCCCTCCAGCACTTTGTTCACCCTCTCGGTCGGGATGCCCTGGTCGGTCAGGAAGCGCGCCGTGCCCGATGTCGCCAGCACCTTGAAGCCGAGCGAATGCAGCTCGCGAACGGCCTCGGCGATGCGCGTCTTGTCGCTCTCGCGAACCGAGACGAACACCGTGCCCTTGCGCGGCACCCGCGTGCCGCCGCCGAGCTGACTCTTGGCGAACGCCACCGCGAAGGAGCGGTCGATACCCATGACCTCGCCGGTCGAGCGCATCTCCGGACCCAACACGGTGTCGACACCGGGGAAGCG
Source organism: Bradyrhizobium sp. LB13.1 (assembly GCF_054056815.1). NCBI lineage: Bacteria > Pseudomonadati > Pseudomonadota > Alphaproteobacteria > Hyphomicrobiales > Nitrobacteraceae > Bradyrhizobium > Bradyrhizobium sp. LB13.1. The sequence goes on along the minus strand of NZ_JBSRYQ010000001.1, from coordinate 7,092,172 downwards.
GGCGAACGGAAATACCGATTCCTTGACGCCGACATGCTTGAAGTCCGCCTTCTTCAACTTGAAGTCAGCGAGCTTTTCGCCGGCCATGACGCGCGCCGCGATCTTCGCGACCGGCGTGCCGACCACCTTGGCGACGAAGGGCACCGTGCGCGAGGCGCGCGGATTGACTTCGAGCACGTAGATATCGCCGTCCTTGATGGCGTATTGCACGTTCATCAGACCGACGACGTCGAGGCCCAGCGCGAGTTCGCGGGTCTGCCGCTCCAGTTCCTCGATCATCTTGGCATCGAGCGAATGCGGCGGCAGCGAGCAGGCGCTGTCGCCGGAATGGATGCCGGCTTCCTCGATGTGCTCCATGATGCCGACGATGAAGGTGTCCTTGCCGTCGCAGAGGCAATCGACATCGATCTCGGTTGCGTCGGAGAGATAGCGGTCAAACAGCAGCGGGTTCTTGCCGAGCACAGTGTTGATCTGCCCCGTCTTGTCGTTCGGGTAGCGCGCCTTGACGTCGGACGGCACCAGCTCCGGCAGCGTGCCGAGCAGGTAATCGTTGAGCTGGTTCTCCTCGCGGATGATCTGCATCGCGCGGCCGCCGAGCACGTAGGACGGGCGCACCACCAGCGGCAGTCCGAGATCGGTGCAGACGAGCCTCGCCTGCTCGACCGAATAGGCGATGCCGTTCTTCGGCTGCTTCAGCCGCAGCTTGTCGAGCACCCGCTTGAAGCGGTCGCGGTCCTCAGCCAGGTCGATAGCGTCGGGCGAGGTGCCGAGGATCGGCACTTCGGCGGCTTCCAGCGCGCGCGCTAGCTTGAGCGGGGTCTGGCCGCCGAACTGCACGATCACGCCATGCAGCGTGCCGTTGGTGCGCTCCTTCGCGATGATCTCCAGCACGTCCTCGGCGGTGAGCGACTCGAAATAGAGCCGGTCGGCGGTGTCGTAGTCGGTCGACACCGTCTCCGGGTTGCAATTGACCATGATGGATTCGTAGCCGGCGTCATGCAGCGCGAAGCAGGCATGGCAGCAGCAATAGTCGAACTCGATGCCCTGGCCGATGCGGTTCGGCCCGCCGCCGAGGATGATGACCTTCTTCTTGTCGGACGGCGCGCTCTCGTCCGCAGGCGCACCCGCGAACGGCGCCTCATAGGTCGAGTACATGTAGGCGGTGGGCGAAGCGAACTCGGCCGCGCAGGTGTCGATGCGCTTGTAGACCGGGCGGACGCCGAGCGCGTGGCGCTTCGCCGTCACCTCCGCCTCGGTCGTCTCCGCGATCATCGCAAGCCGGGCATCGGAGAAGCCCATGGCCTTGAGCGTGCGCATGCCGAACGCGTTGCCCGGCAGGCCGCTCTTGCGGACCTTCGCTTCCATGTCGACGATGCCGCGCATCTCGCTGAGGAACCACGGATCGATCTTGCAGGAATTGAAGATCTCCTCGTCCGACCAGCCGAGCCGCATCGCCTGGGCGACCTGGAGTAGCCGGTTCGGTGTCGGCGTGCCGAGCGCGGCGCGGATCGCGTTCTTGTCGTCGTCGCGGCCGAGACCTTCGATCTCGATCTCGTCGAGGCCGGTGAGACCGGTCTCGAGCCCGCGCAAGGCCTTCTGAAGGCTTTCCTGGAAGGTGCGGCCGATCGCCATGACTTCGCCGACCGACTTCATCGACGTCGTCAGCGTGGTGGAGGCGCCGGGGAATTTCTCGAAGGCGAAACGCGGCACCTTGGTGACGACATAGTCGATCGTCGGCTCGAACGAGGCCGGCGTAGCGCCGCCGGTGATGTCGTTGGCGATTTCGTCGAGCGTGTAGCCGACCGCAAGCTTGGCGGCGATCTTTGCGATCGGAAAGCCGGTGGCTTTCGAAGCCAGAGCGGAGGAACGCGACACGCGCGGGTTCATCTCGATGACGACCATGCGGCCGTCTTCGGGATTGACGCCGAACTGCACGTTGGAGCCGCCGGTCTCGACGCCGATCTCGCGCAGCACCGCCAGCGAGGCGTCGCGCATGATCTGGTATTCCTTGTCGGTCAGCGTCAGCGCCGGCGCCACCGTGATGGAATCGCCGGTGTGCACGCCCATCGGATCGAGGTTCTCGATCGAGCAGACGATGATGCAATTGTCTTTCTTGTCGCGCACCACCTCCATCTCGTACTCTTTCCAGCCGAGCACGGATTCTTCGATCAGCACTTCGTTGGTGGGAGACGCATCCAGGCCGCGCTCGATGATGTCGAGGAACTCTTCCTTGTTGTAGGCAATGCCGCCGCCGGTGCCGCCCATGGTAAAGGAGGGGCGGATGATCGCGGGCAGGCCGATCTCGGACAGCGCCATCAGCGCCTGGCCGAGCGCATGTTCCTGATAGCGCTTGCGGCGGTCGCTTTCGCCGAGGATCCACTGCTGCTCGAGCTCTGCGAGCGCCGCGCCCGAGGCCTTTGCGCGTTCGGCTTGGTACTTGTCGCGGAAGGACTTCTTCAGGGCGGAGGCGTTGGCGAGCCGCGACTTCGGCGTCTCAAGCCCGATCTTGGTCATGGCCTCCCGGAACAGCTGGCGGTCCTCGGCCTTGTCGATCGCGTCCGCAGTGGCGCCGATCATCTCGACGTCGAACTTTTCGAGCGTGCCCTGCCGGCGCAGCGACAGCGCGCAGTTCAGCGCGGTCTGTCCGCCCATGGTCGGCAGCAGCGCGAAGCCGCCGGGGATGGCGTGACGTTCCTTCTCGATGATCTTTGCGACGATCTCCGGCGTGATCGGCTCGATATAGGTCGCATCGGCCAATTCCGGATCGGTCATGATGGTGGCCGGGTTGGAATTGACGAGGACGATGCGGTAGCCCTCTTCCTTCAGCGTCTTCACCGCCTGCGTGCCCGAATAGTCGAACTCGCAGGCCTGTCCGATCACGATGGGACCGGCGCCGATGATCAGGATGGTGGTGATGTCTGTACGTTTGGGCATCAACTCTCGCCGAAGTGGAATTTGGGCACAAAAAAAGGGCGCGCTTGCTGCGCGTCCCTTTGGCCGAGAGCGCGGTGGTCTCCCCTGCGCGCGGGTGGGTCTTAGACCAGTTTTCGGGGCGGCGAAACCCCGAAAAACGCCCATCAACCGGCAATTTTGACCGGTTTTGGCCGGGCCTGCCAGCTACGGGCGAGGTGCACCAGAAGGGCAGCCGAAACGCTCAATCCGCCGACCCAGCCGAGATCAGCCGGGCTCCATGAAGCAAGCACGGCGCCTCCGAAGGCTCCGCCGATCGCGAAGCCGAGATACATGGCCGAGGCGTTGAGGGAGAGCGCAATCATCGAGGCCTTGGGGTCGATCCGGATGATGCTGGCGACCTGGGCCGGATAGAACGCCCAGCCCGAAAGGCCCTGGAGGAAGATCGGGCCCAGGATCGCGTAATGCGCCTGGCCGGGGAGGAATTTCAGCACCAGCGAATGCAGGAAAAGCGCGCTGGCCATGCCGGTCAGGCCGAGCGCCGCGGTGACGATGGTGCCCAGCCGGTCGGCCAACAGGCCGCCGAGCATATTCCCGATCGCCGCGGCGGCGCCGAACACCAGGAGCGCGAGGCTGATGCGCGAGGCATCGAAGCCCAGCGCGCGCAGCGGGACCGCGAAATAGGTGAACATTGTGAAGCCGCCGAGCGCCCACAAAATCGTGATCACGAGCGCGATCAGGACATTGCTGTGACGCGCCACCGCCAGCCGCTCGCCGAGCGAGGCCGTGTTGCGCGGCAGGCCGCGGGGCAGGCCGAGCAGGAGGCCGGCGAGCGCGACGGCGCCGATCAGGGCGACCATGGCAAAGGTCGCACGCCATCCGAAGAGGCTGCCGGCGAGATTGCCGAGGGGAACGCCGATGACGGTCGCAACCGTGAGTCCCGACGTGACCAGCGCTACCGCGCGGCCGCGCCGCTCCGGCGAGGCGACGGCCACGGATACGGCCAGCGCGGTCGGCATGCACAGCCCGGAGCCCAGCGCCATCAGCATGCGCGACGCCAGCAGCAGGCCGTAATTGGACGCCACCATCGCCGCGAGGTTTCCGGCGATGAAGGTCGATAGCGCCAGGGCCAGCACGGTGCGGCGGTCGATATTGTTCAGCGTCACCGCCAGGATTGGCGAGCCCACGGCATAGGTGAGGGCGTAGGCGGTGACCAATTGGCCGGCGGCGGAGACGGAAATTGACAGGTCGGTTGCGATCGCCGGCAAAAGTCCTGCAATGACAAAGCCTTCCGTGCCGATCGCAAAGGCCGCCAGGGCCAACCAGAATACGCTCATCGGAAAATCCCCATGTTCAATGTTTATTGAACTATCAATTGGACCGGTGCATGAGTCAATTGGTTCAAGAACTATTGAACATCGAGGCCATTTCGCTATGATCGTCAGACCATGAGCCGCACGCCTCCCCACCCCACCCGCGAGCAGATCGAGCTGCCGATGGTTCTGGATTGCCTGAGCGATCCGATCCGGTTGGCGATCGTCTACCAGCTCGCCCAGCAGCAAGGTGTCAGTAGCGAATTGTGTTGCGGCGACTTCAATGCGCTCAGCGGCAAGTCGAATCTCGCCTATCATTTCGCGAAGCTGCGGGAATCCGGTCTGATGCAGACGCGCGTGGCGGGCACCAACCGCTTCATGCGGCTGCGCCGCGAGGATCTGGATGCCCGTTTCCCCGGACTGCTCGATGCGGTAGTGAAATCGGCAGCGAAGGATGCCGACCGGCTTCAGCTGCTGTCGGAGTGCGCAGTGACTGCTGCGGGTTGAAGCCGAGACGATTGCACGCCAACGCCCGACTTCGCCCTTCGGGCTTCGTCGAGGCAGCCTTCGCTACGAAAGGGCTCGCCTGGCCGAAGCTGCCGAAGCCAGCGAAGGCTGGAGACCCGGCCTGGATTTGAACCAGGATGAAGAGCGATGCACTGCTCTCGCGTAGACGCTTCCGCCACCGGGCCGTGGCGATCATTGCCGATCGGGGTGCGACAAGCCACCCCAGGCAATCGTTATGCTTAACGCACCAAAGGCGGCCGCGCGATGAAGGTCATCCGCCAGCGATTGTGGCCGATATTGCCGTCAGCGCGCTGGACCGCGAAGCCGGCGGCCTTGAGCCTGGCGGTGATCTCGTCCTCGCTATAGCGCTGCAGCCCAATGCGCGTACGCAGATGACGGTAATCTGACAGCGCGGTGCTGATCAGCCCGATCAGCGCATCTTTCAAAAAGCCGTGACGCAGGCCGAAGCTGAGCAGCGCTGTGACGTCCCTGAACATGCCGACGTCGGGCTGGAGGATGTCGCCGAGCACCAGCTTGCCGGAGGGCTTCAAAATACGTCGGAAGTTGAGGAGCGCGGCATCGAGCTCGTCCGGCGTCATGTATTGCGCGACCGAGTTCATCACGGCGAGATCGATCGACTGCTCCTGCATGCTGCGGACATCGTCGAGCGAGCGGACGCGGATCTTCGTGTTCGGGGCAAATCGCGCGATCAACCGGCCGCGAACGCCGGGCGCAGGCTCGGCGAGGATCAACTTGCCGCAGGCCGCCGCCACTTGGCTCGCGGACAGCGCCTCGCCGCAGGCATAGTCGAGCACGGTCGCCTCGGGTGAGGAGATATAGCCGATGATGTCCCGTGCGATGATCTGGAAGTGCAAGTCGCGATGCAACTTGCTGACATAGATCGTATGCGTCGAGTCGTAATAATCGATCCAATCGTCCATGGTATCTGAGGGCCCCGGCCAAACGGTTCCGCCAAAGGAACCGGCGCTGCCCGCCTGCGTTAGGGGTGCGACGGCGCGCCGTCAATGTCCGCGTCCTAACAGGAAGGTTTCCCGTGAGCAAAGCCCCTACCAAGGTCTCGCCCGACCTCGATACCCCCACCGATCTGTCGCCTCAGGCGGTCAAGAAGGTTTCGGAGGCGCTCAACGTGCTTCTGGCCGATGCGTTCGCTCTGTATCTGAAGACCAAGAACTTCCACTGGCACATCAGCGGCCGGCATTTCCGCGACTATCATTTGCTGCTCGACGAACAGTCCGACCAGATCTTCGCCACCACCGACCAGCTCGCCGAACGGGTCCGCAAGATCGGCGGCACCACGCTGAAGTCGATCGGCCAGGTCGCGAAACTCCAGACCATCAAGGACAACAACGAGGACTACGTCCCGCCGCGCGAGATGTTGCGTGAATTGATGCAGGACAATAAGCACGTCGCGAGCGCGATGCGAAAAGCGCACGAGGTGTGCGACGAGGCCGGCGACGTCGCCAGCGCCAGCATCCTCGAGAACTTCATCGACGAGACCGAGCGCCGCACCTGGTTCCTGTTCGAAGCCACACGTCAGGAAGGCGCCAACGAGGCGTAGGGCACGCTGTGGCAGGGTGGGCAAAGGCGCGCTCTTCGCGCGCCGTGCCCACCATCTATCTGCAGTTCAAGTCGTTTGGTGGGCACGCTTGGTTTTGCCCACCCTGCGGCACCGTCGTTGCGACTACCGCCACAACCGCATCAACGCGCCATTCTTGCCCGTCACCGGATCGGCCGGCGGCAGCGCGACGTTTGGAATCGTCTTCAGCGCTTTCGCGTGATTCTCCGGCGTTGCCCGGGTGATCTCCATCTTCGCACCCGGCGGATAGGCGCCGATCACGCAGAAATCCTCGCTCGCCTTGATGCATTGATGCCCGGTGCCGGCAGGGAGAATCGCGACGTCCCCGGCCTTGATCTCCAGCTCCTGACCGTGGTCGCCACCGAAGCGGACCCGCGCGCTCCCGCGCGCAACGCCGAGCACCTCATGCACCGTCGCGTGATAGTGCAGATAGTCGAAGACCCCATTGCGCCACGTCCCGCCCCAGCCGTTCGCTTCGAACATATTTTCGATCGTCTCTTCCGGCTGTCTGGAATCGAGCTTCACCGCGCCCTGGTAGACCAGGAACGGGAGGATGTTGTTCGGCACGAGCCCGTCGTCCTCGAACACGATGGCGAGCGGCTCGGCATTGTCGCGGACGGCGGGCATGGCGGGGCTCCTGCTGCACGAAGGTGTCGAGACAACATTAAAGCAGGAGGAGGCGTTCCTCTGGAGGTCTCGTGTCCCGGACGCGCTGCAGCGCTCTTGCGTTGCTGCGCAGAGCCGGGACCCAGAGTGCCGCGGGCAGGGGCCCCGGTTCAGCAGCGCATCACGCCGCTAAGAGCGGCGCCTAAGGCGCGTTCACGCGCGTCTCGACGCGCTATGGCACTGCGCCCGGGGCACGGGAGCGGTGGTCCTTACGCGCTCTTGTTCTGCCGCATCAGGTCCGCAAAACGCTGGAACAGATAGTGCGAATCGCGCGGACCCGGTGAGGCCTCGGGGTGGTATTGCACCGAGAACACCGGTTTGCCGTCGAGCTGGATACCGCAATTGGAGCCGTCGAACAGCGAGATGTGAGTCTGGGTCGCGCCCGTCGGCAGGGTGCTCTCGTCCACGGCAAAGCCGTGGTTCATCGAGGTGATCTCGACCTTGCCGGTGGTCTCGTCCTTCACGGGGTGATTGGCGCCGTGATGGCCCTGATGCATCTTCCTCGTCTTGGCGCCGACCGCGAGGCCGAGCATCTGGTGACCGAGACAAATTCCGAACGTCGGCGTGCCCGACTTGATCACGTCCTGGATCACAGGCACGGCATATTTGCCGGTCGCGGCCGGATCGCCCGGACCGTTCGACAGGAACACGCCGTCCGGCTTCATCGCAAGAATATCTTCGGACGAGGTCGTTGCCGGCACCACCGTCACCTTGCAGCCGACGCCGGCGAGCAGGCGCAAAATGTTGCGCTTGATGCCGTAGTCGATGGCGACGACGTTGAACTCAGGCTGGTCCTGGCGGCCAAAGCCCTTCTCCCACAGCCACGGCGTCTCGTCCCAGGTGAAGCGCTGGCCGGAGGTGACCATCGGCACGAGGTCCATGCCTTCGAGGCCCGGCCATTCGCGCGCTTCTTCCTTCAGGCCGTGCAGATCGAACTCGCCGTCCCTGGCGTGCGCGATCACGGCGTTGGGCATGCCCTTGCTGCGGATCAGCGCGGTCAGTGCACGGGTGTCGATGCCGGAGAGGCCGATGATGCCGCGTGCCTTCAGCCACTGATCGAGATGCTTGGTGGCACGATAGTTCGAGGGATCGGTGATCGCGGTGCGCAGGATCACGCCGCGCGCGCCGGGCGTCGCGGCCATGTTCACCGTCTCGATGTCGTCGTCGTTGGTGCCGACGTTGCCGATATGCGGGAAGGTGAAGGTGATGAGCTGGCCGGCATAGGAGGGATCGGTGAGAATCTCCTCGTAGCCGGTCATCGCGGTGTTGAAGCAGACCTCGCCGACGGCTTGGCCTTCGGCCCCGAGACCAAAGCCTTCGAGCACCGTGCCGTCGGCAAGCACCAACAGCGCGGTCGGTTTGTGGTCCGGCCAGGCGGTATCGTTTTCGGATTGTGTCATAAGCCCGGTTCATAGTCCCCGCGGGCGCTGCCGTCAAAGCGGAGAAGCGCGGATTCACATGCGTTTTTGCATATTTGACAGCTCTCCTCGGGCCCTTAAGCTCGGTGGCATAATTTCCGGCAAATTCCGGGGCTTGAGAGGCAATAATGGACCAGACGACCCCGATTGTGCTGGTTCCGGGATTGGCGTCCTCGGCCCGGATCTATGCCCCGGTGATCCCCTCGCTCTGGCGGTTCGGCCCGGTGATGGTCGCCAACCATATCCGTGACGACAGCATGGCCGCGATCGCCCGTCGGGTGCTGAGCGAGGCGCCGCCGCGCTTCGCGCTCGCCGGCCATTCGATGGGCGGCTACGTCGCGCTCGATATCATGCGCCAGGCGCCCGAGCGGGTGGCCAGGCTCGCGCTGATCAACACGCAGGCCCGGCCCGACACGGAGGAGGCGACCACGCGCCGCCGCGGCCTTATGCAGCGTGCCAAGCGCGGCGAGCTGTGTGCGGCTCGCGAGGAGATGTTTCCCGAACTGGTGCATCCCTCGCGCCGCGACGATGCCGCCATTCGCCAGCTCGTGCATGAGCAGGGCGAGGACGTCGGCGTCGAAGGTTATCTGCGGCAGCAGACCGCGATCATCGCGCGGGTGGATTCACGGCCGACGCTTGCCACGATCAAATGCCCGACGCTGGTGCTAACGGGCGATCAGGACAACACCATCCCCAACGCGTTCTCGAAAGAGATGGCGGAGGGCATTGCCGGCGCGAAGCTCGTCGTTTTGGAGAATTGCGGACATCTGCCGCAGCCGGAGCAGCCTGGGGCAACGGTGCGAGCGCTGGTCGAATGGCTGGGAACCCCGGTTGTCTCAGGGCTGCGAACGGCCTAGATCAGGCGTCGGATATTCTAGGGGAGCACGATCATGCTGCGCGACGACATCAACAATGCGGTCAAGGAGGCCATGAAGGCCAAGGAAGAGCGCAAGCTGTCCACGCTGCGCATGGTCAACTCGACCATCAAGAACGCCGACATCGAGGCGCGCGGCAACGGCAAGCCGCCGCTGTCGGATGCCGACCTGCTCGGGGTTTTTCAGAAGATGATCAAGCAGCGCCAGGAATCGGTCGAGCTCTACGAGAAGGGCGGCCGTGCCGAGCTCGCCGCGCAGGAGCGCGAGGAGATCGCGGTGATCTCGGCCTATCTGCCGAAGCAGATGTCGGACGACGACGTGAAGAAAGCGATCTCGGACGCGATCGCCGATACCGGCGCGGCCGGCATGAAGGACATGGGCAAGGTGATCGCCGTGTTGAAGACGAAGTACGCCGGCCAGATGGATTTCGGCAAGGCCAGCGGCATGGTGAAGGCGGCGCTGACGGGCTGAGCCGTCATTCCGGGATCGCGCTTCGCGCGCCCGGAATGACGAAAGAAACTCGGGAGGCAACCGATGACCGGCGCCATAAAACCCTTTCGCATCGCCATCGGCGACGACATCCTCACCGACCTCAAGTCGCGCCTCGCGCGCACGCGCTGGCCGGAGGCGGAGCTGGTCGACGACTGGAGCCAGGGCGCGCCGCTGAAATGGATCCGGGAGATCTGCACCTATTGGGCCAACGACTACGACTGGCGGGCGCGCGAAGCGAAACTTAATCGCTTCGAGCAGTTCACCACCGAGATCGACGGGCTCGACATCCATTTCCTGCATGTGCGCTCGAAGGAGCCGGCGGCGCTGCCGCTGATCATCACCCATGGCTGGCCCGGCTCGATCGTCGAATTCCAGAAGGTGATCGCGCCGCTGGTCGATCCCGCCGCGCATGGCGGCAATCCCGCCGATGCCTTCCATGTTATCTGTCCGTCGCTCCCGGGTTTTGGCTTCTCCGCGAAGCCGAAGGCCACCGGCTGGGGCGTTGATCGCATCGCCGCGACCTGGGCCAAGCTGATGGACCGGCTCGGTTACGCGCGCTATGGCGCGCAAGGCGGCGACTGGGGCTCGGCGGTGACGACCTCGCTTGGCATGCAGGACGGCGACCATTGCGCCGGCATTCACATCACGCTCGCCTTCAACGCAGCGCCGAAGGTCGATGGCGAGCCGACACCGGAGGAGAAGCGGGCGCTCGCCGGCCTCAAGCATTACGTCGATCTCGACTCCGGCTATTCGAAGCAGCAATCGACGCGGCCGCAGACCCTCGGCTACGGCTTGACGGATTCGCCGAGCGGGCAGGCGGGCTGGATTCTGGAAAAATTCTGGGCCTGGACCGATTGCAACGGCCATCCCGAAAACATCTTCACCCGCGACGAGCTGCTCGACAACGTCATGCTCTATTGGGCGACGGAGACGGCGACCTCATCGGCGCGGCTCTATTGGGAAAGTTTTGGCAAGCGCCGCACCACGCCGGTCGTCAAGGTGCCGACCGGTGTCGCTGTCTTCCCCAGGGAGATCATCACGCCGGTGCGGCGCTGGATGGAGCCGAACTTCCACAACATCACGCACTGGAGCGAGATGGAGAAGGGCGGCCATTTCGCCGCGTTCGAGCAGCCGGAGCTGTACGTCGGCGAGGTCCGCAAGTTCTTCGCGACCGTGAGGTAGGATCAAGTTCATGCTCACTGAAGCCGCAACCTACGACGAGCTCTATCGCAACTTCCGCTGGGACGTCCCGGCGCGCTTCAACATGGCGGAGGCCTGCTGCGATCGCCACGCCGACGGCACCGGCCGCCTCGCGCTGGTCTATGTCGACGAGAACGGCGTCACCACGCGCACGTCCTTCGACGAGGTCGCGGAGATGTCGCGTCGCTTCGCCAACGTTCTCAAGGCGGATGGTCTTGCCCGCGGCGACCGCGTCGCGGTGTTCCTGTCGCAATCGCTGGAGCTGCCGATCGCGCACATGGCGGCATTCCGTTCGGCGATGATCTCGATCCCGCTGTTCGCACTGTTCGGCGAGGACGCGCTGGAGTTCCGGCTTTCGAATTCACAGGCCAAGGCGATCGTCACGGACGAGGGCGGCTGGGAGAAGCTTTCGAAGATTCGCGACCGGCTGCCGGACCTGAAGAACGTCTATGTCGTCGGCGAGCGCGCAGCCGCGGGCACGAAATCGTTCTGGGATTCGATCAAGGCCGCATCGCCTGACTTCGCACTGGTGGACACGTCTGCGGATGATCCCGCGCTGATCATCTATACCTCGGGCACGACAGGCAATCCGAAGGGCGCGCTGCATGCGCATCGCGTGGTGCTCGGCCATCTCCCCAATGTCGAGATGTGCCACAACTTCCTGCCGCGCGCCGGCGATCTCATGTGGACGCCGGCGGACTGGGCCTGGATCGGTGGACTCGTGAACGGCCTGTTCGCGTTCTGGTATCACGGCATTCCCCTGGTCGGTCACCGCGCGCGAAAATTCGAGCCGCAGGCGGCGATGCAGATGATGGCCGATCTCGGTGTCCGCAACGTCTTCCTGCCGCCGACTGCGCTAAAACTGATGCGGCAGGCCGGCGTGACGCATTCCGGTGTCAAGCTGCGCAGCATCTTCACCGGCGGTGAATCCCTCGGCGGCGAGCTGCTCGGCTGGGTGCGCGAGACTTTTGGCATCGACGCGCATGAGGTGTTTGGCCAGACAGAATGCAATCTCGTGATCGGCAGCAACGCGAATCTGTTTCCGATCCGCCCCGGTTCGATGGGCAAGGCGACGCCGGGTTTCGATGTTCGCATCGTCAACGACACAGGCGAGGAGCAGCCGAGGGGACAGCGCGGCATCATCGGCGTGCGCCAGCCGTGCCCGTGCACGATGATCGAGTACTGGCGCAATCCGGACGCGACGGCGAAGAAATATGCCGGCGAGTTCCTGCTCACCGGCGATCTCGGCATCCAGGACGAGGACGGTTACTTCTGGTACGTCAGCCGCGAGGACGACGTCATCACGACCGCCGGCTATCGTGTCGGCCCGTCCGAGATCGAGCACACGCTGATGAAGCACCGGGCGGTGGCGATGGCAGCGGTGGTCGGCATTCCCGATCCGATCCGCACCGAATCGATCAAGGCCTGGATCGTGCTGCGCCCGGGCTTTGCCGCCGGCGATGCGCTCGCGCGCGAGATCCAGGAGTTCGTCAAGGTGCAGCTCGCCGCCCACGAATACCCGCGCTTCGTGGAGTTCGCGGAGACACTGCCGATGACGGCGACCGGAAAGGTGCTGCGGCGCGAACTGCGGGCGCTCGGGTAGCACGTCGTCATCTCATCGCGACGGCGCCGACAGCGCTGACCGCAGCATCGCTGCGAGGTCTCGTCCCCGGAACGGCTTGGTCAGGATGAGGGCGTTGCCGACTCCGTCGGGCGCCTTGACCGGATTTTGGGCCGCCGTCATCGTGATGCTGCTGATCGTCTCGGCGCTGCCGTATTTCTTGGGCCCGGTGGCGACGCTGCCCGTGCTCGGGCACGCGAACTGGCATCTTTATCGGCGGATCGTGGTGCCAGTGGCGGAACAGGAGCCGGACGCAATGGCAGCGAGCTATTCGCCCGTTGCTAGGCGGCGAGCGCCGGATGAGGTCGGTTCGAGTTAATCTCGGCCAATGATGCAAATTCATCGGCGCTGAGGGCGGCGCTGCTGCCGGTCATCAGGCAACCTCGTCGGTCCATACCTTGAAATTGAGCAGGGTATTCGGACCGAATGTCTGGGTGATCGGGACGTCCGCGGCGTCGCGTCCTTGTGCGATCAGCACGCGGCCGATCCGCGGCGTATTGTTGCGCGGATCGAACATGTGCCAGCTTCCACCGAGATAAGCCTCGAACCAGCCGGCGAAATCTCCCACGGCCCAGGGCTTCGGCGTGCCGATGTCGCTGAGATAGCCGGTGCAGTAGCGCGCCGGGATGTTCATGCAGCGGCAGAACGTGATGGCAAGATGCGCATAGTCGCGGCACACACCCTTGCCTTCGTCGTAGGCTTCCCGCGCCGACTTGGTTGGGCGCGCGTGTTCATAGCCGAAAGCGATGTGACGGTGAACGAAATCGCAGATGGCCTGGACCCGCGCCCAGCCAGGCGGCGTGTGCTCGAACAATTTCCATGCGATATCCGACAGGCGATCGGTCTCGCAGTAGCGGCTGCCGAGCAGATAGACCAGCGTGTCGGCCGGCAGCGCTTCGACGGCGTGCTGAGACGCGTTCGGAAACACCGGGTCGGGCAGACCGCTGTCGCTCACGACGCCGTCGCCGGCAAGGCGAAAGGCGCCGGCCGGCGCCACGATGCGGCTGCACCAATTGCCGAAGAGGTCACGATAGGGACTGATCGCCACCGAGGGTCTGGTGGTCAGCAGGTCGGGCACGATGACATCGGAGGCGCGCGTGAAGTGCGTGCCCAACACTATGAGCATAGGCGTGGGCTGCGGGAATTCGTACAGCATCTCAAACCCGACGCGGAGCTTCATACGTTTTTCCCTTGGCTAAGCTCCCAACATGGCTACGGAGCGGTCGCGCACAAGGCTTTCGACGGCTTATTCGATCGAAAGCGGCCTTTGGCGCTCCAAAAGCGCGGCGCGGGCGAGAAAGCGATAGCTAATTGCAGCGATTGCGCGCACGGTGCGGGAATGTCGGAAAGGCCTGTCTTCTCTGCGCATACGCAGCGCCACGACTATTCGCGCGCGACGTGAAGCGCCTCACTCCCTCGCACCGGTAAAGTCGACTCGTCGCCGACGTCATAACAGCGGTCGTTGCGCATACTGCCCATTCCAGCGGGTGAGCTGGACGCGGCAGGCTCATGCCGCGGACGCCTGAAGGTTCCACCGCGATTCGATCATGAGATCGAACGCCAACCGAAAGCACCCCTGATGCAAACGTTCTCCCCACGGCACGTCAAGACAGAAGAAGCGCTTCGGCTCGGCGTAGAGTCGGGCTGGTACGCGATCAAGGTCAGCGGGACCTTTGTCTCGGGACCGCACGACTCGGAAGCGGATTGCAATCGCAAGATCGACGAGATCAATCCGCCGGCGGTGAAGAAGAAGCGATGAGGGCGCAGAGCCCGCCCGCTACGGTGTCTTGATCCCCATCGCCTTCAACGCTTCCAGCATCTGCACCGGCGGCGCCGTCTTGATCTGCGGCGCCTTGCCCGTTTCCAGCAGGCTCTTCAGCCCCGACAGGATTGCGGGCCAGCCGGTGCGGCCGCCGGAGAGGATGTCGTCGCTGAGCGGACGGTCGTGGCCTTCGCTCATCGTCAGCCGAACCGCCTCGCCGACCGGTTCGATCTCGTAGGTGACCAGGGTCGGTCCGAGCTTTTCGAGCAGCTCGGGCCAATTGACGTTGAAGGTGACCGAGAGCTTTCGCGGCGGATCGTATGCGAGCACCTCGCCGCTGATGTGCAGGGCGCCATCGGGCGTGCGAACGATGAACGCGCCGCCAAGTCGCGGCTCGACCTCCACGGCATTGCCGAAGAAGTACTGCATGCTGAACTCGGCCGAAGTCAGTGCTTCCCACACCTTTTCCGGCGTCGAGGCAATGTAGATGGTGTAGACGGTGAGCGGCTTGAATTGGTCAAGGTTCATTTTGCATCGAATCCCTTGTTGAGGGCTGCGCGCGGAATCGCGAGCACTTTGCCTCCTTCCAGCAGGCTCTTGAGCCCGGACAGGATCGCCGGCCAGCCATTGGAGACGGCCCCGAGATACTTCCCGCCTTCGATGAATCCGTCATGCAGCACGGTCAAACGGACGAGCGAGCCGAACGGCTCGAGCGTGAACACGACGCGGGATATCGGCTCACCGCGCAGCTCCTCGTACTTCTGGTGCTTAAAGCTGTAGGACAGTCGCCGCGGCGGATCAGCCTCGAGGATCTCGCCGGAATCGGTGGTCTCGCCCTCCAGCAGGAGCGCGAAGGGAGAACCGACCTTCCAGTCCGACTGGACTTCGGCGCCGAACCAGTATCGCCTCGTGAATTCGCTCGACGTCAGAGCCTCCCACAGTGTCTCCGGAGTGGTCTCGATGTAGGTGACATAGACGAATTGCGGCTTACTCATCGCGCTTCTCCAACTGGCGTTTCAACTCGCTCAGCGCGGCGAGCTTGCCGCGCTCGAATTTTTTGATCCAGCGTTCGCCGATCTGATGGATCGGCACCGGATTGAGGTAGTGTAGCTTCTCGCGGCCATGCCTGATGGTCGTGACCAGATTGGCCTCTTCCAGAATCACAAGGTGCTTGGTCACGGCCTGGCGCGTCATCGCGAGGTCTTCGCAGAGCTCGTTCAGCGTCTGGCCGTTCCTGGCGTGAAGCCTGTCGAGCAGCGACCGTCGTGACGCATCGGCGAGCGCTTTGAAGACGTCATCCATGGCGGGGATAATAGGCAACCAAACAGTTGCATGTCAAGATGGTGTCTTTGGCGCGCACAATGGTGTCTTTGGCGCGCACAAATGGCTGTGCTAGAATCAAATCTCAGCCAACGTAGATTGGTTCCGGGAGGACTTCGATGTTCCGTTGCGTCTTGACTGCCGCAGGCCTCGTCCTTTTCGCCTGCAGCACCGCGGCACATGCGCAGAAGCAGACCATCGGCGCGCCGCCCGAAGCTTCCAACATGAAGCTGGTCGGTGCGAGCGACCTCCAGGCGCGTAGCGCCTATCAGCCGACCATCCATCACCAGGGCGACCGCTGGATCGCCTATATCGGCCATCACGGCGGCACCGACGATGTGCCCGCTCCCGTCAATCCGATGACCGGGCAGGCCGAACCGAACGGCACCTCGATCGTCGACGTCACCGATCCCGCGCGCCCGAAATATTTGCGGCACCTGCCGGGACAGGAGGGCAAGTATGAATCCGGCGGCGCGCAAATGGTGCGCATCTGCGACGGCAAGTCGTTGCCGAAGGGCGATCCCAACGCCGTCTACATGCTGCGCACCTTCGGCAGCCAGGCGCATGAGATCTGGAACGTCGCCGATCCCGCAAGCCCGGTGCTCGTCACGCGCATCGACGGCCTGAAGGACACGCACAAGAGCTGGTGGGAGTGCGACACCGGCATTGCCTTCCTCGTCTCGGGCGCGCCGGACTGGCGCACGCGGCGCATGACGCAGGTCTATGATCTCAGCGATCCCGCGCATCCGCAGAAGATCAGGGATTTTGGCTTGCCCGGTCAGGAGCCCGGTTCGACCGGCGCGGTGCCCACCGAATTGCACGGGCCGATTTCGACGGGGCCGCAGGGCAATCGCGTCTATTTCGGCTACGGCACCAACAAGGGCGGCATCCTGCAGATCGTCGATCGCGACAAGCTTTTGAACGGCCCGAAGGAGCCGACGCCGGACAATCTGCGCTATCCCGAGATTTCGCGCATGCCGATGTCGGCCTTCAACGGCGCGCATACCACGTTTCCGATGCTCGACATGCCGGTCGCGGAATTTGCCGAGGACAAGGACGGCAAGACCCGCGACATCGTCATGATCGTGGACGAGGCGATTTTGAACGAATGCGGCGAGGCGCGGCAGATGGTGTGGTTCGCCGACGTCACCACCGAGACGCGGCCGATGATGATCTCGAGCTACACCGTGCCGGAGGCGAGCGGACAGTTCTGCCGGCGCGGCGGGCGCTTCGGCTCGCATTCGGCGAACGAGAGCATGGCGCCGGTCTATTACAAGAAGATGGCCTTCATCGCCTTCTTCAATGCCGGGGTGCGCGCGCTCGACATCCGCGATCCCTATCATCCAAAGGAAGTCGGTTACTTCGTTCCGTCGATCACGAGCGCGACCGACAAACGCTGCATTCCGATCGAGGGCGGCGAACGCTGCAAGGTCGCGATCCAGACCAACAATGTCGAGACCGATGATCGTGGCTACGTCTACATCGTCGATCGTGCCAATACCGGCCTGCACATTCTCGAACTGACCGGACCGGCGCGCGCGGCCGCCGGTCTGCCGAAGACCTGACGATGCGGCGCGGGGCGGCGATCGCAGCTGTGGTGTTTGCGCTCGGCGCGTCCGGTGTCGGGGCCTATCAGCTCGCGCCGGCACCGGCCGAAGAGACAGCGCGCTGGCGCGAGATCGCCTGGCCGTTCCCGCGCGACGGCTGGTCCGCCGGCCGCGCGTTTCGTTGCGATGGCGCCTGCGCCGGCGCTGAGCTGTACCTGCGCGCGAAACGCGGCTTCTGCAATTGCGACCGCGGTGTCGCTGACGACGACGAGGTGGATCGTGTCGCCGATATCGATCTGATCAGTCCGCGCTTTGCGGCCGTCGCGCCGGGTGAGGAAGTGGGCATCGGAGCGATGCACGGGCGTGCCAGGCGCTATGATCTGGATATGCCCGACGGCGCTCGTCATGCCGCAATCGGCATCGCCGTCTCGCGGCGCTGCGATCTTTTCGTTGCAGCGACGCAGGGACGTGGGGAAGCAGGCGTGATGCAGCGCGCGGCACTCGCGTTCCTCGAAACCCAGGAGATCAAGACGTGGGTGATGGCGGCGCTGGACGGAAAGTGAGTGCCATGCATTAATGCCGCAAACTGCCCTCAGCGAGTCCTCCCCACGATGTCTATGCAAGCCTATTTCGCCTTCGTCGCCGCCTGCATTGCGCTGGCGCTGCTGCCGGGTCCCATCGTCACCCTCGTCATCGCCAATGGCCTGCGCCACGGCACGCGTGCGGCGCTGACCAATGTCGCCGGCGCGCAAGTAGGCCTCGCCATCGTCATCGGCATCGTCGCGGTCGGTCTGACCTCGCTGATGGCGACCATGGGCTACTGGTTCGACTGGGTTCGCTTTGCCGGTGCCGCCTATCTGATCTGGCTCGGTGTCAAGCTGATCTGGGCGCCGGTCGAGGGCGTCAATGTCGACCAGCCGCCGGCGCCGCCGCGCGGCGGGTTCTTCCTGCAAGGTTTCCTGGTGCTGTTGTCGAACCCAAAGGTGCTGATCTTCTTCGGCGCCTTCATTCCTCAGTTCATGGACATGAACCGCGACCACTTCCCGCAGGTCGCGCTGTTGGGGGCGACTTTCATGGTCACCGCTGCGATGACGGATGCGCTCTACGCCATCGCGGCCGGGCGCGCCCGGAAATTCTTCTCGGCTCGCCGCACGCGGCTGATGTCGCGCGTCTCCGGCGGCCTCATGATCGGCGGCGGCATCTGGCTGGCGCTGACCAGGGCCAAATAGCTCCATCGGGCCGGTTGGCCCTGAACCCTTTGCGGCGGCGATGCGCATCTCGATCGGCGAGGATATCGTCGCGACGCAGGGCTAATCGACCAGCCGCTCCGCCCTGAGCTCCACCTCGATCTCCGCAAAAATCCTTGCCAGCCGCTCGGCCCATTGTTGCTGGCCGGATTGGTCGGCAATGAGGTCCTGGCGGATCTCGATGCCGGTGTTGACGAGGCCGCGGGCCTCGCCGTGAACGGGGATGGTGTAGTCGGTGAGGTCGCTCACTGCATAGGGCTCGTTGTCGCCGACGACGAGATCGCCCTGGCTGCGCAGGTGCCTGAGCAGCAGATGCGGCAGCACGGTGTCGCGATTATACAGCGCGCCGATGTGCCAGGGACGGGCGACGCCGGCATAGACCGGCGTGAAGCTGTGCAGCGACACCAGCACCGTCGGCCGCTTGTCGTGCAGGCGGCGGTCGATCGCGGCATCGATACGGTGATGATAGGGCTCAAAAATCTCGCGGTGCCTCGCGGCGCGCTCGCCCTCGGAGATGCCTTCGTTGCGCGGAATCGCGGTCGCTTCGGAAATGACGGGGATCGAGCTGACGGCGGCTGGCGGGCGGTTGCAATCGATCACCAGCCGCGAATAGCGCTGCGCGATCAGATGTGCGTCGAGCATTTTTGCCAGCCGATCGGCGACGCCGGCGATGCCGATGTCCCAGGCGATGTGCCGCGTCAGCTCGGCCTCAGTGACGCCGAGATCGCCGAGCGCGCGCGGCAAAATCCGTCCGTAGTGATCCGAAGTGAGCAAAAAGGGCGATGTCGCTTGCGCATTCACCTCATGCACTGGCGGAATGTCACCCCCGCCGAGGAGTTGATCGGTCGTGTTGATTGTGTCTAAAGCCATCCAGATTGCCTATGGAAAAAGCAGTCACCCCGAAAAATCGGACGGGAATCGCTATAGATTGGTCCGCCTGACATCACCATGATTGCCTGACGATGCCGCTGCTGACGATTCATCACAAGACCGAATATCGCTACAAGCGCTCGGTGGCGTTCGGCGAGCACAGGATCATGCTGCGTCCGCGCGACGGGCACGATCTGCGCGTGCTCGATTCTCAGCTCGAGATTTCGCCGGAGCCGATGTCGCTGCGCTGGATCCACGACGTGTTCGGCAATTCGGTCGCGATCGCCGATTTCGACGAGCGCACGGATTGCCTGACCTTCGATTGGTCCGTCACCGTCGAACACAATCCGGTGGAGGAGTTCGCGCTGACGGCGGACGATGCGGCCTACTTCTACCCGTTCGTCTATGACGACGAGGAATATCCCGATCTGGTCCAGTACACGACGCCGCACTATGCCGATCCCGATGGCGAGCTCTCGGAATGGGCGCGCGGCTTTCTCGACGAGGATGCGCCGACGCCGACCTTCAAGATCCTGAGCGGCATGACGCATGCCATCCGCAAGCAGTTCAAGTACCGCAAGCGCCACGAGCCCGGCACCCAGCATCCGCTCGACACCTTGCAGTCCGGCACCGGCACCTGTCGCGATTATGCGCTGTTCATGATCGAGGCGCTGCGCCGGCTCGGCATCGCCGCGCGCTTCGTTTCCGGCTACATCTTCGTGCCTGAAAACATCGCGCAACGTCATGTCGGCGGCGGCTCGACGCACGCTTGGGTGCAGGTCTATCTGCCGACCGCGGGCTGGATCGAGTTCGATCCGACCAACGGCATCGTCGGCACCCGCGATCTCATCCGCGTTGCGGTCGCCCGCGACCCGCGCCAGGCGATCCCGCTGCACGGCACCTATATCGGCTCGCAGGACGTCTTCGACGTCATGGAAGTGAACATCAGGGTGGTGTCGGACGAACAGCGCAGCGGCCGGGAGCTGAAGGCGGAGGTTTCGTAGGTCTACTGCGATTTGCACGCTGCTGATTGACGGTTATAGAAGGCCATGACCTCCGATCGTCTTTTCGTTTACGGCACGCTGATGCGCGGCTTCGACCATCCGATGGCGCGGCTGCTTGCGGGTCACGCCGATTTCCTGAGTGAAGCGACCTGCCGCGGCCGGCTCATCCTGGTGAAGCATTATCCTGGGCTGTTGCTGTCGGATGCGGCCTCGCACATCGTCCACGGCGAGCTTTTTCGCCTTCACGTGCCCGACGAGCTGTTGAGCGAGCTCGACATGTACGAGGCCTGCGGCGAGGGCTTTCCTGAGCCTACCGAATATCTGCGCAAGCTGGTCGAGGTGACAGGCGCGGACGGCGCGACTGCACCGGCCTGGACCTACATCTACAACTGGCCGGTCACCAATCTGCCGCGCATCGAGACCGGCCGCTTCCTTGGCCACTAAGCCGACAGCACTTCCTTCACCGCGCGCACGTCCACCTCGCGCTCGACATAGGTCCACTCCTCGGTTCGCCTGAGCATCGCCACCAGCTCCTCGAACAGCGAGGCGTGCGCGGGCGCGAATTCGAACCAGGTCAGGAAATCGAACGGCCCGCCGAGGTCGCGGCTATGATAGAGCTGGCGCGCAATCGCAGGCAGGAAAGCGCAGGCTGCTCGCGATGTGGTGCGATTTGTCTTCGAAGATCCTGCGGCGCTCTTCCTGGGTCAACTCCCACCAGGCCTGCGACTTGCGGATCGGGATCAGCGCCGCGCTGGTTGCTTCCAGGTGGCCGAGGCCGGCCTGCACGGACGTGAGCTGCTGCTGTTCGGCGCGCTCGGTGTAGCGCAGCGTGCTCGCGACGCCGACCAGCCGCCAGGCATTGCGCGAGGGCACCAGCGGCAACGAGATGGCCTCGCTATCGGTGACCGACAGCGCCGGCATGAAGGCGAGGGGCTCGCCCGTCACGGGCGAAATCGAGGTGATGCGCCATCCCCCGCTCTGGCCGCCTCGAAAGGTCCTGAACATGTCTCATGGAAGCGTGGAACCGGGTCGGGTTCAAGTGGCTCGTCATTATCTCTACGGGATTTATCTCTACGGGATTTGCCCGGATCAGGCCCGCTTCTTCGGCTTCGACTTCTGTTCCATGTAGGAGCGCAGCACCGCATTCATGCGCCGCTGATAGCCCTCGCCATCGCGCTTGAAGAAGTCGAGCACATCCTCGTCGACGCGGATGGAGATGGCCTTTTTTTTCGGCGGTATCACCAGCACGGCATCCGACCAATCGATGTCAATCGGCGCTGCGTCGGGATCATTGGCGACGGCCTTGGCGATGTCCTCGTCGGTCAGTGCGTCGACGCGGGCCCAGTCAGTCTTGCCCTTCCTTGGGTAGTCCCTTGAAACGGTTATAATATTTCTTTCGTTCGTCTTCGCGCGCGCGCCGGACCGAGATGAACCGGCAGACCGCCCCGCGGATCGCGCAGACTGCCGCGACTTCCCGCCCGGCGACGTAACCGAAGATTTGGTACCTGACTTCGTCATTGCGATCCGACCGGCGGATGAAGGTGTAGCCGTCGAGAATTCCGCGCGCGTCCTCGAAGTCGATTCCGTGAATCCGCAGGTTGGACGCGCGCTTCTTCGGATCCCATCCAAAGTCGCGAACGCCTGCGAACAGCAGCTGCAAGTCTTCCGTCATGGCAAATCATCCAAATGACACCGCATCTTGCCGCGCATGAGGTTTGCTATGACGTCTGAAGCCGTAGCCGCGACTTCATCGTTTTCTGTATATACAAACGTAATCGTCGGATGTCAACGATTTCGGATTCCACTGGAAAAGCCAAAATCTGTTTGCTCGTCGAGAGCAGTCTAGGGTTCCGGGTGGGCATTCCTTTGCGTGAGAGATTTTCTGCCCTGTGCATAGGTCGAATAACCTGCATAACCCGGAGAAACCTGACTTCTAGCCCTGTCGCACCTATATCCCTGATCCTTCACCCTGACTCATGCTGATTCGCGCTAGACCCAGAGCCCATGCGCTTCACGCCCCAATTCCTCGACGAGCTGCGTGCCCGGCTTTCGGTCTCCGAAGTCGTGGGCAAGCGCGTCAAGCTGAAGAAGGCGGGGCGGGAGTGGAAGGGGTTGTCGCCGTTCCAGCAGGAGAAGTCGCCGTCGTTTTTCGTCAACGACCAGAAGGGTTTTTACCACGACTTCTCCTCCGGCAAGCACGGCGACATCATCAGCTTCGTGATGGAGACCGACGGCCTGCCGTTTGCCGAGGCCGTGGAGCGGCTCGCCAACATGGCGGGCCTGCCGCTGCCGGCGGTGACGCCCGATGCTGCCAGGCACGAGCAGCGGCGGAAGTCGCTGCATGACGTGATGGATCTCGCGGCAAAGTTCTATGCCGAGACGCTGGCCTCACGTGTCGGCGCCAAGGGGCGCGGCTATCTCGCCGACCGTGCGATCTCGCCCGCGACGCAATTGCAGTTTCGGCTGGGCTATGCGTCACCCGATCGCTTTGCGCTGAAGGAGCATCTCGGCAAGCTCGGCGTCTCCGTCGACGACATGGTCGAGGCAGGCATGCTGGTGGCCGGTGAAGACATCCCGGTGCCCTATGACCGCTTCCGCGATCGCGTGATGTTTCCGATCACGGATCTGCGCGGCCGCGTCATCGCCTTCGGCGGGCGCGCGCTGGAGAAGGACATTCCGGCCAAATACCTGAACTCGCCGGAGACGCCGCTCTTCCACAAGGGCGACAATCTCTACAACCACCAGACGGCGCGCAAAGCCACCCATGACGGCAGCGCCCTGGTCGTGGTCGAAGGCTATGTCGACGTCATCGCCATGGTTACTGCGGGCTTTGCCGGCAGCGTGGCGCCGCTCGGCACCGCGCTCACGGAAAACCAGCTCGCGCTGCTCTGGAAAATGGCGGACGAGCCGATCCTCTGCTTCGACGGCGACCGCGCCGGCCAGAAGGCGGCTTATCGTGCGGCGGATCTTGCCTTGCCATTCCTCGCACCGGGCAAGAGCCTGCGGTTCGCGCTGCTGCCGGAAGGGCAGGACCCCGACGATCTCGTGCGCTCCGGCGGCCGCGGCGCCATCGAGGAGGTGATCGCGGCGGCGCGTCCGCTCGCCGAGATGATCTGGTCGCGCGAGCTCGAAGGCGGCAATTTCGCAACGCCCGAGCGCCGCGCCGCGCTGGAAGCGCGCATCAAGGATCTCTCCAACGGCATCCGCGACGAGGTGGTGCGACGCTATTATCGGCAGGATCTTGCCGAGCGGCTCCAGCGCGCCTTTGCCCCCGACGGCGGACGCGGCGGCTTTGGCGGCCGTGGCAATTTCCGCCCCGGCCCCGGCGGTCGCCAGTTCCAGCCCCGCGGTGGCGGAAGCGCGAATCGATTCGGCGGCCAGGGATTTGGTGGCCAAGGACTTGGCGGCCAAGGATTTGGTGGAGGCCGCCGAGGCCCGCCCGGTCCCATCCAGCTGCCCTCCGGGCCCTACCAGGCGGCGAGCGCCCAGCTGGCGGCAAGCCCGATCATGCGCAGCCAGCGCAGCGCCATCTCGCGCCGGGAAGCCCTGATCCTGCAGAGCCTGATCAACCACCCCTGGCTGCTGCACGACCATCTCGAAGAGGTCGCGGCCCTGGAATTCGCCCATCCCGAGGCCCATAAGCTCAGGGCCGGCATCATCGCCGCCTTTGCCAACGACCATCACCACTCGCCGGACCCCGGCGAGCAGGCCGAAAAGATGCGCGGCGACCTCGAGAAGGGCGGATTTTCGCAGGTTATTCAAAAGGTTGATGGCAGCATCACGACCGCGGCGGTGTGGGGCGCCCGCGAGGGCGCCGCACGGGACGACGTTCTCTCCACCTGGCATCAGCTGGTTGCCTTGCATCGGCAGTGGCATTCACTACTTAGAGAGCTGAAAGACGCCGAGCTGGCCTTGGGAGAGGATTCCAGCGAGGCCAGTATGGCGTGGCTGCGTGACGTCAAGGCTCGGATAGGCGAAGTCGACGGCACCGAAGCCCTGATCGAGGGTTTTGGCGAGCTGTCGGGCCGGTTCCAGAAGAGCGTGTGATGAAAGAATCATGCGGACGGCCGCGGCCGGGACCGCTAAAAGACTCGCCAAATCCGAGGTTTGGCGGCAAAAACAGGGTTAATCGAGGCTTAACGGTCTTGTAGCACTTTGGCCACCAGGCGGCCGCAGGCAGAACAGACGCGTCAGGAATGAATCCGCGCAATTGCTGTTGGCACTACACCTGCATCCGCTGCGACAAAGAGGCTCTACGAAGCGTTAGGCAAATCCGGCGAGAGATAAGGTCGGGGGTGGCGAAAAGAGGTTCGCGCCGCCCTTTCCGTGTCGAGATCTGACGAAGCGAGAGCAGCGAGCAACAGGTTCAAGTGATTTCACGCGGGCGCGGCGAACGTCTGTGTGAAACGCGTTTAGGAGCAATGGATGGCCACCAAGGCAAAGACGCTGCAGGCGAAGGACAAGGAAAAAGACGACAAGGCAGCGGACGCGCCGGAGAAGGACTCCCAGGACGCGCCCTCGCCGTTGCTCGATCTGTCCGACGCGGCCGTGAAGAAGATGATCAAGCAGGCCAAGAAGCGCGGCTTCGTGACTTTCGATCAGCTCAACGAAGTTTTGCCGTCCGACCAGACCTCGCCCGAGCAGATCGAGGACATCATGTCGATGCTCTCGGACATGGGCATCAATGTCACCGAAGCCGACGATAGCGAAGGCGAGGAGGACAAGGACGAGGGCGGCGAGGACGAGACCGACAACGAGCTCGTCGAAGTCACCCAGAAGGCCGTCACCGAGGTCAAGAAGAGCGAGCCGGGCGAGCGCACCGACGATCCCGTGCGCATGTATCTGCGCGAGATGGGCACCGTCGAGCTGCTCTCGCGCGAAGGCGAAATCGCGATTGCGAAGCGCATCGAGGCTGGCCGCGAGGCGATGATCGCAGGCCTCTGCGAAAGCCCGCTGACCTTCCAGGCCATCATCATCTGGCGCGACGAGCTCAACGAAGGAAAGATTTTCCTTCGTGACATCATCGATCTCGAAGCGACCTATGCCGGGCCCGAAGCCAAGGCCGGCATGAACACTGCGATGATCGCCGGTCCCAGCGGCGAGACCGGTGAAGCTTCGGCCGAAGGCGGCCAGGTCACTGGCGCCGCGCCCGCGCATGTCGCCCCGCCCGCCGCACCGCCGTCGCCGACCCCGTTCCGCGCCGCGCCTGCGCCCGGCAATGCCGGCGAAGCCGCGAAGGATCCTGCGGAGTCCGCCGCCGAAGCCGATATGGACGAGGACGACGAGTTCGAGAACCAGATGTCGCTTGCGGCGATCGAGGCCGAGCTCAAGCCGAAGGTCGTCGAGATCTTCGACAAGATCGCCGATAGCTACAAGAAGCTGCGCAAGCTTCAGGAACAGGACATCCAGAACCAGCTCGAGAGCACCTCGCACGGGCCCTCGCTGTCACCGCACCAGGAGCGCAAATACCGCAAGCTCAAAGACGAGATCATCGTCGAGGTGAAGTCGCTGCGCCTGAACCAGGCGCGTATCGACAGTCTGGTCGAGCAGCTCTACGACATCAACAAGCGCCTCGTCTCGCATGAGGGTCGCCTGATGCGCCTTGCCGACAGCCACGGCGTCGGGCGCGAAGACTTCCTGCGCAACTACACCGGCTCGGAGCTCGATCCGCGCTGGCTCAATCGTGTCTCGAAGCTGTCGGCCAAGGGCTGGAAGAATTTCGTCCATCACGAGAAGGACCGGATCAAGGACCTCCGCCACGAGGTGCATCAGCTCGCGGCGCTGACCGGCCTCGAGATCATCGAGTTCCGCAAGATCGTGCACTCGGTGCAGAAGGGCGAGCGCGAAGCACGCCAGGCCAAGAAGGAGATGGTGGAAGCCAACCTCCGTCTCGTGATCTCGATCGCCAAGAAGTACACCAACCGCGGCCTGCAGTTCCTCGACCTGATTCAGGAAGGCAACATCGGCCTGATGAAGGCCGTCGACAAGTTCGAGTACCGCCGCGGCTACAAGTTCTCGACCTACGCGACGTGGTGGATCCGGCAGGCGATCACCCGCTCGATCGCCGACCAGGCGCGCACCATCCGCATTCCCGTGCACATGATCGAGACGATCAACAAGATCGTGCGCACCTCGCGCCAGAGTGCTCAACGAGATCGGCCGCGAGCCGACCCCGGAAGAGCTGGCCGAGAAGCTCGGCATGCCCTTGGAGAAGGTCCGCAAGGTCCTCAAGATCGCCAAGGAGCCGCTCTCGCTCGAAACCCCCGTCGGTGACGAAGAGGATTCACACCTCGGCGATTTCATCGAGGACAAGAACGCGATCCTCCCGATCGATGCCGCGATCCAGTCGAACCTGCGCGAGACCACCACGCGCGTGCTCGCCTCGCTCACCCCGCGCGAAGAACGCGTGCTGCGCATGCGCTTCGGCATCGGCATGAACACCGACCACACGCTGGAAGAAGTCGGCCAGCAGTTCTCGGTGACCCGCGAACGTATTCGTCAGATCGAAGCGAAGGCGCTGCGCAAGCTGAAGCATCCGAGCAGGTCAAGGAAGCTGCGGAGCTTTTTGGATAACTAGTTCAGGCGTGCCTGGACTCGATCCGGGCATCCATCCAAACGAAAACGGCGGGCTGAGGCCCGCCATTTTTGTTTGTGCCGATGCTCTAGGTGTCGCGCGAGCGGAGCCTATTTCTTCTTCGCCCCGACCCGCTCGAGGTTCTTGATCTCCAGCGCCGGGCGGCCGGATTTTTCGGCGATCTCGCGGTCCTGCTCCATGATGAAGGCGCGTGCGGGCTCGTCGCCGTCGAGGCCGCCCAGCAATTCGGCGGGCACGCGCCGGTTGGAGCGTTGAGAGCCGTCTTCATAGAAGACGTTGAAAAAGGCGAATTCGCCTTTGGGATTGGTTCCAGGTTTTTTGGCCATGGCGGCTTGTCGTCGATCAGGACGCCGCAGTCAAATGGTGAATTGCCCGTATTCACGCGGAGCGGGGTGCCGCGCACGGATGAATTCGTTTTGCCGGCGGGGCGCCGGGCGCCCTCTTGCCGTCTGCCGAGACCCTTCCTCAATAAACGGCGGGCCGCTAAGCCCGCCGTTTATTTTTGGTCTTCAGTGTCGCCCGGGGCTGGCGGGGCGACAACCTAGAATAGAAGGTTATAGGCTGCGCCATGCGATGGCAAGGCAAATCAGGGCGGCGTCGATGTCGCAGCCGGCGGATCAGACATGCGTCGGATTTCGACGTTCATGAGTTCCCAAACGAACTGCTTCGATGAGCAAATGAGTTTGTTCATCTATGCGCTGCCGCAACGCAGCTAGCGTTGTGTGCACTATGTAGAAAGCGCGTTGGCCTGCGCGTCTTCCCGTCGATGCGCAGACGTGGCGAGCGCATTTCATTTGTCGCAGCCAAGATGCGATCGGGTTCTGGCGAGGTTTGCCGCTTTGACGCGAATCCGGTTCCCGGGCATGATCGCGTGCCGCTTTCGCGTTCATTCTTCAAAGGATTTTCCGGTATGTCGAGACCCGCTTTGGCCATCGCCTTCATTGCCTGTCTGGCCAGCGGATCGGCCCAGGCCGCGCGCTGCGGCGGCGACTTCAACAGCTTTGTCGCCAGCATGACCGCGGAAGCGCAAGGCGCCGGCGTCTCGGCGGGGCGTGACCAGCGCGGCGCTCAGCGGGGTGGCCCAGGATGGCGCGGTGCTCGCCTTCGACCGGCGCCAGCGCTACACCTTCAACAAGAGTTTCGAGCAGTATGTCTCGACCCGGGTCGGCCCCGGCCGCATCAATGGCGGCAAGGCGATGTTGCAGCGCCATGCCGCGCTGCTCTCGCGCATCGAGCAGCAATTCGGCGTGCCCCGCTATATCCTGGTCGCGATCTGGGGCTTGGAAAGCGATTTCGGCAAGGGCGACATCGGCAAGCTGCCCGTGATCCGCACGCTGGCGACGCTCGCGCATGACTGCCGCCGCACGGATCTGTTTCAGGGCGAGCTGCTTGCGGCGCTGAAGATCGTGCAGCGCGGCGACCTGCCGCTGCGCGACCTGATCGGCGCCTATGCCGGCGAGATCGGCCAGACCCAATTCCTGCCGTCCTCCTACATCAAATACGGCGTCGATTTCGACGGCGACGGCCACGTCGATCTCCGCCACAGCGTCCCCGACGTGCTCGCGTCGACCGCGAACCTGCTCCACACCAGCGGCTTCAAGATGGGCCAGCCCTACGGCGAAGGCACCGCAAATTTCGAGGTGATGCGCGAATGGAACAGGGCGGTGATCTATCGCAAGACGATCGGGTATTTTGCCGATCGGCTCGCGGGGCAGTGAGGGGCGTGATGTCTCTCCGCCTTCGCCGGGACGACGTTGAAAGCGAGGCGGCGGACCACGCGGCTAGCTCCCCTTCGCCATCTTCTCCAGCTTGCGCTGCAACGGCGCCCAGTACGTCCCCGGACGGAAGCGCTGCAACAGATCCATGAAGCGGGCGTCGTTGCCGATCAGGATACGCGGCTCGTTTCTCTCGATGCCCTTGATGATGCGCAGCGCGGCGTCCGTCGGCGTGGTCTTTGCCGCGTTCTCGAACCGCTCGATCGATTGCGACCGACGCGCGTTGTCGGTGACGCCGACCCCGGTGCGCGAATTGCGCGCGATGGCGGTGGCGACGCCGCCGGGGTGCACGACCGACAACCTCACAGGGCTTCCCGCCATCGCAAGCTCGTGCCGCACGCTCTCGGAAAAGCCGCGCACCGCGAATTTAGCCGCGGCATAAGCCGACTGTCCCGGCGGCGCGATGATGCCGAAGATCGAGGACAGGTTGACGATGTGGGCCTCGCCCATCGTCTTCAGATGCGGCAGGAAGGCGCGCGTGCCATGCACCACGCCCCAGAAATTGATGTCGAACAGCCAGTCCATCTGCGCCTGGTCGATCTCCTCGAACGAGCCCATCAGCGCCACGCCGGCATTGTTGACGACGATGCCGAGCGCGGGATGCGTTGTTGTCGCCTCGCTCGCGAACCGCGCGATGTCGTCGGGCTCGCCGACTTCGACGCGGTGCAGGCTGACCTTGCATGCGGCTCCGATCTCGGCCGCGAGCGTCTTCAGCCCGGCCTCGTCGCGATCGGCGAGCGCGAGATCGCAGCCGCGCCGTGCAAGCTCGATCGCCAGAGCGCGGCCGATGCCGCTGGCCGCTCCCGTGATGGCGGCGGCGCCGCGAATCGCAGTCATGAATCCCCAATCAAGCCCCTCGTGCGGAACTATGATTTACATTTTTTCATAATGGAACTGAACCGCATGGCTGTTCCCACCTTAACCTACGTTACTTGATAGAGACAGACAGGCAGCATTGGGAGCCGCCAATGGGACAAGCAAAGCCATTTCGAGCAACCGCACTGATTGTGGAAGACGACCTCATGCAGAGGGAGATGCTCAGTCTTCTTCTCGAAGAAAGCGGCTACGACGTCATTCAATGCGAGAGCGCCGAAGCAGCCGAGCTTGTGCTCGACGAGAGCGCCGGCGCGCTCTGCTTGATGATGACGGACGTCCAGCTTGCCGGCCGCATGAACGGGGTCGAGCTCGCGCACGTCGCCAAGGACCGAAATCCGAAGCTCGACATCGTCGTCACCTCCGGCCGCCCCTTGATGCAGCCCTTGCCGAACGGCGCCTAAAGTTCTGGGCCAAGCCATGGGCGCCGCTCGACGTGCTCCGCGAGGCCGAGCTCGCGCAGCTGTCCTGACGGCGATCCCGCGGGCCGGCTTTCTTGCCCCGAGATGCGGTGATAGGGTCTGTGCATGACCTTGTCTTTCCTGCTGACCTCGCTGATCGTGGTCGCCTCGCCCGGCACCGGCGTGCTCTACACGCTGGCCGCCGCGCTGACACGCGGCTCGCGCGCGAGCATCGCGGCCGCCTTCGGTTGCACACTCGGAATCGTGCCGCACATGATTGCCGCGATGCTGGGGCTCGCCGCCGTGCTCCACACCAGCGCGCTCGCCTTCGCCGCGCTGAAATGGTGCGGCGTCGCCTATCTGCTCTACATGTCCTGGCAGGCGCTACGCGAGACCGGCGCGCTGGCGGTCGACGGCGAAATTCGCGAGCGTTCGGCTGGCCGTGTGATCGTGACCGGCTTCCTGATCAACATCCTCAATCCAAAGCTGTCGATCTTTTTCCTCGCCTTCCTGCCGCAGTTCATCGCCGCGGACGAGGGCCATGTGCTGGCGCAGATGCTGGAATTGAGCGGCGCCTTCATGGCGATGACGTTTGCCGTGTTCGTGGTCTACGGCCTCTGCGCAGCCTCGGTGCGCGAGCGCGTCATCTCCCGTCCGCGCGTCATGGCCTGGCTGCGGCGGAGTTTTGCCGCCGGCTTCGCCGCACTTGGCGCCAAGCTCGCGTTCGCCGAGCGGTAGTTTTCTTCACTCCATAAAAAAGCGGGCCTCGCGCCCGCCGCCTTCAATCTCTCGCCCCTGCCGAAGCCCGGGCGGAGCGAACTCCACCCGGGCAAAAAATAAGAAGCCTCGTTACTTCTTCTTCGCTGCCTTCTTGGCCTTCTTCTTTGTCGCCTTCTTCGCCTTCTTCGCTTTCTTAGCCATAGGATCCTCTTCAGGGTTAATGGTGAAACGCGACACGAGGGATGCTCGGCGGAGGGCCAGCCTCGCAACATCCTCGACCACAAGCTCAGCAGATTCGCGCCCATATGCCCCGCGCTGTCACATCCGTGTCATCGCGTTATCCACAGCTCAGATGCATTTCCGGCGCTTTTGGTTCTTGAATCCGCATCGCGGCCGACATGCCTAACGATCCGACAACCGCGCCGGCCGTTCATGAATCCAAAACCAAAGGCATGCTTTTAAAGTTCGCAGTGAGACTCCGTTAAGCGCGACGGCCGCATTGTTGCCCGCAAGAAAACGGGGACGGGGTCATGGACGGACGGCTGCCAGGGACGGAGGGCACGACACTGCGCGTGCGGCACGCGCCATGCTGAACGTGCCGACACTCTGGACGGTGTTCGTCGTCAACTTTCTGGCGCTCGGCCTGATCTGGGCCTATGTGACGCGCTCTTATCCGAAATTCGCAGCCGCGCGGTTCTGGATGGCATCGTCCTTCATCGGTGCGACCGGCGCGATGACGGCCCTGATCCGCCTGTTCATCGCATCTCCGCTGCCGCTTCTGCTTGGCGCGGCCGGCGTCATCGCGGCGAGCTGCCTTGCCGCCATGGGCATCCAACGCTTCTATCACCGGCCGGTCTCGTGGCGCATGATGACGGCGGCGGGAGCGCTGAGCCTCGCCGGCGTCGTGTTCTTCATGGTCGGCTTCGAGCACATGCCGCTGCGCATGCTCTGCTACACGCTCGGTCAGGGCCTGCCGCTGGTGCTGTCGCTGCGTCTGTTGCTGGCGCCGCCGGAAGGCCGCGTCAGCCCGGGCGCCCGGTTGTCCGGCATCGTCATCCTCGTCATTATCGCGATCCTCGCGGTCCGCACGGCGGGCAATCTGCTCGGCGGCGATTTCTCGGCGAGCGCCGGCGGCCAGGCTCATGCGGTCATGGTGCTGGGGCTGCTGTTCCTGTCGATGACGCTCAATTTCGGCTTCCTGCTGATGGCGATGGACCGCCTGCGCAACGAGGTGGCCGACCTCGCGCTGCTCGACGATCTCACCGGTGTCGCCAACCGGCGGGCATCTGTTGCAGCGGCTGGGTGAAGAATGCGCCCGCTCGGAGCGCAGCAGCGAGCCGTTCTCGCTGCTGGTGATCGATCTCGACGGCTTCAAGACCATCAACGACACCCATGGCCATGCCGCGGGCGATGCCTGCCTGCAGCACTTCACCCTGATGGCGCAAACGCGGCTGCGGCCGGGCGACATGCTCGCCCGCACCGGCGGCGACGAATTCTGCGTCGTGCTGCCGTCGTCGTCCTTGCGCGAGGCGGCCGCGATCGCCCGCCGCGTGCTCGAGGTCTGTCGTCAGGATGCCGTCAGCTGCACCGGGGGCGACATTCCGATCGCGATCTCGATCGGGCTGGCGCAGTGGGATCGCGGCATCGGCCAATTTCCGGACCGCCTGATCGCGCATGCCGACCACGCGCTCTATGCGGCCAAGAAGAACGGCAAAAACGACTTTGCCGTCTACGAGCCGGCGCCGCCGCTCCTGCCTGAGCCGATCGGTCCAGGCGAGGCCTTGCGCAAATTCGCGTAAGGGCGTGCTAATGTCTGGTCCGCATTGGACCCGCACGATGATCTCCCGCCTGCTCGCGGCCGTATTCGCCGCTCTCATTCTGATCGCGCCCGCAGACGCAACCGACGCCGAGCTGGCCAAACTCGCGCGCGCCTCCGGCACGCCCGACATTCCCGGCCTGAAAATCGTGTGGCTGGCGCCATGGGGCGATGTCGGTAACGCAAGACCATGGCGCAACATCATCGTGCACCAGACCGAGGGGCCGGCGGGCTCGGCCCGCGGGGGCGCCGAGGCGCAATCGAAGAATCCCACGCGTCGCGGCGTCACATTGTGGGTCGAAACCGACGGCACGGTCTATTGGGCGGTGGCGGAGAATCTGGTGCCGACCCATGGCGACGGCGCCAACCGCAACGACAACAAATACATCGACAACAAGCCGACCTATCGCCAGGTGGTGCGCGACAATTCGATCGGCGTCGAGTTCGCCGGCAACTATCCCGACGTCACGACCGGCCCGACCGCGGCGCAGGTCGCGGCGTGGAAGATCCTCGTCCAAATCCTGCGCGCGCGCTACGGCATCCCGCTCGACCACGTCTATGCGCACAACTGGATCGACTACAAGGACGCGCGCTATTGCGAAGGCTGCTGGCTCGCGACGCTGGCGAGGACTTGGGGGAAAGAATTTAGGGGCGAGTGACGAGCTACACCGGCTCCGACATCCATCCAAAGAGCCGCCGCATCAATCCCGGCCGCCGCGGCAATTCCGGCGGTTCATCCGCCGCCAGCACGCGGTTGATGAAGTAATCCAGGAACACCATGTCGTTCGGCTCGGTGACGGTGAATTCTTCCTCGCCGAAGAAGACGCTATAATTGAAGAAGAACGGGCCCATGATCGGGATCGTCGCGGTCGAGGCGTAGTCCTTCGAGATCACGAACTCCGACGGCTCGAGGCCGTGGTCGCGCATCGCCTGCTCGACCAGCGGCAACTTGCGCATGAACTGGGCCGGAAAACCCGCCCACGGTAGATTGCAAAATGATCGACACAGTGCGTGTCCGTTCTCTTGATGCTGTCAGTCCGATGTTTTTGGTCGGCCGGCCGGCAGTGCGGGTTCAAGGTGCCTGGCCCGCGTCTCCAAGAACATGCTGCACCTCACACACAAAAAAGCCGGCGTTGCCGCCGGCTTTCTGTCTCTTGTCGATCCGCCAATCTCTGGCGCCAGAGCAACCTCGCTTAGAGCGCCGCTTCCAGCGCAGCCTGCTCGGCCTTGGCGATCGTGCCCTTGACCGCGGCCTGCACCTTTTCAAAAGCGCGGACCTCGATTTGGCGGACGCGCTCGCGCGACACGCCGAACTCGGCGGCAAGGTCTTCCAGCGTCATCGGTTCATCGGCGAGGCGGCGGGCCTCGAAGATGCGGCGTTCGCGCGGGTTGAGCACGCCCATGGCGCCATTGAGGGCGTCACGGCGGTGATCATATTCCTCGTGCTCGGCCAGCATGGCTTCCTGGTTTGGGCGAATTGTCGACCAGCCAGTCCTGCCATTCTCCGGCTTCGCCGTCGTCGCGGATCGGAGCGTTGAGCGACGCGTCGCCACCGAGGCGGCGGTTCATGTCGACCACGTCCTGAGCCGTGACGCCGAGACGCTTGGCAATGATCGCCACCTGGTCCGGGCGCAGATCGCCTTCGTCCAGCGCCGAAATCTTGCTCTTCGCCTTGCGCAGGTTGAAGAACAGCTTCTTCTGGTTCGCGGTAGTGCCCATCTTCACGAGCGACCAGGAACGCAGGATGTACTCTTGTATCGACGCCTTGATCCACCACATGGCGTAGGTGGCGAGACGGAAGCCCTTCTCGGGCTCGAACCGCTTCACCGCCTGCATCAGGCCGACATTGCCTTCCGAGACGACCTCGGAGATCGGCAAGCCGTAGCCGCGATAGCCCATGGCGATCTTGGCCACGAGCCGGAGATGGCTGGTCACGAGTTGGTGCGCGGCGTCGCGATCGTCGTGCTCGCGCCAGCGCTTAGCGAGCATGTATTCCTGCTGAGGTTCCAGCATCGGGAACTTGCGGATTTCGCCGAGGTAACGGGAAAGGCCGGATTCTCCATTAAGGACCGGCAGTGCAGCGGTACGGGCCATAGTTAAGCCCTCCAAAGGTTCAGGCCCCCGATAGCGGCGGGCCAGGCAGACGACCGCTTTGTTAAAGCCGGTCGTAGCTGCGATGTTCCGCGTTGGTCATTTCCAACGCAGACGCAATATACCCCATCGGGGGGCAAAAAGGGAAGGATTGCTGACGTCACGTCCCCGTGTGGCAGCTATAACTTTTTGTAAGGTAAGGGTTTTCTGAAACTGCCTGCGTCATAGCGCCGCTTTCAAAGCCCCCTGGAGGAGAAGCAAATCCTCCGGCAGCGGCGTCTCCCAGTGGAGTAATTCTCCAGTCCTCGGGTGCTCCAATACCAGCAAATAAGCGTGCAGGGCTTGCCGTCCGAGGGCGGCCAGCGCTGCTTGCGACTCGGGGCCGAGCTGGTTCGCCTTGGTCTTGAAGTGTGGGCCGTAGACGCCGTCGCCCAGCAGGGGATGGCCGATGTGGGCGAGGTGGACGCGGATCTGGTGGGTGCGCCCGGTCTCGAGCTCGCAGGCGAGCAGGCCCGCGATCGGCTTGCGGTCCCGCCCGGCAAAGCTTTCCAGAAGCTCCCAATGCGTCACGGCCTCGCGGCCGCCCTGGCGCACCGCCATCTTCTCGCGTGCATGAGGGTGGCGGTCGATCGGCGCATCAACGGTGCCGCGATGGCGGCCGGGCAGCCCCCACGCGAACGCCATGTAGCCGCGCCGCATCGGCCCGGTGCGGCCGTGATCGGCGAATTGCGCGGTGAGCGAGGCATGCGCGAGGTCGTTCTTGGCGACCACCATCAGCCCCGTGGTGTCCTTATCCAGCCGGTGCACGATGCCGGGACGGCGCACGCCACCGATGCCCGACAGCGAGCCTCCGCAATGGGCGATCAGCGCGTTCACCAGAGTGCCGGTCTCGTGGCCCGCCGCGGGGTGCACCACCAGCCCCCTGGGCTTGTTGAGGACGACGATGTCATCGTCCTCAAACACGATGTCGAGGGCGATATCCTCGCCTTTCGGCTCCGGCGGGACTGCTTCCGGCACGTCGATTGTGATCGTATCG
Organism: Bradyrhizobium sp. LB13.1; assembly: GCF_054056815.1. Taxonomy (NCBI): domain Bacteria; kingdom Pseudomonadati; phylum Pseudomonadota; class Alphaproteobacteria; order Hyphomicrobiales; family Nitrobacteraceae; genus Bradyrhizobium; species Bradyrhizobium sp. LB13.1. The sequence goes on along the minus strand of NZ_JBSRYQ010000001.1, from coordinate 7,056,516 downwards.
CCGGATGCGACGTGATAAGCGGGGTCGCGGATCGCGGCGTCCTTGAGGCTCACCGCGCCCGCCAGGATCAGGGCTTTCAGTCTCGATCGCGACAGGTCGGCGAGGTGCGCCGCCAGCACGCGGTCGAGCCGGGTCGAGTCCTCGTCGCCGGTGACGACAACCTCCAACCTTTGCGCAGAGCCTGAATTTTCCATGACGACGTCTGATACCGCTGTTCCCGAACCGAGCCCCGAGCAGGCCGCGATTTTCGCGCGGGTGCGGCGGATGATGCTGATCGCGGGGTTGACCACGGCGCTGGCAATCTGCGCCGTGCTGATCGCGGTGGGCTACCGCCTTTTCAAGTCGGAGGGAAGGGCACCCGAGCCGGCAGGTGACGTCATTGCCACCCTGCCGAAGGGATCCAAAATCGTCTCGACCGGGATCGCCGGCGACCGGCTCGTGGTCACGCTCGACATCGGCGGGGTCACCGAGATCCGCACCTTCGACGCCCACACCTTGAAGCCGGCCGGAAAGCTGAAATTCGCCAATGAGCCGTGAGGCCGGGGCTCGGAACTGGCCTCAGCTGTCGTCCTGGCGAAAGCCAGGACCCATAACCACCGAATCCGGTTGCGTGAACGAGATCGTTGCTCCGATGTGCCTTAACCATTGCCACGCGGGGAAATGGGTCCTGGCTTTCGCCAGGACGACGGCGGAGAAACCCGTGAATCCCACCTTGCCGCCGGCAAAATTCGCGGCTATGTCCTCTCCCTCACGCTCCCTTCGTCTAGCGGTTAGGACGCGGCCCTCTCAAGGCTGAAACAGGGGTTCGATTCCCCTAGGGAGCGCCAGCAAACTCAGGCACTTAGGTAGCCATCAGCCGCGTTCGTTGAATAACGGTTGAATAAGACGCTGGTGATCAGCGGCGAACGCTTGCGGAATTTGCTGCCGACATTCGCCAAATAGCCTCGGCGCGATGCCTCACAGTGGCTGGCGCATTCGCGAAAAATTTTCGCGTCGCTCTTTGATGTCCGGAAATAGTCAAACCGCCGCTGACGTGCGCTGTCGTACGCGAGCGCCCTCGGCTGTTCGCATTGACGTTGCTCGTCGCACAATCAACTCTTGTCCCGTCGAGCTTTCTGCGAATAGGAGGTCCACGTGAGCTACAATCGACGAGAGAAAACTGGCGGACACCAGTCACACGTCAGTCTATCCGCCCCGAAAGCCGCAGAACGGAGCACGATGCCATTCGCCCAGCGGCTCACCTGCACGATTGACGATGCATGCGAAGTTACCGGCTTGGGACGCACGAAGCTTTACGAGTTGATAGGAACTGGGCGTATCGCCACGACAACGATCGGACGTCGGCGACTAGTAGTGGTGCGCTCACTTCTGGCGCTGCTTGACACCAGCATGTCGAACCAATGGTCGTGCGACTGAAGGGAGCGCCCACTTTGAACGCACTTTGTCAATCGGCTTGCAACTTTGACCCCTCATCGGCGTCCAATTTTGACCCCTTTGCGCGGCGATGTTTGCTGGTAGCGCTCGTCTCGTCGGAGCTGGCCGGGATAGCGGAGGCGAGACGAGCGCGGGTGGCGTGATCGTCGTCTCGGCTTTTGAACCGCCAGCTGTCGTTGCCGGTCTCGACGATGTCACAGTGATGGGTCAACCGGTCGAGCAGCGCGGTGGTCATCTTGGCGTCGCCGAACACGCTCGGCCATTCGCCGAAGGCGAGATTTGTCGTCACGATGACGGAGGCGCGCTCATAGAGCCGGCTGACGAGGTGGAACAGAAGCTGGCCACCCGACTGGGCGAAGGGCAAATAGCCGAGTTCATCCAGCACGATGAAGTCCATCCGGGTCAGATGCTCGGCGAGCCGTCCTTGCCGTCCGTTGCGGGTCTCGGTCTCGAGCCGGTTGACGAGGTCGACGACGTTGTAGAAGCGTCCTCTAGCGCCATCGCGGATGCAGCTTCTGGCGATGGCAATGGCCAGGTGGGTTTTGCCTGTGCCGGTGCCGCCAACCAGTACGACGTTGCGTTGCTGGGCGATGAAGCCGCCGCCGGCGAGGTCATTGACGAGAGTCTGATTGATTGGCGTGCCATCGAACTGGAAGTCGGCGATGTCCTTGGCAAGTGGCAGCTTGGCAATGGTGAGCTGGTATTTGATCGACCTGGCTTGCTTCTCATTGATCTCGGCGTTGAGCAGGTCGCCGACAATGCGCTGAGGTTCGTGCTGGCGTTTGACAGCGATCGCCATGATCTCGTCGAAGGCCGCCTTCATGCCATAGAGCTTGAGTTCGCCCATGAGGTCGAAGATTTGGGTTCGTTCCATCAGATGGTCCTCCGGAGGTTGTCGTAGCGGGCACAATCGGCGATCGGTGCATGACGGAGCGTCAGTGCGGCCGGCGTCATGATGTTGGCCGGTGGGGCGAGTTCACGTTGCCGGGCCAGGATATTGAGAACGACATCTGCGGAATGGACGCTGTGACTGAGCGCTTCGGCACAGGCCGCTTCCACCGCGGGGAGACCGTCAGTCAGCACCGCGTTGAGGATGTCGACCATCTGCCGATTGCCATCGTCGGTGCTGGCAAGCTTGCGCCGGATCCGCTCGATCGCGGCCGGCAGCACCCAGTCCTTGAAGGGAGCACCGTTGCGCAGGGCGCCGGGTTTGCGGACGAGCACCGGCACATAATGCCAGGGGTCGTAGACGGTATCGCCGCGACTAAAGGATCGCGGGTGCTCGGCAACGATGCGTCCATCCTGACGGATCACGATGCGATCGGCATAGGCTTGAACCTCGACCGGTCGTCCGACTGCGCTGGCTGCGACCGAGTACTTGTTGTTGTCGAAGCGCACCAGGCAGGTCTTCGAGACCGACGCCGTCACGGCATGGAAGCCGTCGAAGCGGCCGGCATAGGGAACGAGCTTGGGGCGTTCGGCTTCGAACACGTCCCAGATCGTCTGATCAACCAACTCCGGATGGCGATGAGCCTTGGCGTAGGCGATGCATTTGTCGAGCAGCCAGGCGTTTAACTCGTCGAGGTTTTTGAACCGCAGCCGCGGCGTGAAGAAGCGTTCCCTGACCAGCCCGACCTGGTTCTCGACCTGCCCCTTCTCCCAGCCCGACGCTGGCGTGCAGGCGACCGGATCGACCAGATAGTGGCTGCACATCTGCAAGAAGCGGCGGTTGTAGAGACGCCCTTTACCGACGAAGATCGTCTCTACCGCGGTCTTCATGTTGTCGTAGATGCCGCGAGTGCAGGTGCCTTTGAACAGGGCGAACGCCCGGTCGTGGGCGTCGAACACCATCTCCTGCGTCTCCCGCGGATAGGCTCGCACGAACAGCATGCGGCTGTGACAGAGCCGGACATGGGCGGCCTTCACCATCACCGTGGTGCCGCTCAGCAAGACCACCTCGTGGCTCCAGTCGAACTGGTAGGCTTCGCCTGGGGCAAAGCTCAGCGGAACATAAGCGGCTGCGGTCGATTGCCCGCGTTCTTTGCTCCAGCGCCTGGCGTAACGCCGCACCGCATCGTAACCGCCGTCATAGCCGCGGCCGCGCAGCTCTTCGAAGATCCGGATCAACGTCAACTGTTCACGAGCGGATTTAGTCACGTTCGACGCAAGCAGCCCGTCAAGTTCGACTGCCCATTGTCCGAGCTTTGGCCGCGGCTGCACCTGCCGCTCGTACTCGAATGAGGTCTCTCCCGACCTCAGCACCTTCCGGACCGTGTTCCGCGACACCTTCAGGTCACGGGCGATCTCCTTGATCGTCTTGCCCTTGATGAAGTGCTCGCGCCGGATCCGGGCAATCGTCTCCACGATCAGCATCCCCCACCACCTGCTTTGTTACGAAGCAGGCAGCGCAACAGACCAACCTGTAGGGGGTCAATTTTGGACGCCGATCCCCCGGCTTAGGGGGTCAATATTGCAGGCCGAATGACACGTATCGCCGGTCTTCGTTCACTTGTCATCAGCATAGGAACAGCTCCTGATACGGCGAATCGCTTTGTCCGTTATTCGTTCCGGCTGCTAGCACATGGCTGGGATTCGCAATGGCAGGAACTCAGGGTTTGGAGTGCTACCGCCCGCGAACCCGCGAGAAAATCCAAAGCCTCAGCTAGCGCTTCATTTCCGTTTGTACGCGTCCGGCAAGTGCCGGACCGGGCTCTCGTGAACCGAGCCGCGTCGCGTCTCGGCCGTGCGGCTTCGATCCCTCGCGCAGAATAATGTGTCGCTCGCCGGAGGCACTCGCTCTCGGTCCCGCCGTCATTTCATTCCGGCGTCGCTATCACTGCCCTTCGTTCGGGCGACTTCTTAACCGGTCTCGCGACTGCACTCGGTCCCGGGTCCCGCCGCTACGCGTCGGCGCTATGCTGACCCTCCTGCGGGTGCCTTTTTCTCTGCCGGGCATGGCTTGCACCAGCCAACATGCCCCATCTTCTAGATCTAAGGGGCTCCGCCCCTCGCGCGCGCCAGGGTAAAGCGCCGGCTCGTGCCGGCGCCGATCCGAGCGGTCTCCCCGGTCTTCCGCGCTTTCTCAGATTCTCAACACTGGAAATCCTGGCACGCGCTTGTGCAGACCCGCTCTTCGAGCGGCCCTCTCGGGCGGGCGATCCCCCTCCGCTCGGGTCGCCCTGGCACTTGCTACCCCTGGTCTCGCCGACGGGCAGGGGCGCAGGCGCGGAGTGCGCCCTGCACCCATGAAAGCAAAAGGAGATCGATCATGTCGGCCAAGCACGTTGAACAACTCCCCGAGAACGGAACGCAAGTTCTCATTCCGCTCAACAAGCTCAAGAAGTCCCCGAAGAATGCACGCAAGACGCCGCACAGCGATGCGGCGATCGAGGCCTATGCGGCGAGCATCGCCGCCAAGGGTATTCTGCAAAATCTGGTCGTCGAGCCGGAGGTCGATGGAGAGGGGACCGCTACGGGTTTCTATTTTGTGACCATCGGCGAGGGCAGGCGGCTTGCCCAGCTTCTGCGGGTGAAGCGGAAGGAAATCAAGAAGACCGAGCCGATTCGGTGCATCGTCGATACCGCGAACGATCCGCACGAAATCAGCTTGGACGAGAATGTCACCCGGGAAAACATGCATCCGGCCGATCAGTTCGAGGCGTTCAAGAAGCTGGCGGAAGAGCGCGGCTTCGGTGCCGAAGAAATCGCCGCCCGCTTCGGTGTGACGCCGCATGTGGTACGGAAGCGCCTGCGGTTGGGCGCAGTCTCTCCGAAGCTGATGCAGGTCTATCGCGAGGGCGATCTGGCCCTTGAGCAGTTGATGGCCTTTGCCATCACCGATGATCACGCCCGGCAGGAAAGTGTTTATGAGCGGCTATCCTATAACCGGGATGCCAGCACCATCCGTCGCATGCTCACCGAAACCCATGTGGTCGCAACCGACCGCCGCGCGCGCTTTGTCGGTATCGAAGCGTACACCGAAGCAGGCGGCTCGATCCTTCGGGACCTCTTCACCGAGGATCGCGGCGGCTATCTGGAAGACGTGGCGCTGCTTGATTTGCTGGTCACGGCAAAGCTTGGTCGCGAAGCCGATGCGGTCCGGGCGGCCGAGGGATGGAAATGGACGGAAGCCCATCTCGATTTCCCACACGCCCACGGCATGCGGCGGACCTATCCGCATCCGGTCGAGCTTTCGGTGGATGATCAGGCCGCTCTTGCAACGGTACAAAAAGAATTCGACGGCCTCACCGAAAAGCACCAGACCGCCGACGAACTTCCCGATGAAGTGGATGCCCGGTTCGGCGAACTTGAGGCCGAGATCGAGCGGCTGGAGGCCAAGCGGCAGGCGTACGACCGCGACGACGTTGCGCGCGGCGGTGCATTCGTGATCCTCAATCACGATGGTGCCGTGCGGATCGAGCGCGGTTTCATCCGGCCCGCGGACGAAAAGCCGCAATCCGAAGCGGAGCAAACCGCAGAAGCTTCAGCGACAGGCGATCCGGAGCTAGATGATCAGGCAGTACAAGATGAAAGCGGGGAGGGTGCAGGTGCAGCCAACGAGGAAGAAGACGACCGCCCATTGGCTGACGTTCTCGTTCGCGACCTCACCCCGCATCGAACCTTGGCCTCCGGCTTAATCTGAGTGAACAGCCGGAAGTCGCCATCGTTGCGGTTACCCATGCACTCGCTGCGCAAATCTTCTATCTCGGCGCGGACGCCCATGTCGTCGGTATCCAACCAATCAAGACGGATTTGGCAGGCCATGCGGACGGGATCGAGGACACGCCCGCCGGCAAGGCTTGGGCGGACCGCCACGCCAATTGGGCAAGGCAGATACCGCGCGAAGTCACGAGCCTCTGGGCGTTCGTCGCCGAGCTTGATCCCGACAGCCGCATGGCCTTGTTCGCCCATTGTGTCGCGCTGACCGTCAACGCGGTCAAACTGCCGTGGGAGCGAAGGCCCCGCGCTTTGGCAACAGCCGACCGCCTGGCGGAAGTCGTTTCCCTCGACATGACCGGCTACTGGCGGCCGACCGTGCGCAGCTATCTCGGTCGCGTCACCAAGGCACGCATTCTGGAGGCTGTCTGCGACGGTGTGAGCGGCGAGGCTGCCGAGCGGATGGCAGATATGAAGAAGGTCGATATGGCGGAAGCAGCCGAGCAGTTGCTGAGCGCGACAGACCGGCTGCCTCCTCTGCTGAGGACAGCAAAGCCGCAAGAGCGCACCGATGTACAAGGCGGTGACGCTTATTCGGAGGCTGCCGAGTGATTTTTTGGCCGGGGCCGCGCATGCGGCCCCGGCCATCTGCGGCCAATTCAATTGAGGCAAAGCAGCGACTCAGAGACGCAAGCGCGCACCTGGACGACGGAGCACGGGCCGTTCCGATCAGTGCCGATCGTAGCGAGCCGCTGACACAGGATCGTCGTCTAGCCCCCTTCATCAGCAGCGATGGGCCCTTCGCCGGGTCCTTGATCAATCGACTGCCGCCGTCCGGATTGTATTTCGGCGGGGGCCATCTACCAGCGGCGCTCCGATGCGCCACGACCGCATGCGAAATTGGTCGCTCATCGTTCTCTTTGGCGCGTCTTTACCGCCGTTGATGCTTGGGCGTCAGCGTGTGTTCGACCGATCAAGCCGCGTCCTTGTGCTGCTTGATTGCCGGCAGCCATGGTGGTCTCCGCCAGTTCTTTCACGGGCGGCGTCCAACGCAACCTCGAATGGGCTGATCAAGCCCGAGGGACGGCAAGAGCCTCGATCGCCTTCCCGCAACGGCTACGCCTGCTTTTTTCCCCTGCCGCAAAAGAGGCGGCATTCCTCGCGGAAAGCAAAAAAGCAGGCTTACCGCCGTCCTCCGCTGCGCTGCGGGCCTGACGGCTGCGGACCGATCGCTCCCCGGGCCAAGGATCGCCATCGAGGCCGCGATGGGCGCGGCCCGAGCAACCAACGGAGACCACCATGGCTACCATCGGCACTTTCACCGCTTCGGACAACGGCTACGTCGGCTCGATCAAGACGCTGACGCTCAACATCAAGGCAAGGTTCGCCCCGTCCGAAAAGGACAACGACAAGGCGCCCGACTTCCGAATCTTCGCCGGTACCACCGAATTCGGTGCCGCCTGGAAAAAGACCGCCCGCGAGACCGAACGCGAATACCTCTCGGTCAAGCTCGATGATCCGAGCTTCCCGGCGCCGATCTACGCCTCGCTGGTGAAGGTCGAGGGCGACGAGGGCTTCACCCTGATCTGGTCTCGCCGCAACGGCGACTGATCCATCCGGATCATCCGCCCCGCCTCTTCGGAGGCGGGGCTTTTTGCGTTTTTGTTACCGCCTGGCAGGGAGGAGGAAGAACAATTTTTTGGAAGTGAATCGCTAAGGGCTCCGCCCTCGCGCGGGCAAGGGTAAAGCACGCTGTGCGTGCCGGCCGGAGCGGTATCCCCGGTCTTCCGCGCCATGATTCATGACGACCAAAGTCGTCAAGGCGCGTGCAGACGCGCGCTTATCAAGCGCGCCCTTATCAGGCGGGTGATCCCCCTCCGCTTCGGCCGCCCTTGCCCTTGCTACCCCAGGTCTCGCCGACGGGCAGGGTTGCAGCGCAGCGCTGCGCTTCAACTCAGCCCATAGGAGAAACGACCATGAGCATGATGACTTTATCGCAAAGCGAACAACCGGTGTCCGGCGGCTTTCGTGTGGACGTGTCGCGCGGCCAACGGATTGGCCGTGTGTCGTCGGAATGGTTCTCACGACCGGATGACGAACGTTATTTGAACCTGCCCGACCTCTATAACGCCGTGCGCAGCCGCGCCGAGTGCGCGCAAGCGCGGACGGTGGAAAGCCGGGCCATCCGGGTGGAGGCCAACAGCAACAATTCCGGCGATACCCGGTGGAAAGTGCCGGGCGTGCTGGATTGGTCCACGATGACCCACAATCCCTTTGTGGAAGTGACCAAGGACACGACGACGCTTTACGCCAGCGACCGCGACGTATTCCTGTTTCTGGTCGATGACACCAATCCGATCGAGGCGGGGCGACTGCGAGACGGATCGCCGGATTTGTATTTCCGGGGATTCTACTGCTGGAACAGCGAAGTCGGCAGCAAGACGCTGGGCATTGCGAGCTTCTACCTCCGGGCCGTCTGCATGAACCGCAATCTATGGGGTGTGGAGAATTTCGAGCAAATCACGATCCGGCATTCGAAATTCGCCGCACAACGTTTCGCACATGAGGCGGCGCCAGCGCTGACGAGCTTTGCCAATTCCTCGCCCGCGCCATTCGTGGCCGGGATCAAGGCCGCGCGAGAGCGAATCGTTGCTCGCACGGACGAGGACCGAGAAAACTTTCTCCGCAAGGGCGGATTTTCCAAGTCGGAGACGACGAAGATCATCGAGACCGTTCTAGGCGAGGAGAACCGCAAGCCGGAAAGCATCTTTGATTTCGTGCAGGGGATTACGGCGCTGGCCCGCACCAAATCGCACCAGGATGCAAGGCTTGAACTCGAAGGGAAGGCAAAGCGCTTGATGGAGCGCGCCATCTGAGGGGACGAGCCGCGCAATCGGAACCGGTTGCGCGGCTACTTCCCGATAGCCTATGCGTTGCCGCCGGTCCGGCAGGCCGGACCGGCGGCAACGACGCGTGTCCGCGTCCGGCGCTCGCCGGGCCTTCGGCCCGGCTCGCGATAACAAAGGAACAAACTAGAAAAGTGAGACAGTCGGCATCCAGCCACTGCCAAGGTGGAAGAGCCGGTAACAGTTACTTCTTTTTGCGATCCGGTCGGATCGGTTTGCGACCCTTGGGTAATGTCTTGGGCGTCGTCGCTCCTTTAGGCGGCTGGAGGAAGAATTCCGATAACTGAACACCAAGCGTTTCCGCCAATCGGTCCAGCAGATCAATCGTCGGGTTCTCCGATTGCCGTTCGAGACCGCTCATGTATGAGCGATCGATCCCGGCATCGTATGCCAATTGCTCTTGCGGAATGCCGCGATCGACGCGTATCCGGCGGACATTCCAGGCCACAAGCGCACGAGCTTTCATGCGCAAAAGCAGCCATTTGGTAGGCCATCAAACCACTGGCTATAACCGATCTATTTCGATAGTTTAGTCCATAAGATAGGCTCAGGCTTCAATGAAGTGCCGTATGCTACATGAATAGACCGCCAGTGGACCCCGACGTTGCAGATGCGGCGCCAAATGAATCGGCGATGACGACCTATGACGAACAGCATGTCGTCACGTACATTCGCCTTCTGCAGGCGGAGGGTGAGGGAGCGGACTGGCGGGAGGTGGCTCGTATCGTCCTACATATCGATCCGGAGCGAGAGCCTGATCGTGCGCGTACTGCATATCAGAGTCATCTTGCGCGCGCCAAATGGGTGACCGAGCAGGGGCGCCTCTTGCGTGGCGCCGGCTCAAAATAGAAGAAAATCGCTGACTGAAGACTTGCAGCCAGAACTATTTTCTTCCGCTAACCGGTGGTCATTCTTATGCACCACGTGGTGCCAAACTAGGGGCTTCCTACAACCGCTTCGTTCATAACTATTGCGCCGCAATCCTTGTTAGCTGCGTGCAATGGGGCGGAAACAATGCCTGAATTCGACTGGCGATCGCCGGATTCATTTAAGAGCCTAGAGAACGCTGAGATCACTGAAATCGCCTGGGTAGGCCTTCGTATGAACGTGGACTATCAGCGTGACTACGATGCGATCATCGCTAGCAGCTCAGATGGCGGGGTGACCGAGGAATTCAGGAGGAGGTGGGGCCTCTGCTTTCGCGCATGACCCGCAGAGGTCATTCCGCGAGCAGACAATCTTTTGGGCGCCCGAGGTTCTGCCGACCGTCGTTCCGGTCGCTGTAACCACTTCAACGCTTGGTCAAGGCCCAACGTCTCAGCCACCGTTTGATCTTGCAACTGGCCACGTGCGCCGTGCCGCTGACGGCTGGCACGCCGTGCTGCAAATCGGTTCGGCGGAGCATCGCATCTGGTCGAAACAGCCGCTGACCGCAGGCGCTCGCTATGCGGCCGAGTTGCCATCTGACCGCGATTTCGAGGCGCGCGCGCATGCCGCCACGCGGCTGTGGCGCGCGATGAATGGACGCGCGCCAGGACCTCCGTTTCATCGCGTGCCCAAACAGCGGCGCGAAACGACTGTGCGCAGCTCTTCGCGCGGTCGCCGCGTATCTCGCCGGCGCGACTTATCGCAGCATCGCAGAAGCTTTGTTTGGCAACGCGCGCATATCGGATCGTGGTTGGAAAACACACGATCTGCGCAGCCGAACCCGTCGCCTTGTACAAAGCGGCCTCGCATTTGTGCGCGGCGGCTATCGCAAGCTGCTTCGGCCCAGGCGTAGGGACGAGTAGCGCCCTTCCTGGGGTGCCGAAAATCGACCCCCCGATCGGCATCCCCCTCCGAGACTGCGCTTCTCCATGATGACCGCACACACGCCGGCGCCGCCATACGCGGTGCGCCGTCACCTTGGAGTGCTCAAATGCCCGATCCGATGGCCGGACTGCCCCCGCGCTTCCTGCGTACACCGGAGGCCGCGCGATATCTTGGCCTCTCCGGTCGCACACTTGAGAAGCACCGCACGTACGGTACTGGGCCAACGTATCGGAAGATCGGCGGGCGCGTCGTCTACGCTCTGGATGATCTGAAAGCATGGGCTGATCTCGGCGCCAAGACGTCAACCTCGGATCCCGGCAGGGGCACTGTGCTGCCGGCCAAGAAGCACCCGGGTCTGCGCCCGTATGCGGGCCAAGAACGTCGCTGATCGCCGCGTGAGAGCAGTGAAAATGCGGCGCAAACACCATTCCGAGCGTGACCAGCTTGAGCTCTTTCGGGCGCTGCCCGGCGATCTCGCGCCGCGCGACGCGCAGGATCTGATGGCTTATCCATTCTTCTCGCTCGCAAAAACAAGGCGGATTGTACCGATCGATTTCCGTACCGGTGCGATCGCAATTCGTGTCGAAGCCGTGCCGGAACACGGCATGGCAACCATCTGGGATGCGGACGTTCTGATCTGGGCCGCTTCCCAGATCGTCGAAGCCCGTGACGCCGGATTGAAGACGTCGCGCCTGATGGCTGCAACGCCTTACGAGATTCTGACGTTTGTCGGCCGCGGCACCAGCGCACGCGACTATGACCGGCTGAAGGCGGGTCTCGACAGACTTCAGTCAACGACCGTGCTGACATCGATCCGCCAGCCGGCAGAGCGGCGACGGCATCGCTTCTCCTGGATCAACGAGTGGAAGGAGACGGCCGATGCAAGTGGTCGTCCATTTGGGCTCGAGCTGATCCTGCCGGACTGGTTCTACGCGGGCGTCATCGATGACGCGCTCGTGCCGACGATTGATCGCGCCTATTTCAATCTGACGGGCGGACTTGAGCGGTGGCTCTACCGGCTCGTGCGCAAGCACGGTGGGCGCCAGGAAGGTGGCTGGAGTTTTGACCTGGTGCACCTCCATGCCAAGTCCGGCATCCTCTCCCCGCTCAAGCATTTTGCCTACGACGTACGTCAGATCGTGCAGTGCCAGACATTGCCCGGCTATCAGCTCGTGCTCACACGCGACCCGAACGGCACCGAGCGTCTGAACTTCGCGCCAATGCCCGTCGGTCCACTAACGGCGCGCCTGCGCCGGCGCGGTCTCATTCGAAATTCGGAGGACAACCTGTGAATCAGCTCGTGCTATCGGGGACCGCAACCCGCGTGCTATCGGGGACCCGATCCTCGTGCTATCGGGGACCGGAATCGAGCTTAACTGCTTGTTTTTCAGCGCTTTCCAGCCGCTCTAACTTTACTAACCAGAAATCCTTCGGATTTCTTCTAACGGACCAGACCACAAGCCGCATTGGGGGCGAGTCGCAACGGCGGGCCGTCAGTCCTGCTTGCCTTCAGAAGCCGCATACGCACTTCACTGACTGCAAAGCTCACGGCTACCGGTCCCAGCTTCGAGGAGCGGCAGCATGAGCGACCTCACCGAAGTGGAAGTGTTGTGGCTCGAGAAGCGCATCGAAAACCGTATTCGGTTCGGTCGTATCGTCAAGGAACGGAAGCTTGATCGCCATCGGCACGTCCTGTCATTTGCGCCCGGCAGCATCTTTGCCTTCGTCCGTTGGACCTCCAACGACTTCGGCACGATCATTTCGCAGGTCGACATCTTGCGCGCGGTCGCGCCGGGACAGCGCTGCTCGACCGTGCCGTATGTGACGCCCGGCGGCGAGATTTTGCTGCGACTCTCCGGCTGGCCAAAGGTCGAACGCGTGCTGCAAATGACCGATGCCATCGAGGCGCTCGCCATCGATCCAGCCGACGTCGCTCCCGATCATTGGCATCACGTTCATAACCGTCTGTCCGTCAACGAAAACCCGCGTCCCTACACGAAGGCGCGCCACCAGGCTTGGCTCCATCGCCAGAGAGTAATGCGATGACGAGCCGCCTGATGACGCTGACCACGATGTTTGCGGTAGCTGGCGCACTTGTCGCGACAATCGTGCTGGACCCGCTTCCGCTCTACATCTGGAATGCATCGGCGAGCGTGCCGGTCGGCCTCTATCGTTTACGGCCAGCGATGCGCTTCCATGTCACCGAGCTGGTCGCGGTTCAGCCGCCGGAGCCGCTCGCGACTTTCCTCGACCTGAACGGCTATCTGCCGGTCGGCGTCCCCATGCTCAAGCGGGTCTTGGCGCTGCCGGGGCAGACGGTCTGCAGAAGCGGTCTCACTATTTCGGTTGACGGCATTGAAATGGGCGAGGCGCGAGATCGCGACGGGCGCGGGCGGCCGTTGCCGAAATGGCAGGGTTGTCGGGTGGTTGGCGACGGCGAGCTGTTCCTCATGAACTGGCAGTCGGATGACTCCCTTGACGGCCGATATTTTGGTTTCCTTCCGGCGTCGGCCGTGATCGGCCGTGCCCTCCCGGTGTGGACGTGGGAGGAATGATCGTGCGTGTTTTGCGCTTCCGTCCTGCCATTCCTCTGTTCGATCAAGTGCAGGACCATTCCTCCGTCCCGACCAAAGCTTGCAAGGCCGACGCGAGCAGCGGCGGTCCAGGGCGGCCGAAAGGCCGGCGCGAAGCGGCTTCAACCTGGACGGGCGCGAGCACGGCGGCACGCTTGCGTTTGTCCGAGGGGAGCTTGCGCGCTGTCGTACCGTTGTTCATTGCGCTGACCGCGAGTAACGCCGCTGCTGTCGCCGAGACGCGACCCGCGGTGCCTTCGGCGCGTCATCGAGCTAGCGATCCGTTTGCGGAGTTTGTCGAGCAGGCCTCTCGCCGCTTCGGCGTGCCGGTCCGCTGGATACGCGCAGTCCTGGACGTCGAAAGCGACCAAGACGTGCGTGCGAGGTCCCCGAAAGGTGCCGTGGGACTGATGCAGATCATGCCAGAGACATGGGCAGAGCTACGTCTGCGCTACGACCTCGGCGGCGATGCCTACGATCCCCATGACAACATTCTTGCGGGGACAGCGTACCTTCGCGAGCTGCACGACCGGTACGGTTTACCGGGCTTCCTAGCGGCCTACAATGCAGGACCTACTCGCTACGAAGAGCACCTGGCCGGCCGTCCATTGCCCGCTGAAACCCAGATAGATCTGCAGAAGCTTGTGCCGATCATCGGTGGCGACATTGCAGGTTCCTCTGCAATCGCGAGTCTGCGGTCCTCGATGGGAGCGCTCTTCGTGGCGCGCTCTGAAAGCTCGAAGACCGCTGCCGGGCTGCAACCTGGGAGTCCCTCGAACCGAGCTCCGACGACTACCTCCGTTCAGGACACCTCGGCCATTGTGCCACGGGCAACAGGGTTGTTCGTCGCGCGATCTGACGTGGGAGGCTCGCGACGAGCGAATGCGCAAGCTCGCCTGCATTAGTGCGGCTTGGCGAGGAATGGGCGGAAAGACAAGCGCAGTGGGGAGGCACGACAGCAGGACGGCGAGATAAAAGGGGCTCGCCGGTCGAACCGCAAGCCATTGACATGGCTTGGGTTCGGCCGTGCCGGTCGGTCGGGGCACGTGCCGCGCCTTGCGTTTTCAACAATGCCATCAAGACCATTTTCGGCACTGTAGGCGCTTTCGCTCGCTTGGAGCGCCGGCCATGACCGCAGGTGATAGCGAACTGCGTATTCGACCCGGGCGCATCCGCAGCACACGCGCGCCAAAGCCAAAGAGTTTTATTAACCAGGTGATACGCGCCGCGAAGAAAGCCGGCCACACCTCGGGTCGAGCTGGGGCGGGCAAGCGTTCTGCAGCCTACGGGCGCTCCACCTTCGGGCGCGGCCGGCTTTCCTTTAGCCGCAGCCGGTTATTCAGCCCGGCGCGGCGAGTTGTGGTGAAGGCGCGTGTTGTTCGCCACAAAGGACGAGCCTTCCGCTCAGCACCACTGACGGCTCATCTCTCATATCTGAAGCGCGATGGCGTGACCCGGAGTGGCGAGCGGGCGGAGATGTTTGATGCCGGCAGCGACCGTGCCGATGGCGCGGCTTTCGCGGAACGGTGCCAGGACGACCGCCATCATTTCAGGTTCATCGTCTCGCCTGAGGACGCCGGCGAGATGACCGACCTCAGGGCCTTCACCCGCGACCTCGCCAAGCAGATGGAGACCGATCTCGGCACACGGCTCGATTGGGTGGCCGTCGATCACTGGAACACGGACAACCCTCACGTCCATCTTCTCGTTCGGGGAGTTGACGAAGAAAGCGCCGATCTCGTGATCTCCCGCGACTACATCAGCCGGGGCCTCCGTTCACGCGCCGAGGAACTAGTCGCCATCGAACTGGGACCAAGGCCGGAGCACGAAATCCGCAATTCTCTGGAACGGGAAGTCACGGCAGAGCGATGGACACGACTAGATCAGCAGATCCGGGTGGCAGCCGACGAAACCGGCTACATCGATCTTCGCCCCGCGAATCCCAGCCGTTCGGATCCCGAGATCCGGCGCCTGATGGTTGGCCGCCTTCAACACCTGGAAAAGATGGGCCTCGCGGCATCAGCTGCTCCAGGGGAATGGATGGTCGGGGTGGAAGCCGAGCGTAACCTGCGCGACCTCGGCATGCGCGGCGATATCATCAAGACCATGCACCGTGCCTTCACCGAGCGTGGGGAAGCGCGCGGCGTTTCCGACTACGTCATCGAAGGGGGACAGCCGATGTCCCAGATCGTCGGACGGCTGGTCGATCGGGGATTGCATGACGAACTGCCTGGCGAGGCCTATGCCGTGATCGACGGAATAGACGGACGCGCGCACCACATCCGCTTCCGCGGAATTGAGGCCTTCGAACATGCACCGCCGGTCGGCGGAATTGTCGAAGTGCGACGCGTCGGTCAAGCCGGCGATCCGCGCCCCGCCCTGGTGCTGGCGATCCGCTCCGATCTCGATCTCGGTGAACAGATCACCGCGAAAGGGGCGACCTGGCTCGACCACCGCTTGGTCGAGCGCGACCCCATGCCACTCGCATGGGGGGATTCGGCCGCGAGACCCGCGACGCCATGGAGGCGCGTGCCGAGCATCTGGTTCGGGAAGGCCTCGCGCGGCGGCAGGGCCAGCGCATCATCTTCCAGCGCGACCTCCTGAACACGCTACGCCGACGCGAGTGGGACGAGGTGGGAACAGGGATCGCTGCCGAGACTGGGCTTCCGTACGTGAAGGGGGCCTCCGGTGAACACGTGGCAGGCACCTATCGCCAGCGCCTGACGCTCGCCTCGGGACGCTTCGCCATGATCGATAACGGGCTCGGCTTCCAGCTCGTACCCTGGTCGCGCGAGCTCGAAAAGAGGCTCGGCCAGCACGTCACCGGCATCGTGAAGGACGGCGGCGGCATTGAATGGGGTTTTGGTCGCAAGCGCGACCTGGGCCTCTAGCAGTCTGCTGAAAAATCTTGAAATGGAGAATTTTCATTTTTCCGCCGGTCGTTTTTGGAGCGGCGCGGTAGAGTTGGATGTAATTTCGAGCTTGTTATTGAGTGTGCCCCGGCGCGGGGTGGCTATGCGGCGAGCAGTTTTGGAATTCGGATCAGGTTATAGGCGATCAGATTAAGCAGGAAGTCGGCGGCGACGCGAGCGATGCCCCGATGTTTGGTCTTGCGCATGGTGCCATGCTGCTTGCCCCATCCGAAAATGCACTCGACCATCGCCCGGCGTGATTGCGACATGCCGTATCCCGGATGCCGCGTGGTTCGTTCGTCGATCGCGCTGTTACGGTTCTTGCCGGTTTTGGTGATGGCCTGGTTCTGTGTCACATGCGGCGTCACGCCGATGGCGCGAAGGTTGGCGACATGATCGGCCGTATCGTACGCCTTGTCCTCACCAGCCGTGATGCGGCGACCTGCGGCTTTGCGTCTCGCCTTCAGCATGACCTCCGCAGCCCGGCGTTCGGCGGTGCCATTGGCATGCGTGACCCTGCCGGCCACCGCCAGCCCATGCCGGTTCTCCATGGTGGTGTGGCCCATATAGCAAAGCTTGGCCTCCCGTCCGGCCGCCTTGCGATAAAGCCTGCTGTCCGGGTCACTGGTGCTCGCATGGGTGTCGTTCTTGCGTTTCTGGCCATGGAAGTTGGCGCCGTCATCATCGTCGCCGCTGCCGTCCTTGGGGCGAAAACTCTTCTGCGAAGCCCAGGCTTCGATCAGCGTTCCGTCCACCGAAAAATGCTCGTCCGACAATAGCGGCTTGACCTGAGAATGGTTCAGAAGCCTGGTCATGAACTTCGTGAACACATCGCCGTTCTGCAGCCGCTCCCGGTTCTTGGTAAAGGTGGTCGGGTCCCAGACCGGATCGTCCGGCGACAGTCCCACGAACCAGCGATACAAAAGATTGTAGTCCAGCTGCTCCATCAGCTGGCGTTCCGAGCGGATGCCGTAGAACACCTGCAGCAGCAAGGCGCTCAGCAATTGCTCCGGAGGGATCGAAGGACGTCCCTCGCTGGCGTATAGCTTTCCAAGGCTGCGGTTCAAATCATTCAAAACATCCCGGACAAGTTCCCGGACCTTCCGCAGCGGATGGTTCGCTGGCACACGTTTATCCGGCGCGATGTACGAAAACAGGCCGCCCTGATCCGTAAACCTGCCGCGCATGATCGTCTCCGCCGATTCGAGATGATAAAGTGAATCATCAAGTCCCCTCCCTGGCGAGGGGGTTCTTCAGCAGAGTGCTAGTAGCACGCCGCCATCGCGCCGAGTTTCGGATAGAGCTTGTCGATGGCCGCGATCTCGCTGCGCATCTGGGCGGTGATCCAGTCGCGGATCTCCGCGGCGATGGGGCGCATCGGGCGATTACGCGGCGGCAGGAATTCGCAGATGCGGCGGGTGGTGGTGAGCCTGTCGGAGGCCGGCACCAGCGCGCCGGTCAGCAACCAGTGCGAGGCGACCGTCAGCCAGCCGAGCGCGATGCCCTGGCCGAGCAGCGCTGCCTGCATCACGATGGCATAATCGGTGAAGCTCAACGCCTTGGCGGCGCCGCGGCGGCCCTTGAGCAGCGACGAATAATCCGCGGCCCAGTCGCCCGGCGTCTCGGCGAGGCGGATGATGGTGTTGCTCTCTGCGGGATCGGTCTCGCCGAGATAGCTGGGGCTGCACATCGGCAGCATCACTTCCTTCATCACCAGCGTGCCGCCGGAGGATGGCTCTTCGCGGTCACGAAAGCGCATGCCGACGTCGACATTCTCCACCGGTCCGCGCAACGCGCCGGAGATCAGCTGGAAGCGCAGATCGACCTGTGGGAATTGCCGCTGCAGCTTGTCGATGCGCGGCATCAGCCAATGCGTGGTGAAGGCGGAGGAGACCGACAGCGTCACCGTCTCGGTGCCCTTGCGGCGCCGCTCGATCTCGATGAGGCCGGTTTCGATGCTGCGAAAGCCTTCGAGCACGCGGCGATACAACAGCTCGCCTTCCTCGGTCAGCACCGCGCGCCCCGCTTTGCGGTCGAACAGGCGGAACGCCGAGATGCTCCTCGAACTGGCCGAGCATGCGGCTCACCGCCGGCTGGGTGACATTCAATTCGGCGGCGGCAGCCGTGAAGCTGCCATTGCGCGCTGCTGCGTGGAAGACGAACAGGGCGTTACTGGAGGGCAGCATCCGGCGCAGCTCGGGCATAACGCCATGTTATGAGCGCGGTGAGAATTTGGCAATTGCCGAGTTTTGCAAAGTCTGGTGACATTGGCATCGCAGCCCAAAGATAGGGCGTTCGGGAGAAGATTTGGTGCGGCGCACGCTGCGGCCGTGAATGCTCCAGGACGCTGTCTATAATGCAGGCTCATGGCGCGCAGTGAGGCACGCCATTGCAGCGAACGAGGCGAGGTCGATCGTTGGACAAGCGGGCGGAAAGCGTCGAGATCAGGTCCGCGAGCAAGGCGTACGGCGCCGTTCGCGCCCTCGACGACGTTTCCCTCAATGTCGGCGCCGGCGAGTTTGTGTCGCTGCTCGGTCCCTCCGGCTCCGGCAAGACCACGCTGCTCGGAATACTGGGCGGCTTCATCCTGCCGACTTCGGGCACAATTCTCTTCGGCGGCCGCGACGTCACCTACATGCCACCGCACAAGCGCGACATCGGCGTGGTCTTCCAGAACTACGCGCTGTTCCCCCATATGAGCGTCGGCGAGAACGTCGCCTTTCCCTTGCGGGCACGGCGCCTGCCGAAAGCGAGCTGGCCCGACAAGGTGCGCGCGGTGCTTTCGATGGTCGGCCTCGCCGGCTACGAGGAGCGGGGCATTGCGCAGCTCTCCGGCGGCCAGCGCCAGCGCATCGCGCTCGCGCGCGCCATGATCTTCGAGCCGCGGCTGATCCTGATGGACGAGCCGCTCTCCGCGCTCGACAAACAGCTCCGCGAATCCATGCAGATCGAGCTGCGCGCGCTGCACCGACGTATCGGCGCCACCATCATCTATGTCACGCATGATCAGCGCGAGGCGCTGACCATGAGCGACCGTGTCGCGGTGATGAAGGACGGCCGGCTGATCCAGATCGATGAGCCCGAGCGGCTGCACGATCATCCCGCTGATTCCTTTGTCGCGAGCTTCATCGGCGAGGCGACGATGCTGCCGGTCCGCCGCGTCGATGCCTCCAGCGTAGCGCTCGGCAACGCGCTTTTGCGCAGCGCCCGCGCCATTCCCGACGGCGACGCGCTGATGCTCGCCGTGCACAGCGAAAAGCTCCTGATCGACGATGGCGCGCAGGATGCCGCCTGCAACCGCTTGACCGGGACGGTCACCGACATTGTCTATCAGGGCGAGAGCCTGCGCATTTTTCTTTCGCTCACTGACGGCATCGCGCTCAGCCTGCGCCAGCCGAGCTATCACCAGGCCTATAGCCGCATCCCGCCGCTCGGCGGCAGCCTCACCGTCACCCTTCACCCCGAGGACACCATCGTCGTGCCCCGGACGAACTGAACCCACGCCTTGTCCAACCGAGAGAATAAGCCAAAATGTCGACCCAAGCCGCTTTCAGCAATTTCAAGGTTCTCACCTTCGACGTCGTCGGCACCTTGATCGATTTCGAGACCGGCGTGCTCTCCGCGGTGCGCAGGATCTCCGGCAAGTCGCCGACCGAGCTCAGCGACGACAAGATCTTCGAATCCTACAAGCGCGGCCGCGACCAGCATTACGAGCGCTCCAGCGAGGTGATGTTCCACGTCTATCGCCACCTGGCCACCGAGCTCGGACTGCCGGCTGACGATGCCTCCTGCGACGTGTTCCAGCTCTCGGTGCTGCGTTGGGGACCGTTTGCGGATTCGGTCGAGGCGCTGAAGCGCCTGCGTACCAAATTTCGGCTGGTGGCGATGACCAATGCGGACCGCGTCGCGCTGTCCTGCTACGCGCACGCGCTCGGCAATCACTTCGACGACACCGTCTGCGCCGACGACACCGGCGTGGCAAAGCCGAACCCGGAGTTCTTCGCCTACAACAAGGGGCGTCAGTCCGCTTTCGGCTACAAGCAGTCCGATATCCTGCACGTGGCGCAGAGCCAGCACCACGACATCGGGATCGCGCGGAAGCTTGGCTACAAGGTGTGCTGGATCGAGCGCCGCCAGGGCATGGCAGGCTTTGGCGGCACGCCGGCCGTCGAGACGCTGACCAAGCCGGACTTTCATTTCCCGACGCTGAAGGCGCTGGCCGACGCGGCCATCGGGCCTGCGGCGTAATCCATGAGCGCGGGCATGACACGGGACTGGAGCGCGCTGCCATCGGCCAATTCGCTGTGGGAAGCCACGGCGGGGCCGGCGCGCGCTTTTCCCGTGTTGTCGGGCGAGAGTAAAGCCGATGTCGTGATCATCGGTGCGGGCTATACCGGCCTGTCCGCCGCGCACCACATCGCCAGGAGCGGCCTGTCGCCGGTCGTGCTGGAAGCCAACCGGCCCGGCTGGGGCGCGAGCGGGCGCAATGGCGGCGTGATCACCGCAAAATTCCGTCTCTCGTTCCGCCAGATCGACGCCACCCATGGCCGCGCCATGGCCAAGCGGATGTATGAGATCGCGCATGAATCGACCGATATGGTCGAGGAGCTGGTGTCCGAATTCGGCATCACCAGCGCAAACCTGACCCGCACCGGCCAAGTCAAGGCCGCGCATAACGCGACCACGCTGAAGGCTGCGATCGACGAAGCCAATTGGATGGCGGGCGAGATGGGCGACGCCGAGCTCCGCATCCTCGACAAGCGTGGAGTGCGCGACGAGACCGGCTCGGACATCTTTGTCGGCGGCGTGCTCAATCCCGGCTCGGGCGGCATTCATCCGCTGAACTATCTGCGCGGCCTCGCCGATGGTGTCGCGCGCCGCGGCGTTTCCATCTTCCAGGAATCGCCGGTGATGAAACTCCGGCGCGAGCAGGGCGGCATCGTCGCCGAGACGCCGCAGGGCGCGGTGCGAGCAAAACAGGCGATCATCGCCACCAACAGCTATTCCGATCTCAGCGGCGCGACCGCGCATCTACAGCGCACGCTGATCCCGTTCCGCAGCGCCCTCATTGCCACCGAGCAGCTGCCGCAGAATCTCGCTGGCAAGCTGATGCCGACCGGGCGCACCTACACCGAGACCAAGCGGATGATGCGCTGGTTCCGCATGGTCGACAACCGCGTGATTTTTGGCGGCCGCGGTGCCTTCGGGAAGCAGGACTCGAAAGCCGCCTTCGACGCGCTGCGCAAGGCGATGATCGGCATCTTCCCTGATCTCGCCGATCTGCCGCTCGCCTACAAATGGTCGGGCCTGGTCGGCATGACCTTGGATTCGGTGCCGCATATCGGCCGGATCGACGATCGCACGCTGGTTTCGATGGGCTACAACGGCGCGGGCGTGGCGATGTCGAGCCTGATGGGGCGCTATCTCGCCGCCTTCGTGCGCGGCGAAACGCCCGCGGTCGGGTTGCTCGAGGTTAGCCGCATGAAGGCCATTCCGTTTTATCCGTTGCGCGAGCCCGCCGTGCGCATGGTCGCCGGCTGGTACCAGTTTCTCGATGCGATCGGTCAGTGAGATCTCTTTGGCGATGGAGGAGGCGAGAATGAAGGCGAAACGGAATTTGGGATTGGGCTGCGCGTTGCTGGGCGCGATCGGAGTTACCACCGCGGCGAATGCCGCCGAGCAGATCACTTTCGTCTCGCAGGGCGGCGCCTATCAGCAGGCGCAGACGGTGGCGATCCTCGATCCCTCCGCCAAGAAGCTCGGCATCACCATCAATCAGGATTCCATTCCCGACGCCTGGCCCGCGATCAAGACGCAGGTCGGCAGCGGCAAGCCGATCTGGGACGTCGTCGATACACCTACCGGCTATTGCCTGCGCGGCGGCGAGCAGGGCCTGATCGAGAAGCTCGACTTCTCGAAGATCCCGAACGCCGCGGCGATGCCGGAGGGCTATCGCAGTCCCTATTCGGTGTCCTACGAGTTCTATTCCAGCGTGCTGGCCTACAGCCAGAAGACCTTCCCGAAGGACCCGCCGAACAGCTGGGCCGATTTCTGGGACGTGAAGAAATTCCCTGGCCGGCGCGCGCTGCGCAACCATCCGATCGCTACGTTAGAGGCCGCGCTGATGGCCGACGGCGTTGCGCCTGACAAGCTCTATCCGCTCGACGTCGACCGCGCCTTCAAGAAGCTGGAAGAGATCAAGCCGAGCATCACGGTGTGGTGGACATCGGGCGCGCAGTCGGCGCAGCTCCTCAATGACGGCGAGGTCGACATGGAGATGGCGTGGAACGGCCGCGTCAGCGCGGTCGCGAAGGAGGGCGCGAAAGTGTCGTTCACCTACAACCAGGGCATCCTGCAAAGCACCTCGCTCTGCATCCTCAAGGGCGCGCCGAACCTCGACACCGCCGTGAAATTCCTCAACGAGGCCGTCGATCCCGTGCACCAGGCCAATCTGCCGCTCAACATCGATTACGGCCCGGGCAATCCCAAGGCGTTCGAGACCAGCGTGATCAAGCCGGAGCGCGCCGCCCAATTGCCGAGCGAGCCGGCCAACGCGGCCAAGCAGGCGCTGATGTCCTACGCCTGGTGGTCCTCGCCGGCCGGCGAAGCCGCCGAGAAGCGCTGGGCCTCGTTCATGCAGAAGTAAGCGAGGCAGCGTTGACGATGTCTGTGCCAGATCCATCGCAAAAGCATCAACGTCGTGAGCACGGCCTGATGCTGGCACTGGTGTCGCCGGCGCTGCTCGTGATTTTGCTGCTGATCGTGCTGCCGGTCGGCTGGCTGGCCTGGCAGTCGATCTACCATGACGGCTTCACACTGGAGAATTATCGCCGCGTCTTCACCGAGGACATTTACTGGCGGAGCTTTGCGCTGACCTTCGAGATCAGCCTCGCGGTCACCATCATCGCGCTGCTGCTCGGTTACCCCGTGGCCTATCTCGCCAATTCCGTGCCGAAAGGCTGGAGCATCCTGATCCTCTCGCTGGTGGTGCTGCCGTTCTGGACCAGCGTGCTGGTCCGCGCCTATGCGTGGCTGGCGCTGCTCCAGCGCACCGGCGTGATCAACCAGCTTTTGCGTTATCTCGACGTCATCTCCGAGCCGTTCGCGCTGGTGCACAACACATTCGGCACAGTGGTCGCGACCGTGCACATCCTGCTGCCGTTCATGGTGCTGCCGCTCTACGCCACCATGCAGAAGATCCCCGGCGATCTCATGCAGGCCGGCGCCAGCCTGGGCGCGAGCCCGTCGCTGACGTTTGTCCGCGTGTTCCTGCCGCTGTCGCTGCCGGGCGTGCTCGCCGGCTGCACCATGGTGTTCGTGCTCTGCCTCGGCTTCTACATCACGCCGGAACTGCTCGGCGGTGGCCGTACCGTGATGGTGTCGATGCTGGTGAGCCGCAATGTCGAGCTCTACAACCAGTTCGGTGCGGCGAGTGCGGTCGCTGTGGTGCTGCTCGCCAGCGTGCTCGTGATCTTCTTCGTCGTCAGCCGCTTCATTTCGCTCGATCGCGTGCTGGGGCAGAAATGACGCGCATCTCGCCCGCACGGATCGCCCTCTACGTGATCAGCACGCTGGTGCTGGTCTATCTGATCCTGCCCGTGCTGATCATCGCGCCGATCTCGTTCTCCAGCGCGCGCTTCCTGACCTTTCCGCCGCCGTCCTTCTCGCTGCGCTGGTATCAGCAATACTTCGCCAATCCGACATGGATGCAGGCGACGCGGGTGACGCTGACAGTCGCGTTTCTCACCGTCGTGATCGCGACCCCGCTGGGTGTCGCAGCTGCCTACGCCATCAGCCAGTCGAAATTGCGCGTCATGCGGCTGATCCATATGATGCTGCTGCTGCCGCTAGTGGTGCCGATCATCATCACCGCGGTCGGCATCTTCTTCGTCTATGCCAAGGTCGGGCTGGTCGCGACCCTGCCGGGCCTCGTGCTGGCGAATGTGATGCTGGGCCTGCCTTACGTCATCATCTCGGTGCTCGCAGGCCTGCAGAGTTTCGAGCCGGCGCAGGAGATGGTGGCGCGCAGCCTCGGCATGAACCGCCTGCGCAGTTTCTTCGCGGTGACTCTGCCTCAGATCAAGTCCAGTGTGGTTGCGGGCGGCATCTTTGCTTTCATCTCGGCAATGGACGAGACCATCGTCGCGCTGTTCATCTCCGGCGGCCAATATCAGCCGCTGACCAAGCGCATGTTCACGGCGCTGCGCGACGAGATCGACCCCACGATTGCCGCGATCTCGACGCTGATGACGGCGGCGTCGTTCATGCTAGTGCTGCTGGCGAGTGCGCGGCAGAAGAAGGGCGAGTGAAGGGGCGATCCTCACCCATTCTCGGTGTCATCGCCCGACTTGAGATCGGGCGATCCAGTATCAAGATTGGGAAGCCGAGCGGTGGCGACGCCGCGCCAGACCGATGGGCCGCGTGTAGCGGATTTCCCCTCTTTCGCCCTCTTTCGCGGGGGATGACAGCTGGAATGTGGGAGGCCGCTCCGGACTCGTTGCATCGGTCACTTCGACGAATTGTGGCATCGTGTCAGGATGTTCGCCGGCATGCTCTTTGCGCGCTCGCCATCGATGAGCATCGCGCCAAGTTCGCCCCCACGATCTGGGACGTCCATCGCAGCACCGCCCAGCGCGCTGTTCCGCGTCGTCAACCGTTACGTCGGCAACCTCGCGCCGATGCCCGGCGTCTTCCCGGACTACAAGGCGCCGATCGTCCGGACCGGTGCCGAGGGCCGCGAGCTCGCGACCGCGCGCTGGGGCATGCCGTCGTCGTCGAAAGCGCTGATGGACGCCACCAAGAAGCGCGCCGAGAAGCTGCAAGCCAAGGGCAAGACCGTCGATTTCAAGGAATTGCTCCGGATGGAGCCGGATGGCGGCACGACCAACATCCGCAACGTGAAGAGCAAACACTGGACGCGCTGGCTTGGTCCGGAGAACCGCTGCGTGGTGCCATTCAACAGTTTCAGCGAGTTCAACAAGGCCGAAGGGGGCGACATCTGGTTCGTGCTCGACGAAAGCCGACCATTGGCGTGCTTCGTCGGCATCTGGACCAACTGGACGTCAGTGCGGAAGGTGAAGGAAGGCGAGACGACCAACAACCTCTACGCGTTCCTGACGACGGAGCCGAATGCCGAAGTCGGCGCCATCCACCCGAAGGCGATGCCGGTGATCCTGACGACGCCCGACGAGGTCGAAACCTGGATGACGGCACCGGCGGACGAAGCTTTGAAGCTGCAACGGCCGCTTCCGGACGGGGCGCTCCGGATCGTCGCCCGCGGCGCGAAGGAAGATACCGCACCTGCGCTTTCCTAACACCGCGCGAGTCCGGGTCCTGGGTTCGTGCGGCGGAAGGACGGCGCAGCCGGCGAACATCGACGGGCATTCTAGAGCCCATCGAGGCGCTTGACTCCATGCATGCCATTCGAACAAAAACTAGAACGAACGATTCCCTCCGCGAAGGTACGCTTGGCCAAACTGCCGCAACTGCCCGTCTACTATTACCTCGACCACTTCGCCGAGATGCTCGGGTTCGTGCAGCGGACGTATGAACCCGTTCTCGGTCCGGATCATCACGCGTTCATAGCGCGGTTCGAGCGCCTCTCGAGAGACGCCCGATGCCTGTTGGTTCGTATGATCAACCGGCGTGGTGCCATATTCAACCGATCCCTGTTCAACTACTCCGAGATCGATGACGTCGAGCGGGCAATCTTCGATTTGACAGCGGCCGGTCACGCGCGCGCGCTCGGGGAGGCCGACTATGCGGCTTTCGTCTCATGCCTGCCGAAGGACGTCCTCGTCACAGGCGCGCAGGCGGCCGGCCGAGGAGATGTGCGCAGATCATGGTCGAAGCCGAAGTTCATCGACTACTATCTAGAGCTTATCCCCTTTTCGGTCGCGGCGCAGCACTGCGGCGCACACAACTTCATCGCGCTCGATGGAACGCGGCCGATCCAGTTTCTGCTGTACCTGTATTTCGGCAAGACCGAGGTGAGCTTGAAGAACTTCGCGCTGCGCGACCTGGGGATCCTTCGCACCAATCGCGAGACCTCGTTCAGCGCGCGCTTCACCGATGCGGAGGAAGCGCTTGCCTCGTTCCACTACAGCCAGGTTCTCGACAGCCTCGAAGAAGGATCAGAGCCCGTCCACAGGCGGGCCGCCATCGACGTGCTCACCGGGCCCGCCTGCGGGACCCAGTTCGGCGGCGATCTGCGCAATCGAGCCGCGCATCAGACGGGACTCTTCTTCGAGAAAGCGGGCGAGAGCGATCTTGCCCGACAGCTGTACCGGGCGGGGTCTTCGCCGGACTGCAACGAGCGCCTGGTTCGCCTGCTTTACAACACCGGCGATCGGATCGGAGCCGAAGAACTGCTGCACCGGATGATCGATGATCCCGCCAGCGACGGGGAGCACCTTTTCGCCACCGACTTCTACGCCCGCAAGTTCGGCGGACGGCGTACGGGCCTCTACACCGAAGTGTTGCGGTCCGGCCGCGCGATCACCGTCGACGACACTTATCGCGGCAACCCCGAAGCCGGCGTCGCCGGCGTTCTGCGGCGCGAGGGCACCAAGGTTTTCTTCGCTGAGAATGTGCTGTGGCAAACTCTGTTCGGCCTGCTCTTTTGGGACGAGCTCTTCGAGAGCACCCGGATGCCCAGCGGGTTCGATTGGCTACCCCATTGCCTGAAGGACCGCAGCTTCCGTCGGCTGTTCGCCGCGGCGATCGACGAGAAGCTGGCGGCCATCGCGGCCGGAACTTCCCTCCCGTTGATTCTCCGCACCGTCGCAGCGAGATGGGGCCGCCCGAACGGGATATTCAGCTGGGATCATGTGCAAGTGGAGGCGCTGCGCGCCCTGCTCGAAGGATCCGATCCGGCTGGCATCGCCAGCATCATCGGCAGCATGTGTGACGACTTCCGCGGGATGCGAGACGGTTTCCCCGACCTGATGCTGGTGCAGGACGGGAAGGCGTCCTTCATGGAGATCAAGGCGGAAGGGGATGTGATTCGCCGTAACCAGTTGACCCGCCTCCGCCAACTCGGCGCCGCTGGCATCATGGCCGAGATCGGCCGGGTCGATTACCGTTTCGACCCCGCGCAGGATTACGTGGTGGTCGATATCGAGACGACCGGCTCCTGGTCGAACGGCGATCGCATCACCGAGATCGGTGCGGTGAAGGTTCGCAATCACTGCGTCGTCGACGAATGGCATTCTCTCATCCATCCGCAGCGCTCCATTCCCGCAAAGATCGTTCAGCTGACCGGCATCACGAACGAAATGGTTCGCGACGCGCCTTTATTCGCAGAAGTTGCGGATCCATTCATGGAGTTCATGGCGGACGGCATTTTCGTCGCCCATAACGTCAGTTTCGACTACGGTTTCATCGCTCACGAATTCGAGCGGATTGGGCGACGCTTCAGATTCCCGAAGCTCTGCACGTGCGCCGGAATGCGGCGGCGCTATCCGGGACACAAATCCTACGGACTTGGAAAGCTTTGCGAGATCTACGGCATAGACCTCAAGAATCACCATCGCGCCTTGTGCGATGCGAGGGCCTCGGCGCAGTTGTTGAAACTCATCAATCGGAAGCGGAGCGAAGAGAGACACAGCGCTGAAGCAGCGTAAGGCCTCTGATACGAAGAGCTGCCAGGAACCCCGCCGTGTGGCCGATATTGAAGCGAATCTAGTCCATCATGACGGCAGTTCGTCAGCCGCAGCGTTCAGGTCCATTTCTGATAAAGAGAAATACCACTTGCGCCGTCGGGCAAAACAGTGGTTCATAAGGCGCTGGTCCTAGCAGACGAAGGAGCCAGCCCGATGGCGAATGACGCCGATACATCCTCGGAATTGTCCAAGATCGCGAAACTGAATGGTGACTTCCGAAAGAACTACGGCACGCTCATCGGAGCGATTTTGTATCTCCGCACCGTGAGCGCCGCCCGCCGTTGCCCTTGGCTTTGGTCCGGCCTGATTTCGATCACTTTTTCGACGGTTCTGAGCTGGTTGGGGCGGCACGGTTGGTTTTTGCCAGCGTTGCCTTGATGGCAGCGAACAATGCCTCCTTTTCCTCGTAAAGCGCGCCCCGACGTCGACGAAGGGAATCGGATGAGAGCCAGACGTAGCGTCCTGACCTCAACGGTGCAGGCAACAGCACGTAGTCCTCGATCTCCCGATTTGCCGCATCCAAACGCATCACGGCAAGTAGGCCCGACGAGATCTGCCTTCGGTAGGCTTTCCATTGCGCAGCGTGGTCCTTTCCACGATGCGCCAGTCGTCGCGCGACCAGAAACGAAACCACCCGCGCGCCTCCGACATCAAGCCCGATGCCGTCCGGAACAAGATCAGCCTGGAGACCAAGTTCCGTTCGCAGCGCCTCGGCGAGTTCGCTGGCATGCCTCGATTGTTCAGCGGCCCAAAAATCCCGGTTATCGATCCAGTCGCAGTCGCGCGGCGACACATATCCGATCAGCGCATAGGCCTTCCGCAGCGAACCGAAGTGCTTCACGTACGAGGAGACGTGATTGAGACCCAGCGTCGTATTGATGATGCGCGAGTTGAGCTTACCCCGCCGGCGGAGCGCGAGACGAAGGCGCAACAGCATCTCATCTTCCGGAATCTCCACGCGCCGCTCGGCCAGCAGCTTATGGGCGCGTGAGAAGATGCCCGGATCGACGATAGGCTCGATGGCGGCAGCGCCCCGGACCCAAGCGTTGTCCGGATTCTTGACCAGCTTCTGCCCCAAGCGTCTCGAGGTACGATTGTAGATAGTCTTGCCGATATAATTTTCGTTGCAGAGAATTGTCGGTATCATACCATCGGTCCAAGGTCGGCCATTGTGATTGGCGATGCCCGCGTCGTTCAGTTGGCGCCTGATATCGCTGTACGATTTCCGACTGTTGACGAACTGGTCGAATATGCATCGGATGACCTCCGCCTCTTCGGCAGAACCATGCTGCAGCCGAACGCGATCCGACTGCAGAGCCTTGTACTGACGCTTCTCAAGCTGGCCCTTCGGATGCTCGCTTTCGTCGACCATCAAGCGTCTGAGGCCGTAGCCGACGGGAGCGCCAACGCGGTATCCAAGGCTCGCCACCCGGCAGTGTCCGGCGTGCACCTTGACGGAGAGCTCTCGGCTCCACTCGGCGGCCATGCCGCGCTTCAGGCTTTTCGCGATCCCGGAAACAAAGGTGCCGTCGTTCTTGAATATCTCCGCGCAGTATTCGACCTGGACGCCGCTCCGCTTGCACAGGAATTCGTAGTAGGCACTCTCGTCGACATCTTGGAACCGGCCCCAGCGACTGACGTCGTAAACGAGGATGTGGTCGAAGTCGGCTCGGCCCGATTGAACATCTTCGATCAGTTCGATGAGACCAGGACGCCCCTTGATCCGGAGGCCGCTGCGGCCCTCGTCGCGATAGGTGCGCACAATCGTGAGCGCGTTCGTCTCGGCATAGGCGGCTATGACCGCCATCTGGTTCTGGATCGAGTAACGCTGGAGCTCCCTCGACATTCGAACGTACTGCGCAGCACGGCGCGATCGGGTCCGCCTCGCCAAGCTTGTCCCTTTGGGAACAACGAGCCAGTTACCCATGCACCCCTCCTGCCACTTCAGAGGTACCCGCAATTGCAAATACACCTCCTGCGGCCGGGATAGCAATGCTTCCAGAAGCACTGAGCGCGCCTCATGCCGGGGCCGGAAGTTGGCTTGTGCACAGAGCCGCGGAACACGGGGACAAACCTCAGCCCTGCCGATTGCGAATCCCTGCTGCGTGCTAACCGCCCGGAACGAGAAGACGGGCGAAAGGATTCGTCCCGGCAGGAGCAAGCTCGATGCTGTTGACGAAGGAAAGACGGCCGGCGAACCGCACGCTGCGCGGCTGGGCGATCCACGTGCTGCAGGAGGCCGGCGCCATCCACGAATGCGAGGAACACGGTTGGGCGCGTGACCGCGCGGATCCGCATGCACGAGAGCGTGCCTTCGATATCACCAGACAGGAGCTGCCGTCCGGGGTCCCTCCGGACGATGCCGTCGCGGAAGTGCGCGAGGTACTGGATTCGATCGGCGACAGCTGTCCGGAGTGTCTGCCGGAAGATGTTTGATACCGTGAACCGTCCCGGCATTACTGCAGGACGTCCGGGCGCCCCGATTGATTTCTAGGTGCCGGGGAAAGCCCAACCGTTTATAGTGGCGATCCCTTCGCGCAGCTTCTTTACTGGAACGTATTCCGGCGATTCCCACCATGAATGGATTGCTTCCATGGACGGAAACTCGAACATCACCACCGGTCGCTCGTCGTGCTCGCCCTCGAGGACATCGACCTTGGCGCCCCGCGCGACGACTTTGCCGCGAACTTCACCATCAGCGGAACGACGGCTTCACGGTATTTCTGATACTGAGCTTGGTCGGTGACCGTCACTTGGACGACAAAATAAGCTGTCAAAATGGCCTCCCTGCTCAAAGGGCACATCAAACCGCAATCAGAGCATGCCGACAAGTAGGGGTATTTGCCTTCCAGTCACGACGGTAGATCGGATGTTGCCGGCCTACGCCCGGGCGCTGCGCAGGGCGCGCTTCAGCTTCTCCCGCTCGCTCGCCCATTTCGCGTCTTCGGCTTCGATCCGCTTTTCGATCGCAGCCCGCTCGGCATTGAGTGACTCGGACCGTTCCTGGTGCTCCCGCTCCTTCTCTCGCGCTGCCTCCTCCCTGCGCCGGTCCGCATCGCGCCGTTTCTGCTCGCGCTCGAACTCCGCGGCGGCCTTGCGAGCATCCTCCATGCTGATCTTTGGAAGCGGTGGCTTGTTCGAGGCCGAACCCCCAGGTTTCTTCGCGCGACTTTCTTCCTGGTCCAAGTCCGGCAATTCGGCATGCTCGGCGAACCGACCGCTCGATCCCGCCGGCGCTTCAGCACCACGCCGGGCTTCGCCATGGTGGCGGCGACGACTTCCGGATCGTCGGTCTCTTTGGCGTGCCCCTGATGGAAGAGTTACTGCCTCCGCCCCACGCCTCGAGCGCCGCTTTCATCGAGCGCGCGGCGATCGCAAGATCGTAGAATCCCAGCGAGGTCTGATACGTCTTGAGCTTTCGCGCCATGTCGCGCCCGCTCGCTGCTCGTCAGCGCCGGCGGGCGACCCACATTCCCAGCACGAACGCGACGGCGAGCGATTGCAGGGGCGCCTGGACGGTTACCCTGCGGAGGCGGTCCGCCCAAACGATGGCGGCATCCTTCGCGGGCTGGGCCGGTCGCCGGCGGGCCCCGGAGGTCTGCTCGTTGCCGTCCATCTCGTTCGTCAGCCCGGAGGCTTCGGTCATTGCCGAGGCTTCCTTCAAATCCATATCCATGCGGCTCTCCTATTCCGTCGTTAGGCGGTCTTCCGCTGCGGCTTGGCCGCCGGCTTCTTCGCCGCCGCATCCTTCGCCGGCTTCTTGCCCGCGATCGGCATCAGCATCTCCTTCTGGCCGGCCGCCGCCTTCTTCGCCTTCTTGACCGGCTTCTTCGGAGCCTTGGTCTCCGCCGTCGCGGCGCCGACGCTCTTGCGCAGCGCGTCCATCAGGTCGACGACGTTCTCGCCGCGCGGACGCTCCTTCGGAGTGATCGGCTTGCCGGCGCGCTTCTGGTTGATGAGATCGATCAGCGCGGTCTCGTAATGGTCCTCGAACTTCTCGGGGGCGAACCGCCCGGCCTTCTGATTCACGATGTGCCTGGCGAGATCCAGCATATCCTTGGTCACCTTCACGTCCTGGATCTCGTCGAAATACTCCTGCTCGCTGCGCACCTCGTACGGATAGCGCAGCAGCGTGCCGACCAGCCCCTTGTCCATCGGCTCGAGCGCGATGATGTGCTCGCGGTTGGTCAGCACCACCCGTCCGATCGCGACCTTGTCCATCTCGCGGATGGTCTCCCGGATCACCGCGAAGGCGTCATGACCGACCTTGCCGTCCGGGCGGATGTAGTAGGGGCGGATCAGGTAGCGCGGGTCGATGTCAGTTCTGCCGACGAACTCGTCGATCTCGATGGTGCGCGTCGATTCCAGCGCGATCTCCTCGAGCTCCTCCTTGGAGACCTCGATGTACTGGCCTTTGTCGAGCTCATACCCCTTGACGATGTCCTCGTTGGGCACCTCATCGCCGGTGTCGGCATCGACCTTCAGGTACTTGATCCGATGGCCGGTCTGCCGGTTGAGCTGATTGAACGAGATCTTCTCGCTCTCGGACGTGGCCGGATACAGCGCAACTGGGCAGGTGACGAGGGACAGGCGAAGGAAGCCTTTCCAGTTGGCGCGCGGGGCCATTACGCAAAACTCCTCGAGGGCGGCACGGATTCAAGACGATTCAATTGGTCTGGTTCCGACAATCGCCCGTCCTGCCCTCGATTCATCTTTAACGGGGCATCCCGCCGCGCCAGCGGAAGTAGCGGTCTGCTTGACTAGCATCGAACAAAGAGAGAACATTGGGGCATGGCCGCCCCCGAGACGTCCGCGCCCGCCCCTGACGACCTGGAGGCCGCCGCCGACCAGGCCATCGCGGCCTGCGGCGGTGACGCTCGGGAAGCCGTCAAGGCGCTGATCGTGGCGAACAGCTTCCTGGAAGTCCAGGTCGACGAGCTACGGGCGGCGGTTTCCGCCGGCTACGCGCGCGGCCGGTTCGAGGTACTGCGCGATCGAAAGGACTGGTACGACTGAGATGGCTGAGGTCACCTACTACGTCGCCCTGCCCTTCGTAGCGGCCGATGACGGCATCGCCGCCGGCGAGGCGGTCGAGTGCTTCAATCCGAACGCCGCCGTTATGCAGGCCGAGGCGCTCGCGCGCAAGCCGGGCCACGTCGGGGCGGTGGCCTTCAGTCGCAGCGGGGACCCGGCGACCGGCGAATTCGGCGACGCCAAGGGCATCCGGAAGTTCGGCGAGGTGCCGGACGATCTGAGCGCGCTGTGACTCCCGATCAGTTCTTCGCCTGGGTGACCGCGCACGAAGGTCGCTTTGAACTCGTGGATGGCGAGATCGTGATGCTGGCCCCGGCCGCACGACGGCACGACCGCGTCGTCGTGAATCTCCTCACCGCCATTCATGGCCAACTCCGTGGAGGTCCATGCCGGCCACGCGACGCATGCCGGATCGGGGCGTAGACTGCGGACGCCCGGAGGATCAGTCGTTGATGGCCGTCGCCGGCGACGGGCGGGTTCGACCTGACCGTAAAGCTTTCGGAATATCAGTCCGTATCGCGCGTGGACCACATCCTGTTCGTGGATACCGAAAATCCGCGCGTGCTTCTGTATTCGCGCGTCAATGGCTTTTGGAAGGACCGCCTGGTCGAGGGGCTCGATGCTGTCATCCAACTCGAAAGGCTGAACGTGACACTCGGCCTGCGAGATATCTACGACGGACTGGAGTTGCGGCCGCGACAGCCGATCGGAGGAATGCCGTGAAGGTCGCCGAGCTCATGGGATGTCGACGAATTCAACAGCTGATGCTGCTGAACGAGGCCGCCGTAGGTCCGGCACGCCCTCGGGCTACGCCGCGATGGAGTCCACCAGGACGTCCGCCCGGACCACGCGATTGCGACCTCGATGCTTGGCCGCATAGAGCGCCTGATCGGCCATCCGCATGATCTTGCCCAGATCTATTTCGCCATGGGATTCGGCGAGCCCGATGCTGATCGTCACGTTGGTCGAGGCACCTTCAGCGACGACTGCTTCGGCGGCGCAGGCCTGCCGCAGATCTTCGGCGTATTGGGCAGCGCGTTCCTTGGACACCCCGGTCATCACAACGGCGAATTCCTCGCCGCCATGCCTTGCCACCAGCATCTGCCTTCGCTCCGCGAAGGAGCACAACACCTGCGCCACCGCGATGAGCACCTTGTCTCCGAACTCATGCCCGAACTGGTCGTTGATCGCCTTGAAGCGGTCGATGTCGCACATCAGCACGGTGGTCGGCAGGTTCGCATCGCGCGCCTTGGTCAAGGCCGATTCGGCGGCCTGATCGAAGCCCCGTCGGTTGAGCAGTCCGGTCAGCTGGTCGGTGCCGGAGATTCGCTGCAGTTCGGCGCGCGTCAGCGCCAGCTCGCGCATCGTCAGCGCGGACCGGTAGCTCAGGGCCGCCGTCAGCAGCCCCGAAATCATCATGCTGATTAGGATGGACGATTTGGTCACGAAGCCGACGCGCACCAAGGCATCCGGATCGGGTCCGAACTGCAGGAGGCACAGGGACAACGTCAAGACGACGGTCAGGCCGACGCTCACGGCGGAACGGCCCATCGTGTGGCGTAGCGCGTCCCGGTGCGTAATGATGTCGATGGCCATGGCTCTGCCGTCGTAAAGCGGCCAGCATCCGCCCCCTCACCTTCAAGGCAGGTTAAGGCACGCTCCGCTCCGAAGACGCCGTTAACGCCGACCTAAAGACGAAGCTCAAATTGCGATGGTCAGCCATGAAAAGCGCAGCGGCCTGGAGTCCTGCGCTTCAGAAACCTCGCTTGAGCCTGTCGCTTCGCGGCAAGTAGGCTGATGCGAGTCATGTCCCAGTCACGCTCTTCGTCGGCGGGATAGTTGATCAGGAGACGCAATGAACCGGCCGCCCCGAGAAGTTGCAGCGGTTGTACAAAACCTTGTCGCCCTTGTAGCTGGACACTGCAAAGAACCGTGGTGTCACTCGCTTGTACTGAATGCGAGGAGGCGGATGCTTCTTTGCCAGAAAAGCAGCGGGAGCATCGTTCTCGACGTTGGACGCGGCCTGGATCGTGAGGTCTGCGCGCCCGTCGGCGGTTTAAAAGCGTTGCCCGTAACCCTCGGGTCGGCCCGCTGCCTCGGTAAATATTTAGGACGCTCCACGGCTACTTTTCCAAGCATGGCGACAAGTCTCATGACTTCATGGCTGAAGCCGATCTGGTCGGTCGATATATCGATGAAATCGTCGCCGTCGCAGACGGGGTCGCTGCGCCGGCGATCGTCCAAGCGGATCATGTTGTCCTTCGACGAATGGAATGTCTGGTATCGCACGCGCGACCGCGCGACCCGCACCAAGCCGGGTTGGCCGGAGGCTCCGGCCATTCTCGAAGAGCTTTATACGATGGAAGACACCCTGGTCTTCGGCGCTGCGCTCCTGACGCTGATCAACCGATGCGACCGGGTCAAAGCTGCCTGCGTGGCTCAACTCGTCAATGTCACTGGGCTGATCATGACCGAGACAGGGGGACGGGCCTGGCGCCAACCGATCTTCTATCCGTTCCAGCATGCGTCGCAGTGGGCCCGCGGCACGGTCCTCGACATGCGCCTGATCTGCGGAACGTTCGCCGCAAGCAATGGCGAACGGTTTCCCGACATCGTCAGCACTGCCGTGCTGGCGGAGGACGGACAGAGCCTCGCACTGTTTTGCGTCAATCGTAATTTCGGACGGGCAATTGATCTGGACATCGATCTGCGCGGGTTCAAGCTCGACAGCTTCATCGACAGCCGCGTGATGACATCGGCGGACCTGGACGCGACGAATACCGCTGACGATCCCGAGCGCGTACGACCTGAGCGAGGCCCTGACGCCACGATCGACAACGGCGTATGGCAGCTGAAAATACCACCAGCGTCGTGGAGCGTATTTCGCTTCGCATGCCAGTGACAGAAATCACCTCGAGACGGTCCATGACATGCTTGGCCCATCGGGGTTAGGCAAATCGGCTGGAGCCCCGCCGGCGAGTGCCCTTCATAGCTTGATGCCGGCCGGACCACAGAAGACTTCAAACTCACGTCCGCGTGCGATGCCGGCGAGCGTGATTCCGCCGGCTTCAGCCGTGCGTATCGCAAGCCCGGTCGGCGCCGAAATGGCAACGATGATGCCGGCGCCGATCGCGGCGGCCTTTTGCACCATCTCGACTGACATTCGGCTCGTGAGCACGACGGCGCCAGTGCGGCCTGAAAGTCCTCGTGTCGCAAGGGCTCCCGCGAGCTTGTCGAGCGCGTTATGGCGGCCAACGTCCTCGCGCACGATCATGTTGCTGCTCTCGGGTTGAAAAAATCCGGCGGCGTGAGTGGCGCGGGTCGCGCGGCCCAGACTCTGCGCCGCGGTGAGCATCTCGATCGATCGGCTGATTTGCTCGGCTGTCAGGCTGAGCTGCCGCTTGGCGGGTCGGATGATCCGGTTGGCTTCGCGCAGGCTTTCGATTCCGCACAGGCCGCAGCCGGTGGGGCCGACCAGGTGCCGCCGTCGCTCCTTCAACTGTCGGCCGGCATTTGGCCGCAGCCACATCCTCAGCTCGACGCCGTCGGGTCCCGGAACGACCAGAAGCTCATCGATCTCGCCCACGTCCTGGATAATGCCCTCGGTGAGGCTGAAGCCGAGCGCGAGATCGGCCAGGTCGGCAGGCGTGGCCATCAGAACCGCCACGGTCGTTCCGTCGTAGACGAGCGCGACCGGGCACTCCTCGGCAACCTCACGTTCATCCTGCACGCCGCTCGACGTGAGCCGGGGCATCCTGACGGAAGCAGTGGGGGCCGACAGACGGTCGCGTTCGCCGAAGCGGGAGCCATGCATGGTGTGTGCCCTACGACGATGTATCGACGCGCGAGATAGCTCAATGTTCCGAATGCCGAGGAACTAGCGACCGGC
Organism: Bradyrhizobium sp. LB13.1; assembly: GCF_054056815.1. Taxonomy (NCBI): domain Bacteria; kingdom Pseudomonadati; phylum Pseudomonadota; class Alphaproteobacteria; order Hyphomicrobiales; family Nitrobacteraceae; genus Bradyrhizobium; species Bradyrhizobium sp. LB13.1. Next base: position 7,019,637 of record NZ_JBSRYQ010000001.1, on the reverse strand, counting down.
TCTCCGGTTTTCCGGTCGGGGCTTGCAGCTGAAGGGCCCGTCATGCGGCAAAAAGCAAAAGTCGAGAATAATGATTCGCCGGCTGGAGGCTGGGGATCGCTGAACGCCGTCATGCATATTCTCACGCAGGAAGAGGTCGCGATCCTCGGCAGCGAGATTCTGCTGAAGCAGAACAAGCCAGGCGGTTACATGTGCGTGAGCTGCTCCTGGGCCAAGCCCGCGGATCCGCATCCGTTCGAGTTCTGCGAGAACGGCGCGAAGGCCACAGCCTGGGAAATCACCGGAAAGACCGTCACGCCCGATTTTTTCGCGCAGCACCGGCTGGCGGAGCTGCGAACCTGGTCCGACCATCAACTGGAGGAGCAGGGGCGCCTGACGACGCCGATGCGCTACGATCCCGGCAGCGATAAATATCTTCCGGTGGCGTGGGAGGACGCGTTCCGGGAGATCGGCGCCGAACTGAACAAGCTCGATCCATGCTCCGTCGTCATGTACACGTCCGGCCGCGCCTCGCTGGAGGCCAGCTACATGTACCAGCTGTTCGGCCGCATGTACGGCACCAGCAATTTCCCCGACAGCTCCAACATGTGCCACGAGTCCACATCGGTGGCGCTGCCGCCGGTGATCGGCGTGCCGGTCGGCACGGTGCTGCTGAAGGATTTCGACAGCACCGACTGTATCTTCTTCTTCGGTCACAATACCACGACCAACGCCCCGCGCATGCTGCATCCGCTGCAGGAGGCAGCCCAGCGCGGCGTGCCGATCGTGACCTTCAATCCGTTGCGCGAGCGCGGACTGGAACGCTTCGTCAATCCGCAAAATCCGGTGCAGATGATCGCGGGCGGTACCCGCATCAGCTCGCAATACCATCAGGTGCGTGTCGGCGGCGACGCCGCGGCCATCGTCGGCATTTGCAAATGGGTGATCGAATCCGACGATCTCGCGCAGGCGAACGGCAGCCCGCGGGTTGTCGACGCCGATTTCATCGCGCAGCACACCGCCGGATTCGAGGAATTTGCCGCGTTCTGCCGCGCGCAGGATTGGGGCGAGATCGAGCGGGCGTCGGGTCTCGCGCGCGCCGCGATGCTCGACGCCGCGAACGCCTATATGGGCGCGAACGCCGTGATCGCCAATTACGGCATGGGCATCACCCAGCACAAGCACGGCGTCGAGACGGCGAAAATGATCGTCAATCTGTTGCTGTTGCGCGGCAATATCGGCAAGCCCGGCGCCGGCATCTCGCCGATCCGCGGCCACTCCAACGTGCAGGGCCAGCGTACCGTCGGCATCTCCGAGAAGGCCAAGCTGGTGCCGCTGGACAGGCTCGCCGAACTCTACGGTTTCGAGCCGCCGCGTTGGGATGGGCTGACGACCGTGGATGCTTGCGAGGGCATTTTGAAAGGCGACGTGCGTGGCTTCGTCAGTCTCGGCGGCAATTTCGTGCGTGCCATTCCGGAGCGGTCGCTGATGGAGCCGGCATGGTCGGGCTTGCGTCTGTCGGTGCAGATCGCGACAAAACTCAATCGCAGCCATATCGTGCCGGGCGAGGTGACTTACCTGCTGCCATGCCTCGGCCGGATCGAGATCGACCAGCAGGCGGGCGGCGCGCAGGCCGTCTCGATGGAGGATTCCACCGCTTGCGTCCATGGCTCCCGCGGCCAGCGCAAGCCGGTCGCAGAGCACGCCCTGTCGGAACCGGCGATCATCGCCGGCCTCGCCAAGGCGACGCTGAAGCCGAACCCCAAGATCGACTGGGAGAGCTGGGTCGCCGATTATTCACGCGTGCGCGACGCCATCGAACTGACCTACCCCGATCAATTCAAGGATTTCAACAGGCGCATGTTCGAGCCCGGCGGCTTTCCGCGGCCGCTCGCCGCGCGCGAGCGCAAATGGAAGACGCCCAACGGCAAGGCGAATTTCACAGTGCCGAAGGCGGCCTTCAGCCCTCCGAATGAGACCGACGGCGTCTATGAGCTGATGACCATGCGCGCCGACGGGCAGTTCAACACCACGATCTACAACGAAGACGACCGCTTCCGCGGCCTCAAGGGCAGCCGCTACGTCGTCCTGATGAACCCGGCTGACATGGAAGCCGATGGTCTCAAGTCGGGTGACACCGTCACCCTGGTGACCGAAGCCGGCGACGGCGTCGTGCGCAGCCTGAGCGAGCTCCAGGTCGTCGCCTATGACATCCCGCGCCGGAGCATCGCCGGCTATTACCCGGAGTGCAACGGGCTGATCCCGCTGTGGCACCACGCGGAAGGCAGCAAGGTGCCGGCGGCGAAGTCGGTTCCGGTGCGCGTGTTCAAGGCCGTGGTGCCTGAGATCATCGACGGCGGAGAAATTCCGATCACGACGGTCTGAGCAGGCGACGAACGTGACGGAACGGATGTGGCGCGACGCGGGTTGCCGGTCGGCAGCATCTGCGGCAAGCCTACGGACTGTCCGATGAAATCAAAGTCGATCAATGACGGCGTCGAACGAACATTCGTCCTCATCCTCGATCCCGGGGAAGAGGCCTTCAAATCCATCACCGAATTCGCCGGTCGCGAGAAGATCACGGGCGCCTCTGTGTCGGCGATCGGTGCCTTCTCGACGGCAAAGGTCGGCTGGTTCGACTTCGCCGCCAAGACCTACAAACCGATCGAACTCAACGAGCAGTGCGAGGTGCTGAGCCTGCTGGGCGATGTCGCACAGGGCGATGACGGCAAGGCCAGCCTGCATTTGCATGCCGTGCTCGGTCTACAGGACGGAACGGTACGCGGCGGGCACCTGCTGTCGGGGTCGGTTCAGCCGACCCTCGAGGTGATGATCAGGGAGACGGTGGTTCATCTTCGCCGCAGGAAGCGCCCTGATCTAGGCATCGCGCTGATCAGCATTTAGCCCGTCATGACGCTTTCGACGGCAGGGCGTAGGCGATCAGCTCGTCGCCGATCGGCGTCTCCATGAAGTGATGACCGCCGGCCATGATCACGAGGTACTGCTTGCCGTTTTCCTCATAGGTCATCGGTGTCGCCTGTCCACCGGCCGGAAGCTTGTCCTGCCAGACCGTCTTGCCGGTCTTGATGTCGATGGCGCGGATCAGATTGTCGGTCGCCGCCGCGACGAAGATCAGGCCTCCCGCCGTGATGATCGAGCCGCCGTTGTTCGGCGTGCCGATCGTGATCGGCAGCATCGAGGGAATGTTGAACGGGCCGTTGGTGCGGGCCTCGCCCAACGGGCGGTCCCATATCGTCTTGCCCGTCTTCAGATCGATGGCGCGGATGCCGCCGTACGGCGGCTGCTTGCACAGCAGTCCCGTTCCCGGCAGTCGCCAGCCGGCATTGACGTTGATGGCATAGGGCGTTCCGGCCTGCGGATCGCCGGCGCCCTCGACACCGCCGATGCGGCCGCGGGTCTGGTCGCGCGGCGTCCAGCCGCGCTTGTTGGCCTCATCGCGCGGGACCAATCGATTGTAGTTCGGCATATCGTTGTAGTTCGCGACGATCACGCCGCGCGCCGGGTCGATCGCGATGCCGCCCCAGTCCGATCCGCCATTGTAGCCGGGATACTCGATGTATTTTGTGTCGGTGGTCGGCGGCGTGAAGATACCCTGGTAGCTGGCACGCTTGAACTCGATGCGGCAGATCATCTGATCGATCGGCGACATGCCCCACATGTCGCGTTCGGTCAGATCGCGCTTGGCCAGCGTATGGTAAAGCGAGAACGGCTGCGTCTTCGACCGCTGTTCGGGCTCGACGCCGCCTTGCGGCACATTGCGCTCCTCGACGCCGGCCAGCGGCTTGCCGTTGCGACGGTCGAGCACAAAAATGTCCCCGCGTTTGCTGGGCAATACAAGCGCGGGGACCGTGCCCTGGTCGGTCGGGAAATCGACCAGAGACGCTTGGGATCCCAGATCATAGTCCCAGACGTCGTTGTGAACGGTCTGGAAATGCCAGGCGACCTTGCCGGTGGTGACGTCGATCGCGACCAGCGAGGTGCCGAACTCCTTCTCGCGATCCGAGCGGCTGCCGCTCCAATAGTCGACCGCGGAGATGCCGAGCGGCAGATAGACCAATCCGAGCTGTTCGTCGCCGGACGCGGTGGTCCACATGTTGGGTGTGCCGCGCGTGTAGGTCTGGCCCTCTGGCGGAACGGCCGGCGCGTCGGGCTTCACCATGTCCCAGGCCCATTTGAGGGCGCCGGTGGTCGCGTCATAACCCTGGATCACGCCCGAGGGCGCGTCGCGCTTCTGACCGTCGAGCACCTGATGCCCCGTTACGATCACATTCCTCACGATGGTTGGGGCCGAGGTGATCGAGTACATGCCGGGATCGTGACGACCGATGCCGAGCGCGGTGTCGACCTCGCCGCCATGGCCGAAGGCCTGACACCGCTTCCCGGTCTTGGCGTCGATCTCGATCAGCCGTGCATCCAGCGTCCCCAGCACGATCCGCCTCGCGCAGGCCGCCGTGACGTCGGCATCAGGAACGACGAAATAGGCGACGCCCCGGCAGGCAGCCGTATAAGGGATGGACACGTCCGGGACCTGCGGATCGAAGCGCCAGCGCTGCTGGCCCGTGGCTGGATCCATCGCGATGACCATGTCCTTGGGCGTGCAGACGAAAAGGGTGTCGCCGACCTTCAGCGGCGTATTTTCAGAGCCATAGGTGCCCTTGGTCTCGGAGACCGGTAGATCCTTGGTGTGGACCTCCCACACGCGTTTCAGCGAACCCACATTGGCGGTCGTGATCTGATCCAGCGGCGAATAGCGCCGCGCGCTGAAGGAGCCGCCATAGGCCGGCCAGTCCGCGCCAGTTCGAAGCGAAGAGGGATCGTTCATGGTCAGCGCAGGAGAGGAAGACGCAGAAGGAGCAGGCGCGGTATCGGCCCGCGCGCTTGCGATGCGCGGTCCCGCGAACATGGCGACGGTCGCGGCAAGCAGGAGGACCGAGGCGGCGGCGAACGCCGGCACGGTGCCGCGCCGAGAGGACGTCAGGGTCGGACTGACGATCAGCGTCAGCAGCAAAAGCACCGCGGGCCCGACCACGCGCGGGACCAGCGCCCATCCGTTGATGCCGACCTCCCAATAGGCCCAGGCCAGCGTTGCCAGGAAGACAAGGAGATAGAGCAGCGCGCCTTCGGATTTACGCATGACCAGAAGGATGCCCGACACGATGAGACCGATGCCGGCACAGAGATAATAGGGCGATCCATGCAGCGAGATGAGCCAGGCGCCGCCGATCAGCAGGACGATGCCGATGACGGCCATGATGACGCCAACAACAGGCGCCGCCCAGGTGTTGAAAATCGACCGCGCGCGTGACATGGCAGACCTCGTCCGATCGTGAGGGAACGTGGGGTCAAACGCAAGTCGTGTCGATCGTTCCTCCGGACTGTGGTATCCAATAGTTGCATCGGCCGTTGCGCGTGCCGACCGAACCCTAACCGAATCCTACGTTCGCGTCATAAAGTCCATCAAGCCGAGCCAGAGCAGGATTCCGAGCCAGAACAAGCCGGCGCCGGCGAAGACCAGCGTCAGCCCGTTGCTATGCCGCAACTCCATGAAGACCGCGGCAACGAGTCCCGCCTTGATGGTGCCGATGCTCAGAGCCACGACGGCATTGCCGGCTCCGAGCGGGACGTAGGCGAGCATCACGGTCAAGGCCAGCAGGGCCAGCAGCCCGAGCCAGGCTCCGATCAGGACAGGCGGTGGTCGCCATTCTGTCATGAGGACCGTCCCGGCAAATAGATTAGCGCGAACAGAAAAATCCAGACAACGTCGACGAAGTGCCAATACAGCGCCGCGCTGTGCAGGGCCGTCCGGTGGCGCGTGGTCGGCGCCTTCCGGCAGATGGTTGCGAGCGTGATCAGCAGGCAGATTCCGATGAACATGTGCAGGGCGTGGATCGCGGTCGCAATGAAGTAGAAGATGAAGAACAGCTGGATGCCATTGGCCAGCGGCCCGGCGAAGTGGAAGTCGATTCCCGGGACCAGATGATCCTCATATTCGTTGCTGTACTCGATGCCCTTGAGCACGATGAAGACGAAGCCGAGGCAGGCCGCACCCACGAGCAGCCGCGTGACGATCCTGGCGGTCCTGGGCGAGAAGATCTCGACCGCCCAGGCCACGAGGAAGCTCGATGTCAGCAGAACCGCCGTGTTGGCCGTTCCAATCACGATATCGGTATGCCGGCTGCCCTCGGCAAAGGCATGCGGATAGGCGTGCCGATAGACGAGAAAGGCGAGGATCAGTCCGCCGAACAACAGCACCTCGGTGGCGATAAAGACCCACATCCCCAGCTCCGCGGTGTGGTCGCGTTGCGCAGCCGAGAGATATTGTGGTGCGACGGCGGGAGCTTCAGGCATTTTGCGGCTCCGCCTCGAAGTCGCGGGAGTATTGATAGGGCGCCCGCGTCACCACGGGCTGGGTCGGAAAATTGAACTCCGGCGGCGGAGAAGATGTCTGCCATTCCAGCCCGGTGGCGTTCCACGGATTCGCCGGCGCGCGGGCACCGAAGAAGGCGGAGTAGCCGAGATAGAACAGCGGCATCAGATAGGCGACGGCGAGCATGGCGGCGCCACCGGACGAGAGCACGTTCCAGACCTGGAATTCCGGCGGATAGACGTGATAGCGCCGCGGCATGCCCTCCGCGCCGAGGATGAATTGCGGAAAGAACGTCAGGTTGAAGCCGAAGAAGATCAGCACCGCGGCGGCGCGAGCCCAATATTCCGAATAGAGCCGGCCGGTAATCTTCGGCCACCAATAATGCAGGCCGCCGAAATAGGCCGTCACCATTCCGCCGACCATGATGTAGTGGAAATGCGCGACGACGAAATAGGTGTCGGTCGCGTGGACGTCAAAGGCGAGGCAGGCCAGGAACAGGCCGGTGAGCCCGCCGATCGTGAACAATCCGATGAACCCCAGCGCATAGAGCATCGGCGCGTCGAAACGCAGGGAGCCCTTGTTCAGCGTCGCGGTCCAGTTGAAGACCTTGATGGCCGAGGGCACCGCGACGATGAAGCTCATGAAGGAGAAGACGAGGCTTGCGACCAGCGACTGGCCGCTGACGAACATGTGATGGCCCCAGACCAGGAAGCCGAGCGCTGCAATGGCCAGGCTCGCCCAGGCTACGAATTTGTAGCCGAACACGGGCTTGCGCGAGAAGCAGGAGATCAGCTCGTTGATGACGCCCATGCCCGGCAGGATCATGATGTAGACGGCGGGATGCGAGTAGAACCAGAACAGGTGTTGGAACAGCAGGGGATCGCCGCCGATCCTGGGATCGAAGATGCCGACACCGAAGAAGCGCTCGGTCGCCATGAGCAGCAGCGTGATCGCGAGCACCGGCGTCGCCAGCACCAGGATCACGGACGTCGCGTAGAGCGACCACAGGAACAGCGGCAGCCGGTACCAGGTCAGCCCCGGGGCGCGGAGCCGGTGGATGGTGACGATGAAATTGAGGCCGGTCAGGATCGACGAGAATCCGGCGATGAAGACCCCCGCGGCCGCGGCCATCACATAGCTGTTGGAATAGAGCGTGGAGAACGGCGTATAGAAGGTCCAGCCGGTGTCGATGCCGCCCGCGAAGATCGCAAACAGCGTGAGCGAGCCGCCGAGCATGAAGATGTACCAGCTCATCAAATTGAGCCGGGGGAAGGCGAGGTCGCGCGCGCCGATCATCAGCGGCACGATGAAATTGCCGAGCGTGTTGGGAATCGAGGGGATCAGGAAGAACCACACCATGATGATTCCGTGCATGGTGAACAGGCGGTTGTAGGTATCGGAGCTGACGAGATCGGCTTGCGGGGTCGCAAGCTCGATCCGGATCAAGGTGGCAGCCGCGCCGCCGATGAAAAAAAAGACGATCAGGCTGGCGAAATACAGGATCGCGATCCGCTTGTGGTCCGTGGTGGTGAACCATGATTTCAGCGTGTAGTCCGTCGTGAGATAGTTCTTCTCGCTCATGATGGGCGTCCTGCGAGCGATTTGATGTAGATGACGAGCCGCAGCAGCTGATCCTCGCTGACCTTGCCCTCGAACGATGGCATCAGCGGCTCGTAGCTGGCGACGATCTGGCTGCGCGGCAACAGGATGGAATCCCGGATATATTTGTCGTCCGCAATCACGCTGCTGCCGTCGGACAGCGGCACCGGCTTGCCGTAGAGACCCTCGAGCGGCGGTGCGCGGACCTTGCTGCCATTGCCGTGGCAGCCGCTGCAGCCGAGCGCGCGAAACAGCTGGCCGCCTTCGTCCGCAAGCGGGCTCGAGGGGGCCTGCTGCGCCAGCCATTTCGAGAAGTCGGCCGGCGCCATTGCCACGATCTCGCCGATCATGCCGGAATGATCGGTGCCGCAATATTCGGCGCAGAACAAATGATAGCTGCCGGGCTTGTCGACCTCGATTTCGATGTCCTGGTAACGGCCGGGCACGACGTCGTGCTTGAGCCGCAATGCGGGGATGAAGAAGCTGTGAATGACGTCCTGCGACGCCATCACCAGGCGGATCGGGCGCCTGATCGGGACGTGCAGCGCGTCGATCTCGGACTGGCCGCCGGGATGCTGCGTCTTCCACATCCACTGTTTTGCCACGACGAACACGTCGAGTTCGTCCGCGGGCGTCTTGTAAATCTGAAAATAGACGACTGAACCCCAGATGAAGAGGCCGAGGAAGCCGATGAACGAGGCGGCGGTCCAGCCGACTTCCCAGCGCCAGCCTTTCTCGACGCGATGGTCGCGGTCGGTCTGGTTGCCGGCGCGGTAGCGGGCGCAAAACAGCGCAAGCAGGAAGAACAGCAACCCGAGCACCAGCGCACTCATGATCAGCAAGCCGGCGAACAGCAGGTCGACATCGCCGGCATGCGGCGAAAGCCCGGGCTGCCAGAACGGGATCCACTGGCGCCACATCTACGGCACCCTCCATCGACGCGCATAGATTGGCATCATGGAGAGGGCCACCCCGGCAATCCCTTGCGCAGCAGGATGTCGATTGCGCGATCGACGGGGATGCGAACCGTTCCCCGGCTGCGATCGGTCCAACCGTAATCGCGCGTGAGCTGCTCCTCGTCATGCCGTACGATCTGCAACGTCTTGCGAGGGGCAACCTCGAGCGGCGGCACGTTCGAGCTGAGCGCAGGCCGGCTCGCGGGCGTGGTGCGGGTGCGTGATTGCGGGAAGATCAGCGGCAGCACGAGAGGCGTGACCACGACGAAAGTCGCAAGGCCGGCCGCGAGCCAGACGACGAGGCGCATCGAGACGTCCGACCGCTCGTAGCCGAAGCGCTTGCTTTCCGCCGCCATACCGATGTCCTCGATGCGGCGGGACAATTCCGCATCGAGAAGAGTGTTCCAAGTTGGAACCAATGTCCAAGGGCGAGAATTGTCGATCCGACAGCTCGCGATCGGGTCACAGCGAGAATGGCGCAAATATTCTCTTCTGTGGCGGACACGTGGTTACGCCTGCTTCTGGTCGGCGGCCTGTCGCTCGCAGGCGGCAGCATCGTGGCTGCCGTCGGTTTCGCGCACTCGGCCTACATGACGGACACCGGCATCCGCCCACATCAGCCTGTGCCGTTCAGTCATCGCCACCACGCGGGCGAACTCGGCATCGACTGTCGCTACTGCCACAGCAACGTCGACGCCGGTCCGCGCGCCGGCCTCCCACCGACCGAGACCTGCATGACGTGTCACTCGCAGATCTGGACCAACGCGGCGATGCTGGCGCCGGTCCGAAAAAGCCTTGCCGACCACACGCCGATCCAGTGGACCCGCGTCGCAAAGCTGCCCGATTACGTGTTCTTCCGGCACGACATCCACATCGCGAAGGGGGTCGGCTGCGAGAGCTGCCACGGCCGCGTCGACCAGATGGCGCTGACCTATCGCGCGAAAGCGTTCACGATGGAGTTTTGCATCGATTGCCACCGCGATCCCGCGCCGCATCTGCGTCCGAAAGGTCATGTCACGGACATGGCTTGGAAGCCGCCTGCGAACCCGCGCAAGCAAGGCGAAGCGATTGCCGCTCACGAGGGTATCCGTTTCGGCGAGCTCACGCATTGCTATGTGTGTCACCGATGAAGCGGCGCATTGACCATCAGCCTCGGACGGCGGGCGGGGAGCCACTCTGGGCGGGCATCGAAGAGCTCTCGGACGATCCACGATTTCAGGCCTTCATCGAGGCGGAATACCCGGCGGTTCAGCAATTCTCGAAGACGGCACGACGCGAATTCCTGAGATTGATGGGCGCGTCATTCGCGCTGGCGGGGCTGACCGGCTGCGAGAAGAGCTCGTTGGTTGCGGCGCTGCCTTACGTCGACCAGCCCGCCGCCGAGACGCTCGGCCTGCCGCGTTACTATGCGACGGCCGTGCTGCTCGACGGCTTTGCGCAGCCGGTGATCGCCACGGCCTACGCCGGTCGGCCGACCAAGCTCGACGGCAATCCCCGCCATCCGGTCACGCAGGGCCGCAGCGACATCTTCATGCAGAGCGCAGTGCTGCAATTGTACGATCCCGATCGTGCGGCCGCGCCGACCCGGCACGGCGAGCCCGCGAGCTGGAGCGACGTCGAGGCGGCTATCGGCATCATGCGCGAGAGCTGGCGGGTCGATGCGGGTGAGGGCGTGCGGTTGCTGCTCGGACCGACGACGTCTCCGACGCTGCTGCGGCAGATAGAAACCTTCCTGAAGCAATTTCCCAACGCGCGCGTTCATCGGCATTCGGCCGCAGGCGCGGATGCGAGACGTCAAATCGCGGCTGCGGTGTACGGGCAGGCCTTGGACCTGCACTATGTGCTCGGCGAATGCGATGTCGTCGTCAGCCTCGACGACGATTTCCTGGGGCCCGGACCCGACCAGGTGCGCAACGCGCTGGGCTGGTCGCAAGCGCGGCGGCGGTCCGATGACCGGCCGGGCAATCGCCTGTTGATGGCCGAGAGCGTGCCGTCGGCCACGGGCGCGATGGCGGGCCAGCGCTTGGTCGCCGAGGCCCGAGGCCCCCGGCGCATGCCGCTGCTGGCGGAGGCGCTGGCAGGCGCGCTCGGCGTTGCCGGCGCGTCAAAGGCGCAGTTGACGGAGGTCGAAAGCCGCTGGGTCGCGACCGTGACCGACGCCTGCAAGGATCGGGCAGGGCGCTCCTTATTCGTCTGGGGCCTGAGCGGAGGTCCGAGTACGGCTCACTGGATCGCCCGGATCAATGAACAACTCAAAAATGCCGGCCAGACACTCCGGTTTACAGCGCCGATCGCGGGCCCGCCGAATGCCCGCTCGCTGGCTGAGCTCGTGTCGGATATCAATGCGGAGCGCGTCACCGCGCTCATCGTGCTCGACGGCAATCCCGCCTACACGGCGCCCGGTGAGCTCAATGTCGGCGACGCCATCAAGCGCGTGCGCGTGTCGCTGCATATCGGACTGCATCGCGACGAGACCGGCGCGCTGTGCGAGTGGCAGCTTCCGCTGGCCCATGCGCTGGAAAGCTGGAGCGACGCCCGTGCCGTCGATGGCACCGCGACCATATTGCAGCCGCTGATTTCACCGTTCCACGACGTCAAGACGGCGCATCAGATCCTTGCGATGCTGCTCGGCGAGATTGACCCGGTCGTGGACGGCGCCGTGCGCGTGACCTGGCAGATGAGCTTTGGCGATGCGTTCGGAGCGCGCTGGAAGCAGGCGCTGCACGACGGCTTTGTCGACGGCGCCGCCCCCTTCATCACGGTCGCCACCGCGAGCACGGCAATCTCGCCACCAGGCCCCGCCGGCGAACTCGACATCGTGTTCCGGCCCGACCCGACCGTGTGGGACGGGCAGTTCGCCAATGTCGGATGGCTTCAGGAGCTGCCCAAGCCGCTGACGACCGTGACCTGGAGCAACGTGATCGCGGTCAGTCCGGCGCTGGCAAAGCGTCTCGCTGCGGTGAATGGCGATCATGTCGAAGTGGCGGTCGGCGACCGTCGCGTCACCGGTCCGCTCTGGATCATGCCGGGGCAGGCCGGAAGCACCGTCGCGCTCTGGCTCGGCTACGGACGGACGCGGGCAGGGCGTGTCGGCAACGAACTCGGCCACGATGCTTACCGCGTACAGCCCGCGGCCGCGCCGTCGCTGACCGGGGGCAGCCTGCGCAAGCTCGACGCCAGCGAAGACCTGGCGGTGACCCAGCTGCATCATCGCATGGAGGGGGTCGACCTCGTCCGCGAGGTCAGCCCCGGCCATGTCACGCCGCCGCCAAGCCCGGATCAGGCCAGCCTCTATGCGGCCTGGCCATCGTCGAAGAACGCCTGGGGCATGGTGATCGATGTCGACAGCTGCATCGGCTGCAATGCCTGCGTAACGGCCTGCACGGCGGAGAACAACGTGCCCGTGGTCGGGGCCGACCAGGTCAAGGCCGGCCGCGAGATGCACTGGCTGCGGATCGCGCGCTACTACACCGGCGACATCGAACAGCCGCGCAGCTTTTTCCAGCCGGTGCCATGCATGCATTGCGAGGAGGCGCCTTGCGAGATGGGCTGTCCGGTGCACGCGACGACGCACAGTCCTGAAGGCGTGAACCAGATGGTCTATAACCGTTGCATCGGCACGCGGACCTGCTCCAGCTACTGCCCTTACAAGGTGCGACGCTTCAATTTCTTCGACTATCGTGCGCCGGCCGAGTCATCCGAGCATGCCGCCCACAATCCTGATGTCACCGTGCGCTCGCGCGGCGTCATGGAAAAATGCACCTATTGCACGCAGCGCATCGAGGCGGCGCATATCGCAGCCGACAAGGAGAACCGGTCGATACGTGACGGCGAGGTGATCACCGCATGCCAGCAGGCCTGTCCGACCAGGGCCATTGTGTTCGGCGATATCAACGATCCCAATTCCGAGGTGTCACGGCTGAAGCGAGACGGCCGGCACTACGTGCTGCTCGAGGAGCTGGGAACGCGGCCGCGCACGACCTATCTGGCGCGCTGGCGCGACGACGAGGCGCAGGGATGAGCGATCGCACCGACATCCTGCCGACGCGTCAGAGCATGGGCGGAATCGCCGACCAGCTCACCGGCATTCCCCTGCATTTCCCGGCCCAGCGGCGCTGGCTGATCGCGATGGCGTTCGCGAGCGCGCTGCTGCTGTTGTTGATGGTCTCGGTAATTGCGCTGTTCACCCGCGGCGTCGGCATTTGGGGCATCAACATCCCCGTGAACTGGGCGTTTGCGATCCACAACTACGTCTGGTGGCTCGGCATCGGCCACGCCGGCACGCTGATCTCGGCGCTGCTGCTGCTCACCGGCAGCGAATGGCGCAACTCGCTCAACCGCTTCGCCGAGACCATGACCCTGTTCGCGGTGGTCTGTGCCAGCATCTACCCGATCCTGCATCTCGGACGACCCTGGTACGTCTATTGGATGTTTCCCTATCCGGCGACCATGGGGGTGTGGCCGCAGTTCCGCAGCCCGCTGGAATGGGACATCTGGGCGGTTTTGACCTATCTGACGGTCTCGATCGCGTTCTGGTACACCGGCCTGATCCCCGATCTCGCCGCCGCGCGCGACCGCGCGACCCGCCGCGGCTGGCAGATCTTCTTCGGTGTTCTTGCGTTGGGATGGCGCGGCTCGGCCACGCATTGGCTGCGCTGGTCGCAGGCCTACCGGTTGATGGCAGGGCTTGCCGTGCCCCTGGTCGTCTCCGTCCACAGCGAGGTGTCGCTGCTGTTCGCCGCGGGACAAATCCCCGGCTGGCATTCGACAATTTTCCCACCTTACTTCGTGCTCGGCGCTGCCTTCTCCGGCTTCGCCGTCGTGTCCATCATCGCGGTCGCGCTGCGTTCGTGGTTCGGATTGCAAAACCTCGTCACCGACGATCACCTCGATCTGCTCGGAAAAGTGCTGCTCGCCACCGGCTTGATGACGGCCTATGGTTACGTCTTCGAAGTGTTCGACGCGCTCTATTCCGGCGAGCCTCATGAGCTCCAGACGCTGGCCAATCGTTTCACCGGCGCCTACGCCTGGTCGTATTGGGGCGCGGTGGTCTTCAACTTCATCCCGCTGCAGGCGCTATGGTGGCGCGTCGTCCGGCGGACCGGATGGATGCTGCTGCTGATCTCGGTCTCCGTCGCGGTCGGTATGTGGCTCGAGCGCTACATGATTCTCGTCACCAGCCTCTACCGCGACTTCCTGGTCTCGTCCTGGGGCCACTTCACGCCGACGTTCTGGGACTGGTCGACCTATTTTGGCACGATCGGTCTCTTCCTGGTGCCGTTCCTGATCGCCATCCGGCTGATCCCCATGATCTCGATCTTCGAGACCAAGGAGCTTCTCCACCAGGAGAAGGAGGAGGAGCGGCATGGCTGAGGAATTCTACGGCGCGCTGGCCGAATTCAAGAGCCCCGAGGACCTGATCACCGCCACGCGGAAGGCGCGCGCGGCCGGGTACCGCAATCTCGACGCTTTCACGCCGTTTCCGGTCGAGGGGCTGGACCGCATCCTGCACCTTCCGCGACCAAGGATCTCCTTCGTCGGGCTGGCGGGCGCCATCTTCGGGGCCGGGATCGCGCTCGCGATGCAGCTCTATACGAACTACGACTACCCGCTCAATGTCGGGGGCCGGCCGGTCTATGCGCTCTCGGCCTTCGCAGTCGTGACTTTCGAACTCACCATCCTGTTCTCTGCGCTGGCCATGCTGTTCGGGATGCTCGTGCAAAATGGGTTGCCGCGGCTGAACTATCCCGTGTTCGGCGACACACGCTTCTTTCGCGCCAGCAAGGACCGCTTCTTCCTCTGCGTGAGCGCGGAAGATGCCAAGTTCAGTGCCAACGAGACCCTGGTCTTTCTCAGTGGCACGGGGGCGCTTTCGGTGGAGCTTGTGCCGGGATGAACAGACTACCGTTCATCATCGCGCTTGCGATGCTGCTCGTTGGCTGCGACCAGAACATGGATTCGCAGCCCCGCTACAGCGACTATTCGCGCGCGCCGCTGTTCCGGGGCAGCGTGCTGCGGCGCCCGCCGGCTAATACCGTCGCCCGCGACGATCTCGACCGGGAGAAGGCCGCGACCACCAGACCAACGCTTTCCATCGAACTTTTGGCGCGAGGACGGCAGCGTTTTGGCATCTTTTGCTCGCCCTGCCACGGCGCCGGCGGCGACGGCAACGGCATTGTGGTCCAGCGCGGCATGCCGCATCCGACGAGCTATCACGACCAGCGGCTGCTCACCGCCGACGACCAGCACTTCTTCGACGTGATCACCAACGGCTATGGCGCGATGTATTCCTATGCCGCGCGGGTGCCGCCGGCCGACCGCTGGGCGATCGTCGCCTATATCCGCGCGCTTCAGCTCAGCCGCCACGCCTCGCTCGACGACGTGCCCGCGGACGAGCGCGCCAGGCTGGAGGCCTTGCCATGAGGCGTCGTATCGGCTTTGTCACAGCGGTCACGGGCCTGATCCTGATCGCCGGGCTCGTTCTCGACGCGCGGTCGACGGTTGCCGCTTATCTCGCTGCCTGGATCGCGTGGAGCGCGGTTCCGATCGGAGCGCTGGCGCTGTTCATGACCAGCTATCTGGTGCGGCGACGCTGGACCGAGGCGCTGCATCCTGTCTTTCTGGCGGCCACGGGCACCTTGCCGGTCGCGGCGCTGGCGTTCATTCCGGTCCTTCTCTTCATGAAGGAGGTCTATCCGGCCGCAGCCGATCCGTCGTCATTGCCGCCATTCAAGGCGGCCTGGCTCATGCCGTGGTTCGTCATATTGCGAGCCGTGCTTTACTTCGCGGTCTGGATTGCGTTGGCCAGTTGGCTCCGCGGCGCCTGTCGCAATGACGAGCCCATGGTGCGCGCAGCCTCGACCGGATTGATCGTGTGGGCGCTGACCGCGTCGTTCGCAGGGATCGACTGGATGGAGGCACTGGAGCCGGATTTTCACTCGTCGATCTACGGCCTGCTCTATCTCAGCATCGCGATGGTAAACGGGACAGCCTTCGTCGTAGCGGCCGGGCTATTGTCGATGCGGCAGATCGGACCGAGCCGCGGCTACAGCGCGCTGCTGATGTCGGTGTTGCTGCTGTGGTGCTATCTCCACGCTATGCAGTACATCGTCATCTGGTCGGGCAATATCCCGAACGAGGTCTCCTGGTACATCGCGCGCTCCGACAACGGTTGGCAATATGCCCTCGCCGGGGTCGCCTTCGGGCAATTCGTGGTCCCGTTCTGCGCGATGCTGAGCTCCAGGGTACGCTCGGACCCGCATTGGCTACTGGCCCTGTGCGCGCTCACGCTGGCGATGCGGTGGCTGGAATCCGCGATCCTGATCCTGCCGGCCATTCACGGGCTTTCCGCCGCCACGACCGTCGTGATGCTGATTGCTGCCCTGCTGCTTGTTGGCTCGGTTCTGTGGCTTGCGTTCGACGCGCTGCTGGCGCGGGAGGCCGAGCGGAGAGCGCCGCTGGACGTCATCTGGCCGCGAATTCGCGGCGAAACAGCAGCCCGATCAGTCCGCCAAGGGCGATGAGGCTGATCGAGGCGGCGGCGAGCAGCAGCCGCCGAGCCGCGAACGTATAAGTGCCGCTGGCCGGATCAAAACCGTAGCAGAGCAGATGGATCTGGTCGGTCCAGCCTCCGACATGTCCGCGGCCGGCCTCGACCAGCGCCAGCCGCAGGCTGGTCGCATCGACCGCCAGCGCCGAGAGCGCGCGCGAAATTCGCCCGTCTGGCGTCACAACGAAGGCAGCAGCGGAATGGGCGAATTGGTCGTGCGCGGCGTCGTAGACCGTGCGCAACCCGAATACACCGGTCAATGTCTCGACGTCCGATGCCGCTGCACGCAGGAAATAGCTGTGGTCCGGCAGGTCGCTTCTCGTGCTGACCTGCGCGGTTTTCATGGCCAGCGCCTGGGCCGCGCTGTCCTTGGGATCGAGACCGACGACGATGAGCCGGAAATCCCTGCCCGCCTTCAATCCGGTATCGGCAAGGGCGTTCGATACGATCGATATCGTCGGTCCGCAGAGCGTCTCGCAAGTGTAATCGGCGAGAATCCAGACGGTGGGAATATCGCCGAGCCAGCTTTGCAGCGGTGAGTTGCGGTCCCTCAGATCGCGCATCTCGGTACGCAAGGGCAGTTGGGCGTCGAGGTGAGGGACGAGGCCGACCTGCTCGAGCTGCGAAGCCGTGACGGCCGCGCGCGCCGGCATCGGAGCCGCGAGGCAAACGACAAGCGCAACGATCCATCCCGCGACCCCTGTGCGGGCTTTCCTTTCGGAATTGCCGATCAAGCGTTGGGCCTGCAAAATCTCTGGATCTCCGGATGATGCCTGCAACGAACATGCGCAACTGACAGATCGTGGATCAGCAGGTCCTCCATCGATTAATGTCCTTGGTGAAGAAGCCCATATTGTACGTTTCCTTTCGCAATGGCGGCTTTGGAACGCCGCTTCCATACGCAAGTTCCTATTGCCGGGCGCGGCCGGGAGACGCCCGGGCACTCCGCGAACCCATGACGATTGGTGGCTATGAGGGACAGCAAGTCGGAACGCGCCGAGATCCGGGATCCAGTTCATCTCTGCATCGACATGCAGAACATCTTTGCGCCCGGAGGTCTGTGGGCAACGCCATGGATGGAGCGCGTTCTGCCGACGGTTGCAGCGATCGCGTCGCGCTATCGGGCACGAACCATCTTCACGCGCTTCATTACGCCGCAGCAACCGCACGTGCGCGAGGCGTTGCGCGATTTGAGCATGCTGCACGCGCTCAATCCGCCCTCCAGCTTGGTCAGCCTCGGCGTCTGGTGCGAGCCCACCAGGCTGATCCGAAGTTCGGCGCATGCGGGCGAGCTGACCAAGCTGTGATGCCGTTCCTTCAGGGGTCCATGAAGCGCTGCAGGCCTGCAAATGGCAGACCTGTTACGCGGCTTGCAGACGCCATCGTCGGCTTAAGCGGCTGAGCCTCCCCTCAGAAGATTCCGAAGAGGGTGAACACCGCGACCTCACCCACGAAGGCGACGGTCATGATTGAAACCGTGAGAACCACGTCGCCTATCGGCATTGGGGCCATTGGCTGCTGCTTCTCGCTCGAATGCCCCTGTGCTGAATTCATGAAGGCATGAAAAGGTTTCGGTTCCGAGGGCTGCGTCCGGGCGCTTTCTGGGGCAACCCCAAGGACATGGAGCAAATCGAAGATCGGCGCTCGTCATGACGGGCGCCTGACCAAGGGTAGGCCTCGTCGGCTGAGACACCCCTTCGGCCGTTAGGCGAAGGCCAGGCTGGCTGGAAGCGCAAACCTCGCTCCCTGCCGTATTTCCGCCGACGATACAGCACGGGGTCTTCAGCGCGGGAAGGCTGCCGCAGCTTCCGGCTTCCGTCTCCTCGGGCAAGCCGGAACTCGCCCTTCCGAAGGGATCCGAACGCCACCTAGCCGGCCACTGACGCCAGCGTGATCTACGAGCAGCTGCTCATGGTCGTGGGCCTGCTGGACGCCAAGATCAGGACGATCCGCGAAAGACCGGCGTTCCCAGGGTAGTGGAGGAATGCTCAAGGGATGGCTGGGTGGCACCAACAAGCTGAAGCGGCAACTATCGGCGCAAGGACCTGGATACGCGCGCTTCCGACTCGGTCCGGCTAGTTGTATTTTAACCGGAGTTCCTGAGGCGGCGGTATAGAAGCCGTACCAAGAAATGTCGCGGAAGGCCGGTTCGATGAGACCATCGACTTCCATCGCTGAGCACGGCAACCAGGTTCGTGAGATCCTGAACCGCGCAGGCATGCGCAACCCGAAAGTGTTCGGATCGGTGGCGCGCGGCGAGGACACCGACTTGGACATTCTGGTCGAGGCGCCTCCGGGCACCTCGCTTTACGATCTGGCACGGGTCGAGATCCAACTCGAAGAGTTGCTCGGCTGCAGGGTCGAGGTGCTCACGAAAGGCTTCATGGCGCCTGAGATGCGACTGGTCCTCGCAACCCAGGCTTTACGTGACGCCCGTCTTTCTACGGTTTGGCACTCAGCTAGGTGTTCACCGCCGGCGTGGGCCTTCCGCGTCGCGACGTTTCACTTTCGACATGGCCAATTGGAGCTTTTAGCCCACTGCTCTTGGCTCCGGTCAGCACATCTAGCGCAGCGCGCGTCCGGTCTCAGAACTTGAGCGTGGTTCTGAGACCGAACACCAAAGCGTTCCTGAGAGCCTTTCCAGCGAGCGGGCCCGCCGGCAGCGTTGCACCGCCGCCGGGATGGACGATGTACTGGAAATTCGGTTGCACCGTCCAGCCATCCTTGACCTGATATTGATAGACTGCAGTCAGCAGGCCTTCAAAGCTTCGCACCGGCCAATTCGGATCGACGAGCGTCCGATAATCCCAGTCGAGCGCCTGCGCCCGTTTCGAAACGTGGGCATAACCCGCTGCGATCCCGAATTTGTCGTCTGAACGGTCGTCGCGCAGACCGATGAATTCGATGCCGGCATCCGCGTACAGATCGATCAGGTTGCGATCGGCAGGCGCGCCGGCAACGCGAGTGAACACGCCGATGCCGCGATCGTCGCTATGCGGTACGCGATAGATCTGTTGCTCGAACACTGCCCAGCCGCCGATGTCCCCCGACAACAGCAGGGGCCCGCCGCTGCTGGCGGGAGCGGCGAGCGAGACCCCATTCGACGCGAGGTGCTGGTCCGTGAAGGAGCCGAAGTGCCGCCAGCCCCCGAGCTTGATCTGGCCGCTCAGGTTCGGATCGCCCTTCTTGTTGTTCCAGGCGTACTGGATCTGCCCGAGCAGGAGAGGCGGATCGTTGACGCGGAAATTCACGCCATAGCGGTTGCGCTCCTGCGGATCGCCCGGACCGGGACCGGCCTGGTCGCCATCGAAGATTCCGCCAAGTACCGCAAGCTGGTCGGTCACGTTGACGAGCAGGCGGGCTCCCATCGCGGCCAAAGGCGGCGAAGGTCCGCCGCTGGGCAGGTCGAGCGACGTGACGGCCGGCCAACCCATGGAAGCATTCGTGAACACATCGGTGTACTTGGTGTTGAAGAATTCGCTGTCGGCGGCCAGCTGCCCGAACTTCAGCGAGAGCTTCTTCGCGCCCCACTGCTTTTCGAAATAGGCTTCGTACAGCCGCGTCGACGGCAGAGCTTCGATTCCGCTGACGACGAAAAAATTCTGCAGATTGGAGCGCGACAGCCCGTCGCCATGGATCTGGAACATGTTGGCGTGAAAGGTGAGCTTGTCGATCCCGACGAGCTTCTGCAGATCGATGTCCACGGCCAGGTTAAGTCGGCCTTCGTAGATCGCGCCCTGCTTCAACCCTCCGGACGCGTTGCCGAGCACCTCGCCGATGTAGGTCGCGGCGAATTTGACGCCGTACTTCTGCAACGGATTGGGCAGAAGGCCGAGCGTCTTCTCCTCGACGGTGCTCTCTCCGGTGTCGGGATCGGCCGGCTTGTCGTCGTCGGTCTTCTTGTCCTCCTGCGCCATGGCGTTGGCTGCAAGGAGCAAAACGACCGACATCGAAAGAGCCGCTTGCCGGTATGCCTTCCTTGGCCGAGACACGGGAGCTCCTCATGCTGGAAGTGCCTTCAGGGATTTGCCTGATCTTCCCGCGCAAGTCCACCGGTCCACGAGGGCGATCTTGCCTTCGGTCGATTGGGATCTTAGGTCGCCTGCCTTTCCGAATTGGGGCAGCTACTCTGACACTCGCGGTGTTCAAGATTCCGAATTCCAAAAGCGAAAAATTGCGCTAGGATGGGGCTTTCCCGCATGGGGCATTTCATGTTCGACACCTCCACTACCGCGCTTTTGCGCGCGGTCCTCGACGAAGTCCGCGAGAGCGTTTCGCGCCGCGAGAGCGGAGTGCGCACCCACGTCGCTGCGAAGATTCTGGAAGCTGCTACGCGCGGAGAGGTGTCGCCCGAAGGTCTCAGGCAGGTCGGGCACCAAGCTCTCTCGCAAGCGCCGACCATGTGGCGCTGACCGGACCGAGGGGGCGGGGGTGAATTTTCAGGTCACGGTGCTGAAGATCCTGGTGGGCTACCCGGATGGATTTGCCGTGATGGCCGACCTCAAGCGCGACATGGCGATCCTGGCGACCAGCGGTCGGGACTGGGCCGATCGCACCAAGCGGCTGGCGGCGCGCATGCCGGACCTCGACATCTTTTCGCAAGGCCTGGTCGCGCGCGAAAGTGGCGGCTGGAAGATCACCGTCAAGGGGCGGATGGTGCTGGAGTTCATGGAGGCGCGCCCGGTCGCCGAGCAGGCCATAGAGTCGGAACTAGCCGTAGACGCGCCGCTGCCGTCGCTGCCGCAGCCGGCCGAGCGGGCGAGGCGGCGTCGCGAACGTCGGGAGCGTGCGCGCGGCGCGCGGGAACGGGCGCGGGCGAACGCTTCCTCTGCGTAGTGGCGCCGTACAGAACGCTACTGGGATCGAAGCCGCAGCTCATTGCGGCGAGGAGAGCGCATCCGCGCAGGTGCGTGATCTCGTTGCCGACCAGTGGATACTCACGGCGCCGAGATCGTCCGAAATCCCGGAACTTCCGGATCACGGTGGCATCGCCGAAGTCGTCCATCGCCGGATCCCTGCGGCTGAAGGCGACGGCGCCGGATCGAACCGGTGTCCCGATGGGTAGTCTAGCCTGCCGGCGGACCCGGCAAATTCCCGAGAATGCGGTGGTCCTCCAGCAGGACGGCTTCCGGAACAGCAGGTCGCGGATCCAGATCATTCCGTTGCGGCTTTCCAGCCCCTGAGGGCCGTCCCCGTGCTGCGCTCGACCACGTCTTCGGCGACGGCTTTCGCGCGTTCTTCGCAGCGCGCGCGCAGATCCTCGAGCTCGTCCGCGCTCAGATGCTCGATTCCCACGAAGCTATTCTGCACGATACCCGTCCGGATCAGCTCATCCAGTTTCACCTGGATCGCGGCACTGTCCCGGTTCTGCGAGTTTTGGATCAGGAAGACCATCAGGAAGGTCACGATGGTCGTCCCGGTGTTGATGACGAGCTGCCAAGTGTCGGAAAACCGGAACAGCGGTCCTGTAACGGCCCAGATGACGATTACCGCGCAGGCTAGGACAAACGTCGATGCACGCCCCGCCCCCTGCGAGGCCTTGTTGGCGATGGACGCAAACAGCCGCCGATGCCGGCGCTCGCTTTCCTGATGGCCCTGCCGCATGGCATTCCTCCTTTCCGAATGAAATCCCGCTTAGCCGCCGGTCGCGAATCCTGGGTAGAGGCTCATCCCTCCGTCCACGAACAAGGTGGCGCCAGTGACGTAGTCGGCCATGTCAGAAACCAGCCAAGCCACCGTCTGCGCGATGTCGTCCGGTTCTCCGATGCGCTTGTACGGCACCAACGTCATGAGCCGTTCGTAGGCATCCGGGGTCTCCCATGCGGGCCGGTTGATGGGCGTGCGAATGGCGCCAGGAGCGACCCCGTTTGCGCGAATGGCAAATGGGGCGACTTCCTGGGCGATGCTGCGCATCAACTGCATGACGCCGCCCTTCGACGCTGCGTAGTTGACGTGACCGGCCCAGGGTATCTCCTGGTGAACGGAGCTCATGAACACGAGCTTGCCCGCCGCCGCGGAGATTCGGCTCACCACGCCGCGTTTCTTGAACTCACGAACGGCCTCTCGCGCGCACAGGAATTGGCCCGTGAGATTGACGTCGATCACCTTCCTCCACTGCTCGAGGGTCATCTCGTCGAAAGAGGCATCTCTCTGCAAGCCGGCGTTGTTCACCGCAATGTGGAGGGTCCCGAAATGATCGACCGCGTGGGCGAACATCGAATTGACTTCGTCCTCCTTGCTGACGTCGGCCTTGATGGCGATGGCGCGGCGACCGCCGGCTTCGATTTGGTGCGCCACCTCCTCCGCCGCGGCCGGGTCGGCCACGTAATTCACGACGACGTCGGCGCCCGAAGCAGCGAGACCCAGCGCCACAGCCTTGCCGATTCCTGAATTTGCGCCGGTGACCAACGCCGGTTGTCCCTCCAGGACGACGGGAAAACGGACGGCTGAACGCTGTCTCGCGCCCGGCGGGACGGGTCCGGCAGGGTCGGTTGTCGCTTCAGGCATGGTTGGCTCCTGCAGTCGTGCTCTGCGCTCCTTCGCTCGGCAGCGACTTCTTTCCGCCGCGTGTTTCGGAGGGCTTGTCGCGGTGAGTGAGGTTGTGCGCCGTGTTCACCAGGGCGATGTGGGAGAATGCCTGCGGGAAGTTGCCGACCAGTCTGCGCTTCGAGACATCGTACTCTTCGGAGAGCAATCCGACGTCGTTGCGCAAGGAGAGAAGCCGCTCGAACAACGCCTTCGCATCGGCCGCACGGCCTATGAGCTGATAGGCATCGGCGAGCCAGAAGCTACAGGCCAGGAACATACCCTCGCCCGGCGGCAGTCCATCCTTGGTTGCGCCCGTGTCGTAGCGGCGCACGAAGCCATCCACGACCAGGTCGCGTTCGACGGCTCCTACGGTCGAGATGACACGTGGATCATCCGGCGGGAGAAAGCCCACGGCAGGAATCAGCAACAGGCTGGCGTCGAGCTGAGGCTCGCCATAGACTTGAACAAAGGACTTGCGGTCCTCGTCGTATCCGCGCCGACACACGTCCGCATGGATCGCATCCCGGACCGCGGTCCAATCGTCGACCGGCCCCTCCATCCCGAATTCCTTGGCGGACTTGATCGCACGATCGAAGGCCACCCATGCCATGATCTTCGAGTATGTGAACTGCTTGCGGCCGCCTCGGACCTCCCAGATGCCTTCGTCCGGCTCGGTCCAGATTGCCTTCAGATGATCGAGCAACGCGCATTGGACGGCCCATGCCCGCTTGTTCTCGGCGAGCCCCCCGCGCCGCGCCTGGTAAAGCGCGTCCATCAGTTCGCCGTAGACGTCCAGTTGTAGCTGCTGGTGGGCGGCGTTGCCGATCCGGACCGGCTTCGAATTTTCGTAGCCGGACAGCCATGGCACTTCCCACTCGGTCAGCCGGCGTTCGCCGGTGACCGAGTACATGATCTGCAGTTGGTCGGGGCTGCCGGCGACCGCGCGAATGAGCCAATCGCGCCAGGCGCGAGCCTCGTCGTAGTATCCCCCGTCCATGAACGCGAGCAGCGTGAGCGTGGCATCCCGAACCCAGCAGAACCGGTAGTCCCAGTTGCGAGGGCCGCCGAGCTGCTCGGGCAGAGACGTCGTCGCGGCCGCGACGATCCCGCCACTCGGCTCGAACGTCAGCGCCTTCAGCGTGATGAGGGAGCGGAGAACCTCGTTCGAATACGCCCCAGCCGCCCGGCATCGGCTGGACCAGTCCCGCCAAAAACGCTCGGTGTACTCCAGAAGCTGGAAAGGATGCGCGGCTGGCGTTTCCTCCTGATAGGAAATCTGATGACTGAGCACCAAGGCTCTACGTTCGCCCGCCGAGACCACGAACGAGCCCACGGTCGCCATCTCCTCGCCCTGCAGCGGCACGTCAGCCCGCAGCACCAGCATGGAGGCTCCGGCCACCAGGGATCGTGCGCCATCATCAAGCCGGCTGACCCATGGCACGGAGACGCCGTAGTCAAAACGCGCCGCCAATTCGCTCCGCATCTCGACCCGGCCATCGAGTCCTTCGAGGATCCGGACGATGCGCGATTTGTCGGATTTGGGCGGCATGAAGTCCGTGACACGAACGCTGCCGTCGTCGGTTCTGAAGGTCGTCTCCAGGATCAACGTGCCCGGCCGATACCGGCGCTCGGCTGAGCGCGACGCCACGGGCGCGACGCGCCAATAGCCGTTGTCTTCGGACCCGAGTAGCCTTGCGAAGCAACTGTCGGAGTCGAACCGCGGCAGGCAAAGCCAGTCGATGGAGCCATCAAGACCCACCAACGCTGCGGTCTCGCAGTCGCCAATCAGTGCGTAGTCTTCGATTCGAGCCATAGGGAAACATTGCGGGCAATAGGTGCCGCCTCCGTAGACTCCAGCCGGGTTGGCTCAATGCTTCTTGCGCTCCAATGTTCCTTGGGCACACTCAGAGAACCATCCTGCTGCTCGAAAAGCGGATGGCGCAGAAGGTTGCGACCTGCGAGCAGGCCTTTTTCGCGATCGCTCCAATGACGCGCCAATAGGCTGATGCACCTTTCGCTTGGCATCGGTCGCGGCTTCAATCCTGATTCATCCCGGCAATGACGCCAAGGAACCATCCGCTGAAGAAAGCCGTACTAAGCATCATGAGATTGGCCGTTGCGGAGAGGCAAGTTTGTCTTGAACATGGTCGAATCCGATCAGCCCCCAGCAGCGTACAAATGAGAGCGCCGAATGCAGGGGCCAAAGCGCCCGCCGCCGCGTGCGAGCCGATGGGCCGGGGCAGCCCCGCGCGAGTTCCGTGAGAGATTCCAAGGATCGACGGAACGATACCTCGAAACTCAAGACGATCACGATCAGACAGGCAGCGAGGAAGTACGTGGACATGTGCCTAAGAGCATTATCGGCTCATTTCAAAAGCCGAGCAGATCGAAGTTTACCAATTGCGATATTGATTCCTTAAACGGGCGCGACGCGCACAACGTCCGCTGTGGGTCAGAAATGCGAAGAACTCGACGTGAGCAAATCTGGTCCGCCATGCTTCAGTGAGCAGGCCTCAATGAAGCGGGCCGCTACTTCGCTGATGGGCCAACAAGCGACATCCGCGCGGTCCGATAGAGATAAAAGAGACCGCCAACGGAGGCAACCTCGATAAACTACTTCACGTCTGTCATCACGGGTCTGTCTTTGGTCTTGATGCCGATCACCCGCGTCTTCGATGGCTTGTCCGTAGCGTTCCGGCCGAAGTGCTTGGTGTTCGGTGGCGTGTACACAACTTCACTGGCGTTAACTATCTTGGTTCCGACACCGTCGATTTCAAAGATCTGCTCGCCCTCGATGAGGTAGACGGCTTCGTAACCTTCCTCATGCTGGTGCAGCGGAAGCCGAAAGCCAGACGACCACTCTGCTGCGTAGATGATTGCCTCTTGGCCGGGCAGATTGACCAAGTCCGTCTTGAATATTCGCTTGGTTACGTATCCCGGCACCTGAGCGTGGATGCTGTCGGGCAAGCCCAACCCAATGATGATGCCGCCCACAAAAGGCCCGCCGAAAAAATAAGGCGTTTCATGACGCACTCATCGTCGAGCCACCTTCGGGTGGCGTTCCTGAGACCCAACATCTAAGACGCTTGTCATCCCAGCACCCGCTGGCGCAGGGAGATCCGTCGGATCAGCCGGGGTTCATGCCCTTCGATTTGATGATTGCAACTGCCGCCGGACCTTTAAGGTAATCAATGAGGGCCTTGGCAGCGGTGGTCTCTTTGGTTTCTGATCCAACCGCGGCCGTAAACACCACATTTTGTTGCAGTTCGGCCGGAAGTGGCCCGACGACATCCAAACCGGGAGCGGTGAGAACGTTGATAAGGAATAGGCCCAATTCGACTTCACCCTGGGCAACCACCGCGACGACCTGCGCAGGGTTGGGCTGCGCCCTCATCTTCGCCTTCATCGGCTCGGTGATTCCAAGGCGATCAAATACCTTTGCGATTGAATAGCCGGTGGCGCTCTCCGGGATCGAGGCAATGGACTGAGCTTTGAGCAGCGTTGCCTTGAGCGCGTCCGCGTTGCCGATTTCAGGCTTTTGAGCGCCAGAGCGGATAGCAACGCCGAGGCCAACGTGGGCAATATCGATTGTCGGACCTGCCGCGAATTTAGCTCGGGACGACGCGTCCTGCATAACTTCGACAGGTACAACACCAACATCAAACGGCTTGCCCGACGTAGCCTCCTTTATGAGGTTCGGAGTGGTGCCAAAGAAAATCTCAAGCCTGTGACCAGAGGCTTGCTCGAACTGCGGTTTGATATCTGCCCAAACGCCTGACATTGCTCCACCCGCCAGAAGCCTGAGTTCGGCAGCCTGCACGTTGGCGGACGGCGACAGCACGAGCACCAGACCCAGCACTGAGGCGGCCACTGGGAGCGAATACCTCTTCATGACAAAACACCTCATTTGCGGCGCTCTATGACGGGATTTTACGGATGGCACGCGCACCAGCATGAATATTCACGCTTCTCGGCATTCCTGCAAGATAGACGACGGCTACGCCCGATGTCTCGGTTGTTGGGTCAAAAGCGCCGTTGACTGGCCTCGTGTCACTTCCTGTCTCCCCCGATCAGCAGATCCTATTTAAGGCAAACCGAATTTCGCCATCGGGCCAGAAGGCGACATTCAAGGTGTAAGAAGAGCGACACCACTGGCTTTCAGCGCGAAGGGGTCGTCGCGCCTCAAACGCGCTCTTTTGCAGGAACTGCCAGACGCGGCCAGGCTCCTGTCTGGAATCAGCCAAGGCGATGCTGATCTCCGCGAGTGCGGCGACAAGGACGGATCCACAAGCCCGATCGGCGGAAGAAATATCGCGCGATGAACAGGTGCCGCTACGCGGCGAACGCGTTGGGCAGCATGCGTAGACGTTCGGTCGATCGGCGGTGAGCTCAGATGGGCCGTGATCCTGCTCCTCGTCCTCGGGATCTGTCTGGTAGAGGCGCGGCGGAGGCGCAGCGCACGTGAAGACGGCTACGCCATGATGCGCTGGCCCCTCGGCTGCGATGGTCCTCGCCCTCGCCCCGAGGAGGTCTTTTGCGGAGCCAGCCGGCCTATCGCCACATGGTGGGCGCCTCGTTCCAGGCTCTCCGCCCGACCTGCTTGAGCAGGAGCTTCGAGGCCACATGTGTCCGGGTGCCGGTTTCATAGCGGGACACGGTTTCGCAGACCTCATCGAGGACGGCGCGCAAGAGCGCTGTCGTTTCGGCGTCGAACATGGAGATATCCCCCTGCGATGGCCGCATGATGCATCCCCCGTCCGCTGCCGGGATTCAAACAAGTAAAATGCTGCAAGAAAATTCACCCGAAACCGGACTTCCCGCGATGCAGGATGAGCGCAGCCCCGCCTTTGGGGACTGGGGGGGCTTGAGGGCGGAGCCACGCAGGCCACGCATTGGCGCGCAGCCTGAGGAAGCAACGACACCGGACCGGCGTCGTTCCTCGCTACGGGAAAAGCTCCGAACTCACGAATGTTGCAGACTCCGGCTCCGGACATCGTATGATCCGCGTCTGGGATTAGAGGGATGATCGCATCGAGCACCGATCGGCCGATGTGTCCGGTATGCAAGCACCGGATGGTGCTGGCGCGCATCTCGCCTGGCGCACATGGCTTCGAAGAGCGCACGTTCGAGTGCTCGACCTGCGAGCGGACCGAAAAGATCTCGATCGCCGTGGATCCGATGAAGACGGACGCGGTCGGCTGGCTCGCCGGCGAGCTCAAGCCTCCGAAGTGAAGCGGCTTCGGCCATTGCAGTACGGAGAGCCGCCGAGCGGCGTGGGTCGTCAATCAGATCTTCCTCGCGGACATATCCGCGCTCAGCCGCCGCCGCACCACGATTGGGATTAATCCCAGGGACAGATCCATATTCGGTTGGCGCGTGAGAGCCAGTTCACACGTGCTGGCGCGAACATCCGCTACCCTTGCCGTCGTCTTCGCTTTCTTCGAGGAGATCAAAGCATGGATTGGGCGGCCAAGGCGCTGGCGAACGCGACCGGCACGGATGTAGACATAGAGCAATTCAAGACCGTCGCGATCTTCGGTGGCGCGGGTCTGCTGCTGTCCATGGCGGCGGTCATGACCTTCAGCCTCGATCTCGGGGCCGCTCTCTTCTGAACGACTGCCCGCAGGGCCGCTTCCGTGAGTGGCGCGGCTTGACTCGCCGGCCGCGGATATACTCAACTCCTGCGATCAGTGATGTTGCGGGGTGCGTCATGGAGCAGCAGGAGTTCTACAGAGGTCTGGCACAACGCGTGCGCGACCTGGCCGAGAAGGCCGATCCCTTCACCAGAAGGCGTTTGCAGAAGCTGGCGGAGCAATACGACCTGAAGGGCGGTAGCGCCGTACGGCCCGCGAGAGCGGTCGAGCGCCCCCCGCCGGTGCCGCGCACGACGCCGCCGGCGTCGATCTTCTCCGGACCGGGCGAGGCCTGACGCCCACGCCCTCTTGTCGTTCTTGGTGGTGGCGCAGCGCGCCCCGATCGAGCGTGGCCGCCTTCCCGCAGCGCGCGAAGAGAGCCGCCGACGGACTCTGCCGAGGACCAAGCTCGCGTACCCAGCCGGTGGTTCTGGCCTCACCAGCGAGGGTTTGACGCCATAAGCGGGTGCGGCATCGCATTTCGCCCTGAACGCGATCCTAGCGGCTCGGAACGGGGTGGGGGGAGGCGCTGCGCCTTGCAGCGGCAACAAGCTGAGCTCCATGAACGCGACCCGGTCCGGCGCCGGGCCGTCGCTCTGGTGGCCGCCGCCGAGTCTCTGCGTGGCCGACTGATGGCGGCCGATTTCTTCCGAAGCGCGACAGAACGCAACGACGGTCCCGAGAACACGTTGGATCGCGCCAATTTCCGATACCTCGCCGCCGGCTGCCTCGGTATCGTGCGCCAGCGGCCGGCATGCCCGTCGCCGCGATAGACAGCGGGAAACGATATTTCAGAACACCATCAGCCTGGCAGCCATGGCCGATGCCCTGGACCGGTCGCCCGACTTCCGGGTGCTGCGACGCCTGGTGCCGCGGCCCGCGTCCCAGCCGGAAATCGGGCAGGAGTTCAAAACCGGCATCCTGCTCGACACCGAAACCACCGGCTTCGATCACGGCAGGGACGAGATCATCGAGCTCCGGATGGTCAAATTCGACTACGTGCCGGACGGTAGGATCGTCGGCGTCAGGGAACTTTCTCGGCCTTCAACGAGCCGTCGGCGCCGATCCCGCCCGAGGTGACGGCGCTCACCGGCATCACCGACGAAATGGTGGCCGGCCACCGAATCGACGAGGCCGCCGTCACGGCCTTCGCCCACGATTCAGCCATCACGATCGCGCACAGCAGTGGGTTCGACAGGAAGTTCGTCGAGCGCTACTGGCCGGTATTCGAGCACAAGGCCTGGGGCTGCAGCGCCACCGAGATCGACTGGCGCAAACACGGCTTCGCGGGCGCGCAGCTCGGCTACTTGTTGAACGGCGCGGGCTTCTTTCACCATGCGCACCGGCGATCGACGACTGCCACGCTCTGCTGGAAGTCCTTGCCTTCCAATTGCCTCCACGGGTTCGCCCGCGCTCGCCCTCCTGCTCGAGAACGCCCGCAAGCCAACCGTGCGAATATGGGCCGAGCAGTCGCCGTTCGAACTCAAGGATTCGCTGAAGCGGCGCGGCTACCGCTGGAGTGACGGCAGCGACGGCAGACCGAAGTCTTGGTACGTCGACGTCTGCGAGGCCGCGTTCGACGCCGAACTCGCATTTCTCCGGACCGAGATCTATCTTCGCGACGTCGAACCGCGCCTGCAGACCCTGACCGCATTCACCCGTTTTTCCAGCCGAGTCTGACGAGCCTACTCGGTCGTTTCTGCCTAACGCCGATCAGTGGCCGCTTGGGTGCTCATGCATGATGGGGGTCCATCCGTCGAGCAACAGGCCGTCCCAAGCCACGACGCCTTCATGCCATATCGCCCCGTACTCGCGAAATATCGATGCCCATTTGTGTGGATTCCATTCAAAGATGTGGTCATTGACTTTGTCGTGGACCCGACAGGGCATATCGGGATTGAACGTATCCATCGGATTCATGCAGTATGTCCGGGGTCGACGTCCTTCGGCGTCTTCTTCTCCCGCTGAGGCGTCATCTTCGCCGGGCTTTCCTTTCCAGGCACGCCGCGGGGACCGAGCTCGTCGCGCTGGATGTCATCTTCGGAGCGCTCGGGCTCCACGCCATTCATCGGCTCGTCAGGCATCATTCCATCCTTGCCTTGTCCTTCAGGTCGCGGATTCGGATCTCGGCCTCCTCATTCGAGGTGACGATCTCCGATTCATCCGGCACCCGCGCTATCGCGGAGAGCCTTTTGAGTTCGGCGAGTTGTTCTGCGCTGGGCTTTTCCATGTTTGAATCCTCGACCGCCTGCACGACGGCTTCGTCGTCGAGCACGTCCAGCAGTTGGTTGTTGGTTTGGCCGCAATCTCTGCGGCCGGGCTCGACATGACGGGCCAGTATGTCCTGAGCCTCTTCCTCCGCCTTCAGCACTCGCTTGTCCGGTTTCATCGCCGGTACTCCAGATACTCGGAAGGCAAACGCCCCTATGAACGGCGGGTTCCTTTGCTCAGGCCCTTGAACGAACTCGCCCGCAGAAGGTTTTCGGAGGTGATGTCGCGGTACTCGATGTCTGCGTAGAACTTGGGTTCGACCCAGGTGTCCTTGGGCTTCCTGATGGTTTTCGTCAGCTTCTGCTTTGGGCTCACTACGGTGTCGAGCGCCTTGCGATCTGCGCAGACGTGGTCCGGCTCCATCCCGTGCCGACCTTGCCCATGTAGACCAAGTCCTTCCCTTCCTTCTTACCCAAATAGAGGGCGGCCACGCCCGACGGGTCCTTCATGAAGCCGACCACGGGAATTTGCCCTTCTGAACGACCTTGATCTTTTGCCAGGCCTCAACCCACTCCGACCGGTATGGGGCGTCCACACGCTTGGAAACGATGCCCTCGTAGTTCAACTTGCCGGCGGCGGCGAAAAGCGCCTGACCGTCTCCTTCGTGGTGCTCGCTATAGAAGACAGGCTCATTGAGCTCGTGCTCCTCGATCAGCTCCTTGAGCAGCTTCTTCCGCTCGATCTGCGGCTCTCCGCGTAAGTCTTTACCGTCGAGCCACAGCAGATCGAACGCGAAGTAGAGGCGGAGCTGGATGCGGTAGCCATCGTATTTGATTTCGTGAATCCACTGCGCGCCCCGAAGGCGCCTTCATCTTCAGGGTCGCCAATTGGGGGCTGATGAAGCCCGGCATCTGAGGGGCTCCCGGCTTCGGGGCCGATGCCTTGGTACGCTTCGCCACTCACAAAAAAACCCACCGCCAAGTTGGCCGGCGGGCGGTCGACCTTCCATTACCGAGTTCTGGCCCGGCGTCAGTCCGGCGTCGTCTCGGATGCCTGAGTGCTGCTGACGGGGTCAGACGCCGGGAAGCTGTCCTTCAGTCCCTTTTGCAACTCGTCATCCTTAGCCTTGTCACTCCTGATTTGCTGCTTGGGATTCTGCGCGTGCTTGTCCGGCGGGGCGGGATCAAACTTCTCGGTCATTCTATCCTTGTCCTATCCTGGCGGCAGAGCGGGGCAAAACGCTCCACTGCTGTGCGCTGTTCCTGGCGTCGCCGCGCCGGACCTCGAAGGTTCTGTGGCCCATCACCTCTGTCGTCGATGCTTTAGCAATTTTTGCATATCTTTTTCACGGTCTGGTCGACTTTGCTGTTCTCCTGATCGATCTTGGCGTCACTATCGTGTTGATCAGCGGTCGTCGGCCGACCGATGCCGCCTGCAGCGGCTCCCTGGGTATTAGCGGCAGGCGTTCCCGATGAAGCTGCGGTTCCGGCAGCATTGGTGCCGGGGCTTGCGGCATTCGTGCTGTTTCCTTCGACCGCTCCCTGATTGCGCCCGGATTGAGGGCTGGAAGTGCCGTTGGCGATACCGGTTATCGCATTGGTGGTGCCCGTGGTTGGATTGGTATTTGCATTCGGGGCAGTAGCCGACGGGCTTGCCGCCCCGCCCGAGGTCGCAGCGCCTGCGGCTCCTGCAGCGGACGGAGATGCTGCAGTCGAACCCCCTGCACCTGCAGAGGACGACGCACCGCCAGCGCTTCCACCGGCAGATCCGCCGGCACCACCGCCGCTGCCTCCACCGCCTCCGCCCCCACCTTGGGCAAATGCTGCGCAAGGGATGACGAGAGCTAAGACAAGTGCAATGCTGGAGCGTTTCATTGCGCGACTCCTTTAGCGAAGAAGCCACGCTGCTGCGTTTCGTTCCTAGGCGTTGGGTCGAGCCGACGCATCCGTTCTCAAGGGAATGTGCGAGGATGTTGGGGGCGCTCTCCCAGCAGGGCCGAGGCCAGCAACCGAACTATAGGGGAGACCAGGCGTTATCTACATCATGTCAGACGCTTTTGACTACTTCCGGGCCTACGCTATCCGAGCTCTTTGCAGGGCCCGGTCGATGCCGCACGGCAGGATGAAACATCTGCAGCTGCTGGCCGGGCGGATCTATAATCTCCTCAAGAAGGAGGCGGCTTACGGCCCGAACACGCAGCACCTTGAGGACTTCCGCGCTGCGCAGAAGCTCGAGAGATCCCTCGATCGGCGGCCTGGAGATGGCCCACCCTCTCAAAGTCACTTTGCTCAGTCGAGCTGGCCGCGCGCCGGGCGGGAGGTTCGCTAAGTGGCTTCCCTCGACACCCGCACCGTAGCGAGCCTCCTGCGAGAATACGCACAGCGAACAGCCTTGCGCGGCGGCAATCCCTACCGGGCAAAAGCCTATTCACGGGCCGCGGATAACCTGGCGGCTCTTGCGATCCCTCTCGATGTGCTCGTCGCCGAGGACCGGCTTACGGAAATCCCCGGCGTCGGCGAGGCGATCGGGGACATCATTACCAAGCTCCACAAGACCGGCACTCACCCGAGCCTCGAAAAACTGCGGAAAGGGATTCCCGAGGGTGTGCTCGAAATGCTCGCCGTGCCTGGCCTCCGCCCCGAGAAAGTGCTGCGTCTGTACCGGGATCTCGGCATCGCCTCGCTAACGGAGCTGGAGGCCGCCGCCAAGGACGACCGCATCAAGAAGGCCAAAGGCCTCGGGGCCGCGTTGCAAACCAAGATCCTGCAGAACCTCGCCATCGCGAAGAGCGGCGAAGACCGCCTCCACCTGCACCGTGCGGCGGCTCTGCTCGCTCACGCCAAGGACTCGATCCGCAAGTCTCAACCCGAGCTGAAGCGCGTCACGATCGCAGGCGAGTTCCGCCGCGGCTGCGAACTCGTCGGCGACCTCGCGATCGTCGCGGAAGCACCCAAGAAGGACAAAAGGTCGAAGGCGTCAGCTGCTGACGGATTGCAGATCCGGCTGTCCGATCGAAAGCACTTCGGCGCTACGCTTCTCTTCGCCACCGGCTCGGCCGCTCACATCGAGCAGCTCCAAGCGCTGGCCGCCGAAAAAGGAATGCGGTTGGAGGCGGACGGGTTGCACCAAGGGCCGCACGCTGGTCGCCGGCGACGAGTCCGAGATCTACCGCGCCCTCGGCTTGCCCTTCATCGATCCCGAACTCCGGGAGGGGCGGAGCGAGGTCGAGCTGGCGCTGAAAGGCAAGTTGCCGAAGCTCGTCACCGACAAGGACCTGCGCGGAATCCTACACTCCCACACCGACGCGTCCGACGGCACCGAGACCCTGGAGACGATGGCCAAGGCCACCCGCCAGCGTGGCTTCGAATATTTCGGCGTCGCCGATCATTCCAAGTCCGCCCACTACGCTGGCGGTCTCTCGGTGGAGGAGATCGCGCAGCAGCACCGGGAAGCCGACCGCCTGAACAAGCGCTTCGGCAAGGATTTCTGGATCCTCAAAGGTATCGAATCCGATATTCTGGCCGACGGATCGCTCGACTATCCGGACGAGGTGCTGGAGCGTTTCGATTTCGTGGTCGCGAGCATCCACGGGCGCTTCAGACTGGGCCGCAAGGCGCAGACGCAGCGCTTGCTTCGGGCCATCTCGGATCCTCACACCACGATCATCGGCCACATGACCGGGCGGCAGCTGCAGCGGCGTCCGGGGTACGAAATCGACGTCGAGAAGGTACTGCGGGCATGCGCGAAGCATGAAGTCGCCGTCGAGATCAACGCCCACCCATGGCGGCTCGATCTCGACTGGCGCTGGCACCAGGCGGCCCTCGACTTCGACTGCATGCTGAGCATCAACCCGGACGCTCACTGATTCCCGAACTCGACCACATGCACTGGGGCGTCCAGATGGCCCGCAAGGGGGGCGTCCCCGCCGACCGCGTCTTGAACGCGATGACACTTCCCGAGATCACGCGCTACTTCCGCCAGAAGCGGCGCTCGCTCGCCCGAGCGGCCTGATGCCGCAGGCGCCCGATCTCTCGCTCGAGGGAGCGGTGGCGGCGGCCGCCGCCGATCGCAGGCACCACTTCAGCAAACCGACCCATGAACGCATAGTCCTGGTGGAAGGCTACGGCGGTCGAGGAAGACGCCCATGCCGGCGCGTTCGTCCGACACCGGTATCTCGCCCGTCGCCGGCCTCGCCTAGCCAATCTCCGACAGGTCCACCTGATTCCGTCCGAGCTCTTCGCCTCCCTTCTCGAAGCGGGCTTCAAGGTCGCAGCGGGCGACCTGGGCGAGAACATCACCGCAACCGGCCTGGATCTCGAGCGGATGCCGCTCGGGACCCTTATCGAGCTCGGGCCCTCGACGGTCATAGAGCTGACCGGCCTCCGGACGCCTTGCATCCTCATTGACCGCTTCCGGGCCGGGCTTAAACGACAGATGCTCTCGTCGGCGGAAAAGGGCCCCCCGTTCAAATCCGGGGTGCTAGGCGTGGTGCGGGTCGGCGGGACGGTCGCGGCTGGCGATACCCGCGGGTTCGGCTCCCGTCGTCCTCCTTCGGGGCCTTGCCGGCTTTGTAGGAGCCGTGCACAACGCTTGATGAACGTGTCCTCGATGACCGGCCGGCGGAGCACGCCGTGCGGCGAAGGCAGCTCGAGACCGACCGCGGAAGAACTCTAGTAAGCGAGAGCGAGAATCCTCGTCGGTGCATCGAGCCCCGAGGGTACGTTCTCTAGAATGAAAGCCTTTCTACACCGCCTCCTGACGATCAAGTCCGACTTTCCAATCTGGGTACGCTAGGCGACGGCGGTCGCGGCCATTCTGGCCGCCGCCTACCTCATCCCGGCCGCCTGCTGCACCTCGTGCTCCAATGGTTGGATCGCCCGACGTCACGCGCGGACACAGAACCTTTCCAGCGCTCGCGACGTTTGCACAACTGGAGGAAGCGAGGACGTGTAATGAGGGCCAGAACGACATGCGGATACTGATCGTCGACGACCATCCCGTTGTCGTAACGGGCTGCCGGGCCTTGTTCGCTTCGGACCCGTCCGTAGAGATCCTGGAAGCTTCCGATGCAAAGGACGGCCACCATGCGTACTTGCAGAAGCATCCCGACGTCACCGTGGTTGACGTGACGCTTCCCGACCTTACCGGCTTCGAATTGTCCCGGCGAATCCGCAGGGATGATCCCGCCGCCAAAATAGTCATGTTCAGCGTGAGTGAAGATCCAGCGTTCGTGGTGCGCGCTGTGGAGATGGGCATTCAGGGATATGTCTCAAAGAGCGATGATCCCCGTCTCCTGGCCAAGGCCATCCGGAAGGTTGCCGCCGGGGAGCGCTTCGTCTCACCGCGTCTGGCTGAAGCGACGACCTTCGTGGGCGCGGTGATCAAGGCCAGTCCTTTGACGCAGATGAACCGACGCGAACTCGAGATCCTGAGGCTTTTGGGTCGCGGCGACCGCATCTCAGAAGTCGCGTCCGAACTCGGCATCTCCTACAAAACTGTTGCCAACACGACTTCCATGCTGAAGTCCAAACTCGGCGCTAAAAATCACTCCGACCTCGTCCGGATTGCAGTCGAGATCGATTTGTACCGGTGAAGAGTCGTCGACTGGGATCCTGTTTTTCGGCCCGTTTTCGCGCAATAGCGACATCGGAGAGAGTTCTGCTCATCAAATGCCATCGAGCGGTACGACCTCTGGACGGCCAGGGTGAGCCATATGGAGCTATCCGCACGGACTGTTTGAACTCATCGTCAGAAGCATCCGCAAGAACTCCATTATCACATTAGGAACGCAATCGGCCGAGCGGAGTTAAATCGCCGCTTCTCATTTTGTGTTGCAAGGCCGAGCGAAGGAAGCCCATGCGTCGCGTTCGACTTGTGATAGCAGATCGACATCCCATTGTTCTGCAGGGTTTTGTATCGCTGCTCGAAGCGCAGCCCGATTTCGAAGTGGTTGCGTGCTGTCTTGATGGAGCTAGTTGCCTTGCGGCTATTCGCAGCTTGACGCCCGATGTGGTGTTACTGGAGGACGGGTTCACAGATGTAACCGCCTCCGACATCCTCGCCGTCGTGGACGACGAAGGCCTTTCCTCCCGGCTGGTGTTCTTTACTGCTACTGTCGCCTGTGGCGATCTTGCCAGGGCACTGGCGACCGGTGCTTGCGGCGCGATTTCGACGAACGCCAAACCAGAAGCGCTGGTGCAGTCCCTGAGGCTGGAAAAACCCGGGTCCGACCTGGCTAGGGTCGGTAACGAAGCTAATGGGATCGCCTCGTTCGGCAATAACGTTCTGGCGGTTCTGACCGTCAACGAGCAGACGATCATGGATCTCATCGCCGAAGGTTTGTCGGACAGTGAAATTGCTCGGGTGCTCGGTGTCTCTCTGGAGATCGTCAGGATTCACATCGACCACGCGCGACAGAAGCTCGGAATCAAAAGCCGGATGGAGCTCGCCGCGCTGGCACTGTCGCGCCGTTATGGCGCGATGAGTATCCTGGCAGCTGCGATCTTGGCAGCATTGGACGATTCGCCCGGTCACGCCGCAACCGAAGGCTGCACGGTCATGGCCGAAAACGGGTGCGCGGAGGTGGTCACCATCAAAATCAGTCGCAAGGAAGCAGTATCAGGCGGGGACCCCGGCCAGAGGCGCGACCAAGGACCGCGCCGGCGCCGCAACTGGGACGTCATCGCCGACCGGCAAAATCGTCGATCCCTTGGCCGAGATTGCCGCGAGCCTGTTTGCGCAGGAAACATTCAACGCGCCGAGGCCGGGTTCGAGCAGCTACAGCATCTTCATGGCTGCAGCTTTCGCCGCCTTGATCTACGAGCTCGATGGTGCCAACCACGCCGTGCACGCGTTCAATTTCGGCGATGAAATCGTCACTTCATCTACCGCAAGCGACGCCAACGGACTGGCATCCGCACTTCCCAGGTTCGCAAATTTCGGCGGCACGGCCGTGTACGATGGGGCGTTCGCATTCGAGTTCGCTCAAGGCGATACAATCGCCACAGGCGGCAGCGAGCTTTATGTCGGCAATGCCCATGCGGAGGGTGGCGGCAGCGACCGAGAAATCACTATTCCCGGAGGTTCCGGGACCGTTGACGTTGTTGCGGCGGCCACGAACGAAGCCTCGCAGCGTGACCCAACGCAGACAGGCCGGGATAACGGGTCCAATCAGGATCGATCGCAATCGGACTTGCGCGCTTACGACAACAGCTCCGAGGCCGCTAAGCGCGAGGCCCCAGGAGACGGTCTAAATCACGGTCAATCGCAGAAGACCCTACATGAGTCCGACAACAGCTCCGGAGCCGCCAAAGAGCACGCCAAGCATGAGGCCGCGGGAGACGGTTTAAATCACGGTCAATCGCAGAAGACCCTACACGAGTCCGACAACAGCTCCGGAGCCGCCATGGGGCACGCCCAGCATGAGACCGCGGGAGAAGATTCGAATCGCGGACAGGCGCACGGCGATTTGCAG
This sequence comes from Bradyrhizobium sp. LB13.1, assembly GCF_054056815.1. Taxonomy (NCBI): domain Bacteria; kingdom Pseudomonadati; phylum Pseudomonadota; class Alphaproteobacteria; order Hyphomicrobiales; family Nitrobacteraceae; genus Bradyrhizobium; species Bradyrhizobium sp. LB13.1. Next base: position 6,981,320 of record NZ_JBSRYQ010000001.1, on the reverse strand, counting down.
GCTTTCGAAGATGGCTCCGGGGCCGGCAAGCAACACGCACAGCATCCACAGGTAGGTGATTTAGATACTGCCAAGCCGCAGCGGGATATACCAACGGCGTCCGTAAATTCTGCCAACGACGCACATTCGGCGTTGAAGATTGCGACTGCAGGAAAGAGCGGGCCTTCTTCCGGCAGCGCAGATCAGGCCAAATCAGCGGTTGGCACCGAACTTGGCGATTCCTTTCATTTTAAAAATGGCACCGACAATACGTTTTCAGACATGTATGACCTACAGCAACTGAGCCACGGAAATGGAAAAACCTATGGAGATGGTCAGCATGCTGTTGCACGCGAGGGGCCGGAGCCGGTCCAGGATGCTGACGGGATTGATATTTCAGATGCGCACCACGATCACTCGGGGCACGCCAATCTCCATGCGGCTCACGATTTGATTGTGTAGCAATTACTGATCGAATGGGCCGTGCTGCCTTCAGAACAGCAAGATCATCCGTGTCGGCCAAGTCGGCGTTCACCACAGCATTCGAGCATCCCCTCGAGGCGCTCGCGACGCCATCAAGGCGACCCACGATAAGATCAAGGTATCCAGGGTCGTAGAGGAGCTGCTCGATGGCTGGACGGGACCTACAAGCCGATGGAGTAGCCGTCGCCTCGGAACCTCTCGGCGCTCTCCCGCGACATCACCCGGCTGCTATATTCCTGAACAAGCTCAGACAACGCCCACTGGATGCGGGCATTAAAGGTCAGACCAGATGGTGAGCGACGGCTTGAACGAGGGAGTGGTAGGCGACACCGCGAAGCTGGTGGCACATCGGCTGATAGCGCGGAGCTTCGTCGCGCCCCTTCGTTGGTGGAGAGGGCGAAGGCCGCTCATGCCCGCAAGGCCAAGCAGTTCGCAGCTGGCCCTTCGTACGCGAGTGGGAGGACCGAAGCAGGTTGGACGCGAGGCCCTTCACGACGCCCCCGTCGTTGAGCCGTCCAAATGGACGTCCTTTTTGCTGTCTAATCCCATCCCAAACCTCCGTCCAAGCCGGCGGCTTCTTTCGCACAGCTATACCGATCCCTAAGCAAGGGTTCCGGCTAAGCGGTTACAGCCGTTCGCCGCACCCGCCGGCTCAACACCTGAGCGGCTGCCATTCGGCCTGCTCGCCGAGATGCAGAAGAAGCGGAAAGAGGGACTCCAGGTTGGTTTACCGCGAAAGACAGTGAGTCCGAATTATCGGGCAAGATCTGGCGCGGATTAGCAACTCCGAGTGATCGAGCAAGGTCTGGTGATCTCCGCTCTACACACAATGCCAAACCTTATCACTACGCTGATTGAACCTCTCGCCGAGGTCCCTATAGCTGCCTTCAAAAGAGCCAAGCCGATTGAAACCGGGAAAGGCGTTGATTGACGATTACGTCTCGCCAGGGTGCCTAGAATCATTCTGTGGCCTTCGAGTGCACTGACCATGGCCATGCCAATGACGGTTGTGGCTTTTTGGCTTGCGGCCGCGCCGGGCTCGGCGTCGGCTTTTGCGTCTGGGCGACATTGGCCGACTGCCGCCGACGCGGCAGTGGTATTTCGGGCATCACCTTTGGCTCTTCAGGCATCACAGTTGGCTCTGAGGCATTGGCGATGATGTGGGCGAGTTGTTCCTGGCTTGCGTTGAGCCGCTCCGTAAGCGTCTGACCGTCGCGCGCCATCTGCATCTGGGTCGCCTTGATCTGGTCGATGGTACTATTGCTGCGTGCCATTTCTTCCCGGCTCGCCTTGATTTGGCTCACGAGATTTTCATTGTCGCGAACCAATTGTTCTTGTCTCACCTCGAGCTGTTCGACCGTTTGCCTCAAGGCAGCGAAATCGTGTGCCATCGGTCGGAGCTGTCGCGCAAACTCGGAAGACAGGGCAACAGCAGTCGGCGCAACGTCTTTCGGCGCGGCGGCGTCCGGCGCGGCCTGTGTCAGGGGTGCCGGGTCTGAGGGGGCCATCTTCGCCGTATCAACGGAGGATGACCACCGCCAGGCAGCGACACCAATGGATGCTGCCAACAGAGAACCGACGAAAGCCACGTAGCGCCGACCCGCCGAGCGATGAATCGTTGCCGGCGGGGCGCGAGACGTCTTCCTCCTGGTCGGCGGGGCCAAAGGACCGACTTCCTCTTCGTGCGCCAAGTTGACCCGGTTAGAAAACTGCTCCTCCAAGCTTTTCGTGATCTGCTCTTCCGCGAGCTTGTCGTCCAGCGTGGAATCCATTTGGTGCTCCATCAATGCAATGGCACCCCACCTGAGAGCGATCCGCGCATCTGCGCTACGGCGAGCTAACATTCAACGGGATGCAGATGGTTTTTGAGCCTGCGAAGCTTTCCCAGGGATGAGCATGGAACTGCACGTCACGTCGTTTTTTTTGCCAGCTCACCCCAGAACTATACGGGAGCTTTTAACGCAGACGAGGAGGCGAAACTATGTTGATGGCCGGACAACCAGGGAAGGAACCTTGACCCTTCGCAAGCGCTGTCCGCCATTCGGCGCGGGGTGACGTGTGATCGCGGAGCCTGGTCGGGGTTGCGCAGCCGGCTGAGCACCGGCGGCGCGCTGAGTGGCGCAAGGCCGAGGTGGAGGCCGAGCGCTTTCGCGCAGAATGTGAGCAGCTCGATGCCGCGCGGTCGCCACATCTTGCCCAAAATCAAGTGGCGTAATCGGCGACATCAATGATCAGAAGACACGGCGGTTGTACCCGAGCCTGATGATCTTGAACGGCCCCGGAGTGCTTCACGCGCCGGGGCCGTTTTGGTTTGGGTATGGCTTGTGGCTACCGGGTGCGTAGTAGCACGCCGAATTGCTTCATCAAGAGCAGTCCGAGATTTGTTGATGCCTGACGATGATTATCGTGGTGGTGCTATCCATCGTATTGCGGATCAAACGCAGCTGGACGGTGTTGAGATTGACAAGATCATCTGGGACGTTGCTTCCACATTGCAATGATGGTGAACGCCTGTTCAATAAAGTTTCGCGGCTGTTCCCGGAACGGCGACATTCCCCACTGGTTGGTATCGTAACCAGCAAGGGAGATGCACAATGAGGAAGCATTGTTATGTTCTCGCCGCTGTGACGGCACTCAGCGTGGCAGCACCGACGCTCGCCGGTGCTCAGGAGTTCGGTTTCCGGATCGGTGGCGACCACGGATATTATCGCGACAGGGACTACGGATATGACGGTGGCTTTGATCGCGGATGGCACCACGGCTGGTACAATCATAATCGAGACCGCACGGTAGTTATTAGGCGTCAGCATCATTGGGACTACGACGATTAACGAAAATGGCCCCGACATTCGGGGCCATTTTTTTGCTTGCGCTATCAACCGCGAAGGGCCCTTCGCTGCGAGCAGGTTCGCGCTACATCAAAGGAATGTGGACTGCTCCGCCTACGCAATATCGGACCAGTATCGCTGGCTCTGAGTTCTTCGCCTTGGGCCCATCAGCGAAGTGACGGCGCACCCCGTTGAGATCCGCTTATTGAGGCACGGCGGACTTGCTCAGGTTGACTTCTTCGCATTTTCACCCAGAGCTGAGTCAGCGGACTCGTCACGACGAGCTAAGCACACGGCCACACAGCATGCTAATCTCAGCCGAGATCGTCCTAAAGTCACAGGGTTTCTCAAACCGCCGCACGTCCTTGAAGCGGTGGGGCATAGCATCAGCACCGTAGCCGGTTACAAAGATGAAGGGCTTCCCCAGACGAATCAATTCGTCAGCAATCGGGTAGGCTAAACATTCGCGCAGGTTTATATCGATCAGGGCAAGGTCAAAGGAATCCGTCTGGATTGACATTGCATCCCTAAGTTCGGCGACCGGGCCGATCACCTTGCAGCCAACTAACCGAAGCGCCTTCGCCAAGTCATCTGCCAGGAAGTATTCATCCTCAATGATCAGAACGCGGCAGCCCTCGATTGAACGTGCTACGTGGCATGTCATCATCTCGCCTCTTGACGTCAATCCTCGTTCTGGAACAAACGTGAATCGGTGGTTCCCAGTTCCGCTAGACGGCCCTCGTGTCCTTTGTGGAGGAACCAAGCTGCGGTGTCTCTACATCTCAAAATGACAAAATAGTCCGTATGTTCAAATGCGCCTCCGGCGAGCACACTTGGATGGAGGACGAGACGTAGGACTCGCTGTTGGCGCGGCCTCTTTCGATTGAATGTCGCCTGCTGGCGTTGAGACTTGCCCGCCTGTCCTGAGAATGTCCCTTCACCGGCGTAGACCGGAAGTCGCCTGATCCGGTGAAGCCGACGCGACTAGACCGGAATTCGCCGACACTAATAAGCCGTACCGTCCAGCGCGACACGCCCGCAATCAGCGGGGCGGCGGAGCGCTTGCCTCAACTCGCCAACGAGCAGCACACTCACATTCTGAAAGGCTCTTTGGGCTCACAGGTTGGGTTGCTGGATCTCGGATGCATGCTTCTTTACGCAGCGATCTTGTATTGAGCCGCCCGTGCATTCTTTGTAGTGCTCAAGAAGCTCCCCATCGGCTAGGTGGTCCCAGTACTCCGCCTCGGCGAGCAGCTTCCAGCTTTTGTCAGGATGATATGCGGCGCTCTGTCGGCACAACGAGGCCATCGCGCGCAAGCGGCGTACAGCTTTCATTCCCTTCCTCCCGTCCTTCTTCTACTTTTTTCCCACCTTAATTTCTGTTTTTGCGTCAGAGTCATCATGATTATAATCCAGAAGTATTTTTAGGTTTTTCCGATCGCCGACCAATCGGTCGATGGCGCGCTTGCTGCGAGAGACTTTCGTTTGGGCTTCGGATCGCGCATTCGTTCACGCGCGGTGCGCTGCCGGCGGGCATTCGTTCCGCACTTGGAACATTGTAGGTCGCTGCGCCAATGAACCGACCGGCAGTTTGTGTCTGGTCTATCCGTATCACCAACCCCGGCCCGCCATTCGGCGGCGCTGCTGCCTCGATAAGGCAAAGGGCCAGTCTCAAGCAGGCGTAGCTCGCCAGCATGCGCGACCTCGAACTTGATGACCAACTCAATGATGGGCGAGAGGAGCGCTAGTCGCACGGATTGCTGGATCAGGTGCGGCTCGCCCCGCACCAGCAGGTCACCGCCGGGCGAGGGTGGGCGCACGCACCCAGAAATCGTGTGCATCGTCTGTCGTCAGCATTATCGCACGTCCAAACTTCATCCCGTTGCTCGCGCGGCCCGTCGGTGCCCCAATTAAGGAATTTGTCACCGGTTGTTGTCACCATCTCACCATTGCAGATGAGTCGCGGTTTGCGGCCATGGAATTGCTGAAGTGGTTTGAACGCGGGCAAGACCAAGGATTGGTGGTCTCTTTCAAGAGGGAATGCCCGGAGTATGGACTTCCCGGCTAGTGTGGCGCCGAGCAGTACAGCTCAGCTAATTGATCCCAACTTACGGTCGGTATACCGCGCCGCCAAAGCTATGCTGCGGCTATTGCTAACGTCTGTGTTTTTGAACGTTGTTTTGAGCGAGGCGCCTAATGAAAGACATCTCATGGTCTGATCTCGATAACGATGAACGGCGCGCTATCGCAGTATTGGGAGCCGGGCTCTCCATCGAACTGTGCGACCCTCTTGCGCTTCTGACGTTGCGGCGGATCGGGCTGATCGAGGGGTCCCATTTGACGGCTGCTGCAGACGATTTGCGAAGAGATGCCGTTTCGAAGAGTGTCGCGAGCTAAGCCTTGCGGTGGGTGGTAGGAGTTGGATCGGGGAATGCCAAACGCAATCGAGCTCATTGTGGACGGCTACGTCAGCTTAAATGACAGGAGGGCTCTTGACGATTTGCGCATGCAGCGCCGGAAGCTCGCCGTGGACTTGAAGGCGCTTACCGGTTTTGATTGCCGGACAGCGATCCAGCAGATCGAGGAAGATATCGACGTGATCGAGGCAGGGCTGGCGCGGTTGGATGGCGCAACGACGGGATAGCCGATCTGTTCGCGTTTCTATCTGCGTCGATCTTCTTTGCCCCCACGACTAGGATCATGAGCACACGGCCGTTGTAATTCTTTGGCCTCATCCCATGGTGCGCCATCCAGCCATCGCGTTTCCTCGTCGGTCGCCAGAATGACCGGGGCATTAGCTTGGGCGGATCAGCCCGCCCACCTCATTTGGCGTTGTCCTTGCGAAGCCTGAGACCAAATGCGGCCCCGGCGCCTGCATCGAACCAACTTTTCGAAAGGGACAGACATTAAGCGTGAACTTCGAGCTAAAATTTTCCGTAGTTTCCCTTTGCATCAATGGAGTACGCTGGTGTCCTAGAGCTGGGGCGCGGGGATGACGCACTACCGAGCATATCTTTTGGATCAGAAACGCCACGTTATAAGCGTGGCTAAATTGCAGTGTGCCGACGAGCAGGAAGCACGCGACCGTGCTCAGCAGCTAGTTGATGCCAACGACATCGAGCTATGGCAGCTTGATCAGCGCATTGCGGTGTTTGAGGCACCCACAAGCAGAACCTCGCAGGCGGCGGCAGAGGAAAGCGTTCAGCGGGCGCAACCTCCTAGAACGAAACCTAAGTAAAGGCTGCGATCAAAGTAGGCGCACAACTCGGTTGAGCGCGAGGATGGCGGCTCGGCTGGTAGTGATGCTGTCACCGGCGTCCGACCCTACGCAGTATTCTTCCGCACGGCAGGCACTTGAACACGCGAGATCGATACGGCGGCATGGCTCAAGCCGCGAGGCATCAGACTGACGTCCACGTCGCGCTGCATTCGCGACAAGCTATTTCCCTCGTGAGCGTCATGCTTTCGGCAGGGGGCCAGCAAAGGCTTTGAGCTTATTGGCTCCTCCCGGCATTTTCACTCCTTCAGTCGCGCTCCGGTAGCCTAAGCGCGTGGCGGATGCCCACGCGTACTCGGCGGCGGTTGATCATCCAATCGGCGTAACAGATCAAGCTGAAGTCTAAGGGTAGGTGTTAACTCGTCGTCCCCGAGACATGCTTGCAGTCTCTCGCCAATCTCTCGGAGGATTGCGCGGCTGAACGCCCTGTCGATGTCAATACGGGTTCGCATGGCAGAACTCCCTGTTCTGGCCGAAAGCCTGCCCTGCCATTGTCGTTCTGTCTTTTTCAGGAGTTGAGGCCAAGACCGCCGCCTTTGGCTATCTGTCGCGAGCGGTTGTGGACAGCGGGTGATGAACAACCATTGGCTATCCGCGACATGCGCCGTACCTGACGGCGGGCGACGGTCTCGCAAACACAACGCCGTCGGCCGACAAAGGTTCACATAAGTTAACCTCGGAAGGCGCTTTGGTAGCTTGACACCACCGATCCGGCGACCGGCTCGCGGATCACCTTTTCGGCAGGCCCAACGCTTCGACGGCCCGAATGCAGATTTGAACTGGGTCTTTCAGGCTGGTCTGACCGATCTCAATGATCTTCTTGGCGATCATTTTGGAACGGGGATCGTTCCGCTCCTTTACGCCGATAGTCTTCAGGGCTTGCTCGGAAGCGTTTGCGAGCCGGATGACATCTTCCGGTCCAAGAGGTGAGTTCTGAAGTATCCGGTAAATGACCAAGCAAGTCCCCGGCTGAATAGCAGCATCGCAGGAGTTCTTTCGCTGAAACTAGCAAATTGGGCGTGCGACCAGCACGCGCTCCATCGCAGGACGCCTGCGGCTCTTCACCGTCGAACAAGAGCGGGCACGAGATCAGCCGTAATAAAATCCGCGGCCCCCATGTAAGACCAGGCCGACGAGCTAATCGCCGTTCCGTCCGCACAATTGTCCGACCTCTTCGAGCACCTCAGACATATAGACGGGCTTCTCGCACCGTCGCGCACGTTGAAAGCGGACAGGTAATACCTCGGGGCTGTAACCCGTCACGAAAATAAAGGGGATACGACGGCGTATCAGTTCGTCCGCAATCGAAAATGATGGCTCTCCACGCAGATCAATATCGATGACTGCAACATCAAAGCCGCCGTTCGCAACCTGATCTTTTGCCTTAGAGATCTCGGCAAAGGGACCGACTACAATCGCTCCGCGAGCGGTTAATTCCTGCTCAAGATCACTCGCCAAGAAGTATTCATCCTCAAGAACGAGAACCCGGCATCCGGCCAGGTTATCTACCTCAGCAGTACACTTAAGCCACGCCCGGCTCAGGCCGACGTTCTCAATCGTGGCGATGCCAGCCATCCTCGATCTCCCCGCTGCCTCACGCGACCTTGCGTCCATTTTCGCCCGAAACAGTCACACTCAATTTCAATGTCGGCTCGCGCCGTCGCATAAACTTGGCTCTAACCTCGGAACAGACGCTAAGCGGGGAATGAGCCGATGTCATCCATTGTTGTTTGCGAAGAGCCGCCTGCCAGCTCTCACTAGCATTCGAAAGAAATGTGAGGCAGGAAACGAAACAATTTTGCGCGCAACCGAACCTTACTTGCGCAGCGCCAAGCAAGTGCAGAGACGCGATCAGTTGTTCTGACCGGCTGGCCCGAACGCGCCTCCTTGCGGAAGATCAAAACGAGGTCGATCACTGTGCCTAGGCTGGATACTGTAGCCGAACGACCTTCTGTCAGGCTGCTGAGGTTATGAGGCTTGGCGCGGCATGTCCGTCAGGGCCTCACCCAGTCAGCGGGGGGATCGGCTCCGCTCCTATCGCAGAGAACTTACGTTTCTCCCGGTCTAGCGGCGGCTCGCCGCTAGTTTCGACGCCGCTCCCGCGAAATAGTTCGTTAGGATCTGTGTGCCTAACTGAGAGCGTGCCGATTACCGCTGATTGCGGCACATGGAATGGGAATGTCGGCCCCGGCTGTCTCCCCAACCTGCGGCTGGGGCCGTTTTGAACTTGCGCAGCATTGTTCACCCCCGGTCCACAACTATGATTAAGGGCATTGCTATCGCGCTATTTGCGCTGGGCATTTTATCTCAGTTCGATCAGGCGCTCTTCTATGGCCGCAATACTGACGCTGCGCTTAGGCTTGTGCGCGAGATCAGTCGCGCGTTTGGCGTGTAGGCCGGCATTCCATCGCGGAAGCGCTCGCCCGCTTGCTCTCGAATCTTGCGGCGTGGTCACCGCCGGACTGCGGTCTCCACAAACTCCTGCACAGAACTTGGCACGTCATCGTGCTCGACAAAACGCCGACGCAGCTCGTCGGCAATATCTACCGTCACGTCGCGCGACCAGCCCTCGGCGGTATTGAACGCAACGATCCGCACCGGATGACTATATTGGTCTTCCAAAAGACGTCGGAGAAGCGATGCGCGGTCACTGTCTTTTTCGTCCGCCTCGCACCAGGCGCGCCCGAACCTGCCAAAATCGTTCAGCACAAGATAGGTGTCGTGATCGACATGCGGCACGATGGAGGGGGAGCGAGGCATACACAGCAACTCCTGCTGGAGCGAAGAGGAACCTTTACCGCGTTCCGGCCTCCCTGTGTAGGGGCGCACTCGAAAATTTTGAGGTATATCAAGCGGATAACCTCCCGACAGCCCAAGCTGCCGCTTTAGCGGTAATTTCCGGAACAAGTGTTCACTTTGTAACTTAAGCTAAGGTCTCAGGGGAAGTTCGGTGTGAAAGAGTTGCTGCCGGTCGTACTGGTCGTCGAAGACGAGCACGCTGTTCAGGGGTTCATCGAGGACGCACTCAACGAGGCCGGCTTTGGCGCCGTATCCTTGTCGTCAGGCGAAGAGGCGCTGACGATACTCAGCGGCGACAAAGACAAGTTTCGCGCTCTGCTGACAGATGTCAATCTGGCGGGTCGATTGAGCGGTTGGAAGGTCGCCAAGCGCGTGCGCGAGATCAAGCCCGACATGCCGGTGATCTACATGACTGGTGTCTCGGGCGACGAGTGGCCTTCTCACGGCGTGCCGGGCAGCATCCTTCTCACCAAACCGTTCGCACCAGTTCAGGTTGTCACCGCCGTCGCTCAGCTTCTGAACGTTGCCTCGACAGAACCATAGGTTCCAGTTGCAGCCATCCAGCCAACTGGATTGGCGACTTCTGCCAACGGACCGCCGCTTGGGACAAAATGGCCACTCCAATCCATGGCGCTCGCATCCAGACGTCGCGCTCCTTATCCGTCGTGAGGATCACTGGCATCGGCTTCGGATGGGTCGGTTCAACCATGGCGTTCGGCGTAGTCGTCAGGAACTATAGACAAGGTGCAGGCCTGAGACCGGCTTGAACTTGTGCCGTCGTCCGCCCGGAGCCGACAAGCTGTGCGATCTGTGTCTGTGTCCTAATTCCCACGGTTGCGACGAAAAGCGCATCCGTTTGTCGCCTTTCGAACAGACGGGCCAAATCCACTCCGCTCCAACTTCACTATTGGAAGCAGCCATCAGTTGGGGAGGCGGAATGGAACGTTCCCTGTTACTTGAGATGACGCGCGACAAATATGTCGAGCGGTGCAAGCAGCGAGCTTTCGATCATCTCGACCGAGGTGATCTTAAGAACTCGGTCGCCTCGTTTGTCGAGAATATCAACGCGCGTCCCGATTGCGAGTTGCCAAACTACTTGGAAAGGCTTGGCGGTTCGCTTCTGACGGCGAACGATGCGCTCGGCTGGAGAACGCTCATTGAGATATTGAAGTGATGGTCCGATGGATCAAGCCAGCCAGGATGTGGCGGGGACCAATTTGACAGGGAACAAGCCCAGCACAACGACCGGACACTGATGGATGAGGGGGTGGGATGGCGCACTACCGAGCTTACCTTTTGGATCACGACCGCCACGTTATAAGCGTTGCCAATTTGCATTGTGCCGACGAGCAGGAAGCACGGGAACGTGTTCAGGAGCTAGTTGATGCCAACGACATCGAGCTGTGGCAGCTTGATCGGGGCATTGCGGTGTTTGAGGCCCCCAGAAGCAGAACCTCGCAGGCGGCGGCAGAGGAAAGCGTTCAGGGGCCGCAACCTCCTAGAATGAAACCTAGGTAAAGGCTGCGACCAAAATAGGCGCACAACTCAGTTGAGCGCGAGGATGGCGGTTCGGCTGGTAGTGATGCTGTCACCGGGGCGTCCGACCTTACGCGACCTCGATCGTTCGCTCCTTGCTGGCCCGCAGGCTGCGGAGGTAATAGCCTCGCGCGTGAACCGCTGATTTGATTTCGTCGCTGACCTTGAGAACTCGTTTCCTGCTCTTGCGCCACTTGTGTGCAGAGTAAAGCGCAGGTACGGCACAGCCTGTACTTAGAACGAGGAAGTCGCGCTTGTCATTGCGATAGACATCATACACCGTTCGCCCCCGCCTAATGGTTTTGAACTAAGAATGAAATATGTTTCGTCGTCTCAATCAATGAGATTAGTACCTCGAATGCCTGTGCGGGTTGTAAATGTGCAACGCCTCGAGACTTTTGCTTCACCTCGTTCCGGAATTGGAACGAACTGAAGCAGGTCCGGACCATCGCCAAGTTAGGTATGCTGCGCAGTTAGTTCAGCGAGGCCGTGAGCGGCACGAGACAGCGGTTCTCTGGCGTTCGCCACCTCGCCGTGCGGCGATGACGCATTGTCTGCGACGCGAAACACCCGGCGGGTTTGCCTATCCGCGAACCGGCAATCGATGACGGAATTCTGGCCGCCGGCCCATCCGAACTCACGCAATCCTCGGCGAAATGCCTCCAGGGGGCGCCAGTCAACGGTGCCCCAGGCGTCCGGCTGGGCGCGCACGCCCGCAGGCAGTGCAGCGGTCGGCTGCAGCCTGGGCGTGGTCTCGACCAAGTTCAGCATCGTCGCCGCCACGATCATCACGAGGATCCCACCAACGCTCAGCGTGATCTGCATCGCGAGCCCTTCCGATACGTCAAGCAGCGCCAGCAGGCTAGCGAGCGTCAGCAGAACGCCGAGGCAAAAGATTGGCAACGAGTGCTTGCCACAGAGGATGGCGCCGCGCATCGCCGGAGTCGTCAATGCTTGCCGATTGGGCGGCACGAACCACACCGCAACAACCGCAAGAGCCAAGAAATGCAATAGACGCAACGGATCGAGATTGGATTTGTCTAGCGGGTAAGCCAACTTGGTTAGGCCCTGCGGGATTAACGCTTCCAGCGGCTTGATTCTCCAGCTCAACGCGATGACAAGGCTGAAGACCAGATAGAGAGCGGCAGGCACAAGGGCCTTGCGAGACGTTAGCCAGGGGCGCACTCTTTCGCCCTCGATTACCATCCAGGCGCCAAGGACCGCCAGTAGCTGCCAGGCCAGTGGATTGAAAGCCCAGTGGCCGTTCGGCCACGCCGGCATGGACCAGCCGAACATATGCACCAGCGCATAAAGCGCCAGCGAGGCGCCAAGCGTCGCGTTCGGCATTCGGAGCAGCAACCACAGCAAAGGCGCGAAAAAGAGGTGGAGGAGCACGAAGATCGGCAATACGTCGGTATTGACCGTTCGAATACATCGTCGGGCCGCTCGCATGTCATTCGATCAATCATTCCGGCATAAATGACGGAAGGGTTGGAAGCCGCCTCATGAACTGAGGTGACGTCGTCCTGTTCGAGCGCCTGTTGAACGCCGCACGCACTAAAGGAGTATCGCATCATCGCTCATGTCTGCGGGCTGCCTCGCTCAGACTACAAACCCAATTTTACCCGGCTGGGAACGCGTTTGGAAGAAACTGTTGTTCTTCGCTCGATCTGAGCTTTTGCGTCCAGCACTTTGTCACCGGCTCCTGCGGCGCGCGCCCGGCTTACCTGGTCCGATGTGCTGGCGCCCTTCCCGCGCGTTCCGATCGGCAGACCATTTCCTTCGGCCCGCGCTGCTGGCGAAGAATTGTTTCGAGTGGACAAGGCGCCGCCGACTGGTTGGTCCTCATTGCTCGTGCCCGTCCCGATCGCGCCGATCGGCAGACCATTCTGAGCGTGACCAGCCCCGGCATTTCTTGCGGCCTGGGTGGCGGACCGCGACCGCGCCGGCGCGGCGGGCTGAACGTTCGGATTGTTCGGCTCGGCGTTGATGCCTGGATTTCCGCCGGTGGCAGTATCTTTCGTTCCCATTCCTGGGGGCGCTGATTGACCAGCGTTGCCTGCACCCGTTCCCATTCCAGAAGATGCCGACGGACCAGCGCTGGCGCTACTCGCGCCCGTCCCGGTGCCTGCGCCTGCGGACCCGGCGTTTGCGCCGCCGGCTTGCGCCAGGACCAACAGAGATGAGCTTGCGACGATGGTGGCGATTATCAAAGGCTTGGCGTGGGGCATCTGACGATCTCCTTTGCCAAACTTCTATTAACCACGACGCCGCAACGCGGTTCCTGCCTTCTGCGGCACAAGAACACCGCCGCCCTTGCGCTTGTCGATTGGACCAGTTCGTCGAAACGCCCGGTCAAGCCTTCTGTCCTAAGCGGTCCAGCGTGACGCCAATGGCCGTCGAGTCCTCAATGGTCTCTTCTTCGTCTTGCGATCGATGCGCCCGACTTGCCGGACAAGCTTCAGTCCTGCACGACTTGCTATAATCGCTTGGTTCGCTCGCAAGGAGCCGGCGTTTGGGACAGGACCGTGAACGCCCGCCCGCCGCGGAGATGAGCGGCCGCCCGGACTGCAGTCCACGGTGGACCACCGCTGTCCCATCCAACTCGCTGTCCGCATCTCGGCTTATCCGACAACAGCACGGAGGTGGTGAATGCGCCAAGTCATTCAAGCCGACGGCGAGGACAAGCGACGAACAGCGACGTCTGGATCCATGCGCAATGCGATGCGGCGAAAGCCGTCGCCGGCCTAACCTCTTCCACGTCAGCCGCGCTTCCGCTGAGAGGTTGGCTTAAACTCCACGACCTCGTGCTGGTCGCACGGATTCGATGGTTCATTTCGCTTCACGATTTGCTCAAGCTCGAGCGCTTCGATGGCGAGTTCATCCGCCAAGCGCTTAAACAGCTCGCACTTTTCTGTGTCCGTCGCCTGCTGACTCATCAACGCAAAGTCTCTGGCGTCAGCGCGGACCTTTTCCAAACGTGGTCGGAGGTCCTTCATGTGTGCCGGCTCAGCTTCTAAACTTATCCTCGGCCCGAACAATCAGTTTGCTTGTTCGGATCACGCGGGAGTCAACTACCGAAACAGGATATTGGTTCTTTGCGAACTGCCAAATTGGCCGCTTATTCTAGCCACGGCGGCTCCCGGGCTGAGGCATCCCTGTTCGGCACTCGCCGGATGATGCATAGAATTAGCATACCTGAAGGGGCATGAATGTTCGAAAGCGCACAGACGCGAGTGTTGCGCCGGACTAGGCTGCGAGCGATCCTAGACGCTCGCGAAGCGCTCGGGGCCCAACGGCCTCGGGGGGATGCCAATGTGCTGGCTGCGGTGAAGCAGCTCCGTCCGCGAACGCAGTGTTGCTGGCTGCGTGCCGGGTATGAGGCAGGAGTAACCTCGGCAGATTTTAGATCAAACGACGGTCGTTCTCGTGCGTACTTTCCTTCTCATTGTGGGAAAATATGACTACTGGTGAACGTTCTGTTCGTTGTAGTTGTCCTGCCCTCGCGCAGAACGGCACCTGCTCGGCGAGCAGGAACTCCGTCTCCGGTGACGATCAACACGATGGCCCGTCGATCGGACGATCACGACCCACCACTTCTGCGGCGCGGGATGATGCCGGTTGCAATCAGAGTTCTTTCGTCGTCCTCCCCCTTCCAGTCCTTCGAGCGTGGAATGCGGTTAGGCGGCACTTCAGAGGGCACCACGACTAGACGCGGGCCATCGCGCGCTTGAGATTCTTGTCGATGTCTTCACCGCGCCGCGGGCCCTCCGAGCGATTCAGCGAGAACCATCAGCCAGATCGCCAGCGCGCTCGCTATGGCGATGCCTCCAAGCATGGTTATGAGCCGCATTGAACGACGATGTGAAAAGCTCAGAGCCTCAGTGGGTAACAGCCGGCGTCAGCATTCCCATTTCAAACTGCAATCGGCGCTCAATTTGTCTGCCGCTTTTGGGCTGAAGCCCGCTCGATCAGGAAATCGTCCAAATCTCGGCCCGCAACGATGGCGATCGACCGGGCGGCGGCGGCGCGGATCGCGGGCGGGAGCGAGGCCCGGCGCAACTCAGGTGGCTCGATGAATCGATCGCGCTGCCTCGTGTCGCAATCCCCGAGTACTGGACCGGCATATTAATCAGACAAGAGTACAATTAATTCGTCGCGCTGCCCAATTTAAGCCGCATGGGAGCCGTTGTCGCCGCTGAGGCTCGAGCGGGGGTGGGGCGAACCCGGGAGTTTTCGATGTCCGGTCATTTGCGATTGTACTTCGCCAGCCTAGTCCTTGTTGGAGGTTTTTGGGCGGCGCCTGCGTCTTCCAATTCTCTTGCCGACTTCTTCAATACTGCTGCGTCCCAACCCACGGTAACCCCTCCGCCGCAAGCCGAATGCGTGCCGCGTCCCGGTACCTCGACCACCGGCGGACAGCATTGGGTCTACCGAACGGACGGTCACCGCAAATGCTGGTTCCTGGCCGAGGGCGTCGCGACAGTGAAGAAGCCCATGCGGGCTCGCATGGCCAAAGACCGCAGCGCCAGTTTGGACGAAAACGGGACCACGCAGACCAGGCGGCGCGCGGTCGTTGATGCGCGCGCGGAGTTGCTGCGCTCCGCACCGCCCGAGCAATCTCAGCCGCCTGTACCTGGAATGAAGGTAGCTGATGCCGCTTCCGATCTCTTCACGGGCCTCACCCTGATGTCGGCGGTCCCCATTGTCGATCTTCCCAGCAACCAGCTCACGCCCGAACACTCCATGCCCAGCCGAGTCGACGTTGGGCAGCTTCTCGCCGCCGCGTCCGCCGACCCACCTCAAGTTATGCCGCTGGGCGCGCGCACTGCAGAGGCGCGCGACGAAGCCCGCAGCTGGACGGCCTGGTATGGTGTGCTGCTGATGACGCTTGGCGGCCTCTCGCTCTTAAGCTCGAGCCGCACGCTTCGGTACGCGGTGAAATTACGCCACTGAGGTAGCGAGATACGAGGTACTGCCGCCGCGCGATCGATGGGATTCCACGGACCAGTATAGCGGAACTGCCCCACGTACAAAGGTTCCGTACGCCGCACTAAATTTGGCACCGCCTTAGACGGACATTCGACTACGATGATGGTCGCCCTTTGGGATGGGCCTGCATCATGCGGTACAAAGTGTTCGTGGTGGACGGCAGCCGGCAAGTGATCTGCGCTGCAAAGCTCGACTGCATTGACGAGCAAGCGGCGAGACGCCGAGCCGAGCAAATGCAGGACGAGCACGACGTTGAGCTTTGGGAAGGCGATCGACTTGTTGCCGTGTTCCGAAGCGCAACCTCGAATGAAAGTCGGAGCTAATGCGCGACCCCGAATAGACGGCCGGTCTCCTCGCCGAGTTAGTTCGAGCGTTGTGGGGCACCCCGGCCCGGCTGGTTGCCGACACGTCACAGCGACGTCGTCGCCGAGCCTCGCTACTGCGGGGATGAAGGCGCCAGTCCTCTTTCAAAATAGTGGCAGATGCGAGGAACGCGGGCAATCCGTCCATCGAATCGCGCGAGTGAGCCAACGCGGGTCAACCTTCGGACCGCCGGGTCTCTAAACGGCTCTTGCTCCGCCGCTCGCTTTGGTACGCCGTCTTCTGCCGATTGTTCTTGCTTCTACATGTCGGAGCTTACGTCGAAGCTTCTCCACCTGTCTAAGCTCCTCCAGAAGCGCCTGGTGACGTTCGCTCAGAACAGCACTAGAGAAAATCTGACGCGTACTCGACATCACATGCCTCAGAAAATGACTTGAAGGAAGAAGTCGACGAAAAGCGAAAGACAAAGGACACTCGACCGAAGCTCAATGAGCTGAAGCCGCAGCCGCCAGATGCTCCCAGTACTCGGCCTCTGCAAGCAGTTTCCAGCTTCTCTCAGGTTGGAGTGCGGCAGTCTGTCGGCAAAGCAGCGCCATTGCACGAAGGCGGCGGGCAGCTTCCATTTCAACCTCCCATGTTTTCCCCAACCATATTTTTCAATTTTGAGATAGAGTCATCACGATTATATACCATAATCAAATTTACCATTTAACGGCCGTCAATTTGGTTCCCTTGGTAAGCTGACCGGGAACTGGTTTCGGTTTAAGCTTCACATCGATTTCGAATGCTGCTCGCGGGGAACCTATTGCGCGGTAAAGCGAACGAGAAGCGTGCGCGGGGCAGCAACACGAGAAGCGTAGCTTCGTGCGCGAGCATCGCAATGTCAGAAATCCCAACCGAGGACTCTCGCCGCCCTCCAGGGCACGTGCGCCGGCTACCGAGCCATAACCCAGCAGTTGGGTTGCGTCAGCGGTCTGGCTACGCGCCTGGCTCTTAGAGCGCACCACCATTGAGTCCCGCGATGGTCTCAAGCTCTGGAACGTGCGCCCGGGCGACAAGGACGGCTACTGACCCGATGAGGATGACCAGCATCACATTCAAGCCAAGTTCGCCGCTTCACGGCGGGCGGGCCCGGATCGCATCGGATGCGCAAGTTAATAATCACAAGTTGGCGCAACGTATTGCGAGACTGTTGCTTTCATGCCTCGTCTTCGCAGATAGGGCTGAGTTTGGCTCCAGCTGGCTCCCTGCGACTGTCGATCCACGCGAAGCAAAGATCATCTTGCGGACCGAGTGCATCTGGGAGACAAGCCGTAAAATTCCGGTGTCGCCTCGCAAGGAGGGGCGCAAGAGCCTCTTTGTTTTTGATTTCGATGCATTAATCATTAAATTTGGCGAATAAATAAAAAAATAGACTGGCGCTTTAATTTAAAATAGATTTGATTTAATCAGGAAGGAATGATCGTGGCGCTTCTTGATCACGGTTGTCGCTTCTGAAGCCGCGAATATTGCAGAATCAATAATTGCCAACGTGGACGGTCAAGCACCGGCCACGATGGGCAGGGGGAACCGCTAGTTCTTTTGCGTAACTTGGCAGGGATTGTCGCTGGTGGCGTGCCTATCGCCGTCCGAGCGAGCGCTAGCAATTTGCGTGAATTGATTTTGCGGTGACGCTCTCTGCTCTGCATTGGCAGACGAGGGTTGCGAATGACGTGCACGCATTTTGTAGCAATGTTCGGCCGGGCTCGCGCAATTTCGAATTCTTCTTCGTCAACTTGCGATCGTTCGATCCAACCAGGTTTGCGGTTTGCAAACATGGCGGCTGTCAGGCGCGCGACCGTGCACACGACATCCGCTCGCGAGCTCGGAGCGACTCTAGCCCCAAACAGGCTTGAGCGGCACATGTTCTCTTTGCACGTTTTCGAGTGCGAAAGCGGTCGCGGCATTTCGCTTCCCTTCAGGGCGGCGTAAAGGCTGTGAATCAGCACGGGCTTTGGCGCTCTGCTTTGCCAGTTCGCCAATGACTTCCGTCGTTACCAGTTTGATCTGCGACAATGCGGCGGCAAATCTAACGCCATACCCGCCAAAAAGTCCGGTGATGAGAAGCCCATCCACATTCGTGTCCTCAAGCAGTGCCTTCGCGCAGGCGGCGAAGACGGAAGGATCCGCATCCGTGCCGCCGGCGACGTCAACCGGGTTTCCGAGCGAAGCTGCCGGCGGCAGCAGTTTCGCGAGCTTCTCAATGGTTTGAGCGGACAGCGTCGCCAGCGCCAAAGCACTCGGTGTCATCATTCCACCAACGCTGCTCAGCCGTGCAGATCAGGTGATCGACTGACGTCTGGTATTGGCCCGAAGGAGAAGACTCAAGCGCGCGCCCGCCACAGCGTAACCGCAAGCAGTATATAGGCAGCACAAGTCCACAACGACTGCCAATTGTTCTGGCCCTTCGCTAAGCGCCGCATGGATGGCTGCCACCAAGAATACACCGGCAAATATCGCTTCCGCCATGGGGCGGATTCCTTTCTTGGGGCCATTGAGCTGTGTCATCGCCGCAAAAGGGAACGCCGCCATAGTGAGGGCCGCAAAAGGAAAATCCTTTTCGCGCGGGTCAAACATAAAGCCCAGCGCGGTCTCCGTGCCGATCACGATGGTTACGATCAAGATCAATCCGTGCATGATCGCCAGCACCGATGAGGTGCGGTAGTCCTTCGGACCCAGCAATTCCAGAAATGTGGGCGGTGCGCGCCCCGACATCAGGGCGTTGGCGCCGAACAGCGGCGAGGCAGTTGCCGCCACCAGAAGTGCGCCCCACAGAAGCCAGCTGCCCGCGTCGTAGCTTTCATAGAACATTTTTTGAGCGGCCCCCCCAAACAGGACTCCGGCGGTGGTTGCCGATATTCCGACCGCAAACCATGAGACGAGCCGGGGCTGCGAGAGCTTCCGGCGCGAGGTCAGCCATGCAGCGCCGAACACCAGGATCGCCAGCGCCATTCCGCCGCTCATTTGCAGTTTCCAGAGCGGATAATTGCTGACGGGGATGCCGGGCGGATATTTCAGCGTGCGCTGCGCGGAATCGAATAAGCCCCACGATCCGCCGACGGTGCCCTCGAACTCATGCTTCCACAATTCATCATAGGCCTCGAACAGGTTGACGCGGAAATTCTCGCGCCGGGCAACATCGAGGACCTCGGAGATCACCCGCGCCTGATTGATGCGCGACGGTAGTGCCGAACCGCGCATCCGTCCTTCGCTCGGCCAACCAGTTTCTCCAATCAGGATTTCCTTGCCCGGAAACGCGGACGCCACCTGCTTTCGGATGGCGTCGACGTGAGCAGCGGCAGATTCCGCCGGGATCGGCATATTTTCCCAATATGGCAGGATATGCACGGTGACGAAATCGACGGCGTCATTGAGTTCCCGATGGCGCAACCAGTACTCCCAGACGTCGGAATAGGTGACGGGGACCGGCACTTGTGCCTTGACCGAGCGGATTAAGGCAGCAAGGTCGGAAGGCGTCATCTTCCGATGCAACAGAACCTCATTACCGACCACGAGTGCGGTGATGGTTTCCGGATAATGCTGGGCGAGGCGTATGCCAGTGGATAACTGCGTCGCGTTCTTCTGTCGGTCCCTATCGAGCCAAATTCCCTGAATGACTTTCAGCCCCACCTTGGACGCAAGTTCGGGGATCTGATCGAGGCCAAGATCAGTCGCATAGGTACGGATACAGTCGGTTATTTTGGCAAGCTGGGCGAGATCTTCCGCGATCTGGTCACGCGGCACTGGTGTCGGCGACTCTGACGTTTGGTTGTTGCGGAAGGGCGCGTAGGATATGCATTGCAGTTTGGCATTCGGATCGATCGGTGCGCGCGCCAAGTTGATCGGTATGGCCAGCCACCACCAGACCGCGGCGATCGCACCTAGAGATATGATAAGAAGCGCCAGAGGCGTACGAAGCGAGATAGTGTGACCCTCCAACGTAGAGATCGTCGGTCAAAAGGCATGCTGTCGTGACCCGACAACAACAGAAATTATTGTCCGCCGGTACCTACTTGACTGTGAAAGCTGCTGCCAGATCGTCCGTGCCGCAAGAGGCGAGTCAACATCCACGAAGGCCTTAAGGCTACCGCAGGGCAGGGCAGGTAGAAATAATCTTCGCCATCTCCCGAGATAGCCTTCGGGGAACGGCAGCAGAGTGGCCTTTCTCTGACGGTCGCCGTGCCGGCTAACGAACGTCGCCTGTTGGCCCGTCTAGACGTGCCGGCTCGATCTGACCACGTCCGCTTATCCGCCGAGTTTCCGCCAGCATAATAGCGCCGGCAGCCGCCGGGACAATGACGAGGACCGTGACAAGCGCCTCCGCCGAGGCCAGGGTGTCGTGCCGGTCTGTTCCAAAGCTCAAGCATACGCTGGCCTCTATCGACGCACGCCCACCAACGATGAATGCACTCCGTCGAAAGGACGTGCGTTCGCGCACAAAGTACGATGCTACGTTTCGTCGCGTGCGTTTTGATCGCGCGGCAACATGACCAATGCCGGGCGCCGGAATATTGAGCGAAGTAGTTGCGGTCACCGCGCAGTAAGATCGCCCGCGGCTATGTCGAAGATGTTGACCGACTGTGAAGCAGTTTACATCCCCGTATTCTTGGCCCGCGCTAATGTGGCGAAGGCTTCTTACTTTGAAGGAGGCATCCGATGCACACCGCAATCAAATGGAACTCCCGATATAACGCTCGCGAATGGGTGACGATGGCTGGGACGCTCGTCGTTCAACTCCGCGCACTGAATGCAAACCGACAGAAGGGTGAAAGCAAGTCAAGGCGGCCACTCTGGAAACACTTCGACGACACCCATCATTGGGACTCAACCGCTGAGGAATGGGTTCCCGACCATGATCGGTGATCGTGCAGCCTTACCGGCCTAGACCGCGAAGCTGAGCGAGCACAGGTATCGGACCGGCAATTCTCCCACTCGTAGGGAGGCTGAAGACGCGGCAACCAAAGCTATCGATCACGGTTCGTGGCTCCGATCGCGGCATCGAGTGCCTTGCGTCCCGTGTAGTCTGAAATCGGCGCAGTGTTGCTCGCGTCCGTTCGAGGCTGCGGCGTGGTCAGGATTAGGCGTGGTTTGAGCGGAAGCGCCTCAAGGGCGGCGCCTTAAGCGTCGTGACCTGCGGCATAAATTTGCGAGCGTTGTCGCAATGGCGAAGGACCTTGCGGCCCGGACCGTCCTGGCCGCGGCGTCAACTATTCTTGGGAGGAGTTTGCCAGCTATGTGTAGGCTCGCTACAAAACGCAGCAGCTGCGCGTCGAAGGCTTAGCTGCGCAGGGCAGCCGCGTCGATTGCGGCTTCTGCTATCCGGAACGGCCGAGAGCCGAATAGCGTGGAATCCGTTAAGGGCGCTTATCGGACGTCAGCGGCGCGTTGCGCAAGGACCGCAATGACCCTTAACAGACATCGCGCTTGGCGGCGTTCACTTTTCGCCTGGGCCACTATGTTACATTGGGAAGAAGTCCGGTGATCGGCGCTTCGGTCGACAGATGTGCCTTCGCAAGCCTCTCTAATGTGCTATTCTCTTCGTATAAGCCATAGGTATACCATGACCGGTATTGCAGAGTGGCTAGCATCGATCGGTTTGGGCGAGTACGCCGAGCGATTCCGCGAAAACGCCATCGACCTCTCGGTCGTTCGAGATCTCACGGAGCAGGATCTAAAAGATTTGGGCGTCCTGCTTGGGCATCGCCGCAAGATGCTGCGCGCGATCGTAGAACTTCAGGGAGAGGTCCCGCGAAAGCCTCAAGTGGGCGCTAAGCCGGCGTCGGCGGACCAGGCCGGGCGGCGTCAGCTTACAGTTATGTTTTGCGATTTGGTCGGCTCGTCGGCACTTTCGGCCCGCCTTGATCTGGAGGACCTGCGGGCCGTAATGGGCACCTATCACGGCTGCATCGCAGAGGTTGTTGCCCGGAATGAGGGCGTTATCGCGCGGTACATGGGAGATGGCGTGCTCGCCTATTTCGGCTATCCCCAGGCGCACGAGGATGATGCCGAACAGGCGACACGCGCCGGGCTGGCGCTGGTCGATGCCGTAGCTAGCCTCCGGACAGACCCCGCCACCGAGCTGCAGGTTCGCGTTGGCATCGCTACCGGTATGGTGGTCGTGGGCGATTTGACCGGCGAAGGTTCAGCTCAAGAGCAGACGGTCATTGGCGAGACGCCGAACTTGGCTGCGCGCCTGCAGACCTTCGCCAATCCCGGTACCGTGCTGATTTCCGAAAGTACGCACCGGCTCACTGATGGGCATTTCGAATTCCGCAATCTCGGCCCTGTCGCGCTTAAAGGATGGGCGGAGCCAATGCCAGCTTGGCAGGTCCTGGGAACAACCGAAGTGGAAAGCCGCTTCGAGGCTCAGCACAAAACCCGATTGGCGCCGCCAATTGGGCGTGACGAGGAAATCGAGATGCTCTTGCGTCGCTGGCAGCACGCCAGGCGTGGCGAAGGTTGCGCGGTGATGCTCATCGGAGAGCCCGGTATCGGCAAGTCGCACATTGCGCTGGCGCTTGAGGAGCGGCTCGAGGTCGAACCGCATATCACGGTGCGCCAGTTCTGCTCGGCGCACCACACCAACAGTGCGCTGTATCCTTTCACCCGCCAGCTTGAACGCGCTGCCCGGTTCGAGCGGGGCGACCCGCCCGCAGAGAAGTTCGCTAAGCTCGAGGCTCTGCTCGTGCGGGCTGATGCCGACCGCGTGTTGCTACCTCTGGCCAACCTTCTGTCGCTACCACCAAGTGAGCGCTACCGCATTCCAGAGCTGAGCCCGCAGAAGCGCAAGGAGATGACATTGGCGGCGTTTTTGACTCAGCTCAATCTCTTGGCGGAGCGACAGCCCGTGTTCGTCATTGTGGAGGATGTCCATTGGGCAGATCCGACGTCGCTGGAGCTGCTCACGATGACCTTGGAACAGCTACCGCGGCTTCGGGTGCTGCTGCTCATCACCGCGAGGCCAGAGTTCACGCCGCCCTGGCCAGGTCATGCGCATGTGACCACGATCTCGCTCACGCGGCTGAACCGACGCAACGGGGCGGCGCTAATCGAGCGCGTCACCTCCGGCAAGACGCTCCCGGAAGAGGTAATGGAGCAGATCCTCGCCCGCACCGATGGCGTGCCCCTATTCGTGGAGGAACTGACTAAGACTGTGCTCGAAACCGGGCTATTACATGAGCAGGGCGATCACTACGTCCTCAACCGTCCTCTGCCCCCGATGGCGATTCCGACGAGTTTGCACGCATCACTGATGGCGAGGCTCGATCGATTGGCTCCGGTGAGGGAGGTGGCTCAGATCGGCGCTGTGGTGGGTCGCGAGTTCTCCTACGAACTGCTGAGCACCGTAGCCGGGTTGCCAAAAGAGAGACTTGAGGAGGCGCTTGCGCAGCTGGTTCGGTCGGAGTTGATATTCTGCCGGGGCGAGATACCCCAGGCGGTCTATACCTTCAAGCACGCGCTTGTGCGGGAGGCTGCCTATTCGGGACTGCTGAAGAGCCGACGCGCAGCGCTGCATGCTATGATCGCAGACGCCTTCGAGCAACGGTTCCCGGAAATTGTGGAGACTCAACCTGAAACTCTCGCGCACCATCTGAAGGAGGCCGGGCAGTTCCAAAGGGCGGAGGCATATTGGCTGCGCGCCGGCAAGAAGGCCGCCATGCGCTCGGCCAACCTTGAGGCCATCGCGCACTTGCAACGAGGTATCGAGGCCTCGGACCATCTGCCCGACAGCGCGCGAAAGGACAGGTTGGAACTTGACTTCCAATTCGCTCTTGGGCCTTGCCTGATCGCTACTCAAGGACCAGCCTCGAACAAGGCGATGGCAACCTTTGCCCGCGCGCGTGAGCTGTGCGAGCGCCTTGGAGACCCTCCCGAGCAACTCCAGGTGATGTTCTGGTTGACCACCGCGAGCGTAATGCGCGGTGAGTTGCCGGTGGCTGAGGAAACGATCGCCGCCCTGCTCCAACTCGCCGAAACGCGCGACGATCGACCGACGTTGCTCAATGCGATGCGAGGGCAGGGGATGATCCGCCTTTTCATGGGACGTCTGATCGGTGCCCATGAAGCGATCGAACGGGCCTACGATGCCTTTGAGGCGAGCAGCGAGGAGGATAGGCTGGCGGCACGTGTGGCCGGCCAGGATGCCGGCGTGGCTGACCTGGCGTTGATGTCGTGGGCGCTCTGGCTGCTCGGCCACGCTGATACGGCACTCACGCGAGTGAACGTCGCCATTCAGCGTGCCGACGCCATCAGTCATCCGCATTCGCAGGCGTATGCTTGTTACTATGCATGCATTCTTCACGCCCTTCGCGGCGAGTTCCTGACTGCGCAAGGTCATGCCGAACGCTGTATCGCCCTGTCAGAGGAGCATGGATTCCGGCAATGGCGCTTGGCGCGTGCTATTCGGGGCATATGCGTGGCGTCGCTCGAACCTTCACCCAGCGCACTCGGGGAGATCCGTGCCGCGTTGGACGAATATCGCAGCGCAGGTTATCAGCTGGCCATCACCGCGCTCTACGTGCTTTTGTGTCCGCCATTGTTGATTGGTCACGACTACGAGGCGGCGCTGGAATTGATCGAGCACGGCCTCGCTACAACGAGCCGAAATAGCGAACGAATTTTGGAGGCCGAATTGTATCGGCTGAAGGCACGGGTGCTGGTCGTCCGCGGCGGACCAGACGTCGAAGCCGAAGCGCAGGCACTGCTCGAGCAGGCAATAAATACGGCAAGAAGCCAACACGCCAAGACGCTTGAGCTTCGAGCCGCAATGGACCGTGCCGCGCTGTGGATCGATCAGGGCAGACGCGAGGAAGCGCTCAATTTCCTCGCGCCGATTTATGCCAGCTTCACCGAAGGCTTCGAGACGCACGATCTAAAGGAGGCAAAGGTGCTTCTCGATGGGCTGCGGTAATCCAACCGGGACAACGCATGCCCAGATCCAAATCCGCAACGCGATCTGCTTACTTTGGCTTGGCGCCACTAGCCGCCTTCTTTAGAGCCGCATAAGTACGATCTCGCAGCTCTAACCAATTCGGGTCGTCCTGTGGATTCTCGTTTATGAAAATGGGCTTGAGCAGCTTGTCGTCTTTACTATTCGCCTTAATCTCGTTTTCCGCTTTGTTAAACGCGTCGATTGCTTGTTTGGCGGCGGCGTATCCCAGCGTTATCGAATTTTCGAGATTGCTGTGATTCCATTTGAAATTGATGTGCCCCGGCACGTGAATCTCGATGACTACGCCTCTCCAAGGTTTTTTCCCGTTCTTCCCGTCCGCGGCTGGTTTGTCGAGCATCCCGCACTCGACTGCTTTCTCGAGTATCCCGGCTTCGGCTGCTCTGTCGAGTGTGTGCGCCTCTTTGACGTGATATTTGAAAAGCTTGACGTCATCCTCGCCGACCGTTGCCGCAAACAGTTGGCAGAGATTTGCTAGCGCATCGTGAAGATTTTCCGGCCTGCGGATTTGCTTCGCATCGACGATCCGGCTCACCCAGATTTCGTCCAAATCGGGGTGCTCCTCGAGCAAGCTATCGAAGTTCACAGTATCGACTAACGCCCCTTCGCAATATGTAACTTGGTCGATCTCAACCGTCCCTTCGACGAAGGGAAGAGACGAACACGCACACAGGCTGCGTGAGTCGATAGCTCCCTTGTACTGCTTTTTCTCGTCCTCTTTCATCCGACGATTGGAAAACAGCGCCAGCTTCTGTTCGTCGAGATTCCAGGCGTTGTGATAGATGTGTGGCATTCGGTCCTTTTTCAGCTCGCCGAAGTTTATGCTCTTCATAAACTCGCTATCCGGATAGTTGATCCTGGACAGGCCGTTGACTTTGGACAAGTACATCAGAGAGGTGAGGTATCGGACGAATGGATTAGGTGCGAGCACCTCATTGAGTATCCAGTTGTTGATGTCTCCTTCGCGCCATTCCTTGAAGGGTTCTTCACCACGAGGCAGACGGTTGAACCAAGCGGACATGGTGCCCTGGATCTGTTCCATCATCTTGTACGGTTGCCATCGGAAATCACTGTAACTTTTGGGATCGGTGACGAAGTCCTGGAAGGCCTTGATGTTGGCGTTCCAATCCGCCCCGAATACGGTGTTTATGGGGAAACGCTTATAGCCTTCATCGTCCCGAAACACGCCGTCCCTGAAGAATTCATAGGTCAGTTCGGCTCTGCTTTTGTTTTCTTTTTTGATTTTCTCTTCATTAAATTGATTGTGGACGATGCCAACCCAAGCGCCGATGCAGGACAACGCCCACACATCAGACTTATCGTCGAACGTCTTGCCGACTTCTGCAAGCGCTTTCAGAACCCCGATGTGTAGTCCTGCTGCCGGTCCGCCGCCGCCGAGCGTGATCGCTCTCTTCACCATTGGTTCCTCCATCTAATTTACGTGTGGCTTATTCTCCGATCAAGTTTCGAATTCCGTGAAGAGGAAGAGATTAATCGTTTTCGGGATCATTGGAAAGCGCGGTTGACGTCGACATTCGACGCTTTCTCGGACCTGCGCATCGCACTAACGCACCTCCGCTGAGGGCGCGGGCTTGCGTATCGGCGCGGTCACAACGAGTGCTGAACATCTTTGGAATGAAACCGCTGCTGGCAGCGGTGAGGGCGTGATACTGGCGCGGTGCGCCCCGTTGCGGTTCATGGGGAGCGTAAACAAGAGCTCGAACTTGCCTCAGGATGAGTTCTGGCCGAGCGGCCGTCAAACCTGCCCAAATTGATCGGACTACGGCAGCCCGAGTTCGACCCGCCGATCCCCGCGTCATGCAATAGTGTTTTTATACGACCAAGATGCGATAGGTGCCATTCCGAGATTGGCCATACACGGTGTTGCACAACGGCCCGGTGAATGGCCGAGCAGGGGCCTTTGGGACCACAGCGCTGGCCCCCGGAACGACATTGTGTATACAGAGCTGCCCGTTTCTGTTTTGCCGAGCCGGATGAGCAGGCAAATGGCTTCAGCCACTCGACCCCAATATTATGCGTTTGCTGTCTCTGCGCTGAGTGATGAGGTAATTAACACAGAGGCCGCGAACGCCACCAAGAATGGCTTGCGCCTCTCTGACAGCGCCGTTTGCTTGTCCGGTCTCATCACCACTATCATTGAAGCTCTTGGTGATGCAGTGTGACAAACCCGATATTCGCCCGTGTCGTCAGCTCTGGGTTCGGAGCTCGGCTAAACCAGTTGGTAGGCGATGAACCCTCTGTTGATGGGGCCGCAGCGACTAGCGCCAGGAAAACAGTCAGGGCTTCTGTCGGTTTTGAAGTTCAATTCTCTAGATTTGATTTGTAAGGCAAAGATCAGAAAAGTATATCAGCAGTTTATTTGATTCGTTATATTGATATTCATTGGATGTGCGGAGCGCGCCGCGTATTCGGTTTACAAAAAGCTGAACGACAGAATTGGAAACTCAGTGCCAGCGCAGCCCCGACAGCCGAGCGCGACTCAAACAGCGGATAGCTCAGCCTGTAAGAAGGAACAACGTTAGGCTCGTCTAGATGCGAGCGTCGAACGGGTGGCCAACCTGTACTCGTTTGAATGCCGGCCGCCGCGCTAGTTGAACGCCTCACTGCCAAACCAAACGGAGGGTAAGATGAAGAGTGCGCTCGCGATCATTGCTGTTGCTTCTCTCATTGTTT
The DNA here is from genome assembly GCF_054056815.1 of Bradyrhizobium sp. LB13.1. Taxonomy (NCBI): domain Bacteria; kingdom Pseudomonadati; phylum Pseudomonadota; class Alphaproteobacteria; order Hyphomicrobiales; family Nitrobacteraceae; genus Bradyrhizobium; species Bradyrhizobium sp. LB13.1. The sequence continues at coordinate 6,953,422 of NZ_JBSRYQ010000001.1, read as the reverse complement.
CGTTTTCGTTGGAAGTAAAAGCGCAAACCATGCCGCCCGCTAGCGGTGCGGCAAAATCTAAGGCGCCGGTGGCGCAACCAGCGAAGGGCGCGGCCGCGCAGAAAAGGATGATGACCACCTGCACCCCCCGTCAAAAAATGTCCGGAGCAGCCTGCTCGTAACAAGCCGAAGGCCGCCGACTTAGGCGGCCCGCTAGAGCGGAAACGAGCGGTCGGGCCACCGATCGTCGTGCTTGTCCACTACTCCCCTTTGGTTCGCGGATTGGGAAGCCACGGCTGCCTTTTCGACAAACGGTCGGGCCGCGTATTCGCCAGCGCAGGCGGGCCGACTAGCATGGTCTCGCCACTACAACCACGTTCGAACCTAGCGTTGCTCGCGATGACGAATTGCTGCTCGCGGTGCTTCAGCGCGACTGGAGATCTAGGGGTATCGGTCGGTACAGTTGTGGCCGTTGCGCGTGAACAGCCGCACGGCTTTGAAACACGCGCCCACGAGCCGCAGCACATCGCGGCCCGCACTCGCTCAAGCTCGTCAACAATGAAGCCGGGAAATTGCAATAAGTGGAGAGCTGACGAACGCGGAGCAAGATACCGGCTGTCCCTTTTGAAAGCAGTCGTGGTCTGCCAGTCGGATTGCGACAAAAAAGGGCAGCAGCTGCGGATTGTTCAGACCGGCAGCTTACGCGGCGCTAACCTATGCGCTCGGCGTCCGTCAGAATACCTCGATCGCCACGATTCATAAGCGGCCCGAGCTGCAGAGTTGTTTTTATCCGCTAGCCGGCATCCGGCGCTAAGTCAGTATTTGCTCGGACGTTACTATAACCCGAAGCCAGCTTTGGTGATCTTTGATCCTCCACTTGGGTTTAGCTCATGCAGATATTCAGGGCTGAACTCGGCTACAGCTTGCAGTTCCTGTGCGCGGAGCAGAGTAACGGTGTGGTTTTCCCATTCGCTGAGGCCCAAAGCCCTGAGTTCCTGGATCGTCCTGTTCGCGTGAACTACTGAAAGCCCACATGCATCGGCAACATCTTGCTGGGTGAGCGGGATCCGGTAGCTACCGCTTTCCGCCAGCCCGACGAATTCCATGCGAGTGGTAAGCTCGCAAAGAAGATGCGCGAGTCGACCTAAGGCTTGGCGCGCTCCGACATTCTCAACCCATTCGCGATAGATGGCAGCCTATATCAGCGTTTCGCGCCAAAACGCGTGTGTAAGTCCGAGAGATTGGGTCATCATCTCTCTGAGAGATGAATGGGGCACAGCGGCTATCGTCGAATTGCCTACGCTGCAAAGATCACAATCCGTGATCGGCAAATGCAGGGTAGGCAAGTCGGGCATGTCCCCAGCCAGGTAGAATGACGAGATCTGATTTCGGTCATTCACCACTCTTTGCCGAGCTAGAAAGCCGTCGATCACCACGATGCAGCTGCTGGGCTTGCCCCGTCAGGGCAGCAGGCGTTGCCGCAATATCATTTGGCAAGCGATCCTCGTAGCGGCTCAGCATGCGGATTTAGTCGATCTGCTAGGTCTCTCAAGCGCGCCCGTGGTCCCTCCTGACGCGCCACAATGACCGAGTAAACTACTGTTTCTCGAGATGCGCATTCCGGATTTCAATCTTGATGCGAGGCTACCTCTCACAAAAGTCAGCGCTTTGCCCCAAGATCTTCCACCTGCATCCGCATGAGTTGGTGGCGCATCAATAGAATGCGACGGCGATACGTTTTTCTTTACGCCAGACGACTGAACAGCGACGTGTGGCCACCGTCCGGAATGACAGTCAGCGCGAATTCGTCCGGAATCATTTCATCTCCTGCAACATCAAGGGCGGCACCGTATTCAGAGATGCTGCGAATCAAGCAATTTGCTTTCGAACGGCCGAAGCTGATTGAGCCGGACTTTGGGATGCGTGTCGAATGAGAACTGTTCTGCTCCATAATTTTTCTCCGAGTAAAGGGTTCGCCCCGCAGAGCGCAAATCGATTGTCGTCGGGCACCTACTGCGATCAAAAAAGAGTTCGCTAGAATCTCGAGACCCGATTCAATCTTAGCGCCCTGAATTAAACCACAACAGAAGACTGTTATACCAAAGATGCAATTAAATCGAATTAAATCGACAGCGGAAGGTCTATGACGAATGCAAAATGGCTGCACTAGTGCAAGCGGCGCTTAAGATCGCTCATACAGCCGTCGGTTATTTATCTCGATCCCGCGGGGCACTTGTCAGTCTCTGCGGCCGCCGACGGGGACCGGACGGGGTCGACGCGGGTTGCTGAGACCGCGCTACTTTGCGCGCTTGCGCGAGATCGTGAAAAGCGTCAACCCAAGCAACATCGCGATGACCAAAGAATATCGCATGCTCCTATCTCCGCCGGTTAACTCGGACGATACATCAAAACGCTGGACGGCACGCTATATTGGCGCACCCTAGGCTGCTCCGGACCGCAGAGTGCCCATACCCGCACAGTTTCTCGCGCAGGTGGCCGGAGTCCGTTGTGCATCACAAGCCGCCTATCACGGCCAAGATGGGAGACTTCCGCTTTGCGTTGGTAGGCCGACGTTTATGAGTACACGTCGTAGCTTCACGGCTTCCGGCGCCGCTTCCCTGCGGGTTCCTCAACAGCGGGCGCATGACTTCGATGCTGGTGATGCTGTTTTCAAATCCGGGCGGCAGCGGCATCAATTCGGGCGCGGCATCGTTGCAGGCCGGGCAGGGGTCGCCTGCGCCGTAGAGCCGCCAACGGCATCGCGTTGCCCAATCGGTGCGGAGAACATCGCCTCTGTCAGGGCGGCCAGGCTCATGCCGCCGACCACCATGCCTGGTGCAGCTTGGTCGCCGTGAGTTAGCTGGAGGGCGGTCACGATGACCGCAATAGCGTCGGGGTTTCTTAGAGGCACGGCAGGTTCAGACCCAAAGGCGGACCGCTGATGTAAGGGGCGGGTTGCTTATTTTCGCAACTCGATGGACGACTGCTACAACACCTCAGCACGAACCTGAGCCACGCCACGATCCGTAATCCCCAAGGTGCGCGCGGCGGCGAGCGAGAGGTCGAGGACGCGGCCACGAACCCATGGTCCGCGGTCGGTGATCCGAACCACCACCGAATTATTCGTCTCAAGATCAGGACTCGGACTCTCGTGCCGAACGGCAGACGGGGGGGGCGCCGCGGTTAGTTGATTCCGATCAAACGATGAACCACTCGCTGTCTTCCCTTTGGAATACGAATAGTAGGAGGCTTTTCCGGAAAAGACTCGGTTGAAAGATTGAATGCCCGAAAGATCATTCAAGAGCTCTTGTCTGTTCGGAGGTTGCGCTTGCGGCTCATCCTTCTTTATCTGATCGAGTCCTTCAGGAGCGGGCTCCGCGTGAGCCTTTGGAATGATGGACCATCTGTCATTGAATGTTTGCCCGACAGCAGGGGTCGGGTGAAGCCCCGTCCAAGCGGAGACTGTTGCAATCACGATCATTCCAGAAAACAGACGCATGATCGACCTTACTAAAGATCACAAGACACAAGAACAATGCAAACTCCTGAGGCGCGTTCCGGGCATGTGCGGGAATCCTGTGCCGAGAGGCGATAACATACCGATAGTTGAGGATGTGTTGCACGGCGCAGCGTGGACGCAGTGCAGCAAGCAGACAGCCCGCTGCAACGCATCACGTTAATTGGCGAGCAGTTCTAGAGCTCTCTGGCGAAGTGAGCGTCGACACCGCGTGTGCGTGCAGGCGATTCAATCAGTAGCGTGAATGTCTTCGCCTGATCATAGAGACTGGGAGGACATTGAACGGACCGCAACAATTCATGGGGCGAGAGGCCGCGAGCCCGCGTAAGATGCTCCGTACGTTATTCAGCCTCGCTCGCAGTGGATCGCAAACGGACGTAACGACCGGCTCGTCACGTTGATCCGTCGTCGCGGCGCGTGGGGACGTTGAAATCCCGCGCGGCAAGCTCCAGCTCGAGCTCAGTGATTCGCTCAAAGATGCGAGCAGCAATCGTCTCCGATTCTTCCGCGGTTAAGGATCGAATGCCCCGCAAAGCAAGCTCGTCTCTGAGAACCTTCGCCACAATCAATTGGATGGCCATTTGATCAATAGTCCAAAAACCATGATCAAACCGCAACCGAAGAGCGAGCGCAAGTGGTTGAGCGATTTCCCCGCGGTGCTCCGGCTAGCCGTCTCGGAACGGAATGCCGAAGCTGTCGCAGGTATCTAGGCTATTTGGTTGATCGCAGTGCGCTTCGCTTGAGCACGAGCTGACCCGCATCTCCAATTTCGATTGCTCCTCACTTAGACGCCTTTCGACAAACTGGCGCTCGAACTCCGTCAGATTGGTCTGCAATAAAAGGCGATAGCGTTGAATACTGTTGCAATGTGCACGCGCCAAGGGGTCGTCAATCATCGTGTCTTCCTGTGACGGATATAGCAATCCATTCATCGCTTGCCTAATGGGCGCGCGAGCCGAGCAGCATTGCACCACATCGCAGGAGCGGAGTCTCCCGCGCGGTCGTCCATCGTAGTGAGCTTTTCTTTCCCGATCTGTGAACTAGTTCACAATCAGCGGCGGGTCGTCTCCCGCAATGGCTCGCCCCCTATCTGACCACTGATCGCTTCGAAAACACTCTCCGACGTCGCGCGCTGCGGATTTTTGCTTGTCAGCCCCAAAGCAGTCGACCTAGGCTATGTTCATTATTCAACCGGGAGGCGGACGTGGCGACAGGCATTGTGAAGTGGTTTAGCGCAACCAAGGGATTCGGTTTCATCCAGCCCGATGACGGCGGCCAGGATGTTTTCGTGCATATCAGCGCAGTGGAACGCGCCGGCTTATCGGGCTTGGCTGAGGGGCAGAAGGTCTCCTATGAGGTCCAACTTGACCGCAAGCGCGGCAAGAGCAGCGCGGAAAATCTGCGCGTCTGACGGCTGCCGCGACCATGGCGCTGCGGTATTGATCACTGCACCTTTTGTCCGAGGTCTCTCAGGAGCGCGTGGAGAAAGTCACTTGCATGGTCTCGTTTCCCTTCGGTTCCTGCAAGAATTTTGGCATGTGTCCACGCGCTTCACGATCGCGCGGGGCGGGGCGTTCGGACGGGTCGCGGCCGAGCTTGGCCTGCAGCTCGACGAGGTCGGTGAAGACGTCGGCCTGGCGGCGCAGCTCATCGGCGATCATCGGCGGCTGGCTGGCGACGTGGAAATCACGGTGACCCGCACGCCGCGGCGCTGAACGGCCTCGACCAGGGAGCGGAAGTCGCCGTCACCCGAGAACAGCACCATCTGGTCGATGTGTTCGGCGAGCTCCATGGCGTCCACGGCGAGCTCGATGTCCATGTTGCCCTTGACCTTGCGGCGGCCGGATGCGTCGATGAACTCCTTGGTCGCCTTCGTGACGACGGTGTAGCCGTTGTAGTCCAGCCAATCGATCAGGGGGCGGATCGAGGAGTATTCCTGATCCTCAATGATCGCGGTGTAGTAGAATGCCCGAAACAGCGTCCCGCGGCTCTGAAACTCCTTCAGCAGGCGCTTGTAATCGATGTCGAAGCCGAGAGTTTTCGCCGTCGCGTAGAGATTGGCTCCATCGATGAAGAGCGCGATCTTGTCCGTAGAGGAAGGTGACATTCAGTTCACGCTTTCGGTGAAGCAGCGCGGATCAAGCTGAAAGCATCGCGGGCCCGCGAAGCAGAGGGCCTTCGCATTCTATATAGATCGCTACCGAAGATCGTCGAGGAGACGGATGCTTTAAGCTTCAGCTATTTTCAAATCGTATCACGCCTTGGAAGTCTGACATCAGCCGAAAGTCGGCCTGTCAGATTTGTAACGTGTCCTATCTTTTTGCAGGTGCTTGTTTCAAGGTGCTCGCGCCGTGACCGTTGGCGATTTTGCTCTGTTTGATCTTTGGATCCACCGGCGGGTCCGCGGCTGTCGGTGATCTGTCTCAGCTCCAGGCGGAGACGTTCTCCTGGTCGGAACCGAGAGAAGCCGACCCCGCAGCTCAATACATGGTGCTCGAGCCGTGTTCCAGTTGCTGCTGACGGCTCCTTACCGCAATGGAATGAAATCTAAAGATACGTCGGCACGTGGCGCCGACCTGAACGCGTGGAGGGGCTTTCGGCGGCGGATCGCCTAGGCACACAAGGAGGTCGGGCCGTTATAGGCGTGCAGACGACGACCCACGTCAAGGTTTTGAGAACTCGCTAACGACCATCATTCAAACTAATATTTAGCTTCAACGGAGAATCAGAAATCGAGCGCGACTCACATTAGTGTAGTGGTCGCGGCCGCCCCGCGACCAAGCGGTCGAGCGCCACGGCCTTTCCAAAAACCCCGGGGCAATGGTTGCTCGGCCGCTGCAGCTAACATCGTCCCTAAAAGGGTAAGCAACACGACCTTAGGGCGTTGCAGCTGGATGCCGGCAACCTTACTCAAATGCCACGCCTTGGCGGTGGAAATCGAGCCCCTCACAGATCCAGGGGAGTCACAGCTCCCGCTCCATTGCGGGATGGCTGCGGTTCTTGATCTTCACCCAATGTTTCTGCCGCTCGCCGCGGTGCGGCCGATCACGGTATTTCGAGACCAGCCCTTCCAGTCCCATGCGGCAGGCCGCCCGGAAACGCTTCGGCCCGATCTCGCCGCGCTCGAATGGCGCGACGGTGATCCCGTCCGGCCGGTGAGCCAATAGCCGCTGCAGGTTGGTCTTGCGCAGGTGCAGCGGGAGCTGCCGGCTATCGTCACCGCCCATTGCCAGCACGTCGCTCGCATAAAGCTGGGCTTCATGGTCGTGCTTGCTCGAGCGCAGCGCGTTGAATTCAGAAGTCCATCCTTTTATGCCAGAAATCGGTTTTGCCACACTGAAGATGCGCATGGGCGCGACGCACTTCTTGTGGGTGACGCTGCCGAAAGTTGCGACCGAGATGGCGCTGTGCGTGCTCTGATACAATCTGACACGGGTGCTGAACATCGTCGGGATGAAACCGCTGCTGGCGGCAGTGAGGGCGTGAAACGGGCGCTGGCGCGCGCCATTGCGGTTCATGGGACGCCTAAAAAAGAGCCCCCGACATTGCGTCATGATGAGTTCTGGTCGAGTGGCTCGCAAAATTTGCCCAAATTCACCGGACCGCGGTAGCCTGAGTTCGCCCGCGCCGGTCTGCGTCATGCAACAGCGTTTTTACACTACCAAGGCCCGTTGCAGACCTATGTCGCTACATTGAACCTGAGCCACGCCACGATCCGTAATCCCAAGCTGCGCGCCGCGGCGAGCGAGAGGCCGAGGACGCGGCCACGGACCGATGGCTCGTCACGTCATCGCCGCTCGTGGGGATGTTGAAATCCCGCGCGGCAAGCTCCAGCTCGAGTTCAGTGATCCGCTCAAAGATGCGAGCAGCAATCGCTCCCGACTCTTCCGCGTGAAAAGATAGGCTTTTAGCGGTATTTTGGGAGTCGGGAACAACCGGCAATCCGAGTGCGTTTTCTTCCAGCTCCGGGCAGTGTCTCGGAGCAGCGTAGCGTAGACTCCCGGCCTCAAAGGATTCATCCTCCTGAGGGGCCGGCTTTTTGGCCGCCGCCGCGGCACGCGGCCGGTTCGCGCTGGCGGTTTATCTCTCTTAGCGAGGCGCAACCAGAGCTGCCATACTGAATGCGACTACGCAGGCAGCAGCCAAGGACCAGAGCACTATAGCGATCTCTTTGGGCATGGTCGTGGCCTCCTGACGAAAGCCGCCTAACCCTTACTGCCGAACGAGCTTAAGAGCGCATACCGATCAGCATTGTGTAGGCAAGCCGACGCCAAATCAGGTTCATCAGGACTAGCATGTGGCATCCCCATATTTGATGCGGCCAGCTTCGACCTGGTATGTTTCAAGAAGATTTCGCCAGGAGTGCGAAATGGCTTCGTGCCGAGGGTGGGAGGGCAGCCCCGCCGGTTCACGCTGGCGGGCGCGTTCTCGGTTGCCGTAACGTTCTTCTGGCAGGCATGATGGGTGCTAGCCGGCTTTAACCCCTTGTTGCTCGACTTAAATCTGGCGGCGGCCCAGTCTGGTGTTCACCGTGCGGAACACGCTGCGAGTGCCATGTTGTGGGACGCGGTTTTAAAAGAACGAATAGTGGACGACACGAACGTGGTTGGCCAATCATGTCTCCCGATAGCCGGCAAGTTCCGCTCTTGCGAGTGCCCGGGCCTACTCAAGCGCTTCTGCCCCGGTCAACAGGTTCGGCGCGAGCCGACGTCCCGCGATATCGACCCAGTAGAGGTACACGCTCGGCCGACCATCGCGAAGCAGACTTCGTGGCCGCCGGTTTGGGGCACAGCTTCGTGCTTACGTATGCGGATGTCGCCATCGAAACGCCGCGGCTCCAAGAGTCAATCGCTTGGGTCTTGGAACGCCGGCGAGCTACCGCGCGTCGTGGGTGTGGAAAACGCAATAGGGGCGAGGCCCGATTCCATGTCCGCACCCTATTCAAGTGGAACGTGACCCGTCGCGAGCTTGCGGCTTTGCTGCAAGATGCCATCCGGCAACGTCTGGGGTCTGGAGACAGCCTTCGCAGGTCAGATAACCTGTAAGCATAGTGCGACCGCGCGAGACGTTGGCCAGCGAAGCGTCTCTCCGGCAATTTGGGCAGATTAACGCGAGTCTTCGCACTGGCCAGCGCTGCAAAACGACCCCAGCATTGCGTCCCTCCAGTCAGAGGAGCGCTATCAGAAGTTGCGATGTGCGTCAAAAAGGACGTCGGCACTGCTGCGGAAATAGCGAAATATCGCTTGTGCCGTCGGGCAAAACAGTGGTTCATAGGGTGCTGGTCCAACGCGAGAGCCAGCCAATGTCGAATGAAGTCGAGACGACCGAGCTATCGAAGATTGCTAATCTCAACGGAGACTTCAGAAGAAATTACGGAACCTTGCTTGGCGCCATCCTGTACTTGCGCTCGATCAGTGCAGCGCGGCGAACATCTCAATGGGGCGGCTTGATCGTCGCTTTGATCACGGCCGCTTTGACGTGGCTGGCGAGGCAAGAATGGCCGTGGCCCGGTTCATGAAGACGTGAATTCTTTGCGCCGCTCAACTGACTTAGGTTACGGAGGCCGCCGCGCTTTGAGGCTCGGTCCGATGGTCAATGCGCTCGTCCCGCTTAAGAGCAGCTTACCGAAAGCACGGTGGGCGTGCCGCGCAGCGCAGTACGTCAGAATGTCGACCGACTACCAGCAGTATTCGATCGCGAACCAGACCGCGGTGATCGCCGCCTATGCGCTAAGGCTCGAGTGGCAGATCGTTCGAACCTATCGGGATGAGAGCAAAAGCGGCCTTCACATCAAGAACAGGAAGGGCCTGCTCGATCTGATCGACGACGTTCAGTGCGGTCGCCCAGATTTTAGTAACATCCTCGTCTACGACGTCAGCCGGTGGGGGCGATTTCAGGACGTTGATGAAAGCGCGTACTACGAGTTCATCTGCAAACGGGCGGGTATCAAGGTCGTCTATTGCGCCGAATTATTCGGTAACGATGGCGGTCTCATGTCAAGTATTGGGAAGAACCTGAAGCGGGCCATGGCTGCTGAATGGAGCAGGGAGCGATCAGAAAAGGTCTATGCTGGAGCTTGTCATCTCTCTCGATTGGGATTCAGGCAGGGCGGCCGACCCTGTCTCGCGTTGCGCAGAGAGTTGATTGATGTGAATGGACGCTCGCGAGGCGTGCTGCAAAATGGTGAGCGGAAATACCTCCAGACAGATCGAGTCATTCTGCAACCAGGCCCCGCGGACGAGGTGGAACAGGTGCGCTCGATCTTCCGGCAGTTCGTTATTGAACGGAGGAGCGAGACGAAGATTGCGCGGAGCCTGAATTCCGCTGGGATCCATTGCCCGACGGGTAGGCCTTGGACGGCTTGGATCATCCACAATCTGCTGGTGAACGAGAATTACATCGGCAACATCGTCTACGATCGCCATCCGTACCGTCTTCGGCAACGGCGCACGAGGACTCCTGCTGATCGATGGATCAGAAAGGTCGGCGCATTCGAGCCGGTGATTGCTGCGGATTTGTTCGCGAAGGCGCAGTCTATCATTGCAGCTCGCAAGAGCCAGAAAGGTCTTTCCAACGAAGAGATGCTGAAGCGCCTGAGAATTGTCCTGCAAAAAAGGGGGAAGCTCACTCGCGCCATTATTGATGCGGCTCCCGGCGTGCCGCGTCCATCTGTTTACCAATTGCGCTTTGGGACAGTGAGAAACGCCTATCGGCTGATTGGTTACGTTCACGCGACGCCTGGCTTGCCATGATCGATGAACACGCCTCGAGACTTGGAGCGGCTCTTATGAAATCCGGGGAAGATGTCAGGTTTGATCGAGTCCACCAAATGCTCGAGGTGCGAGAATTGCTAATATCGCTGCGCGTGGCCCGGTGCTGTCAGGACGGCAAAGAGGGGCATTCGCCTTTCTGGACGATCGAGTGTGGCCGAAATATCCCGCCAGGTCTGCTCCTCGCGATTCGGCTTGACGCGTGCAACCAGAGCGTTTGCGATTTTTTTTTGATGTCCTCTTCGAACTTCGTGCGAAGGCCGAGGTTTACGGAAAATGTCCATAAGCGTTACGGCGTGCGCCGGGTTGGAACGTTCAACGGCGTCATTCGAGCAATCAAACGACGGCTAGCGTGACTTCTTGAGCGATGAGCTGCAATCTTGACTGCGTGAACAGCCGAGTTTGAGCGTGGGCAAGCCTTCGCGCATGGAGGCCCAACGCGTAGTCGAGGAGTACCTGTGCGATCTGCGGGAGATCATCAGGAAGCTCCGTGGGGGCTCAACTGAGCGAGCCGCTCTTGACGGACGCCCCGCCACGGGAGTCTGATCGGCCGGATGAGGCCCACATCAGCACGATATCGACGAGCTCGCGCGCGTGGAGCGCATCTGCCTCGATAATCCCCAATTATCAAGGGTCAGAGGATCACCGCTCCGCCGAACCTCATTACAATGGCTCGTATTTTTGTGCGCGTCGACCAAAGCTACGGTTGGAAACCGCGGTCGTTACGCTTCTTTCGCGCGCAAACATCTACGACTTGTCTGAAAGGGCAGGGAGGCTTCATCTAGCATCAAGCTCATCTTTGATCGCGCTCCGTCGAGGAACGCCATGCTCGATCCGACTATGGTCGTCGCCGCCAGCGGCAGCCACTTGCGGCTGTACGACACAGCCTGGTCAGAGCAGGTTGTCGCCTGCTCCCGCGTCGCAGGGCGGCCGTGTGAATCCAACCGTTGGATGCTCGAGAAAGACGGTTCTCCCCGGCAAGGGTGCGTCTTGCGTATACGATTAGCAAGATTCGCCCGCCAAAGGTCGCCGTGTCTTGATTTAGTGACAAACCGGAATAGGCTCGCGAGCCAACTCTTAGTTCCAAGCCTGACCAAAGCCGACAATGGGAATTTGGCGCATGATCGCTTGGCGCCACAAGCGTCTTCGGTGCGACGTGGCGCAATATGGCGTCACAATGGGAGACCGGCCCTATTCGCGTTTCTTCGTCTGGCCTTGAGCAGCGAAGAGACCTCGCCTCATATCATTTCGGTGCTGTGTGACCGACCGGATGAAGCTTAGTTGGAGGAAGCACTGTGAACGCAAACTGGCCATACATCCCGTTCGAGCAGTGGCGCGAGACATGTTCCGCGCTCCATATCTATTCGCAGATCGTGGGTAAGTACCGACTTGCACAAACGCCTTGGCTCAACCATTCCTGGCATGCGACCCTGTACGTCAATACACGCGGCTTGACGACTTCGCTGGTACCGGACGGGGCCGGCACTGAGATCACCCTTGATCTCCGGAAACATGTCGTCATCGGAGAAGCAGCAGACGGGCGGAGAGCTGAGCTTCCGTTAGGACCAATGTCCGTGGCTGACTTCTATGTACATTTCCTCGAACTCGTTCGGGGAATTGGGGGCACGCCGGAGCTTCACGACCGACCCAGCGAGGTGTCAGCGCCCATCCCCTTTCGCGATGATCGGCAAACCAGGCCCTACGATGCTGCAGCCGTGACAAGGTTCTTCGAGGCGCTGGTGCTCGCCAACAATGTGTTCACCCGATTTCGAACCGGCTTCATCGGAAAGGCTAGTCCGGTTCATCTCTTTTGGGGCAGCTTTGATCTAGCGGTCACGCGCTTCTCCGGACGCCGCGCGCCCCTACATCCGGGTGGCATTCCGGCTTTGCCGGACGAGGTGACCCAAGAAGCATACAGTCATGAAGTCTCGTCGGCGGGATTTTGGCCGGGCGGCGGCAGCACGGATTTTGCGGCCTTTTATTCCTATGCCTATCCCGCTCCTACAGATTTTGCGGAGGCCAAGGTGATGCCCGATGGGGCGTACTTCGACCCGAAGCTCGGGGAATTTCTTCTGCCTTACGATGTCGTCAGACAATCGGCTGACCCAGAAGTAGCGCTGACGGCCTTCCTGGAGAGCACCTATCGCGCTGCAGCCGACCTCGGTCATTGGGATCGTATGGCCCTCGATTGTCTCACCGGCTTACCCCGCCGACCGCGACCATTAAGCTAAGCGGCCCAACGGCGCGCCGACGAGGTGCTTGAACAGCTTGGTCGCCATGTCGGCCTTCTGAACCGCCCGGGTCTCTGCCACAGGCTGCGAGTTCGCGGAACTATACATTATCAGCACGGTTGACTGGTGTTCCCCAATCGGAGCCCGCCTTTGCAAAGCCCTCAGTCAAAACTTGACGGGATCGGAGATACTGCGCGACTTCAACTGCTTATCGACGGAATCGTGGACTATGCCATCTACATGATCGACGTCGACGGCACGGTGCGCAGCTGGAACTCTGGTGCGCTGCGGTTGAAGGGTTACACACCCGACGAAATCATCGGAAAATCGTTTGCTTCCTTCTATACGCCGGAAGATCGCGCCAAAGGGCTGCCGCAGCGGGCCTTGAGCGTCGCGGCGCAAACAGGCCGTTTCAGCGCCGAGGGCTGGAGAGTTCGCAAGGATGGCGGTCGTTTCTGGGCATCGGTGATCGTCGATGCGATCCGAAATGAAGGCGGTGAACTGATCGGGTTTGCCAAGGTCACACGAGACATCACCGAGCGGCAACAAGCCCACCAAGAGCTTCTCAATAGTGAGCGGCGCTACCGCCAGCTGATCGAGGCCGTGGTCGATTACGCGATCTTTCAGCTCGATCCGTTCGGCAACGTGACAACCTGGAATCCCGGAGCGGAGCGTATTAAGGGATACGCGCCGCCGGAGATCGTCGGTCGGCATTTCAGCGCTTTTTATACTCCCGAGGACATCGAGCTTGGTGTGCCAACACGTGCGCTTTCTGAGGCTGCAGAGCACGGACGCTTTGAAGCGGAAGGGTGGCGTCTGAGAAAAGATGGCTCCCGCTTTTGGGCATCGGTCATCATCGATCGTATCACGGACGAATCCGGAAACATCGTCGGGTTTGCAAAAGTCACGCGCGACGTTACGGACCGGAAGCGAGCCGAAGACGAGCTCAAGCAGGTTCAGGAGCAACTCGCCGCATCTCAAAAGCTGGAAGCGGTTGGGCAACTCAGCGGCGGGATCGCGCACGACTTCAACAATCTGCTCATGATCGTCCTTGGCAATCTGGAAACAGCTGAACGGCACGCCAAGTTGCCCGGAGCCAATCTGAATCGGGCGCTCGCGAATGCGAAACGAGGCGCGCAGAGAGCCGCGGCGTTGACCAGTCGCCTGCTTGCCTTTTCGCGCCGACAGGCGCTCGATCCCAAGCCGATCAACGTGAACAACTACATCAATGGTCTGCAGGAATTCCTCCAGCGTACGCTCGGAGAGCGCATCGAAGTCCAGACCGTCGGAAGTGCGGGTCTATGGCATATCGAGGCCGACGCCAATCATCTGGAGTCAGCCATCGTCAACCTGGCGATCAATGCTCGCGACGCCATGCCTGGCGGCGGAAAGCTGACCTTGGAAGCTGCCAACATCGCCGCCGACGAGGATTACTGCCGTCTCAATCCTGAAGTCGCGCCCGGTCAGTACGTCGCCATTTGCGTGACCGACACCGGAGGCGGCATGTCGCCGGACGTTCTCAGTCACGCCTTTGAACCCTTCTTTACCACAAAAGAGCCGGGCCACGGCACTGGCCTTGGCCTGAGCCAGGTCTACGGCTTCGTCAAACAATCCGGAGGCCACGCCAAAATCTACAGCGAGGTGGGGCAAGGCACGACGATCAAGATGTACTTTCCACGTTTCTCGGGGAGTGCACGACCTGAGGAAATCGCACAGGAGGAACTCGCGGGGGGTGAGATAGCCGAGACCGTTCTCCGTCGTCGAGGACGACGAAGACTTGCGCACGTATATCGCTGACGTCCTGCGCGATCTCAACTACCGCGTCCTCTCAGCCCGGAGCGCTCAAGCCGCCCTGACCATTCTTCTGCAGGAGGACTCGAAGGTGGACCTTCTTCTCACCGACGTGGTCATGCCAGGGATCAATGGTCGCGAGCTTGGGAGGCGCGCGCATCAAATTCGACCTGGTCTGAAGATACTGTACATGACCGGATATTCGCGCAATGCCGTGGTCCACCAGGGAAGGCTTGATGAAGGCGTCAATCTGCTGGAGAAGCCGATCTCTCAAGCGAAACTAGCGCTAAGGGTGCGAGAGATTCTCGATCAGAATGGATGAACCGGGGGGCGACAGCAGTGGCATCCTGGGACCGGCAGGCGCCAGGGACGACCTCTTCCGGTCAGCCCGCGCGCGACTTCCGCTTGTGTGAAGGTTTTCGGATGCCGGCCCACGATGATGGCGCCACGCGCTCTGGGGCCGGCGTACGAAAACCTCCAAAGGAGGGAACCGCGGGACGTCGGGCGAGGTGGCACGTCAGGTGCTATGGGGATTTCGTCGCTGGAGGTGTGTGTGTGTGTGCGAGGTTCGTTGAACGCGTTTTGCGGACGCGATCGAGAAGGTTGGCGGGTCTGATCGGATGGGCAGAACCGGCGTTGAGCGGCGATTTGTTGACAAGCCTGTAGCCGAAGTTGCTACGGGGGCGAGCGATTTGGCTGCCGGTCGAGGACCGGTGCAATTGATGCGCAGGTTTTGTGATGTTGGCGCGCCACCGCGATCATGACGTGGGTGGGCACAATCCTCGCATCGCTCGACCTGGCCGCCGAGGGCTGCCGTGCGGCAGTTCTCGATCGCCGACATCACCTTCAACTGGTCGAGGCTGACATGACCGGCATGGGCCTGTCGCCATGCCGGTCCACGGTCGCGGAAGATATGCTCGACGATCTCGCGGCGCTTCAGCGTGACCCGAAAGAAGAACCGCAGCGTCGAGACGGTCTGGTTGATGGTCGGAACTCCGACGCCGCTCGCGGTCAGATGCAGCTGATAGCGGCGCACATCCTCGAAGGTCGCCGTATCCGGTGATCGCCCGAGGAACGCAGCGAAACTCTTGACCCTTTGCACGTGGTCATGTTGGGTCTTCGGCGCGAGCTTGCGGATCGTCATGTCTTTGATCATGCGCCGGCGCAACGGGCTCCTTGCCTCGTCGGTCATCCGAAAATGCACTCGACCATCGCCCGGCGTGATTGCGACATGCCGTATCCCGGATGCCGCGTGGTTCGTTCGTCGATCGCGCTGTTACGGTTCTTGCCGGTTTTGGTGATGGCCTGGTTCTGTGTCACATGCGGCGTCACGCCGATGGCGCGAAGATTGGCGACATGATCGGCCGTATCGTACGCCTTGTCCTCACCAGCCGTGATGCGGCGACCTGCGGCTTTGCGTCTCGCCTTCAGCATGACCTCCGCAGCCCGGCGTTCGGCGGTGCCATTGGCATGCGTGACCCTGCCGGCCACCGCCAGCCCATGCCGGTTCTCCATGGTGGCGTGGCCCATATAGCAAAGCTTGGCCTCCCGTCCGGCCGCCTTGCGATAAAGCCTGCTGTCCGGGTCACTGGTGCTCGCATGGGTGTCGTTCTTGCGTTTCTGGCCATGGAAGTTGGCGCCGTCATCATCGTCGCCGCTGCCGTCCTTGGGACGAAAACTCTTCTGCGAAGCCCAGGCTTCGATCAGCGTTCCGTCCACCGAAAAATGCTCGTCCGACAATAGCGGCTTGACCTGAGAATGGTTCAGAAGCCTGGTCATGAACTTCGTGAACACATCGCCGTTCTGCAGCCGCTCCCGGTTCTTGGTAAAGGTGGTCGGGTCCCAGACCGGATCGTCCGGCGACAGTCCCACGAACCAGCGATACAAAAGATTGTAGTCCAGTTGGTCCATCAGCTGGCGTTCCGAGCGGATGCCGTAGAACACCTGCAGCAGCAAGGCGCTCAGCAATTGCTCCGGAGGGATCGAAGGACGTCCCTCGCTGGCGTATAGCTTTCCAAGGCTGCGGTTCAAATCACTCAAAACATCCCGGACAAGTTCCCGGACCTTCCGCAGCGGATGGTTCGCTGGCACACGTTTATCCGGCGCGATGTACGAAAACAGGCCGCCCTGATCCGTAAACCTGCCGCGCATGATCGTCTCCGCCGATTCGAGATGATAAAGTGAATCATCAAGTCCCCTCCCTGGCGAGGGGGTTTTTCAGCAGAGTGCTAGGTGGCTTGCTGAAGGATTTAGAAGTGCCGCTGTAAGGCGCGGCGCTCCATCAATTGGCCTTCGGGGCAGGAATCGAACCTGCACCACAAGCGGCTGCTCTGGACTTGCTGCCAGCCTTGCGGCTGCTCATCAGGTTTTTGCCGTGAGGCTCACTGCTTAGTGGGCAACAGGTCTGAACTCCTGCGCCGCTCTCCGAACCTCGTTAATTAGAAAGCGAACCAGGCCAGCACCGCTATTAGGGGAATGACTGCTACGCCTAAAAGCATCAAGGGTGCAGGTTCATTTCCTGTGCGGTCACTCATGCGGGTCTCCTCTTGAAAGAAAGACCCCGAGACGGCGGCGCCGCGGGGCCTTTGATGCCGACTCGGTGAGGGGGGACACTGCCGGCACTACTCTACTCGCCTCTTCTGCCTTCAACTCCGACTTGTCGGGATTGGTTCCGTGGGGTCGCTGGTTCACGGCCCCAAGCACAGAGCTAGTTTGAGCCCGTGTCTATTCGGAGATCCTCCAGCTCCAGAGGGCGGGGATTGGGACGGTCTCGGCGGAATCCTTGTTGAGCCGGATGCAGGCCAAGATCGAAGGCCTTTGAGCTTTTGCCTCGTGAGCAGACGTGATCGTGGGCGCGCTGAAGATACGCCACCGCGCGTGATTGCGGCAGGCAAAGTCAAAAGAAGTGTCCGTGGTCACCGGTCTGCTTATCAGGACACGGGTGCTATCCATGTGGCAGCAGCGATGTCAGAGAGGACGATGCTTACCAGGTAGATGACGTTTCCATGCATCGCGCTCGGCAACGACACCGCAACGAAACGCCGCACAGCGGGAAGGCGTGAAGAAATGCGTGTCTGCTGTAAGGGGATGGGGAGGGGTGTCCGCAGCTTCAGAACCAATCGTTTCTTAGCGACCGCTCGCCCCCAGTTTCACGCGCGTCTGCCAATCAAATGTTGAGGGGGGTGGTGGCGCCTTAACTCGATTGCCGTCAGCCCGGTGCGCACTTGTGACATCGCTGCGACGGTTACAATTCTCCGGCCAGCCCGTATGGCCTATCGTCGAATTTCCCTCGATTTCCTCTTCGGCCATCCTCTCTTGTTCGCGGGGGGTCGAATGATGAGCGAGGAGGAGGCGGATCGCTTTCGAACCGAAGCTCGGAAGCTGAGGAATGCCGCCGCTTGGCCGATAGGGCAATTAGACAGCCGGACAAAGAAGCCTGGTTGAGGCTGGCGGAGGATTGGCTGAAGCGAAGGTGCCGGCGTGCAAGTTGAGCGCAAGGGATGAGACTTATCCAGCCGCATCGTAGACCAGAGCGGGAGCCTAACCCCTCGTGTCGAGCGAAACGCCCAATAACGACGCCTTGACCATTGTAGCGCCCGGTGTTCGCTTCAGCGTCTTCGAAATTTTCTTAACACCGGCCTTCTGTTTCGCGAGTGACTTGAGCGTCTTCACATCATCTTTCGTCCATTCGCGACGAACAGTCTTTTTCGTTTTGGCCAAAGCAACTTCCCTGCATTCACTTTTCGTGGTCGCGTTCTATCACGCGAGGGGAGTGATGCAAGGCCGCAGCACCGAGTTTCAAGATGATCCAGGCCCACAATTCCCAGCCCACCTCTCAGAACCGCCGGCGGATGAGGCACGTGCCCGACATTTGATGCGCAACGGCGCGATCGAATCGGTGAAATTATCAAGGAGACTGAAATGGCGATCTTCACCGATAGCAACAGCGCTCGCGTTGCCAGCGTTCTTCGCAACGCCCTTCGCGGGCGAGGCCTACATCGAGGAATTGTCGAGATGACATCGATCAATAATTTTGTAACGTCCGACGCGGTTCATCTCTTTACCGACGCCGGGCTGATGGACTCCGGGTGCACGAAACTTGAAGCGGTTGCCAGTAAGGCCGCGCTGCTACCTGAGTATCACGCCGTCTTCGCGGCGAACGGCATGGTCTTCATTGAACAGCTTCTTCGTGCGGTGCTCGCATAGGTCCGGTTCGACGATTTCGATGCGTTAGTGTCGGGTTTCCTAAAGTAATCAGGCGTGGGACCGATCACGGAACGGGTTACGGCGCGCCGTCTCATTGGCCGAGTTGTGAAGTTGTTCTTGCTGGTTGGTTACTGGGCCAGGATGCGCCGGCTGCCGTCGTTTTCGCGTCGCAAGGTGGATTTGTCGCAAAGCCTGTAGCGCAGTTCATTCGCCCGTCGATTCCGGGGCTCACTTTGGACTCGCAGGAGATTGAGAGCTCAGGCTTGTCGCTCATGCGCAAGCAGCGCGACACGGATTTCGCGGTCGAGGACCCAAACCAAGGTGGCTTCATCAAGTCGAAATGGATGCGCCGGGCTGTCCACGGATTTTGCCAACATACGGTCGTAACGCGCGAGGCGATCACAACGAAGGTGATCGAACGGTGGCCGGATATGCCCTGATGGATTTGTGAGGTTCAAAATGAAAGTCGGATTCAACAACCTCCACCCAGATAGCGCGCGTGACCAGCGTTTCTTTGTCGGAATTCGGGCACTAGTTCTGATTTTTGAAAAATGGAGCAGCTAAGCGGCTATGGGGACAGTGAAGTGGTTCAACCCCCGAAGGGGTACGGTTCATCCAACCTGACAACGGCGGCAAGGATGTATTTGTCCATATCTCCGCCGTTTGAGAAGGCCGGCCTGAGCAGCCTCAACGAGGGAGCCAAAGTCAGCTTCGACGTCGTGAACAATCGCGGCAAAGATTCAGCGGGAAATCTACGGATGGGTTGACCAGCCGAGCCGAATCACGCTGGTGGGCCCAGCACTCCCGGCGCTCTGATCCGCAATTGGATCGGCAGCCGGGAGCATTGGGGCTGGAAAGCGAGCCGTGCCATGTTCCCCCTTTAACGACAATGGGTAGATCGGCGGACTCCGGTAGTTGTACCGACTCCATTTTCGGAACGGGGTGTTCTACTGTGAGAACACCGGCGAGATTTAAGTACCAAAACTGATTTCAAGTTGTCCGGGAATGCCGCAGTGGGGCTGGAACCACGCTGCGGCTTTTCCCGTGGGCGAGGCGCAACCCGAGGCTGCCTGTTTTCCGTCAGGGCTCCAAATCACCAGTTCGTCGATCCTCTTGCTCCTACGCTTAGCGACCCGATGGAGCGCGCGTCGGTTCGATCGTGCCGTTAGCGGCGATAGTGACGTCTGCCTACCCATCGCCGGCTCAAGTATGCTCAATAATGGCAGAGACACTCAAAACACCGCCGGTGTCGTCCCTAACCCAAATAGCTATCCGTCCAGGCCGGCCGGCAAAGGTGAAGTCGCGCACGGCCTCGCCAAGGGCGATCAGCGCCATTTTTCGGGCGGCGTCAACGCTGGCGAATTCCTCACCCGCGCTGTCTACGGTAACGAGGTCCGCTTCATGGTAGTCGAAATGATATCGAACCATGCCGGCTAAATCACTCCGGGTGGGGACGTTCCAAAAACATTGCTGAGTTTTGATCTTTCGCTTGGGCTCAGCTCATGAAGATATTCAGGGCTGAACTCGGCTACAGCTTGCAGTTCCTGCGGGCGGAGCAGAGTAACGGTTTGGTTTTCCCATTCAATGAGGCCCAAACCCCTGAGTTCCTGGATCGTCCTGTTCACGTGAACTATCGAAAGTCCACATGCATCGGCAACATCTTGCTGCGTGAGCGGAATCCGGAAGCTGCCGTTGTCCGCCAGCCCAACGAATTCCATGCGAGTGGTAAGCTCGCAAAGAAGATGCGCGAGTCGACCTAAGGCTTGGCGGGCTCCGAGATTCTCAACCCATTCGCGATAGATGGAAGCCTGTATCAGCGTTTCGCGCCAAAAAGCGTGTGCAAGTCCGAGAGAGTCGGTCATCATCTCTCTGAGAGATGAATGAAGCACAGCGGCTATCGTCGAATTGCCTATGCTGCAAAGATCACAATCCGCGATCGGCAAATGCAGGGTAGGCAAGTCGGGCATGTCCCCAGCCAATTAGAACGAGGAGATCTGATTTCGATCATTCACCACTCTTTGCCGAGCTAGAAAGCCGTCGATCACAACGATGCAGCTGCTGGGCTTGTCTCCTTCGCGAACCGCGTATTCGCCATCAGCCAGGGATTTCACCCTGTATGGTATGCGCGTGAGTCTAACCTTATCTCGTTCAGATAAACCGCCGACCGCCTGTAGGCGCGCTATTAGCTTCTGATGCGGCATTCATGCTCCCGTGCGATGCACGCGGGAGCCCAGTTGGTCTCTCAGCCACCGACGCCTAACGGACAAAGCCTTGGCCAGTGATGGCATAGTAACGCATGAGGGCGGGCGGAGTGCAACCGACGATTTAGGAAAATTCCAAGTCAAGTCTTGGACTTGTCCAATTCAGCCTGCTTTTTTCGAATCCGGCAATGGCCTACCTCAGAGACGCGAAGCCGGTCCCAATCCCTCCGTCGCGACGAACAGTTTCTTTCTTCTCGGGCAGCCTGGCGCGCCCTCAAACGTATGAGCGACGTTTGCCAGACGGCGCGCGGTACGCAAATCCGCGCGACTTCAGATTTAACCTCACGTCTCAATTTAGGATACAAATGCCAACGACCTCGTAGTCCAACTCGGCGCAAAACTGGACCAATTCGCCCAGCGATATGGATCAAGCTGGCGATATGGCGGATGCAGCAATTGATCGCATTGAACGATCATTAGCCAATTTGAATCCGACTGCGGGCGGCTTTGCGTCGCTCGGCGATGCCGCCGCCATCGCGTGAGGAGTTTCGAGACGCAAGCTTTGACTTGATTGCCGACGTGGAGAAGGTCGATCCTGAATCCTATCTGCTGCACTGCATGGAGATTCAGCGCCGCAAGCGCTTCGATGGACGCCATGTTGTTGGCGGCCTTGCGTATTGACAACGATCACGGCCGCGCTTGAGCTGGCGCCAGACCTTGCGCACGCCATAGACCCGGAAGTTCTGATCGAAGACGCACCGGACCTCGATCTTCAGCGCGGCGTCCTGCCTGGCGCGCGCCGACAGCCTGGCGGGATCGTGCCGTTTGGTCACCTGGGCGTGGTAGGTCGAGGGGGGCGATCGGCAACACCTTGCAGATCGGCTCGACCCCATGCGCCCCACGATGATCGTCGATGAACGCGATCATGGCTTGGACCGGCGGTCGAGCTCCCCTCGCCCGAAAGGCGAATGTCTTCATTCGCCGAAAGGGGCCATCGCAAAATAAGCGCTTGCCTTGCGCAGGATTTCGTTGGCCTGTCGAAGCTCACGGTTCTCCCGCTCCAGGGCCTTCAGCTTCTCGGCCATCTCCGTCGGAACGCCGACCCGCTGCCCGCTGTCGATCTCGGCCTTCTTACCCCAGTCATGCAGCGTCTGCGGTGTGCAGCCAATCTTGGCGGCAATCGATGTCACCGCCGCCCACCGCGAAGGGTGCTCACTGGCGTGATCCAAAACCATCCGAACCGCACGCGCCCGGACCTCGGGTGAAAATTTGTTCGTCGTCTTGCTCGTCATGGCTCCGCCTTCTCAAGAGTTGGAGCCTCCGGCAATCCCGGGGCGTTTCATCCGGTTCTGTATAGCGAAGACTTGGTTGGCGACGGGCAGGTGCTCTTCGAACATGCCAGCAAGCTCAACTACGAAGGCATCGTCTCGAAGTGGGCAGATGCGCTGTACCGTTCGGAGCGAACAGAAGCTTTGGCAAAGGTCAAAACCGTACACACCGGAACATTCCGATGGGTTCATCAAGGACTCGTCGGGCGTTGCCGCTCTCTATCTCGGCAAGCAGGAAGGGAAAGAACTGGTCTACATGGGCAAGGTCGGCACGGGCTGGAGCCGCACAAAGTCGGAAAAGATTAGGAAGGCTCTCGATGCCGTCGTGAGCCCGAAGGTCAAGCTGACGAAGCCCATTAAGAAGCCCAAGGCTACGTGGGTCAAGCCGAAGTTCTTCGCCGACGTCGAATACCGCGACATCACATTGGAGGGCTTACTCAGGGCGAGCTCTTTCAAGGGGCTGAGCAAAGGAACGCGCGGCTGATAACCGCGTTTCCCCTCAAAATAGGGAGGAGGAACGTGACCGACAATCTCACCAAGAGAGAGCAGCCCGACCGCAGCAAGGTCAACATGCACGAAGCCTATGAGGTTAAGCACTGGACCCATGCCTTGGGTGTCACCAAGGAGGAGCTTCAGAAGGCGATCGATAAGGTTGGCAACTCGGCGGCAATCGTTCGCAAGGAGTTGGGCAAAGCAGACGATGCGGGATGAGGAGCGTGAGAGTCTGTTGTTCTTGATCGATGTAGCCATCGCTCCCTGCATGTCCGGTCTCCTCGTGACCTTCGCCCACGTGATCGGGGGACTATTGTTTGACTGATCCGAATTGTCCCATCTGCCACTCGCTGGGCTGGGTCTGCGAGAACCATCCCGATCGCGCTTGGAGTGAGACTGCGGGCGGTTGCGAGTGTGGTGCCGGCATGCCCTGTGAGTGCAACAGGACCGACGGCATCGACTTACCCGACATCGAGGGGATAATCGAGGAAGTCTAAGGCGGCCCCAAGAAGACCTGGCATTGATGGAAGGCCAGTTCAAGATCGCGCTTCCAAAGCGAACTCAGTTCAAGCGGTACCGCCCGGAAGCCGTAGCGCCAGCTGAACGCCAGAGCGGCGAGTTGCGTTCGCGGCGACAAAGGCAAGTAGCGCAGGAGAAATCTCGATATCGGTGTCAGCCGCGCGCTGAGCGACCGCATCGGCGACTTCCGATGTTGTGTCCCGTGACCATCTCTCGATCGAATTGAAGGCGACGATCCGCACCGGATAGGTATATTCGCCTGACAGAAGACGGTGCCGGATATCATCGAGAGCGGTGTCTCGTTCGTCGGTCTCGCGCCATGCGCAGCCGGCGCGGCGCCGAAATCTTCGAGTACAAGATAGATGTCGCGTTCTAACCGATCGAGCTGTTGATCGGCGCGGGTTCCCGACGCCGATCGGCGAGCTAAGCTATCGATACAGTGAGGGGTGAAGGGTCAATGTTGGGCGCTTGTTCACTATTTGACGGCGCCCCCGGTAATGCCCGCGATGAAGCGATCTAGGAAGAGATTGTAGGCGATCGCCACGGGGAAGGCGGCGATCAAGGCGCCGGCCATGATCTCGCCCCAGAAGAACACGTCGCCCCGGATCAGGTCGGTCGACACGCCCAGCGTGATCGGCTTTTGGTCGGACGACGAAATGAATGTCAGCGCGTAGACGAACTCCTGCAAGGTCAGGGTGAACGTAAAGATCACCACCGTCAGGATTGCAGGCACCGACAGTGGGACCGCCATCTTGATGAAGGCTCCAAACAGACTGCAGCCGTCGACGATTGCGGCTTCCTCGATCTCGACCGGCAGGGCCTTGAAGAATCCCATCAGCAACCAGGAGCAGAACGGGATCGTAAAGGTCGGGTAGATCAACACCAGCGACCACATCGAGTTTTGCAGACCGAGTTCGGCGATGATCCGGGACAACGGCAGGAACAACAGGGTCGGCGGCACCAGGTAGGTCAGGAAGATCATAATCCCGAGCGCTTCGCCCTTGCGGCTGGTCATGCGGGCCAGGCTGTAACCGGCCGGAACCGCGGTGACCAGCGTGATCGCGGTGACGCAGACGCCAATAATCAGCGAATTCAACAGCCAGCGCGCGAACAGGGTCTCCTGGAAGAGGTACTTGACGTGCTCGAGCGTCGGCGGCTCATTGAACCAGAATGGGATGTTGGTGACATCGTAAAGATCACTGTTCTGTTTGAACGCCGTGATCACCATCCAATAGAACGGAAAGGCCGCCAGGATAACGAAGAATGCGACGCCGAGGAAAAACCCGGTTCCGCGGAGCGAGCGAACAAAAGACCGCGACATGTCAAATCTCCCGGCGACGAATAAAGCGCAGCATGAAAATCACCACGACAAGCAGCACCGGCAGCATGAACAGCGAGATGGCCGCGCCGTGCGACACGTCGCCGGAAACGATGCCGGTCTGAAAACCCGCAAAGCCCAGGACTGACGTCGCGCCACCGGGGCCTCCCATTGTCAGCAAAAAGACGATGGAAAGATCCGTGAACGTGAACACGATGCCGAATATCAGGCCGATAGCCATGATTGGCAGGATCATCGGCAGGACGATCTGGTAGTTGCGGCGCCAGAAACCCGCGCCATCGATCGTCGCAGCGTCGATCACGTCCTGTGGAACCGCAGTGATGCCGGCGAGAAAGATCACGATGGCAAATGGAAAGAAGCGCCAGGCGTTGATAATGACAATGCACAGCATCGCGAGGTAGGGATTGCCGAGCCAGTTCGGCGCCTCGTCGCGAGTAAGGATACCAGCTGCAATCATGGTCCAGTTGATCACGCTGTAGAGCGAATCGAACATCCATTGCCAGGCGATCGTGGCGAGCGCGACCGGTACAGCAAATGGCAGGATGATCAGCGCCCGCACAATCTTCCGGCCGGGGAAGGGCTGCAACAGCAGGAAGGCGCCGAACTTTCCGAGTACGAGGCCGAGCAGTTGCGACCCAAATGTAAAGATGAAGGTGTTCCGCAGCGTGTCAAGGAAAGTGGGATTTTGCAGTATCTGCTCGAAGTTGGCCAGACCGACAAACTTCCAGGTCGGGTTGTAGATTGTATAGGCGCTGAGCGAGTAGTAGACCGCGAGCAGAAGTGGCAGGCCTACCAATAGCAGGACGTAAAGGATCGCCGGTGCGACCAGAATCGTTTCAAGCACCTCGCGCCGGTCGAGGACAAAGCGAAATCGTGAAATCGGCTTGGCAATAGGTTCGGCGATGACGGCCATCGGTGAATTCCCCGCTCAGTGGCGACTGCTACGATTGCCGTTGGCGTCGAAGTGGCGCAATGCGCTGTTCCTCACCGCAAACGGATGCCATTCGCCGGGACGAATGCTTTCTTTGGCTACGTGGGCCGGTGGCAACTTCGCCGTGATCGGCTGCTTTGAATCAAAGCCATCCATCACACCGTAAACAATGCGCTCGGATCCGAGATACTCGGAGCGATCGACGCGAAATAAAAACTGGGTCGCGCCCCCGTCTTCGATCATATCCCTGGGCAAGAAATTCTCTGGCCGGAATCCGAGATAGCCGCCGCCGTTGCGGGTGACGATGTTCATCGGCGGCGCGCCGACAAAGGTCGCGACAAAAAGGTCGGCAGGATCTTCATAAATATCAGTTGGCGTTCCCACTTGCCGAACCCGTCCATGGTCGATGACCGCGATACGGTCGCCCATGCCCATCGCTTCGACCTGGTCGTGGGTCACGTAGATGGTGGTGAGGCCAACGCGCTGCTGAAAGTTTTTGATCTCCTGGCGAGCCGAGGTGCGCAGCTTGGCGTCGAGATTGGACAGCGGCTCGTCGAGCAGAAGCGCGGTCGGTTCGCGGACGAGCGCGCGCGCAAGCGCAACACGCTGGCGCTCGCCGCCGGAGAGCTGGCGCGGCCGCCGGTCGAGAAGATGGCCGATGCCGAGCAGCTGCGAGGCCCACTCGACCTTCTTTTCGATTTCCTCGCGGGGCACGCGCTGCGTGCGCAGCGGAAAGGCAATGTTGTTGCGTACTGTGTAGTGTGGATAAAGGCCATAGCTCTGAAACATCATCGCGACGCCGCGAGCGCGTGGAGGGATGTCGTTGACGACGTTGCCGCCGATCAGGAGATCGCCGCTCGTCTGTTGCTCGAGGCCGCAAATGATGCGCAGAAAGGTCGTCTTGCCGCAGCCCGAGGGGCCGAGCAATACCATGAACTCGCCGTTCGGCACCGTAAGCGAAATGCCGTTGACGGCGGCGACCTCGCCGAACTTCTTGACGATATCCCTGGTCAATACCGCTGCCATCGAACCTCCCGAGAACTAATGGATGGCGCTCTGCCGCCAATCGTTCGACGGAGCGCCAATCTTGTTTGCCAATTGGCGGCAACGGCAGCATCCGGACCGACCAAAAAGGGGGGCCGGTCCAGGCACGGCCTCAGGCTTTCTCGTGCCACTTCTTGAAGATGGCTTCCGACTGTTGGTGCGCCCATTTGACCGAATCCTCGGCGGACATCTCGCCGGTCGCCGCCTTCGCCATCATGTCGCAGATGACGAAGTCGTTGTAGACCTCGTCGACGGCGGGCCAGGACGGACCGGGATATCCCGGAGAGGCGGACCACTGGTCGGAGTCCTGCAGCACCGCTAGTTTGTTGGCCGGCGTCGACGTCGGATCGTTCGAGAGGATCGGCATGGGCTTCGGCACAAGGTTGGCGAAGCAGGGATTGTTGTACCCTTCACTCGCCTTAAACGCTTCCGGCCAATGGTCGGCGTAGTATTTGAGGAAATCGATTGCGCCATCCTTGTTCTTGGCGAACTTCCAGATACCGTAGAACTCGGAGGCGCCGCCCATGATCTGGCGCACCGGTCCCTTCGGCGGAGCCATCACGAACGTGTCGTCGGCGCCTTTCTTGTTTGCCTTCTGGAACGTCCGATAGGCCGAGATCGGGTTGACGATCATCGAGCCGATGCCCGAAACGAGATAGCGGTTGTTGCTGGAGTCATCCCACGACAGCACTTCCGACGTCATTGCCTCCTTGTATAGCGCGGCGACGAACTTGACGGCTTCGACCGTCTCCTTGCTGTTGAGCACGACTTCCTTGCCTTCGGCGTCCTGAAGCGCACTGCCAAAGCTCCACAGCAGGCCGCGCCAAGTCGTGTTCGGATCGTTGCTGTGCCCGAGTGAAATGCCGACCGGATGACCCTTGGCTTTCAGCTTGGCGCCGCCAATGCGAACATTGTCCCAGGTGTCCGGCTTCATCCCGATCTCATCCCACATGCCCTTGCGATACATGGCGGGGAAGTTGATGTAGAAATCGGGGAAAGCCGACCAGGTCTTGTCGTCCTGGTTATATCCGATCTGGCGGCCGATCGTGCTGATCTTGCCGTACTTCTTCTCGGTCGCCTGGACGAGGCTTGTCACGTCAACGAGGAATTTGCGGTAGAGGTGCGCCCCGCCTGCGCCGTTCCAGCCGAACAGATCGTGACCTGATTGGGCCGAGGCTTCGGCGGCCGCACGCGCGGCGACGTTAGCGACCGGGATGTGGTCGACGGTGACCTCGATACGGTTCTTCTGTCCCCAGTCCTTTGCGAACGTATCGAACCACTTGTCGTACTCCGGGACGAAATGGCTCCATTGCACGATGGAGAGCGATTTGGTGTCGGCAAGCGCGCGGGAGACGAATGGCGCAGCAAGGGAAGGCGCCGAAACGGCGGCAAGCGTAAGACTGGCTTGTTTCAAGAAGCGGCGTCGCGTGACGCGCAAATATTTGCCCGTGCTCATCTGGATTCCTCCTGTGGATGTGGCCAGTTGGAGAAGGCTCATCCAGATGAGGGATCAGTCTAGCTCGGTCCTGGATCTTGCTATTTTCAACGTCACTATAGCTTTGAGGTCCCGATCGGCCTTTCTACTAAAGACGGTCACTCAGTACGCTGCCGTACAAGGATTGACAGCCGACGAAGTCGCGCGGCGCTGGCCGAAGCAGGCTATTTGAATGACTGTCAGACGCAGCAAAGACAGCTGCGCATAAGGTCGGCGGCCGCGGAAATGCGGTGCTCATGCAGGCCGCTGCGAGTTAGGCGCCCGTATTCCGACGCTATGATCTGATAGCATTCGCATGTTCGAAGCTCGAGGGCCGCGTGATTGCACACGTCGATGCCGCCTCGCTGCCTGATGAGCCCGCCGGACTGCTCCAGTTCCGCAAGCGTCGTCGTGATGCTGGCGCGTCGCACGCCCAGGGTGACGGACAGCACGTCGTGCGTCACGGGAATGACCCGGTCATCCAGACGGTCGGCTGCAAGCAGCAGCCAGCGGCTCAGCCGTTCCTCGAGGCCGTGGCGGGCGCTGCAAAGAGTTGTCTGGGTGTTCTGGACCAACAGCGCGTGGACGTAGCTGAACAGCTGCTGCTGGATGTCCGGGTATCTGTGTGCGGCCCGGCGCAGGTCGGGCACCGCGATGCGCAACGCATAACCCGGGACCGACATCAGGCAGCGATTGGGCGACCGCTGGATGCCGAGCGCCGCGGTCACACCGACAAAGCCGAGCCGTCCGACCATCGCGATCTCCACCGGACCATCGCGCTGCGTTCGCGCCAGCAGCGATGCGACGCCGCGTTCGATGAAGTAGATGTGCTCGATGGGATGGTGGTAGTCCTGAAGGATCGCCCGGCGTTTGAGCGCAACGGGCTGCAGGAAAGGACGAAGGCGCTCAAAGGACGCCGGCGCAAGACCGGCCAGCAGACGGTTTTGAACCCGAACCGTCTGCTCGCGGTTGGCACGGCTCAGCGCACTTACGAGCACTATCCCATGGCGCTGTCCTCGAGATGCGTCCCCATCGGCCCTCGTTCGGCTGAGATCAGGGCTTGTTCCCCGCGAAGCTACTCTCTCTTCCATCTAGAGTCACTGGCACCCGACAATCCGGCGATCCCGCTAAAGGCGCCTTCACCCCCCGAACGAAAGGCAGGCGCCAGCAGGACGGGAGGGCGGCCGAGTTGGAGGCCGACCGGGCCCCCGTCGAGAAACGGTCGCAAGCCGATGAGGCGCGCTGGCAGAAGCAGAGGGAGAAAACTCGAAAGCGCGCTGCGGCGGGCGCGAAACTAGGTGGGAAGCACCGACACCATGACTTGGACCTCGCAGAAGCGAGGCAAGGGGACCCTGGCCATATTTCCATTCATCTGTGAGGTCAGCAGGCTGATGAGGCGGGTCCCTAGGCCGCTCTTGACCTCGCTGGGGCAGCCGACGCCGTCGTCCCGCACGGTGACCGTGATCCGACCGCTCAAAGCCCTGATGTTCACTTCCACCGTGCCGTCTGTCCTTCCGGAAAGGCGTACTTGAACGCGTTTGTCACCGGCTCGACGATCAGCCCGATGGATCCGGCCTGAGAGCTCTTCACCGAGCCGAGTCGCAGTGCACCTGTATCGCGATCGGACGCACTCCACGATGAAAGTCCGCCAGGCTTGCGCACAGCCGGTCCGCGTAGGGCGCAAGATCGACGAGGTCGCTGTCGGCGACGCGCAACCTGTCGTGCACCTTCGCCACCGCGTCCATCCGTGCGACGGCCGAGGCGATCGCGGCCTGCGGCACAGGATTGGGATCGGAACGCGCCTGCAGTCGAA
This sequence comes from Bradyrhizobium sp. LB13.1, assembly GCF_054056815.1. Taxonomy (NCBI): domain Bacteria; kingdom Pseudomonadati; phylum Pseudomonadota; class Alphaproteobacteria; order Hyphomicrobiales; family Nitrobacteraceae; genus Bradyrhizobium; species Bradyrhizobium sp. LB13.1. The sequence goes on along the minus strand of NZ_JBSRYQ010000001.1, from coordinate 6,923,787 downwards.
GGATTGAGATGAAGATCGCGAGTTCGTTTCTGGTGCGATGCGCGAGCTCCTGCAAGAGGACATCGCCATATGACTTGGCTTGCGAAAGCCTGTCCAGAGTCTTCCGCAAGGTTTCGGTGACAGCGGCAATCAACAGGCCCATCACTAGAAAGTCGATCAGCGGGACGATTGCAGAGGTGACCGGCGGGGACATGAAATAAGCCGCGGCCATCACTGCGCTCGCCGCGGTGGCCAACACGCCGGACCCATGGTCGGAGATCACTCGATGCAAGGAATACTGCCGGGATGAACAGCAGCAGAGGAAGGGAATCCAGAGCGTCGAAGAGCAGGAGCTTTGCCGTGAACGTGATTCCGACCAGGCCGCGGGTCAGAAGGTACCGCACCCACGTGGGGTAACGCGGCGTCACGGCGATCAGGCGGAGCAGTAGGCGTTCCATCACCGTCGGCGTTTCGACGCATGTTCCTTGGGTCGCCTCACCTGCCATCACCGGGTGGGTCGAGCAGGAGCGACGAGTGCTCTCAAGGCTTTCCTTTATGCGTGCGGCGCTTCGACCATATCGATCGACACGGTATTACAGCGCGCTTGGATTGCCCACGCCGGAGACAAGACCGACAACCATTGAGGGTTGGACCGTTCTTGATGTTAGAGGCGGGATGGCGGTTCTTGGAGGGCCCGACGGGGTTCGGATGGCAACACGGGGTGACACCGTTCCCGGCATCGGACGAATCGACTCCATCGTGCGTTGGGCAACCGCTGGATCGTTGCAACAGCCAGTGGATTGATCTCGACGCCATAGAAGGCGCGCGGACCTCTCTTCCTTGTTTTCTACAGCGTATCCGGCGTTTTGAGTTCGTGGTGGATCAGCTCTTCCTTCAGCTGTCGCTCCGCTTCCAAATAGAACTCTTGATCCCGCCCCTTAGGCATTCCCGCTTGCTCCCACAGCTGATATGCGCGGCGCTCGACGTCCTTCTGGGTCAAAGGACCTGCCATGGTGCGTTACTCCCAATGAGACCAAGCGCGGTTTAGGCTCACCGCCCTGTTCACGTAGTTCTTGTACGGTTCTCCCTAATCCACATCTGGCTCATCATGCCGTTGCAGCTGCAGGACATCACCGCTCCGCACCTGATCGATCAGCGCAAGTTCAGTCGCATTCAAGGTAGCTGAGGCCCCATGCCGCCGTGATGTCAAGGAAAACTGGAGGTCCTGAACGGCTGACTTAATTTCGTCGCTGACCTTGAGAACTCTTCTTCTGCTGTTGCGCCAGTTATGTGCAGAGTAAAGCACGGGTACGGCAGAGCCTGTGTTTAGAACGAGCATGTCACGCTTGTCATTGCGATAGACATCAAACACTTTTCGACCCCGCTGATCATCTTGAACAAAGCAACAAACATGTTTTGTCGTCTCAATGGACGAGCTTAGGATCTCGAACGGCTGTGCGGGTTGGAAATCTGCAGCACCCGCGACTTTTGCTTCACCGCGTTCCGGATCTGGAACGAACTGATGCAAACTCGGACCATCGCCAAATTGGGCGCGCTAGGCAGTTCTTTGAGCGATGCCGTGAACGGCACGAGACGGGACGACCGGCTTGTAATCCTCCCGTGCGGAGCGAAGATGTCCTGGTGTCGCAACAGCAATGATCAGCCGCACGTGGTTCTGGGAAGGTATACTCTCTGGCAAATTTAGGAGACCCGCACTTCAGAGATAAGTTGCGCGATACCGTCCGCACACGCCGGCAGCGGCCGCAGCCTCCGCGCCGTAGCTTCGCAACGCCGGGGCTGGACGCGGCGCGAAGCTGGATGCAGTGACTGCGGCCGACCACTCTGCGCGGCCCTCATCGGCTAGCCGTCACCTCCTTCCGTGGTCAGAAGGTTCGTGCGCGCGCAGAAACGCGTCCGTCAGCGAGCGCGAAAGCGCGCTCATCTGCATCAGCCAGCTCCAGCTCGAAGTGGCCGCCAACACCGTGATCGTCTCGAGCGAACTGTGGTAAGGCCAGAGCATTCCCATGGCCGACTGTTGATAGCGACGGTAGCAATCCGTATCGCAATAACGCCGTCGCGTAGACAAATGCCGGACGTAACTCGCGCCCAATGGCTGGGCGCACGCGCTGCAGGTGGCGCCGTAGCTGGGTCGTCCATGATTGATGAGCATGAATCTCAAGGTCGTGTCCTCTCCTGCCGACAGGCGCATCGCCGATCGTCTCGAGCACGTGTCCGCTCAAGACGCCGTTCGCGCACGCCCCTCGATCAACGGCGCAGCTTCGCCATGAAGCGCGTAGCACTCATAGTCGCAGTAAGGCAGTTGCGTCCTGGCGTCGCGCAGATAACCAGTGCTGATCTGCTCGCAGCACCATAGACAGAACGTCGTGCGGAAAGGGGTTCTGTCGTTCACCAATATGAATCTCACGTGGCACCTCCCAGCGCGAAGCAGTAGGCCGTGTCGACCGGAGAGGCGGACGGCGGCGGCGCGCAAAAATGGTTGCGGCCGTCGGGATTGTCTCTGTTTCGCTCGACCTTCTGGGACGGGATCAGGATGTATTTCCCGTCTTCCCGGCGTCGCGCGTAGACCCTGCCGTCGACGTATCGTACCTCGGTCGGATAGCAATCCGCATTGTTGCAGCAGCTGAGCACCGGATTGTCGGGCATACGCCAGCTGGAATAGAACTTCTCGTGCAGGAGCTGATCCTGGAGCGGATGATGACGATGTGCACTATCCGGTCCAACCTCGTCGGCCTCCACTCCCGTTATCAACGGAAGCGGCAGCGCGATCATCAAGAGGAGCTTGCAAGCACGGTTCAGCACGCAGCCTCCTGTTCAGAATTGGCGGATGGAGCGGATCGAAGGACAAATCCTCATGCCGCCTGAAATCGGAACAACCATCGGCGGTCGCGTTCGCGACGCGCCCTGAAGCGGTCGAGACATTTTCTGGAGCACAGTGGCGTTCGCCAGGAATAATATCGGATCAGGCCAAACTTGCCGCTACAGAGAGCGCAACCTTTTACAGCAGGACCGCGCTCGGAGTGTTCAGGCGTATCGCACATCATACTCTCCCGGCTTCATGGCCGTGGATTCGCTCGTACGCTGACGCAGAGCCATCCACGCTCCGTTCGTGAAATGCAGCCTATTAATCGTGATCAGCCATTCATGCGGCAAGTCGGGCAACGGTCGCAGAGCTGTAGCAGCACATCGAGCTAATTGCCGGCTTGTGCCTTGCACATCGCGTCCCCTCGATTGGTTATGAGACTAATCCGCCCGCAACGGACCGCTCAACTGTACGGAGGTAAATGTGCGCTATGACTTGGGATGCGCGAGCTATACGTAAGTTTGTCCCGTAGTTTCGGACCCCGCCGCACCTTCGCAACGAGACGGCGCAAGGCCGGCAGGCTGCACGGTCACCGCGAATTTCGGCGCGGAGTTCTAACTTGGTCGGAGGGAATTGCTCCCCTTGCTGCAAAGTGCTCTACTTGCTGCGGCCCCAGCGAGCCGGGACGCCTGCGATGATGCCTGGCCAAATCGCGAAATTCGGGAATTCGGCCGCACAATTGCTGCTCGGCGGCCTCGCGGCACTTCGATCTTTCGGCAACGGCGAGAAGGACAGGCCCGCTGTCGGAGATGACTCGCGGGCAAGACATCCTCGATCTACGCGACGCCGTGAAGCAGTGGCGCGAGGTGTTCGAGCACAATCCGGTCATGTACTTCATGGTCGATCGGGCCGGAACGGTGCTCAACGTCAATACATTCGGCGCCGCACAGCTGGGCTACACCGCGGCCGAGCTGATTGGCCAGTCCGTGCTCAACGTCTTTTTCGAGGAGGACCACGACTTTGTTCGCCGATGTGTAGCATTGTCCCTGGAAACCCTGCACCAGTCGCATACTTGGGAGATTCGCAAGTTCCGGAAGGACGGATCGGTCCTTTGGGTCCGTGAAAACGCCAAGGCGATGCTGCGCGGCGACGGCACGCCGATCGTGCTGGTCGCCTGCGAAAACATTACCCAGCGCAAGGAGGCGGAGGATGCGCTACGCCAGAGCGAGGCCTACCTCGCCCAAGCCCAGGAACTGAGCCGCACCGGCAGCTTCGGCCTCAACATCGTAACAGGCGCGATCGTCTGGTCAATGGAAACCTTTCGCATCTTCCAATGCGACCTGGCGGTGAAGCCGACCTTGGATTTTGTTGTCCAGCGCATCCATCCGGAAGATCGCGCTGCGGTCAGCAAGACCCTCGATCGAGCCGCCCGCCGAGCAGCGGATTTCGACCATGAATATCGCCTGCTGATGCCTGACGGATCAGTCAAATATCTCCATTCCGTAGCCCGCGCGGTCAGACATGGATCCGGGCTCATCGAATTTGTCGGGGCTGTCACCGATGTCACGGTTGCAAAAGAGGCGGAACAGAGGCTGCGCCGCAGCGAGGCCTATTTGGCCGAGGCACAGCGGCTCAGCCATACAAGCAGCTGGGCCTGGGATGTGCGTCGTCAGGAGTTTGCCTACCGATCGGCTGAACTCTACCGCCTGTTCGGATTTGACCCAGGCCAGATCGAAGTACCGGCGCGGGCTTTCCAGCAACGCATCCTCCCTGAGGATTTCCAACGGATCGTCGAGGTGGAACGTCGGGCCGTCCGGCGAAAGGAACCCTTTGAAGTTGACTTTCGCATTGCGCGCCCGGACGGCTCGATACGACGAGTCCATACCGAGGGACATCCCATCGTCAACAGCGACGGCGAAGTGATGGAGATCATCGGTACCCACGTGGATGTCACCGAGCAGATCGCTGCAAAAGAAGCGCTGCAAAGGGCATTTGATGAACTCAAGACATCCGAGCAGCGGTTCCGGGACTATGCTGAAACGGCATCTGACTGGTTTTGGGAGACCGGGTCGGATCACCGTATCACGCAGATATCGGAACACGCCGATACGGCCAGTGCTACGCCGACGGGCTTGATTGGCCTGAGCCGTTGGGACATTCCGCCCGACGCTGAGCTTGAGCCGGGAAAGTGGGAGCAGCATCGCGCGACGCTCGACGCCCACCTCCCGTTCCGCGATCTGGTTTACCGTGGCAGGGATCGCAATGGATCTCCAATTTACGTGCGCACCAGCGGCAAGCCCTTACATGATGCGGACGGCCATTTTCTCGGATATCGGGGCGTCAGCAGCGATGTGACGGCGGCTATCCGCGCCGAGCAGGCTGAAGAAGCGCTACGCAAAGCGCAAGCCGAGCTCGCCCATGTCACGCGCGTCACGACGCTCGGCGAACTCACCGCCTCGATAGCCCACGAAATCAACCAGCCTCTTGCCGCCGTGATCTCCAATGCGGACGCCTGTATCAGCTGGCTCGGTCGCGACCCGGCCAATCTGGACGCTGCGCGACGTTCCGTGGAATGGATTGTCGAAGACGCAAATCGGGCTAGCGAGGTGATCCGCCGGATTCGGGCGCTCGCGAAGAAGACCGAAATCGAGATGGTTGCGCTCGACATCAATCAGGTTGTCAGGGAGGTGATAGCCTTCGTTCGGCGCGAGCTCGCTACAAATGCCGTGTCGGTGCGAATGGAGTTGTCGTCCGGCCTGCCCAAGATTTGCGGCGATCGGATCCAACTCCAGCAGGTGCTGATCAACCTTGTCGTGAACGGGATCGAAGCCATGCAAGCCAATGTTGACCGTCCGCGCGAGCTGGCGATCCGCTCCAGTCAGGCTGGCGAGGACGGCGACCGCCACCTGCTCCTCACCGTGAGAGATCGCGGTGTCGGCCTTGGCTGCGACGTGACAGACCGCATCTTCACACCGTTCTTCACCACAAAGTCGAGCGGCCTGGGCATGGGACTATCGATCTGCCGATCGATCATCGAGGCTCACGCCGGCCGGCTTTCGGCCCTTCCCAATGAGGGGAGCGGCGCAACGTTCCAGATTGCCCTGCCCTTCCCACACAAGGACACGTCGTGACGGACCACGCCAAGCCGATGCAGGCACAGGCGAGTGCCGACGATCCGATCGTCCTGATCGTCGATGACGATCCGTCGATGCGGCGTGCGCTCACCAATCTTTTTCAATCGGTCGGCCTCAGGGTCGAGGCCTTCGGCTCAGCGGCGGAGGTCATGGAAGCCAAGCCGCCGGCGGTCCCCAGTTGCCTTGGTGCTCGACATCCGGCTGCCGGGCTCGAGCGGCTTCGACCTCCAGACGGACCTCGCGAAGGCCAACATTCGCACGCCCATTATCTTCATCACCGGCCATGGCGATATTCCCATGACCGTCAGGGCCATGAAGAGTGGCGCCATCGATTTTCTGACCAAGCCGGTGCGCGACCAGGACATGCTGGATGCGGTTCAGGCTGCCATTGATCGAGATCGCAGGCGGCGCAATGCCGAGAAGTCGGTCGCAGGAGTGCGGTCCCGTTTCGAGGGTCTGACCGCGCGCCAGCGCGACATCCTCGCCCTGGTTGCGTCCGGCCTGATGAACAAGCAAGTCGCCGCCGAGCTTGGATTGGCAGAGATTACCGTCAAGATCTATCGCGGACAGATCATGCGGAAAATGGGCGCCAAGTCATTGGCCGATCTCGTCAGAATGACCGAGGCGCTCGGAATCCCACGCCCAGGGGGAAACGTGCAAACCTAAGTATGCTTTTCAAGCTTGCTACGAGGGCCCAGTTTCCGGTGGGCGCTGCACCATGATCGGCAGCCCCCGATCAGGAGCGATCATCTTGTCAACCCCCTCGGTCATTTCCGTCATTGACGACGATCCATCAGTCCGCCTTGCGACGAATAATCTCCTGACGTCGCGGGGATACGCGGTCTCCATCTTTGGCTCCGCTCGCGAATTTCTCCAGTCGGCAGAACTGAAGACGACGTCCTGCGTCATCGCGGATGTGCAGATGTCGGCCATCAGTGGTGTCGATCTGTTGGTGCATATTCGCGGCCTGGGCCACCACACGCCTTTCATTTTCGTGACGGCATTTCCAGACGACGCCGCGGTGCGCGAGCGCGCGCTGAAGGCCGGCGCCATCTGCTTTCTCGCGAAGCCGTTTTCGACGCCGGCTCTGATTCACTGTCTGGAGACCGCTCTGTCCGGGTCCGGTGTCGCCACGTAATAGTGGGCCGCCAGCACTCGGGCGAGAGTGGTTGAGAAGCTCCAAATTATCGAGGCATGAACATAGCAAAAACCGCTCTCAGAGCTGGTCCCGTTTTGTCTGAACAGAATCTCCGCTTGGATAAGTGGAGCTTCTGCCGGGGTTAACGGACGTAGCTGTTGTGGCGATTGACGTTTGCTCTCGGGCGCATAGCGGCGTTGGATTCAGCGCGGTACGTTCTCGATCATTCGGAGTGGTCGTTGTTGCATTGTTCGGTGGGCTCGAAAGAGGAGTAAGGCCCAAAGCTCTCCAGCAGATCGCGCCATGGTACGCCCGACCTCGCGCGCCTTCTGATGCCGCAGAGACTGATGATCGTGATCCGTCTTCATTCAAATTCTCGACTAGTTTTTGGACATTGCCAATGCGCACACCTCTGGATACCTCAATGGCACGCGCTCGATCGCTGGTCCCAAGGAGCTCATTCAATTGGGCGAACGCTCTAAGTTCGTTCACGAGATGGGGCGCCTGGACCGCGCATCTCTAAAGAAGTCGAGGCGCGCAGAAAGTTCGCCTTCGCCAAGACGGGGCCACCCGCCGTTCGTCCGTTTGGCCTGTACCGCCTTCCTGCAGACAGAACCCGTATTGGGTAGCGACGTTGTGCCGCCCGGCGGTGCGGCGTGACGAGTGGGCAGGAGTGGCTCGGCTGTAGTTTGATGGATTGATGTCCAGTCCGCCCCTGGGCACCTCGAGCAGAGGAGCTTCCTGAAATCCAGCTCCGCCGTCCTTTGGCAACGAATGGTGGGTGCGGCGGATCCGCTATGGTCTCTGCCGCTTCCTCAGGCGGGCTCCGACAGTTAGTCGATGCACTCGACCACCGATTGACCACCGAAACCCCGTGAACAAACGGCGATAAAGGTGGTCAATCCCGCGCAAAGCTCACCGCTTTCGTTGATCTTTTGATCGCTACTTACGTTCGGGACGTAGCGTAGGGAGGTGCCTCGCTCAGATCGGGACTTGAAGCGTGTTGGTATCGGTGTTTGCGTCTCCGGGAATTGAACCTGCGCAGGCCAGGTGGATCGCGAGGTTATTGCCCTTGGTGTACGAGACGAGAAAACCTATTGCGGGTTCAATGCAGGTGGGACGAAACGTTTGTCGGAATGACGATTGATCTTGCTGCGAAATCACACGCCTCTTAATCAGCGGCTCCGTCCAAATCGTAAATTTTATGTCGACGCACGGGCGTGCGAGGACCGCGTAAGAACGGCGGCTCCTGGCGGGCTATGAAGGCGCGACGTCGGGAGTTAAGCTGCCCTCCTGTAAGAGAACAGCGCCTCCACAATAGTGGGTTTAGCCATGTAGCGGTCTCCCGCTACCAACGGCCTTGTGTCCAGCCCGGAGACATCGGTAACAGGTCGTCCCTAAGACATGGGTGACAACCTCGTGCCGAACGGGTTGTCGAGGGGTTGCAGGGTTTTCTGCTCCAGGTCGAAATATCCCAAATCATAGTGCATGAAGCTGACGAGCCAAATGCCGTCGTCGACCTCCTTGATGCCGAGTTTCTGGCCGGCCAGCACGGTCGAGATGTTGATTCGCTTGCGATGCAGGCAAAGGCGCCCGCAAGCGGTCACGAGAACCTCGCGATCGTGGAACGGATAGATCAACTCGGGCAAGCCATCGTAACGGCGTGGTGAGGCGCGATAGAGTTCGGCGGGGCATTTCATCTGCAGCGCCTCATGCGGCCGTTCGGCATTGAACTCGCGGACGAAGGCGTCGAAGCGGTCCTGCTGCATCAGGCTGTTGGCGCCCGGCATCCCGGCTTCTTTCAGCGATAAAGTCAGGCGCGATACTAATGGCTCGTCACCCGCGGCCGGCGCAAATTCCCATCGTCACGCCGAGCCCCCAACTCGGCGAGACTCTCGCGGGCAAACGAGTACGTCAGCCGTTGCGATTTATAGCGATGCGGCGAACGTTGCGCTTCGCTTCCGCGGATTTTGGCGCCGTAATTGTCAGTACGCCATTCTTGAACGCGGCTGAGACTTCATCCTCATTGACGTCCTGTAGCGGAATGCGCCCGCTCGAAGCGGCCGTAGTACCGTTCACTGAAACGCCGATCCTTATCTACCGACTCCGATTTCTTCTCACCGGAGATCGAGAGAACGCCATCTGCAATTTGCAGACTGACGTCCTTCTCCTCGAGACCAGGCAGTTCAGCAGTGATACGCAGCTCTTTGTCCGTTTCGTCAATGTCGATCTGAGGCCAGCCCGGCCCATCCGCCGACCAGGAGGTTAGTCCGAATGGCGCTAGATCGAACCCGCGAAACGCATCGTCGAACATATGATTGATTTCGCGCTGCGACGTATAGAATGGATGCACGTCCGAGACAAACCTCGCGACTCCTACTATTCCATGGAACGAGATCCTTGATGGACATGATGATCCTCCCTCAACCAGGCTACTTCCTCCGCATACCAACGCGGAAGTTGATTTGCTGATCCAAAAAGTAGCCTCCCGATTTACCGCTTCAAGCCTCTGCCACATTTTTGGCTTGGCTCGGAACCCGCACGCTCTTGGCCAAGCCAGATGATAGCAATCCGATCGCGCCGTACCGCTGAAACGTCGGCAACGAATCGTCAGCGTCTTGTTTCGGGAGAATGTGCGCTCGTGCATCTGCAGCAGCGAGCAAAGAAACCGCCTGGTGAAATGGCCCCGCCTCGGCGGGGCCATGCTGTATGTAGCCGCGGATCCGGTTCACCAATCGGAGGCGATCACATCCGTCGCGTAGTCATATCCCGCGTAGCTGTATCCGGGGTGGTAGCCTCCATAGCCGTACGGCACTATCGGCGCGCGATACGAATATGCTGGAAGCCGGGTGTACCCAGGGCGGCCCACCACGACGGTGCGCTCGCGCACGATCGGCGCCGGTGCGACATAAGCGCTGCCCGGGGCTACGACGACAGGATAGGGCTGGATATAAGGATCCACATAGATGGCCTGCGCGGACGCACTGGTGGCGCCGAGGCCAAACAAGCCGACTATCGCCAAGCCGGCAATTGAGAGCTTGCTCACTCTTGCCATTCTGCAACTCCTTTGCTGCTTGTTGCGACCTTCAAAACGAACCCTCTAGCCGGCGTGGTAGTTCCGGTTCACACCAGTTTTTTGGATAAGTCGTTTTCCGCGTCGCACCGGGATCCGCCAATAGATCGACGCTCTGGAACGAAGTTTTGAAGGACGCGTTCCGTCATGACGCTAAAGATCGAGGCTGCGATGAGCGCAACTGGCCTTGATGTCGTCCACAGACACTGCAGACGACCAATATTTGGTTCGACGAAATTGTCGCTGCACTCAGCCGCGACCGCAAGGACGCCGGCGATGCTCTGCGCGGAATTTCGTCCGGGTGGAGAGCACACCCATGCCGGATGACGAGGTAAAGCCAATGCTTGATCTCGCGCGCGCCCGAGACCAGATGGTTGATATTCAGATTGCCAGACGCGGGGTGCGGGATACCCACGTCTTGGAGGCGCTGCGGCGTGTGCCACGCGAGGTTTTCGTCGAACCCGGTTTCGAAGAATTCGCCTACGAAGACTGCCCACTGCCGATCTGCGAAGGTCAGACCGTCTCGCAACCTTACATCGTCGCGCTGATGATCGAGGCGGCCGAGGTAAAGCCCGGCGACAGCGTTCTCGAAGTAGGCGCTGGCTCCGGCTACGCGGCAGCTGTCCTGAGTCAGATGGCCAACCGGGTCTGCGCCATTGAGCGCCACCCTTCGTTAGGCAAATCCGCCCAGCAACGGTTGAAGAAGCTCGGTTATGACAATGTCGAACTGCGCGTCGGCGATGGCACGCGCGGTTGGCCCGAGGCCGCGCCGTTCGATGCAATCGTGGTCGCGGCTGGCGGACCCGAGGTGCCTTCGGCGCTGAAGGAGCAGCTCGCAATCGGTGGCCGTCTGGTGATTCCGGTAGGCGAGGAAGAGCGCTATCAGACTCTGATAAAGCTCACCCGGAAGAGCGGGTCCGAATTCGAAGAAGAGAATCTTGGCGCCGTCGCGTTCGTGCCATTGATCGGCGAACAGGGCTGGGCGGAGGATGGTCGAAGCGCGGCCACGAGCGGCGCGCAGGACCAATCACGTGGACAAACTTTGTCTGAAATGATCGCCGGCCTGGCCGAACCGCTGCCCAAGCTCGACGACCCCGCTTTCGGACAATTTTTCGATCGCTTCGCCGATCGCCGCGTCGTTTTGCTGGGGGAGGCGAGCCACGGAACATCCGAGTTCTATCGCGCGCGGGCGGCCATCACCATGCGTCTGGTCGAGGAGCATGGTTTCACGATCGTTGCCGTCGAAGCGGATTGGCCCGATGCGGCCGCCGCCGACCGCTATGTACGCCATCGGCCAGCACGTCTTGGAGAGGAGCCGCCATTTCAGCGCTTTCCGACCTGGATGTGGCGCAACACCGATGTGGATGCGTTCCTCGGTTGGATGAGGGAGCACAATGACAATCTCAAGCCGGAGCAGCGCGCCGGCTTTTTTGGTCTCGACCTCTACAACATGAGCGGTTCCATCGCCGCCATTCTCGAATATCTCGACAAAGTCGATCCTGAAGCTGCGGCCGTGGCGCGTGAGCGCTATGCTTGCCTCACGCCCTGGCAGAAAGAACCCTCCACTTACGGCCGAGCGGTGCTCACAGCAGGCTACCGCAAGTGCGAAAAGGCGGTGGTCGATCAATGTCGGGAGCTGCTGCAACGGCGGATCGAATACATTGCTGAGAACGGTGAAGACTTTCTGGATGCCGCGCAGAACGCACGTCTGATCGCCTCCGCCGAGCGCTACTATCGGATCATGTACTATGGTGGCGCTGAATCCTGGAACTTGCGCGACACGCACATGTTCGAGACGCTTGGACATCTGCTTGACGCGCACGGGCCACAATCCAAGGCCGTGGTCTGGGCACATAACTCTCACATCGGCGATGCCCGTCACACCGAAATGGGCGCCGTCCGCGATGAACTGAACATTGGCCAGCTCTGCCGAGAGCGATTTGGCGGCGAGGCTGCACTGATCGGCTTCGGCACGCACACGGGCACCGTGGCAGCGGCTTCTGACTGGGGCGGCGATATGGAAATCAAGCGCGTGCGACCGTCGCATCGCGACAGCTACGAGCGCGCCTGCCACGATGCCAATGTTCCACGCTGCCTACTCGATCTTGGCCGCGATCAGGCAGTCCGGCGCCGTCTTCTGGAGCCGCGGCTGGAGCGGTTCATCGGCGTCATCTACAGGCCGGATACCGAACTAATGAGCCACTACGCCAATGCCTCGCTACCGCAGCAATTCGACGCCTTCGTCTGGTTCGATGAGACCTCGGCGGTTACGCCGCTAGGACCGGAGCACGCCAAGGCCGGCGTGCCCGACACTTATCCATTCGGCTTGTAGCCCGATGCTGCGGGACATCGGCTATGTGCTGGAAAAGCTCGATTGGATGCGGGCCGAGCGGATCTGGCCGAACGGCCTGCGTTATCTCTGGACTGATGCCTTTGGGGTAGTGCTGTATGTCTCGCTTTACCGCGAACTGGGCGAGCGCCGCTGGCTGGACGAAGCCGAACGGCTGGTGAGCGATGTGGAGCGCGTACTCGGCCGTTCGCGCGGGCTGCGCATCGGCGAGGCCGCCGACCGCGACGGACAGTACTTTCACTACCTCGCGATGTGGCTTTTTGCGCTGGCACGGCTGGGCGATGTGAAGCCTGAATACCGTGAACGCGGCATTGCGTTGGCGCGCGACATCCATCGGGCATTCGTCATCCCCGACCGCGGTGTGGTCTGGAAAATGAAAGAAGATTTGAGCGGTCCCTATCCCGGCTATGGTCTGGGCGCCATGGATGCATATGACGGCTATATCAGTTACCGGCTGCTCGACAGCGATGTACTCAGGTCCGAGATCGCGGAAATGAGCGTCATGATCGAGCAGACCTATCGCGGGCTCGAAATCGACCAGGACCTGGCGCTCGGTATGATGCTGTGGCTCGCTCACTTCTTTCCTGAAGAGTCATGGGCCATCGCGCAAGCGCAACGCGCACTGCGGTCGCTCGACACGATGTGGATTGATCCTCCGGGCTATTTCAGTCGGGCGCCGTCGCTGCGCGACACAAAGTTCGCCTTCACCAATTTCGGCGTTTCCCTGGGTCTGCAAGCGACGCATGTCTGGCCCGAGCGCGTCGAGCGCCTAAACACATTTTTTGAAAGCTGGCGATCAGGCGATGAATATGATCGCGAGGCGATCACTTGGGTTATGGCATGCACGTCCCATTATCCAGGGGCGTTCATCTAAGCACCCGCGCAGTCTCGCGCGGCATCAAGAGGAACAGGTTGCCGGCCGGCGACATTTGAGCCGGCCGGCCTGGAACGTTTCGCCTTGCTTTGATTTGGCCCCACAGAGCGCGAGAGCGGCGTGCATTTCTCGAAAACCAATCGGATGCATGGAAACCGAGCCGATCCAGCGATGACAGAAAGGAACGAACGCCAGACGGCGCCCTATCCGGCCGAGAAGGCCAGGGGCGGCGAGATCATTCTCCGCACTCCCCTGCGCCGCGCGATCTTTATCGCAGGCTTGGCGGGAGCTGCAGTGTTGGCCCTGCTTCTCGGCTTCGACCGATTTGCTCATTGAACCAGGCGGTGCGCCGCCAGTGCTGGGCCAGCAGGAGATTTGCATGGGCAAGATTCAACTCATAATGCAAAGCGGGCATTCAGCCACGACGACCGCGCCGGTCGGGACCGTCCATCGCTATGCCGGCACGCAAGGCGCGGACGATCATTTCTTTCGTGAAGTGAACCACGAACTGTCGGACCGGGGGTTTCTGGTCACGTCCGCAGACAATCTGATTACCTGGGCACGTAGCGGCTCGCTGATGTGGATGACCTTCGGTCTCGCCTGCTGCGCGATCGAAATGATGCAGATGGCGATGCCACGCTACGACGCCGAACGCTTCGGCTTTGCCCCGCGTGCCTCGCCGCGCCAGTCCGACGTGATGATTGTTGCCGGCACATTGTGCAACAAAATGGCGCCAGCATTGCGCAAGGTGTACGATCAGATGCCGGAGCCGCGCTATGTGATCTCGATGGGATCGTGCGCCAATGGCGGCGGCTATTACCACTACTCGTATTCGGTGGTGCGCGGTTGCGATCGGATCGTCCCGGTCGACATCTATGTCCCGGGCTGTCCGCCTACCGCCGAGGCGCTGCTGTACGGAGTTATGCTCCTGCAAAAGAAGATACTGCGAACCGGTACGATCGAGCGCTGACAAGCTTGCCGACACCGCGCAACCATCTTTTCGCAGCGGTGGTCGGGGAACGGATCGACAGGCGTTTTCGCTGCATCGAGAAGCCGTTTCGTTAATCCCACGAAGTCATCCTGAAACGAACGCCTGCTGTTATGGTGGGCGTCGGGTCTTGGCCGTCTTCACCGGAGAGTGACATGAACGCTGCGATTGCATGGCTGCTGCCCCGCGTGTCCGCGAAATCGATCGCCGACATCGATACCGCGCTTTCGGTGGCGCTGTTTAGTGGCCTGGGCCTGCTGCTGTCCCTCTCTGTTCTGATCGTCGACAAATACACCCCGGGCGAATGGTTCTGAGCTGAGCGCTCCGACTCCAGGGGCCGGATGCGTCTGTGCCTTGACTGCCGGCGAGGTCGCTTGAGGCGGCGTCCGCCCACTGGCCTCCGGCGGTCCGGTCTTGCGTGGCGGAAAGCCCTCGGGTGAGGCTTTCTGCGTCCCTAACGCTGTGGAGACTGATCCGGCGGCATTAGGTATTCGGACCTTTCGGGAGTCCCCGTGATCGTGGAGTCGTTCGATGACAATGGTTTGCCGACCCGCCCGCGCGGAGGACCTGGAGCTCGCCGATGCGCTTGTCGTCGCCAGCATCAACGATCTCACGGGCCGCCATGGATTTGGGTCCATGGCCGCAGCGAGTCCGCCGAATTTTCAGTTGTTCTCCCTGAGGGACGATCCCGACGGTCTCTGGGTCGCGGAAGACGAGGGCCGGATCCTCGGCTTTGCTTGGAGCTGGGTCTGCGGCGATATCTGGTTTCTGGCGCAGCTTTTCGTATCGCCTGACCGCCAGGGTGGGAGTATCGGCAACGAGCTGATCGAACGGACGCTAGATCACGCCAAGAAGTCCGGCGCTTCCAACAGGGTTCTGATCACTTTTGCCTTCAATGCCGTGTCGCAGGGGCTCTACATCCGTCACGGACTGTTTCCACGGTTTCCGATCTACAGCGTCAGCGTGCCCCGAGAGCGTTTGATCGATCGTATGAATGGGCCGCAGTTCAGATGCGCTCCGCTCGACCAAGACGCCTCGACCCTGGCCCGCCTCGTGCAGGCGGACGAGCGGGTGCTTGGAGTATCTCGCCAGAAGCACCATCGCTATCTTATCAACGACAGCCGGATGCGAGGCTTCAGCCTGTACGACGGAGATGATTGGGCCGGCTACGTTTACGTCGATGCCGGCGGCCATATCGGACCGGTCGCGGTCCTGCAGTCCGGCGCCGCAGCCACCGCCTTCAGGACGGCGCTACGCCTGGCCGTCGAGAGTGGCGCACCGCAAGTATCGGCATTTCTACCGGGTGCGAGCGAAGCTGCCCTGACGACGGCGTTCGAGCACGGCATGCGGATCAAGTTTCCGATGTTGCTGATGTCCTCACGCGATTTCGGCAGTTGGGCCCAGTACCTGCCTCGGAACCCAGGATTTATGTGAAACGACGAAGCTTTCTTCACCATCCAGGCTTGGTCAGCGGGTGCCAGGAGCCAGAGCTCGAGGCGCTGGTCCTGCCGAGATTCCGCAAGCAATTCGCGACGGAGCGGTGAACTTTGTATTTGCGCATGACGGTCTTGAGGCTCTTCTTTATCTGCAAGGCCCGAGAGCATCGACATCGAGCACAGGACGGGGCGTCCGCTTTTATTTGGCGACGCCGGCACTCACAGCATGCCAGACCGTGTCCTTTAGGGCTATCAAGGCCGGCGCTGGCAAGGCTCCTGGTGGTTGCGTGCTCTTGTGACCGTCGACGACAAGGCGCGCCACGTCGATTTCCCCGTCGGTGTAATAAGGATCTCCCTCGCCATTCCGCGCAAATAGTGTCGGTCCAACTCCGGAAACCTTAAAAAACGCCTCAACCATGTCGGCGGCTCGCAAGTCGTGCATCAGAAGGTCTCGCTCAGCGTCAATATCCGGCCCGATGTGATGGGTGATTTGACCGGTGTCGCGGCTCACTCCAACTCCCCGATCAAAGGTGATCGCGCCAAGCCAGACCGGTCGCCCGCTGGTCCCTTTCTCGAGAACTTTCCACAGTCGAACGTGATGACGACGGTCCGCGCTGCTTCCCACCGGTTTCTCGAAAGCGAGCTGCTCTCGTTTTCCGTCGTAGAACAGTGGGCTGACCGGCGCGTCGCGGTATGGCCGGTCGAGAATGACGCTACCCACGATCTCAATGCTTGTGCGCAGAGTGATAGGGTCTGCGGGAAACCATTCCGCGGCATGCATCGCGCGGGCAATATCTTGGGCGTCGCCGACCAACCCGACATTCAGTGCATCGCCGGGAATGCCGTCTGCTGTGCGAGTTACCTCGGGTAAATCGGCCAGCCCGGGTTCGTGTTCGTGGTGCTTCCAGAAGGAAGGGGCCAAGACGTACGCCACCAGCAGATAGCCGAGTGCACCGACGCCAAAAACGGCAAGCCACCATTGCCCTCTCCCGAACGACATCCCCCAGCGCCTCCGTAGCTTGTCCAACGTCCGAACTCCGACAACGCTCTGATGCCACCTGGCGAGCATGCCGCCCCAGCTTGGCTTACGCAAACAGCCTCGATCTTAGGAACTGCGCATCGTGACGACTATGCGAAATCGGCCGTCCCGTTTCGCCTTCCATACTCTCGATGGCCCGAATTCAAGGTCTCTACGGCCAGCGCGCGGAAACCGCCGCGATAATTGCCCGGTCGACTGAACCCTCTCTTCCTGCCGAAACTGCATAGCCGGAAACCAGCGATCTCCCGTAGTCTCTCCTGAATGGTGATCCGCCGCCGGATTTGGGGGACACTTAGCAACGTGGAGAATCATATGAAGCGCAGAGCATGCCTCCTCGTTGCGACGCTTGCTGTTGCTTGGTCTGCCCTCGCCATTCCGGCGAACGCGCTCGAAATCACCGGTTCGTGGGCCACTTCTCCCTCGTCTTGCGGCCAAGTTTTCATGAAGAAGGACGGTGCGATTTCCTTTCGGCGGGATTCGGACCAGTACGGCGGTGGGTTCATCCTGGAGGGAGACAAGATTCGGGGTCAAATGCAGACCTGTACCGTCAGCAGGCGGAAAGAAGATGGAAATGTTCTTCATATCATCGCCAGATGTGCGAATGACATCATGGCATCGAATGTTCAATCAGCGCGAAAGTCGTCGACGACAACACTATCGTAAGAATTTTCCCGGGAATGCCGGACTTAACTTTGAGCTATTCGCGTTGCCCGATGTGATGCTGTTGCCAGTCTCCTCGCTCGGAATTCATCCTCAAGGCTTGCGGCGGAACTGAGGGGTGGGAATTCCCCCCAACGATCTCAGTCGCAGCCCATCAATTTGCCCGGCCGAGAATTCTACCCACTCAGACCGATGATCGGAAACGTCGAATTGCCGGACGAGCGATGTCGCAGACGGCCATCTTGCCAATCAGTTCATGCTGTTGTTGCAATCGTGACATAAGTGTCGGGCTTAGACGGACCAGGTATTCTAACTCCAATCCCGAAAATTCATCACCTGCGATAACTTTGCACGCCCGCGTCAAAATCGTCCGGTGCTGCAAGCGTGCAAGACTCGCCGCGAAGACAGTTATCGAGCCCCGGTGAACTTCAAAAAGTTGATTCCGGGCGAATTGAATTGATGTGTTGGCGTCAGCGAAGGATCTTGTATTCAGGAGAACAAGAGTGGCTCCCGTCCCTTGTTCATGGCCGCTTCTCCGCGAGGCAGTGTCGCCTTTCAGGCCCGATCGACCATGCCGCGTAGTACACGGGAGGAGAGACAGCCATCCCTGACAGATGCTACGCGCTTGCCGTGCTATTGAGCGGCCATGGACTCGATCTTCTGAATGGCTTCGACGCAACCCGCAGACGCTGTCGATTTATTCGACAGCAGACAAGCAGCCATTCGACCTTGGCCGGGCAATATTTTTCCGCACGGTCCGCTTATCTCGGCCTTGCATGCAATCACAGTGTCTTTCAGAACGTCTGCCGTCGTTTGCACGCTTGTCGTGGCTTCCCCGAGTTCGAACGCGCATTTGGGGCTAATCTTGTCTTCATGGGCTTGCATGCAATAAATCATGCGCCCTTCACCAGGCGTCACCGTTTTGCAGTATTTCTTGATATCGCTTGCGCAGGCGCTCTCAAGCTTTGCCACCCTGGCGGTCAGCTTTTCCAAAAGCGCCTTTCCGACGTCTGCCTGCGCGGAAGCCGTGCCAATCGACGAAATGGCGAGCCACGGGAAAGCCCCAAGGATGATAATTGATCTGACTGTCATTCTCATCGATACGTCCTCTGATGACTGGCTCCGAACCGCGCGGTCGTTGAACTGGCTGCAGGCTCGTGATGAACGCTGAGGGATGCTCTTTGGCTGTAATTCATTGCGCCAAGGAAAGCGTGAGGCTTGAAACTCCAAGCGACAAATTGATTCCGACCGAGCCCTCGAGGGAGAGCGGCTGCAAGGCGATTGAACGACCCGTTCCACCGAACAGCAGATTGGCGCCGACGCCGACGCCAACGCCGACGGCGCCACTCGCACCCACATAGGTGCCGGATAGCGATCCGCGTCGTGGACCTGCCGTTGGTGCAAAGACGCCCCATGCCATCGCCCCGCCTGCCGTGATCCCGATATCGATACCAATAGTGCCCATCACGCCAAGATATGCTTCTGGCGGATAGGGGCCGTTGGGTGCGAAGCGGCATGCCATCCGCTGGCGGGATCCAAAGAGCAAGCCGATGGAAGGCGCCATTTTGCACGTCAGGGTACCGACGCTAACTCCGGGAGGCGGCTGTTGGGCAACCGCAGGTGATACGAACAGCGTGGCGAGCCCCACGAGCAACAGCGTGCCTAGATGTTTGAGCATGACGAAATCCCGCGTTGCTGCAATTACTCGATTTGGGCTTAGCCAGGGTCGAAAACGATTCAGAACTTATAGCCCAGGCGAGCCGTGACCTGGTTGTTGCTCAGCTCTTGCTTGAACCCGATGATGCCAAGATTAAGAACCGGTATTGGATACACCAAGGATCTGGATTGATACTGTGAGTAGCGATATTCGAGCCCTGTGAACCAGTTGTTTGTGACGGCGTAGTCCAGCCCGGCCCCGATCGTCCAGCCCACGCGCGTGCCGTCGCCGCCGACTGAAATACCGGTAAAGGGAATCGAGGTCTCGATGGATGCGAACGCCGCTCCACCCGTCACATAGAGCAGGGCGCGATCGGCAGCGTAGCCGAGCCGCCCGCGTATCGAGCCGCCCCATTTGCTATGCGCCGTAAGGAAATCGCCGGTGATTGCGGTGTAGCGTATAGCGCCGACCGTCCATCCCTGAAAATCACCTTCGACGCCCAACACCAACTGACCCACCTGGTAATTATAGCCAGTGAGCATTCCATATGTCAGGCCATCCTTACGCGATCCGGATGTGAGCAGGAACGGAGCACCGAGCAGTAGCGCGCCGGTCGTGTATTGGGGGTTTGTTTGTATCCACCCCAGCTCGCCACCAACGTAGAAGCCGGTCCATGAAAATGCAGGCGCATAGGCGACCGGCGCGAGGGACTCCACTCGGCCCGGGAGGTCGGCAGCAGATGCCGATGCGCTAACAGCGCCGGTCGTGGTGGCGAGGAGAGCGATACGTGCCAAACGCCACATGAGCTGGTCCTTATGAGTCGAAGCCGCCAAGTTTGCCGCCAAGTTTTCGGACGGAATTTTGAAGGAGCATTCGGGGGGCCACTCGGATGCCGCGATCAAGCGCATCCGGCAAAGGGCGCCGAGCGTCGAAGGCAACGAATTGTCTGTTGCGGAGCTGCGGTCTTCAGTAGCAAGGCGGGTAGGGATAGTAGCCGCATGCCGGAGGTGGCGGATAGGGACGATAGTAGGGCGCGGCATAAGCGGCCGCTCCATATGCGGCGGCCCCTACGGCGCCCGCGTACATTGCGCCGCGGAATGCGGAACGGCGAGCAACTCCGGCAAACGATAGCGGCGTCAGGGGCCGCCCGATAATATCGATGAAGACCGCTGCCGCTCCATCGGCGCCGGCGAGATCACCTTCCAGGGTCTGCACGGTGAAAGTCAGCTTGTCACCCTCGAGCTTCGGGTTCTTCAGCACCACCACCGCATCCTTCACTGAGCCGTCCTTCGCTAAAACGGACACTGTCGCATTGGGTGGGTTCTTGGCGAAGCTGTCCTCTCCTGAGCCCCATTCTGCGATCACGTCGGCAGTGGCCTGGTGACCGGCAGCTCGTATTGGGCGATCTGCGAAGATGATCGAGCTCGGCGTGACGCCAGTCAGAACGAGGTTATCTCCCTGCAGTGTCGCTCCGCGGGAGTTCATCACGAACAAAGACGGGACGATTTCCGGTTTGACAGCCGCGGCAGGGGTGCCAATCGTTTTTATCGAGGATGACGTCGGAGCAGCCTGCCCAAACGCGCCGGCGATGCCTGCGAACGCGATTGAAACGCCCAAAAATCCCGCAAGCGCGGCAGCCTTCGTCTTGCTCGTCATATCGCCCCCTCTTTCGTCGACGTTATTGCTTCCAGAATTTGCGGAAGGCGTCGCGCTCTCCGGGCAACCATGGAAGAGCATTATAGGTTTGACTATGCAATTCCGGCGATCGAGATCTATTTTCTCTGCCGACCAATCCTGATGCCGAATCCGGGACGAAGGCCGTTTCGCAAAAACCGCGTGCTCCAGCTCGATCTAAAAAGTTGCGGTCAAGAGCAATATCATTTGAAACCGGCCGAGAGCCTCTCTTGCTTGAGCATGACGTCAATGGCCTCAATGATGCGTATTTGAGGATTTGCTTTGCAGTAGACGATCACCTCATGCTCGAGCTCTTTCGATCTCGCTATATTGAGGTAATGCTTCTTGGCGAGGCCGTTGTACCAGCCGCTATACCAAGTCGTGAGCCGATCGGCGTCTCCCTGCCAGGTGCCCGCGAGCGCGGCGCAGGTCAATGTTTGGACGTCGATGTATCCGTTGGCATCGGCGTAGGCGGTGAGGTCTGTTTGGGCCCGAGAATGCGAGCTCGTAGCTAAAAGGATCGTTGTCGCGAAAAGAACTATTTTGCGCATCTGGAACTCTCTGAGAAATGATGAAGCGATCGGGTTCTGCGCTCGAGATCACAACAAACAAGGGCCGTTTGCTATGCACTTTCGGCCGATGGGCCTCGGCCCTAGCGGCCAATCAAAGAAGACTGGACCAGAACTTGGCATCACCCCTTGGCGTACCGGCGTCAGCCAGATGAGATCTGCTACCCTCAGAACTGTCCGGGTTGAGCAGGCGGACTGGGCCAGTCTGCACGAGCGTTATTTGGGTTACGGCGATCAAACAAATCCTGTCGAGCGACGGTGCTCGTTCTCAGGCGCGGAGCGGGCCGAGTATCGCGAACTGACACGGTGCGGTCGTGCGCCTCTTTGGCGATAGCAACTGACGGCAGCGCATGTACAAGGACGAGAATGATGGGGAGCAAGCGAGCAGTGATCATGAGCATTCCTCTAACCGTGGAAAGCCTGTCGGGAGATGAAACGATCGGCTCTCGCGGCCCGGGCGATGCAAGATTGACGTTTGCACAAGTGTTCTCCAGGTGGGTTCGTGGGAGTCGCTGGCTGGTCAGCATAAAATTCAGCGCTCAGGCCGGCTATGCAATTCCGGAAAAACTCAGGTCATCGAACCAGCTCGAGTGCCTATGACCAAGCCCATCGCCGCTGTTGCTTCGGGAGAAGAGTCCACAGACGAACGACCAGGTCGCCATTCGCATTCCCTGACGCGCAACAGCAGGAGAAGTCCTGCGCTGCGGCAACCGTTCTAATGGTGCGATGCGGTCGGTACATGGGAAACTATCAATTCACTTGACGACGTACTATTCTTTTGAGACCGGCGAGAACCCGGTACGCTTCCGCCAGCTGCAACAGTTTCTCTCGTGCAATTGATCCCGGTGGCAGGAATGCAGCATCGTCGCGCATCGCCGCCTCGATTTCCTCGCACTCGGCCGCGGTCAATCGCTCTTCGCGCATCTGGCCTCTTCGCCGGTCGCATTTGATATGATCTCAAATCAATTCAGACCGGGCGGTTCCGGAAAATTTTTTGTGCGCGCTTTGAGAAGTTGTCATCTTTGCTTCGGGCCGCCTATGCGATTTCAGCATATCGACGGAAAATGATTTTTGCCGATACTGCATAGATTTTCCTGACATGCTGAATTAGAAACAGATAGTGTTGCTCGCTGAGCGTGTACCGGCGTATTTGGTGGAGCTCAAAGTGAATCGGACTAAAGTCCTCAATTTCGTTGACCCGGCTCAGTACGCAGCGAGCATCCGTTCGGCCGACATAGAGATATTCCCGACGGCGAAGGGCGAATTCAGATCCCAGCTAACGCAAGTGACATTGGATCGACTGTGGATGCAGCGATTCGAGGAAACTTTGCCGCGTATACACAGAGGCAGGGTCACGGCAACTCGCAAGGTATTTACTTTCCTCACTGAAGATCAGCCAGAGGTGTACAATCGAGGCCGGTTATTCTCCCTGGGTGATCTGTGCGCGCACGATCATGACATGCAGCATGTGGTGACGACGGGAAAATATCGCCTCGGCGGAGTGTCGCTTGCAGTGAAGGAGCTTGCTGAAGCGTGCAGTTCGATGATGGGTTTCGAGTTCGATCCACAGCAGCGCACGCGTTTCCTGAGGCCTGCCCCGGACCTGATGAAACGATTTCTGGACCTGCATGCGATCGCCGGAGCCTTTGCCAAAACCGCCCCCGAGCTTCTGGAGGTTCCGGAGGTAATCCGCGCAATCGAGCACCAATTGGTCTACGCTCTGCTGCGATGTGTGGCTGACTGCAACGTCTCGGCATCGAAAGATGGCGGGCTGCGACACGGGACTATCGTCGCGCGCTTCGAAGACTTTATAGATGCGAACCCAAATACTCCTTTGTACCTGGATGAAATATGCTCCGCGATCGGGGTCGCGGAACGAACGCTGCGAGTTGTCTGCGAGGAGCATCTGGGTATGGGCCCGATTCGCTACCTCACTTTGCGGAGGATGCATCTTGTTCACCGCGCCTTGGGACAAGCAGCACCCGACTGTGCAACGGTCACCCAGATCGCCACCACGCATGGCTTCTGGGAGCTGGGCCGCTTTTCAGTTGCCTATCGCAACTTGTTTGGCGAACCGCCGCTCGCCACCCTACGGCGTCGTGAGGACTTCCGATCGAGAAATATAGATCGTCCTTCACAGCTCGTATCTTGAGTTTCAGATAAAGCCCGGCTCGCCGACGAACGTCACGTTCCATCGCGTGACCGGCGCAAGTTCTTGGCGACAGGTTCCGGCCCGATCCGAGGTGACGCTAACCCGCCTCGTTGCGCGACGTTCGCCACTGTTCGTGCATTGTCGAGAGGCCGCTCCGTCGCTGGTAGCTCAGGCGTGCTTATGCAGAAGGTCTGCCGAAATTGCATAGACGGTGAACATCCGGCTCATTCAAACTCCACCAAGTCGGGAGTCCCGATAATTTGTCGGCACTTGGAGTGTGAGCTATGAGGCGCAAATTTTTGAGCGCGATTGCCGGCGCCACATTGGGTCTGTTGCTGAACCTGATCTGCCTGGTGCCCACGTTTGCCCAAAGCGATCCCCTCCCATCATGGAACGACACGCCGACGAAACAGGCTATCGTGGATTTTGTGCGTCGAGTCACTACACTAGGCGGCTCGGAATTCGTGCCGGCCGCCGCACGTGTTGCGACCTTCGACAACGATGGCACGCTTTGGGTTGAGCAGCCGATGTATGTTCAACTGGCATTCGCGCTCGATCGGGTAAGGGCTCTGGCGCCCTTGCATCCGGAATGGCAGTATACAGAGCCTTTCCAGTCGGTACTTGCAGGGGATATGCAAGCTCTGACCGGCTTCAGCGAGCGCAGCCTGCTGGATCTAATCCTGCTGACCCACGCCGGCATGACGACTGACGAATTCTCCAAGATTGTGGTGGACTGGCTCGCCACGGCGCGCGATCCGCGATTCCGGCGGCCTTACACTGAACTGGTCTATCAGCCGATGCTTGAGTTGATTTCCTATCTTCGGGCGAACGGCTTCAAGACCTATATAGTGTCCGGCGGCGGCGTCGAGTTTATGCGTCCATGGACGGACAAAGTGTACGGGGTTCCTCCGGAACAAGTGGTAGGGTCATCTATCAAGACCAAATTTGAAATGCGCGATGGCATTCCTACGCTATTCCGTTTGCCGGAGGTGAACTTCATCGACGACAAGGCGGGCAAGCCCGTTGGAATCTACGAGTTTGTTGGCCGTCGTCCCATTGCTGCATTCGGAAACTCAGACGGCGATCTGCAAATGCTTCAATGGACCACCATCGGCGGCGATGGCTTGCGTCTTGGGGCTATAGTTCATCACACTGACGCAGCGCGCGAGTACGCCTATGATCGACAGTCACATTTTGGACGGCTCGACGTGGCGTTGGACGCGGCTGCTGCAAACCGGTGGACTGTGATCGACATGAAGAAAGATTGGAAAGTGATCTTTTCCTTCGATGCGCGCTGAGTTCCCGCGGTTGCCTTCAGCCGACTGTGCATCAAAGCCTCGGTTCAATTCGATCCGTTGGGAAGAAGTTGTTCTCGATCGAAACCTGCGGAGTTGACGCACGTCGGTAGCGAAGCCACCTTGCGAGGCTTGCGCAAGACACAAACGAGCGAGGCAATCACGCGTTGAGCCTTGAAGCGATCAACGGGCTGGCAGACGTTTCGTCAAAGCTCAACAGCAGAAGTCACCTAACTGCCTGATGGTGAGTTAAGGGACGCGTGCAGAAGCGAAGCCGTCACGAAGTCCCGATCACTACTTCGTCACGAGATGCCGAGTCGGCTTCGCATCCGTTGCCGCCGTTGGGGAAATTGCAAACGTCAGCCACGTATTCCAACCAGACGGCCGGTTCGCCGCATCAAATTCTCCGTATGCCTTTATGTTCAGATATCCCTGCATGTCGCCGACGGGGAAAATGTATCCGAACTGGGGCCCCATACCAAGAACGCGAGATCTGAAGCCGCCAAGCAGTGGATGTCCGCCGGTATCATCTGAGACTTGCTGATAAGCGTAGCCGACCAAGCCCACGAAAGCCTGTTTCGAAAGAAATTGCGCTGTGCTCCAGTCGAAATGGAAATCAATTCCGCTTTGAACCTGCGTGTCGGGGTTCTTGACATTGTAAGTGAATCCCGCAACGCCTGAAAGCGTCACACCCGTAGCCGGGTTCAAGTACGTGTAGCCGCCGCCAGCATCGATGGCGCCGTGACCGATCCCGATGTTCGCGATGCGACTTGGATCGTAAGCGCCGACCGGAATATCGCCGGTTATGTACGTCATATAATTGTTAACGCCCGAGTTCCATTTCAGCGTGATCATCGGGTAGAGATCGCCGACGGACGTAATCGAGTCACCGATGCTCCCCATTCGCGTTGCCGCAAATCCTCCCACGCTGGTTGTCAGCGTTCCATCAATGGTCGCAGCCGACCGGCCGAATATGCCCGTTACTCCCATTGCCAATTGGCCACCAAGGACGGGTGTGCCGAAGGTGTAGGTCGGGTTTAATAGCAAAAGATCGGCTTGCGCATGCAGGCTCGCGTTGAGGCTGACATTGACGTTCGGCGCGAGCCTCCCGATCTGAATCTCTCTTGCCGCAGCGACTGAACCGGAAGCTGCAACACTCGTGTGATAATAGACGGTCCCCATCGACCAGCCCGGCGCGCTCTGCGGGACCGCCGGCAGACTGCTGATCTGGCCGGGTAGCCAGAACGAAATGCCGCTTTCGTCGCCGCGGGACACTTGGGTGGTGAGGATCAGCATCGCACAGATCGTACCCGCGCCGAGCCCGAAGTCCCTGATCGAACCATCACGCCGCATCTGCCCGCTCCCCGGTACCTTGTTCTCCTATGCTATCTGCGGTTCGGTCGTAAGCTATGCAAAATCGGCAGAAAACAGCAAACTCTTGGCGGCTGATGTCTCGGCGCAACACTTGGGGCATAGCGCCAGTCGCCCCGAGGGGGAGCCAGGAAACCAATAGTCGCAACCGAGTACATTCCGCTTCCGAAGCTGCATAGGCGGATCGTTGCCGATCTACCATGCTGGGGCCCGCCTGGGCCGGCGGCGGCGGCCGTCTTCGAACGAGACGATTTGGATGATCCAGAACGGAATGGCGACTTTCGCTAGTCCAGACGCCTACGGTGCGGCGATTGGAGCGGCGAAGGTCGAGCTCTTTATTACATCGAATGGAGCGTTCAAGGGGCAACTGACCCATTTGGATCTTGGCTGCCTGAACGTGTTGAGAGGGAGAGAGAACCTTCCGCGCATCGCTTTCCTCACCTTGCCGCCGGCCCATGTGCACATCTCGTTTTCGACGAATCGGACGCGGAGCCTGATCTATTGCGGCTTGGGCTTGAATTTTGGCGATCTGATTTTCCATTCCCTTGGGCAGAAAGCGCACCAGCGAACCGTCGGAGAAGGGGACTGGTACATGCTATCTCTGCCGCCAGATCAGCTGATCGCATGCAGCAAAACTCTGATTGGTGAAACAATTAGAGCGCCATCACAGGGCTACGTCTTGGTTCCTGGAGACGGCGCCACTGCTGTGTTGTTGGGCCTGGTTTCCCAAGCGTGTCAGCTCGCTGAAAGGGCTGGAGAATTCATTTCAAAAGCCGGTGCGGCCTTGCTCGAGCGCGAGTTGCTCCATGCACTCGTCAAATGCCTGTCGACCAGGCATGCCGATGGGCTCTCGAATTCCAGGCTGCGCCACGCCGATATCATGCTTCGCTTCGAAGAGTGTTTGGCGCGACGAAGCGAGCCTCATTTGAACCTGTCCGAGCTCTGCAGCACGATCGGAGTGCCGGAGCGCACGTTGCGAGTTTGCTGCGCAGAATTTCTGGGCGTTAGTCCAAGCCGGTATTACCTGTTGCGGCGGTTGAATAGGGCGCGATCCGCATTGAGTTGCGCCGATCCGGAATCGGCCAGTGTTTCAGAGATTGCGCGAAATCATCACTTCACCGAACTAGGCCGCTTTGCGGTGGCCTACCGTGACGCTTTCGGTGAAACACCTTCGTCAACTTTGCGCCGCGTTTCCGACAAAGCGGAATAATTTACAAGCGCTCTGCCGAATTCGCATAGCCCCATCTGAGAGAGCTTGGAAGACTAGCCACGTCAGCAAGCGGAAAGCTCTGCGAGTGCGGCCAATTCATTTCGCTTTCTGCGGCCGCCCTCCAGACTTCGAAAAGTCTGCCGTTCACACATCGTGAGAGTAGGAGCCGGAGCTATGACGATCACTAAAAGCTTAAAACGGATGCTGGTCTCAGGGGCGGCCTTGGCGGCCGTCAGTTTGCCTGCGATGACCCTGCCAGCCTTCGCACAGGCGCCAGCCGGAAAGCCCAACATCCTTTTCATCATGGGCGACGACATCGGCATCATGCAGCCGAGCATCTATCATCGCGGCTTGATGGTGGGAGAGACTCCGAACATAGACCGCATCGGAAATGACGGTGCGCTTTTCATGACCTACTATGCCGAGCAGAGCTGCACCGCCGGCCGCAACGCGTTCTTCACCGGCATGCATCCCCTTCGCACCGGCATGATTCCCCCGCAGCTACCCGGCAGCCCGTCCTGGTTGCGGCCTGGCACCCCCGCCGTTGCCAAGTTCTTGCTCGACCTCGGCTACAACACCGGCGAATTCGGCAAGAATCACCTTGGTGACAATCCCGAGGCGCTACCAACTGCGCATGGTTTCCAGGAGTTCTGGGGTTACCTGTATCACCTCGACGCGATGCAGGGGGTGAGTTTCCCGGACATCAACAAGAGCCCGACCGTGCAAGGCATTGCGCCTCCGTGCAAAGCAACCCCGGTCCCGGGTCTCACCGAAGTCCCAGGTGCCGTGGATCCTCGAACAACGACGTGCTTGACGCCGCCGCGGCCAGTGCTTGCGTGCAGATCATCAGACGGCTCGCAAGCAAACCAGACCTGCAAGGACGAAGGTCCCTTGACGCTCGATCGATCCCGAAGCGTGGACGAAGAAATCTCGGCCAAGGTCATCGACTATCTTGATCGGAACGATCCCAAGAAGACCAACAAGCCGTTCTTCGTCTGGTACAACCCGGCGCGCATGCACATCACGACCGTGCTGCCACCGAAATACGAGGCGATGATCGGCGAGCCCGGTGGCAAGGACTGGGGCCTCAACGAGGCCGGCATGAAGCAGATGGACGACAATATCGGCTATGTTCTCAAGAAACTCGAAGACATGGGCCAGCTCGACAACACCATCGTCGTCTTCACCACCGACAACGGCGCCGAGAACATCACTTTTCCCGACGGCGGCACCACCCTTTTCAAGGGCGGCAAGCTGACCACCTGGGAAGGTGGCATGCGCGCCCCGCTGGTCGTTCGCTGGCCGGGCCACATCAAGCCGGGCACGGTCAAGAGCGAAATGATGTCCTCACTTGATTGGTTGCCGACGCTGGTCGACATCGCCGGCGGCCCGAAGGGCGACGCTTTGAAGAAGCAGATCGAGGCCGGAAGCTATCCCGGCATCGTCAAGACGACGCTGGACGGCGTCGATCAGCGCGCCTATCTCGAAGGCACGGACAAGTCGGCGCGCGAAGTCTTCTTCTACTACACCGGCGCGCAGCCATCGGCGGTACGCTACAAGAACTGGAAGATGTACTACACGATGGTGCCGGACACCGGGACCGGCGGGCTGTTCGGAGCGCAGAGCTTCCATTGGACGCAGGTCGCCAACATCAAGCGTGACCCATTCGAGCAGACGGTCGGCTCCGATGCCAAATCGTTGCTGGGCTATGCCGGTTCGATCGGCTCTCCGAGCACGGCCTATCTCTATGACTGGAATATCCTGCCGCTCGGCCAGCTGCTCTGGGAAAAGGAGCTCTTTTCGTACAAGGACTTCCCTCCGATGCAGGCACCGGAGACCTATAACCTCGACGGTATCCTCGCAGAGATGAAGAAGTCCGGTCACCAGAGCGAGTAACGACGCCTGCCGATATCCAACATTGGTGGCCGGCCCAAAAGCCGGTCACTTTGGATACTGTGAGCTGGCGTCGAGCCGCGCTCGACATCGCTGAGCTGCTCAAGCCGCAGCGATTGCCGCCAGCCATTTAGCAGAGGGAGCCCGCTCGTCATGACCAATATCGCTATCCTTCCGCAACAGCCGAGCATCTGGTGGGTTTTCCTGCTGCAGGGTTTTGCCGGTATCATTCTTGGCCTTATGCTTGTCACTCAGCCCGGAGCCACAATCCTGGCGCTCACAACCTTCCTGGGATTCTACTGGCTTATCACCGGCCTCCTTGCGCTGGTTCAGGTCTTCGTCGATCGCTCGACTCCGTGGATATGGTCCCTGCTTAGCGGGCTTGTCGGCGTTCTGGCTGGACTGTTCGTTCTAAGGCACCCTTTGGTTGCTTCCCTGACCGTGCCTACTGTGCTTATCCTCATTCTCGGCGTGCAAGGACTTGTCATGGGCGCCCTGCAGATCATTGCCGGCCTCAAGGGTGGCGGCATCGGGCCGCTTATCCTGGGAGCGATCAACGGCCTGGTTGGTCTTCTGCTATTAGGGTCTCCGATCGCAGCCGCATTGGCCGTGCCGGTTGTCTTTGGTGCGCTGCTCCTCATTCAGGGGGCGGGATTGGTAATCCTGGCCTTTCGAGTTCGTAGCTAAGGCTTGGTCTTCGCTTCGAGGATTTCGGGATTCTGCCGAATTCGCATAGTGCGCGCGGCGCAGGCTGGGCACTCTGCTACTGAAGTGATCGGCAAGACGGAAGTCACATGAATTTCGCTCCCCCAGTCTGATCCCAGGCGCGTTGAAGATTCACCGCATATAGAGATGGTGCACGTACCAGGCGGTACGTTTCGGATGGGCTCAAACAAGCACTATCCGGAGGAAGCGCCCGCCCACCGCGTTACCGTGGACGGTTTTTGGATGGACCGGACGCCTGTAACCAATCGCCAGTTCCGCGAGTTTATCAACGCGACCGGCTACGTCACCTTCGCAGAGATCACTCCCGACGCGAAGGATTATCCAAACGCATTGCCGCGGATGCTCAAAGCAGGCTCCCTTGTGTTCACTCCGCCCAAAGAGGCGGTGGACCTGCGTTACTGGGGGGAGTGGTGGACATTCGCCTTCGGCGCCAACTGGCGACGGCCCTACGGACGTCACAGCAATATCCGTGGGCTGGAAGATCACCCCGTCGTTCACGTCGCTTTGCGCGACGTGGAAGCCTACGCAAACTGGGCCGGGAAGGAACTACCGACCGAAGCCGAATGGGAATTCGCCGCGCGCGCGGGGGCTTGAGCGACGCGGAGTTCGCGTGGGGAGACGAACTGACGCCTGCTGGCAAACACATGGCCAACACCTGGCAAGGGAATTTTCCGCACGAGAACCTCGCAGCCGATGGCTTCGAACGTACCTCGCCGGTGACCGCGTTTCCGCCGAACGGCTACGGCCTCTATGACATGATCGGCAACGTCTGGGAGTGGACGGCCGACTGGTATTCGGCGAAGCACGATGCCGATGCGCCGAAAGCTTGTTGCGTTCCGCAGAATCCGCGCGGAGGCGCCGAGGGCGGGAGCTACGACCCGCGCACCCCGAACATCAGCATTCCCCGGAGAGTGCTCAAGGGAGGCTCACATCTGTGTGCGCCGAACTACTGCCGACGCTATCGCCCGGCAGCCCGTCATGCCGAGCCGATCGATACGTCTGCGAGCCATGTTGGATTCCGGTGCATCTCCAGGAGAAAATCCTGATGAGGAAGATCAACGCCTAGCTTGCCATCTACCCATCTCAGCGACCTCGTTCCGCAACGGAGCGATCCTGCACAGCCCCTAAGCCATCCGCATGATCGGGTTGGACTCGCAATTGGAGCGGTTGCCGTTTCCGCATAGTCGATCCCTAGAAACTCCGCCAGGATGGGTCGTGGGTCATTTTCGTTAGTGCGTCGGCTCACAAACTGTACTTGCGACGGTCGACATTCGTCAGGTGGAGAGCCTTCAGTACTTGCAGTACTTGCGCATACTGTTGTCGCTCTGCCCGGCCGAGTCATGCCGCCTCGAGCCGACGCTCTCGTCATTCGGCTTCACGTGCTCACCAGGAAGGGAATCGTCATGAGCGACAAAAAGGCGTCAGAAAAGTCAGAGCTCGCTACCGGGCCAGGCAGCGCAGGATTGAAACGCCGCGAATTGCTATTGAGCGGCAGCTCTCTCGTCGCGGCCTCGGCACTCGCAGCCGTCGGGTTGACGAGCCCTGCCCAAGCGCAGCAGGCGACGACAGCACCCGCAGCTGCGTCTGCCGGACAAAAGCCCAACATTGTCGTCATCATGGGCGACGACATCGGCATCTGGAATCTTGGCGCTTACCACCGCGGCATGATGGCCGGCCGGACACCGAACCTGGACAAGATCGCCGCCGAAGGCATGCTGTTCACCGACTATTACGCCGAGGCGAGTTGTACGGCCGGTCGTGCCAACTTCATCACTGGCGAGCTGCCGATCCGCACCGGTATGACGACCGTTGGCCAAGCCGGCGCTCCCACAGGCCTGCCGGCGCAGGCCGTAACGATCGCTCAGGCGCTAAAAGGAATGGGCTACGCGACCGGCCAATTCGGCAAGAACCATCTCGGCGATAAGAACGAGTTCTTGCCAACCGTGCACGGCTTCGACGAATTCTTTGGCTACCTCTATCATCTGGATGCGATGGAAGATCCGGCCCATCCCGCCTATCCGCAGGATCTGCTGAACACCGTCGGTCCGCGGAATATGATTCATTCATATGCGACCAGCGTTGACGACGCCACGGTAGATCCGCGCTGGGGCAAGGTAGGCAAGCAGAGGATCGAGGACGCCGGAACGCTCTACCCGAAGCGAATGGAAACTGTGGACGACGAAATTCGCGACCTCTCGCTGGCGTTCATCGATAAAGCGAAGGCCGAGAACAAACCGTTTTTCCTGTGGCTCAACCCGACCCGCATGCACATCGTCACCCATCTGTCGCCGAAATATCAGGCGTTGCGCAACTCCAAGAACGGCTGGACGATCCATGAAGCCGGTATGGCGCAACTCGACGATGACGTCGGCATTGTCATGAAGAAGCTCAAGGACATGGGTGTCGACGACAACACCATCGTCATCTTCACGACCGACAATGGCACCGAAGTGTTCACCTGGCCCGATGGCGGACAGACGCCATTCGCGCAGAGCAAGGGCACGGTGATGGAAGGCGGCTTCCGCGTCCCAGCAATGATCCGCTGGCCCGGCAAAGTGCCGGTGGGCAAGGTCGAGAATGGCATCATCTCCGGCCTCGACTGGTTCCCGACGCTTGTTGCTGCCGCGGGCAATCCCAACATCGTCGAAGAATTGAAGAAGGGAAAGCAGATCGGCGAAACCACGTTCAAGTGCCATCTCGATGGTTATAATCAGATGGATATGATCACCGGTCAGGGGCCGTCGAAAAGGCACGAGATCTGGTACTTCGGCGAAAGCGAGCTCGGCGCGGTGCGCATCGATGACTACAAGTTTCGGTTCATCGACCAGCCTGGGGGCTGGTTGGGTGACAAAAGCAAGCCGGATGTACCCTACATAACCAACCTGCGCCTCGATCCGTTCGAGCGCACGGGCTGGCCGAACAACGGGACCAAGGAAGGTGCGCAGCAATACTTCGACTGGTTCAAATACGAATTCTGGCGCTTCGTATTTGTTCAACAACAGGTTGAAAAGCTGGCGATGACTGCGATCGAGTTTCCGCCGATGCAGAAAGGCGCGAGTTTCAATCTTGAGGCCGTGAAGGCGAAGATCGCCGCGGCCCAAGCTGCAATCGCCAGGTAGAATGAACTTTGGTTGATCAACTTCGGACGGGTGCCCTGATAGCGAGGCACCCGTCATTCCATGTGGTCGTACGCCTTCAGCTCAAGCGCCGTTTCGTGCCGTCCTTCTTTGAGAAGATGCCGCGTGCCCAGTGGGGATCGAGGCTTGTGCGTCCTCGCATTATTGGTCGCGCCGGCTGCAGGCCCTGGGGCATACGGTCCAACTGATGCCTCCGTCCATGTGAAGCCCCACGTCAAGCGGCAGAAGAACGACAGCACCGACGCGGAGGCTATTTGCGAGGCGGCCACAAGGCCTAACATGCGGTTCGTGGCGAGCAAGACGATCGAACAACAGAGCTGTCTGATGCTTCATCGCGTGCGCCATCTCATCGTTCGCTAGCAGACTGCCGTCATCAACTCGCTCGCGACTAGCGCCGTTGCCGGTGCTGAACCGATGCCAGGGATCGCATCCAGTCGCTTGCTTGTCGCCTTTGATCGATGCCAAGCAATAATGCGCCTATCGAACTCCAGGATCTGCGAACTCCGGGATCTGAGCCTTCAGTGTCCGCAACTGACTGCCGAGATACGCAAGACACGCGCGGGCAACCTCCGGGACCCGGCAGTCAGCTGGATCGGCGACGCCAACAGCTGTTCGACACCCCTGCGGGTTGCCGATGCCAGTGGCCTTCCGATCGGGGCGGGACTTCTCGGCCTGGAGCGGGCTCGTGCCGAAGCAGAACTCCAGTGGGGGCAAGGACAAGCTTGGCAGTATCAGCAAGCAAGGCGATCGCAATTTGGGCAGCCGGATCACGGCGGGCGCACTCGCCGTGATCCGCTATGAATGCGTGCTTTTAATCGGGACCTGATCAGCGGAGGGCATTATGGCCAGCGGTCATGAGTACCGCACGAGAAGGCCGAACACATGGCTGCTTCGCCCAACGCTGCAAGTGAAGGTTCTCCTTGAAGTCCTGATTAGAAGAGTGACGCTCTAGCTCAGATCAGCCGCCCGAGCAGTGACTCCGCGTCGCTCGGGCAAAGCCTCGGGTCTCCGCCAAGAAACTCCCTCGCAAGAAACTCCCTCGTTCGAAAGGCGCAAGGCCTTGGGGTCGGGCTGATTCCCCGAGATGATCAGCCGCAGAGAGAGAATTGAGGCTGTGGGGAACTCCTACCAGCGCGAGATCACGCCCCGAGCACTTCTCGTCAAGCGGCGGTATTTCGTAAGTATTATCAAGGTATTGGTGAAAAGTAGCCGTTCAGCAAAAAGTGATATTTGTGCAACATCCGTCCAAAAACGCGCCATTCAGGCCTCAACAAAGGCAGTCTGTCATTGATTGATCGGAGGTCTTCGCTTCTTATCGTGAGTGCGACGGAGGGGGGCATCCCAAGGTCGTCCCGTTTAGGTCTTTCACTGAAGTAGACCATCGTTACAGGGACGCGTTGAATTTC
This sequence comes from Bradyrhizobium sp. LB13.1, assembly GCF_054056815.1. NCBI lineage: Bacteria > Pseudomonadati > Pseudomonadota > Alphaproteobacteria > Hyphomicrobiales > Nitrobacteraceae > Bradyrhizobium > Bradyrhizobium sp. LB13.1. The sequence continues at coordinate 6,889,205 of NZ_JBSRYQ010000001.1, read as the reverse complement.
GACGTGTTTTTGCGGGTAGCTCAAACGGCTTTGTACGAGCAATTGTACGGGGCTTCAACTGGAGGTTAACATGAAGTTCAAGGGCCTTTTGCTCGGTTCCGCGGCAGCACTGCTCGCCGTTGGGGGAGCACAAGCGGCTGATCTTCCCGTAAAGGCCAAAGCGGTCGAGTACGTGAGGATCTGTTCGCTCTATGGTGCCGGTTTCTACTACATCCCGGGCACTGACACCTGCATCAAGCTGGGTGGTTATCTGCGCGCCGAAGTCGCCATCAACGCGACCGATTTCAACGGTAACTTCAGCAGCACCCAAGGTGCTCAGAACCGTCTGACGAACTACTACGTCACTCGCGCCCGTGAAGACTTCAACGTCGACACGCGCACCGCGACCGAATACGGCGTGGTTCGTACCTTCGCGGATGTGGTGTTCTCGTGGACCACGGATGCGTACTCGGGCAGCGGCACCACTCCTGGCGCGACCGTTTACTCGCAGCTCGGCGGCACGGGCGTTGGCGCACCCAACAATGCCAACGCAGGCGCGATCGCTGGCGGTACGCTCGGCGTGTACTACGCCTTCATCCAGTTCGCCGGCTTCACCATGGGTAAGGCCGTCGCGCAGTTCGACGCTCCCTGGACCAACTATCCGGGCAACAACTTCGACGGTCTGACGGGTGGCGGCGGCACGGTCACTGGTGTGAACCAGTTCACCTACACCGCTGACTTCGGTCAGGGCATCACGGCCGCGATTTCGGCGGTAGACCCGACTGCCTACTATCAGAGCAACCTGTACAACACCAGCGCCGGCGTTTCGGTCGCGGGTTTTGGTTCGGGCGGCTACGGCATCAATGCCTTCGGTGGCACCCGGTCTCCTGACATCCAGGGTATGATCCGCGTTGACCAGGCCTGGGGTCTGTTCCAGTTGTCCGCCGCGGCGCATGACAACCACGTCGGGTACTACACTGGCTTGCCCGCTGCGGCTGCGATTGCGGGAACCGAAGCGGCCGGTCACCCGGGCGACAAGTGGGGATATGCTGTGCAGGCGGCGTTGTCCATCAAGAACATCCCGACTGGTGCCGGCGACACGCTCAACGTGCAGGCGGTCTACACGGACGGTGCGACCCGCTACAACTTCCAGAGCTTGGCCTCGCAGAACTATGCAATGTTCGGCGGTACCGGCCTGGCGGGTGCCTATCAGAGCATTGGCCTTGCCGGCGCTGCTGACGGTGTGTTTGCCAACGGAACCGGCATCTCCACGGTTACGAGCTGGGGCTTCCGTGGCGCCTTCACCCACAACTGGGATGCGTTCTGGAACACCGCGATCTACGGTTCGTACTCTCAGCTGAAGTACGGCAACGGCGGTTCGGCTCTCGTCTGCGGTGCTCTCCTCGGTTTGGGCGCAGCCACTGCGGGCATCACCACCTGCAACCCGGACTTCAACCTCGGCACGGTCGGTCTCATCACCCGCTGGACCCCGGTGAAGAATCTGACCTTCTCGGCGGACGTGGCCTACACCATGCTCGACCAGAAGTACGCTGGTACGATCACCACGCCTGCCGCTGCGCCACTCGTCGCAAAGCCGGGTGCCACCTACGAGCTGAAGGATCAGAGCACCGTCAGCGTGCTGCTCCGCGCTCAGCGCAACTGGTAAGTTTGGTCTAACGACCTGACCTCCAAGGCCCCCGGCGGGAAACTGCCGGGGGTTCTTTGCATTTTTGATGCCTCCGGCAGCGGGTGAGAATCGGGACAGCCTAAACTGGCTCTCCACCCAGCAAAGGTGAGACGAACGTCTCTCAACCAGTTTCTCGGCTAAGCTTCTCGGTATGGCTTGATAATTGTTCAATGCAAACGAAATGCGACTGAACATGGATGCGCTTGTCCGGTGGCACTCGGACGCTCCAAAATTCTGAGCGTTGCCAACCGTCACCCGTCGGGCAAAACACCCGTCACCCCGTCAATCCCTCCCCGCAAAAATATTCCACTTTACCGAAATTCGGTTTTGGCGTATGTAGTCGCCCATCCCGGCTCACCCTTGAGGGGCGACCATGTGTCGTGATGGTCGTAGAGCCGGGCTTGCGGTGGACGCGGCAGCGTCGGGCGCGAAAGTGCGGGCAGGGCGGATTGCTCTCCGTGAGCCCAGAACTTCGTGCCGACGAGCGGCGCTGTCAGGTTCGTCTCGTCATCAGGTCGGCGGCAACGTGCACAACGTCGTCGAAACCGGTGGCGACAAGCGAGCCGTGCGTACGGCAAAACCGTGTGGTCCTGGCCGTCGTTGCTACGGTCAAGCCTTTGCGGAGGCGGCATTCGCGTCAACCGGCGCGGTGTCCGCGACTTTCGTGAAGGCGAGGGAGGCCAACAGGAACTCGGCTCCCGGGAGAGCACGGCATACGCCGTAAAGCCACTGCGCAGGGAGAGTGTAGGCACAAAAAGCTTAGACATATCAACGTGCTGTGGCTGTTGTGTCCACATTTGTGTCGCGATCCGGCGACGGTCCGGCTGCGAGAAAATTATATGAATGCCTATCAAGCCCAAGTCTGGCGGCGGGCGCAACGGGCACGCTACGATCTCCTATGAGTCGCCAAGGGGTCTTTTTGTTGATGGGCGAGAGCAATCTGAAGCGCCGCGCGCACGCCGCCGTACTGGACGGTTGTCCGTGGTGCATCTACTGCGGCGGCGACCTACCTGCGACGACTGTTGACCACGTTCCGCCGATCATCATGTTCGCGCAGCGCCAACGTCCAAAAGGACTTGAATTCGGGAGTTGCGAGCCGTGCAACGGCGGCACTAAGCACGCTGATCTGGTTGCAGCTATGCTCGGCCGTTCCATGCCCGATTCAGGAACGGACGCGGGCCGTGCGGAGATGAAGAGCATCTTTTCGGCCGTCAATAACAACATTCCCGGACTGCTGCAGGAAATGCACATCCCTCGCGAACTGCAAACGGCTGCAGGATGGCGAAAGCAAAATGGTGGCTTGCTTCGTACCGATGGGCCGCTACAAAAAAAGTTTTGCCGAAGTCTGGTGGCGTTGTTGCGCGGTGGTTTTCAAATGTTGACCGCCTCGATGGTACGTTTCCCCAGAGCGTTTTTGAGCACCTGTTGCCGCCGAGCACGTTGCGTCAAGGAAAGTTCGAAGTATCCGATCAGTTCGCATATCAGTGGCGGCTGGCGGAGGGTGACCGCATGGCAATGTTCCTCGCCACCTTTCGTCAATCGTTCGCAGTGATCGCTTTTGCTGCGACCGACAGGGGCCTGCTGGATACCGAGACCAAGCATCCATTTGAAATCTGCGCGCCCGGTGAGCTGATGAGCATCCTCCGCCGCGAAACGCCTCGGCCCGATACAGCGATCAGCGCAAGAACTGGAAAAAAACAATGGACAAGTTTGCCGAGGCCTTGATGAAGTTCAGCGGCTCTCTGGTTGCGCAGTACGACACTGTATTTGAGCATCGCGGAAACGCGGGCGACTCGCGAGAAAGCGCGGTCAGCGAATATCTTCGCAGAGTTATGCCCTCTAATTTCGGTTTTTCCAAGGGAGAAATGTTCGACTCTGCGGGAGCTAACTCCGGCGAGGTCGATCTCATCATTTACGACTCCGTCTTCTCGCCGATCTTCAGCGATGGGTCGGGCAAGATTTTAGCTCCCTTCGAATCGTGTTTCGGAGCAATTGAATGCAAATCGACTCTAACCATTGCTGAGTTGAAGGATTGCGTTCGAAAAATTGAGAAATACCGTTCCATGAAACGCGCTGTAAAAATTACGAATGCAGCGCAACTGCTGCCCTACGTCCGAGTCGAGGCGGGGCCGGGCATGAAAATCGGAGAGTCCTATAACGTCCCGCTGTTCGGTGTCTTTGCTTTCGACAATAAGATTGCGCTGGACACGCTTTTGGACATGTTGAAGCTCGATGTGGCAATCGACTACATCGTTGTTCCGGGCAAGTTCATTTACATTGCGAGAACGTCGGCGCAGCCCGCACTAATTGGAACAAACCATGTGATCGCGGAGACCGAAAATGCTGTCGCCGTCTGGATCATGTATCTGCAGACGATGCTTAGTGGGATCAAGCTCAGAGGCATTGATACTCATGGCTTGCTGCAGCGCCTCACCGCTGAAATGCCCGTGCGCCGATTGGTGTTCGGGCCAGCGGATCGCAGTGCGTCGATGCCTTCATCATAGTCCCCCACTTGCTCCCTAGGCCATCACGCAGCTCGGCGCATTCACCCTATCCGCCTGTGTTCTTCTCAGCAGCCTTTGCTTTTTCCGCCCGTCGTTTCGCTAGATACCCCTTGAACCGATACCAACCGATCCGTGTGTCGAGCCACAGCATGAAAGGAGAAAGAAAAACTCTGGGCGCAATCCACAAAATATAGACAATGATCTGCGCGGCGATGACTCGTCCGAATGCATCACTGATCGAAATGCCGCGAACGACTGAATCGACCCCGGTGAGTGTGATGATCGAGAACATGCAAACGCTAACGGCTCTGTTCCAAAAACGCGGTTCGCTCTTCAGGAGCCATGCATTCAATATCCCGCTCCACACCGCCGCAAAACATGCCGTCAGCGCCAGCACAATCGGGCTATGAAGAACGAGCTTGCCATCCGGTGTGAGCGACTGGGTGTGGAAAACTAGATCGAGGCCACCGACCAAGGTGGGCTGCTGCAGGAAAACGATGTGGATTAAAGGAAGAAGGAACGCGCCGCCGATTACGACTCTAGCGAAAATGAGATAGGCCAGCGCCTGCAGACGTAGCATCTCGTGCTGCTGTTTCGTGAGGCCAAGCAACGTTTTTTTGCTGCCCAATGCTCGGTAGATCGACGTCCGCAGTTGATCTTTCTCGATTGCAATGAACTGCATGGCCATAATCAGTGCCATGCCAGCCGTTGCCAAATATATCAGGAGACAGATGCAGTAGATGAGGCCCTGCAGCTTCTCGGCGCTTGGTATCGCGACAGACACCCCTTGATATGAAATGCCGCTGTCTAGCTTGACCTGCACAACGCCGACGGCAATGCCGATTGCCCAAACGAAGTAGATACGACGCAACTGCTTTTCGATGAACTCGTTAGCAGCTTTGTATGCGTCCAGATTTAAACGAGGCTTCACCGCCATCCTGCACCCCCCAGACCGTGCGCGAATATCGGTTCACGCTTACAACCCTGAGTAAGCTTTGACCAGTTGCTGCGTCAAGATGATCTCGAACGGCCATCGAACATGTCTACAGCGGGTCGGCGAAGCCGAATAGGTAAAGGCGCTGCCGCCGTTCGTGGTGAAGTACATTCGAGATCGTGGCGGCGGCTCAGACGATGCAGTGAGGATGATCCAAATAGCCCTGTGAATAACCGGGACAAAGGTCTCCATCCTCGCGGCGCTACCCTGCATTGTGCGATCGTGATGGCTCGCGATTCGCAAAAGAGCATTGGGGGCCAAAATGGCGGAAATTCGAGTTGACGCCGACAAGGCCGAACGAATGATTTCTCAGATATTGCGCGATCAAGGGGGCATGCTTCCAGCCAAGGCAAATGAGTTTGCAGTGAACATATGCCCGTAGGCTCACACTGGCAATGGCAGCGCCGACGTCCGAGGTCCTGACAGATTATCGGGTTATTCGTAGACACCCTCCATACGGCAGCGACTTCGCGTTCGAAGTGGCCAAGATAATTGCCGACGCGAAGGGTGATTCCGCGCTATATCCAGAGCGGCTTTGGGCAGCAGTCTATGATCGTGGTCGCGATCTTCCTGTCGTCAGTCCATAGGACGACAAGGTCACTGATCAAAGGCGGAGGCCACCGTGGTCGCACTGGATGGACGAAGACGCCACGCGAGAGGCAACCTACCGCGCCATCGGGCGATTCATCCATCAATTTGCATCGGTTGAGTGGACCTTGCGATACTACCTCGCTCAGGCAGTCAAGCTCGACCTGAATTACATGGATGCCATTGTCACGCACGACTTCGCCCTGCTGTGCACGGCTGTCACGTCGGTCTATTCAAACATCCTCAAGACCGAAGACGAGAAAAAGCTGCTCAAGAAACTGATCGGTCAGTTGTCGATCGATGAACGACACGCGGGTCAAGGTCGTTCACGGTCAGTGGTTTCCCTACGCTGAAGGCGGCATGGTCGCGCATCGGTCGCGGCAAAACCTCAAGCTGGAAGACACGACTGGCATGGCAGCGCTGCTGGAGCAGCAATCACAGGACGGCGTCGGCACATTCGCCTATCTTCAGGATTTGCTGTCGAGGTTCTTGGCTGGCCCGAAAACACGTTAGCTTCGCCTTTGTTCACCGCGCAAACAGCAACAGCGGCCCGAGCACGACGGCGTCCAACAGCATCGCGACACGCCGGGCCACGCTCCAGCCAATCATCGCAGCCTCTGTTACGCTCATTCGACAACTGCGGACACTGTTTGCCTGTCACAACTTCAAAGCAAGCTGGATTTCGCGGCCCCAAGGGCTGCTCGGCTTCGGGCTCGCATGCGGCGACTGCATTCGGATGCCCGCTGACGCCGCATCGCTGCATTCGTAACGCCAGCTCGCACTGTCCCACGCGCTCTGACTTCCCGTAGGGTGCACTCAAAGCGCTCATGTGGCAAAGCACGGCGGACTTGCCACGGCATCAGGCCGTGCGCTTCGATCTGGCAATGATCCGGGCTGGCGTTGCACATTTACAACCCGCAAAGCCATTCGAGACATTAAGCTGGTCGAGAGACCACTGAAACATATTTCGTGTTTATCTATGTAACTAGCGGGGGCGAACGGTGTTTGATGTCTATCGCAATGGCAAGCGCGACTTGCTCGTTCTAAGTACGGGCTCTGGCGTACCCGCGATTTACTCTGCACATAAGTGGCGCAAGAGCAGAAAACGAGTTCTCAAGGTCAGCGACGAAATCAGGTCAGCCGTTCAGGCTCGAGGCTATTACCTTCGCAGCCTGCGCGCCACCAAGGAGCGCATGATCGAGGTCGAGTAGGGTCGGCAGCCCCGTGTTCTCCGTTGCAAAACTCTGGAGCTTCACAACCAGCCGCATCCTCTGGCTCTTCCGAGTGATCAACCTGCATCGGCAACCTGCCACCGAGGCAAGGCGTGTTCGGATTATCCCGCGCCGGTCGTCCGAAACAAGCACGCGGGTACAGAGAAAGGCAACATCATTTACCTAGCGCGGCCTCGGGGCGATCTGGAATACCCTTGCGACCAATAGGGATTGTCCAAGCACATGGCCGAAAGTCCCGACCCCGCCGCTCGACACTGCTCCCATGATGTAAACTTACACTCGAAATATGTGCTGCCACCCCAGACCCATCTTTGCAGGCAAACCGGATAGCTGGGATCGTAGGTTTGCGCTGCGGCGGGGACGATTGCAGAGATTGCCGCGCCGCCAAGCAATAGCCACGGTAGCACTTTGCGCATAGCTCGCCTCATTTTCACGTCGATCATCTTTGGGAGCCGGATAGACGCACCAACAGGCAGGTCGGTCAAGACAGGCCAGAGCGCCGCGCGGGCTATGAAGACGTCAGCAGAAGGGCCTGATCACCAGATGAAACACGGTGGCGGTGATCGACGTCACGGTGTCCATCATCGGCGCGCTGCTCGTTGTCCACCAGTTCCCGGAGGATTGACGCCAAATCTTTTGGGAACGAGTTGCTGCCGTCCGACATTCTTCAAGCACCCAGAAAGCTGAAGGAGAATGGGATGCGCAAGTACTTGTTTGCTGCACTGCTCGCGAGTGCGATCGGGACACCCGTAGTTGCTGATGAAGTTGGGGTTGGTGTTCAGGCCGGTCCAGTGGGCGGAGGCGTTACTGTTGGCGAAACGCACGAGCGCCGACCCGTTGATCGGGATCGCACAACTGTGATCAGGGAGCCCGAGCATCGGGACACTGACAGGACGACCGTCATCAAGAGAGAGAATGAGGACGGCAGTAGAGAAAAAGAAGTTATCCATCACGACAACGACTAACCAAGCAGTCCGGGCTTTTCCTTGTCTACCTGCAGGTCGAGCTCGCATCGGCGGCACTGGAGCAGCAACGCGATCTTCGCCTTGGGATCGTGGCTGTGTGTTCTTGATCTTTGAAGTCGCTTGTTCGGCTGGGGAGCTTTGTTGAAGCCCGCCTGCCGGCTTCCTGTGGCCGTTGCCGACCCTCATTCCTCGCAGATAAATTTCTCCGTGCGACCACAGTTCTCGCACCGGAAGGCGATGAAATCCGGGTTCCCCTCCCGAGCCTCGACGCCCGCAACGACCATCGTCTTCCCGCAGGCGAGGCAGACCGGGTCTTCTCCAGTGTCCAGCGGGTAGAAAAGGAATTCGTTCTCGGTCATCGCGGAGCCCCACCACGAGAGGAGAGCGCGCCGCGCGATGAACGCCAAGCTATCTGCAGGGTTCACCCCACGGACTTGGCGCAGGTGGTGGCGAACATATTGCCACGGCACTGCCACCCGTAGCCCAGTTCGGTCCTGTCAATCCGCTGAGGGGTAAGGGCAGCGGCGGTAACAAGTACAACAGCAACGACGACTAAAGCCCAAGCGGTTGTCCAAATCCTGCTCATGATCAGCTCCGTTTCGCTGAGCAGGATCATGCGCTCGGTTTGCTTCGGCCGAATGTCGCCTCGCCCGCGATCGTGTTTCAGGACCGCTTCTTGCCGCCTGAGAGCACGAAGGGATGGCTGCTAACGACGGAAACACCTTCTGGCGCTGGCCATGTTGGACCGCTTTCGCGGCGGCTTCCGGCGCGCTCAGCTACGAAGCCAACGCTCGCGCGAGGGTGCCCCTTCGCAAGGCTCGCGAAGCGGTCCCGCAGGCTCCTTTAGGCACGACCGCACAGCACGCCTCAGACCTCCTTCCGTTGGGCCGCCGGTACCGCTGCACAGTCCTATGCCAGCTCCTAGCTCTTGCGAGGACCGCCATTCTGGATATTGTTCCCTTCATGGAACGATCATTCATTTCCCATCTTCTCGGATGATCCAATGCCGGGGCGTCGAATAATTAAAGCAGGCGGGTACCCTCAAAGAACGGCTGGTCGCCGAGGTGGAGCGGCTGCGGGAACAAGCCAAATCGTTGCCGCCCGGCCCAGATCGCGAAGCGTTGGAACTTAAAGCGCAGCAGGCAGAAACAGGTTTGCAGCTTCTAATCGCGTTCTGAAATGCAGGAGTTGCCGAATACCGACAGACTTCTTATCGAAAAGTTAAATGATTGCCATCATGCTACGCCCATATTTTAATCATTCAGAGGACAACGATGTCCGAAGTGATCAATTTCCGGCGCGGCCAAGAGCATCCTGCGGTGCATCCCGCCATTATTCGAGTTCAACGGCTCACAACTGTATTGTCCGAGCTGCACGGAGCAAACCTGCGCACTCAAGACGACATACGTGGCGCGCTATGGATCCTCGATCTCACCAACAGATGCGTTCGAGTTATACTGTCGGACTTTAAGGATGATCCCTGTATTGGCCAAGTCATTCGGCAAGCGGAGGAATTGACGGCTTCGGTCGAGATAGCCCGCTGCATGGTTCAGCACGTTGGCCCGGCTTTGCAGAACGCTGGCCGTTCTCAGGTAGTGATAACGACTTAATTGAACATGGAGCCATGAGGTTGGGAGGCCCGCGAGATGAGGCTTGTCGCAACACGGGAGTATTCGTTTCTCGACGTCCAAACTTTGAATGAGTGCCAAGCGCGTGACACGCTTTTTCGATACGGCGAGAATTCCTTTCTATTGCACATGACTCCCGGCGAAGGGGAGGACGACCAACTTTTCTGGTTGGACAGCCGCGCAGCACTGCTCTGGATCAATCAGAGCGTTGAAGAATTCGGATCATACTAGCGACCTAGACAGCGGACCAAAGCCAATGGTTGGAAGTCGGCGTGCACCCCGCTTTCGGGTGGCCAAGCCAGCGCAGATCGAGCTTGGAGGCGACAAAACTCCCTGCACGGTGCGTGACATTTCTACGTCGGGCGCAGCACTTCAACTCTTCAACACGATTGACAGAATACCCTCCGCCTTCACGTTGATTATTCCAGAAGATAATTTGAAATTGCCCTGTCGGGTCGTCTGGCGGACGCCCTTTAAGGTGGGCGTGATGTTCGTTTGAAGTGGTGGGGCTTATGCCATAGGACGTCTGTGCCACTGGAACATGTAATGTCCCGATGTCCGCTTCGGGTCCACAAACCGCCCGTGCCCGATGACAGGGTTACATCCGGGTTTGGTACAACAACATACCTTTTGTTCGAACTCTACCTCAGCCCTTGGACAGAAAAGCTCGCGAAGCCGATAACGCAGTCGCACGCATGAGAGACATCCGTGCAAGATCGCAAACCATCACGATGGAGCCTTCGACTGCTGTTGCGATTCTTGTTTTTGCGCCTGCTCCTCAACATACAAAACGACTGTGCGGCGCGTGTCCCGGTCAACAATCCTCTGAAACGCCTTGATGAGCCGCAGCATTTGAAGGTCGTCAGTAGCTTTTGACACGGCAATTGCTCCCGACAAGAATTAGGCCCGATAGTGAGCAATTATTTTGCAATCTCTCGGCACGCACTTGTAGCGCTGGATGTGCCATGCCTCGGAATGATATATTGGATGTTCTTCCTTCCACGTGGCTAATCCCGCTTGACCATTGATCATGCAGCTCTGAACGTGAGCTGGCTGTCGAGCGCGGAGCCGGTGACAATTTCATCGACGCAATCCGTCGAGGTTAAGGTGGCAAGCACAGCAATAATCGTGACAAACATGAGCCCCCCAAAATGGACTATTGAAAAACACAGCTCAAAAGTGCTTCAGCAAATGAGAAGGACTTCGGCGATATTGGCGCATTCACGGCCGCATCGCAACGTCCGCGAGTGCCCGTCTTTTTACGCGAAAGTATCTGCGTACCAGCGCTCAGCTTTTCGGAAGGCCAGCCCACCGTGCTCAATACGAGGCACCCGCTTGAACCGAACAGCGCAACTCAAGAAAAATGACCCCGAATGTCGGGGCCATTTTCTTAATCGTCGTTTGTTAGTCGTCGTAGTCCCAACTGTGGTGACGCCTAATGACTACCGTGCGGTCTCGATCATGGTTGTACCAACCACGGTGCCAGCCGCGATCATAGCCACGGTCAAACCCGTAGTCCCTGTCACGATAGTACCCGTGGTCGCCACCGATCCGGAAACCGAACTCCTGAGCACTGGCGAGCCTCGGTGCTGCCACGCTGAGTGCCGTCACAGCGGCGAGAACATAACAAGCCTTCCTCATTGTGCTTCTCCCTTGCTGGTTACGATTACCAACCAATGGGGAATGGCGCCGTTCCGAGAACAGCCGCGAAACTTTATTGAACAGACGTTCACCAGCATTGCTATGTGGAAGTACAAGTTCCGGCCGACCAAGGAGTAAGACACGTCGAGCCGCACACAACTAGACCCCCGGGGATTAGCTCCGAGGGTCCTGCCATCGCTGGGTCCGGGTACATCCGCCGATCATGCCCAGCCGATGCAGTCGCAATCACGTCATCCGATCGTGGTCTCGATGTGGCCCGACCATGCTAAAGTTCGCTCGAAAACGACTTGGCCGACAGCTCGCGTGCGCACCAATCAGCACGCCGCCGATGCTCAACTGCCAATGCTTTACGTGCCTGCACGTCTGAGATGATCTCATCGATCTCAGCGCCATCAAGCGTCCGCTTGATGCGCAACACGGTGGACAGCACGATCACCACGTCACCATAGGGCATCAACAGATCGCGCGCGGCGACGTCGCAATGCGCGATGAAGGTCTCGACGGCTTCCTCGCTCTTGCAGATGAGCAGCGCCAACTCACGAGCCTGCCGCAGATCATCGCTCACTCCAGCAGCCCCATGTTGCGAGAAGAGGCTTTCGGCTGCCCCTCCCGCCAGCAGCTCAGTGCAATGTCCATACACGCTCGCATAGACATCCGCGAACGAAGCCCGATCCTCGCCGGCCTCCGGCATCATTGGAGCCAGTGCCTTCCGCACGTCTGAAGCATCGCCGCGAACCGCTGCGAATGCCTCGGCATGACCAATGCCCCAGCACATGCCTTCAGACCCTCGGACGGAGTCCGGGCTAACCGTCACGCCACCAACGGCATGCCCCAGCAGCCGGGCGCAGATAGCGTGGCCCGCCTCGTGGACTGCTATCCGCTGGTCCTGCTCCTCTGTCCGGCCGAGCTGCTTGAGCAGATCGTTGTATTCGGCGTTCTCTTCCTCTGCTTGACTATTCATGGCGAAAGCTCACGGCCCGCGCCACGACCCAAACGAATGGCGCGGCCCGCCTCACGGCCGAACCGGAGCTGCGCAGCCCACAGTCGCGGTTCTGCAGCCAGATGAGCAGATCAGGATTGATATTCATCTACGTTCTCCGCGCGAGCTTGAAGCGCTGTTCACGGGCGTTCATGACCCTGTTGGCGAATTCATACTGATGCTGGCGCAGGAGCATGCGGCGGCGAATGCGCCCAACGTCACCGTGAGAGCCCAAGGCCGCGTCGAACATCGCTTCGGCGACACCACGAGGCATTTCGCCTTCGCGATTGACGACGTAACCGTCCAGCCTCTGGCTGATGCGGTGTGACTCAAAATCCGGCGGGAGAAGCCGCTTACGCATAGCTAGACCCGCCTCACGTTGATCTCGACGGTGCGCGCTTCAGCGCTCCGGTCAATCACGGTGAAACCGCCTGCGCGCAGCACCGGATCAGTTTCGACCTGCGTCACCGCATCGAGATCGATGACATCCGGCGCGCTCGGACTGAAGTCACCTCCGCGCGAGCCACGAAGCTGCGCACGACGCGGGTCGGTGGTTGGGACAGCGATACCTTTGCGGAACGCGCGCTGTGCAGTCGGAACCGGCATCGTTGCATCCTCAAACTGCCCGGCAAAACGCTTGCGGCCGTCTTGGTCGAGAAACTTCCCGCTGCGAAGCATGAAAACAGTCATAACCAGCGGCTCCGGCACAGGCTCCGCAGCCGGCATCGAAGAGGGGTCCTGCGGGACCGGCTGCTGACCCCCACGAATGGCGTTCTGCATCGACTTCAGCTCAGCGAGCGCGAAGTTGGCCGCGACTTCGATCTGGCCCATCGTGCTCTGAATGAAGCCCGCCACTTGGCCGGTCTCGAAATGCCAGCCGATGTCAGAAAGAGCATCAGCAAGATCGCGAGACGTCTGCAAGTAGATCGGCAAGACCGCCTCGATCGCGGCGACCTGCTTGTGCAGCTTGTCTGCGGCAGCAGAACGCCTGACGTGCTCGCGTTCAGCTTTGATCTGGTGCTCTGCTTCGGCCTTGTCGCGCGCCAGAACGGTGAGCGCGTCGTCGATGCCCGTCAGCGCTGATGCTGCCGCATCCACGAGGCCCTGCAGATTGTTGAGAGCGCGCTGATCATCGAGGTCGCCCGAAAGCAGCGCATGCTGACGAGCCTTGATGGCCTTGTCCAAGGCGAGCTGTGCCGTCTCGCGTTTCGCAACGAGCTGTTCGCCGCGCGTCGTCAGCGCCACCGTGGTTTCGAGATTGTGCATGGGGTCTTTTCGGAATGGATTTTTCATGCGGCCAGTCTACGCCGCTGCGGCGTGAGTTGCGTAGATCGGGCACGTGGAACGCGCCACATTCAGTGCAGTTATTTTTGGTGCGCTCCACATTCAGGCACTTCCGATCACGCGCGAGCCGGGTTGGCCGACTTTACGAAGTAAGACCTCCGCCAGATCAGCAATGGCGCATCAGCAGTGCCACAGGACCGCTACTGGAACTCCGCGGTCGCCGGTCGAACACCAGACAGTTGCGGTGGCCATCCCCTGCCCGTTGTGATAAATGTTAGCTTTCTTAGTCTTGGGAGGTTGGCATGAAAGCTCCCCGGAACGGCGGCTATCGACACTTGATTTATCTTATCGATGGCACTTGGTTGTGGGCTGGCAGCCAACACACGCTTGACGTTTATTCAAATGTCTACCTCATGAACACGCTGCTGAACATCGACGATAATTCAGGGCGCGCTCAGATATTCGACTACAGCCGAGGTCTCGGAGCCGTTGGGGGACTGAGGGGCTACATCGACGGTGGATTTGCGAACGGCATCGATGCTTTGATTGCCGACGTGTACGTGAACATCTGCGCAAATTACCAGCAAGGTGATCGGCTCTATATCTTTGGCTTTTCCAGAGGAGCTGTTGTTGCCCGGGCACTGACCGGTCTTTTAGGAATGGGGATCCTTGACGATGAACACATCAACATGTTCGCGTATGTTTGGGCGGATTACATCGGCGAGGCCGAAGTATTGGAGCCCGGCTTTAGGGATGATGGACCTCGGAAGGAAGGAAAAAAAGTCAACTATAAGGACTTCATGTGTGACCCCCAGCCGAAAATTGAGTTCTTGGGTGTTTTTGAGACCGTATCTGGCGGATACGGCTTAACGTCCAATGCTCAAAGGCTGCGGCTCGAAGAGCGAAAACTGCACGCTTACGTTAAGAATGGGCTCCAGTTACTGGCGATCGATGAAACAAGGAATTACTTCAGGCAGATCATGTGGACTGGCGTGGAGGGAAATTCGTTTTTAGAGCAGATTTGGATGCCCGGTGTACACTCGGATATTGGTGGCGCTTACGCGATCAGGACGCTGGGTGACATCGCGTTGATGACGATGATTGATCGAGTGCTCGCAAGAACCGACTTGAGCTTTGATATACCTCGATGTCGGGAATACAATCGGAAGCTAAGCGCAAATTTTCTCAGAATTCACAACGAGCGCGCGCTTATGTACTGGCGCTTTCTGAGCCCGCGCCCGGTTGCGCGACACGTTAATCTGGACATCAAGGAGCAATCAGTTCATCCACTCGCCAACTACTTAGACGGCAAGCCCGTTCAGTATAAGAACCAGCCTGAGTTCATTTATCGACTGTCGCCGGCCATCAAAGGTTTGGCGAGGGCAAAAGAGTTTTTAACAACCAATTTTCAGACCGTCTTCTGATATGCTTGATTCCGGCGCAGCTCGTGCGGCTCTGACCACTTAGGCCAGAATGCTCGCAGCCGGTTCTCACCTTTGACGCGCGCGGGCGCACCGCCGCGATGCTTCTCGATGTAGGCGAGGAGCCGTGCCGTATGGATGATCCACACGTTGGCGCGCTTTTCGGCGATGGGACGACGCATCTGCGTGGCGTGGTCGATCCAAGTGTAAACCGCTTGGTCGCTCACGTCACACACGGCGGCGGCCTCGGCGACCGTCAGGAACAATCGCTCGGGAAGATCCTCCATCACGTCACCGGCCTGACCGAGCCGGCGCACGCGGTCAGCAAGTCTCGCAGCGACGGCGGACAGTTGGTCAAGTTCGGCAGCGAGCGCTTTCTGCTCGTCTGTCATTGCACACCCTCCTCCGCAAGGACGGCCCAGCATTCATTGTGGGTCCATGCACACGGCTTTTCGAAGTTGCGCATCGCAAGCTGAAAATGTTGATCGCAACGCAAAGAGGCGCGCAATTCGTCCTCGCGACGCATGCGCGCATCGGCTCGCATGGCCTCGTCCAGCTCAACCAATAACGCCATCAGTCGGCGTGCCTCACGACGGCGGGCTTCGAGGTCCGCCAAACTGTCGAGGCGCTTGCAGCCGGTATCGAACTGGTCGAAGAGAGGGGGCAAGCGCGTTCCACCGGGCACGGCGGCACTGCTATTGCGACCTGCGTGCCGATCAACTGCCTCGACGATCGTTTTCATCCGCCAACGCGGCTGCTTCTTCTCGTAGCCATCGGGCGCCACATGACGCAAGGCACGGCGGACAGTTTGCCGATCAAGCTCCAGCATGTCGGCGGCGCCGAACGCGGAAACGAGTTTCACGTTGAGTTCCTTTCGTTGTTGTTGTCGCTCTCGAAATTCGCCATCTCTAGTCGTGCCGGGCGCGCGGCGCGACCCGCCCCACCGTCCGGTCCGACTAGGACCCTAAGACAAAGCGCCCCGAGCCTTCGCCTTGCCGAAGTTGCCCAACTCTCGATCGGCGCCACCGACGCCGTCGTGACCGATGACCCATCTGACCCGAAAACTCCTACTTCTCTAAAACCCTCCTTCTTGCCTGTCTTTTCCCTGTCACTTCCCTCGTTTCTCATCTTCTTCAGCAATTGAAAGAAAAGGGGTCATTACGGTCACAGCAGCTCGAAAAACAAAGGTGTTCAGAGACTTGCGTCGATGACCGCTGTCGTGACCAGAGACGTCCTTACGCCGCTTTCGTGGTCATCGGTCAGTGACCCGCGATCGATTTGTGACCCGGTGTCGTGACCGGCACGCATCTTGACGATGGTCTCGCGGTCATTCCAGCTCACTGGAATGAGCGAGTTGACCTCGCGCGCCGGGTCGGTCGCGGTCGTGGTCTTTCCCTCGAACAGCCGGCTCTCATAGGCGGCGCGGTGGTAGCGAAGACCTGCCGCGTTCAGCGCAATGCCGCAGTAGTAACGGCTCGCGCTATCGCGCATCTCGTTGCGATCGATGCCGATGCGCGCGTCGCCCATGGCTTTCAGCGCTTTGGCGACCGCTTCGTTGGTCGGCAGACGCCGAGCTTCGCCCTTCAGCTCAAGCCACCATGCCGAATGAGCCAGACAGAAGTCGGAGGAGCGAAGCCGGGCCATCGGATCAAACTCGACGCAGTCGGCGAGGAAGCCGGCAACGAGGTTGCTGTCCTTATGGATCGCGTCGGCTGTCTCTTCAATTGCATTGGTGGTCTCAATGGAGCCCCGCTCCAGTGCCCTGCGAAGCCCGGCAATCGCCCAATTCAGAACGCCCGGCAGTTCGGTCGCCACGACCAGCTCGCCGGGCTTGGCGAAGCCCCGGCGCAATGCCTCAGCGGCAGCGCCGATCGGCTTGCGGTTGGAGAACTGGCGCGACACTTCGATTACGACCATGCGGTCAACGATCGCGCGCGTCGCCTCCTTGAACTGCGGCTGGAAGTTGGTCGCCCAAAAGATCGGCGCGCGGATCACGGTGTTGATCATCGGACCGTTCTTCACGTTGATCTGAACCGGGTCCTGCGTGATGATCGATTTGACGTTGGTCGAGAAGTTCCACTGGCCGTTAAAGGCTTCGTGCAACACCCACGGCGCCCGATGCTGGAACGGCATCAGGCCATGCGTCCCCTCGACTGAACCAATAGGCGCACTGATCGACTTGCCGAACAGGCCGGCAATGACATCGAGCGGCCCCGACTTACCGAGGTTCTGGATGCCCCAAAACACGCACGCCTTCGACAGCGAGCGCGGCTTCTTGTCGATCAGCGCGCAGCCGAACAGCTCTTGAACGACACGCACAAGATCGCTCTGATCGTCCTTGTCGCCGAACATATCGCCGATCATGGTTTCCCACCACGGGCACGTGGCGGTGGGGTCATAGTCAAGATCGATGCGCCACGTGCAGAAGTGATCAGCGCGCGCGATCTCCAGCTCGCCCGTGCGCGGATCGACCAGCCCCGAGCGCGTCGGGATTTTGCCGTGCTGGTCCCACGGGATTTCATCCTCGCGGAAAAGCTCAGGCCGCGCCTCGATCCAGTTGCGGGTTTCGTTGCGCATCTTGGTGCTGTTCTTGAAGCCAAGCCCGACGCAGGCTTTCTCGATGCGCACGTTCAGCCATCTCGGCTCGACGCGCAGCTCCCACACGCCAGCCTTGTAGAACCACGTGTGCTTATTGATGTTGATGATCTGCTCGCCTGCAGCGCTCATGTGGGCGAGCACGGCCTTGCCGAGCTGCACGTGCTCCTCATCCTTGCGCGTGATCACGGGGCGCAACGGCACGACGTTGTCGCCGCTGGCGGTCTGGCGCGCGTCAGACTCGGCCTCGCGCTTGACGATCTCATTGCGCGTGGTCATGCCGGCCTCGACCCCCTCGACGGCCTTCAACGTGGGGTCCTTCTTCTTCTTGCGCTCTTCAGGCGGATGCTTACGGACCCAATCATCGCAGTCGCGGCGGATGTTGCGCTCCTCGCGGCGCCAGTTCCAGCGGTTGCCGTAGTCGCCGGCCGCGACCTTCGTCGCCGCAAGCAGGATCGCGACGACCTCATCGATCGCCATGCCACGGCTCAGCATCGAGGCCGCGCACTGGATTTGCGTCTGATGGATCGAATTCTCGCCGCTGCCCATATAGATCATGGCGTTCAGCCGCGCCTCGACGTCGATCGGCGCCTTGATATCGAACTTCTTTGCATATTGCGCAAAGAAGTCGTCCTCGATCTCCCGCACGGTCGCACCACGCTGGCGAACCTTGCGCAGCATCACGGGCGACTGCTCGCTGAACCACTCTTCGAGATCGTCCAGCTCATAGCGGCGATCGGGATCGAACGACGTGATCTCGACCTCGTTCCATGCGCCGTCCTTGGTGTTGTGCGTGCCGGGCAGGCGCAGCACGCGACTGACTTCGCAAACGGCGGGATCACCGGCAACGATGTCGCAGAGCTGCCGCAGCGCGGCCTCGATGCGCTCGCGCTCGGCTTGCGTGTCGATCGGCTCCTTGAACAGCCAGTAGGCGTGCACGCCGCCACCGGAGGACACGGTCGCGCTCGGCAGGATGCGCAGGCGCGACAGCTTCTGCAGCACGTCAGCGCGCGGATCAGACCCGAGACCATCGACCTTGTTGAAGTCGATATCGGCAAACAGTCCGATCGACTGCTCGACGCCTTCCTTGCTGCGGCGCTGCACGCCCGCCTTCATCGAGGCGAGGCAGAAGAACAAGCCGCGACCGGGCTTGTCCCATTTATTGGCGAACGCCGTGATCTCGACCGGCTTGCGCGTGATGACGTGGCGCTCGCTCGCCTGCGTCGGGTCATCGCGATCATTGGCGAATGAGCACGTGTAGACCGGACCGGTCGCGTTGGCGAATAGAGCCTTCAGAAACTCGACAGGCCCGATCTTCGGTTTCAGGTCGCCGGCTTGCGCGCAAGCGCGCGCGCTGCTATCGATGATGCGCATTTCAAAATCTCTACTGGTGATGAGGGGGCGGCCTGTGGCGGGCCGCCTTTCTTGTTCAGGTAGGCTGCGGCCTGCTACGCCGCCTGCTCGCGAGACCGGCGCCACGCAGCGGCAGCCTCGCGCGAGATCAGCACGCGGGTGCCAACGTTTGAACGTGACAGGCATCAAACCCTGCGGTTTCAGTTTGTAGAAGAGCTGCACGCTAATGCGGTGACGTGCGCAGAACTCGTCGATGCTGTAGGCATCGACGTTGTCGAACCCAATCGGCTTGTGGCCGGTAACTCCGGGGGGCGTCATTGGTTGTCCTCCTTCCATACAATTCCGTGGGAATAATCTGGAGGACTGCGCCGCTATCTCCTACCGCATTTGCTCAGATATTTTTGGCCGCCGAATGCGGGCCGCGCTCGGCGATATTTCCCAACGTACCCTCCGGCAACTTGGGGAAATCGAGATCAATCCAAGCGGCTTGCATGAAATCCACGAACCGAGAAGTTCTCGCCTTCGGAGGGGGACGACCTATCTGGTGGAAATGGAAGGCGCGGAATGCCCGTACGAACTCGCCCGCTAAGATTTCAGATCGGCCGGCTTGCAGCGGTGGGGTCAAATAGTAATTCTTCTCAAGGGCTTGGTAACAGCGGTGAATGGTCTTTACCGCGTCAATTATCTCCTCCCATTCCGACCCTACATGACCATCTTTCACTGTAAAACCCATGGCAAGTGGCATCATCATGGACAGTTCAAGAGTGCGCAGCCACAGTGCGCCTTGATCGACCTTCTTCACCTCCTGAAGCGCTCGCTTAGCAATTTTCCTCGCTTCAGCAGGCAACTCATACCAGACGATCCGGTCCACAGCGGAGTGCCCTAGCCGCTCAACGGCGTCGCACAAGAGCTGCTTGTTTCCTTTGCCGTACTCCTCGACAAATTCATCAATGAGCAATTTACCCTTGCCCCGCTTCAGCAACAGGTCACCATTCGCCATCCGTCGCCGTAGCTTGTCCACTGCGGCGAGTTGATTGTGTACGCCCCGGCGCCGTGCTTGTGTTTTCGATGTCTTAGCCATTCCTGCCGTACTCACGGTTGCTTTTTGACGGTGCGGCCTGACGCGCAGAGGGCCAGAGGAACTCTCGCCATCAGAACAAGTGATCTTGAAAGCGACAGTGCGTTTCTCAAAGTCGCTTGCTCGTCGTAACGGGGTTTCGGCCGTCACGAATTGCGGTGGCAAAAGTCGCTTAGCCGAGGCTAAGCTACATGATGGCCCAGCCGATTTAGCTTGCCAAGGCCAAGATATTCTCGTCACTCAGCGTCTCACACCGTAGCAACGCTCTGCGCGAAATCTCGTCACTGTGCTCGGTGATGTACTTCGAATAAGTGCGCTCGATCATCTGCACGCTCGTGTTGTGCAAAGACGCGACCAGCCGGATCGGAACGTTGGCGAGCAGCATGCGCACGATGCTCGAATGCCTAAGTGCATAGATCGTCACTTCAGCCGGGTCGCGGCCGATCGCAGTAACTATCTTGTCGATCTGGCGATGATAGGTCTGGCCCGGATTGTCTCCCCAAGCTGTGCCGTCGCTCTGCAAGAACAAGGGTGCGGTGTCAGGACGGCCCTTCGCCGCTTCTCGCAGCTTTGCCGCGAGCTGCAGCGTGATCGGCACGCTGTAGCGCTCGTGTTTCTTCTTGGCGCGATTGCGCCCGCCGCCCTTGGCTGACTTGGGCATCGACAATTTGGGGCGTGCCGGATGAGAATCCAGATCGGCAACGCGCAACCGCACGGCTTGGCTCGGTCGCGCGCCAGTGATCGCCAGCGCGTCAACTAGCAAACCGAGCTTGTCATCGAGGCCATATGCGCCGGAAACGAATTGCCGCACCTCCTCATCCGACAGGATCACGTTGCGGGCTTCTTGCGCATCCGGCAAGCCGGCTAGTCCAACGTCCCATGCTTGCTTGTTCTGGATCCGCTGATCATGACGTGCGGCAAGCTCCAGAGCGGCGCACAGGCAACCGCAGAGGCGATTGACGGTCGAAGCCGCCATCTTGGAGAGCAGACCGTCGCGCCACTTCTGCAGCTCATTAGATGTGAGAACGACGATCGGTTTAGCGAGCAGCACCGACGTGAGATGAACACGAGGCCATTGGGCATTGTAAGGATTGGAGCTGCGCGCCTTCAGATCGGCCTCATAGGCGGTGAGGGCGCCGTCTACAGTAATGGGTGCATTGTCGCCGCTGCCATTGTCGCCGCGCGCCAATCGCCTTGCCGTGTCCTGCGCCTGAAAAAACGTCAGCACTGCTTTGCCGTCAGCGTCGGCGAAGTCGTCGGCATCGGCGATGCGCTTGGTCCAATAAGCGCCGTGACCGTTGCTCGCCTTCACCACCCAAGTGCCGTTGGTACGGTTGCGGCGATAGAGCAACGAGACGCCGCGCGCGAGCGAGGGGCCGGGATAGGGTTTGCGGCGAATTTGCAATTTCAGGCGAGCGCTGCGGCTCTCCAAAGCGCTGTGACGGACCTTCCGTGCCATGTGTGTCCCCGGTTTCGTCCCAATGGTGTGTGGGAAGGTGTAAGGAAGCCTGTGGCACAATGTGGCATCGTTCGCTGGCAAATCAACGACTTAGCCACTCCACACGGGTATCCCCGAGACCACCCGCATATTTATTTTCCCCTGCGCAGGGAAGGCCGAGTGATTTGGCTACACCTGTATGCTGCTGTGCGGTTTCCTTGCGCTACATTTCGCGCAGCGGACCGTGGGTGCCAGCCGGCACCCGGCCTTCCCTGCGCCCTCCTGGACAAGAGGGTGGAGCGACGAAGCAAAGCTCGGGCGGAATGCGCCGCGAGGACGCGAAGGCGTGTGCAAGACGGCCATCTTAAGCGCAATTTCCCGCACGATCTTCTCGGTTACCAGCGCCGGCGTGGCAAAGCACGCGCTGCTGTTGGCCGGAGCGTGCGCTTTCGTGTTCTGCTTTCGCTTACCCATGGCCTGGATTTGAGCGCCGGATTCTTTTGATCGTCGCATTGGAGAGAACCACGAACGTCGTACCGCGCTGCGTGCTGACGTTGGCGTTGGCAAGATAGCGCTTCTGATGCTCCCGAGCGGGCAACCGGAGGCGCGATTGATACTTAAATAGAACTGAGAATTCTCGTATCTTGCCTCGGCCCTGGGCGGCTGAGCCCGCGCGTTGATCGGTCTCGAACACTTCAAAAGCGACTGGCCAGGCCCTTCCAGAGTAGCGCTGGAAGCACGCCAATTTGCTTAGCTCGATTCCGCAGGTGAGCGCGCCCCGGAGTTCGCGAGCGGCCGCGTTGGATTATAGCAGTTGACTAGTTCTAAAAAAGAACTGTATCTTCAAAGAAGAGACGACTGGTCGTAACGGTCGCGATATGCGGTTGCAGCCCTGGATGGGTCCGGTTCAGCGAAGTCGAATTCGGCTTGGAGGACGCAGGGCGCGAGCAGGCAGCCGCACAGTAACAGCGCTATGTCCCCGAAAAGGGCGCGGCGCGTTTGGGAGGACGAGAAAATGACGCCGACATGGAAGCTCGTGGCTGCGCTGACATTACTCTTGTGCGGCCCGGCACTCGCGGCCGACGAACCGGGAGTCTCTGCGACCGAGATCAAGATCGGCGGGGTGTTTCCGTTCAGCGGCCCGGCGTCGTCGATCGGTCTCGTGGGCAAGGGACTGATCGCCTACATTCAATCCTTGAACGACCGCGGCGGCGTCAACGGACGCAAGATCAACTACATCGCCTATGACGACGCGTACAGCCCGCCCAAAGCGGTGGAGCACGTCCGCAAGCTCGTTGAGAGCGATGAAGTGGCGTTCATGTTCGGCCAGCTCGGTACTCCCGGCATTTCGGCGACAGCGAAATATTTGAAGGCGAAAGGCGTGCCCAGCATTGCAATCGTCAGCGGATCATCAAAATTCACCGACGTCGCCGCTTACCCGCTGACCACGACGGGCCTTGTCAGCTACGATACCGAAGGAAAAATCTACGCCAAATATCTGACCAAGACGCTGCCGAACGCCAAATATGCGATCCTCTATCAAAACGACGACCTCGGCAAAGATTACGTCAATGCCTTCAAGACGTTTCTCGGCAAGGACTACGATCGAAAAGTCGTCAGCGCTTCCTACGAGGTCACCGAACCGACCGTCGATTCACAGATCACCAATCTGAAGAGCTCCGGCGCCGACGCGTTGATGATCGCGGGAACACCGAAGTTCGCCGCGCAGGCAATCCGGCAAGCCTCTTTGATCGGCTGGAAGGCGACCGTCATCATCGACTTTCCGTCCGGTTCGGTTGGAGGCACGCTCACCCCGGCCGGCCTCGACAAATCAGTCGGCGTGATCGTCGGGACGATCAACAAGGATATCCTGGATCAGGCGTGGAAGGACGACCCTGCCATGCAGGCTTACCGGAGCTTTCTCGACAAATATTTGTCGGGTGTCGATATCACCAACGGCAGCTATTTGACCGGTTATCAGCAAGGCATCCTGCTCGAGCAGATCCTGAAGCAATGCGGAAATGATCTGTCCCGCCAGAACGTTCTTGCGCAGGCCAAGAACCTCAGGGATTTCGTCGTCCCGACCGCGCTGCCGGGGATCAAGGTCAATACCAGCGGCGCCCAGAACATGATCTGGACGCAGATGCGGTTGCAGCGGATGGTCCGGCACGAGCTGGGAAGCTTTCGGGGAAGTGCTGGACGCGAGCTCCGAATAAAGCGCGCAACCGGCGAGGTGGCGTATCCGGCACGGCCTGCGTACCGGCCGCCCGCGCGATTGTCTTTCCAGCAATTACGGAGACCATCTCGATGTCGACGAAGGCTCTGAATTTTGCGCCGCGGGAGGTTCGCATCGAGCGTCGCCCCGACGGCGCGCTGATCTTGCGTTCGCCCCTCGAATGGGCGCCGTGCGACTGGCGCGTCACCGATTTTCTGCCGAGTTGGGCAGCTGCCGTTCCGGACCGAGTTTTCCTTGCGCAACGCAATGCCGGGGGTGGATGGGACGAGATCACCTATGGCGAGGCATGGTCGCAGGTCCAGGCAGCCGGCCAAAGCCTGATCGATATGGGCGCAAAGCCCGCCGACAAGCTGGCAGTCCTGTCAGGAAACTCGATCGAGAACGCGGTGATCTCGTTTGCGGCCATGTCGATCGGGGTCATCCTGGCGCCAATATCGCCAAACTACACTCTGATGCCCGGCGGCCTGGCTCGTCTCAAGGATATCGCGGAAACGCTGCGCCCGAATTTTGTTTTTGTTCAGAGCGGACGCGATTTTTCCGCGGGCCGCGCCATTCCCGAGTTGGCGGAAGCGGCCTGGATCAGCGTCGATGGTGCGCCGGATACGGTGCCTTTCCGCACCCTTGCGGCGCGAACCGGGAGCGAAGGGTTTGAGCGGGCATCACGCGCCGTGTCTTGCGATGCCGTCGCCAAAATTCTCTTCACGTCCGGTTCGACCGGCTTCCCGAAAGGCGTGCTCAACACCCACCGCATGATGGCAAGCTCCCTGCAAATGGGGAGCCTGCTGGTGTCACCTCCGGAAGCGCCGGTTCAGGTGGAGTGGCTGCCCTGGCACCATACGATGGGCAGCAACGTCATCCTTCACGGCATTCTCAAGAACGGCGGGACGCTCTACATCGACGATGGCCGGCCGCTGCCGCAGCTCTTCCACAAGACGGTTGCAAATCTCAAGGAGATTTCGCCGACCGCCATGTTCAACGTACCTGCCGGCTATAATCTCCTGTGCGACGCGATCGAGAACGACCTTGATCTTGGTGCCAGCGTGTTCAAAAGGATGGATCGGCTAAGCTATGCCGGCGCCGCCATTTCACAGGCCACGCTGGAAAAACTCTATCGATTGACGTTTGCGGCCACCGGCCGGCGAATTCCGGTCATGTCCGGCTACGGCACCACCGAAACGGCCCCGACAATCGCCACCACCCATTGGGCGACCGATCAGCCGGGAGAGATCGGTCTTCCAGCGCCAGGCCTGCAACTGAAACTGATCC
The DNA here is from genome assembly GCF_054056815.1 of Bradyrhizobium sp. LB13.1. Classification (NCBI taxonomy): domain Bacteria; kingdom Pseudomonadati; phylum Pseudomonadota; class Alphaproteobacteria; order Hyphomicrobiales; family Nitrobacteraceae; genus Bradyrhizobium; species Bradyrhizobium sp. LB13.1. Next base: position 6,864,316 of record NZ_JBSRYQ010000001.1, on the reverse strand, counting down.
CTGTGTCCGATACCTACGAGGTCAGGATCAAGGGACCCAACGTCACTCCCGGTTATCTCGGAAGGCCGGATTTGACGGAGCAGGCTTTCGACGAGGAAGGATTCTACCGCATCGGCGGCACGGTCTCGTTTCTGGATCCCGAGAAGCCGGAGCGCGGCCTGCGGTTCACCGGCAGAATCTCCGAAAATTTCAAACTCGCGAACGGCACGTGGGTCACGATCGGGAATATGCGCGCGGCACTCCTGGCGGCAACGCGTGGCGTATTGCTGGACATCGTCGTCGCGGGAGAAAATCGTGAATCGTGCGCGCTGCTCTGCTGGTTGAATCCCACCGAGGCGGCGAGGATTTCGAAAACCCCGGCCCCGGATCTGACCAGCGACCGTCTCGTGCTCCAGTTTTTGAAGGATCGTCTTCAGGAGTACAACGAGACCGTTGGAAGCAGTGAAGCAATTTGTTCTTTCTCGCTGCTGAAGGACGCGCCGTCATTGGCGGCAGGAGAAATCACCGACAAGGCCTATGTCAATCAACGTGCGGTGCTGAAACACCGCTCTGAACTGGTGGAACGTCTATACTGCAACGAGGCACGTCAAGACGTGATCCGGGTCTGAGGGCTGGTTCAGCCGTTCGCTACCGTTGCGGCTTTCGATGCGCTCTCGAGCGATCGACCTCAGGCGGCGCTCCGGCGGGTCTTTGCCTTCGGCTTCTCTGGCGCCGCTATTGCCGGGGTGCGGCGAGCACCGGGGCCGGGGTGGGTATGAACCTCCTTGGCCGAAAGCGGTTCGCCGCATTCGGAGCAAATCATGACCGGATCGAAGTCCTTGCCGCATTTGCGGTGTTGATGCAGCAAAGGCCGCCCGCGCGCGTCGACCATATGAGTGTCGCCCCAGTGCACGATCGCCATCATGATCGGATAGAGATCGAGCCCCTTCTGGGTGAGGATGTATTCGTGCCGCTTGGGCGAGTCCTGATAGGGGATACGACGCAACACGCCCTGCCGGACCAGCTTCTTCAGCCGTTCGGCGAGCAGATGGCGTGTGATACCGAGCGAAGATTGAAATCCCTCGAAGCGGCGTGTGCGCAGGAAGCACTCACGCAGAATCATGAGGGTCCAGCGATCGCCGATCACGCCGATGGTCCGGGCCATCGAGCACGGCTCTTCCTCCAGCTCACCCCATTTCATTCAAGATCTCCAGTCTGCTCGCGGCTTCCGCTCGAATCGTCCAGGGAGCTTTTGGTCCCGCTACCATTCTAGATCGGTACCTAACTCGAAACAATCCCTTGCCAAGCAGGATAAAACAGCAGGGATTACGTCGGAATTGACAGTTCGTTTTTAGAACTGTATCAATAATCAGGAGCCTGGGTTCGACTGGCCGACCGTCGAACCTCACCATCCAACGCGTTTTCCGGGAGAGGCCGACATGCCCCTGAAGGTTGAATTTCAATTCGATTTCGGCAGTCCCAATGCTTATCTGGCGGAAGTCGCCATCCCGGGGATCGAGCAGCGCACCGGGGTGAAATTCGAGTATGTCCCGGTTTTGCTTGGCGGCATCTACAAGGCGACGGGCAACATGTCGCCGTTCGACTCGCTCCGTGGCATCAAGAACAAGCCGGAATACCAGGCGCTGGAGACCCAGCGATTTATCCGTCGCCACAACATCACGAAATTCCGCCAGAGCTCGTTCTTCCCCGTCAACACGCTGATGCTGATGCGCGGTGCTGTCGCTGCGCAATTCGAAGGTGTGTTCCAGCCCTATTTCCGCGCCGCCTACCATCACATGTGGGAAGAGCCCAAGAAGATGGACGACCTCGAAATCTTCCGGCGTGCTTTTACCTCCTCGGGCATCGATATCGACCGGCTGCTCGCACGTGCGCAGCAGGACGACGTCAAGAAGAGGCTGATCGATCTGACCAACGACGCCGTGAGCCGGGGGGCATTCGGTTCGCCGACATTCTTCGTCGGAAAGGAGATGTTCTTCGGCAAGGACCAGATCCGCGACGTCGAGGAGTCGATCGTCGAACAGACCAGGCAACCCCTTCCCAAGACCGCCTAGCGGCGCCGGCTGTCCGGTTGAGGCGAAAGCCAAGCACCCGGACCAAAAATCAAAAGTAAGCTCAGGGAGAAAGCCATGCCTGGCCCGCTTAGCGGTGTTCGTGTCCTCGATCTGACTGGCGTCGTGTCGGGTCCCTTTGCGACCATGTTCCTGGCGGATCAGGGCGCCGACGTGCTGAAGATCGAGCCGATCGGTGGCGATATCACCCGCCGCAGCCGTGCCACCATCGACAAGGATGGAGAATTTTCGGCGCTGTTCATCTCCTCGAACCGCGGCAAGCGTTCGCTGTCGATCGACGTCAAGAGCCTCGCCGGTCGCGAGGTGCTCGGCAGGCTGATCGCGCAGGCGGATGTGCTGGTGCAGAACTTCCGGCCCGGCACCATGGAGCGCCTCGGTCTCGGCACGGAGGAATTGCGTCAGCGCCATCCGCGCCTGATCTACGTTTCGATCAGCGGAGTCGGCGATACCGGTCCGTATGTGAAGAAGCGCGTCTATGATCCGATCATCCAGGGCCTGTCGGGCTTCGCCGATATCCAGTCGCAGCCGGTCACGAACCGGCCGCAGATGATCCGCACCATCGTATGCGACAAGACCACCGCCGTGTTCACCGCGCAGGCGGTGGCGGCCGCGCTCTATGCGCGCGAGAAGACCGGGCAGGGCGACCACATCCAGGTTGCGATGCTGGATGTGATGATCTCGTACCTGTGGCCGGAAGGCATGATGCAGTACACCGTGGTCGGCGCCGAGGCGGCGGCTGCCGATCCGAATGACCGGCCGGATCTGGTGTTCAAGACCAGCGACGGTTACATCACCGCCGGCACCATTTCCGATTCCGAATGGCAGGGATTTTGCCGTGCCTCCGGCGATCCCGAGCTTGCCAAAGATCCCCGGTTTGCGACGCCGTCGGCGCGTTCGGTCAACGCCACCGCGCGGATCAACAAGATGGCGGAGTATATCGCCCAGCACACGACCGCCGAATGGCTGGAGCGGCTGGATGCCGCGGACGTCCCGTGCGCGCCAATATTGCGGCGAGGCGAAATCATTCACAACGAGCAGGTGGTCGCGCGCGGCATCATCGCGGAATTCGATCAGCCGAAGGTCGGCCGGGTGAGGCAGCCGAAGCCGGCGGCTCGCTTCGAAATTAATGAAGCCGCGATCGGCGGACCTGCGCCGCGGGTCGGCGAGCACTCGCGCGAGGTGTTGCGCGAGCTTGGCTACGACGACGGCGCCATCGACAGGATGGTCGCCGAACGCAGCTTGCGCGTGGCCGTCTGATCCGAAGCCCTTCTCGCGACCGCCGAGAGGCTCTCAGATCTTCGCCGCCGCCGCCGTAATCGGTCCCGTCGGAACGTTGGCCTCGACGGCGCGCCGATAGGCTTCTCGGCCTTTGATGTGTTCAAGGTAGGGTTGCGCGTTGTCGCAAATGTCGACGCCGTAAGCGACGGCCCAGTCCAGACACGTCGCGAGGAGGATGTCGGCGCTGGTGAATTGCTGACCCATCAAGAACGTCCGGCCGTCTGCCAGCGCGACCTCCACGTGTCGCAATTGTTGCCGGAAGTATTCCCCGGCTTGTGCGACGACCTCGGGCGCAACTCCATAAATGTTGTCCCAGCGCATCCGCGCGGTGGCGGCGCATGACGTAAAGGCTCGTGGAATCGAGTTCGGCCACGATAAAGAAGCACCATTCGAGCCACGCGGCGTAATCGCGGGCGGCGTCTGGAATCAACGAGCATTCCGGCGTGGAATACATCCGCGACAGATAGGCAACGATCGCAGCACTTTCGCCGATACAGAAGTCGCCGTCCTGCAGCAGCGGGATCTTCTGGCGGGGATTGAGCCTGGTGTATTCAGCGGTCTTGGTCTCGCCTGTCCGTGGCCCGATCGGCTTGACGCTGTAAGACAAGCCAAGTTCGTGCATGGCCCAGTGCGCACGGATCGTGCGGCTCGTACCGGCGCCCCACAGGGTGAGATCCGTTGTGCTCATCACCATTTCTCCACTGACGGGCGAAGGTCGAGTTCATGGGTCCAGCCGTCGCGGCTTTGCTGATGGGCGAACCAATACGCTTCGGCAATAGAGGACGTCTTCGTCAGGCTGTCCGGGGGGATATCGCTTGCCTCGATTCCTTTCGCCGCTTTCATGCGCTGGTGAATGGCCTCGCTGTCCACGCCGGCGTCGATAATGAGGTGGACGACGTGGATATTCTTCGGTCCAAGCTCGCGCGCCATGGCCTGGGCTACCGCGCGGAGGCCGAATTTCGCCGAGGAGAACGCCGCAAAACCCCGGCCGCCTCGGATGCTGGCGGTTGCCCCGGTGAAGAAGATGGTACCGCGTCCGCGCGGAAGCATGACACGCGCTGCCTCGCGTCCGACCAGGAATCCGGCATAGCAGGCCAGTTCCCACGCCTTGAAGAAAAGCTTTTCCGTGGTGTCCGTCAGCAGCTTGTTGACGTTAGATCCGGCATTGAAAAGGCAGACCTCGATCGGTCCGATATTCCTTTCGACCTCGGCAAAGAGCTTCTGGACCTCGGCTTCTCGACGAGCATCGACGCTGAACGCGTGAATGCGGTGGCCCACAGCGGCGAGTTCATCTACCAGTGCTTCGGATTTCGCCGCGTCACGCCGGCAGACACAAACCGTATAGCCGCCATTGGCGAACCGCCGGGCGACGGCCGCGCCGATGGCGTCGCCTGCGCCAACGAGTATTGCTACGCCGCGATTTTCCATCCGTTTCTCCCGTTGGTATAAGTTCTTATTTGGTACTAGAGATACTTGTTGTCGGCGGCGTTGTAAAACAGAATTCTATAAACTGTCGGAAAGCGGCAGGTTTGCTGTCCAGATGAAACGAGAGAGCCAAGTCAGGATTAGCGATTGACGAGTTCTAAAAAAGAACGTTAACTCCACGCCACTGCACCGCGGCAAAAAGGCGGCGCACGTTTTTCGGGAGTGTGGCGGTGGCGGGTCTTTCAGAGGCGATCGATCTCGATGAGATTGCTGTAGGGTTGCCGCGCCGCATCCATGACGTGACGGCCGACCATGCCGCCGATGCCCCGGATCGAATCGCTCTGGTCGAAGGCGGCGTCGGCTGGAGCTATCGTGACCTGGACAAGCGGGTCAGCGAGACAGCCGCCGTCCTCTCCTCACTCGGGGTGCGAGCAGGCGATCGGATGATCATCGTCAGCGAAAATTGCATTTCGCTGGCGGCCTTGCTCCTTGCGGCGAGCCGGATCGACGCCTGGGCAATCGTCGCCAACCCGCGATTGTCAGCGCGGGAGCTCGACCAGATTCGCGACCACAGCGGCGCCCGCCGGATGTTCTTTGCATCGGATGTTTCGAAGGAGGCCGCAGTCCACGCATCGCGCCTAGGCGCGGAGAACAGGCAGTTGGGCCCGCTGCCGAACATCGGCGTCGGGCCACTCAACGAAAATGCAACGGTCGAGCCGGTGGAAGCGGACCCCGCGAAGCAAGTTGCGGTGCTGATCTACACGTCGGGCACCACGGGGACGCCGAAGGGCGTGATGCTCTCTCATGACAATTTTCTGATCAGCGCCAGGACCACAGCGCATTTCCGCAAGATGAATCGAGACGACAAGATCTACCTGGTGTTGCCAATCTCGCATATCGTCGGCATCTCGCTCCTGATCATGACCTTGATGGTCGGCGGCACGGTGCGGATGGTCAGCAAATTTGATCCCGCGGCGACGGCAAAGGCGCTGGCGGAGGAGGGGATAACCATCCTCAACGGCGTACCCGCCACCTATCAGCGCCTGCTGGAGTACAAGAGTGTGTCGGGTCTGCATCGGCTCGATCCTGGCTCGTTGCGCTTGATCGCCGTGGCCGGCGCGCCGCTCGATCTCAATCTGAAATCGCGAGTGGAGCAGGAGCTCGGCCTGCCGCTTCTCAACGGCTACGGGATCACTGAATGTTCGCCGGGGATATCGGGCGTGCGCTTCGACGCACCGCGTGCCGATCAGGCGGTCGGCACGCTGCTGCCGGGAATAGAGGGGCGCATCCGGACTCTCGACGGCAGACCGGCGTCGAAGGGAGAAGTCGGAGAGCTCCACGTCCGCGGGCGCAACGTGATGCGGGGCTATTACCGCGCCCCGGAGCTGACGGCCAAAGTGATCGACAGCGAAGGCTGGTTCAATACCGGCGATCTAGCCCGTTTCGACGGCGATTGCCTCTATATTGTCGGTCGCACCAAGGAAATGATCATCCGCTCGGGCTTCAACGTCTACCCCGCCGAGGTCGAAGCGGTCCTCAGTTCGCACAAGGACGTCGTGCAATGCGCGGTGGTCGGCCGTGCCGCAGACGGCAATGAAGATATCGTGGCTTTTGTGCAATTGCTGCCGGGGGCGCAGGTGACGCCGGCGGATCTCATGAGCTTCGTCCGGATCCAGCTCACCTCCTACAAGCGGCCGTCCGAAATCATCGTTCTCGACGCCTTGCCGGCGACGTCTACGGGCAAGATACTCAAGCACAAGCTCGCGGAGTCCTTGCGCGCGGAGGGCGGAGTCCCTCCGGCGCCGATCGTCCCGCTTCGCACACAACAGATCTAACCTGACCGGGAGAAGACCCTTGCAAAAGAGAAACGCGACCGTGGCCGTGATCGGCGCCGGTGATTATATCGGCAGCGAGATTGCAAAGAAGTTCGCCTCCGAGGGCTTTACGGTGTTTGCGGGACGCCGCGACGGCGCCAAGCTCGAACCGCTGGTCAAGGAGGTCGAGAAGGCCGGCGGCGAAATTCACGCGCGCGCGCTCGATGCGCGCAAGGAAGACGAGATCATCTCCTTCCTCGGCGATGCCGACAAGCATGCGCCGCTCGAGGTTTGCATCTTCAACATCGGCGCCAACGTCAATTTTCCGATTCTGGACACGACCGAGCGGGTGTTCCGCAAGGTGTGGGAAATGGCTTGCTACTCCGGCTTCCTCGCCGGCCGTGAGGCCGCGCGCCTGATGCTGCCGCGCGGTCAGGGCAATATCTTCTTCACCGGTGCGACGGCGAGTTTACGCGGCGGAAGCGGCTATGCGGCCTTCGCCAGCGCCAAGTTCGGCCTGCGGGCGGTCGCGCAAGCCGCGGCGCGCGAATTGGGCCCGAAGAACATTCACGTTGCGCATCTGATCATCGATTCCGGCGTCGACACGGAATGGGTACGGCAGCGGCGGATCGAGGCGCTTGGTCCGAACGCACTGGATGATCCCGACCTCCTGATGCCGCCATCGTCGGTCGCCGAATCCTACTGGCTGCTCTATCAGCAGCCCAGGAGCGCCTGGACCTTCGAGCTGGAGATTCGTCCCTTCGGCGAGAAGTGGTAGCGGGAGCTTTCACGATGGAGCTCAATCTTTCCCGTGAGGACGCTGCGTTTCGTGACGAGCTGCGCGCTTTCATTGCGGAGAACTATCCGCAGGAAATGCGCGTTCCAAACCCCGAGACCGATTTGACCAAGGAGCAATCGCTGCTTTGGCACCGGATACTCAACAGGAAGGGCTGGATCGCTCCGCTGTGGCCAAAGGAATATGGCGGCCCGGGCTGGTCGGTCACGCAGCGCTTCATCTTCGAGCAGGAGACGTCACGGGCCGGGACGCTGCCGCCGCTCGCGTTCAGCGTCACCATGGTCGGTCCGGTCATCTACACTTTCGGCAACGACGCGCAGAAGAAGAAGTATCTGCCGCGAATCCTCTCCGGCGAGGATTGGTGGTGCCAGGGCTATTCGGAGCCCGGCTCAGGGTCCGACCTGGCATCAGTCCGCACCAAGGCGGTGCGCGACGGCGACCACTATGTCGTCAACGGCCACAAGACCTGGACGACGCTGGCCCAACATGCCGACTGGATCTTCTGCCTGGTGCGGACGGATCCGTCGGCAAAACCCCAAGCCGGCATTTCCTTCCTGTTGATCGACATGAAATCGCCCGGGGTTACCGTGCGGCCGATCATCACGATCGACGGATCGCACGAAGTCAATGATGTCTTCCTGGAGGACGTGCGCGTCCCCGCGGAGAATCTGATCGGCGAAGAGAACACGGGTTGGACCTACGCGAAATTTCTGCTCGGGAACGAGCGTACGAGCATGGCCGGGATCGGCCGGTCGACCCGTCATCTCGCGCGTCTCAAGCAGATCGTGCGAACCGAGGTCGGTGAGGGCGATCCGGCGTTCGGAGAGTTCATCAGGGAGATCGCGCGCGTCGAGCTCGATGTGCTCGCACTGGAGGCGACGGAGCTGCGCATCGTTGCCCAGATGTCGCGCGGCATCGATCCGGGTCCGGCTGCATCGTTGTTCAAGATCAGGGGCACGGAGATATTCCAGCGCATTACGGACCTGACCCATCAGGCGATCGGCAATTACGGGCTGGCCATCCGCGAGCACCCGGTAACCGCCAACCGGTTCATGCCGGGACCGGACTATGGACACACGGCAACCGAGAAATATTTGAACTCCCGAAAGCTGAGCATTTACGGGGGATCGAATGAAATCCAGCGCAACATCATCGCGAAAGCGGTGCTCGGTCTCTGACGACATCGCACGAGGCATCTCATGGACATCCAGTTGACGGAAGAGCAGGAGTTGCTCCGTTCGAGCATCCAACGCTTTCTGCGCGAGCAATACGACTTCGACGAGCGCCGCAAGATCGTCTCGACCGATGAGGGCTGGAGCCGCAGGCACTGGAAAGCCTTCGCCGAGCTTGGACTCTGCGCGGCGCCGTTCCAGGAGAGCTCCGGCGGCCTGGGGGGCGGCTCGCTGGCAACCATGATCGTGATGCAGGAGTTTGGCCGCAACCTCGTCGTCGAACCGTATTTCGAGACGGTGGTTCTCGCAGGCGGCCTGATCGAGGAGGTCGCCTCGCCGGAACAGCGTGAGGCATTGCTGCCGAGGATCATGGAGGGTGAGGCGATATGGGCGCTGGCCTGGGCGGAAGGGCGATCGCGCTATGATTTCAACAACGTCACCACGACAGCCCGGCGCCAGGGTGGAAGCTTTGTCCTGAGTGGGTCAAAGGCCGCGGTGGTCGGTGCGCCGTGGGCCGACAAGTTGATCGTATCGGCGCGGACGTCCGGTGGTCCTCACGATCGGGACGGCGTGAGCCTGTTTGTCGTCGATAGCCGTTCGGCCAATCTCCATTTGCAGAGCTTCAAGACCATCGATGGACGGCGCGCTGCCGAACTGACGCTGATGAACGTCGAGGTGCCCGCCGGCCAGCTGCTCGGCCGCGAAGGCGAAGGCGTTGCGGCCCTCGAGGCCTGCCGCGAGCGCGCCATTGCGGCGCTCTGCGCCGAGGCGGTCGGAGCGATGTCCGTGCTGAATTCCGCGACGCTCGAATACAGCAAAACCCGCAAGCAGTTCGGGGTAGCGCTAGGGACCTTTCAGGTGTTGCAGCACCGCATGGTCGACATGTTCATCGCGCTCGAAGAGGCCATCTCGCTCACCCAGCATCTGAACCTCAGCCTCGCCGCTCAGGAGCCGAATGAATCGAAACTGGCGTCTGGCACCAAATCCAAGGTCGGCTACGCAGCGCGCTTCGTCGCAGAGCAGGCGGTGCAACTGCATGGCGGCATGGGCATGAGCGACGAACTGAACGTCGGCCATTACTTCAAGCGAATAAGCTCCATCAACATTCAGTTCGGAGACCCCTCCTATCATCTGATGCGGTACGCGCAGCAGAGCTGAATCTCCATTCAACGCAGCAACTCGCCTGCCGTACCCCAACCCGAGGTAAAAATGACCGAAGCCGTGATCGTCTCGACCGCGCGTACTCCCATTGGCAAGGCTTACAAGGGCGCGCTCAATCACACCGAAGGCGCGACGCTGCTCGGGCATGCCATCTCCTCGGCACTGTCGCGCGCGAAGGTCGAGGGCGCGGAGGTTGAGGATGTCGTGATGGGCTGCGCCATGCAACAGGGCACCACGGGGACCAACATCGCGCGCAAGGCGCTGCTGCGTGCTGGACTTCCGGTGAGCGTGGCCGGAACGACGATCGATCGCCAGTGTGCGTCGGGGCTTCAGGCGATTGCGCTGGCTGCGCGTTCGGTCATTTTCGACGGCGTTGAGGTCGCCATCGGCGGCGGCGGCGAATCCATCAGCCTGGTCCAGAACAACCAATACAACAGCTTTCATGCCGTCGATCCGGAGCTGCTCGCGATGAAGGGAGACGCCTACATCGCGATGCTGGACACCGCCGAGGTCGTGGCGAAACGCTACCATATCTCGCGTGAACGCCAGGATGAGTACAGCCTGGAGAGTCAGCGCCGGACGGCAGCTGCGCAGCAGGCCGGCCGGTTCACAGACGAACTCGCACCGATCAAGACGACCATGGCGGTCACGGACAAGGCGAGTGGCGCTGTGTCCTATCAGCAGGTGACGCTGTCGGCTGACGAGGGGCCGCGTCCCGATACGACGGCCGAAGCTCTCGCAGGCGTCAAGCCGGCCAAGGGGCCGGGCTTCACGGTCACCGGCGGCAATGCCAGTCAGCTTTCCGACGGTGCCAGTGCCGCTGTCATCATGAGCGACAAGCTGGCGGCGGAGAAGGGGCTGAAGCCGCTCGGTATCTTCCGCGGCTTTGTCTCGGCCGGCTGTGAACCGGACGAGATGGGCGTTGGTCCGGTCTATGCCGTGCCCAGACTGCTCAAGCGACACGGACTTAGGGTCGATGACATCGATCTCTGGGAACTGAACGAGGCATTCGCGGTGCAGGTGATCCATTGTCGCGACAAGCTCGGGATCGATCCGGAAAAGCTCAACGTCAACGGCGGCTCGATCGCAGTCGGCCATCCCTACGGCATGACCGGGGCGCGGCTGACCGGCCACGCCCTGATCGAGGGCCGCCGGCGCAAGGCCAAATACGCTGTCGTCACCATGTGCGTGGGGGGCGGCATGGGCGCAGCAGGGCTGCTCGAAATCATTCATTAGACAACTCGCCGGAACCGGACGTCCATCAACATACTGGAGGCATTTGTGAAGACAGCAATCACCGAAATGTTCGGCATCGAACATCCGATCATTCAGGGTGGAATGCACTATGTGGGGTTCGCCGAACTTGCGGCCGCTGTGTCGAATGCCGGCGGGCTCGGGGTCATCACCGGCCTGACGCAACGGACACCGGAACTTTTGGCCAAGGAGATCGCGCGCTGCCGCGACATGACGGACAAGCCGTTCGGCGTGAACCTGACCTTTCTGCCGACCTTCACCGCGCCGCCCTATCCGGAATACATCGCTGCCATCAGGGAGGGCGGCGTCAAGATCGTCGAAACTGCTGGGCGCAGCCCCGAACAGTATATGCCCGCCCTGAAGGCAGTCGGCATCAAGGTGATCCACAAATGTACGTCTGTGCGGCACTCGCTCAAGGCCGAGCAGATCGGTTGCGATGCGGTCAGCGTCGACGGTTTCGAATGTGGCGGCCATCCCGGCGAAGACGACATGCCCAATATGATCCTGTTGCCGCGTGCGGCCGAAGAGCTGAAAATACCCTTCGTTGCCTCGGGCGGCATGGCCGACGCGCGCAGCTTGGTTGCGGCACTCGCAATGGGCGCCGCCGGCGTGAACATGGGCACGCGCTTTATCGCCACCAAGGAAGCGCCGGTGCATGAGAACGTCAAGAATGCGTTGGTCAAGGCATCAGAGCTGGACACCCGGCTGGTCATGCGTGCGCTCCGGAATACGGAGCGAGTCTTGAACAACAAGGGTGTCGAGCAGTTGCTCGAGATCGAGCGCGCGAAGGGCAAGGGCCTCAAGATCGACGATATCCACGACCAGGTGGGGGGCGTTTATCCCAAGGTGATGATCGACGGCGATATGGACGCGGGCGCCTGGAGCTGCGGCATGGTCGTTGGACTCATTCGCGACATTCCGACCGTGAAGGAGCTGATCGATCGCATCATGGCGGACGCCGAGCGACTGATCAGGGACCGACTTACAGGATTCCTCGATTCCGACAGCAAGGCAGCCCTGAAGGTCGCGTGAAGGCACGCCGGGAGCGGCGAATGGCCGAAGAGAATAGCGGTTGTTAGGAGGCAAGGAATACTTGCCATCAATGGCCCGCTGGCAAGAGTTCAGAATGAATTGGCGAAGCGGTGCTCTGGAAGTCCCTGTGCGATGCCATGAATGGCAAGAACATGACCCGCTTGGGGTTCAAGGCTCGATTGCTCGCGATCCAGAAACTTCCTCGCCGTCGTAACGAACAATGTCTTCAGATCAGGTCCGCCGAAGCACAAGCAGGTCGGATTGGTCGCCGGCACCGGAATAACGGTGTCGATCCGGCCATCCGGCCGGTAGCGTATCACCCGGCCGCCGGAGAAGAATGCGGTCCACAGCCCGCCGGCAACGTCGATGCACGCGCCGTCAGGCCTCTCCCCGGAGGCGCTGTAGTCTGCGAACAGTCGTCTGTTGCGGATCGCGCCGTCATCGAGATCGAAGTCGAACTGCCAGGTGCGGTATCGCCTCGTTTCCGTGAAATAGAGCGTGCGATTGTCGGGTGAGAACGCAATTCCATTCGTGACGATGACATCGCCGAACATGTGCGCCGTCCGCCCGTCCGCGTCCACACGATACAGCGACCCGTTCGGCCGATGCAGCTGGTTGTCCATGGTGCCGATCCATAGTCGGCCCCGCGCGTCGACGCGCCCGTCGTTGAGGCGGTTGTCGGGACCGCTTTCGACCTCACAGAGCTGACTTGGAGGACCGTCGCCGGACGACCGGCGATAAAGGCGCAGATCCTGCGCGAGCAGGTGGGAGCCATCTGCCGTCAGAGCCTGACTGCCGAGGAAGTTGCACGCGTACGGAAAGACCTGATGAGCGCCGGTTGCCGGATCGAAGGATTGATGCAACTGCCGGTCGATGTCGACCCACCACAGCTTGCGGGAACGGTCGCACCACAACGGCGTCTCGCCGAGAATGTCGGCCGCGGCTACTGCGGTCTCGACCCGATGCGCGGGGATCAGGTCGGCGGTCATCCCGATATCCGATTCCAGCCACGAGCGCTGTCTCCGAAAGCCTCGTATCCGTCCGTGGTGACAACGATCGTATCCTCCAGCTTGATGAAGCCGCGCGCGTGGGGCAGCGTGGTTTCAATCGAGATGACCATGCCGGCTTCAAGCGGTTCGTTGGCGTCGTCGGCGGGATAAGGGATAGGGCCGCTCGACGTCAGACGCGGCGCTTCGTGGCTGACGATCCCCATTCCATGGGCGACGAAATGCATTTGCTTGCTGTAAGCGGACCGCGCGAGCGCTTCGTTGGCCGCGGTGTAAATGCCGCTGCCGGAGAGGCCGGCGCGGATCGGCATTCGGGCTGCCTGCTGGATCAGGTCGATCTCGCCGAGTAGATCGAGAAGCTCGCCGTCGGGAGTCCCGTGTACGGCCATCCGGCAGAGGTCGCCGATGTAGCCGCGGTAGTTGCCGCCCGAATCCAGTGAGACGACGTCGCCCGGTTCGAGACGCTGTTCGGATGGAGCCCGGTTGAGGCTCGTTCCCAATGTCACCAGCGCATATTCGAAAATCATGTCCCGGGACAGCTCGGCCTGCCGCAAATGATCGATGATCTCGCGCTTGCTCTGCCCGGGGCGGGTCTGGTTGACCGTAGTCATCATGGAGGCGACGACCCGCTCGGAGGCTTCGCGGAGGACGTCCAGCTCGGCCGCCGTCTTGACGGCGCGCAGCTTCTCAAGCGGGCGCATCGCCTCGACGAACTGGCAATGGCCGAACTCCCTGCGCAGCACGTCCGCCGCATCGGCCGGCAGAAATGAGCCCTCGATTCCGACACGGAGCGCAGATGGCGCGACGGACTTCAGCTGCTTGACGGCGAGTGCCATCGCCTCGACCGTGGTCGACGATCCGAACACGATCGCCGGCATCCAGTAGCCGTCGCTCGTCCGGTTCTGGACGCTGTCGCGCTCGTTCCGGTTGGCGATATAGGCCGACTTCTCCAGCGCGCCCTTCACATAGACGAAAATGGGCAGGTACCGGCTGATGCCGATCGCCTCCATATAGTCGAACTGGAAGTGATAGTAGCCGCCAAGAAGGTATTGGATGTTGTGCTTGGAGGTGACGATCAGCACGTCGATGCCGGCATCGTCGAGCAGGCGGTCGAGTCTGGCCGTGGAGAAGGGAACGCCGCAACGCATGTGTTTCTCGCTGCTCGACAATTATGCCTGACGCTCCGGCGCCAGGCCGCGGGCGATCAACCCTCGTTCCAGGAGGCGAGGGCATGCGCGACGCAGCCGTTGATGTGCTCGGTGAGCACGGCCCTGGCACTTTTGATGTCGCGCTTGAGGGCGCATTCCAACAGCGCCTTGTGCTGATTGATCGTCTCGGCGCCGCGGTAGCGCAGCGCATAGCGGAAATATTTGTCGAACACGACCGCGTGGGTCTGCATCAGCTCGCGCGAACCGCAACTCGAAATGAGCGCCTGGTGGAATTCGCCGTCGTAGCGTTTGCGCAGCTCAGGATCGTCGCCTTCGCTGAGGACGGTGCGTTCGGTCGCCGCCAGCTTGTGATGCGCTGACACCACCCGGCCTTCCCACTCCACGTCGCCGGCCCGGAACGACTCGGCCATCGCATGATGTTCCAGCAGGATGCGGAGACCGGCGAGCTCACGCAGGTTCTGGATGGATATCGGCGCCCACCTCGAAGCCGCGCTGACCTTCCGCGACCACGAAGCCCTCGGACGTCAGCCGGTTGAGGATCTCGCGCAGCGTGGAGATGCTGACGCCGTAATCTTCCTTCATGGCGTCGAGCTTGAGCCGCCCGGAGGGCGTCAGCACGCCGAAAATGATGTCGGATCGAATCCGCTGATAACCGCTGTCGCCCGCCGACAAGGGCCTCCCCTCAAGTGACGTCATGCTCTCCGATCCCGCAAACGCGCGCGCAACGCCCTGTGATGGGGCGGCCGAACTATCAATGTTACCAGCAATATAGCAGAACCCCAACGTCGTATGTAATCAAAAATATCAGATGAAATCATCTTTATCATTTGACTGAGAAATATAGTTATGTTTTTTGATTGACCTGAGGGTGCAGAAAATAAATGGCCTAACGCCGCGATCGTGCCCGATTGAACAGGGAGGTAAGAATGAGTTTGTTGGTACGGGCGCTGTCTGCGACGGCGATCTGCGTGGCGCTGACGGTCGGCGCATCAGCTCAGGACATCCAGGAGCGGACGATCAGGTGGGGCCACCTGAACAACACCGATCACCCCGTCAGCTTTGGTGTGCAGAAGTTCGCCGAGATCCTGCTGGCAAAGAGCGGGGGCAAGATGAAGGTCCGCGAGTTCGCGGCTTCACAGCTCGGCAACGAGTTGCAGCAGCAATCCGCGCTGCGCGGCGGCACCCAGGAGATGCTGTCGGCCTCGACGACATCACTCGCCACCGTCATTCCGGAATTCGGTCTTATCGATTTCCCGTTCCTGTTCAACACGACCGAGCAGGCCGATGCTCTCGCGACCGGCAAATTCGGCAAGGCGATGATCGATACGCTGCCGTCGAAGGGGCTGATCGGCCTCGGATATTGGGGCCTGGGCTTCCGCAACGTCACGAATAGCACCCGCCCGATCACCAAGCTTGAGGACTTCAGCGGCCTTAAGCTTCGTGTGATTCCGAACCCGGTCTATCTCGAAAGCTTCAGTGCCTTTAAGGCCAATCCGGTCCCGATGGCCTTCGGTGAGCTGTATTCGGCGCTGGAGACCCGCACCGTCGACGGCCAGGAGAATCCCTACACGGTCATTCTCTCGAACAAATTCTACGAAGTGCAGAAATACGTTTCCGCCACAAATCACACCTTCACCCTGAACATCATTCTGGTGAGCAAGGCCTTCTGGGACAAGCTGTCGCCGACCGAGCAGGGGCTGATGCGCGAAGCCTATGAAGAAAGCCGCGGCTACCAGAAGGAGCAGACGCGCCTTCAGACTGAAAAGGCTCTGACGGAGCTGCAGGCCAAGGGTATGCAGTACAACGCGATCGCTCCCGAAGAAACGGAGCGCATGCGGAAGGCAGCGCAACCGGTCGCGGACAAGACTTCAGCCAATCTTCCTCCCGAGACGGTGAAGCTCTTCAACGAAGAGGTCGAGCGCATCCGCAAGAACGTGAAGTAGTCGACTTCTTTCATCACGCACGCGGCGGAGCCGGCCAGTGGCCGGCTCACACCCTCATTTGCCCGGACGTCACGCATGGCGCGAGTTCTCGACCTCTATTGCACGTTCCTGAAAGCCGTCATTGCCGCCTGTCTCGCGGTGATGGTGGTCCTGGTCTTCGGCAATGTCGTCCTGCGTTACGGCTTCAACTCCGGAATCGCGATTTCCGAAGAGTTGTCGCGCTGGCTGCTGGTCTGGTTGACCTTTCTCGGCGCAATCGTCGCGCTTCGCGAGCACGCCCATCTCGGCGTCGACACCCTCGTCCGGATGCTGCCGGCCTCCGGCAAGCGCATCTGCTTCGTCATCAACTATTGCCTGATGCTGTTTGCCGACTGGCTGCTGCTTTCGGGAAGCTGGCGCCAGACCATCATCAACATCGACGACCGTGCGCCGGCCACCGGTTTTTCCATCGGGATATTCTATGCCGTCGGCGTGGTCTTTGGCGTGTCAGCCGCAATTATCCTTCTCTACGACCTGTACCGGGTGATCAGCGGGCAGGCGAGCGAGGAAGACATGGTGGCTGTGAGGGAATCGGAGGAGCAATGATGTCCTCCACCGCCATCACGCCTGTTCATTTCCTTCGCGTCACCTGGATCACGCCATGACGATCGCCGTCTTTACGTTCTCGCTGCTCGGCGCCATGGCGCTGGGCATGCCGATCGCCTTTGCGCTCCTCATCTGCGGCGTCGCCCTGATGAGCACGATCGACATGTTCGACGCGCAGATCGTGGCGCAGAACGTCATCAACGGCGCGGACAGCTTTCCGCTGATGGCCATTCCCTTCTTCATGCTCGCCGGCGAGATCATGAACAAGGGAGGGCTGGCCAAGCGCATCGTCAATGTCGCCCTTGTTGCGGTCGGGCATTTCCGGGGCGGTTTGGGCTACGTAACGATCATGGCGGCCTGTATCCTGTCGTCTCTGTCGGGATCCGCAGCGGCCGATGCTGCCGCGCTCGCGGCGCTGCTGGTGCCGATGATGGTGGCCGCGGGACACAAGAAGTCCTACGCGGCTGGTCTCGTGGCCGCCGGTGGCGTCATCGGCCCCGTCATTCCGCCCAGCATCGGTTTCGTCATCTTCGGCGTCGCCGCCAACGTGTCGATCTCCAAGCTGTTTCTCGCCGGCATCGTTCCCGGCCTCCTGCTTGGATTGGGCCTCTGCCTCGCCTGGTACTGGGTGGTGCGCAAGGAGAACCTGTCGCCGCCGCCGAGGGCCTCGCTCCGCGAAATTCTGCACGCCGTCACCGACGGGTTCTGGGCGCTCATGCTGCCCGGGATCATCATCGTGGGCTTGCGCTTCGGCATCTTCACGCCGACCGAGGCCGGCGTCGTCGTCGCCGTCTATTCGCTGTTCATTGCGACCTGCATCTATCGCGAGCTGAAATGGTCGGAGATCTACGCGGTCCTGGTGTCGTCTGCCGTGACGACGAGCGTCGTCATGTTCCTCGTCGCCGCAGCGCTGGTGTCGTCCTGGCTCATCACGGTGTCCGAAATCTCCGCTCAGGTCGTCGATCTCCTGAAGCCCTTCATGGGGAACAACACGCTCCTGATGCTGGCGATCATGGTGATCGTGGTGGTCGTGGGAACGGCGCTCGACATGACGCCGACGATCCTCATCCTCACGCCGATCCTGATGCCGGTCATCAAGGCGGCGCATATCGACCCCATCTATTTCGGCGTACTCTTCATCATCAACAATTCCATAGGCCTGATCACGCCACCGGTCGGCATCGTGCTTAACGTCGTCTGTGGCGTCTCCAAGATCAGCATGGAGGATATCATCAAGGGTGTCTGGCCCTTCATGATCGCGCAACTGATCGTCCTGTTCGCGATGGTGCTATTCCCGGGATTGGTGACGATCCCGGCAAAATGGTTTGGCGGCTAGTCGCTTAGCTTCTACAAAGGACAAGAGGGACAAAAATGGCCGCTAAAATCATGATCCTCAACGGACCCAATCTCAATTTCCTCGGCATCCGCGAGCCGCACATTTATGGCGCGACGACGCTTAGGGAGATCGAGGCGAGCTGCCAGGCGCTGGCCGATCAGCTTGGAGTTTCGATGTCGTTCTATCAATCGAACATGGAGGGCGAGCTCGTCAGCCTGATCCAGTCCGCCCATGGCGACGCGGACGCAATCATCATGAATCCCGCGGCCTATTCGTTCACCTCGATCGCGCTGATCGATGCGCTGAAGATTTTCGAGGGCGTGAAGATCGAGGTGCACATCTCGAACATTCACGCGCGGGACGAGCTGCACCGCCACTCGATCACCTCGAGTGCCTGCACGGCGGTCATTTGCGGCCTGGGTCCTTACGGCTATCTTGCCGCGATTCTGGCTGCCGTCCAACGGCTTGGGCAATTGCCTCAGACCATCGCGCCGGCTCTGCACGGGCTTGCGGCCGGCGGCAAAGCGTAGGCAAGGAGGGCGGGATGCGCGGAAGGGGATTTCTTGCCATCTGGAGCGACGTCGAGGCTCACGATCTGATCGATTATCGGCACTGGCTGACGCGTGAGCACACGACCGAGCGCGTGACGACGAAGGGTTTCCTGGCATCGCGTGTGTTCCGCGCGGCAAGAGACGACATCAACCGCTTCTTCATTCTGTATGAGCTGGAAACACCGGAGGTGCTCGACGGCGAAGCCTATCTGGCGCGTCTCAACGCACCGACGCCGTGGTCACAGCGCATCATGCCGAAGCTCGGCAATTTCATGCGAGGCGGGGGTGTCATGGTCGCGCGGGAAGGGCGGGGCGAGGGCGCGTCGATCGCGGCGCTCCGGATCGAGACGTTGCCGAAAGATCCCCAAAGTCTGGCTCAGGCGCTGGTTGGGTGTGACGGGGTTGCCGCCGTGCAGATCGGCGCGACCGACAAGGCGCGGACATCGGTGCCGACTGCCGAAAAGGGCATGCGGAAGAACGAGGGCTTTTTCGCGGGGCTTTTGCTGATCGAGGCACTCGACGTCGCGTCTTTGCAGGCTGCCTTGCGGAAAGTGGCGGACATTGCCCCCGACGTCGTGACCGGGGCGAGCGAGCCGGAAGTTTATCAAAGCATGTTTGCGCTCGACGCCCGTATCGCGGATTTCGGCTGATGGCAGCGTTCTCGCTCGCCGCGCTGACGGTGCTCGAGCTTGCGCCGCCCGAGATGATCGAATTGGCGGCGCACTGCGGCTACGAAAAAGTCGGGCTCAGGCTATTGCCCGCCACGCCTGGCGGTGTTGCCTATCGCCTGATGGACGATGCGCCGCTCCTGCGGGAGACGCTTCGGCGGTTGGAGCTGACGGGGGTGACTGTCGCCGATCTCGAGGTCGTTGCGTTCAGACCGGAAACGGACGTCGCGTCGTTCACGCCCTTCTTCGAGGTGGGCGCGCGCCTCGCCGCCAAACACATCCTCGTCGCAGCCTACGATCCGGATCTGGCGCGGTTTTCGGATCGCTACCAGCAATTTTGTGATGCGGCAGCGAACTATGGCCTGACTTCCGATCTCGAATTCATGCCCTGGACGAGCGTTCCGGACCTGAAGACCGCCATGCGCATCGTCGGCGGCATCGATCGTCCCGGTGCCGGCATTCTGGTCGATGCGCTGCATTTCGATCGGTCGCAGAGTTCGCTTGCGGACCTCCGCGCCATCCCGGCGCAACGCCTTCACTACTGGCAACTATGCGACGGCCCGGCCGAACGCCCGGCGACCACGGAGCAGCTCATCCATGCGGCTCGCGAGGAGCGGATGTTTCCGGGCGAGGGCGGAATAGACCTGATGGGGCTGGCAAGCGCGATGCCGAATGACCTGACCATCAGCATCGAGGTTCCGACCGTTCAACTGGCAAAGAGCGTCGATGCCGCGTCGCGCGCGCGCCGGGCGTTGGCGGCGGGCAGAGCCATCATGGAGCGGGCGCGCAGCCAGCGTTGAGAATTTCGGGACGGGAAGGGGTGTGCGGGATGTCGCAAGCCGATTGCTCCTGGGATGTCGAGACCGATCTCCTGGTCGTCGGAGCGGGTGCCGCCCGGCATGACGACATCGCTGGTGGCGGCCCTTGAAGGGCTCGACGTGGTCCTTTGCGAGAAGTCGGATACGGTTGGCGGCACGACCGCGACTTCCGCCGGCACAGTCTGGATTCCGGGCAATCGGCAGGGACGGCTTGCAGGAACGCCAGACTCGATCGAGGCGGCACGAGTCTATCTCGAAGCATTGCTCGGCGTGCACGCCGCGGACGCGCGCGTGGAGGCATTTCTCCAGGCGGGTCCCGTCATGCTCGACTATCTCGAGCAGAAGACGAGCGTCGTGTTTGCGGCGCCGCTGGTACACCCCGACTACAAGAATCTTCCCGGTGCAGCGATCGGCGGTCGTGCGCTCGGCGCCGTTGCGTTCGACGGCCGCAAGCTTGGCAAAGACTTCGATCGCGTCAGACCTCCGCGGCGAGAGTTCATGGTCCTCGGCGGCATGATGGTGGGAAAGGCGGACATCCCGGCGCTGTTGGCGCCGCTCCGGAACTGGACGAACTTCAGGCATGTCGTTGGTCTTGTCGGCCGGCACTTGCTCGATCGGCTTCGCTACAGGCGCGGAACGCGTCTGATCATGGGTAACGCTCTCGTCGCGAGGCTGTTTGACAGCCTCCGTCGTTCCGGCGTCCATCTGCAATACGAGACTGAGCTCAGCGAACTCATCCGCGATGGCGACGCAGTCGTTGGGGCGGTCTTGTCATCACCGGCCGGCGCATTGGCGATACGTGCCCGCAAAGGCGTTGTGTTGGCAACGGGGGGCATCGGCTGGAGCCGCGAACTTCGCGAAAGGTTTTTTCCGGAGGGCGCGCGCCGATTTTCACTCACGCCTTCGTCCAATACCGGGGACGGCATGCTCGCGGCCGAACGCGTCGACGCAGTCATCGAGCGCGATCTCGACAGCCCCGCTCTGTGGATGCCAAGCTCGGTCATGACGCAAGCGGACGGCCACGTTTCGGTGTTCCCGCACATCATGCTCGATCGTGCCAAGCCGGGACTGCTTGCCGTGAACAAGTCCGGCCGCCGTTTCGTGAATGAAGCCGACTCTTATCACGACTTCGTGGAAGCGATGTTGCGATCGAACGCGTCTTCCTCGTTGGCGACGCCGGCTTTCCTGATTTGCGATCGCGCCTTTATCGGGGCCTACGGCATTGGTCTCGTTCATCCCGGGACGAAGGATTTGGACAAGTTTCTGAGGGCCAGATATTTGGTGGCGGGCGAGACAATCGAGGCATTGGCCGAAGAAATCGGCGTCGATAGCGGCGCGCTTGCTCAAACCGTTGCGCGATACAATCGCTATGCCGACAGCGGGGTGGACCAGGATTTCGGCCGCGGTTCAAGCGAGTTGAACCGGTTCAATGGTGA
The DNA here is from genome assembly GCF_054056815.1 of Bradyrhizobium sp. LB13.1. Lineage (NCBI taxonomy): Bacteria > Pseudomonadati > Pseudomonadota > Alphaproteobacteria > Hyphomicrobiales > Nitrobacteraceae > Bradyrhizobium > Bradyrhizobium sp. LB13.1. The sequence continues at coordinate 6,842,802 of NZ_JBSRYQ010000001.1, read as the reverse complement.
TCCCTCAGCCAAGCCAAATCCGTGCCTGCGGCAGATCGGTCCCGGGCCATTCTATGCCGTCGCGGTATGGCCGACGGATCTCGCCAGCAGTGCCGGCTTGTGCACGGATTCAACCGCCCGGGTTTTGTCTGGCGATGGGGCGGTCATACCCGGACTCTACGCCGTCGGTACGGATGCATCCTCGATCTTTCGAGGCACTTATCCGGGTCCGGGCACGATGATCGGACCTGCGATGGTATTCGGATGGTGCGCGGCGATGCATGCCGCGGGCGTTTTCGGCCAGGAAGAAGAAAGGTAACTGAAAGCTGCTCGTTCGCTACGACAGCTAGGAACTCTTGCGCACCATCGAGGCTTGAATCCGCGGGCCAGCATTGCCGCCAATTGCTGGTCTGCACGGCCCCGCCTCCAAGCCCCCCATACCCCCCAGGGTGGGGCCGTGCTTCATCGCAGGAGATGCAATGCCTGAGCCGACCGAGCAAGACATCAGAGACCGCGCGCACCGACTGTGGGAGCGAGCAGGCAAGCCGGAGGGCCGCGAGCAAGAATTTTGGCACGCAGCCGAGCAAGAGCTACGCAACGAAGACAAGTCGAACACCATGCGGACGCCGGATACGCTGTGACCGCCATGGGTGCCGTTCTGCTACGGAACAGAGCCTTCTAGAACGACTTGGTTCTAGAAAGACTTGGAGTTCTGAGCAGCACGGGCAGCGAAGCGGGCCCGTTCGCACGACGGTGTTTGCGGTGGACGAGCAGAAAAAGATAGAGCACCAGATCGAACTCGCAACGCGAGCGGCGGCGCTTGTCAAAGACGAAACCACTATCCAGCGTTTCAGGAACTTCGCTGAGGAGCTGAAGCGGAAGCTGCTTCGCATGATGCGGCGCGGTCAGGTGCCAACGCGCGCGTACGAGCTCTGGGAGCAGGCGGGTCGCCCGGCCGATCGCGAAGTGGAATTTTGGCTCGAAGCGGAACAGCAGATCGAACAAGAGCGCGAACAGAGGAAGCTCTCGGGGCCCCCGGAGAAACGGTAGCTGCTGGCGCTGCTGGTGCCCACATCGGCAGCGAGCAAGTCGCTGACTTTGTCCGCATTCCCCTGGACAGAGAAAAAGCCGCCGAGTTCTTCACCCTGGCGGCTTCGGAAGTCCGTAGCTGTTGATTGTCTCCTCAGCCTTGTGCGTACCGCCGTTACCTTGTTTGCGGCCATGCAAGATCATTATAGGCGAAGGCAATCGATTTCACTGTGACTTGAAGCACACATTGCAGAGCTGCCTCTTGCTCCGTCATTCCCTTACGCGCCGGCGGCGATCCCCACGCGCCCGATGCCGGGAAGCTTCACCGCCGGGCGGCGGACGTCGAGGCCGAGCACCGCGCCGAGGAAATTGATCTCGACCCCTTCGACCCAACCGATGGTCATGCCGAGATAGCCCGAGAGCGAGGCGTAGAGGCCGGTGCCGGACGCCGTGACGCCGGCCCAGCGTCCGCTGTAGGGAAAGTCCTTGCCGATCGCGGTCGGCGGCAGCACGGCGCGCAGCTCGGGAACGGCGTCCAGCGCCGCCTGCACGAAGGTGTTGGAATTCGGTCCCGGCCAGGCGCTGTAGTCGCCATAGGTGCGGAACTTGTAATTCTCGATGACGTCGCGGATCTTCGGAATCAGCGCTTCGGCCCGCGCGCCGTCGACCGCGACCACCGTTTCCGGCAGGGCGCCGAACCAGCGGCCGTCGGGCGCAAAGCCGTTGCTGCGAATCGGGTCGCCCCAGGCCGTGTAGTCGTACCGGCTGTAGGTGGCGGCACCCTTCTCCTTGACGACGATCCAGGTGTGGACGGCGAAAATGCTGCGCCAGCGCGCGGTGCGCGCGGCGAACACGCGGATCAGCGCGTCCGGATCGGCGGATGCGGACGGCAGAAGGCCGGCGCTGGAGCGATCCGCCGTCTGCCAATTGCCGCGGCCGTCTCCGCGTAAATAATAGCGGCCGGCCGACACGCCGATCGGCACGAACATCAGCAGCAGGAAGAGAATCAAGACTTTCCTCAAGGGCAAACGGCGGTCAGGCGGGACGATGCCACCAATATAGTTCGCAATGCACGCCGCGCCAGCGCCTTCCGGCTCTTGCATTCGGGAACTGCGGCCATATGTTGCGCAGATGAGGAAGCTGTCACTCGTCGAAGACCAGGCCATCCAGGCGCGCATCGCGTTCGTCGCGGGCGCCGAAACGTTCGATCGCCTCTTCGCCGGCATCCGGTTCGACGAAATCGACGGCAATCTGCTGTTTGCCGTTGCGCGCAACGAAGACTGTGCGGCCGAGATCGAGGACGAGTTCTCGCATCACCTTGCCGTGGTCGCGACCCAGATCCTGGCGCAGAGCGTCGACGTGGTCGTGGTGCTGCCGAAGGTCCTGCAATAGCTTTCTGCCCGCAGGCCGCTTGCCTTCGCCCTGTCTCTCCGCTTTTCAACGCAATTGCAAAATTGTAATGACGTCATTGGGCGCTCAGGCCCGAGGTGCGTTATCGACGGAGCTCGACGAAGGGCTCGTCGACGCTCGCCTCTATTTGCGAAACAACATTGGATACAAATTGGCGCCCACCAGGAAAGCCCGGGCCACGACCGGCGCGATAAAGACAAAAAGCCGGAGCTCAAAGAGCCAGAGCTCAAAAAGCAAAGGCTCGAAGAGCCAAAGCTTAAAAAGTAGCGGCTTAAAAGCTGACGGCTCAAAAAGTGGCGGCTCAAAAAGCAAGAGCTCGGGAAGCAAGAGCTCAAAAAGCAAGAGCGCCTCGCGTTCCGCGGTCGCCTCCTCATCGCCGCTCGGTATGCTGGCGCTGCATCTGCTCGAGCAATGGGAAAAATCCGGCCGCGACGGCCTCGTCTTCCTCTGCGACGACGAGAGCAGGGCGGAGCGGCTGGGCGGCGTGATCCACGCGCTCGATCCCTTGGTCGAAGTGCTGGTGTTTCCGCGCCTGAACACGCTGCCCTTCGACGGCCTCGAGCCGTCCCGCGAGATCGCGGGCCGGCGCAGCGCGGTGCTGCGGCGCCTCGCCAAGGCCAAGAAGCCGGTCTTCCTGGTGTCCACCGCGGAAGCCATCATGGAACGGCTGCCGCTGCCGGCGAGCTGGTCGCGGTCGAGCCTCACGCTGAAGGTGGGCGCGCCCTATTCGGGGCCCGAGCTGGAGAGCCGGCTGGAAGCGCTCGGCTACGATCTCGACGAAGAGGCGGAGTATCCTGGGGGCGTCCTGTTCCACGGCAAGACGTTCGAAGTATTTCCCGCCGGCGCACTTGCGCCCTTCAGGATCGAGCATTCCGGCGAGACGATCCGCAAGATCGTCGCCGTCGATCCGGTCGAGCACGAGGTCGTCTACGAGACCAAGGAATTGACCATCGACCCCATGTCCGAACGGATCGCGCTGGGAGCTACGCGCGGACAGCGGGCGACGCTGCCGGATTATTGCGGTCGCGCGCGATGGATCGTGGATGCCGGGGTGTCGGCCCATGCCGATAGCTGGCTCGGCACGATCGAGGAGGCCGCCGGCCGCAGAGATGCGGAGCGCGAATATCTGGGGCAGGCGGACTGGAAGCGGCTGAAGAAGAGCTTCAGCGTGCTGCCGCGCAAGGCCGCCTTCATCTCGACGCCGGAGTTCTCGAAGCTCGCCGCGCCGCGCAAGGCACTTCGCGCTTTCGTCGCCGACATGCAGCGCGGTGGATCGCGGCTGCTGTTCGTCGCGGCGGTCGAGGATGACCTTCGCGCGATGGAGCGCATGAGCGGCATCAAGGCGGAGCGCCATGCCGATTGGAGCGAAGTGTCGAAGGGACGGAGCCGCGAAGCCGCGCTGCTGGCCGATTTCGACGCGGGGTTCATTGGCGCGGGCCGCAAGCCGCTTGTCGTCGTGACCGCGTCCGACGTGCTCGGCAGCCGGGCCCATCATCCGCAGCCGATGGCGCGCTCGTGGAATCCGGCGTTCGATCATCCTGACGTGCCCGAGAAGGGCGCCGCCATCGTCCATCTGCAACGCGGGCTCGCCGTGCTCGACGGCTTGCAGACCCTCGACATGGGACGGGGATCGCGGCGCGAGATGGTCCGGCTCGCCTTTGCGGGCGACAATGCCGTGCTGGTGCCGCCGTCCGATCTTGCCGTGATCTGGCCGTATGCCGGCGAGCCCGGCAAGCTGACGCTGGACAAGGCGGACGGCAGCAGTTGGTGGGCGCGGCGCACCGAGGCGGAGGCGGAAATCCAGGTGGCCGCCAAGGCCCTCGCCAAACACATCAGCCAGCGCCGCCGCCGCCGTGCACCCAAACTGGTGCCGCTGGGGGCGAACTACGAAAAATTCGTCGCGCGTTTCCCCTATTTCACGACGATCGATCAGGCCAAGGCGATTCAGGACGTCCTCGACGATCTGGCGTCGGGCCATCCCATGGACAGGGTGATCTGCGGCGACGTTGGATTCGGCAAGACCGAGGTGGCGCTGCGCGCAGCGGCGGCGGTGGCGCTGTCGGGCAAGCAGGTGGCGATTGCGGCGCCGACGACCGTGCTGGCACGGCAGCATGTCGAAACCTTCCGCAAACGGTTCGGCCCGCTCGGGATCGAGGTGGGAAGCCTGTCGCGGGCCAGTTCAGGCCCGGAGACGCGGGAGACGAAGGAAGGGCTGCGGCGTGGCAGGCTGAAAGTCGTGGTCGGCACGCAGGCTCTCGCGGCAAAGGACGTGAAGTTCGCCGATCTTGGCCTCGTCATCATCGACGAAGAGCAGCATTTCGGCGCGGCGGAGAAGACGAAGCTTTCAGGACTGGCAAAGGGTGCTCATTCGCTCTGGATGAGCGCCACGCCGATCCCGCGCACGCTCGCTGCGGGTCTTGCCGGCTTCAGGGATCTCAGCGTGATCGCCTCGCCGCCGGTTCATCGCCTTCCCATCGTGACCAGGATCGCGCCGCTTTCGGAAGCCGCCATTGCCGCGGCGCTGCTGCGCGAGCGCAGGCGGAACGGACAGAGCTTCCTGATCTGTCCGCGCATCCAGGATCTGGAGCCGATGCTGGCGCGGGTGCAATCGGTGGCGCCGGAGCTGCGCATCGTCTGTCTGCACGGCAGATTGCCCGTCGAGGAGATCGACGACCGGATGATGAGTTTCGTCGACGGCGAAGCGGATGTGCTGCTGGCGACCAAATATCGTGGAAAGCGGCCTCGACATACCGCGCGCCAACACCATCGTGGTGTGCTGGCCCGAAAAGTTCGGCCTGGCACAGCTGCATCAGCTCAGGGGGCGGGTGGGACGCGGCGGCACGCGCGCGTTTGCCCATCTGCTAACGGAATCGACTTCGCAACAGTCCGAAAAGCGTCTGGCGGTGCTGGAGGAGTTCAGCAAGCCGGGTGCCGGCTTTGCGATCAGCGAGCGCGACCTCGACCTCAGGGGCGCCGGCGATCTGTTCTCGGAACAGCAGTCCGGGCACGTCCAGGTGTTCGGACCCGTGCTCTACAGTCATCTTCTGAAGCTGGCCTCCGAGCGCGGGAGCGACACCGGCGCCGATCTGTGGGTCCCCGATCTCAATATGCCGCTGGCCGACATGCTGCCTGAAGGCTACGTGCAATCGGAAGCGGTCCGGCTCGAGATCTATGGCCGCGCAGCCCGGTGCCGCGGCGACGACGATCTGGAAGATCTGGAGGAGGAGATCTCGCGCCGTTTCGGCAGACTGCCGCCGGAGGCTCGCGACTTCTTCGCATCCGCCAGACTCCGGATCGATTGCAAGCGGCGCGGCATCGTCAGGCTCGATGTCGGGCCCGAGGCCGTCGCCGCGACGTTCCTGCCGGGGCGGCTGCGGAAATCCAGGGCGAAGTCGAAGGCGGGATCGCTCCAGCGCGACGGCGACCGCGTCGTCTATTCCGGTCGCCGCGACCAGGACCCGTTCAGCCGCGTCGAGGAATTCCTCGAACTCCTCGACGCCTAGGGATTATTCGGTCTGCTCGACCGTCGCCGGCATTTTCGCCACCGACATCAGCGAGCGGGCAACCTGGTTGAGGAGCTGGTCGGCGTTCTCCTCCTCGGCGAGCGATTTCGACAGCAGGCTGACGATGGCACTGTGCCGAAGTTGCTGGGCGAGGTTGCGCGCCGTGCTATAGCCCGCGATCTCGTAATGCTCGACGCGTTGTGCCGCGCCGATCAGGGCGAGGTCGGCCGCCGCGTCCTCCTTGTCCTCGCCCTCGGCCATGATCTCCTGGCCCTCCTCGACGAGGCCCATCATCCCCTTGCAGGGCTTGGCGCGGGCGGATTTGCCGAGCATTTCGAAGCATTCGTTGATGCGCTCGACCTGCGCTTCGGTCTCCGCGAGGTGGTGCTCGAACAGCTCGCGCAACTGGTCGAAGCGGGCAGCCTCCGCCATCTTGGGAAGCGCCTTGGTCAACTGCTTCTCGGCATGCAGGATATCGCGCAGCTCGTTGATAAGCAGATCACCGAGACCAGCTTCGTCCGCCGGCGGCGAGCTCTCCGTTACGATGGCGGTGGCCGGACCCGGCTCGCCCGCCTGGATCGCCGGCGAGTCCGTGAAGACCCAGTCGCCGCCCTCGTTCCACGGTCCGCGCGTGTCGATCTCGCCATGGTCGCCTGCGCCGGTGGAATCGTTGAAGAACTGGTCGACGAGGCCGGGCGTCGGCGCGACGCGGCCGATGCTGAACGCCGGCTTGCCCATGCTTTCGAGCGCCAGCGCGAACGCCTTCATGTGCGTGATCTCGCGGGTCATCAGGAATTGCAGCGCGTCCTTGCTGCCGGCGTCATCGCAGAAATTGATCAGCCGCTCGTAGACGATCTTGGCCCGCGCCTCCGCGGCGATGTTGCTGCGCAGATCGACGTCGAGCTCGCCGGTAATCTTGAGGTAGTCGGCGGTCCAGGCATTTCCCTGGGAGTTGAAGAGATTGACTCCGCCCCCGCCCGCGATCGCGATCAGGGGATCGGCTTCGGCCGCCTGGCGGTCGAACTTCGACGGCTTGAGATGCATCCGCGCCAGCGTGCCGACCACTTCCAGATGGCTGAGCTCCTCGGTACCGATGTCCATCAGCAGGTCCTTGCGATCGGGATCTTCGCAGTTCAACCCCTGTATCGAGTACTGCATGGCGGCGGCAAGTTCGCCATTGGCGCCGCCGAACTGCTCAAGCAGCATGTTGCCAAAGCGGGGATCCGGCTCGTCCACCCGAACGGTGAACATCAGCTTCTTGACGTGGTGATACATGGGGGGACTTTCGGGTTCGAAGGACAGGAGAAGAAGATGCTTTGCGAACGGGCGGCTTCAAGGTTCGTTCCTATCGAGACGATCTGCGCCGGTGGTGTCAGGCGCAGATCGTTCGATGTCGTTGGCGGCAGGATTGCGCGCGCTTTCTCAGCGCTGATCCGGACGCTTGGCGGGCGGCCCGCTCTTGTTGCCCGGTGCGCCCTGAATATTCGACGGGTCCTGCGATTGCACGGCGGGGTTGCCGGTGGCGTTCGTCGAACTCGATCCGACGGTTTCACCGGGCTTGGCGGCCGGACCGTTCTTGTTGCCGGGCTGTCCGGCAATGCCGGCCCCTGAATTCTGCGCGCTCGGCGCGGACGATACGTCAGGCTTGCTGGACTGCGCCCAGGCTGCTGCGGGCAGCGCAAGGGCAGCGAGGATAACGGCACCTGTGAACTTCATCTCGGTGTTCTCCAACTGATGCCCCGTCTGCTCGAACGCCTCCGACCTGCGTGCGTTCCTGTTGGCGTCAGCTCGAAGCGTCGGCTCGCCCCATCATGGCGAACTATCCGGGCAGCGGCGCCTCCACGACGTCCAGCAGCGCTCCGACGCCTTGTCGCAGGCGACGCGTGGCGACGGTCTCGGTAGCGAGGCCGAACACCACGAGAGATCGCCCGGTCATTGCATAAGCGTGCCCGAACTCGAACGCGGGCATCTGCCCGTCCGGTTGATTGGTGTCGATCAACCCGAGCCAGTTGCGTCCCTCGGCGACGGCGGGCAAGGTGAAATTCACGACGTCGTAATGGGCGTTGTAGATCAGCATCATGGTCGCATCCGAGCCGCGGCGCTTGATCCCGGTCTCCTGGGCGCGGCCGTCGAGCAGCAGAGCGAAGCATTTGGCGTTGCCGTCCTGCCACTGCTCCGTCGTCATTTCCTCTCCGGACGGCGCGAGCCACGTCACGTCCTTGAACGTCCAGCTCCTCGTTGTGGGAACCGACCAGGAAGCGGCTGCGGTAGAGAATGGGAAATGCCTTGCGCGTGGCGATCAGCTTGCGCGTGAATTCGCGCAGGCTGCGGCCGTTCGCGGTGATGCCCATCCAGCCGAGCCAGGCGGTCTCGTTGTCCTGGGCATAGGCATTGTTGTTGCCGTTCTGAGTATGTCCGAATTCGTCGCCGGCAAGCAGCATCGGCGTGCCGTGAGACAACAGCATGGTCGCCAGCAGATTGCGCTTCTGGCGCTCGCGTAGCGCCGTGATTTCCGGATCGTCCGTCGGCCCCTCGGCGCCGCAGTTCCAGGAATGATTGTTGCTGTGGCCGTCGCGATTGTCCTCGCCATTCGCCTCGTTGTGCTTGTCGTTGTACGAGACGAGATCGTTGAGATTGAAGCCGTCATGGGCCGTGACGAAGTTGACGCTGGCCCACGGCCGGCGCCCGCGCTTGTTGAAGAGATCGCCGGATCCCGACACGCGCTTGGCGAAGTCCGCGATCGATCCTTCTTCGCCCTTCCAGAAGGCGCGCACGGTGTCCCTGAACTTGTCGTTCCACTCCGCCCATCCTGGCGGAAACTGACCGACCTGGTAGCCGCCCGGACCGATGTCCCAGGGTTCGGCGATCAGCTTGACGCTGGAGAGCACGGGGTCCTGGCGGCAGGCATCGAGGAAGCCGCCGCCTTCGTCGAAACCGTAGGGCTCTCGTGCCAGGATGGTGGCGAGGTCGAAGCGGAAGCCGTCGACCCGCATCTCGGTCGCCCAGTAGCGCAGGGAATCCGCGACCAGTTGAAGCACGCGCGGGTGTGACAGGTTCACCGTGTTCCCGGTGCCGGTGTCGTTGATGTAGTGGCGCGGCGTGTCCGGCAGCAGGCGGTAATAGCTGGCGTTGTCGATGCCCTTGAAAGACAGGGTCGGGCCGAGCTCGTTCCCTTCCGCGGTGTGATTGTAGACGACGTCGAGGATGACCTCGATCCCGTGGGCGTGGAACTGGTTGACCATGGCCTTGAATTCGTTCGCCAGCGGCGTCTTGAGGTAACGCGGCTCCGGCGCGAAGAAGGCGAGGGAGTTGTAGCCCCAGTAATTGCGCAATCCCTTCTCGACCAGATAGCTGTCGTCGACGAAGGCATGGATCGGCAACAGCTCCGCACTGGTGATGCCGAGCGATCGCAGATAGGCCGGAACCTCCGCATGCGCGAGGCCGGAGAACGTGCCCCGGTCTGCGTCGGGCACCAGCGGATGCAGCTGGGTAAAACCCTTGACGTGCATCTCGTAGACGATCGTCCGCTCCCACGGCACTTCCGGCTTGCGGGCGGCGCCCCAGGTGAAGGCCGGGTCGATGACGCGGCATTTCTGCATCAAGGGCGCGCTGTCGCGTTCGTCGTAGGAGAGATCCTTGTCGGCATGGTCGAGCTGGTAGCCGAACAGCTCCGGTCCCCAGCGCAACCGGCCGACCAGTTGCTTGGCGTAGGGATCGAGCACGAGCTTGTTGGGATTGAAGCGGTGTCCCGCGTCGGGTTCGTAGGGGCCATGGACGCGGTAGCCGTAGACGGTACCGGGACGGGCTGCGGGCAAATAGCCGTGCCAGACTTCGTCGGTATATTCGGGGAGCTCTATCCGCTCCAATTCAGTCTCACCGTTATCGTCGAACAGGCAGAGTTCGACCTTGGTGGCATGGGCCGAAAACAGCGCGAAATTGACGCCAAGTCCGTCCCAGGTGGCGCCGAGCGGAAACGGCTTGCCCTCGGTGATCCGGGAGCGGCGCAGGCTCGAGGCCGCCCGCGTCAGAGCGTCGTCCGAATGTATTTGTTGATCCATCGTTCCCCCGAATAGCCGTTCAAGAAACTGGTTCAGTCGCCGTTATTTCGGCTGTCGCCTGCTCGCCGACGGCCGCCGCAGCGATCACGGTGCCAGGAGGAACATCGTCCGGCTTGGGCAGTGTGGTTGCCCTTTGCTGCGCCGCCTCCTTGCTGATCGCCGCAATCGAGTTGCCGATCCGGTCGACGATGCTGGTCAGCTCCGAATCCGACAGCCCAAGACGCTTTCTGACGAGCCGCACTTGAGTACGGTCGGCCAGGTCGAGTTTGTTGCGGATCGGCTGTGGCTTCGAGCGGCGCATGGCGAAAACTCCTGTGTAGAGTTGCAACCGTCCCTCAGGCGATTCCGTTCCTTGCTTGTCTTGCGGTTGCCCGCCTGGATCGAAAATTTGTAGATGGCTGCGTACGACCTGGCCGACTGTGGCCAACTGAAGGCCTGCGCCATGGCAGCGCGGCGCATGTGATCGAGGCGGCCCCTCTCGATCGCGAGATCGACCCCCTTCTGGTGCACCAGGGGCGACATCATCGTGCGGCTTGGCCAAGAGGCATGATGGGACGGCGAGGAACGCTTCCGACGGCTTTCCGTTAGCGGAGCAAATTCCTGGAGCCGCTCCATGACCGAATATCCAAAGCCGCCGTTTCCTCCGCAGCAGCAATCGATGCCCGGTTCGACGCGCGCGATGAATCCTCGACCGGATCACGGCGAGGAAAGTTACAAGGGCGCGGCGCGCCTGGCCGGAAAAAGGGCGATCATCACCGGCGGCGACAGCGGCATCGGCCGCGCGGTCGCGATCGCCTATGCCCGGGAAGGCGCGGACATCGTCATCGCCTATTTGAACGAGGACGAGGATGCCGCCGAGGTCAAGGCGCTGGTGGAGCGCGAGGGACGCAAGATCGTCCTGATCCCCGGCGACATACGCAATCCCGATCATTGCCGCGCGATCGTCCGGCGCACCGTCGAGGAGCTCGGCGGAATAGACATCCTCGTCAACAACGCGGCCCATCAGGCCACGTTCAAGGACGTCGCTGACATCAGCGACGAGGAATGGCAGCGGACGTTCGAGACCAACATCCACGCCATGTTCTATCTCACCAAGGCTGCGATCCCCCACATGCGCCCGGGAGCGGCGATCATCAACACCGCGTCGGTGAATTCCGACATGCCGAATCCGACCCTGCTGGCTTATGCCACAACCAAGGGTGCCATTCAGAACTTTACCGGTGGGCTCGCCCAGATGCTGGCGACGAAGGGCATTCGGGCCAACGCGGTCGCCCCGGGTCCGATCTGGACGCCGCTCATTCCGTCGACCATGCCGGAAGACACCGTCAAGAATTTCGGCAAGCAGGTGCCGATGCAGCGGGCCGGGCAGCCGGCCGAGCTCGCGACCGCCTATGTCATGCTTGCCGATCCGCTCTCGAGCTACACATCAGGAGCGACCCTGGCGGTCACGGGTGGGAAACCGTTCATCTGACTGAAGACTCATCTGCGCGCCATGAGAACGGTGTTGGCAGCTTTCGCTTCGTTCAAATTGGTCGTGAGGAAGCGCACGATGTGGTCGTGCCCAAGTTCCTCCGCCCAGGCGATCAGCATGCCGTAGCGACACTCGTAATGCTCCACGAACTGGAACGCCGCACGGCCGCGGCTGTTCCATTTCCGTGCGCAGATCAGGAGAACCGAATGAGTGATGCAGCAGATCATCTCGCGAACCTGCTCGGACGGGCGGCGATGGACGTGTGGGGCGACATGCCTCGCGACATCCAGGAAGCGCTGTTCGAGACCGCCATGAAGGGACGGGCTGCTGAGCGGGAAGAGCTCGCGCGACTGCTGCATGAGCGGCATCCCCGTACGCTTCATCCGGCGCGGCCGGGCTGACGCGGCGGCGGGAACGATCGCGCGAGAAGCCGATTGGTAAATGGGCGATGCGCTGCGAACGGCTTTGGAAGAAACCCGCGGACCGCGTCGTTCAACTTGAGTCGAATCTGTGGGTCGATTGACGTGACTGAGATGATCATCGGAAAATGGTACGACCCGATCTCGCAGCGATGGATCGTGCCTCGCGAGGCCCGTCCGGTGGCGGCCTATTCGCAGTCCGGCGCGGAGAAGGGGCTGGACAGCCGCAAGTCGGGCGAGGCGGAACGGATCTGGGACCTGTTGGTCGATTGCTGCGCAAATGGTTCAAGTGGTTGATGCCACGCCGATCGCCACCTTCGCCCCAATGCGAGGGCCTGGCCGGATTTGTTCACATGTGAACAGAAGTGCCGGCAGGGATTGAGCTGGTGGGCCCGAGCCGGAGATTGAGCGTTCAGCCTGCCCGGCGTCAGTTGCGGTACCAACTCGCCAGATTCCACGTCGTGACGTCCCACCCTGACATGTCGACCATGAGGTTGTTGACACCTGCATTGACGATGTTGCGGGATAGAAGCGGCAGAAACACGTTGGCCTCGCAAAAAGTTTCGTCGACCTTGATCAGCAGTGCGGCGCGCTTGACCGGATCAAGCTCGTTCTGGGCCGCCTTGTAGGCCTTGTCAGCCTGGGGATCGGACCAGCGCGAGACGTTGCGGCCCAGCCATTTGTTGTCCTTGTTGGAGATCTCCCAGGAGACGCACTGGTTCAGGAACCGCTCCGGGTCGGGCTGCGGCTGCGTGGTGTTGTACATCTCCATGTCGGCATAGAACTTCGAGTAGGTGTCGGGGTTGCCGACGTCCGACGAGAAGAACACCGAAGGGGTGACCGACTTGAGCTCGATCTCGATGCCCGCCTTCTGGCAAGCCTGCTTGATGATGGCCTGCGTCTTCTGGCGCGGCGCATTGGTCGAGGTCTGGAAGACGAATTTCAGCTTCTTGCCGTCTTTCTCGCGGATGCCGTCCGCGCCCTTGGCCCAGCCGGCTTCATCGAGGACCTTGTTGGCCTTGTCGACGTCGAACTCGTATTTCAGCTTGGCTGACTTGAACTGTTTGGGTGCGTTGACGAAGCTCGCGGTGGCGACGCCGCCGCGGCCGTAAATGAACTTCTGGATCGACTCGCGGTCGATCAGCAGGTTGATCGCCCGGCGAACGGCGGGATCGGACAGCGTCGGGTGCTTGGTCTTGACGCTGGAGCGCTCGCCGTCGACTTCGGTCCACGGGTCCGTCGTGTTGAGGACGATGAACTCGACGTTGCCGGAGGGCGTGACGTCGAGCTTGCCCTTCCCGCTTGCCTCCATGCGCTTGAGGACCTCCTCCTCGACCTGCATGTTCCAGGCATAGTCGTATTCGCCGGTCTGGAGCACGGCGCGCGCCGCGGAGACCGCATCGCCGCCGCCCTTGATTTCGAGCGTGTCGAAATGCGGCTGGTTCTTGACGTGATAGTCGGGATTGCGTTCGGCCCTGATCAGGTCGCCGGGCTTGAACTCGACGAATTTGTAGGGACCGGTGCCGACCGGCTTCAGGTTGCCGGGCGCCTCGCGCGACTTGGCGCCGGCATAGTCGCCGAAATGGTGCTTGGGCAGGATCGGACCGACCGAGCCGACGAAGGGGTCGGCCCAGAACGGCGTCGGGCTCTTGAAGATCACTTTGACGGTGTGGTCGTCGATCTTCTCGACCTTGATGTCCTTGTAGGATCCCGTGGTGTACGCCGCGGTCGCGAGGTCCGCGGCGTATTGCCAGGTAAAGACGACGTCGTCGGCGGTGAACGGCTTGCCGTCATGCCATCTCACGCCCTGCTTCAGCTTCCAGATCACGCTCATGCCGTCCGCCGCGAGGCTGCCGTTCTGCTTGCTCGGGACCTCGGCGGCGAGGCAGGGGAACAGGTTGCCGTCCTTGTCCCAGCCGGCAAGCGGCTCGAAGAACACGCGCGAGGCGATCTGGTCCTTGGTGCCCAGCGCGAAATGCGGATTGAGCAGCGTAGGAGCCTGCCAGAGCAGGATCTTGAGCGGGCCACCGCCGCCGGCCTTGGTCGGCTTGTAGGGCAGCGTGGCGTCCGCCATCGCCACGTCGTTCCAGAGCAGGATCTGGCTTGCGACCGGCGCTGCGATCCCGATCGCAGCCATCGTCTGCATGAACGAGCGTCGCGACAGGGTGCCCTGCTTCACCTCCGCGATGGACTTGCGGATTTCGTTCTCGTTCATCGGTTGAGCTCCACCTGCACATTGCCACCGGCCAAAGCCCATCATGTTTCATCAGGGCCGGGGCGGCAATGCCGGCAAGAGAGCAAAGTCCTGCGGCGAAATGACGAGGGTGGAGATGGGCAGTTTCTGCCGGGACAGATTTGCCGGCGTGACGAACCTGCCATCAGGAATTAGCGATAAGCCCTTGATGGCAATAACGCTCTCATCTGGCATGCTCGTTGCACGCAGAACGTGCGTTTGCAATGGAGTGGAGTTTGGTATGAGCGTCAGCAGTATGAGCAGCATCGGTGGTGGAAGCGCGGCGGGTTCGCCTTCGTCCACCGGGCAGGCGAAATCGGCCGATTCACAAGATGGAGTCTCGATGTTCGCGTCCCTGCTGAACGATGGCACGCCCTACGACGAGGTCAAGGTGAGCTTGCCGAACGGCATGTCGATCGGCATCGTCCACTTCGGCGGCGGTGGCTTCGACAGCAGCGCGCTCAAATCCATCGAGGATTTCGTGCAGAGGCTCGCGAGCCAGCAGATTTCAGGAACCTCGACATCCGGCGCTGATCAAGCGCAGAATGCCGATCAAGCGCAGAATAACGACACGCCCGACACTGCGGGGCTCGACAAGGTCCATGTCGATCTTCCGAATGGAATCTCGTTCGAGGTGCTGCATTCCTCCGGTGGTCATGCAACGGACAGTGCCGCCGTCATGAAAGAGCTCACCGAGGCGGCCGAGGAACTCGCCGAATCCCTGTCGCATTACTCACCGGCGTCGGCCGCAGCGTCCGCCTATGCCGCGCAGGCAGTGTCATCCGGCCGCAACGGCCAGGTGGACGCGAGGAGCTGAGTGCGAATAGCGGTAACTGGACCGCCGCCTGAGAGACCCAGGCGGCGATCCGGTGCGAGCTCAGGTGAACTTGGGGAAGTTCCAAGGCCGCGCCGGAACGCTAACCCGGTCGCCGCGGGCACATGTTGCTCCAGCCGGAGATTGATTGCAGCCGCCAGGAAATTGCCACACATGCTCCCTCCGAGAGCCGACATGCATCAGCGCCCGTTCGCAAGGGCCAGCGCGGCATCCACTGCATTCTCCAGAATCTCCTCCGACAATTGCCTGTCGCTCACCGCGCGCGACAATTGCAGCGCGCCGACCATGGTGGCGTAGACCGAAATCGCGCGTCGCCGACGCTCCGCAGCCGAGCCATCCGGCATCCGCGCGGCCATCAGCGCGATGAGATCGGCCGTCTTTCCGGTAAAGGTGTCGCGCGTCGCCTTCGGATGCCGCGCGATCTCGGAAACCAACGCTGCGGTCGGGCAGCCAGTCGCCGCGCGGTCGCGATGCCTGGGGGAGAGATAGTCGCGGATCGTGGTCTCCAGCGCGACGCCGTTTGCGAGATTGTCCTTGTGCCTCTGCTCGCGCCGCTCCAGCGCCTCACACAGCACCGCGCGCACCAGATCCTCCTTGGAGGCGAAATGCGTATAGAAGGCGCCGTTGGTCAGGCCGGCCTCCGCCATGATGCCGGCGAGGCCGACCGCGGCGATGCCGCTCTCCCGAAACTGCGACGAGGCGACGTCGATGATGTGCCGCCGTGTGGTGTCCCTGTGTCCCTTGTCGTAGCGCGCCAATCCCGCCTCCTCGCGACCTGGCCATCGCCCGGCCACAAGATCGTGAGGCGCGGCCTATTGCATTACGATCATAATAATACATTATGTGTGTAATGCAATAGGCGGCCGTCCGGCGGTCCGTGACGTACAGGATCAAACCCATGTCAGTCGAGGATGCCGCCGCGCCGGCCTTGTCAGCCACGCAAGCCGTGGCCCGCACCGCGGCTCCGCTCCGCCGGGAGTTCGCGCCCGTCCCAAGCGCGGCGGCAACAGAGAGCGCTGCGGCAACCGAAGGCGCCGCCGAGCAGAAGCGTGTCGCGCTGCTGATGGCGCCGATCCTGCCGACGCTGCTCAAACTCGCCCTGCCGACCGTGACGGTCCTGGTGGCGCAAACCGCGGTCAACATCGCGGAAGCCTATTATGTCGGCTTCCTCGGCACCGATGCGCTCGCCGGCGCCGCGCTGGTGTTCCCGATCTTCATGCTGATGACCATGATGTCGAATGGCGGCTTCGGTAGCGGCGTTGCCTCCTCGGTTGCGCGCGCGGTCGGTGCCGGCCGACGCGACGACGCCGAGGCCGCGTTGTTTCACGCCGTGGTGCTCGCGATCATTGCCGGCGGCGTGTTCACGCTCGGCGTCATCGTCGGCGGACCGCATCTGTATCGCGCCCTCGGCGGCGCGGGCGATGCGCTCGCAGCTGCCACCGCCTATTCCAACTACCTCTTTGCCGGCGCCATCCCGGTGTGGATCGTCAATCTTCAGGCCGCGGCGTTGCGCGGCGCCGGCAACGTCAAGGTGCCCGCGCTGGTGACGCTGGTCGGCGCGATCGTGACCATTCCGGTCTCGCCGGCTCTGATCTTCGGGTTCGGGCCGATCCCGCGGCTCGGCATCGGCGGCGCCGGCATCGCCTTCGGCCTCTATTATGGCGCGGCGATGCTGTTCCTGCTCCGCTACATGTTGTCGGGCAAGTCCGGTCTGCGACTGCACATCGTGCCCTTGCGCGCAAAAATCTTCGGCGACATGCTGAAGGTCGGCATCCCCACCGCCTTCAACGCGGTGCTGACCAATCTCACCGTCATCCTCGTCACCGGCGCGGTCGGCCTGTTCGGCACCTCGGCGCTTGCCGGCTACGGCATCGCCTCGCGACTCGACTACATCATGATCCCGCTGCTGTTCGGCATCAGCACGGCGACGCTGACCATGGTCGGCGTCAACATGGGCGCGGGGCAAACGGCGCGGGCGCGGAAGATCGGCTGGGTCAGCGGCATTGTCGGCATGATCATGACCGGCGCGATCGGCCTGTTGGTGGCGATCTTCCCGACCTCGTGGCTGAACCTGTTCAGCCACGATCCCGAGGTCGTGAGCGAAGGCGCGACTTACCTGCGCATCGTCGCACCTGCTTATGCAGCGCTTGGCTTCGGCTTCGTCACGTCCTTTGCCGTGCAAGGCACCGGCCGCGCCATGGGGCCGCTCGCAGGCGCGCTCATGCGGATCCTGATTGCGGCCGGCGGCGGCTGGATCGCGGTGGCGAGCTTTGGGGCGGGAATGGCGGGACTGGCCACGATGGTCACGGTGTCGCTTGCCGCCTATGCCGCGATCTGCGCCCTGATCATGCTCTCGCCGGCGACGTGGCGCTTGGAGTAAACCGGCATCACTGCAGGCCGGTAACGCCAACCGCCAGCGCCGCGAGCAGCAGCAAATTGCTCAGCAATTTGAGCGGCGTGTGTGGGAGCGCCAGCCAACGCGAGACTTTTTCGGAGAACGACAGCGCCGGGTCGGCGAACAGCGGTTCAAAGCTGTGCCTGAAGAAATGCGGAAATTCGCTTTGCCGTGATACGCCTCACGCTTGCGCAGGTGCATTCGTTCCCCACACGGCGTCGAACGGAGAAGCGTCGTCCGCGTCAGCCGGCCAATATGGATTTTCATTTCATTGATTTCGCCCCGCGGAGAAGCGAATACGGTTCCAATCATTGCCGCCGAGTTATGGAGACCAAGATGTCGTTTCGCGTCCCCCTGATCCTCGCAACCGCGATCGCGGCCTGGTCGGCTGCCGCCTCGGCCGAGACCATCAAGATCGGCGTGACACCGGGGCCGCACGCCCAGATCTTCGAGGCCGTGAAGCCGATCGCCGCCAAGCAGGGTCTCGACATCCAGCTCATCGAATTCTCTGACTACGTCGTGCCGAACGCAGCGCTCGATGCCGGCGAGATCCAGGCCAATTCGTTTCAGAACCAGCCTTATCTCGACAACCAGAAGGCCGACCGCGGCTACAAGATCGAAGCCGTCGGCCTCACCGTGAATTTCCCGATCGGCGTCTATTCGAAGAAGCACAAGGCCTTCGCCGACATCCCCGAGGGCGGCAAGGTCTCGATCCCGAACGATCCGACCAATGGCGGCCGCGTGCTGCTGCTGCTGCGCGACAAGGGCGCCATCAAGCTGAAGGACGGCACCGGCTTCAAGCCGACGGTGCTTGATATCACCGAAAATTCCAAGAAGCTGAAGTTCATCGAGGTCGACGCGGCACAGGCGCCGCGCGCGCTCGACGACGTCGACGCCGCCGCGATCAACACCAATTATGCAACCCAGGCTGGCCTCGATCCGGTCAAGGATCCGATCCTGCGCGAGGACCCGAAGGGTCCCTACGTCAACCTGATCGCCATTCGCACGGCCGACAAGGACAAGCCCTGGGTCAAGATCCTCGTGGACAGCTACCACTCGGCAGAGGTCAAGGAGTTCGTCCTGACCAAGTTCAAGGGCGCGGTGTTGCCGAGCTGGTAGGCAGTCTGCCCAGCCAGAGTCCAGCCAAAGCCCAGCTCCGGGGCGATCCCGGCGGGCAGCCTTGCGCAATGCCCGCTTGTCTGGAGCTGCGGCAACCGACATCATCGAGGCCCATTCTCGCCCGACAGGGGTCGTATGAAACGCTTTGCAAACCTGAAACGCCTGGGGTTTTTCACGCGGCTTCTCGACGAGGCCCCGCCCGCCGACCGATATCGTTTCGCGGCCGAGCAAATCGTGCGCGCCGAGAAGGCGGGCCTGGATTCCGCGTGGATCGCGCAGCATCATTTCCACGAGCGCGAGGGCGGCCTGCCGTCGCCCTTCACTTTCCTCGGTTACGTCGCCGCGCAGACCTCGCGCATCCGCCTCGGCACCGGCATCGTCACCTTGCCGCTGGAGAACGCGGTGCGGGTGGCGGAGGACGCCGCGGTGCTCGATCTGCTCTGCAACGGCCGCTTCGAGCTTGGCGTCGGCACCGGCGGCAACCCGTCGGCCTTTGCCGCGTTCGGCCTCGACAGCGCCCAGCGCAACGAGATCTTTGCCCGCAATCTTCAGGTCGTTCGCACCGCGCTGGTCGGCAAGCCGCTCGACGGCGGCGATACCCTCTATCCGCAGCGGCCGCAATTGGACGGCCGGATCTGGCAGGCGACGTTCTCAGTGGCGGGCGGCGCGCGTGCCGGCAAGGCGGGTGATGGCCTGTTGCTGTCGCGCACGCAGCCGAGGCCCAAGGAAGCGCCGAAGGCAACGCTGGCCGAGATTCAGAACCCGGTCATCGATGCCTATCTCGAAGCGCTGCCGCCGGGACGCGAGCCCCGCATCATGGCCTCGCGCAGCGTCTTCGTCGCCGACGACCGGACTGAAGCGATGCGCCTTGCCGATATCGGGCTGCGGCGCGCCCTGCCGCAATTCCTCAAGGGCGGCCACGCCAAGCCGGGCGAGACGCTGGAGGAGATGATCACCGCGTTCGACACACATGTCGGCGCGGCCGACGACGTTATCGCCTCACTGCGCACCGACGCCACGCTGGAGCGGGTGACCGACCTGGTGTTCCAGGCGCATTCGGTCGATGCGCCGCACCCCCATATCCTGCGTTCGATCGAGCTGGTCGCGGAGAAAGTCGCGCCGGCTCTGGGCTGGACGCGGACGGCGCCCGATGTCGCGCTGGCAGGTTAGTCGGAATGAACAGAGTAGCGTTGTACGAGGCTAAATGATGGGTACGAAAGATATCATCGACACGCTCGCCGGGATCGAACCGGATTCGTCCCTCGACGCCATTCGCGGGCGTCGCATGCAGGCACGCGACAACGCGCAGAAGAGCTATCTCTCGCTGTTCGAGCCGATCGACGCCGGCGATTTTTCGCTGCTGGAGCGCGCGGCGGTCGCACTCTTCGTGATCGGTCTTCACCGCGAGCCCGATGTGGCCGGCTTCTATCGGACGAAGCTCGCGGCGACCGCCGACGGAGCCCGCCTGGTGGAAGCGGTCGATGTCGAAATCGCCCGGGGCGAGACCTCCGGCCCGTATGGCGCTTTTCCCGCTGGCCCGCTGTCGGTCGAGAACAAGGCCGGCCTGATCTACCGCGTCAGCGCGGAGCGCAAGCCCGATCTCGGCACCCGGCTCGTTGCCGCGTTTGAGCATGCGCATCTGCTGGTGTTCCGCCCGCGCGATGCCGCGTCAGCCGACATGAAGGCGCTGCTCGCCGCCGGCTGGTCGAGCACCGGCATCGTCACGTTCTCTCAGCTCGTCGCGTTCCTGTCGTTTCAGGTGCGCGTCGTCACCGGACTGCGCGTGCTCGGTGCCTCGCTTGGGCACACCGCGAACGCCGGCGCGTAGGAGGCTGCATCATGAGCGCTGCAAACAATGTCAATCCGCCCGTCGTCTTCACCCAGGATGAACTGGGCTGGGTGTCGTGGATCGATCCGCTGCCCGAAGCCGAGCTGACCGAGCGGCACTTCGCCGGCCTGGTCGATCGCTCCCGTTCCAAGTCTGAGTATTTCCGCCTGCTGGTGCGCGATCCCGAGGTGCTGGAAGCCCGCACCAAGACCGACAAGGACATCTTCTACAACGTCGCCGACGGCCTGCCGCGCGCTGAGCGCGAGCTCGCGGCGGCTGCGACTTCGCGCTACAACGGCTGCATTTACTGCGCATCCGTGCATGCGCGTTTCGCCAGCACCTATTCCAAACGCCGCGACGATTTGCAGCGCCTGCTCGACGAAGGCGTCGGCGCCGATCTCGGCGAGCGATGGAATGCGGTCGTCAAGGCCTCGGTGGCGCTGGCTGCGACGCCGATCGCGTTCGGCCCTGACAATATCGATGAGCTGCGCCGTGCCGGCCTCGACCATGCGGAAATCGTCGACGTCATCAACGGCGCGTCGTTCTTCAACTGGGCCAACCGGCTGATGCTGTCGCTCGGCGAGCCCTCGAAATAACCAATCTCACCGGCATAGAAATTGCTGCTTGTTTCAACATTAAGTGGATGGAGCCGTGCATGAGCAACATCGATCGTCGTACCCTGGTCAGGGGCTCGCTTGCCGCCATGATGGCGGGAGCAGCCTTCTCGCGCGCCGCCTTCGCGCAATCGTCCGAGCCGATCCTGCTCGGCGTCAGCGGTCCGCTGACCGGGCCAAACGCGCAATATGGCACGCAGTGGAAGCAGGGCTTTGATCTCGCGCTCGACGAGATCCAGTCAGCGGGCAACATCAACGGCCGCAAGCTCGCCTACAGTTTCGAAGACAGCCAGAGCGACCCGCGCCAGTCGGTGGCGATCGCCCAGAAATTCGTCTCCGATCCCAGGATCGTCATGGAGCTCGGCGACTTCTCCAGTCCCGCCTCGATGGCAGCCTCGCCGATCTATCAGCGCGGCGGGCTGGTGCAGTTCGGCTTCACCAACTCGCATCCCGATTTCACCAAGGGCGGCGACTTCATGTGGAGCACCTCGGTCAGCCAGGCCGACGAGCAGCCGCTGCTGGCGGCCTATGCCGTGAAACGTCTCGGCCTGAAGAAGCTCGCGGTGCTGCACCTCAACACCGATTGGGGCCGCACCAGCCGCGATTATTTCGTCAAGGCCGCGAAGGAGCACGGCGCCGAAATCGCCGTCACCGAAGGCTACATCGCGGAGGAGCGCGACTTCCGCTCCACGCTGGTGCGCGTCCGTGACGCCAATCCAGATGGACTGATCCTGATCTCCTATTATTCCGACGGTGCGCTGATCGCGCGCCAGGCGCGCCAGGTCGGGCTGAAGCAGGTGATCTGCGCCGCGAGCTCGGTCTACTCGCCGAAATTCCTGGAGCTCGGCGGCGAGGCGGTCGAGGACGTCCATGTCGGCACGCGCTATTTTCCGGAAGACCCGCGCCCCGAGGTGCAGAAATTCATTACGGGCTTCAAGAAGAAGTACAACGGGCTCGAACCCGACGCGTTCAACGCCTACGCCTATGACGCGATGAACATGGCGGCCGCCGTCGTCAAGATCGGCGGCGCCGACCGGCGCGCCATCCGCGACGCCTTTGCGAAAGTGAAGGACGTATCGAGCGTGATCTTCGGGAAGGCCACCTTCGACGTCGAGAGCCGGCGCGTCAAGGGCGCCATGAATGCCGAGCTCGTCGTGCGCAAGGGCCAGTTCGCGCTCTGGGACGGCAAGCCGACCTGAGGGGATCTCCTGCGTGTCTTCCTGGCTCGACTACACGATCAACGGGCTGATCGTCGGTAACGTCTACGCCCTCGTTGCGGTCGGGCTCGCGCTGATCTTCGGCGTCAGCCGGCTGATCAACTTTGCGCAAGGCTCGATCTACCTCGTCGGCGCCTATATCGGCTGGGTCGCGGTGGTGCAGCTGCATACGCCGCTGCCGCTCACCATCATCCTGGTCGCGGCGGCGGCGGCGCTGGTCGGGTTGATCATCGAACGGTTCGGCCTGCGCCCGCTGCAGAACTCGGTGCGCATCGCGCCGCTGCTGGCGACGATCGGCATCAGCTTCGTGCTCGACCAGCTCGTGATGCTGACCTTCTCGCCCAATCCGCGCGCGCTGCCGAGCCAGCTGCCGGATGTTCGCTTCCAGATCGGCGGCGGCACGATCGGCCCGCTTGATCTGCTCATCGCCGGTGTCGGCATCACCAGCGCGCTACTGCTGTTCGTGTTCCTGCGCTATAGCAAGCTTGGCTGGGCGGTGCGTGCCACCGCGCAGGACCGCGACGCCGCGATGCAGATGGGCGTCGACGTCAACCGGGTCAATCAGGCCGTATTCGGCATCGCGGCTGCGCTTGGCGGCGTCTCCGGTCTATTGGTTGGCATGTACTATAACCAGATCGATACCGCGATGAGCCTGCAGGCGACGCTCAAGGGCGTTGTTGCCGAAGTCGTCGGCGGCGCCGGCAATGTGCCCGGTGCGGTGATCGGCAGCCTGTTGCTCGGACTGGTCGAGAGCTACGGCGTCGCCGTGTTCGGCACCAGCTACCGCAATCTCTTCGCCTTCCTGCTGCTCGTCGTGGTGCTCGTGCTGCGCCCGAACGGCCTGTTCGCGAGCGCACGGCAGGCGCCGCCCGAGCCGCTCACCGGCACGTTCATTGCGCCGAGCCGCCCCGTTCGCATCCCGCGCTGGGTTCTGCTGGTCGCCACCGGCATCTTCGCGGTCCTGCCGTTCTTTCCGGTGTCTTTCTACGTGCTCCAAACCCTGATCAACGCCTGGCTGCTCGGCATGCTCGCGCTCAGCCTCACGCTGGTGGCGGGCACGATCGGCCAGGTCTCGCTCGGACATGCCGCGCTGCTGGCGATCGGCGCCTACACCTCCGCGCTGCTGTCGCTCACGTTCGCCGTCCCGGTCGGTCTCGCCATCATCGGCGGCGGCCTGATGAGCGCCGCGCTCGGCACGGCGCTGATCTCGCCGTCGTTCCGCCTGCGCGGGCATTACGTGTCGATCGCGACGCTCGCCATCGGCGAGATCGTGTCGCTGGTGATCCTGAACTGGGAAAGCGTCACGCGCGGTCCGATCGGCATCTCCGGCATCCCGCCGCTGTCGCTGTTCGGCTATGAGTTGGTCAGCCCGATTTCGATCTATTGGTTCAGCTTCATCGTGATGGTCGTACTGGCGCTCCTGCAGGGACGCCTGCTCGGCTCGCATCTCGGCCGCAGTTTTCGCGCCATTCGCGACGACGACATCGCCGCGCGCGCCTATGGCCTCAGCCTGAACCGCTACAAGTCGCTCGCCTTCATCTTCGGCGGCTTCGCGGCCGGCGTCAGCGGCGGCATCGCCGCGCATCTCTATTCCTACATCAACCACGAGACCTTCAACACGCAGCAATCCATTCTGGCGCTGACCGTGGTGATCCTCGGCGGCCTCGGCAATGTCGTCGGCGCGATTCTCGGGGCGGTCGCGCTGGTCGGCCTGCCGGAAGTGTTCCGGATCGCGGCCGAGTATCGCATCCTGATCTACGGCATCGTGCTGCTGCTGCTCGTGCGGTTCAGGCCGCAGGGCCTGTTGGGGACGATGTGATGGCGGAGCAGCACACGACCATGCTGTCCCTGCGCGGGCTGACGCGGCGCTTCGGCGGCCTGACCGCCGTCGATGCCGTCGATCTCGACCTCGCCAAGGGCGAGCTGATCAGCATCATCGGCCCGAACGGTGCCGGCAAGACGACATTGTTCAATCTCGTGACCGGGCTCGATCGGCCGGACGCCGGCACAGTTCACTTCGAAGGTCAGGACATCACGGGTCTTTCGCCGGAGCGGCTGGCCGCCGAAGGCATCGCGCGCACGTTCCAGCTCGGCCGCGTCTTCGGCAATCTCAGCGTCATGGACAACGTGTTGATCGGCGCCCACACGCGGCTGCGTGCGGTCAAGCCCGCCGTGCCGCTGATCGGCCCGCTGCTGGAGTTGGGATTGGCATTGCTGCGGCCGGCCAGCGTCAAGGCCGAGGAAGAGCGGCTGCGCGAGGAGGTGAAAGCCATCCTCGCGCGCTTCGGCGAGCGCCTGCTGCCGCGGATCGACCAGCCGGCCTACAGCCTCTCCTACGCCAACCGCCGCCGCGTCGAGATCGCCCGCGCGCTCGCGCTGAAGCCGCGCCTGCTGCTGCTGGACGAGCCGACCGCCGGCATGAACCCGACCGAGACCGCGGAGATGCAGGGCCTCGTTGCCGAACTCAAAGGCGAGGGCCTGACCATCCTCCTGATCGAGCACAAGCTGGAAATGGTGATGCGCCTCTCCGACCGCGTCATCGTCATGGACGAAGGCAAGAAGATCGCGGAAGGGCCGGGCGAGCAGGTGCGCAAAGATCCCAAGGTGATCGAGGCCTATCTCGGCCACGGCCTGACGACGGAGCAGGAGAGCGCGGCATGACGAACTCGCCTCCTGATGCGCTGCTCGCGCTGACCAACGTCAACAGCTTCTACGGCCAGGCCCAGGTGCATTTCGACCTGTCGATCAGTGTTCCGCGCGGCCACATCGTCTGCCTGCTCGGCGGCAACGCCAGCGGCAAATCCACGACGATGAAGATCATCCTCGGCCTGGTGAAGCCGCGTTCCGGTGACGTGATTTTCGACGGCGCCTCGCTGCTGGGACTGACCACGCCGCAGATCGTCCGCCGCGGCATCGCCTCGGTGCCGGAGGCGCGGCGGCTGTTCGCGGACATGAGCGTGCGCGAAAACATCCTGATGGGCGCCTTCGTGCGCAACGACCGCGATGCGATCGCGCAGGATCTCGACAAGATGCTCACCCTGTTCCCGAAGCTCGGGCAGCGGCTGTCGCAGCGCGCCGGTTCGCTCTCGGGCGGCGAGCAGCAGATGGTTGCGATGGCGCGCGCGCTGATGAGCCGTCCCAGGATGATCGTGATGGACGAGCCCACCATGGGCCTGTCGCCGCTTTACGTGGATCGCGTGCTGGAGCTGATCCGTGCCATCAACCAGGAAGGCGTCTCGGTCTTCATGGTCGAGCAGAATGCCAGCCTCGCGCTCGAGATCGCGCACGAGGCCTATGTGCTCCAGACCGGCAAGATCGTGCTGTCCGGCTCGGCCCGTGCGCTGAAGGACGACCCCCGCATCCGCGACGCCTATCTCGGCGGCTCCGAGGCTGCCTAGCATCTCGGCCTGCATGGTTCGAGACGCCCGCCGTTGGCGGGCTCCTCACCATGAGGATTTGGCATCTCGCAGCGAAACAAGACCTCATCCTGAGGAGCCCGCGCAGCGGGCGTCTCGAAGGAAGGCCACAAGCATTCCTGCAAAGCGGCTCCCCTGAATTGCACTGGTCAGTATGACCATCTTATGAAAAGATCATACCGCCCATGCGATGGGCGTGCAGCGGACGGATTGATTGTCGTGACGAGATGGTCTTTGCGGGCGGTCGAGCCCGGAATGGTGCTGCTGTTCGGCGGGTTGATCGCCGCCAATGTCGCGGCGTGGGTCTGGGCTTTCGCGGCGTTCGGCGACCGGCCGACGGTGATGGCGACCGCGCTGCTGGCATGGGTGTTCGGCCTGCGCCACGCCGTCGATGCCGACCACATCGCCGCCATCGACAATGTCGTGCGCAAGCTGATGCAGGCCGGCGGCGCGCCGCGCAGCGCCGGTCTCTATTTCGCGCTCGGCCATTCCACCATCGTGGTGGTCGCGACCATGCTGCTCGCGCTCGGCGTCGTGAGCCTCGGTGTCGGGAGCCTTGGCGGCGACGGCCTGCTCAGGGAGATCGGCGGCTTCATCGGCACGTCGGTCTCCGCGTTGTTTTTGCTGCTGATCGCGGCCATCAATCTCGTCATCTTCGTAGGCCTGTGGCGGACGTTTCGCGAAGCGCGGGAGCAGGGCATTCACGACGCCGAGGGCCTCGACGCCCTGCTTGTCAATCGCGGCCTTCTGGCGCGGCTGCTCGGCCCGATGTTTCGCCTGGTGACAAAGCCCTGGCACATGTACCCGCTCGGCTTTTTGTTCGGGCTCGGCTTCGACACCGCAACCGAAATCGGCCTGCTCAGCATCTCCGCCGGCGAAGCCGCGCGCGGCGCGTCGCCCGTCGATGTTCTCGTCTTCCCCGCGCTGTTCGCGTCGGGCATGGCGCTGGTCGACACCGCCGACTCCGCGCTGATGGTGAGCGCCTATCGCTGGGCCTTCGTCGATCCCCTGCGAAAGCTCTGGTACAATCTCACGATCACCGGCGCCTCCGTGGCGGTGGCGCTGTTGATCGGCGGCATCGAGGCGCTCGGGCTGATCGCGGATCGCCTTGGTCTCTCTGGCGGCGTTTGGGCGCTGGTCGACGCACTCAACGACTCGCTCGCAAATGTCGGCTTCGCCGTGATCGCGCTGTTCGCGATCGCCTGGCTCGTCTCGGTCGTGCTATATCGGCGGATGTTTGCGCTCGGCTGCGCCACCGCGCCAAAAGTGCTGCAACGCGCCGATGCCACCGAGGCGGTCTGAGCCCGGCCGATGCTACGGCGCGCTGACGGCATTTTCGGCCTTGGTGCTGCTCGCGGATGGCGGCGACGCTTTCGCGCAGAACGCGGGCACCTCGCGCGAACTGCCGCCGGTCCAGGTCAGCGGCGGCGAAACGAGACCTCACAAGAAACCCGCCTTAGCGCGACGAGCCGGCAAACCGGTCCGCTCGAACGACCGCATCGTTGTCGATCCGACAGCAACACAAGCACCGAACGCGCGCAGCGTCGCCTCAGGCGTCAAGGGCCCGCCCGGCATGGCAAGCGAGATCACCGTCTCCGGCGAGGAGATCAACGCACGCCCTTTCGCACGGCCGGGCGAAGCGCTCGAAGCCGTGCCGGGGCTGATCGTGACCCAGCATTCCGGCGAGGGCAAAGCCAACCAGTATTTTCTGCGCGGCTATAATCTCGACCACGGCACCGATCTCGCCATCACGGTGGATGGCATCCCCGTCAACATGCGTACGCACGCGCATGGCCAGGGCTATGCGGACCTGAACTGGCTGATCCCGGAAACTATTGCCGCGATCGACGTACGCAAGGGGCCGTACTTCGCCGACGAGGGCGATTTCGCCTCGGTCGGCAGCGTTCACATCGGCTTGATCGACCGCACCAAGGGTCTTGCGCAGGTGACCGCCGGCAGCTTCGGCTATCACCGTTTGCTCGGCATGGACTCAGCGAAGGTCGGTGACGGTTCGCTGCTCGTCGCGGGCGAACTCGGCACCTATAACGGCCCGTGGGACAATCCGGACAATGCCCGCAAGCTCAACGGCCTCGTGCGTTACAGCCAAGGCACCGCGACCGAGGGCGTGTCCGTCACCGGCATGGCCTATGCGAACAAATGGAATTCGACCGACCAGGTGCCACAGCGCGCGATCGCGACCGGCCTGCTCGACCGGTTCGGCTCGGAGGATCCAAGCGACGGCGGCAACACCAATCGCTTCGCGCTCTCGGCCCGCGTGGCGCAGAGTGACGATGTGGGGTTGTGGAAAGCCAACGCCTATGTCGTGAAGAGCCAACTCGATCTCTTCAACAACTTCACCTACTTTCTGAGCAATCCCGTGCTGGGCGACCAGTTCCACCAGCACGACGACCGCCTGATGGCCGGCGCCAACATCTCGCGCACGCTGGACGGCTCGTTCGCGGGGCTGCCGATGCAGACCACCATCGGCCTGCAATCCCGCTATGATGCGATCGATCTTGCGCTGACCAACAATTTTCAGCGCGGCTTCGTCTCCAACGTCCGCAGTGACAAGGTCGGCGAGGGCAGTGTCGGTCTCTTCGGCGAAAACACCGTGCGCTGGACCGACTGGCTCCGGACCACAATTGGCTTGCGCGGCGATTACTACGCCACCGACGTCACATCGCTGTTCAACGTAAACAATTCCGGCCGCGCCGATTCCACGCTCGGCAGCCCGAAATTCAGGATGGTGCTTGGTCCGTTCAACCAGACCGAATTCTTCCTCGGCGCCGGCTACGGCATGCATTCCAACGACGCTCGCGGCGCGACCACGACCGAAGACCCGAGTGATCCTGCCACAAGGCTCACGCCCTCGCCGCTGCTGGTCCGCACGCGTGGCGCGGAAATTGGTGTTCGCAGCAAAGTCGTTCCCGGCCTCGACGCGTCGCTCAGCATCTTCATCCTCGACCAGGATTCCGAGATTTTGTTTTCCGGCGATGCCGGCGATACCTCGGCGACCCGCGCCAGCCGCCGCTACGGCTTTGAGTGGACCAATCATTATCGCCCGCGATCGTGGATCGACATCGATGCCGACGTCGCGATGACGCATGCGCGCTTTGTGTCGCGGCACTGACAGCGAGCAGGCGGGGGTCTACGCCTCCCTTGCCGGCTATCCCGAGGCGCAGTTCGGCAACGCGCCCGGCAATTACATTCCGAATGCGCCGGCGATGGTGGCCTCGGCCGGCATCACGCTCGGCGAGAAGACGGGCTGGTTCGGGTCCTTGCGCTGGCGCTATCTCGCGTCGAGCCCGCTGACGGAAGACAATGCGTTTCGCTCGGCCGCGACCAGCATCTTCAACGGACGCCTCGGCTATCGCATCGACAATGGCTGGCGCCTTCAGCTCGACGTGCTCAATCTCTTCAACACGCAGGCGAACCAGATCACTTATGCCTATGGTTCGCTGCTCACGACCGACACGCTGTACAATCTCTGCACGTCAGGCACCGCGCCGGCGGCAGTCTGCCAGAACGGTGTGATGGATTATGTGCTGCACCCCGTCGAGCCGCTGACGTTCCGCCTGACTGTGGCGGGAGCGTTCTAGGCCGAAGCCGCGCTCGCGACCTGCTCCACGGGCAGATCGTCGGCATTGGGATCGCCAGGCGCGGTGGCCCAGGCCAGTTCCACCAGCGTCACGAACCTGCGGCCGGCCCCATCGAGCTGGCAGACGATCAGGCCCTGCTCCTCCATGTAGCCGAGCAGGCGCTGCGCCCGGCGCAGTGAATGCGAGCCATAGGCGCGGGCAATGGCGGCGTCGCCCGGGCACGGCCAGCCTTCTTTCGCTGCGCGCGCGATCATCATGAACACGCCCTGCATGTCGTCGGGCAGGATCGAAGCGCGCAGCGTGACATCCTGCCAGGCATCGTCGCCAGCGAGATCGGCGCCGAGCCCGGCGCGCGCATGCGTCAGCATGCGGCGGAATTCGTGGAGGTCAGGCACGGCCGCGCCGAGCCCCTCGATGCGGCAGCGGACGACGAACTCCTGATAGAGCACGCCGACCGCGCGGAAACCGGCATCAGGCGCGGCGAGCACGGCGCGCAAGGTGCGGTCGACGCGCTGGCGCCGCTCGGCGAGCTCCTCGGCACTGACCGGCACCTCGATCATTTCGGGGCGAATCTCCGGTGCCGCAGCCTTCGCGGCGCGGAGCTGTTCGAGCAGATCAGGCGCGGGCCGGCGCTGCGGCCGGCTGGCATCGGGCGGCGGCGCGGCCAGGATCACGGCGCGCATATTTTCGAGTGTGGTTTCAGGCATCGGCATCAGCCGCGGGGTGGAATTGCGCGGCTGGGTTTCGGTCGCGCCGATATTCAAACGCAGTGGCCGGCGCGACAAGGCCGGGCCGAGTGCCATGAACTGTCCGCGCTCGAGATCGCGGAAGGATTCGGCCTGCCGCCGCTCCATGCCGAGCAGATCGGCGGCGCGCGCCATGTCGATGTCGAGGAAGGTGCGGCCCATCAGGAAGTTGGACGCTTCCGCCGCGACGTTCTTGGCGAGCTTTGCCAGCCGCTGGGTTGCGATGATGCCGGCCAGCCCACGCTTGCGGCCGCGGCACATCAGATTGGTCATCGCACCGAGCGACAATTTTCGCGCTTCGTCCGAGACTTCGCCCGCCACCGCAGGCGCAAACAGCTGCGCCTCGTCGACGACCACCAGCATCGGATACCAATGGTCCCGGTCCACGTCGAACAGCCCGCCGAGGAAGGCGGCGGCGCGCCGCATCTGGTTCTCGGCATCCAGCCCTTCGAGATTGAGCACGGTGGAGACGCGATGCAGCCGCGCGCGCTCGCCGGCAACCTGAAGGCCGCGCTCGGTGTGATCCTCGGCCTCGATCACGAGATGGCCGAAATGCTCGGCCAGCGAGACGAAATCGCCTTCGGGATCGATGATGGCTTGCTGCACCCAGGGCGCGCTTTGCTCCAGCAGCCGCCGCAGCAGATGTGATTTGCCGGAACCCGAATTGCCCTGCACCAGGAGACGGGTCGCCAGCAGTTCCTCGAGGTCCATGGCCGCCGCGGCGCCTGCCGTGGTCTGCCCCATCTCGATCGCAACCGTCATGCCCGACTCAAGTCCCCATCATTCGCGGACAGGGGCTTATCAACCCGCTCGCGGCGCGTCGAGCGCCACGGCGAGAATCATGCGTTGTTGCCCACGGCGGAGTTCAGACGTGATTCGATTGGCGTAGAAGTGCGGGCCGATACGGGGCTTGCGGATCGTCGTCTTCATTCTCGGGGATGGCGCATGAGCCGAATTCCTGCCTGATCCGCTCAATCTCGGCCATGCGCTCGTGTAGCCGCTGCAAGTGCTCCGGCGATGTCGCCCGCCAGAATCGGAACGTGTCCGGCGTCAGCGGCAGGAACGCAGTGCCAAACAGGGTCGGTTCGGGAACGATGGTGCGTCCGAGCAGCATGAACCGGTTCTCGCCAGAGACGACGAGGGTCGCATAGCCGCGGTTTCCGATCCGCTTGATCCCGTTCAGCGACCATTCGCTGAGCTTGCTGAAATAAGGCTCCTCCCGCCAGCGATCGGGGCAATGATCGTCGACCGTGACATTGACCGCATCCTGGCTGAAATGGACGATGAGCCCGGCCTTCTCGGGAATCCAGTCGTCGTCGAGATGGCCTTGCAGCCAGGCGCAGACGAATGAGCGGCACATCTGCGGACGGCGGTCGTAGATGGTGCATCCCGTGCCGTTCTGCCAATGCTTGCACAATTGGTTTACCGGCTTGTCGACAGCGGCCACTTCGAGGATGTCGCAGCAGGCGTTGCACGTTCCGCATTGTCGAGACGGCGACGGTGGTGCTCGCCGGTTGGCCGGCCGAAAACCCTGGCCGTCGCGGATGAGGAACTTTTGCTTCTCCAGCGTGCTCAGCGCGCGCTCGACCTTGAGGCGAGACAATCCAGTCGCGTCAACGATACCCTTCATCGTCGTCGCGCCGGCCTCCACCGCGCGAACGACTTGCAACTCCGTCTGATCCATCGTGTTCTGCTTGTTGGTCGGCTTCTATCCGGCTATCGCGTGGGCCCAGAACCTGCTGGGAATTGGCCCCAGCGTGACGGCTAGCAGTCGCATGGATGCGGGATTTGCGCAAACGGAGGTCGCGCAGGAAGGTTCGTTTTAAGCCAACCCGCCCGGGAAGGCTGGTTCCGGGCACTTGCGGCGCTGGCCCACCTGGCCGCCGAATGTCGTCACTGTGCGCCCGATCCGCCCTGCACGATCTTCTCGTTCAGCTTGAGGTCCACGGTCTCGACGGTGCGGTCGATCTCTGCATTGGGCACGCCGAGCTGATGCGATATCAGCTTCACCAGGAGGTCGACGCGCTCGATGAACGGCGCGCCGCTTGCCACCGCGCGCGCAGCCGATGACGGCTTGAGCAGGCTTTCGGCGGCTTTGGCGTATTTTGCGAACGGCACCTGGTCCTGCGGATCGGCGCCGAGACGGCGGGCGATTCCGTCGACGTGATCGTAGATCGTCTGCGAGCGCGCGAGATCGCCGTGTACGGCGTCGCGGATCGACTGCGGCTCGTGCGGCGTGATGCAGCGGTAGTTGCCGGTCAGCAGCATCGACCATTTCGCCAGCGGCACGAACAGCGAGTCGAACACCTTCAGCTTCACCGGCACGTCGTGGCCGTCGAGGGTCACCGCGTCGATGTCGGCTTCGAGCTCGCGCAGCACCTTGTTGTGCTTGTCGTCGGCGAAGGCCGATGCCTTGAAGTTCGTGGGCAGGCCGACGTGAAGCACGTTCGCAGCCTCTTCCGGCGGACGGAAGGCCTGCGGGTCGGGCGAGCACAGCGTCACCAGCCCCGGCTCGAAGCGCTCCCACACCTGCGCATTGGTGTAGGCCTCCTCGAGATCCATGTCTGCGAGCGAGGGGATCCGCTTCAGATAGGGCAGCGGCGGCATGTTCATGATCGACAGGCACGGCAGCTTCGCCGCGGCGATCCTGACCATGAGAACGCGCACCGTGTGGTTGGTGTATTGCGGCTCCTGCATCGCAAGGCCGACCATGTCGTAACGGGACAAGTCCACATTGGCCGGCGTCACGGCGTCGAGCTTGCCGGGCAGGTCGCGCGAGAAGATGGCGCGGTGAACCGCCTCGTCACGCAACTTGATGCGGACCTCGGTGCCCTCGCGGTTGATCAGCTCCGCGGTCTTGGCGCGACAGACCAGGGTCACGTTGTGCCCCGCCATCAGCAGCTTCGTGCCCAGCAAGGAGCCGTAGGAAGCCCCGAGAATCAGGATGTTACGCGCCATGCCTCGTCCCTTTGACAATGTGTGTGATTTTTGAGCCCCGGCCGTCATCCGCGGGCGAATTGCCGGCATGTAAGGCAAAGTGCCCGGGGATGGCAACTGGTATAATGCATACAAGGGTGGGTACAGGGGTCTTGTTGTGTCGCGCCTTTGTCAATTCGCCCGAATGAAAATATTTCGCTTTACCGAAATTCGGAAATGCCGTATGTGTCGTCTATCCCGGCTCACCCTTGAGGGGCGACCATGTGTCGTGATGGTCGTAGAGCCGGGCTTGCGGTGGACGCGACAGCGTCGGGCGCGAGAGGCGTGGGCGGGGCGGATTGCTCTCCGTGAGCCCAGAACTTCGTGCCGACGAGCGGCGCTGTCAGGTTCGTCTCGTCATCAGGTCGGCGGCAACGTGCACAACGCCGTCGAAACCGGTGGCGACAAGCGAGCCGTGCGTACGGCAAAACCGTGTGGTCCTGGCCGTCGTTGCTACGGTCAAGCCTTGGCGGAGGCGGCACTTGCGTCAACCGGCGCGGCGTCGCGACTTTCGCTGGGGTGAGGGAGGCCAAAACGAACTCGGCTCCCGGGAGAGCACGGCATACGCCGTAAAGCCACTGCGCAGGGAAGGCTGAGTGATTTGGCTACACCTGTATGCTGCTGTGCGGTTTCCTTGCGCTACATCTTCGCGCAGCGGACCGCGGGTGTCAGCCGGCACCCGGCCTTCCCTGCACCCTCTTGGACACGAGGGTGGATCGACCAGCAAAGCTCGGGCGAAATGCGCCGCGAGGATGCGAAGGCGTGTCTGCAATCAAGATGCGAGCTGGAAGAGTGGCGCTGCCGCCTCATACTTCGTCATTGCGAGCGCAGCGAAGCAATCCAGAGTCTTACCGCGGAGGGATTCTGGATTGCTTCGCTGCGCTCGCAATGACGATGGGGAGGCGGGCGCGCGCCTCAGCCCTGGCTTGCGACGCGCGCGCGGTCGAGATGGGTCTCGATCTTCGGACGGTCGCGGGTGCGCTCGAAGCTGGTGCAGAGCAGTTCGGTCTCCTCGATCGAGACCGGGGCGCGATACAGCCGGCACATGAATTCGGCCGTTGCGCGTCCCTTGCCGGTGGCCGGGCCGCGTTCGGCGAGAAACATGCAGTCCCGGCAGACGCTGGCATCGAGCCGCTGATGTGCCGCGTCGAGGTGATTGAGGATCTCCCGCAGCGAGTCGCGCAGCCTGACGCACTCGTCGGTTCCGAGCGCAATGACCGCGTTCATCACGTGATTGATCGGATCGTGCTGGTTCAGGCACTTTTCGCCCTGCGCAGTGACGTGCAGCACGACAGAACGCTTGTCCTCGTGCGACGGCTTTCGCACCAGGAAGGACTTGCCCTCCAGCGTCTTCACGATCTGCGATGCAGTCGCCCTGGTAGCGCCGATGAAGCCTGCGAGCGCAGACGGCGTGCGCGAAAACTTGTTGGCGCGGCCGAGAAAGCGCAGCGCCATCCATTCCCGATCGCGCAATCCATGTTGATTGCCTTCGAAATACCAAGCCCTCGCCGCCTGAACCAGCAGCTCGACGGCTTCTCTTGCCAATGGCATGAATTCCTACCTTGCCCCGGGAAACACGTATGCGGCGCCCCGGAGCCGCCTTCCGTCGTCGCGCACGAGCCGTTTGCGAGAAGCCGTACCGCCCGCAATATCCGACATATGCACCGTGCTCTTCTCTCGCGCGAAGGCACGGACTGTCCGGCGCCCGACCTGGACTGACGGGCACTGCAAGCTATGGCGCGGGATGCGATGTTGCTGATCGTATGCCAATCGTGGCGTCGTCGCACGAGAGCCCGAGTAGCCGTCGCCAGCAGACGATGGATCGGAGTAGTTCAACCGAAGCCCCTAAAGTTCAAGTCACAAGCAGATGTTTCTTGTCTTCCAACGAAACGATGAATGAGCTTATCAACAAAATCAAGTAGAGACGCTCTCGGAGACCGGATGTCGTCGCAGGCGAATGTAACGTTCAAGACAATCTCGCTCTTCGGGACACATGATGGTGAACAGCAATACGCTGTCCTACGAGCAACATGCACTCAACCATGCGACGGTTTGATTGCACGGCACGTGGCTGTCGTTGGTGCAAGTTGATCGAAGCTTGTGCACGACGACGATGTGCACCGGAATGTCATCCACAACTTGTGCGTTCGGCTGGAGAATCGCCAAGGGAACTCACAGGAACTACACGTGGCGGTTGTCTATGCCGCGATCGCGGACTCGCTGGGTTCAGTCGCTTCCAGCGCGATCGCCTGTCGAAAACAACGAGCAGGACGCGACCGGCGGGTGCGCGTCGTCTCAGCCTGCGACCGGCTAGTCGCCCTTGAGCATGTCCCGGAGTTCGCGGAACGGATCGGCGCTTGGTGGAGCCGAGGCGTCCTGCCGCATCGCGCCGTAGATTCTCGGAACCATGTCGACCGCCTGGTCGAGCCCCGAATCACGTCCCGGCTGGTATCCGCCCATCAGGCGAAGGTCGCGCGTGTCCTCGTACTTGGCCATCATGGCGCGCAGCTTGCTCACCAATTCGCGCTCTTCGGGATCCCAGACGTTATGGGCGAGGCGGGAGACCGAACCCAGAACGTCCACGGCCGGATAGCGTGCCTGATCGGCAATGTGCCTGGAGAGCACGATGTGCCCATCGAGTGTGCTGCGGATGGTGTCGGCGATCGGCTCGTTGTGATCGTCGCCGTCGACAAGCACGGAGAAAATCCCGGTGATCGTCCCGGATCCCTCCTCGCCGGGTCCGGCGCGCTCCAGCAGACGCGGCAGATCGGTGAAGACGGTGGGTGCGTAGCCGCGCGCCGACCGCGGGCTCACCGGCGGCGAGCGCGACCTCGCGGGCAGCGTGGGCGAAGCGGGTGATCGAATCGACCATGAGCAGGACCGCTTCGCCCCGGTCGCGGAAATATTCGGCGACGGCCATGGCCGTCTTCGGCGCCAGCCGCCGCATCATCGGGCTTTCGTCTCCCGTCGACACGATTGTGACAGCGCGGTGACGATCAGCACCCAGCACGTCCTCGATGAACTCGCGCACCTCGCGGCCGCGCTCGCCGACCAGGGCCAGCACGACGGTGTCAAACCCCTGACTGCGGGCGAGCATCGCAAGCAGCGTCGATTTGCCGACGCCTGAACCGGCAAAGATGCCGACGCGCTGGCCGGCGCAAATCGGGGCGAACAAGTCGATGACGCGTACGCCGGTGCGCAGCGGCTTGTGGACGCGCGCGCGCTTCATGGCCGAAGGCGCATCCGCCTCCGCCGAGACCGCACGCGATCCCGGAGTGAGAGGGCCCAGTCCGTCCAGCGGCGCCCCGAGCGCGTTGATGACGCGGCCCTTCCAGCTCGGATCGGGCGCGAACGACAGTGGCGGCATCCGGTAGGCGACCGAACCGAGGCCGCCGGCGAACTGCCGGTCGAACGGCTTGGCGATGATGCCCTCGCTGTCGATCCGTACCACCTCGCCGATCTGGGGCTTGCCGCCGGTGTTGACGCCGATCAGTTCGCCAAGCCTGACGAAGCGCGACAGGCCGGAGACGCGGAAATGCGTCGGCGCGATCTCGGAGATCGCGCCGCTGACGCTTGCCAGGGGAGTGCTCTGCTGAAGCTCCAGCAGCGCCCACTCAAGTTGCCGAAGAGCGTTCAAGGAAACCGTCCAACCTCATTGCGCGCGAGGCGCAGTCTATTTGCCGGGTTCGCCCAGCGTCCGGATTGCGTTCTGGAGCGAGCTCTCGGTGCCCTCGATCATCGAATTGGTGCCTTCGAAGGCGCGCGAGGCCGCGATCAGCTTGGTCAATTCCATCATCGGATTGGCGCCGGAGCCCTCGACATAGCCCTGCTTGAAGCCGTCGCGGGAGAAATCGACGATGGCGGTCGCAGGCCGGTCGGGCGTGACGCCCGAATTGCCGTAGCGGTCGAGATTGGCGTCAGCGGGAATGTTGAACAGGCCGATGGTGCCGATCTCGTTGTTGTCCTGGGTGATCGTACCGCTGCGCGCGATCGAGACCGGTCCGCCGTTCGGATCGAGCGTGATCTGCGCGCCGCCGGAATCGATGACGGGGAAGCCGGACACGGTCTGAAGGTCGCCGTTGGCGGCGATCTGGAGGCGGCCGTCGCGCGTGTAAACCGTGCCGTTCGGACCGGCGAACGCGATCCAGCCCTGTCCGACCACGGCGACGTCGAGCGGGTTGCCGCTCTCGGTGATGCTGCCCTGCTCGCGGGAGATGATGTTGTTGCCTGGCGAGGAGAAGGCGACCGGGTTCGCGCCCGCCTTGGACAGCACGGTCTCGAACTTCACCACGTCGGTGCGGAACGCCGCCGTGTTGACGTTGGCGACGTTGTTGGCGATCGTCTGGAGACGCTTTTCGAGGGCGACCTGCGCCGACAATCCCACATAGAGAGCCGATTGCATGATTTACCTGTTGAACTTGATGTTCTGAAGTGTGGTGAGCATGTTGGTATCCATGCTGATCGACGTTGCGGCGCCGGCGATCAGGACCAGCGCGGGGTTGGTCGAGGTGTCATTCTGGGCCTGGGTCGAATCCCACATTGCCGCGAAGCGCTGCACGAATTTGGTGACCTTGGCCGGGTCCTGGAAGTCGGCGAGGTTGACCTTGCTCGTGATCAGCTTGGCCTGGGCATCGATGTCTGCCGAGCTGATCGTCGCCGGCAGGCCGAGCGCCGTCTGGACCACCTGCGTCATCGCCTTGTCCGC
This sequence comes from Bradyrhizobium sp. LB13.1, assembly GCF_054056815.1. Classification (NCBI taxonomy): domain Bacteria; kingdom Pseudomonadati; phylum Pseudomonadota; class Alphaproteobacteria; order Hyphomicrobiales; family Nitrobacteraceae; genus Bradyrhizobium; species Bradyrhizobium sp. LB13.1. The sequence continues at coordinate 6,805,250 of NZ_JBSRYQ010000001.1, read as the reverse complement.
GAGGATCTGGTAGGAATTGGTGATGGTGGAGGCCTTGCGCGTGAAATAGAGCGCCAGCCGCAGGCCCTCGTTCTGGTCGCCGGCCTTCTCCTCCATTGTCTGCGTGACGAATTGGGTCGCGACACCGGCCGTAGCCGCGGCGGTCTGGGTCGCCTTGTCGCCGAGAGCGGCGAAATTGAAGGCAGCGGCGAATTGCCGGTAGCGGGTGTCGGTCAGCTTGTTGGCGAAGGCTTTGTTGTCGGCGATACCCTCGGTCAGCACCTTGCGCATGAACGCCTTGGCGTAGGTCATGTCGCTGAGACCAAAGGCCTTCATCGCGTAGGAATAGAGGCGATAGTCCTTCAGGAAGTCGTCGATGGTCTTCACATTGCCGATGTGGCTGAGGAAATAGTCGGTGTCGCGGCTGACATCCGGCTGCGTCGCGACCTGCGTCAGCGACTTGCCCATGTCCTTGGTCAGTCTGGTGTAGTCCGCGATGGTGGATAGCATGACACGCGTCCCTCTGGCCGCTCTTGCGACGTCGTCCCAAGCTGCCGTGAATTGCTTGCGCGAGGCTGACGACGGGGAAGCCAGCTTCGCGCAAGGCTCGCCGACTAGATATTCCCGATAGGATCGGTGATGGAGCGGCGTGTTGGGCAGTTTCGTGGGGATCGTCATCACGGTAGCGGCACTGCTGGGTGGATTTGCCGCCATGGGCGGGCATCTGGGCGTGCTCATGCAGCCGTGGGAGTTCGTGATCATCATGGGCACCGCGGTCGGCACCTTCATCATGGCCAATCCCTGGAAGACGGTCGTGGATACCGGGCTTGCCTGCATGCAGGCAGTGACGGGGGCGGTGCCCGGTCAGCGCTACTATCTCGACCTGCTCGGCGCGCTCCACGCGCTGATGCGCGAGCTGCGGGGCAAGGGGCGCAACGAGGTCGAGGCACATATCGACGATCCCGCGTCCTCCGAGATATTCAAGGCGTTCCCGAGCGTGCTCGGGGATCCCTCGGTGCTCCAGTTCATCTGCGACTACGTCCGCCTCATCATCATGGGTAACGCGCGAACGCACGAGATCGAAGCGTTGATGGACGAGGAGATCCACACCATCGTCAAGAGCAAGCTGACGCCCTACCACGCGCTGGTGGTAGTCTCGGAGGCGTTGCCTGCACTCGGCATTGTCGCCGCGGTGCTCGGCGTCATCAAGGCCATGGGCGCGCTCGACCAGTCGCCGAAGCTGCTGGGCGGCTTCATTGGCGCCGCCCTCGTCGGCACCTTCGCCGGTATCTTCCTGTCCTACGGCATCATTTCGCCATTCGCGATGAAGGTGAAGATGACGCGCGAGAAGCGTTGCCGGCCCTACATCATCGTCAAGCAGACGCTGCTGGCGTTCATGAACGGGGCCATGCCGCAGATCGCCGTCGAGCACGGCCGCAAGATGATCGCGAGCCCCGAGCGGCCCTCGATCGACGTCGTCGAGAACGAGACGATCGCCGGCCCCAAGGCTGTCGTGACCGAGGTTGAACCGAAGGCTGCGCGCGCATCATGATGGAAGACCTCGACGTCGATCAGCGCAAGCAGCTGCCGAACTATCTGCTGGACGCCGCCGGCATATCGATCGAGCGTATGCCGATGCTCAATGTGATCTTCGATCGCATGGCGGCATCGTGCACGGACAGCCTGCAGCCGATGGCCGGCACGCCGTGCTATTTCTCGGTCAACGGCATTACCAACGACCGCGTCGGCGACATCGTCAAGGACTACGAGGCCAACGCGGTTGCGGCCGTGCTCTATGCCGAGCAATGGGACTCCCGCATCATCATCATGCTCGACCGCGACTTCGTGTTCACCATGGTCGAGGCGATGTTCGGCTCCGACGGCGCCGAACCGCCGCTCGACGTCGAGCGCAGCTTCTCGAACATCGAGATCCGCCTGGTCCAGGCGCTGTTCGAGCGGTTCGCCAAGGCGCTGCAATCCGCTTTCGCCGGCACCTCCAACGTCACCTTCCGCGTGGAGCGGGTCGAGACCGCCATGGCGTCGCTGGCGATCGGGCGGAGCGGCAACATGTCGATCTGCGCGAACATCATGCTGCAGGCACTCTATCGCGGCGGTCAGATGTTCCTCATCATTCCGCACTCCGCGCTCAACCCGCTCAGGCAGAAGCTCGCGACCGTCGTCGTCAGCGACGGCCGCGCGGCAGATCCGCGCTGGCGCGAGCAGATGGAGAGCGAGGTACACCGCACCGAGGTGACGCTGAGCGCGGTGCTCGACGAGAAGATGATATCCCTCGAGGACGTCGTGAAATTCAAGGTTGGACAGGTGCTCGAGCTCGAAGCCACGCCGCGCACGCTGGCCCGGCTCGAGAGCAACAACCAGGTGCTGTTCTGGTGCCAGATCGGCCAGCTTGATGGCTACTACGCCATGCAGGTGGCAGATCCCGTCGATCAGAAACGGGAGTTCGTCGATGATATCCTATCTCGTTGATGCCGTGCTGCTGATTGCGCTGGCCTTCACCAGCATGCGAGTGACCCGGATGCATAGCGAGCTGGCACGGTTGCGCAGCTACCAGGGCGAGTTCTCGACTATCGTCCACGAGACGGCGGGTGCGTTCGATACGGTCATCACCGCGGCGCATGATTCCACCGCGAATCTCGGTCGGCTCGCCAACGTGCTGAGCACGAAGATCGATCAGGCCCACGAGGCGATCGCGGCCCTCGATGCGAGAAGCGGGCTCGCACCCGCGGCGACCGCGGGCGGCACCGACGTGAACAAGCATTGAAGCCGAAGCCGGCAGAACAAATACGATCGGGACGTTGCGGCGCTCCGGGAGCGGAAATACCAAGAGGCGAAACCAAATGGCGCAATCCTTCGACTATGAGTCCGCAGCGGCGTCCGACGACGGGCATACCGAGACATCTCCGCTGGAGCGGCTGGCGGAGATCGCCGCGCGCACCGCGGAGGAGAGTGGCAAGTTCGCCAATGTCGATGCCATCCTGCGTATTCCCGTGACCATGCAGGTGGTGCTGGGATCGGCGACCATTCCGGTGGCAAACCTGATGAAGCTCGGCCGTGGCGCGGTGGTCCCGCTCGATCACCGGGTCGGCGAACCTGTCGACGTCGTCGTCAACGGCCGCATCGTCGCCCGTGGCGAGGTGGTCGTGGTTGAAGAGGACAATTCCCGCTTCGGCGTCTCGCTCACCGAGATTGTCGGGCCGTTGGGGCAGGGTGATACCTGACCATGGCGGCACAGGTCGGCATCGCTCCCATCAAACAGCGAGGCGTTGCCACGCTGGGCGGAACGGAGAAGGTCGCGGCACTTCTGCTCGCCATGGGCCGGCAGGCGGCCGCGAGCGTGCTCGCGCAGTTCGAGCCGCAGGATATCCGCACCGTGACCAAGGCCGCGGCCGAGCTGCGGCCGATCACCGCGCAGGAACTCGAAGCGATCGTCGAGGAGTTCGCCCAGCAATTCTCGATGGGCGCCAACATTCTCGGCACCCTTGGTGGCCTGGAAGCCGTGCTCGGCGACGTGCTTCCGGCCGACCAGGTCTCGGCCATCATGTCGGACCTGCTCGGCAATTCGAGCCGGTCGGTGTGGGACCGCGTCTCGTCGGTGTCGGAAAACTCGCTGGCGAGCTACCTCTCCAAGGAGCATCCGCAGACCGCGGCGCTCATCCTGTCCAAGGTGAAGCCGTCCTGCGCCGCCAAGGTCATGAGCCAGCTGCCGTCGAGCCTGCGCAACGAGCTGATGCGGCGCGTGCTCAGCCTCAAGCCGATCGTCGACGACGCCATGAGGGTGCTCGAAAAGACGCTGCATGAGGATTTGACGCTGAACTTCGCCCGCAACCTCGGCGCGGACACCTACGCCCGCGTCGCCGACATCATCAACAAGATGGAGCGCGGACACATCGAGGACATGCTGAAGAGCCTGTCGGAGAAGCGGCCGAAGTCCGCCGAAGTGCTGAAGGAGCTGCTGTTCACCTTCGACGACGTGACCAACCTGACGCCGAAGGCGCGCACCATGATCTTCGACCAGGTGCCGACCGATCGCATCGTCATCGCGCTGAAGGGCACCGACAAGCACTTCCGCGAGATGATCCTGTCCTCGGTCGCCTCGCGCGTCCGCCGCGTCGTCGAACACGAACTCGCCATCGGCGAGCCGTCGAACCAGCGCGACGTGCTGGAGGCGCGGCGTGTGATCACCGACCTCGCGCTCGACCTCGCGGAAAAGGGCGAAATCGAGCTCAACCCCGAGCAGGAGGATGAGCTGGTCTTTCGCTGACCGCTGAACGGGCATGGCAGAAACAACCGATCAGGAGGGCAAGACAGAAGAGCCGACCGAGAAAAAAGTCCGCGATGCGCTCGAACAGGGCAAAATCCCGGTCTCTCGGGAGGCTTCCATCTTCGCGTCGATGGCGGCGCTGATGGTGATTCAGATGTTTCTGATCGGCCAGGGCGTGCAGCAATTGACGCCGATGCTGACGAGCTTTCTCGACGATCCCGACGGCTTCCCTCTCAGCACCGGGGCCGACGCCCTCAATCTCCTCACCGTAGTGGGCCTTCAGGCATTGCGATTCCTGGTGCCGCTGGTCGTCATTCTGTCGGTGTTTGGGCTGGCAGCGTCGTTGCTGCAAAATGCGCCGAGCCTGGTGCTCCAGCGCATCACGCCGGATATGTCGCGAATCTCGCCGCTTAGCGGCTGGAGCCGGCTGTTCGGAGCGCAGGGCCTCGTCGAGTTCGCCAAGTCGCTGTTCAAGCTTGTCTCGGTGACAGTCGTCGTTGTCGTCGTGCTGCGCTCGTCGGAAGCGAAGGCGTTCGAGGCGATGTATACCGATCCGGTCGCGCTGCCGGAGATGATTCTCAACATCGCCATGCGGATCGTCTCGGCGATCTGCATCGCGACCATCGTCCTGGTCGCGATCGATCTCGCCTGGGCGCGCTTCCACTGGCGGCGTGAGCTGCGCATGACGCGGCAGGAGATCAAGGACGAGCACAAGCAGGCCGAAGGCGATCCGCTGATCAAGGCGCGCCTGCGCTCGCTGGCACGCGACCGCTCGCGCCAGCGCATGATCGCCTCCGCATCGCGCGCGACGCTGGTGATCGCGAACCCGACGCACTTCGCGATCGCATTGCGCTACAAGCGCGAGGAAAACCCGGCGCCGATCGTCGTGGCCAAGGGCATGGACGTGATCGCGCTGAAGATCCGCGAAATCGCCGAGCAGAATCGTATTCCTGTGATCGAGAACAAGGCGCTGGCGCGGGCGCTCTACGAGGCGGTCCAGGTCGACCAGGTGATTCCGGCGGAGTTCTTCCGACCGGTCGCCGAGATCATCTACTTCCTGCAGTCCAAGCAGGCGCCGCAGACCGAGAAGGTCCAGTAGAATTCCGAGGACGACGTCTCGCGCATCAGCCTGACGAAAGCTTGCGACCCTAAGCTCAACCCGAATGAACCAGAATGGTGATGTCGTGGGACCGCTTTATCTCTTCGAACTCGCATCGTCGCAGGCGCGTTACCTCGAACTCCGCCAGTCGACGATCGCCACCAATGTCGCCAACGCCAACACGCCGGGCTTCAAGGCACGCGACGTCGAGCCCTTCAACAAGGTGCTCGACAGCACGCCGGTGAGGCTCGCGACGACGTCGCCGTCGCACCTGCAGCTCTCCGCGGCCGAGAGCGACACGCGGGCGACCGCGAAGAAGGACAGCTGGGACGTGGTTCACTCCGGCAATTCCGTCAGTCTCGAGCAGGAAATGATCAAGGGAAGCGACGTCAGTCGCGACTACTCGATGAACTCGGCGGTGGTGCGGTCGTTTCACCGCATGCTGCTGTCGAGCGCGAAGACCTGAGGTGAACTGACATGCTGGACTCACTGCAATCTTCGTTGACGGTCGCGAGCTCCGGGCTCGAAGCGCAGTCGACGCGCATGCGCATCGTGTCGGAGAACCTCGCCAACGCGACGTCGACGGGGCGCGCCGCCGGCGCCGATCCCTATCAGCGCAAGACCATCACCTTCGATGCGGCGATGGACCGCGCTTCCGGCGCGCAGCTGGCGAAAGTCAAGGAAATCGGGGTCGACACCACGCCGTACCGCGTGGAGTACGACCACGGGGCATCCCGCTGCCGACAAGGCCGGCTACGTCAAGCTGCCGAACGTCAACATGATGATCGAGATGGCGGACATGAGGGAAGTCAATCGATCCTATGAAGCCAATCTCCAGGTCGTGAAACAGGTGAGATCGATGCTGGGCATGACCATCGACCTGCTGAGGAGCTGACAATGCTTGAGGCAATTTCATCCACCGCGATTTCAACCGCGCAAGCGGCGAGCCGTGCGACCGAAGCGCAGGCCATCTCGCCGGCGGCGACGCCCGCGATGCAGTCCGGCGGCGATGTCGGATTCGAATCGGTGATGAAGCAGGTCACGACGGACGCGATCGGGACGCTGAAGGCGGGCGAAGCGGCCTCGATCTCGGCGATGCAGGGCAAGGAATCGACGCGGCGCGTCGTGGAAGCGCTGATGTCGGCTGAGCAGGCCTTGCAGACGGCGGTCGCGGTTCGCGACAAGGTCGTGCAGGCCTACCAAGAAGTCGTTCGGATGTCGATCTGATCAAGGAGTGACGCTGTGAAATCGCTTGCCATCGCGGCTACGGGCATGAACGCCCAGCAGACCAACATCGAAGTCATCGCCAACAACATCGCCAACATCAACTCGACGTCGTACAAGCGGGCGCGCGCGGAATTCACCGATCTGTTCTACCAGATGGACCGCATGCAGGGCGTTGCCAACACCAACGGCTCGTCGCCGATCCCGGAGGGCGCCAATCTCGGCCTCGGTGTCAAGTCGGCGGCGATCCGCAAGCTGCACATCCAGGGAGCGCTCACGCAGACCGGCAATCCCTACGACATGGCGATCAACGGGCGCGGCTGGTTTCAGGTGCTCGGCCCGAACAACGAGGTGCAATATACCCGCGCGGGCTCGTTCAACACCAATGCCAACAGTCAGCTCGTCACGACCGACGGCTATCTGCTGGATCCCGCAATCACGGTGCCGCAGGGAACGGTCCAGGTCACGGTCAACCAGACCGGGCAGGTGTTCGCCAAGCTGGATACGGAAGTGAACCCGCGGCAGATCGGCCAGCTCAACCTCGCCAATTTCGCCAATGAAGCCGGCCTCGAACCGCTGGGCAGCAATCTCTATCGCGAGACCACGGCGTCGGGCACGCCGGTCGTCGGGCTGCCGGGCGATTCCGGCTACGGCAAGATCAACCAGCAATATCTCGAAGCCTCGAACGTCGACCCGGTCAAGGAAATCACCGAGTTGATCTCCGCCCAGCGCGCCTACGAAATGAATGCCAAGGTCATCCAGGCCTCGGATGAAATGGCCCAGACAGTCTCGAAGGGCATGCGCTAGTTCCGGTGTATCCATGTTGAACAGGATGGGCTTGATGGTGCGCGGGTTGGCCGCCATGCTTCTGGTTCTCGCCTCCGCGCGGGTCGCGGCGGCCGAGGAGAAGCGGCTGCCGGTGCCGGCCGTCTCGATCCGCGCCGGCGAGCTGATCCGGGACGACATGATCACCGAGCGCGCCTTTGCGCCGAACGTGCTCGGCGTCGCCATGTTCATCGAAGGCCGCCAGATCCTGGTCGGCCGGATGGCGCGGCGCACGTTGCTGCCGGGCCAACCGATCCCGACCAATTCGGTGGAGGATCCCTGGACGGTCGCCCGCGGCGCCATGGTCAAGGTCGTGGTCGAAGACAGCGGCCTGTCGATCGTGACCTACGGCGCAGCGATGCAGTCGGGTGCGCCCGGCGCGCTCATCCCGATACGAAACACCGATACCGGTGTGATCATCAGGGGCGTGGTCCAGCCCGACGGCACCGTCAAGGTCGTGGACGGGTCATGACCAGATTCCTGCTTGCGCTCGTGCTACTGGTTTCCGCCGCCAGCGCCCAGGCCGCCGTTCGCATCAAGGACATCGCGGACATCAAGGGATTGCGCGAAAACCAGATCGTCGGCTACGGCCTCGTCATCGGCCTGAACGGCACCGGCGACACGCTCCGCAATGCCCCGTTCACCGAGCAGTCCTTGCAATCGATGCTCGAGAACATGGGCATCAATGTCAAGAACGAGACCACGAGCACCAACAATCCCCCGCGTCCGACGACGCTGCGCACGCGCAACGTCGCGGCCGTGATGGTGACCGCGGACCTGCAGCCTTCGATCAGTGCGGGCGAGCGCATGGACGTGAGCGTGTCGTCGCTCGGCGATGCGACCTCGCTGCTCGGCGGCACGCTGGTGATGACGTCGCTGCGCGCGGCGGACGGTGCGGTCTATGCAGTGGCGCAAGGCGCGGTCACGGTCGCGGGTTACAGCGTTGGAGGCCAGGCCCAGAACGTCAGTCAGGGCACGCCGACCGCGGGCCGCATCCCGAACGGCGCGCTGGTCGAGCGCGAGGTGCAGGGTAGTCTCCATGAAATGGAGTACCTGGTGCTGGAGCTGAAGAACCCCGACTTCGTCACCGCAACACGCATCCTCGACGCCATCAACCGTTACGCGGGCGGACGCTACCGCGCGCAGATCGCCTTCGAGCGCGACTTCCGCACGATCGTGCTGTCGAAGCCGCGCCACATCGGCCCGGTCCGCTTCCTCGCCGAAATCGGCGAGCTGACCGTCGAACCGGACACGCCGGCGCGGGTGGTGATCAACGAGCGCACCGGTACGGTGGTGATCGGACGCGACGTACGGATATCGACCGTTGCCGTGACGCACGGCAATCTGACGGTCCGCGTCACCGAGCTTCCCGTGGTGTCGCAGCCGGCGCCGTTCTCGAAAGGGCAGACGGTGGTCGTGCCCCAGACCGTGGTCGAGGCCAACGAGGCCGGATCGCAGGTGGCGATCCTGAGCGGCGTCGATCTCCAGCGCCTGGTGCGCGGGCTGAACCAGATCGGCCTGAAGCCATCAGGCATCATCGCGATCCTCCAGGCGATCAAGACGGCCGGCGCCCTTCAGGCCGACGTCATCGTGCAATGATGCGTAAGCGTCGTGCAAGCTTGGTCGCTCAATGCTCAGGTCTTGACCGAGAATCGCACGCGGCCCGATGTTGAAGCTGGATCACAAAACCAAACTCCTCCTCCTGGTCGCGGCCTCCGCGCTCGCGAGCGCTTCGCCCGTGCTGGCGCTGGATGAGGCCAAGTCGTCGAAGCCGCTCAACCTGCTGTCCTTCGCGCGCGCCCGCGCGCCGGGACCGCAGAAGCCGATCACGTCGATCCCAAGCGACAATGCGTCGATCCGGGCAACTGCGTGGGCAGCCGAAGACTCAGGACCCGCGACCACGGGTGCCGTGCCAGCTTCCGAGAAGTCCGCGCCTGTACCCACAGCCGCGCCGGTGCGCTCCGCCAAGCCTGGCAGCGTCACGGTGCCGCCGAAGCCGGCGCCGCCCCAGGCCGCTGCAACCGCGGACAATGAAGTGGCCCTGTTCTGCAGCAATGTCGCCGACCCCGCCGTCGATGCAAGGCTGGCCTGGCAGTTCAAGGAGCTGGAGAAGGCCGAGAACCTGCTCCGCGAGCGGATCGCCGAGGTCGAGGCCAAGCGCGCCGAATATGAGAAAGGTGGATGGCATTGCGCGACGACTTCCTGAAGAAGGCCGAAGCGAGCGTCGTCGAGATCTACTCGCGCATGAAGCCGGACGCCGCGGCGACGCAGATCGCCGGGATGGCGGACGAGACGGCTGCGGCCGTGCTCGCAAAGCTCACCCCGAGGAGCTCGAGCGCAATCTTCAACGAGATGGAGACGGGGCGCGCGGCGCACCTCGCCGATCTGCTCGGCGGAATGCGTCGCGTGGATGACGGAAAGACCAAATAGATGAAGAATCTAATCGTCATCCTGTCTCTGTTGTTGCTTGTCGGATGCGTCGCTGATCCGGCCGAGGTCCTGACTGGCCCGCGATTGTCGCCGGTCGGGAGCGGCCTGAGGACGCAGGCAGATCCGATTCCCGTGACGCCCCGCATGCGCTCGCCCGTCAGCTATCGCTCGACCTGGGACGACGGCACCGATCTCTATCGCGACGCCCGCGCCCGGCGCACCGGCGACCTCGTGACGGTGATCATCTCGATGCAGGACAAGGCCAAGCTCGACAACAAGACCGACCGCTCGCGCGATTCGCAGATCAAGTTCGGGCTCGACTGGCTGATGGACATCGCGGGATGGCAGGACAAAGGCTCGACGAGCGCCAATCTCAGCACCAACACCCAGATCAAGGGCAACGGCCAGATCGACCGCACCGAGGATATCAAGCTGTCGATCGCAGCCGTCGTCACCGACGTGTTGCCGAACGGCAATATGATGATCAGCGGCTCGCAGGAATTCAAGGTCAACACAGAAATGCGCGTGCTCAACGTCGGCGGAATCGTGCGTCCACGCGATATCTCGCGAGCCAACACGATCTCATACGAGAAGATCGCCGAGGCGCGCGTGGCCTATGGCGGTCGCGGAAATCTGTCTGACGTGCAGCAGCCTGGATGGGGACATCGGATCTATGACGCCGTGGCACCATTCTGAGAGCAGCGGCCGTCGGGCCGCGTCGCGAGGGCAGGGGACGTCATGCGCCTGATTGCGGCCATCGTGGTGTTGACCCTGATCGCGATCGGCGCGGGCGCCGTCGCCGGCCTGCATCTGTTTGCGGCCGCCGAGCGCGTCGCCGACGCGAAGAAAACCGCGACGCAGGCGCCTCTTGCCTCGAGTTACGCCGGCAGCGCGCGGCTCAGGAAACTGTCCCCGATCGTGACCAATCTCGGTGCGCCGGCCAACAACTGGGCCCGCATCGAAGCCTCCATGGTGACCGAGAGCATGAACGACGAGGATGCCGGCATCCTGGCGGCCCACATCAGCGAGGACATTGTCACCTATCTGCGGTCGGCGACGGTTGCGCAGTTCGAGGGATCCCGCGGGCTCCAGCATCTGCGCGACGACCTGACCGAGCGCGCCAATATCCGCTCCTCGGGCAAGATCCGCGAATTGATCATTGAGACGTTGGTGATTCAGTGAAACTGAGAGTCCTGCTGCTTGCGTTGGTCCTGGTCGTGCTGCCCGAGGTGGCACTGGCCCAGATTCCGGACCTCAACTCCCTGCTGCCGCCGGGCAACGGCTCCACCAGCGGCCGGATCATCCAGCTGATGGCGGTGATCACGGTGCTGTCGGTGGCGCCGGGACTGCTCATCATGGTGACGAGCTTCACGCGATTTGCAGTGGCACTGTCGTTCCTGCGCGCCGGTCTCGGCCTCCAGACCACGCCGGCCAATCTGGTGCTGATCAGCCTCGCGTTGTTCATGACCTTCTACGTGATGGCGCCGACCTTCGACCGCGCCTGGGAAACCGGCGTCCAGCCGCTGATGAAAAACGAGATCTCGGAGGAGGAGGCGTATCTGAAGATCACCGATCCGTTCCGCGAGTTCATGCTGGCCCATGTCCGCGACAAGGATCTGCAGACCTTCGAAGCGCTTGCCGCGGAAAGCTTCCGCAAGAAGTTCGACGACAAGCGCGTCGACATGCGCGTCATCATTCCGGCCTTCATGATCTCCGAGCTCCGGCGTTCGTTCGAGATCGGATTCCTCATCATCCTGCCTTTCCTCGTGATCGACATGATCGTGGCGACGCTGACCATGTCGATGGGCATGATGATGATGCCGCCGACGATCCTCGCGCTGCCGTTCAAGATGCTGTTCTTCGTGCTGATCGACGGCTGGAACCTGCTCGCCTCCGGACTGGTGCGGTCGTTCTCGTAAGAGGAGCGATCGCGGCCGATCGGTTGGTTATGGTTAGCAAAAACTAACATTAACCATATGATATTGCTATGTAATTCAAGCCGATCTTAATCTGCGGGCAAGATTCGGCATGTTAGCAATGCGTCACGGCGGGTTGGACCCACCCACATCAGTCCAAAGGCATGATGCCGCCCCTCCGTACCGGTGAAAGCCCGGTATGTCCCCTCGTGAAAATGTAACGCGTACATAAAGGGACATTCGCAATGTCAAGCCTGCTTACGAACTCGACCGCCATGACCGCACTCCAGACCCTGCGGTCTGTGAGCTCGCAGCTCTCCACCACGCAGACCCGCATCTCCACCGGCCAGCGCGTGTCGACTGCTTCCGACAACGCTGCCTACTGGTCGATCGCGACGTCGATGCGCGCCGACAACGCCGCGCTCTCGGCGGTCTCGGATTCGCTCGGTCTGTCGGCCGCGACTGTCGACACCGAATATACCGCTCTGACCACCGTCATCGGCGACAAGGACTCCGGCCTGACCAAGCTTCAGTCCCTGCTGGTCGAAGCCAAGACAGCCGGTATCGACCGCAGCAAGATCCAGGCGGACGTCACCCAGATCCAGCAGCAGATGAAGGCGACAGCCAGTGCCGCGACCTTCAACGGCATCAACTGGCTGAGCACGACCGCCACCACGCCGACGACCTTCAGCCTCGTGTCGTCGTACTCGCGTGTCGGCGGTACGCCCACCATCGGTTCCATCACCGTGACGACCGCCAACTACTCGCTCTACACCTCGACGCAGACCGGCATTCTGGACACGGCGGGCAGTACCGCTCCGTCGATCAACACGATGACCATCTCCGCGCTAACCGACTCGGCGGCTGACCAGACCCTGCTCGACGGCTACATCGCGCAGGTCACCGCCGGCATCAACTCGGTGGCCTCGGCCGCCGCCAATCTCGGTGCCGTCAAGAACCGCCTCTCGACCAACTCGGACTTCGTGAAGTCGCTGATGGACTCCGTGGATCGCGGTATCGGTCAGCTCGTCGATGCCGACATGAACCAGGAGTCCACCCGCCTGTCGGCCCTCCAGGTCCAGCAGCAGCTCGGTGTGCAGGCGCTCTCGATCGCCAACAACAGCAGCCAGAGCATCCTGTCGCTGTTCCGCTGAGCCTCGAACCATCTTGGGAGGGCCGCGCTTCTCGCAAAGCGCGGCCCTTTCGTTTTGGCGTGACGCCGCGCGCGGGCCGCAATTTTCGACTGCCCTGTTGCCGAACGGGCACAGAGCCACAAGCCTCGCACAAGCTTGGCTCGCTACCTTCGCCGTTACGACAGGTTGGGCCTTGACGCTTTTGCGCAGCCCAAAGGCATGACGCCGCCCTGTCGTACCGGTGCAAGCCCGGTATGTCCCCAAACCTAATCCAATCTTCAAAGGGACATCAAAATGGGTTCTAGTCTCCTCACCAACTCCTCCGCAATGACCGCGCTGCAGACGCTTCGGAACGTCAGCTCGCAACTTGCTACCACGCAGAACCGGATCTCGACCGGCCAGCGCGTCTCGACCGCGTCGGACAACGCCGCCTACTGGTCGATCGCGACGTCGATGCGCTCCGACAATGCCGCGCTTTCCGCCGTCTCCGACTCGCTCGGTCTGTCGGCCGCGACTGTCGACACCGAATATACCGCTCTGACCTCGGTTATCGGCGACAAGGACTCCGGCCTGACCAAGCTTCAGGCGTTGCTGGTCGAAGCCAAGACCGCCGGTATCGACCGCACCAAGATCCAGGCTGACATCACCCAGATTCAGCAGGATATGAAGCTCAAGGCCAGCTCGGCGACCTTCAACGGCATCAACTGGCTGAGCACGACCGCCGCCACGCCGACGACCTTCAACCTGGTGTCGTCGTACTCGCGCGTCGGCGGTACGCCCACCATCGGTTCCATCACCGTGACCACCGCCAACTACTCGCTCTACACCGCGACGCAGACCGGCATTCTGGACACGGCGGGCAGTACCGCTCCGTCGATCAACACGATGACCATCTCCGCGCTCACCGACTCGGCGGCCGACCAGACCCTGCTCGATGGCTACATCTCGCAGGTCACCGCCGGCATCAACTCGGTGGCCTCGGCTGCCGCCAATCTCGGTGCCGTCAAGAACCGCCTCGCGACCAACACTGAATTCGTCAAGACCCTGATGGACTCCGTGGACCGCGGTATCGGCCAGTTGGTCGACGCCGACATGAACGCGGAATCGACTCGCCTCCAGGCGCTGCAGACCCAGCAGCAACTCGGCGTTCAGGCGCTCTCGATCGCCAACCAGAACAGCCAGAGCATCCTGTCGCTGTTCCGTTAAGCGGCGGCTTCGAAAGCGACCGTGCTCCCCAGGGAGCACGGTCTCCGCCATGAACGGCGGATCTGACGGCACAAGACGTGCCCACATCGGTCTCCTGACGCCACATTCCAGGGCAGCACGCCCTGGCCGATCGCGCCGCGATGCGACCGGCTGTCCGCCCGTTGCCGACGCGCGCGATTGCGTCACTCAATCTCTTGTAAAATTGCAACGCCTCGCCTGCGAACCGACACATTCGTATTCTCGCACAACCTTCGGACAAGGTTGGCAGCGGAGTGTCCTCTACGTTCGCATTGGTATGAGGTCATATGCTGTTCAGTCGTGTGCAGATACAGCAACTGCTCAACAATCTGCTGGAGCTTGGGCCGCGACGCCTGATGGCCTTGGGACTGATCGGCTTTGCCGTTCTCGTCACCGTCGTCGGCGGCGCCTATTATCTCAGCCGGCCTGAGTTCGAGACACTCTACACGGGTCTTTCCCGCGAAGACGTGACGCGCATGGGTGCCGCGCTGCGCGAGCAAAACATCGCCTTCGACGTCAATACGGCCGGCGACGCGGTTTCGGTGCGCCCGAGCCAGACCATGCAGGCGCGGATGCTGCTCGCCGAGAAGGGGCTGCCGACCAGCGCCAATTCCGGCTACGAGCTGTTCGACAAGATCGGCTCGCTCGGCCTGACCTCATTCATGCAGGAGGTCACCAAGCTGCGAGCGCTGGAAGGCGAGATCGCGCGCACGGTGCAGTTGATGAAGGGCGTGAAGGCGGCGCGGGTGCATATCGTGCTGCCGGTGCGCGGCTCGTTCCGGGCGACGCAGCAGCCGCCTTCTGCATCGGTCGTGTTGCGCACCGACGGTCCGATCGAGGCGCGCACGGCGCAGTCGATTCGTCATCTCGTCGCTGCCGCCATTCCGGGCATGAGCCGCGACAAGGTCACGGTGCTGGACGCCGACGGTTCGATGCTGCTCGCCGAGGAGGACGAAGCGACTGCAGCGCCGACCCAAGATGGCGAGCCTTCAGAAGACCGTCGGCGGGATGGTGCAGGAGAACATCCGCAAGGCGCTGACGCCGTATCTCGGGATCGATAATTTCGAGGTGAGCGTCTCCCCGCAGCTTTCCACGGACAAGCGGCAGATCAACGAGACTGTTTACGATCCTGAGAACCGCGCCGAGCGCTCAGTCCGAAACGTGCGCGAGAAGGAGTCGTCGCAGAACGCGGACCGTTCGCAGCCGACGACGGTGCAGCAAAATCTTCCCGACCAGCAGGTGAACGCCGGCGGTGGCAAGAACTCCAACGAGGACAAGAGCCGCCGCGAGGACGTCACCAATTTCGAGGTCTCGTCCAAGACCACGACGACGGTGAGCGACGGCTATTCGGTGAAGAAACTCTTCATCGCCGTCCTGATCAATCGCGGGCGGCTCGTCGCCGACCTCGGCGACAAGAGCAACCAGGCCATCGTCGACAGCAAGCTTGCCGAGATCAGCCAGCTCGCAGCCACGGGGCCGGTGGGCTGGACAAGGCGCGGGGCGACCAGATCCAGGTGACGGCCGTCGATTTCATCGAAGGCTCGCGCGAACTGGCGCCGGTGCCGCCGATCAGCTTCGTCGAGATGATCAACAAGCAGCTCGGCAGCGTCATCAACGCGGTCACGATCCTGGCCGTAGCCTCGATGCTGGTGTGGTTCGGACTTCGGCCCGCGGTCAACGGCATCCTGACCCATCGCGCGGCGCAGGAGCAGACCGAGGCGGCGGAAGCTGCCCAACTCGAGGCAGCCGCCGGCGCTCTTGCATTGGCGGATAGCGAGGAGACCGAGCTCAATTTGGTCGAAGATCTCGAAGGCAAGATGCAGCGAACGCCGCAGAAGCGGCTCGAGCAGATCGTCCGTCTCGATCAGATGCAGGCGGCGGCGATCCTTAAAGACTGGATGCGGCGCGAGGAGGCGGCATGAACGCGGCAATCGGAAAACTCCTGACGCAGTTCGACGCGAACGGGCGAGCCAAATCGCCGCCGCTTCCGCCGCCGCCCAAGATCCAGGATGTGCTGACAAGGCCGAGGGAGGTTCGGCGCGAGCCTCAGCCGCAGCCCCAGGTCCATTCGCAGCCGCAGCCGCTGCTTCAGTCGCCGCCTCCGGCGCCGAAGACGGAAGCTCCGGCGGTCAATTTTCTGGACGATGCCTATCGGCGCGGCCACGCGGCCGGCGTAGCGGAGAGCGACGCCAGGATCGCCGAGGAACGCGTGCGCAGCGCGATCCGGCTCGGCGAGGAGCGGGCCAAGTGGTCCGACCAGCAGGCGGGCGCGATCGTCAGCGGCTTCGAGGCGGCTTGCCGCGAGATCGAGACCAACATCGCGAGCTCTGTTGCGCGGATATTGCTGCCGTTTCTCGCCGATGCGGTCCGCGACAAGGCGATCGGGTCGCTGGTCGAGCAGATTGCGGCACTGACCGGCAATTCGCCGGTGCCGGTGTTCAAGGTCACCGGCCCGAGCGAACTGCTCGACCTGGTGAAGACCCAACTCCAGACGGCCCGGCGAACGGGCATCGAGTACGAGGCCGCCGATACTTTCGAGGTCCGCGTCGTAGCCGACCAGACCGTGATCGAGACGCAGATCACGGCCTGGAGCGAACGCCTGAAAGAGGCGCGCCGGTAGCCCGTCATGAATGAGGTCAAATCAGAGCTCGTCATCATCCGCCGGCGGAGCGCCTTCGACGACGAGAAGCCGCACGGCGGCGTCTGGAAGATCGCCTATGCGGACTTCATGACCGCGATGATGGCGTTCTTCCTGGTCATGTGGCTGATCAATGCACTCAACCAGGATCAGAAGCAGGTGGTCGCGAGCTATTTCAATCCGATCATGCTCGCGGAGAACGCGCCTGCCCCGAAAGGCCTCAAAGACCTCTCCAAGAAAGAGCCGTCGTCGTTCGAAGGCCAGGACGGCAGGCGTCAGCCGGCAGGACCGAGCGAGGAACGTCGCGGTGACTCTCCGACGGCCGAGAAGCCGCCCTTCTACGAGGAGAAGGTCCTGTTCCGCGATCCCTACACGACGCTCGCCGAGATCGCCAGCAGCGCAAACCAGGCCTCGGGCCAGCGGCGCGCCGGCGCTCTGACCTCCGCCGAAGAGGAGGGACTCAAGGGCGGCGACGCCTACCGCGATCCCTTCGATCCCGGTTATTGGAAGCTTGCGCCACAGGCATCCAAGGATGCCGATCGCATCATGGAGAGCGAGCCCAAGCCGAATGCGTCCGCGCGCGACACAGCGTCCGGCCCTGGCGAGCCGCAGGCGCGCCGGGCCAAGCAGGACGATGCCGCCGGAAGCGTGGCTCCGAACGCCGATGCGTCGTCCGCAAGCCTGTCGCCCCTGCTGCCGCCGGGGCCCGCGCCCTCGCAGTCTTCACGCGAAGGGAGCACGCAGCCGGGCACCCAGGCTGGTCTTCAAGCCAACGCCGCCGCGCAGCCGCGTCCCAACGATACGACGAAGGAATCCGAGCCGCGCGACGCGGCTCAGACGCAGCAACCGACGGTCAAGCAGCTTCAGTCGGCGATCGCGGAGGCGCTGTCGGATGTCAAGGCCGGCGCGGGACCGGTGGCTGAGGTGCGTCAGGTCGAGGAAGGCCTGCTGATCAGCCTGACCGACGACGCGAGCTTCGGCATGTTCGCGCGCGGCTCGGCTGAACCGCGGCCCGAACTCATCCGTGTAATCGACAAGATCGGTCCGCTGCTGACGAAGCGTCCCGGCATGATCATCGTCCGCGGCCACACCGACAATCGGCCATACCGCTCGGAGACCTACGACAATTGGCGGCTGTCGACGGCCCGTGCGCAGATGGCCTACTACATGCTGATCCGCTCCGGCGTCGATGCGCAGCGCATCGAGCATGTCGAGGGTTATGCCGATCGACGGCCGAAACTCCAAAACGATCCGGCGGCCGCGCAAAATCGCCGGATCGAGATCCTGGTCCGGGAGAAGCGTCCTTGATCGGGCCTGTTCTCCGCGCAACGCTGCTGATGCTGCTGCCGTTCACGGCGGCAGGCGCATTTGCCGAGCCGGCACCGACTCTGGCCCCGGCGGCATCGACATCGGGCGAGCCATATGAGCTCGTTCGCGCATTGCAGGCCGTGCAGGACGGCATCGCCAACGGCGATACCGCGGCGCATGGCAACCACATCGCGTTGATCCGGCAGATCGGCGAGAAATTTCTCGCCGCCGATCCGGGCGTGTGGAGCAACCCGCAGAACGGCCAAGCCGTCGTCATCTACCTGCTCAGCGGCGGCGGGCCGCAAATCGTCCGCAAGTTGCCGCGCGACAAGCTGAACGTCGACGGGCGGCTGTTCGATGGCGCACTCGCCTATGTCGAGGGCCGTCAGGACGAAGCGCGCGAGCTGCTCAAGGACGTCAAGCCCCGGACGATTCCGTCGGGCCTGGGCGGACAGGTCGCGCTGGTCCAGGGCGCGTTGTTCGCACGCGCCGAAGCATCGCTCGCGATCGAGCGTCTGGATGACGCGCGCTTGCTCTTGCCGGGCACATTGGTGGAGGAGGCCGCACTGCGGCGCGAGATCCTGCTGGTCGGGCAAGCCGAGGACTTCGACAAGTTCGAGTTCTTGACGCTGGCCTATATCCGCCACTACGGCAACTCGGTCTATGCCGGCGACTTCTGGCAGCGCTTTTCCACCGGCCTGACGCAATCGAGCCTCGCGCTCGATGAGCGCCGGTTTGCGCGGATCACCACTTTGCTGGAGCAGATCGATCGCGCGAGCCGCCTCAAGCTCTATCTCGTGATCGCGCGCGCCGCGATGGCGCGCGGAGGTCTCGTCGTAACCCGGCTTGCCGGCCAGCGCGCGCTGACGCTCAGCGCCGATGCTTCAGCGGATCGCGAACGGGCGCATTTGTTCCGCGGCGTGTCGCGGGCGCTCACCGACGAATATGACGGTGGTCTTGCCGAGTTGAAGGCGCTCGACCGGTCGAAGCTGCCCGAGCGCGACATTCCCTTGCTCAATGCAACGGTGCAGCTCGCACTCGACGTTCGCAAGCCATTCGCCGGCGAATCCGCCGCCGCAGCCGACAAGCCTCCGGTCACGCCGGCGCGCATCGATCTCGCATCGTCGACCGCAACGCTTATGCGCGCACAGAAGCAGCTCGGCGAACTCGAGCTTCTCACCAGGGATCGCCGTCCATGACGAAGCTCAGTGGAACCTCCGGACAGGTCTTTTCGGGCCTCGCCGAAAGCCTCAGCATGCGGGGCACATCGCGCGCCGGCAAGAGCGCCGGGGCGAAAGCGCAGCCGGACACGTCGTTCAACGATCTGCTGCACACCGTCTCGAATCTCGCGAAGCGGGCGCTCAACGACGAGGGCGGCGACACGGCCGTGAAAGCCGGAACACTGCGGACGCGCCTGGCGCACCAGAGTGAGAAGGACAAGGCGAACGACGACACGGTGCACGAAGGCCCCGCGGCGGCCGAGGCCCTAGGATCCAGCGAGAGGCCCACCGAGAAATCTTCCGACAAGAAGACCGACAAATCGTCCGGGAAACATGTCCCTGTCGACCATACCGGGCAGGCCGACGTCCAGAACCAATCGAGCATTGCGGTGATCGTCGGACAGGAGATCGCCGCCGGACCGGTCGCGCAACCGCAGATGCAAGCACCGGCGGGCGACAAGAACGATGCGTCCGGGCGCGACGGGCGGTCTGCCACGACGAAGCGCGAAGTTCAGGCCATGGGCATGGCGAAGACGATGACAGCCGACTCCGGCCCATCTGCTGTGGCTCCGACCGCCGCGCACTCGCAGGCCGCGGCTCCGCACGCGACGGCCGCCGCCCAGGCGACATCGACGCAAGACGGCGAGCCATCGCCGAAGGCAACGGCACCCGGCTTCGAGGCCGTTGCGGCCAATGTCGAGCGTGCTGCCAAGGCCTCGGCGCGGGATGCATTGCCCGAGACGACCAAGGTCACCGTAGTCCAGCAGGAGACCCATCTGCCCCCGGCGCAGTTCAACGCTCCGCACCAAGTTGCCAATGCCGTCGTCGCCGAGCTGAAGGAATCTCCGGCGCCGACGGCGTCCGCAGCTCCAGATCTTGCAGCGTCCCAAGCCAATGCGCCGGACCAGCCGCTCAAGATCCTGACCATCAACCTCGAACCGCCTACGCTCGGCAACGTCACCGTGCGCCTTCGTCTCGTTGGCAACGAGGTGTCCGTCCACCTCGCCGCCGAGCGCAAGGACACGAGCCAGATGCTTGACCAGCAGCGCGACTCGATCCGCGAGCTCATGCAGTCGGCGGGCTACGTGGCCGACGTTGCGCCCGTCCAGCACGGCTCGTTGGATGGATTCCAGAGCGGCTCCGGTCAGTCGCAGCCGCAGCTCTCGGGCCAGCAACAGCCATCGTCGCAGTCGCAAGGCACGTTCGACGGCGCGAGAAATTCGTCGGGACAGTCGGACGGCGGTGCGAAACAGGCCCGACAGGAGCGCCAGTTCAACCAGGAGACGCGTCATGACCAGGACGTGGCGCCGCAGATTCGTCGCGGCCCTGTTTATCTGTAACGCCGGCGCCGCGGCCGCGGCGACCGACAATTCGCGCCCCTGCGAGCGCGAGATGGCGCGTGCGTCTCAGCAGCACGGAATTCCGCTCGGCATTCTCTATGCCGTCGGCCTCACCGAGACCGGGCGGCGCGGCGCGCTTTATCCTTACGCGCTCGGCGCCGAAGGACAGACCGTGTTCGCCAAGGACATGAACGACGCAATCGCGAATTTCGAATCCATGCGCAGCAAGGGGATCAAGCTGATCGACCTCGGTTGCATGCAGATCAACCACTATTACCACGGCGACAAATTCGCGTCGGTGCGGGCGATGTTCGATCCCGCCAGGAACGTCGACTACGCCGCGCGCTTCCTGAAGGAGCTGAAGCAACGCGAGGGCAGCTGGACCATGGCGGTCGCCCGCTACAATGCAGGCCCCAACAACCAGCCGGCGCAGAAGCGCTACGTCTGTCATATCGTCGCTCATCTGGTCTCTCGAGCGGCTTCGGCGCGTGGACCGATAAGGCGCGCTCGTTCTGTCAGCCGAAAACGACCTGAAGGGATGACGTCAAAGTTGTGCATCGTTCCGCACCATCAGCCCCGCGCAAGCAACAACCACCATTGTAACTGCAACCTACCGAAGGAGCCCAATTCATGAGCCTGTATGGTGTTATGCGCACCGGTGTTTCCGGGATGAACGCGCAGTCCAACAAGCTGTCGACGGTGTCGGACAACATCGCCAACGTCAACACCACCGGCTACAAGCGGGCTTCGACCGAATTCTCCTCGCTGATCCTGAAGAGCGGCTCGGGCAATTACGATTCCGGCGCGGTCGAGACCACGGTCCGCTACGCCATCAGCGATGCCGGCAATTACCAGTTCACGACCTCGGCGACGGACCTCGCGGTGCAGGGCAACGGCTTCTTCGTCGTGCAGGATCCGAACGGCAACAATTTCCTGACGCGCGCCGGCGCGTTCGTGCCCGACAGCACGGGCAATCTCGTCAACTCCGCCGGCTTCCAGCTGATGGGCTACAACATCGCGAACGGCGCCACGCCCACCGTCGCCGCCAACGGCTTCGGCGGCCTGCAGGTCATCAACGTCAACCAGATGGCGCTCCAGGCGTCGCCTTCGACCAAGGCAGCTGTCGATGCCAATCTCGATCCGAGCGCTGCGATCATCGCGGGTCCACCCGGTCCCGGCGCTTACACGTCGAAGACCTCGGTCGTCACTTACGACAACATCGGCAACGCGGTGACGGTCGACGTCTATGCTGCGAAGACCGCCGCGAACACCTGGCAGATCCAGCTCTACGATTCTTCCACCGGCACCGCGCTCGCGGGTGGTCTCAATACCTTCACCTTCGATGTCACCGCGACCGGCAAAGGCAAGCTCGCCGCCGCAAGCCCGACCTCGCTCACCGTGACCATCCCGGGCGGCTCGTCCTTCAACATGGATCTGTCGGCCATGACCCAGGTCGCGTCCAGCTTCGACTTCAAGGCGACGGTCGACGGCAACGCCCCGTCCGCGGTGGAGAAGGTGAACATCGACGACAAGGGCGTGGTCACCGCGGTGCTCAAGAACGGCACCGAGCTGCCGAGCTTCCAGATCGCGCTCGCGAACGTTCCGAGCCCGGACCATCTGACGCCCGAAGTCGGCAACGTCTATTCACCGAACCTGGATTCCGGAAACGTGCAGGTCGGCCTCGCCGGCCAGGGCGGGCTCGGCACCATCCAGTCGGGCGCTCTGGAAGACTCGAACGTCGATCTGGCGGACGAGTTGACTGCGATGATCGAGGCGCAGCGCGGCTTCACTGCGAACTCGAAATCGTTCCAGACCGGCGCCGACTTGCTGGATGTCGTCGTCAACCTGAAGCGCTGAGTCTCTCAGCGCTCGATCCCGGCAAGAGCAGATCATGAACCTTACCGCCGCTCTCGAATCCGCCCGCTCCTCGCTGATGACGTCGGGCATCCAGTCGTCGGTCATCTCGCGCAACATCGCCGGGGCCACCGCCACCGGCTATTCGCGCAAGCTCACCGTGCTGGACAATCACCCCGGTGCTGGCGTCTACGTCGCGGCGATCCAGCGCGCCGCCAGCAGCGGCTTGTACACCAACGTCCTGACCGCGACTTCGTCGTCTAGCGAGCAGAGCGCGATCTATGACGGTCTCCAGAAGATCGCGGCCTCGACGGTCGACGATCCGGAGCTCGACCAGTCGCCGACGGCGCAGCTCAATGCGTTGAAGAAGGCGCTCCAGCAATATGCCAACGCCCCGGACAACACCACGCTGGCGCAGGCGGCGGTCGCGTCCGCCCAGGACATGGCGACGGCGCTAAACCAGGCGACCCAAACCGTGCAGTCGGTTCGTGAGGGCGCGGATGCCGACATGAATACGTCGGTTCAGAATATCAATCAGTTGCTCTCCCAGTTCCAGAGCGTGAACACCGCGATCGTGAAGGGTACGATCTCCGGCGACGACGTCACCGACTACCTCGACCAGCGCGACAGCATCGTCTCGAAACTGTCGCAAGAACTCGGCGTCACGATGTCGATCCGTCCCAACGGCGACGCGGCGCTCTATGCCGATAGCGGTGTCGTTCTGTTCGACAAGACGGCGCGCGCGGTGAGTTTTTCCCCGACCAACGCCTACACTGCTGGCACGACGGGCAATGCCGTCTACATCGACGGCGTACCCGTGACCGGCGCGAATTCCGTCATGCCGCTCAAGTCCGGCAAGCTCGCCGGCCTCGCCGAGTTGCGTGACAACGCCACGGTCACGTATCAGAGCCAGCTTGACGAAGTCGCACGCGGCCTGGTCGACGCCTTCAAGGAAGTCGACCAGTCCGGCGCCGCGCTGCCGGACGTCCCCGGCCTGTTCACCTATCCGGGTGCGCCGGCGATGCCGGCGAGCGCCACCGTCTCGGTCGGCTTGGCCGGCTTGATCAGTGTGGCCGCTTCGGTCGACCCTGTTCAGGGCGGCAACCCCAATCTGCTGCGCGACGGCGCGATCAGCGGCAATGCCGCATATCAATACAACACCGCCGGCAACGCCGGCTACTCGACCCGGCTGCAGCAGCTCATCGGCAACATGGATGCGTCGCAGCCGTTCGATGCAACCACGCAAGGCAAGCCGAACGGCAGCTTGATCGACTTCGCGTCGTCCTCGGCGAGCTGGATCGAAAGTCAGCGCACGGCCGCGAACGACAACGTCACCTACCAGAACACGCTGCTCGACCGTAGCACCGCGGCGCTGTCCAACGTCAACGGCGTCAACATGGACGACGAGATGTCGCTGATGCTCCAGGTCGAGCGGACCTATTCGGCCTCGTCGAAGATCATTTCCACCGTCGACGAGATGTTGCAGAGCCTGCTGGCTGCTGTGGGGAATTAAGTCATGATGAGCGCGAACTACATCTCGACTTTGATGCTGTCTTCGTCGCTGAGGTCCTCGGTTACCAACAATCAGGCGGCGCTCGCCAAGGCTTCGAAGGAAGCCACCACCGGCCGCTTTGCCGACGTTGGCCTCGAGCTTGGTGCCACGACGGGAAGCGACGTCACCCTGCGAGCGGACCTGAGCTTCGCCGATCAGCTCGTCGATACCAACGGGCTGGTCTCGGGACGCCTGGACATAACGCAGAGCCGGATCACCCAGCTTGGTTCGACCGCAACGGACTTCCTCAAGGACCTGATCGCGGCCCGCAGTACCGACGGCGGCGGGCGGATCATCCTGCCGCCCGCGTCCTCCAACCTCCAGGATCTGATTGGCGCGCTGAACGTCTCCTATAACGGCTCGTCTCTTTTCTCGGGCATCAACACGCAGAACACGCCGATCACGGCCTACACCGCGGGCTCGGCCAGCAAGAACCAGGTCGATGCGGATTTCCTCGCGACCTTCGGCTTTGCCCAGTCTTCTGCCAGCGTGAGCAGCATCACCCCGGCCCAGATGCAGACCTTCCTCGACACCACCTTCGATGCCGAGTTCGCGAGCCCGGCCTGGGACACCAACTGGTCGTCGGCTACCGACCAGGTCATGCAAAGCCGTATCTCCACGACCGAGATCGCCGATACCTCCGTCAGCGCCAATCAGCCAGGCTTCCGCAAGCTCGCCGAGGCCTACACCATGATGGCGGATCTCGGGAACGTGAACCTGGACCAAGCGACGTTCCAGGTCGTCGTGGACAAGGCTATCGGCCTTGTCGGAAACGCCATCAGTGACCTTGCTACCCTCGGCGGCAACATCGGCACGGTCCAGCAGCGGATCACCGGCGCGACCGATAGGCTGAAGCTGCAGCAGGACATCCTCAACAACCAGATCGTCAAGATGGAGGCGGTCGACCCGACCGAGGCCTCGGTCCGGGTCAATACGCTGCAAACCCAGATCAAGACAGCGCTGGCGCTGACATCGCAGCTCCAGCAGATCAGCCTCATCAACTACCTCTGAGCCAAGTACTTTTGAGAAGCCTCCTTTGTAAGGCAGAGTTGTCCTGATGACGTTTGAAGCCTATGAAGCGGTCGTCGACGAGAGCGGATATGAAGCGCGGGGCCGCGAGCGGCAGGCGCTCAGCCTCGGCATCGACCGGCTCGAGCGGATCCAGAAAGACCGCTTCAGCATCGAGGATCTGGTCGAGAGCCTGCTCTATGTGCGGCGGCTGTGGACGATCTTCATCGAGGATCTCGCGCATCCGGAAAACGGACTTCCGGTCAAGCTGCGCGCCGACATCATCTCGATCGGCCTGTGGGTCGTCAAGGAAGCCGACCGCCTTCGCGAAGAGAGGTCGAACGACGTGATGCAGCTCATCGAAATCAACCGCCTGATCCGAGACGCTCTTTGATGAAGATATCCTTGCGGGCGGGCGAACGGGTCTACATCAACGGCGCGGTGCTGCGCGTGGACCGCAAGGTCTCCGTCGAGCTCGTCAACGACGTGATGTTCCTGCTCGAAGGGCAGATCATGCAGGCCTCCGACGCCACCACGGCGCTGCGGCAGCTCTATTTCATCGTCCAGCTGATGCTGATGAATCCGACCGACGTCCGGGATGCTTCGGCGCTTTACGGGCAGCATCACGCAGCCCTGATCGCGGTGTGCGAGAGCCACGAGATGCTGCTCGGACTTGGCGCGGTCGACGAACTGGTCGGAGCAACCCGTTACTTCGAAGCGCTCAAGCGGATCCGGGCGCTGTTTCCGGTGGAGCAGGCCATCCTGGCCGGCGCCACGATCGATTCCCCATTCGAGGCTGCCTGACAGCGGAGAGTCACATGAACGTCACCAGCGCGACCGATAGCACCAGCAAGTCCAGTTCGACCAGCTCAACCACGTCGAAGTCGAGCACCGGCGTCGACTACAACACGTTCCTTCAGCTCCTCATCGCAGAGATGAAGAACCAGGATCCGACCAATCCGATGGATACCTCGCAATATATGAGCCAGTTTGCGCAGCTCTCGTCGGTCGAGCAGGCGATGCAGACCAATACCAAGCTCGACTCTTTGCTATCTTCGCAATCGCTGTCGCAGGCAGACGGGCTGATCGGAAAGACCGTCAGCTTCACGGACTCGACCGGAGCGACTTTCAGCGGCAAGGTCGCTTCGATTTCCATCAACACTGACGGCTCCGTCGCGACGCTCGAGGACGGCACGAAAGTCGCGGTCGGCCCGGGTCTCACGATCAGCCAGTCATGAACGAACGGGACGCTCTCGACATCGTCCAGGCGGCGATCTGGACCATCATCGTCGCCTCCGGGCCTGCCGTTGGCGCCGCGATGCTGGTCGGCACCCTCATTGCGCTGATCCAGGCTCTGACCCAGATCCAGGAGGTGACGCTGACCTTCGTTCCGAAGATCATCGTCATTCTCTTGGTCGTTGCTGTCTCCGGCTCCTTCATCGGAGCCCATCTCTCCACCTTCACCGAGATGGTCTATTCGCATATCGAGCGCGGCTTCTGATCCGGGCGGCCCGGGCACCCCTGGCCATCTCCTGCCACCACCCCCGCGTAAGCTTTGCACGGCAGATTACGGGCCGGATCCTCTGCCGGTGACCCATGTCCGATACGTTAGCTGCCAGCCTGCCGACCCCGCGACGATTGGGCGCCGACGCCTTTTTCGCAGGCGGTATCGTGGCCATGCTCACGATCCTGTTCCTGCCTATCCCGCCGATCCTGATCGATCTCGGCCTCGCCTTCTCGATCGCACTGTCGGCGCTGATCCTGATGGTCGCGCTGTGGATCCAGCGGCCGCTCGATTTTTCGGCTTTCCCGACCGTGCTGCTGATCGCCACGATCCTGCGGCTGGCGCTGAACGTCGCGACGACTCGTCTGATCCTGTCGCGCGGCGGGGAGGGGGAAAACGCCGCGGGCCACGTCGTTGCCGGCTTCTCGAAGTTCGTCATGGGCGGCGACTTCGTCATCGGCCTGATCATCTTCGCGATTCTGGTCACGGTAAACTTCGTCGTGATCACCAAGGGCGCGACGCGTATCGCCGAAGTCGGCGCCCGCTTCACCCCTGGACGCCATCCCCGGCAAGCAGATGGCGATCGACGCGGACCTATCCGCAGGGCTGATCGACGACAAGGAAGCCCAGCGCCGGCGCCGCGAGCTGGAAGAGGAGAGCGCGTTCTTCGGCGCCATGGACGGTGCCTCGAAATTCGTCCGCGGCGACGCCATCGCCGGCCTGATCATCACCGCGATCAACATTTTCGGCGGCATCATCATCGGCGTGACCCATCACGGACTCACGCTGTCGCGTGCCGCCGACGTCTACACCAAACTCTCCGTGGGCGACGGTCTGGTAACGCAGATGCCGGCTCTGATCGTGTCGCTATCGGCGGGCTTGCTGGTCTCTAAGGGCGGCACCAGGGGGTCGGCGGAGCAGGCAGTGTTGCGCCAGCTCGGCGGCTATCCGCGCGCGGTATCGGCCGCCGCGCTGATGATGTTCGTGCTTGCCTTGATGCCGGGGTTGCCGATGGCGCCCTTCTTGCTGCTCGGCGGCGCCATGGCCTTCGTCGGATACTCGCTGCCGAGGCGGCAGGCGGCCCTGAAGCAGAAGGACGATGCGCGCAAGGCCGACGAACGCGCCCAGCTCGAGGCCAAGGAATCCGTCAAGGAATCGCTCAAGACAGCGGAGATCGAGCTGGCGCTCGGCGGCCACCTGTCGGTCCATCTGCTGGGCTCGCGTACCGAGCTAGCACACCGCGTGGCCAAGATCCGCAAGAAGTTCGCCAAGCAGTACGGCTTCGTCGTTCCCGAGATCAAGCTCACCGACAATCTGTCGATCGATCCCAAGGGATATCAGATCCGGATCCACGACACCCGCGTCTCCCAGGGCGAGCTCAGGCTCGGCGAGGTGCTGGTGCTCGTCGACAAGGACGGCAAGCCCGACGTGCCCGGCGAAGAGGTGATCGAGCCGGCCTTTGGCATGAAAGCGCTGTGGGTGACGGACGCTTTCACCGACGAGGTCAAGCGTCAGGGCTGCAAGCCGGTCGACAATCTGTCGGTGCTGCTCACGCATCTGAGCGAAGTGATCAGGGCCAACCTCGCCCAGCTCCTGTCCTACAAGGACATGCGCGGCCTGCTCGACCGGCTCGATCCCGAATACAAGCGCCTGGTCGAGGATCTCTGCCCGTCGCAGATATCGTACTCGGGACTGCTGGCAATCCTGAAGATCCTGCTGGCCGAGCGCGTGTCGATACGCAACCTCCATCTGATCCTGGAGGCCATCGCCGAGATCGCGCCCCATGTGCGGCGCTCCGAGCAGGTGGCGGAGCATGTGCGTACGCGTCTGGCCCAGCAGATCTGCGGCGACCTGTCCGACAACGGCGTGCTCAACGTGGTCCGTCTCGGCAACCGTTGGGACCTGGCGTTCCACCAGAGCCTGAAGCGCGACGCCAAGGGCGACGTCGTCGAATTCGACGCCGATCCGCGCCTGATCGAGCAGTTTGCGACCGAAGCCAGCGCCGCGATCCGCAAGTTCACCGAGAACGGCACCAGCGTCGTGCTGGCGGTGACCCCCGAAGCCCGTCCCTACGTCCGGATGATCCTGGAACGGGTATTTCCGACACTGCCGATCCTGTCGCATGTCGAAGTCGCGCGCAGCACCGAGATCAGAGCACTCGGAGCCATATCGTGATCAGCGGCCTTGCCGACAGCGTGCTGGTGACGTTCATCGTGTTCTGCCGCATCGGTGCCTGCCTGATGCTGGTGCCGGGCTATTCCAGCGTCAACGTCCCGGCCCAGGTCCGCTTGTTCGTCGCGCTCGTCACGACGTTTGCGCTGACGCCGATCCTGGTCGCTGTCCTGAAACCTCTCACGGACAATGCGGCACCGCTGACGCTCGCGCTGCTGATCTGCTCCGAGCTCGTGGTCGGCAGCGTCATCGGGCTCGGCGGCCGCGTGTTCTTCCTCGCACTCCAGACCATGGCCACTGTGATGGCGAGTGCCATCGGGCTGAGCAACATCCCGGGGACGCCGATCGGCGACACTGATCCGGCGCCGGCTCTGGTGCCGGCTGATCATGACGGCCGTCACAACGCTGTTCTTCATAACCGACCAGCACTGGCAGGTCCTGCGCGGGTTGATGAACTCCTACGACGTCTGGCATCCCGGCGATAAGTTCGGCGGCGGCATGGCGCTGGAGCTGCTCGTCGGCCGGCTGTCGGAAGCATTCGTCCTGACGCTGCGGATCACCAGCCCTTTCATCGTCTATTCGGTCATCGTTAACGTCGCGGTCGGCCTGGTCAACAAGCTGACGCCGGCGATTCCGGTCTATTTCATCTCGGTGCCGTTCGTGCTGTTCGGCGGCTTCCTGCTGCTCTACCTCACCAGCGACGAGCTCTTGACGCAATTCATGCTCGGCGTCTCGTCATGGCTGGCGGAGTGATCGGTCATGACCTCGCGCGCGGACAAGCTCGGCCGGTTGGTCTCGCTCGTGAAGCTCCAGCTCCGGCTGTCCGAGTGGCAGCTCGCGCATCTGCGGCAGCAGGAGCGCAGCTTGCAGGACGAGCAGGAATGGCTTGTCGGAGCCCTGAACGATGGCAGGCCGCCGGCGGGATCATCGAGCGAATCGATCGCGCGGCGCCTGACCAGGACCAGCGTCGGCACGCGCGCGATTCAGGCGCAGGCCTCGCAGCAGCTCGACCAGGTTCGCGCGGAGAGCCGCCGTGTGAAGCAGTTCGAGCAGGTCGCCAAGGCGGCGCTCGCGGACAAGCTTCGCGACGCCGAGAAGAAATCGCTCGAGGAGATGACGGGAACAAGTCTCACCGTGCGCGAGTGGACGCCACGGCCAGCCAACCGGAACAAGACATGATCGTGACAGCGACACCCGACCTCGTCCTCGACGTCCTCGATGCCGCCGACCCGGTAGCGCAGCGCGCGGCGACCGCCAAGCTCGATGCGCTGAAATCATTGGACACGGATTTCGCCGCCACGATGGACGCGGAGGTCGGCAAGGCGAAGGCGGCCGCTGCAGAACAATCCGCGTCGAAGGTTTCGGAAGCGCCGTCGGGTGCGGTGAACGGGGCTCCGGTGCAGGTGATCAAGGCGCCGGCATCCGGCGAGGTGTACCGGAAGTTCGAGGCTTTCATCCTCCAGACCTTCGTCGAGACGATGTTGCCGAAGGAGTCGGAGGAGGTCTTTGGCAAGGGTACGGCCGGTGGCGTCTGGAAGTCGATGCTGGCGGAGCAACTTGGTGCTCAGCTGGCAAAGGGCAAGGGCATTGGCATTGCCAAGCAGCTCGCCGCCGCGCATCCGGCCGGGCCGGACGTTACGGGCAAGGCCGGATGACGATCCGGGAATGGGTGACAGAAGTTGAAGGGTGAATTTCCTATGCAGGCACATGAAGGCGCGGCGGCCCTGGTGATGGAGCAGCCGGTCGTGGACACCGAGGCGATGACGACGGCAGCCGCGCCCGGTGATGCGCTGTTGCCCGTGCTGCTCTCGAATGTCGGTGGCGAGTTGGCGAACGAAGGCGCGGATACAGCGAGGTCGGATGAGGTGCGGGGCCTGCTGGCTGCGATCCGCCGGCTCGAAAGCATCGTTGAGGAAGAGACGGTCGCGCTCGGTACGGGCAAGAAGATCGATTTCGACGAGTTCAGCGCCCGGAAGAGCCGGAGTATGCTGGAATTCGTCCGCCTGATGCGGGCCCGAATGCATCTCGGCGGCGAGGTCGAGATCACCGAGGAGATCCAGCGGTTGCGCGAGAAACTTGAGCGAAATCGTTCTCTCCTCGAAATGCACTACGACGCGGTACGCGAGGTCGCGACCATCGTCGTCAAGGCCATCAGGGACGCCGAGTCGGACGGCACCTATACCGGTCGAGCAGCACAGGACGGAAGATGATCAGACTGGTGCTGGCCGGGCTCTGGGTATGCATCCTCACCGCGGGCACGAGCTATGCCGTCGCGTATTGGAAGGAGAACGGCACCCTGCTGCCGGCGAAGGACGAATATCTCGACGGGCTGCAGTATCAGAAGACGCGGGCGCTGAGCGTGCCTATGGTTGAGGGTGGCAACGTGCAGGGCTACATCGTCGCGCGCTTCGTCTACACCGTGGAGGCGCGGACCATGCACCAGCTCAACGTTCCGCCCGAGCCGTTCGTCGTCGACGAAGCCTTCCGCAAGATCTATGCCGACGACCGCCTCGATTTCAGGAAACTCGCCCGTTACGACCTCTCCATCCTCACGACGGCCATCAAGCAGCGCGTCAATGAGCGGATGCAGGCCGAAGTCGTCCAGGATGTCCTGGTCGAAGACTTCAACTACGTGTCGAAGGAAGAATTCCAGCAGAAGCCCTAGGTGTCGCGGCGCCTCGCGTCGCGAAGCTAGGCATCTGTTCCGGCGCTTCCGCCGCTGAAAGTACAACGGCCTCTGCGAAATTGGTTCGCAGAGGCCGTTGTCGTTTTCGTGGCAGTACCCTGCCGATCAGTTTCCGGCCGGATACGCCGCTGGGGCGACATGCGCCCTGTTCAGGAGGATGCCGAGCTCGTCGAGTTCCTGCATCGGCACGTCGATGGTCTCCCCTGCCGGGATATCGAGACGGTATCCGACGTAGCGCCTGGCCACGATCGCATCGAAGCCGAGGCGGTCGCGAAGTTTCTTGCGCAGCTTGCTGACGTGGCTCTCGATCACGCTCTCGTCGAAGGTCGCCTCGAAGATGCCGTAGACCGCGTTGAAGATCTGCGTCTTGGTGACCCACTTGCCGTGGTTGCTGACCATATATTCGAGGATGCGCAGTTCGCGTCGGGGCAGGGTGAGGGCGTGGCCCGCGATCTCGGGGTCACGTCCGTTGAAAAAGACCTGGATCCTGGTCTCGCAGGGCCTCGGCAGTTCCCCGACCCGGCGGCGCGCGATCGCGGCCGTTCGAGCGAGGATCTCGCGGAGATGAATCGGCACGTGCACGACGTCATCGACGCCCGATTCGAACAGCTCCAGCGTGTTCTTGAGCATCTTCTGGCCGCTCATGGCGATGATGGGAGCCGAGGAGCGCTTGCGCATCGCCCGCGGCAGGCTTCCGCGAGCGTCGCAATCCCCGAGGAGGAAGGCGTCCACCGCAGCCAGATCCGATTCACTCGCAGATTGCAGCCAGTCCCAGAATTCTCCGGAGGAGAAGCCGATCGACGATACACCTTCGCGAACGAGCCCTCCGACATAGCTGTTCGTGACGCTCTCGCGATCATCAACGATAATATACATCAGTCTTTCGCCCCTGTTTCGCACTTGCTGCGGCCGGTTCGTTGTTGTGATGCCCGGCTCGGCAGCGGTGCTGTTTGACGACATTCCTTCCCGCGAACCGTTATTATGGTTTCATATTCGCGGGCAGCCCTACGCATTCAGTGCCTGCGTCTCGCAGGCCTGCTACTTCGACTCGATACTGAACGCTTACCGCGTGAGGCCCGGCGGGTGTCTTACGGATCACCTCGCGGAGCGGATTGAGAAAGCGACCTAGAACAGTTGCGCCAAGTTGCTCATTGCGTCCGAACGCTACTGTACTGTGTCGTTCTCCTCGCTAACTGGCGAGAATCACTTGAGTAGGACCGTAACAATTGCCGATTCCCGATCAAGCGCGCGCAACAAAGCGGTTGCTACGCGTGCTTGATACTGTTGCTTTGTTTCGAGTTGTTTCTTTGTATGTACAATCGCATCAGTTGATTTGGAATTAGAACTAGTTTTGCACTTTGGCAGTTCTAAAGTTCCGTATCCCCGTATGAATACAGCCTTTTCGGGCGGTGCCGCGGTTCATGCAAATCGGGAGGTTTTCAACCCGGGATTGACTCTCGTCGCCCTGTTTCCACATGCGACAATTCGACTCATGTATGGCAAGGCGACCTCAGCTTGGCGAAATCTTGACGGAGGTGTGTCTTTCGAGTCGCACTCTCGCCACGTGTATGACGCGTTTGACTCAGTTGCGTCGCTTCGCGCGCGATGAAAAGATTTATGCGCACGTTTCAGGCAAGCTTCGGCACATAACGTCACCGTTCGATAGGTCGAACCGAACGGAGCATTCTCACATGTTGTCCGATGGACAAGCTCGCCCCAACGCGACCGCCAATGTTTCCGCAGCGGCGAAGCCGGCTGCGGAGGCGCGCGATGCCGGGGACAATGCGACGGGAGCCGCCAAGCCTGCTGCGACCACCAAGCGTGTGTCGGCAGCGGCGAGTGATGAAACTCTGGCGAAAGAGGCGCTCGAGGGTCTGAAGCGTATTCGCGCCAAGGCGCGGCTCGACAAAATGGCGATACACAAGCCTGCGCCGATCGTGATCAAGCCGGCCGTGATCGTGGCCAAGCCGCCGCCGCCGCGTCCGACATGGGTCGCGCCGCTCGCGACATTGGCAGTCGCTGCGATGGTGGTGGTCTGCGCCTGCACTGGCGTGATCGTCTATCTCACCACGCAGCCCGCCCAGAGCAACGTCGCGGCCAGTACGGAGATCAGGAATCTGCGTGAGACGGTGGCGCAATTGCGCAAGCAGATGTCGGGCGTGTCCGACAATCTCGACGGCCTGCGCACGGCGGTCGATCAATCGAGCAAGGCGACCAATGACCGTTTCGGCCGTTTTGGCGAGAACCTGGATCGCATCGAGCGGGTGAGCTCGTCCTCGACGGTGAAGCTCGATAAGCTTGCCCAGGCGCAGGCCCAGGCTCCGACGCCCGTTGCCTCACAAACACAGCCAATGCCGATGATGGCTTCGGTCCCGGCGCCCGAGGTCACGGGATCGGTGTCTCCGTCCGAGCGCATGTCGGCGCCGCGCAAGACCATCAAGGGCTGGTCGGTCCGCCAGGCCTATGAAGGGATTGCGATCCTGCAAGGCCCGAACGGCGTCGTCGAGGCCGTACTGGGACAGCAGGTGCCGGGCCTTGGCCGTATCGAGGAGATCAAAAACGAGAACGGACGTCTGGTGGTGGAGTCCAGCGGGGGCGTCATCTATTCGTCACGCAAGGCAACGCCCTGATCGAGGGCCGCCTTCTATTGGCGGTGGTGCTCGAAGCTGGTGCATAGCAGGTCGACCTCCGCCTCCGCGATCGGCGCGCGAAACAGGCGGCAGCTGAACTCGGCCGCCGTCTTGCTGTCCGTGGTGCGATCTTCGCGCAGGAAGATGCAGCGCTTGCAGACGTCGGTATGGTGCCGCTGTTCGGCCGCATCGGCCTGATCGAGCACATGCCGGAGCGTGTCGCGAAAGCGAGTCTTGGCATCGTCGTCGAGAATGGCAATCGGCTCGAGCAGAACGCTGATGGGGTCGCGCACGAGAAATTTCTTGCCCTGCTGCGTCACGCTCAGCAACACAGAGCGCTTGTCCGTGGCGGAGCGCTTGCGCTCGATGTAGCCCAGCCGCTCGAGCTCGCCGATGACGAAAGAGGCGGTGCCGCGCGTGGTGCCAACGTAACTCGCGAGCGCCGAGGGCGTCCGGGAAAACCGGTTGGCGCGGGAGAGGAAACGCAGCGCCATCCATTCGCGGTCGCGCAGGCCATGCTTGGCGCCTTCGAACCACAGGATACGGGCCATCTGTCCCAATAATTCGATCGCTTCGCGAGCCAAATGCATTTCAATTCCAGGTCGGATAAATCTTTATTCAATTGAGCTTCTGGTAGCGCAATCCGGGTGGCTGATAATGAAGCTCCCGAGAGAGACGGAACTTCCGGCGGTGGAACTAGAGCGTCACGAAGAAAGTTCGAGTAAATCGCCCGGCTCAACTGTTCTGAAAATTTCAGTCAAATAACTGCGATTCGCCTGCAGAATCCCGATAGCGTACGACGGGGAGCAACATGATGTGCCCTTGCGACCACAGCAGAGCCCATTTGTTGCGGCGACGCGGTTCGAATTGCGCGAGCAGGCAGTTGCGCTGCAACTCGTGGCGGCGAAAGTGGAGGCGAGAGAACCACCGTTTTCGGTTAATGGATGTTGCGTCGCAATGCAGGCAGGCGGTTAAGTCCCAAATACGATCGAGCCCGGGA
Source organism: Bradyrhizobium sp. LB13.1 (assembly GCF_054056815.1). Taxonomy (NCBI): domain Bacteria; kingdom Pseudomonadati; phylum Pseudomonadota; class Alphaproteobacteria; order Hyphomicrobiales; family Nitrobacteraceae; genus Bradyrhizobium; species Bradyrhizobium sp. LB13.1. The sequence goes on along the minus strand of NZ_JBSRYQ010000001.1, from coordinate 6,770,226 downwards.
ATTCCAGAGTATCGTCTGTGATCGAGCAAGCGAAGCCGTTCAACGTCAAGCGCGCAGCATTGGCCGCCACCGTCGGCAACATGCTCGAATTCTACGACTTCATCACCTACAGCTTCTTCGCCATCCAGATCGGCCATACCTTCTTCCCGACGGGAAGCGAGTACGGCAGCCTGATGTTGTCGCTGGCGACCTTCGGCGCCGGCTTCGTGACGCGGCCGATCGGCGGAATCGTGCTCGGGATCTATTCCGACCGCATCGGCCGGCGCCCCGCCATGCTGCTGAGCTTCGCGCTCATGGGGCTATCCATCCTGACCATCGCGCTCACGCCGTCCTATCAAGCGATCGGTCTTGCCGCGCCCATCATCGTGATCGCGGCGCGTATGACGCAAGGCTTTGCCCTCGGCGGCGAGGTTGGGCCGACCACCGCCTATCTGATCGAGATTGCCCCGCCCGAGCATCGGGCGCTGGTGGTGGCATGGCAGCCGGCGAGCCAGGAGATCGCCGCGACCGCGGGCGCGCTCGTCGGCGTCATCCTGAGCCGGACGATGGCGCCGGAAATGCTCGACGCCTATGGCTGGCGGGTGGCGTTTCTGATCGGGGCGGTCTGCATACCGTTCGGGTTCTGGATGCGCCGAACGCTGCCCGAGACGATCCCGCAGGCCAAAGCCGGTGCCCGCACCGTCGAACACGTCAGTCATCTTTCGCAGGCGAGGCGCCACCTTGGCATCATCGGACTTGCGCTGATGATCCTGGCAAGCGGCACCATCTCGACCTACGTCACCCAGTACATGACGACCTATGCGCAGAACACGTTGCATGTGTCGTCCACACTGGCTTTCGCCGTGTCGCTGGTCAGCAACGGCATTCAGTTTGTCGGCGCACTGGTCGGGGGCTGGCTGGCAGATCGTCTTGGTCGCAAGCCGGTGATGATCTGGCCGCAGCTCGCAACGCTGCTGCTGACTTACCCGACCTTCCTGTGGATCGTCCATGCGCCGGGCGCGTTGTCGCTCCTGGCCGGTTTCGGTGTCTTGTCCGTCATCGGGTCGCTGCCATTCACTGCGTTCTACGCGACCTTCGTCGAGGCGCTGCCCCAGAACATTCGCGGTGGCGTGTTCGCGACCGTCTATGCGGTCGCGATCGCCAGCTTCGGCGGCACGGCGCAGCTCGTGGTCACCTGGCTCCTCCACCTCACCGGCAATCCGCTGGCGCCGGCCTGGTACCTGCTGCTTGCGGCAATCGTTGGACTTGTTGCGATGAGTCTGATGCCCGAGACTGCCCCGGGGAAGCAGCGTCGGGGCAAGGCCTGAAAGCGGCGTGCTCGCAGGCTGGTGATTTGCGTTTCGCCGGCAATTATCGGCGAATGCATCGCCTTGGGGATCAGGGCCAGGCATCAGGAAGGGATGAACCGATGAGCATTGAAACCACCATGACATCCGACGTCGTCGGGCTGACCAAGGCCGCCCCGGTCTCGCGGCGCGGATTCATGAGCGCCACCGCGGCGGTTGCCGCCGGCTACACGCTTGCGGCCGGGCCCGTGCGCGCCGAGGCGATCACGACAGACACCAGCGGTCTCCAGGCCGGCGACGCCAAGATCAAGGTCGGCTCCGAAGAGATGCCTGCCTATTTCGCCCGCCCGGCCGGCAACACCAAGGCGCCGGTGATCATCGTGGCCATGGAGATCTTCGGCCTGCACGAATACATCAAGGACGTGACGCGGCGCCTCGCCAAGCTCGGCGCGTTCGCAGTCGCGCCTGACTATTACTTCCGCAAGGGTACCGATCTGACCAAGATCGCCGAGATCAAGGACCTGCTGCCGATCGTCAATGCCAAGCCGGACGCGGAACTGCTGTCCGATCTCGATGCGACGGTGGCGTGGGCGGGATCGCAAGGCGGCGACACCGCGAAGCTCGGCATCATCGGCTTTTGCCGCGGTGGACGCACCGTCTGGGAATATGCCGCCCACAACGGCACGCTCAAGGCTGGCGTCGCCTTCTACGGTCCGCCGGTCGATGCTCCCAATCCGCTGTGGCCGAAAAGCCCGATGCAGCTGGCGCCCGAGATGAAGGCGCCGGTGCTCGGCCTCTATGGCGGCGCCGATACCGGCATTCCCGTCACCCAGGTCGAGCAGATGAAGGCTGCGCTCGAGCAGAACAAGAAGACGGCCGAATTCAAGATCTATCCGGAAGCGCCGCACGGCTTCCATGCCGACTACCGCGGCAGCTACCGCAAGGACGCCGCGGAAGATGCCTGGAAGCGGGCGCAGGCCTGGTTCAAGAAATACGGCGTTCTGAGCTGACGTCGCAGCATGATCCGGAAAAGCGTGTAGCGGTTTTCCGACAAGATCATGCTCAAACAATTCAAGAGGGCGATCCAATCGGCCGCCCTCTTTCCAATGCGGCGTGCCGATCTCATTTCACCATCGCGCCATAGACGATGTCCTGGACCTGCTCGCGATAAAATTTCCGCAGCTCGCCCGGCGCCGCCGTTCCGACAACCACGACGAGACGCTCCTTGGGATCGCAGAAGAACTGTGTCCCGTACGCGCCATTCCACGTGAACTCGCCGGGATTGCCGGGGACCGACGACAATCCTTCGCCGGTGCGGACAGCGACCGCGAGGCCAAAGCCGAAGCCGGCGCGGTGCGGCTCGATGTTCGCCACGTTGTTCTTGATCTCGGGGCCGAGATGATTGGTCGTCATGTGATGCACGGTCTTGGGACCGAGGACGCGCTGGCCGTCGAGTTCGCCGCCGTTGAGCAGCATCTGCCCGAAGCGGATGTAATCGCCGACGGTTGCGAACGAGCAGGCGCCGCCGCAGTCGGATTTTGTCGGCGTGTCCAAAAGTTTGATGGCTTGCGGCTTGCCGGTCAGCGGATCGTTGGCGAACGGGCGGGCGAGGCGAGGGCGCTGTGCGTCGGTCGGATGGAAGGTCGCGTCCTTCATGCCGAGCGGTTGCCAGACATTGGCGGCGAGATAGTCGCCGAGCTTCTGCTCGCTCACCTTCTCGACCACAGCACCAAGTACGTCGATCGAAAAACCGTATTCGAACTCGGTCGAGGGCTGATGCGCCAGCGGCAGCTTTGTGATGCGGTCGATGAACGCCTGGGTGTCGCCTTCGATCGCCGGCGCGGTGCCTTCAGGATATTGTCGCGCAAGCGTGCTTGAGCTGTCCGGCCGGCCGCCATACATCAGGCCGGACGTGTGCCGGTAGAGATCGTGAATGAAAATCGGCGATGCCTGCGGTTCGAGCTTCAATGAACCGTCGGCCTGCTGAACGCCGACCTTCATGTCGGCAAAGCCAGGATAATAGTCGGACAGCTTGGCCTGGAGCGGCAGCTTGCCCTGCTCCATCAATGTCAATCCCGCGACTGCCGCCATCGGCTTGGTCATCGATGCCAGCGCGAAGATCGCGTCAATAGGCATCGGCGTGCCCTTGTCCGGATCCAGCATGCCATAGGCCTTGTAGTGCACAAGCTTTCCGTCACGGGCGATCGCGACGACCGCGCCGGGGACGCGCTTGGCGGCGATCTCACGCGCGAAGAAATTGTCGAGCCGTGCAAGGCCCTGTTTCGAGAAGCCGGCGTCGTCGGGACTGGCTTCGGGCAGCGGCGCGGCGCGCGCTGCAGCAAGCGTGACGACGGCAGCCGCCGCGACCATGGCGATCGTCTTCATTGTATCCTCCCAAGCGCGGGCTCGTTATGCAGTGGCCCGCTGAGTGGTTAGATCACGACCGCACCGGCGCGAAGTCAAGCGCGGGCAGGGCATGTCTGGGACGCCGGGAATGCCGGAACCCTATCGTCCCTCTCCCGCGTGCCATAACGCATCCAGAGCGTGGCGGTAGGTCGGATAAGCAAGTGTGACGCCGAGCTCGCGCTTCAATTTCGCGTTGGAGACACGGGCGCTGCTGGCATAGAAGCTGCGCGCCATCGGCGACATTCCCGCGGTCTCAAAGGCCTCTTCGGGCGGCGGCGCAACGTTCATCAGCTTCGCCGCATGGGCGATCACGTCCTGCGGCGGCGCCGGCTCGTCGTCGCAGACGTTCCAGGTGCCGCCGCTCGGGTGATGAACCGCGGCCGTGATCGTGCTTGCGATGTCGTCGACATGGATGCGGTTGAACAATTGTCCCGGCTTGATGATGCACCGGGCCGTTCCCGCGCGCAGCGTCACCAGCGCGTTACGGCCGGGGCCGTAGATGCCCGCAAGCCGCAGGATCGCGGCGTTGCCGCGCGTTATGTCCGTCCAGGCCTGCTCGGCAGCGACCCGCATACGGGTGCGATCGAGGATGGCCTGCGGCGGTGTGCTCTCGTCGACCCATCCGCCGCCGTGATCGCCATACACGCCGATGGTCGAGAGATAGATGACCTTGCGCCGGCCCGCCGCCAGCACGTCGCCGAACGTGGCGATGGCGGGATCGCCGACGCTGCCGGGCGGGATCGATACGAGAAGGACGTCGGCGTCGCCGATACGTTCGACCGTCTCGCGCGCGGGGCTGCCGCCGGAAAAGGCCTGCATCTCGATGCCGGCGGGGTCATCTCGCTTCGCGGGATCGCGCACGGTGGCGGCGATATGTGAGAAGGTGCCGCCAAACCTGCGGACGAAATGCCCGGCGCTGTAGCCAAGGCCAAGGATGAAGAGCCGCATGTGTCCGCCGTGCTGGTTCCGTTCGCGCCGTTGCGCGCGTCTCCGCTCATAAGGGATTTTTGGGTCCGGCAAAAGATATTGCAATTTTACTCGCACGCTGCCTCGGGCGATGCTCACTTGTCACAGCGGCAGGAGGGACGGATCGATCATGCAGGCAGAAGCGCCCGCCATAGTGCCATGTGACGCCGCTGAGCTGATCCGGCGCGCCGCAGCGCTGATCTTCGATATCGACGGCACCTTGGCCGAAACCGAGGAACTGCATCGGCAGGCCTTCAATTATGCCTTCGTTCGCCACGGTCTCGGCTGGCAGTGGGACCGGGCCGTCTACAAGGACCTGCTGCGGGTCACCGGTGGCAAGGAGCGCATTCGCGTCTTCCATGGACGGCTGAAGATTGCTGCGCCATTGTCGGACGCGAACATCGCGGAACTCCACCGCATCAAGACCGCGCATTACGCCGAACTGGTCGAGACCGGCTGCTGCCCCTTACGGCCCGGCGTGACCGGTCTCCTCATTGCTGCCAAGGCGCGCGGCCAGCGGCTCGCGATCGCGACCACGACGTCCCACGGCAACATCGATGCGCTGCTGTCGCGGGCGCTGGGGACGCGCTGGTCCGCGGATTTTGAGGCGATCGTGGCCGGGGATGATGTGGAGCACAAGAAACCTGCGCCGGACGTCTATTTCGAAATCCTGGCGCGGCTGAAGCTCAAGGCGTCCGACTGCGTCGCGATCGAGGATTCCGCCAACGGCCTGATCGCGGCCTCGCGGGCGAAGATTCCCGTGCTCATCACCCGCAGCATGTTCTTCCGGGACGACGATTTCAGCGCGGCGCGGGTCGTGCTGGATGATTTGTCGGAGCTCGGATGAGGCCGCAGAACAAAAAAACTGAAAAACAACCCCATGCACAGTAGAAAGTGCCTGCGGGCCGGCCGCGTTCAGTGGACGCGGTGGCTCGTTCTATCATCCTCAGCCTGCTCGACAATCTGCGCGATTGGGCTCGACTGATGATGCACCAGCCGCCATCCGTCGCCGACGCGCCGAAAATGGTTGGCAGCAGCCAAAGCGGTGCCGTCAACGATCTCGATGCAGAGCACGCGCGCGCTGTCGCCGTCGACGATGGCCTGCGGTTCGGCGCAGACGATCTGCGGCCGCTGCGGATTTTGCAGGATATCGCGCCAGCTTCCGATCACCGTGGCGCGCCCGATAATCGCCGGCCAGCCGGGATGGATGCAGGAAATGGCGTCGTCATCTGCCCACATCTGTTCCATACCGTCGAAGTCGCCGGTTGAAAAGGCGGCGTAAAAGGCCGCGTTGGCGGCGATGATCTTGCTGTCCTTTGCCATGCCTCTCGGGTGGGGCAATGACAGGCAAAAATCAAGCGCGACTTCCGTCGGCTTTCTGTTCGATCTGGACCGCAGTGCAGCATGCCTGCTTTGTGGTCACGCGGAGAGGTGCGTCTCCACCGCCCGCCGCGCGCCATCCTTAAAGAGACGGCCAAGCGCCGCGGTCACGGCCTCGCGCAGGCGCGGCTCGGCACCCAGCGGCCCGAACACTTTTCCGACGCCGAGCAGTGCGGGCGCCAATCGCTCGGCGACGGGACCTGCCTCGCGCGCCAAGCCAGCGAACTCGGCGGCGAGCGGATCGCGCACGTCGATGGCGCGGCCCTGCTCGTCGAGGCCGGTGACGTAGCGCATCCAGCCGGCCACCGCGAGCGCATGCGTCGCGACCGGTAAATTCTTAAGCAGGCGATCCTGCATCGCGCCAAGCAGCCGCTGCGGCAGCTTTTGCGAGCCATCCATCGCGATCTGCCAGGTACGATGATGCAGCGCCGGATTTGCGAAGCGCTTGAGCAGCGAGGCGCGATAGGCGGCCAGATCGGCACCGGCAGGCATTGTCAGCGTCACCGCGGCCTCCTCCATCACCTGCGCGGCAAAACGCGCGAAATGCGGATCCAGCATGGTGTCGGCGATGGTCTCGTAGCCGGCGAGATAGCCGAGATAGGCGAGCGCGGAATGGCTGGCGTTGAGCAGCCGCAGCTTCATCAGCTCGAACGGCTTGACATCAGTGACGAGCTCGACGCCCGCGGCGGCAAGGTCAGGCCGGCCCGCCGTGAAGCGATCTTCGACCACCCATTGCGTGAACGGCTCGGTCATGACCGGCCATGCGTCGCGCAAGCCGAGCGCGGATGAAACCGTATCGCGGTCGCTATCCGTCGTCTCCGGCACGATGCGGTCGACCATGGTCGAGGGGAAGGCCGCTGTATCCGTAATCCACTTGCCGAGGTCCTTCGAGCGCAGCGCTGCGAACTGCGTCACGATCCGCTGCACGGTGTCGCCATTGGCGGCGAGGTTGTCGCAGCTCAGGACGGTGAAGGGCGGGGCACCCAGCGCTCGCCGCCGCGCCAGTGCCGCAACGATGAAGCCGGGCGCCGAACGCGGCGCGTCGAAACTGTTGAGATCGTGCACGACATCAGGATGCCGCTCGTCGAGATCGCCGGTCTGCGGCGTATGGCAATAGCCCTTTTCGGTGACGGTGAGGGAGACGATACGAATGGCGGGATCGGCCATCCGCTCGATCAGCCGCGCCGGGCTCTCGCGCGCGACCACGCTGTCGAGCAGCGCGCCGATCACCCGGTGCTGGGTGCCTTCGGCCGCACGGACCGCAACCGTATAGAGATGGTCCTGCGGGGCGAGGGCGTCGCGCGCGTCAGGGCTGCGCAGGCTCGCGCCGACGATGCCCCACGACGCGGCGCCGGCGGCAAGGCAATCGTCGATGACGACGGCCTGATGGGCGCGATGAAAGGCGCCGAGGCCGAGATGCACGATGCCGGGCGTGACCCGCGAACGGTCATAGGCCGGGCGGCGGATGCCAGGTGGCAGCCGGTCGAGATTGGCGCGGCCAAGGCGCGTTGAACCAAGGCGCATGGACGTGTCTCCCCTTGCTTTGCTGCTGCTTGACATGACGTCCGTCCTCGGTCAATTGGTAAGACCAATTTTCCAAAATTGGCGGGCCGCCGGGATCAACCCGGTGCCGACCTTTGAGGGAGGGCCAGCGTGCCGCTGGAAGCTGTAGAGGCGAGACGGCTTTATCGCCAGGTCGCCGATCAATTGCGAAGCCTGATCGACAGCGGTGAATACGCGGTCGGCAGCCGCTTGCCGACCGAGCGCGAGCTCGCCGAGCAGCTCAAGATATCGCGGCCGACTGTGCGCGAAGCCCTGATCGCGCTCGAGGTCGAAGGCCGCCTCCGCATCCGTGTCGGCTCCGGCATCTACGTGATCGAGCCCGCCGCCGTTGCGGCGCCCGCGCCTGCTTCCGTCATCGAGGGCCCGTTCGAGCTGCTGCGCGCCCGCGAATTCCTGGAGAGCGCGATCGCCGAAGAAGCCGCGCGCGTGGCGACGAAGGGCGACATTGCCCGCATCGATGCGTCTCTTGTCGCGATGGAGAATGTAGAACACCCCGGCGAAGCCTCGATGGTTCACGACCGCGCCTTCCACGTCGCGACCGCCGGAAGCCTCGGCAATGCCGTCCTCGTGCGCGTGGTCGGCGAGCTGTTCGACCAACGCCTCAATCCCTATTTCGCGCAGCTTGCGCATTATTTCGAGAGCCCTGGCACCTGGCGCAATGCGCTCGACGAGCATCGCGCGGTGCGCGACGCGATCGTGGCGCATGATCCCGGGGCCGCGCGCGATGCGATGCGCGATCATCTCGCGCGATCCCAGGAGCGCTTTGCGCAGAACTTTGGCGCCGAGAACGCGGCAGGACCGTCGTCCGGGCGCGCGGCGCGATCGACGGCAAAGCCGTCAAAGCCGGAACATGCGCCGAAGAAAAAACGGGCTGCGAGCAGCAGCGCGCGGCGGCGATGAGATTGGGCGGTCCGCATCCAGGTCGGGGCGGGCGGACAGAAGCAGACTTAGAAGATGGAGGAAAAAATCAGTGTTGAAAAAGATCACAACGGTGCTGGCGGTCTCGGCCGCGGCCATGTTTGCTACGACCAATGCCGGCATGGCGCAGACCAAGCTCAAATGGGCTCATGTCTATGAGACCTCGGAGCCGTTCCATACCGCCTCGGTCTGGGCTGCGCAGGAGATCGGAAAGCGCACCAACGGGCGTTATGCGATCGACGTCTATCCGGCGTCGCAGCTCGGCAAGGAAGCCGACATCAACCAGGGCCTCTCGCTCGGCTCGGTCGACATCATCATTTCCGGATCGAGCTTCGCGGCCAAGAGCTTTCCGCCGATCGGCGTGACCTACTATCCCTACACCTTCCGCGACGCCGATCATCTGCTCGCCTACACCAAGAGCGACATCTTCAAGGAACTCGCCAAGGGCTATGAGGACAAGAGCGGCCACCACATCATCGCGGTGACCTATTACGGCGTGCGCCAGACCTCGTCGAACAAGCCGATCAAGACCTGTGCCGACCTCAAGGGCCTGAAGATGCGCGTGCCCGACGTTCCGGCCTATCTGGCGATGCCGCGCGCCTGTGGTGCCAACACTGCGCCGATCGCGTTCGCCGAAGTCTATCTCGCGCTCCAGAACGGCACCGTTGAAGCCCAGGAGAACCCGCTGACCACGATCGAAGCCAAGAAGTTCTACGAGGTGCAGAAGCACATCGTGCTGACCGGCCACATCGTCGATCACCTCAACACGGTGGTGGCGGGCGCGCTGTGGAAGAAGCTCAGCGACGAGGACAAGAAAATCTTCACGGACGTGGCGCAGGAAGCCGCCGCCAAGGCGACCGAGGAGATCAAGCAGAACGAAGCCAAGCTGGTCGCCTTCTTCAAGAAGAAGGGCCTGACCGTGACCGAGGTCGACAAGAAAGAGTTCCGCGACACCGTGCTGAAGAACGTCGCGTTCGAGACCTTCGGCTATCGCAAGGCCGACTGGGAGCGGATCCAGGACGTGAAATAACAATAGGTCGTCATTCCGGGCGCGCGCTTCGCGAGGCCCGGAATGACGCTCGGTACTTGAGGAGTAACCCCATGTCCACAGTCGAAACGCACCGGCAGATCACCGGGGACGAGATCGCCCACACCTTCGAGGAGGAGGCGGCACCCAAGGTCGATCTCGGCGTCTACGCTTTCGAGGACTGGGTCGCGCTGGCGATCTTCTGGGTGATGGCGCTCGCCGTCTTCCTCCAGTTCTTCACCCGCTACGTGCTCAACGACAGCTACGCCTGGACCGAGGAGATTGCGACCTACTGCCTGATCGGCGTGGTCTTCATCGGCTCCTCGATGTGCGTGCGGCTGTCGCGGCACATCCAGGTCGACCTCGTCTACCGCTATTTGCCGCACCTCGTGGCGCGCGCGCTGTCGACGGTGATCGACCTGATTCGGATCGCTTTCTTCGGCTACGCCATCAAGCTGGTCTGGGTCTACATCCAGATCATCGGCGACGAGTCCATGACCACGATCAATTTTCCCAAGGACTACGTCTACTACGCGGTGCTGCTCGGCTTCGTGCTGATGTTCGTGCGGTCGTTGCAGGTCGCAGTGCAGCATTTGCGACAGGGCTATTCGATCCTCGAACGTCCCGGCGCCTACGACGGTTTTGAAGGGTAGTTCCATGTTGCTGTTGCTTGGAGGCTTTCTCATCCTGATGCTGCTCGGCGTTCCCGTGGCGATCGCCATGGCCGCGTCGTCGCTGCTCTACATCCTGGTCAGCGGCGTGACGCCCGACGTCACGCTGGCGCAGCGCATGATCGCCGGCGTTGAGAGCTTTCCGCTGCTGGCCGTGCCGTTCTTCATCCTGGCCGGCAATCTCATGAACATCGCCGGCGTCACCGGGCGCATCTACAAGTTCGCCGTCGCGCTGGTCGGCTGGATGCGCGGCGGTCTCGGCCACGTCAACATCATCGGCTCGGTGATCTTCTCCGGCATGTCCGGCACCGCGATCGCGGATGCCGCCGGCCTCGGCACCATCGAGATCAAGGCGATGAAGGACCACGGCTATTCCACGGAATTCTCCGTCGGCGTCACCGCGGCCTCGGCCACGCTCGGGCCCATCATCCCGCCGTCGCTGCCGTTTGTGATCTACGGCATGATGGCGAATGTCTCGATCGGCGCGCTGTTTCTGGGAGGCGTCATTCCAGGCGTCGTCCTGACGCTGCTGATGATGGCCACCGTCACCTATTTCGCGCACAAGAACAAATGGGGCAGCGATACGCCGTTCTCATGGCCGCAATTGGGATCGGCGGGGCTCGAGATCGTCGTCGTACTGAGCTTTCCGATGGCTGTCTGGCTTCTGACGGTCGCCGGTCTCTCCACCAATTGGGCGGTTGGGCTTGGCCTAGTCGTGCTGCTCGCGATCGACTGGTACTTCGACTTCTCGGCGGTGATGGCGCTGATGGCGCCGGTGATCCTGATCGGTGGCATGACGCTCGGCTGGTTCACGCCGACGGAAGCCGCGGTCGCCGCCGTGATCTGGTCGCTGTTTCTCGGCCTGGTGCGCTACCGCACCATGACGATGAAGACGGTCGCGAAAGCGACCTTCGACACCATCGAGACCACGGCGTCGGTGCTGTTCATCGTCACGGCAGCCTCGATCTTCGCCTGGTTGCTCACGGTGTCGCAGGCGGCCCAGATGCTGTCGGACTGGATGCTCAGCATTACCCACAACAAATGGGTGTTCCTGGCACTCGCCAACGTCCTGATCCTGTTCGTCGGCTGCTTCATCGACACCACGGCGGCGATCACCATTCTGGTGCCGATCCTGCTGCCGATCGTGCTCAAGCTCGGCATCGACCCGATCCATTTCGGTCTGATCATGACGTTGAACCTGATGATCGGCCTGCTGCATCCGCCGCTCGGCATGGTCCTCTTCGTGCTCGCCCGCGTCGCCAAACTCTCGGTCGAGCGCACGACGATTGCGATCCTGCCATGGCTGGTGCCGCTGATGATCGCGCTGATCGCAATCACCTACATTCCTGAATTGACCCTCTGGCTGCCGAAATACATGGGACTTTCCAAATGACATCCACTTCTCTCGCCGCAACCCTGTTCGGTCCCGAAGATCTGCGCATGATCGAGCACCCGCTCGACAAGCTCGCTGATGGCATGGTGCGCATCCGCTTCGGCGCCGGCGGCATCTGTGGCTCGGACATGCATTATTTCCGTCATGCCCGGACCGGCGATTTCGTCGTGAAGTCGCCGCTGGTGCTCGGCCACGAGATCTCCGGCGAGGTCGTGGAGATCGCGGGCGCCGCGGCGAACCTGAAGGCCGGCGACCGTGTCGCCGTCAACCCGTCGCGCTGGTGCGGCCATTGCGTCGCTTGCCGCGAAGGCCGGCAAAACCTCTGCGAAAATATCTACTTCATGGGCTCGGCCTCGAAGACGCCGCACATGCAGGGCGGTTTTGCCGATTACTTCGATGCGATCCCGGCGCAATGCGTGAAGATCCCCGATCACGTGTCCTATCAGGCTGCGGCGCTGGCCGAGCCGCTCGCGGTCTGCCTGCACGCGGTCGCGCGTGCCGGCAACATCGAAGGCAAGCGCGGCATCATCTTCGGTGCCGGCCCGATCGGGCTTCTGACCATGCTCGCCGCGCGCCGCGCCGGCATGACCGACATCACGGTTGCGGACATCGCGCCGGCGCCGCTGGCCTTTGCAAGCCGCCTCGGCGCCTCTCACGCCGAAAACGTCGCGGGCGGTGAGGAAGGCCTGAAGGCACAAGCCGCGTCGCGTCCCTACGATGTCGTCTTCGAGGTCTCGGGCACGGCTGCTGGCCTCGCCAGCGCGATCGGCATCGTCAGGCGCGGCGGCATTGTCGTGCAGATCGGCAACCTTCCGGGCGGCCAGATTCCAGTGCCGGCCAATGCGGTGATGGCGAAGGAGATCGACCTTCGCGGCTCGTTCCGCTTCGGGCTCGAGTTCATGACCGCGGTGGAACTGATTTCTGCCGGCAGCGTCGACGTGCTGTCACTGGTCACGGCCGAGCGGCCGCTGTCCACCGCGCCGGAGGCGCTGCGGCTGGCGCTCGACCGCTCGCAGAGCGTCAAGGTCGTGCTGACCGCGAATTGATCGGAGAAAAGGGCATGATGCTAGAGGGATGGCGCTGGTACGGGCCCGATGATCCCGTCTCGCTGGATGACGTCAGGCAGGCCGGCGCGACCGATATCGTCTCGGCGCTGCATCAGGTGCCGATCGGCGAGGCCTGGACACGCAAGGCGGTCGAGGAGCGCAAGAACTTCATCGAGCGCGGCCAGCCCGGCCGCTCGCAACTGACCTGGTCGGTGGTGGAATCGATCCCAATCCCCGACGACGTCAAGCGTCTTGGCGCCAAGGCGACGCGCTCGATCGAGACGTGGATCGCGAGCCTGGAGGCGGTTGCCGCCGCCGGTATCAGGATTGTCTGCTACAACTTCATGCCGGTGGTTGACTGGTGTCGCACCGATCTCGAATGGGAGCTGCCGAACGGCGCCCGCGCCATGCGCTTCGACCAGGACCGCTTTGCCGCGTTCGAGCTGCATATCCTGAAGCGGCCGGCCGCAACCGCCGAATACTCACCCGAGCAGCAGGCCGGCGCGAAAAAGCTGTTCGACCAGATGAGCCAGGCCGATATCGACTATCTCGTCATGGTCATCGCCAGCGCGTTGCCGGGGTCGACCACCGAGCCGATGACGATCCCGCAATTCCGCGATCGACTCGAAACATATCGCGACATCACGCCGAAAATCCTGCGGCAACATCTTGCCGAATTTTTGGGCCGCGTCACGCCCGTCGCCGAGCAGCTCGGGGTCTCGCTGACACTGCATCCCGACGATCCGCCGCGCCCGCTGTTCGGCCTGCCGCGCATTGCCTCGTCCGCCGATGACTATCAGGCGCTGTTCGATGCCGTTCCGTCCAAGGCCAACGGCATCTGCCTGTGCACGGGTTCGCTCGGCGTGCGCGCCGAGAACAACCTCCCCGCAATGGCCGAGCGCTTCGGCCCGCGCGTCGCATTTGCACATCTGCGCGCGACCAAGCGCGAGGCCGATGGCCTGTCGTTCTACGAGTCCGATCACCTCGACGGCGATGTCGACATGATCGCGGTGCTGAAGGCGCTCCTGAAGGAGAACGCGCGGCGTTCGCCCGACAAGAGAATCGTGTTCCGGCCTGACCACGGCCACCGCATGCTCGACGATCTCGCGGCCACCAAGCGCACCAATCCCGGCTACACCGCGATCGGCCGTCTCCGCGGCCTCGCCGAGCTCCGCGGCGCGATCCGCGCGATCGAGCATCAATAGAAGGCAGCTGCGCCGAGCTTCGGATCGAGCCGGTCGATCATTGGCGCGGCGCTCGATCATGGCCGCCGCGTCCTCGCGAATGGGCCGGATGTGCAAAGACCAGGGGCCGGCATGACGCCTGCGCAGGGTGCGAAAAGCCATTCGATCTTGCGCGCCCTGCCGGCCTGTCCTACGCCAGCTCTGAACAAGATTTTCGCGAAGCCATGAAGCGCATCGCCAAAGCCTCGAGGGAGCCGTCATGACCATTCGCAACACCCGCACCGGGGGCCAGATCCTGATCGATCAGCTGGTCGCGCAAGGCGTCGAGCGCGTCACCTGCGTGCCGGGCGAGAGCTACCTCGCGGCGCTCGATGCGCTGCATGACAGCCCGATCGACGTCATGATCTGCCGCGCCGAGGGCGGCGCCGCGATGATGGCGGAGGCCTACGGCAAGCTCACGGGCCGCCCCGGAATCTGCTTCGTCACCCGCGGCCCCGGCGCCACCAATGCCAGCCACGGCGTCCACATCGCGATGCAGGATTCGACGCCGATGATCCTGTTCGTCGGCCAGGTCGACACCGGCATGCGCGAGCGCGAGGCGTTTCAGGAGCTCGACTACAAGGCTGTGTTCGGCACCATGGCAAAATGGGCGGTCGAGATCGATCGTCCCGACCGCATTCCGGAGCTGGTCGCGCGCGCCTTCCGCGTCGCCATGCAGGGTCGTCCCGGTCCCGTCGTGATCTCGCTGCCGGAGAACATGCTGACCGAGACCGCGGCCGTTGCGGACGCGATGCGGATCGAGCCGGCGGTGAGCTGGCCCGCGCCTTCTGATATCGAGCGCGTTGGCGCCATGCTTGCCAGCGCCAAGGCGCCGCTCGTCATTCTCGGCGGTTCGCGCTGGACAGACGAGGCGACCAAGAGCATCGCGCGGTTTGCCGAGCGGTTCGACTTGCCGGTCGCGACCTCGTTCCGCCGAGCGTCGCTGATCGACGCGGACCATTCGCACTATGCCGGCGACCTCGGCATTGGGCCGAGCCCGGGGCTGAAGGCGCGCATCGACGGCGCCGATGTCATTCTGCTCATCGGCGGCCGCATGTCGGAAATGCCGTCCTCGTCCTACACACTGTTCGATATTCCGACCCCGCGACAGAAGCTGATCCACGTGCATCCGGGCTCGGAAGAGCTCGGCCGCGTCTATCAGCCGGAGCTGGCGATCCAGGCGACGCCCGCCGCGTTCGCCGAAGCGGTCGAGACGCTAAAGCCCGCCGGGGCGCTCGCATGGAAGGGTGAAGCGGCCAAGGCGCATGCCGATTATCTGGCCTGGACCGACAAAGCGCGCGAGCTGCCCGGCACGTTCCAGTACGGCCAGGTCATGACCTGGCTACGCGACCGACTCCCGAAGGACGCGATCGTCTGCAACGGCGCCGGCAACTATGCTGGCTGGATCCACCGCCATCACCGCTTCCACAGCTTTGCGGCCCAGCTTGCGCCGACCTCAGGCTCGATGGGCTATGGGGTGCCGGCGGCGGTGCTCGCCAAGCGGCAATATCCAGATCGCACCGTCATCGCCTTCGCGGGCGACGGCTGCTTCCTGATGAACGGCCAGGAGTTCGCGACCGCCGTGCAATACGACGCGCCGCTCGTCGTCATCGTCGTCGACAATTCGCAATACGGCACCATCCGCATGCACCAGGAGCGCGACTATCCCGGCCGCATAGTCGGCACCCCAGCTGAAGAACCCGGATTTTGCGATGTACGCAAAAGCGTTCGGCGGCCATGGCGAGCGCGTCGAGCGTACTGAAGAGTTCGCGCCGGCGTTCGAGCGTGCGCTCGCCTCGGGCAAGCCGTCGATCCTCCACTGCATCATCGATCCGCGCGCGATGTCGGTCGGCAAGGACTTTGCCCCTGCGGTGAAGGCTTAAGCCATGTCCAAGGGCCGCCACGTCGCCATCATCGGTGCCGGCGCGGTCGGCGTGATCAGCGCAATCGAAGCGCTGCGCGAGGGACATCGCGTCACGCTGATCGACGCAGGCGAGCCCGGTGGCGAACAGGCGGCGAGCTACGGCAATGCCGGCTGGCTCTCCTCGCATTCGGTGATCCCGCCGGCCGAGCCCGGCGTCTGGAAGAAGGTGCCGTTCTATCTGATGGACCCGCTCGGGCCGCTCGCGATCCGCTGGTCTTACTTGCCGAAGGCGCTGCCCTGGCTGATCAGATATCTGCTCTCGGGCTGGACCGAGGCGCGGGTCGAGAAGACGGCCTTTGCGCTGCGCGACCTCCTGAAGGACGCGCCGCTGTTGCACAGGAAGCTCGCGGAGGAGGCGGGCGTTCCTGAGCTGGTGGAACGCAACGGCGTGATGCATGTGTTTCCGTCACGCGGGAACTTCGACAACGATCTCGGCTGGCGCCTGCGCAGAAAGGTCGGCGTCGAATGGATGGAGCTTAACGCCGACGAGATTCGTCAGCGCGAGCCGGATCTGCATCCGCGCTACACCTTCGGCGTGGTGGTGGAAGAGGCCGGGCGCTGCCGCGATCCCGGTGCCTATGTCGCAGCCCTCGCGCAACATGCGCTGGCAAGTGGCGCGCAGCTTGTGCGGGCCAAGGCGACGGGGCTCAAGCTTTCCGGCAACAAGCTCGTTGCAGTGATCACCGAGACCGGCGAGATTCCCTGCGATGCCGCGGTGATTGCCGCCGGCGCGCATTCGAAGCGGCTCACCGCATCCATTGGTGATCCGCTGCCGCTGGAGACCGAGCGCGGCTATCACGTCATGATCGAGAATCCGGAATCGGGCCCGCGCAGCTCGATGATGGCATCGGATGCGAAGATGGTGGTGAACTGGACCGACAAGGGTTTGCGCGCCGCCGGCACGGTCGAGATCGCAGGCCTCGAGGCCGAACCGAACTGGAAGCGCGCCGAGATCCTGCGCGACAACCTCCTCGGCATGTTCCCGAAACTGCCGACGGACATTCCGTCTTCCCGTATCAAGACCTGGTTTGGCCATCGGCCGAGCATGCCGGACGGACGTCCCTGCATCGGCTACGCGCGCGCCTCGCGCGACATCGTCTATGCCTTCGGCCACGGCCATATCGGCCTGGTCGGTTCGGCCCGCACTGGCCGTCTCGTCGCCCAGCTTCTGAGCGGCAAGCCACCGGAGATTCCGCTCGCACCGTTCGCGCCCGATCGTTTCCTCTGAGATCGCACCATGACCACTTCAGCCAACTCGTCTTCCCGTGTCGCCCGTGGCGGCAAGGCCATCTACGGCGCGCCGCTCGGCATCTTGATGCTGGAGGCGCGCTTTCCTCGCATTCCCGGCGACATGGGCAACGGCACGACCTGGCCTTTCCCCGTGCTCTATCGCGTGGTGAGTGGCGCTTCGCCGGAGAAGGTGGTGCTGAAGGGCGCGGCCGGCCTGCTGCCTGCTTTCATCGATGCGGCGAAGGATCTGGTGCGGCTCGGGGCCGAAGCCATCACCACCAATTGCGGCTTCCTCTCGCTGTTCCAGAAGGAGATCGCAACCGCGGCCGGCGTTCCCGTCGCGACCTCGTCACTGATGCAGGTGCCGTGGGTGCAGGCGACCTTGCCGCCGGGCAAGCGCGTCGGTCTCGTCACGGTCTCCGGCTCGACCTTGACGCCCGCCCATCTCGAAGGCGCCGGCGCGCCGCTCGACACGCCGCTGGTGGGGACCGAGCACGGCAAGGAATTCTTCCGCGTTCTGATCAAGGCCGAGAAGGACGACATGGACATCGCGCAGGCCGAGCGTGACGTGGTCGAGGCCGGCAAGGAGCTGGTCGCCAGGAATCCTGATGTCGGCGCGATCGTGCTGGAATGCACCAACATGCCGCCTTATGCGGCGGCGCTTCAGGCCGAAGTCGGATTGCCCGTCTATGATATCTATTCCATGATTACGTGGTTTCATGCCGGACTGCGGCCGCGTCGGTTTGGTTAGAGGTCGAGAAGCTGGGAGAAGGTGGCGCGAAGCGCCGGATGAGGGGTACCTCTCGTTGGGGAAGAGGGCTGGAAGGCCCATCGCGCTTCTGGCCTCGAGTGGAGAGAGCAAGCCAGCTATACAATCCCTCGATATCTGGTCATACTAGACGGTCAGCGCTTTCGTGTCGGAACATCGTTAGTGTGCCTCGCATTCACGGAGACACACGGTGCATAATCCTCATCCCACTTCCGAAGCGCACGCCGGTGGCGACTGGCCATCCGAACTCTACCGCATCCTGAAAGCCGCCGACGTGCGGCAGATGTCGTACGTCCCCGATGCCGGCCACAGCCAGCTCATCCGCCTGTTCTCAGCCGACCGCGACGTCACCACCAACGTGCTGACGACGGAGGAAGAGGGCATCGCCATTGCCGCGGGCGCCTGGCTCGGCGGGCAGCGCAGCGTGCTGCTGATGCAGTCGAGCGGGGTCGGCAACTGCATCAACATGCTGTCGCTGTCGGCGATCGGACGATTTCCACTGCTGATGCTGGTGACGATGCGCGGCGAGTGGGCCGAGTTCAATCCCTGGCAGGTGCCGATGAGCCGGGCGACGCAGCCCTCGTTGGAAGCAATCGGCCTGAAGGTGATGCGCGCGGAGACGCCGGACGATCTGGTCGAGACGGTCGAATCGGCCGCAGCGCTCGCCTACCAATCCGATCAGCAGGTCGCAGTCCTGATCGGACAGCGCCTGATCGGCAAGAAGAAGTGGTGATGCCAATGCAAGCTCAACTCGACCGCCGCGCCGCCGTGGCCGCACTCCTGAAGAATCGCAAAGACACGCTGGTCGTCTCCGGCCTGGGCTCGCCGACCTACGACCTTCATTCGGTCGGCGACCACAACGGCAATTTTTATCTCTGGGGCGCCATGGGCGGCGCCGCGCTGATCGGGCTTGGCCTCGCTCAGGCCCAGCCGGAAAAGCGCGTGCTGGCCCTCACTGGTGATGGCGAGCAGCTCATGGGCCTCGGCGGTCTCGCCACCATCGGCGTTGCGCGCCCGCGCAATCTCGACATCGCCGTGATCGACAACCAGCATTTTGGCGAGACCGGAATGCAGGCAAGCCACACCGGGCGCGGGGTCGATCTCACCGCCATCGCCACGGCCTGCGGCTTTGTTGCGACCGGGACGGTGCGGACGCTCGAGGAAGTGGAGCGCCTCACGCGGCAGATCGCCGAGCCGGCTGATGGCCCGCGGCTTTTTGTCATCAAGGTTCTGGCCGAAAATCCGCCACGATCGCTGCCCTCGCGCTGAGCGCGATGCCGTCTTTATCAAGAACCGGTTCCGTGCTCATCTGGGTTTCGCGGCTGCGTAAGCCGGGTCTCACCCGGCAACAGCTTGCCTCAAGCAGCTCTTCTGGAGTGGGACCATGAAACTAACCGGCAAGGTCGCCGCCATCACCGGCGCGGCGCGCGGCATCGGCAAGGCTTGCGCGAAACGATTCCTGGACGACGGCGTCAAAGTCGTCATCTCGGATGTCGATGCCGACGGCCTTGCCGCGACGGCTGCTGAACTGGGGCGGCCCCACGCCTTGCGCACCATCGTCGGCAATGTTGCCAGGCGCGCTGACGTCGACCAGCTCGTGGCTACCGCCGTGGAGGAGTTCGGCCGGCTCGACATCATGGTCAACAACGCCGGCGTTGCCCGCAACCAGGACATTCTGGAGATCTCCGAACAGGATTTCGATGACGTCATCGCCATCAACTTGAAGGGTGCGTTCTTCGGGGTGCAGGCGGCGGCCAAGCAGATGATCGCGCAAGGCGGCGGCGGGGTGATCATCAACATGTCTTCGGTCAACGCGCTGCTGGCGATCCCGACGCTCGCGACCTACGCCATCTCCAAGGGCGGCATGAAGCAGCTAACGAGTGTCGCCGCCGTCGCGCTTGCCCCGCACAACATCCGCGTCGTCGCGGTCGGACCGGGTACGATTCTGACCGACATGGTGGCGTCCGCCATCTACACATCCGAAGATGCCCGCAAGACCGTGCTGTCGCGCACGCCGGCGGGCCGCGGCGGCGAGCCGGGCGAGGTGGCTTCCGTCGTGGCGTTCCTGGCGAGCGACGATGCGTCCTACATCACTGGGCAGACCATCTACCCAGACGGCGGCCGGCTGATCCTGAACTATACGGTGCCGGTGAAGTAGATCACTCCGCCGCAACCGTCATCCCGTGGCCCAGCCGTTTCGAAATGCTGCCGGCACAGTCGCGCAAGGCATGGGCGGTCGGGCTGTCCCAGCGCGCATCAAAAGTGCCTTCCGGTCCCATTGCAGTGATGACCAGGACGACATGGCCGGAATGGTCGAACACCGGCGCCGAGAATGCGTTGACGCCGGGCAGGGGATCGCCGAGCGCGCGGGCGAGACCGTGCTTGCGGACCTCTGTGAGCATCTCGGTGATCTTCGCGCCTTTTACCGCGCGCTTCGGATTATATCCGACGCCGTGGCGATCGAGGCCGCTTTCGAGTGCGGCGTTGATTGTCTTCTCCGGCAGGAAGGCCGCAAAGGCCCGCCCTGTAGCGGTCTCCAGCAGCGCCATGACCGAGCCGGCCCGCATCACGATGTGCACGGGCTGGCCAGGCTCTTCGAGCTGCACCACGGTCGGGCCGTGCGTGCCCCAGACCGCCAGCGAGACCGCGTGCCCAATGTGACTTGCGAGCGCCGCGATCTTCGGCCTCGCGATGCGTACGCCGGACAGGCGGCGCAGGCTGATCAGGCCGAGTTCCAGCGCCAGTGCGCCGATCTCGTAGCGGCCAGTGGTCTCGTCCTGCTCGATCAGCCCGATGCGGGAGAAGCTGGCCAGATAAGGATGCGCCTTGGCCGGCGTCATACCGGCCTCGCGCGCGAGATCGCGCAGCATCATCGGCTCACCGCATCTCGCCAGCGCGCGGAGCAATTCTCCGCCGACCTCGATCGACTGGATGCCGCGGCTTTCTCTCTTCATGCGCCTCCTGGCGTGTGGCTTACGCCGCGTCGCGCTTGGTAGCGCGGTCGGCGAGATGACGGCCGGCAATGTAGCCGAAGGTCAGCGCCGGCCCAAGCGTAATGCCGGCACCGGGATAATTGCCGCCCATGATGCTCGCCATGTCGTTGCCGGCGGCATAGAGCCCGGGAATCACCCGTCCCTCCGCATCGAGCGCTCGCGCGTTCTCGTCAGTGACGATGCCGGCATAGGTGCCGAGATCGCCGACCACCATCTTGATCGCGTAGAACGGGCCGTTCTCGATCGGCGCGACGCAGGGGTTGGGGCCGTGCAGCGCATCGCCCTGGTAGCGGTTATAGGCCTTTGATCCCTTGCCGAAGGCCGCGTCATGACCTAGTGGTGCGGTCGCATTGAACTGCTTGACGGTCTCGGTGAACGCGGTGGCATCAATACCCGCTTTTGCCGCAAGCGCCTCCAGCGTCTCGCTGCGCAAGAGATAACCCGTGTTGAGGTGATGACCTGTTGGCATCGGGAACGGCGGCACGCAGCCGAGGCCGTATTTGCGCAGGGTCGGGTGATCGCAGACGAGGTACGCCGCGATCTCCTCGCCGGGCTTCGCCGCCTTGACCATGGCCTGGACGAAGTCGTGATAGGAATTGCCCTCGTTGGCAAAGCGCTTGCCGTCGCGCATCACCGCGATCACGCCGGGTTTTGCGCGGTCGATGAAATGCGGCATCACGCCGTTTGAACCGTCCTTGCGCTTGGTGACCGAGACCGGGACCCAGGCTGCCGCGTTCGGCAGGCGGTCCTCGACACGCCCGCCGGCGCTTTCCGCAAGGCGCAGGCCGTCGCCGGTGTTGCCGGTCGGTCCCGGCGAAAAATGCTCGTTGCCGGTCGGCGCGTGCGGGAACATCTTCTTGCGCCGTTCCACATCGTGCGGGAAACCGCCGCAGGCGAGTACGACGCCTTGTCTGGCACGAATGCGGACATCGCGTCCCTCGCGGGTGACAATGGCGCCGATGACAGTGCCGTTCTCGACCGTCAGCTCACGCACCGGCGAGGACAGCCACATCGGAATCTTCAGGTCTTGCGCGGATTTTGCCAGGCGCCCGGCGAGCGCATTGCCGTTGGTCAGGGTCATGCCGCGGCCGTAGCGCAGCACGTCCATCAAATGGCGCGACAGGCGCTTTGCGACATAGACGGCCGAGGTCAGCGACTTCGTCGCGCGCATGAAATGGACGATGTCCTTGCCGGATCCGAGCATCATGCCGAATACGGTCAGCTCCGGCAGGGGCATGCCGAGGGTCTTGATCTGGTCGCCGAGCTCGCGGCCGTCGAACGGGCGCGCCACCATCGAACGGCCACCCTGGGTGCCTCCGGGCGCCTCGGCGTGGTAGTCCGGGAACACCAGCGGCATGTCGAAACGGAGCGCGGTCTTGCTGGTGAAGAAATCGACCGCCTCGGGACCGGCGCTCAGGAATGCATCGACGCGCGCGGCGTCATAATTGTTGCCGGCTTCGTGCCGCAGATAGGTGCGGGCCTGCTCCGGCGTCTCCTCGATGCCGTAAGCCTTCGCCAGCGACGTGCCGGGAATCCACAACCAACCGCCGGAGCGGGCGGTAGTGCCGCCGAAGCGTGGCTCCTTCTCGACGATCAGGACGTCGAGGCCGCGATAGCGCGCGGTGATCGCGGCCGACATCCCGGAGGCGCCAGATCCGGCCACGAGCACATCGCACTCGTAAGTCTCAATTGCGTTGCGCTCGTTGCCGGTCATGCGGGCCTCACTTCTTGAGCAGCGGACATTTGGACTCGGAGACCGGGCGGAAGGCGTCCTCGCCCTTTACCGTCTTGATGATCTCCAGGTAATCCCACGGTTCCTTGGACTGCTCGGGCGATTTTACCTTGGCAAGATACATGTCGCGAATGACGCGGCCGTCCTCGCGCAAGCGTCCGCCATGAACGAATGTATCCTCGATTGGCAGTTCGCGCATCTTGGCCATCGCCTTTGCGGGGTCATCGGTGCCGGCAGCCTTGATGGCCTTGAGATAATGCAACACCGAGCCATAGACGCCGGTCTGGATCATGGTCGGCATCACCTTGGTGCGCTCGTAGAATTTCCGCGACCATGCGCGGGTCGCCTCGTCCATGTTCCAATACGACGCCGTGGTCATGTAGGTGCCCTGCGCGGATTTGAGGCCGATCGCATGCACGTCGGTGTCGAACATCAAGAGGCCGACCAGCTTCTGGCCGCCCTGGACCAGGCCGAACTCGCCGGACTGCTTGATGGCGTTGTCGGTGTCCTGGCCGGCATTGGCGAAGGCCACCACATCGGCCTTCGAGCTTTGCGCCTGCAGCGCGAAGGAGGAGAAGTCCGCCGTGTTGGTCGGGTGCTTCACGCCGCCCAAAACCTTGCCGCCCATCTCGTTGATGAAGCGCGTGGCGTCCTTCTCGAGCTGTTGGCCAAAGGCGTAGTCCGCGGTGATGAAGTACCAGGATTTTCCGCCTTCCTTGATCACCGCAGAGGCCGTCACCTTGGACAGCGCATAGGTGTCATAGGTGAAGTGCACGGTGTTCGGGCTGCACAGCTCGTCGGTCAGCGAGCTCGCGCCGGGGCCGGAGAGCAGCGCGATCTTGTTGCGCTCGCGCACCATGTTGTGCACGGCGATCGCGATGCCGGAATTGGGGATGTCGACGACGGCATCGACCTTGCCGTTGTCGAACCAACCGCGCACGATCTGCACGCCGACGTCGGTCTTCATCTGATGGTCGGCGCTGATGATCTCGATCGGCTTGCCGAGCACGGTGGGCCCGAATTCCTCCACCGCCATCTTCGCGGCTTCGACCGAGCCAGGCCCGCTGTTGTCGCGGCCCCAGCTCGATAGATCCGTGAGCACGCCGATCCGCACCGCGTCGTCGGAGACTTGCGCGGTCGCGACGGTGGTCATGGCAGCCGAAGACATGGCCGCGAGCATGGCGCAGGCCAAAAACCCTCTCATCGTCATTCCCTCTCTTTTATGGGCCGCTTGGCGCGGCTGGTTGTTCTGGGAGCTAATTAGATAATGACGAACGAATTTGTCAATGACGAATAGCGGTCTTGGGTGGATTCCGCTATCCCGCGGACGGCGCCGCCAAAGTGAGCGCGCAACTGCTCCCACGACCGTCATTGCGAGCGGAGCGGTAACTGCCCAGGTCCGTTTGCTCGGTTAGGCGACGCTGAGTTTGTGGATGAGTTGTGTGGGGCATCGGGACAACGAGCATGTTCCATCCGCGCTTTCGAGCGGTACCGATCAGGGTGCGAAGCGTGGCGAAATTGTCTGCGCCTTGTGAGGTGCGGAAGCCGGCAGAGATCTTCTGCCGCAATTTCATCATCCGAGCATCGCGCTCGGCCTCGTTGTTGGTAAACGGCACCGCCGAGTTGTGCAGAAACAGCAGCACCGCCTCTTTATGTAACTTGAGGCGCAACAGGAGATTATGGCCCGTGCGCCGTCTGATCCGCCCGCGCTTGATGTCGCGAGGCAGCGCGGGTAGCGCCTCGTGCCAGGCGATACCGGCGCGGATAATGCGGTCATAAAGTCGCTCGGCGGCGCGGATTCTGCTGGGACGCAGCGCGCCTGTCTGATCGGTTGGATGCTCTGACGCCAGATTGACCTCGTGGCACAGGCAGCGGAGCAACCCGCGCATGCGCCGGGCCCAGGCCTCGCCATCGATGTCCACCAGCGCCGTCAACTCGCGCAGGTGATGCGCATTGCACAGCGCATGCGTGACACCGGACATCTGAAAAGAAAATAGGATGTCCAATGGTCGTGCACAACGATATGCGCCGCTTGCGTCAGCACCTCGCCGCGCCTGGGTGAGACGCGATAATGCACCAGCCCATTGATCCCGGCGGTGCCCGCGACATGCAGCCATTGCGGCGTGGCGCCCACCCAGAACCCGGTCTCATCCAAATGCTTGACCGGTGCCCGGCGGATTTGCTCGCAGACTGCCGCAGCGAAATCCTGCGTCCGGCTGGCAGCCCGGGCGATCATTTGTCCGATCGTGCCGGCCGAGATGGTCACGCCAAACAGATCGGAGAGGATTTGCCCGAGCCGATCTTCAGGCAGAAACTGTCCCGCCGACAGATAGGTCACCACAGCGGCCAACCGGACGCCATATTGCGCCGGCGCCCTTACCTCGGGTGGAAACGATCCTGTCGTGACCGCGCCACAGCCGCTGCATTTGCAACGATAAAGCTGATGCTCCGTGACGAGCAGCGGCGCCGGCGCCGGCAGATCGAACACCTGACGGCTGCCGACAAGTTCCAGCAGTTCACCCTCCAGCGCCATTCGGCAGCGCCCGCATCTGACAGGGCGATGCATGATCGTATGATCGACCCGTTCGGACCGCTTCAAGTGTTTGCCTGCATGGCCGGGCTGGCCGCCGGGCTTCTTCAACCCTCGCTCACGCAGGCTCTGTGTCCGGCGAGAAGCCTGGCCCGGTCCATCGCTCGAAGGCGGCTTGCTGCTATTGGAGCTATCCAGACCAAGCCGACGCTCCAGATCGGCCACACGCACCGTCAGCAATGCGTTCTGCTGCTCCAACATCAGGTTGCGCTCCTGCAACTCCCCAATCAAGGCCAGCAGGGCATCCACAGACAATGAGGAATTTGGCGGCGTCACCCATACCTTGACTCACAAACACATGTGGTCAGTCAAGAGAATACAAACGGCCACCTGGGCTGTTACGCGGAGCGAAGCAATCCAGAATCCTTCCGCGGGGCACTCTGCATTGCTTCGTTGCAAGGGCTCCTCGCAATGACAGGTGTTGAAGCAGCGACGCGCAAAATTTCGCACCGTAATCCCGGGCAAGCCAACACGCCCGCAGGTTGCAACCGCCATTATGATTCGCCATGATGCCGCCCAGGAATTTTGGGGCGCATGGCATGACGGCAGCATCGGGGGTCTCCGCGGCGGCGGAGAAATCGACGACGGCGCATGTAGTGTGGGCGAGCGCGCTCGGCACCGCGATCGAGTGGTACGACTTCCTGATCTACGGCACGGCCGCCGCCCTCGTGTTCAACAAGTTGTTCTTCCCGAGCTTCGATCCCTTCGTCGGCACGCTGGCGGCATTCTCGACCTATGCGGTCGGCTTTGTGGCGCGGCCGATCGGCGGCGCGATCATCGGGCATTATGGCGACCGGCTCGGCCGCAAGAAGATGCTGGTCGCGACCATGATCGCGATGGGGCTCGGCACGTTCCTGATCGGCTGCCTGCCGACCTACAGCCAGATCGGCGTCTGGGCGCCGATCTTCCTTGTCATCTTGCGCTTCATCCAGGGCATCGGGCTCGGTGGCGAGTGGAGCGGCGCGGTGGTCATGGTGGCCGAGCACGCCGGCAATCGCCGCGGTTTCTATGGCAGTCTGGTGCAGATCGGTTTTCCCGTCGGCGTCGCCGCCTCCACCGGCATTTTTGGTCTGATGACGAAACTGCCCGAAGCCGATTTCCTCAGTTGGGGCTGGCGCGTGCCGTTCCTGATCAGCATCCTGCTCGTCGGGGTCGGCTTCATCGTGCGGCTGAAACTCGCGGAGACGCCGCACTTCAAGGAGGTGGTCGAGCGCAAGGAGGTGCTGGCACAGCCGGTGATGGAAGTCCTGCGCCGCGACTGGCGTAGTTTCCTGCTCGCGATCGGCATCACCGTCTCTGAAGTCGGGCTCGCTTATCTCCTTACCGTCTTCACCGTGGTCTATGCCACGACGCAGCTCGGCCTGCCGCGGCAGGTGATCCTGGATGCGGTGGTCTATGCCGCGCTGGTCGAGCTCGCGACGCTGCCGCTCGCCGGCTGGTTGTCCGACATCTTCGGCCGCAAGGCACTGTATCTCGCCGGCGGCGCGTTCACGGTGGCGCTGGCGTTTCCGTTGTTCTGGTTCCTCGACACCAGGGAGCCGGCGCTGATCACGCTCGCGCTCGTCGTCACGATGACCCTGACGCATGCGCTGCTGTTCGGGCCGAAGGCCGCCTTCATGCCGGAGCTGTTCCGCACCCAGGTGCGCTACAGCGGTGCGTCGCTGGGGGCCAACGTCGCGGCCGCGCTCAGTGGCGGCTTCTCGCCGCTGATTGCGACGGCACTGCTCGCATGGGCCGGCTCGTACTGGGCGGTGTCAGTCTACATCATCGGGCTCTCGATCATCACGATCATCGCAACGCTGATGGCGCCGGAGACCGCGCGGAGCTCGCTGAGATCCTGAGGGCGGCTAACGGCAGGCAGGATTCGCGACTGCTGGAAATACCAGGAAGGTGATGGTCGCTGGCGCAAGCCGGATCGTGCCCGCCGATGCTGCGCGCGGCTCAAGCCGGGGTAGCTCGTCATCGGCATTCAGCGCGAGCGACTTGCCGTTCAGCTGCACGGTCGCGTCTTGCAGCCGCTTCGCATGCAACGTGTAACGCTCGGCGGGATGTGACAGCGTCAGGGTGGATGATGCATACCGCGACGCGTTGATCGCGAGCACGGACACCGCGCCCCGCATGGCCGGATGGCAATGCGCATGGAGATGGAGATCTGGCGCGGCGACCGAGCTCGTGTCGAGCACGACCGTTCCCATCAGCCGGTGCCAGAGCAGCGCAGCCCAGTAGTTCGGCCGCGGACGGAACGTCCCTTCGTCGAGCAGGCCGTAGTCGCTGGCGGCCAGCGTGTTGTGCATCACGACCTGGACACCAGCTCTTGCCAGCCGCCCGAGCTGGTCGAGATAGCGGAACGCGTCGAGAAAAGTCTTGTCCCAGCGATTGCCTCCGCAGGCGGCATCCGCGGTCTCCGTCAGCCAGATCGGTTTGCCCGGCTCGAACATGTCGCGCAGCGCGCTGTAGATCGCGAGACTCGCGTCGGTGCGCGCCAGCCATTGCTCCGAAAGCGCCTGCGCCGGATCGTCACTGCCGCCGCAGCGCGGCGAGAGCGTGTTGTAGTGATGATAGGAGAAGCGATCGAGACCGGGGCCGGATGCGGCGAGCAGGTCGCGCGTGGCGATTCCGGACCCGGATGGCGACGGCGCATCGCCGATTGAACCCGGACCGACGATCAGCGTCTCAGGCGCCGCCCGTTGCATCCATTCGCGAAAAATCCTGAAGTCGCGGCCATAAGCCTTCGCATCATATCGAGGCGGCGCGCCGTTCGTCGCGGCGAGGTTTGGTTCGTTCATGAATTCCACCGCCGCGATGTGGCCGCCCAGCGAACGCGTCGTGTCGATCAGGTGCTCCGCCTGATCGGTCTTCCACGCGCCATCCGCATCGCGGCTGCCCGGACTGATCGCAAAGGAGGTGACAATCTGCGCATCAACGGCGCGGGCGAAGTCGATAACGCCACGCCATGGCGCGCGGCTGAGCACGGTGTTGAAGCCGGCAGGCGGTGCCGCCGGCGCGTCGTCGCCGTCCGCGAAATAGGTTGCATTCGCCCAGGTGCCGCTCACGCGCAGATAGGCCGGCGCCAAGGCGGCGGCGAGCTTGCGGAGACGCCGGTTGGCAAGATCGATTGGCGGCCTGTCGCTGTAGCCATCACGCTGCATCTGATGTTGCGCATAAGGTCTCCAAAAGCGACCGCCGGTCACCTCGACCATCTCGACATTGTAGGATTGAAAGCGCGCGTCGATGATGTCGATCACCTTCATGCGCGACGGTGCGATCGAAGGCTCGCTTGCACTTGCCGCGCGACTTATCGCAGCGACGAGCAATGCGGCGCCGATCACGCGCGCGATGCGCAGGCGGCTGTGTCGCTCCATTGCCGGCCTTGTATACACGTCCTGACGCCTTCTTATGCGCGCTGCCGAAAGCCGATGCAGCTGGGCGAACCATTAACCGCTTTTATGCGGCGAATTTTTACTTCCAATTTTACTTCTCAACATCCCGCCCATGGCCTCGCCGCAATTGATCAGATCCGCAGCCGGTCAATGGCGATCTGTGCGCAGCGTTCATTGTAGCCAACGAGGGTTGCCATGCTTGACGGGGACGAAGTGACATCCGCTGCCAATCCGGCGGGGACGAACGACAAATCGACGAAAAAGCTGAGCCGGCGCACGCTGGGGGGCGGCCGCAGTTGCGGGCGCAGCCGCAGGAGTGGACGCGATCCGCGGCTTCCCGACCGATGCGCCAGCGCAGGTTTGCACGCTCCAGCGTATCAATGGCGTAATCGCGATAGAGGCGCTCCTAGTGGGCGGCGGATTGCTCGCCGGTCATCCAGACCAACTGCTCGCGCCGCACCACCTGGCCGCCGGTGTGGACGGCTGGGTGAGGCCCCGCTGCCGCACGCGACCTGTTCTCATCAATTAGAGGACGTGCCAGTCCAGTGTTGCTGGCATACTGAATATTGATTATCAGGTGGGCCGGCGCGCATGATGCGCCCAACGAACATAAAAAGGGAGCACAAAACATGAAAGAGATCTCAGCAACGCGACGAGAGCTGCTCGCAATTGCCGCGGTGGCAAGTGCTGCTTCAATCGCGGAAGTTGCGCCGGCTGCGGCGCAGGCCGGGCAAAGGCCGATCTTTCCGGTGCCGATGGTCACCATCCCGATCGTCGGCGAGACCAGCGTGTTCCAGGTCCGCCGCATCTACTGCATCGGGCGTAACTATGCGGCGCACGCGATCGAGCGGGGTTCGGATCCGAGCCGCGAGCCGCCGTTCTTCTTCCAGAAGCCGACCGACGCGATCCAGAACGTCGCGATCGGCGAGGTCGCGGATCATCCCTATCCGTCGCTGACCAAGAACTATCATCACGAAGTCGAGCTGGTCGCTGCGCTGAAATCCGGCGGCAGCAACATTCCGGCCGAGAAGGCGCTCGATCATGTCTATGGCTA
The DNA here is from genome assembly GCF_054056815.1 of Bradyrhizobium sp. LB13.1. NCBI lineage: Bacteria > Pseudomonadati > Pseudomonadota > Alphaproteobacteria > Hyphomicrobiales > Nitrobacteraceae > Bradyrhizobium > Bradyrhizobium sp. LB13.1. The sequence goes on along the minus strand of NZ_JBSRYQ010000001.1, from coordinate 6,740,675 downwards.
CGCGCTCGGCCTCGACATGACCCGGCGCGATCTCCAGAACGGCATGGCCGCGGAGAAGAAGCCCTGGGAGATCGGCAAGAGCTTTGACCACGCTGCGGTGATCGGCCCGATCCATCCGGCCAGCAAGACCGGGCATTTCGAGAAGGGCGCCATTTCACTGGCGATCAACGGGACGGTGAAGCAGAGCTCGGATCTCAGCAAGATGATCTGGAGTGTCGCCGAGCAGATCGCAAAGCTCTCGGAAGCGTTCGAGCTCAAGGCCGGCGACATCATCTATTCCGGCACGCCGGAGAATGTCGGCCCCGTGGTGAAGGGCGACGTGCTGCTGTGCAAGCTCGATGGCTTGCCGGACATGTCGATCAAGATCGCCTGACTGATCCAGCCCGGATCGGGAGTGCAATATGTTGCGTTATGCCGTAGTCGTCATGTTGGGGTTGGCCTTCGCTGTCACCGGCGCTGTAACGGGGAATGCTGAAGGCGCGAGCGACATCGCGCCGACGGGAGCGTTGCGCGTGGCGGTGGCCGTCGGCCCCGCCGCGTCGGCGTTCTGGACGACGCGTGATCCCGCAGGCGGAAAGCCGCGCGGCGTCACCGTAGAACTCGCCAAGGCTGCCGCCGACAAGTTGCACGTTCCTCTGCATCTGGTCGAATACCAGAGCTCCGACGAGATCGCCGCCGCCAGCAGCAAGGACGTCTGGGATCTCTCCTTCATGCCGGCCGACGTCAAGCGCGAGCAGTTCGTGGATCAGGGCCCAGCTTACGTCGCCTATATGAGCGGCTATCTCATTCGCGCCGGTTCGGACATCCGCGCCGTTGCGGATGTTGATCGTGCGGGAATGCGGGTCGGTTGCATCGAGGGGACCTCGACGTCGCGGACGGTCGAGAAGTCGCTGAAGCAGGCGAAGCTGACGAAGTTCGTGAAGCCGGAACAGGCGGCCGAATTAATCGGCAAGGGGAAGCTGGATGCCCTCGCGATGGGTATGGGGGCGTTGGAAGACCTCTCGCGTAAGCTGCCGGGAACGAAGGTGCTGGACGAGGTGATCCAGTCGACCGGCGTGGTCGTGGTCGTGCCCAAGGGCAAGGCGGTGGCGAAGGCCTGGGCCGCGCATTTCCTGGATGAGGCCAAGTCGGATGGCACGGTGCGCCGCGCGCTCGACGGCAACGGATTTACCAGCGACAAGGTCGCGCCGTAGTTGCCGATCTGCCTCCGCTGCGACCACAATCTGAAGGCAGAGGCCTTTGAATTGCCGGAGTTCCATCGGCGATTGCCCTGTGTTGGGCAACGAACAAACCTCGTGCAGCCATATTTAAGTATGAGTCACGCCCGCGAGGGAGACGCTCCGATGAACAAAGCTCTGATCACTGCCGTCGTGATGCTGGCTAGCGTGCCTGCAAGCGCCGCCGCGCAGGAGCGCGCTGGTGCTGCGGCGTTGGGAGCCGTGTCAGGCGCCGTCGTGCTGGGTCCGATCGGTGCCGTCGCGGGCGCGGTGGTCGGTTATACCGCCGGACCTGCAATCGCCCGGTCCTGGGGCGTGAGAGGTTCACGCTCGGCGAGACATCGGAAACTGCCGCGTCGCGAGGCGTACCGCGCGGCGGCGACCGGGGGTCCGCCGGGCACACGCGAGTCGATGGATGCCAATGGCCAGATGAGAGCTGCCAGCAAACCGCCGGTTCAAGCCGCGCCTGCGGTGCAGCCTGTTCAAGCTGCTCCTGTGGTGCCCGCGCAGACCACGACGCCGCCGGTTCAAGGATTCGACTGAGGTCAGCTTACGCCGCCGCCTTCGGCCGCAATCGATCGACAGTCCGCGCGATCAAAGCGGCCACCTCCGCCACCTTCGGACCGATGCGAAATTCCGGGCCGGCGACCACGACCGAGAGTCTGCGATCGCTGATCGGCAGCGGGATCGCGGCGCCCGCGAGGTCGCGGCTATAGTCGGCGAAGCTCTGGCAATAGCCGCGCGCGATCGAATTGCGCAGCTCGGTCTCGACGGCGTCTATGCTGATCGGCGTTGACGGACCGTATTGCTTGAATTCGATCTTGCGATAGACGGAGTCGCGCTCCTCCGGCGAATATTGCAGCAGCAGGGCGCGGCCGCTGGCGGTGGCGTGAATCGGCACGCGGTGGCCGATGGTCGCGAAATAGCGGATCGCGGCCTGGGACTCGACGACGTCAATGAACACGGCCATCACGCCGGCCGGCGCCACGATGGAGGCGGTCTCGCCGGTCTCGGCCGAGAGGTCGGCGATCAGCGTGTGTGTCCACGGCGGCAGCGGCTCGACCTCGGAGATCATCCGCGCCATCGCCAGCCAGCGCGGCGTCGGGTAGAAGCCGGCCCGCGGCCGCGGTTCGTAGAGATAGCCTTTCTCCGACAGCGTCGCGAGCAGGTTGAAGGTCGACGAGCGCGGCCAGCCGAAATGGTCGGCGATCTCGGCAAGCGTCGCCGGTTTCCTCGCTTGCGCGAAGAACTCCATGATCTCCAGGACGTTTGCGGCTTGGCGAACGATCATGGTGAGACTTGCATCCTGATCTAGGGCTGGCCGAGGATTTTCTTCGCGGCGCGAAGATGCGGCTTGTCGATCATCTGGCCGTCGAGACGCAGAGTACCGGAGTTCGGATTGTTCGCGAATGCCGCGATCACCTTCTCTGCCCAATTACGCTCGGCCTCGGTCGGCTCGAACGCCGCGTTGACGACGTCGACATGCTTTGGATGGATCAGCGCCTTCGCCGAAAAACCGTCGCGCCGCGCGGCGCGCGTTTCCTGCTCGAGTCCTGCCAGATTGTCGATGTCGGTATAGACGGTGTCGATCGGCGCGACTTCGGCCGCCGCCGCCGCCATCAGACAGAGATCGCGTGCCAGACGATAAGGGCTGTGGAACACGCCACCTGACGCCTTTTCAGTAGCGCCGAGCGAAGCGGAGAGATCTTCCGCGCCCCACATCAAGCCGGCAAGGCGCGCGGAGCAGCCCTTGTAGCTGCCCAGCCCGAAGATCGAGCCGGCGGTTTCGGTCGCGACGCAGACGATGCGCGTCGTGCCGACCGCGATGCCGGCCGCAGCCTCCAAGGCTTCGAGCCAGGTTGCGACCTGGCGCACGTCGTCGCCGCCTTGCGATTTCGGCAGCACGATGCCGTCGGGTTTGCCTGGCATCACCGCGGCGAGGTCAGCGAGCGTCATGCCGGTGTCGAGCGCGTTGACGCGGACATAGAGCTGATGGGGGCCGCGAGAGCCCTTCAGCATCGCCAGCGTCAACCCGCGCGCCTCCGGCTTCTTGTCGGTGACGACAGAGTCCTCGAGATCGATGATCAACGCGTCGGCGCTGCCTTCGCTGGCCTTCTCGAATTTTCGCGGGGAGTCGCCCGGCACGAACAGCATCGAACGCATCAGACCGGCCTCTTGTGCATCATCGCCATGCGGCGGCATTTACCGACGATCTCGTCGTTCTGGTTCAAGGCGTGGTGCTCGAACTCGACGATGCCCGCCTTGGGGCGCGATTTGGATTCCCGCAACGAAAGCACCTTTGTCGTCGCCCGCAAAGTGTCGCCATGGAAGACCGGCTTTGGAAAAGTGACGTCGGTCATGCCGAGATTGGCGACGGTGGTGCCCATGGTCGTATCATAGACCGTCATGCCGATCATGATGCCGAGGGTGTAAAGGCTGTTGAAAATGCGCTGGCCGAACTCGGTCTGGGCCGAAAAATGCGCGTCGATGTGCAGCGGCTGCGGGTTGAGCGTCAGCAGGCTGAACATGGTGTTGTCCATCTCCGTGACGGTCCGGCTCAGGGGATGCCTGAACTCCTGGCCCACGGAAAAATCCTCGAAATAGAGTCCGGCCATCGTGGTTTCCTCCCTGTGTCTCGATTTTTGCCGGCGCCCGCTGCTTACGGCGGCGCCGCCAGGTGAACTGCTTCTTGCTCTGCAAGCTGCTCGATCTCGTCCGCCGTGAAGCCGGCTTCGGCCAGGATGTCGCGGCCGTGCTGGCCGAGTGTCGGCGCGGGGCCGGCGGGCTCGGGCTGGGTCACGCTCCAGGTCGAGGGCACGCGCATCTGGCGGATGCGGCCTTCCACGGGGTGATCTACAGTCTGGAAGAAGTCGATCGCATTGAGATGCGGATCGTCCAGAATCGTCTCCAGCGTGTGCATCGGCATCACCGGAATGTCGGTGTCTTCCAGCAGCTCGTGCCATTCCGCGCTGGTGCGCGTGACGAAGATGTGGCCGATCTCCTCGTAGATCTCGTCAATATGCTTCGTGCGCGCAGCGTGGTTGGCAAAACGCGGCTGATCGAGGAAATGCGGTTGCCCGATCGCCTCGAAGAAGCTGCGCCAGTGCTTGTCGTTGTAGATGAGGATGCACAGATAGCCGTCGCTGGTCTTGTAGGGTTTGCGATAGCGCGAGAGCAGGCGGGCGTAGCCGCCGTGGTCGAGCGGCGGATCGTAGGTCAATCCGCCCAGATGATCGACCAGCACGAACTCCGTCATGGACTCGAACATCGGCACGTCGATGCGTTGGCCGATGCCGGTGCGCCGCTGGTGCATCAGTCCGCCCATGATGGCATTGACCATCATCAGTCCGACGATGCGGTCGGCTATGGTGACAGGAACGTAACGCGGCGTGCCGTCGCCGGCGGCGGCGAGCAGTGTCGGAATGGTGGCCGCGCCCTGAATGAGATCATCATAGGCGGGCTTGGCGGCATAGGGGCCGGACTGGCCGTAGCCGAACGCGCCGACATAGACGAGGGACGGATTGACCTCGCGAAGCGTCTCGTAGTCGAGGCCGAGCCGCGTCATCGCCTGCGGGCGCACATTATAGACCAGCGCGTTGGCACGCTTCGCCAGCCGCAGCAGCGTGTCGCGCCCTTCCTTCTTCTTGAGGTCGAGGACGATGCTGCGCTTGCCGCGGTTGGCGTTGAGAAACATCCCGCCCATGCCGGGTGTGCGGCCGGGACCGATCTGGCGAACGATGTCGCCCTCGGGGCTCTCGACCTTGATGATTTCAGCGCCCATGTCCGCCAGCACCTGGGTGCCATAGGGGCCCATCAGCACGGAAGTCAGGTCGAGAATAGTGAAGCCGGCGAGCGGTCCCATAGGGCCTCGTTCATTACATTCATATACGTGGAGTTAGAATTCATAAATCTCCGGTGTCAATCCGGAGAACTCTGAGCTGGGCGCATAGACCCATGCACTATTCATACGCTTGACATATAAATTCACCTATATGTATTTTTATCTCAAGCAAGAACTGGAGCGGGGCCAAGTGGTCGGCAGCGAGATGCTGCCGCCGCCGGCATGGGGACGCGTCAAGGAGAACGAGATGAAGAAGATTTTGCCCTGGGCTGCCGCAGCGCTCGCGCTCTCGCTGCCGGTCTCGACGCGACAGGCGCAGGCGCTGGAGCTGAAGGTCGCCGACTCCTTCCCCGCGGGGCACTATCTCGTCCGCCTGATGCTCAAGCCGTGGATGGACGACGTCACCAAGCGCACCAATGGCGCGGTGACCTTCACCTATTATCCGAACCAGCAGATCGGCAAGGCCGCGGACATGCTGCGGCTCACCCAGTCGGGCGTGGTCGACATCGGCTACATCGGGCCGTCTTATGTCTCCGACAAGATGCCGCTGTCGGAAGTGGCGCAATTGCCGGGCGCGTTCGAAACCGCCTGCCAGGGTACGCTCGCCTACTGGAAGACCGCGCGCGAAGGCGTGTTGGCCAAGCAGGAATACGTTCCGAACAAGATCAAGCTGCTGTTCGAGGTGGTGCTGCCGCCCTACCAGGTGTGGACCGCCAAGCAAAAGGTCGACACGACCAAGGACATGGGTGGCCTGAAGCTGCGTACCACCGGCGGCGCGCAAGACCTGACCTTGCGCGCGCTCGGCGCGGTGCCGGTGCGCATGGCTGCACCCGATGCCTATGAATCGCTGTCGCGCGGCACAATGGACGGCCTGCTGTTCCCGATGGAGAGCGTCGTTGCCTATGGGCTCGACAAGCTGGTCAAGCACGCTACGGAAGGCGTCAGCTTCGGCAGCTTCATCGTCGCCTATTCGATCAACCAGTCGGTTTGGGACAAGCTTCCGGACGACGTGAAGAAGGCGATGAACGACGCGTCGGAGGCGATCGAGCCTGTGGCCTGCGCCCAGGTCGACAAGGAAACGGAGACGACCAAGAAGCACCTTCAGGGCCAGGGCGTCACTTTCGAGCCGCTGCCGGAGGCGACGCGCACCGAGATGAAGGACAAGCTGAAGGGCGTCGGCCAGGAATGGGCGGCTGGGCTCGACAGCCGTGGCAAGCAGGCGTCCGCTGCGCTGAAGGAGTTCGAAGGCCTGCTCGCCGCCGGCGGCGCCAAATAGGGCGCGAAGTCATCCGACAAGGAAGAAGGAGACGCGAGAGGTGATCAAGCGGGCGGGATATGTGCTCGGCGTGCTGGAACGCGCGCTGACGGTGATCGCGGTGGTGTTCCTGTTCGTGATCATGCTGCTTGTCGTAACCGACGTGTTCATGCGCTACGCGCTGAACCGTCCGTTCTCCTTCACCTACGATCTGATCGGGCTTTATCTCCTCGCCGGCGTGTTCTTCTTCACGGTCTCGGACGCTCTGCGCGAGCACGCCCATGTCGGCGTCGATATCCTGCTGTCGCGCTTCTCGCCGGCGGGACGGCGGCTCTCGGAGATCATCACCGCGCTTGTGGGCCTGTTCGTCTTCGTCCTGATCTGCAAGGTCGGCCTCGAGCGTGCGGTGGAAAATTACGAGCAGCATGACGTGCTGGCTGGCGCGATTGCCTGGCCGACCTGGATCTCGGCGGCGCTGGTGCCGCTCGGCTGCGGCGTGCTGGTGCTGCGATTGCTGCTCCAGCTCGTCGGCAATCTGCTGAGCCTCGTCAGCGGCCGTGACCTCTATCCGCTGCCGCCGGTGACCGGCGTTGGCGAAGCACGATCCTTTGAGTAACGGCAGGCATTCATGACACCCTTCATCGTTCTCGCCCTGCTGTTCGGCCTGCTCGCACTCGGCACGCCCGTCGGCTTCGCGATGGCCTTTTCCGGTTCGGTCGGCCTCGTGATGGTCGGCGGCTGGAGCACACTGTTCGGCATTTTGCAAACCGCGCCGCTCTCGACCGTCTCCTCCTACGAGCTGATCACCATCCCGATGTTCCTGCTGATGGCGGACCTCGTGCTGCTGTCGGGTGTCGCGGACGATTTATTCAAAACGGCCTCGGCCTGGGTCGGCCGCATCCCCGGCGGGCTCGGCATGGCCACCGCGCTGGCCGGCGCCGGTTTTGGCGCGATCTGCGGCACATCGACGGCCTCGGCCGCAACCCTGTCCTCGACCAGCCTGCCGGCGATGATCCGCCAGGGCTATGAGCCGAAGATGGCCGCAGGCGTGGTCGCGATATCAGGCACGCTGTCGATGCTGCTGCCGACCAGCGTCGCACTCGTCATCTTCGGTCTCCTTGCCGAGGTAAATATCGGCAAGCTGCTCGTCAGCGGCATCATCCCCGCGATCCTCGTCACCATCACCATCATGGCCACGATCTACTTCCTGGTCTGGCAGGATCCATCGCGCGCGCCGCCCGCCAAGTCGGTGCCGTGGCGCGAAAAATTCGCGCTGCTGTGGCAGGTTTCGCCAATGGTGGTGCTGTTCTCGATTGTCACAGGCACGATCTATCTCGGCGTCGCCACGCCGACGGAGGCCTCCGCGTTCGGTGCGTTCGGCGCCTTCCTGCTCGCGATCGTCAAGGGCAAGATCACGCCGTCGTCGCTTTACGCGACGCTGCTGCGTGCCTGCCATGGCACCTGCATGATCATCATAATCCTGGTCGGTGCGTCGATCTTCGGCTACTTCTTCACGCTCACCCACGTGACCCAGGATCTTGTCGCCTGGGTCGGCTCGCTGCCGGCCTCGCGCTGGGTCATCATCACGCTGATCCTGTGCGGCTACATCGTGCTCGGATCCTTCATGGACCAGATCGCGATCCTGGTGCTGACCGTGCCGATCGTGCTGCCGCTGATCAAGACGCTCGGCTTCGATCCGATCTGGTTCGGCGTCATCAAGATCGTCACCGCCGAGGTCGGCATGATCACGCCCCCGGTCGGGCTCAACTGTTTCATCGTCGCCCGCTATGCCAAGCGGCCGGTCGCGGAGGTGTTCCACGGTACCTTCCCGCATTTCATTGCGCACCTGATTGTCATTGCGATCCTGGTGGCGTTTCCGTCTATCATCCTCTGGCTGCCCTCGCAGATGGGGCGCTAGAACTAACGAGCCTCCACAAGGAGACCAACATGGATTTCGCGCTCACCGATCAGCAAGAGGCCATTCGCGACGCCATCGCAAAGATCTGCGAAGGCTTTCCCGATGCGTACTGGCTGAAGAAAGACCATGACGGCGGCTTTCCGCACGACTTCCACAAGGCGCTGGCCGACGCCGGCTGGCTCGGCATCTGCGTGCCGGAAGCCTATGGCGGCTCCGGGCTCGGCATCACCGAAGCCGCGATCATGATGCGCGCGATCGCGGAATCCGGCGCAGGGATGTCCGGCGCATCCGCGGTGCACATCAACGTCTTCGGCCTCAATCCCGTCGTCGTGTTCGGCACCGAGGAGCAGCGCAAGCGCATGCTGCCGCCGATGGTCGAAGGCCGCGAGAAGGCGTGCTTCGCCGTCACAGAGCCCAACACCGGCCTCAACACCACGCAGCTCAAGACCCGCGCCGTCGCCAAGAACGACCGCTACATCGTCAATGGCCAGAAGGTGTGGATCTCGACCGCGCAGGTCGCGCACAAGATCCTGCTGCTGGCGCGCACCACGCCGCTGGAGGAAGTGCGCTCGCCGACGCATGGGCTGAGCCTGTTCTATACGGACTTCGACCGCAACAAGATCAAGGTCCACGAGATCGAGAAGATGGGCCGCAAGATCGTCGATTCCAACGAGCTGTTCTTCGAGGACTTCGAGATTCCGATGGAGGATCGCATCGGCGAAGAAGGCAAAGGCTTCCAGTACATCCTCGAAGGCATGAACCCCGAGCGCATCCTGATCGCGGCGGAAGCGGTCGGCCTCGGCAAGGTCGCGCTGTCGCGCGCCACCGAATACGCCAAGACCCGCGTTGTGTTCAACCGGCCTATCGGCAAGAACCAGGGCATCCAGCATCCGCTGGCCATAAACTGGGTCGAGCTCGAAGCGGCGTGGCTGATGGTGATGTCGGCGGCGTGGCAATACGACAAGGGCATGCCCTGCGGCGGCGCCGCCAATGCCGCGAAATACATTGCAGGTGAGGCCGGATACCATGCCTGCGAGCAGGCGGTGATGACCCATGGCGGCTTCGGCTATGCCAAGGAGTTCCACGTCGAGCGGTACTTGCGCGAAGTTCTGATCCCGCGCATCGCGCCGGTCAGCCCGCAGCTCGCGCTCAGTTTTATTGCGGAAAAGGTGCTTGGACTGGCCAAGTCATACTAGGTTTTCCCGCGGACTTTTCGGCAGGGCCGCCAATGAACCTCGCTCACCATCTCCTGCGTTCCGCCAAAGCCGATGCGTCCGCGCCGGCGTTGTGCTCAAAGGGTTGACGCCGGTTGCCGATTACGGCCGGCTCGCTGCAACGGTGGCGTCGCTGGCTGCATCGCTGCAGCAGCGCTTTGGTTTGGCCAAGGGCGACCGCATTGCGCTGCTGATGAAGAACGTGCCCGACTACGTCGCCTGTCTCTATGCCTGCTGGCATGCCGGGCTGGTTGCCGTTCCCATCAACGCAAAGCTGCATCCGCGCGAGGTCGCGTTCATTCTCGACAACTCGGGTGCGGCGGTCGTCTTCGTGACCGAGGACATGGCGAGCGTCGCCTCCGAAGCGTCGGCGCTTGTTGCGGCCAAGCCGCGCATCGTCGAGATCGGTTCGGCCGAGCATCGTGGTCTCGAAAAGACTGACGGCATTGCCATCGCCGATGTCGTGAGCACAGATCCCGCCTGGATCTTCTACACCAGCGGCACCACCGGGCGTCCGAAGGGCGCGGTGTTGAGCCACCGCAATCTGCTTGCGATGGCGCTGAACTATCTCGCCGAGATCAATCCGGTCGCGCCGGGCGAGGCGCTGCTGCACGCCGCACCGATGTCGCACGGTTCAGGCCTCTACATGGTGCCGCACGTGCTCGGCATGGGGGCGCAGATCATTCCCGAGAGCGGTCACTTCGAGCCGGACGAGATCCTTGAGCTGACGGCAAAGCGCGACGGCATCTCCTTCTTTGCCGCGCCGACCATGGTGCGGCGCCTGACCGTCGCGGCGGAAGCAGCTGGCGCGACCGCGCGGGGGCTGAAGACGATCATCTATGGCGGCGGCCCGATGTATGTCGCCGATTGCAAGGCCGCGCTCAACGTGTTCGGACCAAAGCTTGCGCAGATCTACGGTCAGGGCGAAACGCCGATGACCATCACGTACCTGCCGAAGTCAATGCATGTCGATGCTGGGCATCCGCGTCATGCCGAGCGCCTGGCGTCGGCTGGCATCGCGCAGGGCGTCGTACAGGTGCGCACCGTGAATGAGGCGGGCGGCGACGTTGCACCGCTGGCGAGGTCGGCGAGATCATCGTGCGCGGCGATACTGTCATGTCGGGCTACTGGCAAAATTCCGAGGCGACCGCGAACACACTGCGCGACGGTTGGCTCTATACCGGCGACATGGGGGCCTTCGACACCGACGGCTTCCTCACGCTGAAGGACCGCTCCAAGGACGTCATCATCTCCGGCGGCACCAACATCTATCCGCGCGAGGTCGAGGAGGTCCTGTTGCGGCATGAGGCCGTCGCCGAAGTCTCTGTGATCGGCCGTCCCCATCCGGAATGGGGCGAGGAGGTGGTGGCCGTCGTCGTTCCCGTCGCGGATAGGGCGGTCACGCGGGACGAGCTCGACCAGATGTGCAATGCCTGGATCGCGCGCTTCAAGCGGCCGAAGCACTATTATCTCACCGGCGAGCTACCGAAGAACAGCTACGGCAAGATCGTGAAGACGGAATTGCGCACGCTGCTCGGCGAGTCCTCCGCGCGCCTCAAACCGATGGATTGAGGTGGGCGATGCTCGAGCCCGCGTCGCCGATCGACTTTTCCGGCCTGGTCCGTGAGGGTGATCTCGTCGTGTGCGGGCAGGCGACTGCGGAGCCGGTCACGCTGACAGAAGTGCTGATGGCACAGGCGGAACATCTTCCACCGTTTCGCATGATGGTCGGACCGGTGTTCTCGGAGACGTTTCCCGCAGGCCCCGCGCCCAACGTGTCGTTCCTGAGCTATGGCGTGATCGGCAATGCCCGGCGGCTCGCTAAGGCCGGACGGCTCGATCTGATTCCGAGCAACTACAGCGCGTTCTGCGCCGACTTCGCCGCGCGCCGCCACAAGGCCGATGTCGTTCTGGTGCAGCTTGCGGAGTCCAAGGGGCGGCTCAGCGCCAGTCTCTCCAACGACTATGTCATCGATGCCGCGCGCGGTGCGCGCCTGGTCATCGCCGAGATCAACCCGGATGCGCCTTTTACGTTCGGAGCGGAGTGGCCTGAGGACGTGACGATCCATGTGCGCGTCCCGGCCCGCTGTGCGCCAGTCGAGCTGGCGTCGCCGCCGCTGGACGATGTTTCGCGGCGCATTGCGGCGCATGCGGCGGGGCTGATCGACGATGGCAGCACGCTGCAGTTCGGCGTCGGTCGAATTCCGGACGCAATTCTCTCCTCGCTCTCGCATGTACGCAATCTCGGAATCCATTCCGGCCTGATCAACGACGCCGTCGTCGATCTGATCGAACGCGGTGCGGTGACGAATGCGGAGAAGGGTATCGATGCCGGGATCACGGTTACCAACCAGGTGATCGGGACGCAGCGGCTCTATCGCTTCGTGCACGAGAACAACGCTGTTTCGGTGCGGCCGACGTCATACACACACGGCCAGGACGTGCTGGCCCGCATCAACCGGCTGGTCGCGATCAACTCGGCGCTCCAGGTCGGGCTCGATGGCAGCGTCAATTCCGAGACGCTGAATGGCGTTGCGATCGGTGCGATCGGCGGGCAGCTCGATTTCGTGCGCGGCGCCAATGCCTCACCTCGGGGAAGGGCGATCATCGCGCTGCCGGCGACGGCTTCGGATGGCACGAGCCGGATCGTCGCCCATGTCGAGACAGTGACGACCCCCCGCGCCGATGTCGATGCCATCATCACCGAATGGGGCGTTGCCGAGCTGCGCGGCTGCGGCCTTGCCGAGCGTGCGCGCCGCATGATCGCGATCGCGGCGCCCGGGCACCGCGACGCGCTATCGGCGCAGCTTCGTCGATGAAGCGAAGCCCGTAGACGCTATTCGGCAGCGATCCGATCCATCGCCATGGCCCGAAGCCGGGCGCGCTGGATCTTGATGCCGTTCGCGCTGTCGGTGACGGGGAAGGCCTCCACGATATAGATCCGCGCCGGGACCTTGTAGCCGGCGAGCCGCTCGCGCAGGCGCGTGATCAACGCTTCCTGCCGCGGCGGCTCGTGGTGGGGTTCTTGGGCTGGGATCACGAAGGCAACGCAGCGCGCCTGTCCCTTCAGATCGACCCGCGACGACCTGGGCGTCGGCAACGCCGGGGCACGATTTGAGCTCGTCCTCGATCTCGCCGGGCGCGACAAGGAAGCCGCCGAGCCGCATGGCGTCGCCCGCGCGGGTTTCGTAGACGAAGGAGCCGTCGGCGCGCAGCCGGCCGATATCGCCGGTGCGGAAGAAGCCGTCCGCGGTGATGGCGTCGCGTGTCGCCTCGGGATTGTTGTAGTAACCGAGGAAGCGCGACGGCGCGCTGATCTCGATCTCGCCGGAGACACCTTGAGCCGCGGGCTCGCCGGTCTCGGTGTCGCGCACGCGCACCCTCGTGTCGGGTGATATCGGCCAGCCGCCGCCCTCGATGCGATCAGCAAAGCCATCACTGGAGTGTGCGATTGAGAACAGCGCCTGCAGCTCGCTCGAGCCGTAGAGGCCGAACAGGGGCATGCCGCGGGCCTCGGCGTCCGCGGCGAGCTCGCGCCAGCCGGGCTGGAACGCGGCGAAGCCGCAGACCTCGAGATGATGGCGGAAACGGACGCGGTGCATCGGTGAGGGCGAGGATGCGGCGGAACATCTCGTCCGAGCCGAATGCGTGCGTGATACCGCATTCGCCGAGAATCCTCAGCGCCGGCGCCGCCTCGAAGGCGTCGAGCACATGGACGGTCGCGCCCGCTGCGACGATGCCGAGCAGGCTTGTCATGCCAAAGGTGCCGCAGAGCGGCAGCATGGCCAGCAACGAATGGCGCTGCGGCGAGAGCTTTAGCGCCGTGGCAATGGAGACGGCGTGGCTCGCCAGCGTCCGCTGCGAATGCGCGACGAGTTTTGGTCCTTTGGTCGTGCCTGACGTCGTGTAGAGCAGAACCGGCAGATCGAAATCATCCTGAGCCGGCGGGGCAGACGGATAGGATCTGTCGAAGGCATCGAAGCGCACGCACGGCCAGTGTGCGGGAATCGCATCCGCGCCGACCACCGCGATCTCTCGTAGCGCAGGCACTTCGTCCCTGGCGACGTCGGCGAGGATGGCGGCAAAGTCGATCGCGCGGAATTCGGCTTCGACTACCATCAGCCTGGCGCCGGACAGCTTCAGGAGATGGGCGACCTCGGCGCTGCGGTAGCGCGTATTGACGGCGGCGATGATGGCACCGAGGCGGGCGACGGCGAACAGCAGCGCGATCCATTCGATCCGGTTGACCAGCCAGACCGCGACGACGTCGCCCTTGCCGATACCGTGCGCGGCAAGCCAGGCGGCGGTCTGCTCGATCTTTTCTGAGAACTCCGCGCGCAGGAGCGGCGTGCCGTCGAACACGAAGGCCGGATCGGCGGCGGCCTCGGTTCCGATCAGGGATTGCAGCGAAAAATCATTGGCGTTCATGGCAACCGGACTAACCCGATCGCGCAAAGCTGTCTACTTGGTGCCGAACATCCGGTCGCCGGCGTCGCCCAGGCCCGGCACAATGTAGCCGTGGTCGTTGAGCCGCTCGTCGATCGCGGCGGTCCAGACCGGCACGTCGGGATGCTCGCTCTGGAACTGCGCGATGCCTTCGGGCGCGGCCAGAAGGCAGACGAAGCGGATGTCGCGGGCGCCACGCGCCTTGAGCAGGGAGGCGCCGGCGCAGGCCGAGTTGCCGGTCGCCAGCATCGGATCCATCAGGATCACGGTGCGGTCCGACAGATCCTGCGGCGCCTTGAAGTAATATTCCACGGCCTGCAACGTCTCGGGGTCGCGGTAGAGCCCGATATGGGCGATGCGCGCCGAGGGCATCAGCGCCAGCATGCCGTCGAGGAAGCCGACGCCCGCGCGCAGGATCGGAGCCAGCGTGAGCTTCTTGCCGGCGATCTTGGGCGCCTGCATCGGCGCGATCGGCGTCTCGATCGCGACCAGCTCCAGCGGCAGGTCGCGCGTCACCTCGTAGCCGAGCAGCATCCCAATCTCGTTCAGGATCTCGCGAAAGCTCTTGGTCGAGCGGTCCTTCTCCCGCATCAGGGAGAGCTTGTGCTGGACCAGGGGATGGGCGACGACATTGACGTTGCTGATGCTCATGAAATCGCTCTACACGGTTCCGTGAAATTGCGCCAGATCGGACGAGCGTTTTTGGCGGGATACGCAGCCTCAAGCAAGGATCGCCACCGCCGTTCGCGCCCGGTTGCTTGCCTCGCAGGCAACCATAGTCAATTCCCGCTCGATTGCCGTACGCGTGGCGACGAGAGGCTAGATCCCAAGCCCCCGCGCCACGAGCGTGATCACGATCGTCAGGATCGCGCCCCAGACCAGGCTCAGCGTCATGGTCAGGATCGTCGTGGCGACCACCTGCTCGAGATTTCCCTTGAGGAGCTGCATGCTAGCCGTCCGAAGTCGGGGCTGCGGTGAGACGCATGCCGAGGAGCAGCAGTCCTATCAGGGCGATCAGCATGATGATCTTGAGCTCGATCATGTCTGTCGCCTTGCGGCGACGAGCGCCGCGAGCCGCTTGGCCCCTCCAGCAATCGTGCGGCCAGCACGATCAGCGGATTGCCGCGGTTCTCGATGTCGAGCTCAAAAATCCCGGTGGGAAACACCAGCGCGCACCTTGCCGGCTTGCTCTGCCGGTTGGCGAAATCGACCGCCGAACTCTTTAACAGGAACAGGCCGCCGATGCGCCCGTTCGCTTCCCGGACAACCCAGAGGCCGGCCGCGTTGCGCCCGATGAAGAACGCGGGAATGGAGGCGCTGACGACATCGGGATCGAGCGACTTGAGCAACACTGGCGTCTGCCGGGCCTCGGGCGCGCGAGGGGCAGCTTGAAGCGCGATTGCCGCCATCGCGGCCTCCTCACACATCTGCAAGGTCATGATGGTCTGCCATTCTGGTCAGGCGTGCAGGTGCCAGACATGGATCGCTGTCTTCAACGCGATGAGCGCGGTGAGCACGCTGCCCATCGAGAGCACGCCCAGCGCGCGTAATGCCAGGCGCTTGAGCTGGGCCTTGCGTGCCATCGAGATCCGTACCGGGCGTTCGACCTTCCCAAAGTGCCGGTCAAAGCCATGTGTCAGCATCGACATGTTGGAAGTCCTTATGCGTGGTGCGGCGATACGGCCGCTCCGACCCTGGCTCGTATGATGGATGTCGAAGCATAGGAATGCGAGACGACTGTCCGTGCAGCGATATAGGAACGTCATAAGTGCCGTGCCTACGCTCCGACGCTATCGTTCAGCTCCTCGTCGGCGATCGCGGCGATTGCTCGGGCGACCTCCGCTCGCGCAACGTCGTTCAGCGGCATGATCGGCAGCCTAGTATCCGGCCGCATCAGATCGAGGATGCTCAAGGCGCATTTCAGCGCCGCCGGGCTCTCCCGAGAGAGACAGGCGATAAGCGGGATGAGGCGCTTGTGCAGGTAGCGCGCCGATTGCAGGCGGCCCTGCCTCGCCTGTGAGAAGATCGTCCGGCAGAGATCCGGGGCGACATTGGCAATCTCCGAGATCGCGCCATCGCCGCCGCTCGCGATGAAGCTGAAGACGGTGGTATCGTCGCCGGACAGCAGGCGAAAGCTGGCCGGCAGAAGCCGACCCAAGCGCATCGGGCGACTGATATCGCCGCTGCCGTCGCGTAAGCCGGCGAATTGCCGGGATTCCGCGAGACGCACGATGGTCTCGTCCGCCAGCGGACGCAGCGTGCGCGAGGGAACATCGTGCAGGATCATCGGCAAACCGGTCGAACCGGCAATGGCGCGAAAATGCGCGAGCATCCCCTCCTGCATCGGCTTGTTATAGGCGGGCACGGCCGACATGATGGCATCGGCACCCGCAGCCTCCGCGCGCCGCGCGAGTTCGATGGCGTGGCCGGTCGCATTCGACATCGCGCCGGCGATAATTCGCGCGCGACCGCGGACGACGTCGACAGCAGTGCGAATGACGAGCTCCTGCTCGGCGGGCGAGAGCGTTGGCGCCTCGCCGACCGTCTCGCAGATCACCAGAGCGGGGACGCCAGCCGCAACCTGGCGCTCGCAGAGCGCGGCGAACGCCTCGAGATCGATGGCGTCAGCCGCGTCGAACGGGGTCGGTACGTCCGGAATGATGCCGGTGAACCAAGCTGAGGGAGGGATGAACATGGCTTTTCGCTCGAAGGCGCCGGCTCAGGCGGCGTGCCGCGAGATACTGCTGTTGCCGCTCTTGCCCATGTCGAGTTCGATCTCGCGTGGCAGCTCGACGATGGTCTCGGGATGCTGTCCGTTTTCGAATAGCGCATATTTGATGGCCTGCGCGCGGCTGACGAACAGGCCGCCATAGAGGCCGTTCTGCTCCTGCGCGATCCAATGGCCGCGACTGTTCCTGCCAATGAAGACGATGGTGGAAGGCGCTGCACGAGGGAGGTTCGATGAGTTTCACTTCGATATTCCTTCTGATCGCTACAGGTGGCGGCAGCATCGACCGCGCCTGCAGACTCAATATCTTTCCTTGCGAATATGATTTCGAGGGAGGCCACGCGACGATCTCATAGGAAGGTCGGAAAGGCGTGAGCCCGCCGAACCCGTCAGGCCGCTCTAGCCGAAATTGTCACAGACGACAGGTTCGTAAAGCGAATCCAGCGGCGCACGAACAGAAGGAACGCTGGGCCGTGACATCTCCGCGGCCAATGCCTGGGCCTCGATGAAGGCCGACAGCAGGGCCAACGAAAGATCCGCGTGGCGCGCTTCGACCGCGGCATCCAGCCAGTCCGGCAGCTCGCGCTCGCGCGAGAGCGCGCAGTGCCACTCGCCCTCGTCGTAGGCGATGCGGCGGACCTGCCACGTCGGCAGCTCGAGCTCCATCAGTGCCAGTGCGGCATCGGCCCAGGCTTCTGCGTCGAGCAGTCGCATGACGCGCGCGGTGCGGCCGTTTTGTCCAAGCGAGGGGAAGTGCCGACAGGCGTGGTCGATGATCTCGAGCATCAACGGTCGCGTCATTGCGCGCGCATCGCGCAGGCGTTCGCTGAACGAAGGTGGATCGTAATGTCGGAGTGCGGCGGTCATGTTCAGGCCTCCTGGAATTGGTGTCGGTCAGTCGGCCGGCATGCCCAAGATGGCTGGAAGCACGTTTGAAAACGAGATGAGGAGCGGGCGAGAGATATAAGCATTTCATAAGTGTGCGTATGCCTCCGGGTAAGAGGCAAAAGACAGCGCTCATTCTCGACTGTCATCGCCACCGAAGGTGAAGGCTTATAGAAACCGGCATTTTGAAAAGACCTTCCCCACAGTCTGCCTTAAGGATGGGTAGCGATGGTGACGGTGGATCGCGTCGCTGCGCCACCTGCCCGGAAAGACCGCCTGGAATGCGTTGTCAGTGTCGCATGGCCGCTGGCGAAGACGTGCCGGCCTTTATGAGATTCCTATAATTTCGCCATCGGCTTCATCTCGAAAATCTATGTACACGGTGGGACTTCAGCACGGTGAAAGTCCCGGCCGGGCGCAGACACCCGTTGCATTCGCGCGGAGCAAGCGGCCTGCCGGCATCCAGAGATTGATTACGCCGGATATCGTCTAGCAAGGAGTATCGCCATGATGGACATTTTGATGATGCTGGGGCTGGGCTTCGGCTTCTTCGCCCTCGCGATCGGCTACACCTACGCCTGCGAACGTCTTTGAGGGAGCGGACCATGATTTTCGATTATGCGCTCGCCGGCACCGTCTCGTTTGGCCTCCTGATCTACCTCACTTACGCGCTGCTTCGGCCTGAACGGTTCTGACCGTGCCGCTTCTCCTCGAATTACTGCTGGCGGACGCCGTGCTCGTCGCCTGCCTGCTATCGGTGCTCCCGCCGCTTATGCGCCGGGCACCAAGCCTGAAGGGTTGATTCCATGACTATGATCGGTTGGCTCCAGATCATTCTCTTCTGCGGCATCATCGTCGCGCTGACCAAGCCGCTCGGCTGGTACATGACGCGCGTGTTCAACGGCGAGCGGACGTTCCTGTCGCCGGTGCTGCGTCCGATCGAGGCCGGCATCTACTGGTTCTCCGGCGTCGACGAGAAGCGCGAGCAGCATTGGCTGACTTACACGGTCGCCATATTGCTGTTCCACGTCGGCGGATTCCTCATCATCTACGGCGTGATGCGGCTTCAGGCCGTGCTGCCGTTCAATCCGGCTGGTCAGGGGGCGGTGGCCGAGGATCTGTCCTTCAACACCGCAATCTCGTTCATCACCAACACCAACTGGCAGAACTACGGCGGCGAAAGCACGCTGTCCTATCTCGTGCAGATGCTCGGCCTGACGCACCAGAACTTCCTGTCGGCGGCAACCGGCATCGCGCTGGCGGTGGCTTTGATCCGCGGCTTCTCACGCGCCTCGGCGCGCACTGTCGGCAATTTCTGGGTCGACGTTACCCGCACGACACTCTACGTGCTGCTGCCGATCTGCATCGTCTACACGCTGTTCCTCGTCTCGCAGGGCATGCCGCAGACGCTCGGTGATTATGTCGAGGCGACCACGCTCGAAGGTGCCAAGCAGACCATCGCGGTCGGCCCGGTCGCCTCCCAGGTCGCGATCAAGATGCTGGGCACCAATGGCGGTGGCTTCTTCAATGCCAATGCCGCGCATCCCTTCGAGAATCCGACCGCGCTGTCGAACTTCGTGCAAATGCTCTCGATCTTCGCGCTTGGCGCCGCGCTCACCAACGTGTTCGGCCGCATGGTCGGCAACCAGCGCCAGGGCTGGGCCATTCTTGCCGTGATGGGCGTGCTGTTCGTCGGCGGCGTTGCCGTCACCTATTGGGCGGAAGCCAGCGGCACCTCGGCCCTTCATGCGCTCGGTCTCACCGGCGGCAACATGGAAGGCAAGGAGGTTCGCTTCGGCATCGTCGCGTCCTCGCTGTTCGCCGTGATCACGACGGCCGCATCCTGCGGAGCCGTCAATGCCATGCATGACAGCTTCACCGCGCTCGGCGGCATGATTCCGCTGATCAACATGCAGCTCGGCGAGATCATCGTCGGCGGCGTCGGCGCTGGCCTTTACGGCATGCTGCTGTTTGTCGTGCTGGCGATCTTCGTGGCGGGCCTGATGGTCGGCCGCACGCCGGAATATGTCGGCAAGAAGATCGAGGCGCGTGAGGTCAAGATGGCGATGCTCGCGATCCTGGTGCTGCCGCTGATGTATCTCGGCTGGACCGCGGTCGGCGTGGTCTATCCGGTGGCGGTCGCCTCGATGGCGAATGCCGGACCGCACGGCTTCACCGAAGTGCTCTACGCCTTCACCTCGGCGACCGGCAACAACGGCTCGGCCTTCGCGGGCCTCACCGGCAACACGTTATTCTACAACCTTACGCTGGCAAGCGCGATGTTCGTCGGCCGCTTCTTCATGATCGTCCCTGCGATGGCGATTGCGGGCTCGCTGGCCGCCAAGAAATCGATCGCGCCGTCGGCGGGCACATTCCCGACCACGGGCGGACTGTTTGTCGGGCTTGTCGTCGGCGTGATCCTGATCATCGGCGGCCTGACTTTTTTCCCGGCGCTCGCGCTCGGCCCGATCGTCGAGCATCTGGCGATGAACGCCGGTAACCTGTTCTGATTGTTGGAGCGACCTCCATGGATACGATGAAACTGCATAAGCGCGCGTCAATGTCGGCGATGCTCGACCCGAACATCGTGGTGCCCGCGATTAGCGCCTCTTTCACCAAGCTCGATCCGCGGCTGATGGTGAAGAACCCGGTGATGTTCGTGGTCGAGGTCGTGGCCGCGCTCACCACGGCGATCTTTCTGCGCGATGTCCTTACGGGAGGTGCGGGCCTGGGCTTTACCTTCCAGATCATCCTCTGGCTCTGGTTCACGGTGCTGTTCGCCAATTTCGCCGAAGCGGTTGCCGAAGGCCGCGGCAAGGCACAGGCCGAATCGCTGCGCAAGACACGCACCGAGAGCCAGGCCAAGCTCCTGAGTGGTGCCGGCCGAGCCTTCAATCTCGTGCCGGGCACGAGCCTCAAGGTCGATGACATCGTGCTGGTCGAGGCCGGCGATACCATTCCCTCCGATGGCGAGGTGATCGAGGGCGTCGCCTCCGTCAACGAGGCCGCGATCACCGGCGAATCCCGCGCCTGTCATCCGCGAATCCGGCGGCGACCGGTCGGCGGTGACTGGCGGCACGCAGGTGCTGTCCGACTGGATCCGCGTGCGGATCACGGCAGCTCAAGGTTCGACCTTCATCGACCGCATGATCAAGCTGGTCGAGGGCGCCGAGCGGCAGAAGACGCCAAACGAGATCGCGCTCAACATCCTGCTGGCCGGCCTCACCATCATCTTCGTGTTCGCCACCGTCACCATTCCGAGCTATGCGGCCTATGCCGGCGGCTCGATCTCGGTGATTGTGCTGGTCGCGCTGTTCGTGACCCTGATCCCGACCACGATCGGTGCGCTGTTGTCGGCAATCGGCATCGCCGGGATGGACCGCCTGGTGCGCTTCAACGTGCTGGCGATGTCCGGCCGCGCGGTCGAGGCGGCCGGCGATGTCGACACGCTGTTGCTGGACAAGACCGGCACCATCACGCTCGGCAACCGCCAGGCGACCTCCTTCAGCCCGGTGCGCGGCGTGACCGAGCAGGAGCTCGCGGACGCGGCCCAGCTCGCATCGCTCGCCGACGAGACCCCGGAAGGCCGTTCGATCGTCGTGCTGGCCAAGGAGAAACACGGCATCCGCGGCCGCGACATGGCCGAGCTGGGCGCCACCTTCATCCCGTTCTTGGCGCAGACCCGCATGAGCGGCGTGGATGCCGGCGGCTCATCGGTGCGCAAGGGCGCGGTCGATGCCATGCTCAACTATGTCGGTGGCGGCGCGCCGCTGGCGGTTGCTTCAGGCAACACGGTCCGCGCCATCCAGCCTGCGGTGCTTTCGGATATTGGCCGGGAGGTGCAGACGATTGCGGACGAGATCTCCAAGGCCGGTGGTACGCCGCTGGCGGTTGCCAGGGACGGCAAGCTGCTCGGCATCATCCAGCTCAAGGACATCGTCAAGGGTGGCATCCGCGAGCGCTTTGCCGAGCTGCGCCGCATGGGCATTCGCACCGTCATGATCACCGGCGACAATCCGATGACGGCCGCGGCAATCGCGGCGGAAGCCGGCGTCGATGATTTCCTGGCGCAGGCAACCCCAGAGGACAAGCTCAAGCTGATCCGCGACGAGCAGGCCAAGGGCAAGCTGGTGGCCATGTGCGGCGATGGCACCAACGACGCGCCGGCGCTCGCGCAGGCCGACGTCGGTGTCGCCATGAACACCGGTACCCAGGCCGCGCGAGAGGCCGGCAACATGGTCGACCTCGATTCCAACCCGACCAAGCTGATCGAGGTGGTCGAGATCGGAAAGCAGTTGCTGATGACACGAGGCGCGCTGACGACATTCTCGATCGCCAACGACGTCGCCAAGTATTTCGCGATCATCCCGGCGATGTTTTTGGCGTTCTACCCGCAGCTCAACGTGCTCAACGTCATGAACCTGTCGAGCCCGCAGAGCGCCATCCTGTCGGCAATCATCTTCAACGCGTTGATCATCGTTGCGCTGATCCCGTTGGCGTTGAAGGGCGTTGCCTACCGTGCGGTCGGTGCCGGCGCGCTGCTACGGCGCAACCTGTTGATCTACGGGCTCGGCGGCATCGTCATTCCCTTCATCGGCATCAAGGCGATCGACCTCGTCGTCACCGCCTTGCATTTGGCATAACCCCGTCATTGCGAGGAGCGAAGCGACGAAGCAATCCAGACTGCCTCTGCGGAAAGACTCTGGATTGCTTCGCTTCGCTCGCAATGACGGAAGAAATAGGAGAAACACATGCTCAGAGAAATACGCCCCGCCATCGTCCTCCTGCTGGTGCTCACCGTCATCACGGGTCTGGCCTATCCGCTCGCAATGACGCCTATTGCCGGCGCGCTCTTCCCCGCACGGGCGCAGGGCAGCCTGATCGAGAAGGACGGCAAGGTCGTTGGCTCCGCCCTGATCGGGCAGGAGTTCAAGGACGACAAGTACTTCCACGGCCGTCCCTCGGCGACGTTGGCGCCAGACCCGAATGATTCGACCAAGACGGTGCCGGCACCCTACAACGCGGCCAATTCGGGCGGATCCAATCTCGGTCCGACCAGCAAGGCGTTGGCGGACCGGCTGAAGGAAGACGTGGACAAGCTCAGGGGCGAGAATTCCAACGCCGCGGTGCCGGTGGACCTGGTGACCACTTCGGCCAGCGGTCTCGACCCGGACATCTCGCCGGAGGCGGCACAATTCCAGGTACCGCGCGTCGCCAAGGCCCGGAATATGCCGGAGGACACGTTGAAGCAGCTGGTGGCCTCCGCCACCCAAGGCCGTTTGCTCGGCCTGCTTGGCGAACCCCGCGTTAACGTATTGGCGCTGAACCTCGCGCTCGATCGTGTGGCCGCGAAGTAGCGGTCTAGGCTCGTGGCATCAGGGTGATTATACTGGCACCATGGTCCGAGAGCGCCGCGATCCAGAACAACGTCCGTCGCCCGAGGCGCTGCTGGAAGCAGCGCGCAGGGAGGAGAGTGCGAGCGGCAAGCTGAAGATCTTCGTCGGCGCCGCTCCCGGCGTCGGAAAGACCTATGAGATGCTGCAAAGCGCACATGCCAGGCGCAAGGCCGGCATCGATGTCGTGGTCGGCTTCGTCGAGACCCATGGCCGCGCCGAGACCGAGGCGCTGGTGCGCGGGCTGGAGGTGATCCCGCGCAAGAGGCTCGACTACCGCGGCCAGGTGATCGAGGAAATGGACCTCGATGCCGTGATCGCGCGCCGGCCGAAAATTGCGCTGGTCGACGAACTCGCCCACACCAACGGTCCCCTTTGCCGCCATCCCAAGCGCTATCTCGACGTCGAGGAGCTGCTGTCACACGGCATCGACGTCTATACCGCCGTCAACGTCCAGCACATCGAAAGCCTGAACGACGTCGTTGCCCAGATCACCCATGTGCGGGTGCGCGAGACAGTGCCGGATTCCATATTCGACTGCGCCGACGCGATCGAGCTGATCGACCTCACGCCCGACGATTTGATCCAGCGCCTGAAGGAAGGCAAGGTCTATGTTCCCAAGCAGGCGGAGCGGGCGCTGGAGCATTATTTCTCGCCGGGCAACCTCACCGCGCTGCGCGAGCTCGCTTTGCGGCGCACGGCCGAACGGGTCGACGAGCAACTTCTCAGTCACATGCAGGCGAATGCGATCTCGGGCCCCTGGGCCGCCAGCGAGCGCATCCTCGTCTGCGTCAGCGAAGATCCGCGCGCGGCTGGCCTCGTGCGTTACACCAAACGGCTCGCCGACCGGCTGCACGCGCCGTTCACTGCGGTTTCGATCGAGACGCGGCGGTCCCTGCAATTGTCGGATGAGCAGCGCGATCGGCTGGCCGACACGCTCCGGCTCGCGGAATCGCTCGGTGGCGAGGCGCTGACGATTCCAGGCGTCGGCCGCCGCCTCGCCGACGACGTCGTCAACTTCGCGCAGGGCAACAACGTCACCCAGATCGTGATCGGCAAGTCGACGCGCTCGCGCTGGTTCGAGATGACGCGCGGCTCCGTCGTGCATGATCTGGTGCGCCGGTCCGGCAATATCAGCGTTCACGTTATTCCCGGCGACGAGCTCACGAGCGAGCCGGCGCCGAAGACGGCGGTGCAGACGGCAGCGCGATCAGACCCGTTCGATGCCCGGCCCTATCTGAAGGCGCTCGGGATCACCGCGCTTGGTCTTGCTGCCGCCGTCGCCATCAAGCCGTATGTCGGTATCGAAAACGTTGACCTGATGTTCCTCAGCGCCGTGGTGACCGTTGCCGTGCGCCACGGATTGTGGCCGTCGTTGCTTGCGAGTGTCGCGGCGTCGCTTTCCTACAATTTCTTCTTTCTGCCGCCGGTCTATACCTTCACGATCACCGATCCGACCAATGTCGCGGCGTTCTTCTTCTTCATGCTGATTGCGTTCGTGGTGTCGAATGTCGCCGGGCGGGTCCGCACCCAGGCTGACACCGCGATCGGCCGCATCAGGACCACCGAGCAGCTCTACGCTTTCAGCCGCAAGCTCGCCGGCACCGGCACGCTCGACGACGTGCTGTGGGCGACCGCCTACCAGATCGCGCTGATGCTGAAAGTCCGTGTGGTGCTGCTGCTGCCGGAGGAAGGCCTGCTCACGGTGAAATCAGGCTATCCGCCCGAGGACGATCTCGATCAGGCTGACCTTGCCGCCGCCAACTGGGCCTGCAGCAACGACCGCCCCGCAGGCCGCGGCTCGGACACGTTGCCGGGCGCAAAACGGCTGTTCCTGCCGATGCGCACCGGGCGCGGCCCGATCGGCGTCATCGGCATCGACAACGACCGCACCGGCCCGTTGCTGACCCCGGACCAGCGCCGCCTGCTCGATGCGCTGGTCGACCAGGGTGCGCTGGCGATCGAGCGCGTGCTGCTTGTTGAGGACGTCGATCGCGTCAAGCGCACCGTCGAATCCGAGCGGTTGCGTTCTGCATTGTTGACCTCGATCTCGCATGATTTGAAGACGCCGCTCGCATCCGTGCTAGGTGCGGCCTCGACCATGCGCGATCTCGCCAGCGCGCTCTCCGACACCGAAAAGCGCGACCTGCTTGCCACGGTGATCGACGAATCCGAACGGCTCAACCGCTTCATCGCCAATCTGCTCGACATGACCAAGCTTGAATCCGGCGCCATCGTGCCCAACACCGCGTTGCACGATCTCGGCGAGATCGTCGGTAGCGCGCTACGGCGTGCAGCCAAGATCCTCACCGCCCACAAGGTCGAACTGGTGTTGGCCGCAGACCTTCCTATGCTCCAGCTCGATGCGGTGCTGTTTGAGCAGGTGCTGTTCAACCTGCTCGACAACGCCGCCAAATATTCGCCGCCCGACATGACGGTCTCGATCCGCAGCCGGCGCAACAGCGATCACGTGGTGCTCCAGATTGCCGACGAGGGCGACGGTATTCCGCCCGAGGAGCTTGAGAGCGTCTTCGACAAGTTCTATCGCGCGCAGAAGGGGGATCGTGTCCGTCCCGGCACCGGGCTCGGGCTCGCCATCTCCCGCGGCTTCGTCGAGGCGATGCGGGGCACGATCTCGGCCGCGAATCGCAACGACCGGAGCGGCGCGGTTCTGACCATCCGTCTGCCCATTCCGGCCCAGACCCAGGCATTGGACACCGCCGCATGAGTGCTGCCCCGATCAAGGTGCTGGTCATCGACGACGAGCCGCCGATCCGCAAGTTGCTGCGGATGGGGCTCTCGACGCAAGGCTATGAAATCCTGGAGGCGTCGAACGGCAAGATGGCGTTGGAAAAGCTTGTCGAAGAACCCGCGCTGATCATTCTTGATCTCGGCCTGCCCGACATCCAGGGCCATGAGCTGCTGCGCACCATCCGGGCCCGCAATGAAGCTGTGCCGATCGTGGTGCTATCGAGCCGCGGCGACGAGGCCGGCAAGGTACAGGCGCTCGATCTCGGCGCCGACGATTACCTGACCAAACCGTTCGGTATGGACGAACTCCTGGCACGTCTGCGCGCCGCGCTGCGGCACCAGCTTCAGGTCCAGGGCGAGCGCCCGGTGTTCCGCACTGCTGACCTCTCCGTCGATCTGGTGCGCCGCATCGTCAAGGTCGGCGAGCGGGACGTCAAACTGTCGCCGAAAGAATACGATCTCCTGCGCGTGCTGGTGCAGCATGCCGGCAAGGTGCTGACCCATCGCTTCCTGCTTAGGGAGCTCTGGGACGAACTGACGGATGCGCAATACCTGCGCGTCTATGTCCGCCAGCTCCGCCAGAAGATCGAGGCCGATCCGGAACGGCCGCAATATGTGCTGACGGAGACCGGGATCGGGTATCGGCTAAGGGCGGGGGATTAGCTGCTTGCGGCAGCCACGACGGAGATTGTGGCGCGAGCCTCCATCAGCATCGTCATTGCGAGCGCAGCGAAGCAATCCAGACTGTCTCTCGGGAAAGGTTCTGGATTGCTTCGCTACGCTCGCAATGACGGAGTAAATCAACCCGCCTTGCGACGCCCCGCCGCGGCCCTTTGCGTCTTCTTCGCGCTACGTTGCCGTCCCCTCGTGCGGCGGGCATGAGACTTTCCCGACGTCTTCTTCCCGCCGCGTCCCTTCAAGCTCTGCTTCAGCGCATCCATCAGGTTGACGACGTTGCTCGGCTTCTCCTCAGGCTCCGGCAGTTCGATTGTCTTGCCGCTGGCCTTGCGCCTCACCAGTGCCTTTAGCGCGTTCTCGTATTCGTCCTTGAACTTGCTGGGGTCGAAATGGGCCGTCTTGGTCTGGAGGATATGGCCGGCGAGCTCCACCATGTCCTTGGTGATCTTCGGGCTCTTGATGTCGTCGAAGAACTGGCCCTCGTCGCGCAGCTCGTACGGGAAGCGCAGGGTGGTGCCGAGCAGGCCCTTGCCAAGCGGCTCGATCGCGATGATATGCTCGCGATTGGTGAGCACGATCTTGGCGAGCGCCACGCGGTCCTGGTCCTTCATGGCATCGCGGATCACGGCAAAGGCGTCGATCGCAGCCTTTCCGTCGGGCGCGACATAATAGGGATGGTTGAGATAGCGCTGGTCGATCTCGTCGCTCGGCACGAAGCTTTCGATGTCGATGGTGTGGTTGCTCTCGATCTGGACCGCTTCGAGCTCCTCCGGCTCGATCTCGACATATTTGCCCTTGCGTAGCTCGTAGCCGCGTCCTTTCTGATCGCTCTCGACGACGTCGCCGGTCTCGGCGTCGATCATCTGCTGCTTCAATCGGTTGCCGGTCTCGCGGTTGATCATGTGAAACCGCGTCTTCTCGGCCGCGGTGGTCGCCGGATAAAGCACAACGGGGCAACTGACCAGCGAGAGCTTCAACGTTCCCTTCCAATAGGCGCGCGGGGCCATTCCGTTCTCCAGCGTCTTCGAGTCATTTTGGAACCCCAACCGTCCCGTGGGGTTTTGGTTCCGGGTGGGTTGTG
Source organism: Bradyrhizobium sp. LB13.1 (assembly GCF_054056815.1). Lineage (NCBI taxonomy): Bacteria > Pseudomonadati > Pseudomonadota > Alphaproteobacteria > Hyphomicrobiales > Nitrobacteraceae > Bradyrhizobium > Bradyrhizobium sp. LB13.1. The sequence continues at coordinate 6,713,268 of NZ_JBSRYQ010000001.1, read as the reverse complement.
GGCCGTGATAGGCTTTCACGCCAAAAGAGAATCCGGGATCAGTCGTGCTGCAAAAGCTCTCTAAGTATCGACAGAAACGTGATTTCGAGAAGACACCGGAGCCGTCGGGCAAAACGGCAGCGGTGCCCTCGAAGCAGCGACGCTTCGTGATCCAGAAGCACGATGCGACGCGACTGCACTACGATCTACGGCTCGAGTTCGACGGCGTCTTCAAGTCCTGGGCGGTGACGAAAGGGCCCTCGCTTGACCCGCACGACAAGAGGCTGGCCGTCGAGGTCGAGGACCACCCGCTCGACTATGGTGACTTCGAGGGCACGATCCCGGAGGGCCAGTATGGCGGCGGCACGGTCATGCTGTGGGACCGCGGCACCTGGGAATCCGAGGATCCCGAACGCGGGTTCAAGAAGGGCGACCTCAAGTTCACGTTGCATGGCGAGAAGCTGCACGGCAGCTGGGTGCTGGTGCGCATGCGCAACGACCGCACCGGCGGGAAGCGCACCAATTGGCTCCTGATCAAGCACCGCGACGAACATGTCCGTGAGGGCGCAGACAACGACATTCTCGAGGAGGACAAGTCGGTCGCCTCCGGCCGCGCGATGGATCAGATCGCCGGAGGCAAGGGACGCGCGCCAAGACCGTTCATGCTGGCGAAGGGCGCCAATGCCAAGGCCGACGCGGTCTGGCAGTCCAATCGGGCCGAAGAAGCGAAAGGGCGCACGGTCAAGCCGGCGCCGCGCGCGGCGTTGAAGACCGGCAAGACGGCAAAGAAGAAAGCCACGACCGCGACCGCGAAGAAGGCGGCGGAGATACCGGATTTCGTGGCGCCGCAGCTCTGCACGTCGGTCGAGCGCCCGCCGGGTGGCGATGGCTGGTGTCACGAGATCAAGTTCGACGGCTACCGCGTGCAGCTTCGGGTCGAGGGCGGCGAGGCGACGTTGAAGACGCGCAAGGGCCTCGACTGGACCGGAAAATTCGCAAGTATTGCGAAGGAAGCAAGCGTGCTGCCGGACGTGATGATCGACGGCGAGATCGTCGCGCTCGACCATAATGGTGCGCCGAACTTCTCCTCGCTCCAGGCAGCACTATCCGATGGCAAGACCGAAGATCTCATCTTCTTCGCCTTCGATCTCCTGTTCACCGAGGGAATCGATTATCGCCGCCTGCCGCTCGGTGAACGGAAAGACCTCCTCAAGGAGTTGCTGGAAGCACGCAAGAAGAAATCGAGCCAGATCCGTTATGTCGAGCATTTCGAAAGCGGCGGCGATGCGGTGCTGCGATCGGCCTGCAAGCTCGAGCTCGAAGGCGTGGTGTCGAAGAAGCTCGATGCGCCTTACCGTTCGGGACGGTCAGAAAGCTGGACCAAGGCCAAATGCCGTGCCGGGCATGAAGTCGTGATCGGCGGCTGGAAGACCACCAACGGTAAATTTCGCTCGCTGATGGCGGGCGTGCATCGCGGTGATCATCTCGCCTTCGTCGGCATGGTCGGCACCGGCTTCGGCGCCGACAAGGTCAAGCGCATCTTGCCGTCGTTGAAGGCCATGGAGGCCAAGCAAAGCCCCTTCGGCGGCAAGAATGCGCCGAAGAAGACGGGCGAGGTGCACTGGCTGAAGCCGGAGCTCGTGGCCGAAATCGAGTTCGCCGGCTTCACCGCCGACGGCAATATCCGCCAGGCCGCCTTCAAGGGTCTGCGGCAGGACAAGCCGGCGGAGGAGGTCGAGGCCGAAACGCCCGCCGATACCGAGCTTGCCGAGCCTTCCACCAGGTCACGGGGCAGACCCAGGCCTGCCGCCCGGCCGAAGGCAAGCGGCGGTGCCGAAGTGATGGGCGTCGTGCTCTCCAAGCCGGACAAGGAGTTGTGGCCGGACGGCGGCGACGGCAAGGGCGTGACGAAACTCGATCTCGCGCGCTATTTCGAGGCGATCGGTTCCTGGATGATCGAGCATATCAAGGGCCGTCCCTGCTCAATCGTGCGTGCGCCTGATGGCATTGGCGGTGAGAAGTTCTTCCAGCGCCACGCCATGCAGGGCACCTCGAATCTGATCGAACTCGCCAAGGTCTCAGGCGATCGCAAGCCCTATCTGCAGATCGATCGCCTCGAGGGGCTCGCGGCCGTGGCGCAGATCGGTGGCGTCGAGCTGCATCCCTGGAATTGTGCGCCAGGTGCTTATGACACGCCGGGCCGGCTGGTGTTCGATCTCGATCCGGCGCCGGATGTTGATTTTCCCGAGGTCGTCGATGCGGCCAAGGAGATGCGGCAGCGCCTCACCGATGTCGGCATGGAGAGTTTTTGCAAAACCACCGGCGGCAAAGGCCTGCATGTGGTCGTGCCGCTGCTCCACGGCGCACGGGACAAGGTGAGCTGGAAGGAGGCAAAGGCGTTCGCGCAAGGGGTCTGCCAATGGATGGCGGGTGACGAGCCCGAGCGCTATCTGCTCAACATGTCGAAGAAGCTGCGCGACGGGAAGATTTTTCTGGACTATCTGCGCAACGATCGGATGTCGACGGCGGTGGCGCCGCTCTCCCCCCGCGCACGAGATGGTGCAACCGTGTCGATGCCCGTCACGTGGGCGCAGGTAAAGAGCGATCTCGATCCGAAGCGCTACACGGTGCGGACGGTACCCGGATTGCTGACGCGATCAAAGGCGTGGGATGGCTACGATGATGCAGCCGCGTCGATCAAGGCGGCGATCAAGAAGCTCGCGGGGAAAGTGAAGTAGGGCGGGGTAGCCGAAGGCGTAGCCCACCCTACTTCGTTCAGCATTCACGGAAGCAATGGTGGGTTACGCCTTCGGCTAACCCACCCTGCAAGAGCGGCTAAATCCGTCCCAGCAATAGCAAGATCAGCAGAATGACGATGACAAGTCCGAGGCCGCCGCCGCCATAATAGCCGGTGCCGTAAAACGGACCGCCGCCGATGCCGCTGAAGCCGCCGAGCAGGGCGATAACCAAAATGATCAGAATGATCGTACCGATAGACATGCGAATCTCCTCCAGCCCTTCTTGAAAGGGTCGTTTGCAGCCTGTCCCGTTGTGCGAGGGCAACTTGCCGCAGGTTTTAAAGTTCCCCCGATGAAACAGTGGTTGCACGGCCAGCTTGCATGGAACCTTTGACCCACCGGCCGGCATGACTATGTGAGGATCAGTCACTTACGGGTCAGGGCCATGTCAGCACCGCTTGTCGTCTCCATTCCGCACCGTCTCGGCCGCGAGGAGGCGGTGCGCCGGCTCAAGACCGGGCTCGGCCGCGCCGCGGCCAGCATTCCGGTGATGCAGGTCGAGGAGGAGCGCTGGAGCGGTGACAGCATGAATTTTTGCATCCGCGCGCTGGGGCAGATCGCGAGCGGCCAGGTCGATGTCGCCGACGACCACGTCAAGGTGCAGGTGGTGCTGCCCTGGCTGTTGCAGCGCTTTGCCGAGATGGCGCAGGCCACGATCCGCAAGCGCGGCCAGCTGCTGCTGGGCAAAGACGAAAAAAGCTAGCGTTCACGCGCGGGCGCGCGGTCGCATCGGCCTCGCCGCACCCGCGGCACGCGCCGAGATGACAGAAGCGGGAAAATTGCCAAGCGCCTGCGCGAGCAGCAGATCGTTGCCCGCAAGACCCGGCACGTGGTAGCCCGTGACGTCGATGGCAGCGTCGAACCCATCTAGCATCGGCCATTCGCGTCCTGCTTGCGTGAAGGGTGCGAACTGGCGCCCGACCACGACGATCGCCGCGGCGCGGCCGTGGCGGCGGGCAAAGGCCACGACATGGTCGGCGTGCGCGCCCCGAACCTGAAGCGGCTGGTAATCCCCTCGCGCGAAGACGTCAGGGAGTTCGTTGCGCAGCTTGAGGAGGTGCCGCGTCCAGGCCAGCTTGAGCTGGCCGTCTGGCCAGCTCTTGATCAGATCATTCCAATCCGGATCGTCCAGCGTGTCCAGCGCTGCGTGTCGCGCGGAAAAATCCACCGGGCGGCGGTTGTCGGGATCGACCAGCGACAGGTCCCAGAATTCGGTGCCCTGGTAGAAGTCGGGCACGCCCGGCAATGTCGCCTTGAGCGTGAGCTGGCTCAGCGCGTTCAGCGCGCCGAGCAGCGCGACGCGGCGCGCCAGGGTTTGCAGCGCCTCCAGGAATTCGCCGGATTGCGCGGGATCGAGGACCTTCGCGATGAAGCTCTTGACGCCGTTCTCATAGGCCTCGTGCGGGTTGAGCCAGCTCGTCTCCTCCTTGCCCTCACGCGCGGCTTTGAGCGCATAGGCCTGGATGCGCTCGACGAAACCGGCGTCGGCCGGCTCCTGGAGCGACCAGGCGCCGAGCAGGGTCTGGTAGAGCATGTATTCGAACGTTGCCGACGGGGCACGCAGATTGCCGTCGAGCGCAATGTGCGGTGCGTTCAGGACCTTCCAGCGGGCCACCGCGCTGGTCCATTCGCCGGGAATTTCACTCAGGGCCGCGATCCGCGCGCGGGCGTCCTCGCCGCGTTTCGTGTCATGGGTGGCGGTCGCCGTCATTCCTTGCGGCCATTCCCTGGCGCGGGCCTGCATGATCTCGTGGAAAGCGGGAACGGTGAGGCCGCTGCTCGCGGGATCACCGCCGACCTCGTTCATCGCGAGCAGCCGGTGGAATTGATAGAACGCGGTGTCCTCCAGCGACTTTGCCATCATCGGCCCGGTGAACTGCTGCACCTTCAGCGCAAAGCGGCGCACCCGCGGGGCGCTGTGCGGGGGACGGCCAGGCTTGAGCAGGTCCATGGTGAGCGCGTCGCGCAGGAAGTCGAAGATGCCGTCGTCCGCAGCGAACCATTCCCGGCGAGCGTGCTCAATGGTGTCGTCGATCAGCTTACGATCGTTCGCCGTCGGCGCACTTGTCGTCAGGTAGGTGCGGTACACCGGGAAATGCAGCACATAGAGCTCGAGTGCCTGCCGCAGGCTGTCGGCGGAAAAGTCGCGGGTCGAGTAGTGCCCATTGGCGATGCGCGCAAGCAGGCGCGTCAGAACTGTGAATTCGCTGGTCAGCAGCGTCTCAAGCACGCGCCTTTTGGCGTCCTTGACGTAAGGCGCGAGCCGTGGCGGCCGATTGCTGATCTGTCGCCAGGTTTCGTCCAGGGCCTCAAGCCCCTTGGCGTCGACCAGAACGTGAGTGATGGCGTTCATCCACTCATAGCCGGTGGTGCCCTGGATGCCGGCGAGATGCGGCAGACGCTCGTGCTCGCACAGGATCTTCTCGATCACCGTATAGAACGGCTTCGTCGTGCCCTGCGCGTCGCGCACCAGCCGGCGCAGCCGCTGGCAATATTGCGCAGGATCGCGCAGGCCGTCGATATGATCGAGGCGGATGCCCTGCAGTCTGCCCTCGGCAATGAGTTGCTTCACCAGCCGGTGCGTGGCGGCGAACGTGCCGGGGTCCTCGACGCGCAGGCCGGCGAGCCCGTTGACGTCGAAGAAGCGGCGATAGTTGATATCGCTGGAGGCAAGCCGCCAGTGCCCGAGCTTGTAGTGCTGACGTTCCAGCAGGTGATGCAGCGCCAGCGTCTGCGCGGGGCGGTCCTTGGCGGCACGATAGGCGCCGAGACCGCGCGCGACGATGTCGGCGCTGCCTGCGATCTCCCTAAGCTCCGCCTTGAAGCCGGGCGCTTCCTTGCGGTTGGGGCGGCGCAGTCCCGTGTAGCGTGCCGCCAGCGACAGCAGGCGCTTGCCGGCTTCGCTCTCGGCCGCGTCCGCCTCCTTCACGATCATGCGCAGCATTTCACCATAGCGCTCCGGCGCGATCGGCAGGCGGTGCTCGAAATACCAGGCCGAGAAGCTGCCTTCGTCGGAATCGTAGCGCAGGTCGATCTCGCCGCGCTCAAGTGCTTCACCATAGGAGGCGCCGAGGATCGGCAGCAGCACGCCGTCGCGGGCGCGGTAGGGCAGCAGATCCCAGTCGATGTCGAAGGAAACTGCGTGCGGCGAAGTCTGGCCCCATTCCAGCACGTCCAGCCACCAGGGATTGTCGGCAAAGTGGACGCCGACATGGTTCGGCACGAAATCGATGATGAGGCCAAGGTCGTTCTGCGTCAGCGCCTCGCTCAGTCGCGCGAAGCCGGCCTCGCCGCCGAGCTCCGGATTAAGCTGGCTGTGATCGACGGTGTCATAGCCGTGCGTCGAGCCCTTGCGGGCCTTCATCACCGGCGAGGTGTAGAGATGCGTGATCCCCAGCGCCTTTAGATAGGGTACCACCGCGGTGGCCTTGTCGAAGTCGAAATCCGCGGTGAGCTGAAGCCGGTAGGTTGCGAGAGGAATGGCTGGAGGCATCTCAACCTCCGAGACGCCAGACCACCGACCAAGGCGGAAGCTTGTCGCCGGCCGCGCCGCCCCAGATCGGGGTGCCCTCACTGCCGTCGGAGTATGCGATGTCTTTGTCGGACAGATTGGCGACCAGACGCAACGTCGCGCCATCTCCCATGCGCCAATGTGCGGTGAGCAGGCCGCTATCGGCTACGGCGGCATCACCGAAGCGCGCATCTTTTAGTCGTGGCGCGATCTCTTTGTGGCGAAGCGCGAGCAGCTCCCGCACCAGCGCGAGACGTGTGTTCTGTTCCGGCGTGTGGCCGGTCCAGTCAAGCACGGCCGCTTGCAGCGTTGCCGGATCGAGCGGGTCGGGCACCTCGTCGCCGTATTTTTCGTAAGCCCAGGCGTACTCCTGCTTGCGCCCCGCGCGCACGGCATCGGCAAGGCTGCCCTGGAAATCGCAGAAGAACGGGAAGGGCGCGGTGCAGCCCCACTCCTCGCCCTGAAACAGCATCGGCACCATCGGCGCGAGCAAGGTCACCGCGAGTGCGGCTTCGATCTGCCTGGGCGATGCCAGGCTCTCGAGTCGTTCGCCCAGCGGCCTGTTGCCGATCTGGTCATGGTTTTGCAGGAAGTTGACGAAGGTCGCCGGCGGCAGCTCGCCGCTTTTTTCGCCGCGCGGCTTCTTGCCCCAGAATTCCGAGATTTCGCCCTGATAGACGAAGCCGGATGCAAGCGTGCGTGCGAGATCGAGGCGCGGCGTTTGATAGTCCGCGTAATAGCCGGCGAGCTCACCAGTCAGCATCACGTGCCAGACGTGGTGGTAGTCGTCGTTCCACTGTCCGCGATATTTGCCGTTCGGGGGCTCCTGCGCGGCGTCGAGCAGGCTCACGCGGTTATCGCCGTTCTCCAGCACGACATGGATGTGCCGTCCCGTTGCCTTGGCAAGCTCGCCTGCGGCGATGCTGAGGTCTTGCAGCATCGATTGCTCGCCGGGGGGGGCCATGATGTGATTGGCGGCATCGAGCCTCAGGCCGTCGAAGCGGTAGTCGGTGAGCCATGACAGTGCGTTCTCGACGGCGAAAGCGCGAACCTGCGGCACGCGATAATCGATCGCACTGCCCCATGGCGTGTGCGCATCGGTGAAGAAGGCCGGCGCATAGCGGCCGAGGTAATTCCCCTCGGGACCGAAATGATTGTAGACGACGTCGAGGAACACCATCAGCCCGCGCAGATGTGCTTCGTCGATCAGCGTCTTCAAATCATCGGGGCGGCCATAAGCGCTGTCGGGTGCGTACCACAGCACGCCGTCATAACCCCAGCCGCGGCAGCCGGCGAAATCGGCCAGCGGCATCAGCTCGACCGCGGTGATCCCGGTTGCGACGAGATGATCGAGCTTGTCGATCATGGCACGATAGGTGCCTTCAGCAGTGAAGGTGCCGACATGCGTCTCGATCAGCGCAGTCTGCTCCCAGGGGCGGCCGCGCCAATCGCGCGCGCGCCAGGCGAAGGCATCGTGATCGATCACTTCGCTCGGGCCGAACACGTCTTCGGGCTGGAATGCAGACGCCGGATCGGGCACGTCGATCTCGTCGTCGATCCTGAATTTGTAGGTGCTGCCAACGGCCAGGCCGACAATGTCGGCGACATACCAGCCATCCTGCCGGCGCTGCATCGCGTGTCGTCCGTCGAGCAGGAGATCGACACGGCGCGCGGCGGGCGCCCACAGCCGGAACGACACGCTGTCCTTGGTCAGCCTCGCCCCGAAGGATGGCCTCATAGCGCCCCCGCGAAAGCGAGCACGGAGCGCGGCGGCGCCTTGCTGGCGCTTCCGGGCTGGAAGTCGATCGTGTTCAGCTTGGCCTCGGTCGTGTTCAGGATCTGCTGCCAGCTCTTGTATTCGGTCATTTTTGGCAATTTGAATGCGATCTCTTCGGGGGCGGCGTTCAGTACGATAAAGATCGCGGCGCTGCCCGGTTCCATCGGCCCCATCACATAGGAAAGAAACCGCCCTTCCGGGAATTTCCAGTCGCTTTCCGTCATTTCGTCGCCGGCCGGCGTCAGCCACAGCGCGCCGTAGGAGATGCCGTCTTTAGGGCGGCCGTCGAGCCAGCGATGGCTACGAAGCTGCGAGAACCGGCGGCGGATATCGGCGAGTTCGGCGACGAAATCGACCATGCCGTCGCCGTCCTTGCCGAGATTGTCCCAGCCGACCCAGCCGACCTCGTTGTCCTGGCAATAGGCGTTGTTGTTGCCCGATTGCGAATTGCCGACCTCGTCGCCGGCGAGGATCAGCGGAATGCCCTGCGCCAGCATCAGGCAGGCCAGCACGTTCTTGCGAAGCTGCCGGCGCAAGCTGAGGATTTGGGGATCGTCGGTCGGGCCCTCGACACCGCAATTGTTGCTATGGTTGTCGTTGGAGCCGTCGCGGTTGTCCTCGCCATTGGCCTCGTTGTGCTTCTCATTGTAGCTGAAGAGATCGGCAAGCGTGAAACCGTCATGGACGGTGATGTGGTTGATGCTGGCGCGCGGCCGCCGTCCGTCGTGGTTGAACAAGTCGGAGGACGCCGTCATGCGGCTGGAGATGTCGCCGATCAGGCTGCCTTCGCCGCTCCAGTAGCGGCGCATGGCGCTGCGGTAACGGTCGTTCCACTCCGACCATTGCGAGGGAAATGCACCGACCTGGTAGCCGCCGAGGCCGAGATCCCAGGGTTCGGCGACGAGCTTGACGCTCGCCAGCACCGGATCCTGCCGGATCGCGGTGAGGAATGAGCTGCCGCGATCATAACCGTTCGGCCCGCGCGCCAGCGTGGTGGCGAGGTCGAAACGGAAGCCGTCGACGTGGCAGACCTCGACCCAGTAGCGCAGCGAATCCATCACCATCTGCAGCACGCGCGGGTGGGTGAGGTTGACCGACGAGCCGCAGCCGGTGAAATCGTCGTAATAGCGCGGGTTTTCGCGGTTCAGCCAGTAATAGGAGGCGTTGTCGATGCCGCGATAGCACAGCGTCGGGCCGAGGTGATTGCCCTCGGCAGTGTGGTTGTAGACGACGTCGAGCATCACCTCGATGCCGGCATCGTGCAGGCGTGCAATCGTGGTGCGAAATGAGTCGAGCGCGTTGTCCTGGGCATAGCGTGCCTCGGGCGCGAAAAAGGACAGCGTGTTGTAGCCCCAGTAATTGGCTAGCTTCTTCTCCACCAGGATGCGGTCGTCGATGAACGCGTGGATCGGCAGGAGCTCGACCGTGGTGACGCCGAGCTTCTTCAGATGCTCGATCATCGCCGGCGACGACAGCCCGCCATAGGTGCCGCGCAAATTCGGCGGAACGTCGTTGCGCTTCTGCGTCAGGCCCTTGATGTGAGCCTCGTAGATGATGGTATCTTCCCAGGGGATGTTGGGCCGGATCTCGCGGCGGCCCCAGTTGAAGGTCTCGTCGACCACGACGCCCTTCGGCATGCCGCGCGCGTTGTCGCGCCGGTCGAAGGAGAGATCTTCACGCGGGCTTCCGGTGCGGTAGGCGAAATGCGCGTCACTCCAGACCAGCCGCCCGGAAAGCCGCTTGGCATAGGGGTCGAGCAGCAGCTTGTTGGCGTTGAAGCGATGCCCCTGCTCGGGCTCGTAGGGGCCATGCACGCGGTAGCCGTAGAGCTGGCCGGGCGAAACGTCGTTGAGATAGCCGTGCCAGACGTCCTCGGTGCGCTCCGGCAGTTCGATGCGCTCGAGTTCGCGGCGGCCTTGTGTGTCGAACAGGCACAGCTCGACCTTCTGCGCGTTGGCGGAGAACAGCGCGAAATTGGTGCCGCGTCCGTCCCAGCTTGCGCCGAGGCGTGCGGGCGATCCAGCAGTCAGGCGCATCGTTCAGCTTTCCGGAACGAGGAAGATCCCGGCGAGCGGCGGAATGGTGAGGCGGAGCTCGCCATCGACAGCATGGACTTCGCCGATGTTGCCGACATTACTGCCGCCGTAGTGGGCGGAGTCCGAGTTGAACACTTCCTTCCACTTGCCGCCGAAGGGCGCGCGAACGCGGTAGTTGCGATAGACGTTGGGTGAGAAGTTGACGATCACCATGCACCGGGCGTGCTCGTCAAATCCCTTGCGCAGCCAAGCGAACACGTTGCGGTTGGCGTCGTCGGTGACAAGCCATTCGAAACCGGCCGGCTCGCAGTCCATCTGGTGCAGAGCGGGCACCGCGCGATAGAGCCGGTTGAGGTCGCGGATCAGCGCCTGGATGCCGGAATGAGTCTTGTGCTCGAGCAAGTGCCAGTCGAGCGATTGGTCGTGATTCCATTCGCGGCTTTGCGCGATCTCGGCACCCATGAACAGCAGCTTCTTGCCGGGATGGCCGAACATGAAGCTGTAATAGGCGCGCAGATTCGCAAAGCGCTGCCATTCGTCGCCGGGCATGCGGCCCAGGATCGAGCGCTTGCCGTGCACGACCTCGTCATGCGACAGCGGCAGGACGAAGTTTTCCGAGAAGGCATAGTGCAGGCCGAACAGAATGTCGCCGTGATGATGCTTGCGGTGGATCGGATCCTTGCTGATGTAGTTCAGCGTGTCGTGCATCCAACCCATGTTCCACTTGTAGCCGAAGCCGAGCCCGCCGAATTCGACCGGGCGCGAGACCTGCGGCCATGCGGTGGACTCTTCGGCGGCCGTGGTCGCCTGCGGGAAACGCGCGAACAGCTCGGTGTTGAAGCGGCGCAGGAACGCGATCGCCTCGATGTTCTCCCGGCCGCCATGCTGATTCGGAATCCACGCGCCGGGCGGGCGGCTGTAGTCGAGGTAGAGCATGGATGCGACCGCATCGACGCGCAAGCCATCGATAGCGTAACGCTCGAGCCAGAACAGCGCGTTCGACACCAGGAAGTTCGTCACTTCGGTGCGGCCGTAATTGTAGATCAGCGTGCCCCAATCGAGGTGACGGCCCTGGAGCGGATTGGCGTGCTCGTACAGTGCTGTGCCGTCAAAACTGCCGAGCCCGTGCGGATCGTCCGGGAAGTGGCCAGGCACCCAGTCGAGCAGCACGCCGACGCCCTCGCGGTGGCAGGCATCGACCAATGCGGCAAAATCCTCCGGCGTGCCGAAGCGGCTGGTCGGCGCATACAGGCCGGTCGGCTGGTAGCCCCATGAGCCGTCGAAAGGATGCTCGCTGACGGGGAGAAATTCGAGATGAGTGAAGCCCATGTCACGGGCGTAGGCCGGCAGCTGCTCGGCCAACTCCCGATAGGTCAGCCATTCATCTCCGTTCTTGCGCCGCCACGAGCCGAGATGGACCTCGTAGATCGACATCGGCGCCGACAATGCGTTGATGCCGTCGGGTGCCGGTCGCGGCCGCGGCAGATGCGCCTCGTCGAACACGATGGAAGCCGTCTTCGGCCGCACCTCGCTTGCAAACGCCATCGGATCGGACTTCAGCGGGAGTAGATGGCCATGGGGTCCGATAATTTCGAACTTGTAGTGGTCGCCGGCCTTGGCGTGTGGGATGAATAACTCCCAATAACCTGCGCCGCGCACCCGCATCGGATGGCGCCGCCCGTCCCAGAAATTGAAATCGCCGACCACGGAGACGCGCCGTGCATTCGGCGCCAGCACTACGAAGCCGATGCCATCGATATCTTCGAGCCGCATCGGATGCGCGCCGAGCTTGTCGTAAAGGCGCTGGTGGGTGCCTTCGCCGAGCAGATAGAGATCGAAATCGGACAGGATCGGCGGAAAGCGGTAGGCGTCCTCGAATTCGACGACGCTGTCGCCGAATTTGACGCGGAGCTGGTAGTGCTTCGAGCCATTCGGCAGGCTGCCGATGAACAGGCCGGCATCGTGGACGCGGTCGAGCCGGGCCACCTCGCCATGCTCGCTGACCGCCTCGACATTGGAGGCTTCGGGGAGAAACGCGCGCACAACACTCTTGCCGCCCTCGGGATGCAGCCCGAGATAGTGGAAGGGGTCGGAGTGGCGGCCCTCGATGATCGCATAGGCCTCGGCAGGGAGTTTAGGCATGGGCTTCGCTCTCGGTGCTGGACAGAATGCGAAGCAGTCCGGACAGCGGCGCATGGAGCCCCTCAGGCCGGTGGGACAGCTCGTACTCTACTTCGTCGAACGCTTGATCAAGCAGGAAAAAACTTAACAGGCCTGCCGCGGATTGCCGATCCACTGGCCACAGCCGCCGATCCGTCGTGGCCTCGCGGTAGGCGTTGAGGAACGTCGCAGTGGCGCGCTCGCGCCATTCGCCGAGCGCGGCCGTAAGCCGGCCCTGCTCGTCGGAGGCGCCCGTGAGCGCGCGGTTGAGCGCCGCGTTAACCGAAAGATCAATCGAGCGGATCAGGCCGGCGACGTCGCGCGCGGCAGGCAGCTTGCGCCGCTTGTCGGCCAGCGGCAAACGCGGATCTCCGTCGAAGTCGATGATGAAGATATCGTCCTTTACGATCAGCGTTTGCCCGAGGCGGAAGTCGCCATGATGACGGATGTTCAACCCGCCGATCTCGGAAGGCAATAGCGCATTCAGCCGGCCGGACAGGGACGCACGCATCGCCACGAGCTGATCGATCAGCGGCCGGTCCGCCTCTCGCAGGCCGCCGCGAGTGTCGGCCAGCCGCTCGAGAACGCGCTCGGCCCGTCTCGTCAGGTCGGATGTCCAGCGCTCGACGTGTGCGGAGCCGATCGACTCCGGCGCGAGATCGTCGGGCTTTGCGGCCGCCAGAGCCACATGCAGCTCGGCGAGCCGCCGGCCAATCTGCGCTATGAAGTGCAGATATGGCGCTTGCTCCTGGGTCTCGCGGAGCATCTCGCCCGGTGGCAGCACCCTTTGCTCGTCGATATAGCGGTCGAGATAGCCCGCGGTGACGGCCCAGCCATCGCCCTGGTTCTCGACATAGGCGTGCAGCACGCCGACCGCGCTGCGACTATCGCCTTCGACCAGCTCGACGTTGCCGAGCAGTGCCGGCGTATTGGCAAAGCGGGCGATTTCGGTGAGGTAGGAGCCGATCTCGATCTCGGGATTGATGCCGCTTTCAAGCCGGCGATAGATCTTGGCGACATACTGGTTGTCGACCAGTGCGGTGCTGTTCGACTGCTCGACCGTGCGGATGCGTTCGGGCTCCTTGATGGTGTAATCGGCAAACCTGCTGGTCGCCTTGAACTCCAGCCGCAGATTGTTCTCTTCCACCACCAGGTTCTGCGACAGATTGCGCAGGAACAGACCGATGAAGATCTGCTCTGTCGCAACGTCGAGCAGCGTGCCTTCGCGGGCACCCTGGCGCACGGCGGCGAGCGCCTTCGGGTTGAAGCGTTCGCGATCGAAGCGCACCCACTCAATCTGCATCGGTACGACGTAGCGGGTGGTCACATCGTGGCGGGTCGCTTCGAAGAACGCGATCCAGGGCCTGTTGTCGCCGATGTCGCAGAACGGCACCGCCGAGGTCAGCGTGGGCTTGATGTGCTTGGGATTGTTTTCTGGATACCACCGCGTCCGTGACAGGAACCCCGGCAGCACATCGCGCTCGAACATTCCGCGTTCGCGTGCCAGAGAGACCCAGGTCGAATTGACAGGTACCACCAGCGTTTCGAATTCCGGCACCGCGCGCGGCGTCACCGGCTCGGACTTGTCGCGCTCGGTGAGCTGGAACCAGTAGAAGCCATAGGGCCCCAGCGTGACCATGTAGGGCAGTTCGCCGATCGCCGGAAAACGCGTGCGGCCGAGCATCTCCTGCGGGATGCGGTCCTTCCACGGCGACAGATCGAGCTCGGTTGCCTGCGCGGCGCGCGAGAGGTTCGCGACGCAGAGGATCACCTCGTCGCGGTACTGCCGGACATAGGCCAGCACAGCGCGGTTGGTCGGGCGGATGAAGGTCATGGTCCCGCGGCCGAAGGCGAGCGTGGACTTGCGCACCGAGATCAGCCGTTTGGTGGCGTTGAGCTGCGACGAAAGGCTGCGCGACTGCGCTTCCACGTTCACGGACTCGTAGCCATAGACGGGGTCCATGATCGGCGGCGCGTAAAGGCGGGCCGGATCAGCGCGTGAGAAGCCGCCATTGCGGTCCGGGCTCCACTGCATCGGCGTGCGCACGCCGTTGCGGTCGCCGAGATAGATGTTGTCGCCCATCCCGATCTCGTCGCCGTAATAGATGATCGGCGTACCAGGGAAGGACAACAGCAGCGAGTTCATCAGCTCGATCTTGCGCCGGTCGTTGTCCATCAGCGGCGCAAGGCGCCGGCGGATGCCGACATTGATGCGGGCGCGCGGATCATTGGCGTAGGTCGACCACAGATAATCGCGTTCGACGTCGGTGACCATTTCCAGCGTCAGCTCGTCATGGTTTCGCAGGAACAGCGCCCACTGGCAGCTTGAAGGAATGTCCGGCGTCTGTCGCAGTATGTCTGTGATCGGAAAGCGGTCTTCTTGCGCGATCGCCATGTAGATGCGCGGCATCAGCGGGAAGTGGTAGGCCATGTGGCATTCGTCGCCACGTCCGAAATATTCCTGCACGTCCTCCGGCCATTGATTGGCCTCGGCCAGCAGCAACTTGCCCTTGGAATAGGCGTCCAATTCCTTGCGCAGGCGCTTGATGATTGAATGCGTCTCGGGAAGGTTCTCGTTCGAGGTGCCCTCGCGCTCGCAGAGATAGGGGATGGCATCGAGCCGGAAGCCGTCGACGCCGGCATCGAGCCAGCGCTTCATCACCTGGATGAGCGCGCTGACGACGCGCGGATTGTCGAAATTGAGATCCGGCTGGTGCGAGAAGAAGCGGTGCCAGTAGAACGCGCCGGCTTCGGGATCCCAGGTCCAGTTGGACTTCTCGGTATCGGTGAAAATGATCCGCGTACCTTGGTATTTCTGATCGGTGTCGCTCCAGACATACCAATTGCGGGCGCTCGAGCCTGCCGGGCTGCGGCGCGCACGCTTGAACCAATTGTGCTGGTCCGAGGTGTGGTTGACGACGAGTTCGGTGATGACGCGCAAGCCGCGCTTCTGCGCCTCCTGGATGAAGCGCTTGAAATCTTTCATCGTCCCGAAATCGGGATTGATCGAGCCGTAGTCGCCAATGTCGTAGCCGTCGTCGCGGCCGGGCGAGGGATAGAACGGCAGCAGCCAGAGCGCGGTGACGCCGAGCTCCTGGAGATAGGGCAGCTTCTCGGTCAGCCCGGCGAAGTCGCCGATGCCGTCATTGTTGCTGTCGGCAAACGCCTTGACGTGAAGCTGGTAGATAACGGCGTCCTTGTACCAGAGTTCATCCACGATCCTGGCAGCCTCGGCTTTCTTGGTGTCGACGGAAGACAATACGTTCATGGCGTGCGCCTTTACGCCAGGCAGCGGAACAGCAGCGCCGGATCGCGGTCGGGATCGATACGCAATTTGATCCCGCCCCATTCGATGCGGGACTGTTCGCCGGTGAGGAGATTTTCGAGTCCGGTGACATGGCGGCGCTCGCCGCCGACATCGATGGCGAGGTCGCCGAGCGGCAACCAGAACTCGCGTGCATTGCGCGAGAGCGCGATCGCGGCAATGACGGTATTGGCGGGATCGGCGGCCTCCTTGGCAAAAGCAATCGTGTCGCCGTCCTCAATGCCGAGGAGGCGCAGGTTCGCCGTCTGCTGAAGGGCTACGTTTTCGTTGCGGATACGATTTAGCTCCGTGATGTACGGCTTAATGTTGCCGGGCTTGTCCCAGTCGCGCTGTCTGATCTGGTATTTCTCGGAGTCGAGATATTCCTCGCGGCCGGGGATCGCGTCGTGCTCCAGCAATTCGAACCCGCTGTAGACGCCGTAACTGCCGGACAGTGTCGCGGCCAGCGCGACGCGCGATTTGAACGCCCAGGTCTCGCCGCCCTGGAGATGATATGGCAGCAGGTCGGGCGTGCTCACGAACAGGTTCGGCCGATAGAAGTCACGTTCGGGATAGCGCGTCAGCTCGCCGAGATATTGCTCCAGCTCCCACTTCGCCGTGCGCCACGGGAAATAGCTGAAGGACTGCGCAAAGCCGAGCTTGGCGAGGCCCTTCATCAGCTTCGGTCGCGCGAACGTCTTGGAGAACAGGATCACCTCGGGGTGCCGGCGGCGGATATCGCGGATCAGCCACTCCCAGAAAGCAAGCGGCGCGGTGTCGTGATTATCGATGGCAAAGATGGTGACACCGTGGTCGATCCAGAACAGCATGGCGTCGCGAAACGCGTTCCACAGTCCGGCCTGATCGACGGACGTGAAATCGGGGATGACGATATCGGAATAGGACCCCTCAGCCGTCCGCGCCGAGCGGTCCGGCCGCCATTTGAACCATTCCGGATGCTGCGTCAGCCAGGGATGGTCCGGCGAGCATTGCACGGCAAAGTCGAGCGCGAGCTCGAGGCCGTATTCCAGGCAGGTCGCGACCAGCGCGCGGAAATCCTCGATCGTGCCGAGCTCCGGATGCAGCGCATCGTGCCCCCCCTCGATGGTGCCGATCGCATAAGGCGAGCCGGGATCGCCTTCGGTCGCTACCGGCGCGTTGTTGCGGCCCTTGCGGCGGGTGCGGCCAATGGGGTGGATCGGCGTGAAGTAGAGTACGTCGAAGCCCATCGCCGCGATCTCGGGCACCCGCGCGATGCAGTCGCGGAGCGTGCCGTGCCGGCCTGGAATTTGGCTCTGGCTGCGCGGCATCATCTGATACCAGGCGCCAAAGCGCGCCTTGTCGCGGTCGATGATGAGCGGGAAGGGCGCCGAGCGGGTGAGGTCGGGCCGCGATTGGCTCTCGGCCATGGCTTCGCCGAGTTCAGTTGCCAGCAGCGGGGCAACGTCGCCGGTCTGAAGATAGTCCTCGCATTGCCTGACGATGACAGCCGCGGCGTCCTGCCGCGCGCCATGCGCCTTGGTCAGAAGGCCGGCGCCCTCGATCGCATCGAGGCTGACATCGGCACCAGAGCGCTGCTTGCGCGCGACCCCGTGCGACCACGTCGCGAACTCGTCGGTCCAGGCTTCGATCGCATAGACATATTTGCCGGGCTCAACCGGTGTGAACGCGCCGGACCAGCGGTCATTGCCGTGAGGGATCATCGGCTCGCTCCGCCATTCGCGGTCCTGCTCTTGCCGCCAGATCAGCGCTGCGCCGATCACGCCGTCGCCGTCGCGGTAGATGTCGGCCCAGACCTCGACCGGTTCGCGCGCGATCCGCTTCACGGGGAAGCGGCCGCCATCGATCAAGGGATAGACGTCTTCGATGAGGAAAGCGCTGCCGGCTGCGGCACTCTCGACAGTTTGAATTGTCTTGTTCACGGTGATGCCATTGACAAGAAAGCAGGAGCCCGTTTCCCTTGTCGGGAACCTACGCTTGATACCTATATAGAAAGCCGGTTGGGTGTCATTAGTTCCCTCGGGAACGGCAAGCGCGGTTTGTGAGTTAAGCCTGACTAACGTCTTCCACCGCCTCGTTAAAATCAATACCCCCGGCCAAAATCTGGCCTGCCAACTGCGTGCCGAATGGATCTTTTAGCTCAAGCCCAGATCAAGGGCGTTCAGTCCGAATTCGTCGATGCCCTCGGAAAGCTGCGGATCACCGATCCCGTGGCCCTCAAATCCATCCTCGACGCCCTGCCGGAGAAGCGGGTCTATCGCTTCGTTAGCGGACCCGTGGTGGTGCGCGCCTTGGGCCATCCGCGCACCGAATTGGTGACAATCGGTGCACCGCCGCTCAAATGGACGATGACCGGCAATGGCAATTTGATCGCGCAAGGTGAGGCGCGCGAGCCCGTGATTGCATGGCCCGCCGGTCTGCCGCTCGGCTATCACCGTCTGACGCTGACCGATGCCGAAGGCGTGAGCGAAGAGGCGCCGATGATCGTGGCGCCCGAGCGGGCCTTTGGCGGCGATTTCGACCGCGGCTGGCTGCTTGCTGTGCAGCTCTACAGCGTCCGCTCCGACCGAAATTGGGGCATCGGTGATTTCACTGATCTTGCCGATCTCGTCCGGCTCGCCAAGCAGTTGGGGGCCGACGGCGTCGGGCTTAATCCTCTGCATGTGTTGTTCGACGACCATCCGGCCGATTGCAGCCCCTATTCGCCGAACAGCCGGCTGTTTCTCAATCCGCTCTATATCGATGTCGAGGCAATCCCGGAATTTTCCGGCGATCTCGTCCCCGACGCGGCCGCAACCGCCGCGCGGCTCCGTGAAGGCGATCGTGTGCCCTATGCGGACATGGCGGCCTTGAAGTGGTTGGCCTTGCGCGCCGCCTTCGACAGCTTCGTGAAAAGCGCCAGCGGTGTCCGCCGCAACCAGTTCGACGCCTTCCGCGCGGCGCGCGCGCCGCTGTTGTCCCGCTTTGCCTGCTTCGAGGTGCTACGCCATCGCTTCACGGCGCCGTGGTGGGAATGGCCGGTGGAATGGCAGCAGCCGGACGAGGCGAAATGCGCCCGACTGCGCAACGGGCCGGACAAGCACGACGTCGAGTTCGTTGAATTCGTGCAATGGACCGCCGATAGCCAGTTGCATGCCGCCAAGGAACTGGCCGGCCAACTTGGCATGCGCGTGGGCCTCTATCTCGACGTCGCCGTCGGCGTGCAGTCCAACGGCTTCGATGCCTGGAACGAGCAGATGGCGATCTCGCGCCATCTCGCGGTCGGTGCGCCGCCTGACGTGCTCAACACCGTCGGCCAGGACTGGGGCCTTGCCGGCTTCAATGCCGGTGGCCTGGAGGCTCAGTCCTTCGTGCCGTTCGCCGACATGCTGGCCGCTTCGATGCGGCATGCCGGGGCCATCCGCCTCGATCACGTGCTGGGGCTGAAGCGGCTTTATCTGGTGCCGCGCGGTTTCAAGCCGGATAATGGCGCCTATGTGCAGATGCCGTTCGAGGCGCTGCTTGGCGCCGTGGTGCGTGAAAGCGCGGCGAACAAATGCATCGTGATCGGCGAGGACCTCGGCACCGTGCCGGAAGGATTCCGCGAGACCATGCAGGATTTCGGCATCTGGTCCTATCTCGTCATGATGTTCGAGCGCGACGATGCCGGCCATTTCCGCAACACCGATCACTACCGGCCCAACGCGCTGGTCACGCTGAACACGCATGATCTGTGCACCTATGCCGGCTGGCGCTCCTTCAGCGATCTCAGGATGAAGCTCTCGCTCGGGCTCGACCCCGGCGAGGACGAGAAGGCGCGCTGGGATGCGCTCGGCAAGCTCGACGACATCCTGCGCCAGAACGGCATCAACGCCAACGACCTTTATTCGGTGCTCGCCTTCCTGTCGCGCACGCCGTCGCGGCTGCTCGCAGTGTCGCTGGAGGACCTGCTCGGCGTGATCGATCAGCCCAACATTCCCGGCACGATCGACGAGCATCCGAACTGGCGCCAGCGCCTGCCGGTTGCGCTCGACAAGATCGCCTCGAAGGTCGATCTCGCAGCTTTGAAGGCCGCGACACGGGAACGCTCGTTGCCCGGCGGGCGTTGATTGCTGAGGATTTCCGAAACGCCGTTTTCGAGGCTCGCACGACATTGTCTCAGAGGATCGAGGACTATGCGCTGATCGGCGACTGCGAGACCGCGGCGCTGGTCGGGCGCAACGGTTCGATCGACTGGCTGTGCTGGCCGGCCTTCGATTCCGACGCCTGCTTCGCTGCGATCCTCGGCACGCACAAGAACGGCCGCTGGTTGATCGCACCGGACGAGGACGTCACCGCGACGTCGCGCCGCTATCTCGGCGACACCCTCATCCTCGAGACGCGCTTCGAGACGAAGAGCGGCACCGTTGCGCTGATCGACTTCATGCCGCTGCGCGGCAAGGCCTCCGACATCGTGCGGCTGGTCCGCGGCGTCAGCGGCACGGTGAAGATGCGGATGGAGCTCGTGATCCGCTTCGGCTTCGGTGTCGACATTCCCTGGGTGCGGCGGATTGACCATTCGCTGCTTGCGGTCGCCGGCCAGGACATGACGGTGCTCCGTACGCCGGCAAAGACCCGCGGCGAGGATATGACAACCGTGTCCGACTTCGAGGTAAAAGCCGGCGAGACCGTGCCGTTCGTGCTGACCTACGGTCCCTCGCATCTCGAACCGCCCGCGCCGATCGATCCGGAGGTCGCGCTCCAGGAGACCGAAAAATTCTGGCAGGACTGGTGCAGCAAATGCATCCGCGACGGCGACTATCACGATCTCATTATGCGCTCGCTGATCACGCTGAAGGCGCTGACCTTTGGCCCGACCGGCGGCATCGTCGCCGCGCCCACCACCTCGTTGCCGGAGAAGCTCGGCGGCAGCAGGAATTGGGATTACCGTTTCTGTTGGCTGCGCGATGCCACCTTCACGCTGCTGGCGCTGATGAATTCCGGCTATACCGAGGAAGCGTTGGCCTGGCACAATTGGCTGTTGCGCGCGGCGGCAGGCTCGCCGGCGAACATGCAGATCATGTACGGCATCTGGGGCCAGCGGCGGCTGCTGGAATGGGAGGCGGGCTGGCTGGACGGCTATGAGGGCGGACGGCCGGTGCGGGTCGGCAATGCCGCGCATGCGCAGCTTCAGCTCGACGTCTATGGCGAGCTGATCGACGCCTTTCATCAGTCACGCATGGCCAAGCTCAAGCTCGACGACGAAACGACCTGGGCGCTGGAATGCAACGTGCTCAATCATCTCGCCGAGGTCTGGGACGAGCCCGACCACGGCATCTGGGAGCGGCGCGGCGAGCCCAGGCACTACGTCTTCTCGAAGGTGATGACCTGGGTCGCCTTCGATCGCGGCATCAAGAGTGCCGAGACTTTTGGCTTCAAGGCGCCGCTTCTGCATTGGCGCGCGTTGCGCGATGCGATCCATCGCGACGTCTGCAACAAGGGATTTGACGCAGAGGAAAACGCCTTCGTCGAATCCTACGGTTCGAAACTGCTTGATGCCAGCGTGCTTCTGTTGCCGGCCGTCGGCTTCCTGCCGCCATCGGACCCGCGCATCCGTGGCACCATGGGGGCTATCGAGAACCACATGATGCGCGACGGTTTCGTGCTGCGGCACGACCCGCGCGAAGTGCCTGCGGGACAGCCGCCGCTCGAAGGCGCGTTCCTCGCCTGTAGCCTGTGGCTCGCCGACGCCCATGTGCTGGCGGGCGATCTCGACAAGGCGCAGATCTTGTTCGACCGCGTGGTCGGTATCGCGAACGACGTCGGGCTATTGGCCGAGGAATATGATTCAGGCGCCAGGCGCCAGACCGGCAACTTCCCGCAGGCACTGACCCATATCGCGCTGATCAACACCGCGCACAATCTGTCCGCGGCGAGGCAAGGGAGCGAGAAGCCGGCGGTGCAGCGGTCGAAGCAGTGACTTAAGCGACCCCGTTCCGCTTCAGGATCATCTCCATCGCCTCCGCAAAACCGTCCTGCTCGTTGGTCGCGGTGACGTGGCTGGCATGGTCCTTGACGCTGTCGGTCGCGTTGCCCATGGCGATCGAGACGCCGCTGACGCGAAACATCGCGAGGTCGTTCTGCATGTCGCCGATGGTGGCGACGGCGTCCGTTGAAATGCCGAGGCGCTTGGCCATGGCTTGCACGAATGTACCTTTGTCGAAGCCGGGCGGAGTGATGTCGAGATAATATGTTTGCGAACGCACTGCGGTCGCCTCGCTGCCGAGCGCCTTCTGCATCGCCTTCTCGCAAGCTTCTAGGCCGGCTGCATCGGCGCTGGCTCCGACGATCTTGCAGGCGCTCGCAAGGTAGGGCGAGAAGTCCGTCACGATGGTCGGGTCAGAGCGGATGGTGTGCTGTTCATGCGCGACGTATTTACCGCTGGGGTTGTCGATCAGCCATTTGTCGGTGGTGAACAGCCAGATGTCGGCGCCGAAGTCGCGGAGGATTTTTAAGCTTCGCTCGGCCGCGCCGGCCGGGATGAGATGCTGCTCGACCGGGTTCATCTCGGGATCGACGATCGATGAGCCGTTGAACGGGCCGACCGGCAGCCAGAGCGCCAGCGGGTCGATCAGGAAGCGCATGCCGATCGCGGGGCGGCTCGACGTTATCGTGAAACCGATGCCGGCCTGGTGCAGCCGCTGCACCGCGGACCTCGCGCGCTCCGTCAGCGTCTTGTCCTTGGTCAGCAGCGTACCGTCGACGTCGGAGACCACGAGTGAGATTTTCGTCATGGCAGGACCTTGGGGGTTTTTGGCCTCAGCGCTTCGCGACGCCCGGTTTCAGCTGCCGTACAACCCCGTCCACGATCGCTTCGACGGATTCGTCGATCGAGACGGTGATGACGTGCTCGCCCGCCTCCGGCGGTTCCAGCGTGCTGAACTGGCTCGTCAGCAGCCCGGGCGGCATGAAGTGCCCCTTGCGTTGCGCGAGACGAGCGGCGATCAGCTCCTTCGTGCCCCTGAGGAAGACGAAGCGCACGTCGTCGCGTCCACGCAGGAGCACGTTACGATAGGTGTGCTTCAGCGCCGAGCTAGGCGATGATGATTTGCTCGCCTTTGTCGCAGACCCGCGCAATCTCGTCGGCGATGGCGTTGAGCCAGGGCCAGCGGTCCTCGTCGGTGAGAGGATGGCCAGCACGCATCTTCTCGACATTGCTGGCGGGGTGAAAGCTGTCGCCGTCCTCGAAGCGCCAGCCGAGGCGCTCGCCGAGCGCTTTTGCAACCGTGCTCTTGCCCGAGCCCGACACGCCCATCACGATCAATGCACAAGGTGCTTCAACGCCCGCCACGAATTCCCTCCGGTAGCGCGGCCTGGTCGACCAGCCAGACGGTCTCACCATTCGAGCGCGCGCGTACAGCCGGCAGAGTCTCGCCATTGAGGAGGCGCGTCAAGATCGGCTGCTTGTCGTGCCCCGCAATCTCGAACAGCATTTCGCGGCAGGATGCCAGCGCGGGCAGGGTGAGGGATACCCGCGGCACGAAAGGCGCGACATTGGCCTTGGGGACCCCGACGACCCAGCGCATGGTCTCCTCGATCGCGGGGTAGCCCGGAAAGAGCGAAGCCGTATGGCCGTCCGGGCCCGCACCCATCAAAACCATGTCGAACAGCGGCCGTGCCGGATCGAGGCTTTCCGCGCCGTAGAAAGACTGCAGCTCGCGCGCATAAGCCGCGGCGCTCTGATCAGGGTTGTCAGCCGCCGTCGGGATCGGGTGAATATGGCCGGGGGGTGCATTCCGATCGAGAAAGGTCGCGCGCGCGATCGCCATGTTGTTGAGGGGATCGCTTTCGGGCACGAAGCGCTCGTCACCGATGAACCAGTGCACGCGCTCCCATGGGATCTTGCCGCGCCAGGCATCGCTGCCAAGCAGCTGATAGAGCTTCGTTGGGCTGGAGCCGCCGGTGAGGCAGATCGCGATCCGCCCGAGATTGGCCTCGATCCGCGCCATCACCCGCTCGGCGGCGGCCTGCGCCAGCGCCTCGGCGTCTGCCTCGACGATCAGCTTCGGCTGTCCGGCCGCTGCCATCACGAAAACTTCCGCCAGCTTCGGCCGTCGCGACGGAGCAACTCATCAGCGCAGGCGGGGCCGTCGCTGCCGGCTTGATAGGTCTCGATGCCGTTCGTGCCCGCGTTCTTCCAGGCGTCCAGGAACGGCTGCACCGCTTGCCACCCGGCCTCGATTCCGTCGGCGCGCTGGAACAGGATGTTGTCGCCGATCATGCAGTCGTAGATCAACGTCTCGTAGCCGGTACTGGGATCGGCCCGGAAATAGTCGCCATAGCGAAACTTCATCTCGACGCCGTCGATGGTGATGCTAGGGCCCGGGATCTTGGCGTTGAACTGGAGCTCGATGGTTTCGGTCGGCGCGATGCCGATGGTGAGGAAGTTTTGCGAGAGCCGGTCGACCGCCGTGCCTGAGAACATGGACAGCGGCGCCTGCTTGAACTTGATCGCGACCTCGGTGCGCTTGTGGCCCAGCGCCTTGCCGGTGCGCAAGTAGAACGGCACGCCGGCCCAGCGCCAATTGTCGATCATCAGCTTCAGCGCGACAAAAGTCTCGGTGGTGCTGCCGCGCTTGACGTCCTCGGTCTTGCGATAGTCCGGGATCTCATCGTCGCCGATGCGCCCCGAGAGATATTGCGCGCGCACCGAGCTCTTCAGCGCTTCCTCCTCGCTCGGCTGCTGGATCGAGGTCAAAACCTCGGCCTTTTCCGAGCGCACGGAATGCGCGTCGAAACGGGCCGGCGGCTCCATCGCCACCAGCGACATCAGCTGAAACAGGTGGTTCGGCACCATGTCGCGGAGCGCACCGGTGGCGTCATAAAAGCCGCCGCGATGGCCGACGCCGAGCTTCTCCTCCACCGTGATCTGGATGTGGTCGATATGGTTGCGATTCCAGATCGGTTCGAACATGCCGTTGGCAAAGCGCAGTACCAGGATGTTCTGCACCGTCTCCTTGCCGAGATAGTGATCGATCCGGTAGATCTGGTGCTCCTGCATGATCTTCAGCAACTCGGCGTTCAGCGCGCGCGCGGAGGCGAGGTCGGTGCCGAACGGCTTTTCGATCACCAGTCGCCGCCAGGTGCCGTTCTCCTTCATCATGCCGGTGCGGCCGAGCTCGCGCGCGGTCGGCGCGAACGCGGCGGGCGGGGTCGCCAGGTAGAACAAGCGGTTGCCGCCGGTGTCTTGCGCGCATTCGAGCGCATCGAGATGTTCGCGCAAGCGATCGAAGGATGGCGGGTCTTTTGGATCCGCTTCGACGAAGCTGACGCGCTCCAGGAGTTTCTTGGCGACGACGTCGTCCACGGAGCGGGTCGCAAACTCACGCAGGCCTTTCATCAGGCTGTCGCGGAGCTCGTCGTCCGACATGGCGTTGCGGCCCACCCCGACGACGCAGAACTTCTCCGGCAACATATGTTCGGCAGCAAGATTGTAAAGTGACGGCATCACGAGGCGGTGAGTGAGATCACCGGTGACACCAAAAATGACAAAGGCGCAATTTTCCGGCTTGCGCTTTGGCTGCTGGTCTTTTGTCACGAATTACTGGCCTTCGCTTTGTGGACTTCCTCTTACTCGGACTTCTTATTTGGACTTCGGCTCCTTGTGGCCGCCAAAGCCCGCGCGCATCGCGGAGAGAATTTTCTCGGCGAAAGTGTGTTGCTGCCGCGAACGGAAACGTGTGTAGAGCGCGGCCGTCAAAACTTCGGCCGGCACGGCCTCGTCGATCGCTGCGTTCACGGTCCAGCGTCCTTCGCCGGAATCTTCGACGAAGCCGGAATATTCCGTCAGCGCCGGGCTGTCGGCGAGTGCCGTCGAGGTGAGGTCGAGCAGCCAGGACGGTATCACGGAGCCGCGCCGCCACACTTCGGCGATATCGGCGAGATCGAAATCGTAACGATGATCCGCCGGCAACGCCTCGATGCTGGCGTTCTTGAGGATGTCAAAACCTTCGGCATAGGCCTGCATCAAGCCGTATTCGATGCCGTTGTGGATCATCTTGACGAAATGCCCGGCGCCGACAGGGCCAGCATGGATGTAGCCCTGCTCGATGCGGGAATCGCGCCCCTCGCGTCCCTCCGTGCGCGGAATGTCGCCGGCGCCGGGCGCGAGCGCGGCGAAGATCGGATCGAGCCGGTCGACCACCTGTTTCTCGCCGCCGATCATCATGCAATAGCCGCGGTCGAGGCCCCAGACGCCGCCGGAGGTGCCGACGTCGACATAGTGGATGCCGCGCGTCTTCAGCGCCTTGCCGCGGCGGACGTCGTCCTGCCAGAAGGTGTTGCCGCCGTCGATGATGACGTCGCCTTCCTGCATCACGCCCGCGATCGTGCCGATCGTGGTCTCGGTGATGTGGCCGGCCGGCAGCATCACCCAGGCCGTACGCGGCCGCTCGAGTTTCGAGATGAACTCCTCCAGCGTCGCGGAGCCAACCGCGCCGTCTGCGGCGAGGCCAGCGACGGCCTTGGCGTCCTTGTCGTAGACCACGGTCGAGTGGCCGTGGCGCATCAGCCGGCGAACGATGTTGCCGCCCATTCGGCCGAGACCGATCATGCCGAGTTGCATCTGAGAGATTCCCTTAATTTAGTGCGTCGCTAAGCGCCGCGTTGAGCGCAGCGAGACCTTTCTTGAGCCCGCCCTTCAGGTGGACCCGCAGCGCGCGCCGGCCGCGCTCGGTGAGCACGTCGAAGTCGCCGCGCGCCTGTGCTGCCTTGATGATTCCGAAGCTTGCCTTCTGGCCCGGCACGGGCAAGTCCTTGACGTCGTCGGCAGTGATCTGGAGGAATACGCCGCTATCGGGCCCGCCCTTGTAGGCTTGCCCGGTCGAGTGCAGGAAGCGCGGTCCAAACTCGGCGCAGGTTGCGACGTGCCGCTTCTCGCGCACTTCGAGCCGCATGGTTTGCAATGCCTCGATCGTCGCCTTGTCGCGCGCGATGTAGCCGAGCAGGGCGACATAATCGCCATGGTTGGAGCGCGACAGATGCGCCTTCAGCCATGAGGTCAGGTCGCCGTTGGCGCCGGCAGCGCGCAACGCCGTGGCGTTGGACTCGTCGGTGTAGAGATCGGCTTCATCCGTGCTGACCACCGGCTGCTCAGCCGGCAGCGCGCCGGTTTTCTCGAACGACGCGGTGAGCTCGCGGGTCTTGATCTTGGCCGCTTCCACGTCCGGTTGGTCGAACGGATTGATGCCGAGGATGCTGCCCGCCACCGCCGTTGCCATCTCGAAGCGGAAGAACTCCTGGCCCAGATGGTCGATCGACTTCATCACGATGCGCACCACGGGATGGCCGGCCGCTTCGACCGCGGCAAGCTTCGAGTCATGGGCGGCGTCCGCCTCGCCCTCGATACGGATGTCGATGAAGAGCCGGTCATTGCCATAGACTGCGGGTTCGCCCAGCGGCTCGCCGTCGATCGGGATCAGGCCCTTGCCGTCCTTGCCCGTCGATTCGGCGATGAGCTGTTCGGCCCAGGCGCCGAAATCGGCGATCTTCTTCGACGACAGGATCGTCACCTTGTCGCGGCCTTCGAGCGCCGCGAGGCCCATGGCAAGGCCGAGCTGCACGCCGGGGTTCTCAGCTGGCGGCACGTCCGGTCCGCAGGAGCGGGCCATCGCAAGCGCGTGCTTGACGAAGGTCTTGATATCGACGCCCGCGGTTGCCGCCGGCACCAGGCCGAACGGCGAGAGCACCGAATAACGTCCGCCGATGGAGGGCTCGCCGTGGAAGATGCGGGCATAGTTCAGCTTCTTCGCCGCCGTCTCCAGCGACGAGCCGGGATCGGTCACCGCGATGAAGCGGAAGCCGGTCTTGGCCTTCGGGCCGAGGGCCTGCGCGACGCGCTCATGGAAATAATCCTTCATCGCGTTAGGCTCGGTGGTGCCGCCGGATTTGCTGGAGACGATGAACACGGTGTTGGCGATGTCGATCCTGGCCTCCATCGCCCGCACCTGCGCCGGATCGGTGGAATCCAGCACGTGCAGCTTCGGGAAGCCGGACTTCCGCGCGAACGTCTCGGCCAGCACCTCGGGACCAAGGCTCGAACCGCCCATGCCGAGCACGACGGCGTCGGAGAACTTCTGGCCCTTCACGCGGTTTGCGTAGTCCTCATAATCGGCGACGTCGGCTTTGGCGGCGCTGTCGAGCCAGCCGAGCCATTTGTCCTCGTCGCTTCCGGTCCAGACCGATTTGTCGCGCTGCCACAGCCTGCGGATCTTGGCAGAGGCCCGCCATTCCTCGGTGCTCTTGGCCACGGCCTTACCGAGACCGTCGCCGAGCGAGAGAAGCTGGCGGTCGATCGCGGGCCCGAGCACGGTGGCGCGCTTGTGGGCGACCGCGCCATAGAGCTTGTCGGCGGCATCGGCAAACTGCTTGACGCCGTCCTTGACGAGCTCTTCGGTGACGGCATCGAGCGAGACGCCGGAGCGCTCCAGTTCTTCCAGCACGCGGCGGGCGTCGTCGACATTCCCTTCAAGGCTGTCGTGCGGCGTGCCGTGGTCGCGGAACGCATCCAGCGTCGCCGGCGGCACGGTGTTGATGGTGTTGGGACCGATCAATTCCTCGACATAGAGGACGTCGCTGTAGTCCTTGTTCTTGGTGCCGGTCGAGGCCCACAACATGCGCTGCGGCTTGGCGCCCTTGGCGGCAAGCTTGTCCCAGCGGGGACCCGAGAACAACCGCTTGTAGTCCTGATAGGCGACCTTGGCGTTGGCGATCGCGACCTTGCCCTTCAGCGCGGCGAGCCGTTCCTTTTCGCTGGGGTCGTTGGCGCGAGCGATTTTTTCATCGAGCTGCTTGTCGACCACCAAATCGATGCGGCTGACGAAGAAGCTCGCCACGCTCGCCACGTGCGAGGGGTCGCCGCCACCTGCGACGTATTTCTCCAGGCCGGCGAGATAGGCCTCGGCGACTTGCAGATAGACGTCCCTGGAGAACAGCAGGGTGATGTTGATGCTGATGCCATCGCCGATGAGCGTTTCGATCGCGGGCAGGCCCTCCGGCGTCGCCGGCACCTTCACCATCAGGTTCTTGCGGTTGACGTCCTTCCAGAGCCGCCGCGCCTCGGCGACCGTGCTGCCTGTGTCCATCGCCAGATAGGGCGAGACCTCCAGGCTGACATATCCGTCGTCTCCCCTGAGGCGGTCATAGACCGGGCGCAGCACGTCGGCGGCGTTCTGGATGTCCTCGACCGCGACAGCCTCGAACAGGTCGGCGACCGATCGATCGCCGCGCTTCAACGCCTTGCCGATCTGCGCGTCGTACTCGTCCGAGCTGCCGATCGCCTTCTCGAAGATCGATGGATTGGAGGTGACGCCCTTGACGCCGTCGGTGTCGATCAGCCGCTTCAGGTCGCCCTTGGCGATGAAGCCACGGGCCAGGAAGTCCAGCCAGACGGCTTGTCCGTGCTTTTCCAGTTCTTTGACGGGATTCATGCTGCTTATTTATCTCCAAGCCTGCGGGCGAGGGGTTTCCGCGCCGGTCCTGACGCGCTATCCTCTAGCTTACATGCTTCCTTGAGGGAACCATTCAAGGGTATGGACGTCATACCCTCCAGTGTAACTCCGTCGCCATCATGGCGATCCGGGTGAAGGAGCCGAGTTACGTAAAAAGTCGTTGGCCGCGAGGAATCGGCCGGGGCTCGTTGCGTAGCGTTTAGCTGCCTAACCTCGTCGCTAGTGGCTGCGCGGAGTACGATCGGCGGATTCCGGTCCGCCTGATGCATTGTGGCTCGGTCGCGAATGGCCATGCTGGGGGAAAGCATGCACGCAGATCATGCAGATCATGATGGCCTGGCGCCCGCTGTCGCTGACAGCCCGCAATCGGTCACGCGGGCCGGATGCATCGACGCCTCCAACGATCTCGAAATCAGTCTATGCAAGACCCAACTACGGCTGCTGGTCGCGGCGGGTTTCGCCGTGACACTGCTCAGCGCCGGCCTGGCCTTAGCTTGGTGGGGCGGCATGAGCGACTACGATACCGCGATGGGCTATGCGGGCGTCGCGCTGTTCGGTCCGATCACCTGCTGGCTGATCTGGGTGCTCCCCGCCGAACGGGGGCCGGTGGTGATCGTCACCCCCTACGGCATCCGCGATCTCCGCATCGGCAATGAATTTCTGCTGTGGGACTCGATCGCGGAGATTTCGGCTGAAGAACGCCGCGGGCGCAAGATGATCGTGCTGACGCCGACGCCGGCCTTGCAGCGGCAGCTCTGCACCATCCGCGGCTTGGCCCGTTGTGCTCAGAACGGTCGGATTGTCATCCGGTCGGAGGGTTTGGCGACCGATTTTGATACACTGCTGAGCGCTTGCCGCGACTGTCACGCTGCCAGTAGTCCGCGCACTGCATTGCAGCAGGAAGATGAACGCGGCACCCAAGGCTTCGCCGTACAAGCGTCATAAGATCGCCGCTCGCGGATCGCTATGGTGCCGGGCAGGATAGGCTCATCCCCGGTAACGCCCGGATGTTGCGACCGAGTGACATTTTCTGGAAATAGGCCAATATAGATAGAGATTCGCACAAATTACGGGCAGGTGCCTGTTCGTAACCCAACGAGTGCCTACGTTGTGCGTTGCGTCGAGTCGACACCAGGGTGTCCAATGATCGTCATGTGCTCACGCTGATTCGATCCGGCCTGAGGAACGGTCCGGTAACTGCTTTCGTTTCAGCTTGTAGCGGAACTCACGCGGAGAGGGATCATGTACAACGATTCTCTATTCAACGCTTTCGCTAAGTCGTTCGAGGCGAGAAGCCAGCACGACATGTCGATGGCGGAATATCTGGAATCGTGTCGAAGCGATCCCATGAAATACGCGAACGCGGCCGAACGATTACTCGCGGCGATCGGCGAGCCCCAGACGATTGACACGGCCAAGGACCCACGCCTTGGCCGTATTTTTTTGAACCGCACGATCCGCACCTATCCGGCCTTCGCCGGTTTTTATGGCATGGAAGAAACCATCGAGCGCATCGTCGGTTTCTTCCGTCACGCAGCGCAGGGCCTCGAAGAGCGCAAGCAGATACTCTATCTGCTCGGTCCGGTCGGCGGCGGCAAATCCTCGCTTGCCGAGCGGCTGAAGTCGCTGATGGAAGTGCATCCGATCTACGTGCTCAAGGCCGGCGACGAGTTGAGCCCGGTGTTCGAAAGCCCGCTCAGCCTGTTCGATCCGGATCAGCTCGGCCCGATGCTGGAAGAGAAATACGGCATTCCGCGCCGCCGTCTCACCGGCCTGATGAGCCCGTGGTGCTACAAGCGGCTCGAAGCCTTCGGCGGTGACATTTCCCAGTTTCGGGTCGCCAAGATCCAGCCGTCGCGGCTGCGCCAGATCGCGGTCGCCAAGACCGAGCCCGGTGACGAGAACAACCAGGACATCTCCTCGCTGGTCGGCAAGGTCGATATCCGCAAGCTCGAGACTTACGCGCAGAACGATCCCGATGCCTACAGCTATTCGGGCGGCCTCAACCGCGCCAACCAGGGCATCCTCGAATTCGTCGAAATGTTCAAGGCGCCGATCAAGATGCTGCACCCGCTGCTGACGGCAACGCAGGAAGGCAACTATATCGGCACGGAGAATATCGGCGCGATTCCGTTCACCGGCGTCATCCTCGCCCACTCCAACGAAGCCGAGTGGTCGAGCTTCAAGGCCAACAAGAACAACGAGGCCTTCATCGACCGCATCTGCGTGATCAAGGTGCCTTATTGCCTGCGGATCACCGAAGAGCAGAAGATCTACGAGAAGCTGATCCAGGGCTCCGAGCTCGCGGCCGCGCCGTGCGCTCCTTCGACGCTGGAGACGATGGCCCGGTTCTCGGTGATGTCGCGTCTGCGCAAGCACGAAAATTCCACGGTGTTCGCCAAGATGCGGGTTTACGACGGCGAGAGCCTGAAGGAATCCGATCCGAAGGCGCGCAGCGTCCAGGAATATCGCGATGCCGCCGGCGTCGACGAGGGCATGGACGGTGTCTCCACGCGCTTCGCTTTCAAGATCCTGGCTGCCACCTTCAACCATGATCCGCAGGAAGTCGCCGCCGACGCCGTGCATCTGATGTACGCGCTGGAGCAGTCGATCAAACGCGAGCAGCTGCCCGAGGAAGTCGAGAAGCGCTACCTCGAATTCATCAAGGCGGATCTCGCACCGCGCTATGCCGAGTTCATCGGCAACGAGATCCAGAAGGCCTATCTCGAATCCTACTCGGATTACGGCCAGAACCTGTTCGACCGTTACGTCGACTACGCCGATGCCTGGATCGAGGACCAGGATTTCAAGGATGCCGACACCGGCCAGCTGCTTGATCGCGAACTGTTGAACCAGGAATTGACCAAAATCGAGAAGCCGGCGGGCATCGCCAATCCGAAGGATTTCCGCAACGAGGTGGTCAAATTCTCGTTACGGTCGCGCGCCCAGAACGGTGGCAAGAATCCGACCTGGATCTCCTATGAGAAGATTCGCGATGTGATCGAAAAGCGGATATTCTCTCAGGTCGAGGACCTGCTTCCGGTCATCTCTTTCGGATCGAAGAAGGACGGCGAGACGGAAAAGAAGCACGGCGAGTTCGTCGCACGCATGGTGGAGCGCGGCTACACCGAGCGTCAGGTTCGCCGGCTCGTCGAATGGTACATGCGCGTGAAGCAGGCCGGTTGAGGCGGATGGAAAAGTGCCCATTCACATTATTGACAGGCGCCTGAATCCAGGCGGCAAGAGTCTTGAGAACCGGCAGCGGTTCTTGCGTCGGGCCAAATCCCTGGTGCAGGGCGCCGTCAAGAAGACCTCGCAGGAACGCGACATCAAGGATGTCCTGGAGGGTGGTGAAGTTACGATTCCGCTCGACGGCATGCACGAGCCGCGTTTCCGCCGCGACGGCGGAACGCGCGACATGGTATTGCCCGGGAACAAGAAGTTCATCGAGGGCGACTATCTCCAGCGCTCCGGCCAGGGCAGCGCCAAGGATTCCGGGCCGGGCGAAGGCGACAGCGAGGACGCCTTCCGCTTCGTGCTGAGCCGCGACGAGTTCGTCGATCTCTTCCTCGACGATCTCGAACTGCCGGACCTTGCCAAGCGCAAGATCGCGCACACCGAGAGCGAGGGCATCCAGCGCGCCGGCTATACCACGTCCGGCTCGCCGGCCAATATTTCGGTCAGCCGAACGGTGCGGCTCGCGCTGGCACGCCGCATCGCGCTCAAACGTCCCCGCAAGGACGAGATCGAGGAACTGGAAGCCGCAATCGCCGCATGCACGGATGAGGACGAGCGTGTGGTGCTTCTCGCCCAGCTGGAAAAGCTGAAAGCGAAGATCAAGCGCATTCCCTTCATCGATCCGCTCGACATCCGCTACCGCCGCTTCGAGACGGTGCCCAAGCCCGTTGCCCAGGCCGTGATGTTCTGCCTGATGGACGTGTCGGGCTCGATGTCCGAGCACATGAAGGATCTCGCAAAGCGCTTCTACATGCTGCTCTACGTGTTCCTGAAGCGTCGCTACAAGCATGTCGACATCGTCTTCATCCGCCACACCGACCGCGCCGAGGAAGTGGACGAGCAGACCTTCTTCTACGGTCCGGCCTCCGGCGGCACGCTGGTTTCCAGCGCGCTCCAGGCGATGCACGAGATCGTGCGCGAGCGCTTCAATCCGTCGGACTGGAATATCTACGCCGCACAAGCCTCCGACGGCGACAATTCCTATTCCGACGGCGAGCTCACGGGCATGCTGTTGACCGACAAGATCCTGCCGGTCTGCCAGTTCTTCGCCTATCTCGAGGTCGGGGAATCAGGCGGCAGCGCCTTCGATCTCTCCGACTCCTCGCTCTGGACCCTCTACGAGCGCCTGCGCAACAGCGGCGAACCGCTCTCGATGCGCAAGGTCAGCGAGCGCAGCGAGATTTTTCCGGTGTTCCACGATTTGTTCCAGCGCCGCGAAACTGCCCAGGAGAAGACCGCTCCATGACGGAACGCTTGTTCGAAGGCGCCGATTGGGATTTTCACATCTTGCAGCGCATCACCGATGCCTGCGAAGAGGTGGCGACCAAGGATCTCGGGCTCGACGTCTATCCGAACCAGATCGAGGTGATCACCGCCGAGCAGATGCTGGATGCCTATTCGTCGGTCGGCATGCCCCTGTTCTACAAGCATTGGTCGTTCGGCAAGCAGTTCGCGTATCACGAGGCGTCCTATCGCAAGGGACTGATGGGGCTTGCCTATGAAATCGTGATCAACTCCTCGCCCTGCATCTCCTATCTGATGGAGGAGAACACGGCGACGATGCAGACGCTGGTGATTGCCCACGCCGCCTTCGGCCACAACCACTTCTTCAAGAACAATTATCTGTTCAAGCAGTGGACCGACGCCGACGGTATTCTGGACTACCTCGACTTCGCCAAGAAGTATGTGATGAGCTGCGAGGAGCGCTACGGTCGCGTCGAGGTCGAGCGCACTTTGGATGCCGCGCATGCGCTGATGTCGCACGGCATCGACCGCTATCCCGGCAAGAAGAAGCTGGATTTGCGCGAGGAAGAGAAGCGTGCCGGCCGTCGCCGCCAGCACGAAGAGGAGGTCTTCAACGATCTCTGGCGCACGGTGCCCAAGGGGGCGTCGAAGACCCGGTCAGCCATCTCCCTCGAACGGCGCCGCAAGCTGCTCGGCCTGCCGCAGGAAAACCTGCTGTATTTCCTGGAGAAAAGCGCGCCGCGCCTGGCGCCATGGCAGCGCGAGCTGTTGCGCATCGTCCGCCACATCGCGCAATATTTCTATCCGCAGAGCCAGACCAAGGTGATGAACGAGGGGACGGCGACCTACGTCCACTATCGCATCATGACCAAGCTGCATCAGCAGGGCCGCATCAGCGACGGCAATTTCCTCGAATTCCTGCAGTCACACACCAACGTCGTGTTCCAGCCCGAATTCGACGACCAGCGCTTCTCGGGGTTTAACCCCTACGCGCTCGGCTTCGCAATGATGCAGGACATCGAGCGCATCGTCACAAATCCCGCGGACGAGGATCGTGAGTGGTTCCCCGACATCGCCGGCAAGAACGACGTGATGGGCGTGCTGCGCGACGTCTGGGCCAACTACCGCGATGAAAGCTTCATCGCGCAGTTCCTGAGTCCGAAGCTGATGCGGCACCTCCGCATGTTCCATCTGCACGACGATCCCGAAGAGCGTGCGGGCATCCGGGTCGATGCCATCCACGACGATCGCGGCTTCCGCCGTGTTCGGCGCGAATTGGCGCGGCAGCATGATGTCGGCTACATCGACGCCAATATCGAGGTGGTCGACGTCGATCTCTCCGGCGACCGCCGCCTGATCCTGCATCACCATGTGATCAAGGGCTCCCAGCTCAACGAGACCGACGCCAAGCGGGTGCTCCAGCACCTCGCCGATCTCTGGACCTACGACGTCGCGCTGATCGAGGTCGACGGCAACGACAAGGTCTTGCGCGAATATGTCGTGAGCCCGCGCCCGATTCCGGTGGCGGCCTGACGCCGCCGTCTACGGAGAACGCTTCTTGGCCGGCTTCTTCTTGGCCTTGCTCGCGTTCAGGGCCGCCGCCGCGCGGATCAGCGCCTTCAACGCCTTCTCGTTGATTTTCGCGCCTTCGTGGAAATCGATCGCGCGCCGCACGTTGCCCTCGAGGCTGGAATTGAACAGCCCGGCCGGGTCGTCCAACGCAGCGCCCTTGGCAAACGTCATCTTCACGACGGCCTTGTAGGTCTCCCCCGTGCAGATGATGCCGTCGTGCTCCCACACGGGCACGCCGCGCCATTTCCACTCCTCGACGATGTCAGGGTCGGCCTCCTTGATCAGGCCGCGGATTCGCTTGAACATCTCGCCGCGCCAGTCGCCGAGCTCCTTGATCCTGCCGTCGATCAGCTTGGAAGGCGAAGGCCCATTTGCTTCCTTCGCGCTGCCTGTCGCCGCGGTCACGGCCTTTTTCATGATCGCGCCTCCCGTCGCGCGTCATCGCGCTTGCCGAGATAGGGCAGCGCGAACAGGTAGAGTCCGGTGATAAGCATCGGAATCAGCGGGACGAGCGCCAGGAAGCCGATCCAGGCGGCCTCGACCTGCTGGATCATGGCGACGATGTTCGCGATGACGGCGAGCGTGAAAGCGATCGACAGCCAGCGATGGATTTGCCGAATCCACATGTTCGAGCTCATTGGGATCTCCTTTGGAAATGATCTGAAGAGACGCCGGCTGGGCTAGTCAGCCCGCGCCAGCACCTCGTCCAGCTTGGCGAAAAACTGCTTCCAGCCGGCATGCGCGCCGCCAAAAGCCTGCTTCTGCGTCGGGCTGAAGCCGGCTTGCTCGACCCGCAGTTGCGTGCCGGCGCCCGTCGGTGTCAGCGTGAAGGTCACGACGCTCTTGAGATCGAACGCCGCGTCGTCATGCGTGAAATTCCAGGTGTAGGCGAGCGTGCGCTGTGGCTCGATGGTGAGGACCTCGCAGTCGAGCACGCCACCCCACTCGCCGCGAAGATTGAAGCGATGGCCGACGGTCGGCTTGAAGTCGTTCTTCATCAGCCATTCCTCGATCAGGTGCGGCTGCGTCAGCGCGCGCCAGATCCGCTCCGCCGGAAAGGCAAACTCGCGCTCGATGACGACAGAACGCATCTCGGTAGCGGCTTCGGTCATTGGTCCATCCTCTTCAGGAGATCGTCGAGCGCGTCGAGTCGGTTTTGCCAGAACCCGGCCATCTGGCCGGTCCAGTCGATCAGCGGATTGAGCGCGGCAGGTTGCGCGCTGTAATGCGTTTGCCGTCCTTGATGCCGGTCGCGCACCAGCCCGGCCTGCTTCAGCGCGCCGAGATGTTTTGAGACCGCCGGCTGGGAAACGCCTGATACCGCCGTCAGTGCCCCGACCGTCTGTTCCCCTTCGCGGCACAGCCGCTCGAAGATCGCCCGCCGGGTCGGATCGGCAAGCGTCCTGAACAGAAGGTCGTGAGCGATGGACATGAGATTCATAACCTGTAAGTTATGGATTAATTCATAACCATGGGGTTATGATATGTCAAGCGCGATGAGGGGGAGGTCGGATTTCAGTACTTGCCGCGGGCACCGGTGCACCTCGCCCGCTTGCGGGAGAGGTCGGCGCGTAGCGCCGGGTGAGGGTTTTCTCCTCTTGGGGATTCTCCGATTGTGGAGACACCCTTACCCCGACTCGCAAGCAGGGGAGGGAGCTCACCTTTTCGCGGTAACCTGCTTACGGCCGCAGATAGAGATAACCCTGCGACTGAAGGTCGGCCAGGCGGACTACGCCGCCTTTTTCCGCGCTGACGAAGCCCGGCAAGAGATCCGTAAGCGTGACGTTCTGCGCCTTCATCGTGTTGCCGCACGCGGCGAGCTCGACGCCGTCCTTGGAGAAATCGCTGACGCGCTTGCTGATGTCAGGGTTGGCCTGCGCCCCGTGAAACGCCTTCAGCGCCGGTCCATGGATCACCAGCGCGATCGTGACCTGATCAGGACCGCCGACGCCGTCGATGTGGTTCTGGATGTTGCCGAGCACGAAATTGACCTTCTCCGCGTCGCTGAGGTGATAGACCACCTTCAGCTTGCTGCCCGTGCTCGCTTCGGTGGCGGCTTGTGCACGCGAGGCGCCAAGCGCCGCGCCCACCGCCGAGACGGCGCTCCATAGGATGTTCCGGCGGTTCATGACGATCTCCCTCGATTGCGCCTGAGATATATCATTTGTGGCGGAGCGCGGCGACTTCCTTGCGATCGGTCACGAGCGAGGCGCACTCTCGGGCGTCAGTGCGGTCGAGGCGGAAGATCCCGTCGTCGGCGCCGGCGACCAGCGATTGCTCGGCGTCGTCATCCGGCTTGTTGTTCTGCCAGACCCTGACCCGCACCAGCCGCACGACGGTCGATTTATCGTCCTTCGACAGCGCAACCCCGATGCTGCCGCCCTCGCAGTCGACGCCGCAGCCGAGGCGGACATCGTTCCCGTCCTTCACAAACACAACATGGCTACAGGAGCCGCCGGAATTGAAATCGCGGCTACGATGGCGATATTTGAAGCCGAGCCGGAAGGAATTGTGCAGCTGCTTGTCCTCGCTGTCGAATTCCGCGGAGACCAGCAGCTTCATCAAGGCGACTTTCTGCTTGGGATGCCGCGCCAGGTGTTCGGCATCGTAGCGGCGGACGAAGCAGGCATAAGCCTTGTTGCCGGGCGTGCCTGCGTACATCCGCGCGTTGAAGGTCTCGGCCTCGGTCTTGCCCGCCTCGCGGATGTCTTCGGCCTCCTCGGCCCGGGCGGCGCCGACGAACGTGGCAAAAATGACGGCAGCAAAAAGGGAAAACTTCATGATGGCCTCGAACGCCGCAGCTGAGCTGTAAGCTGTAGACGCGGCCCGGGTGCGACGCGTTCAACGTCGCGTGTCCCTGACATGATCATCGCTGGGGCGGAGCGAGCTGATAGTTCCATGCAGGGCGTTAGTCGTCGCGGGGATCGTGAAGGTTCAATCGAGGTGACGCTGTCGCCTTTCGGAACTCGATGCCTGCGATTCCTTCGACGTTGCCCCGCTTCATCGATGTGATAGCCTTCACAGACAGACGCGTTTGGAAGTCGTAAGCTGGGACTGCCTTTGTAGTTGGTGGAGTCCCCCGCGATGGGCGAAATTCGCAACTTCAGATCCGGGAATGACGAGCCGCCTTCACACGGCCCCATGCCTCGTCGTCTCGCCGCGATCATCGTCGGTGATATCGCTTCCTACAGTCGCCTGATGCAGGCCGACGAGGAAGGCACGCACGTCCGCGTCAAACGGATCGAACGGGATCTCATCCAGCCCAGCATCGTCGAGCACCATGGATCACTGGTGAAGACGACGGGCGACGGCTTCATCGCGATTTTCGACAGTCCCGTCGAGGCTGTTCGATGCAGCATCGTCATTCAGCAGAACCTCATCGGCCGCAACGCATCGCTCGCGAAAGATACCCGGATCGAATACCGGATTGGCGTCAATCTGGGTGATGTCATTGTGGAGCCGGACGATGTCTACGGCGATGGCGTCAACATCGCGACACGCATCGAAGGCATTGCGGAGCCTGGTCAGGTCTACATCTCGGGCGCGATCTACGAGCAGATCAAGCACAAGGTGGTGTGCGGCTATGAGTCGCTCGGGGACCGTAAGGTCAAGAACATCACGGATCCCGTGCGCATCTATCGCGTGCTGCCGGACGCAAATGCGGTCGGCACGACGCGAGGCCGGCGCGAGAATACCCTCATCTTTCTCTTGAGCATCACGCTGCTGGTCATTGCCGCCGGCGTGCTCTGGTATCTGCTGACGCAGCCGACCAGGACGAACGAGCAGGCGGTCACGCCGGCCGTCTCTCCCACCGTGTCCCCGATCCCGCAGCCTCCGCCGCGCGAAGCGGCGAGCCCGACACCGCAACCGTCGCCCTCGTTGGCGTCATCACCTTCGCCGTCCGCCCCGGCGCCCGATCAGTCGGCAACGCCGGTGCGAGAACCCGAATTGATCGCCATTCGCGGCGGCAGCTTCGCGATGGGAAGCAATGATGATCCGACCGAACGACCTGTGCATCAAGTCACGATCAAACCCTTCTCGATCGGAAAATATCCGGTGACCGTGCAGGAATGGAACGAATGCGCGGCTGCGAAGGCATGCGGCTTCACCGCCATCGGCAAGGATGATGCGCCGGTCACCAATGTGAGCTGGTCAGACGCACAACAATATGCGGCCTACCTCGTGCGGTCGACGAAGAAGCCCTATCGGCTTCCGACCGAAGCCGAATGGGAATATGCCGCGCGCGGCGGAACGCAGACAAAATATTGGTGGGGCGACAAGCTTCAGCAAGGCATGGCCGGTTGCAAGGATTGTGGTGACCTCGCGGCCGAGCAGCCCGCGAAGGTCGGTAGCTTCAAGCCGAATCCGTTCGGACTGCACGACATGGGCGGCGGCGTCGATCAATGGGTCGAGGACTGCTGGCACAAAACCTATCAGGGGGCGCCCGCTGACGGCTCGGCATGGAGCAGCGGGGACTGCAGCGCTCATGTCCTGCGCTCTGGCTCCTGGAAGAACGATTCGAGATATGTGCGGCCGTCCAACCGCGATGGCTACGACACCAATGTCCGTTATCCGACGCACGGATTCCGCGTCGCGCTTAGTCCGTAAGTGCTGGAGTAGGTTTGATGCAAATCCTTCGCTGCATCGCGCTATCGGCGGCGCTTGCATTGCTTCCGGGTGTCGCTTGTTCGCAAGGCAAGACCGCCCCCAAGGACGCAAAACTCTATTTCATCACCCCGCATGACGGACAGAAGGTGCGCGGCGGATTTCTGGTTCGGTTTGGCTTGCGGAACATGGGCGTGACGCATGCAGGCGACGACTACCAGAACGCCGGCCATCATCATTTGCTGATCGACGTCAACGACCCCGTCGATCCCAAGGAGCCGATCTTGCAGGACAAGTCGCATCTGCATTTCGGGGCAGGGCAGACCGAAACCCTTCTCGACCTCCCGCCCGGAACGCACACGCTTCAACTCGTGCTCGGCGATGCCAAGCACTACCCATTCGAGCCGCCCGTCGTGTCGGACAAGATCACGGTGCGCGTCAGGCAGCTGCCTCAGCGCGGCAAATGATCACCGGAGGCTGGCGTTGAACTTGTCCAGCATCGCCGAGCCCGGGCACAGCGTGTCCGCTTCCAGCGTGTTGAGCGGCGTCTCCACCGTGTTGAGATGCTCGTGCAGATCTTCCGCGTCGGGATCGACGTAGAGCAGGCCGGTGACGATCTGGCCCTTGGCGGCGTGCTTCTGGAGGAAGGTCTGGGCACCGAGCCGGTCATGCGGATCGTAGTCGGCGTCGATCTTGCGCAATGCGATCTTGCTGCCATCATGCTGTTCGACCATCTGCACCGTGCCTGGTGCGTAATCCACCGCGATGGGGTCGCGGCCGACCAGCACATCGAGCCGGTTCACCGCGTCATTGTGCTCGCGGACATAGTCGAAGCTCTTGGTCGAGCCGGCGTGGTTGTTGAAGGCGATGCAGGGGCTGATGACGTCGATGAACGATGCGCCCTTGTGGCCGATCGCCGCCGCGATCAGCGGCACGAGCTGGGTCTTGTCGCCGGAGAACGAGCGCGCGACGAAGGTGGCGCCCAGCTGCAGCGCGATCGCGACGAGGTCGATCGCGTTGTCGGTGTTGGTGGCGCCCTTCTTGGATTTCGAGCCGCGGTCGGCGGTCGCGGAGAATTGGCCCTTGGTCAGGCCATAGACGCCGTTGTTCTCGACGATATAGGTCATGTTGACGCCACGCCGGATCGAATGCGCGAACTGGCCGAAGCCGATCGACGCAGAGTCGCCGTCGCCGGAGACGCCGAGATAGATCAAATCGCGGTTGGCGAGGTTGGCGCCGGTCAGGACCGACGGCATGCGGCCATGCACGGTGTTGAAGCCGTGTGAATTGCCGAGGAAGTAGTCCGGCGTCTTCGAGGAGCAGCCGATACCCGAGATTTTTGCCACCCGGTGCGGCTCGATCGAAAGCTCGTAGCAGGCCTCGATGATCGACGCCGTGATCGAGTCATGGCCGCAGCCGGCGCACAGGGTCGAGATCTTGCCTTCGTAGTCGCGATGGGTGTAGCCGAGCTCGTTCTTCTTGAGGCCCGGATGATGGAATTTCGGCTTTGCAATGTAGGTCATGACACGGCCTTGCGGAGCGGGGTCACCTTGAGGTGATCCTGGTGGTCGCCAATGGCTTTTGCGATGAAGCGGGCGGTGATCGGCGAACCGTCGTAATGCACGATTGGCACGAGCCGCACCGGGTCGATGCCGTTCTCGTTGACGATGAGCTGGCGGAGCTGGCTGTCGCGGTTCTGCTCGACCACGTAGACGAAATCGTGTTCGGCGAGGAAGCTCGCCACGCTCGAGTGGAACGGGAAGGCGCGGATGCGCAGGCGGTCGAGCTGATGCCCGCGCGTTTCCAGCAATCCGATCGCCTCGTCCATCGCCGGCGTGGTCGAGCCGAAATAGATCACGCCGTATTTGGTCGGCCGTTCCGCATTGGCCTGCAGCGGCCGCGGCACCAGATCCTGCGCGGTCTCGAACTTGCGCATGAGACGCTGCATGTTGTCGGCGTAGACCGAGCCTTCCTCGGAGTACCGCGCATAGCGATCACGCGAAGTGCCGCGGGTAAAATAGGAGCCCTTGGTCGGATGCGTGCCGGGATAGGTGCGGTAGGGGATGCCGTCGCCGTCGACGTCGAGATAGCGGCCGAAGTCACGGCCTTCGTCCAGCATCTCCGCGGTCATGACCTTGCCGCGGTCATATTGCTTGGCGTCGTCCCACTTCAGGGGACGGCAGAGCCGGTGGTTCATGCCGATATCGAGGTCGAGCATCAGGAAGATGGTGGTCTGGAGCCGCTCGGCGAGATCGAAAGCGGCGGCTGCAAATTCGAACGCTTCAGCCGGATCTTCCGGGAACAGCAGCACATGCTTGGTGTCGCCATGCGAAGCATAGGCGCAGGCGATGATGTCGCATTGCTGGGTGCGGGTCGGCATGCCGGTCGAGGGACCGGCGCGCTGGATGTTCATGATCACGGCCGGGATTTCGGCGAAGTATGAAAGGCCGATGAACTCCGTCATCAGCGAGATGCCGGGGCCGGAGGTCGCGGTGAATGCGCGTGCGCCGTTCCAGGAGGCGCCGATCACGATACCGATTGAAGCCAGCTCGTCCTCGCCCTGCACGATCGCGTATTTCGCCTTGCCCGTATCAGGATCGTGCCGGTACTTCTTGCAGTGAGCGGTAAAAGCCTCCGCCACGGACGAGGACGGCGTGATCGGATACCAGGCGCACACGGTGGCGCCACCATAGACGGCGCCGAGCGCGGCGGCGCTGTTGCCCTCGATGAAGATGCGGTCGCCGACCTTGTCGGACTTCTTCACCCGCAGCCCGGTCGGGCATTTCAGGTTCTGCAGCGCCCAGTCGCGGCCGAGATGCAGCGCGTGGACGTTGGAGGAGAGCAGCTTCTCCTTGCCCTTGTACTGCTCGCCGATTAGCTGCTCGATCAGTTTCGGATCCATGTCGAGCAGCGCCGAGAGCGCGCCGAGATAGATGATGTTCTTGAACAGCTGGCGTTGGCGTGGATCGGTGTAAGTCGAATTGGTGATTGCGGTCAGGGGGACGCCGATCACGGTGATGTCGTCGCGGAATTTCGTCGACGGCATCGGCTTGGTGGAATCGTAGAACAGATAGCCGCCCGGTTCGATGCCGGCGACGTCCTTGTCCCAGGTCTGCGGGTTCATCGCCACCATC
Organism: Bradyrhizobium sp. LB13.1; assembly: GCF_054056815.1. NCBI lineage: Bacteria > Pseudomonadati > Pseudomonadota > Alphaproteobacteria > Hyphomicrobiales > Nitrobacteraceae > Bradyrhizobium > Bradyrhizobium sp. LB13.1. Next base: position 6,670,444 of record NZ_JBSRYQ010000001.1, on the reverse strand, counting down.
ATGTCGACGCCGCCGCGGGCGCCGAGATGGCCGTGTTCGGTCACCCGCACCTCGTACCAGGTCGGCAGGCCCTGGATGTTGGAGGGAAAGATGTTGCGGGGGCTCACCGGGACGCCGTGACGCAGGATCGCGCGCGCGAACATCTCGTTCGCGCTGGCCGAGCCCGATCCGTTGACGTTGGCGAAGCGGACGACGAAGTCGTTTACGCTGCTGATCGGCTTTTTGTCGGACATGCTGAACCTGCGTAAGTCATCTCGATGAAATATTTTTGCATGTCCCAGGCGCCGGTGGGACAACGCTCGGCGCACAGCCCGCAATGCAGGCAGACATCCTCGTCTTTGACCATCACGCGCCCGGTCTTGAGGTCGCTGGACACATAGAGGTCCTGGTCCGGACGGGGCGAGGGCGCTTTCAGGCGCTGGCGCAGATCGGCCTCTTCGCCATTCTCTGTGAAGGTGATGCAATCCATCGGGCAGATATCGACGCAGGCGTCGCATTCGATGCAGAGCGAAGTCGAGAACACCGTCTCCACGTCGCAGTTCAGGCAACGCTCGGCTTCGCCAAGCGCCAGCTTGACGTCGTAGCCAAGCTCGACCTCGGTGCGAATGTCCTTCAGCGCGATCACCTTGTCGCGATGCGGCACCTTGAAACGCTTGTCGTTGGAAATGTCGTTGTCATAGCTCCATTCGTGGATGCCCATCTTTTGCGATGAGACATGCACCTCCGGCAATGGCCGTTCGGTGATGTCCTCGCCCGAGAGCATCCTGTGGATCGACAGCGCGGCATCATGGCCCTGCGCCACGGCCCAGATGATGTTCTTCGGTCCGAACGAGGCGTCGCCGCCGAAGAACACTTTTGGATTGGTCGATACGAACGTCTTCGGATCGACCTTGGGCATGTGCCATTTATCGAACTCGATGCCGCAATCCTGCTCGATCCAGGGGAAGGCATTCTCCTGACCGACCGCGACCAGCACGTCGTCGCATTCGATGGTCTGGTCCGGCTCGCTGGAGGGCACGAGGTTACGGCGGCCCTTGGCGTCGTATTCGGCCTTCACTTTCTGGAAGGTGATGCCGGTGAGCTTGCCGTTGTCGTGGACGAAGGCGATGGGGACGAGGAAGTTGAGGATCGGGATGTCCTCGTGGAGCGCGTCTTCCTTCTCCCAGGGCGAGGCCTTCATCTCTTCGAAGCCGGAGCGCACGACGACCTTCACCTCTTCGCCGCCGAGGCGGCGCGCGGTCCGGCAGCAATCCATCGCGGTGTTGCCGCCGCCGAGCACGATGACGCGCTTGCCGATCTTGTCGGTATGACCGAACGAGACCGAGGACAGCCAGTCGATGCCGATATGGACGTTGGCGGCTGCTTCCTTGCGTCCGGGGATGTCGAGTTCGCGTCCGCGCGGTGCGCCGGAGCCGACGAAGATCGCGTCATATTTCTCCGCGAGCAGCGCCTTCATGCTCTCGATGCGATGGCCGCCTTTGAAGTCGACGCCGAGATTGAGGATGTAGCCGGTCTCCTCGTCGATCACCGAATTGGGCAGCCGGAACTTCGGGATCTGCGAGCGCATCATCCCGCCGGCCTGCGGGTCACCGTCGAACACGGTGCAGTGATAGCCGAGCGGCGCGAGATCGCGCGCGACCGTCAGCGAGGCTGGGCCGCCGCCGACGAATGCAACACGCTTGCCGTTTTTCGCCGAAGGCCGCGGCAGGCGCTGCGTGATATCGTCCTTGAAGTCGGCGGCGACGCGCTTGAGGCGGCAGATCGCGACCGGCGTCTCCTCGACGCGTCCGCGGCGGCACGCCGGCTCGCATGGACGGTCGCAGGTGCGTCCCAGAATTCCGGGAAACACGTTCGATTTCCAATTGATCATGTAGGCGTCGCTGTAGCGGCCTTGGGCGATCAGTCGGATATATTCGGGGACGGGGGTGTGTGCAGGACAGGCCCATTGGCAATCGACCACTTTGTGAAAGTAGTCGGGGGCCGCGATATCGGTCGGTTTCATTCCTACCCTGTCCGCGCAGGCTCAAAGACCCCCGCGGCCTTTTCTTGAGCTTGGCGAACGCTAACTCGCTTCGATCTGGTTTCTGAATGACGTCATTGGGTTAGCTTATTAGAACCCTTCCGAAGTACAACGGCAAATTTTCGCGCTTCCCCTCTTTCATGGGAGCTCCGCGCGCAAAGCATTAACGGCCGCGCGGGTATGCGGCGGTGCAGCATGTTGCGATGCGTCCGATTGCTTAATTGTGAGCGATGTCGCTCTTCGCGAGATCCCACATGAGGCTGTAGGTGCCGACCGACACAGGAGGCGGGAATGGCGCCGCGGCCGGGCCGGTGAAGCGCTCGGCGATCAAGGCCGAGACCGCGCTGACATGCGTGCCGTCGACCAGCACGAACCAGTCGCGCGCTCCTTCGTTGCGCACCGCCGGAATGTCCGCGGTCGCGCCTGACAATTCGGGTTCGCTCTCGAGCAGATGCATGGAGATGATGCCCTCGCGCTGTTGCGGCGCCAGCTTTTCTTGCAGCGCGTCACGCCATGCCCCGGCATTCTCAGGCGTCGGCCGCAGCCGCACCACGCCGAGCGCAGCCCCACGCCCGGTACCGTTGCTGATGGTGATACGAGCGACAACGCGAAGCATGTCCTTGAAATGCGCCATGTTCCGCCGCGACCATTCGGTTTGATTGGCGAGCCGCGCCCGGTAGGCGGGGCTGTCGAGCACGTCGAGCGTTTCGGTCGAATACAGGGAGAGATATTTGGGATTGGCGGCGTGAGCGACATAGCGCCGCGCCTCGAGGAATCCCTCGATCGCGACGCGCTCTTCCAGATGCTCGCGATCGTACCAGCGGTTGAAATCGGCTTCGTGTGCCGCGTCGATGTTCATCGACGTCAGCAGCATGCCTGTTCCGGCGAGCGGCATTTTGTTGTTGTCCTTCCCATCGACACCCTCATGGTGAGGAGCCACGAAGTGGCGTCTCGAACCATGAAGGCTCGGCTTTCGCATCTCGGGGCCTGCATCCTTCGAGACGCGCTCCTTCGAAGCGCTCCTCAGGATGAGGAGATAGATCTATCGCGCGGCCTTCGAGGCGAGATCCGCGATCGACTTCATGACCGCGTCCCGCACGCCGGCATCATAGAGTGAATGTCCGGCTTCTTCCACGATGCGAATCTCGGAACCCGGCCACACTTTCGCGAGCGCTTGAGATGTCTCAGGAGGACACAGCAGGTCGTAGCGTCCCTGGACGATGATGCCCGGAATGCCATCGAGCTGACCGGCGTTCCGCAGCAACTGGTTCTCGGACATGAAGCTGTCCTGGACGAAATAATGCGCCTCCATGAATGGCGTCGCAGGCAATGTGCGCCACACATTCAGCGAGCCTAGGTCGATCCGCGTCTTTGCCGCCTTGTGCTCGGACAACGCGCGCTCGGTATCATGCCACGCGCGCGATGCTGGGCCGTGCACGGCGGGATCGGCATCGAGGATGCGGCGCCAATAGGCGTCCACCGGCCGGTCGCGCTCCCCGACCGGCAGCACGCTCAAGAAATCCTCGTAGAGCGCGGGATAGAATAGCGACAGGCGCGAGTTGAAGGCCGTCTCCACTTCGGCTCGCGTACCCAAAAACGTCGCGCGTAGCGCGATGCCGGAGACGCGCTCGGGATGCGCCTGCGCATACGCCAGCGCCAGCGTTGCGCCCCAGGAGCCGCCGACCACCATCCAGCGTTCGCAGCCGAATTTTTCGCGGATTTTTTCCATGTCCGCGATCAGGTGCGCCGTGGTGTTGTGCTCGCGCGATCCCTTCGGCCGGCTGCGGCCGCAGCCGCGCTGGTCGAACAGCACGGCATGAAAACGGTCGGGATCGAACAGCCGGCGATGGTCGGGCTGGCAGCCGCTGCCGGGGCCGCCATGCAGATAGACCGCAGGGATTCCGTCAGTGCGGCCGGTGCTCTCGATATAGAGCTCGTGGCCGTCGCCGACGTCGAGCATTTCGGAGGTCAGCGGCGCAAAGGGATCGGTACGTTTGGCGGATGCGGCCGCGTCGGCGTCAGGCACCATTCTCGGATTCCAGAGTGCCGCCGGCGAAATTGCGATAGAGGAAGCGGTTGGTTTCGCCCTCGGCTTCGCGCTCGGCCTGCTTGAAGATGGTCTCGTGCAGCGGCGACAGCGCGCAGGCCGGATCGGTGTTAGCGGCGTCGCCGGTCAGCGCAAAAGCCTGGCAGCGGCAGCCGCCGAAATCGATCTCCCGGAATTCGCACGACTTGCACGGCTCCTTCATCCAGCCGGTGCCGCGATAGCGGTTCGAAGGCGTCCGAGTTCTGCCAGATCCAGGCGATCGAATGGTTGGAGCGCACCGATTCGAAGTCGAGCCCGGTGATGCTCTCGGCGGCGTGGCAGGGCAGCACCTTGCCGGCCGGGGAGATGTTGAAGAATTGCCGGCCCCAGCCGCCCATGCACTTCTTCGGCCGCAGCGCGTAATAGTCGGGGACGACGTAGTCGATCGTCAGCCGGCCCTTGAGCCGCTCGCGCGCTTCCTCGACGGTGCGGGTGCACTCGTCGAGCTGCGCCACCGTCGGCATCAGCGCGGCGCGGTTCTTCAACGCCCAGCCGTAATATTGCACGTTGGCGACCTCGAGCCGGTCGGCGTCGAGATCGATCGACATCTGAATGATATCAGGAAGCTGATGCAGGTTCTGCCGGTGCATCACCGCATTTACGGTGAGCGGCAGGTCCAGCTCGCGCGTCCATTTTGCCACTTCGAGCTTCTTGTGGTGCCCGCCTCTGTAGCCGCCGACGCGATCGGCGAGGGCTTCTTCAACGCCCTGGAAGCTGATCTGCACATGGCAGAGCCCGGCATCGGCCAGCTCGCTTAGCCGCTCGCGTGTCAGCAGCACGGCGGAGGTGATGAGGTTGGTGTAGAGGCCGAGGTCGCTGGCATGCTTGACCAGCTCGACGAGGTCTTTGCGCGCGGTCGGCTCGCCGCCGGAGAAATGCACCTGGAGCACGCCGATCTCGGCGAGCTCGCTCAGAACTTTCTTCCATTCCTCGGTGGTCAGCTCCTTGCCGGAGCGGTCGAGCTCGACCGGGTTGGAGCAATAGGGGCATTGCAGCGGGCAGCGATGGGTGATCTCGAGCAGCACCGCGAGCGGAATGCCGAACGTCTCGGCCGTCGAGCGTTGCTTTTCGAGCACCGCGAGGCTGTCGCTGGCGTCAGCCGGGATGGTGGGATTACCGAGCACATCGCTCATGACGTCTTCTCCCGGGCCTCCGTGAGAAAGCCCTTGTCGGCGAGATCCTGCAGCATGGCGATCACGTCGGTGAGGATCGCATCTCGCGGCGCGGCGTATTTCGCGGCCAGCTGGTCGGAGATGTCGCCGACATTGCGCTCGCCGTCGCAGAGCTGCAAGACCTCGACGGCGATCTCGTCGGGTGCCAGCACCCGTTCCGGCGCCAGGATCACCCAGACTTTTCGCGTTTCGTCATACTTCAGCTTGGCGTGCCGCGGCAGAACCGGCCGGCTCGTCTCGCTGACGCTGATGTTACGCGGCCCGGCCATCGGTTGTTCCCTCAGCTCGCCTTTTGGTGTTCTTGGGGCACGAACGCGCCCGGCGGAATGTGGCCCTCGACATAGGCGTGTTGGAGCGCATCGAGCTGCACCCATAGCACATTGGTCTTGAAGATCAGCGCATTGCAGACCGACGCGCGCTCTTCCGGCGTCCTCGCATGCGCCTTGACATAGTCGAGCGCGAAGCCGGCGTCCCGCGGCGCCTGCGCCAGTCGGCGCTTGAAGTAGCTCATGATGTCAGGATTGACGAAGTCGTAGTGCTCCAGCATGCCGGAGATGCGCTCCTCGTGCAGGTTCGGCGCAAACAATTCGGTGAGCGAGGAGGCGATCGCCTCCAGCGGGCTCTTTTCGCGGCAGTAATGGACATAGGCTTCGACCGCAAAACGCGTCGCCGGCAGGATGCCTTCGGTCGACTCCACATAGATCGTGTCGAGCCCGAGGCCGTCGGTCAGCTTGAGCCAGCGCTCGATGCCGCCCTCAGAGCCGATATCGCCGTCATGGTCCTCGATGCGGTGGCGCCATTCCAGCCGGGTGGCGCGGTCGCGGAAGCGCGAGATCACCACCGCGTCCTTGATCGGGATCGTGCTCTGGTAATAGTACCGGTTGAGCGCCCAGGCCTGCACCTGGCCCTTGTTCAGCTTGCCGCCGTGCAGCAGCTTATGGAACGGATGCAGGCTGTGATAGCGCGTCGCCCCGATATGGCGCAACGTCGCCTCCAGCTCCTCGGCGGAGTTGAGCTTGATGTCCTTGCCGATCGAGAGCGAGGTCATTCCAATCAGTGACGCGGCATTCACAGCACGATCTCCGTTCCGTCAGCGGGTATCTGCCAGCCCGCCGCTTCAGCGGCCTTGCGCTCGGGTGATGCGGGCAGCAGCGCCGGATTCGAGTTATTGATATGCAGAAATATCTTCCTGTCGAGTGTGAGATCGGCGAGCCGCGCAATGGCGCCGTCGTCGCCGGACATCGCGACATGGCCCATGCTCTTGCCGGTCTTATGGCCAAGCCCGGCCCTGATCATCTCGTCGTCCTGCCACACCGTGCCGTCGAAGAACACCAAAGCGGCGCCGTCGATCTCGGCCTTGAGCGCGTCGGTGACCTCGGCGCAGGCGGCGATGAAGTAGAAGCACTTGCCGGTCGATTTGTCGGTGATCTTCAATCCCAGCGTATCGCCGTCGCCGCTCTCGCCGCCCGGATGCGCCTTGCCTTCCAGATACCAGGCCGATTTGCCAGATACCGCGAAGGGCAGCAGCTCTAGTCCTGAGCGCGTCCCGTCCGGCAGCCGCGGCTCGAACGGCTCATCGATGTCGATCGGCTGGCGCCGCACGTTCTTTTCGTTCAGCACGTTGAAGATGCTGTTGGCCTTCAGGATCGCCAGCACCTTCTCATGCGCATAGATCGTGAAAGGCGAGCCCTCGCGCATCGACAGCAGGCCTGCCACCGCGTCCACTTCGCTGTTGGTCAGGATCACGCCTGCGATCGGGGTGTGGCGCAGCGCGCCTGCCTTCGGATGCAGCTGCGGCGTGGCATTCAATTGCTGGCGGAGGTCGGGGGAGGCGTTGATCAGGAACCAGTGCTCGCCGTCGCCGCTGAAGGCGACCGAGGCCTGGGTTCTCTGGAGCTCCTGGCCGTTTTCACGGGCCGCCCGGCAGCCCTCGCAGCCGCAATTCCACTGCGGCACTCCGCCGCCGGCTGCGGCGCCCAGGACGACGACGCGAAGCATGATCCGTCTCCTGGAAGGAACGCTGCGAGGTGGATCTCAGGCCAACACAGTTTCCGTCGTTCGGAAACCTGCCGTGACCGAGAGACCCACCTGCGCTGAACGCAGATCGCCAGCCGCTTACTTGCGGGTGGCGCTCACATACATGTTGATTTCCATGCCACAGGGCACTTCGACGATCTTCGGTGCTTTCCAGGCCATTTCGGCTCTCCATTTCGCGAATTCGGACGTATCCGCCCAGCCCTTAAGTTAGTGCGGGCGGAAAAGTTCGCTAGTGAAATCTTCCCGATAAAGCCATGTTGCGGCGCGAAATATCGGGGTTGGAACACCGCTTTTGATGAGGCAGTCTTGCGCCAAGGGGCATTCGGCCGCGAGCGCTGTCCTGATAAAGCAGTTGTGAGTGCAGTGCAGCTTTCAATCCGGTACAGGCGACCCAATTGGATCTCGGTGATGCCCAAATATTTCTTCAACACCCGCATCGGCAACGAACTGATCGTGGATCCCGAAGGGGAGGTCCTGCGCAATCCCGATCGCGCCTGGGAGGTCGCCCGCCAAATGATCCTTGAGGTCCTGAAATCGGAAGGCACCCAGCCGGCCCTGATGGAAGCTGTCATCGAGGTCACTGACGTCGAAGGCGAGATCGTGCTCGAATTCCCCTTCACCGAGGCGCTCCTCGACATGCCCGACCAGTCCGCCACGCGGCATTGAGCCCCCAGCTCTCTCCCCGTCACAGCAATGACGGAGGTATCCCTGCGAAATCTGCATGACTTTGCCGCGTTCCCGGGGCTAAAAGGGCCCGGTTATACGGAGCAAGCCATGCAAGATCTCTGGCGCCTGTCCGCCGCCGACCTCGTCACCCTCGTCAAAGCCAAAAAGGTTTCCGCCAGGGAAGCCGCCAAGGCCGGCCTCGCCCGGCTCGATGCCGTCAACCCCATCCTCAATGCCGTGATCGATCATCGGCCGGAGGACGTGCTCAGGCAGGCTGATGCCGTCGATGCCGCCATTGCCAGGGGGGAAGACCCCGGCGTGCTGGCCGGCGTGCCCGTCACCATCAAGGCCAATGTCGACCAGGAGGGCTTTGCCACCACCAACGGCCTGAAACTCCAGCGCGACCTGATCGCGCGCGAGGACAACCCGGTGGTCGCCAATTTCCGCAAAGCGGGCGCCATTCTCCTTGGGCGGACCAATTGCCCGGCCTTCTCCTATCGCTGGTTCACCACCAATCTGGTCCATGGCGACACCAAGAACCCGCGCGACGCCTCGCTGACGCCGGGCGGCTCGTCCGGCGGCGCCGGTTCGGCGGTCGCGGCCGGCATCGGCCATATCGCCCACGGCACCGACATTGCCGGCTCGATCCGCTATCCCGCCTATGCCTGCGGCGTGCACGGCCTGCGCCCGACCCTGGGCCGCATTCCCGCCTTCAACCCGGCGCTGCCCGAGCGTCCGATCGGGCCGCAGATCATGGCTGTGTCGGGACCACTGGCGCGCACCGTCAACGATCTCAGAATTTCGCTCGCCCGCGATGTCGGCCCGCGACATCCGCGACCCCTGGTTTGTGCCAGCGCCGCTGGACGGTCCCGCGCGGCCGAAGCGCGCCGCGCTCTGCCTCAACCCTGACGGGCTTGCGACGGCTCCCGAGGTGAAGGCGGCCGTCATCGATTCAGGCAAGCGGCTGGAACGCGCCGGCTGGACCGTCGAAATGATCGAGAACACCCCGCCGATGCGCGAAGCGGTGGAGTGGCAGACAAAACTCTGGCTCGGCGACGGCTACGAGGCGCAGCTCGAGATGGCCGAGCGTGAGGGCGACCCCGGCGCGCTGGCGTGCCTCCGCGGCAACCGCGCCAAGGTCACGCCGATGGACCAGGCGAACTACGCCAAGGCGTTGACCCGCCGCGCCGCGCTGACCCGCGAGTGGATGCTGTTCTTCGAGACATATGCCGTGCTGCTGACCCCGGTGTCGGGCGAGCTGCCGTTCCCGGATCATCTCGACCGCAAGGACGACGAGTCCTTCAATCGCGTCTGGGAAGCGCAACTGCCGCAGATCGCGATTCCCTTCATGGGATTGCCGGGCCTCGCGGTCTCCACCGGTCTCGTCGGCAAGGCGCCGGTCGGCGTGCACATCGTGTCCGGCCGTTATCGCGAGGATCTTTGTCTGCTTGCAGGCGAGGCGATCGAGGCGGGCGGCGTGCCGCCGTCGCCGATCGACCCCGTGGGTTAGCGATGTCTGCGATCTACGACTTCAAGGCCAATTCGCTTGCGGGCGATGAAGTCGCCCTGAAACGTTTCGAAGGGCAGGTGCTCCTGATCGTCAACACTGCGAGCAAATGCGGCTTCACGCCGCAATATCGCGGGCTGGAGGATATTCATCGCGAGCTCTCGCCGCGCGGTTTTTCGGTGCTCGGCTTTCCCTGCAACCAGTTCGGCGCGCAGGAGCCGGGGCCGGCGAGTGAGATCCAGGCGTTCTGCTCGACCCATTACGACGTCACCTTCCCGCTGTTCGAGAAGATCGACGTCAACGGCGCCCATGCGCATCCCTTGTATGAGTACCTGAAACGCCAGCAATCCGGACTGTTGGGCGCCTCCATCAAATGGAATTTCACAAAATTCCTGGTCGATCGCGCCGGCAAGGTGGTTTCGCGCTATGCGCCGACCGCGCGGCCCGAAGGATTGCGGCAGCAAATCGAGATCCTGTTATGAGCGAGACAATCATGAGCGACGAATTTCCGGACCGCCTCTCGGTCAATCCGAACAGCCCCCATTACAACGCGGACATCCTGGCGCGCGACGTCGGTATCCGCTTCAAGGGCGTCGAGAAGACCAATGTCGAGGAATACTGCATCAGCGAAGGCTGGGTCCGCGTCACCGCAGGGAACGCCAAGGACCGCCACGGCAACCCGCTGACCATCAAGGTGCACGGCCCGGTCGAGCCGTATTTCAGGGATAAGAAATAGAACTCGCGGTGCTCTCTCCACTCGTCATTGCGAGCGAAGCGAAGCAATCCAGAATCTTTCCGCAGTGACAACCTGGATTGCTTCGTCGCTTCGCTCCTCGCAATGACGAAAGTAAAAGGTCCCCCATGTCCGTCAGCATCGTCGACGTTCGCGAGATCACGAAACCAATCTCTTCGCCGATCCGCAACGCCTATATCGATTTCACCAAGATGACGACGAGCCTGGTTGCCGTCGTCACCGACGTGGTGCGCGACGGCAAGCGCGTCGTCGGCTACGGCTTCAATTCCAACGGCCGCTACGGGCAGGGCGGCCTGATCCGCGAGCGCTTTGCCTCGCGCATCCTCGAGGCCGATCCGAAATCGCTGCTGAATGCGGCCGGCGACAATCTCGACCCCGACAAGGTCTGGGGCGCAATGATGACCAACGAGAAGCCGGGCGGTCATGGCGAGCGTTCGGTCGCGGTCGGCACCATCGACATGGCGGTGTGGGATGCGGTGGCGAAGATCGCAGGCCAACCGTTGTTCCGCCTGCTGGCCGAGCGTCATGGCGTCAAAGCCAATCCGCGCGTGTTCGTCTACGCCGCCGGCGGCTACTACTATCCCGGCAAGGACCTCTCGATGCTGCGCGGCGAGATGCGCGGCTATCTCGATCGCGGCTACAACGTCGTGAAGATGAAGATCGGCGGCGCGGGAATCGAGGACGATCGCACGCGTATCGAGGCGGTATTGAAGGAAATCGGCAAGGACGCGCAGCTTGCGGTGGACGCCAACGGCCGCTTCGATCTAGAGACCGGGATCGCCTACGCCAAGATGCTGCGCGATTATCCGCTGTTCTGGTACGAGGAGGTCGGCGATCCCCTCGACTACGCACTGCAGGCTGCGCTCGCCGAATTCTATCCGGGGCCGATGGCAACGGGCGAAAACCTGTTCAGCCACCAGGACGCCCGCAATCTGATCCGCTACGGCGGCATGCGGCCCGATCGCGACTGGCTGCAATTCGACTGCGCGCTGTCCTACGGCCTGTGCGAATACCAGCGCACGCTGGAAGTCCTGAAGACCCACGGCTGGTCGCCAAGCCGCTGCATCCCCCACGGCGGCCACCAGATGTCGCTCAACATCGCAGCCGGCTTAGGCCTCGGCGGCAACGAGAGCTATCCCGACCTGTTCCAGCCCTATGGCGGCTTCCCCGACGGCGTCCGCGTCGAGAACGGCCACATCACCATGCCCGACCTGCCGGGCATCGGCTTCGAAGGCAAGTCGGACCTCTACAAGGAAATGAAGGCGCTGGCGGAGTAGCCTGGCGCCGGGGCCGCACACTCCGTCATTGCGAGATGTAGCCTCTTCTCCGTCATTGCGAGCGTAGCGAAGCAATCCAGAATCTTTCGCGGGTGGCAGCCTGGGTTGCTTCGTCGCAAGAGCTCCTCGCGATGATGGCGCTGCGCTGGCCATGACGATATGGCGCGAGCCGTCGCTGCCTACGACAGCCGCATATCCAGCAGCCTTCGTCCTTCGCCCCTCAGCAGTTTCTTCACCGCGCTCGAGGCCACGACCACGCCGTCATTGGCGTAGGCTTCGTGGTTCTTCTCGATGTCGTCGAGGCGGTAGAGGTAGTTGACCATCACGCCGGCCGACTCCCGCACGCCCTTCGGCGAGAGATCGCCGAGCCAGTTGATGCGCTCGAGGCGGGCGCCGTTGCCGAGATGGAAGCGCGCGACGGAGTCGATCAGCTTGCCCTTAGGCGTGCGCGCCTTGAGGAAGTAATACGCCGCGAGCGGTTCGATCACGCCACGCAGCAGCGTTGTCGTCTCGGGGTTCTCGAACCATTTGGAATCATCGAGACGCTTCAGCACTTCGCGGTCCTCGTCCGACAGCGGCAAATCCTTGTCCTGCTTCACCCATGGCATGAAGCCCGGCACCGGCGACAGCGTCACGAAATTGTCGAGCTTCGGCGTTTCCCGGCGCAGCTCCTCCACCACCTGCTTGATCAGGAAGCTGCCGAAGGAGATGCCGCCGAGACCGCGCTGGGTGTTGGAAATCGAGTAGAACACGGCGGTGCGCGCGCGCTCGATCGGGACGGATGTGCGATCGACCGCGAGCAGCGGCGCGATCGCGCCGGGGATGGTCTCGGTCAGCGCGACCTCGACGAAGATCAGCGGCTCGTCGACCATTGCGGGATGGAAGAAGGCGTAGCAGCGGCGGTCGACCGGATCGATGCGGCGGCGCAGATCGTCCCAGTCGCTGATCTCGTGCACGGCCTCGTAACGAATGATCTTTTCGAGGATGTTGGCCGGGGTCGACCAGTCGATCCTGCGCAGCACGAGAAACCCCCTGTTGAACCACGAAGAGAGAAGATGCGAGACGTCGCGATCGAGCGCGGCGAGATCGGTATGTCCGTTCATCATACCGAGCAGATCGGCGCGCATGTTGACGAGATCGCCGGTGCCGCCGGGCGCGCGGTTGAGGCGGCGGATCAGCTCCTGCCGGCGCGGCTCGGAGGCGAAGTGAAGGGCGCTGGCATCCTCGTCGGCCGGCTTGGCACGCCATGTCTCGATCGCCTTGGACAGGCGTTCCCGATCCGGGCCGAAATCACGCACCAGTGCTTCGAAGAAGGTGCGGCGTCCCGTCTCATCCAACTCCTGGTAGGTGTCGAGCACCTCACGCGCCATGGCAGTGCCCGAAGCTTCGCCCCGGCCCGACAGCAGCGCACCGCAGAGCTCGATCAGCCCGTCGGCATCCTGCGTGGTGTCAGCAGAATCCCCGCGACGAAGCAGCGTGCGGCCACGCTCGGAGATGGTGGTGAGCAGGTCGGAGAAGAAGGCGTTTGCCATCTGAGCTTTCGTGTCAGGTTTGTGCGGTGCGGGAAGCTTACACGGGATTTAGGTGGAAGCCGATCACAATCAAGCGCAGGAATGAGGCATGCTTGTCATGCCTTTCCCGCAAATTTCGTCGGCGTCCGCCCCGTCACCTGGCGGAACGCCGCCGAAAACGCAGGCACGCTGGCATAGCCGAGCTGGGTCGCGAGCTGCTTCACCGACACGCTGGCATCCGTCGACAGAAGCTGGATCGCTGCCGCAATTCTTGCGCGCTGGCACCAGCTCTTGAAGCTCAGCTGCGTCTGCGTCGAGAACAGCCGCGACAGCGTGCGCGCGGAGGTTCCGACCTCGCGCGCCAGCGTGTCGATGTCGTGCAGGCCGGTCGGATCATCGAGCACGATCATGGCCGCGCGCCGGCAGCGCGGCTCGTGCGGAAGCGGCACGAAGGTCGCGGAATCCTCGGCCTGGACCAATTCCAGCATCACCAGGCGAACCAGCAGATCGGTCCGCTCCTCGGTATTGCGGACGTCGAACAGCGCGAGGATCGCCTGATTCAGCAGCGGCGACACCCGCACCACGAATTCCTTGGTCAGTCCCTCATGGCGCTGCTCGCGCTTCAGCCAGGACAGGTCGAAATACAGCGTGCGCATCTCGATGTCGGCGAGCAGGTCGATGGCGTGCTCGAGCCTCGCGGGGACCCAGACCGCGCGGTCCGGCGGCACCAGCCAGCGCCCCCCGGGCGTCGTCACCTGCATGGTGCCCTTGGTCGCATAGATCAGCTGCGCCTCGCGGTGCATATGCGGATCGATCCGCATGCCCTTGGGATAGTCGCGCGCAACCAGGTGCACCCCGGCGGTCGAGCGGTGGTTGCCCCGGACCTCCCGGAGGATTGGCGTTTCGACGACAGTCATTGGCAGCATCCCGTAATGCGCCTGACATATAACTCATTTCGGAGCAGGAGAGGATTCCCATGAACAGCCCCAGCCGGGTGATCAGTTTCGTCAACGCCGGCCATTTCATCGACCATTATGCGATGCTGATCTTCGCCGCCGCCGTGATCATCATGGGACCGGCGCTCGGCATGGCGTATTCGGAACTCCTGCCCTACGCGACGCCGGGCTTCGTCGCCTTCGGTGCGGGCTCGCTGCTCACCGGCTGGCTCGGCGACCGCTGGAGCCGCCGCCACATGATGCTGATCTTCTTCGTCGGCATCGGTCTTTCCATGATCTCGGTCGGCTTCGTGCAGACCCCGGCGCAGCTCGGCGCGGCGCTGTTCACCATCGGCATTTTCGCCTCGATCTATCATCCCGTCGGTACCGCGATGATCGTGTCTTACGCGGACAAGCTCGGCCGCGAAATGGGATTGAACGGCGTCTGGGGCAATCTCGGCGTTGCCTCGTCGGCGCTGGTCACCGGCGTGATCGGCCAATATCTCGGCTGGCGTTTGGCCTTCATCGTCCCGGGCGTCGTGACGATCATGATCGGCATCGCGTTTGCGATGATGGTCGTGCACGAGGACCGCAAGGGCTCGAAGCAGGCCGCGGCGCAGGCCCGCGTGGCCAAGCAGGACATGTGGCGCGTGATCCTGTCGCTGCTGATCGTGGTGATCGCAATTTCCACCACGTTCAATGCCGTCACCGTCGCGCTGCCAAAACTGTTTGCGGAGCGGCTTGCCGATCTCACCAAAAGCCCGGCGTTGCTTGGCGTCATCGCCGCCTGCGTCTACGTGTTCGGCGCGATGACGCAGTACACGATCGGCCGGCTGCTCGACCGCTATTCGCTGAAGACGGTGGCGCTGCCGCTGTCCTTCATGCTGGCGCCGTTCCTGTATCTGGCCGCAAGCCTGTCCAATCTGCCGCTGATCCTGGTCTCGATCGGCATCGTCATGGGCGCGTTCGGACAGGTCACGGTCAACGACGCCATGGTCGGCAAGTACACCAGCGAGGAATGGCGCTCGCGCGCCTATGCCGTGCGGTATTTCATCGGCTTCACTGCAGCCGGCGCCTCCGTCGGCCTGGTCGCGTGGCTCTACGAGCAGGGCGGCTTCGTCACCATGCTGCACGCCTTCGCCGCGCTCTGCCTGCTCGCGATCGCAGCGGCGATCATCCTGCCGCGCGAAATCAGGACGCCGCAGGCGGTGTGAGGGGGAACGCTCTCGTGTCCCGGACAAGCTGCAACGCGCGAGCGTTGCGGCGCAGAGCCGGGACCCAGAGGCTGCGAATTCCCATGTGGCATGGGCCCCGGCTCTGCGGCGCACCGCCGGAGTGGCGCTGCGCCGCGTCCGGGGCACGAGTGCGGCGTAAGGCCGGGACTCTCTCGTCATTGCGAGGAGCCCTTGCGACGAAGCAATCCAGAATCCTCCCGCGGAGGGACCCTGGATTGCTTCGCTTCGCCGCTTCGCTCGCAATGAAGGGGATGAGGAGGCAGCCCGCGCATGCCACCCGATGATGCCATTGTGCCGGTGTTTTGCCCGACAGAGCAAGTGGTTTCGGCAAAGACGAAATTTCTTCAGCCTTTTCAACCCCATCTCTACTGTGCATGGGGTTGTTTTCGCGTTTTTTGTTGTTGCCCCCGAACTCGCCGCAAGCGACGGGAACCCGCTCCGCCTCCCGCGGGTTCTATCCCCCGTCCGGCACCTTGCCGGGGCAAATGAAGGGGGAAGACACCTGCATGCATTGGAGCCTGCTCCGACCGGTCGGCCTTGTCCCCGCGGCTCTTGTCCTCACCACCATTGCGGCCGCTGCCGAGGGCGGCAAAATCGGCCGGTCCGTCCGAATTCCTGCTGGTTGCGCAGATCGTGCTCTTGATCGCGGTCGGCCGCGGTCTCGGCGAGACCATGCAGCGCATCGGCCAGCCCTCGGTGATCGGCGAATTGCTCGCCGGCATCCTGCTCGGCCCGTCGCTGTTCGGCTGGATCTGGCCTGACGCGCAGCACGCGATCTTCCCCAAAACGCCCGAGCAGAAAGCGATGATCGACGGCATCGCCCAGTTCGGGATCCTCCTGCTGCTACTGCTGACCGGCATGGAGACCGACCTCAAGCTGGTCAGGAAGGTCGGCAAGGCCGCGATCGCGATCTCGATCGCCGGCATCCTCGTGCCCTTCGCCTGCGGTTTTGCGCTCGGCGAGTTCCTGCCCGATGCATTGCTGCCGAACCCGCAAGCCCGCCTGGTTGCGTCGCTGTTCATGGGCACGGCGCTGTCGATCTCCTCGGTGAAGATCGTCGCCGTGGTCGTGCGCGAAATGAATTTCATGCGCCGCAATGTCGGCCAGATCATCGTCGCGACCGCCGTCATCGACGACACCATCGGCTGGGTCATCATCGCCGTCATCTTCAGCCTCGCCTCGCACGGCACGCTGGATATCGCCTCGGTGGCGAAAGCCGTGCTGGGCACGCTGGCCTTCCTCGCCATCAGCTTCACCATCGGCCGCAAGCTTGTGTCTCAGCTCATCCGCTGGGCCAACGACAATCTCGTCAGCACCGCGCCCGTCGTCACGGTGATCCTGCTGCTGATGAGCGTGATGGCGCTGATCACGCACCTGATCGGCGTCCACACGGTGCTCGGCGCCTTCGTCGCCGGCATTCTGGTCGGAGAGTCCCCGATCCTGACGAGGCAGATCGACGAGCGCCTGCGCGGATTGATCTCGAGCTTCTTCATGCCGGTATTCTTCGGCCTGGCCGGCTTGAGCGCCGACCTCACGGTGCTGCGCGATCCCAATCTCCTGATGCTGACCGGGCTGCTGGTCGTGATCGCCAGTGTCGGCAAGTTCGGCGGCGCCTTCGTCGGCGGCACCTTGGGCGGGCTGAACACAAGGGAGTCGCTGGCGCTCGCGAGCGGGATGAACGCGCGCGGCTCGACCGAGGTGATCATCGCCACCATCGGTCTTTCGATCGGCGTGCTCAGCCAGAACCTGTTCACGATGATCGTCACGATGGCGATCGTGACCACGATGGCGATGCCGCCGATGCTGCGCGCGACGCTGGCAAAGCTGCCGATGAACAAGGAGGAGCAAGAGCGCCTGGAGCGGGAAGAGTTCGAGAAGCGCGGCTTCGTCGCCAATCTCGAACGTCCGTTGCTGGCAGTGGACGAAAGCGTCAATGCCACCTTCGCCGCCCACATTGCCGGCCTGATCGCCGGGATGCGTGGCCTGCCGATCACCGTGCTGCACATCGGCAAGCGCGCCAAGGAGCGGGAGAAGGGGAGCGGCGAGGAAGAAAGCCCGGAAGTGGTGGTGAAGAAGGCCGCCGAGACCGTGTCGGCGCATGGCGATGCCGGCAACGTCGACGTCACGACGCGTGTCCGCAAGTCGGGGCTCGGCGAGGCAATCGGAGATGAGGCGAAGAAGGGCTTCGATCTTCTGGTCATCGGCGTCGACAAGGTCACTGCCGCCAAGGATCGCTTCGATCGCGAAGTTGAGGACATCGCAGCGAAGTTCGAAGGACCGCTCGCAATCCTGGCGGCGAAGGGAAAGCACCTGAAGCAGCCGATGCCCGACGCGCTCAATATCCTCGTTCCGGTCTCCGGCAGCGGCGTCTCCAAACGCGGTGCCGAGATCGCGGTGGCGTTGACGCAGGCGGCGGGATCAGGCTCGCTCCGCGTGATCTATGTCGCGACGACGCGCGACAAGGGCGCGCAGCGCGGCGCCTCTCGTGGTCTGAGCCAGGAGGCCGGCATCCTGAAGGACGCCAGCGATCTCGCTGCCCGTTATGAGGTCGACATCACCACGACCTTGCGCGTGAACCGGGCGCCGGAGGCGGCGATCCTGCGCGAGATCGAGACCACCGATGTCGATCTCGTGGTGATGGGCGTCGACCGCATCCAGGGCGACCATCTCTCCTTCGGTGGCGTCGCCGACGCCGTGCTCAGGCAGGCGAAGGTCTCGGTGCTGCTGGTGTCAAGCGGCGAGGCGCGGCAGACCTCCACCGAGAAAGCCTAGGACTTCACCTCGGCCGCCGCCGCAGCCCTCGTCGCCTTTTTTGACGCGCGCCAGTTCTCGAAGCGTTGCACCACCACGAAGAAGGCCGGCACGAACAGCACCGCAAGGCATGTCGAGGCCAGCATGCCCGAGAACACCGTGATGCCGATCGACTTGCGCGCGCTGGCGCCGGCGCCGGTCGCGATCACCAGCGGCACGACGCCGAGGATGAAGGCGAACGACGTCATCAGGATCGGACGAAAGCGGGCGCGCGCAGCTTCGATGGCGGATTCCAGCACCGGCTTGCCGTCGCGGCCGTGCAGCTCCAGCCCGACCTCGACGATCAGGATGGCGTTCTTGGCCGACAGCGCGATCAGGAGGATCAGGCCGATCTGGCAGTAGAGATTGTTGTCGATCTTCAGGCCATTGAGGATCAGCATGGGCCCGATCAGCGACAGAGGCACCGCGAGGATCACCGAGATCGGCGCGTACCAGCTCTCGTATTGGCCGGCGAGGACGAGATAGACCAGCAGCATGGCGAGCCCGAACACCCAGTAGATCTGGTTGGAGACAGCCTTCTCCTGATAGGACATCGCGGTCCATTCGTAACCGGTGCCCGGCGGCAGCGTCTTGTCCGCGATCTCCTCCATCAGCTTCAGCGACTGGCCCGAGGAGTAGCCCTGCGCCGGCAGGCCGATGACGGTCGAGGAGGGATAGAGATTGTAGAGGCTGATCAGCGAGGGACCGGTGGCCGGCGTGATCGTGGCGACGGTGCCGATCGGGATCATATCGCCGTTCGAGTTGCGCACCTGCAAGTTGGCGATGTCGCGCTCGGTGAGGCGGGAACGCAGGATCGGCCTGTGTATAGACCTGGAACACGCGGCCGAACTTGTTGAACTGGTTGACATAGGACGAGCCGAGATAGGTCGACAGCGCCGCGAACACCTGGTCCGTCGTGACGTGCAGCGTCTGGGTCTTGATGCGGTCGATCTCGACGTTGAATTGCGGCACCGAGGAGCGGAACGACGACTGGACGCGCTGCAGCGCGCTCTGGCTCTGGCCGCTACTGACCATCGCGCTCGTGATGGCCTGGAGCTTGCCGAAATCGCTGTTGCCGTCGCGCAGCTCGACTTGCATCGAGAAGCCGGCCGCGTTGCCGATGCCCTGGATCGGCGGCGGCGGCAGCACCAGCGTGCGCGCCTCCATGATGACCGCGAGCTTGTCGTTCAGTCCGTAGACCAGCGAGCGCAGATCCTCGCCCGGACCTTTGCGCGCCCCCCAGTCCTTCAGGATGATGTAGGCGACGCCGGCATTGGCAAGGCTGGCGCTGTTGTCGAGCGCGGAGATACCGGCGATGGTGATGACCTGCTGGACTCCAGGCGTGTCCTTGATCAGCTCGCTCGCTCTGTCGAGCGCCTTCTGGGTCCGCTCCAGCGCAGCGCCGTCGGGCAGTTGCACGGCGGCGATCAGATAGCCCTGGTCCTCGATCGGCAGAAAGCCGGTCGGTACTCGGGACAGGCCGTAGCCGCCGATTCCGATCAGCACCAGCGCGAATGCGACCGAGACCGTGGCATGCCCGCACAGGAAGCTGATCAGCCTTGTGTAGCCCCGCTCGACGCGGTCATAGACATTGTTGAAGCCGCGATAGAAGAAGTTGCGCTTCTCCGGCGGCACCGTCGGCCGCAGCCAGAGCGCACACTGCGTCGGCTTCAGCGTTGCCGCGTTGATGGCGGACAAAAGCGCCGTTGCCGCGATCACCAGTGCGAATTGCGAATAGATGCGGCCCGTGAGGCCCGCGAGGAACGAGGCCGGCAAGAACACCGAGATCAGCACCAGGGTGATGCCGACGATCGGCGCGAACAGCTGGTCCATCGCCTTGATCGCGGCGTCGTGGCCGTTCATGCCCTGCTCGATGTTGTGCGCCGCGCCTTCCACCACGACGATGGCGTCGTCGACGACGATACCGATCGCAAGCACGATCGCGAACAAGGTCGACATGTTGATGGTGAAGCCGAGCGCCGCCATCGCGGCGAACGCGCCGATGATGGTGACAGGCACCGTGGTCGCCGGCACCAGCATCGCGCGCCAGTCCTGCAGGAACACCAGGATCACGACCAGCACCAGGAGGCCGGCCTCGATCAGCGTCATGTAGACCTCGTGCACCGAGGCCTGCACGAATTTGGTGGTGTCGAACGGCGTGTCGTACTTCATGCCCTGCGGGAAAGCCTTGGCGAGTTCCGCCATCTTCTTTTCGACCGCCTGCTCGACCTGGAGCGCGTTGGCGCCGGGCGACTGGAACACGCCGATGCCGGTGGCCGGCTGCTTGTTCAGCGAGAAGATCTGGCTGTAGGTCTGCGCGCCCAATTCGACCGAGCCGACGTCGCGCACCCGGGTGACGTCGCCGCTGGTGCCTGATTTGACGATGATGTTCTCGAACTCGGTGGTGTCGTCGAGCCTGCCGTTGACGTTGAGCGTGTACTGGAACGCCTGTCCCGGTGGCGTCGGCGGCGCGCCGACCTGGCCGGCCGAGACCTGCTGGCTCTGCTGCTGGATCGCCTGGATGACGTCCTGCGGCACCAGGCCACGGACTTGCAGCTTGTTCGGATCGAGCCACACCCGCATCGAATACTGGCCGGCGCCGAACACGGTGACGTTGCCGACACCGGGCAGGCGCGAGAGCTCGTCGCGGAGATTGATGGTGGCGTAGTTGCTCAGATAGAGGCTGTCGAAGGTCTTGTCCGGCGAGGTCAGCGTCACGAACAGCAGGATCGACGTCGATCGCTTCTGCACGGTGACGCCCTGGTTCTGCACCGACTGGGGCAGTTGCGACAGCGCGCTGGAGACCCGGTTCTGCACCAGCACCTGCGCGAAGTTGAGGTCGGTGCCGATCTTGAACGTCACCGTCAGCGTATAGGTGCCATCGGAGCCGCTGTAGGACTGCATGTAGAGCATGTCCTCGACGCCGTTGACCTGCTGCTCGATCGGCAGCGCCACGGTGTCGATCACGGTCTTGGCGCTGGCGCCTGGATAGCGCGTGGTGACCTGCACCGTCGGGGGCACCACATCGGGATATTGCGCGATCGCGAGATTGAACAGCGCGACGCCGCCGATCAGGATCATCAGCAGCGCGATGACGTTCGAGAGGACCGGCCGCTCGATGAAGAATTTTGAGATCATGACTGGCGGCCCCTCACTTGGCGAATCTTACTTGGCGGACGCCTGCGGCTGCTCGATCTTCGTCATTTGCGGGTCGATCTTCTGGCCCGGGATCACGCGCAATAGCCCCGCGATCACCACGCGGTCATCAGGCTTCAAGCCGCTTTCGATCACGCGCAGGCCGTTCTCGACGGGACCGATCTGCACCTTGCGTTGCTCGACGATGTTGTCGCCGCTGACGACGAGGAGATAGCGGCCGCCCTGGTCGCTGCCGAGCGCGGTATCGGGAACGAGCAGGGCGTCCTTCTCCTGGGTGAAGGGCACGCGAACGCGCACGAAATAGCCGGGCAGCAGCACCCGCTTGTCGTTGGGCACGAGACCGCGCACCGCGAGCGTGCCGGTCGACTGGTTGATGGTCGGCGCGACGTAGTCGAGCTTGCCCTCGTGCGGATAGCCGGCCTCGGTTTGCAAGCCGACGTGAATTGGAAATTGCTTCATGTCGGCGGCGGTCAGCCCGCGGCGGGCGGCCTCGGCACGGATGCGCAACACGTCCTGCTCGTTGACGGTGAAGTTCACATAGATCGGGTCCATCGCCACGATGGAGGCGAGTTGGGTCGGGGAGGAAACCCCGACGAGCTCGCCGATCGAGACCATATGCGCGCTGACGACGCCGTCGAACGGTGCGCTCACCTTCGTGTAGCCGTAGTTGACTTCGGCGAGGCGGGTGTTGGCCTGGGCCTGCTGGAGGTTGGCCTGCGCGTTGTCGCGGTTCGAGGTCGAGTTGTCCAACGTCGCTTGCGAGACCGCTTGCCGCTGCACCAGATCGCTCTGTCGCTTGTAGTCGGCTTCCGCCTGCCGGAGCGACGCCTGCGCGCCGGCCTCGGCCGCCTGCGCCTGATCGAGCTTGAGCTTGTAGGTCTCGGGCTCGATCGTGAACAACTGGGTGCCCTGTTTGACGAAGGTGCCGTCCTGGTAGTCTATCGATTGCAGGAATCCCTGCACCCGCGCGACGAGATCGACATTCTTGATCGGCGCGGTGTTGCCGGTGGCCTCGACATAGCGCGTGACCGCGCGCTGCACGGGCGCGGCGACGTCCACCTTGGGCGGCGGCGGCGCGACGAACGTATTCTTGTCCTCGCAGCCGGTGAGCGCGGCCATGGCCATCGCCGCGGCCAGGGCCCGCCCGGCATGTCTCCACGCTCCGTTGCGCCGTGAGGGATTCGCGCAGGTCATTCGGTGGCCCCCGGTTACTGTCTGTCGGGGCGAAAGGCTACCAACAAATGCCCGGCCGTGAAACACCATAGCCATGGCAGTCATCAGGTGGCAGTCATGGGCCTTGCACCGCAAACCGCGCTGTGACCTTCGGCAGTTTTGCCATGACAAACCGCTTTTCATCGCCCGCACGATCGACCAGAATTATGTCAATGGCCGAACGGTGGCACGCGAGGCGGTCGGGAAGAACAAGAGAAGAAGAAAAGGTCAGGAGATCATGACATGCCCACGTATCTTCAGTCGGCCCTTGCCGGCCTCGTTCTCGCAGCGGCGGTTGCCATGCCCGCGCTAGCCGATGGTCTGAAGGACGACATCGCACCGAGCGGCAAGCTCCGCGTCGCAATCGCGATCAGCCCGGCGGGCGGCGCGTTCTGGTCCACCAAGACCGAAGCCGGCTATGCCGGCGTGCCGGTCGATCTCGGCAAGGAGATGGCCGCCCAGCTCGGCGTGCCCGTCGAATATGTCGTGCACCAGAATTCCGGCCAGATCACCGATGCGGCGTCGAAAGGCACGCTTGAAAAAGGTGCTTGGGACGTCACCTGGTTACCCAAAGACCCCGAGCGTGAGACCAGGATGATGTTCGGTCCGATCTACGAGGTCGCCGACGCCACCTACATCGTCAAGGCAAGGTCAAGCGTCACCAATTTCGCCACGCTCGACCAGGTGGGCATCAAGGTTGCGGCCGTCAACGCCACGACCACCATGCGCGGCGCGGTCGCGCATCTGAAGAACGCGAAAGTCACGGGCTACCAGACCTATGACGAGATCTTCGGCCTCCTCAGCAGCGGCGAGATCGACGCCTTCGCGTTGTCGCGCGACCAGCTCAACAAGATGGCGCAGAAGATCCCGGGCACGAAGGTGCTGGACGAGACCTTCAAGAAGACGGTCACCGCCGTCGCCGTGCCGCTCGGCCACAGCCAGGCACTGGCTTTCGTCACCAAGTTCATGACGGAAGCGACGACGAACGGCACGCTTCGCAAGGCCTATGACAATAACGGCCTGAAGGACTCGCCGATCCGCACCGAGTAGGGCGTGCGGAGCAGGCCAACGCGATCGGACATGAATAGCTAGGAGGACCGCCGAACGTGCTCGGCCTGCATGGCTCGAGACGCCCGCTTCGGCGGGCTCGTCATCATGAGGGTCTAGTATCGCGCGGTAAAACGCGACCTCATCCTGAGGGCTCGCCGTAGGCGGGCGTATCGAAGGATGGACCGCAGGCGAGCTATCCGCCACGCTCGTTTTATATGTAATCGCCTTATATGTAATCGCCCTGCAAGCCGGAGAACTAACGCGGCTTGATCTCCGCGTATTTTGCCATCGCCTTCTCGAATTTCCGCTTGAACAGCCACATCGCGCCAAGGATTTCCCGGAAGCTTGCTGAGGTTCGCGCGCGGTCGGCCTGTCCAAAAGCAAAAATGCTGTTGTTGCGCAGGTGCTTCATGATCGTCGGACTGGACACCCTGTAGTTCAGGAGATCGCCGGACTTGAGCGCCGACCGGGTCGGCGTGGGAACGATCTGGATCAGCTCGAACAGCTTCATCTGGTCAATCGGGTCGGGCAGCGTCTTCACGATTCCCGGGATATCCCGGAAAACATCCGCATGTGCGTTCATCAGGCCGTCGCGCACGTTGGTCCAGTGATTGAAGCGATGATCGGTGTCGCGGGCGCGCGCCTCTTCCTTGTCGTCGCGCGCGCTCAGCTCGGGATCGCTTGCGGCGATCTCTGCCTTGATGGCTTCCCATTTCCTGCGGCCGTTGCGGTCCTCGGACGGGCCGGTCTGGAAGCTGCCCATATAGGTGTTGGAGCGCCCGTTGCGGACGTTCTGCTTGCCGTTGGTCTCGGCAAAGAACAGCCCGAGGCTGATCCGGCCCGCTACTTCGGCGTGAATCGGCGCCAGCCCCTTGGCCCGCGCGATCGCGGCAGCGAGATCGACCACGTCGTTGAACGGCGTGGCCGAGTTCTGCGCGCCGGCCGGCGGCGCTTCCATGATGTCGAACAGTTTTGAATATTCGTCGATCAGCGGTTCGATGTCGGCGTCGAAATAGGCCGGCGGTATCTCGAACTTGTTGGGCCTTCCGATCTTCGACGGTATAGCATCGGTGAGATCCTTGTAAGCACTGATGACGGCGACCCGCGCAAGATAGATGGCTTGGCCGGGCAGGTTCGGCAGCGGTTCCTTTGCGTCGATCTGGCGGCGGCGCTCGGCCAGAATTGCCTTGAAATCGCCGAGCGCACGCTCGTAGGTCGCAGCCGCCTCCGATTGTCTTGCCGTGAGCGTTTGCGCCTGGCTCGGGACGAACGTCGTAAGGGCCAGCCCAAGCGCCGCGATGATTGCGAGGAGTTGACGTCGTGCAGGCATGGCCGGTTCCCCAACGATTCGTCTGTCGGGGGATCGTAGCCTAGTCATTGGCTTCGGGCGGCAGGAAGTCGACCTCGTGCAGCGCCGAGATGCGCACGACCTCGGCCGGGTCGGTCAGGTCATGGAGCTGGTTGAACAGCGCCTCCAGCTTCTGCATCGGCGAGACCCAGAACAACGCGCGGGCCGGTTTGTCGGATTTGTTGAAATAGCCGTGCGGGATGCCGCGCGGCAGGCGCACGAGGTCGCCGGCATGGGCCTTCACCCATTTGCCGTCGAGCTTGAGGTCGAGCGTGCCTTCCTGCACCAGGATGAATTCGTCCTGGGTCGGGTGGATGTGCACCGGCACGAATTGGCCCGGCTCGCTGTTGGTCTCGAACGCGAAGGTGGACTCGGTGACGGCCTTCGGGAAATAGACCTGGCCCAGAATGTTCCAGGTCTTGCCGCCATAGCCCGTGCCGTTCGCGGTGATGCCTTTTTCGAGTGACGTCATGGCTCGTCTCCAATGGATATGTCTGGGATGAGTTTTGCGCAGCTATCGCGCGCTGTCCATCCATTCCGCTGCACTAGCGCCCGTCGCGTTCAGCCGCCTGCTTGCGCAGAAAGCCTTCGACATCGGCCTGCACCGAATAGGGCGTCGGGATCGGATCGCCAGCCGTGTCGACGGCGGTGTCGAGGGAGCGGCGCAGCATGCGCGCGAGCTCGGCCTTGCGGTAGGGCTTTGTCAGAAGCGGCGCGCCCATGGTGGCGCGTCCCTGCGCATGCAGCGAGTCGTAGGCATAGCCCGACGTGAACAGCACCCGCAGCGAGGGGCGCGCTGCCACCATCTCGTCGGCGAGCTCTCGTCCATTCAAGCTGCCGGCCATCACGATGTCGGTGAAGAGCAGATCGAATGGCGTGCCTTCGGCTGCGATGGCGAGCGCCTCGGCCGCATTGGCGGCGGGGATGACCTTGTAGCCGAGGCTTTCGAGCTGGACCGTGACATATTGGCGGACGTCGCGGTCGTCCTCGACGCAAAGGATGGTCTCAGTCCCGCCCACGACTTTGCGCTCGTCATAGCCGGCCGGGCGAAGCGTGCTCGCCTCCGCCTTCGGCAGGTAGATCGTGAAAATCGTGCCGCGACCTTGTTCGGACGAGACCTTGATGCCGCCGCCGGATTGCTTGACGAAACCGAACACCATGCTGAGCCCGAGCCCCGTGCCCTTGCCGACGTCCTTGGTCGAGAAGAAGGGATCGAAGATCCGCTCCAGAATGGCCCGCGGAATGCCGGTGCCGGTGTCGGCGATCTCGATCTCGACATAGTCACCGGCATAGCCGGCCCCGACCGCCACGGCCTCGCGGACGCCGAACACGACGTTGCGCGTCGTCAGTGTCAGTCGGCCGCCATCCAGCATTGCGTCGCGGGCGTTGATCGCGAGATTGAGCAGCGCCGAGCTCAATTGGCCGCGATCGACCAGGGCGAGCCATATCTTGCCGTCAAGCCGGGTTATGATCTCGATCTTCTTGTCGAAGGTTGCCAGCAGCAGCTTCGCGAGCTCTTCAAGCAGTTTGTTGACGTCGATCTCGGCCGGCTTGAGCGCCTGCTTGCGGGCAAAGGACAACAGGCTCGACGTCAGCGCGGCACCGCGGTCGGCGGCTTCGCTGATCAGTTTGGTGACGGTCGCGAGCGGCGGATTGTCCTTCACGGCGTCGGCGAGGATCTCGATCGTGCCCGTGATCACGGTGAGCATGTTGTTGAACTCGTGCGCGATGCCGCCGGTGAGCTGGCCGACCGCCTCCATCTTCTGGGCCTGGATCAGCTGCTCCTCGGCGGCACGCTTCTGGGTGACGTCCTTGACGAAATTGTTGATGAGGGTGCGTCCCCCGAGCTGGAGCGCCGTGCTGGACGCCTCGATCAGGATCTCGTCGCCGTTCCGGTGCAGCAGGGTCGCTTCGAACCGGATGCCGATCGGCGCATCCGACAGTTCCGGCAGCAGCCGCATCATGCGTTGCCTGAAGCCGTCGCGTAGCGGCTCGGCGACGAGGAGGTTGACGACGTCCGTGCCGAGCGCCTCCTTGCGTGTCCAACCGGTCAAGGCTTCGGCCTGAATGCTCCACTCCAGGACGATACCGTTCGCGTCGGTTTGAACGAAGGCATCGAGCGCGGTCTTGATGACGGCCTGGGTGATTTGCGCGCTGGCCTGCGCTTGCTCGGCCAGTCGTGCGGCAATGCGCTTGTCCTGCAACGTCGCGATCGTGCGCGTGCAGAGCCGCGCGATCAGCACCGCAACGAGACCGCTTGCGAGCAGGGCGATGAGCTGGGCCGTGCCGAACCCCGTTCCGGTCACGGCATAGGAGGCGAGGAGGGCCGCCGCAGTCACGACCACCTGCGCGACCATCGCGAGTGTCAGTAGCCCCCTGAGTTTCATGGTCTCACACCAACGCGTCAGTCGCGGACCCTCGCGTCCACCCTGTCAATGAGTCCGGCTCCTCGTGAGCTACAGATTCCGTCCGCCGCCGTCGAGGGGCAATTTGCGGTGGTGCCGGGCAGCGGCGCCTCAACCTGCCGGAGAATCGGTCTGGCGCAGCGTCGTCACCCAGATCACGCGCGCGGTCTGCTGGGTCGGGTTGTCGAACATGTGCGGCACGATACTCGGAAAGCGAAAGCTGTCGCCGGCTTCGAGCAGATGGGCCTGGTTGTCGAGCCACAGCCGCAGGCTGCCCGAGAGGATATAGCCCGCCTTCTCGCCGGTGTGCTGCAGGAAGTCGGTGCCGGACGAGGCGCCGGGATTGAGCGTGAGCTCATAGAGTTCGAGCTGGCCTTTGTCGGCCGGCGTCAGCGCCTCCTTGACGACGCCGCTGGCGGTGAGCCGCAGCAGGCGCCGGCCGTTCTTGCGCACGATGTAGCGTTGCACGTCGGCGGGATCGGTGGTCTCGAAGAAATAGGAGATCGGGACGTCGAGCGCGATGCTGAGCAGGCGCAGCGTGCGTATCGACGGCATGGCGCGCGCGCGCTCGAGCTGGCTGATCATGCCGTTGGAGAGGCCGGTCTTGTTGGCGACGTCCTGGATCGACAGCCCGGCACGCTGACGCAGCAGCCGCACGGTCTCGCCGAGGCGCTGGTCGATCGCATCGTCGGCCTCGAGCGCCGGGGCGTCCTTCGGACCGTTCGTGTCGCCGCGACCATCCATGTCGCTCTCCCATGCATTGGGTCGCCGCCAAAAATGGTCCGGCGGCGTGAAAAGGTCGCGCATCCTAGCAATGTGATTGACAGCTGTATTTAGTCGTGATGAACTTTTGATAGAAAAATTTAGAAGCACTAAAGCCCACTCCTGTCCCTTTGCCGGGGTCTTGGGGGCGCGGGAGACGGTGCCGCGTGCGAAAACGGAGAGTGGTCATGGCGGACGACACCGGGAAGTTCGGCGTTGGAGCACTGCATCTCGGCGTTCCGAATCGCCGTCAGCTCTTTCAGCTCGGCGCGGGCGCCGCGGCGGGATGGACGCTTCCAGGCCACGCATTTGCGCAGACCGAACGCCCGACCAATCCGCCGGACAAGCCGCGCGGACAGGTGATCGCGGCGCTATCGCAGGAGCCAACGGTCTTTCATCCCCTGATGCCGGGCATCGAGGTCGACCAGGGCATCTGGTGGCAGGTGTTCTCGCCGCTCTGGTTCATCGATCCCGACGGCACCTTCGTTCCCGACCTCGCGCGCGAAGTCCCGACCATCGCGAATGGCGGCCTGTCGGCCGACGGCCTGACCTGGAAGATCAAGCTGCGTAGCGACGTGAAGTGGCATGACGGCACGCCGTTCACGGCCGAGGACGTAAAATTCTCGCTCGAACTGATCAACAATCCTGATTTCCGCGCCCGCAGCCGCGTCGGCCATAACCTCGTGAAGGACATCAAGGTCGTCGCGCCCGACGAGATCCATTGGCGGATGGAGACGGCCTATTCGCCTTATATGTCGATCCTGGGCGCGCTGACCTTCATCGTACCCAAGCACATCCTGGAAAAGCTGTCGGATCCGAACGCCTCGCCGTTCCACAATGCGCCTGTCGGCACCGGGCCGTTCCGCTGGGGCGAGCGTGTGCCGGGCGACCACATCCTCTTGAATGCTCATGCCGGCTACCACGGCAAGGGACCCTACGTTGAGCGCGTGGTGTTCAAGTACATTCCGGACCTCACCGTCCTCTACACCCAGTTCCGCACCGGCCAGGTCGATTACACCGGCCTGCAAGGCATTTTGCCGAACTTCGTCCAGGAGGCGAAGACGCTGAAGGGGCGCAAGATCTTCGTCTCCGCGACATCCTCGGTGGAGCACATCGCGCCCAATCTGGAGTTTGGTGCGTTCGCCGACCGCACGGTGCGCGAAGCTTTGTATCTCGCCATCAACAAGCAGGCGATCATCGATGCGCTGAATTACGGCCTGCCGACGCAAACCGAGAGTTTCGTGCCGCAGCAGGCCTGGTCGTTCCAGCAGGGCCTGCCGCAGCACAAATATGATCCTGCCAAGGCCAATGCGCTGCTCGATGCCGCGGGATGGGTTCGCGGCGCCGGCGGCGTGCGCGAGAAGGGTGGCGTCAAGCTCGAATTCGCCAACTCGACCACATCCGGCAACGCCGTGCGCGAGCAGACCCAGCAGCTCCTGATCCAGGATTGGCGTGCGATCGGCGCCGCGATGCGCGTCAACAACATGCCGGCGGCGGTAATCTGGGGCGACTTCTGGCAGCAGTCGAAGTTCAACTCGGTGATCGTGGGGGTGAACTTCATGCTGGGCAGCGACCCCGATGTGACGCCGCGCTTCGGCTCCGGCGCCATTCCCGCCAAAGGCGGCCGCGGCTACAACACCTATCAGTACCAGAGCCCGGAAGCGGATCGGCTTCTCGCCGAAGGCGCCAGGCAGTTCGATCTGGCGCAGCGCAAGACAACCTATGGCGAGCTGCAAAAGCTCATCCGCAACGATCTCGCCATCCTGCCGCTGTTCCAGGGCTTCATCGCGGAAGGCGTGAAGGAAGGGCTCCAGGGTTTCCGCCCCAACATCAACATGTCGATCAACTGTTGGAACATCCGCGAGTGGTATTGGGCCTGATGCATCCGATCCGCGGGATCGCCTGAGATGGCCCGTTACGTCGCCAATCGCCTGGCGCAGGCGATCATGCTGCTGGTGATCGTCTCAGCGATCGGCTTCGCCATCCTGCATCTGGCGCCCGGCGGCCCGCTCTCGCAATTTGCGGCCTCCGCGCAGATGACGCAGGAGGATCTCGATCGCGTCACCAGCCAGCTCGGGCTCGATCGTCCGCTTCCGATCCAGTATCTCGACTGGTTCGGTCGTATGCTGAAAGGCGACTGGGGTCGCTCCTACCGCGACGGCGAGGCCGTGCTGTCGGTGATCTCCTCGCATCTCGGTGCCACCATGGAGCTGATGGCGACGGCGACGATCATCGCGGTCTTGCTTGGCTGCTGGATCGGCGTGCTTGGAGCGCTCCGCCGCTACTCGCTGTTCGATACGCTCGCAACCGTCGGCGCCATGATCGCGCTGTCGATCCCGACCTTCTGGTTCGGCCTCGTCACCATCTACGTGTTCTCGGTGAAGCTCGGCTGGCTGCCGTCCGGCAATCGCGAGACCGTCGGCGACGGCTCCTTCCTCGACCTGCTGCATCATCTGATTGCGCCGGCGCTGGTACTGGCGCTGGTCGAGACCGCGATGTGGGGCCGCTTCATGCGCTCCTCGATGTTAGAGGTGATCAACCAGGACTACATCCGCACCGCGCGTGCGAAAGGCATGCCGGAATGGCGTATCCTCACCGTTCACGCCCTGCGCAACGCGCTGCTGCCGATGATCACGGTGGCCGGCCTCCAGTTTCCGACGCTGCTCGGTGGCGCGCTGGTCGCCGAGACCGTATTCACCTGGCCGGGCATGGGTCGGCTGTTCCTCGATTCCATCGGCTATCGCGACTATCCCGTGGTAATGGGCATCCTGATGTTCTCGGCGACGATGGTGCTGATCGGCTCGCTGCTCGCCGACATCTTTTATGCCGTCGTCGATCCGCGCATCCGGGTGGGCTAGACGATGGCGACTGCAGCCCTCTCCACCGTCCAGCTCGCACCCGGCCATGCCGCGTGGCGGCGATTCCGCCGGCATCGCCTCGCGCTCGCGGGCGCGGTGATCATTCTGGTTCTCATCCTCGGCTCGGCATTCGGCCCGTATCTGCTACCGTTCGACGACACCTATATCGACATCATGAAGCGGTTCGCGCCGCCGTTTTCGGGCGCGCACATCCTCGGCACGGACGAGCTCGGCCGTGACGTGCTGGCGCGGCTGATGATGGGCGGGCGCGTGTCGCTTGCGATCGGCATCGTCGCGATGGTGATCGCGATGGCGGTCGGCATCGTGGTCGGCGCCTTTGCCGGCTTCTATGGCGGCGTGATCGGCGCGGTACTGATGCGGCTCGTCGACGCGGTATTATGCTTTCCGACGATCTTCCTGCTGCTTGCGCTCGCGGCGCTCACCGAGCCGGGCCTTGTCACCACCACCGTGCTGATTGCGGCGACCGCCTGGATGGCCGTTGCCCGCGTCGTGGAGGCCCAGGTGCGTTCGCTGCGCGAGCGCGAGTTTGCGGTCGCGGCTCTCGCCTTCGGCTCGTCGAACATGCGCATCATGTTCCGCGAGCTTGTGCCGAATGCGATGGCGCCGATCATGGTGGCGGCGACGTTGAACGTCGCCAAGGCGATCCTGCTCGAATCCTATGTCAGCTATCTCGGTTACGGCATCCAGCCGCCTGCCGCGAGCTGGGGCAACATGCTCAACAACGCGCAGATCTATCTCACCAGCGCGCCCTGGCTCGCGATCGCGCCGGGCCTCGCGATCACGCTTGCCGTGACGAGCTTCAACTTCCTCGGCGACGGCCTGCGCGACGCGCTCGATCCGCGAATGAACATCCCATGACGAGCAAGATCTCGATCGAATTGAAGTCCAGGCTGATGTTAAGGAGTGTCTCATGTCCCCGCCGCTCACCTGCATAAACAGCGACGAGCGCCTGCCGGCGCAGGCGGACGTCGTCGTCATCGGCGGCGGCGTCATCGGCGTCTCCGCGGCCTATCATCTAGCGAAGAAGGGCCTCTCCGTCGCCCTGGTCGAGAAGGGACATGTCGGCGGTGAGCAGTCGAGCCGCAATTGGGGCTGGTGCCGCCAGCAGGGTCGCGCGCGTGAAGAAATTCCTCTTGCCCGCGAGGCGCTGCGCCTGTGGGAAGACATGCAGAACGATGCCGGCGTCGATGCCGGCTTCCGCCGCACCGGCGTGCTGTTCCTGACCAAGAGCAAGGATGAGCTCGCCAGCTGGGAGCGATGGGCCGCAACGGCGCGCGAGATGCAGGTGCACTCGACGGTCCTGACGCCGGCCGAGGTCGCCGAGCGCCTGCCCGGTAATTCCGAGAAATGGGTCGGCGGCCTGCACACGCCGAGCGACGGGCGCGCCGAGCCGTCGATGGCTGTGCCCGCGCTCGCGACCGCCGCGCGAAAACACGGCGTCACCCTCCATCAGGGCTGCGCCGCGCGCGGACTGGAAACGCAGGGTGGACGGGTCAGCGCCGTCGTCACCGAGAAGGGCACCGTTCGCACGCAATCGGTACTGCTGTCCGGAGGGGCGTGGTCATCGCTGTTCTGCCGGCGCCACGGCATCGAGCTGCCGATCGGCCTCGTCAACGCCACCGCATGCCGGACTACGCCGGGACCGGAGATCACCTCCGGCGCGCTCGGCACCGATCTCTACTGCATCCGCCGCCGCCTTGACGGCGGTTTCACCTTGGCGCTGCGCAACCGCGGCACGGTTGAACTGTCGCCCGACCTGTTCCGCTATGCGCTGACCTTCTGGCCGACCTACCTGCACCGCAAGAACGGGTTGAAACTGTCGCTCGGCAAGTCGTTCTTCGATCAACTCATGCGCGGCACGGACTGGAGCCTGGACAAGCCGTCGCCGTTCGAGACCGAGCGTGTCCGTGACCCCGCGCCCGACATGTCGCTGGTCAATGCGGCGCTGGCTTCGCTGATCAAATCGAATCCGGAACTGAAGGACGTTGAGATCGCGGAAGCCTGGGGCGGCACGATCGACTGTACGCCGGATACCATTCCGGTGATTTCGCCGGTCGACGCCTTGCCGGGCTTCTTCCTCGCCACCGGTTTCTCCGGCCATGGCTTCGGCATCGGCCCCGCGGCGGGCAAGCTGGCCGCCGACATCGTGACGGGCGCGACGCCGCTGGTCGATCCTGCGGCGTACAGCCACAAGCGCCTGATCGACGGCCGGCGGCTCGCGCCGGTCAGCCCGTTTTGAGAGTTTTGGCCGCATGACGGTTCTCTACAAGGCCAATATGGTTCGCGGTGAGGAGTGGGCGCGCTTCTTCGCCCAGCGCGCGCCTGATGTGCCGTTCCGGCTCTGGCCCGACATCGGCGATCCCGCTGACGTCCGCTATCTCGTGGCGTGGGTGCCACCGGATGACATCGCGACGACTTTCCCTAATGTCGAGCTCGTCTTCTCGGTCGGTGCGGGCGTGGACCAGTTCGACGCGTCAAAAATTCCGCCGGCACATTCCGTTGGTGCGCATGCTGGAGCCCGGCATCGCCGAAACCATGGTCGAATATGTCACCATGGCTGTGCTCGCCCTGCATCGCAATCTCCTGGACTTCATCGCCCAGCAGAAGGAGCAGGTCTGGCGCGAGATCCGGATCACACCGGCCAGGCGTCGTCGTGTCGGCGTGATGGGTCTCGGCCGGCTTGGCCAGGCCGTGCTCGAGCGCCTCAAGACGTTCGACTTTCCGCTTCTCGGCTGGAACCGCTCACCGCGCGAGATCGAGGGCGTGACCTGCTATGCGGGCGCGGATGCGCTGCCGGATTTCCTTGCGCAGGCCGACATTCTCGTCTGCCTGCTGCCTTTGACCGACGAGACCCGCGGCATCCTGAACGCCGACCTGTTCGCGCGCCTGCCGCGCGGCGCGTTCCTCGTCAATGTCGGGCGTGGCCCGCATCTGGTCGAAGCCGATTTTCTCGCAGCGCTCGACAGCGGTGCGTTGTCCGGCGCCGTCCTCGATGTCGCCGAGCCGGAGCCGCTGCCTGCGGGGCATCCGTTCTGGAGCCACCCGCGCATCCTGCTGACGCCGCATAATGCCAGCATGACGACGCCAGATACGGCGGTCGATTTCGTGCTCGACGTGATCGAACGCCACCGCCGCGGCGAGGATTTGCCTGGGCGTGTCGACCGTAGTCGTGGCTATTAGGACATCGGCATGAGCATGGGCGCAAGCATACCCGACCACGTCGTTGCCGACGCGCAGGCGCCGGTGCTGTCGGTCTCAGGCCTCACCACGTCCTTCCTGCGCGAGCGGCAATGGAGTCCGGTCGTCCGCAATGTATCGTTCGATGTCTCTCCCAAGGAGACCGTGGCTATCGTCGGTGAGTCCGGTTCCGGCAAGAGCGTCACTGCACTCTCGATCATGCGGCTCATTCCGAAGGAGAACGGCCGCGTCGAAGGCAGCGTCCGGCTTGCCGGTCGCGATCTACTGACGCTGCCCGAGAGCAGCATGAAGGATGTTCGTGGCAACGAAATCGCCATGATCTTTCAGGAGCCGATGACGAGCCTCAATCCGGTGCTCACCATCGGCTTCCAGATTGCGGAAGCGCTGATCCAGCACCGCGGCCTGTCGCGCGCGGCGGCGGAGGCCGAGACCATCCGCTTGCTCGATCGTGTTCGCATTCCCGCGGCAAAATCGCGCTTCCACGAACATCCGCATCGCTTCTCCGGCGGTATGCGGCAGCGCGTGATGATCGCGATGGCGCTGGCCTGCAAGCCGAAACTCCTGATCGCCGACGAGCCGACCACTGCGCTCGACGTCACCATTCAGGCGCAGATCCTGGAGCTGTTGAAGGAGCTCCAGAACGAGGAGGGGATGTCGATCCTCTTCATCACCCACGACATGGGCGTGGTCGCCGAGATCGCGGACCGCACCGTGGTGATGTATGGCGGCCAGGCGGTGGAGACCGACGCGACCTCGCGCATCTTCGCAGCCCCCTCGCACCCCTATACAAGGGGCACTACTCGCCGCTGTGCCGCGCCTCGGCTCCATGGATGGACGCGTGCGGCCGATGCGGTTTCCGATCGTCGACAAGGTGACGGGGACCTCGGACGACCCGGCGGAGACACCCGATACGGTCTCGACCGCCGAGCGCCCGCTGCTCGAAGTCGCCAACCTCACCACGCGCTTTCCGATCCGTTCGGGCCTGTTCGGCAAAGTCTCGGGCCGCGTCCATGCGGTCGAGAACATTTCCTTCACCTTGCGTGCCGGCGAGACGCTGGCGCTGGTCGGCGAATCCGGCTGCGGCAAGTCGACGACGGGCCGTTCCATCCTCAAGCTGACGGAGCCGGACAGCGGCACCGTTCTGATCGACGGGCAGGATGTGCTGGCCATGAATGCCCGCACCTTGCGCGACTTCCGCAAGCAGATGCAGATCGTGTTTCAGGATCCGTTCGCGAGCCTCAATCCGCGCATGTCGGTGGGAACGGCGATCGCGGCTCCCTTGCTCGCCAACGGGCTCGCCACGGCGTCGCAGGCGCGCGAGAAGGTCGCCGATTTGCTCGTGCGCGTCGGCCTCACCGCCGACATGGCCGCACGTTTTCCGCACGAATTCTCCGGCGGCCAGCGCCAGCGCATCTGCATCGCACGCGCGCTTGCGCTCGGACCGAAGCTGATCGTCGCGGACGAGGCGGTCTCGGCGCTCGACGTTTCGGTCAAGGCGCAGGTCGTCAATCTGATGCTCGATCTTCAGGCCAGCATGGGGCTTGCTTATCTCTTCATTTCCCACGACATCGCGGTGGTCGAGCGCATGAGCCATCGCGTCGCGGTGATGTATCTCGGCGAGATCGTCGAGACCGGCCCGCGCGCGGCATTGTTCGGCAATCCGCAGCACCCCTATACGAAGAAGCTGATGGCGGCCGTGCCGGTGCCCGATCCAGCGCGCCGCGGCACCCGGCGCGAGGCCTCGAACGACGAGATCAGAAGCCCCGTGCGCGCGCCCGACTACCAGCCGCCGGTTCGGCAATATCGCGAAGTGTCGCCGGGTCACGTCGTCCAGGTCTGGGGCGAGGAGTGGTCCGCCTGAGGCGCGCAGGCGCGGTGCGTTTCCGGTGACGCGGCCTAACCTCATGAGTTGACGTGCACGAAACAGCAAGGGCGGATAGATTTGACGTCGGCGAAATGCGGGGACAGCTTGCGAGTTGACCGCGCCGTTCAGCTCCTGCTTGCGCGCTCCCGGGTGTCGCGACGATGCAGAGGCGTCCTCCGGAAATTGTGACCGGATGGAGCGACAGGAAACCACGGTATGTGAACCGTCTCACATTCCATCACTCTCTTTTTGAGCTATCACTCCCACAAGAAATTGCCGCACCCGGAGCTAATTGACAGACACGGGTGAGATGCAATGCCTGCGAAGCGGCGAGCTCGCAGCTTTGGATTGGCTCTCGTCTTGCTCATGAGCAAGCCAGCCCCATCACTCAGCACAGATCTTTCAGAAATTTGGAATCCACGGAATCGCAAAGCACGTCCACGAGGCAGCCTCTATTCGAGGTCGGCCGGTAGGCCGCTACTTACCTGAGAGGGAGACTCCAATGAAGATTAGCAATGCAGTTTCCAGCGCATTATCCGTAACGAAGCAAACCGGCAATCTTCGGATCGCTCGTTCCAGTCTGATCAAATCGGCCCATCTTATTGAAAGAGTTGGGCTCGCAGCCGTTGGGGCCTCTTGCGGCCTCTATGTGGGTGCGACCCTGTTGCGTCAGAAAGACGGACTGTTTGAAAGCGGCTGGATCGTGCTGCTAACGATGCTGTACGGAGCTCTTAGCTATTATGTCGGAATTGATTTGTCCCGCAGTGCCGCTCGGAGGTCGATTTCGAGCATCTCGGAAGAATGGAACGGTTTCGAGGCGGCTGAGGTCATGAGTGCGGCCGGAACGTTCGGCGCCGCGATTGCTGCAACTCTGTCCGTCAGCATCCTTGTCCTTGATCAAACCTTGCCCAATGGCCTGATAGGCTTTGTTGCCGGCTGTTGGGTGGTTGGTTCTTCGCTTCAAGTTGCGGCGGGGATGATGGCTCGCAACTACGAAGCGTCCATGGGCAAGGAATGAACAAAACTGTGCTCACGGAAAAACGTCTGCTTGGCGTCGTGACGTGGGCACAGGCCGCAGTGTTGGTTTCGGCTTCAGGTCTGAAAGTGAGTAGCTGACGGCTGACAACTCATCGCAACCTCTGTCGTCCAACGCTGCGTGGTGACGATTTTTAGTAGCGCAGCCGTTCGCATCGAGCAATGTCCCTGCC
This sequence comes from Bradyrhizobium sp. LB13.1, assembly GCF_054056815.1. NCBI lineage: Bacteria > Pseudomonadati > Pseudomonadota > Alphaproteobacteria > Hyphomicrobiales > Nitrobacteraceae > Bradyrhizobium > Bradyrhizobium sp. LB13.1. The sequence goes on along the minus strand of NZ_JBSRYQ010000001.1, from coordinate 6,633,372 downwards.
TGGAAGCGGTGCCGGTACTGAGCAACCTAAATGATCGCGCGACAAACAAGACGTGCCATCATGGTGGTGTTGGGATATTGTCCCCGCGCGCCGTGGTCCAAAAATTCTGCTAACCGCCAACCACACGATCGGTGGAGCCAATGCAGATTGCGGAGTGGCTCGAGAAGCTGGGGCTTGGGCAATACGCAGAGCGTCTTGTCCAAAATGGGATTGACATCGACGTCCTTCCCGAACTGATGGACGAGGACTTCGATAAGCTCGGAGTCCTGCTCGGCCATCGCCGCAAAATGCTGCGTGCTATTGCCGACCTCGATCCAGCCGCGTTGATCGCATCGCCGGCTCCTCCTCATGACGCCGAGCGGCGCCATCTCACCGTCATGTTTTGCGATCTGGTCGGCTCGACTGCGCTCTCGGCGCGTCTCGATCCCGAGGATATGTGGGAGGTGATCCGGGCCTACCGCGCGGCCTGCGCGAGAGTCATTGCCGCTTATGACGGCAGGATAGCCAGGTTCGTTGGCGACGGAATACTCGTCTATTTCGGCTATCCTCGCGCCCACGAGGATGACGCGGAGCGCGCAGTGCGAGCGGGGCTCGACACTATAGCCGCGATTCGGCAGCTCAAAACAGGCGCTGACGAACGGGTTGAAATGCGGATTGCAATTGCGACCGGGCTTGTGGTGGTCGGCGACCTCATCAGTGGAGATGCGTCAGAGGAGCACGCAACCGTCGGCGATACACCAAACCTCGCTGCTCGGCTCCAGAGCCTGGCGGAGCCGGGGGCGGTCGTCGTTGCTTCGTCGACGCGCCGGCTGCTTGGTGATCTCTTCGCTTTTCGCAATCTCGGCCGCCGTGAAGTCAAGGGAATAGCCGAACCCATCGCAGTCTGGGCGGTGGAGGGAGCGACCGCATCCGAGAGTCGCTTCGAGGCGGTCCGCGCGGCGCGCTCGATCGGCTTTGTTGGCCGCAAGGACGAGATCGAATTCATTCTCTCGCGCCAGCGCCGGGCATGGCAGGGGCAGGGCCAGATGGTATTGATTTCTGGCGAAGCGGGCATCGGCAAGTCGCGCATTGTCGCAACGCTGTCCGAAAGCCCCTCGTTGGGCGCGCACCGTCGGGTGCGATATCAGTGTTCGCCTTACCACACCAACAGTGCGCTTCATCCCTTTGTCGCGCAGCTCGAGCGCGCCGCCGGCATCCGCTCGCACGATACGTGCGGGCAAAAGCTCGACAAGCTCGAAGCAATGCTGGCGCTTGGAACACAGCAGGTCGCCCGAGCGACACCGCTCATTGCGGCTCTCCTTTCGATTCCAACCGGAGACCATTGTTCGCCGCTCGGTTTGAGCCCGGCGCAGCAGCGGCGACAGACATTTGCCGCCCTTCTCGATCAGCTCGAGGGGTTGGCGCGAGAGCAACCCCTGCTGATTATCTGCGAGGATATGCATTGGGCCGATGCCACGACACTTGAACTGTTCGATCTCGCGGTCGATCGGATCAGGGGACTGCCGATACTCGTGCTCATGACATCCCGGCCGGAGTTCGAGCCCTCATGGTCGGGCCTTGCCAACGTCAGTCTGTTGCGGCTCGACCGGCTCGACCGGCAGGACTCGCGCGCGCTGGTCGAACAGGTGGCCGTGGGTCGCCAGCTGCCACGCGAGATGATGAAGCAGATCATCGACAAGACGGATGGCATCCCGCTATTCGTCGAGGAATTGACCAAGATGGTGCTCGAGTCCGGGCTGCTCGTCGAAGATGCCGGGCGCTATCGCCTCAATAGTCCGCTCCCGCCGCTCGCTATTCCCGCGACGCTGCAAGATTCGCTGATGGCGCGGCTCGACCGGCTCGCTCCAGTCAAGGAGGTGGCGCAGATAGGCGCCGCCATCGGCCGCGACTTCTCATACGCGCTGCTGAAATATGTGGCGGGACGCGATGATCTGACGCTGAGTGCTGCGCTAGGGCAACTCGAAGAGGCCGAACTGCTGGTGCGTCGCGGGGTTCCGCCCGAAGCAAACTATAGTTTCAAGCACGCTCTCGTTCAGGAAACGGCCTACGAGAGCCTGCTCAAGAGCAAACGGCATGTGCTGCACACCCGCATCGGCGACGTCCTGCGCGAAAAGTTTCCAGTCGTCGCTGAGACCGAGCCGGAAGTTCTGGCACACCACTTCACTGAGGCGGGGTTGAGCGGGGTCGCCCACGAGTGGTGGCGCAAGGCAGGACAGCAGGCGCTGAAGCGCTCGGCCTATTCCGAGGCGATCGCACATCTCGGCAAGGCGATTGCCACCGCCGATGAGTTGCCTGATGAGCCCCGCGGGATGATGAGCAGGCTCCATCTTCAAATCGCCTATGGTCGCGCACTACGGGGCAGCCTCGGGCACAGCGCTCCCGAAACGGTAGCCGCATGGACGCGCGCTCGGCAGTTCGTAGCCGACATCAATGATCCAGTTGAACTTGCGCCGGTCCATTCGGGACTCTTCAATGCCTGCCTGACACACGGCGAACTCGCTCCGATGCGGGAGCTGGCGGATGCCATCAGGAGCGCCGTTGACCGACGACCGGACTCACCGGTGGCCGCCGTCGTAGCCCATTGGACGGGCGGAGTTACCTGCTGGTTCGGGGGTGACTACTTGAACGCGAGAGTGCATCTTGAGCAGGCGCTGGATACCTATGGTGCCGAGCCGGATCCCGCGACGTTCAGGGCTTCGGCGCTGGATCTTCCGTTCGTGATCATGAGATTTCTTGCCCTAGTGCTCTGGCCGCTTGGCAGGATCGCTCGCGCGCGCCGGCTCGCCGCCGAAGCGGTGAGTGCTTCAGGAGAAAAACGGGCTCTCTCTCAGGCCAATGCGCTTGTTCATCGCGCTGTGTTTGACGGACTATGCGGGGGCATGTTGCAGCAAACAGAGACGATCCTGGCGCTCGGTCTCGCTCGCGACCACACGATGCCGCTGTATGTGGCCGCCGGCACCTACCTGAATGGCCTGGCCAAGTGGCGCGCCGGCGACCGAACGACCGGATTGACGGAAATGCGCCGCGGCTGGACCTTGCTGCACGAGAATGACTGCTATCTCTGTGAACCGTTTTGGGGGATGCATGTCGCCATGGCGGCCGCAGAGTCGGGTCAACTCGAAAACGGGCTGGAAATCTTGAGCGAATTGATCGCATGGGCGGGCCAATCCGGTCAGCATTGGCTTGATGCCGAGCTGCATCGCGTCTACGGCGAACTGTTGTCGCGCCATGACCCTGACGAATGCAGTGCCGAAAATGCCCTCAAGCGAGCGCTGGAAATCGCACGACACCAACAGGCGAAGACTTTCGAGTTGCGCAGCGCCCTTGGTCTCGCACGCTTGCACAAGAGAAAGGGCCGAGCGGGCGCGGTATCCGAGGTGCTCGCTCCCGTCCTTGCTGAATTCGATGCGGAGCGAAATCTTCCCGAAGTCGAAGAAGCGAAAGAGCTGCTCAAGCAAGAGCGTTAGCCACGTGCGGCGCTTCACGAATTGACGTGCACGAAATCCCGCAGCAGCGGATAGATCTCGTTGTTCCAGCGCTTGCCCGAGAACACTCCGTAATGTCCGACACCGGCCTGCATGTGGTGGACGCGGCGGTAGGCGCGCACGCCGGTGCAAAGGTCTTGTGCCGCGAGCGTCTGGCCGCCGGTTCGGCAATATCGCGAAGTGTCGCCGGGTCACGTCGTCCAGGTCTGGGGCGAGGAGTGGTCCGCCTGAGGCGGCGCAGGCGCGCTGCGAATGCTTTCGAGAACGCACGACGAAATCGTGCGGTGAGTCGCAGAACAGATTAGCTGTGTTGTCCTTCGCGATGCCGGGCCTATGACATCACGCTGAAATCACAATGAAATCATCGCGGCGCGATCCGGCGCGACAGCCTGCGGCAAAAGCTTCGTGTTATGCGCTGCGGCTGGACCGTTGGCCGGCGATCTCCGATAATGCGCAAATATCGGGAAGGCCGACGAAGAAGTGCCTTTACGGATAGGTTTATTGAAATGACACAAGCGGGCGTCTACGGACGGAGGCTCGGACAGGGCCTTCACTCGAAGCAAGCACCAGTGCTGATCACGCGTTCGCTGCATAGCGCCGCGCTCGCGGTCACTGAAGTCCGCAACGACGATCCGACACCGGGTATTTCCGGCTCCCTGGCGGCGGAAGATGCCTATCTTGTCAGCCTGAAATTCCGCGACTATCCGGGTTGCGAATGCTGGGAGCAGGGCCGCTGTGTCACCAAGGCGGATGTTCGCGCAGGCGCGACCTATCTGTACGACCTCAAGCGCGACCCGCGCTATGTGATCGACAAGCCGTTTCACTCGCTCTTCTTCTATTTGCCGCGCTCGGCGCTCAACGGCGTTGCCAGGCAGTCGGGCGGGCCGCGCGTTGGCGAGCTCAGCTACGAGCCAGGTGTCGGTCATGACGACGAGGTCATTCGACATGTCGGCGCCTCGTTGCAGCACGGACTGCGTCGACCCGACGAGACCAACCAGCTTTTCGTAGATCACATGATGCTCGCGCTCACCGCTCACGTCGCTCAGACCTATGGTGGGCTGAAGCCAGCCGCAGAACCGAGCCGCGGCGGTCTCGCGCCATGGCAGATGAAGCGTGCGTGTGACCGGCTCGACTCCGATCTCTCAGGCAAGATCGCGCTGCAGCAGATCGCGACCGATCTCGGCCTTTCAGTCAGCCACTTCTCACGCGCATTCCGGATCTCCACCGGCCTGCCGCCGCATCAATGGCTGCTCCAGCAGCGCGTGAAGGCGGCCAAGCAACTGATGACGGTCCGCGACCTGCCGTTATCCGAGATTGCCATCTCGGCCGGATTTGCCAATCAGAGCCATTTCACGCGGGTGTTCTCGTCGATGGTCGGCGTCAGTCCGGGCGCGTGGCGTCGCGAAACGGATGGCGGACGAGAAAAGATCTAATCAGCGCCGCTTCGCCAGCGAATTGTTGTAGGCCGCGCGGCGCGCCGCGAAAATCTCGTCCGGCGGATGGCCGATGCCGTCGGCGAGATTGGCCGGATCGAAGATGGACCGGTCGCAGGCATCGTTGGCTTCCAGACCGGTGATGACGATCGTCCCCAGCCGCACCTCCTCCCGGTTGTCCTCGTCCGGCCATCGCAGGGTGACGTCCATGACGGGATCGCCGGGACGGTCCAGCAGAGCCATCACGTTGAGGCGGACATCGCCGGCTGCGATCCTCTGCGCGAGATCCTTGTGCAGGAAGTCGGCGGACTTCGCCCCGGCTTCGTCCTCACCCAGCGTGATATCGCCGCCGACAGGCGCGAGCTTGAACTTGATGAAGCGGGTCTCACCTTTCGCGCTGGTCGCGGGAAAGGCGTGCACGCCCCAATAGGTCGTGCCGGCAAAGCTGCCGGGCAGCCGGCGCGCGGCGATGTAACTGGCCTGATTCAGCGTCTCAGGATTGGCCGCGGAGTAGGCCTTGACCTTCGCCATGTCGGGCTTGCCGTCCGCGCCCGGAATGCGCGCCTTGAGGAAGGCGAGCATCTGGTCCAGCGTCCGTGCAAAATGCACAGGCGCGCTTTCCACCAAAATGTCCGAGCGATGGGCGTCGTCGCCAAGCCTGAAGCTGAAGCCGCGCAGCACGAAATTGCTGGTGTCGGCTACGTCAGGATTGCCGCCGCCGACGGAGAAGCGGGCCAACACGCGCGAAGGCTTTGTGAAGCTCAGCGATCGCGTGACCTCTGCCGCGCGGTCGGACGGGGTATAGGTGCCGCGCACGCATCGACCCTTGGCGAAGCTCGCGCGCACCTTCGGCGGATTGCCTGCGACCGTCTTCAGTGCGTCGACGATCGCGGCCGGCGTGGCGGCTGGGGTTGGCAATTCGGACATGGCAAGGCCTCCGGTTGAAGCGGCATGTCCGTGTTTTAGGGCTGGTGCATCGCCGGCGTCTTTCCCAAAGCGACGATGCTTTGTCTGATATTGCCGAAGAGATTCCCGCGATGCACGCCATGTGCACGGCCCACAGTTTGATTCGTTCTAAGAGAGATTCTATTGGAGCATCGCCGTCGCGTTCTTTCCATCGCGGAGACCGGGGGGTACGGCTGTCGTAAGTGGAATGGGGCGTGATGGTGGGAATTCTGGTGGGTGGAGCGAGAGCTCCGTTTGTTGCCTTGCTTGGGGTGGTGTTGATGGGTTCCGCGACGGTGAGCGTCGCGCAAACGGCGCAGACAGCACCGGGCGCGACGTTGCCTCCTGTGACTGTCGACGCGGCAAAACCGCGCGCGACAACGCGCCATCAACCAACGCGAACTTCGCGCAGCACACGCTCCAATCAGCCGAGGGCGGCGACGGGACAGGGTGCCGAGGCCGCCCGCGTCGAGACGGCGGCAAGTCGAGGCACATTCCGCCAGGGCAATGGCCCGATCGAGGGATATGTCGCGCATCGAACATTGGCCGGAACCAAGACCAACACGCCGATCCTGGAAGTGCCGCAGTCGATCTCCGTGGTCGGCAGCGATCAAATCCGCGACCAGGGTGCGCGGTCGGTGGTGCAGGCCCTGGGCTACACGCCTGGCGTTGTCACCAACAGCCCGAACGACACGCGATTTGAATCGCTGCGGATCCGCGGCTTTCAGCCCGTCCTCTATCTCGACGGCATGCAGCTTCCATATGGTGCCAGTCAATTCGGCCAGCCGAAGCTCGATCTCGCTTTGCTCGAACGGATCGAGGTGCTGCGAGGACCTTCATCGCCGCTTTACGGACAGGTCGCGCCGGGCGGCATGATCAATCTCGTCAGCCGATTGCCGACGGCGACGCCGGTCAACTCGGTCGAAGTTCTCGGCGATAGCTGGGGCAAGGCGCAAACCAATTTCGACATCGGCGGCATCAATCAGAAGGGTGATTTGTACTGGCGCATCGCCGGCACACTGCATGACGGCGGGACGCAGGTCGATTTCGTCAACGATTTTCGCGGCGCGATCGCGCCGTCCTTCACCTGGAGGCCCGATCTCGACACCACCTTCACATTCCTGAGCGGTTATCAGCGCGACATCACCGGTCTCACTCTGCAATTCTTTCCGGCCGTGGGCACGCTGCTGCCCAGTCCGAACGGACGCATTCCGCTCACGAAATTCCTCGGCGAGCCCGGCTTCGATCATTTCGATCGTCAGCAGGCATGGGTCGGCTACCAGTTCGAGCACTCGTTCAACGAGATCTGGACGGTGCGGCAGAACATCCGTTACTTCAACCTCCAGACCAACACCTATGCAGTCGCCGGTGGCGGTGCGGCGGGTGTGAACCCCTATCCCAATTCCGGCGCAGGTGATTTCGCCACGCTCGCTCGCGCTTCCTTCAAGTTTCCGGAAAACGCCGACGCGTTCACCATAGACAATCAGGTCGAGGCCCGCTTTTCGACCGGCGCGTTCGCCCATACGGTGCTGATGGGGGTCGACTATCGTCACATCACCAGCGAACTGAATATGGGCATCGGCTCGGCACCATCGATCAATCTCAATAATACGGTCTATGGTGCGTCAATTGCGATGCCGACGACCGGCACCAACACCGGGCAGCGCCAGGATCAGACCGGCCTCTACGCACAGGACCAGATCGCGCTTGGCGGATGGAGGCTGACGCTCAGCGGTCGCAACGACCGGGTCGGCATTGACACGCGGGACTTCATCAAGAACACGACCCAAAGCCAGAACGACCACGCATTCACAGGGCGAGCCGGACTGAATTATGTGTTCGACTCCGGTGTGGCGCCGTACATCGCCTATGCCACCTCGTTCCAGCCGACTCTCGGGACAACTGCCAGCGGTTCGGCATTGGTCCCGACCACGGCCAAGCAGGCCGAGATCGGAGTGAAGTATCAGCCGATCGGCACCAACCTGCTCTTGACGGCGGCGCTGTTCGACCTGACGCAGGAGAACGTCGTCACTCCGGATCTGAACGTCACGGGCAAGAGCGTGCAGACCGGCGAGGCCAGGTCCCGGGGCGCTGAATTCGAGGCAACGGCAAGCCTGACCGAAGGGTTGAAGCTGAAGGCCTCCTATGCTTACAGCGACACCCTGACGACCAAGACCAATACGCCAAGCCAGCTTAACAAACACCTCACCATCCAGCCGATGAACCAGGCGGCGCTGTGGGCGGATTACACGTTCCAGCAGGGCCAGCTCACCGGCTTCGGCTTCGGCGGCGGCGTGCGCTACATCGGCGATTCCTATGGCGATCTCGCCAATACGATCTCGATCCCGAGCTACACGCTGTTCGACGCCGCGATCCACTACGACCTGTCGAATCTCGATCGCAGGCTCCGCGGTGTGCAGATTGCGGTGAATGCCACCAATCTGTTCAACAAGTACTACGTTGCGTCATGTACGACCCTGAGTTCCTGCTTCCTCGGCTCGGGGCGTACGGTGATCGGCAGCGTGCGCTATACCTGGTGACGAGAGAGAGCCCCCCGCATGACGCCCCGTTCAATTCGGATCTGGAAGGAAGCGCACAAGTGGACGAGCCTCGTCTGCACGCTGTTCCTGTTCATGCTGTGCCTGACGGGACTGCCGCTGATCTTCCACGACGAAATTGACGCGGCGTTGGGTGCCACCGTTGAGCCCGATGCCGTGGCCGCGGGTACGCCGCTGCTGAGTTTCGACCGCGTCCTCGACATCGCCCGAGCGGCACGACCAAATGAGGTGATCACGATCGTCGGCGCGGATGATGAAAATCCCATCTGGAACGTTTTCATGGCATCGACCGTCACGACGCCGAAGGCCGATGCCATCGTCAGCGTCGACGGTCACACGGGACGGGTCCTCCATGTCGGCGCCGCCGTGCGCGGAGCTGTCACCAAGTTTCTTCTCGATCTCCATACGGACCTGTTCCTGGATCAGGCCGGTATGCTGTTCCTGGGAGCGATTGGACTGCTTTTTTTGGTCGCGGTGGTTTCCGGCGTGGTCGTCTACGGTCCGTTCATGCGTCGGCTGGATTTCGGCACCATGAGGTCGCGCCGCCGGTTGTACTGGCTCGATGTGCACAATCTGTTCGGCATCGTCATTCTGGCGTGGACGCTCGTCGTCGGAATCACCGGTGTCATCAACACGCTGTCCCAGCAGATCGCAATGCACTGGCAGCGAACCGAACTCGTCGCGATGCTCGGTCCCTGGCGAAACGCGCCGGTGCCGCCGAAGCTCGCATCTGCACAATTGGCGATCGATACCGCACTCGCACACGCTCCAGGCATGAAGGTGCAGTCGGTCGCCATGCCGGGATCGCCGTTTGCCGGGGGGCACCATTACGGCGTCTATTTGCGCGGTAACGAGCCGCTGACCTCGCGGCTGCTCAAGCCGGTGCTGATCAATGCCGATGACGGGTCGTTTGGCGAAACGAGGGACATGCCGCTTTATGTCAAGGCGTTGTTCGTCTCCAAACCTCTGCATTTCGGTGACTATGGTGGCATGCCGCTGAAAATCATCTGGGCGCTGCTCGATCTCGTGACCCTCATCGTGCTCGGCAGTGGCCTCTATCTCTGGGCGGCGCGCCTGCGCAAGGCGCCGGCGCGATCGACCGCGGCGGCCGCGTCGCAATTGGCCGGCGCGGGGGCATCCCGATGATCGGCGCAAGGCGTTCCCTTGCCAGGATATTTCGGGCTCCGGTCGTGATCGCCTGCGTCATTGCTTTCGGGTTGGTCTCGGCGCTGCTCGGAGATGGGATCTGGGATCAGGCCTCCTGGATCGCACTTGCGGTTCCGCTCGCGATCATCCTCTTCTATGTCAGCAAGCGCGCCGCGAGTCGCCAGGCGTGACAGGGGCGCAGGCGCTCGCGCCGCGCCTTCAGGAATTCACGTGCACGAAATCCCGCAGCAGCGGATAGATCTCGTTGTTCCAGCGCTTGCCCGAGAACACGCCGTAATGGCCGACGCCGGCCTGCATGTGGTGAACGCGGCGATAGGCGCGCACGCCGGTGCAGAGGTCTTGCGCCGCGAGTGTCTGGCCGATCGAGCAGATATCGTCCTTCTCGCCCTCGATCGTCATCAGCCCCATCCGGCTGACGGCCTTGGTGTTCACCGGACGTCCCCGATGCATCAGCTTGCCCTGTGGCAGCAGATGTTCCTGGAATACGTCGCGCACGGTCTCAATGTAGAACTCGGCGGGCAGGTCCATCACGGCGAAATATTCGTCGTAGAAGCTCTTGATGCTGGCCGCCTTGTCCTTCTCGCCCTTGGCGATGTGGTTGGCCAGGTCCATGTGCTGCTTGATGTGGCGCTCGAGATTCATCGAGACGAAGGCGGTGAGCTGCACGAAGCCGGGATAGACTTTCCGAAGCGCGCCGCGGCACTGCATCGGCACGTAGTTGATCAGGTTCTGCTCGAACCAGTCGATCGGCTTGCTCTTGGCGAATTCGTTGACCCTGGTCGGCTGGATGCGTGTGTCGATCGGCCCCGCCATCAGTGTCAGCGTCGCCGGCCGCGAGGGATGGTTGCCCTCGCACATGATCGCGGCGGCCGCGAGCGCCGGGACCGAGGGCTGGCAGATCGCCACCATATGCGGGCGCGGGCCGAGCTGGCCGAGGAAATCGATGAGGTGATCGGTGTAGTCGTCGAGCCCGAAGCGACCCTCGCTGCGAGAAATGTCGCGTGGATTGTGCCAGTCGGTGATGTAGACGTCGTGGTCCTGAAGCAGCGTCTTCACGGTACCGCGCAGCAGCGTCGCGAAATGGCCGGACATCGGCGCCACCAGCAGCATGCGCGGCTGCTCGGGCGCGCCATCCTTCTTGAAGTGGAGCAGCGAGCCGAACGGCGTCGCGTAGGCGACCTCCTCGGTGATGCCGACCTCGCGGTTGCCCACCATGACGCTGTCGATGCCGTAAGCGGGGCGGTGATAGGTGAGAGTGGAGCGCGAGATCAGCTCCAGCGCGGCCGACAGTCGGCCGACGACCTGATCCGACAAGCCCTGCGGCACCAGATTGAGGAATTGGAGTGCGGAGGAAGCGCCCGACCGCCACGGCGCCGTCAGGTCCATATGGTTCTGAAAGGCCTGATAATACATCGACATCATACTGAAACGCCCACTTGTCCCGTGCTGCTATGCAATATCGAAGCCAAACCGGAGATGGGCCGACCTCCAGATTGGCACGTCGCTTGCTGCTTTATTCGCGGGAAGCGAGCATTCCCCGCAGGCCGGGCGGGTGCAGGTCAAAGGCGTGAGGGAAGGCCATATGGCGAAGGCGAAACTGACCATCAGCAGCAAGAACTACTCGTCCTGGTCGCTGCGTGGCTGGCTGCTGACGAAATTTTCCGGGCTCGATTTCGAGGAGATCGCCACCGCGCCCGACGACGCGTCGGCACGCGCGGAGATCCTGCTGCTGTCGTCATCGATCCTGGTGCCGTGCCTGCGGCACGACGGCGCAGTGGTCTGGGACACCCTGGCGATCGCCGAATATCTCAACGAGGCGATGCCGGATGCCGGCCTGCTGCCGGCTGATAGCGTCCAGCGCGCACATTGCCGCTCGATCTGCGGCGAAATCCACTCCGGCTTCACCACGCTGCGCGCCTCGCTGCCGGTGAATCTGAAGGGACATTTCCCCGGCTTCAAGGTCTGGTCGCGCGCGCAGGCCGACATCGATCGCGTCTGGGCGATCTGGCGCGACTGCCTGGAGAAATCGGGCGGCCCCTTCCTGTTCGGCGAGAAGCGCACCATGGCGGATGCGATGTACGCCCCGGTGGTGACGCGCTTCGTCACCTATGACGTCAAGCTCGAACCGCTTCTGAAGGCCTATGCCGATACCATCATGGCCATACCCGAGATGAGGGAATGGATGGTAGCGGCAAGGGACGAGCCGGCCGAGATCGAGGAGCTCGAGGTCGAATATTAGCCAGGCCTGGTGCCGCCCTGCCTGTTTTGGGGGCGCGGCCTGAACCGCCGCACCCGGCAGTCATGGCATTGAAGTCATTGAAGCCGTTAACTTTTGGCGTCCGTGGCCGGCTCGGGCCTGCTCACGCGCTGCACAGATATTGTATACGCGTGCGAACTGGTTGCGACATCTAGCCGTGAACAGGCGCGTACAGCGCCCCACGGCTGATTCGGACGTGATTCGTTCGGGCCGCGTTCCGAAGGTTAAGCCGGGACGCGGCCCCGTTGCATTTTGAGACAGAATTCGATGCTCAGGCCACGCCCGAGTGCTTCAAGCGCGGCACGCGCCAGCCGATGACGGTTGCTTCGACCGCGACGCCGGCCGTGTGGTTCTGCCAGCGTCCCTCCACATAGCGGCAAGCGAACGGCAGTTGATACGTCCCGCTATGGTCCTCGCACAGCACTTCGACTGCAAGGCCAGGCGGCGGTTCTCCGGAGCCGTCGAATTCTGCAAGTCGTCTGTCGCGCGTTGCCATTCCAAAAATCTCCCCTAAACAAAGCCGCGGAAGAAGTGCCCATTTCCCTCCGCGTGCAGATCATCGCTCCCCGTCCGAGGGAACAGCTACAAGCTCAACGCGAGAATGCGGTGCGAGTGTGGTAGCCTTATGCGGCGGCGCGCAAAAAGCGCACATTGCCGTGATTGATTTGACGAGGAACCAGCATGCATCTTCGAAGTGCCGGCGTCTGTTTCGCGATGTTACTGCTCGCCGCGCTGGCGAATGCGTCGGTTCGCGCGCAGGACGTGCCCGGCATCGAGATTTGCACCGTCGAGAAGACCATGGAGCGCCGCACCAGCTGCCTCCAGAGCAACGTCGACTTTCTCCAGAAGACGATCACCAGGCTAAACCTCGATCACCAGCAGAAGCTGGACGCCGCCGCTCGCCAGATCGATGCGTTGAAGACGACGGTTGCCGGCTTGCAGAAGACGTTCGGCGATCTCCAGGCCGCGCAGGCGAAGATCGCGGAGGATGTGAAGAAGAAGCAGGACGCGCCGTCGCCGAAGGATGCGAAGTGAATGCCGTGTCCCGGACGCGGCGCAGCGTGTAACGCTGCTCCGCCGAGCCGGGGCAATGAAGCAGTAGCGCGCAACGCTGGCATACCATCCGGCTTGCTTGGCAAGCCGCGGTGACTTTGTCATAACCGCAGGCAAATCTTGCGTGTGGGGCCCGTGCCGGACATCCCGTGCAAGTCATAACAAGCAATCGGGAGGGTCCCCACATGTCCAACGTCCGCGTTCTCGCCACCGACCTCGAATTTCCCGAAGGGCCGGTCGTGATGCCGGACGGCTCGGTGGTGCTGGTGGAGATCCGCGGTCAGCGCCTGACCCGCGTTTATCCCGACGGCCGCAAGGAGATCGTCGCGAAGATTCCGGGCGGCCCGAACGGCGCGGCGCTCGGCCCCGACGGCAAGGTCTACATCTGCAACAATGGCGGCTTCTCCTGGATCCCGACCCGCAACATGATCATGCCCGGCCCGCAGCCGGACGATTATCTCGGCGGCTCGATCCAGCGCGTCGATCTCCAATCGGGCAAGATCGAAACCGTCGTCACCAAGTGCGGCGAGCACGATCTGCGCGGTCCGAACGATCTGGTGTTCGACAAGCACGGCGGCCTCTGGTTCTCCGATCTCGGCAAGCGCCGCGCGCGTGAGATGGACGTCGGCGGCATGTATTATCTCAAGCCCGGCATGAAGGAGATCGTCGAAATCGTTCATGGCGTATTGCCGGCCAACGGCATCGGCCTGTCGCCGGACGAGAACACCGTCTACATCGCGGAGACGCCGACGGGCCGGCTCTGGGCCTACGAGCTCTCCGCGCCCGGCACGCTGAAGCCGCGCGACGTGATCTATCGCGGCGAGCGCGGAAAACCGATCTGCGGCCTCGGCGGCTACCAGATGTTCGACTCGCTGGCGGTCGAAGCGAACGGCAATGTCTGCGTCGCCACCCTCGTCTCCGGCTGCATCTCGGTGATCGCGCCCGATGGCACCCTGGTCGAGCAGGTGCCGACCGGCGACCGCGTCACCACCAACATCGCCTTCGGCGGCCCCGAGCTGAAGACCGCGTACATCACACTCTCGGGCAAGGGCGAGCTGATCGCCATGGACTGGCCGCGCGGCGGTTTGCCGTTGAATTTCTTGAACAAGTGAGCCAAGCCGTTATTGCGAGCGAAGCGAAGCAATCAAGTAGACCCTCACCCTGAGGAGCGCGCCCTTAGCGCGCGTCTCGAAGGGCGAGGTCACCAGCGGGGCCTTCATCCTTCGAGACGCGCGAAGACGCGCTCCTCAGGACGAGGAGCAGGCACTCTGGATTGCTTCGCTTCGCTCGCAACGACAACAGAGAGAGACCTGCAATGCCCTGGCCTGATCCCATCACCCTGCGCGGACAGCATGCCCGACTCGAGCCGCTGTCGCATCAGCACCGCGAGGGGCTGATCGAGGCCGTGAAGGATGGCGAGCTCTCCACCATCTGGTACACCGCGATCCCGACGCCGGACAACGTGACCAAGGAAATCGACCGCCGGCTCGGTCTTCAGGCCGCGGGCTCGATGCTCCCCTTCACCGTGTTCGATGGCAGCGGCAAGATCGTGGGCATGACGACCTACATGAACATCGATGCCGCCAACCGCCGCGTCGAGATCGGCTCGACCTGGTATGGCAAGAGCGCGCAGCGCGGCCCGCTCAACACGCAGTGCAAGCTGCTGCTGCTCACCCACGCCTTCGAAACCCTGGACTGCATCGCGGTGGAATTCCGCACGCATTTCTTCAATCACCAGAGCCGCGGCGCCATCGAACGTCTGGGCGCCAAGCAGGACGGCATCCTGCGCAGCCACCAGGTCGCGGCCAACGGCACGCTGCGCGACACCGTCGTCTACAGCATCACCGCGGCCGAATGGCCGACGGTGCGGACGCATTTGAATTATCAACTCAACGACAAGCCGCGCTGAGCGGCGGCCGAGGCACCATGGATAGATTTGACTACGTGATCATCGGCGCGGGCTCGGCGGGTTGCGTGCTCACCAGCCGGCTGAGCGAAGATCCGAACGTGAGCGTCTGCGTGCTCGAGGCCGGACCCAGCGACTGGCATCCCTACATCCATCTGCCGGCCGGCTTCATCAAGACCTTCCACATGAAGAGCATCAACTGGGCCTACCAGCAGGAGGTCGGGCCCTGGACCGCCGGGCGCAGCATCTATGCGCCGCGCGGCAAGACGCTCGGCGGTTCGTCCTCGATCAACGGCCACATCTACAACCGCGGCCAGCGCATGGATTTCGACACCTGGGCGCAGATGGGCAATCGCGGCTGGGGCTATGCCGATGTGCTGCCTTACTTTCGACGGCTGGAGAAGCGGGTCGGCGAGGGCGAGGACATTTACCGCGGCCGCGACGGCAATCTCACCGTCACCACGATGAACTGGCGCGATCCGCTCTGCGAAGCCTTCATGGAAGGCGCGGTCTCGCTCGGCATCCCCCGCAACCCCGATTACAACGGCAAGACCCAGGAAGGCGTCTCCTATTGTCAGCGCACCATCGACAAGGGCTTGCGCGTCTCCGGCTCGACCGCGTTTCTCAAGCCCGCGATGAAGCGGCCGAACGTGCATGTCCACACCCACGCGCACGCGACCGAGATCATCTTCGAGGGCAAGCGCGCCGTCGGCGTGCGCTACATGAAGGGCGGCTCAGGCGGCACGCCGGTGGAGGTGCGCGCCAACAAGGAAGTGATCCTCTCCGGCGGCACCTATAATTCGCCGCAGCTCTTGCAGCTCTCCGGCATCGGCTCGCCCGACCTGTTGCAGACCCACGGCATCCAGGTGCGTCACGCGCTGCCGGTCGGCGAGGGCCTGCAGGATCATTATGCGCCGCGCACTGTGGCGCGTGTCAAAGACATCAGGACCATCAACGAGCTTCGCCGCGGCTTCTCGCTGTGGATCGAGGCGCTGAAATGGGCGACCGCGCGCAAAGGCCTGCTCTCGCTGTCGCCGACCATGGTCTATTGCTTCTGGCATTCCGGCGAGAGCGCCGACTCGTCCGACCTTCAGCTCACCTTCACGCCGGCGAGCTACAAGGAAGGCGTGCAGGGCCAGCTCGAGGACGAGCCCGGCATGACGGTGGCCTCCTGGCAGCAGCGCCCCGAGAGCCGCGGCTATGTCCGCATCCGCTCCAGCGATCCCTTTGCGCCGCCGATCATCCAGACCAATTATCTCGACGCCGAGCTCGACCGCCGCGTGATCGTCGGCGGCATGAAGCTCGCGCGCAGGCTTTTGAAGTCCGCGCCGCTGTCGCCCTATTACGCCTACGAGGATTTCCCCGGCCCTGACATCAACACCGACGACGAGTTCCTGGCCGCCGCCACCGAACGCGGCACTACCACCTTCCATCCCGGCTGCACCTGCCGCATGGGCCCGGCCGATTCGACCTGGGCCGTGGTCGACGACCAGCTCCGCGTCCACGGGCTGGAGGGCCTGCGCGTGATCGACGCCTCCGTCATGCCGCGCATGATCTCGGCAAACCTCAACGCCTCCACGATGATGATCGCCGATCGCGCCTCGGACCTGATCCGCGGCAAGCAGCCGATGGAAGCCGCGCGCGTGCCGGATGCGGCGGTGGCGTGAGGGCATCTTCGTAGGATGGGTAGAGCGCAGCGAAACCCATCGCCTCCATCACCGCGGGAAAAGTTTGATGGGTTTCGCTGCGCTCTACCCATCCTACGCGTGCCCGACGGGCAAAACACCATGCACTACGTCAATCCCTCTGCGCGAAAACATTCCACTTTACCGAAATTCGGAATTGCGGCATAAATCGAAACAGCCCGGCCCGACGAAGAGGGGCGGTTCGCGAGTCGTTCGAAACGCGGGCCGGGTTGCGGTGGACGCGGCAGCGTCGTGTACGAGAGGTCAAGGGCAGGGCGGATTGCTCTCCGTGAGCCCGAGGCTTCGTGTGGACGAGCGACGCTGTGTGCGTACGGCAAAACCGTGTGGTCCTGGCCGTCGTTGCTACGGTCAAGCCTTTGCGGATGCGGCATTCGCGTCAACCGGCGCGGTGTCCGCGACTTTCGTGAAGACGAGGGAGGCCAACAGGAACTCGGCTCCCGGGAGAGCACGGCATAAGCCGTAAAGCCACTGCGCAGGGAAGGCCGTGTGTTGGGCTTCACCTGTATGCCGCTGTGCAATTCCTTTTGCGCTACCCGCGCACAGCGGACCGTGGGTGCCAGCCGGCACCCGGTCTTCCCTGCGCCCTTTTTGATGAGGGCGATGGAGAGAGCATAGCTCGGGCGAACTGCGCCGCGAGGATGCGGGCGTGTGTCTGCGCGCGTGAGACGAGGTGCGGAGAGCGTAGGATGGGTAGAGCGCAGCGAAACCCATCGCCTCCGTCACTACGGGAAAAGCTTGATGGGTTTCGCTGCTCTACCCACCCTACAGTTTGTCTTTGTTCTACACTTCCCGTCGGCTTAGGAACGCCAGCCGCTCGAACAGATGCACGTCCTGCTCGTTCTTGAGCAGCGCGCCGTGCAGCGGTGGGATCAGCTTGCGCGGGTCGCGCTCGCGTAACTGCTCGACGCTCATGTCTTCGTTCAGCAGCAGCTTGAGCCAGTCGAGCAGCTCCGAGGTCGACGGCTTCTTCTTCAGGCCGGGCACTTCGCGGACCTCGAAGAAGATGCGCAGGGCTTCCTCGACCAGGCGCTTCTTGATGCCGGGGAAGTGGACGTCGACGATCCGGGTCATGGTGTCGGCGTCGGGGAACTTGATGTAGTGGAAGAAGCAGCGGCGCAGGAAGGCGTCCGGCAGCTCCTTCTCGTTGTTGGAGGTGATCATCATGATCGGGCGCTGCTTGGCCTTGATCGTCTCGCCGGTCTCGTAGACATGGAATTCCATGCGGTCGAGCTCGAGCAGGAGGTCGTTCGGGAATTCGATGTCGGCCTTGTCGATCTCGTCGATCAGGAGCACGGGGCGCTGCTCGGCGGTGAAGGCGTCCCACAGCTTGCCACGCTTAATGTAGTTCTTGATGTCGGACACCTTGCTATCACCGAGCTGGCTGTCGCGCAGGCGCGACACCGCGTCGTACTCGTAGAGGCCCTGCTGCGCCTTGGTGGTGGACTTGATGTGCCAGGTCAGAAGCGGGGCGTTCAGCGCCTTCGCCACTTCCTCGGCCAAAACGGTTTTCCCGGTGCCGGGCTCGCCCTTGATGAGCAGCGGGCGCTCCAGCACGATCGAGGCATTGACCGCGACCTTGAGATCGTCGGTCGCAACATAGTCCTTGGTGCCGGTAAATTTCATCGCGCGTCCTTGTTGGTCGTCGTCCCAGGCGTTGCCCTGGTCGCGACATGGGAACGGCCGCGCGTGGCGGCCGTTCCTGGTTCGGTCAGGCTTTCAGACCCGTTTTATCAGCGAAAGGATGACGAGCACAATCACCGCGCCGATCGTGGCATCGACGATGGCGCCGACCGTGCCCGTTGCGAGCTGGATGTGCAGCTGAGGCAGAATCCAGCTGGCCACGAGCGCGCCGATGATGCCGACGACGATGTTGCCGATCAGCCCAAATCCCGCCCCATGGACAATCTTGCCGGCAAGCCAGCCGGCGATCGCGCCAATGATGAGCGCTGCGAGAATTCCCATTGCAAACGTCCCCAAGACAACCCCGTGAGACCGCCAATTCTAGAGCAAAAAGCCTCCCGGTCCAGCGCAGAGCAGTGGCCTCCGCCCCTTGACGTTCGCCCCCCGACGGGCAATCTGTCACCCATGTTCCTGCAATTCTTCACTTCTCTGCGCGATGCGCAGGTCCCCGTAACGCTGCGCGAATACCTCACGCTGGTGGAGGCGCTCGACGCTGACCTCGCGGATTACTCGGTCGAGAATTTCTACTATCTGTCGCGCACCTCGCTGGTGAAGGACGAGCGCAATCTCGACAAGTTCGACCGCGTCTTCGGCACGGTGTTCAAGGGGCTGGAAAGCCTGCTCGATGCCATGGAAGGCGCCGAGATCCCCGAGGAGTGGCTGAAGAAGCTCGCCGAGAAATACCTGACGGACGAAGAGAAGAAGCAGATCGAGGCCATGGGCTGGGACAAGCTCATGGAGACCCTGAAGAAGCGCCTCGAGGAGCAGAAGGGCCGTCATCAGGGCGGCTCGAAGTGGATCGGCACCGCCGGCACCTCGCCGTTCGGCGCCCATGGTTACAATCCCGAAGGCGTCCGCATCGGCCAGGAGAAGAACCGCAACAACCGCGCCGTGAAGGTGTGGGACAAACGCGAGTTCAGGGATCTCGATGGCAACGTCGAGCTCGGCATCCGCAACATCAAGGTGGCGCTGCGCCGTCTGCGCAAGTTCGCGCGCACCGGCGCGCCCGACGAGCTCGATCTCGACACCACCATCCGCGAGACCGCCAATCACGGCTATCTCGACGTCCACATGCGGCCCGAGCGGCGCAACGCGGTGAAGCTGCTGGTGTTCTTCGACATCGGCGGCTCGATGGACGCGCATATCGAGCAGGTCGAGGAGCTGTTCTCGGCGGCGAAGAGCGAGTTCAAGCACATGGAGTATTTCTACTTCCACAACTGCCTCTATGAAGGCGTGTGGAAGCAGAACAAGCGCCGCTTCACCGACCGCACGCCGACCTGGGACGTGCTGCACAAATATCCGCACGACTACAAGATCGTGTTCGTCGGCGACGCCTCGATGTCGCCTTACGAGATCATGGTGCCCGGGGGCTCGGTCGAGCATGTCAACGAGGAGCCCGGCTCGGTCTGGCTCGACCGCATCATCCGCACCTATCCGCATTCGGTGTGGCTGAATCCTGTGCAGCAGAAGCATTGGGACTATTCGGAATCCACCACCATCATCAAACGCATCTTCGCCAATCGCATGTACCCGATCACGATCGAGGGGCTCGAGGGTGCGATGAAGGAATTGACGCATTAGCTCGCGCTCCACGGAATGACAACAAGAGGGAGAACCACATGCCCCAGACCATCACCCGCGGCATCAAGGCGCTGATCGACGAGGCCAATGCGGAGATCGAGACGCTCAACGCCAAGGATGCCATCGAGATCTCCAAAAACGGCGACGTCGTCATCGTCGACATCCGCGATCCCCGCGAGATCGAGCGTGACGGCCGCATCCCCGGCGCGTTCGCCTGCACCCGCGGCATGCTCGAATTCTGGATCGATCCGCAGAGCCCGTACGCCAAGCCGGTGTTCCAGGAGGACAAGAAGTTCGTGTTCCACTGCGCCGGCGGCCTGCGCTCCGCGCTCGCCGCAAAGACCGCGCAGGACATGGGCCTGAAGCCCGTCGCCCACATCGCCGGCGGCTACGCCGCCTGGCGGGATGCCGGCGGGCCGGTGGAGCAGTGGGAGCCGAAGAAGAAGGGGGTGAGGAGTGAGGGGTGTTGCGCTGTTGCTCCAATCTCCGGCGTCATTCCCCGCGAAAGCGGGGAATCCAGTACGCCGCGGCCTCTCCGCTCAATCACAACCGCCTCTGGAATACTGGATCGCCCGGTCGAGCCGGGCGATGACAGTGGAGTTTGACGCGCACTGCTTCAACTTCGCCAGTGCTGCGCACGCTCCGGAATGACAAGGAAGAAATCGCATGACCACCCCCACCGATCCTCTCGTCTCCACCGAATGGCTCGCCACCCACATCAACGACGCCGGCGTCAAGGTGATCGACGCCAGCTTCAAGCTGCCGGGCGTGCTGCCATTGCCGAAGGACGATTATCTCGCAGCCCATCTGCCGGGCGCGGTGTTCTTCGACGTCGATGCGGTATCGGACCATTCCAACCCGCTGCCGCACATGTATCCGAGCGCCGAGCAGTTCGGCCGCGACGCCGGCAATCTCGGCATCTCCAATGCCGACACCATCGTGATCTACGATGCCGGCGGCTGGGTCGCCGCGCCGCGCGCGTGGTGGATGTTCCTGGCTTTCGGCCACAACGATGTGCGTATCCTCAATGGCGGCCTGAAGAAGTGGCGCGCCGAGGGACGTGCGACCGAGACCGGCGAAGTGAAGCCGAAGCCTGCGACGTTCAAGGCGAGCTATGATTCAAAACGCGTGCGCAGCATGCAGCAACTGGTCGCCAACGTCGAAAGCCGTGCCGAGCAGGTGATCGACGCGCGCGCCGCCGACCGTTTCGAGGGCCGGGCGCCCGAGCCGCGCGCGGGCATCCGCTCCGGTCACATCCCCGGCGCACGCAACGTGCCTTACAATCAGCTGTTCGATACCGCGACCGGCACGATGAAGCCGCTCGACGATCTCCTCGCCGCCTTCGCGAACGCCGGCGTCAAGCTCGATGCGCCGATCGTGACGAGCTGCGGCTCGGGCGTCTCTGCCGGCGTGCTGACGCTCGCGCTCTATCGCCTCGGCATCACCGACACCGCGCTCTACGACGGCTCATGGTCGGAATGGGGCCAGGAAAAAGGCCCGCCGATCGCGACCGGGCCGGCGTAACCTTACTGACGCGCGCGCGCGGTCGTCGCGGCGAAGGCCGGTTGCGGCTGCCCGAACGGATCGAGTTGCTGAACCGGCGGCGGCGGACGCCGGACAATGCGGCGGCGCTTCTTCACCCGATGCGCCCGCGGCTTGGTTGCCTTGCTCTCCGGCGAGCTGCTGTCGGCCTTAGCGTCGCCCTTGGCCTTCGCCGGCGGATCCTTCCAGGCCGTGGTCGCCGGGTCGTTCAACGCGGCGAACTTCGCGCTCGCCATGTCGAACGTGGACGAAGCCGAGGCTCCGCTGGCGGCAGGTGTTGGTTTGCTCGCGAGAGCAATCGGAACGGGCTTGGCCGCGGCAATGGATGCGGTGGCGTCGGCCGGAGTAAGCGTGTTGCTCGAGGCCGGCGCCGCGGCGTCCGCCGTCGTCTCGGCCTTGGTCTCGGCCATGGTCTCGGCATTGGCCGGTTCGGCGGGGACGTCAGCGGGAGGTGCAACGATCTGCGGCTGAAATTCGGTCTCGGTCGTCAGCGCGATCTGCTCGGGCTCGCTCGCCGGCAATCCGATCGTCGGCACCCGGTCGCGCAGCGACGGCGTGGGCTCGACCGCCTCCGGCTCGGCGCGCAGTACCGCGAGCACCGGCTGGGCCGGCTCGGGAGCTTGCGCAAACACCTTCTCCTGCGGGCCGTTCCGCCAGGAGGGGTTGCTGACATACTGCTCGTGGGTCGCCCGCAGCAGCGCGGCGGCGCCTAGGCCGAACACCAGGATGGAGGCTGACAGCAGGATCGCGGCAAACAGGAAGCGAAAGCCGGGAAGCATCGAGGGATTGCGAATTTCCGCCCCGGCGGCGAATTGGCCAGGGCCCATGAGCCATCTGAACGCGGTGACGGTACTGCTTGCCGCGTTCGCCACGCGGGGATCGAAGCTCAAAGCGGAGGCGAATCAGGCTGATTCGAACATACCGCAACGATTCCGGGTCGTTCCGTAAAAAACGGAGCCGGCGACTCCGGTGATCTCAAGCGTGCGTTGATTTTCATCCCATGATGCAACGAGGCAACGGTAGTTTTGCGGATCACAAATCGGCAAATCAGGCACGAATCAACCTGTAATGTCTTGAATGTGCCGCTATCTTCCGTCATCTGGCCGTTAACGGTCCGGACGGGGCCCGGGGACTATACAAGAGCGATGATGATCAAACATATTCTGACGATATGCGCTGCCGCGACAGTCGCTGCGGCGGGAACCTCGCTCGCACAGGCTCAGAGCTATCCGGTCCAGCAGGCGCCGAGCTATGGCGCGCCGGCCGAATATCGGCCCGGCGACCGCGCACCGAATTTCGACGCGCTGGACGATGAAGACGACGCGATGCCGCAGGCGGCGCTACCGCCGCCCGGCCCGGACCCGCGCTACGGCAGTCCGGCCGGCGCTCCCCCGGTTTATTCGGCGGCTCCCGCCGCAGGGTCCGGTGATGTCGCCGGATGATCCCCGTTATGGTCGTCCCGCGGGCGCGCCCGTCTACTCGGCCGCGCCGCCGCAGGGTCCCGTGACGTCGCCCGACGACCCCCGCTACGGCCGCCCCGCCGGGCCGCCCGCGGTGATCTATGCGGATCGTCCGGCTCAGGCGCCCGGCAGTGACGGCTTGCGTCCGCCCGAGGCGGTCGGTGGTCCCGCCGCGACCGGAACGGTCCAGGCCGGGCAGCCGCCTGTTGGCGCCGATGGCCGGCCGATGGCGATCGCCTCGCTGCCGCCCGAGGAGCAGCCCGACGCCGCTCCAGCGCAGTTGCCGCAGAACCTGCGTCGCCAGGAGGTTTCGCTGGCGACCAAGGAGCCGGCCGGAACGCTCATCGTCGATACCCCGAACACCTATCTCTATTACGTGCTCGGCAACGGCCGTGCGATCCGCTACGGCGTCCGCGTCGGCCGCGACGGTTTCACCTGGACCGGCGTGCAGAAGATCACCCGCAAGGCCGAATGGCCAGATTGGCATCCGCCGACGGAAATGATCGAGCGCCAGCCCTATCTGCCGCGCTTCATGGCTGGCGGCCCCGGCAATCCGCTCGGTGCCCGCGCGATGTATCTCGGTTCGACCGTCTACCGCATCCACGGCACCAACCAGCCCTCGACGATCGGCAAGTTCGTGTCCTCCGGCTGCATCGGCATGCTGAACGAGGACGTCTCCGACCTGTTCGATCGCGTCAAGGTCGGCACCCGTGTGGTCGTGATGCCGGGTGGTCCGCCGCCGGGAACTGCGACCGCATCCGCCGCGCCCGTGCCCGGTGCTGCCGGGCCCGCTCCGATGGCCGCGCAGGCCGGTCCGGTCCCGGGCACGCAGCCGACGGTGGTGCCGCCGCTGCCCGCACCAGTCACCGTGCGCTGAACCGGCCTCGCAAGAATTGATCTGATTACGGCGCGTGAATTTCGGTCACGCGCCGTAATCATATGACGCATGCGCGCATCTCTCGCTTGCGCATGCCTTAGTTGCGCATGCCTTGCTTGAACGGCTCAGCACCTCGATTACGTCCGGGAGGATTGCAACGAATTGAGGAGCACAGGATGCGCATCTTTGTTGCGGGGGCGACCGGCGCGGTCGGTCGGTATCTTGTTCCATTGCTGGTCGCAGCAGGTCATTCGGTGATTGGCACGACACGGAATGCGGCAAAAGCAGATTTTGTGCGTCGATTGGGTACGGAGCCGGTCGTCGCCGACGGCCTCGATGCCGACAGCATGCGCGCTGCGGTGATCGCGGCGAAGCCCGACGCCGTCATCCACCAGATGACAGATCTCGCGGCCGCCACGGACCTCCGGCATTTCGATCGGGCTTTCGCGCGAACCAACGAGCTCCGCACCCGCGGAACCGACATTCTTCTCAACGCCGCACGCGAGGCCGGCGCCAAGCGCTTCATCGCGCAAAGCTTCTGCGGCTGGACCTTCAGTCGCGCCGGGGGAACGGTGAAGACCGAGATCGATGAACTCGACCCGCATCCCCCGCAAGAGCTGCGACGCACTCTTGAGGCAATCCGGTATCTGGAGCGAAGCGTCACCGCTTCAGCGAAGCCGGGGGGCATCGTGCTGCGCTATGGATTCTTCTATGGACCTGGCACCGGCACGCTCTCGCCGGCGATGATCGACCAGCTGCGCCACCGGCGTGTGCCGGTGATCGGCGATGGCGGCGGGACGTGGTCGTTCATTCACACCGAAGATGCCGCCTCTGCCACGCTGGCCGCGGTTGAACGCGGACGCGTTGGCGGCATCTACAACATCGTCGACGATCATCCGGCGCAGGTGAGGGATTGGTTGCCCGCGCTGGCCGAGCTGCTTGGTGCCAAGCCGCCGCGTCACATTCCCGCCTGGCTCGGGCGCCTGCTTGCGGGCGAGCATATGGTTGCGATGATGACAGAGGTGCGCGGAGCATCCAACGACAAGGCAAAGCGCGAGCTCGGCTGGCTGCCGGCGCATGCCTCCTGGCGCGACGGCTTTGCCGATGCGGCAAGGCAGCCCACCAGCCACCGCGCGGCAGCCTGAGGCTTCAGGCCAGCTTCCGCGGCAGCTCACCGCCCTTGGTGAAGGCGTCAATCGCGTCGACCATCTGGCCGTAATGGATGCGCAAGCCATCCTCTGTGGCGTAGCCGAGATGCGGCGTCAGCACGAGATTGTCGAGCTTGCGGAACGGATGGTCCGTCGGCAGCGGCTCGACCGAAAACACGTCGATGCCGGCGCCTGCAATCCGCTTCTGCTGCAACGCCTCGAGCAGCGCCTGCTCGTCCACGATCGGCCCGCGCGCGGTGTTGACGAGGAAGGCCGTGGGCTTCATCCGCGCAAGATCGGCAGCTCCGACCAGCCCGCGCGAACGCTCGCTCAATACAACATGGATGGTGATGATATCGGCCTTGGCGAACAGCTCTTCCTTGGTGGCATAGCCGACGCCGGCGTCCTTGCACTTCTCCGGCGTCAGGTTCGGGCTCCAGGCGATCACGTTCATGCCGAACGCTTTCGCGATGCCCGCCATCTTGCTGCCGAGCTTGCCGAGCCCGATGACGCCGAGCGTCAGCCCCTCGATCTCGACGCCGGCAAAGGTCTGCCACGGCCCGCCCGCATGCATGCGCGCGTTCTCGCGGCCGATGCCGCGGGTCAGTTCCAGGATCAGGCCCATGGTCAAGGGCGCGGTCGGATCGCGCGAATATTGCGTGCCGCCGATCGTAACGCCCCGCGCCTTCGCGGCCTCAATGTCGATCGAGGCGTTGCGCATGCCCGATGTCAGCAGCAGCTTCAGCTTCGGCAAGCTCTCGAACAAGCTCTTCGGAAACGCCGTGCGCTCGCGCATGGCGCAGACGATCTCGAAATCGGCGAGCGCGCTGGCCGCAGCCTGTTCGGAAGCGAAGGGATGGCTGAAAACGGTGACGTCGACGCGGTCGGACAGCCTTTGCCAGTCGGCGACATCGAGGGAGAGGTTGAAATAGTCGTCGAGAATTGCACAGCGCAACCGCGTCATCAGCGTTCATCCATGGGTGAGGTGTAACCGGACCATGGTTGCGCGCAATCACGACCGTGCGCAAGCCGTTCGCGTCTTCAAAAATCCGATAGGTGATTAAGGCTCAGAGCTCGCGGGGCTTGAGCCGGAACGGCGCATTCATGCCGTGTTTGGCCCGCCAGGCGGGGCCGGGGCCGCGCATGTAATGCAGTTCGGGCCTGTAGGGGTTGAAAGCGGTGGCGAAGAAACGTTTCCAGAAGCCCTTGATCTCCGAGACGAACACGGACGCGTTCCCGGAGTCTACCGGAACGGGAAGAGAATTGGTCTCGATCACGGCCATGACGCTGTCTCGCTGTGCTCCCGTTCATTTCTGAGCGGGTGGCGCTGTTTCCGCGCGAAGCCGAGCTTTGGCCTGATTTATTAAAAGATGGTTTCAATTGTCCGGATCCAGGTCCGGATGGTGTCCGACCCGTATTGATCCGTGGTGAACGGAGGGAAAACATTGCCCTTTGGGGACGGGATCGCTACATCGGCGGCAAGCAAATTTCCTCAAATCGAAGGTTTTCGGGACCGATGGCGCGCCAGTTCATCTACTTTATGCAGGGCCTGACCAAGAGCTACCCGACCCGCAAGGTGCTCGATAACATCCATTTGTCGTTCTACCCGGACGCCAAGATCGGCGTCCTCGGTGTCAACGGCTCGGGCAAGTCGACGCTGCTCAAGATCATGGCCGGCCTCGACAAGGAGTACAACGGCGAGGCCTGGGTCGCCCAGGGCGCCCGCGTCGGCTATCTCGAACAGGAGCCGCATCTCGATCCGACACTCAGCGTGCGCGAGAACGTCATGCTGGGCGTCGCCAAGCAGAAGGCCATCCTCGATCGCTACAATGAGCTGGCGATGAATTATTCCGAGGAGACCGCGGACGAGATGACCAAGCTGCAGGACGAGATCGAGGCCCAGGGCCTCTGGGATCTCGACAGCAAGGTCGACCAGGCCATGGACGCGCTGCGCTGCCCGCCCGACGATGCCGAGGTCTCGAAACTCTCCGGCGGCGAGCGCCGCCGCGTCGCGCTGTGCAAGCTGCTGCTCGACCAGCCCGAACTCCTGCTGCTCGACGAACCGACCAACCATCTCGACGCAGAATCCGTGTCGTGGCTGGAAGGGCATTTGCGCAACTATCCCGGCGCGATCCTGATCGTCACCCATGACCGCTACTTCCTCGACAACGTCACGAGTTGGATCCTCGAGCTCGATCGCGGCAAGGGCATCCCCTACGAGGGCAATTACTCGTCCTGGCTGCAGCAGAAGCAGAAGCGGCTCGAGCAGGAGGGCCGCGAGGACGCTGCGCATCAGAAGACGCTGGCCCGCGAGCAGGAATGGATCGCGTCCTCGCCGAAAGCCCGCCAGGCCAAATCCAAGGCGCGCTATCAGCGCTATGACGAACTGCTGAAACAGGCGAGCGAAAAGCAGACCCAGACCGCGCAGATCACGATTCCTGTGGCCGAGCGACTCGGTCAGAACGTGGTCGACTTCGAAGGGCTCAGCAAAGGTTTCGGCGATCGCATGCTGATCGACGATCTCACTTTCAAGCTGCCGCCCGGCGGTATCGTCGGCGTGATCGGCGCCAACGGCGCCGGCAAGACTACGCTGTTCAGGATGATCACCAAGCAGGAAGAGCCGGACAAGGGCACCATCACGGTCGGCGAGAGCGTTCATCTCGGTTACGTCGACCAGTCCCGCGACGCGCTCGATGGCAGCAAGAACGTGTGGGAGGAGATCTCCGGCGGCAATGAACTGATCCTGCTCGGCAAGAGGGAAGTCAATTCACGCGGTTATTGCTCTTCGTTTAACTTCAAGGGCGCCGATCAGCAGAAGAAGGTCGGCGCGCTCTCAGGCGGTGAACGCAACCGCGTGCATCTTGCGAAAATGCTGAAATCCGGCTCGAACGTGCTGCTGCTCGACGAACCGACCAATGATCTCGACGTCGACACGCTGCGCGCGCTCGAAGAAGCCCTGGAGGATTTCGCCGGCTGCGCCGTCATCATCAGCCATGATCGCTGGTTCCTCGACCGCATCGCGACCCACATCCTGGCCTTCGAAGGCGACAGTCACGTCGAATGGTTCGAGGGCAACTTCCAGGATTACGAAAAGGACAAGATGCGCCGGCTCGGCCAGGACAGCATCATCCCGCATCGCGTGAAGTACAAGAAGCTGACGCGGTGATTTCGGTATGATGCGGCGGGCGCTCATAGCTGCGGTGATCACCATCACCTGTAGCCTGCCGCCCGCCCGCGCCGCCGACGCCGCCTTCACGCAGTTCATCGCCTCGCTCTGGCCGGAAGCGCAGGCCGCCGGCGTGTCGCGCGCGACGTTCGAGCGAGAGACGCGCGGGCTCGAGCCTGACTACAAGCTGCCCGATCTGATCCTGCCGGGACGGCCCGCAACGGGGGCGCCGTCGCAGGCCGAGTTCGTGCAGGTGTGGCCGGGCGACTACGTCAGGGAAGCCTCGATCGCGCGGCTCGCGGGCGAGGGGCAGCTTCTGCTGCAAAAATATCGGCCGGCGCTGACCGAGATCGAGAAAAACTCCGGCGTGCCCGCCACCGTCATGCTGGCGATCTGGGGCCGCGAGACCGACTATGGCCGCTACACGCTGCCTTACGATCTCGTGCGCGTGCTGGCGACGCAGGCCTATGTCGGCCGCCGCAAGGACACCTATCGCAACGAGTTCATCCTCTCGCTGAAAATCCTCGGCGACGGCGTTGTGACACGCAAGGACATGCGCTCGTCCTGGGCCGGCGCCACGGGCCTCACGCAATTCCTGCCGTCCGAATATTACAAGCACGGCGTCGATTTCGACCGTGACGGCCGCATCGACATCTGGCACTCGGTGCCGGATGCGCTCGCATCCGCCGCGCAGCAGCTTGTCAACAAGGGTTGGCAGAGCGGCGTGCGCTGGGCTTACGAAGTGCAGGCGCCTGCCAAGGTCGATTGCACCAGCGGTGTGCCCGAGATGACGAAGCCGATCGGCCAGTGGCTGCGCGAAGGCTTTGTGCCGGTGCGGGGACAAAAGCTCAGTGCCGCCGAGCAGACACAGCCGGCCTCGCTGCTGCAACCGGAAGGCATCTACGGCCCGTCCTTCCTGACCACGAAGAACTACTTCGTCATCAAGGAATACAATTTCTCCGATCTCTACGTGCTGTTCGTCGGCCATCTCAGCGACCGCATGACGAGCCCGCAGCCGTTCGCGACGCCGTGGTCGGCCTCGAAGCAATTGCGTACCAAGGACGTCGAGACCATGCAGCGCGGGCTGACGCGCGTCGGGCTCTACAAGGACAAGATCGACGGCAAGGCCGGCATGCAGACGCGCGCCGCGCTTGGTGCCTATCAGAAGTCCGCAGGCCTCAAGGTCGATTGCTGGCCGAGCGAAGAGGTGCTGCGCTCGATCGAGGCGGCGCGATAGCGGGTCTCGGTCCTCTGGCTCACAAGAAAAAGCCCGGCCGAGATGCTCGGCCGGGCTTTGATCGCGGCGCTTATGAGCGCCATGCGATCAGATCAGTAGCAAACGCGAACCGGGCGGACGGCCCAGCCGTAGCCGTCCCAATAACGCTGACGCTGCCAGTAGCAGGGCGGGGGCGGCGGGCCGGGCTCGGCCACGTATACCGGACCGCCATAGGCCGGACGGCTCGACGCGATGGCGCCGCCGACGATGGCGCCGCCGATCAGGCCGGCTGCGATGCCGACGCCGACACCGTCACGGGCCTGGGCCGACGGAGTGGCAGTCACCAGCGAACCGGCGATCGTCGCAACCGCGAGGGCGGCAACTAAAGTCTTCTTCATGCTCTTGGCTCTCCTGAGAGATGGACGCACCTTGTTAGGAGCGTCCGGGGTTCAAAGGTTCACGCAGACTCTGATGGAATTGGCCTTGCAGCTAGGAAGCGCGCAAATGGTCAATCCGCGGTAAACGCACACGGAGCTGTGACGAGAAAAAGCGGTCTTTTTCAGGCCCCGAGATGAACGGCGCATCCGGAATGAAACGACTTGGCGCGACTCAGCCACAGACTCTGACGCGGCGGGCGCGCCACGCATAGCCGTCCCAGAAGCGCTGCTTCTGCCAGACGCAGCCGTTGCCGTAATAGTCGTCGGCGACATAGCCAGGACCCGGCGCGTAATAGCGGGGCGGGTAGTAACCGGGGCCGTAGCCCGGACCATATCCGTAACCCGGGCCAGGTCCGTAATTATACGGGGAGGCCAATGCGCCGCCAACAATGGCGCCGCCGATGATTCCGGCTGCCACGCCCGCAGCAACGCCGCGCTGCGCATGGGCGGGTGTACCGGCCGTCAGGGCCAGGGTGGCGACGGCAGCAATTGCCAGGAGCGACTTCTTCATTGGCTTGGACCTTTCGAACAAACACGCGGGAACTCTTTGGGGCAAGGTTCCATACTTCGTTTGAATGATCAATGAACGGCACCCTCGCCGGGGCCGACGGGATTGCGGAGACGGAGACGGAGGCGGCGGCGATGGTGGTGGAGGGGCGAGGGCGACTAGGTCTGCCGCGAAATTGATCCAGCGCAACGCCCTATTTTAGAGCCGTTCTAGGCTGTTTCCGGGCCAGTTTGGAATAGCTTCAAATACCGCTTTTTCCTTTTGCATCCGGACGGCCTCTTAAATATCGATGATGGCGCATCACCGAAGGGCCTGCCGCTTCCATGATCGTTTGTTCCTGTAACGTGCTAAGCGATGACGACATCCGCGCCGCCGTCGCCGAGTCCGACGACGCCATGCGCCATGCCAAGCAGGTTTATGGGTGTCTCGGCTGTAGCGCCGAATGCGGCCGCTGCGCGCGGACGATCAAGACCATCATCGACGAAGCGCTCGGCCCGTGTGCCAAGTCCTGCTGCTCCGGCTGCCCCCACAACCACACCGTGGCCGCCAACGACGAGACGGCCGGGCCCGTCCAGTTTGCCCTCGCGGCCTGCTGAAAACTTCCGCAACCTCGGCTGAGCTTTATCCCGGCTGCGTCCCCGTAGCCGGTTGCCCCCGTCCTTAAACTCATTTAGAAGCATTCTAAATTCGGTGCAGAGCCGATTTGGACGCAAGATCTGGAGTGCATCATGCAGGGCGACGCAAAAGTTATCGACTATCTCAACAAGGCACTGCGTCACGAACTGACTGCGATCAACCAGTACTGGCTCCACTATCGCTTCCTCGACAATTGGGGGCTGCGGGACATGGCCAAGGTCTGGCGCAAGGAGTCCATCGAGGAGATGGAGCACGCCGACAAGCTCACCGAGCGCATCCTGTTCTTCGACGGCTTTCCGAACATGCAGGTGCTCGATCCCTTGCGCATCGGCCAGAACGTCAAGGAGATCATCGATTGCGATCTCGCCGCCGAGATGAGCGCGCGCGCGCTCTATCAGGAAGCGGCAACCTATTGTCACAGCGTCAAGGACTACGTCACGCGTGACCTGTTCGAGAAGCTGATGAGCGACGAGGAGCACCACATCGACTTCCTCGAGACCCAGCTAGATTTGATCGGCCGCATCGGCCTCGAACTCTACACCCAGAAGCACGTCGGCGGGCTCGAGGGCGAGGGGCATTAGTCTGGTGCGTTAGCGCTGCCACGTGTCGGCCTGGTTCGCAATTGCGCGCCAGGCCGGGGCGACAGTTTAGGACGCCAACTACAACTGCGTCTTGTAGAGCTCTTCCACGATCTCCTGACTCTGCGGCTCACCAAGGCCGGTCTGCTCATGGACCACCTCGACGATGCTCGGCATCACCGAGCGCGGCACCTTCTCGGACGACCACAGCTTCGAGCGCATCAGTGCCTTGCCGCAGTGGAAATAGACTTCGCTGACGGCGACGTTCAGCACCGCGCGCGGCGGCTTGCCGAATTCCACCATCGAGGCGAGCAGGTCCGGATCGGCGGACAGTGTGCCGCGGCCGCCGACGCGCAGCGTCTCGTCGATGCCGGGGACGAAGAACAACAGATGCACGAAGCCCGAGCCCTCGACGACGTTCCGAAAACTGTCGATGCGGTTGTTGCCGGAGCGATCAGGCATCAGCAGCTGGTTGGGGCCGGCGAAGTGGACGAAGCCAACGCCGCCGCCGCGTGGTGAGGCATCGACGCTGCCGTCCACGCCCGATGTCGCGAGCACGCAGAAGGGCGACATCTCGATGAATTTCTTCGCGTGCGTATCGATCGCGGGGCGCGCTTTCGCGATCACGCGCGGGCTCGGCTGGGCATAGATGGTGGCGAGGTCTTCGGCGCAAAGATCAGTCAACGGCGTGCCTCCGCTTCAGCTTCGCGTCAAACTATCTGATTGGACCATTTTCAGCCAATGAAATTCGGGTCTGCCGTCTGCTACACCGCATCCGCCGGCACGAAGCAGCTGATGATGATAGCGCCGCGGTGGTGGACGTACCACACCACGGCCTGGCCGACCGGATTGCCGCAGTCACGGATGATGGCGCGCTCGGGAGCACCTGCATCCATTGTCCCTCGATCGGCACCCAATAGGCGCCACTGCGCACGTCGTAGTCGGTACGATGGCCGTCGGAGACGTCGCAGCAGGGCACGCCGTTCGGTGCAATCACGCTCTTGAACCAGGCGCGGACGTCGGGCGGGACGTGATCATATTGCCCGTTGTCGAACGCGAACGCGGCGCTCGTCAGCACCGCCAGCCAAACGCACAGTACGAGCCTGTGCATGCGATCCTCCTCATCGCGTGTCGTGCCATTGGCGCGCGATTGTCCCGCGCGTCGATTCGTATCGTTGATGCGATTAAGCCCGAGCTGTCAGCGCATTGCATGCTCAAATAATATGCGGCGTCGAGGCGCCGCATATGATGCATCGCGATATGGCTGCGAGCCTGGCAATCCTACATCGTCCGCTGCGGCGCGGTTTGTAGAAACTGCCGGACCTGCTCGCTGTAGAATTTTGCGTTGCCCGTGGTGCCGTGGCCGCGCGTCTCGGTGCTCCCTGGAATCAGGTAGAGACGCCCATTCTTGACCCGCTTCATCGCAGCGTCCGTGATACCGGTCTCGGGCGGGTTGCGCTCGTCGTCGGCAGAATTGATCAGCAGCAGCGAGGCCTCGATCTGCTCCAGCTTCTCGCCGGCATTGTAGTCATGCGAGGACTCCCACTGGTAGAGGAAGTCGTTGGCATCTGCCGCGATCGGCATGGCCAGCCGATCATCGACGATCTTGTCGGCCTTGGCTGCCGTCGGCGCTTGCGATTGATAGGCCAGCGTGCCGCCAATGCTCGCGATGCCGTAGGCGGCGATCGCGTATTTCATCATGCGCGGCTGGCCGGTATAGTTGCCGCCATTGTAGTCGGGATCGCTGCGGATGGTGTAGAGCATGATCCGCCGCAGCATCCAGTTGCGCGACGCCATCTCGGTCGGCTGCGAGGCCATCGGCACCAGCGCGTCCATCGCCTTCGGATATCTCTCGCCCCACATCCAGGTCTGCATGCCGCCCATCGAATTACCGATGACGAGCCGCAGGTGCTTGACCCCGAGCCCTTCCGTCACCAGGCGATACTGCGCCTCGACCATGTCGCCGTAATCGTATTTCGGAAAGTTCGTCTTCATCCCGTCGGACGGTTTTGACGATTTGCCATGGCCGATATTGTCGGGGATGATGATGTAATATTTGGAGGCATCGAGTGGCTGCCCCGCGCCGAACAGCTCGCCGGCAAAGGCGGGCGACAGCATGCTCGCGCCCGAGCCGCCGGTGCCGTGCAGCACCAGCACCGGCTGGCCTGAGGGCTCGCCGACGGTGGTGTAGTGCAGCTTCAGCTCCGGCATGGTCTCGCCGGTGTGGAATTTGAAATCCCTGGCGATCCAGTCGCCCTGCTTCGGCGCCGGATAATCGGCCGCCAATGCGGATGTCGAGATGGTCGACAACGAGACGGACAACAGGATGGCTGACAGCGCCGCGCAAGAAGCTTTCATGTCGATTTCCCCCATGCGGCTCATGGTCGGCGGCCGCGTTGCGGCGGAACTTAGCAGAACTGTCCGGAAGGATGTAGGATTTCGCTGTCGTCGATCGTCTTCAAGGGAAGCATCAGGAGAGACTGCATGTGCCGCAACATCAAGACGCTGTTCAATTTCGAGCCGCCGGCGACGGAGGATGAGATCCACGCCAGTGCGATCCAGTTCGTGCGAAAACTGTCCGGCTTCAATAAGCCGTCGCAGGCCAATGAGGCGGCCTTCGACCGCGCCGTGGCGGAGGTATCGGAGGTCGCGCGAAAACTCCTGACGTCGCTGCACACTCATGCGCCGGCGCGCGATCGGGAGGTCGAGGCGGAAAAGGCGAAGGAACGCTCGCGGCTGCGTTTCGGTTAGGCGGCCTCGAACGTCGTTCCGTGATCTGCCTCACGGTGAAAGCGGTGTCAACGCGCGATGATGTTCGCCGGGCTTTTGACACCCCGGAGCACGACCATGAGCCGCCCCCTTCTTCCGCTGAAAGCAGGTGCCATCGTTTTCACGCTGCTGTGGACCGCGTGGATGACGTGGTGGAGCGGCTCGTTCTCGAGCGCGAACGTCGTGGTCCTCGCCTTGTGCGGCGCGGCAGTCGGCTATCTCTGGTACCGCGCCATGCGCTGGCAGTTCGAGCGCATGGGCATGCTGCCGCGACGCGAGAACGGGACGAAATAGATTCGTCTGTCAGTCCTTGTGGCCGTGCTTCTTTCTTTTTCTTCTTCTTCCTGTGATCATCGCCTTCGCTGCCGTCGTCCCCGTCATCGAGGGGCACGTCGTCGGCCTCCTGCACGGCGGCCTCCAGCGCCTCGCGCTCGGCAGCTTCATGCTCGCGCTGGCGGCGGCGTTCGTCCCAGGCGTCGAAAAGCTGATCGAGCCACGGCAACACTTGTTCGATCGACGGCAATTGGCCCGGAGGCCCGGCTTCACCACGCGGGCCCTGCGGGCCGGGTGATCCCTGCGCGCCGGCTGCCCCGCGCGGGCCCGGCTTGCCCTCTGGCCCGGGCTTGCCGCGCGCGCCGTCCGGTCCCCGCTTGCCTGGATGACCCTGTGGTCCCGGCCGTCCCGGTTCGCCCTGACGTCCGCGCGGTCCCTGCCGTTTTTGTTCGTCTGCCACGCCACTGCTCCCTCTGCGGAAGCCAGCTACTTAGCGGCCTTTGACGGCAGCGGCAATTCCGCCCGGCATTGCGCAGGGTTTGATCAACATCAATCGGCTGCATGTCACGCGCTAGTCGTGATAGGCAGGGACCTCGATGCCGGAGGCGGCATAGATCCTGATCTTGTTGCGCAACGTGCGCACCGACAGGCCAAGCACGCGCGACGCGCGCGTCCGGTTGCCGTCGCAGCGCGCGAGTGTCTGGAGCACGAGCTCACGCTCGACCTCGTCGACGGTCGCGCCGATCAGCAGCGGAACGATCTGGTTCGGGGCAAGGAATTGCGCGCCCGGTTCGAACGTAGCGACATGAACAGTGGTCATCAAAACACCTCCCGATCGACGCGCCCGCTTCCATCTTTGGAAGCGGATCGAGAACCAACGACCCCCAAGCCGTAGATCTACGGTGGGCGGGTTTGGTTAATGAAAGGTTAACCGCGGGCGATCGCACCAATTGACCTCAGGATTGCCGCGAAGGCGCCGCGATTGGCGCGAGATGCATCGTGATGCGGGCATATCTCGCCCCGCTCACACCGTCCGGTATCCGCCGTCCACCATCACGATCGTTCCCGTCACGTAGGCCGACATATCCGACGCGAGGAAGATCGCGGGGCCTACGATGTCCTCGGGCTTGCCGGTGCGCGCCAGCGGGGTGTGATCGACGAAGGCCTGCACCAGCGCCGGATTCGTCGCGCGCACATTGGCGTTGATGTTGGTCTCGATGAAGCCCGGCCCGATCGCATTGACGCGCACGCCCTCCTTGCCGAGCTCGGCCGCGAGCGCCTTGGTGAAGCCGAGCACGCCGTGCTTCGAGGTGGTGTAGGCCGCCGAACTCGGCGTGCGCAGATGCACGAAGGACTGGATCGAGCCGATATTGACGATGCGACCCTTAGCTGCGCGCAACGGGCTGAGGAACGCCTGCGTCATGTTGAAGACGCCGTTGAGGTTGAGCGAGATGATGTCGTTCCAGTCCTTCGCCACTGTCTCCGGCTCCGCGGTGAAGGCATTGCGGCGGGTGATGCCGGCATTGTTGACGAGGATCGAGACCTGCCCAACCTTGTCGGCGACCTGCTTGGCGAGCGCAAAACAGTCGTCGCGCTTGGTCACGTCGAGCGCAAAGCTCTCCGCCTTGCCGCCGGCCTTGCGGATTCCCTCGGCGGCTTCCGCGACCGTGTCGGCGTTGACGTCGAGCAGCACGATCCGCGCGCCTTCGCGTGCGTAGCCTTCCGCGATTGCCCGGCCAATGCCGGAACCGGCGCCCGTGACGACGGCGATATGGTTAGCGAGCAATGCCATGACAATTTCCTCCCGATTTCGCTTCTAAGTTTCATGAAAGGCTAACCCGAAATTAAGGGGTCGGAAACGGCGGCCTTGGCATACTGATCTTCATTGCTAAACGTTGCGCGCATGATGGAACGGCTTGAATCCTGGAAACTCGCACTCGAACGCCTGCGGTCGTCGCAAGGCGCCGATTGGGCCGAGGCGGGCCGGCTCGTCGCCGAGATCGTGCGGATGAGCACCGATACCATGCTGCGCCTGGCCGCCGAGCAGGCGCTGCCGGTGCTGCGCCAGGCCGTGGACAATGACGATCACAGCGTCACGCTGGCGGCCCAGCGGCGCATCGGCGTGGTCCTCGAGGTCGTTCATGATCTCACCGCGCCGCGCTTCGGCCGCCGCAACGCCATGCCGAAAAAACCGTCCAGCGAGGATCGCGCCCGCAAGGTGCTCGGCCTGCCGCTCGCCGTGCAGCTCACCTGCGAGGACATCAACCAGGCCTATCGCCGCGCGGCCAAGGGCATGCACCCCGACCAGGGCGGCAGCGCCGAAGCCTTCATCGACCTCGCCGCCCGCGCGCGATGTCCTGATCCATCCCCGCGCGTACAAGGACGCGTGAGAGCTCAGCTCTTGTTCACGCAGCTCGGATAGGGCGCGGCTTCGCCCGCTACGATCGGGCAGAGCTCGATCGGGCTGAGTGCGCGCAAATGCGCCTGCCAGCGGTCGTCGTTCACGGGCGGCTCGTCGCTTTCGGGGCCGCGCTCGGCCCACTGGATGGTGTAATAGTCGGTCGTACCCTTCAAGGTGACCAGGAGCGCGGTCTCGCTGTGCCGGGTCGGGCCGCTGTCGACGCGGCCGCAGCCGATCACGGCGACGAAACCTTCGAAGCGGCCGAACGTGGTGGTGCCGAGCGGTCTTGCCGCAAAGCTGTCGGGGCAGGCGGATTTGAAACCGCTCGCGATCGAGCCCGCGAATTTCTCCGGCGATGAACCTGGAGTGAGCGTCATGCCCTTCTCGCCTGTCACGGTGATCATCTCGGTCCAGCGTTCCGGCGTCTCGCCCTTCAGCACCGCCCTCGCGGATGTAGTGGCCGCCCGCGGTGTTCTCGAACACCGCGGAAAAATTCGACGGCATCGCGAAGCTGACCAGCTGGCCGAAGATTGGCGAGATCACGCGGAAGGATTGCGGGGCCTGCGCGTACGCCGTTGCGGCGAGCAGGAGCGATGCGGCGAGAATCGTTGCTGTCGCCGGTGCGCGCACCGATTGGCTCCAAAGCCACGAGGTAAAAAAACGAGCGGGCAAGGATGCTAGCATCGCATCCTTGCTGGGGAGGGGTGGTGCGAGACGCTTTTGGGCGCGCGCCCGGGACAAGATGTGAGTAGTTCCGCCAGGTGGCCAGGTTCAAAGCGCGTGCGCGGAAAATGCGTGACTTCGGCCGAAAACCAGCGGCGCGTCCAAAAAAGAAAAGGGCGGACCGCTTGCGCAATCCGCCCTCGAAATATGGTTTGTCGCGTAAGGCCTAGAGCGTGCAGCGGCGCTCGGCGCGCAGCTTGATCTGGAGGTCCGAGGCGGCCGTGAAGGTCGGGAGCGGCTTGCTGACGACCTTGTAGGTCGAGACGCCCCA
The DNA here is from genome assembly GCF_054056815.1 of Bradyrhizobium sp. LB13.1. Classification (NCBI taxonomy): domain Bacteria; kingdom Pseudomonadati; phylum Pseudomonadota; class Alphaproteobacteria; order Hyphomicrobiales; family Nitrobacteraceae; genus Bradyrhizobium; species Bradyrhizobium sp. LB13.1. Next base: position 6,595,596 of record NZ_JBSRYQ010000001.1, on the reverse strand, counting down.
CTGGAACGGCTTGTACTTGAGGTCCTCGTTCCAGACCTGGCAGATGCCGGTGTTGTCCCAGCGGATCACGTAATAGCCGACCGCGGCAGAGGCCGGCACGGCGAACACGGAGGTGGCGATGCCGGCAACGGCACAGAGGGCGAGAACGCGACGCATGAAATATCTCCTGATGGGAACGTGAGAAGGAAACTGGTGCGGCAAATCTGCGCGGCTGGCAAGCGGGGCGGCGACCGTTCACGGATATGTCAGCCGTTCGTCGGCTGTTCGGTCGACCCTTATTCTCCTTGACTGTCGCTTGATTACCCCTTGGCCAGCGACGCCACCGCCTCGATCTCGATCAGCATCTTCGGATCGGGCAGCGCCTGGACCACGCAGGTGGTGCGGGCGGGGTAGGGTGGTGGGCCGAAGGCGCCGGCGTAGAGCGCGTTCATGGCGGCGACGTCGGAGGCGCGGGTCAGCAACACGTTGACCTTGACGAGATCGCGGACGCCGGCACCGGCCTCCGCCAGCACGCGCTTGATGTTGACGACGACGTTGGCGAACTGCGCCTCGAAGCCATCGGGCAGCGCGCCGCTCGCGTCGAAGCCGGGAATGCCGGAGACGAACAGGAGATCGCCGGCGCGCGTGGCAAAGGACAGCGGCGGAGCCTTGACGTGCGACGGGGGTGCGAAATGCTGGATCGGCATGGATCACCTCGAATGGACAGCTGGAGGCGGTAAGCGTAGCGGCAGGTCGGGCCCGCTCCAACAAAAAACGCGAAAACAACCCCATGCACAGTAGCCATCCTGCGGGAACCATTGATGTTTTTTTTGGATTCGGGAAAAGCAAAATAATCGATTGCTCCGTCGGGCAAAACAGGGGCAGAATGGCATGATGGCAGTGGTGCCTGGTCGCGCCAAACTCCGCCGTCATGCCCCGGCTCGACCGGGGCATCCAGTACGCCGCGGCGTCTCGGTATCCCACCGCGATCTCTGGAATACTGGATCGTCCGGTCAAGCCGGACGATGACAGTTGAGCGTGTGCTACAGACCGCGATTCACGCCCACCCCATCATGTTGCCGCCGCGATGCATCGGATACATTCGCCGCGTCTGATTCGATTCCCTCCTTGAAAGATAGCCCCCGGAGCCCCCATGAAGATCGCATCCGCCTTCCGCGCCGCGCTGCTCGGCATTGCCGCGCTTGCCGCCCTCTCGACCTCGGCGCTCGCCGACGGCGGCACCGTGGTGCTGACGATCTACAAGGCGGGCTGGATCATCGGCGGGTCCGGCGGCTCGGGCGTGCTGAGCTTCCGCGGCCGCTCCTATTCGCTCTCGACCGGCGGGCTCGATTACGGCCTGGTCTTCGGCGGCTCCAAGACCGTGCTGCGCGGCCGCGTCTCCAACATCAACCGGCCCTCCGACATCGCCGGCGTCTACGGCGCCGCCGGTGCGGGCATCGCGATCGGCCGCGGCGCCCGCGCCATCGTGCTGACCAACCAGAAGGGCGCCGTGCTCGAGCTGTCCGGCACACAGGTAGGCCTGATGGCGAATGCGGATCTGAGCGGGCTCGCGATCACGATGCGGTAGGGCGTGTAGAGGGGGCAAAGGCGCGCAAGCACCGTGCCCCTCATTGCGGTGTTAGACCCTCATGGTGAGGAGGCGCGTAGCGCCGTCTCGAACCATGCGGGCCCGTCTCGCCCGCGGCCATCCATCGAGACGATCGCTTCGCGATCTCCTCAGGATGAGGTCTGTGGTTGCGGCGTCACCGCCGCATGAATCCGCTCGCAATGCGCGACGAGATTTGCGTGCGGATCGACGAACGCCTTCAGCGGCGTCGGGATCGGGAAGTAATAGATGTTGGCGATGAAGCCATAGATGCCGGCATCGACGCTGGTTGGCGCCTGGCCGTGCACGAAGCCGGTCGCCGGCACGATCTCGGCCAGCACCTGCAGATCGGCGAGCCCCCGCGAGTAAGCCAGCTCGGGCGTATAGCGGCCGATGCCCTGGAAATGATAGCGCTGCGAATTATACGCCTTCGCCTTCTCGAATCCTGTCGCGTCGATCTGCTTGTGCTGCGCGATGAAGGCGTCGCGAAACGCCGGATAATAGCGCTCGTCCTTCCAGCGCGAATACGACATCACCCAGTAGAGATCGTCGAGCATGCGCGTGACGAGATGATTGGTCCGCCTCTGCTCCGCAGTTAGCGCTGCATCGATGGTGAGGCGGTACTTCGCGATCGCGTGCGCGATGATGGTCTCGCTGTCGCCGATCGTCTCGCCGTCATCCACGATATAGGGCAGCTGCCCGCGCGGCGCGGCGGAGGCGTCGAACACGTGCTCATGCACGAACGGCACGCCCGCGAGCTTCAGGAAGGCATAGACCTTGAGGCCGTAGCCGTTGTTGTCGGCGACGCCGAACAGGTCTGGATAGGAATAGAGGGTCAGCATGGGATGCTCCTCGAGCTGAAGTCGTATCGCCGCAGTGACGGGCTTGCAACAGTCCCGCGCTTTGTGCGCCGCCTCCTTCGGCGGACGATGGCATCGTCACAGGTTTGTCCCCGACAACGCCGCCCGGAACCGCTATACTGCGGATCCTGCTGGCCTCGGCAAGATGGGGATCCCTATGGCGAGAGACTTGGAAGGCAAGGTTGCGGTCGTGACCGGCGCCGCGTCGGGCATCGGATTGGCCAGCACCGAGGCGATGCTGGCCGCGGGCGCGCGCGTGGTGATGGTCGACCGTGACGAGGCCGCGCTGAAGGCGCTCGGCGACAAGCACGGCGACGCAGTGATCCCGCTGCTGGTCGACCTGCTGGACCCAAAGGACTGCGCAACGCTGCTGCCGCGCGTTCTGGAGAAGACCGGCCAGCTCGACATCCTGCATGCGAATGCCGGCACCTATGTCGGTGGCGATCTGGTCGATGCCGACACCATGGCGATCGACCGGATGCTGAACCTGAATGTCAACGTCGTGATGAAAAACGTGCACGACGTGCTGCCGCATATGATCGCGCGTCGGACCGGCGACATCATTGTCACGAGTTCGCTGGCGGCGCATTTTCCGACGCCGTGGGAGCCGGTCTATGCGTCTTCCAAATGGGCGATCAACTGCTTTGTCCAGACGGTGCGGCGCCAGGTTTTCAAGCACGGCATCCGCGTCGGCTCGATCTCGCCCGGTCCGGTCGTCAGCGCGCTGCTCGCGGATTGGCCGCCGGAGAAGCTGAGGGAAGCCAGGGAATCGGGAAGCCTGCTGGAGGCCAGCGAAGTGGCTGACGTGGTGATGTTCATGTTGACGCGGCCGCGCGGCATGACAATTCGTGACGTGGTGATGCTGCCGACCAATTTCGATCTTTAGAGCGCCAACCGCCCCTACGAACCCTTCGATGCGGCGATGAAAACCGCCAGTTGAGCGTCGAAAGCGCGCCTGAAGGCCGGCCGCGCTTCGCCGCGGGCGACATAGGCGGCGATATCTGGATATTCGTCCAGCAGGCCCGAGGCGTTCAACCGGCGCAGCACCGTCACCATCATGAGATCGCCGGCGCTGAACGCGCCGTCGAGCCAGTCGGCATCGCCGAGGCGACGGGACAATTCGCCGAGCCTGACGCGGACGCGATCCTTCAGGACCGGCAGGCGCTCCTCGTACCAGCTCTTGTCGCGCTCGAACAGCATGGCCATCCCGAGCTCGACGATCGGCGGCTCCAGCGTGCTCAGCGCGGCAAACATCCACGTGATCGCGCGGGCTCGGGCGTTCGCATCCTCCGGCAGCAGCCCGGCATGGCGCTCCGCGATATGGAGCACGATCGCGCCGGATTCAAACAGGGCGAGATCACCGTCCTCATAGGTCGGGATCTGCCCGAACGGATGCAGCGTGCGATGCGCCGACTCTTTCATCGCTTTGAACGAAACCAGCCGCACGTCGTAGGGCTGGCCCACCTCCTCGAGCGCCCAGCGAACCCGCATCTCGCGCGCCTGCCCCTTGCCGCGGTCGGGCGAGCTTTCGAAGGCGGTGATGGTGGGGGGCATCTGAGGGCTCCGGGTGGTGGCGTTATATCCAGAGGACGAACGGCAGGGACAGTTTCCGACAGACTATCTCGATTTCTGGGACGTATGCGAAACCAAACCCTCATGGTGAGGAGGCGCGCAGCGCCGTCTCGAACCATGCAGGCCCGCATCTCGCCCGCAGCGATCCTTTCGAGACGCCTGCTTCGCAGGCTCCTCAGGATGAGGTCGGTGGGTGTTGGGCGTCCGACAAACCGATCCACGCCGCCAACTCCCGCCACGGCTCCAGCGTCCAATGCCCGGACGCCGCCCCTGATGGCGAGGGCAGCACGAATATCTCCGGCAAGCTCTCATCGCGCGGCTGCCGCCCCAGCGCAATCCCGCTCGACGGTCTGCCATAAAACAAGCTCGCCGCCTTCTTGCTCGTGAACGCAATCGTCTTCGGTCGATACTTCTCGATCTTCGCTTTGAACCCCGGCACATCGATCGTCTCAGCCGCGATCTGGTGATCCATCCCGGCGCCCGACTTGGAGAGATCGGTGAAGCCGATCCCCAGCTCAAGCAGCGCCGCGAACTCGCCGGGCTGATACCGCCGCGGCGTAATGCCGGCCTCATGGATCGCGCGCCAGAAGCGGTTGCCAGGATGGGCGTAGTAGTGTCCAAGCTCGGCCGAACGCGTGCTGGCGGCGGTGCCGACGAAGACGAGGCGGAGGTCGGGGCGGAGCTGGTCGGGGAGGCGGTGGGGAGTGGCGTCGGGCAAGTTCTCTTTCTCAACGATCGTTCCGCGGGCTCGCCGCACGGATATCTGCTACAATATGACCTCGAATTACTCACCAGAAGAGAGTATCTCGAAACAGGAAGTGGCTGCTCTGTCGACCGGCTTCGGTTGGCATGTATTTGCCGAGGAGATTCCTTATAGTAGATCGTTTCCCAAGGGAGCACGGGAAGGAAGTCCAATCTTCCACACCTCGTAACGCTCGTTCTAGCGTTGCGCACGATGTGTCTTCATTTTGCAATGCGTTTGCGGCTCGGATCAGCTTATGAAATCTCCAAGAGATCAACGCTCAATCATTAGAGATATTCTGACGCTGTATCAGCGATACGGCGCTGACGAAATTGAGCAAGCCGTCCAATCTCTCAAGAACGGTGATGCTCTGCGAGAGATATCGGATTTGACGATGAACGTCGTAAGGAGGGCGGAGCGAGTTTCTGCTAACAGACCCCCGCGCGCAACAACGTCGAAGAAGAAGTCTAAACGCGAGTACCTTTCCGATCTGATTGCTGAGATTGAATCTAAGTCCGATTCAACTCAGGCAGATGTCGTTGAGTTGTTGAGGGCGGCTTCAAAGGGAGCAATGTTGAATGACGGTCGCTCACTGCGACAGTTTTCCGCTCGATTAGGAATTTCAGAGGGCCCGAAGAAAGTGGATCGCTTCACCACTCTGAAGCAGGTGGGTGAGGCACTACTGACTAAAGCTCCAGAGGAAAGAGCAGACTTGATCGAGTTTGCGAAGAGTCTGGAAAGTCGGCCGTCTTCACTCCAAGGTTGGAGCGATCTGATCGTCAAAAAGTGACGAAAGCTAAGCAATAAGGCGACCGGATGAACATCCGGTCGCTTTATTGACGAGCGCGATTACCATTTCAGAGAAGAAGTGTCCCTCACAGCACCCGGTTACTCTCCTTCACCTTCTCCGCATCCAGATACAAGTTCTCGCCCATCTCCTTGAATTTCGCGCTCATCTTGGCCATGCCGTCCTCGGCGGTTCCGCTCATCGACATGCCCACGCCGTTCGGATCGTTCAGCGTCGCCGCGTAATCCCGCACGTCCTGCGTGATCTTCATCGAGCAGAACTTGGGTCCGCACATCGAGCAGAAATGCGCGACCTTGTGGGCTTCCTTCGGCAGGGTCTCGTCGTGGAAGTTCTTTGCGGTCTCGGGATCGAGGCCGAGGTTGAACTGGTCGCTCCAGCGGAAGTCGAAACGAGCACGGGAGAGGGCGTCGTCGCGCAGTTGTGCGGCGGGGTGGCCCTTGGCGAGATCGGACGCGTGGGCGGCGATCTTGTAGGTGATGACGCCCACCTTGACGTCGTTGCGGTCGGGCAGGCCGAGATGCTCCTTCGGCGTGACGTAGCAGAGCATGGCGCAGCCGAACCAGCCGATCATGGCCGCACCTATCCCCGAGGTGATGTGGTCATAGCCCGGCGCGATGTCGGTGGTCAGGGGCCCGAGGGTGTAGAACGGGGCCTCGCCGCACTCCTTGAGCTGCTTGTCCATGTTGATCTTGATCTTGTGCATCGGCACGTGGCCGGGGCCCTCGATCATGACCTGGCAGCCCTTGTCCCACGCAATTTTGGTCAGTTCGCCGAGCGTCTCGAGTTCGGCAAACTGCGCGCGGTCGTTGGCGTCGGCGATCGAGCCCGGGCGCAGGCCGTCGCCGAGCGAGAACGAGACGTCATACTTGCGCATGAGGTCGCCAGATCTCGTCGAAATGCGTGTAGAGGAAGCTTTCCTTGTGATGCGCCAGGCACCACTTCGCCATGATCGAGCCGCCACGCGAGACGATGCCGGTGACGCGGTTGGCGGTGAGGTGGATGTACTGCAGCCGCACGCCGGCGTGGATGGTGAAATAGTCGACGCCCTGCTCGCACTGCTCGATCAGCGTATCCTTGTAGAGCTCCCAGGTCAGCTTGACTGGATCGCCGTCGCATTTCTCGAGCGCCTGATAAATGGGAACGGTGCCGATCGGCACCGGCGCGTTGCGCAGGATCCATTCGCGGGTGGTGTGGATGTTGCGGCCCGTCGAGAGGTCCATCACGGTGTCGGCGCCCCAGCGGATCGCCCACACCATCTTCTCGACCTCTTCCTCGACGGATGACGTCACGGCGGAGTTGCCGATATTGGCGTTGATCTTGGTCAGGAAGTTGCGGCCGATGATCATCGGCTCGAGCTCGGAGTGGTTGATGTTGCAGGGGATGATGGCGCGGCCGCGCGCGATCTCGCTGCGGACGAACTCCGGAGTGATGAAGGCGGGGACCTCTGCGCCGAAGCTTTCGCCGTCGGCGAGCGCTGCTTCCGCGCGCTCGAGTTGCTCTTTGCGGCCGAGATTTTCGCGCGCGGCGACGTAGATCATCTCCTTGGTGATGATGCCGGCGCGGGCGAATTCGAGCTGCGTGATCATGTTGCCGTCGAGGCCGCGCAGCGGCTGGTGATAGGCGGAGAAGGCACGCGCGGCCTTGTCGGTGGAGACGCTGCCATTGTCCTCCGGCTTGATCTGCCGGCCCTGATATTCCTCGACGCCGCCGCGCTCCAGCACCCAGGCCTTGCGGCCGCGCGCGAGACCGGCGTTGACGTCGATGGTCACGCTTGGGTCGGTGTAGGGGCCCGAGGTGTCGTAGACCGGCAGGTTCGGCTCGCCGGCGCCTTCGGAGAGGATGATCTCGCGCAAGGGTACGCGGATATCAGGCGCGGCGTCCGGGGACGCGAAGATTTTTCGTGACGAGGGCAGCGGGCCAGTGGTGACGGCAGGGATGGTTTTTTCAGGGTTGGAGCGGATGTTCATGGGATCCTCCTAGTTAGTTCGTTGGCATCGCTGCGCGAGAGACAAATACCGCTGTCATCCCCGCCTAGTGCGCAATTGCGCACGGGAGCGGGGATCCAGTATTCCGAGGCGGTGCGGCTAGAGCCGAGAAGCCGCGGCGTACTGGATCGCCCGGTCAAGCCGGGCGATGACGGTGGAGTGTGTGGAAGGCTTTGGAGATGAAGCATCACGCCGCCTCCTTCGCCTGGCCGAGCCATTGCCGCACCCGCGCATCCGGGTCGGCATTCTGGGTGACGTCGCTGACGACGGCGATGGAATCCGCGCCTGCCGCAAAGATCTCCGCGGCCTGCTCGAACTTGATGCCGCCGATCGCGACCAGCGGGATGGGGCCGATGCGCTTCTTCCACTCCGGGATCTTTGGAATGCCCTGCGGCGTCGAAGCGCATCGATTTGAGCGTGGTGAAGAAGATCGGGCCCAGCGCGACATAATCGGGTTTGGCGGCGAGCGCGGTCTCAAGCTCCGCCTCGTCATGGGTGGAGACGCCGAGCGACAGGCCGGCCTCGCGAATGGATTTGAGGTCGGCGTCCGCAAGGTCCTCCTGGCCGAGATGCAGGTACTTTGCACCAGCGACGATCGCCGCGCGCCAGTAATCGTTCACGACCAGCTTGGCTGGCGTGCCGTTCGTGATCGCCAGCGCGTCGCTGACGATTTGCAGCGCCTGCGAATCGTCGAGATCTTTCGCGCGCAGCTGGATGGTGCCGACGCCGAGCTTGGTCAGGCGCTCGACCCAGGCGAGGCTGTCGACGACGGGATAGAACGGATCAGGATACGGCATGCCAGAACGGGGTCCCAACGACAGGGGTGGAGGGGGAGGCGAAATCGCGGGCGTTCATCAGCCCGGCTTCGTATGCGGTGCGGCCGGCCTCGACGCCGAGCCGGAAGGCGTTGGCCATGGCGACGGGATCGGCGGCTTTTGCAATGGCGGTGTTGAGCAGCACGGCGTCGTAGCCGAGCTCGAGCGCCTCGGCCGCGTGCGACGGCGCGCCGATGCCGGCGTCGACCACCAGCGTGATGTCGGGCAGACGCTCGCGCATCAGTTTTAGCGCGTCGCGGTTGGTGATGCCTTTTGCGCTGCCGATCGGCGCGGCCCACGGCATCACCACCTGGCAGCCGGCATCGACCAGCCGGTTCGCAACCGAAAGATCTTCGGTGCAATAGGGGAACACCTCGAAGCCGTCCTTGATCAGGATGGTAGCGGCCTCGACCAGGCCGACGACGTCGGGCTGCAGCGTATCGTTGTCGGCGATCACTTCGAGCTTGATCCAGGACGTCGCAAACAATTCGCGTGCGAGCTTTGCCGTCGTCACCGCCTCACGCACGCTGCGGCAGCCGGCGGTGTTCGGCAGCACTGTCACGTCGAGCTCGCGGATCAGCTTCCAGAACGCATCGCCGCTCTTTCCACCGGCGGATTCGCGCCGCAGCGACACCGTGACGATGCTCGAGCCGGAGGCGCGGATCGCCGACTGCATGATCGCAGGCGAGGGATAGAGCGCGCTGCCGATCAGCAGGCGGGAGGCGAAGGTTTTGCCGTAGAAGGTCACCATGGTTTCAATTTCCTTGCAGGCGACGTGCACAGACCGTCATCCTGAGGTGCGCGCACTTGCGCGCCTCGAAGGATGATAGCCACGGGGTGCGGCAATCCTTCGAGGCGAGCCGAAGACGGCTCGCGCCTCAGGATGACGGCGGAATTTGTGGATGCAGATTTCGCCATCATCTCACCCTCCCTGCCGGGGCGTGATGATCTCGATCTCGTCGCCGGCTTTAAGATGGGTCTCGGCCCAGCGGCTCTTCGGCACGACGTCGTAGTTCAGCGCGATCGCGAAATGGGTGCCCTCGTAGTCGAGCTCGCTCAGCAGCGCGTCGACGCTGGCCGAGTTTATCTCGCGATGCTCGCCGTTAACGATCACAAGCATTGGACGATCACGCGCATTGCATCACCTCATTGTCGATCTGGCCGCGCTCGATATAGGCGAGCGTCAGTTCGGCGAGAACAGGCGCGATCAGGAATCCGTGGCGGTAGAGCCCGTTCACACTGATCTTGCCGCCGCGAATGCCGATCCGCGGCAGATTGTCGGGGAAAGCCGGACGCAGGCCGGAACCGAATTCGACGATGCGGGCCTCGCCGAAAGCGGGATGCACGGCATAGGCCGCGCCGAGCAGCTCCAGCGCCGAGCGCACGCTGACGCCGGTGTCCTCGGCCTCGATCGAGGTCGCGCCCAGCATGAACCGATTGTCCTCGCGCGGGATCACGTAGAGCGGCCAGCGCGGATGGATCAGCCGTACCGGGCGCGCAAGCTGCACCTCGTCCGTTTCGATCAGGATCATCTCGCCCTTGACGCCGCGCAAGGCAGGCTGATCGTCGCGCGCAGAAAGGCCGCGGCAATCGATCACGATGCCGTCGAGATCCCCGGCGGAAACGCCGCTGTCGAACTTGATGGTGCCGCCGGCGGCGCGGATGCGCTCGTGCAGTTTCGGCAGCACGCGGCGCGGCTCGACATGGCCTTCGGTCGGAAAGAACAGCGCGTCGCGGAAGCGGCCTTCGAGCGACGGCTCGAGCTCGGCAAGACTGGCGGCATCGAGCCGGCGATGGCCCTCGGTCATCCGGGCAAAGCGCTCAAAATCGTTGCGCTCGCGCGGATGGGCGACGACCAGCGAGCCGTTGAAGGGGGTGTCAGGCAGCTCGCGCCGCCAGATGTCGAGCGAGCGCAGGCCGAGCCTGGAGATGATCGGCTCGGAAACTTCCGCCTCGCAATAAGGCGCGAGCATGCCGCCGGCCCAATGGCTGGTGGCATCGGTCATTTCGGCGTCACCGCGCTCGTGCAAGGTGACCGCGTGGCCGGCCTGCGCGAACAACAAGGCCTGCCAGGCGCCCGCAATGCCTGCGCCGATGATGGATACCGCGGAATCCGGTCGTTTCGTCGTCTGCAACATCCCTGTCCCTTCGCCGGCATAACCCGGATCAGGTTCAAAGGGTCACCGCGGTCCTGGGCCGGTTGGCCCATTTAGCGGTATCTCAGCTCCTCCTCGGAGCACCCCTCGGAACGGCTCTAATGTATGCCAGTGACGGGCTGTGTCAACTGACGGGCTGTGGTGTCAACGCGGTTGGCAGGAACTTACCTGGGCGCCTGCGCCCGGGCGTTGCCGACGCGCTGGGCGAGCTTTCGGCGCGGCACGGTGCCGAACATCGGCTGCGGATTGCCGTTCGGCTCGAGCCAAGGCTCGCCCATATTGGCGACCTGGAGGACCTCCTGCCGCTGCCGCTTTGCGACATAGTAATAGCCGCCGGCGAAATAACGCACGGCTCGGGCGTGATCGCCATTGGCGGCGTGATAGGCGCCGGCGAGGTATTTGACGGCATAGGTGAGGTTGGTGTTGGGATCGCGCAGGCCTGCGGCATCGCCGGTGTAGCCGACACCGCGGGCGGTCGCGAGCTTGATCTGCATCAGCCCGATGGTGCCGCCATGACCGACCAGGCCGGGCTGATAGCGGCTCTCGCGCATGATCACGCGGTGCACCAGCGCTTCCGGCACGCCGTTGGCGCGCGCATGGGCCGCGACCATCTCGGCGTACTCCGCTTCGCCCGCGAATGCGGCCTGCGGCAACGTCAGTCCGGCCGCGAGCAGCGCGGCAATACGTAAAATTTTCATCAGATATCCCCCGAGGTCCTTGGGTAACCTGCACTGGAACCGTTAGGACTCTTGAACGCGGCGATGATGTGGCGAAACGCCGCCGATTACGATTTTGCAGCGCAGAGCCGTCATTCCGACGCAAGACCGGCATAGGGGTTGTCAGGCAGACGAAGCCGCCATTCGCGACAGCGGGCCTGTCTATTCGCGTGCGGGCGCGAAAGCGAGTATGAGAGCGGCGCAAATCGGGAGAGGTGCCATGACAAAAGCAAACGTGGTGAAGGCACACATCGGAGACATCCCCAGACATAATCCCTGTGCCCAATGCGGCACGCCGATCGCGCAGCCCGACTGGATCGAACCGGGCGAGGGGCGCATCTCATATCTCTGGAATTGCAGCGCCTGCGGCTATCGTTTCGAGGCGATGGCAATCTTTGACGAGATGGAAGTCGAGCACCCGCCGCTCGCGGCGTAAGGTTACGCGGCCAGCCGCGGCTGTTGCCACACCGGCAATTGCATCCGCACGATCAGCCCGTGCGGTTCGCGGTCGTGCAGCGACAGCTCGCCGCCATGGGCGACCGCGATCGCCCGGGCGATCGACAGGCCGAGCCCGAAGCCGGTGGAATCGTCCATGGTGCGCGCATCGTCGCCGCGCACGAACGGCTCCAGCATCTCCTGCTTGCGCGCGTCCGAAATGCCGGGACCGTCGTCCTCGACGTCGATGACGAGTATGGTGCCCGATATGTCGAGGCGGATCGTCACTTCGGCGCCGAAGCGCACGGCGTTCTCGACGAGATTGGTGACGCCGCGATGCAGATCATCGGGCCGCGCCGCGGCGGTCGCAGATAGCGGGCCGTCATAGTGCACGACATGGCCCATGTCGCCGAACTGGTCGGCGATGAGCTGCAGCGTGCTCGCGATGTCGACCAGCGTCACCGCCTCGACCTTGCGGTCATTGCGCAGGAGCGACAGCACGGATTCCAGCATCGAGCGCATCTGGTCGAGATCGATCAGCATGCGCTTGCGGTTGCCTTCGTCCTCGATGAACTCGGCGCGCAGGCGCAGCCGCGTGATCGGTGTGCGCAGATCGTGGCTGATCGCCGCGAGCATCTTGGTGCGGTCCGACATCAGCCGCGCGATCCGCTCGTGCATGCGGTTCAGCGCGCGCGCGACCGAGCGGATCTCCTCCGGGCCGCGCTCCGGCAGGGGGTCGGCCGCGCCGTCGAGGCTGAAGCTTTCGGCCGCCTTTGCAAACGACGACAGCGGCGCGGCGAGCGCATGGGCGGCCCATACGCCAAGCAGCGTCACGCTGATCACGGCAGATAGCAGCGTCGATATCCAGGGATTGCCCCAGAACCAGCCCGGCCGTCCCCGCTCAATATGGCCAGCGATGGTTGTGCCGTCAGGCAGCTCGATGCCGATCCGGGACGAGCCGCCGTTCGGAGCCAGCATGACGATCTTGTAGCCGTCACCGAGATGGCGGCGCATGCCGTGCAAATGCGGGCCTTCGCTGTCGCCGTTGGGCGTCACGGAACCGGGCGCGATCGCTTCGACCCGCAGATCCGGAAAGGCGCGCGCGATGTCGGCGAGAAGGCGCGGCCGCTCGCTCGCGTCGGCCGCGGACAGCAGCAGCGCGGCATTCGCCAGTTCATGCTCGCTGTCCGGCGGCGCTATCGCGCGGTCCGGCCGCGTAATCAGAAAACCCGCCGTGATGATGAGATGAAGCGCGACGATCGACACCACGACGAGCGCGGCGATCTGGCCGCTGATGCTCCTGAGATGGAAAAATCCCAAAAGCCGCATGTCAGATGCTCAAGGCTGCCGCGACCGCTTCCGTTCTCACCGCTTCAGTTCTTGGCGTGAACAGATAGCCGCCGGAGCGCACCGTCTTGATGATGGTCGGATCGGCTGGGTTGGGCTCGATCTTGCGGCGAATGCGGCTGACCAGCACGTCGATCGAGCGTTCGAACGAGCCGGCGTTGCGCCCCTGCGTGAGGTCGAGCAGGCTGTCGCGCGACAGCACGCGACCGGGCCGCTCGCAGAACGTCCGCAGCAGATCGAACTCGGCGCTGGTCACCGCGACGCGCGCGCCTTCGGGATTGCGCAGCTCGCGCAAGCGCAGATCGATGCGCCAGCCCTCGAAGTCGAGCGTGCTGGCGCCTTCGATCGAGCTTGCGGCTTGTGCGGACGCCTGGCGACGCAGCACCGCGTTGATGCGGGCGAGCAGCTCGCGGGGGTTGAACGGTTTCGCCAGATAGTCGTCCGCGCCCATCTCGAGGCCGACGATGCGGTCGATGTCCTCGCCGCGTGCGGTCAGCATGATGATGGGCGTCTGCGCTTCCGCGCGCACCTTGCGGCACAGGCTGAGGCCGTCCTCGCCGGGCAGCATGACGTCGAGGATGATGAGGTCGACGCGGTGATCGGCCATGGCGCGCGACATCTCGCGGCCGTCGCTCACGGCGGTGACGTTGCAGGCGTTGTTGCGCAGGTATTTCGCAATCAACGTCCGGGTTTCGCGGTCGTCTTCGACGACCAGGATGTTGGGATTGGGAATGGCCATGCGCTTTGTTTGTCCAAGATTCGGGCCAAAAGGCGAGGATTTTTGTTTCAGTTTGTTTCCACGGCCTTTGCCGCAACACCACGACATCACCCGGCAGTGGAGCGGCAAGGTCTCGTTAGGGCCGTTAACCATACCGTGGCGGAGTCACTCAAGAAACCCCGCAAAAAGCCCGGAGCCATCATGACCTCGATTTCGGCGACCTCCGCCAGTACCCACCAGTCCCCCCTGCAAAAGCTGCAGCAAGAACTGCAATCTGAAATTTCCGCCGGCGCGGTCTCGTCGTCGGATCAGTCGGCGCTGTCGACGGCGCTGACCGACATCGACACAGCGCTCCAGCAGAGCCGATCGAGCGACCAGTCGAGCGGCACGCGTCCCTCCAAGGACGAGATGAAGTCGAAGATCGACGACCTCATCTCGAACGAGGTGTCGAACGGGACGCTGACCTCGGACCAGGCCGACGAGCTGAAGAACGTGTTTCAGTCCGCCTTCGCCAATGGCCCCGGCGGTGCCGGCGGTCCCGGTGGTGCGGGAGGGCCGCCGCCCGGTCCGCCGCCGGATGACAGCTCTTCGGATTCGTCGTCGGCGGACTCGACCAGCAGCACGTCGACCACTTCCACCACGGCCGATATCCTCAAGCAGTTCCTCGAGGCGCTGCAGCAGTCGCAATCGTCATCGAGTTCGTCTTACGGCACCAATGGCAGCACGACGAGCTCGCCGAGCAGTTCGGATTTTTCTGCGCTGCTGATCGATTACAAGAGCTGACCTGAGCGACGCAGGTCGGCGCGTTCTTCGCCGCGATTGTGCTACATCCCAGGGCGCAAGATCGTCGGTGGGAACCGCGCAACGTTCCTGTGCGACGCAGGAACTTTCGTCGCAACGCAGCGCAATTGCGCAACGAAATTGCCGTAGCTCAGGAACTGCCGGTGATCGTATTTGTTCTCTCCGCACAAGTTTCTGCTGAAGGAGAGGACACCATGTTGATGAAATCGATCGCCGCCGGCCTTGCCGGCACGGCACTGTTTGCGACCGTTGCATTTGCGCAAAACCCGACTACCACCGACAAGTCGCCAACCGCGGCAAGCACCGCGACGACGACAAGTACGACGGCGTCGGGTGAGTGGCGCGCATCGAAGATGGCGGGCCTGAAGATCTACAACGACGCCAACGAGAACATCGGCTCGATCAACGACCTGCTGATGGACAAAGGGGGTGCGATCAAGATCGCCGTGATCGGCGTCGGCGGCTTTCTCGGCATGGGCGAGCATCTCGTCGCCGTTCCGTACGAGAAGCTGAAATTCGTCAATGAGGCGGTGGCCTATTCCGGCGCCGGTACGGCTCCGGGCGGACCCGGCACGATGAGCAAGTCGACCACCACCACGGGCGCTGCGACCGGCACCGACAAGACTGCGACGGCGTCGTCAGGCTCGAAGTGGTATCCGGACCACGCCGTGTTCAATGCGAGCAAGGACGATCTGAAGAAGATGCCCGAGTTCAAGTACTCGGAGTAATGGGCTTCTGAACGCCTAAACGAAGCGCGCCCGGTTTTCACCGGGCGCGCTGTCGTGTCTTTTTGCGTCATTGCGAGCTGTTGACCCTCATCCTGAGGAGCGCGCTTTTTGCGCGCGTCTCGAAGGGCGAGGCCACCGGCCGGGCCTTCATCCTCCGAGACGCACGAAGACGCGCTCCTTCAGGATGAGGAATTGACGCCGGCCGGTTAGCTGTCCCTAGTTCCCCTTCACCAGCGGGCAGCCGCCCTTGTCGAGCGGGCGGAAGGCTTCGTCGCCGGGCACGGTGGCGATCAGCTTGTAGAGGTCCCACTCGCCCTTGGACTCCTCGGGCTTCTTGACCTCGAACAGATACATATCGTGGACCATGCGGCCGTCGATGCGGATCTTGCCGTTCCTGGCGAAGAAGTCGTTGACCGGCGTGGCACGCATCTGTTCCATCACCTTCGGCGCCTCGTCGGTCTTGATGGCCTCGATCGCCTTCAGATAATGCATGGTCGCCGAATAGAGGCCGGCCTGGATCATGGTCGGCATGTGACCGACCTTCTCGTTGAAGCGCTTCGAGAAGGCGCGCGTCTCCTCGTTTGTGTCCCAGTAGAACGCGTCGGTGATGATCAGGCCTTGCGTCGACTTGATGCCGAGCGAATGAACGTCGGTGATCTCCATGAGCAAGGCGATCATCTTCTGGCCGCCCTGCGTCAGGCCGAACTCGGCCGCCTGT
This sequence comes from Bradyrhizobium sp. LB13.1, assembly GCF_054056815.1. Lineage (NCBI taxonomy): Bacteria > Pseudomonadati > Pseudomonadota > Alphaproteobacteria > Hyphomicrobiales > Nitrobacteraceae > Bradyrhizobium > Bradyrhizobium sp. LB13.1. The sequence continues at coordinate 6,579,610 of NZ_JBSRYQ010000001.1, read as the reverse complement.
TTCAGCGCATTGGTGGTGTCGCCGCCGGCGTTGGCCAGCGCGACCACCTTGGCCTTGGAGGCCTGGGCCTGGAGCAGGAAGGAGGAGAAGTCCGACGAGTTGAGCGGGTGGCGGACCTCGCCGAGCACCTTGCCGCCGCTCTCCTTGACCACGTTGGCGGCGTCGCGTTGCAGTGCCATGCCGAAGGCGTAGTCGGCGGTGACGAAGAACCAGGTGTCCTCGCCGCGCTTCACCATCGCCTTGCCGGCGACGTTCGACAGCGCATAGGTGTCGTAGGTCCAATGCACGGTGTTGGGCGAGCAGGCGACGCCCGTGATATCGGACGAGCCGCCGCCGGAATTGATGTGGATCTTGTTCTTCTCGCGCGTCAGCGCCGAGATCGGCAGCGCCACCGAGGACGTCGGCACGTCGAAGATCGCGTCGACCTTGTCGTTGTCGTACCAGTTGCGGGCAATGTTGACGCCGACATCAGGCTTGTTCTGGTGATCGGCGGCGACCACCTGCACGGGCTTGCCGGCGACCTTGGCGCCATAATCGGCGACCGCCATCTCGACGGCGGCAAGCGAGCCCTTGCCGGTCGCGTCCGCATAGAGGCTCGACATGTCCGTGAGCACGCCGATCTTGACGACATCGTCGGAAATCTGCGCCTGCGCCGCGCCGCAGGTCGCGGCGATGGCGAAGCCGGCCGCGACGGCGGCGATGAGTTTCTGCATATCGTTTTCTCCCTCAGCCTTGTTGTTTGGGCTTTGTTGCGGGGACTGTTCTACCGACAAACCGTCGCGGGGGCAAAGCCAGGGATGTGTGAGGAGGGTTGAGAAAAAGTAGGGGGCTGCGGTGTTTACCTTCTCCCACAAGGGGGCAGGAAGAAGAACGCCGCCGGTCAGGCGCTGCTGCCCTTGAGCCGTTCGTTGCGTCGGCGCAAGCCTTCCAGTGTGGCGAGGAGGATGACCGATACCGTCGTCAGAATCACCGCCGCTGCCGTGATGGTCGGGCTGATGTTCTCGCGGATGCCGCTGAACATCTCGCGTGGCAGGGTGCGCTGCTCGGGACCGGCCATGAACAGCACGATCACCACCTCATCGAAGCTGGTCGCGAATGCGAACAACGCGCCCGACGCCAGGCCGGGCAGGATCAGCGGCAGGATCACGCGGCGGAACGCGTAAAGCGGCGAGGCGCCAAGCGAGGCGGCGGCGCGCGCCAAATTGGTGTCGAAGCTTTGCAGCGTCGCGCCGACCGTGATCACCACGAAGGGCGTCGCCAGGGCGGTGTGGGCCAGGATCAGGCCGAGATAAGTACCGGTCAGTCCGATCGGTGCGAAGAAGAAATACAGGCCGACCGCGGTGATGACACCGGGCACGACGACCGGCGACAACACGAACGCCAGCACGAGCGGTTTGAACCGGCTGTTCCACTGCGCCAGGCCCAGTGCGGCCAGCGTGCCAAGCACCATGGACAGCAGGGTCGAGGCGACACCGATGATCATGCTGTTCTTCAGCGAATTCATCCAGCGCGGCGAATTGATGAAGTCGTCATACCAGCGCAAGGAGAGGCCCGGCAGCGGATAGGTGAGGTATGAGCCCGAGCTGAAGGACAGCGGCATGATTGCCAGGATCGGTGCGATCAGGAAGATGAACACCAGCGTGGAGATCACGATGGTCGTGGTCCACGCGATGCGCTGGCTGGGCGTGCGAAGGGAAGGATTATCGCTCAATTCTTCATTCCTCCCGTGACCTGCTGGCCCTGCACCAGCTTTCCGTAGACGAGAGCGAGCAAGATGGTTGCGAGCAGCAGCACCGCACCCAGTGCCGAAGCAAGGCCCCAGTTGGCGGTCTCGGTCGTGTAGAGCGCGATGAAGTAGCTGATCATTTGATCGGCGGCGCCCCCGACGAGTGCCGGCGTGATGTAGTAGCCGAGCGCCAGGATGAAGACGAGCAGGCTTCCGGCGCCGATGCCGGGCAGGGTTTGAGGCAGGTAGATCCGCAGGAAGGCTGTGGCCGGTGGCGCACCGAGCGAGGCGGCGGCACGCATGTAAGCAGGCGAGATCGCCTTCATGCTGCTGTACAGCGGCAGGATCATGAACGGCAAGAGAACGTGGGTCATTGCCACGCACACACCGAAGCGGTTGTAGATCAGGCGCAACGGCTCGTCGATGATGCCAAGCCAGAGCAGGCTGTCGTTCACGACGCCTTTGCTCTGCAACAAGACGATCCAGGCGCAGGTGCGAACCAGAAGCGACGTCCAGAACGGCAGCAGGACGAAGATCATCAGCAGATTCGACCGGCCCGCCGGCAGCGTCGCCAACAGGTAGGCGACCGGGAAGCCAAGGATCAGGCAGAGCGCCGTGACGCTAAGGCTGATGATGAAGGTGCGGGCGAAAACGTTGCGGTAGATGGCCTGATCCGGTGGGGCGGCGACGATCGCGCCGTCCACGTTCCGCGTCAGGTCGAGGGCCGACAGAAGGTAGAAGCCGGTCATCGGGCCACTGGCGTCCTTGATCGTCGTCCAGGTGGTGCGTTCGCGCCAGGCCGGGTTGATCTTGCCCAGCGCCTCCCTGGCCGTTCCGGGCTCCGGCTCCGCCTTCAGATTGCGTGCTGTGCTGGTCAGGATCGTGCGGAAGCCGTTCAGTGCGTAGTTGAGCCGCTTGGCCGCAATGGCGATGGTGCCGGAGGCGCGCGCCGCCAGGATGTCGCTTGCCAACGCCGCGTAGGCCCTTTCGTCCGGCAGGTCCTTGCCGTCCCAGTTGGCGAGAGCAGCGACCGTTTGAGGCAGCACCCGGCGCACCTCCCTGTCATCGACCGAGCGCCACAGCATGCCGGCGATCGGGCCCGCGAAGGTGAAGAGCAGAAACAGCAGAAGCGGCAGAATCAGTGCCAACGCCCTGATCTGGCGCGCGCGCTCCGCCCGCTTCAGGCGGCGCTTGAGCGGCACCTCGGTCCGGGCATCGGCGCCGGTTGAGGAGGCTGTCGTCATCGGGAGCCCCACTGTGACCGGACATCTCTCGCCATTTTGGCTGCGGCAATGGCATGTGGCCTTTCGGAGCAACCTGAGCAAGCGCCTCGTCCTTCGAGACGACCGCTTCGCGGTCTCCTCAGGATGAGGCTCTCTGAAGTCGCTGCCGCGCACTCCGTCCTCATCCTGAGGAGCCCGCCTAAGGCGGGCGTCTCGAAGGATGGCCGCGACGAAACTGCTTTCAATGCGCGCCGCACGCCGGTGCTGTCGCGGCCTATTTCGCTGCCCATTTGTTGAAGCGCTCGGTCAGGCGGTCGATGTTCTCGAGCCAGAAGGCAACGTTGATCTCGACCGCGTTCTTGATGTTGTCCGGCGCAGTCGGCAGGTCCTTCAGAACGGCGGGCGCGAGCAGAGCCGCGGCGTCCTTGTTCGAGGTGCCGTAAGCAATGTTCTCCGACAGTTTTGACTGGTTCTCCGCCTTGCCGGCGAAGTCCAGGAACTTGTAGGCCGCGTCCTTGTTCGGGCTGCCCTTCAGGATAACCCAACTGTCGAGGGTGAAAAGCGCTCCGTCCCACACCATGCCGAAATTCTTCTTGTCGTTCTTGTTCGCGGTGTCGATGCGTCCATTGTAGACTGAGGTCATCGCTACCTCGCCGGAGGCGAGCAATTGCGGCGGCTGGGCGCCGGCCTTCCACCAGACGATGTCGTTCTTGATGGTATCCAGTTTCTTGAACGCACGCTCGACGCCATCGTCGGTCGCCAGCACCTTGTACACGTCCTTCGGTGCGACGCCGTCGGCGATGAGCGCGATCTCCAGCGTGGTCTTCGGACCCTGACGCAAGCCGCGCTTGCCTGGAATCTTCTTGGTGTCGAAGAAGTCGGCCCAGCCTTTGGGGGCCTCCTTCAGCTTGTCCCTGTCGTAGCCGAGAACGAAATCGTAGAGGATGGCGCCGACACCGCAGGGATTGACCGACGGCGGGATATAGGCGGCCTCGCCGCCGATTCTGGAATAGTCCATCTTCTCGAACAGGCCTTCCTCGCAGCCGACCGCGAGTTCGTCGCTCTCGACCTGGACGAGGTCCCAGGTCGCGGCGCCACCCTGTACCTTGGCGCGCAACACGCCGACGCCGCCGTCCCAGGACTCGTCGTTCATCGGAACACCCGCTGCCTTCTTGAACGGCTCGAAATAGACCTTCTTCTGGGCATCCTGATACGCGCCGCCCCACGAAACGACGGTGAGGTCACGCGCCTGCGCGGCCGTTGCCAGCGCAGCGCTGGCGCTGAGCGCCGCGGCGAAACCCAGAGCAATCTTGCGCTTCAGCATGGTCTTGTTCCTTCTTCATGAGAGTTGCGTTGGGGTTGATCGATGCCGGTCCACTTGGAGCTGCAGGGTTGGATCAGACGGGATCCAGGGCCAGGCAGTCCTCGGGGCGGAAGGTGACGAACACGCTTTCGCCAGGTCTTAAGTCGTCACGCGCCCCCGGTTGAAGCTTGACCATGAACTCGCGGTTGCCGGCGACCTCGAGCACGGCCAGCGCGTGGTCGCCGAGATATATCGTGTTCTGCACCTTGGCGGGCAGCCGGTTCGGCCCCTCGCTGGAGGTGCCATCCGAGACAATGGCGATTCGCTCCGGCCGCACCGACAGGGAGGTCGATGCGCCAGCGCCTGATACATTGATCGCTCGTGCGGTCACGACGCCGCCACCAGCAAGCGCGACGCGGCAATATTCCTTTTCGATTGTCTCGACAGTGCCGGCCAGCACATTGTTCTCGCCGATGAAGTGGGCGACGAAGCTGTTCACCGGATGCTCATACAGCGCGTCGGGCCTGTCGATCTGCTGCACAATGCCGTCGTTGAACACGGCGATGCGGTCCGACATGGTGAGCGCTTCGCTCTGATCGTGGGTGACGTAGACGACGGTGATGCCCATGGTCTCGTGCAGTTGCTTGATCTCCAGTTGCATCTGCTCCCGCAGGCGCTTGTCCAGGGCGCCCAGGGGCTCGTCCATCAGCACGAGTTGCGGATTGAAAACCAGCGCGCGGGCGAGCGCCACACGCTGCTGCTGACCGCCGGACAGCTGCCCGGGCCGGCGCTGCGCCAGGGTTTCCATCTTGATCATGCGCAACGCCGCCTTTACGCGCTCCTGCGTTTCCGCCTTGTTCGTGTTGCGGACGGATAGCGGGAAGGCGATATTCTCCGCGATCGTCAGGTGCGGAAACAAGGCATAGTTCTGGAACACCATGCCGATGTCGCGCTTATGTGGCGGCACGTTCTTGATCGGCCTGTCCGCGAGGTAGATCTCGCCATGGGTCGGAACCTCGAAGCCAGCCAGCATCATCAGCGTGGTCGTCTTGCCCGAGCCCGACGGGCCGAGCAGGGTGATGAACTCGCCCTTCCTGATGTCGAGATCGAGGTTCTTCACCACGAGGAACTCGCCATCGTAGGTCTTCTGAATGCCGGAAAAGCGCACCAGCGCCGGCGCGGGCGTGACCATGCCGGCTTCCATGTGTCCTCGCGGTGTCCTCTACAGTGCCGTCGGCACCTCGTTCGAGATTGCGAAGAACAGCTTAGCATCCTCCGACGAGAATGCCAGCGGCGCAAGCGACCAAGTGGCGGGCGAGACCCGTGAGTGAAGGTTCGCTACATCCCCGACAGTTTCGTCACGGACACATTCAGCGTGCCGCCGGCTTCCGCGATGATGCGCAGCGTCTTGGAATCGAAGGCGATGTCGGCGAGGGTCAGGCTGTCGATCTTCGCGTCGACCTTGACGCCGTCCTCGCTCTTCTGGAAGTCGGCAATCACGGCCGCGACCTTCTCGCGCGCATTGGCGGCGATCGGCTTCAGATCAATCGTCGCCTTCTGCACCAGCGCCTGTTGCATCTGCGGCACCACCGCGCGCGCCGCGGCCCCCAGCAGACCGAAGGCCGCCTCGGACTCCACCGCGAGCTGGATGTCGGCGAGCCGCAGCGTCTGCTGTGCCTGGTCGAGCATCGGCCGGCCCCAGATGTGCACGGTCGCTTCGGCGCCGAGACCGAGCCAGCTCTTCTTCTCCTTGGCGCGTACCAGCAGCGAGATCAGCAGGCGCTCGCCCGACGGGATCACGTTGACGCTCTTGACGGTGACGTCCACCGGGCCGGAGCCGTTCTCGGGATAAGTGTGGCCGACCATCTGCGCCGCGACCAGCTTGTTGATCTCGGTGAAGGGCACGTCGATGGGAACACCGATGTTCACGCCGGTGCCGGTCGGCGGCACGATCGAGATCTTGTCGGGGAACGGGCAGTCGGGCTTGGTCGGGGTAGCGGTGACGCGCGTCTCAAGCTCGAGGCCCACCAGCAGGGTCACGGCCTGCGCGTCGACGCGCGGCTGCGCCGCGATGGCGCGGATCGGCTTCATCTCCAGCCAGAGCGACGGCAGCGCGGCCGAGGAGCCCGAGCCTTGCAGCGCGATCGAGCGGCAGGCCTTGGCCCATTGCACTTTCGCGTTCTCCCGCAGCGAAGGATCGTTGCGGATGCGCTCGGAGACGATGTTGATCTGCTCGCCGACATTCTTGTCGATCAGCGGCTTCACCTGCGCCGGCACGTTGACCTTGGCGCCGGCGACGTTGAGGTTGGTGTCGCCGAGATTGACCTGGGCGCCGAGATTGGGCTCGAGGTGCCAGTTGGCCGCGAGCTTCGGTCGCGAGGTGACGACCACGTTGCCCTTGATCTCGGCGCTGGCGTTCAGATTCTTGATGTTGACCGCGCCGATCCGTTTCGCTGCGTCACCGCCGAGCACGCTGCCGAGTGCTTCGCCGAGCGCGCCGGTCGCCTTCGACGACAGCGAGCCCGTCACGTTCAGCTTGCCGTTGAGCGGCGTCGAGATTGTCAGCACGTCCTTGTCGCCGGCAGCCGACATCGGTCCGCGCACGGCGGACCAGCCGATGTCGGCGTCCTGCAGGATCTGTGAGATCGGGTTCTCGGCCTTGCCGGCGAAATTGCGCGGCGCGGCCTTCTCGGCCTGCTCTCGGATCGCCGACAGCGCGATGGCGACCGGCGCCACCACGATTGAGCTCTTCGCGACCGGCGGCAGCGGCGGCAATTGCGCGACCGGTGGCGCGGAATTCGTCGCCCGCGGCGACAGCCAGTCCATCGCCTTCAGGCTGACGAAGAACGACGCCGCGAGCACCACGACGGCGATCAGGACAGTCTTCAAGTTCAGCGTTAGTCGCATCAATCCCCCAGGCCGCCCGGGGCAGAAGTCTACAGGGCAGGCGAGGAGGGCGCTAGAGCGCACCGATGGGGTGGAATTGGGGCGAACAGGTTAACGGCCGCGATGCGCCGTTGCCGCGCATTCGTTAGTGCGCACCTAGCTGCGCTTGGGACGGCGGACCGCTCTCACATTGCCGCGACTGCCGCCGCCGCAGAAGAAGCGGTCGCCGCCGTCGGATTCCAGTCCTGACACCATGGTCCCGGCGGGCAGGTCGAGCTGCTCCAGCACCTTGCCGGTCTCGGGGTCGATCCGTCTGATGTCGCTGTCCTCGCCTTCCCAGGTGCCGTGCCAGAATTCGCCGTCCACCCAGGTCACCCCGGTGACGAAGCGCTTGCTTTCGATGGTGCGGAGAACCTTTCCAGTCTGGGGATCCACCTGATGGATCTTGCGTTCCCGATACTGCCCGACCCAGAGCGAGCCCTCGGCCCAGGCCAATCCGGAATCGCCGCCGCCGCCAGGTGCGGGGATGGTGGCGAGCACCTTGCCGGTCGCAGCGTCAATCTTCTGGATGCGGTCCTCGGCGATCTGGAACAGGTGCCGGCCGTCGAACGCCGTTCCCGCATGCGCGGCGACATCTATGGAGCGGGCGATCTTGCCATTGGCCGGATCGACTGCGTTCAACCTGTCGCCGGACGCGAACCACACATGGGCGCCGTCATAGGTGACGCCGTGCACGGCATCGACGCCCGCAAAGGGCCCGTATTCCCTGACGATCTCGGCGGCTGAACGCTTCATGTTGCTCGGTCCCTGTGGTGTGACCCCACCTTACGTCTTCAGGAGCGGTCCGGGGAGTAACAAGCCTGTCGGGAAACCCGGGACGGGCGGCGTCATCCAGCGCCGCGCCCGGCCGTGTCCGAAGGACTGCACCTTGTTCGATCGCGCCAGCTCTTCGAGGGCACGCTGCACGGTGCGCGCGCTCGTTCCCAGCGCCAGCGCGAGGGCCGAACTCGCCCAGGGCTCGCCGTCGGAGAGGAAGGCGAGCACAGTGGCGTGCTTTTCTTCGACGGGCCGTGCCAACACCAGAACTTGCCGCGTCTTTCGCGGTGTCAGCGCAAAACCCTGCTTCGTCGCGCTGACATCGGCGAGCGGCTTGAGCTTGGTGCGGAGCCGCCCGATCTCCACCCGCAACCGCGCGCGATGCGATTCATCGGCGTGCTTCGCCCGGAACGCGCCGGCGATCAGAGCCTCTCGCGAGACATCCGCAGGCCATGCCTGCGCCAGGAGACGGGCGAGCGCGAACAGCACCGGCCGCGTTCCGAGCGATACAATGCGGCCTTGCCTGCGCAGGGCGTGATGAAAGGTGTCCACGACGAGCGCTGTCGAGGTCGCCAGCCGTTCGACCTCCCCGAGCAACAACGGGTGTTCGCTGCCGCGCGCGATCAGGCGCGCCGCCGGCGTGTCGAGGATGAAGTTCACGCTGTCGACCTCGGCGGTGAGTGACGGAATCCCCACCAGCCGCGCCGCCTTCGCCGCGCGGTCGAGCGCCGCGCGCGCATCTTTCGATCTGAGCCGCCTGATTGCGATGCCGGCGATCACAAGCTCGCGGACGACCTGCGAAGCCGGGGGGAGCGGCGTGGTCTTGATCTCCGCCAGCGTGCGTTCGGCCTCCTCGAGGCGCCCGACGAGAAGAAGACGGCGCGCCTCGATGTGACCCGCATGGGCCGCGTTGGCGAGGTCACCGTGGCTTGCGAGCGTCGCCCGCGCGGCCGCGAGCGTCGTCGCCGGCCAGTTCAGGTCGCGCGAGACGAGCGCGATCTCGGCTTCCGCGACCACGCATCTTGCGCGCGCGACCGCCTCTTTCGGCCCGAAGGCGCGTGCGGCACTCCGCAGCAGCGTCTTCGCCTTCGCGAGATCGCCGAGCTGCGCCATCGCGATGCCGCGCAGCGCCAGCGAAGGTGCATCGTTGCGCAGCCCAACGCGGTTCAAGGCGCCGAGCGGATCGCCGGCTTCGAGCGCGCGCGCCGCGGCCGTGATCAGCGACTCCATTCGAATCCCGCCACACTTGTTACTCCCACTCCGCAACTGTCCGGTGCGAGAAATCGTTGACGGCCGACAATGTGCGGAAACAGGAGAGCCATGATGACATCATCAGAAAACGCAGGAACTAACAGACAGGCTGCCATGCAAACACCGCCGGTGGTGTCGCCGCAGGACTGGGAGGCCGCCCGTCAGCAACTGCTCGTGAAGGAAAAGGCGCATACCCGTGCCCGCGACGCCCTGGCCGCCGAACGCCGGCGCATGCCGTGGATGGAAGTCACCAATACCTATGCGTTCGAGGGGCCCGGCGGCAAGGTCAGTCTGCCCGACCTTTTCCAGAGCCGGCGGCAGCTGATCGTCTACCGCGCCTTCTTCGAGCCTGGCGTGTTCGGCTGGCCCGATCATGCCTGCCGCGGCTGCTCCATGGTGGCCGACCAGGTCGCCCATGTCGCGCATCTGAACGCCCGCGACACCACGCTGGTGTTCGCCTCGCGCGCGCCGCAGGCCGATATCGCACGGCTGAAGAAGCGGATGGGCTGGACCATGCCATGGGTCACCATCACCGACAGTTTCGATGCCGATTTCGGCGTGGACGAATGGCATGGCACGAACGTGTTCTACCGCGACGGCGACCGCATCTTCCGCACCTACTTCGTCAAGAGCCGTGGCGACGAGCAGATGGGCGGCACCTGGAACTATCTCGACATCACGCCGCTGGGACGGCAGGAGGTCTGGGAGGATTCGCCGAAAGGCTATCCCCAGACGCCGACCTACAAATGGTGGAACTGGCACGACAGCTACACCGAAGGTGCGGCGCCCGACAAGAAATGGGTCGAGATCTCGACCGCCGGCGAGAAGGCTTTTCGCGAGGAGGCCGCAGGCGAAGGGAAATGACCCATCCCGTCAGCGTGGTCCCCAGTGCAAGCCGCGACGGCATCGCGGCCGCGCGTCACCTTGCCAGATGGCTGGGGCTGGCGGCCACGCCCACCTTCGCGATCATGGCCGTGCTGACGGCCGTGCTCGGCGGCGGCTCCTCGGACATGCTGTGCGCCGCCGGACACGAATCTTTGCTGGGCGGGATGGTGCCGATGTATCTGCTGATGAGCGCGTTTCATTCGGCGGCATGGCTGAGGTTGATCTCGGGTGGGCCGATAGGCGCTGTCTCACATCGTGCCCGCCTCGTCCTTCGAGACGCCGCTGGCGCGGCTCCTCAGGATGAGGCTCAACTACTATCCTGCGGCCGCACGCTCCGATCCTCATCCTGAGGAGCCCGCCGCAGGCGGGCCGTCTCGAAGGATGATGAGATCCGCGCTTCGCTAGCTCATGCAGCTCGGAAAAATCGCCGCGCATGAAGGCTTCGTTCTTGGCGCGGCTCCATTTCTTGAGCTTCCGCTCACATTCGATCGCATCGGTGATGCGATCGAACCATTGGGAAAAGACCAGCGTCACCGGCCTGCGCGACTTCGTATAGCCGGCGAATGTCCCTGCGTTGTGCTGGGCGATCCTGATTTCAAGTTCGGTTCGCGTCGTTCCGATGTAGTAGTTGCCATCGGCACATCTGAGAATGTGGAGGTACGCGCCATCGGTCGTCGTGCCCGCCTCGTCCTTCGAGACGCGCGCAAGAGCGCGCTCCTCAGGATGAGGCTAACTGGCAGTTGCGGACTGGCGCAAGCATTATGGACATTCGTTGCCGCGTCGATTTGCCAGACAGACGCCTCGCGGCCACACACTCCGCCCTCATCCTGAGGAGCCCGCTGCAGGCGGGCGTCTCGAAGGATGGCCACGATCACCGACTCCAAACGAAGCGGCCCCTGCATCGCGGGGCTGGTTACTGCGAAGCCGCCTGCAAATAACCAACCACCTTCGCCGCTTCCTCCGCCGAGACGCCGCCATAGGGCTGCATCTTGTTGCCGGACACGACCTCGTCCGGCTTGACCATGAAGCGGGTGAGTTTGTCCTGGTCCCAGACGAAGCCGGCTTCTTTCATCGACGGAGAATAGTTGTAGTTCGGCAGCGAGCCGGCCTTGCGTCCGACGATTTTATTGAGGTTGGGACCCAGACGATTGTCGCCCTCTTTCACCGAGTGGCAGGTACGGCAGGAATTGTTGAAGGCCTGCCGGGCTGCGTCGTCGCTGTCCGGCTGCTGTGCCAGCGAGGCGGGCGCGGTCAGCAGCAGCGTCAATGCGCCGGCGCGGCTCATCCTGCGCAGCCATGTGCCCGGCGTCGTTTGCGGGCGTGATTGCATTTGCGCCTCCATCGGGGAATCGCGCCGCAGCACGCGCGCGCATCGGGATGCCGAGGGCAAACGAAAACGGCCCCGGTGGGTTCCGGGGCCGTTTGCGTCACAATGTCCTGCCGCTTACCGCGTCGCGGCTCCGAGGTCGGCGCGGCGTTCCGTCATCGGCAGCACGATCACCTTGGTGCCGACGTTGACGCGGGAGTAGAGGTCCGCGACGTCGTCATTGGTCAGGCGGATGCACCCGGAAGACACGTGCTTGCCGATGGTGTCGGGCGCGTTGGTGCCGTGGATGCGGTAGATGGTGCCGCCGAGATACATGGCGCGGGCGCCGAGCGGATTGCCGGGGCCGCCGGCCATGTGGCGCGGCAGATAGGGCTGGCGCTGGATCATCTCCGGCGGTGGGGTCCAATCCGGCCACTCGGCCTTCTTGGTCACCGACTGGGTGCCGGACCAGGTGAAGCCGTCACGGCCGACGCCGATGCCGTAGCGCATCGCCTGCCCGTTGCCGAGCACGAGATAGAGATAGGTGTTGGGCGTATCGATGATGATGGTGCCCGGCGCCTCACGCGTCGCATAGGAGACCGTCTGGCGACGGAACCGCGCCGGCGTTTCGACAGCGTCCCGATCTTCGGACGGCGCGGCCTGATAGGGCGTGGCTTGATAAGGCTGGTATGGCTGCGGCGCTGCGATCGTCGGCAACGGCTGGAAGAAGGGGAAGAGCTGCACGGGCGCGGCCTTGGCCGGGCCGGCGAACGCGATCGCGGTCACAGCCACTGCGCCAAAAGCAACGGCGCGCGAATAAGTCTTCAACATGTCCAGATTGATCATTGGTCGCCCCTGTTTGCGCGGTGTTCTTAGTCACCCCGGCACCGTTTCGGTGCTCTGTTGCGTAGATCACTAACGGCAAGAAGTTTCGGGACGTTTGCGCGGAAAACCGAAAACGGTTTCATGGCGGAAAGGATTGTTTCATGACGGTTTCGTGGCTGCGCGGACCCGTTAACGAACAAAACAGCGGGCCGACATTTCTATGGCGTCACACGCCTGAAAATATCCGTGGTTGATGGTCCTAAGCCGAGAATCATCAAACTCTCGGGATTTCCCCATGCGGGTATTAATCGCGACTGACGCCTGGCATCCGCAGGTTAACGGTGTGGTCCGGACGCTGACCTCGCTGGCTGGTGCCGCCAAGGCACTGGATGTCGAGATCGACTTCGTCACGCCGGACGGCTTTCGATCGTGGCCGCTGCCGACCTATCCGGGGCTGCGCATTGCCCTGCCGAGCGGCAAAGAGATCGCGCGGCGGATCGAGAAGGCGGCGCCCGAGGCGCTGCACATCGCGACCGAAGGGCCGATCGGCTGGGCGACGCGGGCCTATTGCCGTCGCAACCGGCTCGCCTTCACGACCTCCTACACCACGCGTTTTCCGGAATACGTCTCGGTGCGGACCGGCATCCCCGCCGCCGTCGGCTATGCCGTTCTGCGCCACTTCCACGATGCCGCCGCCATGACCATGGTGGCGACGCCCTCGCTGCGGCAGGAGCTCTCCGAGCGCGGCTTCAAGCGGCTCGGCTTCTGGACGCGCGGCGTCAACACCAAGCTGTTTCATCCCGACTCGCCGGCAAAGCTCGATCTGCCCGGACCGATCTTCATGACGATGGGCCGCGTGGCGGTGGAGAAGAATCTCGAGGCTTTCCTCTCGCTCGACCTGCCCGGCACCAAGGTCGTCGTCGGCGACGGCCCGCAGAAGGCCGCACTTGAAAAGAAGTACCCCGATGTCGTCTTCCTCGGCGAGAAGAAGGGCGCCGATCTCAGCGCGCATCTTGCCGCCGCCGACGTGTTCGTGTTTCCGAGCCTGACCGATACGTTCGGCGTGGTGCAGCTCGAAGCGCTCGCCTGCGGCACGCCGGTTGCGGCGTTTCCGGTGACGGGTCCGAAGGATGTCATCGCCGATCATCCGATCGGCGCGATCGATCACGATCTGCGTACCGCGTGCCTGCGCGCGCTCACCATGTCGCGCCAGACCTGTCGTCATTTCGCGCTGGAGCGTTCCTGGGAAAACAGCGCGCGCCAGTTCGTCGGCAACCTCACTTCACTTCAGCCCAGCCGTGCCTTGCGGGCCTCGCCGGTCATGGCGCGGCGGCCGGTGCGCGGCTGATCTCAACCGTTCGACCACAGCGAGAACCCCATCGATGGCTAAGATCATGAACCTTGACGGCACCCAGCAGCTCGACCTCACCCGTGGTACGGTCGAGCAGGCGTATGACCGCTGGGCGCCGGTCTACGACCTCGTGTTCGGAGGCGTGTTCGCCAAGGGTCGGCAGGCCGCGATCGCGGCCACCAACAAGATCGGCGGCCGCGTGCTCGAGGTCGGCGTCGGCACCGGAATCTCGCTGCCGCTCTACGCGCCGCATCTGCGCATCTTCGGCACCGACATTTCGGAAGCGATGCTCGACAAGGCGCGCCAGCGCGTCACCGAGGGCAAGTTGGGGAACGTCGAGGGCCTCGCGGTGATGGATGCCGAGAAGCTCGAATTCCCCGACAATTCCTTCGACGTCGTGATGGCCCAGTATGTCGTCACGGCCGTGCCGAATCCGGAAGTCGCGCTGGACGAATTCGCGCGCGTGCTGCGTCCGGGCGGCGAGCTGATCATCCTCACCCGCGTCAGCGCCGATACCGGCATGCGCCGCTTCATCGAGCAGAAGCTCCAGCCGGTGGTGCGTCCGCTCGGCTTCCGCACCGCCGAATTCGCCTGGTCGCGCTACGCCAAGTGGCTGGCTGGTGCCGACGGCATCGAGCTTGCCGAGCGCCGCCTGATTCCGCCGCTCGGTCATTTCTCGCTGGTGCGCTTCCGCAAGATCGACGTCGCCAAGGCGGCTTGACTGCCGCTCCTCATGGTGAGGAGGTGCGTCAGCGCCGTCTCGAACCATAGAGGCCCGGCTGCTGCACTCGGGCCTTCATCCTTCGAGACGCGCGTTCCGCGCTCCTCAGGATGAGGGGAGAAAGTAACCGTGCGTCATCGCGCCGCTGCACATCGTCACATGACAAAAATGATGATGTCACACGGCCTACACCGAATCCCTGTAAATCCTGAACCCGAAAGCATTTTGGGGGGAGAGCATGATCAAGAATTATCTCGAGCAGCTGCGGATCCAGCGCTGGGACGACCATCGCTACTATCACCACAGCCGCATCAATCAGAGCCTGCACTTCGTCAGCGCGCTGAGCTTCTTGTTCGCCTATGTCTGGCTGTTCGTCGACCCCATGATCTCCGCGCTGGTCGGGTGGCTGGTGTCGATGACCTCGCGCCAGGCCGGTCACTTCTTCTTCGAGCCGCACGGCTACGACCAGCTCAACCAGGCGACGCACGAGCACAAGGAAGAGATCAAGGTCGGCTACAACCTTCGGCGCAAGGTGGTGCTGATGTCGATTTGGGCGCTGTCGCCGGCGGTGCTGTTGGTCGATCCCACGCTGTTCGGACTGTTCACGCCCTGGGCAGGCGCGACCGACTTCATGCGGCAGGTGGCCAAGATCTGGCTCGTTGTCGGCGGCGGCGGTCTCATGTTCCGCACCGTGCACCTGTTCTTCATCCGTGACGTCGAGACCGGCCTCGTCTGGATGACCAAGATCCTGACCGACCCCTTCCACGATTTGATGCTCTACCGCAACGCGCCGCTGGCGCTGCTGCGCGGCGAGTTGATGGACCCCGGCCTGCATCTCAACCCCGAGCACACGCTGGGCCTGATCGGCGAGTCCACGCTCGAAGAGCACCACGCCTGAGCACGCCGCGCAGATCCGGCATTCCGATGTCTGATGGTTGCATCATGCCCGGGCTTGTCCCGGGCATCCACGTCTTCGATCTCTCGCGCGGAGACGCGTGGATGGCCGGGACAAGCCCGGCCATGACGGCGTTGGAGGAACTAACCTCAGCGCCCGAAGCGCTTGGCCAGCATCTCTTTCAGGATCTGCCGCTTGATGGTCTTGTTGGTGAGGACGCCATCGTGCCACCAGAAGCCGTCGGCCTTCATCTTTTCGGCTGCGCGGACGAAGCGCTCGGCGACTTCGGTGAAGTCGGCGTCGGTGTAGTTCAGGCTGAAGATCAGCCGTCCGGTGCCGACCCAGCTCAAGGACAGGCCTTCCGCGCGCAGGTAGTATTGCAGCATCCAATTGTAGCGGGACGGCGTGGTGTACTTCACCGTCCAGATCGACGAGAAGTTTGCGAACCGTACCGGAAGGTCAGCATCGGTCATCGTCCGGTTGAGCTTTTGCGCGCGGCCGTTCCAGGTCTCTTCCAATCCGTCATAGACGGCGCGGAAGTTCGGGCTCGCGAGCCGGCTCAGAAACTCGTCCATCGCCGTCATGACGTAGGGGTGCGAGTTGAAGGTGCCGCGGGCGAAGCAGACGTCGGCGGGACGATCGTCACGGAAGCGGCGCATCAATTCCTTCCTGCCGCAGACCACGCCGATCGGCAGGCCGCCGGCAAGGCTCTTGCCGTAGGTCACCATGTCGGCACGCACGCCGAAATACTCCTGGGCGCCGCCTGCGGCGAGACGGAAACCGACGAAGACCTCGTCGAGGATCAGAACGATGCCGCGTTCGGTGCAGACCTCGCGCAGCTTCTTCAGCCATTCGGTGTAGGCGGCGCGATCGAAACTGCCGCCGCGGGACGAGTCCACCAGCGCGGAATCGCCGGGCGCGCTGGCATTCGGATGCAGCCCCTGCAGCGGGTTGACCAGCACGCAAGCGATGTCTTTTCGCGTACGCAGCACGTGCAGCGTCTTCTCCGACATCTCGGCGAGAGTGTAGGTCTCGTGCGCGGTGATCGGATTGCCGACGCCGGGCTGCACGTCGCCCCACCAGCCGTGATAGGCGCCGGCGAACCGGACCAGATGCGTGCGCCTGGTGTGGTAGCGCGCGAGCCGCACCGCCTGCATCACGGCTTCGGTGCCGGACATGTGGAAGGACACTTCGTCGAGGCCGGAGATCCGGCACAGCCGCGCCATGTTCTCGAGGATGACGGGATGGTAGGGGCCGAGCACCGGGCCGAGCGCATGCGCCCGCTTCTCCGAGCCCTCGATGCACTCCTTGTAGAAGTCGTTGCCGAAGATGTTGACGCCGTAGGACCCGGTGAGGTCGTAGGAGGTGTTGCCGTCGACATCCGTGACCGTGACGCCGCGCGAGGACTCGGCGAAGGTCGAGGTGCCCAGATGCTCGCGGACGAGACGCGAGAACTGGAACGGCACGCGGTAAGTCTCGGTGAAGTGCAGGTCGGAGATTTTCCCTGCCGCTTCCTTCGTCATCGCGCGGCCCTTGGGGTAGCGCTCCGCGTAGAGGGCGGCGAGGCGGAAGAAGGCGTCCTTGCGCTGCGTTGCGACGTTCGCCGGCGCGCCGTCGCAGCCGAAATAGCGATCGCCCTCGAACTCGTAGAACGGGAGCAGCTTCGCCACCCGCCGCGACATCTTGGAGTGCCCGGCGAGCGAGCGATGCTTGGCGCGGGAGAGTTCAAGCCGCGCTTTCAGCTTCGGGAAGACGGCGGCAGCGGACGCTGCGGCGGCCACGGACAAAGAGAGAATCGGGAGTGTCGTTTCCATGACAACAAGCGCTAACCTTGCGAGCTGACAGATTCATGACAGTCAAAGCCCTCATCGCTTCATTCACCCAGCAGGAAGACCTCAACTTCCTGTTGACCAACCGCATCCCCCGCGCCGCGCTGACCCGGTTCATGGGCTGGTTCTCCAAGATCGAGAACCCACTCATTCGGGACGGCTCGATCGCGCTGTGGAAGCTGTTTTCAGACCTCGATCTGTCGGAGGCGCGAAAAACCTATTTCAGGAGTCTGCACGATTGCTTCACCCGGGAGCTGAAGCCAGATCTGCGGCCGTTCGATCCGGACCCGGCGGTGGTCGCCAGCCCGTCGGACGGCATCGTCGGTGCTCATGGCCGGATCGCCGACACCGAGCTGTTCCAGGTCAAGGGCGCGCCTTACTCGCTGCTCGATTTGCTCGGCGATTCCGCGCTGGTCGACCAGCACCGCAACGGCTCCTTCGTCACGCTGCGGCTGACCTCGAGCATGTATCACCGCTTCCACGCGCCTTGTGACGCACATATCGAGCGCGTCACGCTGATCCATGGCGACGTCTGGAACGTCAACCCGATCGCGCTCAAGCGCGTCGAGCGCCTGTTCTGCAAGAATGAGCGCGCGGTGATCCGCACGCATTTGCCAGCCGGCGAAGCCGTGACGCTGGTGCCGGTTGCCGCGATCCTGGTCGCAAGCATCCGCCTGCATTTCCTGGACATGGTGCTGAATGCGCAGACCAGAGGGCCGGTCAATTTTCCCTGCGACGTCAACGTGAGCAAGGGCGAGGAGCTCGGCTGGTTCGAACACGGTTCGACCATCATCATGCTCGCGCCCGGCGATTTCACGTTCTGCGACGGCATCGCCGAAGGCGCGCGCATACGGGCGGGTCAAGCGCTGCTGAGAAAAAGCTAGCCTTCAATCCGCCGCGTCGGCCGCCTATATCGCTCGTGCGGACGTTTCTACGACTACGGATTTGGTGATGGCACGGGCGCCGGTCATGGCGGCGGGGGGTATTGTGCTGCGGCGTGGTGCGCCGCCGCTGATTGCCGTCGTGCGCCAGCGCAAGCGCAACGAATGGGTTCTGCCCAAGGGCAAGCTCGACGACGGCGAAACCCCGAAGCAAGCCGCGCATCGCGAGGTGCTGGAAGAGACCGGCCACGACGTCGCTATCCATGAGTTTTTGGGCACGCTCGTCTATCAGTCCGGTGGTCGCTCCAAGGTCGTGCATTTCTGGCGCATGGAGGTCGAGGGCGGTCCCGTCCGCAAGCTGATGAGCGACATCAAGGCGATCGACTGGCTGACGCTGGAAGACGCGCTCGCGCGCCTGTCGCGCGAGTACGAGCGTGCGTTCCTGGTACAAGTCGGCCCGATCGCACTCGCATCGGCCGGGCTTGCGCCGGCCGATGCGGAGCCGACGCCGCCGCTTGCAAACGGCGATGTCGACGCCGCGATGCAGACCCGGACACCGGTAGAAGCCGCCTCCAGCGACGAACTGCGCCATGGCCTGTTGCAGAAGATACGAGCGTGGCTGCGTGGCGAGGCATGAGTTCTCATCGTGCCGCGCTTGCAGGCGCTTAAGCATCCGCGGGCTGATACGGTTGGGGAGAGCGCACCAGCTCTCTGACGGAGAGGAGGGAGGCTGATTGCGCTCGACGTCAATCCTCATGGTGAGGAGCGCGCATCGCGCGCGTCTCGAACCACGAGGCCCAACTGTGGCCTCGCCCTTCGAGACGCTTGCTTCGCAAGCACCTCAGGGTGAGGGGCGGCACAATCACCGCCGCTCCTTCTCCTTCGGAGCGGGCGCCGGTTTGCGTGGCGCTCCGGGTCGTTGTGCGCCCGGCAGGCGTTGCTGGAATCCGCCCGGGCGCTGCAGGCCTGGCTGTTGACCGGCGGGCGGCTGCCCCGGCTGCATGCCGGTGCGTGGCAGTTGCAGCTGCTGGCCGGGCTGCTGCTGTGTCCCGCCCGGCGGCGGCGCGACTCCTCCGGGCTGAGTTTGAATTTGTCCACCGCGCTGCGGCTGGGTTTGCGGCGCGCCGTTAGGCTGCGTGCCTTGCCCGCTGCGTGGCGCACCTACCGGACGTCCCGCGCCTTGCTTCTGGCCTTGCTGTTGCTGACCCTGACCCGCGCGCGGCGTGCCCGGCTGCACGGCGCCACCTTGGCCTTGCCCTTGGCCCTGCCGCTGCGGTGGCTGGGCGCCTTGACGGTTCGGTGCGCCCGGCTGCTGCTGGCCTGGACGGTTGTTCTGACCGGGCTGGCCGTTCGGCCGCTGCGGCTGTTGTCCGGGCGCCGTGTTCGGCCGCAATTGCTGCTGTTGCGGCGGCTGGAACGGACGCGGGATGCGCGGGCTCGCGGTCGGATTGGCGCGGCGGAAGTCGCGCTGCTCGATGACGATCTGCCGGCCCGTGGTCTGCGCCAGATGCACCTGGCTGACGAAGCCGCGGTCGCGCGCGATCTGCTGTGGCGCGATCGTGATCGGCACCGCGGCAAAGCGCATGACGCCAGCAGCGGCTGTGCCCGGTCGGATCGCAAAACCGCTCGATCCTTGCGTCAGTGCGCCGAGCCGCGTCCCGCTCGTGCGGTCGTCGACATCGATGTGTCCGACCCGGCCGTCGGCGTCGGGATAGAGCTTGATGTTGACATTGTTGGCGTTGTTCGCGGCCGCGCCTTCCGGCACGTCGATGACGCCGGTGGTGCCGCGGATGCCGAGCGTCGCCGTCGGCGTCGTGATCTTCATGTCGCCGGTCTTTGCCACCGCCGCAGCGACGAACGCGACGGTGCCCTTGCCGATGTCGAAGGCGCCTGCGTTCTGCTTGCCGCCGTCCTCATAGACGTAAGTGTCGATGGTGATTTTGGCGCTGGCCGACAGATTGAATGTGGTCGCGTCGTTGAAGGTAATGCCGAGCGAGGAGTTGGACGAAGTCTGCACGACGTCGTTGAGATAGATGTCGTCTCGCACCCGCAGCGGGTAGGAATTCCTGTCGCGGATCACGGTCGCGATGCCTGTCACCGTCGCGACGTTGCCGATCGGCTCGACGGCGGCGGACTGCGCATCCGTCGCGGGAGCGGGTGAAGCTGAGGGCGTCGGAGAGGGGGCGGGCGTCGGTTGTGCTTGCGGCTGCGCCTGCGCAAGCTCGATCGCATCGGATGCGAACGCAACACTTGCACAGGCCGGTGGCAACGCCAGCAGCACAAGCGCGAACACGAGGCGGCGCCAAGCCACGATAAAAGTCACGAAGAGGTCCCGGTGAGAAACGCGAGGCGAGATCGACCGATATCAGCCTGATACAGCTGAACGGCGGATGAATGTCTATCGCACGGGAGCGGTGAACGTTCAAATGCAACTCTTTCCCCTCATGGTGAGGAGCGCGCTCTTGCGCGCGTCTCGAACCATGCCGGCCCGGCTCTCGATCCCGGGCCTCGCCCTTCGAGACGCCTGCTTCGCAGGCTCCTCAGGGTGAGGGGATAAAGTGAAGCTGTCGCGCGAGATCCCGGGTCGATGCTTTGCATCGCCCGGGATGACGATAGTATAGGACGACGGTGGTGCGTCAGCTCACGCGCTTCCAGGTCTGGCCGCCGCAGAACATGCCGCCGAAGGCGCAACCCTGCACGCGCATTGCATTCGGGCCCTTCATCGCGATGGTCGAATCGTAGTTCTTGCCGGAGTCGGGGTCGTGGATGCGGCCGCTCCACTTCGCGCCCTCGGGCTTCATGTTGATCAGGATGCGCTCGTTGGTCTTCGCGGCGTAGCCGCAGAGATTGGCGCCGCACTGTTCGACGCGGACATTGCCCTTGTTCTCTTCGGTGGCCCAGACGCCGATCGGCGTGTTGGCGGCCAGCGCAGGCGCGGCGGCAACCGGAGCCGGCGCAACCGCGACCGGCGCGGGGGCGGCAGCGGGAGCAGGAGTCGCAACGGGCGCAGTCTGCGTCGTGGTGTCGTAGCCGGCGGCCGGGGCAGCGGAAACCGTCGTTGCCGGAGCGGCGATAGTTGGAGCCGCCGGTGCGGTCGCCTGTACCGGGGCCTGCTGCGCGGGCTGTTGCTGCTCCGGAGTCGGCGCGGGCTGCGCGGTCGTGGCCGGAGCCGGTGTGGTGTCGATGTCATCGTCCTTCGAGCCAAAGTCTTTGGAGCCAAGGCCCTTGAGATTGATGTTGTTCAGCTTGATCGGCTTGTCCGACAGGCCCGGCGCGACGATGGTCACGCAGTTGAGCGAGGCGCAGTTGCGCGGCGTCTCGATGCGGATGTGCTGGCCTTCGATCTGGAACGAGAGCGAATTGCCGGCATGCGCGGCGGCGGTCGAAGCGAGGAAGAGGGCAGTGGCGGCGATGGTGAGCTTGTTCATGACAACCTCCGAAAAATGTGTGGTCCCGATAGGACTGAAGTCACCCGTGGATGAAGCGTGGTTCGACCCTACGCCGGGCCGATCGAGCGTTCTGTGATAGACGTCACAACGGCTCGCCGCCGCTGGGTGAGGCAGCGCACATTCAGCCGCGATTCCATCTGCGTAACGTCTCGGGACACAGAGGGAGGCGCCGATGATGCGGCTTGTGACTTCGCTTGGCAAATTGATCGCGCTGATGGCGCTCACTGAAGCGTCGACCAGGGGCGAGAGCGTGCTCGTCAATATGAAGCCAAAAACGCACGACGTCTGGACCGGCAACATCTACAGCCGCTCCAGCGGCAGCACCTATTATGCGACGATGACGCTGAAGAGCTCCGGCAAGTTCCACGTCGAAGCCTGCCAAGTTCCACGTCGAAGCCTGCCAAGTTCCACGTCGAAGCCTGCGCACTCGGCCACTTCTGGTGTTCCGGAAACAACCGGAGGCGAGCCGAAGAGCAGCCGGAGAAAATGATCACAATGTCGCGGCAGTGGAGCGCGCGGTCGTAAGGGAAGCGTTCGATACCGCCGATTGAAGCCGCTAGATCATGCCGAGCACGATGGCGCCGACGAAGGCGATGGCGAGGTACGCGGTGATAACGCTCAGTCTCCCGGCGAACGTCATGAGGTCGCTCCCGCTGTCGCGCCGCCCTGCGCGAGAGCGTCATGGTTAACAGAGAGTCTCTTTCCGAAAAAGCCAGCCTTGCTGTCGCTCGTCACCGGCAGGCGCGCCTGCGAGCGCGGGCCGGCATGGTTAAAGAAGACTGAAATCAACACGTTGAAGAGTCTTTAAGTAAATTCACCGAACGTGCGTGCATGACGCGCGGAGTTCGTTTGTATCTCGTCGGCTCCATCGTCCTTGTTTCGCTAGCGGGTTGCGGACGCGGCTTCTTCCAGGCCGAACGTGAACCGTGGCGGGCCGAGGCCGAAGCCGCATGCCTGAAATCAGGCGCGGTGAAAGAGGGGCCGGATCTCGTCCGCATCGACCCGATCTCCGGGCCGGGGATGTGCGGCGCGGAGTTTCCGCTCAAGGTCGCCGCCCTCGGCGAAGGCTCGAGCAGCTACGGCTTTGCCGATGAGGAACTGCGTCCGCCCGGGAGCGTCGGCAACCAGCCGCGCTGGCCGGTGACGCAGCCGCGATCGAATTACCCGCAAGGCCAGAACTATCCGCAACGCTCAAACTATCCCGAGAGCGCGGTGCGGCGGCCTTCCGGCTATGGCGCCTCGCCTGGTCCAATGCCTCTGAATGCACCCGGCGTGGCGCAGCAGGAGGACGAGATCGACCTGCCGCCCGAGGGCACCGATGCGTCGGGCGCATCGCGCTACATGAATGCACCAAGCTATCCGGCGCGGCCGGCGCCGTATTCGCAGGCGCCCGCGCAGCAGCCGCTGCCGCGTCTTGGTCCGGCGCAGGGCAATCCCGTCACCGCCGTCGGCCCCGTCGCCGTGAAGCCGACCGCGACGCTGGCCTGTCCGATTGTCTCCGAGCTAGACCGTTGGCTTGCCGATTCCGTGCAGCCCTCGGCAATGCGCTGGTTTGGCGCTCGCGTCGCCGAGATCAAACAGATCTCCGCCTATTCCTGCCGCGGCATGAACGGCAATTCGCATGCCCACATTTCAGAGCACGCCTTCGGCAATGCGCTCGATATCGCAGCGTTCGTGCTCGCCGACGGCCGCCGCGTCACCGTGAAGGATGGTTGGCGCGGCATGCCGGAAGAGCAGGGATTTTTGCGTGACGTGCAGTCCGGCGCGTGCGCGCATTTCACCACGGTGTTGGCGCCTGGATCGAACGTCTATCACTACGATCACATCCACGTCGATCTGATGCGCCGTGCCAGCCGTCGCCTGATCTGCCAGCCCGCCGCCGTCTCCGGCGAAGAGGTTGCCGCGCGAGCGGGCGGGCGCAATCCTTATGCGAATGCGCGCGATCCCTCCGTGACCGGCTCGCTCGCTGCGCGTAAGAGCACCGCGCACAAGCGCGAAGAAGACGAGTACGCGGACGATTAAAATGTCCGCTGATATCGTCGCTATCTCACCCACCCGCAGGTGCAAATTGACCCCGCGGTGCCGGTGCCGCAATGGAGCCTCAGTCCGATCGGCCCGAACGCGCACCGGGGGGCTTGCGAATGCGAGCTGGCTCTCAAGCACCACGCAGATCGTCTCCAGCGGCGAGCGCAAGGCGATCGAGACCGCCGAGATCATTGCAGGCCCGCTCCGCCGGCGGCGGTCATTGTTTCGCGTTCGCGCGCAACGGGCGCCGAGTCCTGCACGCGTGGCGCCGCATGGAATATCTGGACCGGCCGGCCTCGCGCTGAGCCCTGCCTGTTCAGCCGACGCCGCGTCTTCGGCAGAGCGCATCCCGGGCGCAAAAATTTGCGCACTCGCAATTCTTGTCTAAATCGTTGAAATCAAAACGACAATTGTGTCGCGGCGGGCTTTGCCGGCAGTTGGCACAATCGCTGCAGTGGGGAGGCTGCCACGAAACGGCGCTGCCGGCGCCGTGAGCCAGCGGAACCCGTCATGCAGATGCCCCTTGCCCCTCCTTACTCGGATCTCGAACGGCGCGTGCTGTCGCACATCACGGAGGAGCGCTGGCTTGAACTCGCATCCGAGCTGATCCGCACCGGCCAGCCCCGTTCCGGCAATCCGCTGGATCCCGATTTGCCGCCTGCCGAGGAAGAGGCGATCTCGATGCTGGTCGCGGGCAAGCTCGAAGCGCTCGGCATGGAGGTCACCAAGCACAGCGCGCAGCCGCACCGGCCGAACGTGCTCGGCGTGCTCAAGGGACGGGCCGGCGCCCTCGCTCATTCTCAACGATCACCTCGACACCTATCCGGTCGTCGAGCCCGAGAAATGGCACATGACGGATTTCGATCCGTTCAAGGCGACGCGCCACGGCGATCTGCTTTATGCACGCGGCACTTCCGACACGCGCGGGAACCTCGCTGCATCGTTGCTCGCAGTGCAGGCCCTGATCGAAGCAGGTGTGAAGTTCGATGGCACCTTGATGTGTTGCTACACCGTCGATGAGGAGCGGAACGGCACCGAGGGCTCCATCTACATGCTGAACAAGGTCGGCCTTACCGCCGATTACGAGATCACCGCCGAGCCGACGGCATGGGGTGACGTCAACAAGGACTGGGGCATGAACCTGTCGGTGGCCAATTCCGGCCACTGCCTGATCGAACTCACCGTTCACGGGATCAAGTCGCACATCTGGCGGCCGGACATCAGCGTCAACGCCATCATGGAAGCGGCAAAGCTGTTGCCGAAGTTGAAGGACATGGCGTTCACGCATGTGCCCAGCAAGTTCATGGGCCATACGCCGCCCTGCTGCGCCGTGGTGCGCATTCGGGCCGGCCTGCCTGGCGAGATGCAGTTCTCGCCGGATGCCTGCACCATTACGCTCGCCGTGGTCGGCATCGTGCCCGGCATGACCCTGTCGAGCGTGATCTCGGACATCGAGCGTCTCGGACGGGACACGTTTGCGGGCGTGAACGACGTCAAGGTGGAGGTGCGCCAGGTGCCTGGATCGCTTTTCGTCAACGCGACCGAACCGGTGCCGGTCGAGGAGGAGCCCTGCCGCTCCTTGCGCACGGTTTACCGGCGTCTGATGGGCCGCGAGCCCGGGGTCAACCGCAAGAATGCCTTCAACGACACGATCCGCTTCCGCGAAGCCGGCATCAATGCGGTGACGTTCGGTCCCGGAGAAGACGGCTGGGCCGTCGACAACGAGAACATCTCGATCACCAAGTCGGTGATGGCGACGCGGATCTACGCGCTGACCATCATGCAGATCCTGGGAGTGCGGACATGAGCGTCGAGGCGAGCCCCATGGCCATTCCGATCTCGGCGGATCGCACGCGACGCGGCAGCCTGCCGCTGCGGCTTCCGAAGGTCTCTCGATCGGTGCTGCTCTCGACGCTTACCGTCGCAGTGCTGCTGGCTGGCTGGGCCATCGTCACGGAGAGGGGCTGGGCCAACGAGCTGTTCCTGCCGAAGCCGCAGGCGGTTTGGGCCGCGTTCGTCAAGACGATGACGAAGGGATATCAGGGCGCGACACTGCTTCAGCATCTCGGCGCAAGCCTCTATCGTATCCTCACGGCCTTCACGTTGGCCTGCCTGATCGGCATCCCGCTCGGCGTCGTCATGGGCGTGTCGCGCAACGCACGCGCGCTGCTCAATCCGTTGATCGAGTTCTACCGGCCACTGCCGCCGCTCGGCCTGTACACGCTGCTGGTGATGTGGCTCGGCATAGGCGAGAGCTCGAAGCTGTCGCTGCTGTTTCTTGCCGGCTTGCCGGGCATCGTCATCTCGACGATCCAGGCCGTCACCAGCGTGGACCCGGTCTATGTGCGCGCCGCCCAGTCGCTTGGCGCGACCCGGCGCCACCTGCTCTTTCACGTCTACCTGCCGGCGGCGGGACCGCTGATTCTCGCCGGCATGCGCATCTCGCTCGGATTTACCTACACCGTTCTCGTCGCCGCCGAAATCGTCGCGGCATCCGCCGGCATCGGCTGGATGATCTGGGACGCCGCAAAATTCCTGCTCTCCGACATCGTGATCATGGGGCTGATCGTGCTCGGTCTCACCGGCGTCGTGCTCGACCTCATTATGCGCGGCATCGCGAAACTGCTGATGCCGTGGGCCTGAATCCAATCCTGATCGAAGGGGAGACCTCCATGATGAAGAGACTGATTGCGACGCTCGCAGTTGCCACGTTGGCGCTCACGGCCGCAGTACGCGCCGAGGACAAGCCGGCGAAGGTGACGGTCGGCTATCTGAACCTCGTGAACGCGCAGCTGGTCACCAAGCATCTTGGCCTGCTCGCCAAGGAGATGCCAGGCGTCGACATCAAGTACGTCAAGATCGGCGGCGGCGGCGACATGCTGCGCGCGATCGCCGGCAACGACGTCGACTTCGGCGGTCTCGGCAACCCGCCAACCGCGATCGGCGCGACGCGCGCCCTGCCAATCAAGGGCATCCTGGTGATCAACATGCTCGACTACGTCGAGTCGATGGTGGTTCGCACCGACAAGAACATCACCTCGCTCAAGGATCTCAAGGGCAAGACGGTGGCGGCGCCGTTCGGCTCCACGACACACTACCTCCTGCTCCAGGCGCTCAAGGACGAGGGTGTCGATCCCGCCTCGATGAAGATCTTGGACCTCGCGCCGTCGGATATCGCGGCGGCCTGGCTTCGCGGCGACATCGACGCGGCCTGGTTCTGGGAGCCGAATCTCGGCAAGGCCGTGAAGAACGGCGGCAAGATCCTCGTCACCTCGGGCGACATGGCCAAGCGCGGTTATCCGACCTGGGACATCGGCGTCGTCATGAAGGCGTTCGCGGAGAAGTACCCGTCCTACGTCGATAAGTTCATCAGGGCCGAATGCGAAGGAATCGAATTCTGGCTGAAGAACCCGGAAAAGACCGCGGAGATCATCGCGGAAGAGCTTTCGCTGCCCATCGAGGACGCGCAGCGGATGATGGAGGGCACCGGGATGGTCCCCTGCAACAGGCAGCTCACGGAGGAGTATCTCGGCACATCCGTGAAAAAGGGCAAGTTCGTCGACACGCTGGTCTCGACCGCCGACTTCCCTGGTGAAGCAGGAGCGCCTGCCGAAGCTGCTGCCGCGCGCCGACTTCGAAGCCTTCATCCAGCCCGCATATCTGGAGAAGGTGATCGGCCGCTAAGGTCGGTGCCGGCGGGCTTGTCTCGCCGGCGCATTGCCAATTCCTGCAAGCACGTGACCGACATGAATCTCGCACCTCGCCACCTCCGTGCCGCCTATCGCAGCGGTGAGCTCAAGCCGTCCGATGTCGCCGCGCATGTGCTTTCGCGCCTTGACGACGCCGACCAGAGCGGCGTCTGGATCTCGACGGCAAATCCCGAAAGCGTCATGGCAAAGGCGCGCGCGCTCGATGCTCGCATAGGCGAGATCGGCGAACTGCCGCTCTACGGCCTCGTGTTCTCGGTCAAGGATTGCATCGATGTGGCCGGCGAGCAGACCACCTCGGCCTGCCCGGAATTCGCCTACACCGCGAAAGACACGAGCCCGGTTGTCGCCGACGCCATCGCCGCCGGCGCGATCTATCTCGGCAAAACCAATATGGATCAGTTCGCGACCGGCCTGGTCGGCGTGCGTTCGCCCTATGGCATCGCTCGCAACCCGCATAACCCCGACTACATCCCCGGCGGCTCCAGCTCGGGCGCAGCGGTATCGGTCGCGACAGGCACCTCGTCCTTTGCTTTCGGCACCGATACCGGCGGATCGGGCAGGGTGCCGGCGTCCTATTGTGGCGTTACCGGCTTCAAGCCGGCGCCCGGCGCCCTCAGTCAGCGCGGCATGGTCTACGCGTGCCGAAGTTTTGATACCATTTCGCTCTACACGCGCGATCCCCGCGATGGCCACGACGTCTATCGCGTCTTGGCGCGGCGCGATGCCGAGGACTGCTTTTCACCGGTAGATTTCGCCGGATGGGCGGAGCAGGCATCCCCAGCGCGGCCGCTCAACATCGCAACGCCGCGTCCGGATCAGCTCAGGTTCTTCGGCAATTCGGAGACGGAGGCGCTGTTCGGCGATGGGCTCCGCAAGCTGCGGCGGCTCGATCTGTCGGTCGCATCGATCGATTTCTCGCCGTTCATTTCGGTCAACGACCTGATGTTTTTCGGACCTTTCCTCGCCGAGCGGGACGTCTCGGTCGGCGCATTCCTCGACGCCAACCCGGATGCGGGCGTGAAGATCGTGCGCGACCTCGTCATCGGCAGCCGGAAGTTCACGGCGGCCGACACCTATCGTGCGCTCTACAAGGTGAAGGAGGTCCAGCGATCGCTGCGCGATTTCTGGCAAGATCACGACGCGCTGGTCGTGCCCACGGTCGGCACCGTGCTGAGCATCGACGACGTCGCGCGCGATCCGCTGATGGCCAACTTCAACAACGGCTATTACACCAATTACGCCAACCCGCTGGGCCTGACCGCCATCGCCGTTCCGAACGCCGTCACCGCAGCGGGCGTGCCCTATGGCGTCACGTTTCTGGCGCCGGCCGGCCGGGAGCGCCTGCTCACCGATCTGGCTTGCGCCTTCATGGAGGCGGCAGCCGAACCTCAACATCTGCGCCGCGTTGCAATCGGAGCGGAGACCTCCTAGCCTTCGAGCCGTCACTCGAAGGGAGACCGATCGTGGAGCGCAGCGATGCGCATGAGGTGGCCGATCCAGCTGAGCCGCGCGCTGAACTGTCACGGCCCGGGACCGGACGTTATGTGCTGAAGGCGTTGGACAAGCCCGATCTGGACCTGGTGATGCGAACCGGCAGGCTCGCGACCTACCAGAACCGCGAATATCTGCTGCGGGAGGGCGAGCCCGCGAATGGCATCCACATCATCCTGACCGGGATCGTCGAAAGCACCCATGCCGGCACGCAAGGGCGCGAACTGATGCTGTCGACCTGGGAGGCAGGTGACTTCGTCGGCGCGCCCTATATCCTCGGCGATCATCGCCACAGCTGGTCAGCCCGCGCGCTTGGGCGGGTCGAAGCACTGCATCTCGACCAGGATGCGGTCCGCCGGTTGATCGCGCAGTCGCCGTCATTCGCAGTCGCGCTGATCGAGTGCCTCGGCTTCAAGGGCGAGACCTATTCGATGCTGGCGCAGACGCTGGCGGGACAGAAGGCGGCGGAACGGTTGGTCCTGCTCCTGGTCAAGCTGTGCGAGAACGCGGCCCAGGACGAGAGCGGCTCGATCTCGCTCGGCCGCATCACGCAGGCCAATCTGGCGCGCATGATCGGCGCGACGCGCCAGTCGATCAGCCTGATCCTCAGCCGCCTCCAGGACGACGGCATCATCTCGACCGGCCCGACCAAGATGGTCGTCAACGATCTCGCCGCGCTGAGGAGGCAGGTTACCGACTAGGCGTGTACTCATAGAGGTCAGCTTACCGACGCAAAACGGAAGTCTCCCGCCTTGAGCATGATGGGCGGCTTGCGTGAAGGTTTTCGGCGCGGCCGCCAACCTTGGAACCGTCCGTTGTCATCCGCCATGGCTGATCAAGTGTGTCTTACCCACCGTAGCGAGGTAGCCACGATAGCGGCGGCGCTTGCGGAACTAAACCGCAGTCGCGTGATTAGGAAGTCACTTGCAACCTGGACTATTAGGGGTACTGAGCTGAGCCTCGGAGGATGCAATCAAACCACTCGAGCATCAATTTTGGCTTTAGGATTCCTCGTTTCAGTCGCAACTTTGTTGCCCGAAAGCGTCGATGCCCGGCGCGGCGGCTCAGACCGGCGGAAGCGAGCGACCTTGGCGCGCAAGCTGTGCACTGCACAAGTAGAGAGAGGGTTGGCGGCACTTTGAAAGGAGATCGACGTGTACAAGAAAATTGCAATTGCATGCGCGGCCTCGCTACTGGTCAGCCATATCCGGGCCGCCACGCCTCATTATCCCGACGCGCTCGAGACGACACCGACCACCACCGAAAACATTAACGCTGGTCTGGAACTCGACGCCTATCAAACAGGTCTATCAGCCTACATCTGGGGATACCCGCTGGTCAGGATGGAACGCGTTGCGCGGGAGTACAGCGATGTGTCGGGGCCGCAGTCCCCCACCAGTTATCGTGCGCCACTCAACCAGATCGGCTGGGCGGCGACGGTGGCGACGGCGGACGCCAAGGACATGCCGACACCGAACAACGACACGGCCTACTGAGCGCGGTGGTGAAGCTGGACGAGCCGTTTATCCTGCACGTACCTGATACAAATGACCGCTACTACGTGGTCGACGTTTTCGATATGTGGCAGAATCTGCAGCATTACGTGGGCCGTCGCGCCACCGGCACCAAGCCAGGCGACTACGCGCTGGTGCCGCCGGAATGGAATGGTCAATTGCCCGAAGGCGTCAAGCGACTCGATGTGTCCACCAACAAGGTATGGCTCTGGGGGCGAATGCGCGCGATAGAGGGCGAGGATCTTGCGCCGATGCACGCCTTGCAGAAGCAGTTCACGCTGCGCCCGCTAAGTCACTGGAAGGATACCAACTATGCGCCGGTTGCGGCAGCTCTCCCGCCTCTCCCCGCAATTGAAGGTGACGAATTCGGCTTCTTCACGCACTTGGCCGCTGCCCTCAAGTCCAATGCAGTGCCAGCCCAAGATGCAGCCTTGTTCGGTCAGTTCGCCCGGATCGGCCTGACAAAGAACGGCTTCGACAGGTCGAAGCTGACGCCACCGCAGCGGAAGGGTTTGTTGCGGGCACTGGCAGACGGCCCGAAGGTCGCCGTCTCAGCCCTTGCCACTTCGACTGTCGACCGCAACGGCTGGAGTTGGTCCACAGGGCTCGACAACTTCGGCTATGACTACCCATTGAGGGCGCTGGTAGCAGGGCCATACCTCGGCGGTAACGGCGAGAAGGAAGCGATGTACCCGCTCCGGTCGACCGATGCCCAGGGCAATCAGTTGGCCGGAGGGAAGAACTACATGATACGTTTCGTCAAAGCGCCGCCAGTCAATGCGTTCTGGTCGCTCACCGTCTACGACGCAACCGACAAGCTGTTGGTCGAAAATCCAATCCACCGCTACAAACTCGGCTCAGGCACCAAGGGCCTGAACGTTCGCGCAGATGGCTCCGTCGAGGTGCGAATGCAGAACGCGCCGCCGTCAGGCGACGCCGCCAACTGGTTGCCGACCCCTAAGGGCCCGTTCTATGTGATCCTGAGACTCTATCAACCCACGGACGAAGTGCTGTCGGGAAAATATGAGCTGCCCCAGGTCGAACCCGTCCATTAGCTGCGACGGACTACCAAGTCAGTAGCGTGGTTTCAATGGCCGCAGCAAAGCCTGGTGAAGGTTTTCGGATGCCGGCCCACGATGATGGCGCCACGCGCTCTGGGGCCGGCGTACGAAAACCTCCAAAGGAGGAAACCGCGGGACGTCGGGCGAGGTGGCACGTCAGGTGCTATGGGGATTTCGTCGCTGGCGGTGTGTGTGCCAGGTTCGTTGAACGCGTTTTGCGGACGCGATCGGGAAGGTTGGCGGGTTTGATCGGATGGGCAGAACCGGCGTTGAGCGGCGATTTGTTGACAAGCCTGATGGCGGATCGCTTAAGCGTGACCCTGAAGAAGAAACGCAACGCCGCCACGGTCGCATTGAGGGCTCCCGTGCCGACGCCGCTCTGGGCCACATGCAGCTGAAAGCGTCGGACGTCCTCGAAGCTCGCCTTGTCCGGCGACCGGCAAAGGAAAGCTGCCGAGTTCTTGATCGTGCGGATGTAGCCTTGCTGGGTCTTCGGCGATAACGTCCGGATCGTCATGTCGTCGATCATGCGCCGGCGCAACGGGCTCATTGCCTCGTCGGTCATGGGGATGCTCCTGTCTTGAGTGAGGTTTGCCAACTCCTCATCTTCAAGACAGGACGCCCCACAGCGCTATCCTGTTTGCTGTGCCGCCGGCCGCGGCGCCCTACCGCGCGAGCGGCTTAGTCCTTTGACCCAAAGCAGACATCAGTGTTCTAGGCCGACACCGACGAGAAGCGCCTCGACGACAGTGGCAAATGCGGTAGGTCTTTTCCAACTCAACAGTCACTTCGTGGGAGCATTGATTGTCGCGGTCGCCGGCGGCGGGTTGGTGACGCCGTAGTGGTCAGCCAGGAAGTTACCCGGGTGGACATAAGACGCCGGTCGCGACCGTTCTGGCAGCATCGAAGCGTCCCAAACCGCCCATTCGCTTTTCAGCCGTTCGAATACGTCTTTCTCCCGGTCCATGAGGTTCGCTCGCTCCCGCGGGTCTCGCACGACATCGAAGAGAAATTCGTTTCCCCCTATCCGCAGATATTTCCGATCGCCGTCGCGGATGGCGCGCTGCGATCCCGCTTTATAGCGCCAGCACAACTTCCGGGGATGCGATCCCGCACCGCCGGCCAAGATCTGTCCGAGGTCCTCACCATCGGATGGATATGCCGCGTCCGGCGACGTGCCGGCGGCAGCCAGCAAGGTCGGCATCCAGTCCATCGTAATCGTGACCTGTTCGGACACCGCTCCAGGCGCGATCCGTCCGGACCAGCGAACGATCGCTGGAATGCGAATGCCACCTTCGAGGAGCTCATGTTTCATGCCGATGAACGGCCACACATCGGAGAATCGTTCGCCGCCGTTGTCACTGGTGAATATGACAATGGTGTTGCTGGCGAGACCGCTCGCGTCAAGCGCGTGTAGTACCCGACCGATATTGGCATCTAGACTTTGCACCATCGCCGCGTATGTCTTCTGGGAGCCGCCGTCGCGGTCAATAATGTTCCTGATCCGCTTTGACTCAGCCTCGTCGTCCGGCCCCTCCCATGGCCAATGCGGCGCCGTGAAATGCAGACTTAGCAGGAACGGCTCCTTCGATTTGGCGTAGCCTTCAAGAGTCTGCACCGCTCGATCGCCGAGGAGGTTTGTCATGTAACCGTGACGCTCAACCGGTACCTCCTGCTCGTAGAGTTGATGCGCAAGTCCGGGGAACGGCAATATGTACGTTTGCGAGGCCTCCGCCCCATGATTGAAATAATCGGCACAGCAGCCGAGTATCCCAAAAAACTGGTCATAGCCGCTTTTCAGCGGACTGAAATCCGGCAGATCACCAAGATGCCATTTTCCGACTAGAGTCGTGCCATATCCCACCTTCTTCAGCAGTGATGGTAAGGTGGGATGGCTCGGCGCCAAGCCAATCCCTTTCGGGCTTAAAGGAGAAAGTGGCTCTTCGAGCCCAAGCGGCAAGCGAGCCTGATAGCGCCCAGTGATCAGCCCCGTGCGCGTCGAAGAGCAATCAGGCGAATTGGAGTATGCCTGTGTGAATTTCAACCCCTCGGCAGCCAACCGGTCTATGTTCGGCGTCGTATAGTCCCGCTGACCATAGCAGCTTACGTCAGCGTAGCCGAGGTCATCCGCCAGGATGAAGACGATGTTCGGCTGTCGCGATTGAGCCGCGGCGGGACCGATCCGGCCTATTCCCGTGAGCGCCAGCGAACTCGCGGCGGTTGTTTGGACAAATCGGCGACGTGAAATTGCGCTCTGCTGGACCATGGATGAGTTTCCCCTTGCGGACTGAAGAAAATCGTCGCTTTCGTCAACAGCTTACATTGCTCCGTCAAAATATGCAGAACCAGAACCACCTCTAGGATTCCGTCCGCAACGTACATCTAAGCTATATGGGAAAGCTTGCACAATCGATCGTGCAAGAGTGGCGATTAGTGATTGATTTAAGGTCGGCGTGTTGACTAATTCATTCGGCACGAGTGTCTAACTCAGGTCTGAGTTTGGCCCATCGCTTCCGTTAGCGCGCCAGCGCCAAATGTCGGGTCATAGAGAAGACCGGTAGTTTTCGTCCGAGCACCAAACCGACGCTTTTGACCCGAACCGGCCGTCCATTCAACCCAACCGCAACAACTTGTAAGAGCCGTGAACCTAGTCAGCAACCCTGACCAACGCAAAGCCACAAAACTCTGGTAGGTTCAAGCATCCGGGCGTTTGGCCCCTGCGGGGAGGCAATGGTGACAGACTCAGAAGTCTCCAGCGACCGACCGAATAAACCGGCATCCGATAGTGACCCACTGAACAAAACGCCATCTGATGACGAGCCTCCGGACCAACCGGCATCGACTCGCAACTTTAAGGGTCGCTTCCGGGTGCGAATGCAATTGATCGGCGGGGCGCTCGCTTCGATCGCGGCTATCGGTGCGATCGCGGGTGGCCTCGTCGGCTATTGGACTGTGTGGAAGACGCTCCGCACCGACGTGTTTCCGGACAAGCAACAGACGCAGAGGGAGGCTACGGCCCGGCCCGACATTGCTCCCCGCTTGTCACTTGTCATTCTGCCGTTCGCAAACGTCGGCAACGATCTGGAGCAGGACTACTTCGCCGACGGCATCACAACCGACCTAACGACCGACCTCGCGCAAATGCCCGGCGCGTTCGTTATCGGACGCGGAACGGCGTTTACATACAAGAACAAGCAGATCGACTTCAGGACGCTCGGCAAGGACCTTGGCATCCGCTGGGCGGTCCAGGGCGCGGTGCGGCGCAACGGGGATCAGGTTCGGGTCAACGTATCACTTACGGATATCGCGAGCGGTCGGGACGTCTGGTCCGATCGTTTCGACGGCGATCGTACGAACCTCGCCGCCTTGCAGGACCAGATCACAGCGCGGCTCGCTCGCTCGCTTAACATTGAACTGATCCAGGCCGAAAGCCGTCGCAGCGAAGTAGACCGATCGAGAAATCCAGACGCTACGGACTTCACGATGCGCGGCTGGGCAAAGCTCTATGGGCCGCAGTCGAAGATCCAAAATGGTCAGGCAAAAGACCTATTCGATGACGCGCTGCGCCTCGATCCGGACAACGTCGAAGCCATGATTGGCAAAGCGCGGTGTCTAGCGGCTGGTGTGAACAACCGATGGTCTACATCCGTTGTCGAAGACAAAAAGCAAGCGATCGACCTCATCGACAGAGTTCTGTCCAAAAGCTCGGCAAGCGCGAGTGCTCATACGACTAAGGGAACCATTCTTCTATTTGGACGTCCTGAGGAGGCATTGGCTGAATACGATACGGCGCTTGAAATTGATCCAAATAATCCAGCTGCCTACGCTACTAAAGCAATTGCACTCATCGCCTCTGGGCGCGCGCGCGAAGCCTTCTCGCCGGTCCAGTTGGCTCTCCGTCTCAGTCCCAGAGATCCTTTTGCTTTCCAATGGCGCTTCTGGCTCTGCCATGCACACTTGCACCTGCACCAATATGGAGAAGCCATCGAGGAATGCGGGCGCTCGGTCAATCTGAACAACTCGCACATGTACGCTTATGTAGATCTGACTTCGGCTTATGGAGCCACGGGGCAATTGGAACAGGCACAGCGGAGCTTGACTGAATTGAACAAGCTGCGACCAGACTTCACGATCCATTGGTACCGTGATCTTGTTTACTCAATGTCAACCAATCCGCAGTTTCGCCGCGAGATCGACGACATTCTCGATGGGCTGAGGAAGGGAGGGGTCCGGGAGCAATAAGAAGCAAGGCTATTCGCTTGCTGACGTCGACGGCCTCTTACATCTTGAGTGTCGCCTATTGGCCCATCTGCGACCTCGGAGGCCATCCGCTCTTCGGCCGGTGTTGGCGTTAAACCGGACATCAGGCGGCCGGCCGCTCAATGAGTGCACGCCCTCGCGCGTGGTGCCGTAGAAAATCATTTTCAGGCCGACTTCGACGGTACTGGGACCAGCCCCATGCAGTGCTGCACCTCGGCCGGGACATTGTAGGTCCGCATGATGTGGCGGCTGTCGCGCAAGCCCGATGCCTCACGCTGCACCACGAACATCCAGAGCGCGTGGCCGGCTTCCATCACCAGCTTGCGCCTGGCCGGTTGCATCGAGGCCGGCACCTCGGGGAGGGCATGGGCGGCGTCGAACTCGCGCAAGCGCGCTAGCGCCTGTTCGAGCGTGTGGCCCATCCGTCCAAGCGCGGAGGCTTGTTCCTGAACGATCTCGTAATGGAGGATATCGACCGGCGGCCGACGATCACGGGACATGAGCCCCAATATAGGACCGCCGGAACGGCCTGCAACGCATGCCCGGCTTGCCGCTACTTCGCCCGATAAGCCGCCAGGAACATCCGCGTCGCGCTGTCGACGACTTCGGTCATGCGCTCTTCCGACGGTGCGGGTGCGGCCTGGAAGACGAAGGGCAGGAAGAGCGAGGCCTTGCACAACTCCATGAACTGCGACGCCGCAAGGTCGCAATCGTCGATATCGAGATCGCCAGGGACGACATGGGCTTTGAGATAGTCGGAGAGGCGGTTGATGGTCTTGTCCAGCACCCGCGCATAATAGCGGCGGCCGACATCGGGCATGCGTTCGGCGATCGCCATCACGGTGCGGATTGCGGACCCGCCGCCGGGCCGGCACAGCAGATGGATGTAGGCTTGGCCGAAATCCTTCAGCGTGGTCTCGGCGTCGCGGGCGGGATCGAAATTGAACACGACTTGGCCGTGTTGCAGCGCCTCCTGCTCGAGGATGGCTTCGAACAGCGCGGATTTGTCGGCGAAGTAGACGTAAAGCGTGCCCTTGGAGACCTGCGCCGCGCGGGCGATCTCGCCCATGCTGGCACCGTCGAAACCGAGATCCATGAACACCTTACGCGCCCCGTCCAGGATCTGGCGCCGCTTGGAGCTGTCCTCTTCTTGGACGACGTGTAGTTGTTCGCGGCCGGTTACAACCATTGGTTTAGGGTCTCGGAAGGTTTTTGGATCGGTCCAGGGCCATGAAACCGAAATAAAGGATTCGGGCCAGTAGGGTTTGCCCGGGAGTATTATCTATATTGACCGAACCGTTCGGTCAATGGTATTTGAGATAGGCGAGAGGGAACCGGCCGCACGGCGGCCGTCCCTCATCGCGCTTTTGGGGAAGCCTTTATGGCCGTATTGAGAGACCAGTCTGCGCGCGTTCTTCGCCAGGATACGGTGGAGACGCCGGCGCCCGCGGGCGGTGACGCCGCCACCGAGACGTCCGCAGTTCTCGCCGAGCAGTTGCGCTCTCATGTGACCGAGGAAACCAAGCGCCGCACCAGCGATGCGCCGGAGAAGCCCGTGATCGACAAGCCGGCCGCAGCCCCAGAGGCGACCGCCGCCGCCGCCGCTGCGAAGTCGGGCAAGCGCAAATTCGTGATGATGGGAGTAGGCTTGGTGCTGGCGCTCGCGGCCGCGAGCTATGCCGGCTATTACACGCTGGTCGGGCGCTTCTACGTTGCCACTGACGACGCCTATGTCCGCGCCAACAATACCATGCTGGGCGCGCGCGTTGCCGGTCACATCTCCTCGATCTTTGCTGGCGACAACGCCACGGTGCGTGCCGGCGACATCGTCTTCCGCATCGACGACGGCGACTACAAGATCGCAGTCGACGCCGCCGCGACCAGGATCGCGACCCAGCAGGCCACCATCGATCGCATCGGCCGCCAGGTTGCGGCGCTCGACAGCCAGGTCGCGCAGGCCAAGGCGCAGTTCGT
The DNA here is from genome assembly GCF_054056815.1 of Bradyrhizobium sp. LB13.1. Classification (NCBI taxonomy): domain Bacteria; kingdom Pseudomonadati; phylum Pseudomonadota; class Alphaproteobacteria; order Hyphomicrobiales; family Nitrobacteraceae; genus Bradyrhizobium; species Bradyrhizobium sp. LB13.1. The sequence goes on along the minus strand of NZ_JBSRYQ010000001.1, from coordinate 6,542,228 downwards.
GTCCGCCGAAGCCGGCCTCAAGCGCGCCGACCTTGATTACGAGCGCCAGCAGGCGCTGAACAGCAAGGGCTTTGCCTCACGCGCCACCTTCGAAACTTCGGAAGCCGGACGTGACCAGGGCGCCGCCGCGGTCAAGGCCGCGCAGGCCGCCTATGACGTCGCGGTCAGCAATGTCGACGTCGCCAAGGCGCAGCAAGCCGAAGCGCAGGCGCAACTCGCCGAGCTCAAGACCACGCTCGCCAAGGCCGAGCGTGATCTCAGCTTCACTGCGGTGCGCGCGCCGGTCGACGGCACGTTCTCGAATCGCCTCGTCAGTGCCGGCGACTTCGTCGCGGTCGGCCAGCGGCTCGGCAACGTCGTGCCGCTCGACAACGTCTATATCGACGCCAATTTCAAGGAAACCCAGCTCAAGCGCATCCGTCCCGGCCAGCCGGTGACGATCAAGGTCGATGCCTACGGCATGCGCAAGTTCTCCGGCGTCGTCGACAGCATCGCGGCGGGTTCGGGCTCGGTGTTCACGCTGCTCCCGCCTGACAACGCTACCGGCAACTTCACCAAGATCGTGCAGCGCGTGCCGGTCCGCATCCGCGTGCCGAAGTCGGTCGCGAGGCAAAACCTGCTCCGCGCCGGCATGTCGGTCTATGCGACCGTCGACACCAACAAGGGCGCGGTCGACGCCGACAGCGAAATCGATCTCGACGATCCCACCACGGTCCATCCGCAGTAGCGCGCCGGCGCTTCGAGGTCAGACCATGGCGAACGCCACCACCGCTTCACCTGCCATGATGGCGGACCCCGCTTCGGAGCGCATCGCGCCGAAGCGGCTGTTCGCTTTCATCATCATGGTGTTCGGGATGTTCATGTCGATCCTGGACATCCAGATCGTCTCGGCGTCCCTGAGCGAGATCCAGGCCGGCCTGTCGGCAAGCTCCAGTGAGGTCTCCTGGGTCCAGACCGCCTATCTGATCGCCGAAGTGATCGCGATCCCGCTGTCGGGGTTTTTGTCGCGCGCCTTCGGCACGCGGCTGTTGTTCGCGATTTCTGCCGCCGGCTTCACAGCTTCGAGCCTGCTCTGCGGCTTCGCCACCACCATCGAGGAGATGATCCTCTGGCGCGCGCTCCAGGGCTTTCTGGGCGCCGGCATGATCCCGACCGTGTTCGCCTCGGCTTACACTGTCTTCCCGCGCTCCAAATTCCACATCGTCGGTCCCATCATCGGCTTGGTCGCGACGCTGGCCCCGACCATTGGGCCGACCGTCGGCGGCTACATCACCGACCTGATGTCGTGGAACTGGCTGTTCTTCATCAACATCGTGCCCGGCATCGGCATCACCCTGGGGGTGCTGGCGCTGGTCGATTTCGACGAGCCGCACTTCGAATTGCTCGACCGCTTCGACTGGTGGGGCCTGCTGTTCATGGCCGGCTTCCTCGGCACGCTGGAATATGTGCTGGAGGAAGGCCCGCAATATGAATGGCTGCAGGACCCCTCGGTCGCGATCTGCGCCTGGATCTGCGGCATCTCGGCGATCGCCTTCTTCTGGCGCGTGTTCACGGCGGCCGAGCCGATCGTCAATCTGCGCACCTTTTCCAATCGCAATTTCGCGATCGGCTGCGTACTTCAGTTCTGCATCGGCATTGGCCTCTACGGCCTGACCTATATCTATCCGCGCTATCTTGCCGAGGTGCGCGGCTACAGCGCGCTGATGATCGGCGAGACCATGTTCGTCTCGGGCATCACCATGTTCCTGGTCGCGCCGCTGGTCGGCCGTCTCATGGCGAAGTACGACATGCGCTACATGATCGCGTTCGGCCTCGTCGTGTTCGCGATCGGCTCCTACCAGATGACCTGGATCACGCGCGACTACGATTTCTACGAGCTGCTCGTGCCCCAGATCCTGCGCGGCATCGGCATGATGTTCGCGATGGTGCCGACCAACAACATCGCGCTCGGCACGCTGGCGCCGGACCGGGTGAAGAATGCCTCGGGCCTGTTCAACCTGATGCGCAACCTCGGCGGCGCGGTCGGGCTCGCGGTCATCAACACCGTGCTCAACGACCGCACCGATCTGCACATCACTCGCCTGCAGGAGCGCGTGACCTGGGGCAATGCCACCGCGACCGAAACCCTGACCATGTTCATGCAGAAGTTTCAGGGACTCGGCGACTCCACGCTGATGGCGATGAAGCAGCTCAGCCAGATCGTGCATCGCCAGGCCGTGGTGATGAGCTTCGGCGATGCTTTCTTCATCCTGACGCTGTTCTATCTCGGCCTCACCCTCACGGTCACGCTGCTGAAGAGGCCGGCCTCGCCGTTCGGCGCCAGCGGCGACGCGCACTAATTTGCAACACTCGTGCGTGATCGCGCGCGAGCCCCGTTGCAAATCACCAATGGCACATCTATAAAGCGCACCTCATTCAATCGAACCGGGAGGATTTGCATGATTTCGTCGCATTCGCAGATCGCACGCCCGCGCTCGATGATGTTCTGGCTCGGTATGTGCTCGGCCTCCTAGAGGCCTCTTCCGCCAGCTTCGATTGGGCTTCCAGTCCCGATCGCTCCGCTCCCCAAGTCAAAGCCAAGTTCAAGTGACGCCGTCTCGGCCCTCGCGGCCGGCCTGCGTCCATCAATGGAGCCGGCCTGCGCCAAAAGCGGCCGGATGATGCCATGACCGCTCTGTCAAAAAAGCCCGCAGCGATACGCGTCGTGCTGCCCTTCGTGTTCCGGCACTGGCTGAAGCAGCCGGGGCGTACGCTTGTCGTCGTTGGCAGCCTGCTGGGCGCGACCGCCGCCGACTTGTTCATGCCGGTATTCTCGGGGCACCTGATCGATGCCCTGACGCGCGGTCCGTCGGATTCCGATGCGCGTCACGCGGCGCTGGTCGCGTTCGGCGCCATCGTGGCGCTCGGCGCGGCCTCGATGGTGCTGCGGCTCGCAGGACTGCAGGTGATCGTGCCGTTCACGCTGAAGATCATGTCCGAGGTCGCGCAGGACGCGTTCATGCGCGTGCAGCGCTTCTCGACCGACTGGCACGCCAACTCGTTCGCCGGCTCGACCGTGCGCAAGATCACGCGCGGCATGTGGGCGCTCGACCTGTTGAACGACACCGTCCTGCTGGCGCTGCTGCCCTCGCTGGTCGTGCTGATCGGGTCGATGGTCCTGCTCGGCGTGCACTGGGCCTCGCTCGGCGGGGTGATCGCGCTCGGCGCGCTGGTCTATGTCACGATGACGGTGCTGTTCTCGACGCGCTACATCGCGCCGGCCGCGCGCGCCTCCAACGCCTGGGACACCAAGGTCGGCGGCACGCTGGCGGATGCGCTGACCTGCAACGCCGTGGTGAAATCCTTCGGCGCCGAAGCGCGCGAGGATGCGCGGCTCGCCCGCGTCATCAACCGCTGGCGCGTGCGCGTGCGGCGGACCTGGCTTCGCTACAACACCACCGCCATGGCGCAGCTCTCGCTGCTGCTGGTCTTGCGCGCCTCCGTGATCGGCGGCGCGGTGCTGCTGTGGATGTCCGGGCATGCCTCGCCCGGCGACGTCACCTATGTGCTGACGAGCTACTACGTCATCCACGCCTATTTGCGCGACGTCGGAATGCACATCAACAACCTCCAGCGCTCGGTCAACGACATGGAGGAGCTGGTGGCGATCCACGACGAGCCGATCGGGATTGCGGATGCGACGGGCGCGCGGCCGATTGCGATCGAGAGCGGCGAGATCGTGTTCGACGGCGTCACGTTCCACTATGGCGGCCATAGCGCGCCGCTGTACGACGGACTGTCGGTCACGATCCGCGCCGGCGAACGCGTCGGTCTCGTCGGCCGTTCCGGCTCCGGCAAGACCACCTTCGTCAAGCTGGTGCAGCGGCTCTACGACGTCACCGGCGGCCGCGTGCTGATCGACGGGCAGGACATCGCGCTGGCCACGCAGCAAGCGCTGCGCAGCCAGATCGCGATCGTGCAGCAGGACCCGATCCTGTTTCACCGCTCGCTCGCCGAGAACATCGCCTATGGCCGGCCCGGGGCCAGCGTGGAGGCGATCGAGCAGGCGGCGAGGCTGGCGAATGCGCACGACTTCATCCTGCGCCTGCCGAAGGGCTACGGCACGCTTGTCGGCGAGCGCGGCGTCAAACTCTCGGGCGGCGAGCGGCAGCGCGTGGCGCTGGCGCGCGCCTTCCTGGCGGACGCGCCGGTGCTGATCCTGGACGAGGCGACATCGAGCCTCGATTCGGAATCGGAGGCGCTGATCCAGCAAGCGATGGAGCGGCTGATGAGGGGCCGGACTTCGATCGTGATCGCGCACCGGCTGTCGACGGTGCGGAGCATGGATCGGATCCTGGTGTTCGACCGCGGCGAGATCGTCGAGCAAGGCACGCATGCCAAGCTCGCGGCCAAGCCAGACGGCATTTATCGCGGACTGTTCGAGCGCCAGGTGGTGGAGCTCGGACATCTCGCAGCAGCTGAATGAGTGACGCGCGGCCGGCGGACGAAGATCCGGAGGCTGCGTCGTCAAGGGGTGGGATGACATGAAAGACCTGACCAACGGCTCCGTCGCGAAGCACATCCTGGCCATGGCACCGCGCCCCGATCATGGTGGGCATGATCACGATCATGCTCTGCCAGCTGGTCGATCTGTACTTCGTCTCGGGCTTGGGCGATGCCGCGGTCGCGGGCGTGGCGGCGGCCGGCAATGCCGGCTTTCTCGTCAACGCGCTGATGCAGGTGCTCGGCGTCGGCTCGGTGGCGCTGATCGCGCATGCGGTGGGTCGCAGGGATCGGCCCGATGCCAATTTGATCTTCAACCAGGCGATCGTGCTGTCGGTGCTGTTCGGCCTGTTGACCCTGGTCGCAGGCGCCGCGCTGTCGCGCGCCTACATGCGTTCGGTTGCCGCGGATCAAGCCACGATCGAGGCGGGGACCAAATATCTGTTGTGGTTCATGCCGGCGCTCGCGCTGCAGTTCGCGACCCAGGTGATGGGATCCGCGCTGCGGGCCACCGGCATCGTACGTCCCGTCATGCTGGTGCAGGCGCTTGCGGTGGTCATCAATATCGCGCTGGCGCCGGTCCTCATTTTGGGCTGGGGCACGGGCCATGCGCTCGGCGTTGCCGGCGCGGGGCTGGCGAGTTCGGTCGCGGTGTTGATCGGCGTCGTGATGCTGCTTGCGTATTTCCGCAAGGTCGAGCGCTATGTCGCCTTCAATCCGGCGCAGTGGCGTCCGCAGGCGCACCATCTGAAGCGCATTCTCAACGTCGGTCTGCCCGCCGGCGGCGAGTTCGCGATGATGTTCATCCTCATGGCGGTGGTCTATTTCGTGCTGCGCGATTTCGGCGCGGCGGCGCAGGCGGGTTTCGGGATCGGACAACGTGTGCTGGGCCTGATCCAGATGCCGGCGCTTGCGATTGCGCTCGCCGTCGGGCCGATCGCCGGCCAGAACATGGGCGCCGGAAAAGGCGAGCGCGTGCGCGAAACCTTCGTCAAGGCGGCGCTGATCACCAGTGCCGTGATGATCGGCTTCATGTGCCTTGCTCAGTCGAAGCCGCAGCTCCTGCTCGCCGGCTTCTCGAACGATCGCGAGACCATGGAGGTCGCTTTCCTGTTCCTGCGGATCATCTCGCTCAACATGGTGGCGCAGGGCCTGATCTTCACCTGCTCGAGCATGTTCCAGGGCCTCGGCAATACCAAGCCTGTGTTGTGGAGCTCGGCAACGCGCGTGTTCACCTATTCGCTGCCGGCGATCTGGCTGTCGACGCGGCCGGGCTTTCGGATGGAGTACGTCTGGTACCTGTCGATCGCGGCAACCACGTTGCAGGCGGGCCTGAGCTTGTGGCTGCTACGCCGCGAATTCGGGAAGCGTCTGGTGGTGCACGAGGCGGCTCCAGAGCAGGCTGCACCCGAACCCGTGCCGTCTCCTGCACGCGCGCCCGCGTAGCGATCGCTTGTCCCCGCCCCACGGCTCCGGCTAATTTGCCGCGCCGTGGGGATGACGGCTGCAAGGGGCCAAATGACCGACTCGCATCTGTTCGATTTCGCCGGGAGCTGGATCTACGTGCTCGGCGTCGGCATTGCCGGCGGCATGGCGCTGGCCGCGAAGAAAATGCGGATTTAGTGCGTGCCAAAACTGTTCCAGACGAGGCCGAGGCCCGACAGAAACAACAGACCGAGCACGACATCGCCAAAATGCTTGTCGCTCAATGCGTGATAGACGCGCGCGCCGACCCATGCGCCGATCAGCGTGCCCGGAAATGCGACCACCGCGAGCCAGACGACCTTGAACTCAACAAGGCCCGAGGCCGTCTGCAACACCAAAGCGGTGGCGAGCACCGTGAAATTGAAGAGCTGGAAGATGCCGCGCCGCTCGTGCTTGTTCCAGCCGCGGATGTTGGCCCACAGGATTGGCAGCGGGCCCGACAATCCGGCGAGACCGCCAAGAATGCCGCCGGCAAAGCCGATCGCGCCGTCGGCGATCCGACCGCCGAAGGCAATGGCGAGCGGCTTCTTGTTGAGGTACAGCGCGCTCGAGAAGATCAGCAGCAGCACGCCGACGCTCATCTTGAACACTTTTGGATCGGCGGAGGCGACCAGCATGGTGCCCAGCGGCACGCCGATCAGTCCTCCGATCAGGAACGGCCAGACCAGCGAGACATCAAAACTCTTCCACATCGACGGCAGTGTCGAGCTCTGCGCGATCACCGAGCAGATCAGCACCAGGGGCACCGCGAGCGACGGTGGCAGCACGTAGAGCCAGATGCCGAGCGCCATCAGCGCCGTGCCGAATCCGGCAAGGCCCGAGACGAAGCCCCCGGCCAATGCGCCGAACAGCAGCAGCGCGTAGATGAGCGTATCCAACAGATTGTCCCTGTTATCTGGGCGATCCCGAACTGTTGATCGCCATCGCTCGCATAGCACAGCTGCGGCCGTGTCGGTCAATTTCAAAACTGCACGCAAGCGTGATCCCCGACGGCGGGCGTTCGCGAAAGACAGGCCCACATGATGCTCGTACTGCAATCTGGGGGTCCGCCCGACGCCATCATGCGGTTCGATCGGCCGGTCACCCGAATGAGAATATGGAGAAGGACGATGACCCGCACGAAGATTGCCGTTGCAGCCGCGCTATTGTCGGCGGCGACTTTGATGCCGACAATGGCGCAGGCGCAGTTTTCCGAGCCTGCGGCCTATCAGGCTGCCCATCCGGACCGCGATGTTCTGAATGGCGGCCAGCTCACGCCCGCCGCGCGCGCGGCCCGCGGCGAGACCGTTGCGCCGAGCGAGGCCTATGCGGCCTATCCGTCCCCCGTCGCGCCGGCTGTTCGCTCCCACCACCATCGCCGCCAGCATCGATAAGTATTGCTAGACGATCTGTCTGGTGTCGGCGGGCCTGTGCAGCGCGCCGACCAGGATGCGCAGCGCTTCGGTCAATTCCGCTCTGTTGCGCGCTGCGCCAAGCGAGACGCGCGCCGCGTGTGGCGCCGTCCCGTCGACGGTGAAAGCCTCGCCTGCGACCACTGCGAGTCCATTTCGCAACAGATGCGCTGCGACGTCGGGGCGGCCCTCCGGCAGCCGCAGCCATAGATGATGAGCTGCGGGGCTTGGCCAGAAATTGAAAACCCTTCAACGTCCGCTGTGCGAGCTGCTGGCGGCCGATCGCCTCGTTGCGAATGGCGGTGATGATGCGATCGGCGATGCCGGTCTCGATCCAATGCGTCACCAGCGCGACCATAAGCGGCGCCGGCATCTGCACGGTCGCCTGCAAATAGTTGCGCATTTCCTGCTGGGAGCTCTCGTCGGGCGTCACCAGATAGGCCACCCGTAGCGCCGGCGCGATGCACTTTGACAGCGTGGTCGCCAGATATGTCCGCTCCGGAATGAGATTGGCGATCGGCAATGCGGAGCGGTCGAGCAGACCGTAGGCGTCATCCTCGATCAGCATCGTATCGGCATCGCTGATGATCCTTGCAATGGCGCTGCGGCGCTCGGGGAGAAGCGTCGCGGTGGTTGGGTTGTGCAGCGTCGGGATGAGATAGACCGCTTTCGGCTTATGCGCGCGACACGCTTTCGCCAGCGCGTCAGGCAGGACGCCGCCGTCATCCATGGCGACGCCGACGAGCTTGACGCCGAGCCGCGCCGCGGCGGCCTTGATGCCGGGGAAGGTGAGCGCCTCCGTCAGCACCACGTCGCCGGGCCTGGCGAGATGGGCGAGCAGGTTGAACAGGATCGTCTGCGTACCGGGAAAGATCACGAGCTTGTCGGCATGCGCGTGCGGAACGCGTGCGCGCATCCAGCGCGTTGCGACCGCGCGCTCATGTGCGCTGCCGCCGGGCGGCTGGTAGTTGAGATGCGCGGTCAGGCCCGATTGCGCGCGGATGGCCTCGAGCCCTGCGATGATTCGCTCGTCCAGCTGCGCTTCGAGCGGATGCGGCGGCACGTTCATCGAGAGGTCGATCGCGACGGGGTGCGGCAGATCGACCGCGCGGCGCGCGCTGGTCTCGGACACGAACGAACCCTGGCCGACCCGGGCTTCCATGATGCCGCGGCGGCGTGCCTCGGTATAGGCGCGCGTCACCGTGGTGAGGTCAATGCCGAGCGCTTTTGCGAGGGCGCGCTGCGTCGGGAGTTGCTGCCCGCGTACGAGGCGGCCCGCGGCGATGTCGGCCTCCATGGTATCGACGATGCGTTGATAACGCGGGCCATTCAGCTCCGAGATTGTAGGAGTCCAATCCATGCAATTTGAGCCCATATCCTTTGAATGTATGGATACAAGATAGTATTGTATGGATCAGCGGAAAGGAAGAGGTGCTGTCATGGCAACCGGTTCAGTCTCGCTCACGAAAGCGATGTGGCGCGGTTTCGTGGGCAAATGCCCGAATTGCGGCGAAGGGCATGCGTTCGGCCGTTTCCTGAAAGTGGCTGACGCCTGCGACCATTGCGGCGAGGAGCTGTTTCACCAGCGCGCCGATGATTTTCCGGCCTATCTCGTGATGGTCGTCGTCGGCCATCTCGTGGTCCCGGCGATCCTCGCGGTCGAGACCGCCTATGCGCCGGCAGTCTGGTTGCAACTGGCGGTGTGGCTGCCGGTGACGCTGTTCGCTTCGCTCGCGCTGCTGCAACCGACCAAGGGCGCCATCGTCGGGCTGCAGTGGCAGATCGGCATGCACGGTTTTGAGCCAGGCAAGCTGCGGCGCGAGGCCGGTCAGCTTGCACCCGTCTTCGTGAAAGCCGATCCGCGCGCGGCCTGGAGGCCGTAGCGTTTACATCGCGCGACTGGCCGCTACACCGAACGTCACGGCGCCAGAGGCGCTGATGGCGGTGTTGCAAGAGATCGTCGGATAACGAGCCCCAAAATGGTGAGGGGCCCGATGCGGTCAGCATCGAACCCCTCGTCACTTCTTGGTAGACACGTTTTCTTCTGCTCGAAAACGCTTTAGAATATCAGCCGGCCTGTAAGCCGGGTTCTGTAAGGCATCGTCCGCTTGCGCGAACGATACGTGACGGCCATTCCTCTGGGACCATGTTTGCACATGGCCTCGAGCAACCTACCCGGACGGCGGGCCTGACATCGCCCCGCGGCGTTATCGCTTTCGCGAACAGCCCGCTACGCCGTCCCTATTCGGTTTTGCTCCCGGTGGGGTTTACCATGCCGGCGCCGTTGCCGGAGCCGCGGTGCGCTCTTACCGCACCTTTTCACCCTTACCCTGCGAAGCCCGAAGGCGAAGCAGGGCGGTTCGTTCTCTGTGGCACTTTCCCTGGGGTCGCCCCCGCCGGACGTTATCCGGCACCGTATGTCAAGGGAGCCCGGACTTTCCTCCCCGGCGGCCTTTCGGCACTTACAGGGGCGGCCGTCCGGCCGACTGACGGCTTACGCATGGAGCATTTGCGACGGTTCCGTCAAGCCGATATCGCCGCGCACGCGACCTTCAGATAATTTATCCTGAACATGTCGTTTGGTGCGTGCCCCGTTCGACTGGATGTCGGTGATCCCCCGAACACACAGGAGTGAAGCGATGCAGTATCTGCTGATGATCTACCAGAATGAGGTCGAATACGCGAAGAACGACGCTGCCACGGCCCAGAAGATGATGAGCGAATACCAGGCCTTCACGCAAGGCATCATCCAGAGCGGCAATTTCAAGGCCGGCGACCGGTTGCAGCCGACCACGACCGCGACGACGGTCCGCGTGCGCGACGGCAAGACGCTGACGACCGACGGCCCGTTTGCCGAAACGCGCGAGCAACTCGGCGGCTATTATCTCGTGGAGGCCAAGGATCTCGATACTGCGATCGAGATCGCGTCCCGGATTCCGTCGGCGCGCATCGGTTCGATCGAGGTGCGGCCGATCTGGGTCTACGACAAGTGATGGCGCAGCCGCGCATCGGCGCATGACACTGTCCGAGATCGACAAAATCTTCCGCGACGAGGCGGGGCGGGCGCTGGCCACGCTGATCCGCCTCGTCGGCGATTTCGATCTCGCCGAGGATGCGCTCCAGGACGCCTTCGCGGTTGCGCTGGAGCACTGGCCGGCGGGCGAGTTTCCCGACAACCCGCGCGCCTGGCTGGTCAACGTCGCCAAGCACAAGGTGATCGACCGGATTCGCCGGCAGGCCGTCTTCCGCGGCAAGCAGCAGGCACTTGTGCACGAGCTCGAGCTGAACGCGCAGGCGACCGACGAGCCGTCGGCGATGCTCGACGACGACATGCTGCGGCTGATCTTCACCTGCTGCCATCCCGCGTTCGCGCCCGAGGTCCAGGTCGCGCTGACGCTGCGCACCGTCTGCGGGCTCTCCACCGCGCAGGTGGCGCGCGCCTTCCTTGTCGGTGAGGAGGCGATGGCGCAGCGTCTCGTCCGCGCCAAGCAGAAGATCAGGCTCGCCGGCATTCCCTATGAGGTGCCCGAGCGCGACACGCTGGTGCCGCGGCTCGACGGTGTACTCGCCGTGATCTATCTCGTGTTCACCGAAGGCTATGTGGCGACGTCGGGTGCGGATTTGATGCGGCCCGATCTCGCGGCCGAGGCTATCAGGCTCGGCCGTTTGCTCGATCGTCTGCTACCCGATCGGACCGGCATCAAGGGCCTGCTGGCGCTGATGCTGCTGCACGATGCGCGCCGCGCCGGGCGTGAGACCGCCGCCGGCGATATCGTGCTGCTGGAAGAGCAGGACCGCTCACGGTGGGACCGTGCACAGATCGAGGAGGGCCTGCGTATGGTGGACGACGCGCTACGCGTGCCCGGCCGGCCGCAGCCCTATGCAGTACAAGCCGCGATCGCCGCACTGCATGCGCGTGCGCCGAGCTATGAGCAGACCGACTGGCCGCAGATTGCCGGGCTCTACGAGGTCCTGCTACGCATCAACCCGTCGCCGGTGGTTGAACTGAATCACGCGGCGGCGGTGTCGATGGTCGACGGACCGGCACGCGCGCTCGATCTGGTGGATGCGATCGCCGCCCGCGGCGGGCTCGATGGTTACGAGCTGCTGCCGGCGGTGCGGGCGGATCTGTTGCGGCGGCTCGGCCGGAAGGAGGAGGCGATGGAGGCGTATGCTACGGCGACGGAGGCGACGCAGCTCGAGCCGCTGCGACGGCTCTACGCGCGAAGAGTGAGGGAGATGAACTGAGTTTCCGTCATCGCCGGGCTTGTCGCGGCCATCCACGTTCTTCCTGCGCGACAAAGACGTGGAAGCCCGGGCATGACGGAGCAAGAGGTCATGTTGTCGAAGACGTCAGCTATTTTGACGCGACCACCGTCCCCTCGGCCGGCAAGCTCCCCAACAGCGCCTGCAAGGTCGACAGGGTGGAGTGATCCGCGACTCCATCCAGTCGCGCCGGCCGGAAGTGCCGCTGAAACGCGGTGACGACTTCCATCGTCCCGGCGTCGTATTTGCCGGTCAAGGGAACGCCGTAGCCGTATCTGGCGAGCGCCTGCTGCAGGCTCAACACCTCGTCGCTGATGGTGCCGAGCATCAGGCTCTCGCCGCGCACGACCGGCGCGGGCGTGACCCAGTGGCCGACGCCTGAATTGGCCAGCGAATGCCACGGAAATTTTTCGCCGGGATCCTTCTTGCGCGCGGGCGCGACGTCGGAATGGCCGAGCACCCGGTGCGCGGGCACCTTGCGACGGAGCATGATGCCGCGGCACAGCGCGATCACGGCGGCGATCTGGCGCAGCGGGTATTCCGGATAGCCCCAGTCATGGCCGCGATTGACGATCTCGATCCCGATCGAGCAGGAGTTGATGTCATCCTGGCCGCCCCAGGACGAAACGCCGGCATGCCAGGCGCGCCTGGCCTCCGGCACACATTGCACGATACGGCCGTCTTCCAGCACGACGTAGTGCGCCGACACCTCGGTGCCCGCGGAGCAGAGCCGCGCCAATGCACCTTCGACGTCGGGCATGCCGGTGTAGTGCAGCACGATCATATCGGGCTGCCGGCCCTTGTTGCGGTCGCCATGGTTCGGTGAGGGGATGATGTCGGAGACGATCGAGGAATCCGGCTCGAACGTCCGCATGTTCGCCGCGGCCTTGGGAACCGGGAGAACGCGTTGACGCTTCGAATCAGATCCAGACGGCGTGGACGAACCGGACGACATAAACAGCTCGAGACAGACAGAGAGTGGGCCAAGCCCTTCTCTTTACTATTTCTTTACCCTCCACCGTGCGCAATCGGGAGACGGGGTTAACGGGTGCATTTTGGCGCAGGTGTGTGGATGCAGCATCACCGTCGCGTCAGCTTTTCGACTTGTCACGAGCCGATCAACGCTTTCTTAACGCTAAGGGCCGTTACTGAGAGATGAAGAGCCGACCCGTGTCCGGAGGCGGCCAAAGCGTATTTTGGCTTGAAATCCCATGGCTGCCCGACAAATTCCACTGGGAACACTGGGTTGGCGGCTCAGGGTCACCGGGTTCGGCAACCATCCTGGACGGGGGTTGGGTCGTGGAACCGCCGCGACGCGGAATCATGCGAGGCGTTATGAGCTTGTTCGTCCCCGATCTCGCATGGACGTCCGGCGGGGCGCTCGGCAGGCTTGGCGCATGAACTCGGCTCCGCACATCCCCGTTCTTGGCCGCGAGGCGGTCGACCACCTCGCCCCGCGCGAAGGCGGCCTTTATGTCGACGCGACCTTCGGTGCCGGCGGCTACAGCCGCGCGATTCTCGACGTGCCGGGAACCCGTCTGATCGCGATCGACCGCGACCGCACCGCAATCGCAGGCGGCGCCGAGCTGGTCGAACGCTCCGCGGGCCGGCTGACGCTCGTTGAAGATCGCTTCTCCAACCTCGCCGAGATCTGCGCGGCTCAAGGCGTCGATGGCGTCGACGGCGTCGTGATGGACGTCGGGGTATCCTCGATGCAGCTCGACCAGGCCGGCCGCGGCTTCTCCTTCCGTCTCGACGGTCCGCTCGACATGCGGATGGGGCAGGCGGGACCGACCGCAGCCGACGTCGTGGCGCGTGCCTCCGAAGGCGATCTCGCCGACATCATTTATCTCCTCGGCGAAGAGCGGCATTCGCGCCGCGTTGCCCGCGCCATCGTCGCGGACCGGCAGGAGACGCCGTTCACGACCACGCGCGCGCTCGCCGATCTCGTCGGCAGGGTGGTTCGTTCCAAGCCCGGCGATATTCACCCGGCGACGCGGACGTTCCAGGCCCTGCGCATCTTCGTCAACGAAGAGCTCGAAGAGCTTCAGACCGCGCTTGCCGCGGCGGAGCGTGTGCTCAAGCCCGGCGGTCGCCTCGTGGTCGTCTCGTTCCATTCGCTGGAAGACCGCATCGTCAAGAATTTTCTGGCCGAGCGTAGCAAGACCGGTGGCGGCTCACGGCATCTGCCGGAAGTGTCGCAGGCTGTGCCCAGCTTCCAGCTTTTGACACGGCGGCCGGTGATCGCAGGCGAAGACGAGGTCGCGCAGAACCCGCGCGCGCGGTCTGCAAAACTGCGCGCCGCCGAGCGCACCTCGGCGCCTGCGCATGACGATGGCGAGCAATCGCCCTGGCCAAAACTCTCCGACGTCATGAGAGGTGGCTAGCGCATGCGCTTCATCCACCTCCTCGTCATCGGCGCGCTGGTCTTTGCAGCGGCCTATGTTTACCGGATCAAGATGGACTCCACGGCGCGCACCGAAAAGGTGCTGCGGCTGCATGCTGAAATTCGCGAGCAGCGCGACGCCATCGCGGCGCTGCGCTCCGAATGGGCCAAGCTCGACGCGCCCCTGCGCCTGCAAGGCCTGTCGGACCGGCATCTGCAGCTCAAGCCGGTCAACGGCACGCAGTACGATTCACTGAAGAACCTGCCCGAGCGTCCGCCGCGGATGTTCAGGCCGGGCGAGCCGGATCCGATCGGCGCCATGCTCAACACCATCGAAGCCGCGAGCGATCCCGACACGGTGACGGGCTCCGTGCCTCAGTCCGAGGACAAGCAATGAGTGCTGTGACCCCGGCCAAACCTGCAGCAAAGCCGGCTGAGCCCTGGCGGCAGCGTCTGATCCGCAGCCTGCTTTATGGGCGCAACGTCGATCGCGCCGCGAAGGCACGCGCGCGCGTCGGCCTGGCGATGCTCGCCTTCGTCGCGGTCTACGCCCTGATCGGCGGCCGGCTCGTGATGTTCGCGATCGGCGCCGACGCCCACGGCGCGCGCCGCGCCGCGGCGCAGGAGGTGGTCGCGACCGCGCGGCCCGACATCATCGATCGCAACGGCGCGATCCTCGCGACCGACGTCAAAGCGTCGAGCCTGTTCGGCGAGCCGCGCCGCATCATCGACAAGGATGAGGCGATCGAGCTCCTGACCGCCACCGTGCCCGACCTCGACGAGGTCGAGGTTCGCGAGCGCCTGTCGTCGCGCAAGGGCTTCGTCTGGCTCAAGCGTGAGATCACGGCGAAGCAGCAGCAGGACATCCACAAGCTCGGCATTCCCGGCATCGGTTTCCTGCGCGAGAACAAGCGCGTCTATCCGACCGGCAACGAGGTCGCCCACCTCATCGGTCTCGTCAACATCGACAACCAGGGCATCGCCGGCATGGAGAAGTGGCTCGACAATCAAGGGCTGGCCGATCTCCACCGCGCGGGCTTTGCCACCGACCGGCTGCAAAAGCCGATCGAGCTCTCGGTCGATCTGCGCGTCGAGCACGCACTGCGCGACGAGCTCCTGAAGGCCAAGGAGAAGTACCACACCAAGGCCGCCTCCGGCATCGTCTCCAACGTCAAGACCGGCGAGATCGTGGCGATGGTTTCCCTTCCGGACTTCGATCCCAACAATCCGAAGGAAGCGCACGACCCCGACCGCATCAATCGCCTGACCACCGGCGTCTACGAGATGGGCTCGACCTTCAAGGCGTTCACGCTGGCGATGGCGCTCGATTCCGGCAAGATCAATTTGAACTCGATGTGGGATGCACGGGGAAACCTGCACTACGGCAAGTTCACCATCCATGACAGCCATTCGCTCGGACGTTTCATCAACACCAAGGAAGTGTTCACGTTCTCGTCCAACATCGGTGCCGCGCGGATCGCGCTCGGCCAGGGCGTCGAGGCGCACAAGGCGTTCCTCGCCAAGATGGGCCAGTTGACCCGGCTGCGCACCGAGCTGCCGGAGAGCGCGGCTCCGCTGATACCGCGACGCTGGGGCGAGCTGAACACGGTCACCATCGCGTTCGGCCAGGGCATGTCGGTGGCGCCACTGCAGGCGGTGATGGGCATCAACGCGCTGGTGAACGGCGGCTATTTGATTCCGCCGACCTTCATGAAGCGCACGGAGTCCGAAGCGGCGGCGATGGCGAAACGCGTGATCAAGCAGGACACCAGCGACAAGATGCGGTTCCTGATGCGGCTCAATGCCGAAATCGGCACCGCCAAGACCGCCGACGTCAAGGGTTACTACGTCGGCGGCAAGACCGGCACGTCCGAAAAGGTCATCAACGGCCGCTATGCCAAGAAGCGCGTGCTCAATTCCTTCACCGCGATCATGCCCTGCGACGACCCGAAATATCAGATCCTGATCATGCTGGACGAGCCTCAGGCGATTCCTGAAACGAAGGGTTTCATCACCTCTGGTTGGAACGCGGTGCCGACCGGCGGCAAGGTGATCGAGCGGATCGCGCCGCTTCTGGGCATCGAGCCGCGGTTCGACCTGCCGCCGTCCGAGCGCCTTATTCTTGCAGCATCCAGGACAACCCAGTAATCAACCGGGTGGGCCGTTGCCGCCGCTGAGTCGGGATTTCCCGGAAGATTCGGCGCTCCGGGTGCGGCATGTCGACTGGAAGACCATGAAGCTGCGCGACCTCCTAGGTCAGGATGTTCTGGGCAATGATGCCGCACTCGAGCCCGCTGTCGCGGCGCTCGATGTGAACGGCGTTGCCCTCGACAGCCGCGTGGTCAAGCCGGGCGATCTCTTCTTCGCACTTGCGGGCAGCAAGACCGACGGTGCGCGCTTCATCGATGCCGCGATTGCCGCAGGTGCGGTGGCGGTCGTCGGCGACCATGCGCCGGCGGCCAGCAAGGTGCCGTTCGTCGCGGTCGCCAATCCGCGCCGCGCGCTGGCGCTGGCCGCGGCAAGATTCTTCCCCGCGCAGCCCGCGACCATCGCCGCGGTGACCGGCACCATGCGGCAAGACCTCGGTCGCGGCGTTCACGCGCCAGATCTGGGAACGGCTCGGGCACGCCTCCGCCAGCATCGGCACCATCGGCCTCGTTTCACCCAAGCGCACCGTCTACGGCTCGCTGACGACGCCCGATCCCATCGCGCTGCACCGGCAGCTCGACGAGATCGCGCGCGAGGGGGTCACGCATCTCGCCTTCGAGGCGTCCTCGCACGGGCTCGATCAGTATCGCCTCGACGGCGTGCGCGTTTCCGCCGGCGGCTTCACCAATCTCTCGCGCGACCACATGGATTATCATCCGACTGTCGCGCATTACCTCGCGGCCAAGCTGCGCCTGTTGCGCGAGCTGGTTCAGCCTGGAGGCGCGGCTGTGATTTCGGCCGATCATGATTGCTCGGCGGAGGCGATCGACGCGGCAAAGTCGCGCGGCTTGCGCGTGATGGCGGTCGGTCGCAACGGCGACGGGGCAGGCGAGGGCATTCGTCTCGCCGGTGCCGAAGTCGAAGGGTTTTCGCAAATGCTCGCGCTCGAGCATCGCGGCAGTCGCTATGCGATCCGGCTGCCGCTGGTCGGCGAATTCCAGATCGAGAACGCGCTGGTGTCGGCCGGCCTTGCCATCGGCACCGGCAGCGACGCCGCAAATGTGTTTGCAAGCCTGGAGCATCTCGAAGGCGCCAAGGGTCGGTTGGAGCGCGTCGGCGAACGCAATGGCGCGCCGATCTTTGTCGATTACGCGCACAAGCCCGATGCGCTGGCGAAGGCGCTGCAGGCGTTACGTCCCTACGCCAGGCGCAGGCTGATCGTCGTGTTCGGCGCCGGCGGCGACCGCGATGCAGGCAAGCGTCCGATCATGGGCGAGATCGCCGCTGACAACGCCGACGGAATCATCGTCACCGACGACAATCCGCGCAGCGAGAAGCCGGAGGCCATCCGCGCCGAGATCCTCGCGGCCGCCAAGGGCGCGCGCGAAATCGGCGACCGCGCCGCGGCGATCCGCATTGCGATCGAGGAATTGGAAGAGGGCGATGCGCTGCTCATCGCCGGCAAGGGACACGAGACCGGGCAGATCGTCGGCGGAGAGGTTTTGCCCTTCAGCGATCACGAGGCGGTCGCCGCCGCATTAGCGTCGAGGATTGCATGAGCACGCCAGTATGGACGGTGGCCGAAGTGGCGCGTGCGCTGGGCGCTGTGGGATCATTCCCGGACACGCCGATCGATGTCGTCACCCAGGACAGCCGGCTGGTGAAACCGGGCAGCCTGTTCGTCGCGCTGAGCGGCACGCCGAGCGGCGGCTTCATCTCGGCCTTCGCCAGCGCGCGTGATGGTTGGGAGTTCGCGGACAAGGCGGAAGCTTCCGGCGCGGTCGCGATGATCGTGCCGCACCAGATCGCCGGCATCCGCATTCCCCAGATCGTCGTCAAGGACACGCTGATCGACGGTCTCTGGGGCCTCGCGCGTGCCGCACGCGTACGCTTCAAAGGACCAGTCATCGGGCTCACCGGCAGCGCCGGCAAGACCAGCACCAAGGAGTTTCTGGCCGCCTATCCCGGCGCCTATGCCAGCCCGGCGAGCTTCAACAATTTCTGGGGCGTGCCGCTGACGCTGTGCAATGCGCGGCCCGATGCCAGTCTCTGGGTCGTCGAGATGGGCATGAACCAGACCGGCGAGATCGCGCGGCTCAGCGAACTGACGCGGCCGACGGTTGCGCTCGTCGTCAACGTCCAGCCGGTGCATCTCGAGAAGCTCGGCTCGCTCGAAGCCATCCGCCGCGAGAAGGTGTCGATCGCCCTCGGCCTGTCCTCGGACGGCGTGCTGGTGCTGCCCGCCGGGATCAAGGCGCCGGACTGGAAGGGCAAGGTCGCACGCTTCGGCGAGAAAGCCGAAGTGCACGAGGTCGCGCACGCGCCGCATGGCGACAGCTGGCAAGTCGTGGCCGCGCTCGGCAAGAAGGAGATCGCCTTCAGCCTGACGCCGGGCGCGCCGCACCGCGTGCAGAATGCGTTGGCCGCGCTTGCTTCGATTCGTGCGGCCAACCTCGATGCGGCGACGCTTGCGACCAAGCTCGACCGCGTCGGCATCATGACCGGCCGCGGCGTCGAGCAAGCGGTCGGCGGCGTCACCGTGATCGACGACAGTTTCAACGGCAACCCGGCCAGCGTTGCTGCTGCGCTGCAAAGCCTCCAGGCGCGCAACATGACAAGCGGCCGCCGCATTGCGGTGCTCGGCGATATGCTGGAACTGGGCGACGGCGCGCCGGGCTATCACACCGACCTCGCCAAGCATCTCAACGGCATCGACGGCGTCTATTGCGTCGGGCCCTTGATGCGTCACCTCTTCGAGGTGCTCCCCGCCGGCAAGGGTCTCGGCTGGCACGACGATCCCGTCACGCTGAAGCCGGGCGAGGTCGCAAATCTGCTGAGGGCAGGCGATGTCGTGGTTGTCAAGGGCAGCAAGAAGGTGTTCTGGGTCAACAAGTTTGTGCCGGGCCTAGTGGTCGCCTTGCAGTGCAAAGGCGTAAACTGCTTGGAAGGCGCTGCTCCCGAATCCCACCCTTTGCGGCGCGAAACCGTCCGTTTTCTTGAGAGGTCGCCCGACCCCATGATGAAGACCAGCGAATGCGCGTGAGGCACGTCGAGGCCAATACCAACACGGCCATAACCACGGCCAAAAACGCGTGCGAAAGCGCCATAGGACCGTCTGAATGTTTTACTGGCTGATCGAGCTCTCCAACACATTTCCGGGCTTCGGTGCCGTTCGCACCTTCCTGAACGTCTTCCGCTACATCACCTTCCGCACCGGCGGCGCGGTCGTCACCGGCGCGCTGTTCGTGTTCCTGTTCGGGCCCTGGATCATCGACCATCTGCGCCTCCGCCAAGGCAAGGGCCAGCCGATCCGGGCCGATGGCCCGCAATCGCATCTCGCCAAGAAAGGCACGCCCACCATGGGCGGGCTGATGATCCTGTCCGGCCTCACGGTCGGCACCGTGCTGTGGGCCAATCCGCTCAACCCCTACGTCTGGATCGTGCTGGCAGTGACACTCGGCTTCGGCTTCGTCGGCTTCTATGACGATTATCTCAAGGTGACCAAGCAGACCACGACGGGCTTCGGCAGCAAGCTTCGCCTGCTGATCGAGGCGGCCATCGCGCTGGTCGCCTGCTATGCGCTGGTGCGGCTGAACCGCGATCCCGCGTCGACCGCGCTGACGATTCCTTTCCTGAAGGACACCGTGCTGCATTTCGGCTGGTTCTTCATCGTGTTCGGTGCCTTTGTCATCGTCGGCGCCGGTAACGCGGTGAACCTCACCGACGGTCTCGACGGCCTTGCCATCGTGCCTGTGATGATCGCGACCGCGAGCTTTGCGATGATCGCCTATCTCGCCGGCAACGCGGTGTTCGCCGATTATCTCCAGATCAAATATGTCGCCGGTACCGGCGAACTCGCGGTGCTCTGCGGCGCGCTGCTGGGCGCCGGCCTCGGCTTCCTCTGGTTCAACGCGCCGCCGGCCTCGATCTTCATGGGCGACACCGGCTCGCTTGCGCTCGGCGGCATGCTGGGTGCGATCGCGGTGGCGGTGAAGCACGAGATCGTGCTCGCGGTGATCGGCGGCCTGTTCGTGCTGGAGGCGGTCTCCGTCATCGTGCAGGTGGTGTCGTTCAAGATGACCGGAAAACGCATCTTCCGGATGGCGCCGATCCATCACCATTTCGAGCAGCTCGGCTGGACCGAGCCGCAGATCGTGATTCGCTTCTGGATCATCTCGGTGATGTTGGCGCTGGCCGGCTTGTCGACCTTGAAGCTGCGGTGACCGGTCGATGATCCCCGTGACGTCCTTTGCCGGCAAGACGGTCGCAGTGTTCGGCCTCGGCGGCTCGGGGCTCGCGTCTTGTCACGCGTTGAAAGCGGGCGGCGCCGAGGTGATCGCCGCCGACGACAGTGCCGAGAACGTCGCCACGGCCGCGCAGGCGGGCTTCATCACGGCTGATTTGCGAAACGTCTCCTGGGCGAATTTCGCGGCGCTGGTGCTCGCGCCCGGCGTGCCGCTGACACATCCGGTCCCGCATTGGAGCGTGCTGAAGGCGCGCGAGGTGGGCGTCGAGGTGATCGGCGACATCGAGCTGTTCTGCCGCGAGCGGCGGCGGAACGCGCCGGACGCGCCGTTCGTCGCCATCACCGGCACCAACGGCAAGTCGACCACGACGGCACTGATCGCGCACCTGACGAAAGTTGCCGGCTACGACACCCAGATGGGCGGCAATATCGGCACTGCGATCCTGTCGCTGGAGCCGCCGCGCATGGGCCGCGTCCACGTCATCGAGATGTCGTCCTACCAGATCGACCTCACGCCCTCGCTCGATCCCTCCGTCGGCATTTTGCTCAATGTCAGCGAGGACCATATCGACCGTCACGGCACCATCGCGCATTACGCCGCGGTGAAGGAACGCCTCGTTGCCGGTGTGCAGGGCGGCGGCACCGCGATCGTCGGTGTCGACGACGGGTTTTGCCGCGACATCGCCGACCGGCTCGATCGCGCAGGCAAGAAGGTGGAGCGCATTTCCGTCAAGAACCCGTTGGCGAGCGGCATCCATGTCGAGCACGGCACCATCGTGCGCAATTCGGGCGGCGCCCGCAGCGAAGTTGCCAGACTTGGTGGCATCGGCTCGCTGCGCGGCCTGCACAATGCGCAGAACGCGGCGTGCGCCGCAGCCGCCGCGCTCGCGATGGGCATCAGCCTCGATGTGCTTCAGAACGGCCTGCGCAGCTTTCCGGGCCTTGCACATCGCATGGAGCAGGTCGGCCGCCGCGGCAACGTGCTGTTCGTCAACGACTCCAAGGGCACCAACGCGGACGCCACCGCGCATGCGCTGTCGTCCTTCGGCGATATCTTCTGGATCGCCGGCGGCAAGCCGAAGGCGGGCGGCATCACTGGGCTCACCGGCTACTTCCCGCGCATCCGCAAGGCCTATCTGATCGGCGAGGCCGCACCGGAGTTTTCCGGCACGCTCGGCACGCAAGTTCCGCACGAGATCAGCCAGACCCTCGACGTCGCCGTCGAGCACGCCGCGCGCGATGCCGAGGCGTCGGGCATCACTGACGCGGTCGTCCTGCTGTCACCCGCCTGCGCGTCCTTCGATCAGTACCGCAACTTCGAAATCCGCGGCACCAGGTTCCGCAAATTGGTGCAGGCACTGCCGGGTGTGAAGCCGGTGGTGTAGGAGCTCCCGTGTCCCGGACGCCGTGCGGCACGAAGTGACGCTCCGCAGAGCCGGGACCGAGAAGCCGCAATAGACCCCGGCTCTGCAGCGCACCGCCATAGCGTGTCGAAGACGCGCGTAAACGCGCTTATAGCGCTGCGCAGCGTCCGGGGCACGAGACTCTCCACAAGTTCATCGATCTCATTAACCCCCCGTAAACCAACCTCGGCGACCAATGGACCGACCTCTCTCCGAAAGCGGCCGCCATGCTCTCCCGTGAAGAACGCACCCCCTTTTCCGAGTGGTGGTGGACCGTCGACAAGCCGCTGATGGGCGCCATCCTGGCGCTGATGCTGACCGGCGTGATCCTGTCGCTGGCGGCGAGCCCGCCGGTTGCGACCCGCATCGGGCTCGATCCCTTCCACTTCTTCAGCCGTCACGTGCTGTTCCTGGTGCCGTCCTGCATCGTGCTGCTCGGGGTCTCCTTCCTGTCGCCGCGCGCGATCCGCCGCAGCGCGCTGATCATCTTCACCGTCAGCATCATCCTGATCGTGCTGACGCTCGCGATCGGCCCTGAGGTCAAGGGCTCGCGGCGCTGGATCACGCTGCTCGGCGTCAATATCCAGGCCTCTGAAGTGGCCAAGCCATCCTTTGTCGTCATCGCGGCCTGGCTGTTTGCGGAATCGACCAAGCGTCCGGAAATGCCGGCGACCTCGATGGCGCTGGTGCTGCTCTTGATGCTGGTGTCGCTCCTGGTGATGGAGCCGGACTTCGGCCAGACCATGCTGATCCTGATGGTGTGGGGCTCGCTGTTCTTCATCGCGGGCATGCGGATGATCTGGGTGTTCGGCCTTGCCGGGCTCGGAGCGGCCGGACTGTTCAGTGCCTACCTGTTCGTCCCCCACGTCGCCGGCCGCATCAAGCGCTTCATGAATCCGGCCTCCGGCGACACCTTCCAGGTCGATACCGCGATGGAAGCCTTCTACAACGGCGGCTGGTTCGGGCTCGGACCGGGCGAGGGCATCGCCAAGCGCAGCCTGCCGGACAGCCACACAGACTTCGTGTTCGCGGTCGCCGCCGAAGAGTTCGGCATCATCCTGTGCCTCGCCATGCTGGCGCTGTTCGCCTTCGTCGTCATCCGCACGTTGTCGCGCGCCTATGCCAACGAGGACATGTTCTCGCGCTTTGCGGCCTCGGGTCTTGCGATCCTGTTCGGCGTGCAGGCGGCGATTAACATGTCGGTCAACCTCCAGCTCATCCCCGCCAAGGGCATGACGCTGCCGTTCATCTCCTATGGCGGCTCCTCGATCGTGTCGCTGGCCTATGGCGTCGGCATGATGCTGGCGCTGACGCGGCTGCGCTCGCGCACGGAGGTCGAGGCAAGCGGCCACGCCGAGGCGATGCGCAGCTACGCGTGACCCTCACCCTGAGGAGCCGCGCTACGCGCGGCGTCTCGAAGGGCGAGGCCACCGGCCGGGCCTGCATCCTTCGAGACGCGCGAAGATGCGCTCCTCAGGATGAGGATCAGGCAGTCTGGCCGGCTCGCTCGCAATAACGAGGGAGACACTGTAAAACTCCCCCACCATGGACAAATCCCCCCTGATTCTTCTCGCCGCGGGCGGCACCGGCGGCCATCTGTTTCCGGCCGAGGCGCTCGGCGTCGAATTGATCCGGCGCGGCTTCCGTGTCCGCCTCGTTACCGACGAGCGCGCGCTGCGCTACAGCGGGCTGTTCACCAAGGACATGATCGACGTCGTATCGAGCGAGACCGCGCGCGGCCGCAATCCGCTGCAGCTCGCCTATGCCGGCCTGACGCTCGCCGCCGGCACGCTGTCCGCTTACAGCCTGATCAAGCGATTGAAGCCGGTCGCCGTCGTCGGCTTCGGCGGCTATCCGACGCTGCCGCCGCTGGTCGCGGCAAAATTCGCCGGCGTGCCCGGCATCATCCATGACGCCAATGCGGTGCTCGGCCGCGCCAACCGGTTCCTGTCGAGCCGCGTCCGCGCCATCGCGACGTCGTTGCCCGGCGTGCTCGACCGCGATCGGGCGCTATCCGGCAAGACCACGACCGTCGGAACGCCGATGCGACCGGCAATCCTCGCCGCAGCCGACGTGCCATATGCTGCGCCTGAAGTGAACGGCCCGCTGCGCCTGCTCGTCGTCGGCGGCAGCCAGGGTGCACGCATCATGGCCGACATCGTGCCCGGCGCGATCGAGCGCCTCGAGCCTGCGTTGTGGAGCCGGCTCGTTCTCACCCAGCAGGTGCGCGACGAGGACATGGCGCGCGTGCGCGCGGTCTACGACAAGCTCAAGATCAATGCCGAGCTTGCGCCGTTCTTCACAGATCTGCCGGCAAGGCTCGCCTCCAACCATCTGGTGGTGTCGCGCTCCGGTGCCGGCACCGTGGCCGAACTCGCCGCGATCGGGCGGCCCTCGATCCTCGTGCCGCTGCCCGGCGCGATCGACCAGGACCAGTTCGCCAATGCCGGCGTGCTGGCCAAGGTCGATGGCGCGATCCGCATCCTGCAGACCGAGTTTTCCTCCGATCGCCTCGCCGCCGAGATCTCCGCCTTTGCCGCCGAGCCCGCGCGTCTTGCCGCCATGGCCGAGGCCGCCCGCAGCGCCGGCCGGCTCGACGCGGCCGAGCGGCTGGCGGATCTTGTGGTCAAAGTTGCGGGAATCTGACGCGAAAAAGCCCTTGTCTTCGCCTTCTAAAGCGGGGCATCCAGTAGGAAAGGCCCGCGGCTGATTTGGCCGTGACCATCGCCAGAGCCGCTCTTGCAGGGCGGCAAGGTCAGGGAACAACGCATGAGACTGCCGCGCGAGATCGGACCCATCCACTTCGTCGGGATCGGCGGGATCGGCATGAGCGGCATCGCCGAAGTGCTGCTCAATCTCGGCTATTCCGTGCAGGGCTCGGACGCGTCCGACAATTACAATCTCGACCGTCTGCGCAAGAACGGCGCGAAGGTCTCGGTCGGCCACAAGGCGGAGAACGTCGACGGCGCCGAGGTCGTCGTGGTCTCCACCGCGATCAAGCGCGACAATCCGGAACTGATGGCGGCGCGCGAACGGCGCATCCCCGTGGTGCGCCGCGCCGAGATGCTGGCCGAGCTGATGCGGCTGAAGAGCTGTGTCGCCATCGCCGGCACCCACGGCAAGACCACGACGACCACGATGGTCGCGACGCTGCTCGACGCCGGTGGCCTCGATCCCACCGTGATCAACGGCGGCATCATCAACGCCTACGGCTCCAACGCGCGTCTCGGTGCGGGCGACTGGATGGTGGTCGAAGCCGACGAGAGCGACGGCACATTCCTGAAGCTGCCGACCGAGGTCGCGATCGTCACCAATGTCGATCCCGAGCATCTCGATCACTTCAAGACCTTCGAGGCCGTGCAGGACGCGTTCCGAAACTTCGTCGAGAACCTGCCGTTCTACGGCTTTGCCGTGATGTGCATCGACCATCCCGTGGTGCAAACGCTGGTCGGCAAGATCGAGGACCGCCGCATCATCACCTATGGCGAGAATCCGCAGGCCGACGTGCGTTTCCTCGATCTGACCCCGATGGGCGGCGGATCGAAGTTCAAGGTCGCGTTCCGCGATCGCAAGACCGGCCGCGTGCACGAGATCGCCGATCTCATGCTGCCGATGCCGGGACGCCACAACGCCTCCAACGCGACGGCCGCGATTGCGGTCGCGCGCGAGCTCGGGGTGTCGGACGAGGCGATCCGCAAGGCGATCGCCGGCTTCGGCGGCGTCAAGCGCCGCTTCACCAAGACCGGCGAGTGGAACGGTGTCACCGTGATCGACGATTACGGCCATCATCCGGTCGAGATCGCCGCGGTGCTGAAGGCCGCGCGGGAGTCCACCAACGGCAAGGTCGTCGCCGTGGTGCAGCCGCATCGCTACACCCGCCTGGAGTCGCTGTTCGAGGAATTCTGCACCTGCTTCAATGATGCGGATGCGGTGATCGTCGCCGAGGTCTATGCCGCAGGCGAGACGCCGATCGAAGGCATCGACCGCGACCATTTCGTCTCAGGCCTTCGCGCGCACGGCCACCGCGAGGTGATTCCGCTGCCGGCGGCGCCGGAGCTTGCGGGCATCATCAAGGCAATCGCAAAGCCGGGCGATCTCGTGGTGTGCCTGGGCGCCGGCAACATCACGCAATGGGCGTATGCGCTCCCCGGCGAATTGAAGGCGCTGGGGTAGGGCAGTGAGCTTTCCCGACATCACCCCCGCTCTCAAAGCCGCGATGCCTGAGCTGCGCGGCCGGCTGCTCGCGAACCAGTCGCTCGCCGAGCTCACCTGGTTTCGCGTCGGCGGTCCCGCGCAGGTGCTGTTCACGCCGGCGGACGAGGACGACCTCGCTTATTTTCTCGCGCATCTCGCAAGCGACATTCCCGTCTACGTCGTCGGCGTCGGCTCCAACCTGATCGTGCGCGACGGCGGCATAGCGGGCGTGGTGATCCGGCTGGCGCCGCGTGCCTTTGGCGAGGCGAGCGCGAGTGGCGATGTCGTCACAGCTGGAGCCGCCGCGCTCGACAAGCGCGTGGCGGAAGTCGCCGCTTCCGCCAATATCGGCGGGCTCGAATTCTACTTCGGCATTCCCGGCACGATCGGCGGAGCGCTGCGCATGAATGCGGGCGCCAATGGCGGTGAGACCAAGGACGTGTTGATCGAGGCGCGAGGCGTCGGGCGCGACGGCACGAAGCACGTCTTCTCCAATGCCGACATGAAGTTCGTCTACCGCAACAGCGGCATCGATCCCTCCATCATCTTCACCTCCGCGGGTTTCCGCGGCGAGATCAGGGATGCCGAGGCGATCCGCGCGCGCATGGCGGAGGTGCAGACCCACCGCGAGACCGCGCAACCGATCCGCGAAAAGACCGGCGGTTCGACCTTCAAGAATCCGCAAGGCCATTCCGCCTGGAAGCTGGTCGATGCCGCCGGTTGCCGCGGTTTGCGCGTCGGCGGGGCTAAGGTCTCCGAGATGCACTGCAATTTCCTGATCAACACGGGTGACGCCACCGCGCACGACATCGAGACTCTGGGCGAGACCGTGCGTGAACGGGTGAAGGCAAATTCCGGAATTGAGCTACACTGGGAAATCAAGCGGATCGGAATTCCCGGCTAATTTGGACAAGCGACGAGAGAACATGCGCATCACCATCCTCTTCGGCGGCTCCAACCGCGAACGTCTGGTTTCGGTCGCGTCAGCCCAGGCGCTGCATCAGGCGCTGCCCGAGGCCGATCTCTGGTGGTGGGACGTCGAGGACAAGGTGCATGTCGTGCAGTCCAAGCAGCTGCTCGAACATGCCCGCCCGTTCGAGGACGAGTTCAAGCCGGGTACATCAGGCATTCCGCTGGCGCAGGCGCTCGACCAGGCCAAGGCGGAGGACCGCGTGCTGGTGCTCGGCCTGCATGGCGGGCGTGCCGAGAACGGCGAATTGCAGGTGATGTGCGAGGCGCGCGGCGTGCCGTTTACCGGATCTGGCTCGGCCTCCTCGCATCTCGCGTTCGACAAGATCGCGGCCAAGCATTTCGCCGCGCTCGGCGGCGTGACGCCGCCGGCCAACGTTGCGCTGGACGAGATCGACGAGGCGTTCGCCGAATACGGCCGGCTGATCGCAAAGCCCGCGAAGGATGGCTCGAGCTACGGCCTGATCTTCGTCAACGCCAAGCAGGATATCGTCGCCGTCCGCAACGCGGCGAAGCACGAAGAATACGTGATCGAACCCTACATCGCCGGCGTCGAGGCGACCTGCGGCGTGCTGGAGCGGCCGGACGGGTCGATCATCGCGCTGCCGACGATCGAGATCATTCCGGGCGAGGGTAGCTTCGACTACGCCGCGAAATATCTCCTGAAGTCGACCCAGGAGATCTGCCCCGGCCGCTTCACGGCGGAGATCACCGCCGCACTGAAGCAGCAATCGATGCTGGCGCACCGGGCGATGTCCTGTACCGGCTATTCCCGTTCGGACTTCATCGTCTCGGACAAGGGCCTGGTCTATCTCGAAACCAATACGCTGCCGGGCCTTACCAAGTCATCGCTCTATCCCAAGGCGCTGAAGGCGGAGGGCATCGAATTCGTCGACTTCCTGCGCGGCCTGGTCGAGCTCGCCGTGCCCCGTGTGCGAAAATAATTAGGATTGGTTAACGGCCGAAGCGGCGAAACGGCCGGTTTTGGAACCCAAAACCGGTAAAATGCCAGACATTGCGGCATAAATGCCTCACCGGCCTGGGCAAAAAGCTCTCGCCGTTAACGAACTTTACCTTTTGTTTACCAGGACGTCCGAAGGTTAACGCTGGCGGCGCATATGACGCTTTGGCTGCCGGCGCGTGGACCGTTGCGGGTGTTGTCACCTCCAGCGAACGCTCTGAAGGGGAGAGGTTTTCTTCTGCTGAAGACCAGCACCCGGCCCGGCAAGTCCGAGACGTCATATTCGCCAGGACCCGCGCGATGTCGCGGGCAAACTGTTGACGAGCTCGTGCAATGGATGGAGCAGGAAGCCTCACTCGGTCGCTTTTCAGATCGCTGAGGCCCCAAGCTGACCTGAAGGCGGCCGCTGTCGGAGCGGTCGTGCTTCTGCGCGAGTGGGTGCAGGACAAGCGCGAGGAAAGACTTCACGGCGCCCGCGCGGCCGCCAGGGACAAGACCAAGGCCAAAGCCGTCGTCGAGCGCGAGCCGCCGCCGCGCGTGGTCGCGCTGGTCGAGCGCTTTATGCCGCGCCGGGTCGGGATCAGCATGACGGTGCTGCTCCTGATCGGAAGCTGCGGCTTCGGTATCGTCAAGGGCGGCCATCTCCAGGATTTCATCACCGCGGTCAACGACACCCGCAACGCGCTGGCCAATTCCGCGGGCTTCCGCATCACCTCCGTCGTGATCAACGGCCGCAAGCAGCTCAGCCAGGATGAGATTCTGGCGATCGGCAGCGTCAGCGGCCGCTCATCGCTGCTGTTCCTCGACGCCGACGCCGTGCGCGACAAGCTCAAGGGCAATCCCTGGATCGCGGATGCGACCGTGCTGAAGCTCTATCCGGGCCAGCTCATGATCGAGCTCACCGAGCGCAAGGCGTTCGCGCTGTGGCAGGAGGCCGGCCGGCTTTCCGTCATCGCCGATGACGGCGCCGTGCTCGAGCCCTATGTCTCGCGCCGGTTCCTGTCGCTGCCGCTCGTGGTCGGCAAGGGCGCCGATACGCAGGCCCGCGATTTCCTCGCGCTGCTGGCGCGCTATCCGCAAGTCAATTCGATCACCAAGGCCGCGATCTTCGTCGGCGAGCGGCGCTGGAACCTGAGGCTCAAGGATGGCCTCGATATCCGACTGCCCGAGCAGGACGTCGGCAACGCGCTTGCGATGCTGTCCAGGCTCGACAAGGAGGACAGGCTGTTCTCCCGCGACATCGTCGCCGTCGACCTGCGCCTGCCCGATCGGCTTGTGGTGCAGCTGTCCGAGGACGCCGCCAAAGCGCGCGAAGATTTGTTCAAGGACAAGAAGAAGAAAAAGACCGGGGACGCCGCATGACCGGTCTTGATCGCACCCAAACGCCGAAGACACGCCCGATGTCGCACAAGCGCAGCGGCCTCGTCGCCTGCCTCGACATCGGTACCAGCAAGATCGCCTGCATGATCGCGCGGCTGAGGCCGTCGGCGCCGAGCGAAGCCCTGCGCGATCGGACCCATGCGGTGGAACTGATCGGTTACAGCCAGATCCAGTCGCGCGGCATGAAGGCCGGCGCGGTGGTCGATCTAGGCGAATGCGAGCAGGCGGTGCGCCAGGCCGTCGGGCTTGCGGAGAAAATGGCCAAGGTGCGGGTCGAGTCCGTGTTGCTGTCGGTCTCCGGCGGCCGGCTCTCCGGCCAACTGGTCGAAGCTGCGGCCGACATCCGCGGTGGCGCCGTGACGCCGGCCGATGTCAGCCGCGTCACCTCCACCGGCATGCGCCACGCCACCGGCGAAGGCCGCACGGTGCTGCACGCGCTGCCGGTCGGCTACACGCTCGACGGCGTCAAAGGCATCCGCGATCCCCGCGGCATGGTCGCGCATCAGTTCGGCGTCGACATGAACGTCGTCACCTGCGACGCCACCGTGGCGCGCAACCTGATGCTGGCGGTCGAACGCTGCCACATCAACGTCGAAGCCATGGCGGCGAGCCCCTATGTGGCCGGCCTGTCGGTGCTGACCGACGACGAGGCCGATCTGGGCGCGGCCGTCGTCGAGATGGGCGCGGGCACGACAACGATCGCGGTCTATTCCGGCGGCCGGTTCGTGCATGCCGCGGGTTTTGCGGTCGGCGGGCAACATATCACGATGGATCTGGCGCGCGGACTCTCCGCGACCATTGCCGATGCCGAGCGAATCAAGACGTTATACGGGACCGTCATCACCGGCGGATCGGACTCGCGTGAGCTGATGTCTGTACCGACAGCCGGTGACGAACAGGATCTGCCGCAGATCGTCTCCCGCGCTACCATCGCCAATATCGTCAAGCACCGTGCCGAGGAAGTCTTCGAAATGGTTCGGGACAAGCTGAAGGATTCGCCCTTCGCCTCGGAGCCCAACGGCCGCGTCGTGCTCTCCGGCGGGGCCTCGCAGCTCACGGGCCTCGTCGAACTCGGAACGCAGATTCTCGGCCGGCCCGTGCGGGTCGGACGTCCGCTCGGATTCGGCCGGCTGCCCAACGAGGCGAAGAACGCCGCGTTCGCGGTGCCCGCCGGACTTCTCGTCTACCCGCAATATGTTCACCAGGAACATGTCGAACCGCGGCATACGCGGCAGCAGGTCAAGACAGGGACAGGCGGCTATTTTGGAAAGGTCGGACGATGGCTACGCGAGGGCTTCTGATGAACCGGTTCCGCAATCTTCGAATTTCACCAACTCCCGCGGCCGTCGGCCGGGGCGAACCCACGCGCGCGTGATCGAGAGGCAAACATGACCATCAGCATCAATGCTCCTGATATTCACGAACTGAAGCCCCGCATCACCGTGTTCGGCGTCGGCGGCGCCGGTGGTAACGCCGTCAACAACATGATCACGGCGGGCCTTCAGGGCGTCGACTTCGTCGTCGCCAACACCGACGCGCAGGCGCTGACGATGTCGAAGGCGCAGCGCATCGTGCAGATGGGCACGGCGGCGACGCAAGGATTGGGCGCAGGCTCGCAGCCGGTCGTCGGCGCGGCCGCGGCCGAAGAGGTGATGGACGAACTCCGCGACCATCTCTCGGGCGCCAACATGGTGTTCGTCACCGCCGGCATGGGCGGCGGCACCGGCACCGGTGCGGCTCCCGTGATCGCCAAGATCGCCCGCGAGATGGGCATCCTTACCGTCGGCGTCGTGACCAAGCCCTTCCACTTCGAGGGCGGCCGCCGCATGCGCACTGCGGAAGCGGGCATCAACGAGCTGCACAAGGTCGTCGATACGCTCCTGATCATCCCGAACCAGAACCTGTTCCGGGTCGCCAACGAGAAGACCACCTTCGCCGACGCCTTCGCGATGGCCGACCAGGTGCTCTATTCCGGCGTTGCCTGCATCACCGATCTGATGGTCAAGGAAGGCCTGATCAACCTCGACTTCGCCGACGTGAGAGCGGTGATGAAGGAAATGGGCAAGGCGATGATGGGCACGGGCGAAGCCTCCGGCGACAAGCGCGCGCTGACCGCCGCTGAAGCCGCGATCGCCAACCCGCTGATCGACGATAGCTCGATGAAGGGCGCCAAGGGCCTCCTCATCTCCATCACTGGCGGCAAGGATCTCACCCTGTTCGAGGTCGACGAAGCTGCGACCCGCATCCGCGAGGAAGTCGACCAGGACGCCAACATCATCGTCGGCGCAACCTTCGACGAAGCGCTCGACGGCCTGATCCGCGTCTCGGTCGTCGCCACCGGCATCGAACAGGCCGCGATCGCCCGCAACAGCCAGGCCACCAGCGCTCCCGTCGCGAACGCGGCACCGCAGGCACCGCAGGCTCCCGCTGCTCCGGCCGCGGTTGCCGAGAGCCGCCTCGCCGATCTGACCGCGCGGTTGCGCGCCGACAATCAGCGCATGGCCGAGCGCGCCCAGAAGCTGGAAACGCAGATCCCGGGCGCCGCACCGGGCCAGTTTGCCGCCGCTCCCATGGCTCCGCGTGCGAACGTCGAGCGCGCTGCGCTCGCCGCCATCGCTGCCGCCGTTGCGGACGTGCCGCAGGCTCCCGCCCCGATGCAGACCTATGGCGACGTCACCGTGCGCCCGATCGCGCAGAAGCCCACGCTGTTCCCGGAGCCTGAGCAGGCGCCGATGGCCATGCATGAGCAGATGACGCCGGAAACCTTCATCCCGCCGCAGGCGGAGCGTGCGCCGGTCCGCACACCGCGGATGCCGCGTATCGAAGAACTGCCGATGCCGGCCCAGGCCGAGCTTCGCCAGGCCCGCGGCGAGCTTGAAGAAGAGACCCCGCAGAAGACCCGCCTGTCGCTGCTCCAGCGCCTCGCCAATGTCGGCCTAGGCCGTCGCGACGAGGAGAGCGAGGCGCCGATCGCGGCCCGTACCGCCGGTCCCGCGATGCCGCCGCTGCCCGATCGCCGGACCCAGAAGACCGTGGCGCAGCAAATCGCGTCCAGCGAGCCGGTGTCCGAGTATGCCCGCCGTCCCGCGCCGCAGGGCCTGGACATGCATGGCCGTCCCGCGCCTGTTGCCCCGGCGCCACAGGGAGACGACCATCTTGATATCCCGGCCTTCCTGCGGCGGCAGGCGACCTGAGGATTGTTACAATAAGGCAGACGAAAAAAGGTCCCGGCGGGAAGCTTGCCGGGACCTTTGCTTTTGTCCGGTACATATCCGGATTGCGTCGCCAAGCAGCTGATTTTAAATCATTAATTACGTATTCGATGGTTCAGTAAAACTGCCGATAACGGTCCCGAACCTCGCTCTAATTTGGTTAAGCCTTGGCGCGAATACGGCAGGTTTGGGGTAACAATCGGTAAAAAAGCGTGAGTTGGCGCTGTTTGAGGCAGTGACTATGGTTTGCCGTGACTTGGGGATACGGATTCGGCGCGGGCGGCCTTGGCCGGTTAGTCGGGTTCAGTATAAGTCGCGATGGTCGTAGTGGGGCGGTTCCTGATGAAATTTAGCCGGCAAACAACGCTTCGTGCGCAAGCCTCCGTGGCAGGCGTCGGCGTTCATTCCGGTCTTCCCGTCACTCTCACGCTTGGGCCCGCTTCTGTCGACGCGGGTTTTATTTTTGTCCGCACAGGGCTCGAGGGAAGTGACCGCGAAGTTCAGGCGACCGCCGAGCAGGTGATCGCGACCGATTTCGCCACCGTCCTCGGCGATCGCGCAGCGGCCCGCTGGTTTCCACCGCCGAGCATGTACTTGCTGCGCTGCGGGGCATGGGCGTCGACAACGCCATTATCGAGATCGACGGGCCGGAAGTGCCGATCATGGACGGCAGCGCCGCGGCCTTCATTGCAGCGATCGATCAGGCCGGCATCGTGACCCAATCGGCACAGCGCCGCTTCATTCAGGTTTTGAAGCCGATCTCGGTCAAGGTCGGCGATTCCTTCGGCGAGATCAGGCCCTACGCCAACGGGTTCCGCGCCGAGGTCGAGATCGACTTCACCAATCCTGTCATCGGCCAGCAGAGCTACGCCTTCGACCTCAACCCGGAACGTTTCCGCCGCGAAGTCGGCCGGGCCCGGACTTTCGGTCTGATGTGCGACGTCGCGCGGCTCTGGAGCGCCGGCTATGCGCTCGGCGCCTCCTTCGACAACACCGTCGTGTTCGACGAGGAGCGGCTGCTCAACACCGAAGGCCTCCGCTACGCCGACGAATGCGCCCCCCGCCACAAGGTGTTGGACGTGATCGGCGACCTCGCGCTGGCCGGTCTGCCGCTGCTTGGCGCCTATCGCTCGGTCCGTGGCGGCCACAAGCTCAACCACGCCGTCCTGACCGCGCTGCTCGCCGACCGGACCGCCTGGCGGGTGGTCGAGGGCGAGGCGGCCCGCCGCACCACCGCGCGTCCCATGGGCGAAGTCGGTCGTGGCATCGTCGGCGGCCGGATCGCCGCGGCCTACGGGCCGGACGTTTCCTGAAGAAAGACCTGGCCTGACGGACCTCTCGTCGCGGCCACTTGTACCCGCCGACCCCGGGAAACTCCTGGTAACGATGATCGGCTAGGATCGCGGCGCGTTCGCCTTAATCCGGGCGAAATGCCTGCCTATCCGGTTGGTTCAAGATCGTTTTTCGGTTACACCGGCGTAGTCGCATGGCAGGCACCACGGCTACTTTTCGCGCCCATGACGCGGTTCATGGGCTGGCGGACACCGCACCATAGGGCGTCACGGGCAATACTCATGTCGGCACAGCGTATGACGCGCGGATATCTCCAGGTCTCGTCTCGAGTCCGTGGATCGCTCAAGGCTGCCACCTTCTTCGTACTCGCGCTGCCGCTGGGCGGCTGCGGCACCGGCGCGCTTTGGGACAAGTTCACCGCCAAGGACGACACCTTCGTCGAGGAGCCCGCCGACAAGATCTACAATGAGGGCCTGTACCTCATGAACGAGAAGAAGGACATGAAGGCGGCGAACAAGAAGTTCGAAGAGGTCGACCGCCAGCATCCTTATTCCGACTGGGCCCGCAAATCGCTGCTGATGTCCGCCTATTCGTCCTATCAGGCCGGCGACTATGACAGCTGCATCGGCGCGGCCACCCGCTACGTCACGCTGCATCCCGGCAGCCCGGATGCGGCCTATGCGCAATACCTGATCGCCGCCTCGCAT
Source organism: Bradyrhizobium sp. LB13.1 (assembly GCF_054056815.1). NCBI lineage: Bacteria > Pseudomonadati > Pseudomonadota > Alphaproteobacteria > Hyphomicrobiales > Nitrobacteraceae > Bradyrhizobium > Bradyrhizobium sp. LB13.1. The sequence goes on along the minus strand of NZ_JBSRYQ010000001.1, from coordinate 6,507,705 downwards.
TACGACCAGATCCCGGACATCAGCCGCGACCAGACCCGCACCGAGAAGGCGATCGCCTCGCTGGAAGAGGTGGTGCGCAAATATCCGACATCCGAATATGCGACCTCGGCCAAGGCCAAGATCGAGGGTGCGCGCGACCAGCTCGCCGGCAAGGAAATGAATGTCGGCCGCTACTACGCGCAGAAGCGCGATTACACAGCGGCGATCAACCGCTACAAGGCCGTGGTGACGCAGTACCAGACCACCCGCCATGTGGAGGAGGCGCTGTACCGCCTGACCGAGGCCTATATGGCGATCGGCATCGTCGGCGAGGCCCAGACGGCCGCCGCCGTGCTCGGGCACAATTTTCCTGACAGCCGCTGGTACAAGGACGCCTATAATCTTGTAAAATCCGGTGGTCTCGAACCGAGCGAGAATCAGGGGTCCTGGATTAGCAAGACCTTCAAGAAAATGGGCCTCGGCTAGGAAATAGAATTCCATGCTCGCGCGTCTGTCGATCCGTGACATCGTCCTGATCGAACGGCTCGATATCGAATTCGCAACGGGCCTCGCGGTTTTGACCGGCGAGACCGGTGCGGGCAAATCCATCCTGCTCGATGCCTTTGCGTTGGCGCTCGGCGGCCGCGGCGACGCCGGCCTCGTGCGCCACGGCGCGGAGCAGGGGCAGGTCACTGCCGTGTTCGATATCCCCAAAAATCACCCCGCCGCGAAGATCCTCGCGGAGAACGGGCTGGAGGATACCGGCGAGATGATTCTCCGCCGGGTCCAGTTCGCCGACGGCCGCACCCGCGCTTTCATCAACGACCAGTCGATCAGCGTGCAGACGCTGAAGGCGGTCGGCGCCGCCCTGGTCGAGATCCACGGCCAGCACGACGAGCGCGCCCTGGTCGACGCCGCCACCCACCGCCGCCTGCTCGACGCCTTCGCCGGTCTCGAAAAAGATGTCTCGGCCGTCGAAGCGCTCTGGGATGCACGTCGCACCGCCAACACCGCGCTGGAGGAACATCGCGCCGGCATGGAGCGCGCCGCGCGCGAAGCGGACTACCTCCGCCACGCCTCAGACGAATTGAAGCAGCTCGCGCCCAGGGACGGCGAGGAGACCTCGCTGGCTTCCCGCCGCACGACCATGATGCAGGGCGAGAAGATCGCCTCCGACCTGCGCGAAGCGCAGGAAGCGGTCGGCGGCCACCATTCGCCGGTCGCGACCCTGTCGGCCGCGGTACGCCGGTTGGAGCGCCGCGGCGCCAGTTCGCCAGCACTGGTCGAGCCGGCGGTGAAGGCGATCGACATCGCGATCAACGCGCTGGAAGAGGCCGACCAGCATCTCCAGGCTGCCTTGGCCGCGACGGACTTCGATCCTTCGGAACTCGAACGCATCGAGGAGCGGCTCTTCGCCTTGCGTGCAGCGTCTCGCAAACATTCGACGCCGGTCGACGGGCTTGCCGCGCTTGCCGCCAGATATGCCGCGGAAATCGTGCTGATCGATGCCGGCGCCTCGAGGCTGAAAGAGCTGGAGCAGGCCGCGATCGAAGCCGACGCCCGCTATGCCGCCGCCGCCAAGAAACTGTCGATGGCGCGGCAGAAATCGTCCGAAAAGCTCAACAAGGCCGTCAATGCCGAACTCGCGCCGCTCAAGCTCGAACGCGCAAAGTTCATGACCCAGGTCCAGACCGACGAGGCCACGCCGGGTCCGCAAGGGTTCGACCGCGTCGAGTTCTGGGTGCAGACCAACCCGGGCACCAAGCCAGGGCCGATGATGAAGGTCGCCTCCGGCGGCGAGCTGTCGCGCTTCCTGCTGGCGCTCAAGGTCGTTCTGTCCGACCGCGGCTCGGCGCCGACCCTGGTATTCGATGAGATCGACACCGGCGTCGGAGGCGCGGTCGCGGACGCCATCGGCGGGCGCCTGGCGCGGCTCGCCGGCAAGGTCCAGGTGATGGCCGTCACCCACGCCCCGCAGGTCGCCGCCCGGGCCGACCAGCATTTGCTGATCTCGAAGGACGCGCTGGACAAGGGCAAGCGCGTCGCCACCCGCGTCAATGCTCTGGCCGCCGACCACCGCCGCGAGGAAATCGCCCGCATGCTCGCCGGCGCCGAGATCACCGCCGAGGCGAGGGCTGCCGCCGACCGGCTGCTCAAGGCGGCGACGGCGTAGGCCCCGTGTCCCGGACGCGCGGAAGCGCGAGCCGGGACCCAGAACGTTATGTCCGGGGTACGAAACTGTAACCGCCTTTACCCTCCCGCCCGCTCCGTCGTATCCAAGCACCATGGCCAGAGCAGCAAAATCCAAACCGCTTCCCGATGTCGCCGACCTCACCAAGGCGCAGGCCAAGGTCGAGCACATGCGGCTCGCGCTCGAGATCGAGGGGCATAACGAACGCTACTACCAGGACGACGCGCCTACCGTCACCGATGCCGAGTATGACGCACTACGCCAGCGCTTCAACGCGATCGAGAAGCGCTTTCCGGAATTCGTCAGCGCGGACTCGCCGTCGCAGAAAGTCGGTGCTGCACCGTCAGGCCGCTTCAAGAAGGTGCGGCATGCCGTCCCCATGCTGTCGCTCGACAACGCCTTTGCAGAAGAGGATCTGCGCGACTTCGTCGGCCGGATCGTGCGCTTCCTGAAGCTCGACGACGACAAGATCGATTTCTCCGCCGAGCCGAAGATCGACGGCCTCTCGATGTCGCTGCGCTATGAGGGCGGTGAACTCGTCACCGCGGCGACTCGCGGCGACGGCGCGGTAGGCGAGGACGTCACCGCCAACATCCGCACGCTCGAAGACGTGCCCGAGAGGCTGAAGGGCCGCAACGTCCCCGAAATCTGCGAGGTGCGCGGCGAGGTCTACATGACCAAGAAGGCCTTCCTCGCGCTCAACGAGCGGCAGAAGGCTGAAGGCAGCACCATCTTCGCCAATCCGCGCAACTCGGCCGCGGGCTCGCTCCGGCAGAAGGATCCGACCATCACCGCCTCGCGCCCCCTCGGCTTCTTCGCCTATGCCTGGGGCGAGATGAGCGCGATGCCGGAGGGCACGCAGAGCGGCATGATCCACTGGTTCGAGCGCTGCGGCTTCAAGACCAACCCGCTGACCAGGCTCTGTCACTCCGTCGAGGAGCTGCTCGCTTTCCATCATTCGATCGAGGAGCAGCGCGCGAAACTCGACTACGACATCGACGGCGTCGTCTACAAGGTCGATCGCATCGACTGGCAGGAACGGCTCGGCTTCGTCTCGCGCACGCCGCGCTGGGGCATCGCGCACAAATTCCCGGCCGAGCGCGCCATGACGGTGCTGCGCGACATCGAGATCCAGGTTGGCCGCACCGGCTCGTTCACGCCGGTGGGCAAGCTCGAACCGGTCGGCGTCGGCGGCGTGATCGTGCAGAACGTCACGCTGCACAACGAGGACTACATCAAGGGCATCGGCAACAAGGGCGAGGTGCTGCGCGAGGGCCGCGACATCAGGATCGGCGATACCGTCGTGATCCAGCGCGCCGGCGACGTCATCCCGCAGGTGGTCGACGTCGTCCTAGATAAGCGGCCGAAGGCTGCCAAGGAATTCCAGTTTCCGAAGAAGTGCCCCTGCCCGTTGCACACCGATGTCACGCGCGAGGAGACGGCGGCGGGAGAGGAGGGCTCACGCGCTCGCTGCACCGGCGAGTTCGCCTGCCCCTATCAGAAGATCGAGCATCTGAAGCTGTTCGTGTCGCGCCGCGCCTTCGACATCGACGGTCTTGGCGAGAAGCAGCTCCAGTACTTCTTCGACGAGGGCTTTGTGAAGGAGCCGGCCGACATCTTCACGCTGGAAAAACGCAACGCAAAACTCAAGCTGGAAGACATCGAGGGTTACGGCGAAACCTCGGTGCGAAATCTGTTTGGCGCGATCGAGAGCCGTCGGAAGATTGCACTGGAGCGCTTTATCTACGCGCTCGGCATGCGCCATATCGGCGAGACCACAGGGCTGGCGCTGGCGCGCGGCTACGGCTCCTGGGACGCTTTCCACGATGCCAGCCTCAAGGTCGCCAAGGGCGACGAGGAGGCGATGGCCGAGATGGATGCGCTCGACCAGATCGGAGAGACCGTGATCAAGAGCATCGCGGATTATTTCGGCGAGAGCCACAATCGCGGCATCGTCGAGCGGCTCACCAAGGAGGTCGAGATCATCGACGCCGAGAAGCCGAAGAGCAACTCCGCCGTCGCCGGCAAGACCGTGGTGTTCACGGGCTCGCTGGAGAAGATGACACGCGACGAGGCCAAAGCCACCGCTGAGCGGTTAGGTGCAAAGGTGTCCGGATCGGTGTCCAAGAAAACCGATTTCGTCGTCGCCGGCCCCGGAGCGGGTTCGAAGCTCGCGGAAGCCAACAAGCATGGTGTCAAGGTGCTGACCGAGGACGAGTGGTTGACGCTGATCGGGGAGTGAGGTTTTCTTTCGTCATTGCGAGCGAAGCGAAGCAATCCAGACTGTCAACGCGGAAAGATTCTGGATTGCTTCGCTTCGCTCGCAATGACGGGGAGGCGGCATACCGCCCCCTCACATCATCCCGCTCTCTTCCTCCTCCGCCTGCTCGATCAAGGTCTCGCTCACCACCACCTCGCGGCGGGGGACGAGGAAGATCATCGTGCAGGCGCAGAGCAGAGAGATTGCCAGCACGGCGGAAGTGAGCGGCAGCGTGGTCGCGGAATGGCCGCCGAGATAGGCGCCGAACTGCGACATCAGCGCGCCGATGCCTTGCTGGAGGAAGCCCATCGCGCCTGATGCGGTACCCGCGGCCTCCGGGCGGATGCTGATCGCGCCCGCGGCCGAGTTCGCCATCACGAAGGCATTGCCGGCCATCACGATCATCTGCGTGCCGAACAGCCATGCCGGCGCCTCGTTCCAGCCTGTGAAGCTCCAGAGCAGGTTCAAAAGGCTGCCGCAAAGCTGGAGCGCGAGGCCGAACCAGATCAACTTCTCCAGCGAATGCCTGGGCGCGAAGCGCACGCAGAGCAGATTGCCGACGAGATACGCAAAGCCCGTCGTTGCAAACCACGCGCCGTATTCGGCGCTGGTCCTGCCCATCTGCGTCACCACGATGTAGGGACCGCCGCCGGCGAAGGTGAAGATGATCTGCGAGGCCAGCACCTGGCACATCACGTAGCCGACGAAGGCGCGGTTGCGAATGAGAATGCCGACGTCGCCGCGAAACCCCCCGCTGGCGGCGCGGGTGCGGCGCGTCTCCGGGAGCGCGACCGCGATGCCGACGGCGACAATGATCGCGGCGATGGTGATGACGTAGAAGATCGCGCGCCAGCCGAATGCGGTCTCGATCAGGCCGCCGGTGAGCGGGGAGACCATCTGTCCGATCATCAGCGCCGCGACCACGAGGCTGATCATCGAGGCGACGCGGTCGCGCGCGTAGATGTCGCGGATGATGGCGCGGCTCACCACCATGCCGGCGGCGCCGCCCAGCGCCTGGAAGAAGCGCGCGGCGATCAGCTGCGGCAGGGTTTCCGCGAAGATGCAGGCGATGCTGGCGACCACCATCAGCGCCAGTCCTCCGAGCAGCACCGGGCGCCGCCCGAACCGGTCCGACAGCGGGCCCATGATGAGTTGCGACAGCGCGATGCCGACCATGTAGAGCGACACCGTCATCTGCGCGACCGAGATGTCGCTGCCAAATGTTGTCGCCAGCACCGGCAGCGCCGGAACCAGCATATAGAGCGAGATCGGCGCGATCCCGGTCATGACGACGAGCAGCAGCAACACCAGGCGCGAGGTCGCGATGTTCTTCGCCGTTTCCGGCGGCTTGCTGATCATGCCGTGCATGCGTGTCCGTCTCGTGGAAATTCGAATCGGACTGTAGCGTGCTCGCGCAAGACGGATATCGGCGTTTCGGAATGCGGCTATACGAATTCCGGGACGGTTATGATAAGAGCGCGATGGCGACGAATTGGGCGCGGTTCGCGCCAGAATGAGAGTCCGTTGCGAAAGCAGCCTTGCGCAAATCGCGTGGTGCCATGCGGCTTCGGGACGGCGTGCTTACGCCTTTAGTTCCGCCGTCGCTTGATCGAGCCAGGCCTTGGTCGCCTCGTCCAGCGCCGGCCGGACCTCGGCCCTCACACGCGCGTGGTAGGCATTGAGCCAGTCGAGCTCGTCCTTGCCCAGCATCGCCACATCGATCAGCCGGCGGTCGATCGGCGCCAGGGTCAGAGTCTCGAACGCGTTCATCGATTTCTCCGCGCCCTTGATGTCGGCTTCGACCACCAGTTCGAGGTTCTCGATGCGGATGCCGAAACCGTCGGTCTTGTAGTAGCCGGGCTCGTTGGACAGGATCATGCCGCGCTTCAGCGGTGTGGTGCCGAGCTTCGAAATCCTCGCCGGTCCTTCGTGCACCGAGAGATAGCTGCCGACGCCGTGGCCGGTGCCATGCTCGAAATCGACGCCGGCGGCCCAGAGATATTGTCGCGCGAGTGTGTCGAGCTGCGCGCCGGTGGTGCCGTCGGGAAAGATCGCGCGTGCGATCGCGATGTGTCCGCGCAGCACGCGCGTGAAGCGGTCGCGCATCTCGCCGGTGGGGTCGCCGACCGCCATGGTGCGGGTGACGTCGGTGGTGCCGTCTTCATATTGCGCGCCGGAATCGATCAGCAGGAGATCGCCGGGGACGATCCGCCGGTTGCTTTTGCGGGTGACGCGGTAGTGCACGATGGCACCGTTCGGGCCCGTGCCTGATATGGTCGGGAATGACACGTCCTTCAGCGCGCCGGTGTCGCGGCGGAATGTTTCCAGCGCCTCGACCGCGTCGATCTCGGTGAGCTTGCCGCTTGCCGCCTCGCGGTCGATGAAGGCGAGGAAGCGCGCCAGCGCCACGGCGTCGCGCCGGTGCGCGGTCTGCGTGCCCTTGATCTCTGTCGCGTTCTTGACCGCCTTGAGCAGCGCAATCGGATCGCTGCCGCGCACCGGCTTGCCGCCGGCGCCCGTGATCAGCCGGCTGAGGGCGTCGGCCGCAGTCGCATTGTCGAGTGCGATCGATGCACCGCTCTTGGCGAGCGCCATTAGCGTCGGCGCCATCGCGTCGGGCTCGCGCACGTCGGCGGACTGCTCGAGATGGTCGCGGGTCAGATTGGAGAGCTTGCGGTGGTCGATGAAGATGGTCGGCCGTCCGTCCTTCGGCACCAGCGCATAGGACAGCGGCAGCGGCGTATGCGCGACGTCGGCGCCGCGGATGTTGAAGGTCCAGGCCACGGCATGGCTGTCGGACAGCACCAGCGCCTCGGCGCCGAGCTTGCCGATCTCACTCCTGATCTGCGTCAGCTTCTCGGCTTCAGTAACGCCGGCATGTTGCATCCCGTGTACCGCGACCGGCGCAATCGGCGGCTGCGGCCGGTCCTGCCAGATCGCATCGACCGGATTGCTGTCGACGGCGACCAGCTCGGCGCCGGCCTTGGCGCAGGCGGCGGACAAACGCTCGGCTGCCGCAAAAGTGTGCAGCCACGGATCAAATCCGAGGCGGTCACCTGCCTTCAGGTGTGCCGATACCCAGCTTTCCGGCGGCGGATCGATCAGGGATTCCACGGCCCAGGCCCTTGGATCGACCTGCTTGGCCGCCTGGATCGTGTAGCGGCCATCGACGAACAATGCGGCCTCGTGCGTCAGCGCCACCGCCAAGCCCGCTGAGCCCGTAAAACCGGTCAGCCAGGCCAGACGCTCTTCCGAGGGCGGCACATACTCATTTTGCTGCTGATCGGCGCGCGGGATCACGAAGCCGGTCAGCTTGCGGCGGGCGAGCTCTTCACGGAGCATGGCCAGCCGGGCCGTCAATGCGACGCCGGCCTCGGGCTCCTCGAATGTCTGGAAATGCGCTTCGAACATGGTGGATCACTTTAGGATCATGACGATCAGTCCGCAATGTAGACGCATTCGAGGCCGCATCTGGCATGGACTGTGCTTGAACAAGTTCCATTCGAATTGGATGGAGTACGGGATGCAGCAGTGCGCTTCGTCCGGATAACAGGGAAATTCGAGCAAGTGGTTCATCTCAACGGCGAGGGGACACACGATGCCAGCGTTCACGTTTGAGAAGATTCCGCCGCCGGTGCGCCGCGCCCCGACTGCGGCGACACCGAAGAAGCCGCGCGGCCTCCTTAGCCAGATGATCAATCGATTCGCCGAACGCCGCGCAAAGCGGGCGTTGCGCGCATCGACGCGCAGTGACGAGAAGCCTGCGAAGTAGCGCAGCGTCGAACGCAGCGCTAACCCACCCTACGAAAGCTTCCGCAGCAACAGGCTGCTCCACCCTTCGATCCGCAAATGCTTCAACGGCACGAGGCCGCGCGCGCGGTAGGCGGCGATCACGGCGGGGGCTTGGGGTGTCAACAGGCCGGAGAGGATGACGCGTCCGCCGGGCGCGAGGTGGCCCGTCATCGGGCCCGCCAATTGCCGTAACGGGTTGGCAAGGATGTTGGCCAGCACCAGGTCGAACGGGCCGTATCTGCCAAAATCAGGCGCGGCGAAGCCGGTGGCGCAGATCAGCCGCACGTGGTGACCAACCTCATTCAAGGAGGCGTTCTCGGCTGCTACCCTTACCGAGGCCGCGGTCGATGTCGGAGGCCAGCACGGCGCGATGCAGCGCCTTCGCCGCCGCTATTCCCAGCACGCCGGTCCCGGTGCCGAGGTCGAGCAGGTTCCTTGGTCGGGAACTCTTGAGGACATGGTCAAGCAACAGTAAACAGCCGCGCGTTGTGCCGTGATGGCCGGTGCCGAAGGCGAGGGCCGCCTCGATCTCGATGGCGAGCTTGTTTGGCGTCACGCGGTCGCGGTCGTGGCTGCCGTGAACGACGAAGCGCCCGGCCGGCACCGGGACGAGATCTTCCAGGCTCGCCTTGACCCAGTCCTTGGCCTCGATCGTGTCGAAGGCGAGCGTTGCCGCGAACTCGTTTCCTGCTGAGGTTGCAACGAGTTCGCGCAGCCATGCCTGGTCCGGCGCGTCTGCGAAATGCAGCGCGACGTCCCATTGTCCGTTCGGCTGCTCGAAGGCGGCGACCGCCGCATCGCCCTCGAAAAACACCTCGTTGAGCACGTCCACAACACGCTTGGCGGCGATCTCGCTGCCGATCGAAAAGCTGGCGCGATGGGTGGGGGAGGGCTGCATCCCTAGGGTTCCGTCCGGTTCAATTTTTGGAACTTTTGTTCCCAATTTTTCGCACAACTTGCAATCTTGGGGTTAACCCGACCGCAGGTTGTGCTCCGTATACTTCCGGATGTTGGGGCCAACCAACACAGCTTGAAAAGGAGATGGAGGCGAAACTTGAAGCGCATGATTTTGAAGTTCTGGTCCGACGATTCGGGTGCAACCGCAATCGAGTACGGCCTGATCGCAGCCGGTATCGCGCTGGCGATCATCACGGTGGTGAACAGCCTGGGTACTACGATGAACGAGAAGTTCACTTCGATTAGCACCTCCTTGAAGTAATTTCCGCCTCCCATTTTTCAGCGGCGTTACTTTTTCATAAGACTGTTTTCGACCAGCGCCCGTCGGGGTATTGCCCCTGGCGGGCGAAGTCGTTTTGGGGACTGGGTTTCGAAGGAGATGCCCACCGGCTATCCGCTCGTTCTCCGGACATTGTCCACGGCCTTATCCGGTACTCATCCCCAGATTTTCCACCGACTTGTGCCCGGCTTGGCCCGGCGGGCCGAGACGGGCAACCCACCGCCCTTTCGCTAGTGTCTCAGTTTGAAATCAAGGGCTTTCTGCTGCTCGCTGTGTTGGCGAGCTAAGGTAGATGTAAGCGAAATTGAACAAGAGCAGAATGAAGGCGACGATACCTGACCACCGATCTATATCGGTCATTTCCCTGACGTAAAGCAGCCCATACGTAATAAAGGCCAGCACCGCCGATGTTGCGCAGAGCAACACATAACGTAGCAACACCATATACCCACCTCCCTTGCGAAGCTTACCGCTAGCTTTTCTTCCAACGGGCGGTAGCGGCGGCTCTGGCTATTTCGGAACGCTCCTGAGGGCTCAGCACCCGGGCGCGGGCCTTGGCGCCCTTGCGCCCACCCTTGGCGCGGTTGGGAGCCTTGCCGGTAGGTTCCTCGATCTCGCCCGTGGCAATGCGGCCGACCATGATTGCGGCCCCTATAACGTCGCCCGGACGCTTTTCGCCCTTGGGTCCTCGCGCCATTAAGCCGCCTCGTCCTGGTCGTCCTCGTCGTCGTCCTTGTCGCGATTCAATAGATCAGCGGCGCGCCGCTCTGCAACATCTTCCGCGAAGTCCAACCAGAAGTTCAATTGCGGTTCGTCTGGGAACGTCTTGTTCATGTGTTCGACATCGCAGACGGCTCGGTAAACGTCGCTTGCAACCGCATCCCGCCGTTGACGGGTCGCCTTCTGACGAAGGTTCGGCGTTCCACCGCTATCCGTATCGAACACCATACGGTACTGGCGTCCGCTCTCGTCCATTAGAATCAGGCTCTGTTTCGCGCGATAGGAAAAGCCCGCATCATCCATGCGGGTAGCCTGCCTCAACACCCGCCCGATGGCTCTGCGGAAGATTTTGCGAATGTCTTGCGGGCCGGGTGCGAGCTTTTTAGTCTCCAAGGCCCAGACAAGAAAGTCGTCTGGATTGTTGGCTGGTTCGCCAGTGAATGCCTCGTACTCATTCCACGCATCGAATAACTGCTGATCAAAATTACTAGCCATTCTGGCCTCCTAGAGTCCGGTTGGGAATTTTCGGTCCCAACCATCAATGAATTCCCAATCCATCAGGTAGTCTCGAATGCTGGTTTGATATTTGCGCAGCCATGCATAGTTTTGACGCCTATGCTGGATTTGCCCGACCACGATGGCCGGATGAATTTCAAGCCTTGCGGCAAATCCAATGACATCCTGTTCTGAGATGTATTGGCCTTTCCTCGCGAGGAACGAATGTAACTGCGCCTTTGGGATACAAAACTCAGCCGCCGCATCATTTGCCCTGACCTCCTCCTTCGGCTTGTCTGTTGCCCCCGCAACATCGGAGGCGTCTAGCTCATCGACTGGCGCGAAAGTTTCCTCCCTGCCGTCACCTTGTAGAACGTGTTCAATTTCATGGCGAAGAACGAAAGCGAAGTTATCCAATCGGTCAAGACGGGTGGTCATTCCGATAGCTGGCTGACCGTCAATCCATACGCACACGCCATCAATCTTTGACTTAGACAGCGCCTCAACCAGCGAGAAGCGAACGCCGCACGCTCGAAGAATTTCAGGAATGCGAATCAAATCCTCCTTATCGAGAAGGTGCGCTCTAATGCGTCCGAGATTCTTCCTAAGGTTCTCCTCGGAGTACGGAGGAGCTTCTTGCATTTTCGCAATTGTCATCACCCGATGCAGCCATGCATACTGGATTGCCGTCGGCTCACCATACGCGCTGCTTTTCTTAGAAGCGTGCGCGGGCACGCCGCCCGACCCAATGAAGGGGATATCCTCTACTCGATTCTTATTGAAAAACCGGAGCATCTGAACATCAAGTAGGCTAGGCTCGGTCTCCTCGATCCATCCGCGATTTATCATTTCCCGGACTGGAAACCATGCGGCCCAAGCCGCGCGAGTTCTCACCCCTGGATCGACCGGCTTGACCCGATTAAGCTCGTAAAGCTTCTGCAAGTTTGCAAAAAACTCTGCGGGCATGTCGAAGGCATCGCCAAGAGCGGCGGCCAAATCCGGAGTGATGTTGGCCTTGCCATTAAGCAGCGGGTTGAGCTGCTGCACCTTCATATCAAGGATGTATGCCAAATCCGTCTGGGACCATCCACGGGCCTCAAGCTCTTCAGCAATGAACGTGCCCGGATGGTCCACGGATGCGATTTTGATCTGTGCCATCAGTGATAATCCTCAATTGCAACTATCGTGACGGTGGGCGGCCTAGTGGTTTCGTCGAGCGAGAACACGATCCAGTATTTTTCATTGACCCGGACTGACCGATAGCCATCACGATCCCCCTTCAGTTTTTCGTAGTGCAGGCTTTTCCAGTTCCTCAGCGCACGATCATCCGGCGCGGAGCGGATGACGGTTAGTTTCCGCCGAGCCGACTTGATGACCGGAACGGGGAGCCGCGTTTGCCCGGCTTCGTCCGTCTCGATCAGCGCAAGTATTGGGTCTGCGAACACAATATCCATCCGAGCCGTATAGCATTGATTCTTATATCGTTCAAGTCGGTTTAATGCAATGGCTTAAACTGAACTATGTGCTTGACAATGACGAAATATTTCGGGTTGGATGGGGCATGAACAAGCTCCCGGCCCAGACCCGCGTTCAAATCCTCCAGATGCTCTGCGAGGGGTCGTCCATGCGGTCGATCTCGCGAGTAACGGGCGTCTCAATCAATACCGTCTCTAAGCTTCTGATTGACGCCGGGCTGGCTTGTGCGCGCTTCCTCGACGTTACGGTGCGCGGCGTAACCGCCAAGGCCGTCCAGTGCGATGAGATTTGGTCGTTCAGCTACGCCAAGCAGAAGAACGTCAAGTTCGCCAAGGCCGCCCCTGAGGGCGCTGGCGACGTCTGGACGTGGACGGCGCTGGACGCCGACTCCAAACTGATCGTGTCATGGCACGTTGGCGACCGCAGCCAGCACACCGGTATTGCCTTCATGGGGGATTTGAAGGCCCGCCTTGCCAACCGCGTCCAGTTCACCACGGACGGCCACAAGGCCTATCTCAAGGCCGTGGCAGAGGTCGATTTTGACGCGGACTATGCGATGTTGAACAAGATTTTCGCGACCGACTATGCTGACGCTGGCCGCTACAGCCTGCCCAAGTGCATCGGCGCGGTTAAGCCCCCGATCATGGGCAACCCGGACCCAGACCTCATCAATACGTCCTTTATCGAGCGCCAGAACCTCACCATGCGCATGTCAATGCGCCGGTTCACCCGTCCGACTAATGCGTTCAGCAAGAAGTTTGAGAACCACTGCCACGCGCTGGCGCTCTATTTCGTGTTCTACAACTTCTGCCGCGTCCACAAGACGCTTGGCGCTACCCCGGCAATGGCTGCTGGCTTGATCGACCGGGTTATGAAGATGACGGACTTGGTCGCGCTGATCGATGCCGCCAACCCGGTCCCGGCCGTTCGCGGTCGCTACAAGAAGCGCGAAGCCGATGAAATTTCAAACTGAGACACTACCGCCCTTTCACAGCGTTACCAACAGCTTGTCCACAGACCTATCCACGGCTTCCGAACAGCGAGCGGTGATCCCTCAGGATCGCCTGCGCGGCGTTGTGACCGGGGGCCCCGGTGACGCCGCCGCCGGGGTGGGCGCCGGAGCCGCAGTGATAAAGGCCCTTCAGGGGCCCGCGATAATCGGCGTGGCCCAGCATCGGCCGCGCCGAGAACAGCTGGTTCAGCGTCAGCGCGCCGTGGAATATGTCGCCTCCCAACAAGCCGAACTGCCGTTCAAGGTCGAGCGGTGACAGGATCTGGCGGCCGAGCACGCTTGTCGCAAAACCCGGCGCGTATTTGTCCACCGTCGCGATCATGAGGTCGGCCACCTCGTCGCGATGGTCGTCCCACGACTTTCCATCGGGAAGCTCCGGCGCGACATGCTGGCAGAACAGGCTCGCGACATGTTGCCCTGCGGGCGCGAGCGTGTCGTCGAGCGTCGAGGGGATCAGCATTTCCACGACAGGCTCTCGGCTCCAGCCGTGCGCGCGGGCATCGAGAAAGGCGCGGTCCATGTAGCCGAGGCTCGGAGCCAGGATGATACCCGAGGTGAGATGATCGCCGTCGCCGGGCAGCACCGTGAAGGAGGGCAGACGGTCCAGCGCCACGTTCATGCGGAAGGTACCGGAGCCGTTCTTCCAGTGCCGGATGCGGTCGAGGAAGTTTTGGGGCAGGGCATCGGCGGCGATCAGCCGCGTATAGAGCAGCTTCGGATTGACGCTGGCCGCGACATATTTCGCGCGGATGGTCGTCCCGTTCTCCAGCGCCACGCCGACCGCGCGGTCGCGCTCGACGATGACCTCGCGCACGCCCGCATCGGTGTCGATCACAACGCCGCGGTCGCGCGCGGCGCGCGCCATGGCTTGCGTGATCGCGCCCATGCCGCCGATGGCGTGGCCCCAGACACCCTTCTTGCCGTTCACCTCGCCGAAGGCGTGATGCAGCATCACATAGGCCGAGCCCGCGGCGTAGGGGCTGGCGTAGTTGCCGACAATGGCGTCGAAGCCGAACAGCGCCTTGACCAGATCGTGCTCGAAACGTTCGTCCAGCATCTCGCCGGCCGAGCGGGTGAAGAGATCGAGCAGATTGCGGCTCTGCTCCAGCGACAGCCCACGCAGGATGTTGGCGCTCTGGAATGCATTCACGGCCTCGCGGATCGCAGGCGCGCCGAAACCGTCGAGCATGTTGGGCGGCGCGCGCAGCACGAATTGCCTGAGCACGTCGGCGATATCCTCCAACTCGCGCGAAAATCCGTCGAGCGCGTTTGCGTCATGGGCGCTCAGCCGTGCGACGGACGCCTTCGTCCGTCCTTCGCCAGTGAGGAGATAACTGCCGTCGGGCGCGGGCAGGAAATTCTGCGCGCGCCGCTCGACGACCCGCAGGCCCTGCTCGGCCAGCTTGAGGTCACGGGTCACCTGCGGATTGAGCAGGCTCACGGTGTAGGCCGCGACCGAATTGCGGAAGCCCGGATGAAACTCCTCCGTGACCGCGGCCCCGCCGACCACCTTGCGGCGCTCGACCACGTGCACGCGCAAGCCGGCCATCGCGAGATAGGCCGCGCAGGTCAGGCCGTTATGGCCAGCGCCGATGATGATGACGTCGGTTTCGATCATGAAGGAGTCAAGCTGTTCCACATTCATTCCGGGACGGTCTGAACGACCAGGTTCGGAATGACATCTGTATATCAAGCATTCTCCGCTGCAACATCACGAGACCCTTTATTGCCCGTTCAGGCGCCGTGTGCTCCATTGCGCGCGTCCGGCGCCCGCCGGAGGAGTAATCCGACGCGTTTTCGCGCGCGAACCGGTGCCCATTTCGCTGGAAAACGTTCTTGCTGGAGCTTCCATGGATTCGATCGTGCAACCCGCCGCCACGGAGCAGCCGTCCTCGTCACGCAACCGGCTGCTGCTGACGGTCTACACCGCCGCGATCTTCGTCAGCGCGCTACTGCTGTTCTCGGTGCAGCCGCTGTTCACGAAAATGGTGCTGCCGCGGCTCGGCGGCTCGCCGGCGGTGTGGTCGGTGGCGATGGTGTTCTTCCAGTCGCTGCTGCTGGCGGGCTACGCCTATGCGCATTTGTTGATGCAGGTGAGGAACCGCATCGTTCCGGTGGTGGTGCATCTCCTGCTGCTGATTACGGCGTTCGTCACGCTGCCGCTCGGCATCGCCTCCGCCTATGGCGATCCGCCTGCTTCGGGCTACGCGATCTGGCTGCTCGGCCTGTTCGTGATCTCGATCGGGTTGCCGTTCTTCGCGCTCGCCGCCAACAATCCGTTGTTGCAGGCCTGGTTCGTCCGCACCGGGCATCCTGCCGGACACGATCCATATTTCCTCTACGCGTCCTCCAACATCGGTAGCTTCCTCGCCCTGCTATCCTATCCGTTCCTGCTGGAGCCGATGTTCACGCTGCACACGCAGAACCGGCTCTGGACCGGCGGTTATGGCATTCTGATCCTCCTGATCGCCGCATGCGGTGTGCTGTTATTGCGCTCGCCGAAGTTGGCAATCGTCAATGCGCGAACCGAGGATCTGAATGCTCCGGCCCCGGGTTTCCTGACGCGGCTGCGCTGGATCTTTCTCGCCGGAGTGCCGTCCGGCCTGCTCATCGCCGTCACCGCGCACATCTCGACCGACGTTGCGGCGGCGCCATTGCTGTGGGTGCTGCCGCTGTCGCTGTACCTCCTGACCTGGGTGGTGGTGTTCCAGTCGCGGCCGCTGCTGCCGCACAAATGGATGCTGATGCTCCAGCCGGTCGCGATCGCGGGCGTTGTCTTCCTGCTGGCGTTCGGCGGCGAACAGAACCTGCTGCTGACGCTTGGCGGCCATCAATTGTGCTTCTTCGTCATCGCCATGGCCTGCCACGGCGAACTGGCGCGGACCCGGCCGGCCGCCAAATATCTCACCGGATTCTACGTCGCGCTGTCGTTCGGCGGCATGGTCGGCGGCTTGTTTGCAGGGCTCGTTGCGCCCTTTACCTTCTCCTGGATCGCCGAATATCCGATCCTGGTTGCGCTTGCCGCGCTGTGCCGGCCGCCCGCGAGCGAGCGGCTGGCGGGCATCGTCAAATGGTACTGGCTGGCGCTGGCCGCGCTCGCCGTCGTGCTCGTTGTGCCGTCCATTACGACGGGGGGGCTGTCGGCCTGGTTCGAGGATCACCGCGTCTGGGTGGCCGGCAGCATCGGCGTGCTCGCCGCGCTGCTGGTCCTGGCGGTCAACGCCGGCCGCTGGAAGATCTTCGCCACCGTCGCGCTCGCGCTGGCACTGATCCGCATTTATCCGGCGGACGAAGGCCGCGTCACCACGGTGCGCAGCTTCTTCGGCGTGCATAAGATCGTGGTGACGCCCGGCGGCTATTTCCACGTCTTGATGCACGGCACCACGATCCACGGCGCCGAGCGCTTCCTCAACAATGACGGCACGCCGGTCACCGGGCGGCCCGAACCGATCACCTATTATCACAAGGACGGCGGCATCGGTCAGGCCGTCAGCGCGATCCGGGAACGCAAGGGCGCGCCGCTGAAGGTCGCCGCGATCGGCGTCGGATCGGGCACGCTCGCCTGCGCCGCCGAGCCCGGCGAGAGCTGGACATTCTTCGAGATCGACCAGTCCATGGTCGATGCCGCCCGTGATCCGAAGAATTTCCGCTATATCTCGAGCTGCCTGCCGGATTTGAAGCCGGTGATCGGCGATGCCCGCCTCACCTTCGCGAAGGAGCCCGACGGCGCCTACGATCTCATTATCGTCGATGCCTATTCGTCGGATGCCATCCCGATCCATCTTGCGACCGAAGAGGCGATGAAGATCTACAAGGACAAGCTCGCTCCGCACGGCGCCGTGGTGATGCACGTCTCCAACCGGCACCTCGATCTCGAGACCGTCGTGGTCGGCATCGCCGACGCCAACGATCTCAAGAGCTGGGTCTACAACGAGGATTCCGGCCGCGATGGTGACTACATCTTCTCGACCGACGTCGTCATCTCCGCCCGCGAGGAGGAAGATGTCGGCAGGCTCGCATCGTCGAAAGTTTGGGAGCAGACCGAAGCTGACGACAGGGTGCGGGTCTGGACCGACGATTACTCCAATATTCTGGGCGCGCTGTATCGGCGTTTGCGGGACGGGGAGTAGGGGCCCCTTCTACGGCTCCACCGGTGTCCCCGCGGGCAACGCAATTCCCTTCTCGCCTGCGACCTGTCGCAGCAGGTCGGGCCTGTCGGAGATGATGCCGTCGACGCCGATCTCGATCATGCGCGCCATGTCTTCGGGCTTGTTGACGGTCCAGACCACGACGCGCAGCCCGAGGCCGTGCGCCTCCGAGACGAGCGCCGCGGTCACATCGCCGAAATAGGGCGACCAGATCGCGCCGCCCGCAGCCTTGATCGTTCGCGGCAGCGAGCCAACCGTGGTCGGCCGGGCTGAATCCCGCGGTCCAGTTGGTCGCCTTGTCCAGCGCCACCGTCCGGCCCGAGCCGCGCTGGAGCGTCAGGTACACCGTCGGCATCTTCGGTGCCCGCTGCTGGACGAGCTGCAGAGTTCGCCAGTCGAACGACTGGATCATGACGCGGTCGGAGAATTTTTCGGATTCGATCAGCGCAAGCAGCTTGGTGACGAAAGTTTGCGGATCGAGCGTCTCGTCCGGATGGTTCGGATCGATCTTGGTCTCGATGTTGAACCGCACGCGCGTGTTGCCGGATTTGCGCACCAGCGTGAACAGCTCGCTCAAGGTCGGAATGCGTGTCCCGGGTACGGCGCGCTGGTCGGGGAATTGCTTGGCGTAAGGGCTGTCTGGCCGGATCTGGCCGACGTCGTAGGTCCTGACCTCGGCGAAACGCAATCTTGCGAAAGGCGTGGCGGGCGGGGCGACATAGGTGCCGCTCGCATCCCGCGCCAGATCGGGATTGAGCCCGCGCTCATGCGAGACGACGACCTCGCCGTCGGCGGAAATGCCGACGTCGAGCTCCAGCGTGCCCACGCCCATCGACAGCGCATTGGCGAAGGCCGGAAGAGTGTTTTCCGGCAACAGTGCCCGCCCGCCGCGATGGGCCTCGAGGTCAAATCCCGAATCAAATCCCGAATCAAATCCCATGGCCTTTCCCGCAATGAGAAGTAACAGCACGGTCAAGATTGTCGCAGCACGGGATGGCATGGTGGCTCGCAGAACAAGCGGAAAAAGGCCGAATCTGAACGCATTTCGGCGCGGCGCGTCCATTCTATAGGCTTTCGCGCCTGTTGAAACCTTGGGCGGTGGCTTGGGTTGCGCTCGCCCGGCGGGTATGTACTCATGGAAGCTGCCCTGGAATCCCGACGTGCAACAGAAACGCGATCACCGCATTATCCGCAGCCGGCATTTTCATCGGCTGCAGCGGCGGCATTTCATCCTTTTCGACGTTTTGCCCTTGGCCGGCACGCTGGTGGCGCTGGCCCTTCTGTTCTCCCGCCCGATCGGCGCGATGGAGCTCGGCCTGTTCTTCGGCTTCTGGCTGGTCACCGGCCTCGGCCTCACCGTCGGCTATCACCGCCTCTTCACCCACCGCGCCTTCGCGACCTCTACGGCAATGAGCGCGATCCTGACCGTGATGGGATCGATGGCAGGCCGCGGTCCCATGCTGTCCTGGGCGGCAATGCACCGCCGGCATCACGAATTGTCTGATCACGATGGCGATCTGCATTCGCCGCGGCTGCATGGCGACGGCCCGTTCGGCCGCCTGCGCGGCTTCCTGCACGCGCACCTGACCTGGATGATCGCGCACGATTATCCCAACGTCGCGCACTATGTCCCGGATCTGATGGCGGATCGCAGGCTGGTTGCCGTCAACAGCTACTATTACACTTGGGTCGGTCTCGGCTTGGTGCTGCCGGCCGCGATCGGCGGCCTTGCCACCATGAGCCTGTGGGGCGCGCTGACCGGCTTGCTCTGGGGCGGCGTGGTGCGCATGTTCGTGGTCGAGCAGACCATGTCCGCCATCAACTCCGTCATGCACAGCTTTGGCGCGCAGCCCTTCGTCACCCGTGACGACAGCAGCAGGAATCTCGGCGTGATGGCCTGGCTCGCCTGGGGCGAGGGCTGGCACAACAATCACCATGCCTTTCCGTATTCCGCGGCCTTCGGCCTGCGCTGGTTCGAGTTCGATCCCGGCTTTATCTTCATCCGCGCACTGGAAGCGCTCGGACTAGCCTGGGACGTCAAGGTGCCCAGCGAGGAGAAGATCGCCCGGCGCATGTCGCGGCAGCCGGGCGACGCGACGCCCGACCTGGAAACGGGCTGACATCATCGGCCGGCGCAACGCCGGCGATGGCTCAGCTTTGAACCGATGCTGTTCAACGACTATCCCTTTCTCTTGGTCTTCCTGCCGGCGGCGCTGCTGATCTACCGCCTGGCCGATCCCTATCCGCATTTGCGAGCATCGGCGTGCAGGTCGCGCTGTCGCTCGCCTTCTATGCCTGGGGCAGCCCGTCCTTCATCCTGCTCCTGATCGGCTCGATCGCGATCAATTGGCTTGCCTCGATCGCCTATGGGCGCGTGAAGTGGCCGACGCTGCTGACGCTCGTGATCGTGCTCGATCTCGCGGTGCTGGCGCTGTTCAAATACGCCAACTTCCTTCTCGCCAATCTCGGCCTCGTGCTCGGTACGACGCTGCCGGCGCTCGACATCGGGCTGCCGCTCGGCATCTCCTTCTTCACCTTCCACCACATCATGTATCTGGTCGATCTGAAGCGCGGCAGGGCGCCGCTCTATGCGCTCGACCGCTACGCGCTCTACATCGCCTTCTTCCCGCAGGCGATCGCCGGCCCCCTGGCGCGCTGGTCGGAGGTGATGCATCAGTTCGGCAGGCAGGTCTACGTGCCGGGCTGGCAGCGCCAGTTCTGCGTCGCGACCTGCTTCATTGCGATCGGCCTGTTCGAGAAAGTCGTGATCGCCGACGGCATCGCGCATCTGCTCGATCCCATCTACACCCAGGCAGCGAACGGGCCGCTCCCGAGCGGCGATGCCTGGCTCGCCTTCTGCTTCTCCTTCCAGATCCTGTTCGATTTCTCCGGCTATTCCGACATCGCGATCGGCCTTGGCCTGCTGTTCGGCGTGCAGCTGCCGTACAATTTCAATGCACCGCTGCGCTCGACCAACATCCAGGATTTCTGGCAGCGCTGGCACATCACCCTGATGCTGTTCCTGCGCGACTACGTGTTCTATCCGCTGGTCAATCTGCGCCTGCTGCCGCGGCGCTGGCTTCCCGTCCAGTTTTTCGCCGCGATGATGATCACGATGGCGCTGTGCGGCCTGTGGCACGGCGCGAGTTGGAACTTCGTGCTGTGGGGCGTGCTGCACGGGCTTGCACTGGTCGCCTGCACGCTGTGGCGCCGCTATGGCCCGGATTTGCCGTCATGGCTCGGCTGGGCGCTTACCGTGCTGTTCGTGCTCGCGACCGGCGCGATCTTCCGTGCGGGATCGGTGGAAGCGGCCTGGCATGTGTTTGCCGGACTGGTTTCGCCGCTGCCGCTCGAGCACGGAAAGCATTTGTGGCCGCTGATCGCGGCGCCGCTCTTCGCCTTCCTGCTGCCGGCGAGCCAGGACATCGTGGCGGTGCTCACGCGCCGTCCCAATCCGTGGCTCGCGGGTCTGCTCGGTCTTGGGCTATTCGCATTGCTGCTCCACATGGGTGGTCGGGATCTCCATGACTTCGTCTACTTCAAGTTCTGAGACCGACCCCGGCTGGGGCCGGAGCCTGCTCGCGTGCCTGGGCACGCTGATCGGCGCTGCGCTGCTGGTGCTCGCACTGATGGTGGCGGTCGATCCCTATGACAGCGGCAAGCTCGGCCTGCTCGGCATTGACGGCGTCGACAATCGGCTCACCCAGATCACGGCCGCGAGCCGCGCCAGGAATCCGGATTTCAATGCTGCCATCCTGGGCAATTCGACAGCGCAGATGATCGAGCCGACGGAATTGTCGCGTGCGACCGGCCTGCGGTTCGTGCAGCTCTACATGACCGGTGCTTTTCCCCGCCAGGAGCTTGCGGTGCTGGACTTCTTCCTCCGCAATCACCGGGAGGTCGGCGCACTGGTGATCGTGGCCGACCCCGGCTGGTGCGAGCATGCGCGGGCGAAGGAGGTCGGCGGCGTCCCGTTTCCCGACTGGCTCTATGACAGAAGCGTCGTCACTTACGCTGCACGTCTGATCTCCTGGCAGGCGATCGAGCAGGCTTTTCAGCGGATCAGTATCGGGCTGGGCCGGCGACCACGGATGAACCCCGACGGCTTTGTCAGCTACGAGGACATCTGGCCGCCGGGCCAATTCAAGGAAGTCGGCTGGCCCAGGGATCCGGCGCCGTCCTTGTCCGCCGGGATGCGGGCGACATTTCCCGAGATCGCTGTGCTGGCAGATACCGTCAGGACATTGCCGGCCGATGTGCCCGTCGTGATCATCGTGCCGCCGACCCTCGCAACCACGGTGCCGAAGCCCGGTACGGAAATCGCCCTGGAGCGCAGCGCCTGCGACGCCGCGCTGAAACAGGTGGTCGCGGGCCGGCCGCGCAGCAATTTCATCAGCTATCGCGTCGATAACGATCTCACGCGCGACCGCTCCAATTTTGCCGACTTCATCCACTACCGCGCGATCCTCGCGCGCAAGCTCGAGCAGGGAATCGCAGCGAGCCTGCGCGACGGGGAGGGTGCGAAGATCGATTTCTGAGCCGGCTCAGCCGATCCCCTCGAAGCCACCGTCGAACCAGAGCCTGCGCGCCAGCTTGCGCTGGATCTTGCCGCTGGTGGTCTTCGGCAGCGCGCCGGGACGGATCAGCGCGATGTGGCGCGCGGAGAGCTCGTGGTGGTCGGCGACAGCCTCGCGGATCAGGCCCTTGATCGCGTCGGTGTCGATCGAGTGGCGCGCGGTGCGCTCGATCTCCTGGAACGATGACGAGCGTCTCTTCGCCGCTCTCGTCCTGCACCGAGAACGCCGCGCCGCAGTTTTCGCGCAAAGCTCCGTCGAGCGATTGCACGGTGCGCTCGACGTCCTGCGGATAATGGTTGATGCCGCGGATGATGATGAGGTCCTTGATCCGACCCGTGACGAACAGTTCGCCTGTGACGTCGACGAAGCCGAGGTCGCCTGTGCGCAGCCACGGCCCGCCTTCGCCGGCAATCTGCGCATTGAGCCCCTCGCGCGTCGCCTCGCCGTTGCGCCAATAGGCGCGGGCAATATTGGCGCCATTCACCCATATCTCACCGACGCGGTCGGCGGGCAGGCGTGTGCGGTCGTCCGCGTTCACGATGGCGATCCGCTCGCCGGTGAGTGCGCGCCCGCAGCCGACGGCGACTTGCGTGTCTTCCGCATCGGAAGGCGTCTCCGCCGCGTGCGCCTGAAGCGCCGTGCGGCTCACGCTGCGTGTGACATGACCGCCGCCGCGGTGTCCGCCGGAAATCAGGAGCGTCGCTTCCGCCATGCCGTAGGCGGGATACATCGCGCGCGGATCGAATCCGTGCGGCGCAAATGTCTGGATGAACCGTTCGATGGTTTCCGCATGCACCGGCTCTGCGCCGTTCAGCGCGATCCTGAGCGAGGACAGGTCGATGCCCTCCATCTGATCGGCGCGGAAGCGGCTGACGCAGAGGTCGAAGCCGAAATTCGGGCTGCACGCGACTTCCGCGCGATAGTGCGAGATCGCGCGCAGCCAGCCGAGCGGCCGCTGCATGAACGCGTTCGGCGCCATCAGCACGCAGGTCGCGCCGACATAGAGTGCTTGCAGCGCGTTCAGGATCAGCCCCATGTCGTGATAGAGCGGCACCCAATTGACGTAAGTCGATTGCCGGGTGTTGCCGAGCGCGATCCGGATCATCTCGAGATTGGCGAGCAGATTGGCATGGCTCACCATCACGCCTTTGGGCTCGGAGGTAGAGCCGGAGGTATATTGCAGGAAGGCGGTGTCGTCAGGCGCCGGCTCGGGAAGTTCGAATGTCTCACCGTCGGCCACGGCGAGATCGACCTCGATCCAGCGAATGTTCTCCTGCGCGAAGCGTGCTCTCAGTTCACCACGGAGCGCGATGGCCGAATTGGTCAGGGCCAGCGCCGGCGTGCAATTGGCGAGGATGGCGGCGCTGGCATCGCGCGCGCTGTTTCGCCGCGGCATCATCATCGGCACGGCGATGATGCCGGCCATCAGGCAGCCGAAGAACGCCACCATGAATTCGATGCCCGGCGGAAACACCAGGATGGCGCGGTCGCCGGGCCGTGCGGCCGCGGTCAGGCGCGACGCAAGCGTGGATGCGGAGTCATGCAGCTGGCGGAAGGTGAGCACAGCTTCCTCCGTCCCGCGATCGGAGACGAAGACATAGGCACGGTCGTCGGCCTGCTCCGCCGCACGCCGGGCCAGCAGTGCCACCAGCGAGCGGAAGGTTTCCATGTGGATTGCGCCGGCTTCAGCCGCCCTCAGGCGGCGGGGCGGATTGCACGCTTGTCAGCGAGAAATCGCGACAAGGCCTCAACGGTCGGATGGTCGTAAAAGTCGTCCGTCGACAGTTCGAGGTCGAGCTTCTCCTCGAGTTCCATCATCAGGTAGACCAACATCGCCGAATCGAGGCCGAGACGATTGAATTTCGTGCCGATGTCAACTCGGTCCCTCGAAATTCGCAGGATATTCGCCAGGGCGGTAACGCAGAAATCCGAAATCTGCTCGCGTGTCATGTCATGTCCCAGAAACAATCAGAATGACAATACGGGCGACCTTCTGGTTGTCAATTTGGCCGGAACGCCGCAGCGTTGAAGGTTGGGGACTGTTGCTTTCCTGCGTCGTCCGAGTGCTCAATCCGTGCGTGCACAGGCTGGCGCGATTTCCGCGCTTGGGCCCGATTGCGAGGCGCTTCTGTCCCCGCGGTTCCTGTCGGATCCTGCCTGCGTCCATCCAGCGCGGCAGTGATTTGATTCGGCGAGGGCGGTTGACGACGGCCGCGGAGGGCCGAAACTGGCCGCCAAGAAAAATGATCGGCACCGGGAGCAACCCAGATGCGGCATATGTTCATCGCGATCATGGCGGTTCTTATGGCCGGGCAGGCGGCAGCCAAGGATGTGCTTTCGGGTGCGAGCCTCTATGAAGACGTGACGCGTTATGCGTCCTTCGGTCTGCACCGGTTCGGTTCGCCCGGCGATCGCGCCACCGGCGAGTGGATCGCCGCTGAGCTCAAGGCCGCCGGATTCGAGGTCAGATCCCAGCCCGTCGTGCTTGGCTGCGTGTGCGAACGTGGCCCCGGCATTTCCAACTTCCTTGCGCTGGCGCGCACGGTCGCTGCCGAAAAATGGCCGGCGCATGTCGTCTTCATCGCGACCGCCGGCCATGAGATCGGCCATGGCGGCATGGAGCTGTTCCTGAAGAACGGAGCGCCGGCGCCGAAGGAAACACTGGCGTGGATTCACTTCGGCTCATCGAACGCCTGCTACGCCTTCGCGGAGGGCGCCCGCACCGATCGGCCTGAGGAGGAGCGTTATCTCGTGCTGAGCAAATCCGCCGTCGCGCTGACTGACGAAGCCTTCGCCAAGGTCGATGCAAAACGGCTGGTGACGGAGAAGCAGGCGGTCGGCGAACTGCGCGATGTGCATGCGGCGGGCTACGCCAATTTGCTCGGCATGGCCGGCCGCCATCGGACTTTCCACACGCCGTCGGACGATTTCGCCGCGACCGGGCCCGAGCTCCTCGAGCCGGTCGCCCGTGCCTTCGTCCAAGCTGCGCGAAAAATCGTCGAGCGCGGCAACGCGGCGTTCAGATAGCGTCAGTTCTGGTAGTAATAGCCGCGCGGCTGATAAACCTGCCGGGGCTGCGGCTGGTAGTAGTTGCCCTGCTGGCCGTTGCCCTGATTGTAGTATTGCTGCGGCTGTTGCTGATAGACCTGCGCGTCATAGAGCGGGCGGCTCGTCGCGCGCGGCGCGGGATAGCGCGCGCCGTTGTCGCTGCCGTCGGCGGGATAGATGTAATTCTCGTCCTGCGGCATGTAGCGGCGGGCGGGTGCGGCCGGCGGCGTCAGGTTCACGGGATCGCCTGATGTGGCGTACTGCTCTTCGGCCGGTTGCGGCGCGCGGGCCACCGCTGTGGGGTTGCGGCCGCGCGGATTGCGCGCGAGCGCCACCTGCGCCGATCCTGTCAGCGTCACCGTGGTGTTGAGCACGCCCTGCTGCTGCACCAGCGCGTAGAGCGTCGTGGCATTCTGGCGCGACAGCCGTACGCAGCCGTGGGAGGCGGGCGAGCCGAGCCGGCCGACCGAGTCCGTGCCGTGGATGGCATGCCCGACCTTGGTGAAGAAGATCGCGTGCGGCATCGGCGCGTCGTCGAATTCCTTGGAGTAGTGATCCTCTTCCATGCGGAAGGTGCGGAACGCGCCGTTTGGCGTCTCGCGCGAGGGGATGCCTGTCGACACCGGCCAGTGGTAGCGGGCGACGCCGTCGACGGCGACGGTCATCTGCTGATTGTCCTTGTCGATGGTGATCTCGACCTTGGCTTGCGCGCTGCCCGCGGTCAAAAGCATCAGCGAGGTGAAAACAATAAAAAACGAACGCATCTGACTTCTGGCCTCCGGCCTGTTCACGCTAGACGCCGCGGCTCTCCGTCCCCGGCGTGCACTATGCCTGCAATCCGGCTTTCGTTCCAGCGGCCTGCCTCGCCCATCGTTAACGGGACGCCCGGCGTAAGCAAGGCCGCTTTGTGCCGCAAAGCCAGCGGCGGTGCTGACATTTTCGCGAGCGGGGATGCGTTCACAACGCCGACAATTCGTCACAATGGCGCAACCATTTGGCCGCTCGGTGCGTTGACTGTGGCCACGCTCGACAGGCGGCGCCCGCCGCCGTTACCCTTTATATTTT
Organism: Bradyrhizobium sp. LB13.1; assembly: GCF_054056815.1. NCBI lineage: Bacteria > Pseudomonadati > Pseudomonadota > Alphaproteobacteria > Hyphomicrobiales > Nitrobacteraceae > Bradyrhizobium > Bradyrhizobium sp. LB13.1. Next base: position 6,481,705 of record NZ_JBSRYQ010000001.1, on the reverse strand, counting down.
CCTTGGGATCGAAGATGAACAAAGCCCGCATCGCCGCCGCGTCATTGCCGGCGGGTCTGCCCCTCCGCCTGCTGCTCGCAGCCGCCGCCATCCTCCTCGCGCTATTGTCGCTGCCGCAAGCTGGCCACGCCCAGGGTATCGTGCGCGGCGCCCAGGAAGGCTCCTATGAAGGCAATCGTATTGCCGGCCCGGTGGGCGGTGCAGTCGGAGGCGTCGTCGGCGCCGGTGTCGGCGGTGCCGTTGGCGCGGTCGAGGGTGTGTTCGGCATTCCACATCGCGGCCATCGACGCTGCCGCGGCTATTACGACGGGTACCACCGCTTCCACTGCTATCGGTAGCCGCTGGCGATTCCGGGGCGCGCGCGCCCCGGAATGACGGCCAGGGTCAATTCTTCAACCGATACCCCGTCCGGAAAATCCACCAGATCAGAACCAGGCAGATCATCAGGAACGCCGTCGTCATGCCGACGCTGACGGACACGCTGACATCGGCGATCTCGTAAAAGCTCCAGCGGAAGCCGGAAATCAGATAGACGACCGGATTGAGCAGCGCCACCGTGTGCCAGGCGGGCGGCAGCATGTCGATGGAATAGAAGCTGCCGCCGAGGAACGTCAGCGGCGTCACCACCAGCATCGGGATCATCTGCAGCTTTTCGAAGCCGTCGGCCCAGATGCCGATGATGAAACCGAACAGGCTGAACGTTACCGCCGTCAGCACCAGGAATGCCAGCATCCAGACCGGATGATGGATGTGCAGCGGCACGAACAGGCCGGCCGTGGCGAGGATGATCAGGCCGAGGATGATCGACTTGGTCGCGGCCGCGCCGACATAGCCGAGCACGATCTCGAAATAGGAGATCGGCGCCGACAGGATCTCGTAGATCGTGCCGGTGAATTTCGGGAAGTAGATGCCGAACGAGGCGTTGGCGATGCTCTGCGTCAGCACCGAGAGCATGATCAGGCCCGGCACGATGAAGGTGCCGTAGCTGACGCCCTCGACCTGGCTGATGCGCGAGCCGATCGCGGCGCCGAACACCACGAAATACAGCGAGGTCGAGACCACCGGCGAGACGATGCTTTGCAGCAGCGTGCGCCAGGTGCGCGCCATTTCGAACAGATAGATGGCGCGGACGGCCCGGTAGTTCATGACGCCCTCACGAGGTCGACGAAGATGTCCTCGAGCGACGATTGGGTCGTGTCGAGATCGTTGAAGCGGATGCCGGCGGTGCGGAGGTCGCCGAGCAGGCTGGTGATGCCGGTACGCTCGCCCTTGGTGTCGTAGTCGTAGACCAGCGTCGCGCCGCCGTCGCAGAGGTCGAGCTCGTAATGGCCAAGGCTCTCTGGCAGCGCATCGAGCTTGCCTTGCAGATGCAGCGTCAGCCGCTTCTTGCCGAGCTTCTGCATCAAGGTGGCCTTGTCCTCGACCAGCACGATCTCACCCTTGTTGATGACGCCGATGCGGTCAGCCATCTCCTCGGCTTCCTCGATGTAATGCGTGGTCAGGATGATGGTGACGCCGGATTGCTGAAGCGTGCGCACCACTTCCCACATGCCCTTGCGCAGCTCGACGTCGACGCCGGCGGTGGGCTCGTCCAGGAACAGGATCTGCGGCTCGTGCGACAGCGCTTTCGCGATCATCACGCGGCGCTTCATGCCGCCGGAGAGCGTGATGATCTTGCTGTCCTTCTTGTCCCACAGCGAGAGGTCTTTCAGAACCTTCTCGATGTGCGCAGGATTCTTCGGCTTGCCGAACAGCCCGCGGGAGAAGCTCACGGTCGCCCACACGCTCTCGAAGGCGTCGGTGTGCAATTCCTGCGGTACCAGCCCGATCAGCGAGCGCGCCTTGCGGTAGGAGGTCTGGATGTTCTCGCCGCCGACCAGAACCTTGCCTTCGCTCGGATTGGCGATGCCGCAGATGATCGAGATCAGCGTGGTCTTGCCGGCGCCGTTGGGGCCGAGCAACGCGAAGATTTCGCCGGGCTTGATGTCGAGATTGACGTTGTTGAGCGCCTTGAAGCCGGACCCATAGGTCTTCGACAAATTGGCGACGGAAATGATGGAGGACATGATGGCCGCAAGTCTGAGGGGCTGAATGCTGGGGAGGGGAGGCTGGAACCAGCCGGGAAGGGCGGGTCAGCGGAGCCCTGAGATAGGAATGCCCTTGCCCGGCTGCAATTGCCGAGAGAAAAATGGTCTCAAAGCAGGCCCTTCCGTGGCAGGTTTCGGGCAAGTGTTGCGCGATCGTCACGGCTTGCTGCTAAGATCGTCGTTCACGCGGCTCTTTGTTGCGTCTGCGAGCAGGCCATGGCTACGATTCCGGCCAATCGCGAAGCGTATTCCCAGGGAAAAGATCGATGAGACCGAACGGCCTTCACACCGCCGGCACCAGCCAGTTGTCCGCTCTCCGTGTGTGGGCGATGAGCCTGCTCCTGCTGTCAGCTGTTGCCATGAGCCCGACCACCGCCCACGCGGCTCCGAGCCAGTCCGCGGCCGCGACCACGCATGTCTACCTGCTCCGCGGCGTGCTCAACATCTTCTCGCTCGGTCTGGACACGATCGGCGCCCGGCTCCAGGCGCAGGGCATCCCGGTGACCGTCTCGAACTTTGTGTCCTGGTCCTCGCTCGCGGATGAAGCCGCCATCGCCTACAAGGCGGGGCGGCTCAAGACCATCGTGCTGGTCGGGCACTCCTCCGGCGCGACCGCGCTGCCGGACATGATCGCCAAGCTCAACCGTCTTGGCGTTCCCGTGAAGCTCGCGATCGGGCTCGACTCCGTGTTCAAGACCAAGCTCTCGACCGGCGCGGAGCGTTACATCAACATCTACATCGGCGACGGCCCCGGCGAACCGGTGAAGCGCGCGGACGGTTTCCGCGGCAAGCTCGACAATGTCGACGTCCGCGGGTCCGGCGTCGGCCACATCTCGATCGACAAGAACGAGGCGATCCAGCGCCGCGTGATTGCCGAGATCGACGCCGCAATCATGCACTCGCGCGCACCTGCTCCGGTTGCCGAGCCCGGCAGGCCCAGGCCGGCACGGTCGGCGGCGGCAATGGCTCCGGCCAGGAACTAGCTGGATCGCTGTTTTGGATCCGGAGCGAACGTCACACAATCGTCTACGCTGAAGAAAGGCCACCGGCCCGACGAAAACGAGATGACCGCAAACGACGCGCCTCCTTCGTACCTGCCGTGATGCTCGTCGCGTGCGGGTGTGGGTGAGTTGACCGCGCATGCGTCCGCGGTCGATTTGCACGATGTTTCTCTGAGAGCCGCGGACCGCGTTCTTGAGCTGTTCGAAGCTTTCGAGGCTCCGAACTTGTATCGGTGTGAACTGTGCCCCATCGGTTCTGTCCGACCTCAGAACCTTGCCTTGATGGCTTTCCCCGTGGTGGCAGATGAAACCGAGGCATCGATGGCGAGCGGCAACGACACCGTGAAGAAAGCCCGCCGTTCCCTCCAGATGGTTGACGGCGTCGAACTCGCGAAAGACCTTGAGCCGCGTCGAGACCGGCAGCTGGCCGATCTCAAACGTGTAGCCAATGGCGCCGCCGAGCGCGACCACACGTCCCTTGAACGAGAAGGACCGCGGCCCGGCCGATGGTGAATTGCTTGCTGAGATATTTGGTTACTGCCCACTCCAGATGGAAGTCGTCACCGGTCTTGTAGTCGGTGGCGGTGTTGGTCTGGTTGAAGGTAAATCCCGCCGTCGCGGACAGGTCCCAGCGGTGTAGATTGCCCGCCTGCCATCCGACGAAGGATTGCACGAAGAAGTCGCTGAGGTTGGTATTCGCATCGGTCACGTTGACGCCGATCGGGCCGAAGCGCGGTGAATTGACCAGCAGGTCGGCGTTGACACGCGGTTCGCCTACCGACGAGGTCACCGAAAACCCGAGATCGCCGCCGAGAATTTTCGCCGGTGTCACCCAGCGGCGTGATGCCGGCGCCCGTTCGAGCGCGATCCCATCAGGTAGGCGCCGATGCCGCCTTCGGCCGCGTTGGCCGGTGCATCGTTCAGGCAAAGCAGCGCGCCGACCGCAAGTGCGGCGGTAACACGATGTCGCATTTGCCTACCTCGATTCCCCAAGGCGCAATGCATGATCGCAAATCGGAGTCCGGTTATTTCTATGCGACATTCCGACGCGACAACAGCGTCTCAATTTTAGAGCGAGTGCTAAAAAATGGCACAAATCGTACATCACATGCGCGCGGACTTCTGTTACGCTGAAAACCTATGGCAATCCAAAAGAAGTTGGGAAAGGATACCGACCAATTCGCGCAGTGATTCAACTTAAGACTGAATTATGGAAGGGCGTCTGAAATGCGATCGGTCATAAGAAATCTTGTAAAAATAACGGTAATCCGCCGTTCGAGCGTAGCAATCGCTCTTGGCCTGACGGTCCTTGCGGTCACCGGGCCGACGGCCTCCGCCATCAATGCCGGCCCAGCCGGTGTGCTGGGATACCAGATCAAGCAGGAGAGTTCTGTCATCGACGTCGTTGTGCGTCGCGGTGGCGGCGCGGTGCGCCGGACCACCGTCGTAGGGCCGCGCGGCGGCGTGGCAAGCCGCACCCGTGGTGCGCCGGGGCGCCGTAGTGCGTCCGGGCTATGCCGGTGGCGGCGTACGCTGGGCACGGCCCGGTCGGTACTATTGGCCCAGGGGCGGAGCCATCGCTGCCGGCGCTGCGATCGGCTTTGTTACCGCCGCTACGGCCGCTGCTTGGGCGGGCGCTGCTCCCGCTCCTGGCATGTGCTGGTACTACACGGACCCATCGCGCACGCAGGGCTTCTGGGATTACTGCCGGTAGCGGACCATCGTCTGGAGCCGGTGCCATGACGTTGCTGCGTACCGAGATCGGGCTGAACGAACGACCGTTGCAGGATAGCCGGACCAATGAGATGGTTCGGATTCCCGGCGGCACGTTCCGTATGGGATCGAACCATCACTATCCCGAAGAGGCGCCGGTCCACCGCGTGACGGTGGATGGCTTCTGGATCGACCGCACACCGGTGACGAACCTCCAATTCAAGGAATTCATCAGGACGACTGGCCACCGGACGTTTGCCGAGATTCCCACCCGACCCGAAGGATTATCCCGGCGGGCTGCCGCACATGCTCTACGCCGGCTCGCTGGTGTTCTCGCCGCCGCCACGTGTGGCTAGTTTGCGCGACTGGAGCCAGTGGTGGGATTTCATGAAAGGCGCCGACTGGCGCCACCCCTATGGGCCGAAGAGCAACATCAATGTGCTCGATCACCATCCGGTCGTGCATGTGTCGTTCTCCGACGCGCTCGCCTACGCGCAATGGGCGGGCAAGGATCTGCCGACCGAGGCCGAATGGGAATTTTGCGCACGCGGCGGCCTCGACGGCGCCGAGTTTGCCTGGGGTGACGAATTTCTGCCCGGCGGCGCACATATGGCCAACACTTGGCAGGGTGAATTTCCCGGACAGAACCTCAACGCCGACGGCTACGAGCGCACCTCGCCGGTGACGGCTTTTCCGTCGAACGGTTACGGTGTCCACGACATGATCGGCAACGTCTGGGAATGGACGGCCGATTGGTATTCTAATGGACGGCCGATTGGTATTCTCCGGAGCACGAGGCCGACGCGCCGAAGTCGTGTTGTATTCCGGAAAACCCGCGCGGCGGTCGCGAAGAGACGAGCTTCGACCATAACCAACCGAATATCAAAATTCCGCGCAAGGTGATCAAGGGCGGTTCGCATCTGTGCGCGCCAAACTATTGCCGCCGTTATCGCCCGGCCGCGCGGCATGCCGAGGCGATCGATACCTCCACCAGCCACCTCGGGTTCAGGTGCGTCGTCAGGAACTCACCTACCTGTTGATTTTGCCGTCGTGCAACCAGCGGAGAGTTGAAATGTCCAGCGAAGATAAGAATAAAAACCATAGCGAAGGCGTCACCGACGATACCGGCAGCCGTGCCGTCAATCGTCGTAATATCCTGCTGGGAACATCCACCTTGGTGGCAGCGGCGGCGCTGACTTCCAGTGCCTTGGCGCAAGCCCAGAAAGCCGCGCCGGCCGCGACCGCTCCGGCACCGGCGCCTGCTGCGCCGGCGTCCGGCCGCAAACCCAATATTCTGGTGATCTGGGGCGACGATGTCGGTGTCGCGAACATCAGCGCCTATTCGAATGGCCTGATGGGCTACGAGACGCCGAGCATCGATCGTATCGGCCGTGAGGGGATCAAGTTTCTCCATTACTATGGCGAGCAGTCATGCACGGCGGGTCGCGCCGCCTTTCTGACCGGCCAGCATGGCATCCGCAGCGGGCTGACCAAGGTCGGCTTTCCCGGTGCCCCGATGGGCATGAGCCAGCTCGATCCCTCGATCGGCGGGCTCTTGAAGAACCTCGGCTATGTAACCGGGCAGTTCGGCAAGAACCACGTCGGCGATCGCAACGAGTCGCTGCCGACCGTGAACGGCTTCGACGAGTTTTTCGGCAATCTCTACCATCTCAACGCCGAGGAAGAGCCGGAACTGCCGGACTATCCGAAGGAACCGTCCTACCTTGCCAAGTTTGGCCCGCGGGGCGTTCTAAAATGCAAGGCGACCGACCGCGACGATCCCACCGTCGATCCGCGCTTCGGCAAGATCGGCAAGCAGACCATCGAAGATACCGGAGCGCTCACCAAGAAGCGCATGGAAACGATCGACGACGAAACCTCGGCCGCGGCGATCGATTTCATCAATCGGCAGAAAACGGCAGGCAAGCCGTTTTTCTGCTGGTTCAATGCAACGCGCATGCATCTTCGCACGCATGTGCGCACCGATCATCGAGGCCGCTACACCCACGGCGACAGCGAGTACATCGACGGCATGCTGGAGCACGACGACACCGTGGGTAGCTTGCTCAAGGCGCTGGACGACATGGGGCTCGCAAACGACACCATCGTCGTCTATTCGAGCGACAACGGGCCCCACATGAACTCGTGGCCGGACGGTGCCATGACCTGGTTCCGTTCGGAGAAGAACACCAATTGGGAGGGTGCCTTCCGGGTGCCATGTCTCGTCCGCTGGCCCGGCGTGATCAAGCCCGCCACGGTTACCAACGAGTTGATGAGCCACAACGACTGGATTCCCACGCTTTGCGCGGCCGCCGGCGAGCCCGATATCGTCAACAAACTCAAGGCCGGTTACACCGCCAACGGCGTCAATTACAAAGTGCACCTCGACGGGTTCGACCAGACCGCTTTCCTGCGCGGTGTCAGCGGTACCGCCGGAAACAACAACGGGACCAAGAGCGCGCGCGACAAGTTCTTCTATGCGGACGACGACGGCCTGCTGGTGGCGCTGCGCAAGGGCGACTACAAGTACGTCTACGCCGAACAGCGATCTCCCGGCACGATGCAGGTGTGGGCGGAACCGTTCACCAAACTGCGCCTGCAGAAGATTTTCAATCTGTTGCAGGATCCATTCGAACGCGCCGATATCACGTCCAACACCTTCTGGGACTGGCAGTTGAACCACGTCGGGCAGGTCTATGGTGCCATGGACGACGTCGGGGCCTTTGTAATGACGTTCAAGGAGTTTCCGCCACGCTCGTTCCCGCCGAGTTTCGTGCCGGCAACGATTCTCGAGGAGCAACTCGACGACATCAAGGACAACAGGGCGAAGGCCGGTCAACGGGCGCAGAGCATCGACAAGATCCGCTCGGGCGTGAATCAGATCATCGAGCAGCAGCTTCAGCAGCGCGGGATCAAATAAGCGACGCTGCATCGAATCCGGTTCGCCCACGGGCGGACCGGATGACTTCGTTTTGCGTGGCCTCGACTCGACAGGGCGATTTGATGTTTGCATTGCTCCGTCCGGCATGCCTTGTTCGTGGTGTGGCTGGTTGTCGCTGCGGCCCCTCTCGCGCTCGCCCAGTCTGATCCGCTGCCGTCCTGGAACGACGGCGCGGTCAAAAAGGTCCATTACCGATTTCGTCACGCGCGTGATGACGCAAGGCGGCGGCGACTTGTCCCGTCGAGCAGCGCATCGCGACTTTCGACAATGACGGCACGCTCTGGACCGCTCGACGAAGCGACTGCGCAGCGCTGCCGGCCGGCAGCCACCGGCGATGCGGCGATTTATACCGAACACGTTAAGCTGGCGCATACCATCCGCAAGGTGCTGCTGCGCCAGATTGCGATCACCAATTACGTCAATCCGTTCTAGGCGGCCGTCACCCGCACGGGCATACTCTCAAGCCCACGCAGGGAATTATTGAGTCTGCGCCTCGGCTCTGCCGTGAGCTCGATGGTCTTCACACGCCTTGTGAGCTCGCTGAAGATCAATTCGCCCTCCAGACGTGCGATCATCTGGCCGACGCAGGCGTGGATGCCGGCGCCGAAACCGACATGCCCGGTCGCGAGCCGTTCGACGTCGAAGCGGTCTGGTCTGTCCCAGCGCGCGGGGTCGCGATTGGCGGAGGCCATGAACAGCAGCACCTTGCGGTGTGCGGGGATCACGCCGCCGCCGATCTCGACATCGCGCGAGGTGGTGCGAAAGAACGTCTGCACCGGCGAATCATAACGCAGCCCTTCCTCGAACGCGTTGCGGGCCAGCTCCGGTTTGTGGTGCAGCTTGCTTCTGCCGCTTTAAGCTCGCGGACGGCCCCCGGCAAAAGCGAGGCGCGTGGTCGAGTTTCCGCGGGGGCCGGTTCCGTGCCCCAAAATCCACCCAATCGGTGGTCACTAAGCCCCCGGGGGAGGTTGCTGCCTCCCGTGGTGGGACTGCTGGACTGATGATGGATTTGAGGCGACCAGTCGTACTGGCAGCGGTTGCGCTGCTCGCCCTAAGCCCCGGCATGGCCGTTGCCTCACCCGCCAAATCGAAGCCCATTGCGGCCGCACCCGCCGCGCCACCGCCCCCACCGTTCGAGCCATTGGCGCCGCCGAAAATCTACCTCTTCCGCGGCGCCATGGGGCCGTTCTTCTCCACCGGCATGGACCGGCTCGAAGAGAAGCTGACGCAGGCCGGCTTTTCGGCCAACGTCTATGAATTCACCATCTGCCGATGGATCGGTGACCGCGCTATCTCCAGCTACAAGGAGGCACCGGCTCCGATCGTGCTGATCGGGCATTCGATGGGGGGGCTGTGCTCAATCGTCATCTCCGAGATGGCGGCCAAGGAGAACATCCCGATCAGCCTCGTCATCACCATCGATCCCGCGCATGCGACCGGCGACGTGCCGCTCAATGTCGAGCGCTTCATCAACATCTTCCTCTCCGACAGCGTGCTCGGCGGTGGCAACGTGGTGGCCGTGCCGGGCTATCGCGGTCATTATGCGAGCTACGACCTGAAGGAGAATTCGCGGGTCAGCCACATCAACATCGAGAAGTCCGACGACATCCATCGTCAGATCATCGAGATGGTCACGCAGTTGCCGCGGATCCCGCCCCAGACTCAAATCGATGCCGTGCCGCTGCGTTATCTCGTGCCTGCGAATACGCTGGTCGAATTGTGGGATAGCGGCGTGCGTCTACCGGTGCGCCGGGGCGACACCATGGAGAGCATCGCCGCAGCTAATCGCGTGCCGCTGTGGTCGCTCGCGCAGAGCAATTCGCTGGCGGAGAACGCACAGCTCACCCCCGGCCAGTCCATCATCGTCCCGCGCCATCTGGCGCCGCCCGCGCCGGCTGCCGCGATGGCAACTCCGCCTGCTGGGCGGAGGTAGAAGCCTGGTCTCATCGCGACCACGGCGGCGGTGCGCTCCCTCTCCCGCGTGCGGGAGCGGGGTGGGGAGAGGGTGCCTCCGCGATCGAGAACCCCCGAGAGGAGAGAGCCCCCACCCGCCGCGCTTCGCGCGTCGACCTCCCGCAAGCGGGAGAGGTACAGCGAATCTGCCGCAAGACTAACCTCAATTAGAGGCTGCGATCTTAAGCATTCGATCCGTGGATCGCGTCGATCACGGCGTCGGTCACTTCCCGTGTCGTCGCCTTGCCGCCGACATCGGGCGTCAGGACGCCGGCCGCGCAGACGCGTTCGACGGCCGCCATCAATCGAATTGCAGCGTCCTTCTCGCCGAGATGCTCCAGCATCTGCGCGCCGGTCCAGAACGTCGCGACCGGATTGGCGATGCCTTTGCCGGTGATGTCGAAGGCCGAACCGTGGATCGGCTCGAACATCGAGGGGAAGCGGCGCTCCGGATCGATGTTGCCGGTCGGCGCCACGCCGAGGCTGCCGGCCAGCGCGCCGGCGAGGTCGGAGAGGATGTCGGCGTGCAGGTTGGTCGCCACGATGGTGTCGAGGCTCTTGGGATGCAGCGTCATGCGCACGGTCATGGCGTCGACCAGCATCTTGTCCCAGGCGACATCAGGGAATTCGGCCGAGACCTCGGCGGCGATCTCGTCCCACATCACCATGCCGTGCCGCTGAGCGTTCGACTTGGTCACGACCGTCAGGAATTTGCGCGGTCGCGACTGCGCGAGCTTGAACGCGTAGCGCATGATCCGCGTCACGCCGACGCGGGTGAACACCGCGACCTCGGTGCCGACCTCTTCGGGGAGACCCCTGTGGGCGCGGCCGCCCATGCCGGCATACTCGCCCTCCGAATTCTCGCGCACGATCACCCAGTCGAGATCGCCGACGCCGACATTGCGCAGCGGCGAGGCGACGCCCGGCAAGATCTTGGTCGGCCGCACATTGGCGTATTGGTCAAAACCCTGGCAGATCGGCAGCCGCAGGCCCCACAGCGTGATGTGATCGGGCACGTCGGGCGCGCCGACCGCGCCGAAATAGATCGCGTCGAATTTCTTGAGCTCGGCAAGGCCGTCAGCCGGCATCATCAGGCCGTGCTTCTTGTAATAGTCCGAGCCCCAGTCGAAGGTTTTGATGTTGAAGGCGAGATCGCCGCTGCGTTTGGCCAGTGCCTCCAGCACGCGAACGCCGGCGGAGATGACTTCGGGGCCGATGCCGTCGGCGGGGATCGCTGCAATCAAATGGGTGCGCATGGGGTGCTCCGTTTCAGATATCAATGGGATTGTGTGACGGGTTCGACGGGCGCGGTCTTCACGCGCGACAATAGCAGGGTCAGGACCGCGGAGAGAACAAGCAGGCCGGCCACGAAGTAGAGCCCGCCGACGAAACTGCCGGTCTGGTCCTTGATCCAACCGATCATGGCGGGACCGACGAAGCCGCCGAGATTGCCGATCGAGTTGATGGTGGCGATGCCGGCTGCGGCCGCAGGGCCCGACAGGAACAGCGTCGGCATGCTCCAGAGCGGCGGTTTTGCCGAGGAGATGCCGATATTGACGAGTGTCAGCGCGACCAGCACGGTCACGACGCCGATCGCAAGTCCGGCAAACGCAAGCCCCGCGGCCGCGAGCAGGCAGGCCAGCACGACGTGCCAGGTGCGTTCGCCTGTGCGGTCCGAATGCCGCGCCCACAGCACCATGGCGACGACGGCGGCGCTCGCCGGCAACGCATTGAGGAACCCGACCTGGAGCGTGGACAGGCCGAACTGCTTGATGATCTGCGGCGCCCAGACGCCGAGCGTGTAGAGGCCGGCCGAAGTGCCGAAATAGATCAGCGCCAGCGCCAGCACGCGCGGATCGGCGAGCCCGCGCCAGATGCTATGCTTCGAGGTCGCAGCCTTGCTGGTGCTCTCTACGTTCATGGTCTCGACCAGCCAGCGCCGCTCGTCATCCGCGAGCCATTTGGCTTTCTCCGGGCGGTCGGTGAGGAATGCCAGCACGACGAAGCCGAGCAGCACGGCCGGAAACGCTTCCAGCACGAACAGCCATTGCCAGCCCTTGAAGCCGAGCATTCCGTCCATCTCCAGGAGCGCACCGGAGACTGGCGAGCCCAGCACGGTCGAGAGCGGCGCCGCCGCCATGAACAGCGCGGTCACCGCGGCACGCTGGCGCGCCGGAAACCAGTAGGAGAGATAGAGGATGATGCCGGGAAAGAACCCGGCCTCGGCGACGCCGAGCAGGAAGCGAAGCACATAGAAGCTGGTCGGCCCCTGTACGAAGGCCATCGCGGCCGAGACGATGCCCCAGGTGACCATCACCCGCGCGATCCAGATCCGCGCGCCGACCTTGTGCAGGATGATGTTGGAGGGCACCTCGAACAGGAAGTAGCCCCAGAAGAAGATGCCGGCGCCAAAACCGTAGACGGTCGGCGACAGGCCGATGTCCTTGTTCATCGTCAGCGAAGCGAAGCCGATATTGACGCGGTCGATGAAGGCCACGAAGTAGAGCAGCATGATGAACGGAACGATGCGCCATGTGATCTTGCGCAGCACGCGCGTCTGAATCTCGCTCGCCATCCCAGCCCCCCTGTCCCGTTTTTCTCGTTATCGGCAGACCCGGTGGTCCATGCCGACAAGGAGCCTAGGCGGAGGAAGGCCCGGGACTCAATTGGCGCTGGTTTATACAAAAAAATGATATAATCGTCTCCGGGAGCGGGACGAGAGGATAGGGAATGGAATTGCATCAGCTTCGATGCTTCGCGGCGGCGGCCGAGCAGTTGCATTTCGGCCGCGCGGCGCAGCATCTCCAGATGCTGCCTTCCGCGCTCGGCCGCCAGATCAGGCTGCTTGAGGAGGATCTGGGCACGCGGCTATTCGCGCGGACGACGCGTGCGGTGTCGCTGACGGAAGATGGCGCGACTCTGCTGCGCGATGCCCGTGCCATCCTCGCCCGCGTCGAGGCGGTCGAGAGCAATCTGCGCAATCGCTCGCGCGCGGGGGCTGCTCGAAAACTCCGGGTCGGTGCTATCGACAGTGCCGCAGCAGGACTTTTGCCGGCGTTACTCCGCGATTTTCGCGCAAAGCATCCGGAGGTCGCGGTGCAGCTTCTCGAGGACAAGACGGTGCGGCTGCCTGCCAAAGATTTTGACCGGCGCGCTCGATCTCGCCTTCGTGCGTCCCCCCATCAGCGGGACAAGCGGCTCGAATTCCGCGATCTCCTGCAGGAGACAGCCATCGTGGCGTTCCCGCAGCGCCACGCGCTCGCCGAACGCAAGGCGATCACGCTGTCCCAGATCGCCGACGAGGCGATGCTGGTGCCGGACCGCCGCTCGCGGCCGCACAGCCACGACCTCACGATAAAACTGTTCGAGCAGGCCGGATTGACGCCACGCATCGTGCAGGTCGCCGACGAGAAGCAGACCATCATCAATCTCGTCGCAACGAAGCTCGGGGTTGCGATCGTGCCGCGCTGGACCACGCGGATGGCGGTATCAGGCGTGCGCTTCGTGCCGCTGCGGCCCAAGCAGATCGGCCCCGTCGGCCGGCTGCCGCTCGCTGCCGTATGGCTGCGCGGCTCGCGCGACCCGGCCCGCGACGCGATGCTGTCGGTGCTCGAGACGCGCCTGCGCAGCTATGCGCGCGACGCCTGAGCGGCTATGACATCGGCTGGCGAGAGGGTGGATGCGATGACTGAACGGCGAGCTTCGGACGAATTGCGGGTTGCCATCGCAGGGCTCGGCTCGATCGGCACCAAGATCGCAACCGCGCTCGATCAGGGCATCGAGGGCCTGACTCTTTCTGCCGTGGCGGTGCGCGATCCCGCAAAGCATCAGACATTCCTCTCCGGCCTGCGTCATCCGCCGCAAATCATGCCGATCGACCAACTCGGGGACGCCGCCGATATTGTGGTGGAGTGTGCGCCGAGCAGCCAGTTGCGCGCGATCGTCGAGCCCGCGGTGAAGCGCGGCAAGGCCGCGGTCGTCGTCAGCGTCGGTGGGCTGCTCGACAATTTCGATCTTGTCGATCTCGCCCGCGCCAATGGCGGCCGCATCCTGGTGCCTACCGGCGCGCTGATCGGACTCGACGCCGTCAACGCCGCCGCCATCGGCACCATTCATTCGGTGAAGATGGTGACGCGCAAGCCGATCGACGGCTTGCGGGGCGCGCCGTTCATCGTCGAGAACAATATCGATATCGACAATCTGCGCGAGCCGCTCAAGCTGTTCGAAGGCTCCGCGCGCGAGGCTGCAAAGGGTTTTCCGGCCAATCTCAACGTCGCGGTCGCGCTGTCGCTCGCGGGCGTCGGGCCGGACCGCACCTTGGTGCAGATCTGGGCCGACCCGACCGTGACACGCAATGTTCATCGTATCGAGGTCGAGGCGGATGCGGCGCGCTTCTCGATGTCGATCGAGAATATCCCGTCCGAAAATCCCAAGACCGGCCTGATCACGGCACTGTCGGTGATCGCGCTGCTCCGCAAGCAGCGCGCCACGCTCTGCGTCGGAACGTAACCTTCACGCGCCCGTCACGCGCCAGATCACGTTGCCGACGTCGTCGGCCATCAGCAGCGACTTCTTGTCGGGGCCAATCACGACGCCAACCGGGCGGCCGTAGGATTCCTTCTCGTCCGGGGCCAGGAAGCCCGACAGGATGTCGCGACCGGGACCGGAGGGCTTTCCGTTCTCGAACGGGATGAACACCAGTTTGTAGCCGGACAGCTTGCTGCGATTCCACGAGCCGTGCTGGCCGATCGCCATGCCGTCCGGGAAGCCGGGCAGTGTACCCGCCGGCATCCAGCACAGGCCGAGCGAAGCGGTGTGTCCGCCGAGCGCATAGTCCGGCGTGAGCGCCTTGGCGACCAGCGTCGGATCCTGCGGGCACGCGATCGTCCACCGTCTTGCCCCAGTAGCAATAGGGCCAGCCGTAGAAGCCGCCGTCGCGCACCGAGGTCAGATAGTCCGGCGGCGTCTCGTCGCCGAGGCCGTCGCGCTCGTTGACGACGGTCCAGAGCACGTTCGTGGTCGGCTCCCAGGCCAATCCGACCGGATTGCGCAGTCCGGCGCCGAAGATGCGGTGCGTCCCGGCGACGAGATCGAGCTCGTAGACCGCGGCGCGGCCTTGCTCGACCTCCATGCCCATCTCGGCGATGTTGCTGAGCGAGCCGACGCCGGCATAAAGCTTTTTGCCGTCGGGGCTTGCCAGCAGGCTGCGCGTCCAGTGGCCGTTCGGCTTGAATGTGGTGAGGCGCTTGCCCGGCGCGGTGATGCGGTCGGCGTTCGCCACGTACGGGAAGGCCATCACGCCATCGGTGTTGCCGACATAGAAGGTGTCGCCGACCAGCGCCATGCCGAACGGCTGGCTGAGATTCTCCATGAAGAGGCTCCGCGGACTTCGGCGACGCCGTCACCGTCCTTGTCGCGGAGCAGCGTGATGCGGTTGGCGCTGACGCCGAGCGCGGCGGCGCGCCGCATCGTCGCCTGCATCGCGTAATGAAACACCGACCTCGGCGCGCCCGCGATCTGCGTCGCTTCCGCAATCAGCACGTCGCCATTGGGCAGCACTTCGATCCAGCGCGGATGGTCGAGGCCGGTCGCGAACGCATTGACCTTGAGCCCGGGAGCGACCGTCGGCTTCTGTCCCTCGCTCCAGCCGCGCGCCGTCGGCATCTTCAATGTCGGGATGGCGCCTTGCGGCTTTGCTTGGGGAATGGCGGGCGACTGGCCCCAGGCCGGCGCGGGCACGGTGCCCGACAGCTTCCGCCATTGCAGCGCGATGCCACCGAGGAGCGCAACGAACTGCGCAAAGATGCTGGAAAAAGTCATGAGAAGCCCCTGTTTGCGCGCGCATCCAACTGGCTGACGGGGCAGACGTCAACCTGTGTGGCACGCCGTCGGGCTCTATTCCCGTGGAATGGCAGCCGTTCGAATTTGCATGGGACGACCGCCGACGGGCTGTGCCCGGAGATCAGCGGCCGATCTGCCGCTCCAGCCCGCGCGCCGCGCGAAAATCATCCAGATGATGGATGTTCGGCGCGAGCGCAGCCTCTCTGGACAGGAGCTGATAGACTCGCGCCACCGTGCGCTGCTTCTGCTTCGACTGCCCGGGCGGCAGTGCCCGCGCCTTGCGGACGGCGGCGATCGCGTGCTCGCGAAAATAATCGTAGGCGTCGGACATGCTCGATGCTCTGCGGTCAGTGCAGGTGGCGAGGCGTCAACGGGCTGGAAGGAGGGCAGTTCCTCGGCGGAATGTTCAGAGCGCGCTAATCCATCACCGTCATCCTGAGGTGCGAGCCATGGGGCGCGAAGCGACGCATGGGGAGCCTCGAAGGATGGCCGGCCGGCTGCATCTTGGCCGCGCATCCTTCGAGGCTCGGCTCGCGATGCATGCGCATCGCAAACCTCGCGCCTCAGGATGACGGAGTTGGCACTAACGCTGGCAGAGAAAATGGTGGACGCGGTCTGCTACTTCACCGCGGCGCCAGGAACGGGATGATCATCGGCACGCGGCGGCAATAGGCGCCGTAGGCGTCTTCGCCGAGCTCCTTGGACAGGAACACCTCTTCCATCCGGCCCTTCTGCCACATGCCGAGCGAGATCAGGATC
This sequence comes from Bradyrhizobium sp. LB13.1, assembly GCF_054056815.1. NCBI lineage: Bacteria > Pseudomonadati > Pseudomonadota > Alphaproteobacteria > Hyphomicrobiales > Nitrobacteraceae > Bradyrhizobium > Bradyrhizobium sp. LB13.1. Next base: position 6,465,410 of record NZ_JBSRYQ010000001.1, on the reverse strand, counting down.
GCGCCGAGCATCGCAGTCACCGTGCCGACCGCGATGCCGGTCACCAGCATGCCGAGGATCAGGCCGGTGTAGATCGGATGGCGCACGATGCCGTACGGGCCGGTGTCGATGACGCGGTGGTCTTGCTTGTGAGTGATGGTGTTGGACCAGAATTGTCCGAGATGCAGCCGTCCCCACCAGGTGAAGGAGATGCCGGCCAGCACGATCAGGGCCGTGATATAGACAGCGGTATTGCTGAACACCCAGAGCGGCTTCTCACCGAGCACTTCCGCGGTCCACGGTGTGAACAGGATGCCGCCGACCAGGATCGGGATGCGATAGCGCCCGGACTCCAGCGTCATCACCTGCTTCTGGGTGCGGCCTTGCCAGAACGAGGCGCCGACCCAGCTTGCGAGCCAGGCGAGCCAGATCAGGGCGAGCAGTTGCGTCGGCCAGGTCGTGGTCCAACCACCCCAGGCGACAGAGAGAAGCTTGCTGAAATCGAAGGACATGCGGAAAGGTTCTTTGGGTTGGCGGCAGCTCAGCTGGCGCGCGAGGAGAGCGCGTGATGCTCGATGGCGCTGGAGGCAAGCGCGCCGCCGCGGGCGAGAAGATGGGTGATGGTTTCGCGCAGGACCGGCTCGACCGGGCGCGGCGAGTAGCCGAGCTCGGTGCGCGCCTTGTCGATCGAGAGGTCGCTCGCCGCGAGCGCGATGCGCACGCCCTCGGCGGTGCCGTTGGGCGGCCGGCGCGTGACGTGATCGGATAGATATTCGAGCATGATCGCAGAGAGCTCGGCAATCTTGCCGGGAACGACGACCGGGAACTGCCGGCGGCCCCTCATCGTGGACATCATTCGCAGGATCTGGCCGAGCGGAACGCAATCGCCGCCGAGGATGTAGCGCTGGCCGATGCGGCCGCGTTCCATGGTCAGCACGAGGCCCATGGCCACGTCGCGGACGTCGACGAGATTGACCAGGAAGTTGAGGTGCGGTTGCACCTTCTTCTGGAGGAAGTACCACAGCATCGCGGTCGGCGGCGTCAGATTGTGGTCGGCAGCACCGATCGGCATGGTCGGCGTGCCGATCACCAGCGGAAAACCTTCAGCGGCCGCCTTCGCGGCGCAATGCTCGGCCAGCGATTTCGACCGCGTGTAGGCGCCCGGCATGGCATCAGCTGGCTGCAGCGCTTCTTCGGCGGGAACACCGCCCAGGTCAGAATACGGGAACAGGATCGATTCCGTCGAGCAGTGCAGGAAGCGGGAGACGCCACGCTTCATCGCCGCCGCGAGCACGATCTCTGTGCCGCGGCAATTGACGTCGTGAAAGGCCTGCTTGTCGGCGACCCACATGCCGGGCAGGCCGGCGAGGTGATAGACCTGATCGACGCCCGCGATCGCGGCATCGACCGCGGCGCCGTCCAGCACCGATCCATGGGCATATTCAACGTCGGCATTCGCCGTGGCCGGCGCACGCACATCGAGAACACGCACCCGCTGCCCACGGGCGCGGAGCGCTTCTACGAGATGATGTCCGATGAAGCCGCTGCCACCGGTAACCAGTACGAGAGCCATGCAGAAGGTTTGCTGTTTCGCGTCTAGAACTATCGGGTTGAAAGGGAATTGGTCGGAAGAGGCGCCATAATCGCGGCAAGGTCGCGACGGAAGCCCAATGCAATGAATAATTTCGCCATGACAAACATCGGTCCGAGCAAGAAATGGGCGGGGTGGTCAACCATCGACGGCTGCCGCTCCTCAAAAACCTTGTGACCGACGATCTGCGATGCGACGCCAGACCCGATCAGCACCGCAAAAATCGACCACATCATGACGATCGAGACCTGATTGCCGATCGCGGTTGCGACAGAAAGCAGCACGATCATCGAGGCGAGGATGCCGAGCCCGATCCCGGCGTCCAGCATCAGCCAGTAGACCAGCACGGGCAGAGCAAAAATCACGGCCAGGCTCACCTCGATCCCGAACAGCGGGACGTGCACCAGGGTCAGCGGCAGTACGGCCCCGGTGAAGAGCAGGAGGATGCCGACCACGTGCATCGCGCAGTTCCAGGGATCGCGATGATATTGGACGTAGTCGGCCAGTTGGCGTTGAAAATAACTGGCCATCTCGGTCTCGTGCAGCATGGGGTCGGGGAAGGGCGAAAAAAGCCTATAGCACCTGATAGCGCGGTGCACAAACCGGCGTTATTGTCGCGCAAAGCCGATCTGTCGCGCTGTGAGACAGGTCACAAAAGGGCAAGACTTCAAAGGGTTCCGTCAGGCGCCGGGGCGCATGCGCTCAGTGCTTCCTGGCCGGCTTTTTCGTCGCAGGCGCAGGCGCGGCAGCCGGGCGCGCAGGCTCGTCCTCCGGCAGCTTGGCAAAGGTCTGGATCTGCAACTGGCCGTTGGCGGTCGAGGTCGGCTTGGCTCGGTCGAGAAACTGCTCCTCGCCGAGGCCGATCGGATGCAGCCGCTTGGTCGAGATCTTGAACGTGTTCACCAGCACGTCGCGGATCGCGTCCGCGCGGCGCTGGCTCAGGATCGCGTTAGCCTCGCGCGTCTTCACGTTGGATTCGACATGGCCGACGATCAGGAAGGTGTAGGGCAGCAGCGAGGCATGGACCAGCGCGTCGGCAATGCGGCCTACGGCCTGGTAGGACGCCGGCTGGATGATCGGCGTGTCGGCGTCGAACTGGATCTGCGCGGTGAAGGTCGGCAAATTGGCCAGATCCGGCGCGATCAGCGGCCGGTTCACCGGACCCGGATCGTTCTTGATCCTGGCCTTGGCCCGCTCCATCACCTGCAGCTTCAGCGCGGGGATATCGATCTCAGCGGGTTGTTCGAAATGGTTGAGCTTGGCGACGATGTCGTCGCGGGTCGGCGGCGCCGTCTGCGCTTCTGCCGCGCCCGCGAGCAGGGCAAGACCGAGCGCGATGCCAATTGCGGCGGTGGAAAGCGTGTTCGCGCGCATCACCGATATCCCGCGTCGTCGACGGCCTTCAGGCAGTTGTTGCTGATGCCCTTGGGCGTCGAGATCAGGCAGGGGATCGCCTTGCTGGTCTCCTTGGTCGAGCCGCCGCAGACCTTGACGATCTCGCGCTGGCAGACGTTCGCCACGGTGACGCGGGCGGCAACGCGCTTCTGGATGGCATCGAAGGCGCCGAGATAGTCGCTCTGGCACTGCTGCGAGAGCACGTCGCGGTTGCGGGAAAGGCACTCCTTCAGGCGGGTCGAGTCCGGGTTGACGCCGCGGCAATTGGCAACGATTTCCGCACCGCAACTCTTGGCCAGGAGCCCGAGTGAATCGCCAAAGCTCATGGTCTCCGCCGCCGCAAGCGACGGCATACCCAATGCCAGCAAGATCAGTGTGATGGAGCCCCGGACCATGGCTGCATCTGATACGGGGAAGTTCGCGGTGGTCAAGGCCTGTTCGGACCAGAACTGTCGACAGGCCGGCCAGTGCGGCGAACAGTCCTCACTCCGCAGCGTCTGCGCGGGCCGGCAATTCGATCAGGGCGACCATGTAGTTCCTGAGATCGTCGGCGACGTTCGGATCGGCCTTGAGCTCGGTCAGGGTCCTGGGCCGGGGAAGCTGGCGGCCATCCCCACTCAGATCTTGCGCGTAGAGCTCCAGAGCCTCGGGCGCATTGTGCAAGGCCTCGTCGATATCGTCGCCACCGGAAACGCAGCCGGGCAGGTCGGGAAACCATACGCCAACGGCGTGGTCCGGACCGGCGTCCTCAATGATGGCAATGTAGTGAGCCATTTCGACCTCAGTCGGGCTTCCAACCCGCGCCCTTATAGATGGCACGGACCAATTAGATGGCACGTAGATGGCACGGACCAATCCCTTTCCCAAGTCCTTCTTGGGGTGCGGAATGACGAGCGTTTCCCCTGAGACGGGGCTTTTGAACACGTGGTGGGAGCCGGTAACGCGCACGAGCTTCCACCCCTCTCGTTCCAGGCGCCGAATGATATCGCGGCTCGCGGTCAGCATGACGTTCCCCCAAAGAATCATCTGACCGTAAAACTAGTCCGGGCCAACTAGCGCTTAGTGAGCGCGCCGCAATCGCTCACGCCCGTTGCACAAAGCTGTCCACGACCTTCTTCTCGCCTGCCTTGTCGAAATGGATGGTGAGCTTGTTGCCGTCGATCTTGGTGACGTGGCCGTAGCCGAATTTCTGGTGGAAGACGCGGTCGGAGAGCGAGAATTCCGAGGTCGTGCCGGTGGATTTGGCGACCAGCTCACCCTCGATCGTCATCGGGCCGCGGCGGCGCGAGGAGAAGCTGCCGAAATCGGGCGGAGGACGATTGGGACGAAAACGACGAGGCCTGTTCCTCGAAGCTGCCGCGGCCGCCATTGCCGCCCCCGCCGCCGCCGCGATTGCGATTGGCTTGGGCGCGCTGCCAGCCCGGGGTCGAATAGGTGGAGCCGAACGCCTCCATGTCGTCGAAGCGGGAGGCGCCGTAGCCGCCGGTGCCGCCCCAAGCCGAGCCGCCCTTGGATTCGGTGATCTCGACATTGGCCGCCGGCAGCTCGTCGAGGAAGCGCGACGGGATCGTGGTCGACCAGGTGCCATGGATCCGGCGGTTGGTCGCGAAATAGATTTTGGCGCGGCGACGGGCGCGGGTAATGCCGACATGGCCGAGTCGGCGCTCTTCCTCGAGACCGGCGCGGCCCTGTTCGTCCAGCGTGCGCTGGCTCGGAAACAGGCCTTCCTCCCAGCCGGGCAGGAACACGTTGTCGAATTCCAGGCCCTTGGCCGAATGCAGCGTCATCAGCGACACCGCGTCCTCATCGGCGCCGCTGTCACGGTCCATCACCAGCGAGATGTGCTCCAAAAACCCTTGCAGGTTCTCGAACTCCTCCATCGAGCGCACCAGCTCCTTGAGATTCTCGAGCCGGCCCGCGGCGTCCGCCGAACGGTCCTTCTGCCACATCTCGGTGTAGCCGCTCTCGTCGAGCACGATCTGGGCCAGATCAGTATGCGCCGTGACCTCGCGCTGGGCGCGCCAGCGGTCGAACTGGGCGACGACCTCGCGCAGGCTTCCGCGCGCCTTCGGCTTCAGCTCGTCGGTCTCGACCACCGCGCGCGCCGCCTCGAACAGCGGGATGCGGCGCTTGCGGGCGTGGTCGTGCAGCATCTGCACGGTGGCGTCGCCAAGGCCGCGCTTGGGCGTGTTGACGATGCGCTCGAAGGCGAGATCGTCGGCCGGTGAGTTGATGACGCGCAAATAAGCCAGCGCATCACGGATTTCGGCGCGCTCGTAGAAACGCGGGCCGCCGATGACGCGATAGGGCAGGCCGAGCGTGACGAAACGGTCCTCGAACTCGCGCATCTGGTAGGAGGCGCGCACGAGAATTGCGATCTCGTTGAGCTTGTCGCCCTGGCGCTGGATCTGCTCGATCTCCTCGCCGATGCCGCGGGCTTCCTCTTCCGAATCCCAAGAACCCGTCACCGTGACCTTCTCGCCGTCCTGGTCCTCGGTGCGCAGCGTCTTGCCGAGCCGGCCCTCGTTGTGCGCGATCAGGTGCGAGGCGGCGGCGAGGATGTGGCCGGTCGAGCGGTAGTTGCGCTCGAGGCGGATAACCTTGGCGCCGGGAAAATCGTGGTCGAAGCGCAGGATGTTGTCGACCTCCGCCCCGCGCCAGCCATAGATCGACTGGTCGTCGTCGCCGACGCAGCAGATGTTTTTGACGGGGGGCGGAGTCGTCATTCCGGGATGCGCCAAAGGCGCAGACCCGGTATCTCGATTGTCGGACTCATCTCTGGATTCCCCGACGTGCAATTGCACGTCGGAGTTCGGCTCTACGAGCCGCTCCGGACTGACAGCGGGTGTGGTTGGCTTCGACGGCGCCTGCGACAACAACCGCAACCACAGATACTGCGCGACGTTGGTGTCTTGGTACTCATCGACCAGGATGAATTTGAAGCGCTGCTGGTACTGCCGCAGGATATCGGGGTGCTCGCGGAAGATGCGGATGTCTTCGAGCAGCAGATCGCCGAAATCGGCGGCGTTCAGGATCTTCAGCCGCTCCTGGTAGCTCGCATAGAGCTTGCCGCCCTTGCCGTTGCCGAACACGGCGGCTTCGCCTGACGGCACCTGCGACGGCGTCAGGCCGCGGTTCTTCCAGCCGTCGATCAGGCCGGCCAGCATGCGCGCCGGCCAGCGCTTGTCGTCGATATTGTCGGCTTGCAGGAGCTGCTTGAGCAGCCGGACCTGATCGTCGACGTCGAGCACGGTGAAGTTCGACTTGAGCTGCGCCAGTTCGGCATGGGTCCGCAGGATGCGCCCGCCGATGGAGTGGAAGGTGCCGAGCCACGGCATGCCTTCGACGGCATGGCCGAGCATCTGGCCGAGCCGGTGCTTCATCTCGCGGGCGGCCTTGTTGGTGAAGGTCACCGACAGGATCTCGGCGGGGCGAGCTCGGCCCTGGCTCAGGATATGGGCGATGCGCGTGGTCAGCACGCGGGTCTTGCCGGTGCCGGCGCCGGCCAGCACCAGAACCGGGCCGTCCAGCGTCTCCACCGCCTCGCGCTGCTCCGGATTGAGCCCGGACAGATATTTCGGGCCCACCGAGGCGCGCGCGGCGATGCCGCCGGCTGCGGGCTGGTGGTCGGGGACACTCTGGGACGGGATCTTGCTCGGCTCGGTCATGCGAATCATTTGGCCCCACGTTGGCACCGCGGGGTGGTGAAAGGGGAGCCTTCTTAACAGGGATTGGTCCCTATATGGGTCTGCGGGGAGGGGTTTTCCACGTGCGTGGAAAGTCAATTTGTTCCTGCTGGTCAGGCGAATTTCCGGCTTCAGCGGCCCGGAACCATTGTTCCGCGTCGGCGATTGGTTCTGCAAGTGAGGCGCGTCAGCCGCGCCGACCGCAGACAGACATCGAAACAGAGGTTCGGATCATGCTTAGCTGGGTTGTGACGTTTCTGGTTATCGCCCTGATCGCCGGTATTCTGGGCTTTGGCGGCCTCGCCGGCGCGTCGATCGAAATCGCCAAGATCATCTTCTTCATCGCGGTCGTGCTGTTCCTGGTCTCGGCCGTTGTTGGATTGGCTCGCGGCCGTACCAGGGTCTAGCGCGGTTTGATTTGGTGCATGATCTTGCCGGAAAACCGCTTCGCACTTTTCCGGATCCATGCATTACCGCTTCGAGGGCATCGCCACGCTTCGGCCGATGCCCTCGGCCCGCGGCACGGTACTGTGGGCCTTGACCACCGCCGCAATGCGCTCGCGGATGTCTGGTGGAAAGGCCGCCACCTTTCGTGAGCCCATGTCGATGTGCAGCGACATGTTTTCGGAGGTCGCCGACAACCAGCCGTCGGTCGCGTGTCGCAACTCCTGGAACGTGTGCAGTCGCTTGTCGTCGGCTTCCAGCAGCCAGACCGACACCTGCACGGGATCGCCGAGGTGGATTTCGCGCAAGTAGCGCACATGGCATTCGGCGGTGAAGGTCGAGCCGCCGCGCTCCTTCATGTAGCCCGGTCCAATCCCGAGCGTCAGCCACATCTGGTCGACCGCGCGGTCGAACATCACGTTGTAATAGGCCATGTTGAGGTGGCCGTTGTAGTCGATCCATTGCGGCTCGATCTGCATGATCGCGGCGCGGAATGGCACTATGGCGGCAGTCTCCAGCATGTTTTCTTCCCCAGCTATGCGCCCGGTCGCTTGACTTGACCGGTGAGATGTCCTTTGCCACGGTTCGTCTCGTCGGGAGGAACGTCCGTGGGTACGACCATCACCAATAATCCGCCGCGGCCGGCGCCGAAAGCCCTCGCAAGCGCGCTGGAGCAGCTTGCCGCACGGTTCGGCAACCGCCTCATCACCTCGCAGGCCGTCCGCGAGCAGCACGGCCATACCACCACATGGATCGTGAACCAGCCGCCGGACGGCGTGGTGATGGCGCAGGAGACCGCCGACATTCAGGACGTGGTGCGGATCTGCGCGAAGAACGGCGTGCCCGTCATCGCCTTCGGCACCGGCACCTCGCTCGAGGGCCAGGTCAACGCACCCGCCGGCGGCATCTCGATCGACCTGCGCGACATGAACAAGGTGCTGGCGGTCCATGCCGAGGATCTCGACTGCGTGATCCAGCCCGGCGTCACCCGCAAGGCGCTCAACGAGCATCTGCGCGACCAGGGCCTGTTCTTCCCGATCGATCCCGGCGCGGATGCTTCGCTCGGCGGGATGGCCTCGACGCGCGCCTCCGGCACCAACGCGGTGCGTTACGGCACCATGCGCGACAGCGTGCTGGCGCTGAAGGTGGTGCGCGGCGACGGCGAGATCATCACGACCGGCACGCGCGCGAAGAAATCATCCGCCGGCTACGACCTGACGCATCTGTTCGTCGGCGCCGAGGGCACGCTCGGCATCATCTCGGAACTGACCATCCGTCTGCGCGGCATCCCTGACACGATCGCGGCCGGTGCGGTGTCGTTCGAGACCGTGCACGGGGCGTGTCAGGCCGTGATCCTGGCGATCCAGACCGGTATTCCCGTGGCGCGCATCGAGTTGCTCAACGCTGCGCAGGTGCGGGCCTGCAACGCCTATTCGAAGCTGACGCTGCCGGAGACGCCGCTGCTGCTGATGGAATTCCACGGCAGCGAGATCGAGGTCGCCGAGCAGTCCAAGGCCTTCGCCGAGATCGCCGGGGAGTACGGCGGCGGCGATTTCTCCTGGACCACCAAGCCGGAGGATCGCACAAAACTGTGGCAGGCGCGGCACGACGCCTATTGGTCCGTCAAGGCGCTGCGGCCCGGGGACAGCATCGGCGTGGTCGCGACCGACGTCTGCGTGCCGATCTCGCGCCTGGCCGATTGCGTCAACGAGACCGAGGAAGATCTCAAGCGCCTCAATCTGTTGTCGCCGATCGTCGGCCATGTCGGTGACGGCAATTTCCACTGCTCGCTGGTCTGCGACACCAACGATTCCGATGAGATGGCGCGCGGCGAGGAATTCATGCATCGCCTGGTCGAGCGCGCGCAGGCGATGGATGGCACCTGCACCGGCGAGCACGGCATCGGCCAGGGCAAGCAGAAATATCTCAATGCGGAACTCGGCCCCGAGGCGATCGACGCGATGCGGGCGCTGAAAAAGGCGCTCGATCCCCAAAACATCTTCAATCCCGGCAAGATTGTGCCGGAGGCGTAGCGCCCGGCGTGACATCGCGGTCGCGGAACTTTCCCCAGCCACGCCGGTTCCAATTCCCGTAGACTTCCGATGCCTCAATGGCGCGGCTCTGCGGGAGGATGCGATGTTGCGACCGATCATTGGAATTGCCGTGATGGCGCTGGCCTGCAATGCTGGCGGGCACGGCTCTGGGCAAGGGCGGTGGTGGCCATGGCGGTGGGCACGGAGGTGGTCATGGCGGCGGTCATGGAGGTGGTCATCATGGAGGTGGTCATCATGGTGGTGGCCATTTCGGTGGTCACGGTTTCGGGCACGCGCATGGTGGCGGCGGGCATCGCGGGATGCGGTTCGCAACCGGAGCCCGACATGGGGGCCCGAACTTCGGTCAGATGCGGAATGCGGCCGTGCGTCCCGCGAATTTTCGCAATGCGCTCAACGCGCACTCCAGCGCCTTCCGCAACGGCCGTCTGATCAGCAATCCGGCGGCGCGGGCCCAGATCGCAGCCGCTGCCGCACTCGCCGGCTGGCATGGCGCAAGCAGCGGATGGTGGCAACATGCAGGGGGCGGCTATGGCTGGGTCGGACCGCTGTTCTGGCCTTTCGCCTATAACGACCTCTACGACTACACGATCTGGGGCGACGGTCTCGGCTTCTGGGGCTACGGCTATCCCGACGTCTATGCCGGCATCTTCGGGCCCTATGGCTATGACGGTCTCTCGGCCTATCTGCCGCAACGTCCGCAGGGACGACGGCAAGCGCGAGGCGTTGCGCTCGACCAGCTTTGCGGCAGCGACCGCCGCGAAATCGTCGGTCTGCCGATCGACCAGATCGCAGCTGCGGTGCAGCCGACCGATGCGCAAGGGGCAAGCCTCGACGATCTCGGCAATGCCTCGATCCAGGCGGCGGAGATGATCCGCGCGTCCTGTCCGGCGCAGGTCGCGGCGACGGCGCCCGGTCGGCTGGCGGCGATGCAGCAGCGCATCGAGGCGATGGAGAAAGCCGTCGATCTCGTTCAGCCCGCACTGGATAAATTCTATGCCTCGCTCAGCGACGAGCAGAAGGCGCGCTTCAATGCGCTGGCCGACGATCAGCGTCGCGCGACAGCTTCCAACGCTGCCAGTGGATCGCTGGTCCAGAATTGCGGAGCGTCTGCGGCACTCGATTGGCCCGGCGCCGACATCGAGGCGAGGCTTCATCCCGACGGCACCCAGCGCGCTGCGCTGCAGGTGCTCCAGGATACCAGCGCGAAGGTCAGCGCATCGCTCAAGGCGGCTTGCCAGCCCAACGACGTGATGACGCCGCCGGCGCGAATGGCCGCGATGCACAAGCGGCTCGACCTGATGCTGGATGGCGTCAAATCGGTGCGCGCTGCGCTCGAAGATTTCTATGCCACGTTGAACGACGAGCAGAAGGCGCAGTTCGAGGCGATCGGGCCGCGTCGGACGTCCTGAACGTGTCGCGAGCCGCGGAGTGTGGCGGAAAAAACCGCCTCGCCGATCTCACCACGGTTCTCTATGCTGGGCGCGGTTTGAAGCGTGACGATGCGGCGGCTGGAAGACCACGGGTGGCGGGGCGATGAAGTGGTTCGCGCGCAAGACGCGACAGGACATCTGGGACGAAGCGATCGAACGGCCGCTCGGCGACATCGAGGCCGCCGAGCGCATCCGTACGATCTGTGACGCCGCTGCGGCGAGTGCGGCAGGCTCTGCGCGCAACGACAAGCACGAGAGCGTGCGCTACGAGCGGGCGGCGAAAGTCGCGATGGAAATCGCGATGAAGATCTCGGATGGACTGATGCGTGACGACGCAGTCCATCGCATCGTCGATCTCTGCATGAAAGCGGGCGACCTCAAGACCGCGCAGATCCTGTTTCGCGCGATCCATGCCAGCTGGATCCGCGAAACGATACAGCGCGATCACCCGACGCTGGTGCAGTGAGCGCTGGATGTTGCCGCGAGGAAAGTGCGCTCCCTCCCTCGCTTGCGGGGGAGGGGTGGGGAGAGGGTGTCTCCACCAGCGATATATCGCGAGTGGATAAAGCCCTCACCCGCCACGCTCTTGCGAGCGTGTCGACCTCTCCCGCAAGCGGGAGAGGTGCACCGAACCCGCGGCGCGATCGGATTTCAACCCAACACCACTGAGCCTTACCTCGCCAGCTTGCGCACGGCCCTCGTCGACGCTGTGGAAGACGTGGTCCCGCGGCAGCGCCTCGAACAGCCTGAACCGCTCGAACGCGTCCTGCGCGCGCACCGATTCCAGCCGGGCCAGCGCCACCGTGACGCCCTGTTCGCTGCACGCCCTGAACACGTCCAGCAGGATCTGCGCGGCGGTGAAGTCGATCTCGACCATGCCGCTCGCCTCCAGTACCAGCAGTTGCGGGGGCGTCGCGCCGAGCACCTTGGTCACGTCGCTGCGGAAGCCGGGCGCGTTGAGGAAGGACAGCGGCGCCTGCAGCCCGATCACGGCCACACCGGCGATGCGTTCGCCGGTGATGTGCGGATGCGCCGGCCACCAGATCGTGGTGCCCGGCACGCGCTCGAACTCGACCAGCCGCGCGCGGGTCGTGCTCCAGATGCCGTGCAGCAGCGACAGCACGATGCCGAGGAACGCGCCCTGCTGGATCGGCAGCAAGATAATCAGCGCGGCGGTGGCGACGATCAGCAGGAATTCGCTCGGGGCTTGGCGATAGATCGTGACGATCTGCTTCACGCGGATGATGCGCAGCGCGACGAACAGCAGGATGCCGCCGAGCGCGGCGTCCGGAACGTGCTGCAGCAACCCCGTTCCGAATGCGAGCAGCGCCAGCACGATGGCGGCCGCGGCGAGGCCCGCAAGCTGCGATTGCCCGCCGGTCTCGGCGACGATGCCCGTTCGCGGCGGGCTGGCATTGACCGGAAACGCGCCGAACAGTCCCGCCAGCACGCTGCCGGCGCCCGCGCCGAGGAAATCGCGATCGACATCGGCGGGCTTGTCGGGATCGGATGGGAACGAGCGCGTCGTCGCCGCGGTCTGCACCATCACCACGACCGCGATCACGAAGGCCAGCGGCACGAGGCGCACCCATTGCTCCGGTGCAAGATCGGGGAAGGTCGGCCGCGGCAGGGTGCCGGGCACGAGGCCCACGACGTTAACGCCTTTGCTCTCGAGGCCGAGGGCGATTGTGGCCAAGGTCGCGGCGACGAGCCCGATCAGCGCGCCCGGAATTTTTGCGCTGACCTTCTCGGCGACGAAGACCACGGCCAGCACACCGAAGCCAATGCATAGCGTGAAGGGATTGCTGCGGCCGAGCTCGCTTGCGAGCACGCCGATGCGATCGAGCGTCGGTCCACTCGGCGATTCCAGGCCCAGCACGCCCGGCAATTGCGACACGATGATGTGGACCGAGATGCCGGCGAGGAAGCCGACCATGACCGGCACCGATAGCAGATTGGCGATGCCGCCGAGGCGGAACGCGCCGCCGGCCAGCATCATCGCGCCGACCATCAGCGCCAGTGCGATTGCGAGGCCCTGATAGTCCGGCGAGCCGGCGGCGGCCAGCGCCGCAAGCCCGCCGGCGAAGATCGGCGTGATCGTGGAGTCCGCGCCGCAGGACAGGAAGCGGTTGCCGCCGAGCATCGCAAAGCCCAGCGATCCCGCCATGAAGGCGAAGAAGCCGATCTGCGGCGCGAAGCCGCCGAGCCGCGCCGTGGCCATCTGCTCGGGGATCGCGATGGCCGCCAGCGTCAGCCCCGCCATGAGATCGCCAGGCAGCGAATAGGACGCGAGCGACCGGAATAGCGGCCAAGACCTCTTCGCGGGAGTGTCGTGCGGCATCGATGTGGAATCCCCGGAAGGCCTGCGTCGGACGATCAGACTACAGCAATTCCGGCTCGGAGGGCGGCAGATGGCGAAGATCCGCAACTCTCTCGTGTCCCGGACGCGCTGCAGCGCGTAGCGTTGCTGCGCAGTGCCGGGACCCAGGATGCTGCACAGTTCGCTGCTGGATGGGCCCCGGCTCTGCAGCGCACCGCCGAAGAGCGCTGCGCTGCGTCCGGGGCACGAGAGCCGCATCAACAGAAGTGTCCGCAAACCATGGGCTCGCGGACATCTCTCTCGACGTGGGCGGAAGCCTCAGTACCGGCCGCGGTCATTGTGATAATCGCCGCCGCGGCCGCCGCCCATTCCCATGCCCGATTCCGACACCGATGCCGATGCCTTGCATGACGGCGCCGGGAGGCGGACCGGGGGGCGGCGCGCGTTCGTAGATCACTTCATCAGGCGGCGGCCGCCGCTGCCTGGGCGGCGTGTCGACGACCTTGCGCTTCGGCGGCGTGTCGTCGACGCGCTTCTTGATCACAGGCGCGATTGTCGGATTGACAGGTGTTGCCGGTGTCGAGGGCGTGGAGCACGGGCAGGTCGGCGCCATCGCGATTGCGACCGGGACAGGAGCGGCCGCGACCACAGCAGGCAAGACGTAGTTGCGGTTCTGCACGCGGAGCAGCAGCCTGCGTGCGGTCGCAGCCAGATCGCTGTTGTCCCAGTTCGCCAGATAGGCCTCGAACGAGGCGCGGGTGTTGATCGCGGTGGCGCGCTCCCAGGCCAGCATCTGGCGCCGGCGCTCCAGCACCGTGCGCAGGCGCGGCGTACGGGTGTCCTGAGCGTACAACTCGATATAGGCCTGATACGCCGGCACGGTGTCGTCGGTGATCACGATCTCATAGGCGACCATGGCCGGCTTGCCCTGCAAATCCTTGCGCCAGTCATCGAGGCTGCGCGTGCCGCTCGCAAGTGCCATGGAGGATGCGCCGGGAAGCGCAGTTTGATCGCCGCTGCTGTCGCCGCCGAAGAACTTGAAGTCGGTCGTCAGCGACGAGCTTTCCCAGGGGATCTGCCGTCCGTCGGTCGATTGCGCCACGGCGACGCGGATGCGCTTGAAGACTTCCTCGATCGGCAGATTGGGCTGCTTGGCGACGGTCAAAGCTGCGGTGGTGTAAGGGCTGTCGATGCCGCTGCCGTCCTCGGCTTCCGCGCCGGGTGAGGTCGAATAGGAGATGAAGGAGCCGGGCGCGCCGGCCTTGGTGTCGACCATCGCAAGCCCGTGGCCGGCGCCGCTGAGGGCCGGGAACGGATTGTTGCGGCAGGCATCGAGCATGAAGATGCGCGCCCGCGTCGGCAGCGCGCCGAGCGTGTTGAGAGCAAATCGTTGAGCCGCACGCCTTGAAGCGGGATATCCGCCTCGCGCTTGGGGTCGAGATCGACCGGCACCAGATAGTTCTCGCCGTCGATCTGGAGGCCGTGGCCGGCATAGAACACCAGCGCGACCGTGTCGGCGCCGCTGGCGCTGACCTTGCCGGCGAAATCGGAGATCGTCGCGCGCATGTCGTTCTGCCCGAGATTGGCCGCCGTGGTGACGGTGAAGCCGGCATTGCCGAGCAGCTCCGTCATGCCCTTGGCGTCGTTGGCAGCGTTGGGCAGTTCCGGCACGGTGCGATAGGCCGATTGACCGATCACGAGCGCGAGCCGCGCTTCGGCCGCGGCCTCCGTCGGCGTCGTCAATTGCGTGAGCGCAAGAAGGCTGGAGGCAAGGAAAAAATTGCGAAGGACTGGACGGGGCATGGTGTCTCCTCCATCGGCAATGCGCGCGAGGATGTCACCTTTTCTAGGCCGCCGCCACGCGCCTGTCTGTGCACTGGATCACGTTGCGAGCTGCGGCAAAAAGGGGCAGCAGGTTTGCCAGAGCCGGTGCAGCATCGTTCTGGCACCATCCATGTGAATAGCGCATTGATCCATGCGCCAATTGGATTGATCTCGGGTGCTGCGCGAAAGCATGCCTTCGTGCCTCGGGCCCCATGCCGATCTGATCGGAAATCCCGCACAAACATGGTCATTTCGCCGCGCGTTGATGCCGTTGCTTTTTGCTGCACGCCGCCTTGCGACGGCCGGCCGCAAGCCTTGCCTGCGCCATCGCTTTGGCCATACAGTCCGCGCAACGGGTTGCGGCAACCACCGCGGCGCGAAAAAATAAGAATTGGGGAGAGACCGCATTATGTCCATCGTGCCCGTAAACCGTCGCGCGTTCATCAAGTCGTCGACGGGACTTGCCGCCGGCCTCGTGTTCTCCCCCGCACTGATTGGCCGCGCCGAAGCCGCGACGTTGAAGCTGAAATGCTCCTCCTCGCTGCCGAACGATCCCACAATTCGCTAACGGCCGCGTCTATTACGACAATCTCGTGAAGAACCTGAAGACGAACGGCCTCGGTGAGCAGGTCGAGGTCGCGTTCTTTCCCGACAACCAGTTGGGGCAGGAAATCGACGTCATCAACTCGGTGAAGCTCGGCGTCATCGACCTCATGGTGTCGGGCTCGTCGATCTCGGCCAATCTGGTGCCGCTGGTCGGCACCTATGACCTCGGCTTTCTGTTCTCGAGTTTCCCGCAGCAGACCAAGGCGTTCGACGCCGGCGCCGCCGAGCCGATCGAGGACGCGCTGCTCAAGGGCAGCAACATCCGCATCATCGCCTGGGCCTATAATTTCGGCTCACGCAGCGTCCTTGCGAAGAAGCCGGTGAAGACGCCGGAAGATCTCGCCGGGCTCAAGATCCGCACCCTGCCAAATCCCGTTATCACGGAATGCCTGCGCCTGATGGGCGCCGCCGCGACGCCGCTGGCGTTCGGCGAAATCTACACGGCATTGCAGGCCGGCGTGCTGGACGGGCTGGAGCACGATCCGCCGACCATCCTGGCGAGCAAGTTCTTCGAAACTGCGAAATTCTATGCGCTGACGCAGCACAATTTCTCGCCGCTCGCGATCTATTTCAGCGACGTGACCTACAATCGCATGGATCCGAAGCTGCGCGAGGGCTTTCTCGACGCCGCGAAGAAGGCCGCATCCGACACGCGTACCCATGGGCTCGCGGTCGAGAAGGAGGCGCTGTCGGCCTTGACCGAGAAGGGCGTGACGGTGGCTGAATGCGACCGCGAGGCGTTCAAAAAGCGTGTCGCGCCGCAGATCGAGAACTTCATCAAGGCGCGGCCGGAATCCAAACCCGTCATCGACATCATCCGCGCCACGCAAGCTTGAAATGGCCAAATCTGAGCTGGCGATGACGGGCGCCGCCTCCCTCTCGGGCGGCCGCCACGGGAGCATCGCACTGCTGCTTCGCGTCAGCGACGCGATCGCAGCCATCCTGCTCGCCGCAGATCTCGTCGTTGTCTGCGGTTCCGTACTGCTGCGCTTCTGCTTCAACGCGCCGGTCGAATGGTCCGACGACGTCGCGCGCGGCCTGATGGTCGGCTCGGCCTTCTTCGGCGCGGCGTGCGCACTCGCGCGCGGCGAGAATGTCGGCGTCTCCTTCTTTCGCGATCTGGCTCCGGTACGGCTACGCGCGCTGGTCGACGCCGCGAGTTCGCTGCTGGTGGTGCTGATCTCGGGCTACGTCGCCTACAACGCCATCAAGCTCGGCTCGTTGACGGCGGGCCAGACCACCGGATCTGGCTTGCCGCTGGAGCTGACCTTCTATCCGATGGGCATCGGCGCGCTGTTCATGACGGTGTTCGCGATCGACCATCTTTGCGCAAGGCCGCTCCCTGATATCGTCAGAGGCCTCGTTGCGATTGCCGTCGTGACCGGCCTTTATCTCGCCTGGGATTATCTGTCGCCCGCCACGGTGCCGTCGGCGGGAACGCTGATGCTGATCGGTTTCTTCGCGACGTTGGTCGGCGGATTGCCGATCGGCTTTGCGCTGGCGCTGGCCGCGCTGGTCTTCATCTGGGTCGAGGGCGCGCTGCCCGGCGTGATCTTCGCCCAGCAGATGGCGCGCGGCATCGACAATTTCGTGCTGCTCGCGATCCCGTTCTTCATCCTCGTCGGCTACCTTATGGAAGCCAACGGCATGTCGGTGCGGCTGATCGAGCTGTTGCAGCGTGGGGTCGGGCGCATGCGCGGCGGCCTCAACGTCGTGATGGTGGCCTCGATGGTGCTGTTCTCCGGCATCTCCGGCTCGAAGATGGCTGATGTCGCCGCGGTCGGCTCCGTGTTGATCCCGGCTGCGCGCCGCTCCAAGCAGAATCCGGGCGGCGCGGTGGCGCTGCTCGCGGCATCCGCGGTGATGGCGGAGACCATTCCGCCCTGCATCAACCTGATCATCCTTGGCTTCGTCGCGAACCTGTCGATCGGCGGCCTGTTCGTCGCAGGGCTGTTGCCGGCGGCGCTGATGGCGCTGGCCTTGATCGCCGTCTCCATCATCTTCGGCAAGACTCCGGCCGAGACCGAGGAGGTCGAGCCGCAGATGCCGGTGTCGGGGCTGTGGAGCGGCGCGATAGCGTCGTTCGGCCTGATCTTCATGATCTTCTTCGGCTTCAAGAGCGGCTTTGCCACCGCCACGGAAATCTCGGCCTTTGCCGTCGCCTATGCACTCGTCGTCGGCAGTGTCGTGTTCCGCGAGCTCAGCTTCACATCGGCCGCGCATAGTTTTGTGCAGGGAGCGACGCGCGCGGGGCTCGTGCTGTTCATCGTTGCCGCAGCGCAATCGCTGGCGTTCACGCTGACCTTGCAGCAGGTGCCGCATGCGGTCGGCGATTTCATGCTGGGATTGTCAAAGACCAGCGGCACCTGGTTGTTCATCCTGCTCGCGATCGGCGTGCTGATCGTGATGGGCTCGGTTCTGGAGGGCGCGGCCGCGCTGATCATCTTCGGTCCACTGCTGCTGCCGGTGGCCGTGCAGCTCGGTATCGATCCCCTGCATTTCGGCGTCGTGCTCGTGATCGCGATGGGCATCGGCCTGTTCGCGCCGCCGCTCGGGCTCGGGCTCTACGGCGCTTGCCTGATCGGCAACGTGCCGATCGAGCAGACGGTGAAGCCGATCATGGGCTATCTTGGCCTGTTGTTCCTTTGCCTGCTGGTGATCGCGTTCGTGCCATGGCTCAGCACGGCATTGCCGCGCGCGTTCGGCTACTGAAGGAGTGTTGCCGTGAAAGTCCTGCTGGCCCACACGCCGGAGATGCGCCGCAACTACTACGGTGATCGCAGCCTGAGCGGCCTGCGCGCGACCGCCGAGGTGGTCCTGCACGAGAGCGATGATACGCTGGACGCCGCCGGCCTCGTTCGCGCCGCGAAAGATATCGACATCATCGTGGCCGATCGCATGACCGAGGGCCGCGGCGAGATCTTTGCGCAACTGCCGCGCTTGCGCGCCTTCGTCCGTTGCGCCGTCGACATCCGCAACGTCGATGTCGAGGCGGCCTCGAACGCCGGCGTGCTCGTGACCCGCGCCGGGCCTGGCTTCGTGCAAGCCGTTGCCGAGCTCGCGCTCGGCTTCATGGTCGATCTCTCCCGCGGCGTATCGCGGGCGACGGCCGATTATCAGGCCGGCCGCCAGCCGGAAGCGCGGATGGGTCGTCAGCTCGCCGGCAGCAAGATCGGCATCATTGGCTATGGCAGCATCGGGCGTTACCTCGCCGAGGTGGCAAAAGTGCTGCGCATGGAGGTGCTGGTCTCCGATCCCTTCGCGACCGTCAGCGATGCCGCGATTCGGCAGGTCGGTCTCGACGATCTCCTCGCCGCGTCGGACTATGTCGTCTGCCTTGCGATCGCGAACGAAGAGACCGAGAGCCTGATCGGGCAGGCGGCGCTGGCGCGCATGCAGAGGCACGCCGTCTTCGTCAATCTGTCGCGCGGCAACCTCGTCGACGAGGCGGCGCTTGCGAAGGCGCTGCTGGAGGGCCGCATTGCCGGTGCGGCGATGGATGTCGGCCGTGCAGCTGACCAGATGCCGACTCCGGAACTGGCAAAACTTCCCAACGTCGTCGCGACGCCGCATGTCGGTGGGCTGACGCCGCAGGCGATCGAATATCAGTCGCTGGAAACCGTGCGCCAGGTCGAAGCGATCGTCAAAGGCGAGATTCCGCAGGGCGCGGTCAACGCCGAGCGCTGGACGCGGCGGCCCTGATCGACTGCGAGCGTGATCTGTTGAGGTCGAATTGAGCTTGGCACACGACTAAATGCACGCTTCTCCGTTCCCTCTCCCCTTGTGGGCAGGGCTATCGCATATGACGTCTCAGCGGCGCCTGAGCGAGCGCCTCGTCCTTCGAGACGACCGCTTCGCGGCCTCCTCAGGATGAGGCTCAGCTGCATCCATCTGCGTTGAAAATGCTGCCGCATGCTCATCCGTCATCCTGAGGGCCCGCCGCAGGGCGGGCGTCTCGAAGGATGGCCGCAGTCGAGCTTCCAGCCATATGTTTCTTCCTGTGCGATAGCCCTGACCCACAACGGGAGGGAACGCATCTCTTTCGAAGCGGTAGGCGAGTCTCGTCAAATCCGGCTCTACAGCCGGTCCACCGCTCTGAACGTCCCGTCCTTCTGGGTCACCGTCAAAAACACCTTCGGTTCGATCATCCGCATGCCGACGGTGACGGTGCTGCCGCTGATGTCGAAGCGGCCGATATCGTTGATGGCGCGCAGCAGGCTCGCGCGCGCGATACATCGGGAAAAGTCTTGCCGGGTGCGGGGAAGAGCTTCGGGAAAGCTATCTCCGCAGGATGAATCGGCGATGTATCGACGGCTCCGTACTACTCCGGGGAAACCGGCAACTTACGTCGACAAAGTTCGCATCATCCCGCACTTCATTAACTAAGCCGGGTCATGCGGAACGGCCGGGTTCCGAAATTGAGCAGTTCTTAACTGCGGTCCTGTTCCGATAGTGGCTCCGGCGGCTCAACCAGAGGTTCGGTTGACCCGGGAGAGGGGACGGCGGTTTCTGGAATGGACGGTCGCGATCAGAACGATCAGGATCGGGGACGTATGACCGGATGGTGGCGTGCCGCGCCACTGCTCGGGCTGTATCGTCCTGCGCTCGTCGCGGTCGGAATCGGTCTTCTGTTCTCGATTGCGGGTGCGGCCGCAGTGGCGCGATGGGAAGACCGCGTCAACAAGATCGAGTTCGAGAACGCGGCCGAAACCGAAGCGATCGTCATGCAGAACGGCATGGGCGAGTACATCTCCAGGCTCGTCGCGCTGCGCACGCTGTTCGAATCGACCAACCAGGAGATCACCCGCAGCGAATTCGAGACCTTCAGCGCCCGCCTGTTCGAACGCCATCCCGGCATGCTGCGCATCGCGTGGGTGCCGCGCGTGAACCGCAAGGAGCGTGCCGAATACGAGGCCGCGGCGATCGCGGACGGCGTGTCCGGCTATCGCATCAAGTCGCTCCAGGGCGATGCGTTCGCGAGCGCGCCGCAGAGCGACGAGTATTTTCCGGTGTTCTACTCGACCCAGCCGAAGACGTCTTCGGTCTACGGCATGGACTACGCGACCGTTCCGGAGCGCCGCGCGGTTCTCGAGCGCGCGCGCGACGCCGATCGGGTCGCGGCCATTCGCACCCGCCTCTACGAGCCGAAGGAGGGCGGCCGGCTGCCCGACGTCCTCGTCGCCATTCCCGTCTACGCCAAGGCAACGTCGCGCGACACGGTCGTGGACCGGCGCCGCAATCTCGCCGGCTTCGTCGTCGGCGTGTTCGACCTGCCGCTGCTGATCCAGTCCATTCGCGTGACCACCGGCGCAAGCCCCGCGGTCAGCGTGAACGTCTATCCGCCGTTCACGGGGCAGATCGTCAGCCTGGAGGAAATGCTGCCGGATTATTCGTCGGCTGCCACGGCGCCGCAGTCGATGCGGGATGTCGCGCGGGCCCTGCACTGGTCGGGCAATCTCAAGATCGGCGACACCGATTGGCAAGTGCGCGCGATACCGGCTGCCGGCGGTTCGCTGGAGACGACGTACGATCGCGCGGGCGCGGTGTTGATCGTCGGCATGCTGCTGACGCTGTCGCTTTCGATCTATCTCAGGCTCGCAAGCCGCAATTCGCAGCGGCTGTCGCTGGCGAACCGGCGTGTGCTCGAACTCGCCCAGACCGACATCCTGACCGGACTGCCGAACCGCGCCTTCTTCCTCGCCCGGCTCGACGAGCTCAACGGCCGCTTGAAGGACGGCGGTCCGACCTTCTCGATCCTGATGCTCGACCTCGACCGCTTCAAGAACGTCAACGACTCGCTCGGTCACGGTGCCGGCGATGCACTGCTGCGTCAGGTCGCACAGCGGCTGAAATCCGCGGTGCGCACCGGCGACGTGCTGGCCCGGCTCGGCGGCGACGAATTCGCCATCATCCAGGAGGCCTGCGAGGATCAGCGCGTCTGCTCGACCGAACTGGCCGGGCGAATCGCAAAGCTCGTGGCCGAGCCGTTCCTGCTTCCCGGACACCGCGTCGAGATCGGCACCAGCATCGGCATTGCGATCGCGCCCGATCATGGCAGCGACCAGGAGCAGCTCCTGAAGAAGGCCGACCTTGCGCTTTACCGCTCGAAATCGGCGGGTCGCAACTGCTTCACCACCTATGACAAGGCGATGTCGGCCGAGCTCGAGGCCCGCAACACGCTGGAAGGCGATTTGCGCGACGCCATCGCACAGTGCCAGCTCGAGGTGCACTACCAGCCGTTCGTCGACGCCCTCAGCGGCGCGCGGCGCGGTTTCGAGGCGCTGGTGCGCTGGCGGCATCCGAGCCGCGGATTGATTCCGCCGGACCAGTTCATTCCGCTCGCGGAGGAAACCGGACTGATCGTGCCGCTCGGCGAATTCGTGTTGCGGCGCGCCTGCGCGGACGCGGCCGGCTGGCCCTCCCACCTCGCACTCGCCGTCAACCTGTCGCCGATCCAGTTCAAGGAGGCCGAGCTGTTCGAGATGATCAGCGCGGCACTCGCGGATTCCGGGCTGCCGCCGCAGCGACTGGAGATCGAGATCACGGAATCCGTGCTGCTTGAACGCGGGGTCGAGAACCACGCCTTCATGGAGCGGTTGAAGAGTATCGGCATCGAGCTCGCGCTCGACGATTTCGGCACCGGCTATTCGTCGCTCAGCTATCTGACCGCGTTCCCGTTCGACAAGATCAAGATCGACAAATCGTTCATCCGCAACCTCACGCATCTGCCGCGCAGCTCCGCCATCATCTCCTCGATCGTGACGCTGGCGCGCGGGCTGGACATGTCGGTCACCGCCGAGGGCGTCGAGACCCGCGAGGAGTACGAGCGGCTGAAGGCGCTCGGCGTCAATTTCGCGCAAGGCTATCTGTTTGGCCGCCCGCAGCCGATCGAGCGGATTCTGTTCGACGTGCCCGTCGAACCGTCCCAGCTCAACGCCGCCTGAGCGCGCGCCTTGTCCTTCGAGACGACCGCTTCGCGTCTCCTCAGGACGAGGCTAAGCGGCATCGGCGCCTGTTGAACTGCTGCCGTACACTCCGTCCTCATCCTGAGGAGCCCGCCCCAAGCGGGCGTCTCGAAGGATGGCCGCAGGGTAGTTGTTCGCCGAGTTGCCCTTCAAATGCGATCGCCTTGCTCAGCGGGCATGCGCGAAAAGCGCTTGACCCGGTCATTCCCGGATGGTCCGAAGGACCGTCCAGGGATGAAACACACAATGCGGCTTCCGTTCTTCTACGGCTGGGTCGTGGTCGCGGTGACCTTCGTCACCATGGCCATCGGCGTCAACGCGCGCACAGCCTTTTCGTTGTTCTTTCCTCCCATCATCTCCGAATTTGGCTGGGAGCGCGGCGTCACCGCAGGCGCCTTCTCCTTCGGCTTCGTGGTGTCGGGCATGGTCAGCCCGCTGATCGGCCGGCTGATGGATCGCGCCGGCCCGCGTGCGGTGATGGAGCTCGGCGTGGTTCTGATGGGCGGCGGGCTGCTGCTTGCGCCGCTCACGAGCCAACCCTGGCATCTCTACGTGACCATCGGCGTCATGGTCGGGGCCGGCTCGGTGTGTCTCGGCTATTCCGGACAATCGCTGTTCCTGCCGAACTGGTTCATCCGCAAGCGCGGCTTCGCGATCGGTATCGCCTTCGCCGGCGTCGGCATCGGCTCGGTGACGCTGCTGCCATGGGTGCAGCACATGATCGAACAGACCGGCTGGCGCACCGCCTGCACCGCGATGGGTCTGATGATCCTGATCGTGCTGGCACCGATCAATCTGTTCCTGAACAGGCGCCCCGAGGATATCGGCCTCCAGCCGGACGGCGATGCCGCCCCGGCCGCGGGTACCGCAAAGCCCGTCTCCAACATTGTCGATCCCGTCTGGGTTGGTACCGAGTGGACGCTTCGGCGCGCCGTCGCTACTGCGCGGTTCTGGTGGATCGCGCTCGGCTATTTCTGCGGCCTTTACATCTGGTATGCGGTGCAGGTGCACCAGACCAAATTCCTGCTCGACATCGGCTTCAGTTCGAACGTCGCTGTGTGGGCACTCGGCATCGTCAGCCTGCTTGGCATTCCCGGCCAGATCCTGCTCGGCCATGTCTCCGATCGGATCGGGCGGGAATGGGTGTGGGCGATCAGCTGCGCGGGCTTTGCGATCTCTTTCGCGGCGCTGATGGCACTGAAATTCCAGCCGTCCTTATGGCTGGTCTATCTCATGGTGTTCACGCAAGGCGCGCTCGGCTACGGTCTCACCTCGATCATGGGCGCAGTGGTGTTCGAGATTTTTCAGGGCAAGCACCAGGGCAGCATCTTCGGCACGATCATGCTGGCGGCATTGGCCGGCGGCGCGGCGGGACCCTGGGTCACCGGCTTGCTCTATGATCGGGCCGGCGACTACACGCTTGCCTTCGGCATCGCCATCATCGTGAGCGGATTGTCGGCGCTCTCGATCTGGCAGGCCGCGCCGCGCAAGGTACGCGCGGTGGCCGGCAAGCTTCAGGCGGCAACCGGCGCTGAATAGGCTCCGCACGTGGCGCGTTCATGCAGGACAGGCGTCGCCGCGCTCGAGACGATGAACGCGATCCGGGAGCTCGGCGTCGGGCTTTCGGTGGACGATTTCGGCACTGGCTATTCCAGCCTCAGCCAGCTCGCGCATCTGCCGATCCGCGAGCTGAAGATCGACCGCAGTTTTATGCGCGACATCGAGCGCGACGCGGGCGCCCTCGCAATCGCCACCGCCGTGGTGCGCGTCGGCCAGGGCCTCGGCATGACCGTTGTCGCCGAAGGCGTCGAGACCGAGGCGCAGCGCAAGGTGCTGGCCGAACTCGGCTGCGACGTCGTGCCAGGCTTCCTCTACGCACCCGCGCTCGCGCCAGTAGCCTTCGAGCGCTGGCTGATCGAGCACTGCGCTGAGCAGGCGAGGGCGATGCTGGGCAGGCTTGATGTCAAGCCGGTTGACGCGGCTGCGGTGAAGCGGTCGGCGTAAGGCGTGTACTCTCGGCGCCAATTATCCCGAAGGCTTGCATTCCGAAGGCTTGCATCCCGAAGGCGTGCCATGTCCGCGGACAAGGGCAGCTCGCCGTGAAACGCGTTACTTCGATCGTACCTGGTTTGATTTTGGTCAGCATTGACGTGGCAATGCATAGTGAACGGTCAGCAAGCTTGCGTTCCTGTCATCGAAAATCAGATGATCGGTCAAGGCCATTTCGGCGCGCATGGCATTGCAGCAGAAGATCATCAATCGATTCAAAAGGGGCAGCTTGCTAACGGACCGGTAAAGCTCGCCACATTCGATAGTCAGGTTCTGCCGGCCTTGCGCGCTCGCCAATTCGAGCCGGGATCTAATCTCTTGCCGGAAATGATTCGTTGAAACCATTCAGCATCCGATAGCTGAAAACCCCTCCGAAAAGGGGGATCAGCCGGCCAGGATTGGAATCGAGCAATTGCCCCCGTCAACTCAGACGTCAGGTCGTGTGACCATAGAGCAATGCCAACACAAAGATACAGCTAATAAAGCCGATCTGATTGATGCTCTCGTCTCGCTATTGGGCGACGACGTTCCTATATGCTTGAGATCACCGCCCGCCCCAGGTAGTTATCGGTGACTGAGAGCATTGCGCTCCCGCCTCAACCACGAAGGCGGTCGGATGTCTGATACCCCAAAATACAAATCTCCTGAAGTGGCTGGTACCTGCGGTGCCGTTGCCCGATTTCCTTGTTTTGCCGGTCGCTATGTCGGCCTCATGCATCGGGAATCCATTTTTGATTGATCTGCGGCAGCGATCTCGCGCGCAGATCGGTCAGGAGGTTACTTGGCAAATACAGCAGCTGTCCGAGACTCTAACGGGCTTCCAGCCACATTCACTGGATCGAAGACCGGGCAGGACGACGCCCCGTTTGTCTTCGTCAAGGTCGGCGATGAAGAACGCCGCATGCGAAGGGCTGAATGGGATGCGCTCCCGCCCTGGACCGGCCCGCGCCCGGCACGCACGGTCACCGACTGATGCCACAGCCTTTGGGAGGCCCGCTTGACGATCGAACATGCTATCGTGCGAGCCAGGCCGAAGCCCTGGGGCAGCCTCGATCTGCGTCCCTGGAGCCAGACGTCGACCGGCGACGGCCCGATCGGGGAATTGTGGTTTGAGCGCCCGGGTCTTGCTGCGCCGAAGACGGCGTTGCTGCTCAAAATGCTCTTCACCACCGAGCCGCTATCGATTCAAGTTCATCCGGATGATGCGTTCGCGCACGCGATCGGGCTTGCCAACGGCAAGACCGAAGCCTGGTACATCGTCTCCGCGGTCCCCGGTGCGCAGGTCGCGGTGGGACTGGACTATCCGCGCTCTGCCGCTGAGTTGCGAACCGCGGTCACTGACGGCTCGATCGCCGATATCGTGCATTGGCAGCCGGTTCATCCAGGCGACGTCATTTTCATTCCTGCTGGAACCATTCATGCGATCGGCGCTGGCATCGTGCTCGTTGAAATCCAGCAGCACAGCGACGCCACGTTCCGGCTGTTCGACTATGGACGAGGGCGCCAACTGCACATCGACAATGCCGTCGCGGTGGCCACGGCAGGCCCTCGCAAAATCCAATTGCCTTCCGAACGTCTGAGCGGCGCGCGAACCGTCCTCACCGTCAATTCTTATTTTGCGCTGGAGCAAACTGACCTTGCTCCGGGCTCCGTTTGGATGCTCGACGCACCGAAAGAGACTTGGCTGCTGGCGATCGAAGGTCACGCGCAACTCGGCCCGACGAAGCTGGCGCCGGGTGACGCTTTTTTTCTGGAAACCGACCAGGCGGAAATCGAGGTAGGTGCGGGCGGGTTGAAAGCGCTACTGGCCTATCCCGGCCCGAAGGCGAACCCTGCCGCGTTAATAGAGCGCAGCGCCGCGAGCGCCAGTCGCGTACCGCACGCTTTTCCCAGCGCCCTGGTCCCGACCCCCTTCGAGACCGCCGCGCTCAAACAATCGGAGACGCCAAATTGGCTACCGTAAATCGTATCGCATTCATCGGGAATTCGCTTCCCCGCCGCTGCGGCATTGCGACTTTCACCACCGACTTGCAGAGCGCCATTGCGGCGTCCCGGGGCGATCTGGAAACCGTCATCGTCGCGATGACCGATCACGGCCAAGTCTATGATTATCCTCCCACCGTGGGCCTGGAGATCAACGACGACCGGCAAGATGATTATGTCCGTGCGGCCGCTTATCTGAACAGCGGCGGCTTCGAGGCCGTTTCGTTGCAACATGAATTCGGCATTTTCGGCGGCGAAGCCGGAGGTCAGATCATGGCGCTCTTGTCGCGCCTGACCATACCGATCGTGACAACCCTGCATACGGTCTTGTCCGAGCCGACAGAGGCTCAGCGCGATGTCATCGCACGCATCGTCGAGTCTTCGTCCAAGGTCGTCGTGATGGCTGAAAAAGGTCGGGAATTGTTGCGCTCCGTTTATCACGTGGCTGACGAGAAGATCGAAATCATCCCGCACGGCATCCCGGAGTTCGCGTTTGTCGAACCCGACGCGGCCAAGGCCGCGCTCGGATTCAGGAACAAGTCGGTCATCCTGACCTTCGGATTGCTCTCGCCGAACAAGGGTATCGAAGTCATGATCGATGCGATGCCTTCTATTCTGAAGACCCGACCCGACGCTGTTTACGTCGTGCTCGGTGCGACGCATCCCAACCTCGTGCGAGATCGGGGCGAAGCCTATCGTGAGGCCCTGATGGCGCACGCGCGCCGTGCTGGAGTCGAGGATCACGTGGTGTTCCTCGATCAGTTCGTCGACAAGAAAACGCTGCTCGATTTCATCTCGATGTCCGACGTGTACGTAACGCCGTACCTCAGTGAAGCCCAGATGACGTCGGGCACGCTCGCCTATAGTTTTGGCCTCGGTAAAGCCGTGGTTTCAACCCCGTATTGGCATGCCCGCGAACTATTAGCCGATGGCCGCGGCATCCTGGTTCCGTTTTGGCGATGCGGCAGCGCTTGGCATCGAAATCGCCAAGCTGCTCACCAACGACGTGCTTCGGCAGGCGATGCGCAAGCGCGCCTATTCGAGCAGCCGCGCGATGACGTGGGAAAGAACCGCCGAACGCTATATGTCGGTATTCGAGAACGCGGGCCGCCGGCATCGGCTCAAGACCATTGCGCGCACGGATACTGGTACGCTGCTGCGCGACAGCCGCGCCCCGCCGGAAATGCAGCTCGGCCATTTCCTGTCGATGTGCGACGACACCGGACTGTTTCAGCATGCCGTTCATAGCGTGCCGGATCGTGCGCACGGCTATTGCGTCGACGACAACGCCCGGGCACTGCTCGTGGCCTGTGCGCTCAACAATCCGGGCGAAGAGCGGCTGCCGGAAGCCCTGACGGCGCGATTTGCCGCCTTCGTCCAGCACGCCTGGAATCCGGATACACGGCGGTTTCGCAATTTCATGGGCTTCAACCGCTGCTGGTTGGAGGACAGGGGGTCGGAGGATAGCCACGGACGCACGCTCTGGGCCTTGGGCGTCTGCGCGCTCACCGATGCCAGCCCGTCGCGGCGCTCATGGGCCGCGGCGCTGTTTTCCGAAGCGATGGTGACAGTGGAAAGTTTTCGTTCGCCCCGTGCGTGGGCGTTCGTATTGCTGGGCCTCGATGCTTACTGCTCGGCTGTTCCGGACGATTTCCAGGCGACCCGCCTGCGTGCCGTGCTTGCCGATCGGTTGATTTTGATCTTCGATACCGTGGCAACCGGCGATTGGGTCTGGTTCGAGGACGGGTTGGCCTACGATAACGCCCGCTTGTCCCAGGCGCTGATCATTACCGGCTTGGCCAGCAAGACATCGCGCTATGTCAATATCGGGCTGGAGTCGCTGCGCTGGCTTGTGAAGCGGCAAACCTCAGCGAAGGGCCAATTCCGCCCGATCGGCACGGCGGGATTCGGTGATCGACGCCGACCGCCGCAAGCCTTCGACCAGCAGCCGCTGGAAGCCGCGGCGACCATCGCGGCGTGCCTCGCCGCGTGGCGGGCCGATCACGATGTCGAGTGGAAAGCCGAAGCCGCACGGGTATTCGCGTGGTTTCTGGGCAGTAACGATTTGTCGGCCTCGCTGGTCGATTTGGAAACCGGAAGCTGTCGGGATGGCCTGCACCCCGATCGCCCTAATGAGAATCGGGGCGGGGAATCCGTGGTGTCGTATCTGCTTGGCCTTTCCGAGATTCGGCAGATTGCCCGCCTCAGCGAAAGCCGGGCCAAGCCTGCTCCTCTGGTCGCTTGACGGCGCCGATTACGATTTACTCCTTCAACCAATCGAGGCCGTTTTGTCGCAATCTCCCTTCCTCAAACGCCAAGCCCTTCAGCTGCGGCCGGACCCGACCCGTGTCATCGTTCGGCCATTCAAGCCAGCGACAGAGCCGCGCGACCTCAATCCGACGGACAAGACCCGCGCCAACCATATCGTCGAACGGGTTCTCGCGCTCGATCCCGAGACGGCCGACCGGCAATTGGCCGACGTTCTGGAGAATTTCCTCGGCCGTCACCGCAACCTGTTGCAGATCTTCGAGGCACGCGCCGCGGAAATGGAACAGGCGCTGGCCGACCATGCCGTATTCACACCGGTCCAGCGCCAACTCGCCGGCGCCTATTTTCTCAACGAATATTCGTTCGAGGCCTCGGCATTGTTCAATCCGAGTATCGTGCCACATCCCGATCAGTCCGGAACGCCGGACGGCAGCCTCCGCTTCATCCTAAGTCTTCGTGCCGTCGGCGAGGGTCATGTGTCTTCCCTGACATTTCGGTCGGGGCTTATTGCGGCAGACGGGGCCGTGACCATCGACCCGACGGGGCGTCTTGCATCCAGCCCCGATCTCGTCAGGCTGACATCGGGCGCCGGCGGCGACGAGATTGACGTTACGTTCGCGGCTGGGGAAGATCTGAGCGAGCGGGTGATTTTTCCGGTCACCGAAGCGCAGTCGAACGGGATCGAGGATGCCCGCTTTGTGCAATTCAGCAACGCCGGACAGAAGATCTACTACGCGACCTACACCGCCTATAGCGGACGCGCGATCCGGTCGGAGCTGATCGAGACGTCCGATTTTGTATCGTTCCGGCTCTCGACCTTGAAGGGCAATGCCGCGCGCAACAAGGGCATGGCGTTATTCCCGCGCAAGATCGAGGGCAGATATGCGATGATCGCGCGCCAGGACAACGAAAACCTCTATCTGATCTTTTCCGACGATCTCCATACGTGGGATGGCGGCCAGCCGATTCTGAAGCCTCGATACCCCTGGGAATTCGTGCAGATCGGCAATTGCGGATCACCGATCGAGCTCGACGTAGGGTGGTTGCTGCTGACGCACGGCGTCGGCCCTTTGCGAAAATATTCGATCGGGGCCGCGTTGCTGGACAAAAAGGACCCGTCGAAGGTGCTCGGCCGCCTGCGCGAGCCCCTGTTGCGCCCAGACCCTTCCGAACGCGAAGGATATGTTCCAAACGTTGTCTATACCTGCGGCGCGATGCGCCATCGCGACAAGATCATCTTCCCCTATGCGGTCTCCGACAGCTTCTGCAATTTCGCGACAATCGAGATCGCATCCTTGATCGCGGCCATGGACACCAGCGCATTGGAACTGCGCTGACCGTTCTCGACATCCATCCGGCCGGTGAGATTGAAAAGACGGTGAAGCGGTCGGCGGAGGGCGCGACCTTCGGCTGGTGATTCCCAGGCTCAGGCGCTCGGTTGCAGAAATGTGCCGTATTGTTTGGTCGCGGCGACCGCGGCGGCGGCCTGTCCGATCATCCGCATTGCTGCCATCATGGGCCACGGCCCAAGACTCACCCGCCGAACGCCGACGCGAGCCAGATCCGGAATTGCGGGAACGCCTTGTGTCACCATGATGTTGACCGGCAGAGGCGTGAGCTGAACGAATTTTTCGATGAGAGCGAGGTCGGTGAGGCCGGGTACGAAAATTCCGTCGGCGCCGGCCTCGGCATAGACCTGCGCCCGCCTTGCCACTTCATTCATGCACTCATCCGGCGATCCGAATTTCAGCAGGAACGGATCCGTTCTCGCATTGATGAACAGCTGAACGCCCAGATCTTTCGCGGCTTCCCGCACTGCCTTGATCTTCGCTGCATGGTGTTCGGAACTGACCAGTTGCCGCTTTCCCCCGGATAGCCCGTCCTCGATATTGATGCCGACGGCGCCGGCTTTCAAAATCTCACTCGCCGACCTGGCGGCGGCCTCCGGGGTGTCGCCATATCCTGCCTCCAGATCGATTGAAACTGGAACCGACACGGTCGCAGTTATCCGCGACACCAGGCCTGTCAACATGTCGAGCGGTACATTTTCTCCGTCCGCATACCCAAGGGCGGACGCAACCGCCCCGCTGCTGGTCGCGACGGCCGGAGAGGTCTTCGCAATGGCTTTGGCGGTGGCGGCGTCCCAGGCGTTGAACAGGACGAGCGGATCTCCCTTTCTGTGAAGAGCGCGAAACGTCTCGGCGTATTGCTGCTGTGTCTTGGCGTCCATCGCGCGCACTCCAGATTAGAGAACTCAAAGGATGTTTGTGGGCCACGCCATATGCGTTCAGTCAGGCGCGTGTGTCTTGAACCAGTCTATGATCAGGCCGGTGACTTCGTCCTCCCGCTCGAGGTGCGGGAAATGCCCGACATCGGGCAGAACAATCCGCTTGTGCGGCCCCTTGAACAGAGGCTCCTCCTTGACCGAGTACTTCGCTGTCGGATCGTTGCTGCCATAGATCGTCAGCGTCGGCGTGTGCATGTCATTGATCGGCAGCCGGCCCTCGCGCCCCGCATCGGTCAGGCCTCCATAGTATTTGAGCGCCGCTGCCATGGTGCCGGGAGAGCTGAGTGTCTGCTTGATCGAACGGAGATGATCGGCATTGTTGAATGTCGGTGACCACAGCTTCCAGAGATAATCGACGAAGGGAAGTCCCTCGATGTTGACCGCAGACTCGGCGCCGGGCATCTGGAAAAAATAGACATGGAAGATCGATCGAACGACGTCCGGATCCTTCCTGATGCTTGAAAACGTGATCGGGTGGGCGGTGTTCATGACCACGGCGGCCTTGATTGCAGATGGCGCCGTGGCCAGCGCCTGAAAGGTCGAGGTGCCGCCCCAATCCATGCCGACGACGCGTGCCTGGCCGTCGTCGCTCAGCGCCGCGATGAGGGCTTCAAGATCCTTGCCCAGTGCGATGGGATCGAAAACTCCGTCCGTCGGAATCTCGGTCGGCGCATAGCCACGCAGGAACGGCGCGACCGCGCGGTACCCCGCATCCGCGAAGACCTGCAGCTGCTTTCGATACGACCAGGCATTGTCGGGAAAGCCATGCAAGAACATGACGAGCGGCCCGTTGCCCTGTTCGAGGTAGGCAAAACGCACGCCATTGGCCTGCACGAATTTCAGAGCAGGTTCACTGAGGACGGCATTCGGGCTCGTTAGTGCGGTGCTTCGGGTGCTCATCGCCATACTCCATGTCCTCGTCATGTCATCGTCGCGCTTCCTTGACCAAATATGTGCGCAGCACACATGTTTGGTCAAGTTGTTTTTTGTGCGCTCCGCACATATTGTTCAGCGCATGGAATCAGGAACCGCGAATTTACTGGGGGCGCTTTCGCTCGCCGTCATGGACCGTATCGAGCAGGGCGCGCGCGAGGTCATAGGCCGCGGCGGCGAGACGCCTGCGGCACTCGTAGTCGTCGGCTATGGCCAGGGCATGACCAATGACAAGCTGCGGCGGATCCTGGGCCTATCGCATTCCGGAACTGTCCGGCTGGTGGACCGTCTGGTGTCGGACCGGCTCGTCGAGCGTCGGCCGGGAAAGGACGGTCGGGAGGTCGCCTTGTACCTGACGGCCACCGGCGCCGCTGCCCGGAACGATCTGATGGCGTCGCGGCTTTCAGCCGTTGCGTCACTTCTGGATGTGCTGTCGCCGGCCGAAACAAAGCGACTTGGAACGCTGCTACACGAGTTGCTGGCGAGGCAAGACACGTCCGAGCTGGATCGCTTCACGATCTGCCGCAGGTGCGACGACAGGGTGTGCACCAATTGCCCGTTGCCAACGACCAAGGGCAAACGCGATCGCTAGCAGCAACGGGTCGCTTTGCTGGCGCGCGGTCTCGTCCTAATCCGACGACAACCCCGTCCTGCGCCGCAAATCCGTGATCGCGCGCAAAAAGCTGTCGGGCGGCGTTGTCTCCGGATCGATCAGGCGGTGCAGGCGAAAGCCGTCTTCCAGGGCCAGCACGACGGAGGCTATCCATGGCGGGTTCAGCTTGTCGCCCTTCGCGTTGCTCTTCAACGTGGCCTCGACGATGTCGGCGACCAGCTTGCGCCGCGCGCGCAGGCGCTTGGCAAGTTCAGGCCGGCGCTTCTCGGCGCGCGCGACGAACAGGATCATCTCCATGTGCAGCAGCGGCGAACGGCCGAGCGGATCCTGCCTTGTGCGATCCATCGTCTTTCAGCGCCGCGATGAAATCGTCGAGATTGTCGTGCTGCGCGAGGATGTCCATGTTGCGCCGGATCGACTGCTCGACATGATCCTCGAGCATGGCGATGATCAGCTCGTCCTTGCTTTTGAAATTGGAATAGAACGCTCCCCGGGTGAAGCCGGCGGCCGCCGCGATCGCCTCGATGCTGGCGCCGCCGATGCCGTCTTGCTCGAACATGCGGGCGGCCGCCTCGAACAGCCTGTCGCGCGTGTCGTCCCTGGTCGGCCTGGTTCTCACCCTTGACATCGGAGCAGTTTAGGGCAGAATGCAACTCGATACAACAATGTATCGAGTTGATAATTCGGGGATGGTTACGCTGCGCACGAGGGGCTGCCCGGCGTATTCGATTCATGCGGCAACCGATATGAGGTCACCATGAACGAGCACGTGCAAGGCGCCGGCGGTCCGCTGTTCAATCCGCTGTCGCCGGACTTCATCCGCGATCCCTATCCGCATTATGACCGGCTCCGCGCGATCTTTCCGATCCACGTGACGCCGTTCGGCCAGTTCGTCGCCAGCCGCCATGCCGATGTCAGCCTCGTGATGCGCGACAGGCGTTTCGGCAAGGATTTCGTCGAGCGTTCCAGGCGCCGCTATAGCGAGAAGATCATGGAGGAGCCGGTCTTCCGCAGCATGAGTCACTGGATGCTGCAGGCCGATCCGCCCGACCACACCCGCCTGCGCGGCCTCGTCGTGAAGGCCTTCACCGCCCGCCGCGTCGAGGACATGCGGCCGCGCATCCAGGAGATCGTCGACCAGACCATCGATGCCGTGATCGACCGCGGCCACATGGACCTGATCGAGGACTTCGCCTTCCGCCTGCCTGTCACCATCATCTGCGACATGCTCGGCATCCCCGAGGATCATCGCGAGACTTTCTATAGCAGCTCGCGCGACGGCGGACGGCTGCTCGATCCCGTGCCGCTCTCGCCGGAGGAGATCGCGAAAGGTAACGCCGGCAACATGATGGCGCAGATGTATTTCCAGCAGCTGTTCGAGCTGCGCCGCCGCAACCCCGGCGACGATCTCATCACCCAGCTGGTGCAGGCCGAGGAAGATGGCAACAAGCTCACCAACGAGGAACTGACCGCCAACATCATCCTGTTGTTCGGCGCTGGCCACGAGACCACGGTCAATCTGATCGGCAACGGCCTGCTCGCGCTGCATCGCAATCCGGATCAGCTCGCGCTTTTGAAGGCGCGGCCGGAACTGATGGTGGGCGCGATCGAGGAATTTTTGCGCTACGATTCCTCGGTGCAGATGACCGGGCGGGTCGCGCTGGAGGATATTGATGATCTCGGCGGCGCGAGGATCCCCAAGGGCGAGACCGTGCTCTGCCTGCTGGGCTCGGCCAACCGCGACCCGGCGGTCTATCCTGACCGCCCCGACCGGCTCGACGTCACCCGCCAGAATGTGAGGCCGCTGTCGTTCGGCGGCGGCATCCATTTCTGCCTGGGGGCCCAATTGGCGCGCATCGAGGCCGAGATCGCCATCGCCACGCTGTTGCGGCGGTTGCCGGATCTGCGCATTGACGACGTCGACAATCCGGAATGGCGGCCCACCTTCGTGCTGCGCGGCCTGAAGCGGCTGCCCGCGAGCTGGTGATAGCTGCCGGCGTTAACCTCCGCGCGCAACAGTCGCTGTGACTTCGCCACACTTCCCCCTATATAAGGGGCTGTTCCGGTACGCCTGAGGCCCTAAGGCTCAGGCAAGGCCCGCATCCGGTTTGGCCGAGGGGAGACCCGTGCAGACGACGCTGCTCGGATTGGCGATTGCCTTTATTCTAGCGCTGCTGGCCGCTCTGATCGGGCCTTACTTCGTCGACTGGAACCAGTTCAGGCCCCAGTTCGAGGCGGAGGCTGGCCGGATCATCGGCGTTCCGGTGCGGGTGGCGGGCGAGCTCGACGCGCGGCTCCTGCCGGCGCCGACGCTGCGGCTGCGCGCGGTCACCTTCGGCGGCAACAACGATCTCGGCCGCCTGCGCGCCGACAAGCTCGACGTCGAGTTCAGCCTGAGCTCCCTGATGCGCGGTGAATGGCGCGCCACCGAGCTTACGGTCAACGGCATGGCGGTCGATCTTGGCCTCGACGCGCGCGGGCGGGTCGATTTGCCGTCGGTCGCGAGCGGCAGCTTCAATCTGGCCTCGCTGGCGATCGAGCGGCTGAACCTCACCGGCCGCATCGCCCTGCATGATGCCGCCAGCCGTTCGACGCTGGAGTTGAGCGACATCACCTTCTCCGGCGACGTGCGCTCGCTGGCCGGCTCGGTCCGCGGCGACGGCAGTTTCACCGCCACCGGGGTGCGCTATCCGTTCCGCGTCTCCTCCGGCCCGAGCGCCGACGGCAACGCCACCCGCCTCCACCTCAACATCGATCCCGGCGAGCGCGCCATCCTGGCCGATCTCGAAGGCGTGCTCGCCTTCGACAACCGCCTGCCGAAATTCGACGGTGCGCTGACGCTCGCCGTACCCGCGGCGAAGAAGCCGGGCGAAGCGGGGCGGATGCCCTGGAAGCTCACGACAAAACTCAAGGCCGATCCGGCCGGCGCCAAGTTCGAGCAGGTCGATGCCAGCTTCGGCCCCGAAGACACCGCGTTGAAGCTCGGCGGCGTCGGCGATATCAAGTTCGGCGCTTCGCCGCTGCTGCGTGCGGTGCTGTCGGCGCGCCAGGTCGATGCCGACAAGCTCACGGCGAAGGACGCTAACGAGCCGCAGCGCATCCTCCCGGCGCTCCGCGCAGGGCTAGCCGCAATCCCGCAGGCGCCGATCCCGGCGCAGATCGAGTTCAACTCCGACCAGATCATGCTCGGCGGCCGTCCGCTCCAGAACATCACGGCCGAGCTTCAGACCGACGGAAGGTCCTGGACCTTCCAGCGGCTTGAGCTGCGCGCGCCGGGCATGACGCAGCTCTCGCTCAACGGCGCGACGCCCGGTGCAGACAGTTTCAGCGGCCGCCTCAGCGTCGATTCCGCCGATCCCGATACGCTGGTGGCCTGGCTCCAAGGCCGCAGCGAGGTCAACCGCCGCAGCACGCGGCCGCTGCGTCTTGCCGGAGACGTGACCATCGCCGCCAACCATTTCGCCATCGACAGGCTGAAGGCCGAGATCGAGGGCGGCGCGGTCGAAGGCCGTATCGCCTTCGTTCAGACCGGCGCGAGCAAGGGCTCGCGGATCGATGCCGAGCTGAGGGCCGACCGCCTCGACCTCGATTCCGCCGCAAGCTTTGTCCGCGCGCTCGCGGGGCCGCAAGGAGAATGGCCGGAGGAAGCGAAGCTCTCGCTCGATATCGGCCGCGCGATCTCGGCGGGCCAGGAGTTGCGGCCGTTTGCTGCGAAGCTCGGCTACGGTCCGGCGGCGCTGTCGCTGGAGCAGTTGCGGTTCGGCCAGGCCAGCGGTGTGACCACGGAAGCGAGCGGCAGCTTCGACCGCGCCAAGGCCACGGGCAAGTTCGCGCTGAAATCCTCCGCCAATTCGCTGCGCGAGCTCACGGCGCTGCTCGAGCCGTTTGCGCCTTCGGTGCGCGCGCGCTTCGACGCCATCCCGTCATTGCCCGGCGCGACGCGCCTGAAGCTCGACCTCAGCCTCGACAAGAACGCCGAGCATGCCGATCGCAACGACGCGCGCGTCGTACTCGACCTCGACGCGCCGCAGCTCAAGGCCACCGCGACGCTGGCCGCGCAGATGCCCGTAGCGGCCGTCAACGGCATCGATGTCGACCGCTTGCGCAACAGCGACTTCACGCTGGACACGAGAGTCTCGACACCGCAGGCCGGTGCATTGCTGGGCTTGCTCGGGCTCGACCGCGTGGTGGCCGCAGGCGAGGGCGCTTCCCGGTTCGAAGGCCGCTTGAGCGGCGCGTGGCGCCATCCGTTGCAATTGAACGCAAAGCTCAGCGGCGGCGGGCTGGACGCGGACGCACAAGGCAGCGTCGAATTGTCGGAGCCGAAAGGCAGCGTGAATTTGCGCGTGCGCAATGCCAATCTGGCGCCGCTGTTCGGGACCAGCCCGGCCGATAAATCGGTGCAGACCGTCAACCTGTCCTCGCGCGTCGGCTTCTCCGGCAATCGGCTGACCTTCGACGACCTCGACAGCAGCGCGGTCGGCTCGCATCTGCGCGGTCATCTGGCGGTGACGCTCGATCAGGAGAAGAGCGTCGACGGCGAAGTCGGCCTGGACACGCTCGACCTCGTGCCCGCGCTCGCGATGGCCATCGGCGCGGCCGGCCACGATGGCGGCGATCCCTTGAGTGCGGGGCTCCTCGGTGGCTGGCGCGGCCGCATCGCTTTTCAGGCCTTGCGCGGCACATTGCCCGGCGGCATCGAGCTGCGCCCCTTTGGCGGTACGATCCGAAGCGACGGTCAGTCGCTCGCGCTCGATGCGCTCAAGGGCGGCGTCGGCGGCGGCGAGATATCGGCGAACCTGGATGCGCGCAATGGCGCCAATGGTCTGACGTTGAACGCGCGTATCGAGCTCGGCAATGTCGATGCGGCGGTGCTGCGCTATCGCGACCTCGCGCTGCCGAAGGGACGCGCCTCGGCGCAGATGGCGCTGACCAGCCAGGGCCGCAGTGTCGCGGCCTTGACCGGCGCGCTCGCCGGCAACGGCACGGTGACGCTCGAGTCCGCCGAGATCGCCGGCCTCAATCCCCGCGCCTTCGAGATTGCCATCCGGGCCAGCGACGGCGGGCAGGTTGCCGACGACAATCGATTGCGGCAGCTGGTCGAGCCAGCGCTGTCGGCAGGCCCGATTGCAGTGGCCTCGGCGCAGTTCCCGTTCACGATCCGCGACGGACGCCTGCGCGTTGGTGCCACGTCGTTAGAGGCGAAGAACGCGCGTGCCATCGTCTCCGGCGGCTACGACATCCCCGCCGACCAGGCCGACATCCGCGCCAGCCTGACGCCGATCATGACCGGGCTGTCCGGCGCGCCGCCGGAGATTCAGCTGTTCGCTGCAGGTCCCCCGGACAGGCTCAGCCGCACCGTCGATCTCGGGCCGCTGTCGTCGTGGCTGGCGGTGCGCATGATCGACCGCGAGACGCGACGGCTGGACGCGATCGAGCGCGGCGAGCCGCCGCCGGCAACCGCTGCGCTGCCGACGCTGGTCTCACCCGACCCGACGCCGGAGCCGTCGCGGCTGGATGTACCGATGGCCGGCCGCGATCCGCGCCGTGCGCCGCCGCCGAAGCCCAAGGTCGATATCAGGGTCACGCCGACGCCGAAGGCGCCGCAGGCAGCCCCCGCAGCGCCGAGCCCGCCGCTTGCAAGCCAGCAGATCGCACCGTTGCCTCCGCCGATCGACGTGAGGCCGGCCCCGGGCCCGCCGCCCGCAAAGCCCAGGCCAAAGCCGCCGCTGGTTCTGACGCCGTCGAATCCGTAACGAGCGGGCAGACCCGAGCGACGCGCGATGTTACGCGGGCCTAAATGAATTCCCTCGCATTTTATTGAATTTTGCTCGGCAAAACTGCTCTGCCGATTTTACCGGATTTGCGCGTTTGTTCCCTAGTCTGGCTCCCAGAGGAATTCGGCGTCGCGCCAGCACAGGCGGGACGGTTCGCCAAGAACTGGGGATATCGAGATGAACGGGGCGACAACACTTCTGCAGGATCTGGACGACGCGATCGCGCGCGGCTCCGACGAAAGCCGGACGAAGGCGTTGTGGCATGCGACCGACATTCTGATCACCGGCCGCTACAGCGACGACGAGATCAGCACGTTCGGCGAGGTGATCGGCCGGCTCGCCGACGAGATCGAGGTCGCCGCGCGCGTGCAGCTCTCGGAGTTGATGTCGGCGTGCGATCACGCCCCGCTCAACGTCATCGAGAAGCTCGCCCTCGACGACGAGATCGCCGTCGCCGGTCCCGTGCTGCGCGACTCCACGCGCATCGACGAGAAGATGCTGGTCGAGAGCGCCATGACCAAAGGCCAGTCGCACCTGCTCGCGATCGCTCAGCGCAAATCGATCGGCGAGGCCGTCACCGACGTGCTGGTCAAGCGCGGCGACCAGGCGGTCGTGACGTCGGTTGCCAGGAACGAGGGCGCGCGCTTCTCCGGTTCGGGCCTGCTCCACATGGTCCGCCGCGCCGAGGGCGACTCGATTCTTGCCGAGCAGCTTGGCCTGCGCAAGGACGTGCCGCGCCACATCTTCCAGCAGCTCATCTCGAAGGCGTCGGAAGACGTCCGCCACCGGCTCGAGACCGAGCGGCCCGAGATGATGGCGCAGATCCAGAGCTCGGTGACAGGGGTCACCGGCGACCTGCAGTCGAAGTTCGGTCCGTCCTCGCGCAGCTATTTCGTCGCCAAGCGCGTGGTGACGACGCAGTACCGGCAGGGCAACCTGAACCAAGACTCGATCTCGAACTACGCGCGCCAGCACCGGTTCGACGAGGTGCAGATCGGCCTGTCACTGTTGTCGTCGCTGCCGGTCGACGTGATCGAGCGTGCGATGATGGACCGCAATCGCGAGATGATCCTGGTGCTGTGCAAGGCGCTCGACTTCTCCTGGGACACGACCATGTCGCTGCTGTTCCTCGGCGCCAAGGATCATCTGATCACGGCGCGTGAGCTTCACGACAGCGAGCGCGATTTCGGCAAGCTCAAGATCGAGACATCACGCAGCGTTTTGAAGTGCTATCAGTCGCGCAAGAACAGCGCCGGCACCGAAGCGGGCCGTCAGCCCGAGCTCCAGGTGCACTGAGCGAGAGGGAGTATCTGCAATGTTACCTCAATTCGGCACCGCCGTTCGCAAGACGAACCTCAACGCCGATGCCGGCGGAGCATCGGACCAGGCCTCGGTCGACGCCGCCTGGCTCGTGCTGGAAGCCGCCAACGATCTGGGCGACCACGCCGCGATCGAAGCCTGCCGCCGCGTCATCGACGCCGAGCTGAACGGTACGGTCGCGGGCAGCGCGGATGTCGATCTGGTGCTGGGGTATTTCAGGTAAGACGCCGCAGATGCCCAATGGCACATCAATGCGCCGACGGCGGCGTTAGCCGTAGGCCGCGCGGACACGCGCATCGCACGCATCTGTGATCTCCGGAACCTGCCGACATGGGTAACGACGGAAGCTGCCCTTCGTACAGCCTTCAGCGAACGTATTCTCGCAGAGCTGATGGATGTGCAACCGGGGAGACATGGTCGGATGAAGAAATTCAATGTCGCTGAGAATGGAGGCGGTTCCTATCGTCCCCTCGCCATTCTCCGCTGGGTCATGGTGATCATATTCGTTTCGTTTGGAATGCAGAAATTCACGCCGCAATCCGCGCAGGGCATCGCTCAGTTCATCAGCAACAGCCCGATCATCTCCTGGCTGTCGGTGTTCGGCTTGAGGGGAGAGGCATATTTCCTCGGTGTCGCCGAATTCGTGATCGCGGGGCTGCTCGCGGCAGGCAGCTTCAGCCCGGTCCTGTCCGCCCTCGGCTCGTTCATGGGCATGGTGACCTTCGCGATCACGTGGTCGTTCTTCTTCACGACGCCTGATGTCGTCAAATGGAGCCTTTCGTTCGATCCGATGGCGTGGAATCTGACCGGCGAGTTTCTGTTCAAGGACATCGTCCTGCTGTGCGTCTGCGCGGTGTTGTTTCTCGCCTCTCTGCCGCAATCGGTTGTCCGTCTGCGCACCGGCTGAAGCGTCAGGCAGCCTCTCTCCAGTCGATCACGACGTCTTCGCCGTGACGGATCGCGCTTCGCCCGGCTGCGCCATTCTCAGAGCGCCGGGCCGCATGCCGTATCTGCGCATGATGGCTTTGCTCAGCGCGCCTTCGGATGCATAGCCGACCTCGCCTGCGATTTTCGCAATCGGATCAGAGGTGCCGGCCAACCGTTTGCGCGCGATCGTCAGCCTCAAATCGGCAAGGAACGCCATTGGAGCAATGCCTGCGCGCTTCCGAAAGGCGCGCACCAAACTTGCGCGCGAGGATATCGCGACCGCCGCCATCTCGTCGAGCGTCCAGTCCCGGGCGAGATCGTCGAGGATCGCCGACACGGCACGAGCCGTTATGCGGTCCCGCAGGAGCGACACCGTACTATTCCCGGAAGCATCGTCGGCGAGATGGTCGCGGAGGATCATGACGAACAGCGCCCTTGCGAGGTCGGCCGCGACCACCTCCGAGCCAAACCTTCCTGCATCCAGCTCGTCACGAATGTCGATGAACAGGTGCCGAAACCTTTCCAGGAGCGGTTCGCCCGCCGTGCGGACAATGATTTCGTCGGGAAGAGCTGCGATCAGGGGGTTCCTGTCCGACGTTTCAAACAGGAACCGGCCACACAGGAGTTCGGTATCGGCGTCAGCGTCGATCGTCGCTCGCTGGCGGACGCCGTTTTTGACCTCGGTCGCTATCTGCCCGACAGCGCCTCCGATCTGGCTTCGGACCGCGTGACTGTCGCCATGCGGCAGGAGGAGGATGTCACCCGCTTCGAGCCGCTGCGAGCCCAAGCCCGGCCTCTCGACCGTGCAGGAGCCGCGCGTGACCATGTGGAATTGCGCCCATCCCTTGCCGTTCGGCGCGTGTAACGACTCCCAGCTGCCACCAAATCTGCAGGAATCCTCGAACACAGGGCGGATTCTGAAT
The DNA here is from genome assembly GCF_054056815.1 of Bradyrhizobium sp. LB13.1. Taxonomy (NCBI): domain Bacteria; kingdom Pseudomonadati; phylum Pseudomonadota; class Alphaproteobacteria; order Hyphomicrobiales; family Nitrobacteraceae; genus Bradyrhizobium; species Bradyrhizobium sp. LB13.1. Next base: position 6,424,036 of record NZ_JBSRYQ010000001.1, on the reverse strand, counting down.
AGCGGCACCATCGCTTTCAACAAGTCCGCTGCGTCCGCCTCCGACATCCGTCACCCCTTGATCCGCCCGGACATGAATCCGAGCCGCCCGGCCATTCCACGGAGCGGCAAAGCGCATCTAACCTACGCGCGTCAAGTCATTCGCGGGAAATAACATGGCCTTGCTCGATCGGAATAATGATCGCCACCAGGTCCTCGCCGCGTCGGCAAGATAGGAATGCTGGCAATCTTCGAGCGAATGAGCTGGTGCTCATGGTTTCACAACCTAACGAGCAATCTTCGCGGCGTTCGGCAAATATCACGACATGAGAGCGGCCGGGATTTCCAAAACGTACGTCTATCAAGGGGAGATCGCATGACGTCCAGGACGCCAATCGACTTGTTGCCGCGCGCCGCGAAACGTTTCGCGTCGCGGCTTCGTGACAGGCCTGTCGGCCGGTATCGTGGGTGCGGTTGCAACCGAAGCCGCTGGCGCGGAAACGTTGGCCGATGTGCCCGATCGCGGGCCCGGCGCCGATCTGAGCGCTCACAGCGAACGCTCACGTTTTGCCAAGATCGATCGCATCCCCGAATCCACGCCGGGCAAGCGCAACATCGACCCGGGCGATGCCATCAACTCCAAGACGCCGCATCAGAAGCTGGTTGGAAACATCACGCCAACCGATTTGCATTACGAACGCAGCCATTCCGGCGTCCCCGATATCGATCCTGCGCAGCACCGGCTTCTCATCCACGGCATGATTCGGAAGCCGCTGGTTTTCAGCGTCGACGATCTCAAGCGGATGTCGTCGGTCACGCGGATCGTTTTTATCGAATGCACTGGCAACGGATGGGAAAACTGGAAAAAGGCCGATCCCGATGTGACGGTGCAGAACACACATGGCCTCGTCAGCACCAATGAATGGACCGGCGTGCCGCTCAAATTCCTGATTGATCTCGTAGCCAAGGACAAGAGCTCGAACTGGATGCTCGCGGAGGGCGGCGACGGCGCGGGCGTCGACCGCAGCATTCCGCTCACCGAAGAGATCGTGAACGAGGCCTTCGTCGCCTACGGGCAGAACGGGGAGCCGTTGCGGCCCGCGCATGGCTTTCCGATGCGGCTGGTGATGCCGGGCTTCGAGGGCAATCTCAATATCAAATGGCTCCGCCGGCTCAAGTTCGGCAACGAACCGTGGATGACGCGTTGGGAGACGGCGCGCTACACACAGCTGCTCGCGAACGGTAAGGCGAGGCAGTTTCAGCTGAGGATGGAGACCAACTCCGTCATCACGCACCCCTCGGGCATGATGCAGATCCAGCCGGGTTACAATCGCATATCGGGTCTTGCCTGGAGCGGCCATGGCAAGATCGCCAAGGTCGAAATCTCGACCGATGGCGCGAAGACGTGGACGCCCGCGCAATTGAGCCAACCGGTGTTGTCCAAGGCCCAGGTCCGATTCCAGATGGATTGGGCGTGGGACGGCAAACCGACCAAGATCGTGAGCCGTTCGACTGACGACCAGGGCAATGTTCAACCGGACCGGCAGTCCTTCATCGCCGCGATGGGGACTAACGCGCTGTTTCATTACAACGCCCAGCAGACCTGGAGCATCGACGAGGCCGGGAGGGTCCGCAATGTCCTCGCATAGCAAGCTGTTTCTCGCAGTCGCGCTCACCCTGGGCCTGCTCGCGACACCCGCGCTGGGGTTCGATTTCGGCCGTCCAGCGACGCCGGGGGAGATCAAGCTGTGGGACATCGATGTCGGACCTGACGGCAAAGGGCTTCCGGACGGCAGCGGCGCGGTGGCGCCAGGCAAGCAGATCTTCGCCGACAATTGCGCGGCCTGTCATGGCGACAATGGCCAGGGCGGCATCAAGGATCGTCTCGCTGGAGGACAGGGCACGCTCACCTCCAACATGCCGGTCAAGACGGTCGGCAGCTTCTGGCCCTATGCGACGACCTTGTTCGACTACATCCATCGCGCCATGCCGTATCCGACGCCCGGCTCGCTCAGCACGGACGAAACCTATGCCGTCACCGCTTACATCCTGAGCCTCAACGGCATCATTCCAGCGGACGGCAAGGTCGACAAGGAAAGCTTGCCGAAGATCAAGATGCCCAATCGCGACGGCTTCATTCCGGAACCGGAGTTCGACCCGGCGAAACTATTCCGCAAGAAGTAAGCGAGCGGTCATGAAGCTTTCGGCACTGATCAGGATCATCGCTCTGGTCGCAGCGTCATGTTTATCGGAGGCACAAGCAATGGCCGCAGACGGACTCATCACCATCAAGAGCAGTTTTGGACCGGAAGACACGATGAAGCGGCTCGAGACAGAGGTGAAAGCCAAAGGCCTCGCGGTGTTTGCCCATGTCGATCACGCCGCGGGCGCTGCCGCTGTCGGGCTGACATTGCGCCCGAGGGCGACCGATCTGCTGATCTTCGGCAACGCCAAGGGCGGCACGCCGTTGATGCAGCAGGCGCAGACCGCTGGCATCGACCTTCCGCTGAAGGCACTGGTCTGGCAGGACGAGCAAGGTGCGACCTGGCTGTCCTACAACGATCCGGCCTATCTCGCTGGGCGTCACGGCGCCGGCGAGCCGGCAAAGGCTGCGGTTGCCGCGATGACGGCGGCCCTGCATGCGATTGCGACCAAGGCCACTGTGCCGTAACATAATGCGGCCACGCTTGAGGAGAGCTCCATGAACAGCACCAATGAGCAACCGGCAACCGAGACGTCCAGCCCGCGAGAGGGCAAGCTCGCGAGATGGGTGGTCATTGCGGTGCTGTGCGCGTTGCTCGTCGCCGCGTGCGTTCTCGGCTATCTCGGCTGGACCAGCACCGATAACGGCGTGCCGGCGTCGGGCTATGTTGCGCTGGTGCTCGGCGTCGTGTTCTCGCTGGTCGTCGGCATCGGCCTCATGGCGCTGGTGTTCTACAGCAGCCGCAAAGGCTATGACGAACCCGCGGTGCTGATCCGCGAGCCGGAGAGCGATCCGGAGGATGGACACGGCGGCCCACGCTAACGGGCCGAGCGCAGGACAAGGGATCGCGTGCCTGCAACATTGGAATAGCCGGCTGACAAACCGTACCAATCATCATTCGAATTGATCTCGAAGACGTTGGCTTCGCCATTCAGGCAGGCCGGTGTCATGCCGACGGAGATCAGCGCTCCGCCGAGGTGACGGCAATCCCGGCCGCACCGGATTTCGTTTCCGGCTCGCCTGGTTGAGATGTCGGGGTCTTGCGGACAAGGCATTGTGCCTCTTGCCCGAGAGAGTTGCACAAAAACTCCCAGAGGATGTGAATTAGTTCACACACACGCCGACGCGCCGGATTTACGGTTTGTTCAAATTCCGCGTAGAGCGGCCCGTTCGAACTATCTCGCTCAAGAGGGAGTTCTGGCAATGGCTAGCATCGTGTTGGGGAATTGTCATCTCCATATTGGTATCGACACAAGCCTCCGCCGATGAGTTCGGCGACACCGCGTCCGAACTCCTTCCTTCGTTGGTGCGCTGGTCCATCACCTTGTTGGGTTTGGTCGTGGCGGCCCGATTGGCTTGGCAAGCCTTTGGCCGCGCCGTGACCATTGCCGAAGTACCGACTTTCCCGAGATACATGACGACCCGACAGCAGTATCGATTGGGCGGTTTCATCTTTGTCATATTCTCGTGCTGCTTTTTCCTTCTTCTCATCCATGAGAATCGGGACGTCATTGCCTTGGCGCCATTGGTCCCTGCGATTCCGGACGCCGTCATACAGGCTGCGAAAGGTCAGTCTGCGCCCTACCTGACCGTGATCGCCGCAATGGGGGCCGTGTATTTGTTCCTCCTTACAAAGGAGGCTCAGTGGAACGTCCTGCTGATGGTCCGCGACGTGATCCAGAGTTGGATCAGCGTGCCTCAACTCGCGAAGCAGATCATGGCGCAAATCCGCTTTTCGCTGCGCGTGCCAGAGAATGCGGTCTCGGAAGTCGTTGCGAATTCGCCGGAGATCGTGGATCAGGACTTCCGCAAGGATCCCAATACCCCGGATCGAATGTGGGCGGAAATTTGCTACATGAAATGGTGGCTGACGCAGGGGCACGACGCTGGCGATGACGCCACCTTCTTTACCGAGGACAGCTTTGGTTTCGACAAGCTCATGGCAGACTTTCAGCTGACGTCGCCGACAATGAGCCAGTGGAAGGCCGGCGTGCTAACGGGCCTCGCTGCGCCCAGGCCACGCAATTGATCAAAGAGCTCTACAATCGATTTGCCCGTCTTGTTGCGTGCTACCTGATCTACCGCAACGGCTCTCGAATTGACCTGCGCAATGAGGCCAACAAATTCGGCATCGAAATTGATGCTCCTGTTCACGACAATCCCTTACGGTACTGGATTGTCTATATTATTGCACTGATCTGTTCCGTCTATCTGGGCGTGGCCATTTCGGCCGTCGTTTATGACGTGCTGCAAGGCAAGGGTATTGTTTTGGCGCAAGACCCTAATCGCTCGATGGCATGGGTCATGTATTCACTTTGCAATTATGGATTGGCGATCGTCGTCGTTCTTTTGCTTCGATTTGCGATTTCTTCGCTGGGAAGCCATTCAGATCCGTCGCACCTCACCACCTATTGCTGGAGTTTTCTGGTCGCGCTGGTCGTAGGGCCCGCCGGTCTGACGGTGGCCGTCCATTACTTTGGAGAGGGGAATCTGCGGGAAATGTCTGTTGTCAGTCTTTACTATGCGATGTTGCGGTGGGGGCTCGGGCCCGCGCTCGTGACCGTTTATATTTCGTACTATCTCGACAGGCAGAGCTGCTCCGATTTGCCGGACATCGATAATTCCCTACGAACGGTAGCGTGGCGACTGTTCAATTGCTTCGGCTTTGCGGCAACCAATGTGTTTTTGCTTCTTCCGCCCTTGCTGTCGCTGGTGGCACAGGGAGGGTGCGATCTGGGAAACCAATAAGCTGCGCTTCATTGCGGCCGGTACGACGTTTTGTTTGGCATTCGGCCTCGCATTGGCGGCACAGTTTGCGCTTAAAAAGGAGCGGATCGGAACGGTGCTGGCTCATAAGCCAGCTTGATCCTGCGCGTTTCTCGCGTCTCTGCCACAATCGGTTGTCCGACTGCGCACCGAGTGATCTCCAGGCCGGGTCTCATCGCCGGATCCGGTAGATCACGACGTCTTCGCCGTGCCGGATCGTGCTTCGCTCGAGGAGATAGTTGGACTTCTCCAGCACGCGGCGCGATGCGCCATTGCCGACACAGACCAGGCCGATGAGGGACGGCAGCTCGTGGTGTAACAGTCCGATATCCGTCAGCGCGATCGCGGTCTCGCTTGCAAGTCCACAGCCCCAGAATTCGCGCTTGAATGCGTAGGCAATCTCGATCTCGTCGATATCATCCACCAGAATGTGCCGGATGCCCGCCCGTCCGGCGAATGCCCCGTCTTTGGTTCGCAGCACCCAGAGCCCAAAACCGTGCCGGTCCCAATGCGCCATGTTGGCGCCGAGATAGGTCCTGGTCGTCTCCGCCGGGCGCACGCCGCCGAGATATCGGGATACCTCGGCATCGAGATGCAATGCGACGAGGTCGGCCAGGTGATCTTCACGAAGCCTCTCGGCGGTCAGTCTCCCCGTGCTGAAATGTTCCATAGGAACAGATAGCCGCTTCCACGGTGGGGCGTCGAGCAACATTGACGTGGAATAACCTGGCTGGCAGTGCTTTCAATGTTGCAAGGATGCGCTTTGGTTGGGGTGACGGTCGCCCCGGGGCGAATGTTCCGACGCGGAGCGGCAATGGATTTCGAGCGCGACATAGCCAAGGTCAGCGGAATCGCTGCGGTCTCGACTATCCTGGACGTGGTCAGCCGGACCACCGGCATGGGATTTACGGCCGTTGCCCGCGTCACGGAGGACAGGTGGATCACCTGTGCCTCGCGTGACGAACTTGCGTTCGGGCTGAAACCCGGTGACGAGCTCAAGGTCGAGACCACGATCTGCCATGAGATCCGGCAGAGCCGTGAGGCGGTCGTCATCGAGAATGTCAGCGAGGATGCCGGGTACTTCAAGCATCACACGCCCGCGCAATATGGCTTCCAAAGCTACATCTCCGTGCCGATCATCCTTCCCGACGGTTCATTCTTCGGGACTCTTTGCGCGATCGATCCGAAGCCGCGCAAGCTTCGGACACCCGAAGTCATCGGGATGTTCAAGCTTTTTGCCGAGCTGATCGCGTCTCACCTCGACGCGGGCGACCGCGTCGAACTGATCGAGAACAGGCTGGCGCTGGAACGACAGAATGCCGAACTGCGCGAGCAGTTTATCGCCGTGCTCGGTCACGACCTCAGAAACCCTCTTGCCGCGATCCAGGGCGGCCTGCGGCTTCTGAACAAGAAGGTCGATGAAGAGGGGCAGAACTGGATCAACCTTCTGCAAGGAAAGCGTCGCCCGGATGGCGGGTCTGATCGACAATGTCATGGACCTCGCCCGCACGCGGCTCGGTGCCGGGATGCAGCTCGAGCTGAGAGAACAGGCACTCGAGCCTGTCATCAAGCAGATTGTCGCAGAGTTCGAGAACGTGCATCCGGATCGCGATATCGAAACGGTCATCAACATTCCGGGGACTGTGAGGATCGACGCCGGCCGCATAGGTCAGATGCTGTCCAATCTTCTCGGCAACGCGATTTCCTATGGAGCGGCCAACGAGCCGATCAGGGTGCTGGCGCAAACGACCGGAGCTGGCTTCGACATCAGCATTGTCAACAAAGGTGCGCCAATTCCGGCGGAGGCGATGCCGCGCCTTTTCACTGCGTTCGATCGTGGCGACGTTCTGCCGAACCAGAAAGGGCTTGGGCTCGGACTGTACATTGCCCAGGAGATCGCGCGCGCCCATGGCGGGTTGATCGTCGCGTCGTCGGTGCGGGATGAAACGGTGTTCACCGCGTCGTTCCCGGCGACACAGGCGAGCGGCTGAGAAGGCCTGCCACGCCGGCGTGTCCTGCCGTCACGGAGCGTCTCGCCAATTCTCGGACCATGCCATCATGCGCCTGTTTTGCCCGACGGGGCAACCGGCCTGTGTGCCGACGCGTGGGTTCTGTCCCGGCTACGCTCGGATCATTTTAGCGCAAGTAAGCTGTTGATTTCACAGCATCGGTCTACTGTGCATGGGGTTGTTTTCGCGGTTTTGGTGTCGAGAGGCTTCAGCCCGCCCCGAACGCGACCGCGACGTTGTAGGTCAGGAGGCTCGCCGCATAGGCCAGCACCAGCATGTAGCCGAAGGTGACGGCCATCCAGGTCCAGCTTCCGGTCTCGCGCCGGATCACGGCCAGCGTGGATGCGCATTGCGGGGCGAAGATGTACCAGGCCAGCATCGACAGCGCGGTCGCGAGCGACCATTTCGTCGCCAGCACCTGGCCGATCTGCTCGGCCGCTTCCTTGCCGCCTTCGATCGCATAAACGGTGCCGAGCGCGGCGACCGCGACCTCGCGTGCCGCCATGCCCGGGATCAGCGCGACCGCGATCTGCCAGTTGAAGCCGACGGGCGCGAGCAGCGGCGCAAGCGCCTTGCCGATGATCGCGGCCAGGCTGAAGTCGATCGCCGGTTCGGTTGCGCCAACGGGCGGCTGCGGGAACGAGGCCAGGAACCAGATCAGCACCATCATCGAGAAGATCGTGGTGCCGGCACGGTGCAGGAACATCTTGGCCCGCGTATAGACGCCGATCGCGATCGATTTCAGCCGCGGCATTTTGTAGTCGGGCAGCTCCAGCATGAACGGCGCCGGCGCATAGTCGCGCAGCATGAAGAATTTGATGAGGAACGAGACGGCAAGCGCGCTGATGATGCCGGCGGCGTAGAGCCCGAACATCACGAGGCCCTGGAGGTTGATGAAGCCCCAGACGTCCTTTGCCGGAATGAAGGCGGAGATGATCAGCGTGTAGACCGGAATGCGCGCCGAGCAGGTCATCAGCGGCGCGATCAGGATCGTGGTCAGCCGATCGCGCTTGTTGTCGATGACGCGCGTCGCCATGATGCCGGGGATGGCGCAGGCGAAGCTCGACAGCAGCGGAATGAAGGCGCGGCCGTGCAGGCCTGCGCCGCCCATGATGCGGTCCATCAGGAACGCGGCGCGCGCCATGTAGCCGAAATCTTCCAGCAGCAGGATGAACAGGAAGATGATGATGATCTGCGGCAGAAACACAATCACGCTGCCGACGCCCGAGATCACGCCGTTCTGAAGGAAGCTCTGCAGCAGGCCGGCGGGCAGGGTGGCGTGCACGAACTCGCCGAGCGAGTCGAAGCCCGAGTTGAGCAGCTCCATCAGCGGCTGCGCCCAGGCGAACACCGCCTGGAACATCACGAACAGGATAGCCGCGAGCACGATCAGCCCGCCGACGGGGTGCAGCACGATCGCGTCGATCCGCGCCGTCCAGGTGTCGGGCCGGCTCGGCAGGCTGACGCAATCGGCGATGATGCGGTCGGCCTCGCGCTGGGTGGCGCGCAGTTCGGCCACGCTGAGCACACGCCAATTGTTCTCCCCCGGCTCGGCGGCGAGCTTTGCCGAAATCTCGTCCGTCAGCGCCAGCAGGTCGGCCGTGCCGCCCTTGCGCACCGCGATCGAGGTGACTACGGGCACGCCAAGCTCGTTGGCGAGCCGCTCGACGTCGATAGTGATGCCGCGGCGGCTGGCGATATCGAACATGTTGAGCACGAGCACCATCGGCCGGCCGGTGCGCTTGAGCTCCAGCAGCAGGCGGATGGTCAGCCGCAGATTGGTGGAATCGGCCACGCACAGGATGAGGTCGGGCGCGGTCTCGCCGGAGGCCTTGCCGAGCACGAAGTCGCGGGTGATCTCCTCGTCCGGGCTGCGGCCGCGCAGCGAATAGGTGCCGGGCAGGTCGACCACCGAGACCTGGCGCCCCAGAGGGGTGACAAAAAAGCCTTTCCTTGCGCTCGACGGTGACGCCGGGATAGTTCGCGACCTTCTGCCGGCTGCCGGTCAGCGCATTGAACAGCGAGGTCTTGCCGCTGTTTGGCGTGCCGACCAGGGCGAGATGAAGTTGGGGCAATTCCATGGAATTGGGGTCCGGTCGCTTCAGGCGACGATAATGGCCATGGCTTCGCGACGGCGCACCGCGATCGTGATGCTGTCGACCCGTACGGCGATCGGGTCGCGCCCGACCAGCCCCTCATGCAAGACCTCGACCCGGGCGCCTTCGACGAAGCCGAGCTCGATCAGCCGGCTCTCGAGCTCGATGTCCGAGAGCGCCGAGCCGGCGTCCTTGGCGGAAAGGTGCTGGATGACGCCGGTATAGCCGCGCTGGGCCAGACCCAGCGGCATGTGCGGACGCGTATCGTGGATGTCGGTCATGCCCTGTATTTTCAACGCAGGGCATCGAGGTCAAGCGCGCTGGCTCGCGGAAGCTGCATCTTAGAGTGATTTTAAAGTAGCAGCTTCGTGACGGAGGGGGATCGGCGCCAGGGCGGCTACAGGGCCGGGACCTTTTCCGACTGGATGGCGGCCATGGCGCGGCTCTTGAAGTAGTCCAGCACGAACAGGCGGATCGCCGAGGACAGATTGCCCTGCTGGCGGTTGCCGTCGATCTCGCCGACCAGCTCGGACAGCGTCATGTTGCGCAGGCCCGAGATCTCCTTCATGCCGTTCCAGAACGCCTCTTCCAGGCTGACGCTGGTCTTGTGGCCGGCGACGACGATCGACCTTTTCACGACGGGCGACTTCATGGCTGCTCCTCGCGATCGATCTGGTGCTGGTCCAAGTGTGCCTTCGCCTGGTCCGCGCGCGTCTGCTCCGCCGACCGTTCCGCCTTCGTGCGGCCGAACTTCGTTCGGTTGGCGTCCGCCTGCTTCGCCGTGGCTTCCCGCTCGGCGCGCTTCCTGAAACGTTTCAGGTTGATGACGTTCCCCATGCCGCGTCCCCATCATCCGATCCTCCGTGGGCTGGATGAAACATTCAGAAACAGGGTGCCGCGTTGCGCCCCACAAGACTTGATCGCCATTCGCTCGTCCTCGTCAATCGGCCCCTTGGGCCATCAAACGATGAATTTCGCTCCGTGAAGGGCAGAGGGGCTGCGTAACACACCGCCCCGCCGCGACATTGACGGTAATCAAATCCGGCCCTCAAAGCCTCATATTTCTGCAGCGCGCGCGTCCGTATCACTACGGATGGCTATCGGAATTCGGAATTTTATCCCGGGCTGGTCATCTTCTCGGGGCGCACCAGGCGGTCGAACTCGTCCGCCGAGACGAAGCCGAGCCGCAGTGCCTCCTCCTTCAGCGTGGTGCCGTTGGCATGCGCCGTCTTGGCCACCTTGGCCGCGTTGTCGTAGCCGATCTTGGGAGCGAGCGCCGTCACCAGCATCAGCGAGCGCTGCATCAGCTCCTTGATGCGCTTCTCGTCGGCGCGGATGCCGCTGACGCAATGCTCGGTGAAGGAGCGCGCGGCGTCCGCCATCAGCCGGATCGAGTGCAGCATGTTGTAGGCCAGCACGGGCTTGTAGACGTTGAGCTCGAAATGGCCCTGGCTGCCGGCGACCGTGATCGCGGTGTGATTGCCGAACACCTGGCAGCACACCATGGTCAGCGCCTCGCACTGCGTCGGATTGACCTTGCCCGGCATGATCGAGGAGCCCGGCTCGTTCTCCGGCAGCATCAATTCGCCGAGGCCCGAGCGCGGGCCGGATCCGAGCAGGCGAATGTCGTTGGCGATCTTGAACAGGCCGGTCGCGACCGAATTGATGGCGCCGTGCGCCGACACATAGGCGTCGTTCGAGGCCAGTGCCTCGAATTTGTTGGCGGCGCTGGTGAAGGGCAGCTTCGTGATGCTGGCCGCGTGCTTTGCGAACAGCTTTGCAAAGCGCGGCTTCGAATTGAGGCCGGTGCCGACGGCGGTGCCGCCCTGCGCCAGCGGATAGAGCTCCTTCACCCGCGACCTTGAGCCGGGCGATGCCGCTCTCGACCTGCGCGGCGTAGCCGGAAAATTCCTGGCCCAGCGTCAGCGGCGTCGCATCCTGGGTGTGGGTGCGGCCGATCTTGACGATCTTGGCGAACTCCTTCTCCTTCTTGCGTAGTGCACGGAGCAGCTCGCCGAGGGCCGGGACGAGATCGGCATTGATACGGCTTGCCGCCGCGATGTGCATCGCGGTCGGGAACGAGTCGTTCGACGACTGGCTCATGTTGACGTGATCGTTGGGATGGACCGGCTTCTTGGCGCCGAGCTCGCCGCCGAGCATTTCATTGGCGCGGTTGGCGATGACCTCGTTGAGGTTCATGTTGCTCTGCGTGCCCGAGCCGGTCTGCCACACCACCAGCGGAAAATGATCGTCCAGCTTGCCTTCGATCACCTCGCGCGCGGCGCGGATGATGGCGTTGGCGCGGCGCTGGTCGAGCAAGCCGAGCTCCTGGTTGGATTGCGCCGCGGCGAGCTTGACGATGCCGAGCGCATGCACGAGCGAGATCGGCATGTGATCGATGCCGATGCGAAAATTCTGGCGCGAGCGTTCGGTCTGCGCCCCCCAATAGCGATCGGCGAGGACCTCGATGGGGCCGAAGCTGTCGGTCTCGGTGCGGGTCGCGGAGCGCGAGGAGCGGTCGGTTTTCGAGCGGGCGATCTTGGCCATGGGCACATCCATTCCGCTGCGCGAAACGCCGCGCAGCCTCTACATGTGCCTCTATATAGGGAGTTTGGTCGGGTGCGACGGGTTCCGGCCCAATCTAGATCATTTCTTGCGGAAACGATCCAATCGCACGACTTCGGCGCCGCCCTGGTTCGGGGCGGCCGGCTCTTCAGAGCTTTCCGTCGTCTCGGCCGCAGACGCCGGCACCGCGACCGCGGACGGGGCGGGAGCGGCCGGCAATGTCTCGGGCGAGACCTCGGCGACATCGGAGGTATCGAACTGGAGGCCGAATTTCACGGACGGATCGAGGAAGCTCTTGATGGCGCTGAACGGCACGATCAGCCGCTCCGGAATGCCGCCGAAGGACAGGCCGACCTCGAAGCGGTCCTCGAGCACGGTCAGATCCCAGAACTGGTGCTGCAGGATGACCGTCATTTCTTCCGGGTACTGCGCCAGCAGTCGCGATGAGATCTTCACGCCGTCGGCCTTCGAGACGAAGGTGATGAAGAAATGATGCTCGCCCGGCAGTCCTTGGGACGCGGCATCGGTCAGCACCTTGCGCAGCACGCCGCGCAACGCGTCGCGGGCCAGCACATCGTATCGGATATGATCGGTCGCCATGGTGGTCCTGTTGCATTCCAGGAGTTGGGCCCCGCCGGCCCGACTCGCCAAGCCGCGATAATACCGCGCCTGACGGGTCAGCAGGAGTCCCCGCCGGGTAGGAAATGGAGGTAAGTGGAGGCTTCTGTTGCCAGGTGCCTCCGAACCCCGCCTAACGGAGCTTAACCCGTTAGGACTTCAGAATGGTCTTTCAAACTGCGTTACGCAGCCTGAGCAACCGGAGCAAAGTTGTCGTTGGCAACTATTGCATAGCCCGATAACGGCGGAACAATACCGAGAAAAAGAACGCCCTTTACGCCCTCGTCGATCCTATTTCGCCCCCGCCAAAGCCCGCTCTAGGGCTAGCCCGCTGGTGGGCTTTGGTGGAGGCGCCGGGTACCGCCCCCGGGTCCGAATGGTTTATTGCGACGACCGTTTATTTCCATAGCCGGCGAACCGGCACCCCCAATATAGGGGGCAAAGGTTTCAAATGACAGGTGTTTCGAGCGGTTTTGCGGAGGTTCCCTTTGGATAGGTTCCCGACTGGCTTGGCCGCGCGACGGCCGGCGTTCTAAGCTCCTGACATGTCCAAGGATTCCGCACCGGCCGCCCAACAGCCAGATCAATCGCCGGACCGTCCAGCCACCAACCCCGTTCCGCCCGGCCTGGTCGCGCTGTTCCTGGCCTTCGCCAGGATGTCGCTGGCCGGTTTCGGCGGGGTGTTGGTATTTGCCCGGCAGGCCATCGTCGAGCAGCACCGCTGGATGACCGCGGACGAGTTCAACGAGACTTTTGCGCTCTGCCATTTTCTGCCCGGGCCCAACATCGTCAATCTGTCGATGGTGTTCGGCGCGCGGCTGCGCGGGATCGCGGGTGGTATTGCCGCCTTCGCCGGGTTGTTGCTGCCGCCGACGTTGATCATGACGGTGCTTGCGATCATCTACTCCCGGTTCGGCGATGTGGAGGTGCTGCGCCGCATCCTCGCGGGCATCTCCTGCGCGGCGGTCGGGCTCTTGACCGCGGTGGTCTTCCGGATGATGACGCCGTTGCTCAAGCGGCTGGACGTCGTCGCGCTCATCCTGATGCTGGCCGTGTTTCTTGCCATCGGCGTCGTTCGCCTGCCGCTCCAGGCCGTGCTTCTGGTTGCGATCCCCGTGAGTGTCGGCGCCACCTTCCTGATGCGGCGGAAGGTAGCAGCATGAACGCCGAGAACCCGATCTGGGCGCTGATCTCCACCTTTGGCCTGATGTCGCTGTTCGCGGTCGGCGGCGCCGCGGCGGCGGTGCCAGAGATGCACCGCATCGCGGTCGATGTGCATCACTGGATGACCGACAAGCAGTTCGCCGATGCCTATGCGATTGCGCAGCTCTCACCAGGTCCGAACGTGCTTATCGTCACGTTAATCGGCTACGCCGTTGCCGGCATCCCCGGCGCGCTGGCGGCGACCTTGGCCATGTGCCTGCCGACGGCGCTGCTTGCCTATTATGTCAGCCGGCTCCTCAACCGCCCCAGCCAATCGCGCTGGCCTGTGTTGATTCAGGCTGCATTGGTTCCGCTGTCGATCGGACTGATGGCGGCGAGCGCCTTGATCCTGGCACAGTCGACCGATCGCACCATTGCTGCACTGCTCCTGACCGCGACGGTTGCAGTGATCGCCTCGGTCTCGCGCATCAATCCACTATGGCTTTTGCTCGCCGGAGGCCTGTTGGGTTTTGCTGGCATTGTGTAATGAAAATCGCTAGGCAGTGATCCGGGCGGGGGGATCGTTTTCCAGCCGATTAGAACAACATTGCTCGTGGCTTACGGGTCGCGGAGGAGACAGGCATGGCCGATACGATGGGCCACTCGGCGACAGCCAACCGAAACACGTCGGTGGCGCTCAGCTTTTGTCTGCTGGCCATAGCGCCGCAGATCTTCGAATTCATCTGGTCGTTCGGGACGATCTTCGGCTGGGGCACCGGACGCGGTCCGGCCACCGTCGTGATCAGTCACGTGACGGCGCTGCTCGCGGGCGCCCCCGGCGCGCTGATCGGAGCGATCGGCGGTGACACCAAGAAGGCGTCATCCGATGTGCTGCTGGCGCTAATCTATTCCTATCCGCTGTTTGCGGTGGCGATTCTCACGATCTTCATGACGATCAGGTCGGCGCAGGACTATGTCGGCGGGATCGTTCTGATGGCGCTGGCCTTGTTCGCGCTGTGGGCCTCCAGCGATTTGCAGGGTATGCGCGGCTTCTCCTTCGGCGCCGGCACGGCGCCGCGAATGTTTGGCGGGCTCCTCGTCGCGCTTGGTGCCGGCATCGCGTTGACGGGATTGTTGTCTGATGGACCGGCGATGGCACATTATGCCTGGCGCGGACCGCTGTTCGTATTGATCTCGATCATCTTCTTCGCGCTGGCGATTCGTCCGCTTGGGGTCGTGGTTACGGCGTTCGTGAGCTTCCTGGTCGCGGCGATGGGCACGCATGAGACGCGCTGGATCGAAGCCATCATCGTAGGCGCCTGCCTGACGCTCGGCTGCGCGCTGCTCTTCCCTTACGTGCTCGGGCTGCCGATGCCGATGTTCCCGCGTTTCCTGGTTCAGTGAGGGTGTGATGGCCGATCTTTTTCACAATCTGGGCCTCGGTTTCGGTGTGGTGTTTCAGATCTCCTGGTGGTCACCGTCGTGGCTGTTCGGACTGTCGCTCCCGATTTCGATCAATATTCTCATGTGCCTGATTGGCGCACTGGTCGGCACGCTTGTCGGCGTGCTGCCGGGTATCGGCACCGTCGCAACCGTGGCGATGCTCCTGCCGATCACGTTCGGATTGCCGCCGGTCGGCGCGCTGATCATGCTCGCCGGCATCTATTACGGCGCCCAATATGGCGGTTCGACCACCTCGATCCTGGTCAACATTCCCGGTGAGGCGACATCGGTCGTCACCGCCATCGACGGTCACCAGATGGCGAAGCAAGGCCGCGCCGGTCCGGCGCTGGCGATTGCGGCGATCGGCTCGTTCTTCGCCGGCTGCGTCGCGACCATCCTGATCGCCATCCTCGGTGCGCCGCTGACCAAGCTCGCGCTGGCATTCGGTCCGGCCGAATACTTCTCGCTGATGGTGCTCGGCCTGATCTTCGCGGTGGTGCTGGCCAAGGGCTCTGTGCTGAAAGCGATCGCGATGATCGTGTTCGGCCTGTTGCTGTCGATGGTCGGCTCTGACATCGAGACCGGCGCCTCGCGCATGGCGTTCAACATTCCGGAACTCGCCGACGGACTCGGCTTCGCGACGGTGGCGATGGGCGTGTTTGGATTCGCCGAGATCATCCGGAACCTCGATGCCGGCGCCGAGATGAACCGCGACCTCGTGCAGCAGAAGATCACCGGCCTGATGCCGACCAGGAAAGACCTGATCGACTCGACGCCTGCGATCCTGCGCGGCACCGTGCTCGGCTCGATCCTCGGCATCCTGCCGGGCGGCGGCGCCGTGATCGCCTCCTTCGCGGCCTATACGCTCGAGAAGAAGATCGCCAAGAACCCGTCGCGGTTCGGCCGCGGTGCGATCGAGGGCGTTGCGGCGCCGGAAAGCGCCAACAACGCCGCGGCGCAGACCTCCTTCATCCCGTTGCTGACGCTCGGCATCCCGCCCAACGCGGTGATGGCGCTGATGGTGGGCGCGATGACCATCCACGGCATCGTGCCAGGCCCGCAGGTGATGCAGAAGCAGCCGGAGCTGGTCTGGGGCATGATCGCTTCGATGTGGGTCGGCAATCTGATGCTGATCATCATCAACCTGCCGCTGGTTGGAATCTGGGTGCGGCTGTTGCGCGTGCCCTACCGGCTGATGTTCCCCTCGATCGTGATCTTCTGCGCGATCGGAATCTACTCGGTGAACAACGCACCGGTCGATGTCATCCTCGCTGGCGTGTTCGGTCTGGTCGGTTACTGGCTGATCAAGCACGATTTCGAACCGGCGCCGCTATTGCTCGGCATGGTGCTCGGACCACTGATGGAAGAGAACCTGCGCCGTGCGTTGCTGATCTCGCGCGGCGACTGGAGCGTGTTCCTGACGCGTCCGCTGTCGGCCGTGCTGCTTGCGATTGCGGCCTTCCTGCTGGTGCTCACGGTGCTGCCCACGTTGCGTGCCAAGCGCGACGAGGTGTTCACCGAATCCGAGAACTGAAGGCGACGCTTCTTGCGTCGTCTTCGCGCCTGCGTCGGCGCGCCGCATTCGGAAGTCCAATCGACTTGTGTGACGGCTTCGTGAAATGAAAATGCCGGCCCTTGTGGCCGGCATTTTGCTTGTGGGCTCAAGAGACCGACAAACGGATCGACAAGGGAATCGAGATGACTTCCATTCGCACGCTTGCCGGCGCATGTGCCGCGGCGCTGGCGTCGTTGTGCGGCTTTGTCGCACCGGCTGCGGCGCAGACCTATCCGACGCGCGGCATCACCATGATCGTGCCGTTCGCGGCCGGCGGTCCGACCGACGTGATCTCGCGCATCGTCACCGGACACATGGCGCAGACGCTGGGACAGAGCATCATCATCGAGAACGTGGTCGGCGCCGGCGGCACCACCGCGACCACGCGCGCCGCGCGTGCGGCCAATGACGGCTATACGCTCATCACCGGGCACATGGGCACGCATGCTGCCTCCGTGCCGCTCTATCCGAAGCTCGCCTATCATCCGGAAAAGGATTTTGAGCCGGTCGCGTTGCTGGCGGGCACGCCGATCCTGATCCTGGCGCGCAAGGACTTTCCGCCGAAGGACCTCAAGGAATTCGTGACTTACGTGAAGGCCAATGCCGAGAAGGTCAACGCTGCCCATGCCGGCGTCGGCTCTGTCTCGCACGTCTCCTGCGAACTGCTGCACTCCATCCTCGACATCAAGCCCGTCGGCGTGCCCTTCAACGGCACGGGCCCCGCGATGAATGCGCTGGTGGGGGGCCAGGTCGATTACATCTGCGACCAGATCGTCAACGCCGTGCCGCAGATCAATGCCGGCACCATCAAGGCCTATGCGATCGCAACGGCCGAGCGCAATCCGTCGCTGCCGAACGTGCCGACGACGGCGGAAGCCGGCCTGCCTGCATTCCAGGCCCAGGCCTGGAATGCGATGTTCGCGCCGAAGGGAACTTCGCCCGCGATCCTAGCGAGCCTGAACGCCGCGGCCGTCAAGGCGCTCGACGATGCGACCGTGCGCAAGCGCCTGCTCGAGCTCGGCAGCGTCATTCCGGCGCCCGCGGACCGGACGCCGGAGGCGCTGGCGATCCTCGTCAAGAGCGAGATCGCGAAGTGGACCCCGGTGCTCAAGCCGGCAAGTTAGCCAGCAGGATCAAGTTGATAGGCGAGGGGCGGCACGCAAGTTCCGCCCCTTGTCGTTTGCGCCGGGAACGCTCATTTTTCCGGGTATAATGCGTATGGATGGCGAATCGACGCTGTCGCAGCGCGGGGGTGGCCGCTAAGTTTGCCGCCTCCCCAAAGGCTCACGCACATGCACCAGTATCAGGACCTGCTCGAGCGGATTCTTTCAGACGGCGCGGAAAAGACCGACCGGACCGGCACCGGCACGCTGTCGGTGTTCGGCCATCAGATGCGCTTCAACCTGTCCGCCGGCTTTCCGATGCTGACCACCAAGCGCCTGCCGCTGAAGGCGATCGTGCATGAGCTATTGTGGTTCCTGAAGGGCGACACCAACGTCAAATATCTGCGCGACAACGGCGTCACCATCTGGGACGAGTGGGCGGATGCCAACGGCGATCTCGGACCCGTCTACGGCCATCAATGGCGCTCCTGGCCCGCGCCGGACGGACGCAGCATCGACCAGATCGCCAACGTGATCGACATGATCAAGCGCAATCCGGATTCGCGCCGCCTGATCGTCTCGGCATGGAATCCGGCCGAAGTGGACAAGATGGCGCTGCCGCCGTGCCACTGCCTGTTCCAGTTCTACGTCGCCAATGGCAAGCTGTCGTGCCAGCTCTATCAGCGCTCGGCCGATGTGTTCCTCGGCGTGCCCTTCAACATCGCTTCCTACGCGCTGCTCACCATGATGGTGGCGCAGGTCACGGGCCTGAAGGCCGGCGATTTCGTGCATTCGTTCGGTGACACCCACCTCTATTCCAACCATCTGGAGCAAGCGAAGCTCCAGCTCACGCGCGCGCCGCGCGCGCTGCCGGTGATGCGGATCAATCCTGACGTGAAGGATATCTTCTCCTTCCGTTACGAGGATTTTGAGCTGGTCGGCTACGATCCACATCCGCACATCAAGGCGGCAGTCGCGGTCTGAAGCCGATGTCGCTCAACATCCGCCGTGTGCGTCCAGACGAAGCCGGGCTCGTTCTCGCTTTCATCCGCGAGCTCGCCGAGTACGAAAAGCTTTCGCACGAGGTCGAAGCGACCGAGGCGATGATCACCGACGCGCTGTTCGGTGAGAGGCCGCAACTCCATTGCGCAATCGCCGAGTGGAACGGCGAGCCCGCCGGCTTCGCTGTGTGGTTTGTGAATTTCTCTACGTTCAGCGGCCGCCACGGCATCTATCTCGAAGATTTGTATGTGCGGCCGTCGCATCGGGGCAGGGGCCTCGGCAAGGCGCTGCTCGTGCGCCTTGCCGTGGAATGCGTCGAGAACGGCTGGTCGCGGCTGCAATGGGCGGTGCTCGACTGGAACGCACCGTCGATCGCGTTCTACAAGTCGCTCGGTGCCGTCATGCTGGACGACTGGACGCTGTGCCGCGTCACCGGACCAGCGCTGACGCGGCTTGCCGGGAGCGCGACCTGATGGAGATCGTCTTCGTCGTCGCGATCGCTGAGAACGGCGTCATCGGCGCCGGCAACGCGATTCCGTGGCGATTGAAATCCGACATGGCGCGCTTCAAGGCGCTCACGATCGGCAAGCCCGTGATCATGGGCCGCAGGACCTTCGAATCCCTGCCCCGGCCGCTTCGGGACCGCACCAACATCGTCATCACGCGCGATGCGGATTATCGCGCCACTGGCGCCATCGTCACGACATCGGCTGCCGATGCAGGCGCCGTCGCGCGCGGCGATGCCCTGCGGCGTTCGGTCGCCGAGATTGCCGTGATCGGCGGCGCCGAAATCTATCGGCAATGGCTCGATCGCGCCGATTGCCTCGAAATCACCGAAGTGCATGCGCGCCCCGAAGGCGACACGTATTTCGACATCGACAAGGCAGACTGGGATGAGGTGGCGCGTGTACGTCATCCTGCCGGACCCGACGACAGCGCCGACTACTCCTATGTGACATATCGTCGGCGGCCGCGCCATTAACCGCTTTCGCCAATGTTTACATTGACTTTTTCGTGCCCGAGCATAGCTCGGAAGACAGCGAGGGCCGCGTTGTAAGGGACCTGCCTGTCCCCTATAAAGCCGGACCGGACAAAGCGGGCTGGGGCAATTTCACCCTGCCGAGGAGAGCATCGAATGCCGTGGAAGAATCAGGGCGGTGGCCCATGGGGCTCGGGTCCGAAGGGACCATGGGGCAACGGCCCGCAACCGGTCGGGCCGAGGCCGCCGGATCTGGAAGACCTTCTGCGCCGCGGCCAGGACCGCCTCCAGCAGATCATGCCGGGCGGCTATTTCTCCGGCATCGGCATCACGCTGATCGTGCTGCTCATCGTCGCGTTCTGGCTGTTGTCGGGCTTCTTCCGGGTGCAGTCCGAAGAGCTCGGCGTCGTGCTGCGCTTCGGCAAGCATGTTCGCACCGTGGAGCCCGGCCTGAACTATCATCTGCCCTATCCGATCGAGACCGTGCTGCTGCCGAAGGCATTGCGCGTTTCCACCATCTCCATCGGCATGACGCTGATCGACGATCCGGCGCGGCGCGGCCGCTCCATTCGTGACGTGCCGGAAGAGAGCCTGATGCTGACCGGTGACGAGAACATCGTCGACGTCGACTTCACCGTGCTCTGGCGCATCAAGCCCAATGGCGTTGGCGATTTCCTCTTCAACATCCAGAATCCCGAGGGCACCGTGAAGGCGGTCGCCGAGAGCTCGATGCGCGAGGTGATCGGCCGCTCGCAGATCCAGCCGATCCTGACCGGCGCGCGCAACGTCACCGAACAGGGCGTGCAGGAGCTGATCCAGAAGACCCTGGACACCTACGGCGCCGGCATTCAGATCAGCCAGGTGCAGATGCAGAAGGTCGATCCGCCGGCCCAGGTGATCGACGCCTTCCGCGACGTCCAGGCGGCGCGCGCCAATCTCGAGCAGTTGCAAAACGAGGCGCAGACCTACGCCAACCAGGTCGTGCCGCAGGCACGTGGACGTTCGGCGCAGATCATGCAGGCCGCCGAAGGCTACAGGGAGCAGACGGTCGCCGAGGCCAAGGGCCAGAGCTCGCGCTTCCTGAAGGTTTACGATGAATACAAGAAGGCGCCCGACGTGACGCGTGAACGGATTTATCTTGAGACGATGGAGCGCGTGCTCGGCGGCTCGGAGAAGCTCATCTATGACGGCGGCCAGTCGGGCCAAGGCGTCGTGCCCTATCTGCCGCTCAGCGAATTGACGGCCAAGCGGCCGCCTGCAACCGGCCAGCAGACGACCGGAGGCAACCGATGAGGTCTCCAGTTACAGGTATAGTCGCGCTGCTCGGGCTCCTGCTTGTCGTGATCGTGGGCTACATGTCGCTGTTCACGGTAGCGCAGACCGAGCAGACCATCGTGTTGCAGTTCGGCCGGCCCGTCGACGTCGTTACCGCTCCCGGCCTGCATTTCAAGGCGCCGTGGAATTCGGTGATCAACATCGACAAGCGGATCCTCGATCTCGAGAACCCGTCACAGGAAGCGATCGCGTCCGACCAGAAGCGGCTCGTGGTCGACGCTTTCGCGCGCTACCGCATCAAGGACGCGTTGCGGTTCTATCAGAGCATCGGCTCGATCCAGGCCGCCAACATCCAGCTCACCACCCTGCTGAACGCGGCACTGCGCCGCGTGCTCGGCGAGGTCACGTTCATCAACGTGGTGCGCGACGACCGCGAGAAGCTGATGCAGCGCATCCGCGATCAGCTCGATCACGAGGCCGACGGCTACGGCATCCAGGTCGTTGACGTCCGGATCCGCCGCGCCGATTTGCCGGAGCAGAACAGCCAGGCGGTCTATCAGCGCATGAAGACGGAGCGCGAGCGGGAAGCCGCCGAGTTCCGCGCGCAGGGCGGCCAGAAGGCACAGGAGATCCGCTCCAAGGCAGACCGCGAGGCAACCGTGATCGAGGCAGAAGCAAGGTCACAGGCCGAGCAAACGCGCGGCGTCGGCGATGCCGAGCGCAACCGTCTGTTCGCCGAAGCCTACGGCCAGGATGCGGATTTCTTCGCCTTCTACCGCTCGATGTCGGCCTATGAGAACGGGTTGCGCTCGAACGATACCCGCTTCCTCCTGCGCCCGGACTCGGATTTCTTCCGGTTCTTTGGTAACCCGTCCGGCAAGACGGCGACCACGACGCCAGCGAAGCCGTAAGCCAGACGAGGGCGGCCGGTCTGGCCGCCCTTCGTCCGGACAAGAACAGCACAACGGGAGGTTCCAATCCGATGAGGTCCATTGCGTTCGCCGACTTCCTCATCGGCTTGGGCATCCTGTTCGTGCTGGAAGGCTTGATGTTCGCGGCAAGTCCGGCCTGGATGCGCAAGGCCATGAAAAGCGCCATGGCCACTCCGGACAATGTCCTGCGGGCGGTGGGGATTGGTTCGGCCGTGGCCGGCCTGATCCTGATCTGGGTTATGCGACGTCCAATTTAGCCGTCGCGCCAACGCCAAAGTGAAGGCGAGGGACCGGTTTTCGCCGTATTGTCCGGGTCTTGAGGCCCGTTAAGGTCCGCGCTTGCGCCGTCCCCCCGTTCAAGCGCAGTCTTGACGCCGAATCCGCATTCCCTGGAGATCACAATGACCGCTGCCATCATTGCCCCGACCCGTTTGCGCTTAGGGCTGGCCGCGCTCGCCGTTGGCGCTTTCAGTGCATTCGGCACACCGGCCTCTGCGCGCGGACCGGACGGCATCGCCGACGTTGCCGAGAAGGTGATCGACGCGGTCGTCAACATCTCGACCTCGCAGACCGTCGACGCCAAAGGTGGCGGCGGCGGCAGCAACGCCATGCCGCAACTGCCGCCCGGCTCGCCCTTCGAGGAGTTCTTCGACGACTTCTTCAAGAATCGCAAGGGTCCCGGCGGCGGCAGCAAGGGCGGCGAGAACAGCCCGGCGCCGCGCAAGACCAATTCGCTCGGCAGCGGCTTCATCATCGACACATCAGGCGTCGTCGTCACCAACAACCACGTCATCGCGGACGCCGACGAGATCAGCGTCATCCTCAACGACGGTACCAAGATCAAGGCCGAGCTGGTCGGCGTCGACAAGAAGACCGACCTTGCCGTGCTGAAGTTCAAGCCGCCGAAGCCGCTGGTGTCGGTGAAGTTCGGCGATTCCGACAAGCTGCGCCTCGGCGACTGGGTCGTCGCGATCGGCAATCCTTTCAGCCTCGGCGGCACCGTGACGGCTGGTATCGTCTCGGCGAAGAACCGCGACATCTCCTCAGGTCCCTACGACAGCTACATTCAGACCGACGCCTCCATCAACCGCGGCAATTCCGGCGGTCCGCTGTTCAACCTCGATGGCGACGTCATCGGCGTCAACACGCTGATCATCTCGCCGTCCGGCGGCTCGATCGGCATCGGCTTCGCCGTACCGTCGAAGACGGTCGCGGGTGTCGTCGACCAGCTCCGTCACGTTCGGCGAATTGCGCCGCGGCTGGCTGGGCGTCCGCATCCAGAGCGTCACCGACGAGATCGCCGAGAGCCTCAACATCAAGCCGCCGCGCGGAGCGCTGGTTGCCGGCGTTGACGACAAGGGCCCGGCCAAACCGGCCGGCATCGAGCCCGGCGACGTCGTCATCAAGTTCGACGGCAAGGACGTCAAGGACCCCAAGGATCTCTCCCGCGTCGTCGCCGACACGGCGGTCGGCAAGGAGGTCGACGTCATCATCATTCGCAAGGGCCAGGAAGAGACCAAGAAGGTCACGCTCGGCCGGTTGCAGGATCCCGACAAGGTACAGGCCGCGGTGAAGACCGATGAGCCCGCGCCTGAAAAGACTGTGACGCAGAAGGCGCTCGGCCTCGATCTCGCGGCGCTGAGCAAGGATCTGCGCACGCGCTACAAGATCAAGGACACCGTCAAGGGCGTGGTCGTCACCAATGTCGACGCCAATTCGGACGCCGCGGAAAAGCGGCTCTCCGCCGGCGATGTCATCGTCGAGGTGGCGCAGGAGGCGGTGTCAAACGGAGCCGACATCCAGAAGCGGGTCGACCAGCTCAAGAAGGACGGCAAGAAGTCGGTGCTGCTGTTGGTGTCGAATGCCGACGGCGAGCTGCGGTTTGTCGCGCTGAGCGTGCAGTAGGAAGAACGGCCTACCACAAACTCACTGTCATGCCGCGGCTTCTCGGTTCCATCCTCGCGGTCTCTGGAACTCTGGATCACCCAGCCCAGTGCGCAATTGCGCACAAGGCGGACGACAACGGCGGAGAGGACGCTACGCCCCCACGAACTCTTCGCGCCGATACCCCTGCGCATACAGCAGCGCGGTGAGATCGCCGTGATCGATCCGCGCCGCGGCCGCGGCCGCAACCGACGGCTTGGCATGATACGCCACGCCCAGCCCCGCCGCCTGGATCATCGCGAGATCGTTGGCCCCGTCGCCGACGACGACCGAGTCGATGTCGTCGAGATCG
Source organism: Bradyrhizobium sp. LB13.1 (assembly GCF_054056815.1). Taxonomy (NCBI): domain Bacteria; kingdom Pseudomonadati; phylum Pseudomonadota; class Alphaproteobacteria; order Hyphomicrobiales; family Nitrobacteraceae; genus Bradyrhizobium; species Bradyrhizobium sp. LB13.1. The sequence goes on along the minus strand of NZ_JBSRYQ010000001.1, from coordinate 6,400,133 downwards.
AACGACTCCATCAAATCCACCAGCGTCGCGAGCTTTGCAGCGCGCCCCAAGATCGGCTCCTTCACCTCGCCGGTGAACTTGCCGTCGCGGACGACGAGCTCGTTGGCGCGGTTCTCCTGGAAGCCGATCTTGGCAGCGACCGCACGGGTGAACAGCGTGAAGCCACCGGAGACGAGGCAGGCATAGGCGCCGTGGGAGCGCATGGTCGCGACCAGTTCGCGGCCGCCCGGCGTCAGCGTGATGCGCTTGGCCAGCACCTCGTCGACGGCACTGGCGGGGAGGTCCTTGAGCAGCGCAACGCGCTCGCGCAGCGCCGGCTCGAACTCGATCTCGCCGCGCATCGCGCGCTCGGTAATGGCGGCCACGTGGGTCTTCATCCCGACAAGATCGGCGAGTTCGTCGATGCACTCCTGCCCGATCATGGTGGAATCCATGTCGGCGAGAAAAAGCTTCTTGCGCCGGAGGCCGACTGGCTGCACGACGATGTCGATGGGAAGGTCGCCGCGAAGCTCGCGCAACCGCTGTTCGATGGCGTGACGGTCGCCTTCGAGGTTACTGTCGGCGCCGAAGGGGATGTCGACTGCAACCCCGTCGAACAGCCAGTGCGCGGGAGCCGCCTGTGGCAGCACGGCGCGGGCGCCGTCGACGATGGTAGAGTCGAGCGCGGGATTATTCGGGTTGCAGATCAGCGTGGCGACGAGGGACATTTGAGGTTTTCGTGAGCGAGGGGCAAGTCGGCAGAAGGCATGTTGGCAAGGCCGTGCTTATCGCAGGCCCGACCGCCAGCGGCAAGTCGGCGCTGGCGCTCGAGCTTGCGCTCAGCACGGGCGGCGTCGTCATCAATGCCGATTCCATGCAGGTCTACCGCGACCTCCGTATCATCACCGCGCGCCCGACACAGGGCGACGAGGCGCGGGTGCCTCATCGCCTGTACGGTCACGTCGATGCGGCCGTCAATTTTTCGGCCGGTGCCTGGGTGAGCGACGCGGCGAAGGCGCTCGAAGAGGCGAAAGCCGAAGGCCGCCAGCCGATCTTCATCGGCGGCACCGGGTTGTATTTCAAGGCGCTGACGGCGGGCCTTTCCGTGGTACCGCCGATCCCTGCCGAGCTACGCGAGGACGTTCGAGCGCGGCTGGAGCGGAACGGCGTCGAGGCGCTGCACGCGGAACTCGCGCGTCGCGATCCGCGGGCGGCCGAGCGATTGAACCTGCGCGACCGCACACGCATTGCGCGCGCGCTCGAAGTGGTCGAAGCCACCGGCCGTTCGCTACTGGACTGGCATCATGAGGGCCAGCCGTCGCTCTTGCCCAGGGACAGTTTTCGCGCGGTGTTCCTCGCGCCCGAGCGCGACGAGCTCTACGCCCGCATCGACGCCCGCTTCGACGCCATGTTAGAGGCCGGCGCACTGAAGGAGGTTGAGCGTCTCGCCGCCCGAAACCTCGATCCGCTGCTGCCGGCGATGAAGGCTCACGGCGTGCCGGCCCTGATCCGGCAGCTGCGCGGTGAGCTCAGCCTGGAGCAAGCGGCCACGATCGGCCGCGCCGACACGCGCCATTACGCCAAGCGGCAGTTCACCTGGTTCCGGCACCAATTGCCGGAGTTCGAATGGGTCAAGCCGGAGGAGGCGAGGGGCTGGCTCGCGGCGATCGTGAACGCGGCACGGGACTCGGGCTGACGTGCTTTTGTGCCTCGGCTCCCATATTTACCGCTCGCCGAACTCCGGGAACGCCGCTACACTGCCTAAATCGCGCGGGAACGGCCACATTGCCTTGACATCGGGGCGTTGGTCGCTATGTTTCGCGCAACCTTTGGGAAGCTGGGCACCTGCCATGCGTAACATTATTACCAAACTTCTTATCGCCGTCGTACCCAGGCACACCGCCGGGGATGGCTAGCTGCCATCCACATGTCAGGCGGTGTGCATGGGGCCCTCTTCGGGGCCTTTTTTATTTCCCGAACCCGACACGAACGAAGCCGCTGACAACAGCGCATCCGGAGCAAGCCAATGAGCGACAAGAGCCACGATCCGAACCAGATGACGGGCGCCGCGATGATCGTCCGCGCGCTCATCGATCATGGCGTGACCGACATTTTCGGCTATCCAGGCGGCGCCGTGCTTCCGATCTACGACGAGATCTTCCAGCAGAGCGAGGTCCAGCACATCCTGGTCCGCCACGAGCAGGGCGCCGGCCACGCCGCCGAAGGCTATGCGCGTTCGACCGGCAAGCCGGGCGTCGCGCTGGTGACCTCCGGCCCCGGCGCCACCAACATGGTGACGCCGCTGACGGATGCGCTGATGGACTCGATCCCGCTGGTCTGCATCTCCGGCCAGGTGCCGACGCATCTGATCGGCAACGACGCATTCCAGGAATGCGACACCGTCGGCATCACGCGCCCCTGCACCAAACACAACTGGCTGGTGCGCGATGTCAACGATCTCGCCAAGGTGCTGCACGAGGCGTTCTACGTTGCGACTACGGGGCGACCGGGCCCGGTGCTCGTCGACGTCCCCAAGGACGTGCAGTTCGCGACCGGCACCTATCATCCGCCACGCAAGTCCGACGTGCATCGCTCCTACGCGCCGCGCGTGAAGGGCGATGCGACGCAGATTCGCAAGGCCGTGGCGCTGCTCGCCAATGCCAAGCGCCCCGTGATCTACAGCGGCGGCGGCGTCATCAATTCCGGCCCCGAGGCGACCAGGCTGCTGCGCGAGCTGGTCGAGGTCACCGGCTTTCCGATCACCTCCACGCTGATGGGTCTCGGCGCGTATCCCGCGTCGGGCAAGAGCTGGCTCGGCATGCTCGGCATGCACGGCACCTACGAAGCCAACATGACCATGCATGATTGCGACGTCATGCTGTGCGTCGGTGCGCGCTTCGACGACCGCATCACCGGCCGCGTCGATGCGTTTTCGCCGGGGTCGAAGAAGATCCACATCGACATCGACCCGTCCTCGATCAACAAGAACATCCGCGTCGACGTGCCGATCATCGGCGACTGCGGCAACATCCTCGGCGACATCCTCCAGGTGTTCAAGGCGGAGGCGAAGAAGCCCGACGTCAAGGCGTGGTGGCAGCAGATCGCGCAGTGGCGCGCCCGCAACTCGCTCTATTTTAGAAAGAGCAACGACGTCATCCTGCCGCAGCACGCGATCCAGAGCCTGTTCGAGGCGACGCGCGGCAAGGACACCTACATCACCACCGAGGTCGGCCAGCACCAGATGTGGGCCGCGCAGTTCTTCGGTTTCGAGGAGCCGCATCGCTGGATGACGTCGGGCGGTCTCGGCACCATGGGCTACGGCCTGCCGGCCGCGGTCGGCGTGCAGGTGGCCCATCCCGACAGCCTCGTCATCGACATCGCGGGCGATGCCTCGGTGCAGATGACGATGCAGGAGATGTCGACGGCGGTGCAGTACGAGTTGCCGATCAAGATCTTCATCCTGAACAACCAGTATATGGGCATGGTGCGGCAGTGGCAGCAGCTGCTCCACGGCAACCGGCTGTCGCATTCCTACTCGGAGGCGCTGCCGGATTTCGTCAAGCTCGCGGAGGCCTATGGCGGCGTCGGCTTCCAGGTGCACAAGCCTGCCGACCTCGATGGCGCCATCCAGGAGATGATCTCGGTCAAGCGCCCGGTGCTGTTCGACTGCCGCGTCGCGGCGCTGGAAAATTGTTTCCCGATGATTCCCTCCGGCAAGGCGCACAACGAGATGCTGTTGCCGGAGCAGGCCAACGACGAAGCCACCGCAAAGGCGTTCGCCGGCGGCAAGGCGCTGGTGTGAGCGCGATGTTCGACCTGAAGGAGCTCGAACGCGCACATGCGATCGTGGGGCAGGCGGTGCCGGCGACGCCGGCGTACGCCTGGCCGCTGCTCTCCGAGCGGCTCGGCACACAGGTCGTGGTCAAGCATGAGAACCACACGCCGATTGGCGCCTTCAAGGTGCGCGGCGGGCTGGTCTATCTCGAACGTCTGAAGCGCGAGCAGCCCAACATTCCGGGCATCATCTCGGCGACGCGCGGCAACCACGGCCAGAGCCTCGCGTTCGCGGCAAGCCGTCACGGCGTGCCTGCGGTGATTTACGTGCCGCGCGGCAATTCGGTCGAGAAGAACCGCGCGATGCAGATGTTTGGCGCCGAGCTCGTCGAGCATGGCGAGGACTTTCAAGCTGCGCGTGAGGAGGCCGGCCGCCGTGCGCAGTTCGCCGGATTACACATGGTGCCGTCGTTCCATACGGACCTTGTTCTGGGTGTGGCGACCTATGCGCTCGAACTGTTCAGGACTGCACCGGATCTCGACATCCTCTATGTGCCGATCGGGCAGGGCTCGGGCATCTGCGGCTGCATCATGGCGCGAGATTTGCTGGGCTTGAAGACCGAGATCGTTGGCGTGCAATCGACGGAGGCGCCGTCCTACGCGTTGTCGTTTGCGGCAGGCCACGTCGTGACGACCGAGACCAGCAACACGCTCGCGGACGGCATGGCGACGCGGATTCCCGATCCGGAAGCGCTCGCCATCATCCGCAAGGGCGCTTCGCATATCGTAGAGGTCACCGACGACGAGGTCGCCGCCGCGATCCGCGCCTACTGGACCGACACGCACAATCTCGCCGAAGGCGCCGGCGCCGCCGCGCTCGCCGCGGCACTTCAGGAAAAGACGAAACTGTCGGGCAAGCGCGTCGGACTCGTGCTGTCCGGCGGCAATATCGATTTCGATCTGTTCCGCGATTGGGTCGGGACGGATGCGCCGGTCGCCCTTCGGGCGACGGCGTAACGACGAGAATAGAGGGGACGACAATGAACCAACCCGCATCCGCCTATTTCATCGAGGAGCGCCACGATCCGAACGAGACGCACACGCTCTCGGTGCTCGTGCAGAATGAGCCCGGCGTGCTCGCGCGCGTCATCGGCCTGTTCTCTGGGCGCGGCTACAACATCGAGAGCCTCACCGTCTCGGAGACCGAGAGCCAGAAGCATCTCTCGCGCATCACCATCGTCACCACCGGCACGCCGATGGTGATCGAGCAGATCAAGCATCAGCTCGATCGCATGATCCCCGTCTATCGCGTCGTCGACATGACGCTGACGAAACGCTCGATCGAGCGCGAGCTGGCGATGGTGAAGGTGCGAGGGCAGGGCGAGCATCGCGTCGAGGCGCTGCGGCTGGCGGATGCGTTCCGCGCCCGCGTGATCGACGCCACCACCGAGAGCTTTGTGTTCGAGATCACAGGCAATACCGACAAGATCAATCAGTTTATCGACCTGATGCGTCCGCTTGGCCTCGTCGAAGTGTCGCGCACCGGCGTTGCCGCGATCGGCCGCGGGCCCGAAGGGATGTGAACCATGCTGGCGCGCGACTGGTACTATAACGAGCGGAACCGGATGGGCATCGGGCCCGCCGTGGCCTCGATCTACGACAGCCACGACGACGCCGATCTGCGAGCGCGCGCCGCGCTGAAAATGCTCGGGGTCCAACGCGGCTGGCGCATCGCCGACATCGGATGCGGCAACGGCGTGCTCGCGACCGAGGCGGCGCTGTTGGGTGCCGAGGTCGACGCCATCGACATCTCGCCCGCGATGCTGGCGCTCGCCGAGATCTACGCACGCGACCGCAAGGCCCCCGTGCGCACACAGTCTGCCGGCCTGCTCAGCTTTGCCTACCGGCCGGAATCCTATGACCTGATCGTCAGCGAGTTCACGCTGCACCATCTGCCGGATTTCTGGAAGGCGGTGGCGATGTCGCGGATCTATCGCGCGCTCAAGCCCGGTGCGACCTTCTATTTGCGCGACATCGTCTACGCCTCGATGCCCGATGCCGTCGAGCGCGACGTCGAGCAATGGGCCGACTTTGAGATCAAGAACCACGATGTCTCGCGTGACAGCGTCGTCACCCACATGCGCGACGAATATTCCACCTTTGGCTGGGTCATGGAGCGGATGCTGACCGATGTCGGCTTCACGGTGGTCTCGGCCGATTACCACGCCCCGATGCACGGCACTTATCTGCTGCGGAAATCCAATTCTTCCACGTAAAGGCCGGCGAGCAAGACTAGACGACAACAACAGGGCTGCACGACAAGGCAGAACCGGGAACAACAATGAAGCCGGCCGACATCCTCATCGCCATCCTGGTGGCGATCATCTGGGGGCTTGCCTTCGTGGCGAGCCGGATTGCGCTCGACGAATTTTCGCCGGAGCTTATGACGGCGATGCGCTTCACGATTGCCGCGGTGCCGTGCCTGTTCATTCGCAAGCCGAAGATTGCCTGGTCGCTCCTGATCGCCATCAGCTTCACGCTCTTTCTCGGCCAGTTTCTGAGCCAGGCCTACGGCATCGCCCATGGCGTGCCGGTGGGGTTGACCAGCGTCGTCGTGCAGAGCCAGGCACTGTTCACGATCGGCCTTGCCGCGATCGCATTCGGCGAGCGGCCGACGCCGGCGCAGACGCTGGGCATCGTCATCGCAGCCGTCGGTCTCCTGATGATCTGCGGCACCGTTGGTTATGATTTCAGCGTCGGTGCCTTCGCCGTGCTGATGATCGCGCCGGTCAGTTTTGCGATCGGCAATATCCTGTTACGCGGTGCTCGCGGCGTGCCGATGTTCGATCTGTTCGCCTGGTTGTGTCTCGCCACCGCGATGCCGCTGTTCGCGCTCACGCTGGTGGTCAACGGACCGGCGCCGACCTGGCAGTCGCTGATCCACATGTCGCTCACCGGCCTCATTTGCCTGCTGGTGATCGGCGCCATCTCCACCAGCATCGCCTATTGGCTGTGGGGCCGGTTGCTGCGTGACTATCCCGCGGCGCAAGTGGTGCCGTTCGCGCTTCTGGTGCCGTTCGTCGGCTCGGCCGCGTCGAGCATCGTGTTCGGCGAGAAGTTCGGCCCGTTGCGGCTTGCCGGCATGCTGACCGTGGTCGGTGGCATCGCGGTGATGGTGCTGGCGCGGCGCCCGCGGGCGCTGGCCAAGGTCGCGTGAGGTGAACATGTCTCAGTCGCTGCTCTACGCCTTCATCATCTTCGCCCTCGTGATGTTCTTCACGCCGGGGCCGAACAACATCATGCTGCTGTCGTCGGGACTGACCTACGGCTTCCGTCGCACCATCCCGCACATCGCCGGCATCACCATCGGCTTTGCCTTCATGGTCGGTGCAGTCGGCCTCGGTCTCGGCACGGTATTCCTGGCCTATCCCATTCTTCAGACCATCCTGAAATATGCCGGCGCCGCTTATCTGATTTACCTGGCCGCGGTCATCGCCTTCTCCGGCGCGGTCAAGCCGGGCGAAGGGAGCGCCCGCGGTCCGATGACCTTCTGGGGCGCCGCCATGTTCCAGTGGATCAATGCCAAGGGCTGGGTGATCGTGATCGGCACCATCACCGCCTATGCGGCCATCGCCCAATTCCCGCTCAACATCGCGATCCAGACCCTGATCAGTCTGCTCGTGGGCACGGTCTCGACCGTGGTCTGGGCCTTTTTCGGCACGGCATTGCGGCCGGTCCTGACCTCCGAGCGGCTGGTCCGCGCCTTCAATATCCTGATGGCGATCCTGCTGCTGACGTCTCTCTACCCCGTTTTCATGGATGCATGATGTCGCGGATTTCCATGCAGAATCGGGTTTCCCAGTGGGCTGAAAATGCTCTAGACAGCCTCCGAAATCCGCAAATTTCAGCGTCCAAGACCTGAATGACAAGACCTGACTGACGAGATCTGACCAACGGCCGATTCCGGCCCCTGAATGAGGAAACGACCATGCGTGTTTATTACGATCGCGACGCCGACCTGAACCTGATCAAGGGCAAGAAGGTCGTCATCGTCGGCTACGGCAGCCAGGGCCACGCCCATGCGCTCAACCTGAAGGACTCCGGCGTCAAGGAAGTGACGATTGCGCTCCGTAAGGATTCGGCCTCGGCCAAGAAGGCGGAAGCCGCCGGCTTCAAGGTGATGGAAGTCGCCGAGGCCGCCAAATGGGCCGACCTCGTCATGATGCTGACCCCGGACGAGCTCCAGGGCGACATCTATCGCGAGCACCTGCACGACAACATGAAGAAGGGCGCCGCCCTCGTGTTTGCGCACGGTCTCAACGTCCACTTCAATCTGCTCGACCCGCGCGCCGATCTCGACGTGCTGATGATCGCGCCCAAGGGCCCCGGCCACACCGTGCGCTCGGAGTATCAGCGCGGCGGCGGCGTGCCCTGCCTGATCGCGATCGCCAAGGACGTCTCGGGTAACGCCCACGACCTCGGCCTGTCCTACGCCTCCGCCGTCGGCGGCGGGCGCGCCGGCATCATCGAGACCACCTTCAAGGAAGAGTGCGAGACCGACCTGTTCGGCGAGCAGGTCGTGCTCTGCGGTGGCCTGGTCGAGCTGATCAAGGGCGGCTACGAGACGCTGGTCGAGGCTGGCTACGCGCCGGAGATGGCCTATTTCGAGTGCCTGCACGAGGTGAAGCTGATCGTCGACCTGATCTATGAAGGCGGCATCGCCAACATGAACTACTCGATCTCCAACACCGCGGAGTATGGCGAGTACGTCACCGGCCCGCGCATCGTCACCGCCGAGACCAAGGCCGAGATGAAGCGTGTCCTCGCCGACATCCAGGGCGGCAAGTTCGCCCGCGACTGGATGCTCGAGAACAAGGTCAACCAGACCTCGTTCAAGGCGACCCGCGCCAAGCTCGCCGAGCACCCGATCGAGGAAGTCGGCGCCAAGCTGCGCGACATGATGCCCTGGATCAAGAAGGGCGCGCTGGTCGACAAGTCGAAGAACTAAGTCGCCGTCGTCCGGACGCGGCGTATCGTTTACGCCGCGTCGGGATACGGGAGCGAAACACAAGCTTCGCTCGCCAAACCAATTCTTAAACCTTCGCGACTATATCTGAGCGGGATCGCAAACAGCGGTCTCGCTCTTTTCGTCTCGCGCGAAGCATTGCTGCTTCATTCAAATTCTTCGCGAACTGAAGTACTCCCTGAGAACGAAGAACTGACGCTTAAACCACATTCTTGGCCTCGCGTGGTTTTTCAAAATCTTTCAGAAGCGCGTGAACGCCGAAAGCCTAGCATCTTCAGGGGTAAGGATTCGGCTCTTCACCCGCATTGTGAAGGCGCGATCCATCCCGCGCCGCGACGTTCGCGCGCCGCTTCATCTTAAGAACTGACATCTGCGGCGCCCCCTTGAGTGTCGGGCGGCATTGCGCACTGACGTCTTTGTCCTACATGATCGCGGGAACTGTTGGGGGGAAAGACCATGCGATCCGTCGTCGTCACCGGCGCGTCCACCGGCATTGGCTGGGCCACTGCAAAATTTCTGATCGGGCGCGGCTATCGCGTCTTCGGCAGCGTCCGCAAGCAGGCGGACGCCGACCGGCTCAACGGTGAGTTTGGCGCGAACTTCACCCCGCTGCTGTTCGATGTCACCGACGAGGCTGCCGTGCTGGCCGCCGCACGAGAAGTACGCGGGGTGCTGGGCGGCGAGACGCTGGCCGGTCTGGTCAACAATGCCGGTGTCGCGGTCGCCGGTCCCGTGCTCGAACTGTCGGTCGACAATTTCCGGCGCCAGATGGACATCAACGTGATCGGCCCTGTGATCGCGACGCAGGCTTTCGGGCCGCTGCTCGGTGCCGACCTGTCGCTGAAGGGGCCGAAGGGACGGATCGTGATGATCAGCTCGGTCGCGGGCAAGAACGGCAATCCGCTGTCGGCGCCCTACTGTACCTCCAAGCACGCCATCGAGGGGCTATCGGAAAGCCTGCGCCGCGAACTGATGCTGTTCGGCATCGACGTCATCATCGTCGCCCCCGGCGCGGTCAAGACGCCGATCTGGAGCAAGGCCGAGCAGATCGATCTCTCCGTCTACCAGAACTCGCCTTATCTGCCGGCGCTGAACAAGGTCAAGGCGTTCATGATGAAGCTCGGCGAGACCGGGCTGCCGGCCGAGCGGATCGCTGAGGTCGTTTTCGAGGCGCTCACGACTGAGAGACCCAAGGTTCGCTACCAGATCACGCCGGACCGGATGCGACATTTGATGACGGCCACGCTGCCCAAGCGCGTGGTCGACCGCATCATCGCCAAGCGTGTCGGATTGCTGCCGCAGAGCTGACCGACGTTCAGCTCGCCTCGGCCGTCTGTCCGCGCGGCCGAGCGGCCATCGCGACCAGGCGCAGCGTCATCACGGCGATCAGCGGAATGAGAAACGCGGCATAGAGCGGCATCGCAGGCACGCGCTTGCCGAACGACACCACGAACTGGAACCAGAGATAGTATCCGCCCGTAAGGTGCAGCGCGCGCCAGGCGTGCGGCCCGAGCAGCGCGGCGGTGCGGTCGAACGAAGTCGCGCTCATGGCGATGATGGCGGCATAGCCGATGCCGCCGAAGATGTAGGAGGCCGCCGAGGTGGCCTCGGCAAAGCTTGCCGGATCCATCCTGGCGAACGCGACGATCGCAACCGCGTGGATGGCGTGGGAGGTGGCGAAGCTCAGGCCCAGATAGCGCCGGTTGCGCCACTGCCAGCGCGTCCAGGCGCTGGGCCACAGCCGTGCCAGTGCCGCGGCACTGAAGGCAAGGCAGAACAGCAGAAGCGAACCTCTTGCCGTGAAACGGATCACCATCCGCGCGCCCTCGACCTCGAACTGCCGCATCGAGGCAATCCACAGGCTGAGTGCGATCAGGCTCAATGCGAGGACGGCAAGCAGCCGCCAGCCTTCAAACCAGTTTTGGGGTTGTGACATGCGATTTGCTCCATTATGTAATCACCGATTACATATGGCTTGGCTGCGCGGTCAATGGTGTAATCGCTGCTTACATTCACGTTCGGGTGATGCTAGGAAGCTCCATGCCTGCCCGACAGCCGGCCAAGCCGCGTGCTCGCCGCAACACCTCTGAAGTCCGGCCCTATCACCACGGCGATCTCCGCCGCGTGTTGATCGACGCTGCGCTGCAATTGGCGGCGGAGGGGGCCGAAATCTCGGTGCGCGAGGCCGCACGCCGGGCCGCGGTTTCGCCGGGCGCGCCGTTCCGGCACTTCCCCAACCGCGACGCGCTCATGTCAGCGGTGGCTGAGGAGGCGCAGCGGCGCTTCCGTGCCGAGATCGAGGTGGCGCTGGACCAGGCACCGGCCGCCGACCCGTTCGGCCGCTTCCGCGCCTTCGGCCTCGCCTACGTGCGCTGGGCGAGGCGCAATCCCGCGCATTTCGAGATCATCTCCACCGGGCGCTACTTCGCCCATGGCAACTCGCCGGGCCTGACGCGCGACAATGCCGAATTGATCGCGCTGACCGAGGGAATACTGATTGAGGCGGCAAAGCAGGGCCTGCTGCGGTCGGCCGACCTCAAGCGCATCCAGATCGCCGGCCGCGCCCTGGTCTATGGTTTTGCCAGGATGAATCTCGACGGCCACCTTCCGCGCTGGGGCGTGGAGGAGGGCGAGATCGAGCGGATGGCGGAAGGGGTCATCGACCTGTTCATCGCCGGGATTGCCAAACCCCAGCGCGCCTGCCGGCCCTCAGAGTGAGGAGATAGAGTTGGCCGTGCGGCGCTTCGCCGCTCACTGACAATAAGCAAAGCTCGGATCGCCGCGCGCGTTGCTTGTCCTTGACCGTTCCGTTACAGTTTTGTGACACGGTGCAGGCTTCCGGCTGCGTCGGACGCCTTCGCGATTTTTCAAACGCGAGACGCTTGGCATCACCCGCCGGACTAAAGTTTAGCGTGTCGTCGATGCCGCCCGCGCCCAATCCAGGTCCTTCTGCCGCGACCGCCGTGCTGGCGAGTGTCGCCGCGCTCGGCATCTGGCGGCTGCTCGCGGTTGCGGCGCCCCATCTTGCCGCGCTCGCACTGATGTACGAGACCGAGACGGATTTCGGCGCGCGGCTCTCCTTCGTGCTGGCCTGGAGCATCCTCAACTTCTTCTGGATCGCGCTGCTGCGGCGGCCGGCGCTGTCGGGTGCGTTGTCGCTGACCATGGTCGTGGTGCTGGTGCTGCTGTCACGGCTGAAGCACGATGTCGTACAGATGACGGTCAACTTCATCGACCTGATGATGATCGACCGCGACACGGTGGCGTTCCTGTTCACGATCTTCCCGAATTTGCGCTGGTCGGTGGTCCTGGCGGGTCTCGTCACGCTGCCGCTGATGTATGCGCTGTGGTGGCTCGATCCGTTCCGCATTCGCAGGCTGCCGGCGCTCGCCTCCATGCTCGGCTGCCTCGCCGCGCTGGTCGGCTATTCGCTCTATCATCCGGACGAGGCCTGGCGCGGCTATTACGACGACGGCTATCTCTCGAAATTCTTCCGCTCCGGCGTCAGCGCGGTCTCCGACTTCGCGCAATACGGCTTCATGGAGTCGGCTGCTTCGACCAACGAACGGCTCAACATGCCACTGGTCGATGCGTGCCATCCCGCGGGCCGCCGGCCGAACATCATCATGGTCCATGATGAATCGAGCTTCGACATCCGCGCCGCGCAGGACATCAAGGTGCCGCAAGGCTATGGCCGTCACTTCAAATCCTGGGACGGCAAGGAGCGCACATTTCTGGCCGAGAGCAATGGCGGGCCGAGCTGGTTCACCGAATACAACGTGCTTGCGGGCCTTTCCTCGCGCTCGTTCGGCCGCTTCGCCTATTTCGTGACGCGCATCGCGACAGGCCGTGTCGAGCGCGGCCTGCCGCTGGCGCTGCGCCGCTGCGGCTACGACACGATGTCGCTCTATCCTGCCTATGGCGGCTTCATGGCCGCGCGCAGCTTTCAGTTGACGACCGGCGTCGAACGATTCTTCGACTCCAAGGATCTCGGCGCCAAGGATGTCGAGCCGGATAGCTTCTTCTACGACAACGCGCTCCGGCTGATGGGTGAGCGGACGCCGAACAAGCCGCTGTTCACCTTCATCTACCTCGGTGCCAATCATTTCCCCTGGGAGACGCGCTTCCGCCCCGATCTGCTGCCGAACTGGCGCGCGCCGGGCAATATGCCGTCGATCGACGAATATCTGCGCCGGCAGGCGATGAGCGCCGAGCAGTACAAGGCTTTCCTCGCGGGCCTGAAGAAAAATTACCCCGGCGAGCCCTTCCTGATCGTGCGCTACGGCGATCACCAGCCGGAATTCGCGCCTGGTATCCTCGAACCCGGGCTCGACGAAGGTGCTCTCGGCAAGAAGCTCGACGCCTACGACCCACGTCTCTACGCGACCTATTACGCGATCGACGCCGTCAATTTCGAGCCGGTGAAGAGCGAGGCCGTGATGGACACGGTCGACGGCCCGTATCTGCCGCTGGTCATCCAGGAAGCCGCCGGCATCCCGCTCGATCCGTCTTTCGCCGAGCAGAAGGAGATCATGCTCCGCTGCAAGGGGATCTTCTACGGCTGCAAGGACGGCGCCGAAGCGCGCCGGCTGAACCGGCTGCTGATCGATGCGGGGATGATCCGGGGACTGTAGTCTTCGTCACCGTCATCCTGAGAGCTTGTGAAGCTTTCGGGATGACGGGACATACGGCAAAACCTACTTCCCCACCTTCTCCCACAGCCACTTCGCCACCGCATCCGGCGACGAATTCGCGTCATTGCCGGCGGCGCGCAAATTGGCTTCCCGCATGGTCGCGATGTCGATCTTGCCGAGCAGCGGCTTCAGCGCGGCCTGCAGCCGCTCGTCGCCGGCGCGCTTCGGGGCCAGCAGCAGGATCGCATCGTAGGGCGGGATCGCGTGCCGGGGATCGTCGAGCGCAACGAGATCGTATTTTGCGATCAGCCCGTCGCTCGTGTAACCCGCGATGACATCGACCTCGCCGCTGGCGACGGCCGCATACATGAAGTCCGGCTGCATCTGGCGCTGGGCGCGGAACGAGAGGCCATAGGTCTTTTGCAGCGCCGCCCATTCGGGCCGCGAGAAAAATTCATAATCGCCGGCGATCGACAGGGACGACGCATGCGCGGCGAGATCGGCGATGGTGCGGATGCCAAGTGCCTCGGCGCGCTTCTTCGGGATCACCAGCGCATAGGCATTCTCGAAACCGAGCTCGCCGAGCAGCGTGATGTTGTCCTTCGCGAGCGTTGTTTTCAGCTCCGCCAACAGTTCCGCACGCGGCTTGATGTCCGTGCGATGAAGCTGATTGGCCCAGAGCGTGCCGGAATAATCGACATAGAGATCAATATCGCCGGCTTTCAACGCCTCGAATATCACGCTTGAGCCGAGGCCGGATCGTGAGACGGCGGAAAGACCGGCCGCCTGAAGCCGGTCCCTCATCAACGCCGATAGCACGTATTGCTCGGCGAACGTCTTGGCACCGACGACATAGCTCTGCGACGAGCGCCCCATCGTCGGTACCAATGTTGCGACGACCAGTGCCGCGATCCCGGCCGCGCCAAGCGCTGTACGCGCGCGGCTGCGCCGGCGCAGGCCGCTCTCGATCAGACCGAGCAGTTGATCGACTGCGAGCGCCAGCAGCGCCGAAGCAAAGCAGCCGAACAGAACGAACACCCAGTTCTGGGTCTGGAGCCCGGCAAAAATGTAATTGCCGAGGCTGGTCTGCCCGATCGGGGTCGACAGCGTCGCGGTGCCGATCACCCAAACTGCGGCGGTACGGATGCCCGCCATCATCACCGGAAGGGCCAGCGGCAGTTCGACCATCACCAGCGACTGCCGTGCGGTCATGCCGACGCCCTTCGCGGCCTCGATCAGCGCGGGATCGATGCCGTTGAGGCCGATGATGCCATTGCGCAGTACCGGCAGCATCGAATAGAGCGCGAGCGCCAGCATCGCCGGCAGGAAGCCAAACGCCGAGAATGAGACGCCGAACCAGGCCAGCGTCACGGAGGCCGTAAGCAGCAGTAGCGGATAGAACAGCGCGAGCAGTGCCAGCCCCGGCACCGTCTGCACGATGCTGGCGAGCGCGAGCAGGACAGCGCGCGGGGTGGGGCGGTTGCGCGTCAGGATCGCCAGCGGCAGGCTGACGATCAGGCCGAGCGCGAGCGCGGCCAAACTCACCCGCACATGGTTGCCGAGATAGTCGGGCAAATGCGCCAGCGCCTCGCCCCAGCGCGGATCAGACAACAGGCTCATGCCGCACCGCTCTGTGGCAGCAGCGCGTTCAGCCGTTCGACCTGGCGTCGCGGCGTCCGCAGCAGCTCCAGCACGTAGGCGTCACTGGTTTTCGAGAGCTCCACTGGCGTGCCCTGCGCGAGCAGCTTTCCGCTGCGCATCACCGCGATGCGGTCGGCGAGCAAAATCGCTTCCGTCATATCGTGGGTGATCATCACGGTGGTCAGGCCGAGCCTGCGGTGCAGCTCACGAAAATCGTCGCCGAGCGCATCGCGGGTGAGAGGATCGAGCGCGCCGAAGGGCTCGTCCATCAGTACGATGCGGGGCCGTGCTGCAAGCGCCCGCGCCACGCCGACCCGCTGACGCTGGCCGCCCGAAAGCGCGTCCGGCAGCCGGTCGCGATGCGCGGCCCGATCGAGCTGCACGAGTTCGAGCAACTCATCAACTCGCGTTGCGATATCTCCCGCCGGCACGCCGAGCAGCTTCGGCGTGATCCCGATATTGTCGGCGACGCTCAGATGCGGGAACAGCCCGCCGCTCTGGAAGACGTAGCCGATGCGGCGCCGCAGCGCGACCGGATCGGCGGATTGCACGTCGTCGCCCTCGACCGTGATCGTGCCCCCATCCGCCTCGATCAGGCGGTTGGCGAGCCGCAGCAGCGTCGTCTTGCCCGAACCCGAGCCGCCGACGACGGCCACAAACTCGCCTTCGGCGATGTCGAATGACACATCGTCCACGGCCTTGAGCGCGCCGAAGCTCTTGGTGACATGGGCATAGCGAATCATCGGCATGGACGGCATCGGGCGGGGGCTCACTGCGCTGACCCACCCGGGAGGGAGGGGATGACGAGGTCTATGCGTACCACGCTTGGCGGCTTGATTGAACTTGGCCGCGCGAGCGGCTAAGGCATCGGACCAAGTTCGGAGGGAATACATGACAACGCCCACGGCAGTGGCGCTGGAAGATGCCAAGGTCGCGTTCCGGCTGGGGGACGGGCGGGTCTATACGGCGGTGGAGAAGGCGCATCTGACGGTCGCGCAGGGCGAGTTCGTCGCCATCGTCGGCCCGACCGGTTGCGGGAAATCGACGCTGCTCAACGTCGCGGCCGGGCTGCTGAAGCCGGCTGCCGGGAGCGTCAAGATATTCAACCAGCCGCTCGCCGGGCTGAACCGGGATGCCGGCTATCTGTTCCAGGCCGATGCGCTGTTCCCATGGAAGACCGCGCTGGACAACGTCGCGATCGGGCTCGAAGTCAGCGGCACGCCGCGCAGCGAGGCGCTGCCGCGGGCGCAGAAATGGCTGACCTCGGTCGGCTTGGGCGCCTTCGCCGGCCGCTATCCGCATATGCTCTCGGGCGGCCAGCGCAAGCGCGTGGCGCTCGCGCAGGTGCTGATCCGCGATCCAAAGATCCTGCTGATGGACGAGCCGTTCGGGCCGCTGGATGCGCAGACCCGACAGGTGATGGGCAACCTCCTGCTCGACCTCTGGAACGCCGACCGCAAGGCCGTGCTGTTCGTCACCCATGATCTGGAAGAGGCGATCGCGCTCGCCGACCGCGTCGTGATCATGTCGGCGGGGCCGTCCTCCCGCATCATCGGCGACTGGCGCGTGAGCCTGCCGCGCCCGCGCGACATTTTTGAAGTCCGGCTGGACAAGGAGTTCCATGCGCTTCATCGCGAGATATGGAGCGTGCTCAAGGACGAGGTCATGAAGGGCTATGCGCAGTCCACGCAAGCGGCGGAGGCGGTCTGATGTCGCGCGTCACGCTGCTTGCGCTGCAAATCCTGGTCGCCATCGTCTGCCTCGTGCTGTGGCAATTGCTGACGACCGTGCCCGTGTTCGGCAAGATCCTGCTGCCGCCGTTCTTCTTCTCCAACCCGGTCGATGTCTTCGCCCAGATCGTCAAGTGGTTCTCATCCGGTGTGATCTGGAGGCATCTCGGCATCACGCTGACGGAATCGATCCTGGCCTTCGTGATCGGATCGGCCGGCGGCGTGCTGGTCGGCTTTTGGTTCGCGCGCCAGCCGCTGGTCGCCGCCGTGTTCGATCCGTACGTGAAGATGGTCAATGCGTTGCCGCGCGTCGTGCTGGCGCCGATCTTCGCGCTGTGGCTTGGGCTGGGTATCTGGTCCAAGGTCGCGCTCGGCGTGACGCTGGTGTTCTTCATCGTGTTCTTCAACGTCTATCAGGGCGTGAAGGAGGTCAGCCGCACCGTGCTCGACAACGGTCGCATGCTCGGCATGAGCGAGCGGCAGTTGATGCAGCACGTCTATTGGCCGTCGGCGCTGTCGTGGATGTTCTCGTCGCTGCACACTTCGGTGGGCTTCGCCGTGGTCGGCGCGGTCGTCGGCGAATATCTGGGATCGGCGGCGGGGCTCGGCTATCTGATCCAGCAGGCTGAAGGCGTATTCGACGTCGCCGGCGTGTTCGCCGGCATGTTCGTGCTGTCGGCCTTCGTCATCCTGATCGATTTTGGCGTCACGCTGGTCGAGCGCCGTCTGCTGGTCTGGCGGCCGACCGTGGATGAGCGCGGCTAATCTACCTCGATTGCCTGCTGACTTTTATGTGATGGGCCGGCCGGAATAGAACGCGCGCCCGCGCGTCATACCCCCATGCAACCACCCGCATGGGAGTTCAGGATGCCCCGGTCACAGTTTCTCCTCGTCGTTGCGGCGCTCGCAGGCAGATGCCGGAGGCCAAAGCCCGGTTTCGGTACGGCGCTCATTTGCGCGCGCATTCTCGTCGCATTCGCGCTTCCTTCGCTGGTGCTCGCGCATGAATCTCATCCAGCCGTCCCACCGGCTGCGCTGAGTGCGGAAGAGCGTGCGTTCCTGGAAGAGAACGAAGCCGCGATGACCAAGATGATGAACGATATGGCGGCCAAGCCGACCGGCGATGTCGATCGCGACTTCGCCGCGATGATGATTCCGCATCATCAGGGCGCGATCGACATGGCGATCATCGAATTGCGTTACGGCAAGAACGAGCAGCTGCGACGCATCGCGCAGGAAATCATCGTCGACCAGATGCAGGAGATCGCGGCGATGAAGCTGGCGATCGGCAAGCCGGCGGCGGAGACGACGCCGGCTCCGACGCAGCCGTCGGCTGTTCCCGCCGCAAACGTTCATCAACATCCGGGCATGCAGATGGATATGTCCGCCGGAATGAAAATGAGGAAGTAGGAGCCGCAGATGACGACGTCGCAAAGCAACATCATGAAGAGCATTTTTCTGGCAGCCACCATGCTTGCCACCGGTTCCGTCGCATGGGCTGGGCAGGCGCCGGGCGCGCTGTCCGCGCCCGATATTCCGATCAGCCACCACGACCGCATCTACGCGGCGGAGCAGTTCTCGAATACGGTCTCGGTCACTGATCCCGTCGACAACAAGCTGCTTGGTGTGATCCGGCTGGGCGACCCGCAGCCCGGCAATTTCAGCCCACTGTACAAGGGCCAAGTCCTCGTGCACGGCGTGGGCTTCTCGCCCGATCACAAGACGCTTGCCGTGGTGTCGATCGGCTCCAATTCGGTGACGTTCATCGACACCGCGACCAACGCGGTCAAGCACACGACCTATATCGGGCGGTCGCCGCACGAGGCGTTCTTTACGCCTGATGGCAAGGAGGTCTGGGTCACCATTCGCGGCGAAAACTATGTCTCCGTGATCGATGCGAAGAGTTTTGCGGAGAAAGCCCGCATCGCCACCCCGAACGGGCCGGCATGCAGGTATTCTCCCCCGACGGCAAATACGGCTACATCTGCTCGTCCTTCAATCCCGAGACCGATGTCGTCGCGGTCGCCGAGCACAAGATCATCGCCAGGGTGAAGCAGGAGAGCCCCTTCTGCCCGAACATCGCGGTGACGCCGGACGGAAATCAGGTGTGGTTCACGCTGAAGGACATCGGCCGGACCCAGGTGTTCAATGCCAAGCCGCCGTTCAACCCGATCAAGACGATCGACACCGGTCCGATTACAAATCACGTCAACTTCGCGCACACCGCCAAGGGGACCTTTGCTTACGTGACCATTGGCGGACTGAACGAGGTGAAAGTGTTCCGCACCGACGATTTCTCGCAGGTCGCAACGATCCCGGTCGGCAATCTGCCGCATGGCATCTGGCCCTCCGGCGACGGCACGCGCATCTATGTTGGGCTTGAGAATGCCGACGCCCTCGCGGCTATCGACACCGCGACCAACAGTGTGGTGGCGAATATCCCGATCGGCCAGGCGCCGCAGGCGATCGCTTATGTTCCGGGAGCGGCGCCCGACCCGGATGATCGTCAGAACTTGCAGGCCCTCGGCATTGCCGGCCAGGTCGCCCATCTGTCGCTCGCCTCCAGGGACAGTTCGAAGGACGGCAAGGCGCCGACCAGCGTCTCGCTGTTCGACCAGGGCCTGATTCAGATTTTGCAGGCCTCGGTGACGGGCCTTCAGCCCAAGCAGAAATATGTGCTTGCACTGGCGGAACGCAGCGACGGGAGCGGGCCGCTACAACCGCTGGCGGCTTTCATGACCAATCCGGCCGGATCGGCCATCGTCAACGCGGCCGGCCCGATCCGGCAGATCGTCGACCCGTCCGCCGTGGCAGGAAAGCGATATCTGGTGATCGCTTCCGGAGACGCGGCCGGGCCCGGCGAAGCGGTCCAGATCGAGACGCAATGACCCGCCGCAGGGCGGCAACGAAGTTCGGGCGGAGCGCCTCATGAAGGATATGCTGGTTCAGGTCGAGCCGCTGATCCCCGCGCTCCGTCGTTATGCGCGGGCGCTCGTTCGCGATCGCGCGGCTGCCGACGATCTGGTTCAGGATTGCCTGGAGCGCGCCGTCACCCGCTGGCATCAGCGGCGCGACGGCAGCGTGCGCGCGTGGCTGTTCACCATCCTCCACAATCTGGCGGTCACGCAGTTCCGTCAAGCAACAGCGCGGGGCAGGCATATGCCGATCGACGATGCAGGCGAGAGTGAGCTCGTCAGCGCTGCCGCGCAGGAGCACAGGGTGATCTATCAGGATGTCCTGAACAGGCTGGCGAAACTTCCGGAAGAGCAGCGGGCTGTATTGCTGCTTGTTGCCGTCGAGGATCTCTCCTACGCCGATGCCGCGGCGGTGCTGAATATCCCGGTCGGGACCGTGATGTCGCGCCTGTCGCGCGCGCGAGAAAGGCTACTTCAGGAGATAGACGGCATTGCACCGGGGAACGTCGTGGCATTGCGGAGCATGAAATGAGCCAGCGGCCGATCACGGAGGATGATCTCCACGCCTATGTGGACCAGGCGCTCGAGCCCGAGCGTCGTGCAGAGATCGCATCCTATCTGGACGATCACCCTGACATCGCGGGGCGCGTCGCCGCTTTCGCCGCCCAGCGCGAGCAGTTGCGCGGCGCGCTGGCGTCGATCGCCGATGAACCATTGCCGTCCGCGCTGAACCTGTCGCGCATCATTGAGCGCCGAAAGCGGCGTCCCTTGCGGGCGTGGGCGGCGATCGCGGCGCTGTTGCTCTTGAGCATTGGCGGTCTCGGCGGCTGGACCATGCGCAGCCTGTTGCAGGATGGTTCGAGCGGACTGTCTGCGTTGGCGCAGGAGGCGGCTTACTCCTACGGAGTCTACGCTCCGGATCGCGTACGGCCGGTCGAGATACGAGCTTCAGACAGTGCCGAGCTGACGCAATGGGTCTCCAATCGGCTGAAACAGCCGGTCAAGGTGCCGGACCTTGCTGTCTCCGGCTATCGGCTGATGGGAGGACGCCTCGTTGCGACCTCGCATGGTCCGGCCGCGATGTTTATGTACGACGACGATCACGGCGACCGTCTTGTCGTGCTGACGCGTCCGATGAGCAATCCCAGGCAGGATACGCCGATGCTGCCGCAATCGACCGGCAATATTACGGGCTTCGCCTGGGCGGACAGGGGTATGGGCTATACGCTCGTCGCCCAGCTTCCAGCGGACACGCTCAAGCCGATCGCGAACGAGATCCGGAAGCAGGCGCGCCCGATCTAGCCCGGATTTCAAGAACGGGCCCGCGCATTGGCGCGAGCCCGGAAGCGCGATGGGTCAGTCCAGCAGCTTGGTGTCGTCGGGCGCCTGCGGCGGTGTCTTGATCGCGATCGCCTTGACCTGTCCGCTGATCGGCTTGGTGCCGCCATGCGGCGTCCCCTTCGGGATGATGACAAGGTCGCCCGGCTTCACCGTGACTTCCTTGTCGCCGAACCAGATCGTGCCGGTGCCCTCTAAAATGTACTGGATCTCGTTGGTGTTGGGATGCATGTGCTTGGGCACATTGCCGACCTGGATCGAGATGGTGGCGCCATCGGCGCTTGCGAACGTCTTGGAACGGTAGCCGACAGCGTTGGCATTCCCGAGTGCGTCGCCCTCCATCTCGGCGGTGTGAATGATCTGCGGGGCGATGTTCTCGGCGGCGAGCGCCGGCCGCATCAGGTGAGTTGCGCCGCACCCGGCGGCGAAGGCGGCGACGAGCGATAGCGTGATGGCCAGGCGATTCATGGGTAGTCCTCCCCGTGCTGATTATTATGCGAGCGATGGTATGCCGCCGGTACTTGCTTGACCAGCGGTCGGAAAGTCGCCGTCTCAAGGGCCGCATGCTGCTTTGCGGTGATCGGCCGATATGGTCGACGTTCCCAGCGTTGCGCGTTTGCCACAGGGATTTGAAATAGGCGGCCATATTCGCGGGGCTGATCGACTTTAGTCGCCTGATTTGAATAACATGCCGCCAACGCTTGGATCGCCTCGGCGTTATTTTTGATGAGCGTTTGAGGAATATTTTGCGAATTTTCAGGTCTTGTCTGGGAATGCCTTTCGGTGGCTGCCGAATGTCGGGGGCTGTGTTCTTGGCGGCGATGTTGCCGCTGATGTTTTGGCCGATGGACGCTGCGAATGCGCAGTGCGTCGGTTTCCCGGTCCAGACCAATCAGACTTGCACCAATGGCGGGACGCTCGCTGATACCAGTATTCGGGGCATTGGCAATGTCGGCTTGCAGGATCTGGGGACGCTAAGTCTGACCAACACCGCGGCCGGCGTGATCTCCAGCAGCGGCTTCAGCAGTCTGGGCATCTTCGCCAATCAGGATTTGAACCTGACGAATTCAGGAAGTGTCGCTGCCGCGGGTGCTGCCAACAGCGCCGTTGCGGTGGGACGGGATGCCACCATTAGCAATTCCGGGATCATCCAGGCTGACGATGGTATGAGTAACGCTATTGTGGCTACGCGCGACGCCAACGTAATTAACTCCGGCACGATTTCGGCCAACGGTGCCCAAGGCACCGGTATTATCGCCAGTCGAAATGCCTATGTGATCAATTCCGGAAGCATCCTGACCGACGGCCCCGATGGCTTCGGTATTTTCGTCGATCTGCACACTGCCACCGTTATCAATTTCGGGGTCATCTCGGCCAATGGAAGCGGCGGCATCGGCATTGTCTCCGGCGAGACCGTCCTTGCGACCAATTCCGGCACCATCTCGGTGAACGGCGTCAGCGGCATCGGTATCAAGAGTTATCAAGACGCCAGTTTGACCAACTCCGGAATCATCTCGGCCGGGGACGGCGGTCGCGGTGTCCTTTCGATTCGAGATGCCACCGTAGCCAATACCGGCACGATCACTGCTTCCAGCACTGGCGTCGCCATTCACGCGCTGCGGAATGCCGCCGTGACCAATTCGGGGCTCATCAGAGCCAACGATACCGGCGGCACCGCCATTGCCGCCACCCAGATCGCCGACGTCAACAACTCAGGGCTCGTCCTGGGAAATCTGTTCGCCATCTCTGCAACGACCGCAAATGTGGTCAATTCCGGCACCATTTCGGTCGGCGGCTTCACCGCGCGCGCGATCCGCGCTTTTCAGGATGCCAACGTCACCAATTCCGGAGTCATTTCGGGCACGATCGCGGGCACGGTTGGAATTTCTGCGGGCCGAGACGCCAACGTGGTCAATTCCGGCACCATCTCGTCGTCGGGCGTCGGTACCGGCGTCGGTGCCGGTCGAGATGCAAATGTATTCAATTCCGGGTCCATTCTGGCTGACGGTCTGTCCGCTACAGCTATCATCGCCGTGCGAGATGCAAATGTGACGAATTCGGGCGTGATCGCTGCCAATGGACCCTCCGGCGTCGCGATCATCGGTCTTCAGAACGCCCATGTCGTCAATTCCGGAATCATTTCGGCGAATGGTACGGGCGGCATTGCCATTTTAGTCGATCAGCACAACGCCACCGTGATCAATTCCGGCACCGTCTCGGCCGGCGGCTTCGGCATTCAGGCCTTTGGCTCCAGCAATTTGACCAATTCCGGGATCCTCAGCGGGCGGCTCGCCGCGCTCCAGTTCGTGGGATTGTCCGACACGCTCACCGTGCAGCAGGGATCGCGCATCATCGGCGCCGTCAATCTTGGCGGCGGCGGCGACACCGTCAACATGCGGGCGGTCAACCAGAACCTCACCTTCGATACGCTGGCCGGCGCAACGGTGAACGGCACGGTGCCTTACGTGGTGTCGGGCAACCGGATCGCCTCGGTCGATCCGTCCTCGTTTGCAACGGCCGGCAGCGTGGTTGCCGACTTCTCGCGCAGCGTCTCTGCGATCGTGCCGGCATTCGACAGCGTGATGGCATCCGGTGGCGGCGTGTCCGCATTCGCTCCGCCCGATAGCGGCATGTCGGGCATCGCCGATGCCTTTGCCGGCATTCCCGGCCTTTCGGCCTATGCCTCGGACGAGGTTGCCTACAAGAGTCCGACCGCGATTTATGCCGACGGCACCGCCGTGTGGGGCAGAGGGTTTGGCGGACGGCATGTGCAGGCTGCCGATGGCCTGCTGTCGCGCAACGTCACGACCTGGTATGGCGGTGCGATCGGCATCGACAAATCGCTGCGGCCGGATTTGCGGCTCGGCCTGTTCGTCGGCGCGGGCAGCACCCATAACCGCCTCGATCTGAACGGCGACGCCACCGACAGCAATCTCGCATTTGGCGGAGCCTACGCGCGCTACACGTCGGGCGCATCGTTCCTCAATGCGGCGCTGCAGGGCGGGGCCCTGCACAGTTCGACGTCTCGTCTGGTCAACAACAATCTCGTGGCTAATGGGTTGGAGACGGCGACCGCGGGTTACACCGGCTGGTACGTCAGTCCCGAACTGACATGGGGCCATCGCTTCGCGCTCGGAACGCTGCTCGATTCGCACTACGCGCTGACGCCGAACGTGCAGGTCCGTTACCTCTATGCCGGTTTCGACGGCTATACCGAGACCGGTACCACCGCGCCGCTGACGGCCGGCGGCCGCAATACGCAAAATATCGAGGAGCGGGCCGAGCTGAAGTTCATCCGAACCACGCAGATATCCCCGGCATCGCTGCTAACCATCCACCTGTCCGGCGGGGCGCTCGGTTTGCAGCGGGTCGGTGGCGATACCGTCAACGCCACCTTGCTCACGCAGCCGCTCGCCTTCACCGCACCGGGCGCGGGCAATGTCTGGGGTGGTTTCGGTGGCCTTGGCGTGGAATGGCAGTCGCGCAACGTGTCTCTTTTCGCTGCGGCCGAATATCTCGCGTGGAACAATTCGGGCTCGATCGTCAGCGGCCGGGGCGGCCTCCGCATCGGCTTTTAGTCTATCGTAGGCACGGCACCTTCTCAGGCGGCGCACGCTGCTCTATCGTGCGCCTCGAATTGAGACTGGGAGGAAACCATGAAGAAACTGTTTGGCCGGCTCGCCGGCGCGTTGCTCGCGCTGACGCTCACCACCGGTCTTGCCGCGGCGCAAAGCAAGATCACGATCGCCATCGGCGGCGGCTCCTGCCTGTGCTATCTGCCGACGGTGCTGGCCAAGCAGCTCGGCGAATACGACAAGGCGGGGCTCAGTGTCGAACTGGTGGACCTCAAGGGCGGCTCGGACGCGCTCAAGGCCGTGCTCGGCGGCAGCGCCGATGTGGTCTCCGGCTATTTCGACCATTGCGTCAACCTCGCCGCCAAGAAGCAGGAGCTCCAGGCTTTCGTGGTCTATGACCGCTATCCCGGCCTCGTGCTGGTGGTTTCGCCCTCGCACACCAACGAGATCAAGTCGATCAAGGATCTAGCCGGCAAGAAGGTCGGCGTCAGCGCGCCCGGCTCCTCCACGGACTTCTTCCTCAAATACATGCTCAAGAAGAATGGGGTCGATCCCGCCAGCGCTGCCGTGATCGGCGTCGGCCTCGGCGCCACCGCGGTCGCCGCGATGGAGCAGGGCCAGATCGACGCCGCCGTGATGCTCGATCCCTCCGTCACCGTGCTCCAGGGCAGTCACAAGGATCTTCGCATCCTCAGCGACACCCGTACCCAGAAGGACACGCTCGAGACGTTCGGTGGCGAATATCCGGGCGGTGCGCTGTACTCGACCGCGGCCTGGGTTGCCGGCCACGAAAAGGAGACGCAGGCGCTGACCAACGCGATCATGGGCACGCTCGCCTGGATCCACTCGCACTCGCCCGAGGAGATCATGGCGAAGATGCCGGAGGAGACGGTCGGAAAGAACAAGGACCTCTATCTCGCGGCGCTCAAGAACACGATTCCTATGTTCTCCGAGACCGGCAAGATGGATCCGAAGGGCGCTGATGCCGTGCTCGCGGTGTTCAGCGTTGGCTCGCCCGAGGTCGCTAACGCCAAGATCGACGTCAGCAAGACCTTTACCAACAAGTACGTCGAGCAGGCCAAGAAGACCACGGGGAGCGCCAAATAACTGACGCGAAGGTGGGGTCATCAGGCGTCATGACGTCATCAATCATTCATCGCGTCACCACCCTTGATCTCGCCGTGCGGCCGATCGTCTGGCCGTTCGCCGAGGAGCGGCGCGCCGAGATCGCCGCGCATTTCGCCGAGAAGCAGCGTGAGCGGCCGAAGATTTGGAACGGCCGTGTCCTGCTCGGGCGTGATCCCGTGTTTACGGATGGCCATTTCACCGCGACCTATTTCGAGACCGATTTCGCGAGCTTCCTCGCCTGGCGCGACTGGGGCATTCCCGACAAAGCCGTGTTCAACGGTTTCGGCATGGGCGCGCTGCGCACCTCCGACGGCGCCTTCGTGATGGGCGAGATGGCACAGCACACCGCCAACGGCGGGCGCATCTATTTCCCCTCGGGCACGCCCGACCTTGACGACGTCAGGGGCGACACGCTCGACATTTCCGGCAGCGTTGTCCGCGAACTCGAGGAAGAGACCGGCCTGACCGCGGCCGACTACCGTGCCGAGCCGGACTGGCATTGTGTCGTCTCCGGGCCCACGATTGCAATGATGCAAATTATCAACCTGGACATGCCGGGTGACGTGGCGCGTGCGCGGATCGAAGCCAATCTGGCGCGCGAGGCTGAGCCGGAGCTCTCGGCTATCCATCTCGTGCACGGGATGAGTGATCTCACGCCGTCCATGCCGCGATTTGTCACGGCCTTCGTCGAGCAGCAGTTCGCGTCGCGCTGATTCGCGAGGCTTGACATCGCTGCGCTCAGCCCATGTGATGGGCAAAAAAGTAAAAGCAAAAAGAATGCAATGCACAATCGTCCAGGGAGGTTTTGATGCGCGTGCGCATGGCTGCCCGCTTGGTGCGTGGGCTGTTGGTCGCGATATCAGCGACGGGCTTGGCGATCTCCGCCCAGGCTCAAGAGAAGAAGATCAAGATCGGCGTCGTTTTCGATTTGACCGGACCTCTCGCCGGCGGCGGCTCTGAGCTCGGCTATATCGGCGCAAAGATCATCCTCGACCACTTCGCCAGGACCGGCGTCGAGGGTTACAAGATCGAGGCGGTCTATGCCGACGCGCAGAGCAAGCCCGACATTGCCATAAACGAATCCGTCCGCCTGCTCGAGCAGGAGAAGGTCGACATGGTGCTCGGCTTTTTCTCGTCGGCGCAATGCGTGCCGGTGGCCGCGCGCGTCGAGCAACTCAAGAAGTTCATGTGGATGACGACCTGCATCTCGTCGGCCGTGTTCAACGAGAAGGGTTACAAATACGTCTTCCGCCCGCAGGCGAGCGGCGACCAGTTCGGCATGATGACGATGGATTTCATCGCGCAGAACGCCAAGGCGAAGTTCGACAAGGAGCCGAAGGATCTGCGCGTCGCCATCATCCACGAGGACGGCGCCTATGGCGTCGACGTGTCCAAGGGCAACGAAGCCGGCGCGAAGAAGGCCGGCTTCAACGTCGTGATGAAAGAGGGCTATTCGGCCACCGCACCTGACCTCTCCGCGCTGGTGACCAAGTTGAAGCGCGCCAAGCCCGACGTGATCTTCCACACCGGCTACAATCCGGACATTACGCTGCTGTTGCGCCAGGCCCGCGAGCAGGGCCTGAAGTTCGGCGCCCTGATGGGGCATGGCGCGGGCTACGGCGTCTATGAGAAGCTGAAGGAAGGCATGGGCGCCGATGCCACCTACATCTTCAACACCGACCCCATCTCGATCTGGCTTGCCAACCAGAAGACCATGGATCCGAAGCTCCCTGCGGTGATCAAGATGGTCGGCGAGGAGTTCGACAAGATCCGGCCCGGCGTCGCCATCCGCTCGGCTCATGTCGGCATCGGCGCGTCCAACACGTATGTGTTCATGAATGACGTCCTGCCGCGAGCGATCAAGAAGTACGGTGGCGTCGATCCAGATGCGCTGCGCAAAGCGGCGCTCGACACCGACATCCCAGAGGGCGGCACCATGCTCGGCTTCGGCGTCAAATTCTACGGCGAGGGCACGCCGATGGCCGGGCAGAACGAGCGCTCGTTCCCGGTCGTGATCCAGTACATCGACGATAAATCCTCGGTGGTGTGGCCCAAGAGCCAGGCGCAGCGCGAGGCCGTGCTGCCGCTTCCGAAGGGCACCACCTACAGCAACCAGTAGCGCAAATACGCGTAGCAAGGAGGGCGGAGCGGTGCTGGAAGTCAGCGGGCTGGTGAAGCGGTTTGGTGGCTTCACCGCCGTCAACAACGTGTCGTTCAAAGTCGATCAGGGCGAGATCCTCGGCCTGATCGGCCCCAACGGCTTCGGGCAAGAGCACGATCTTCAACATGCTCTCAGGCACGCTGGCGCCGACATCCGGTTCGATCCTGTTCGGCGGCTCCGAGATCGCGGGCCTCGCACCGCACCGGATCATCAACAGTGGTATCGGCCGCACCTTCCAGATCCCGCGGCCGTTCCGCCGCTTGACGATGTTCGAGAACGTCGCGCTCGCCGGATTCTACGGCCAGGGCCGCCACAGCCGTGCCAGGGCCGAGGAGGCGGCCGAGCGATCGCTGGCCATGGTCGGCCTGCCGACCGATCGCCACGCCAGCGTCGATGGCCTCGGCGCAGCCGGCCTGAAAAAGCTCGAACTGGCGAAAGCACTCGCGACTGGGCCAAAACTGCTGCTCGCCGACGAGAGCCTCGGCGGGCTCGACGAAGCCGAGATGGGCCAGGCCGCCGACATGCTGCGCAACATCCGCGACGAGCTCGGCATCACCATCATCTGGGTCGAGCACATCATGGGCGTTCTGATGCGCGTCGTCGATCGCGTGATGGTGCTCGACCACGGCGAAAAGATCTCGGAAGGTTTGCCGAGCGCGGTTGCCGGCGATCCGCGCGTCATCGAGGTCTATCTCGGCACCGATGCCGAGACCACGCAGGCCGCGGCCGCCGAAGCGCGCCGCCGCGCGGGAGGATAGTCGATGCTGGAGCTCCGCGCCGTCAATGCCGGTTACGGCACCTTCCAGGCGCTGTTCGACGTCAATCTCGACGTGAAGGCCGGCGAGGCGGTCGGCGTCATCGGCCCGAACGGCGCCGGCAAGACCACCTTGATGCGCGTCATTTCCGGCCTGATCCGTCCCGCGCGTGGGTCGATCGCGATGGAGGGCATCGACGTCGTGGCGACGCCGTCGCACAAGATCGTCAGTCTCGGGATCGCGCATGTGCCGGAGAACCGGCGGCTGTTTCCGCAGCTCTCGGTCGACGACAATCTCAAGATGGGCGCCTTCATGAAGGAGGCGCGCGGCCATTATGCCGAGCGGCTGGACGTCGTGTTCGATCTGTTTCCGCGCCTGAAGGAGCGCCGCCACCAGATGGCCGGCACCATGTCCGGCGGCGAGCAGCAAATGTGCGCGATCGGACGCGCGTTGATGTCGAATCCAAAGCTGCTGCTGCTCGACGAGCCGTCGGCG
The DNA here is from genome assembly GCF_054056815.1 of Bradyrhizobium sp. LB13.1. Taxonomy (NCBI): domain Bacteria; kingdom Pseudomonadati; phylum Pseudomonadota; class Alphaproteobacteria; order Hyphomicrobiales; family Nitrobacteraceae; genus Bradyrhizobium; species Bradyrhizobium sp. LB13.1. Next base: position 6,370,982 of record NZ_JBSRYQ010000001.1, on the reverse strand, counting down.
GGGCTGGCGCCAGTGGTGGTGCAGCAGGTGTTCGAGCTGGTGAAGCGGATCCGAGCAAGCGGGCTGACCGTGCTGATCGTCGAGCAGAATGTGCAGCAGGTGCTGAAAGTGGTCGATCGTGCCTATCTGATCGAGGCGGGCACGATCAGGTCCTCAGGCACCTCGGCCGAGATGCTGGCGAGCGACACGGTCAAGGAAGCGTATCTCGGGGTGTGAGGTTCATGCGGGCATGCAAGCATTTTTGGACATTTTCGACATCTACCTGCTGGAGGCCGTGATCAACGGTATCCTGCTCGGCGGCGTGCTGGCGCTGCTCGCGCTCGGGCTCAACCTGATCTTCGGCGTCATCGACGTGACCTGGATCTGCTACGCCGAACTGGTGATGATCGGCATGTACGCCATGTATTTCATGGTGCAGCATTACGGCATCAGCTATTTCGTCGCCGCGCCGCTTACCATCCTGCTGGTCGCGGTGCTCGGCGCGGCGCTGCATTACCTCGTGATCGCGCCGCTGCTCACAGCGCCTCCGATCAATCAATTGCTCGCGACCGGCGGGGTGCTGTTCGTGCTCCAGAGCTTTGCGACCGTCGCCTTCGGCATCGACTTTCGCAACCTCGGCATCCGCCTGCCGGTGCTCGCCTTCGGCGAAATGCATTTTAGCTATGCGCGGCTGCTGTCCTTTCTGGCGGCGCTGGTCGGCATGGTCGTGGTCTATCTGTTCATGACGCGGACCTTCACCGGCACCGCGATCCGGGCGATCTCGCAGGACCGGCAGATCATGGCGCTGATGGGCGTCGACACCAAGCGGATCTATCTCATTACCTCGGCACTCGGCGGCGCTCTGGCCGGGCTCGCCGCCTGCCTGCTGGTTCTGCAATATGACGTGCATCCCTTCGTCGGTCTGTCGTTCGGACCGATCACCTTCCTGATCTGCGTGCTCGGCGGCCTCGGCAATTTCATCGGCGGCTTCATCGCCGCCTTCGTGTTCGCCGAGATCATCTCGCTTGGCGGCCTGTTCTCCGATCTCGAATGGGGCTATGTGCTCGCCTTCGCCTTCTTCATCGTCATGATGTTCATCCGCCCCGCGGGCCTGCTGGCGAGGCGCCGATGATGGGGCGGGGGCGGCTTGCAGCCTGGGCGATAGGATTAGCGGCGCTGGTCGCGCTGCCCTTCGTCTATCGCGATCCCTATCATCTGCACATCCTGGTGCTGATCCTGATCTGGTCGTTCGCCTATACGTCCTGGTCGATGATGGGGCGGTTCGGCCTCGTCTCGCTCGGCCATGGCGGTTTCATGGGTATCGGCGCCTATGTCACCGCACTGCTCTGGAATCATCTGGGATGGTCACCCTGGATCGGCATCCCCATCGGCATGGTCGCGGCCGGCGTGCTGGCGCTGATCGTCGGCTATCCCTGTTTCCGCTTCCGCATCACCGGGCACTATTTCGTGCTGGTGACGCTCGCGCTCTCCGGGATCGTGCTCCAGGTCATCACGGCGACGCGCGACTATACCGGCGGCTCGCTCGGCTACACGCCGAACCGGGCCCCGGGCAACAAGCTCCTGGCGCTGCAATTCGACGACAAGATCACCTGGTACCTGATCGCGCTCGGGGTCTGGCTGTTCGGCATCGTGGTCTGGCACTGGGTTGACCGCAGCATGGCCCGCTATGCGCTTGAGGCGATCTCGGAAGACGAGGACGCTGCGGCCGCCGCTGGCGTCGACGTCACGGCGGAGAAGCTGAAGATCACGCTGCTCAGCGCGGTGATGACGGCGCTCGCCGGCGCGATCTATTGCCAGTACCAGATGTTCATCACGCCCGACACCGTCAGCGGCATCGCGGTGTCGCTCCAGATGGTGTTCGCCGCCATCGTCGGCGGCCTGTTCGTCTCGCTCGGCCCGACCTTCGGCGCCGTCATCACGATCCTGCTGGCCGAGACCTTGCGCATTGGTTTCGGCACCAAGGCGGTCGGCTGGGACAATCTCGTCTACGGCGTGTTGCTCGTGCTTTTCATCATATTCCTTCCCAAGGGTATCCTTGGTAGCTTGCTCGATCGATTGAAGCCGCAACGCAAGGTGCCCCGCGCTCATGAGCAAGAAGCCGTCCAAATCGCTCGCCCAGGAACTTGACCGCTACATCACGCCGTTCCGCTACGATGGATCGGGCAAGTTTCATCTCAAGGACCACAAGACCGACGCGAAGGGCGACCTCGACAAGGAGAAGGCGCAGGAGCTTCTCGACGCCAACAAGAAGCGGCTGATCGCGTTTCAGGAGAAGCTCTACGCCCAGGACCGCTGGTCGGTGCTAATCGTGTTCCAGGCGATGGACGCCGGCGGCAAGGATTCTGCGATCAAGGCGATCTTCGAGGGCATCAATCCGCAGGGCTGCGAAGTCAGTGCGTTCAAGGCGCCGAGCAGCAAGGAGCTCGACCACGACTTCCTCTGGCGTCACGTGATCGCGCTGCCGGAACGCGGCCATATCGGCATCTTCAACCGCTCTCATTACGAGGAATGTCTGGTGACGCGCGTGCATCCGGAGATCCTTGCCAAAGAGAAGCTGCCGCAAAAGCTCGTCACCAAGAACATCTGGAAAGAGCGGTTTGAGGACATCTCCGCCTTCGAGCGCTATCTCTCGCGTAACGGCACCGTGGTGCTGAAATTCTTCCTCAACCTGTCCAAGGACGAGCAGCGCGAGCGCTTCCTCGACCGGCTGGAGGATCCGTCCAAGCAGTGGAAGTTCTCCATGGACGACATCAAGGAACGTGCGCTGTGGCCGCGCTACCAGGCGGTCTATCAGGACATCGTGCGCCACACGGCAACGCCGCATGCGCCGTGGTATGTCGTGCCGGCCGATCACAAATGGTTCGCCCGCGTCGTGATCGGGTCGGCCATCGTCGCAGCGCTCGAAAAGCTCGATTTGCGCTTTCCGCGCGCCGACAAGGCGTCGCGGGAGGAATTCGGCGAGGTGCGCAACGCGCTGGAGAAAGAGGGCAAGGGAAGCAAGGGGCGAGCGAAGTGACAGTCGATTGGCGCGAAGCCCGCCCACTCGTGGTCACGGACAAAAAACGCGAAAACAACCCCATGCACAGTAGCCGAGGATAGCGAAATCAATGGCTTGACGGACACTATAGACGGCTGCGGATTTTACGAAGCCGTTTGACTCGTCGGGCAAAACAGGAGCAGGATGTCACCATCGGCCCCGTCGTCCCCTCAATACCCGCGGCCCCACCAGTAGCAGAGGCGCTCGACATTGGTGGGAAGGACGGCCTCGTAATTTGCCCACTGCCGAAGGGAATTTATTCCGCGGTCCGCTGCGGCTTATCTGTCGCAGTGAGATGGAACGCGTCCTGAAATGTGATACCTCAGGCGGTCGATCCCGCTTGACAGTTTTGTGTCACGGGTGGAGCATCGCAATGGTCGCAAACAAGCGACGCGCAATGTCCACATCAAGAGCAAGGGGAGGTCTATGACACCACCTCCGCAGACCCAGCCGCGTTAATTGCGATGGAGCTCGTTCGGACTATCGCATAGCGGCAGAATCCGCGAACGGCACGCCGGGTCAAGGTTTAGTGGGCTGCATCAGTAAGGCAAAGCCCCTACCTGCCCGGCGCTGTATTGCGCATCACATCGATCATGTCGGATGGCCGTGACGGGGCCGCCGCGACAGGCGTTTTTGACATCCTGCCTCTCTCCTCCTCATCGCCGTCATTCCGGGCCGACTCCCGGAATGACGGGAGAGGTTGCGCGTACTGCGTCTAATACGCGCCCGGTGTCTCCGAGACCGCGGTTCCCGTTTCCTGCGTTGCGGCAAATGCCAAGAGAATGTCGCCGCATCGGCAAATTTCCGACACAGGACCGGGGCGAATAACGCCTTCCGACATGACGCATGCGCTTCGGTGATGACGATTCCGATTCCGCCGGCGCTTTTGTTTTTTTCCAGGGAATCCTCGTGTCGCAAAAGCTTGCCCCGGCGCTCTTCGCCGTTCTCTTCCTCGCGATCTCGTCTTTCACCAGCGCTCGCGCAGAGCCGCCGGCCGCCAACAGTGCTGCTGCAGTGTCGCCGGAGGAGGCCAAGCGCGCGCTGGAGACGCTGCAGGACGACAAGAAGCGCGCGCAGATGATCGATACGTTGCGCGCGATCGCGAATGCGCCCGGTCAGCAGCAACCCGCGCCCGAGCAGAAATCGCCGATCCCGCTCGCGGCCGACGGCCTCGGTGCGCAGCTCATGCTCACCGTGTCTCAGGAGATCGGCGAAATTTCGCGAGACGTCGCCGATATGGCCAGGACGCTCACGCACTTCCCGGCGTTCTACTACTGGATCGTGCGGACCGCGAACGATCCTGCGGCCTATAATCTCCTGATCGAGATCGGTTGGAAGCTAGCGCTGGTGTTCGGCTGCGCCTATTGCGCCGAATGGGTGATGTTCCGTCTGATCCGGCGCCCCGTCGCGTTCCTGGAAGTGCGCATGCCGCAAGCGGCGCGTCTGCCGGTGCAGGTGTTGCCGATTGCCGATCCGCCGTCATCCGTGGCCGATGTCACCCCCGCGCCCGAATTGCACAGGCGCCGCCACAGCCTGGCGCGGGCCTGGCAGGTCATGCTGCGGCTGCCCCTCGTGCTGGGACGCTTCCTGCTCGAGCTGCTTCCGGTGTTGGTCTTTGTCGGCGCCGCCACGGCGCTGCTCGGCACAGAGATCGGCGAGCCCACCACCGTCCGCCTCGTGATCCTCGCGGTCGTCAATGCTTATGCGTTCTCGCGCGCGCTCATCTGTGCGGTCCGTGCGCTGGCGGGACCGTTCGGCTTGTTTCCGGTCAGGGCCGAAACCGCGGCCTATATCGAGATCTGGGCGCGTCGTATCGTCGGTGTCGGCGTCTCCGGCATCGCCTTTGCCAACGTGGCGCTGCTGCTCGGCCTGCATCGTGCCGGCTATGCCGCGCTCCTGCGCATGGTGATGCTGGTCGTGCATCTCTTCGTCGTCGTCATCATCCTGCAAAGCCGCCGCCAGGTCGCCGAAGCCATCCGCGCGCCGGCCGACCGGCAGGGGATCGCGGCGCGACTGCGCAACCGCATTGCGGGCGGCTGGCACTATCTTGCCATCGCACTCGATCTTGCGCTGTGGGCTGTGTGGGCGCTGAACATCCGCAACGGCTATTCGCTGCTGCTGCAATACTTCGTCGGCACCATCGCGGTGGTGCTGATCACGCGTGTTGCCATCATGCTGACGCTGGGCTTGATCGACCGCGGCTTCCGCATCAAGCCGGAGATCCTCCAGCGCTTTCCGGGTCTCGAGATCCGCGCCAACCGCTATCTGCCGCTGCTGCGCAAGATCGTATCCAGCGTGATCGCCTTCATCGGCCTGGTGGCCGTGCTCGAAGTCTGGGGCGTCGATGCCATCGTCTGGTTCTATGGTGGCCAGATCGGCAGCCGGCTGATCTCGGCGGTGATGACGATCGGCGTTGCCGTACTCATCGCGGCGGCGATCTGGGAAGCCAGCAACGCGCTGCTGGACCGCCAGATCAATACGCTGTCGCGCGACGGGCACTATGCCCGCGCCGCGCGGCTGCGGACCTTTCAGCCGATGCTGCGGACAGCCTTGCTCTGCGTGATCGCCTCCGTCGTCGGCCTCACGGCGCTCAGCGAGATCGGCGTCAACGTCGCGCCGCTGCTGGCGGGCGCCGGCATCGTCGGCATCGCCATCGGTTTCGGTTCGCAAAAGCTGGTGCAGGATCTGATCACCGGTCTATTCCTGCTGCTGGAGAACACCGTCCAGGTCGGCGACAGCGTCAGCGTGTCGGGACTATCAGGCGTGGTCGAGAACGTCTCGATCCGGACTATCAGGCTCCGTGCCGGCGACGGTGCCGTGCACATCGTGCCGTTCAGCGCGGTGACGACCATCACCAATGCCAGCCGCGGCGCCGGCAATGCGTCCGTCAGCGTCAACGTCGCCTACAAGGAAGACACCGACCGCGCCGGTCAGATCCTCAAGGATATCGTCGACGAGATGCGCCGCGAGGTGGAATTCCGCGCGTTGATCCGCGGCGATCTCGATCTCTGGGGCGTCGACAAGGTCGACGGCGCCATGGTGTCGATCGTCGGCCAGATCCGCTGCACAGAGGCCGGACGCTGGCCGGTGCAGCGCGAATTCAACCGCCGCATGAAACAGCGTTTCCAACAGAACGGCATCGAGGTCGCATCCCCCACCCAGACCATCTTGATGCACGTCGCGCCTCCGGCTGATAGCGCCGCCAATTTGACGCCAAGGCGGGCGGCCGTATAGTCGCTCCGCTAAATTTCCGACTTGCCTCGGCCCGTCCGGCAGCGTTCACTCCGGCCCCAGCCCGTTGACAACATGCGGGCGGCAAAAAGGGTGGGAGAGACTGATGCGGGGGCTGTGGGTCGGATTGCGCGGCCATGCGATGGTTGTGGGCGCGCTGATTGGATGTACGACGGGGATCGCACCTGCGAGCGCGCAGCCGTTTCCGTCGCGTCCCATCACCCTCGTGGTGCCGTTCGCTGCGGGCGGTCCGACCGACACGCTGGCGCGCATCCTGTCCGAACGCATCGCCGCCGAACTGCACACGACGGTCGTGGTCGAAAACGTGGCCGGCGCCTCCGGCAGCATCGCCGGCGCCCGCGTTGCGCGCGCAACGCCTGACGGCACCACGATCACGATCGGTCATTGGGGCACGCATGTGCTCAACGGCGCGATCTTCAAGCTGCCCTACGACGTGATCGCCGATTTCGAACCGGTCGCAACGATTGCGATGGGCACGCAGCTGATCGTCGGCCGGAAGTCGCTCGAGGCCAACAATCTGAAAGAGATGATCGCCTGGCTGAAGGCCAACCCCGGCAAGGCGACTGCCGGCACAGCCGGCGCCGGCACGGGCGCCCATGTCGCCGGTGTCTTCTTCAAGGGAAGGACCGGCACCGATTTTCAGTTCGTGCCTTATCGCGGCGCAGGGCCTGCCATGATCGACCTCGTGGCCGGGCAGATCGACATCATGTTCGATCAGGCCTCTAATTCTCTGCCGCAATACAAGAACAATGCGATCAAGGCGTTCGCGGTGACGTCGCCGACACGGCTCGCGTCTGCGCCCGACATTCCGACCGTCGACGAGGCGGGCCTACCCGGCCTCTACATTTCCTACTGGCACGGCATCTGGGCGCCGAAGAGCACGCCGAAGGAGATCGTCACAAAGCTCAACGCGGCCATCGTGACCGTGCTTGCCGATCCCTCCGTCAAGCAGCGTTTTGGCGAACTGGGGCAGGAGATTCCGCCAGCGGATCAGCAAACGCCCGCGGCGCTCGGAGCCTTCCAGAAGGCCGAGACCGAGAAATGGTGGCCGATCGTGAAGGCCGCCGATATCAAGGCGGAATAATACCAATTCCTCATCCTGAGGAGCCCGCGGAGCGGGCGTCTCGAAGGATGCGCCGCGGGAGAGAGCAGGGCCTGCATGGTTCGAGACGCGCGAAGACGCGCTCCTCACCATGAGGAGCGGGAGTCTTGCGGCGTTAATCTTTTCTCGCGCGCAACTGCCGGTCTTCACGAAAATCTCGCTGCGGTGCGAGATCACAATCAATGCCTGAGTTTCTACGTCCTTGATATCAGGTGAGGGGTGGCCGACAATGATTGCGGCTCAACAAGAAACTCCCTGGGGGAATTCGTGAATAGACCTGCTCGGGTCAGCGCCCATTCGACGTCATCCGACACCGCGCACGGCATGACGCTGCTGCGCGATCCCTTGCTCAACAAGGGCACCGCCTTCACGGCGCAGGACCGCGACGCGCTCGGCTTGCGCGGCCTGCTGCCGCCTTGCGTGCTGACGATGGAGACCCAGGTCGAGCGCGTGCTCACCAATCTGCGCACGCTGCCGACCGATCTCGAGAAATACGTCGCGCTGAATGCGCTGCACGACCGCAACGAGGCGCTTTTCTTCCGCGTCGTCGTCGACAATATCGACGAGATCCAGCCCATCATCTACACGCCGACGGTGGGGCTCGCCTGCCAGAAATACGGCCTGATCTTCCAGCGGCCACGGGGCATGTTCATATCCTCGCGCGATCGGGGCCAGATCGGCGAAATCCTGAAGAACTGGCCTTACCGAGCCAAGCTGATCGTCGTCACCGACGGCGAGCGCATCCTGGGCCTCGGCGATCTCGGCGCGAACGGCATGGGCATTCCGGTCGGAAAACTCTCGCTCTATTCGGCCTGCGCCGGCGTGCATCCCGAACTGTGCCTGCCGATCGTGCTCGATGTCGGCACCAACAACGAAGAGCTCCTGAACGATCCCTATTACCTCGGCCTGCGCGAGCGGCGGCTCACCGGCGAGGCTTATGACAGCTTCGTCGACGAATTCATGGTCGCCGCGCGAAAGACCTTCCCCGGCGTGCTGATCCAGTTCGAGGATTTCGCCAATCACTCGGCGTTCAAGCTGCTGCACAAATATCGGGATGACGCCTGCGTCTTCAACGACGACATCCAGGGCACCGCAGCGGTGGCGCTCGCCGGCCTTTTCTCGGCCTTGCGCATCAACGGCGGCAAGCTCAGGGATCAGCGCATCCTGTTCCTTGGCGCAGGCGAGGCTGCGACCGGCATCGCCGACCTCGTGGTCTCCGCCATGAAGGCCGAGGGCGCCTCGGAGGCGGAAGCGCTCCGCCGCAACTGGCTGGTGGATTCGCGCGGTCTTGTCGTTAGCAGCCGCGAAGGCCTCTCGGGTCACAAGCTCCGTTATGCCCATGCCGATCAGGCGCCGATCGCCGACTTCCTTACCGCGATCAAGACGCTGAAGCCGACGGCGATCATCGGCGTTGCCGCGGTCGGCGGCGCCTTCACACCCGACGTACTGAAGGCAATGGCCGAGCTCAACGAGCAGCCGATCGTGTTTGCGCTCTCCAACCCGACCTCGAAAGCCGAATGTTCTGCGGAAGATGCCTACCGCTACACCGCGGGCCGCGCGCTGTTTGCCTGCGGCAGCCCGTATGACCCGGTCAAGCTCGACGGCCGCACCTTCGTGCCGCGCCAGGGCAACAACTCCTACATCTTCCCGGGCGTCGGCCTCGGCGTCATCGCCAGCCGTTCACGGCTGGTGACGGACGAGATGTTCATGGCCGCCGCCCATACGCTCGCCAATTGCGTCGGCAAGGACGATCTTGCGCAGGGCAGCCTCTACCCGGCGCTGCCGCGCATCCGCGAGGTCTCGGTTCGCATCGCCGCCGCCGTCGCCGACGTCGCTTTTCAGCGCGGGCTCGCGGACGGACCCGCGCCGAACGACGTGAAAGGCCTGGTCCAGTCGCAGATGTACGAGCCGAAGTACTGAGCGTGATGACTTTTGATTGACTCGATCTGGCGGCTGGCCCGGTCACCTCTCCCGCTTGCGGGAGAGGTCGGCGCGCTTGCGCCGGGTGAGGGCTCTATCCTCTTGGGAAGTCCCACTGCGGAGACACCCTCACCCCAACCCTCTCCCGCAAGCGGGAGAGGGAGCGCACCGCCCCCGCGGGTCGCAACGCGCCTCGTTAGGTCAGCACGCGACACCATTTCAGGTGGAAACGCCGTTGCGCGGCGCGGCCGTATATGCGACGATCTGTAGCGCTACAAGAAAATTCGAAGCAAGGTCAGATGCCCATGGACGATCGTTTGCCCGATCTGGGCGACCTCGAGCACGAGGTCATGCAACTGGTTTGGGCCCATGGTCCTGTTACGGCCGAAATCGTGCGCGAGCGGCTATCGCGGCGTCTGAAGGAATCCACGGTCCGCACGGTGCTGCGCCGGCTGGAAGAAAAAGGCTATGCTCGGCACACCGTGGACGGACGGACCTATGTCTACCACGCGGCTGAAGAACGCTCGCGGGTTGCAGCCAAGGCGGTGCAGCGCATCGTCGATTGGTTCTGCAACGGCTCGATCGAGGAGGTTCTCGTCGGCATGGTCGACAACGCGATGCTCGACCAGCAGCAATTGCGCACGCTGGCCGATCAGGTGGCCAAGGCGAAGAAGGCGAGGGGAGTGAAGAAAGAATGATCGCAACTCTGGCGGAGGCGGCGCTGCGCTCCCTTATGCTGGGAGGCGTCGTCTGGTTCGGCCTCAATCTTTTTCGGGTGCGCAATCCGCACGTCCACATGACGGCTTGGGTCGTCGTGCTGCTGGCGTCGCTTGCGATGCCCTTCGTGATGCATTGGCCGACGCTCACGATTACCCGGCTGCCCTTGCCGGTATCCATGCCGGATGATTTTCTGCCGGCCGACATGTCGACGCTGGAGATGCCGCAGCCGACACTCCCGGTCGCGCCCGGTCCGGCGATTGTTCCACCGGCCAAGACCGGGTTCTCGATCGACTGGTGGCTGGTCGCCACTATTGTCTATGCCGGCGTCGCCGGCCTGTTGCTGCTGCGGCTCGCTATCGGCCTTTGCCTGACCTGGCGTCTGGCGCGCGTGGCGAAGCCGATGAAGGGCCCGCAGATGATCGACGCTGATGTGCGCGTCAGCTGCGACGTCGGTGGTCCCGTGACCTTCGGCTCGACCATTCTGGTGCCGCCGCAATTTTTCGGCTGGGACGCGAAGAAGCGGCTCGCGGTGCTCGCGCATGAGAGCGCGCACGTCGCCAACCGCGATTTCTACGTTCTCTTGCTCGCTTCCCTCAACCGAGCGGTGTTCTGGTTCAGCCCGTTCTCGTGGTGGCAGCTCGCGCACCTCGCCGAACTCGCCGAGATCATCAGCGACGCCGAGGCGATCGAGGTGATCGACGACCGGCTGTCCTATGCGGAAATCCTGCTTGATTTTGCAAGCACCGTAAGACCGCGACCGGCCGAGCTTGCGATGGCGCGGGCCTCGACCGTGCGTGCCCGCGTCGAGCGCATTATCGCGGCCGCCGCGATGCCCGTCCCAGTCGGCTGGCGCAAGCGGCTTTGGATTGCGGCCGCGATCGGACCGGCCGTGATCGTATCCGCCGGCATGATCGCCTATCGCACGCCGGACTCGGCGCCCCTCGCCGCGGATGCCGGCGAGGTGCCGGCCCAGCATTACCGACCCTTCGTCAATTTCTATGCCATGGCCCCAGCTTCGGTGTTCGCGATCTTCCGCGAAGGTGACGAGCTTTACGGCCAGCTCACCGGGCGGCGCAAATTGCGCCTGACGGTCGGGAGCGACGGTACCGCGTCCTACGCGGCCTCGTCCGGCGAGATCACGTTCCCGCTCGATGCCGAGCGTCGTTCGGCCGAACTGATGCTGCGCATGAACGGCCGCGACATACGCGCGGTTCGCGTCGCCGAGATGCCGACGGCGGCGGCCGATCCCGCATCGCTCGATCAATATGTCGGCTGGTACAGGGTCGCGCCGAACCGCGTGCTCACCGTGCGCCGCGACGGGGATCGTCTCTGGCTGAACGAAACCGGGCAGGGCACGACGCAAGTCCTTGCCGAGGGCACCGATGCGTTCTCCTTCCGCGGCGACCATCTCCTGATCTTCCTGCGCGACGAGCAGTCAAAGGTCTCGCGCGTGCTGGTGCAGAGTGCGGTTTTCGGCGCCCGCCTGGCAGCCCGCGTCGATGCGGGGGTGGCTCAGGCCGTCGAAGCGGACTTCGCTCGCCGCCTCGCCGAAGTGCCTGACCGATTCAGGGAGCAGGTTCCAGCCACCGGCGGCAAGGAAATGATCTTGCGTGGGATCGAAGATCTGCGCGGCGGCACACCGAACTACGATCGCATGAGCGCGCCGCTAGCGGCCAAGGTCCACCGGCAGCTCAGTGAAATGCACGCGACGTTGGTCGCGCTCGGCGGGCTGGAGTCGATTTTCTTCCGCGGCGTCGGGCCCGGCGGCTACGACATCTATGGCGCGAAGTTCGAGAACGGCACGGCCGAATTCCGCCTGTTTGCTCGAACCCGATGGCAAGGCCGGCGATGTCATCTTCCGGGCCGACGGCAATGACGAACTCGGCGGCATCGTGCCTTGCTCGGAGGAGGCGAATGTGCGCGGTCGTGCCGGCACCTCGCCGATCAGAATTCTGGTCTACAACGAGATGGGCGACGACATCCAGGTCTTCAATCTCGGTGCCGACGGCAATCGCAAGACGCAAAGCGTGGTCAGGCCCAACATGAGCTGGGCTGCCACGACCACCGTGAACAATCCCTGGGTGATCGCCGACAAGTCGGGGCGGTGCCTCGAGGTCCTGATGCCGGGCCGGCAGACGCGCTTCCACAATGTCGAGGCTTCGAACATCGGCGCAAAGCCGGGACGCGCCGCGCGCCGTGCCGTTCCGATCGCCAATGGCGAGGAGATGCTGCGCCGCTACATCCAGGGCGTCGGCAAGGGACAGCCGGACTACGAGCACATGACGTCGGAAGTCGCCGACGTCACGCGCCAGCAGCTTCCGTTCGACCAGGCGATCCTGGCGAAGCTTGGCGCGCTGCGTGCGGTCTCGTTCCGCGGCGTCACCGCGCTCGACAGCGACATCTACATCGCCCAGTTCGCCAACGGCTCGGCGGAATGGCGGATCGGTGTCAGGAACGGCACGATCACCAAGATCGCGCTTGGGCCGAATTTCTAGGACCGCTGCCGGTCTGCCGGACCGGAGGCCTCCGACGTCTTGAGGCGACGTCTCAATCTCCGCTTGCGAGCTTATGCATCGAATGCTACGTTATGTAGCATTACAATTCGTAGCGGCGCGTTGTCGGGCAGGCTCGAAGAAGTGGGCATTCGCCATGAGCAATTCTGCAAGGGCCGAAGCTGTGCTGGCGCTTCATCGCTTCGGGATGGGGCCGCGGCCGGGATCAATCGCCGCTCTCGGCAGTGACCCGCGCGGCGCGCTGATCGCCGAACTCGATCGCCCGCTTGTGCTCACCGCAGCCGCCAGCCTGCCCTCCAGTGCGAAAGCCTATCGCACCGTGGCCGACGCCAATGCGCGGCGAACGGCCCGCGCCAAGCAGGCCCAGCAGCAGGCGAAGAAGCAGCAGACGGCGTCGGCGCCGGTCATGTCGGAAGAGCAAACGCAGACGCAAGGGCCAGCGCAGGGTCAGGAGAAGGACGGGGCTGAGATGGCAGCCAAGCAGGCGGCCGAAGCCGTTCCCGATCCCGGACGTCCCATGTATTTGCAGGAAGCCAAGCTGCGGACCGAAGCCGCGCTCGGCGCCGACATCGGCTTCGCCGAGAGGCTGGTGTGGTTCTGGTCCAATCATTTCTGCGTCTCGGCCTACAAGATCCAGAGCATGTCGGGTGCTTACGAGCGCGAGGCCGTTCGCGCCAATGCGCTCGGTCACTTCGTCGATCTGCTTCAGGCCGTCGAGGGCCATCCGGCGATGCTGTTCTATCTCGACAATCTCGGCTCGATGGGCGCGAACTCGATTGCCGGCATCAACCGCAGCCGTGGCCTGAACGAGAACATCGCGCGCGAAATCATGGAGCTGCATACGCTCGGCGTGCGTACCGGCTACAGCCAGAACGACGTCATCGGCTTCGCCAATGTGCTGACGGGATGGACGCTTGTTCCGCCCGGAGACAATCCCGAGCACGGTGGCGAGTTCATCTTCAATCCGCGGCTGCACGAGCCCGGCGGACAGACCGTGCTCGGCAAGCGCTACGAGCAGGAGGATGCCGAGCAGGGCCGCGCCGTGCTGCGCGACCTCGCCGCGCATCCGGCAACCGCGACCCACGTCGCGACAAAACTCGCGCGCCATTTCGTGGCAGACGAACCGCCGCCGGCGCTCGTCGCGCAGATGGCAAAAACCTTTCGCGACACCGAGGGCGATCTCAAGCAGGTCGCGATCGCGCTGGTCTCGTCAGACGAAGCGTGGCGCGGGCCGCCGTCAAAACTCAAGCGTCCCGGCGAATGGGTCGTCGGCATGGTGCGCGCAACCGGCATCAGGGAAGTCGATCCCACGCGCTTCACCGGCGGCCAAGACCTGCTCGGCGAGGGGCTGTGGCGCCCGTCGGCGCCCAAGGGCTATCCGGATGACGAGGCAAGCTGGATCGACGGCGTTGGCCGAAGGCTCGACATCGCCAATAATTTTGCCGAGCGCGTGGCGGCCACTGCGGATCCGCAAGCCATCATCAAGGATGTCTTCGCGTCCGAGATCGCGCCCGAGGTGAAGCAGGCGGTCGGGCGTGCCGAGAGTCGGCAGCAGGCGCTGGCGCTGCTGTTCATGTCGGCGGATTTTCTGAGGAGGTGAGTATGGGCTTCGTCAATCATTTGCCCACGCGGCGCGAGCTTCTCGTCGGTTCCGGTGCGCTGTTCGCATGGAGCCAAATGCCGCGGATTGCGCGCGCCGAAGGGCGCGATCCGCGCCTGCTGGTCATCGTGCTGCGCGGTGCGCTCGATGGTCTCGGTGCGGTCGCGCCGGTCGGCGATTCCGACTGGATCTCCTTGCGCGGCGATCGCGCGCTGGTGCTGGACGGCAAGACGCCGGCGCTGCCGCTCGATGCCTTCTTCGCGCTCAATCCGGCGATGCCGAACCTGCATCGGCTCTACAAGACCGGCAAGGCTGCGATCGTCCACGCCACCGCGACGCCCTATCGCGAGCGCTCGCATTTCGACGGCCAGGACGTGCTGGAAAGCGGGCTCGTCAAGCCCGGCATGACCAACTCGGGATGGCTCAACCGCGCGCTGCTCGCGCTGGAATCGGGCGGGCGTGTCGACCCGCGCGGCAGCCGCGCACTCGGCATTGGCTCGGTGACGCCGCTGGTGGTGCGCGGCTCGGCGCCTGTCATGACATGGGTGCCGCAGAAATTGCTGCCGGCGAGCGAGGACACGCAGAACCGCCTGCTCGATCTCTACCGGCACACCGATCCGAAGCTTGCGACCGTGCTCCAGGCCCGCATGAAGCTCGCCTCGCTCGGCGGCGCACCGGGCACGGGCGATCCGATGTCCGACGATCCGACGCTGGCGCCCGGCATCGCGCGCGTGCGCGCCTATTTTGCCGAAGCCGCCGGCACCGCCGCGCGCTATCTCGCAAAGCCCGATGGTCCGCGTGTCGGCGCCATGGGCTTCGTCGGCTGGGACACGCACATCGCCGAAGGCGCGGCCGCGGGCCAGCTCTACAATCTGCTCGGCGCGCTCGACGGCGCATTCGCTGCGATCGAGAGCAACATGGGCGAGGCCTGGCGAGAGACGGTGGTCGCCGTCGTCACCGAGTTCGGGCGCACCGCGCGCATCAACGGGACGCAGGGTACGGATCACGGCACCGGCACGGTCGCTTTCCTGATCGGCGGTGCGCTTGCCGGCGGCCGCGTGATCGCGGACTGGCCTGGCCTGAAGCCGGCGCAACTCTTCGAGGATCGCGATCTCAAGCCGACCACGGATTTGCGCGCGGTGTTGAAGGGCCTGCTGAGGGATCATCTGCGCGTCGAGGAAAAGGTGCTGGCCGATGCGGTCTTCCCCGGCAGCGCCGATGTCAGACCGATGGGCGGCCTCGTCGGCTGATAGCGCGGCTTTGCAGCCGGATCGGGTTCGAGATGTGCACACTGACACCGCGGGAGCTCGACTTTCTCGCCAGCCTCAAGACAGGCTGGCAGTGGCTCTATCGGCGCGAGCTCGCGCGGCTCCTGAAGGGTGACACCAAGCCTGCCGAGGTTCAGCCGGCAACGCGCATCGTCTGGCACGTTGTATCGGACTTATCCCACGAGCCTGTCTCGATTCAGGACAAGCCAGTGTGGTGGAATCGTCACAGCTAAACACGAAACGGCTGCGGCCTCCGACCCGCTTTTGTTCCGACAAGGTTCTGCCCTCATTGCCCGCCGAAACTCGGGCCGTTCGGAGGGCGCATCATGTCTCGCTTTGCACGTGCCGAAAATACCCGGATTTCGCTGGCAACCTCGTGCCGGTTGCTGCTCGCCATCGCCGGTGCGGCGTCGCTTGCGGCGTGTGCGCAATCGCCGGTTCGGCCGCCAGAAGGCCGATCTGGCGGGCACCAGCCGGCAGGCCACGGTCGAGCGCCCGCACAGGGTGGCGGCACTGCATCCACGGCCGATCAGCCGGGTGCGCGTCCCCGACGGAGACGCAAAGCAAACCGCCTCGCATGGCGTTGCCAGCTTCTATTCGGATACAGAGACCGCGAGCGGGGAGAGGTTCGACAAGAACGAATTGACCGCGGCCCATCCCTCCCTGCCGTTCGGCACGAAGCTGCGCGTCACCGATGTCTCCTCTGGTCGCTTCGTGACCGTCAGGATCAACGATCGCGGGCCTTATGTTCGCGGACGCGTGGTCGACATCTCTCCCTCTGCGGCTGAGGCGCTCGGCATGGTCGACAAGGGCGTCACCAATGTCCGGCTCGACGTCGTGCAATAAAGCGCGATTCTCATCGATTTCCGACGCTGTGCTTAACCGGCTGTTAGCCGCCTCCGACGCACGATCGACATCCAAACAATTCCGGACTCCAAATCGGGGCTCTTGGGGGGCGGCGTTTGAACACGATCCAGTATCTCGAAGATCAGGCCACACGCGCCGAGCGGCTCGCCAAACGGATCACGGATACAGTGACGATCGAAAAGCTGCTGAGCTTCGCGGGCGAACGCCGCCGCGAGATTGAGGTCATCGCCGGCAAGTACCGGCGCGCCTGATTCTTATCATCCATGCGCTGAACGCATACGCCTCGCTTCCCCGTCTGAGCAATCGAAGTAACGCGCGCTCAGCTATAGCTTTCGACGAAGTCACTGAGATAGTCGGGCAGCCTCACGCCATCGATGTCGCAGCGCGCCCGAATCTCACCGGCGACGTCGGTCGAGATGTCTTTCATCCAGTGCTCGAGCGTGTTGAACGAGATGACCTGGATGGGATCGTTGAAGCAGCCGGCGACGAGCTCGCCGATGGTGGCGTCGAGATCGCTTCGCTCGATGCGGATTTCAGTCGCCTTGTCGAGGCGATCGATCACCACGAACAAGGTCTGATCTGCGCCATAGGGCACGACCTGGGCTGGCACGCCGGCTTCAACCATCTGAAGCACTCACACCTTCGCTTCCGATCACCACTAACGGGAAAAACCGGAAGAAGGTTCCTGCTTTGTGAGAAGCTTGTCGTGTGCGTGCAGCTTCGGCGCCTGCAGGCAATCAGAGATATTCCCTGAGCCGCGATAGCTCGGTGACGTGCTCGGGCGAGAGGATATCCGTGACCAGCGACGGCTGCGCCGCCGTGTGAATCTCATAGAGATGCCTGGTCGCCGCCGGCTTCTCCATGAAAGCCGAGATGCATTCGTCCAGAGTGCCTTGGCTCACCTGATAGGAATCTCGGTCCGGCCGGCGCTGGTTCGCAAGCGAAGGCCATTTATACAGGGCCGCAGCCGCGCCGAAATCAACCTTTGAATCCGCAACCACGTCGCCCATCGCCCCACCTCACGCAACACGCACTCCATTACACGGGTGCCGCCCCACAAAACGCAGCGGCCGGGAAAAAGTTCCCGGCCGCTTTGTCTTTGTCAGCTCGCGGCCGCCGCAATTCTGGGCTCCGGGCTGGCGTGACCGTGGCTGATCTCGTCGCCGCGACCGACCTTTGGCGGAAGCCCGGCGAAGCGCCGCAACGCCTCGGCCATCTGCACCCGGCCGGAGACCCCGGTGATCACCACGTCCACCATGGCGAAGGACGAGTGGAAATGACCGCGCGCCCTAAGTTGCTCGACCGGGACGCCGGCGGCCGCCATTGCCTCGGCGTAGGCGATGCCCTCGTCGCGCAGGGGATCGAATTCGCAGGTGACGACGAAGGCCGGCGGCAGGCCCGCAACCTTGCCGCGGAGCGGCGAGACGCGCGGATCGGTGCGGTCGGCTGGCGAACAGTAGAGATCCCAGAACCAGTACATCAGCGAGCGGGTCAGGAAATAGCCGGTCGCATTGTCGTTATAGGAGGGACGATCGAATGTGCAGTCGGTGACCGGGCAGATCAGGAGCTGGCCTGGCAATCTCCGGGCCGCCGCGATCGCGTGCGAGCTGACAAGTGACGGCGGCGATGTTGCCGCCGGCGCTCCAGCCTGCGACCAGCACCGGGCCCGGCTTGCCGCCGAGCTCGGCGGCGTGCTCGGCGATCCAGCGCGTCGCTGCATAGCCGTCTTCGGCTGCGGCCGGGAAACGATGCTCGGGCGCATGACGATAGCCGACGCTGACGAGCATCATGCCGGTTCGCCGCACCATGTCGCGGCAGAACGGATCGTCCGACTGCTCGTCGCCGAGCACCCAGCCGCCGCCGTGGAAATAGATCACGACCGGATGCGGCCCCGGCGTCGCCGGCCGGTACACGCGGTACGACAGCGGGCCGTCGGTGCCGGGCAGGGTGCCGTCGACGATGTCGCCGATTGGCCGTCCCGCAGGCCGGCCCTTGTTGAACTCGTCGACGAAGGCGCGGGCACCGATCGCGCCCATCGACTCGATCTGCGGCAGATTCAGCGACGCCAACAGGTTCAGCACCAGCCGCACATCCGGCTGCAGGCGCACCACTTCGCCGTCATTGCATTGCGCGGCAACGTTGGGGCCGGTCAGCTTGAAGCCGAGCATGCCGCGGCTCGTGACCTCGTCGCAGATGCTGCGATAGGGGCCGACGCCGCCGGTATAGGGCATCAGGCCCTGCACCTTGCCGGGCACGTTGGCGCCCGTGTACCAGGTGTTGGCGAGCCGGTGCAGCGTCACCATCGAGCAGTCGGCCATGTGCCGGCCCCAGCCGGCCTGTGCCGTCTCGGTCGGCTCGATCGTGGTGAAGCCGGCGTCGCGCAATGCCTTGAGCCGGTCGACAACCCAGTCCACATGCTGCTCGATCGACACCGCCATGTTCGACAGCACCGACGGGCTGCCGGGGCCGGTGATCATGAAGAAGTTCGGGAAGCCCTCGACGGTGAGCCCGAGATAGGACTGCGGTCCCTGTGCCCAGACATCGGTGAGCGATTTGCCGCCACGTCCGGTGATCGGATGCACGGCGCGGATCGCGCCGGTCATGGCGTCGAAGCCGGTCGCGAACACGATGACATCGACGTCGACGCTGCGCTTGGCCGTCGTGATGCCGCTTGCGGTGATCGCCTTGATCGGCTCCTGGCGCAGATTGACCAGCGTGACGTTCGGCCGGTTGTAGGTCGCGTAGTAGTTGGTGTCGAGGCAGGGGCGTTTTGCGCCGAAGGGATGATCGTGGGGCATCAGTGCCGCCGCCGTCTCCGGATCCTTCACGGCAGCGCCGATCTTCTCGCGGATCAGCTCGCCGATCAGCGCATTGCCATCGACATCCACGCCCTGGTCGGCCCAGAGCTGGGTCAGGATGTGGACGAGGTCGCCGGCGGCCCAGGCGCGTTCGAAGCGCTCGCGACGCTCGGCATCGCTCAACTGCCAACTCACCACCGTCTGCTGCGGATACGGCACGCCCGTCATCGACAAGCGTGCTTGATCGCGATATGCGGCGCGGTCGCTTTCGAAGAAGGTCTTGCGATCTTCCGGCGCCGGACCGTTACCCGCCGGCAGCGCGAAATTCGGCGTGCGCTGGAATACGGTCAGATGCGCGGCCTGCTCGGCGATCAGCGGGATCGACTGGATGGCCGATGAGCCCGTACCGATCACGGCGACGCGCTTGCCGGCGAGATTGACGCCGTCATGAGGCCAGCGTCCGGTGAAATAGACCTCCCCGCCAAAATCCTTGACGCCGTCGATCTCGGGCGGCTTTGGCGCGGAAAGGCACCCGGTGGCCATGATGTAATGGCGGCAGGAGACCGGTGCGCCATTGTCGGTGGTGAGCTGCCAGCGTTCGGTCGCTTCGTCCCATTTGGCTTCGGTCACCTTGGTCTTGAAGCGGATGTCGCGCCTGAGATCGTAGCGGTCGGCGACGAAGCCGAGATAGCGCAGGATCTCGGGCTGGGCGGCGTATTTTTCCGACCAGGTCCAGGCCTTGTCGAGTTCCGGATCGAACGTATAGCTGTAATCGATGGTCTGGATATCGCAGCGCGCGCCGGGATAACGGTTCCAGTACCAGGTGCCGCCGACATCGCCGGCTTCTTCGAGGGCGACCGCCGTGAGGCCGGCCTTGCGCAGCCGATGGAGAAGATAGAGGCCGGCAAACCCGGCCCCCACCACGGCAACATCGACCTGCTGACTGGCTCCGCGACCCGCGTCAGAGGCACGTGCAGCAACCATTGCGTCAGGCATGGTATTTCCTCCCGTATGTTTTGTTTTGCCGGCAGGCTATCGCCGCAGGCTCGGCTTGTCATCAGATCAAGTGCAATCTTCGGTAGCTGTTTGCGGCGTCATCATGGCCGCGCGAACCTTGCTTCAATGCACGCATCGCGATGCACAATGGCCGTGATTACCCGGGCTAATCATGGATGATCCGTCTGTGTATGCTTGCGGCTACAAGCCACGCATATCCAGGGCGTCATGACAGAGTTGAGTGAGCGAACCAGAGCGAACATGGACGTCGTCCTGGAGGAGACGTGCCGTCAACTGCCGCATGGCGGCGATCACGACAGCCGCAGGTTCATCGCCCAGCGCCTGATCGAGGCGGCGCAGTCAGGCCACTCCACGCTTGGTGAACTCGGCATCATCGCACGGCACGCACTGGCGGAGCTTATCGCCAAGGGCAGCTAGGCGCGGCCGCGGCGCTTGCCTCACTATGGACGACGGACATAACCTGACCGAACCCTTCCGCGCATCGAGATGCTCCGAAGATGCGGTACGTGTTCGCGCTTTTTGCGGCTTCTGTCATCCTCTGTTGCAACGGCTCGGCCGTGGCCCAGCCGGTCGGCCAATTTCCGTTCGCGCTGACGCGTGAAGGACAGATGCTTGGCGCCGTCGAAGGCGAGGTGGCGTCGTTCAAGGGGCTGGCCTATGCGGCCGCGCCAATCGGGCCGCTGCGCTGGCGTCCGCCGCAGGCAACGGCCGAGAGTTCGGAGATGCGCACGGCCTACAAGTACGGCGCGCCATGCCTTCAGTCGTCGCTGCCGGGCGCGAGCGAGGATTGCCTCACGCTGAACGTGTTCCGTCCGTTCGGGGTCGATGGCCCGCTGCCGGTGATGCTATTCATCCACGGCGGCGCTTTCGTCCGCGGCACCGCGAACGATCCGCTGTTCGACGGCGGCAGGCTGGCGCAGGCCGGCCTCATCGTGGTGACCGTGAATTTTCGCCTGGGCGCGCTGGGCTGGCTTACCGAGCCCGCGCTGTCGGAAGGCGGCTCCGGCAATTACGGCCTGATGGACCAGATCGCCGCATTGCATTGGGTGCACGACAACATCGCGGCCTTCGGTGGCGATCCAAACAACGTCACCTTGTTTGGCAGCGGCGCAGGCGCGACCTCGATCGCGCTCTTGATGCTGTGTGCGCAATCGCCCGCGCTCTTTCAGAAAGCCATTCTGCAATCGGTCCCTGGCCGTGCGCGGCTGCGCTCGGCGCAAGAGGCCGAGATTGTGGGCCGGCAATTCGTCGCGGCGCTTGGTCAACAGGCTGATTTGCGCGTAGCCGAACCGCGAGGCCTGCTTGCCGCCGAAAAACATCTGCTCGAAAAATCGCCGCGCAGTTTTGCGCCGACGATCGATGGACGTCTGGTGAGCGAGGAGGTCGCCGCAGGCTTCGCGGCCGGACGTGAGAGCCGCATTCCGATGATCATCGGTTCGAACGATGACGAGACGGGTTTCGACAGCGAGCTCGATATCCGGGAGGAGCTGGCATCGTCAGGTATCACCAGCGACGAACTGCGCAAGCTCTATCCCGACCTCGCCAAACCTTCGGACCGCGCGGCAAGGTTCTACACCGACAAGGTTTTCTCGGAGCCGGTGCGGCTGCTGGCGCGGCTGCATGCCGCAAGCGGCGCGCCGACCTTCCGCTATCGCTTCGCCTACGTGCCGGAGGCACGGCGCGCCAACCCCGAAGGCGGTCACGGGCGGGAATTGCAGTTCATCTTCGGCGCAGAAGGCATGCCGGGTGCGGGCATCTTGTCACGAGGTGATCGCGAGGTCGCAAGCCGCATGCGCGCCTACTGGATCAACTTCGCCAAGAGCGGCGATCCGAACGGTGCGGACCTGCCGCGATGGGACGCTGCGGCAGGCAGCGATCGCCTGCTGCTGATCACGAATGATCGCCTCGCGAGCGGAGACGACCCCTGGTCGGAGCGCCTGGACCGGCTCGGGCATTAGATGAGTTGGACTTAAGCCGCGAGCTCGACGCGCGGCGCCGGGCTCAGCCGGTCTTCCTCCAGATAATCCATCGCGCCATCCCTCTCGACGGCGTAGAACTGCTGGCCTTCCCTGGACCTGTAGGCGGCGCGAACCACACCGCGGCGGCCCTTGTCACTGTTGACGACGTCCCCCAGCGCAAACTTCTTCATCTCACGTCCTTGGTCTTCTGGCCGACTCCTTCGGCCACGCCCGGGATTTTGGGCGGCAAATCGTTAACGTCTTGCTAACCATACGGGTTTGCCTATGCTCGCCGCCGATCGCGCGGCTGTTACACGCGCATGCTGTCAACGAGACGAGCCCGCATCCATGACGCGATTTCCGACCCTCTTCCTGTCGCATGGCGGCGGTCCTTGGCCGTTCATGGAGGACAGGCGGGTGCAATATGCGAAGACTGCCGAGGCGTTCGGCCGGCTACCGCAGCTATTGCCGGCAAGCCCGAAGGCCGTGCTCGTCATCACCGGCCATTGGGAGGCCGAGGCCTTCACCGTGACCACCTCGGCGTATCCGCCGATGGTGTACGACTATCACGGCTTTCCCGAGCACACCTATCACATCAAATATCCTGCACCGGGCAAGCCCGAACTCGCGGCGGAAGTGAAGGCGCTGCTTGCGCGCGCCGGCCTCGATTGCCGGGAGGATCCCAATCAGGGTTTCGATCACGGCACCTTCGTGCCGCTCGGCCTGATGTATCCGAATGCCGACATGCCGATCGTGTTGCTGTCGCTGAGATCGAGCTATGACGCGGCCGAGCACATCAGGGTGGGGCAGGCGATCACCTCGCTCCGGGATGAGGGCATTCTGATCGTCGGCAGCGGGCTCACCTATCACAACATGCGCGGGTTTGGCCGGGCGGAGTCCAAGCCGGTCTCGTATGATTTCGAGGCCTATCTGAACGAGGCGATCAGCAATCCGGACGCGGCGCGCCGCAACGCGATGCTGGTTGACTGGGAGAACGCGCCGAGTGCGCGTCTCGCGCATCCGCGTGAAGATCATCTGCTGCCGCTGATGGTGGCCGCCGGCGCCGCCGGCAGCGACGCGGGCAAGCGCGTCTTCGTCGACGAGGTCGCTAACGTTGCGATGGCGTCGTATGTGTTCGGGTGAACTCGTAGGGCGGATTGCGATTCGCTAATCCACCCCCTAGCATCGCGCTAGCCTCACCCGTATTTCAGCTTCATGAACAAGATGCCGCCGGCGAGCAGCATGGTGATGGCGTTGGCCGCGACCAGGGGCGCGTCGCCGGAGAGCAGGCCGTAGACGAGCCAGAGCGCGAGGCCCAGCACCATGATGAGAAACATGCCGAGCGAAATGTCGCGCGCCGAGCGGGTCTTCCAGACCTTGATGACCTGCGGCGCGTAGGCGACGGTGGTGCAGGTGGCGGCGGCAAAGCCGATCAGCTTGATCGTAAGGGGTTCCATGCCGGCTCTATAGCATGGATTCGAGGACGATCAGGGCTCAGGCGCGGCGGGAGGCCATCAGCCCGCGATAAAGCGCGGCATAGTCGCCGGCACGGTTGCGCCATGACACGTCGGTCGCGAGGCCGCCCAGTTGCAGACGGCGCCAGGTCAGCTTGTCGTGGAAGGTGGTGTTGGCCTTGCGCAGCGTGCCGGCGAGGGCATCCGCGGTCACGGGGCCGAACTTGAAGCCGGTGGCATCGTGGCCCGATTTATCGGCCTCGCCGATGTCGACGATGGTATCCTCGAGGCCGCCGACGCGCGAGACGATCGGCACGGCGCCATAGCGTAGCGCACAGAGCTGGGTCAGGCCGCACGGCTCGAAGCGTGACGGAACGATGAGCGCGTCCGAGCCGGCCTGGATCAGATGCGCCATGATCTCGTCGTAGCCGATCACGACCCCGATCCGGCCCGGGTTCGCGCGTGCGGCGGCCTGATAGCGTTCCTGGAGATCGCGGTCGCCGCTTCCGAGCAGCGCGAGCTGCATGCCTTCGCTCAGGATGGTCGGAATGGCCTCGAGCAGGAGATCGAGCCCCTTCTGCCACGACAGGCGGCTGATGACGCCGAGCAATGGCGTCCCGTCCGAGGAATCGAGATTGAACTGTTGCTGAAGCACCGCCTTGTTCGCGGCCCGGAAGGTGAGATCCTCTGCGCCGAAGCGGTAGGCGATGTGCGGATCGGTCTGCGGATTCCACACATCGATGTCGATGCCGTTGAGAATGCCGCTCAGAACGTTGGCACGGGAGCGAAGCAAGCCGCCGAACCCCATGCCGCCCTCGTCGCTCTGGATCTCCCGCGCATAGGTCGGCGAGACCGTGGTGACGCGATCGGCGAATTGCAGGCCTGCCTTCAAAAAACTGATGCCGCCGAAATATTCGAGGTCGTCGATGCCGAGGGCGTGCCAGGGCAGGCCAATCGAACCGATCAGCTCGGGCGCGAACTTGCCCTGATAGGCCATGTTGTGGATGGTCATCACGGTGCCGGGCCGCGGTCGGCTGTCATAGTGCAGATAGGCCGGCGCGAGCCCGGCCTGCCAGTCATGGGCGTGCACGACGTCGGGCACGAAGGCGGGAACGAGACCGTGGCCGATATCGGCGGCGATGCGCGACAGCGCCGCGAAGCGCACGCCATTGTCCGGCCAGTCGACGCCCTCGGCGGTGACGTAGGGATTGCCCGGCCGCGCGTAGAGATGCGGCACGTCGAGCACGAACAGATCGAGCCCGTCATGCGAGCCCGCGAGCAGGCGTCCGGGGCCGCCGAAATAATTCGGCCAGCGCCGGATCTCGTCGGCTCCCCCGAGCATCCGCATCACGTCCGGATAGCCCGGCATCAGCGTGCGCATCTCGACGCCGTGAGCTTTCAGCGCGAGCGGCAGCGCGCCCGCGACATCCGCGAGGCCGCCGGTCTTGACGATGGGATAGACTTCAGAGGCGACCGCGAGGACGCGAACAGACGTCATGTATTGAGCCTGTCCAGCATCGACTGGGTGATGAGCGAAATGCCCTGTTCGGTGGTGCGGAAGCGCCTCGCGTCCAGCTCGGGATCCTCGCCGACGACGAGGCCTTCCGGGATCTCGACGCCGCGGTCGATCACGACGTTCTTCAAGCGCGCGCCGCGGCCGACATTGACGTAGGGCATGATCACGGCGTTCTCGACATTGGCGTAGGAGTTGACGCGTACGCCGGTGAACAGCAGTGAGCGCCGCAGCGAGGCCCCGGAAATGATGCAACCACCCGAGACCAGCGAACTCACGGCCTGGCCGCGTCGGCTCTCCTCGTCGTGGACGAACTTTGCCGGTGGCGTGATCTCCGAATAGGACCAGATCGGCCAGGCGCTGTCGAACAAATCGAGCTCGGGTACCACGTCGGTGAGGTCGATATTGGCGGCCCAATAGGCGTCGACCGTGCCGACATCGCGCCAATAGGCGCGGGGGTCGCTGCCGGAGCGGACGCAGGAGGTCGAGTACTGGTGCGCCATGGCGCGGCCGTTCTTGACGAGGTAGGGGATGATGTCCTTGCCGAAATCGTGGTTGGAATTCGGATCCTCGGCGTCGCGCTTGAGCTCCTCGAACAGGAGTTTCGCGTCGAACACGTAGATGCCCATGCTGGCGAGCGAGACGTCCGGCTTCCCCGGCATCGGCGGCGGATCTTTCGGCTTTTCCAGGAACGACTTGATCCAGCCATTCTCGTCGATATGCATGATGCCGAAGCCGGAGGATTCCGCCCGCGGCATTTCGAGGCAGCCGACGGTGACGTCGGCGCCGCTCTCGACATGCTGGCGCAGCATCACCTCGTAATCCATTTTATAGACATGGTCGCCGGCGAGAACCACGATGAAGCGGCAGGCGTGGGATTCGATGATATCGATGTTCTGGTAGACCGCATCCGCCGTGCCGACATACCACATGTTCTCGGAGACGCGCTGGCTGGCCGGGAGAATGTCGAAGCTCTCGTTGCGCTCGGGACGGAAGAAGTTCCAACCCATCTGAAGGTGCCGGATCAGGCTGTGCGCCTTGTACTGGGTGGCGACTGCGATGCGGCGGATGCCCGAGTTCACCGCGTTTGACAGCGCGAAATCGATGATGCGGGATTTTCCGCCGAAATAGACCGCAGGCTTGGCGCGCCGGTCGGTCAGCTCCAGGAGCCGGCTGCCGCGTCCGCCGGCCAGGACGAACGCCAGGGCCTGACGGGCAAGCGGCTCGGGTCTCGCGGCACTCATGTCATCCTCCCACAACTCTGGCGCTCGCCAGAAGCCTCCCGGCCGCGCACTTCGGAACCGATAGTAACGGCCCGAATAGTCAATCGGGAAGGTGGTTGTTGGTTGCGAATGCGCGGGAAGCTTAATGCTTTGCCGGGTCTGCGGCCTCCGGTCTGATGACAATTGAGGCATCCCATCTTGTGCGGTGCACGCAATTGGAGGCGCGACTTTTGAGCCTTTGACTTGGCGCAAGGATGCCCGATCATGCGACCGCGATCCTCTTCCGAGCGGAACGTCAAACAGGGAGTGAGGCGATGAGTATCTGGAAAATGACAATTGCCTGTTCGCTGGCGGGTGCGGTGATGGCCGGCCAGGTCGAGCAGGCGGCAGCAGCTCCGCTGCCGACCAATGTCGCGACCATGAAAGCCGCGGTCGGCGATGATGCTACGCAGGTGTACTGGCGCGGCCGAGGTTTTGGATGGGGTATTGGCGGCCTCGCAGCCGGCGCGATCATCGGCAGCGCCATCGCCAGCAGCGCGCCTTATGGCTATGGATATGGCGGCGGCCCATACTATGGGGGCGGCTACGGATACCCAGGGCCGGGCTACGGTTATGCGCCCGCCTATTATGGCGGCGGCTACGGATCGGGTTATGCTTATGGTCCGGGTTACGGTTATGGCGGCTACTACGCGCGTCCCCGCTACTACGGCTATCGCGCCTATCGTCCATATTACGGTCCGCGCTACGGCTACTACCGGCCGTACCGGGCCTATCATCGCGGATATTGGTGATCGATCAAACGGGCGGAGCGCCTCGCCGCAGCGCGACGATGCTGAAGAGGTTTGAGGGCCGCTGCACGCAAGCGGTCCGATCGGCTTGCGCGCGTTGAACCCGGTGATGCGGCACTACGAGCCGGCCATGCCCGCCCGCGACAATCCCGATGCAGATCGCGACGATGATCGCGATCTCGATGGACCATTCGAGCGGTCCCGAGGTCATGGCAGCGCGATGGTGTTGGTGAGATCGGGTCCGGACAGGCCCGGGCCGCCGCACGCAAGATAGATGGCGACGAGAAAGATGCGGCTGAGGACGGTGGCGCTCAATATGACCCTGACGTCGCAATGGCGAATGGCAAAAGCGAGAGGCGAGATCGCCAGGTGTTTTAAAATGCTCATGGCCAACTCCTTGCCGGAATTCAGGCATCGACTGCCTGTCGACTGAAATGACAGTGTGATGAAAAGGCCGTCCGACGCCTTGCCGGCGTCTCTGAAGTGGACAGGCCAATGCTAGTGCCGGCGCAGGGCGCAGGTCTTTAGCGCGCCCTTACATTTGGCTGAGCTTTCCCTTAAGATCGGGGAGCATCCGGGGGTTGGAGCCGTGCGTAGAGACGCGCTTGCCTTTGGTGAATTCCGCCTCGACCGGGCCAACGCGCTATTGTGGCGAGGCGGGGAGCGGATCGCGCTGGCGCCGAAGCCGTTCGAGGTTCTTTGCTATCTTGTCGGTCGGCCCGGTGAGCTCGTCACCAAGGAAGAGTTGCTCGACGCGGTCTGGTCCGATCTGCACGTCAGCGAGTCGAGCCTCGCCGTTGCCGTGAACACGCTGCGCTCGGTGCTCGGCGACGACAGGCAGTCCCCCAACTACATCGAGACGGTCACGCGGCGCGGCTATCGCTTCATTGCGCCGGTCGCGACCGCCGAATTGCCTGCGATCGAGCGGCCAGCCGAAGAGGAGGCGGCTTCCGTCACGGAGCAGGTCGTCGATCGACGCCGGCACTGGAGGGTGGGCCGCACTGGCGCACTCGAGACGCTGGACAAGGCGTTGCAACTCGCTCGTACCGGACAGCGTCAGATCGTCTTCATCACCGGCGAAGCCGGGATCGGAAAAACCACCCTCTTGCAAATGACGCTCGACAGGATGAACCAGCAGGGACTGGGCGTGCTGCACTGTAGCTGCAACGAGTTGTTCGGCACTCATGAGGCCTTTCTTCCGCTGATCGGAGCGCTGAACGAGTGCTGCCGTCGAACCGATGGAGCATCGCTGCTGACTTCCATACGCGAGCACGCGCCGACCTGGCTCGCGCAAATGCCCGGATTCCTCGGCGAAGCAGACCGGGCCGCATTCCAGCATGAAGTCTTTGGCGCAACCCGGGAGCGCATGCTGCGCGAATTTGCCGATCTCATGGAACACCTCGCCGTCAGGCGACCATGGGTGATCATCCTGGAAGATCTGCATTGGAGCGACGTTGCCACCGTGGATGTGCTCTCCCGGCTTGCGCGCCGGGATCGGAGGGCGGCTATCCTCGTGCTGGCCACCTATCGGCCGATGGAAGTCGCCGTCGGCGGACATCCTATCCGTGCCGTTCACCAGGACTTGCGGATTCACGGACACGCCACCGAGCTCGCGCTCGATCGACTAACCGGCATCGACGTCGAACGTTATCTTTCCCTGCGCTTCAACTCGGCCGATTTTGCCAGAGAGCTGGTCGAGCGCATCTTCGCGAGAACCGGCGGGCATCCTCTGTTCGTGTCGTCTCTCCTCGATCATCTCGTGGCGCAAGGCGCGCTTGTCGAGCACGAATTGGGCTGGCGGCTGGTCAGCGAAGACGCGGCCTCGCATGACAGCATGCCGCGCGATCTGGAAGGAATGATCAAGCAGCAGATTGATCACCTCACCGTGGACGAGCGCAGCTTGCTCGAGGTCGCCAGTGCGGCGGGAGCGGAGTTTTCTGCGCTCCATATCGCCGGTGCGCTGGACCGTCCCGTGCTGGATGTCGAGGAGATGTGCGAGGATCTGGCGCGGACTGATCGCATTATCGTCGTTGCCGGCATGACTGAGTGGCCGAGCGGAGGTGTCTCCGGTCGCTATGCGTTCCAGCACACGCTCTACCAGGAGATCCTGTACCAGCGGCTCGCGCCGGCGCGCCGCACGAAAACCCATGCGCTACTTGGGGCGGGGCTCGAGCAGGGCTATGGGCCGCAGGCTGCGGAGATTGCCGCCGTTCTCGCGCGCCACTTCGAACTGGGCCGCGATTTCCCGAAAGCGATGCATTATCTGGGCGCGGCCGCCGAGGGCTCGGCGCGAAGGTTCAGCACACGCGAGGCCGCCAATTACCTCTCCCGCGCTTTGGAACTGGTGCCGCATTTGCCGCCGGAGTTTCGGGTGACAGCACGTCTGAAGTTGTTGCTTCAGCGCGCCTGGGCCTGGCGGGCCAGTGGAGATTTCCTGAATTCCCTGCAGGATCTCAGCGCAGTCGTCGCGCACGCGGCGGAGAACGGACACGTGCGCGAAGAGGTGAACGCACTGGTCGACCTCAGCAGATTTTGTCTTTACGTCGATCGACGCCAGAGCCTGCCTGTTGCGGAACAGGCTCTTGTAAAGAGCCGGGCGATCGACGACGCCGCGTTCAGCGCTCTGGTCCAGGGGAACGTTGCCAATTTGAAGCTGATGCTCCGCGGCTGGGATCGCGAGAATGCGGACCTTGCCGAGCATGCGTCAGCACTGATCACCGGAGAACAGGATCTGAGCATGCGGCTGCGACGCTGCTCGATGGAGATGGTGCTGGAGTTCTTGCGCGCGAATTATCCGGCCTGCTGCGATGCGACGACCAGGGGCAAGGAGCTCGCCCGCCTGGTCGGTGACGTCTATCTGTTCGTACTCTATGAAACGGTCGAGGCGTTTGCCCAGATTTATCACGGTGAATGGGGGCAGGCGCAACGAAACGTCGTCTCCGCGTTGGCCATCTCGGAACGAAATGCAAATCCGCAGGCCGTCGCGCTGTGTCATCTCGCGATCGGATGGCTGTATTCCGAGGCCGAGGAATATGGGAGCGGGTCACGGCGTGCGGAGGATGCGCTCGGCCCGATGATCGAGGCCAATCCGTTCACCTTCTTCGTTGGCAGGAACCTGCTGGCGCGTGCTTATGTCAGGATGGGCGACCTGACTCGGGCGCGGCAGCATCTCGATGCGATGGAGCGGCGAATGGAGGTCGATCGCGTGCCGATGGAGTCGCTGGTCATCCCCCACTATCTGCTGACTTGCTGCGACTATTGGATCGCGATCGGCGATCTGGATCGCGCCCAGAGTTCGGCCAGCCAGTTTCATGAGGTGACGAGCGCGGCACCCGACCGCCCGTTTCTCGCGCTGTGCCACGAGGTCATGGCAAGAATTGCGATCCTGAAGCAGGATGTGCAACTCGCCGGCGAACATTTGTCGACGGCAATTTCGATCGTCCGCCATGCCAGGTTGCCGCATGCCACCTGGCGGGTTTATCGCACGACCGCAGCGCTTTATGCGGGCCTTGGACAAACGCAAAGGGCTGCCAAGTGGCGGGACCGCTCCGGCCAGGTGATCGGATCGCTGGCAGAGACGCTTGATCCCGGCGATCCGCTGCGATCGGCCTCCTTTTTCGACGCAGGCCGGGACACCCGGCTCGATAGTGCGGAACGGTGATCGGCTCAATCCGGCAGGTCCGCGATCTGTCGCGGTTCTCCGGGCTGTTGCTTGACCGTGTGTTGATTTTGCTGCTGCCGCAGCGTGCGGGAGGCACGGTAGGCATCCCTGCGCAATCGCATGATCGAACCGAGCGGCTGATGCGCCGCGAGACATCGCCATGGATCGAACGAAAGCACCTCGTCGGAATAGACGCGACGCGCGGGGCTGTCGGCGGTCTGGCGCGGAAGCGTGATCTTGCCGAGTGCTTGCGGCGGCGCGACGTCTTCGGGCCAGTCGATCGAGGCATCTTCGATCGGCGTTTGCTCCAGGTCGGTGCAGAGCTGGGCAAATAGTTCGTACTCGGCCGCATTGTCCTTGAAGAATGCAACGACAGTGTTCAGCACGGCATTATCGGCATCGTGGCAGGGCTGGCCGGTGAGCCGGCGGACCGAGGCCGAGATCGGCACCAGGCGAAGCCTTGCGATATAGTCGCCAAACCGCAGTGCTCCCTCTGTGTGAAAGGTTTCTCCAAGAATGTTGCTGCCGGCATCACCAAGCGCTTTCAAGACTATCGGGATCGGAATGCCTGTTCTGTCCGATGCGGCGACCAGGATGCGCGCGACAAAGCCTATGGGTCCATACGCCAGATCCGGCAGGATCAGGCTGCGCTCGACCTTGTGCTGTGCGCGCATATAGGCCATCGCATCCGCGAAATAGCTGGGGTGATTGACGAGCAGGAGATCCTGGTTCGTCGAGTCGTCGTCGCCGAGCGCCTTAAGCCCAGTCGCGCCCAAGACCTTGATGGCAAACCCCCGCGGCGAACGTACGCGATCGCTCCTGTTGAATGCGGTGGAGAGGCGGACGATGATCGGGAAGTGGCCAGCCTGTTTGAACAGGCCCTGGCGCAGATGATCCGGCAAATCGTCGTAGACGATCAGCTCGCCGCGGAGATAGCCGGCGCCCTTGGCGTGCTGCTGCCGGGTCCCATGCTTGTCGTTGTGAAAAGTGCGGGCGCTCGTTCGCGAGATCGAGGCAACGATCGCCTCGACGGCCTCCGCTTCCTCCGGCCGGATTTGTTCGACGGACGGATCGTAACGAAGATACTGACCGGCTGACATGGCGCTGATCTCCCAGCCCGAAGGTCGCCTTCCCATTGCAAGCGTCGACGGCCGCAGGGCGAGTTCCACTGTAAGCCCGTCCAGTCGGGATCGGCAATCGGAGAACGAGCTGCGGTTGCCTGGACAAGCCGTGGGATGAGGCATCCTGCTACCGACGAGATCACAGTGTCGATGCTAGGCCAGTGGCGTCTCGTAAGTCCTTATGGGCTCCTTATGTTGTCCTGATCTTTTCCTTAAGGCCCGGCCAGCGAGCGGCGACGTTGGCCGGCGTCTAAAGTGACAGCCACACGATCAGGCCCATGCAAGCGAAATGCGCGAGCACGATCGCGGCGAGATGCAGTGGGCCAGCCTTGAGGCGAAGCCTTCGCATCCCGCCGCCTCCTAGTTCGATCCTGCGGCCGCAGTGGTGAAGCTGCGGTCGACGGCTTTGCTGACGTCGAGCTTCTTCGGCAGGATGCCGTAGCGCGTCGAGCGGTCGGAGGCTTCCTGCACCTCCTTCACGACGTTCTCGTCGATCACGATCGGGCTGGTGCGCTGCGCGGTGTAGGCCGAGAGCAGCACGTCCTCCGGCAGCTTGGTTAGTTCGGCCGTGCTCTTGGCATATTCGCCGAGATGATCCAGCGACCACAGCCGCGCCTTGTTCAGCCGCTGCACGAGGTCCTGCACCGCCGCGCGCTTGCTAGTGATGGCGCTGTCAGAGGCGACGATAAAGGTGATGGTCGGCGTCAGGCCCTCACCATCGGCGATCACGCGGGCCTTGTCCTTGAGCGTCGCGAACGAGACGTAGGGCTCCCACACTGCCCAGGCATCGATCGAGCCCGCGACCAACGCGATCTTGGAGTCGACCGGGCCGAGCGGCGCGAAAGTCGCGTCCTCCAGCTTGATCTGCGCCTTCTCCAGCGTGGCGTCGATCAGGAACTGGCCCAGCCGCCGCGCGTGCCGGCAAGGCGTTTTCCCTTGAGGTCGGCGGCCGATTTGATCGGCGAATCCTGGCGTACGAGAATGGCTTGTGTCTTCGCATCCGACCTTGTGCCGCCGATCGCCTTGATCGGCGCGCCGGCCGCGTAGACGGAAAGGAACGAGAGGTCGCCGGTGTAGCCGACGTCGAGTGCGCCGGCGTTGAGCGCCTCCAGGATCGGCGCAGCCGCGGGGAATTCCGACCATGCGATCTTGTAAGGCAGATCCTTCGCGTAGCCAGAGATCTCGATCAGCGAGCGATTGCCGCCCTTCTGGTCGCCGACGCGCAGCACGATTGCGTCGGCTGCGAATGACGTCGCGGCCGTCGACAGGGTGATGGCGGCAGCAAGCAGCGATGCGGCGAGCCGGCGGGTGACGGAATGATGGAGGGAGTTGATGCTCATGTTGCCTGTCTTGGTGCTTTGCTCACGACGCGTGAGCGAACGATCCAGCGAGACGATCAAGTCTATGGTCGCGCGATGCGCAGTCAATGAAATGGCTAACCGTATTGCGCGCGCGATGGGCAAGGACGTTTTAGCGAGGCGCTGCTTTCGAGAACGTGCGGTGTGCGCCACTGATGCTGCGCAAGAATGAAGCAAGAGAGGGAGTAGGCCAGCACGCTGCCAACCGATGCATCGGAAGAAATCCTTTCATCGTCCCGGACGCGCCGATGGAGAGAATGACTTCGCTTCGCGCCACATTCGAAAATCCATTTCATTGACGATGCGGCGAGCACGCCGCATGATTTGCGCATCGCATCAACGAGGCGCAGCAGGCGCCGGCGAAAAGATTTTCTCTCAACGCAGCTCCGCACGGAACAGGCGCAACGCAAACTGTTGTGCAGATGGCGGAGCCGTGCCAGCGCAGGAGTGGGGACGGATGAACGACGACATCAAGCACGGCGGATCGAGGCTCGACCGGCGTCACCTGCTCAAGGCGGGGCTCGCGGCGGCATTCGCCGCGCCGCTCGGCGCCCTCGGTGCGGCACAGGCTTTTGTGCCGCGCGGGATTGCGTCCGGCGTCGACTTCTCGGAATTTCCGCTGTGCCGGACGGCGTCAGATGCGCCCGCGCTCGCCGGTGCGCCGCGCAAATTGAAGCTGTCGTGGAATGCCGGCGCGGTCTGCCTTGCACCGCTGCCGGTCGCCATCGAGCACGGTTTCTTCCAGACGCAGAATCTCGACGTCGAGCTCGTCAACTATTCCGGATCGACCGACCAGCTGCTAGAGGCGATCGCAACGGGAAAGAGCGATGCCGGTCTCGGCATGGCGCTGCGCTGGCTGAAGCCGCTGGAGCAGGGCTTTGACGTCAAGATCGCCGCCGGCACCCATGGCGGCTGCATGCGCGTGCTGACGCGCGCCGACTCCAACGTGAGCAAGCTGGCCGATCTCAAGGGCAAGATCGTCGCGGTCGGCGATCTCGGCGGCCCCGACAAGAACTTCTTTTCGATCCAGCTCGCCAAGCTCGGCATCGATCCCAACAAGGACGTCGACTGGCGCGCCTATCCCGGCAACCTCCTCAACGTCGCCGTCGAGAAAGGCGAGGTGCAGGCGTTCCTGTCGTCCGACCCACTCGGCTATCTCTGGCTCAAGGACAGCCAGTACAAGGAAGTCGCCTCCAATCTCGACGGCGAATACCGCGACAAGAGCTGCTGCATCGTCGGCTTGCGCGGCAGTCTGGTGCGCGAGGAGCCGCAGATCGCGCGCGCCATCACGCAGGCGCTGCTCGACGCCGCCATGTTCACCTCGCAGAACCCGACAGTGGCGGCAAAATCGTTCCAGCCCTACGCGCCCAAGACGGCGTCGCTCGCCGATATCGAAGGCATGGTGCGTTACCACACTCACCACCATCATCCCGTCGGCGAAGTACTGAAGCGCGAACTCAAGGCCTATGCCGACGATCTCAAGAGCGTGCAGGTCTTCAAACAGAGTACCGATACGGCCAAATTCGCGGAGCGCATCTATGTCGACGTATTCGCTGTCTGACGGCGTTGCTTCCGGCGCGCCGCGTCTCTCGCGCGCGCCGCTGCTTGCGAGTTGGGTCCGTGAATCCGGCGTTGGCATTCTCGCCAGCGTGGCGTGGATCGCCTTCGGCCTGTCCTGCCTGTGGTGGGAGGACGTCGCCGATTGGTCGCGAACCCATTCGCTCGGTATTGCCGCCTTTGTCATCGCGGCCGTCGCGCTGTTCGGGACCGTCGCCGCCGACTATCTTGGCTCGGCCGGCCGGGCCTTGCGCCAGCGTGCGCCGTGGCTCGTCGTGCTCGGCGTTTTCATGACCCTGTGGGAAGTCGCGACCTCGAAATTCGCCTGGCTGCCATTGCCGTTCTTCCCGCCGCCACAGTCGATCATCGAGGTCTATACCGACGATCTGCCAAAACTGCTCGACAGCGTGCTCGCCTCGGTCAAGCTCCAGCTCGGCGGCTATCTGATCGGCGCAACAATCGGCTTCCTGACCGGCGTCTCGATCGGTTGGTCGCGCGCCGTCGGCTATTGGGTGCATCCGGTGCTGCGCTTCATCGGCCCGCTGCCGGCGACCGCCTGGCTGCCGATCGCCTTCTTCACCTTCCCGTCGAGCTGGAGCGCCTCGACCTTTCTGATTGCGCTGGCAACCGGCTTCCCGGTCACCGTGCTGACTTGGTCGGGCGTCGCGAGTGTGAGCAACGCTTATTACGACGTCGCGCGGACGCTCGGCGCAAAGCCGTCCTTCCTGGTGTTGAAGGTCGCAATCCCCGCGGCACTCCCGCACGTCTTCGTCGGCCTGTTCATGGGGCTCGGCTCGTCCTTCGCCGTATTGGTCGTCGCCGAGATGATCGGCGTCAAGGCCGGCCTCGGCTGGTACCTGCAATGGGCGCAGGGCTGGGCCGCCTACGCCAACATGTATGCGGCGCTGATCGTGATGTCGCTGCTCTGCTCCGGTGCGATCACGCTGCTGTTCGCGATCCGTGATCGCCTGCTGGTCTGGCAGAAGGGGACCGTAAAATGGTAGCCGCAACTGCACTCGCCGAAATCGACGCTCACCCGGCCGCCGGTGCCGCGCTCGACATCGAGCAGGTCAGCCACGCCTTCGACATCGACGGTGCCGAGCTGCCGGTGCTCAGCGACGTCAGCCTCTCCGTGGAGCCGGGCGAGTTCGTCGCGCTGCTCGGCCCCTCCGGCTGCGGCAAGTCGACCTTGCTGCGCCTCGTCGCAGGCCTCGACAAGCCCAGGTCCGGAACGCTGCGCGAGGACGAGGCTCGCATCACGCGACCGCACCCGTCGCGCGTTGTCGTGTTCCAGGATCCGACCCTGTTTCCCTGGCGCACGGTGTGGGAAAACGTCGCGCTGGGGCTGGAGGCGCAGGGCATCTTGAAGAGCCAGCGTCACCGCGTCGATGCCGCGCTCGATCTCGTGGGGCTATCGTCCTTCCGCAATGCCTATCCGCACCAGCTCTCGGGCGGCATGGCGCAGCGCGTCGCGCTGGCCCGCGCGCTGGTCAACGATCCCAAAATCCTCATCCTCGACGAACCGCTCGGAAAGCTCGATTCGCTGACCCGCATCACCATGCAGGCCGAATTGGTCTCGTTGTGGCAGCGCAAGGGTTTTACCACGCTGCTGGTGACGCATGACGCCGAGGAGGCGCTGGTGCTCGCCAACCGCGTCATCGTGTTCAGCGACCGCCCGGCGCGGGTGAAGGCCGACATCCGTGTCGACCGGCCCTATCCGCGCCATCGCGGCGATCCGTATCTGGCCGATCTGCGCCGCCAGATTCTTGGCTTGCTGGGACTGGACGCCACATGGTGAGTTCGATAGCCAAGGGGCGCACGGCCCATCACGAGCCCGACTACATCGCACGTGCCGAGGCGCTGGCCGGGGCCTTCGCCGCGCGCGCGGCCGAACACGACCGCACCGGCAGCTTCCCGTTCGAGAATTTTCGCGAGCTGTCCGAGGCAGGCCTGCTGTCGCTGACGGTGCCGGCCGCCCATGGCGGGGCCGGAGCGGGCGCACAATATGCCGCACGCGTCCTCGGCATCATCGGCAAGGCTGATCCGTCGACCGCGCTGGTGCTGTCGATGCACTACATCAACCATCTGGTGATGGCACGGAGCCCGTCCTGGCCGGCGCGGCTGTCGCGCAAGCTTGCGCACGAGAGCGTCGAAGGCCTTGCGCTCGTCAACGCGCTTCGCGTCGAGCCCGAACTGGGCTCGCCTGCGCGCGGCGGACTGCCCGCGACCATCGCACGTCGCACCGAAACCGGCTGGCGGCTCTCCGGCCACAAGATCTATTCGACGGGCTCGCCGATCCTGAAATGGTATCTGGTGTGGGCGCGGACGGACGAGGCCGAACCGCGCGTCGGACAGTTTTTGGTGCCGGCGGGCCTACCGGGCACGCGCATCCTCGAGACCTGGGATCATCACGGCCTGCGCGCCAGCGGCAGCCACGACGTCATCTTCGACGACGTCGTGATTCCTCTCGATGCCGAGATCGATGTGCGCAAGCCGGCGGACTGGCGCGCTCCCGATGTCGCGCAGGCGACCGTCCACACGATCTTCGTCGCCGCGATCTATGACGGCGTGGCGCGGGCTGCGCGCGACTGGCTGGTCGCGTTCCTGAAGCAGCGGGTGCCGGCCAGCCTCGGCGCGCCGCTTGCGACCTTGCCGCGCGTGCAGGAGATCCTCGGCGCGATCGAGGCGCGGCTCGCGGTCAATGCGCGGCTGATCGCATCCTTCGCCGGTGATTTCGATGACGGCATCGCGCTCTGCGCGGCCGAGTCCAACGCCATCAAGCTGACCGTGACCAACAACGCCGTCGCCGCGGTCGAGGATGCCTTGTCGCTCACCGGAAATCATGGCCTCTCCCGCGCCAATCCGCTGGAGCGGCACTATCGCGACGTCCTGTGCGGTCGCGTGCACACGCCGCAGGACGATTCCACGCGCACCGGCCTCGGCCGTGCCGCATTGGGACTCTAGCTTTCAGAAAACAAACAGGGAGACGATCATGTCGATCGAGTTCATCGGTTTCATCAGCAACAACAATTCGTCCGAGACCGTCGTTCGCGAGGGACCGATCCTCAACCCGACCCACATCGAGACGGTGGCGAAGGCGCATGAGAATGCCGGCTTCGACCGCGCGCTGCTGGCGTTTCATTCAACGGCGCCCGATGCGCTTCAGGTCGCCCAGCACGTCCTCGGTGCGACCAGCCGCCTCAACGTGCTGATCGCGCAGCGCCCGGGCTTCACCGCCCCGACCCTGCTGGCGCGGCAGTTCGCAGCGCTCGACCAGTTCTCCCGCGGACGTGTCGCGCTCCACGTCATCACCGGCGGCAACGCCACCGAGCTGCGGCAGGACGGCAACACGCTCGACGACAAGGACGAGCGATACGCGCGCACCTCGGAATTTCTTGATGTCCTCAAACTGGAATGGACCAGCGACAAGCCCTTCACCTACAAGGGCAAGCACTATCAGGTCGAGAACGCGTTTTCGCAGGTGAAGCCGTATCGCCCAGAGGGCATCCGGATCTATTTCGGCGGCGCCTCGGATGCCGCGATCGACGTCGCCGGCAAGCATGCCGACACGTTCGCGCTGTGGGGGGAATCTTATGCGCAGGTGCGCGACGTCACCTCGCGCGTTCACAACGCAGCCGTCAGGCAGGGCCGTCCGACGCCACGCTTCAGCCTCTCGGTGCGGCCGATCATTGCCCCGACCGAGAAGCAGGCCTGGGAAAAGGCGGAAGAGATTCTTGCGCGCGCCACCGCGCTCCAGGACAAGACCGGCTATCGCAAGCCCGCCGACGGCCACGCCACGGCCGGCGCACGGCGCCTGCTCTCGCTCGCCGACCAGGGCAGCCGCATCGACAAGCGGCTGTGGACGGAGATCGCAAAGCTCACCGGCGCCAACAGCAACACCACGGCGCTGGTCGGTACGCCGGAGCAGGTCGCGGAAGTCTTCGGCGACTATTACGACCTCGGCATCAGCCATTTCCTGATCCGCGGCTTCGATCCCCTGATCGACGCCATCGAGTATGGGCGCGAGCTGATTCCGCTGACGCGCGAGCTGGTCGCCAAGCGTCAGGCCGTTCGCGGCGAGGCGGCGGAATGATCCGCCTCATGCTAGCCGGCGCGCTGCTGTTCGGCTCGTTCGAGCAGGTGGCGGCGCAAACCACCTTGCGCGTCGGCGACCAGAAGGGCAATTCGCAGGCGGTGATGGAAGCCGCCGGCGTGCTGAAGGACGTTCCGTACAAGATCGAATGGAAGGAGTTTCCGGCCGCTGCGCCACTGCTCGAGGCGCTCAGCGCCGGCGCGATCGAGACCGGGCTCGTGGGCGACGCACCCTTCACCTTCGCCGCCGCCTCTGGCGCGCCGGTGAAAGCGATTGCCGCGATCCGGTAGACGCGCGAGGGTCTCGCCATACTCGTGCCCGAGAACTCGCCGATCAAGAGTTTCGCCGATCTGCGCGGCAAGAAGATCGCAACCGGCCGTGGCTCGATCGGCCATCAACTGATTCTCGCCGCGCTCGAGAAGAACGGCTGGAGTGCGGCCGACGTGCAGATTGCCTTCCTGGCGCCATCGGACGCCAAGATCGCCTACACGCAAGGCTCCGTCGACGCGTGGTCGACCTGGGAGCCTTATGTCAGCCAGGAGGAGGTGCTGTTCAGGTCGCGCCGCGTCATCACCTCGGAGGGCCTGACACCGGGGCTGAGCTTTCAAGTGGCGCGGCCTGATGCCATCCGCGACAAGCGCGCCGAGCTGACCGACTTCATCCGGCGCCTCACCGCGGCGCGGGCGTGGTCGCTGAACAATGTCGAGAGCTATGCCGCGACCTGGGGCAGGCTGATGAACATCCCGACCGCCGTGCCGCAGAATTGGCTGTCACGCGCAAAGATCAGGATCGCGCCGATCGACGACGGCGTGGTCGCGGACGAGCAGAGCACGATCGATCTCTATTTTCGCTGGGGCCTGATCAAGCAGAAGCTGGATGCGACCGAGATCGTGGATCGCTCGTTCTCGGATGCGATCGCGAAAGCGGGGTTGTAGGAACAGCTCTCGTGTCCCGGACGCGGCGCAGCGTGCAACGCTGCTCCGCAGAGCCGGGACCCGTGTTGCACAGAAATGCTCGGCGATATGGGCCCCGGCTCAGCAGCGCACCGCTGAAGAAGCGCTGCGCTGCGTCCGGGGCACGAAACCCCACATGCCTCTCAAGTGTCCGTGAAGCGGAGAGAGCACCTCCTAATCCGATTGCCTTCTTCGAAACGTTCCTTCTGCATTCCTTGCTCTCGACAACACCCCCATTGCTATTTGCACCACCTCCCTTGCGCCACGCGCGGTCCCCTCAAAAATCATCCAGACGACCACATCGGGAGACCGGCCATGGGCCTGCAAGAAACAAAGATCGAATCGCTTCCCTTCGTCATCGCCGAACTCAACTATCTCGCGCCGGTTTCGGGCAAACCGCGCACGTACGCCTTCGATCCGCCCCCGGGCGAGCCCAAAAGCACGTCGTTGCCGGAGCCGCATCAGGTTCCGATCTTCGATGCGCGCCTGATCGCGCAAAATATCTCGCTCGATCGCGAAGGCTTTGCGCTGGTGCGGCATCCGACCCTGGTGAAGGATTTCAACAACGAGGAAGAGGTGAGGGCGGTCTACTATCCCGCCGTCGAGGCCTTCCTGCGCGCAACGCTGAAGGCCGACCGCGTCTTCATCTTCGATCATACCGTGCGCAGGCGGGTCAAGGGCGCCGCGGACATTCGCGACGGCGGTCCGCGTCAGCCGGCAACGCGCGTCCATGTCGACCAGACCGCGATCTCCGGCGCCAATCGCGTGCGCGAACATCTGCCCGACGAAGCCGAAGAGCTGCTGAAGGGACGCGTGCAAGTGATCAACCTCTGGCGGCCGATTCGCGGTCCCTTGCGCGATTCACCCTTGGCGATGGCCGACGGCACGACGGTTGCGCCCGACGATCTCGTCGCCTCCGATCTGATCTATCCCAACCGTCGCGGCGAGACTTATTCGGTGAAATACAATCCGAACCATCGCTGGTTCTATTTCCCCGAGATGACGGCCGAGGAAGCGCTGCTGCTCAAGTGCTACGATTCCGCAACCGATGGCCGCACGCGCTTCGGGCCTCACACGGCCTTCGTCGATCCGACCACGCCGGCGGATGCGGCGCCGCGCGAGAGCATCGAGGTCCGGACGCTCGTGTTCCACAAGCGGTAACAATGTGTGATGGCGCTGCCGGGCGTCGTCCGGCAGCGGCTCAGGAACCTACGGGAACCAACAAACGTTTGCTGCGCGGGCCAGGGCCAACCGGGAGCGGTGCCGTGCGAGCGCAGACCACGCTATTTTCTTGCCTTGCCACTTTTTCGCTTTCTGCTGTTTCCTTTGCCCACGCCGAGAGCGGGCTTGCCTCCTATTACGGATACGGAAAAGCTGGGAAAGGCGAGCTGACCTGCGCGCACCGGACGCGGCCC
The DNA here is from genome assembly GCF_054056815.1 of Bradyrhizobium sp. LB13.1. Classification (NCBI taxonomy): domain Bacteria; kingdom Pseudomonadati; phylum Pseudomonadota; class Alphaproteobacteria; order Hyphomicrobiales; family Nitrobacteraceae; genus Bradyrhizobium; species Bradyrhizobium sp. LB13.1. The sequence goes on along the minus strand of NZ_JBSRYQ010000001.1, from coordinate 6,329,794 downwards.
TTCGGAAGCGTGCTGAGGGTGTCTTACGGGAGCCGCTCGATTCAGTGCCGCGTCAACGATCGCGGCCCGTTCATCCGCGGCCGTATCGTTGACCTCTCCGTTCCCGCCGCTCGTGCGCTGGGCATGATGAGCGCCGGCGTGGTGCGGGTCTCGGTGGAATAGGCCTGCCGGCGCGCTATAGTGCGGCCCAAAGCATGGGTAAGGGGACGCTATGGCAAAGATCAGGGTGGGACTCGTCGGCTGCGGCTTCGTGTCGGAGCTGCATATGTATGCGTTCCGGCGCGTCTACGGCGTGGATGTCGAGGTCGCGGCGGTCGCTGCGCGCGGCGACCGCGTCGTCGAATTCGCCGGCCGCCACCAGATCCCGCGGGTCTATCGCAGCTTCACCGAGCTGATCGCAGACCGCGAACTCGACGTCATCGACATCTGCACGCCGCCCAATCTGCATGCCGAAATGATCGTGGCCGCCATGCAAGCCGGCAAGCACGTGATCTGTGAAAAACCCTTCGCCGGTTATTTTGGCCGCGCGGGCGACGAGCAGCCGATCGGCAAGCATGTGCCGAAGGCGCTGATGTACGAGCGCGTGCTGGAGGAGATGGACGCGACACGGGCCGCGATCGAACGTACCGGAAAGCTCTTCATGTATGCCGAGGACTGGATCTACGCACCCGCGGTGACCAAGACCGCGGAGATCATCAGGGCGACGAAAGACAAAATCCTGTTCATGAAGGGCGAGGAGAGTCATTCCGGCTCGCATGCGGCCCATGCCGCGCAATGGGCGATGACCGGCGGCGGCTCGTTGATCCGGATGGGCTGCCATCCGCTCTCCGCCGTGCTGTATCTCAAGCAGGTCGAAGCCAAGGCGCGCGGCGAGACTATCCGCGTCGCCAGCGTCACCGGCGATGTCGGCAATGTCACGGCCAACCTCAAGCCGGAGGAGCGCACTTACATCAAGGCCAATCCCGTCGACGTCGAGGATTGGGGCACACTCACCGCCACCTTCTCGGACGGTACCAAGGCCACGGTGTTCTCCGGCGACATGATCATGGGCGGCGTGCGCAATCTGATCGAGACCTATACGTCAGGCGGCTCGCTGTTCGCCAACATCACGCCGAACACGCATCTGATGAGCTACCAGACCTCCGAAGAGAAGCTCGCCTCGGTCTACATCACCGAAAAAGTCGACCGCAAGACCGGCTGGCAATATGTCTGCCTCGAGGAGGAATGGACGCGCGGCTATCTCCAGGAAATCCAGGACTTCATGGAATGCGCCGCGAGCGGAAGGCCGCCGCTGTCCGACCTGGCGCTGGCGTATGAGACGATCAAGGTGAACTACGCCGGCTATTGGGCGGCGGAGGAGGGGCGAAGGATGGTGTTGTAGGGCGAGCGGCGAGCCACCCTCTCCCACAAGTGGAGAGGGCCGCACCGTCTGCGCGGCTTCAATCCTACGTCCCGTAAGTCGATCCCTTCGGCAGTGGAAACACCGGGTCTTGCGTCCTGATGTTCGTCGGCCACACCACCGAGATGTGCTCGCCGGCATTCTGCATCACGACCGGCGTCGAGCGTTCGTTCTGGCCGGAAAGCGGCGTGCCGGGCGGGAAGAATTTCACGCCATAGCCCTGGATGGTGCCGCCGGCGGGAATGTCGACGTCGAGCGCGGCTTTGCGAATGGCCTCGGGCTCGAAGCTGCCGTATTTCTCCTTGGCGACCGGCAGCACGTTGTTGATCAGCACCCAGGTCTGGTTGAAACCCATCGAGCAGTGCGGCGGCACGTCGGTCGCGCCGGTCTTGGCCTGGTAGCGCGAGACCATGGTCTTGGTCAGATCGCCGATTCCAGGCGCAAGCTTCGCCGGATCGAGCAGCTGCGCCGGCACCGGATCGATGTTGCAGAAATTGTCGATGTCTGCGCCGAAAGTCGCGCGCAGCTTGTCGAGCTGGCTATAGCCGGCGCCCGCGCCGAACAGCATCTTGAAGCGCAGGCCGCTCTCGCGGGCCTGGCGCAGGAACAGGGTGATGTCGGGGTTGTAGCCGGCATGCGAAATCACGTCGGCCTTGGCGCGTTTGATTTTTGTGACCAGCACCGACAAATCCGGGGCCGAAGCCGAATAGCCCTCTTTCAGCACGATCTGAAGTCCGGCTTCTTTCGCATAGGCCTCGTCTGCGGCGGCGACGCCAACACCGTAAGGGCCGTCCTCGTGGATCAACGCGATCTTGACGTCCTTTGGCTCCATGCCGAGCTTCGCCTTGGCATGCTCGCTCATGAAGCCGGCAAAGGCCTGTCCATATTGGTCGGAATGGATCTGCGCGCGAAAGACATATTGCAGGTTCTTGTCCTTGAACACGGCGGTCGAGACCGCGGTCGTGATCCAGAGGATCTTCTTCTGCTGCTCGACCTTTGCCGCCATCGGTACCGCATGCGCGCTGGAATAGACGCCGTTGATGATGTCGATCTTTTCCTGGCTGATCAGCCGCTCGGCCTCGTTGATCGCGACATCGGCCTTGCTCTGCGAGTCCGCCGCGACCGGCACGATCTTGGTCTTGCCGCCGATGCCGCCTTTTTCGTTGACGAGGTCGATGGCGATCTGTGCGCCGACCGAGGAGGCGACCGAGCCGCCGGCGGCGAACGGGCCGGTGAGGTCGTAGATCAGGCCGATGCGCAAATTCTCGGCTTGCGCCTGGGCCCTTGTCCAATCGAGGCTGAGTGCGGCGGCAGCAGCCGCCGAGCTCTTCAGCAGCTGCCTGCGTGAAGTCGGCATCCTATCCTCCCTCAAAAACCGTCCGATGACTGGTCTTGCTTATCTTTTTACGAAGTATGGGGAGCGGGACGGCGGAAAGTCAACATGGCGAAAGTCGGGGTCCCTCCTCCGCGGCGCAGAACGCAATTGCGAAATGAGTGGCGATGAGATCGTGCGCTACTGTTTCAAGCGACGGGCAAGGTAATTTGCGGTCTTCCCGCCGGCTTCGGCGATCTGATGCGGTGTCCCCGATGCCACGATACGGCCGCCCTCGTCACCGGCGCCGGGGCCGAGGTCGATGATCCAGTCGCAGTGAGAGACGACATCCATGTCATGCTCGACCACGATCACGCTGTTGCCGGCCTCCACGATCCGCTCGAGCTGGGCGATCAGCCGCTCGACATCCTGCGGATGAAGACCGGTGGTCGGCTCGTCGAGGACGTAGAGCGTGTGACCGCGTTGCGGCCGCATGAGCTCGGTCGCGAGCTTGATGCGCTGGGCTTCGCCGCCGGACAATTCGGTGGCGGACTGGCCAAGGCGGATATAGCCGAGGCCAACCTCGCGGACGACCGATAGCGAGCGGTTCAGTGTTGGATCTGCGCGGAAGAATTCGAAGGCATCGTCGACGCGCATCGCCAGCACGTCCGCGATGGATTTTCCGCGGATCTTCACCTCGAGCGTCTTGTCGTTGTAGCGCGCGCCCTTGCAGGTCGGGCAGGGCGCATAGACGCTGGGCAGGAACAGAAGCTCGACGCAGACAAATCCTTCGCCCTCGCAGGTGCTGCATCGGCCTTTCGCGACATTGAAGGAGAAGCGTCCGGCATCGTAGCGGCGGGATTTTGCCTGCGGCGTCGCGGCGAACAGCTTCCGGACATGGTCGAACAGGCCGGTATAGGTCGCTAGGTTGGATCGCGGCGTGCGGCCCGATCGGCTTCTGATCCACCACGACGAGGCAATTGATCTGGTCGAGGCCGCCAACAATCTTGCCGCCCAATGTCTCGACCGTAGGTGCCAGGCTGTCGTCGTCCGCTTCCGCGCCACGTGTATGGCCGAGATGCTCCGCCACGGCATCGACGAGGAATTGGCTGATCAGGCTCGATTTGCCGGAGCCCGACACGCCGGTCACGCTGGTGAGAACACCCAGTGGGATATCGACGCTGAGGCTGTGAAGATTATTCCGGGTCACCCCCCGGACTTTCAGATGCCCCTTCGGCGCGCGACGGACCGTCGGCAGCGGCTTTCGTGGATGCGTGAGATAACGAGCGGTTCGCGATTGTTCGATTTGGCCAAGCCCACCGGCTGGCCCACTGTAGAGGATGCTCCCGCCGCCTTCGCCGGCGTCAGGGCCGACATCCACCAGCCAATCGGCATGCCGGATCACCTCGATCTCGTGCTCGACCACGAAGATTGATTTGCCCACGTGCTTCAGCCGGTCCAGCGCCCGCAGCAGCGCTTCGGTGTCGGCGGGATGCAAGCCTGCGGAGGGCTCGTCGAGCACGTAGACGACGCCGAACAGGTTGGAGCGGACCTGCGTCGCAAGTCGCAGCCGCTGCAACTCGCCCGGCGACAGCGTCGGCGTGCTGCGCTCGCAAGCGAGATAGCCGAGGCCGAGGTCGAGCAGGACGGCTAGTCGCGCCGACAGATCCTCGCTGATGCGCCTGGCGACGATGGTCTTCTCCGATGCCCCTTCCGTCGATGCCCTTGCGAACGGCTTTATCACCTCCTGCAGCTGCTTGAGCGGCAGATGCGACATCTCGGCGATATTGAGGCCGGCGAATTTGACCTTCAGCGCCTCGGGCTTCAATCGCGTGCCGTGGCAGGTCGGGCAGTCCTGGGTGATCATGAATTGCGCGACGCGGCGCTTCATCATCGCACTCTCCGACTTGGCATAGGTCTGCATCACGTAGCGCTTTGCGCCGGTGAAAAGTGCCCTGATAGCTCGGCTCCTCCTTGCGGCGAAGGGCTCGTTTGACCTCGGCCGCAGTGTAACCGGCATAGACCGGAACGGTCGGCTGCTCCTCCGTGAACAGGATCCAGTCGCGGTTCTTTTTGGGCAGCTCACGCCAGGGCTTGTCCACGTCGTGACCGAGCGTCGTCAGGATGTCCCGGAGGTTCTGCCCCTGCCAGGCACTCGGCCAGGCCGCGACGGCGCGCTCGCGGATGGTCCTGGTGTCGTCGGGCACCATGGAGTTTTCGGTGACGTCGAGCATCCTGCCGATACCGTGACAGGTCGGGCAGGCTCCTTCCGGCGTGTTCGGCGAGAACGATTCCGCATAGAGCATCGGTTGTCCGCGCGGGTAATCGCCGGCACGGGAGTAGAGCATCCTGAGCAGGTTCGAGATGGTGGTCACGCTGCCGACAGACGACCTCGTCGTCGGCGCGCCGCGCTGCTGCTGGAGCGCTACGGCGGGCGGCAGGCCTTCGATGTCGTCAACCTCTGGGATTTGCATCTGGTGGAACAGCCGCCGCGCGTAAGGCGACACCGATTCCAGATATCGACGCTGCGCCTCGGCATAGATCGTTCCAAAGGCGAGCGAGGATTTCCCTGATCCCGACACGCCCGTGAACACGACGAGGGCGTTGCGGGGAATGCGAACGTCGACGTTCCTGAGGTTGTGCTCACGCGCGCCTCGCACACGAACGAAGCCGTCGTCCTGCATCAGTCTATCGGGTTGTCTTGATCGGTCGTCCATCTGGCTGTTCCAGCCGCGCATAGGAGGTTAACGGCAAGATCGCAGGATGGGTCCTCCGATGCCAGCGCACCAGCTGCGTTCTGCACAAAGCGAAGGCCCGTCGCAGTTGAAGCGACGGGCCTTGCAAGGGTGATGGGGCGCTCGGTACCGAGCCCGAATTGTTACTGCGACAGCTTCACGAAGCTCGGAAACTTCAGCTTGCCCTCCGCGATCTTCTCGGGCCAGACCACGATCTGCTTGCTGTCCTGCCACTGGAAGACCAGACCGGATACGGTCGTGGGACCGGACTTGATGCCGTGGGTGAACTCGTCGTCCTTGCCGTAGAACTGGATGCGGCCGATCGTGCCCTCGTAGTCGGTCTTTTCGAGCTCGGTGACCATCTTGTCGGGATCGGTCGAGCCCGCGCGCTTGATCGCCTCCGTGATGAAGTAGACCTCGTCATAGGCGGTGTAGCCGGTATAGGCCGGCGGCGAGCCGAACTTGGCCTGGAACGCCGCCGCGAACGGCTTTGTCTTGGAGGTCACGGCGACGTCGGGCGTGGCGACCGCCAGCGACGGCACTCCGTCGGCGGCACCATTGGTGTCCTTCCAGAAAGTCGGGCTCAGCGCCTGCGCGCTGATGCCGAACATCGGGATCGGCACTTGCTGGTTCTTCCACTGCACCGTCGGCTGCACGCCGACATGAGAGATGCCGGTGACGATCACGTCCGGCTTCTTGCCCTCGATGTTGTTGAAGATCGGAGTGAAGTCGGTGGTGTCGGGCGAGAACCGCACATGCTCGACGACCTTCAGGCCTGCTTTCGGAAGGCAGGCCTCGTAGCCAACGTCGAGCGGCTTGGTCCAGGCCGCGTCCTCGCTCATGATCGCGGCCGTCTTGAACTTGAGCTTGTCCACGAGCAAGTCCTTGGCAGCGTCGCAGACGAGCTGGGCTTGCGCCGCCGAGGTCAGATAGCCGTGGAAGGTGTACTTGTTCTTCTCGTAGTCGTTGTGGATCGCCTTGGTGATCTCGTTCGAGGCCGCGCCGGGCGTGATCAGCGGCATCTTCAGCCGCGCCGCCCAGGGCTCGAGCGCCAGCACGACTTCGCTGATATAGCTCGCGATCACGGCCGACACCTTGTCCTCGCTCACGGCACGCTGGAAGGCGCGCACCGAGTCCGCCGAGGAGCTCTTGTTGTCGTAGGTCACGATCTCGATCTTGCGGCCGAGGATGCCGCCTTTGGCGTTGATCTCGTCGGCGGCGATCTGCGCGCCGCCGGGCGTCGCGGCGCCCGCGATCGACTGCACTTCGGCGATGACGCCGATCTTGATCGGATCATTCGACTGCGCGTAGGCGGGGGCGGCGAGGCACAGCGCCAGCGCAGAGGTGAGGAGGCTGCTGCCGAGAATCGTAGATAGTCGCATGGTCGTTTCCCTTCTTGTTTTGTTGTTGGTGCCGTGAATTACAGGAAATCGGCGCCAGCCTCCGCGGCGAAGCGGCCGGGATCGCCCTCCCAGACGATCCTTGCATGTTCGAGCACATAGACGCGGTCGGCATGCGGAAGCGCGAAGGTCACGTTCTGCTCGCCGAGCAGCACCGTGATCGACGTCGTCTGCCGCAGTTTCGTTAACGCCTTGGACAGGAGTTCGAGGATGACAGGGGCGAGGCCCAGCGTTGGCTCGTCCAGGATCAGGATCTGCGGCTGCATCATCAGCGCGCGGCCGATCGCGAGCATCTGCTGCTCGCCGCCGGAGAGCGTCTGAGCCATTTGGCCCTGGCGTTCCTTCAGGATCGGGAACAGCTCGAACAGCCAGGCGAGCTGCGTCGCGCGCTTGTCGTCGGTCAGATGTTGACCGCCGAGATCGAGGTTTTCCCGAACACTCATCTCGCCGAACAATTCTCGCGATTCCGGGCACTGCACAAGACCGCTGCGCGCGATCTTGGCCGGCGTCGTGCCGCGCAGCTTCTCGCCTCCGCGCACGATCTCGCCGCTATAAGGCAGGAAGCCGGAGATGGTGTTGAACAGCGTGGTCTTGCCGGCGCCGTTGAGACCGACGATCGAGACGAATTCGCCCTCGTGGACGTGGATCGAGACGTTCTCCAGCGCCTGCGCCTTGCCATAGAACACGCTGACATTCTCGACCTGGAGCAGCGGCACCTTGTCCTTGAAGCTGGTCTCGGGCCGCGCGTGGGTCTCGATAGCGCCGCCGAGATAGACCCGGCGCACGGTCTCGTTCTTCATGACGTCCTCGGCCTTTGCCGGTGACGATCTCCTCGCCGAGATACATCGCGAGCACGCGGTCGACCAGGGCCGCGACGCTCTTGACGTTGTGGTCGACCAGCATCACCGCGCGGCCTTCGTCGCGAAAACTGCGGATCAGGTCGGAGAAGACGTCGACCTCGCCGCGCGTCAGGCCAGCGAAGGGTTCGTCAACCAGCACCACCTTCGGATCACGCGCGATCGCTTTCGCAAGCTCGAGCCGGCGCAGGTCGGCAAAGGGCAGCGTCGGCGGGCGGCGATTCATGACGGCGCCCAAACCGACGCGGTCGGCAATCCATTTGGCGCGCTCGACCAGCGCCTTGTCCGGGAACAGCATGAACAGGCTGTCCGGCAGCAGCGCCACCATGATGTTCTCCAGCACCGTCTGCCGGTTCAGCGGCCGCGAGTGCTGGAACACCATGCCAAAGCCCTTGCGCGCGATCTTGTGCGCGGGAAGGCCGGCGACGTTCTCGCCTTCGAAGATCACTTCGCCGGCGGTCGGGCGCTCGATGCCCATCACGCTCTTCATCGCGGTCGACTTGCCCGAGCCGTTCGGCCCGATGAGGCCAAAAATCTCGCCGCTATTGACCTCGAAGCCGAGGTTCTTCACCGCCGTCAATCCGCCGAAGCGCTTGGTCAGGCCACGGACTTCCAGTACGGCCCGGTTTGAAGTCTTCATATCCATCACGAGCGCGCCTCACGCGAGAGAGCCGCTCCGAGGAAGCCGCCGGGGAAGAACAGCACGACGAGAAGCGCGACCGCCGAGACGATGAAGGTCGCGAGCTCGCCGGTCGGCCTGAGGAATTCGCCGGCGACGATCAGGAAGATCGCGCCCAGCGCCGCGCCAAGCACCGTGCGCCGGCCGCCGAGCACGGCCGAGACGATGACGTTGACGCCGACAGCGACGTCGACCACGGTGCCGACCGAGGCGGTGCCGAAGTAGAACACCAGCAACGCGCCTGACAACCCTGAGAAGAACGCGCTGACGATGAAGGCGGCAAGCTTGTGCTTGACGATGTTGAAGCCGAGCGCGCCGGCCTGCACCGGGTCCTGACCGCTCGCTTGCAGCACCAGCCCGACCGGCGATTGCGACAGGCCGTAGAGGATCGCGGCCGAAATCGTCATGAAGCCAAGCGCGATCCAGTAGTTGGCGCCGGCGCTGATGGTGATTACATCCGGGATGGTCAGGCCGATCTCGCCGCCGGTGAGATCGGCAAACACCACGATGAAGTTCTGCAGCATCAGCACCGCGACCAGCGTGGTCAGGCCGAAATACGGTCCGCGCACCCGAAGTGCCGGTAGCGCCAGCACGAGGCCGGCGATCACGGAGGCGAGTGCGCCGAGCACGATGCAGAGATAAACCGACCAGCCGAACTGGGCGTTCAGGATGCCGGCGGTGTAGGCGCCGACGCCGATCAGGAAGGTCGGCCCGAAATTGACCTCGCCGGCGAAGCCGAACAGCAGGTCCCAGGCCATCGCGAACACGCCGAAATAGAACGCGACGGTGAGCAGCCCGAGCACGTAGCCGGAGACGTAGAGCGGCAGCGTCGCCGCGATGATGACGAGCGCGAGCGAGATGAAGAACAGGCGTGTCGTAAAGAAGCTGGCCATCTCAGCGCCTCCCCAGAAGGCCCTGGGGCCGGATGTACATCACGAACACGAGCAGCAGCAGCGCCGGAATGGTGCGGTAGGCCGGCGAGACCAGATAGGCCGTGAGGGTTTCGAGATAGCCGACCACGAAGGCTGCGATCAGCGAGCCGGAGACGCTGCCGAGACCGCCGAGCACGACGATCGAGAATGCGCTCGCCGTCAGCGGTCCCACGCTGTAGGAACTGACGCCGAGGAACATTCCGAGCAGCACGCCGGCGATGCCGGCGAGGATGCCGTAGATCGCCCACACCACGACATAGATGTTGGTGAGCTCGAGCCCGAGCAGGGTGACGCCGCGCGGGTTCATCGATGCCGCCAGCACCGCCTTTCCGGTGCGGGTGCGGTTCACCAGGAGCCACAACAGCGCGATGACGAAGCAGCACACGATGGCGGTAAAGATCTCGTTCTTGGGCGTGCGGACGCCGAGGATCTCGACGACGCCATCGACGATCGGCAGCACGGTCTTGGCGTTATTGGTGAAGAAATAGGCGATCACCTCCTGGATCATGATCCCCCACAGCAGCGTGCCGGTGAGGACGAAGATCTCCTTCTCTTCATTCGGTATGCGCCGGGAGTCCTGGATCGGCTTCACCACCGCGAAATAGGTGGCAAAGGCTGTGAGGAGGGCAACTCCGACGCCGATCAGGGCGCCAGCATAGGTGCCGACATTGAGGATGCTGGCGGCGGCCCAGGCCGCCACCGCTGCCGCCACCATGATGGCACCGTGGGAGAGGTTGAGCACACCAGAGACACCGAAGATCAGTGTGAAGCCGGTGGCACCGAGAGCGTAGAGGGCGCTGATGGCAAAGCCATCAATCAGAATCTGGAAAGCTCGCATCTATGATTGGCCAGACGATCTTGCTGGAGGAATGTGCTGCGGAAAGCCGCGTGTGGAAGCTCCCGGGAAGTGGTCCCGGGAGCTGTTCCGGCTAGTTCGAGAGCTTGATGAAACTCGGGAACTTGACGTCGACCTTGGCGACATCCTTGGGCCAGACTGCGCTCTGCTTGCCGTCCTGCCATTGCAGCATCAGTCCGGTGATCAGGCCCTTGCCGTATTTGATCGAGTGGGTGAACGGATCGTCCTTGCCGTAGAACTGGACGCGGCCGATCGTGCCTTCCCAGTCGGTCTTCTCGAGCGCATCGACGAGCTTGTCGGCGTCGGTCGAGCCGGCGCGCTTCACGGCATCGGCGATGTAGTACACCTCGTCGTAAGAGGTGTAGCCGGCATAGGAGGGATAGTTGCCGAACTTCTTCTTGAAGGCTTCTGCGAACGGCACCGACTTCGGCGTCACCGCGACGCCGGGCCCGGAAACGCCCTGGTAGAGCACGCCTTCAGCGGCCTGGTTGGTATCCTTGCCAAAAGTCTCGTTGGTGGCCTGCGACGAGATGCCGAACATCGGGATCGGCACCTGCTGGTTCTTCCACTGCACCGTCGGCTGCACGCCGACATGGGAGATACCGGTGATGATCACGTCGGGCTTTGAGCCCTCGATCTTGTTGAAGATCGGCGTGAAGTCGGTGGTATCAGGCGAGAAGCGGATGTGATCGAGCACCTTGAGCCCGATCTTGGGCAGGCATTCCTCGTAGCCGACGTCGAGCGGCTTGGTCCAGGCGGCGTCCTCGCTCATGATGACCGCGGTCTTCATGTGCATCTTGTCGACGAGGAGGTCCTTGGCGCCGTCGCAAACCGAGAGCGCCAGTGCCGCTGACGTCAGATAGCCGTGGAACGTATACTTGTTCTTCTCGTAATCGGCGTGGACGCTTTTGCTGATCTCGTTGGAAGCAGCACCGGGCGTCACGAACGGCGTTTTCAGCCGCGAAGCCCAGGGCTCGAGCGCCAGCACGACCTCGCTGATGTAGCTGGCGATGACGACCTGCACCTTGTCCTCGTTCACCGCGCGTTGGAACGCGCGCACTGAATCTGCCGAGGAGGAGTGATTGTCGTATCCGATGATCTCGATCTTGCGGCCGTCGACGCCGCCAGTGGCGTTGATCTCGTCGGCGGCAAGCTGTGCCGCCTGAGGGATGGAGGCGCCGGCAATCGCCTGCGCTTCCGCGATCACGCCGATCTTGATGGGATCGGCGGCAAGTGCCGCGCCTGACGCCGTCATCAACGCACCGGCCGCGGCCGCACCGAGCGATATTCGCAATGCTACAGAGAGTCGTTTCTTCATGTTATTCTCTCCCTTTGAAAAGGCCTCTTGTGAGCCATTATGTCGGCAACTATACCGGCGGAGGCATTCTCGGCAAGTGAAACCGCGTTCAGGATTGCGACAGACGAACTAAAGTCTAGCGCTGCGCAAATAGCGGGCGGGAGAGCTGCCGGACCCGTTTCACGCGCAGGCATGCAGATTTCGTCGGTAGGCATGCGCTGCTATCGCGCCCAGCAACCGGATCGTTGAATTGCGATGCCGTCGCGTTGGCTCAGCGCGCTCGCAGCAGCGACGGATCGAGCGGCTCGAGCCGCGCGGGATCGAAGGGCGAGATGTCGACGTTGCGCGTCGCACCCTCGGCGATCAGTTGCGCCATTGCCTCGCCCGTGGCGGGTGCATTCAGGATGCCCCACACATTGTGCCCGGTCGCAACATAGAGGCCGTCGCTCTGCGGTACCCGGCCGATCAGCGGCAGGCCGTCCTGTGTCAGCGGCCGGAAGCAAGCCTGCCGCGCAATGATCCTCTCGGAGCGGAACAGCGGCGACAGCCGCTCGGACATGGTTTGCAGGCGCGCGATTGCGTCGTGGTCCGGCGTCACGGCGGCCGGATCGAGAGGAAGCGGCGCGAAGTCGGAGAGAGCGGTGATATGCGTGCTGCCGTCAGCGCGAGGAAAGACCTCGACTGACACGGCGCTGCCATTCTCTTCAGACTCCAGAAACAGCGCATCGGCCGGAGCATCCGTGCCGGTGTCGTACACGATGCTCGGGCTGCGCTGGCCGAAGACGGCGGGCAGGCTCATCCATTGCGCGGCGAGCAGCGACCATGGTCCCATCGCGATCACGACGGCGTCCGCCTCCACGGTGCGGCCGTCGACCTCGACGCCCGTCGCGGTCGTGCCGTCCGCATCGCGCATGATACCGGCCACGTTGCCGGGGCGAAGCTCGGCGCCTTGCGCGAGCGCCGCGTTCATCACGGCTGAGGTGAATTTTTTGGGGTGAACGATCGCGGTGGTCTCCGTCGTGCCGATGCGCTGTGCGATGATGACGCCGTTGCTGAGCCAGCCGAGCGCGGAGGGTGCATCCCGGCGCGGATGGCCATCGGCAGCAACGAAGCCGCTATAAGCGGTCATCGGGCGATAGCCCCAATCGCCTGCGATCTCTTCCGGCAGTTGCGCATGAATCGCAAAGCTCCGTCGCGCCAGCGCATCGAGCGGCGAGCCCTCGCACCAGTTGCGCGCGAGGAAGCCGCCCGCCTTGCCTGATGCTGCGGCCGCGACGTCTGTCCGCTCCACGACGATGACGTCGATGCCGCGGCGGCGGAGAAACCAGGCGGTGCAGGCCCCGATCACGCCGCCGCCGCAAATCACAACGCGCATGAATTCCCTCTACACAATGAAATCCTTCGCATGGAGATCCGCGGTATGGACCCCCTCCAGCCGCCATGCGCATGATCGCTGATGGAACTACCGGAGTCTCCGCTGAACGCGGCGGACGATCTGTTTTTCATCGATGCAATGACGACGTCATTGTCGGCAGGCCCGGGTCTCCAAACTCAGTCACGAATTGCTGGGTCCCAACGCTGACGATGATGGTGTCGTTTGGCATACGGCGCATCGCGCAACTCCCGGTTCAAGCCGGGCGCGGGAACGAAGAGCAGCATGCCTTCGCGCCGCACTGCGGCCTTGGCGTGCCATTCAATCTTCGTTGGATTGATGGCGGAGATTTGCCCGAGGCGTAACTTGATTGCGACCAGGGAACCGCAACTCTGCGCACGCGTTCGAACTGCTGTCACAACGCGCAAGTTCGCCGCGGTGCTCGTGACCGTTATTTGTGCAGATCGCACCCGCGGAAAGCGATCGGGCGCCGGCGGTCCACGCCGACGCCCGTGCTTGCGGTCTCTCGCGCGGGCTCAGCCGGGCCCTGCGCCTTGCGTGGCCGTATACACCGCGTAGACCGACTGGCTCGCGGCCATGAACAGACGGTTGCGCTTGGGGCCGCCGAAGCAGATGTTGCCGCACACTTCGGGCAGCCGGATGCGGCCGAGCAGCTTGCCGTCCGGCGACCACACCGTCACGCCGCTGTAGCCGACGGCGCGGCCGGCATTGCTGGCAGCCCAGACATTGCCGTTGACGTCGCAGCGCACGCCGTCCGGCCCGCACTTCACGCCGTCGATCACGCACTCGCTGAACCGCTTTTGGTTGGTGAGCTTGTTGTCGCCGCCAACGTCGAACACGAATATCTCGCCCTTGCCGCCGGGCCCGGTGTCGCCGGGTCCCTTGCCGGTCGACACGACGTAAAGCTTCTTGAAGTCCGGCGAAAAGCACAGGCCGTTCGGATCTGGCACCTGCTCCTCGGTGACGACGAGATCGACACGGCCCGAGGGATCGATGCGATAGCAATTGGTCGGCAGTTCGCGCTTGCCCGGCACGAAGCCGGCCGGCTGCCCAATCCGCGGATTGAGCTTGCCGCCGGAGTTGGTTGGACCGCCTGCGGCATCGGGCTCGCCTTCGTAGAGCTGGCCGCCATAGGGCGGATCGGTAAACCAGTAACTGCCGTCGGGATGCGCGACGACATCGTTAGGCGAGTTCAGCTTCTTGCCGTTGTAATTGTCGCAAAGCACGGTCGCGGTGCCGTCGTGGTCGTAGCGCGTCACCCGCCGGGTCAAATGTTCGCAGGAGAGCTGGCGGCCCTGAAAGTCGAACGAGTTGCCGTTGGAATTGTTGGACGGCGAACGAAACACGCTGACGCGGCCGTCGTCCTCGCTCCAGCGCATCTGCCGGTTGTTGGGAATGTCGCTCCACAGCAGATAGCGGCCTTGTGCACTCCACGCCGGGCCTTCAGCCCACAGCACGCCCGTATAGAGACGCTTGATCGCCGTGTTGGGCTGGGCGAGATCGTTGAAGGACGGATCGACCGCAATGATGTCGGGATCCCAGAAATAGGTGGTCGGGGCACCGTTGGGACCGAAATCGCGTGGCGGGGTGGTGATCGTCGTCGGCGGTGCGGCGGGTCCGGTCTGGGCCAGCGCGGAGCCGGCGCCGGCCATTGTGGCGGCAGCACCCAGCGCGAGCCCCTGAACGAGTGTTCGTCGTGAAAGCGCAGCATCCTGGTCACGCTGCTCGTGGTCACGAGCTTCCTGGCGTGTCATCGCGTCCTCCCGGTCATGTTCGGCTAGCCGGTTGATCCGGCCGAGCAGGGCAAGTTAGTCCGGTCCGATGACGGTTGCGAGGGGGAGGTACGCATCCTCCGCGTGATATCGGGCCGGCAAAAGCGTGGGAACGTCGAACATGGAAACGACAAATTCGTCCCCGCGTGACGGCTTCCCCGGAACGCCTTCGGAGCGTTGCCAAACTGTGGAGCATGTCAAGCCTTGACCTCCTGCGCGACGCTGGCAGAACGTCACTCGGGGTGTAAAGTCGGAGTTGACCGTGGTCGCTGTCGTCGTACTGGTTTTGCTGCTCGGGATTGCATTTGCGGCCGGCTATTTCACTCGCGACCATGTCTCCCGCAAAAGGCGAGCTGAGGCGCGCCGCTGGCGCGAGTACTCCGAGCCGGAGTGGCTCGGTGCCAACGCGCCGGCCAACACCAACGAGGTCGCGAACGCCGATAAAGCCGCGCCGGTCGCGACCGGCGAGCTGGGTCAGATGCTGGACCGCTGGGAGACCAGGGCTCGCGCTCGCCGCACGGGATAGCTACCGGCGGAAGGCACAAGCCCTGCAGCGCATCCGATAAATTGCCAACGCTGCAATCATGTCAGCCTTTCTGTCCATCTTTTGGCGTTGCAGTTGCTCCTATTTTTCGTCTAGAAACGGCCGATCGAGCCCCCGGCAACCAACCGTCAACGGTTTTGACCGAGGATTTGAGGGCTCAACAGGGTCTGGCAATGCTGATTCGCGGCCAAATCGATGGGATTTCGGGGGAGGTGGCTCTGGCCGCCGCCACGATCCCGGCTGCGCTGCTGCCCACCCTCCTTATTGGCGGGCTTCTTCTTACTTGCCCCTGAGGGCCGGCTGGGCGCCATGCGCCTGGGCGCTCAGGGGTTGGTCGAGATCACCGTACACCTCAAGCGCCCAGAAAACTGACGGCGCAGAAGCTCAAAAGGAAATTTGAAATGGCTACCGTGAACAAGTCCGAGAAGGACCGCGTCATCATTTTCGACACGACCCTGCGCGACGGCGAGCAGTGCCCCGGCGCCACCATGACCTTCGAGGAAAAGATCCAGGTCGCCGAGATGCTGGACGATATGGGCGTCGACGTCATCGAAGCCGGCTTCCCGATCACCTCTGAAGGCGACTTCCAGGCGGTCAGCGAGATCGCCCGCCGCTCCAAGAACGCAGTGATTGCCGGTCTGTCGCGCGCGCATCCCGCCGACATCGACCGTTGCGCCGAGGCGGTGAAATTCGCCAAGCGCGGCCGCGTCCACACCGTGATCGCGACCTCGCCGCTGCATATGCGGGTGAAGTTGAACAAGACCCCGGAGCAGGTGCTCGAGACCTCGGTCGCCATGGTCGCGCGCGCCCGCAACCAGATCGATGACGTCGAATGGTCGGCCGAAGACGCCACCCGCAGCGAGATGGACTATCTGTGCCGCATTGTGGAGGCCGTCATCAAGGCCGGCGCCACCACGGTGAACATTCCGGATACGGTCGGCTACACCACGCCCGAGGAATACACCCACTTCATGCGCACGCTGATCGAGCGCGTGCCGAATTCGGACAAGGCGGTATTCTCGGTGCACTGCCATAACGATCTCGGCATGGCTGTTGCGAATTCGCTGGCCGGCATCGCCGGCGGTGCGCGCCAGATCGAATGCACTGTCAACGGCATCGGCGAGCGGGCGGGCAATGCCGCGCTGGAAGAAGTCGTGATGGCGATCAATGTCCGCAACGACAAGTTTCCGTGGTGGAACAAGATCGACACCACGCAGCTCACCCGCGCCTCGAAAGTGGTGTCGGCGGCGACCTCGTTCCCGGTGCAGTATAACAAGGCCATCGTCGGCCGGAATGCGTTCGCGCATGAAAGCGGCATCCACCAGGACGGCGTGCTGAAGGACGCCTCGACCTACGAGATCATGCGGCCGGAGATGGTCGGCCTGAAGCAGTCCTCGCTGGTGCTCGGCAAGCATTCCGGCCGCCACGCCTTCGTGCACAAGCTGGAGGAGATGGGCTACAAGCTCGGTCCGAACCAGCTGGAAGATGCGTTCACGCGCATGAAGGCGCTGGCCGACCGCAAGAAGGACATCTACGACGAGGACATCGAGGCGCTGGTCGACGAGGAGATGGCGGCTTCGCATGATCGCATCAAGCTGACCTCGCTGACCGTGATCGCCGGTACCCATGGCCCGCAGCGCGCGACCATGAAGCTCGACGTCGACGGCCAGATCAGGATCGAGGAGGCCGAGGGCAACGGTCCGGTCGACGCGGTGTTCAACTGCATCAAGCGCCTGGTGCCGCACGAAGCCAAGCTCGAGCTGTACCAGGTCCATGCGGTGACCGAAGGCACCGACGCGCAGGCCGAAGTCTCGGTGCGGTTGTCGCATGAGGGACGTGCAATGACGGCGCGCGCGGCGGATCCGGATACGCTGGTTGCCTCGGCAAAGGCCTATCTCGGCGCGCTGAACAAGATCGTCATGAAGCGCCAGCGCGACACGGTGACGACGGCAGCGGCGAGCTGACGCTCATTCTCCCGGCCAATCTGCAAAAGCGCGGCGCCCTCGGTGCCGCGTTTTTCGTTGATCGTCCAGTGCGGGCGCTTCTTTCCGGGTACCGCATTTTTGCAAGGAGGCCCCTGCTAAGGGGCAATGGCGCCTTGGCGTGCTTCCCTATAAATCTGCCCCCAAGAGTTCAAGTCCCGGGGGCCGGCGGTCCGTGCCCCATAAGGACATGGGGGGAGGAAGCATGCGGAAACTCATTTTGGCTGCGACATCAATTGCGGCTTTGGCGCTGACCGGGCCGGCATCGGCGCAATCGCCGATCATCATCAAGTTCAGCCACGTCGTGGCCACCGACACGCCGAAGGGCAAGGCGTCGGAGAAATTCAAGGAGCTTGCCGAGAAGTACACCGGCGGCAAGGTCAAGGTCGAGATCTATCCGAACTCGACACTCTACAAGGACAAGGAAGAGCTCGAGGCGCTTCAGCTCGGCAGCGTGCAGATGCTGGCGCCGTCCAACTCCAAGTTCGGCCCGCTCGGCATCCGCGAATTCGAGGTGTTCGATCTGCCCTACATCCTTCCCGACCTGAAGACGCTGCGGAAGGTGACGGAAGGCCCGCTCGGCCTTCGGCTGCTCAAGCTGCTGGACTCCAAGGGCATCACCGGGCTGGCCTATTGGGACAACGGCTTCAAGCAGATGAGCGCCAACAAGAAGCTGGTGACGCCGGCGGACTATCAGGGCGTCAAGTTCCGCATCCAGTCCTCGCGCGTGCTCCAGGCCCAGTTCAAGTCGCTCGGCTCGCTGCCGCAGGTGATGGCGTTCTCGGAAGTCTACCAGGCGCTCCAGACCGGCGTCGTCGACGGGCAGGAGAACACCTGGTCGAACATCTATACCCAGAAGATGCACGAGGTGCAGAAGTACATCACCGAGACCAACCACGGTTACATCGGCTACGTCGTGATCGTGAACAAGAAGTTCTGGGACGATCTGCCGGCCGACATTCGCGACCAGCTCTCGAAGGCGATGAAGGAAGCGACCGACTCTTCAACAATACGCAGTCGCAGAAAGAGAACGACGCCGCGCTGGCGGAGATCAAGAAGAGCGGAAAGAGCGAGATCATCAAGCTCACGCCGGAGCAGGACGAGGCGATGCGCAAGGCCATGGAGGCGGTCTACAAGGACGCCGCAGGCCGCATCGGCCAGCCGCTGATCGACGAGTTCCAGAAGGAAGCGAAGAGCACGACGAACTGATCCGGATCGGCCGTGAATGAAGGGGCTTCCGTGCAGACCCCGCGGAGGCCCCTTTTTTGTTGCAAATCGTTTCAGTCTGCATCTGAATGGACATTCAGGGGTGTAAGAAGGCTCTCTCTGTCCAACTTGTAAGTTGCGCGTCAGCCTTGCGACCCTCATCTTCAGGGCGTCCTTCCAAGGAGGTTCGTATGAGGAAGTTTACCATCGCCGCCATTGCCGTGCTCAGCATCGCCGGCTCGGGCGCGGTCTATGCCCAATATCATCGCCCGTGGATGCACGAGCACATGCGCCACATGCGCATGAATCCGGAAGACCGCGCCGCTTTCGTCGACGCGCGGATCGCCGCCGTCCATGCCGGACTGAAGCTTAGCGCGGACCAGGAGAAGCTGTGGCCGCCGGTCGAGAGTGCGGTGCGCGACTTCGCCAAGCTGCGCATCGACCGCGCCAATGCGCGGATGAATGCCGGCCCCGGCGATGCCGACAAGGATGCTAACAAGGATGCCGACAAGCCCGAGGATCCAATCGCCCGACTGCGCCAGCGCGCCGAGGACATGGGCACGAGCTCGGCGGCCCTGAAGAAGATCGCCGATGCAGCCGATCCGCTCTACAAGACCCTGGACGAGGGCCAGAAGCGGCGCCTCGCCGTACTGACTCGTCACCGCGGCCCGTTCGGCAGCGGCGAAGACGGCCCGCGCCGCCACTTCATGGAACGGGGCATGGACCGCATGATGGAGCGCGGCATGGACCACTTCCACCGTGATCGTTTCGACCGCGACGGCGGCCCGGACCGGGACCGCGAGGGGCGGCTCTAAGCCTTCAAGTGTGGTCTGGGATCAACCTTGGCGAAGCCGCTGGAATCCAGCGGCTTTTCGCTTTCTGAGGACTGTGGAAAAACCTTCGCTGCATCGCTTGCCAGACCGGGATCGCTTTGCTAAACGACCGACCTCGCAAGGCATTGACCGCCTTTCGGGCGCATAGCTCAGTTGGTAGAGCAGCTGACTCTTAATCAGCGGGTCCCAGGTTCGAGCCCTGGTGCGCCCACCAAATAAATCAAACACTTAGCGGTTTGAGCAAACGGCAAAGCCAGCCCCGTTTACACCACCGTTTACAGTTTTGTTCTTGCTTCGAGCTTGAGCACGGCAGCTTCTGCGAGCTGAATGTCACGTCCGAGATAGTGTGCATCGAGAATAGCCTCGACGTCCTTCAGGGAGTGACCGGTGACTGCGGCAATCTGTGGCACACTAGCGCCGGCGATCGCCAACCGAACCACCGCCGTGCCGCGCAGGTCATGAAATGTCAGGCCCTCGATACCGGCGCGCTCGCAAGCCTTTGCCCACGATGTCCGAAAACCGTCGGACGTCCAAGGCCGGCCCAGCGTGTTCGTCAAGATAAGGGGTCCCCGACTTTCTGTGGTGTCGAGTAGAGCTCGCAGAGGACCGCCGGCAGGCATTGCGACGCGCCGACCTCCCTTCGACTGGCGAAGGCGAATGTAAGGGTTCTCGTAGGCCGACCAGGGCAGCCGCAACAGGTCGCCTTGCCTTTGTCCGCTCCACAAAGCCAAGACCAGCGCCAGCTGGATCTCGGGGGAGCCGACTGACAGGACTGCGGCGATGTTCTGCTCGGTCCAGATCTTGTCTCAGCGGTCTGCGACATAGAGCCGACCACCGCGCTCACAGGGGTTGCTGGTAATGATGCCGCGGTCTTTCGCAAAGGACAGAATGCGCGCCAGTACCGTCCAGGCGAGATCAGCCTTGCGCGGTGTGGCAAAAAGGGGGAAAACCATGGATCTCAGGCTCGCCGGCAAGGTCGCGCTTGTCACCGGTGCCAGCGTCGGCCTCGGCCTCGGCCGCGCGATCGCGCAGATGCTTGCCGAAGAAAGGATGTCGCCTCGCAACCGTGGCCCAGCGAGAAGACCGCCTAAGAAACGCTGCGGAAGAGATTGCGATTATCGGATGCGAGCGGCCGTTGGTCATTGTCGCGGATATCACGCAGCACGACGCAGCTACGAGGATCAGAGATGATGTGGTTGCCGCTTTCGGCCGACTAGACATCCTCGTCAACAATGCCGGCAGTTCGCGGCCCTTCGACGGGCTCGGCACGCGTCAACAATGGGATGAGGCTATGGCGCTTAATTTCATGCCGGTCGGGAACTCGCCCATGCCTTCGTACCCATAATGCAAGCACAGAAATTCAGCCGGATCATCAATCTGACGGGAGGCGACGATCCGTTGGCGTTGAACGGCGGCATTCCCCCAATGGGGCCACCGACATCTGGGCAAAGTCGCTTTCCCGCGTTGTCGGCAAGGATGGGATCACGGTCAATTCAATCCCGCCAGGTCGGCTGCACTCCGAGCAGATCGACCAGAATTGTTGCCAGGCTCAGCGCAAATGGGTCGCTGAAAATTGTCCTGCCGGCTATATCGGCGAACCGGAAGATCTCGCGGTGCTGGTCGCCTTTCTTGCCTCACCACTTGCCCGTTACATCACGGGACAGGTAGTCCACGTTGACGGAGGTGCGCGACGCTTCTCGCGCTAGCAAGCCGAGTTCTTGCAGAGCGAGTCTGTCAACAGAGCACCTGGACACGCCTCAGGCCGAAATTGGAGCAACTTCCAGAGGCGAACACCGCCTGCTCGAACTGGCCTGGCGAGGTAATTTGGCGCCGCTTGGAGGAGCTTGGAAAACGTTACTTTCGGTGCCCCAGTGGACCTGAGGTTCATCTGGGTGAATAAGTGTCTCCTGGAATTTCTGTTCCAGCGAGAGAGCGTTACGGAATTTAGTTGACGCGCGGTTGGTCCTGAAAATCCTAGCAACTGAAAAGCGACGCATACGAATCGGAGTAAGCATGCCAACTGATAAGGTTTCATACGAAAGCTTATCAGTTGGGGGCTGGACGGGAGATGGATGCCTGATTTGTCCCGAATAGCAGACCGCAGCTACAGCCGTTGGGATGTCAACTATGCGGCCAGAAGCCGAAACCAGAGTTTGCCCGATGGTGCCAATCAGTTGAGAGCTCATCGAGCGCTATGCGCGTGCTACGGCTCATCTTCTCGATGTGACGATGCAACAGCAAAGAGTCCAGCGGGGCATAGGAGATTGCGGCCTGTCACGCCCGCCCGCAGCTGGAGGCGATCTAACCCGTTGCGCGTGGGAGCATGCCGCTTGCCGTAATCTCTGCCGAAAGCTCTTCGATCGTCTTGCGTTGCTCCATGGCGGCTTTTCGGATCAGCGCAAAGGCGGCAGGTTCGGCAAGCGCATGCGAATGCATCACCTGGAGAACGGCGGCAAGTACGACACGACGTGACCGCAGGCGCTGCTCGAGTTTGAGGATCTGTTGCTTCAATTCGCTTGTGCGATGGTTTCGCTCGAATGCCATGACGAGCGCTGCATAGATGCCGGCCGATCGCAGCGGCTTAATCAGGAACGAAGCTGGGTCGAGCTCGAACACCAACTTCAAGCGGCTTGGGGTCTCGGTGCCGACCAGCGCGATGACAGGTGATCGCGCTAGGTACGCGCGTTGCGCCGGTTGCAGTAAGGGCAGGAATTCGTCATCGATCAGCGACAGATCCGGTGTGAAGCCGACGGGCTCACCCGGCGTCCATGCAACACCCTCGATCCCGAGACGCTCGAACTGGCGTCGCACGATGGTCGCATCGCGTTCGTCCTTGATGGCAACGAGCGCCTTGCGTCCGCGCAGCGAAAATGAAGACGGTCTGCTCATTTCACAACCCGCAAATGCGGCGCGTTCGGCAATGCGCCGCCCATCGAGATCTCCTTCGAAGGGCTGACCGCAACGTCGAGCTGCGTCAGGTAAGGATCAGGCTTAACAGGCGCGTCGGCTTCCCAGAAGATATCGAACTGTCCTCGCGGATTGGATACGGCAAGCCGCGGTGTAAGGACGCAATGATTGTTGCCGCCGTCGATCCACACCGGTCCTTGCGGCGAATTGTAGCGATATCCCGCCGCGGCGCGCTGCACCTCGGCAATGTCGGACGTGCCCGCGCGCTGCAGCGCGCGCGCCAGCAGATAGACTGCGACATAGGCGGATTGCCCGTCAACGGAGGGGCTGCTGTCCTCGCCATGGCGCGCCTTCCAGCGCGCTACGAAGGCGCGGTTCTCCGGCAGCCGGATGCTCTCGAAATAGGCCGACGACGTGATACAGCCGGCCGATGCCGGCCCGACGATCGCCAGTTCCGGCTCGCACAGGCTACAGCTCAGCATGGGAATCTCCAGCCCGGCAGCCTTGGTGCCGGCGTGAAATGCGCGGATGAAGTCGTAGCTCGAGCTTCCGACCAGCGTATTGAACACGATCGGCGGTTTGCGGCGAACGATCTCGTCGACGATGTGACCGACGGCGCTTTCGCCGAGCTCGAGCAGCCGCTCGGCGAGGATGTGGCCATCTGCCGCGCTGACCAGTTCACGGGTGACGCGATTGGTCTCCCACGTCCACACGTAGTTGGAGCCGACGCAGAAGATTTCCCGTGACAGATTGTCGAGCACGTAGCGGACCAGCGGCAGCACGTTGTGATTGGGCGAGGCGCCGACATAGATCACGTTGTCCGAGCACTCGAAGCCTTCATAGCGGGCAGGATACCAGAGCAGGCGATCGGTGCGCTCCACGATGGGAAGCACCTGCTTGCGCGAAGCCGAGGTGTAACAGCCGATGATGTGCTCGACGCCGACATTGCGAATGAGGTCGTCACAGACCGTGTGATATTCGGAGACGATGCCGCGGGGATCGCGAATATGGGGCGCGATCGCGAAGTCGAACTCCGCCTGGCTGTTGATCTCGTCGACCGCCATCATCGCGCTCTTGAGGATCTCGCGGCCCATTGCCTGATAAGGCCCGGACTGCGAGCAGATGATGCCAACGGGAACATACGGCTTGGTCATTGACTGCTTTCGATCGCGTAACGCGACGATGAAATCATCATCGCCGATGACAGCGCAAGTGGCTTGCCGTTTTGCTGCGCAGCACTCTCGAAATTTAGGCAGACAGCATCGTTGACAACGCGATGGGCAGGTCCTTAGACTTTTCTCCTACAGGGTGACCTGTCGAACCTCGCGTGCGCCGATCTGGCCGATGACGTCCAGCTCCTTGCACTAAGTGCTTCGTTCGATCACGGACCCTAAAGCGACAGATCATAGCCGCGGCATTTGAGCCATTCGTCACCTCATTCGGGAGGGACGGGTGGCTTTTTTCGTTTGCCGCCGGGAAAGCTGGCGATGCGTCCGCGTAGCCAGAACAGTGACGCATGTGCGAGACGGCGATGTGTCATGTGAGCGGGAGGATGAAGAGCGATGGCGGAAACGGATCTCCACTATCTCGGGCTCGTCGACATCGGGCGAAAGATCCAGGCGAAGGACCTGTCGCCGGTCGAAGCGACCAAGGCGATGCTCGGGCGGATCGAGAAGCTCGACGGCAAGCTCAAGAGTTTCGCGCATGTGATGGCTGACTCAGCGCTTGCCGACGCCGCCGTGGCCGAGAAGGAAATCGCCTCCGGCAAGGTCAAAGGACCGCTGCATGGGGTGCCGGTGGCGGTCAAGGATCTCTGCTGGGCCAGGGGCGCGCCTGCCGCGCACGGCATGACGATCCATCACGATTTTCGTCCGACTGAGGACGCAACGGTGGTTGCGCGGCTGAAGGAGGCCGGCGCAATCATTCTTGGTAAGCTGCAGCAGACCGAAGGAGCTTACGCCGATCATCATCCGAAGATTGATCCGCCGAAAAATCCGTGGAACGCGGATCTTTGGCCCGGCGCATCCTCGAGCGGTTCCGGCGTCGCTACCGCGGCTGGCCTCTGCTTCGGCTCGCTCGGCACCGATACCGGCGGTTCAATCCGCTTTCCGTCAGCGGCCAACGGCGTCACCGGGCTTAAACCGACCTGGGGACGAGTCAGCCGCTACGGCGCTTTCGAACTTGCGGCGACGCTGGATCACATCGGCCCGATGGCGCGGAGCGCTGTCGACTGCGGCGCAATCCTCGGCGTCATCGCGGGGCAGGATCCCAGGGACACGACGTCGGTGCCGCTGCCTGTGCCCGACTATCTCGCCGGTCTCTCCGGCGACCTGCGCGGTGTGACGATCGGCGTCGACCGGCGCTGGACCAGCGAAGGAACCGATGGCGATGCGGCGAAGGTCCTGACCGAAGGGTTGCGTGTGGCGGCCGATCTCGGCGCGAAGATCAATGAGATCATTTTCCCCGATCCCAAGGCGGTCATCGACGACTGGTTCCCGCTCTGCGGCATCGAGGTCGCCGTCGCGCACGAAGACACCTATCCGGCGCGCAAGGACGAGTATGGCCCGGCGCTCGCGGGTCTGCTCGATCTCGGCCGGCAGCAGTCCGGCATGGACTACCAGAAGATCGTGCTTCGCCGCGAGGCATTTCGCGGCGCGGTCCGTGTCCTGTTCGAGACCGTCGATCTCGTCGCGGTGCCGGCACAGGCGTTCGCCGCGCCCACGCTCGCCAAGATGGCAGCGCTCGGCGAGGACGCCTCGCTGATCGGCGGACTGCTGCGCTTCACGTGTCCATTCGACATGACGGGAAGTCCGACCGTGACGCTGCCCGGCGGGTTCGCGGCGAATGGCGGTCCGGTCGGCTTCCAGTTCGTTGGTCGTCATTTCGACGAGGCCGGACTTGTGCGGGCGGGCGACGCGTTCCAGCGCGTCACCGACTGGCACAAACGTCATCCCGGGGTCTGAGTTGAGGAGCTGATCACATGTCCGAAGACTGGTTGAAGACATCAATCATGACCAAGCGCGCGGTCGCCAAAGGCGCGACTGGCGCGACGCATAGCCTGACGATCGAGCAGCAGGGCGGCTTCCATTATGTCTACGGCCCCTATGCCAAGCCGACCCTGTCGATCGACCCGGGTGGGATCGTTGTCGTCGAGACGGAAGATGCCTTTGGCGGCGTGCTCACCAGCGAAAGCGACAGCCCGACCGCCAAACTGAATTTCCCCTATCTCAACCCGCAATGCGGACCGATCGCCGTCAAGGGCGCCAAGAAGGGCGATTGTCTCGCGATCTATATCCGCGACGTCGAGACGCGGGGTGAACAGCCGGCCGGTACGACCTGCATCATTCCGGAATTCGGCGGGCTGGTCGGAACAAGCTCGACGGCGCTGCTCAATCCGCCGCTGCCGGAACGCGTAAAGAAACTGCATGTCGACAGGAACGGCATACGCTGGAACGACAAGATCACGCTGCCCTACGAGCCGTTCATCGGAACCATCGGTGTCTCGCCGGAGATCGAGGCCATCTCATCGCTTCAGCCTGATTACCACGGCGGCAACATGGATCTGCCCGACGTCGCGCCAGGTGCGATCATCTATTTTCCGGTGCATACCGATGGCGGGATGCTCTACGTCGGCGACTGCCATGCGACGCAAGGCGACGGTGAGCTCTCCGGCGTGGCGCTGGAGCAGCGCGCCACCGTTACATTGCAGGTCGACCTGATCAAGAACTGGAGCTTCGCCTGGCCCCGGCTCGAGACTAAGGACTTCATCATGACGATCGGCAGCGCGCGTCCGCTCGAGGACGCGGCGCGTATCGCCTATCGTGAGCTCGTGCGGTGGATGGCGGCAGATTACGGCTTCGATGAGATCGACGCCTACATGCTGCTCAGCCAGACGGGCCGCATGCGCCTCGGCAACATGGTCGACCCCAAATACACGATGGGAGCATCGATCCTGAAGAATTACCTCAAGCCATGACATCCAGCCGCTTTCAAAAACAGGGGACATCACGATGAGTTCAGGACGTAAGCTCGGAATCGTTTTGCTCGGCGCCATGCTTGGTACAGCTGCGGTGATGAATGTTGCACGCGCGGCAGAGCCGCCGTTGAAAGTGGGGCTGCTCGAGGACGTATCCGGCGATCTCGCCTTCATGGGCATGCCGAAGCTGCACGGTTCCCAGCTGGCCGTCGAGGAAATCAACAAGAGCGGCGGCATCCTGGGGCGGCAGATCGAGCTGATCCACCTCGATCCGCAGGGCGACAACGCCCGATATCAGGAATTCGGCCGCCGTCTGCTCAATCGCGACAAGGTCGACGTATTGATCGGCGGCATCACTTCGGCCTCGCGCGAAGCGCTGCGTCCGATCGTCGACCGCACCTCCACGCCTTATTTCTACACCAACCAGTATGAAGGCGGTGTCTGCGACGCCAGCATGATCAGCATGGGTGCGGTGCCTGAGCAGCAGTTCTCGACGCTGATACCGTGGATGGTCGAGAAGTTCGGCAAGAAAGTCTACGTCATCGCCGCCGACTACAATTTCGGTCAGATCTCGGCAGAGTGGAACCGCAAGATCATGAAGGATCTCGGCGGTGAGATAGTGGGCGAAGAGTTCATTCCGCTCGGTGTGTCGCAGTTCGCGCAGACGATCCAGAACATCCAGAAGTCGAAGCCGGATTGGCTGCTCACGATCAATGTCGGTGCCGCCCAGGATTCGTTCTTCGAGCAAGCCGCTGCCGCCAACCTCAACCTGCCGATGGGGTCTTCGATCAAGGTCATGCTCGGCTTCGAGCACAAGCGGTTCAAGCCGCCGGCGCTCAACAACATGCACGCAACCGCGAACTGGTTCGAGGAAATAGACACGCCTGAAGCGACCGAGTTCAAGAAGCGCTGGCACGCGAAATTCCCCGACGAACTCTACATCAACGACATGGGCTACAACGCCTATAACGCTCTCTACATGTACAAGGCGCTGGTCGAGAAGGCGAAGTCGATCAAGCTCGACGACATGCGGAAGGTGATCTCCAGTGGAGACGCCTGCATCGACGCCCCCGAAGGCAAGGTCTGCATCGATCCGAAGAGCCAGCATACCTCGCACCGCATGCGCCTGATCTCGGTCGGGCCGAAGCACGAAGTGAAGGTCGAGAAGGACTACGGGACGATCCAGCCCTACTGGCTTGGCGAGATCGGTTGCGATCTCACCAAGAAGAACGACAAGGATCAGTACACCCCGAGTCATCTCCCCAAGAAGTCGTGACGTCCGGCGGGCACAGATCTTGCTCGTGTTGAGTGTCACGATCTTGAACAAGGCCGGCGCCGCAACGATGGGGCGCCGGGATCGGCAAGGGGGATCAAGATGTCGGCTGAAGTATTCTCCCTGTTCTATCAGTTCGCCGACGTGTTTGCGTTCCTAATTCTTTCGGCCGCAGGCCTCGCCATTGTGTTCGGCATGATGGGCGTCATCAACATGGCCCACGGCGAGTTCATCATGTGTGGTGCCTATGTGACGGTTGGCCTTGTGAATCTCGGTGTGCCGCTCGCGATTGCCCAGATGCTGGCCGCGCTGACGGCGGGGCTCATCGGTGTCCTCGTCGAGTTCCTGGTCGTGCGGCGTTTCTACAAGCGGCCGCTGGATTCGTTGCTCGCGACCTGGGGGCTCAGTCTCATCGTGACGCAATCGATGCTCCTGATTGTCGGGTCTGCCGTACGGGGGATCGGAACGCCGGAGGGAAGCTTCGCAATCGGCGGTTATTCGTTTTCGACCTATCGTCTGGTGCTGTTCGGTTGCGCGGTGGCCGTGCTGGGCGGTCTCTACATCATCTTCATGAAGACGCGGTTCGGAGTGATCGCCCGCGCGACTATGCAGAACGCCGCGATGGCGAAGGCGCTGGGCGCGCGCACAGGCCGCATCTATGCGATCAGTTTCGGGATCGGCACCGGCCTCGCCGGGCTCTGCGGGGCGCTCTACGCGCCGACCATGACGCTGATTCCGACCATGGGTGCGACATTCGTGGTCGAAAGCTTCGTCACCGTCGTGATCGGAGGAGCGAACGTGCTGCTTGGAACGGCGCCGGCCGCGGTCTTCCTGGCGATAATCCGAATGGCGCTGAACGCGAGCTATGGACAGATCATCGGTCAGATCGGCATGCTGGTGGCTGTCATCCTGATCATTCGGGTGTTGCCCGAAGGGCTCTCTAGCGTGCTGGTCCGCCGTGGGCGCTAAGGGGAAATGTTGATGTTCAAGCTGCTGGAAGGCCCACAGACGCTCGGACGCGGCAAGATCTTCTGGTCATGCTTCCTCGCCGTGCTCGCGGGTGCGCTGACTTATCCGCTGTTCGCCGATTCCTACGACGTGGGCAATTTCGCTTACTTCCTGATCTGGATCTTCATGGCGCTCGGCCTCTGCCTGATGTGGGGCTATGGCGGCATGCTGTCGTTCGGCCAGACCTTGTTCTTCGGCATCGCCGGCTATGGCTATGGCGTGCTCGCCATCAACATGGGCGGCGGCACTGCGACGATCGCCGCACTCGTGCTCTCGGTTGTCCTCGCGATGTTGGCGGCTGGGAATTCTCGGCTACTTCATGATCTGGGGTGGGATCAACGGCATCTTCTTCGGCATCGTGACGCTGTCCGCGACGCTCGTGCTTGCCTTCTTCCTTGGTCAGACCGCAGGGCCGGAATGGCACATCGGCCCGGCGCGGTTGAACGGCTTCAACGGCATGAAGGGCATGGACCCGCTGACCGTGGGTGACTTCTATATCGAGGGATCGGCGCTCTATTACATCATGATCGCGCTGATCGTGATCGTCTATCTCGCGCTGCGCATGCTGGTCAATTCGGGGATCGGCAATGTCATCGTGGCAACGCGCGAAAATCCCCAACGCGCGGAGATGCTGGGCTATGACGTCCGGAAATACCAGCTGCTGACATTCGTGATCGGCAGCGGCCTCGCGGGCCTCAGCGGCGCACTCTACACGTCCTGGGGACAGTTTATCACGCCCTCCAGTATCGGCCTGCCGGCAGCCGCGATGCCGATCGTGTGGGTGGCCTTCTCCGGGCGAAACGATCTGACGGCGACCCTGGTCGGGTCGTTCCTGTTGCTGTTCGGCTTTCAGACAATCACGGTCTACAGCCAGCAGGCCGCGCTGGTGCTGATGGGCGCGCTGCTGCTCGCCACTGTGATGCTGGCGCCGCAGGGCTTTGTGCTCGGAATTGGCAAGCTTGCCGCCGACTGGTGGGGTGCGCGCCGACGGCGCGATGATGGCGCCGTCGCGGAGGAGGCCGGTCGCTTACAGCCGGAAGAATCCTGAACATGGCGCTGCTCGAGGTCAAAGGCGTATCCAAGCGCTTCGGCGGATTGACCGCTGTCTCCGATGTCGATCTTACGGTCAACGCGGGCGAGGTGCACTGCCTGATCGGTCCCAACGGTGCCGGCAAGAGCACGTTGTTCAAGCTGATCGTGGGTCTTTACCCACCCACCCAGGGCAGCATCCTGTTCGATACCGTCGACGTCACCGCCGAGCGTCCATATGCGCGGGTGCAACGGGGCATGAGCATCAAGATGCAGGCTCCGAGCGTGTTCAAGGAACTTCCGGTCCGGCAGAACATTCAAATCGCGCTCCAGGAGCGATTGTCCGGGGCGGAACGCATCACAGAGGAGGATCGCCTGCTGACGCTGCTCAATCTCGGCCCGGACAGCGAAAAGCTCGCGGGGGCACTGTCGCACGGCCAGCAGCAATGGCTTGAAATCGGGATGGCACTGGCGCTGAAGCCGCAGCTCCTGTTGCTGGACGAGCCGACCGCCGGCATGTCTCCCGAGGAAACCTTCAAGACCGGGGATTTGATCAAGTCGTTCAATGCCGAAGGCATGACTGTGCTTGTCGTCGAGCATGACATGGCCTTCGTGCGCCAGGTCGCCCAGCGCGTCACGGTGCTGCATCTCGGCAAGATATTTGCGCGCGGCAATCTCGAAAACATCCTGCAGGACGAGAAGGTCGCGGAAATCTATCTCGGTAAAACCCATGCCCACTGATCGGATTCTTGACGTATCGGAACTATGGGCGGGATACGGCGCGACGCCGATCCTGCAGGGTGTCACCATGTCGGTCTCGCGCGGCGAGATCGTCGGCGTGATCGGCCGTAATGGGGTCGGCAAGTCGACCCTGATGCGGTGCCTGATCGGCCTGCTGCAGACTTGGCGCGGCACGATCAGCTTCATGGATCAGGACGTCACAAAGCTCGAAGCCGACGCGCGGGCGAGGGCGGGCTTCGGCTACATCCCGCAGGGGCGCGACGTCTTTCCGCAGATGACCGTTGAGGAAAACCTCCAGGTCGGCGAGTTGATCGGCGGTCCCGACGGTAAGAAGCTGCCGGAGCTCGTCTATGAGTATTTTCCGCGGCTCAGGGAACGCAGGCGGCAGGTCGCGGGGACCATGTCGGGCGGCGAGCAGCAGCAGCTCGCCATCGGCCGCGCGCTGATCGGCAATCCATCCTTGATGATCCTGGACGAACCGTCTGAGGGCATCCAGCCCTCGATCGTCCAACACATCTGCGGGGCGCTGAGATCGTTCCGGAACGAGCTCGGCACTACGATCATCTTCGTCGAGCAAAATCTCGACACGATCCTGGCGATCGCCGAGCGTTGTTACATCATGGAGAAGGGCAAGATCACGCAGTCGCTGGCAGGCGGCGAGGTCAACGAGCATAATGTCCGCGAGCAGCTTCTGCTCTGAACGGCCACGTCGCACGTTATAAGTCGTCAATAGGGAGGGAATGGACATGGATCTGGGACTCAAGGGAGCAAAGGTTCTCGTTACCGGCAGCACCAGGGGCATCGGCAAGGCGATAGCCGACACCTTCGCGGCGGAAGGCGCAGATGTCGGCATCTGCGCCCGCAACCAGGCCGACGTCGATAGTGCTGTCACCGCGATCAAGGCGAAAGGTGTTGCGGCGTTCGGCGGTTCCGTCGACGTCTCCAATGGGCCGGCGCTCAAGGTCTGGGTCGAGGATATGGCCTCGAAACTTGGCGGGATCGATATCGTCGTTGCCAATGTCAGCGCGCTGTCGATTGGGCAGGACGAGGAGAGCTGGGAGAAGGAGTTCTCCACCGACATGATGGGCACGGTGCGGCTGGTCAATGCGGCGATGCCGTATCTTGAGAAGAGCAAGGCCGCTGCGATCGTCACCATCTCCAGCGTGTCGGGCCGCGAGGTCGACTTCGCCAGCGGCCCCTACGGCACGTTCAAGGCTGCGATCATCCATTACACGCAGGGGCTCGCCTTCCAGCTTGCCGGCAAAGGCATCCGCGCCAACTCGGTCTCTCCCGGCAACACCTATTTCGAGGGCGGTGTCTGGAATCAGATCAAGGACGGCAATCCCGAACTGTACAACACCGCGCTGGCGCTCAATCCTACCGGCCGCATGGGAACGCCGCAGGAGATGGCGAACGGCGCTGTGTTCCTTGCCAGCAAGGCGGCGAGCTTCATCACGGGGACCAACCTCGTGGTTGATGGTGCCCTCACGCGCGGCGTGCAGTTCTAGGCGCATCTCGAGCAGCGTAGTCACGAGGCCGGCCGTCTGCGGCGCCGGTGAGCGAAGCCATTTCCGACAACAGCAGGGCTGTCAGATGTCAGCGGATCCAATTCACTACAAGTCGATCACCGAACTCTCCGAGCTGTTCCGCCGGGGTGAGCTCCTGCCTTCGAAAGTAACCGAGGCCATGCTGAGCCGGATCGCGAAGCTCGATAGCAAGTTTTACGGTTACGCGCTCGTGCTTGCCGAGCGGGCCATGGCGCAAGCGAAGCGCTGTGACGCAGAGCTTGCCAAGGGCGTCTGGCGTGGACCATTGCATGGCGTGCCGATCGGATTGAAGGATCTCTGCTACACCACGTTCGCACCGACGGCAGGCGGCACTACGATCCATGCCAAGTTCGTTCCGTCCTTCAATGCGACGATCGTGGACCGGCTCGAGCACGCCGGCGCCGTCACTCTTGGCAAGCTCAAGATGACCGAGGGCGCCTATACCAGCCACCATCCGAACGATCAGGCGCCGCTCAATCCCTGGGGTGTCGATTACTGGGTCGGCTCCTCGTCAAGCGGATCGGGCGTGGCGACCTCGGTGGGGCTCTGCTTCGGCTCGATCGGCAGCGACACCGGCGGCTCGATCCGGTTTCCGTCGGCGACCTGCGGATTGACCGGCATCAAGCCGACCTGGGGACGCGTCAGCCGCCACGGCGTCTTTCCGCTGGCGGACTCGCTCGACCATGTCGGGCCGATGTGTCGAAGCGCTGCCGACGCGGCGGCCATGCTCGGCGTCATCGCAGGTGCCGATGTCAACGACCCCACGGCCCTGCAGGCGCCGGTGCCGAACTATCTGGCCGGCATCGGTGACGGCATCCGGGGCGTACGGATCGGCGTGGACCGCAGCTACACCCAGGACGGGATCGATCCGCAGGTGGTCGCTGCGTTGCTGGAAGCCGAACGCACGCTGGCAGCGCTCGGTGCCGATATCCGCGAGGTCAAGTTCCCGGCCTACGAGAAGCTTGTCAGCATGTGGATCCCGATGTGCTCGATCGAAACGGCGGAGGCGCACCTGGAGACCTATCCGTCGCGAAAATCGGAATACGGCCCCGATCTGGCGCAGCTGATCGAGCAGGGCAGGCCGATGAGCGGTATCGAGATCGCGCAGATCCATCATGAGCGACTGAAGTTCTGCGGAAGTCTCGCCGCCTTGTTCGGCGATATCGACTTGCTGCTGATCCCCACAATGCCTGTGCCGATCCCGACGCTGACCAAGATGGCCGAATACGGTGCCGATCCGAACGTGCTGCTCAGTATCCTGCGCTTCACCGCGGTGTTCGACTTCTCGGGCAGCCCCACTATCACGCTGCCGAACGGGATGGCGTCGGACGGCCTGCCGCTCAGCATGCAGCTGGTGGGTCCGCATCTGTCCGAGGATGTGCTTGCCCGCGCTGGTCATGCCTTCCAGTCGGTAACGGACTGGCATACCCGGCGCGCGGCCATCGAATGAACGGGGTCACGGAATGATACCAAGACGCGCGCGCAATCTCCTAGCCTGCGGAGTCGACTGGCAGATAGGGCTCATTTAGCGAGTCCGACACGAAAGTTGGGTTGGTGAGCCCAGCAGTCAGTCGGCAACCGATATGGCTTGGTCGCAAATGAAGGCAGTTCGCGAACTGATAAGGAAATAGCCGAAAGCTTATCAGTGGTGGCCGGGCGTAGATAGGGTGACCCCGTCGGCCCATCTAGCAGGCTTGAGTTGTCGAAAGTCAGCTATGGCCATGAGCGGAAGTCGGATCGAACCGCATATCGTCGATCTCAGCGGATGCCTGGGTAGGTTTTTGGGGAGCCCGAGAGAGCCCGGACGCCACCGGAATTCAATGACTTCCTGCCGTCAGTAGGACTTGCAGTCAGTTACGGATTGGCGTAGGCGGCGCGCTCCGATCGACTGAATCTCGCTCGCAAGCGGCTGCAACCCGTTCGTCATATCGTCGAGACGCTTGCCATTCGGCTCCGGCTATGAAAGCGAGCACTGGAGCACCACCGGCTGAGCTCTTGATGTATTCGGGATCGTTGAGGCTCTCGGCGATCGCGGCTTGCAGCTTCTTTGCGATGTCATCGGGCGCCCCCTTCGGCGGCGCAAAGCCGCGCTCGGCGGTCGTGATGACGGGAACGCCGGCTTCCTCGGCCGTGGGTACGCCGGGCAATGATGAGGAACTAGGCTTAGACAGGATTGCGATAGCCCGGAGCTCTGCTTTGTTGGTACCGTGAAGCTTAGGCACTTTGCTCAGGCTGACCAGATGGCCGCTGCCGTTCCGCGATAGGAAATCTCATTCGGCTCGACGCCGGCCGCCTTTGCGAGCATGCAGATGGCCAGATGTCCGTTCGTGCCCGCGCCGTTATGGCCGAACGTGACCGAACCCGGCTTCTTGCGCTGCGCGTCGAGCACGCTTGCGAGGGTCGTGAACGGGCTGTCATTGCGAACGACGATCACGCTGGGATCGTCGACCACGCGCGCAACCAGACGGATTTCGTCCCATGGTGTACTGGGTCTTTCATCGGCAGAAAGTTGTAGCCGGGGACGTTGACGACCCGATCGCGTAGGCATCGGGGACGGCGCGCGCAATCGCTGCGACCGCGATCTCGCCGCCGGCACCGGGCTTGTTGACGACGACAAATCTCGCGTTCCCGCCAAGTCTTTTCTCGACGAAGGGAAGAAGCTTGCGGGCCATCACGTCGGTCTCGCCACCCGCGGCGAAGCCAACGACGACTTCGACCGGGTTGTCGTCGGGCGATGCGGCCCAGGCCGTCCCCGACGCGGTCAGGCCAAGAATCAGAACTACCGTCTGCACCGTCCAGAACATGAAGGTTATCCTTTCGCTATCGATGCAACGCCATCAACCGACCGGCGACGGGAAGGCGCGCAACCAGGACACAGCCGCTCTCGGATTCAGTGATGTAGAGGCTCTTGTTGTCGAGACCGCCATAGGCCACGTTGGTGGTGGCGAGCCCTTCGCAGGAGCGGATCCGATAGAGCGGCTCGCCCAGGCGGCTGAAAATCCAGTCGGTACCAAGACCGGCGTGAGCAATGGCAAGGTTGTCCTGCTCGTCTATCGCAAGGCCATCGGGCCCGCCGAGGCTCCCGGACAGTTGAATGAAGATGCCGACCTTCGATGCCGTGCCGTCGGGCATCAGCGGTATCCGCCAGATCGCATTGCCCCTTATGGCGGCCACGTAGAGGATGTGTTCGCTGCCGTTGAGCACGAGGCCGTTCGGGCTGCGGACGTTGTTGACGATCTGGTCGAGCGTTTCCGTCCACGCGCAGGCGATAGACGCGACCGGTCGGGTCGTGCATGCCGGTCTGGCCCTGGTCGGTGAAATAGATGTCGCCATTGCTGGCAAGGACCAGGTCGTTGATGCCTTTGAAACGCTCCGACCAGCGCCGCTCCCGCATGGACGTGACCTTGCCGCTGGCTGGATCGAGCGTCATGAGCCCATAGCGATAGTCCGTGATGACGATCCGCCCGTCGCGCGCGATCTTCAACCCGTTCGGCTCGCCGTCGTACGCCGCTTGGAATGGCATTC
Organism: Bradyrhizobium sp. LB13.1; assembly: GCF_054056815.1. Taxonomy (NCBI): domain Bacteria; kingdom Pseudomonadati; phylum Pseudomonadota; class Alphaproteobacteria; order Hyphomicrobiales; family Nitrobacteraceae; genus Bradyrhizobium; species Bradyrhizobium sp. LB13.1. The sequence continues at coordinate 6,294,591 of NZ_JBSRYQ010000001.1, read as the reverse complement.
AACTGGGACACACCACTGGTGAGCGGCCTTGTGGTCACGGCGGGCGGAGTTGCTTTCACCGGGGCTATGGACGCGTATCTGCGGGCCTTCCGCCTCGACTTCGACAAGCAATCGGTGACGCCAGCCAAATCGAGGCGGTAAAGACGACGGAGCCCGGTACCGGGCCATCGACCTCATCCGATTAATTCTAGACTTAAAAGGTCGTGGAGTATCTCCGAAGCTCTGAGTATCCGAGCCGCGTCACGGGACGCTGGCAGTATAGTCTGGCCCCGTCCCGCAGGTTGGATTCACGCGAAACGAAGTTGCTCCGACGCGAGAGACTTCGGCCCGCTAAGAGCAGCCGACTACTTCGCTTCGTCCTCGTCACTCTCGATCAACCAGCGAGTTTGCACCATGATGCTTTTATTCGCCGCGGCGATGTAAATTCCATTTCAATCATCGATTTAATCGTGTTATTAGAATCAAGTAGATTGGCGCAAGTTTGGGATCATGCCTCTTTATCCTTCTATTGTGCCCATGCGGATCTACGTGATTTGGTACGATATAAGACCATCCTGTCATTTATATTGGAAGTTGCCATGTCGGTCGATTGTAATCGCGCTGTTGAATGGGATGGAAAGGTTCTGACTGGTTTGGTGGTTGTAAATGGGGTGCCCACCAAGGTGACTGCGGACCGAGCCACTATCCATGCGTATGCCACAGGGTTTAGCGATGCGCTTACCTGGGAGATTGATCGCTTTCGGTCGCAAATCTTCGAAAAGCTGATGCCATTCTTCATTCGACAGAATAGCTGACGGTGCGGTATGGCGCCCGCGGCGCCTTCGCCAAGCTTTCGGCCAGCGATGTTACAGGAGATAAGCTGGTGATCGTTGGGTCGAGGAGATTGGCGCGATTCGAGATAAACTCACGCCTCCAGCCATGATCGAACTTCCATTTCCTGGTGTCTCGGAATGACTGAAAACTGCAAATGGGTTCTTTTCCTTTGTACGGGCAACTACTACCGCAGCCGGTTTGCGGAGGAACTGTTCAATCACCTTGCTGAACAAGAGGATCTGCCCTGGCGAGCATTCTCCAGAGGCTCTTCCGAGAGGGGGGCGCTTGAGAACACCGGTCCCATCTCCGGCTTTGCACTCGAGAGGTTGCAAGCCCTAGGAATTAGCCCGAAGGGCGCTGATAAATTTCCGCAGGCGTGCAGTTTAGCTGACTTCAGTCGAGCAGATGTCGTCATAGGATTGAAAGAGGCTGAGCATCGATCGATGATCGAACGCCACTTTCCGGCTGTGGCGGACCGGGTCCTATATTGGCAAGTGGACGATATCGATGTCGCCCAGCCCAGCGATACCCTGCCGCACCTGACGCAAATGGTCACGAACTTGATCGCTATATCGCGACAACCAGCGGTCCTGAAGGGGCATGCCGAAAGCCTGCGGAAAGAATAGCGGGAGGCGCGGACATCCCCGCTCCGTCATAGCGCCACCTTCATCCGCGTGAGGCAGATGGTTGTTCTATTCGTTCGCCGAAAGGGCATGGCAGAGCCGTCAGCCCCTGTCCGCATCGACAGCGAAGCAGCCTGGATTGGCCCTCATGGCATTCAGTGTGTCCATTGTTCAATTAATAAAAATAATCATTGGAGCATATAAATAAGAAGTTGCAACGGGCTCAATTCCCACATGGCAGCCAAGGCGCCGTCGGGGAGCCCGGCGACGTCTGTGATTATCTATGGAATTGAAATGCTATAGCTTAAGGTATATTCCTCAGATATTTGGGTAGAATAATATTGTCGATGTCGCTCCCATAAATTGAGCTATTCCAATGTCGATGCATTCATTACCAAGCACACATATCGCTTCGCTCAACAAGTCGCCCAATAAATCCAATCCGGAGCTCCCATTCTCGTCGGAGCATGCGGATGCCAAGCTTCTTCACTTGGGGTGTAGGTTCAGTCGGGTGACGGATATTGCTAAAACGTGGCCACCGAGGCAACGGAGGGCTCTCCAGGAGCAGTTGGACAAGGTTGAGCGTGAAATCGAGATGTACATTCAAGTCGATGGATTTGAAAAAGATCGGTTCAATCGAGAGTCTTACTTATGGACTGCAGAGGATCGAATCGAGTGGCAGGAAACACAAATTGGCAATGCTCAACGTCTGAACGAACTACTTGAAGAGCGTAACGATCTGCAAAAGCAGCTTCGATCGTAAGAGCGCAGCCTTTAGCCCCGTGCCACCGAACAGGGCGCACCGAGAGGCTCATATGGGCAATATCAAAGAGGTCATTCTTCGAGCGGTACCCCAAATGTTGTTCTTCACGGGATATGCGGCTGTCTTTCTGCTTGCGGTGCATCTTTACGTCTCGCTAGCGTGGGGTGCACGACAGTAACGCGGAGGAGGTGGCACGCAGTGTCCCTTTCGCTGCCGACCAGGCTGGCTCCGATTTTCGTCCTAGCAGTCTGCTGAAAAACCTTGAAATGGAGAATTTTCATTTTTCCGCCGGTCGTTTTTGGAGCGGCGCGGTAGAGTTGGATGTAATTTCTAGCTTGTTATTGAGTGTGCCCCGGCGCGGGGTGGCTATGCGGCGAGCAGTTTGGGAATTCGGATCAGGTTATAGGCGATCAGATTAAGCAGGAAGTCGGCGGCGACGCGAGCGATGCCCCGATGTTTGGTCTTGCGCATGGTGCCATGCTGCTTGCCCCATCCGAAAATGCACTCGACCATCGCCCGGCGCGATTGCGACATGCCGTATCCCGGATGCCGCGTGGTTCGTTCGTCGATCGCGCTGTTACGGTTCTTGCCGGTTTTGGTGATGGCCTGGTTCTGTGTCACATGCGGCGTCACGCCGATGGCGCGAAGGTTGGCGACATGATCGGCCGTATCGTATGCCTTGTCCTCACCAGCCGTGATGCGGCGACCTGCGGCTTTGCGTCTCGCCTTCAGCATGACCTCCGCAGCCCGGCGTTCGGCGGTGCCATTGGCATGCGTGACCCTGCCGGCCACCGCCAGCCCATGCCGGTTCTCCATGGTGGCGTGGCCCATATAGCAAAGCTTGGCCTCCCGTCCGGCCGCCTTGCGATAAAGCCTGCTGTCCGGGTCACTGGTGCTCGCATGGGTGTCGTTCTTGCGTTTCTGGCCATGGAAGTTGGCGCCGTCATCATCGTCGCCGCTGCCGTCCTTGGGGCGAAAACTCTTCTGCGAAGCCCAGGCTTCGATCAGCGTTCCGTCCACCGAAAAATGCTCGTCCGACAATAGCGGCTTGACCTGAGAATGGTTCAGAAGCCTGGTCATGAACTTCGTGAACACATCGCCGTTCTGCAGCCGCTCCCGGTTCTTGGTAAAGGTGGTCGGGTCCCAGACCGGATCGTCCGGCGACAGTCCCACGAACCAGCGATACAAAAGATTGTAGTCCAGCTGCTCCATCAGCTGGCGTTCCGAGCGGATGCCGTAGAACACCTGCAGCAGCAAGGCGCTCAGCAATTGCTCCGGAGGGATCGAAGGACGTCCCTCGCTGGCGTATAGCTTTCCAAGGCTGCGGTTCAAATCATTCAAAACATCCCGGACAAGTTCCCGGACCTTCCGCAGCGGATGGTTCGCTGGCACACGTTTATCCGGCGCGATGTACGAAAACAGGCCGCCCTGATCCGTAAACCTGCCGCGCATGATCGTCTCCGCCGATTCGAGATGATAAAGTGAATCATCAAGTCCCCTTCCTGGCGAGGGGTTTTTCAGCAGACTGCTAGGCCCTAAAGCTGCGCCGATGGCGAGCACGGTGGATCATTCGAAAACTCAGACGGATCTATCAGTAAGATGTCACCCCGGCGGGAGGAAGGACTAAGCAGCAGGCGCCCCGCCAAAACGTGAGGGCCCCATTGAGGCCATCTCCCGGGAATTTATGCGATTGAACATTCTTCACGACGGCAAAGCGAGCGGATGCTGTTAGGGCGACGGCACTCAACCGTGCGCTGCCGGAGGGGTACCCTGGCCTCAAAGCCGGCGAGATTCCATGCCCGCGATTGCGTGTGCCCGGCCCTTGGGCTCTCATTCCGCGTGCGCTCCAACCTTGCTCGCAATGCATCGCAAAGAGACATAAGGCCGGCATAGGTCGCCAAATCTTGTTCAATTATTTAATTTATTCAAGTGAGAAACTTTAAACGGCAAGCTTAAATTCGACAAAATACAAGGCGTTCTCTTGGCTGGGCGGGGCCATTAATCGGGAGTCCCTGCATGTTTAGTCGAGTAGTAACTGCGTTAATTTTCGCTTTAACAATCTCCGTTTCTTCGGAGGCGCGCCCTTTACGTCCTCCTCCACCCGAATGCAACGTCACTATGCCCTGCGATTTTTCAACGTCGTTGGTGCACATGCAGAGATCTAGCAGATCAGCACGAGGTCTAAAACCAGATGCTGTTCGGAGCTTAAGGATGTCCGCAGTCAGCTCAGACATGGCTGAGACTGAGATCGTCGGCGGTCGTCCAGCCGGTTGCCCTCGATCGTTCTGTGGATGTGGTGCGGCAATACGAGTGTTTGGTCGCATAGTGCCGGAACTTAACCTGGCGGCTAATTGGCTGCGTTTTCCGCGCGCCTCGCCCGCCCCGGGAATGGCTGCAGCGCGACGCGGACACGTCTTTGTCCTGGAGCGGCACATCGCCGGTGACATCTGGTTGGCGTATGACGCAAACTCGGGAGGGCACGCGACGAGGATCCACGCGCGCTCCCTAAGGGGGTACACCATCGTGAACCCTCGCTCAGCCTAGCAGCATCGTGCAGCGCGTCCCAATCAGGACTCCACATCCAGGAGGCGCGCCTCCTGTCGAGAACCGCAGCGGAGATTCGCTGCGGCTTTTTCTCGCTCGGACAATTTGCAGGCGACCAGTCGTTTAATGTTTTGCAGGAGCCGTTATCGGCGATCGGGCCGATGAACGAGATCCGCATCCCCGCTTAGCGCGGTCGCCTGCGAAGTTTGAAGCTAGGCGCGATTCCACCCGGTGAGGGCGAAGCGACCATGATAGCGATCAGCTGAGAGGAGGTAGGACCCTGATCTCTCAACTGCACATAGCCGCTGCGGATCTGGCCGAAGCGGCATAGCAACAGTCTCCATTGAGAATCGCATCATTTCGCTTCTATCAGGCGCGGCCAAGTTCCTTTCCACGGGTCGGAAGGGGGAGCGCAATAGAACTCAGCAAGCGCGGTGCCAAATAAGGCTATCCATCCGGTCCGCATTCCATCGTTAATTCGGCTAGACGTATACGCCGACGATATTCGACATCAGCACGACGGCGCCCCTCCGAACATCTTGACAAGCTGAGTGACCGGCTCTTCCACCCAAGCCTCGCGAGCAAACCAATTGTGATTGGCGCGGCAAATTGGACAATGAGTATTGCCGAAAAACACGACGCTTCGCAGAAATGTCTCACGATCGGACATGATACCGGTGGGAATAACGTGACCGGTTTGGGGGCACTTGACCATTAATCATACCCATGTAGGCCTTTCCTAGATATTGCTCGCTGCTGATCGGAAACCGGCTGGCTTGAGTGGGAGTGCTGTTTACTTAGCGGCATCGGGCACTGGGCGTTTGCTTGGCGCCATGAGAGATGCCGGTGACGGCGCTTCTCGACAGCTTCACTCCCCGTTCTTCACTTCGTCATATGTTCGCTTCGAAAAAATCAATTTGCAAATTAAATCGCATTTGCCCGAATGAATCGAGCGTATGCGTTCTGGAAATCAGAATAAGGCTCGATGGATATCTGCCGTTGATGAGCCGGCTAATCGTCGGCGGGTCTCTGAGCGCCTTCTACGAGCGCGCCCCTTGGTATCAAGGGGGATGGTGCAGGTTCAATCATACGGCGCATTTTTATTATATTTGACGCCGCGAATATTTATTGTCAATTCTGCCGCATGACGTAAGCTAACTTTTGTAAGTTGTACTGTGCTGGGAGGGAACCATGTGGGAATCAAATCATAACAAGCGCAACATCGGCTCCGCCACGCTGCAATTCGCCAAAATGCGCGACCAATTAATAATCATCGGTGAGAGAGAACGCATTTTAAAAGAGCGCAGTGCTGATCGTGAAGCCTGCCGGTATCTGTTGGACGCTTACCGCTTAGCTGTGCGGCACAGCGATTGTACAGAAGATGTGGTGAACAATTCTCGAACCAGAACAGGCGAGGGCAATCAGCTGGCTGCTTGACCCGTCGGTGTCTGGCCATTTTCGAAGTGATGTGTGCCCACGCTAGATGCTGGGCTTGGATCTGAGGCGGCTGTTCGTTCCATCGAAGGCTGTGGAACAGTGCATCGCAGATTTCGTCGCGGTTGGCTCGGCACGGTGACGAGATTGAATACTGCTCATGTTGGCTGGAGCCGTGCTCGAAAAATCATCAGAAAAAGTGGTGTTGAGGCCAGCTGTGGATGCAGTCTTCGCACTGCTGGATGGCCGACCCGTGCTATTTAGTGAGACAAGGCAGAACATCTATCAGCTGGACCAGCTGGGTGCATTTATCTGGTGCAAGTTGGCAGAGGGCGCTTCTTTGGCAACCGTTTATCGGGAGCTCGGAGAGCTGGACATTGTTGAGCACGCGGCGCGCCGGTTCACGTGGCAGGCTATAGACGCTTGGACAGATCAAGGGCTGCTCGACGTCGATTGGCAAATCTCGGCCAGTTGTGCCTTCTCAGCCATTTTAGGGCGGCATCGTATCAGTGTCCGGGCTGACAATCGGGAGCTCCTGCAGCGGTTGGTTTCGCTATTTTGCATCCTGGACAACGAGGATGGCGAAAACGATATCGCAATCGAGGCGATGCTGCTGGACGATCGAGTGTTCTTCCGAGGAATTGACGGGGGCGTCCACAGATGTGAACTCGAAGCACTTGCACCTACAGTCAAAGCGTACTTGACCGAGCGGCTTATTCGAAGCGATCGATGGGTCTTCGCCCTCCATGCCGCGTCTCTTGCGAATTGCGGGACTGGCTTGCTGTTGTGCGGCCAGCCGGGAGCCGGCAAGTCGACGCTTACACTGCAATTGGTGGACGCAGGATTTCAGTATGCCGGTGACGATGTTGCGCTGATTGGCGATGATGGCGCGGTCTGTGGATTTCCATTTGCTCTCACTCTCAAGGAAGGGTCATGGGAGTTGTTGTCGCTGTTGCATAGCAGTTGGGACGGCGTCACGCATTGCAGGGCCGACGGCGCTCAGGTGCGATACTTGCCAATTCGGAACACGCACATTGGAAGCCTTTCTGCGAGTTGGATCATTTTTTTGAACCGGGTTGCGAGCGGCACGGCCGAGCTGGTATCGCTGGATCAGCTGGATTCGATGAAGCGGCTCATTGACGGCGCATTTGCCGCCGACGGAAGGCTGTCGCAGGCCGGGTTTTTTGCTTTGAAGCGGATTGTTGCCGGCGCGCGATCGTTTCAGCTTACCTACTCCCAGTCGGGTGAGGCCCGGGCGCTGCTGATGGACTTGTGCAATGGCAAAGCATAGTGCGGCACTGACGAGCCTCTGTAATTGCCTTCGAGGTTTGCCGCCTGCCGATGTGGAGTGGACGTCCGTAATCGGCCTCGCAAACCAGACGTTAACGACGCCCGCGCTTATTGACTTCGTCGATCAATTTGCATCGGTGTTGCCGGACGACGTCTGCGCGTATATCCGACAGATCTATCACCGAAACGTACTGCGCAACGACCGGTTGGCGGTTCAATTGGAAGAAGCCGTCGTTGCGATGAATAACCGGGGAGTTACGCCAGTGCTGCTCAAGGGGGCGGCGACGCTAGCCACCGTGGCTGACGAGCGGCGCGGAGTTCGGCTGATGTCCGACCTCGATCTGATGGTTATACCGGACGAAGTTGAAAGAGCGGTCGCTGCACTTCGAGCAATTGGCTATCAAATTCATGATCAGGCTCGTCCCGAAAGCCGGAGATGGTTTGTAGAGCTGATTCGGTCGACAGATGCCGGCGCTATCGATCTTCAGCGGGCCGTCCCAGGCCCCGCATACGCCTATCGTCGCGCCGGACATGCTTTGAACCATTGCGTTTTTGCGCCGCTAGGGCGGGGGAGCGTGCGAATTCCGACGCCCACGTACCGAGCGCTCATGTTGATCATCCATGATCAATTTCAAGACTATGGTTATTGGCTCGGCGACATGGATCTGCGGCATTTGGTTGAATTGCGTGATCTGAACAGCTCCACTGGGGGGCTCGACTGGAATGAGCTTGCCTCTCATGTTTCCGGCGAGTTGACGAGGAATGCGGTCGAAACCCAGCTGGTCGTTCTCGCTGCGCTGCTTGGAGTCGAGATTCCGCACGCGCTGCGCTCCCGACTAATTCCGCGGCTACAGCTTATTCGTCAATTGATGCAAGCGCGCTTTCCGGCCTCACGTCTGCCCTTGCTGGCAATGACGGTCCTGGACCTCAGAAACTACCGGCGGGAGGCGACCGTTGATCACGCGCAAACCAGCGCGCGCCGTGGATTGTGGTCGATGCCGAGAGTGGACACCTTACAGTTTCTGTGGAAGGCGGCTACCGTGGCTCGTGCTGGAAAAGTCTAGGGTCGACAGCGACGTCTGACAGATCAGCGGCAAAATTTTGCGATCGCAAGCCGAGTCAGGAGTGCTCTCGATCATGAGCATTACGATCTGACGATTCGCCGGTCTCGCGGACTCTGAACTCCTCCAGCGTGTGGCCTGATTGGAGGGCGGCTACCAGCCAGCGAGGCTGTTTGCCACGTCCTGACCAAGTCTCTGTCGGCTGCAGCGGGTTGTAGTATTTGGGCATGACCTTGGGATATTTGCGGCGCGGGAGTTGGCTCGTCTCCGCCGCCCCGCTTCCAGCTTGGCCCAATTGCTCGGGTTGGTTGAGTTGCGCAAGACGTTTTTCCAGTTCCCGCTTCTCGGCGGTTATCTTTTCAGCAAGAATCTTGGTCAGCTCCTCGTGGAGAAGCCAAAGTTCCTCAAAATCCATAGCTTCGAGATCCTGCTTGCGCATAGCATTCTCGTCACCGTTCGACTGACTGGTTGTCCATCTATCATCTTCTACATTCGAGTATCGTGACCCGAGCCGCGAATGAACGATTGACGAAGTCAGCACCGGAATTGACCTGACAATAAAATTATTATATATGATTTAATAATTATTGCGACGATTATTTATTAATGCTTTCGACAAGCAAAGAAATTGCGGATGGAGGAGTAGTCTTGATCGAACTTCCTCTTGAACGTCTTCAAGATTCAGTCAGCCGATTCATTGTTCCCTCGGCTTCATTTTCGGACATCCAGGCTCTGATGGCCCAAATCGAGCTCAGGCAGCGTGCACTGCGGGATATCGAAGTCATTCGCTGCCGTCTGCGGGTATGGGACGACCGTACGGTAATAAGGATGCCCAGACGAAGGAAGGGCGCCTCCGCGCGTCAAGCGTCCTTCTTGAGGCTGCGGCGCGGAAAGTTGTTCACGCGGCCGGCTTGATCTCATCCCCCAGGTCCGGTTTGACGTTTGATGTGTTCCGCGGCCCTGCGCTGGGCGCGTGAAATTACTTCTCCGCGGTTAAATTCTGCGGATCACTCATCTTCCAGACTTGATTAATAACCGAGACGCAGCTATCTGGAACGAAGGTTCCAGTCGGTTCCGCGCATTTTGCGGGGATAATTTGGCTCTTTGTCTTGATTAATGTCAATCGGGCCAATATTAGATGATCGCAACTAAAAGGTGAGCCCATGTCGGCTAAGAAACTCGAACTAGAATCCATGTCTCTTGACGATCTCTGGTCGCTTCATGAGGAAATTAGCGGGATGTTGTCTGAGCGGATCAAAGCGGAGAAGCACGAACTGGAGAAGCGCTTAGCAGTTCTCGGGGGCGGGATGGCTGTTTTAGCGGACTCCCGTGGCGCAGGCGCGTCTCCGACCGGCAAGCAGAGGCGTAAATATCCACGAGTTCTGCCGAAGTATCGGAATCCACAGACGTCCGAGACCTGGTCAGGGCGCGGCAAGCGGCCGCGGTGGTTGGTTGCAGCCGTGAAGTCTGGTCGAAGGGTCGAGGACTTTCGTATAGGCGAAGCGGGTCCTAAGCTTCGTCAGCGGGGCTGACCGGATCGGCAATGATCGGCGGCAAGCTAGCCGGCGCAGCCACATAAATCTGTGCGCCTAGTAGGCATTGCGGCCACGCAGCACCTCCACGGGGGTTCGCAGCAAGATTGCGAGATCCAACCGAGGGCTCCAGTTGTCGATGTACCAGAGATCATATTGCACACGTGTTTCGACCATGACCGCTGTGGGAGTCGGGCCGCGGCAGCCGTGGACTTGAGCCCACCCGGTCAATCCCGGCCTGACCCTGCGGCGAAGGGCATAGTTGCGCACCAGCTTGTCAAATTCTCCGTCGTGAGCCAAGGCATGAGGACGGGGGCCCACCAGTGACATGCTGCCGTCGAGTACATTCAGCAGCTGTGGCAGTTCGTCGAAGCTTGTCCGGCGCAGCCATTTGCCGACGCGGGTAACGCGTCGATCGGCGCGGTTGGCCTGAAGGATCACAGGCCCGTCCTCGAGCACATGCATCGTCCGAAATTTGCGGATCAAGAAGGTCCGGCCGTTAAAGCCGCAGCGTTGTTGTCGAAAGAATACAGGGCCAGGAGAATCCAGCTTGATCGCCGCCGTAGCCAGCGCGAGGAGCGGTGCAAATATCGTCAAGGCGAGACCTGCGCCAACAAGATCAATGGTTCGCTTCGTCGCGCATTCGATGGGCGTGAGGGGACCGCGCTGAAGTTCTACACAAACGGCACTTCCAAGACTCCGCGTAGGATGTCGAAGCAACTCGGATGTTGTGCCGACCGGCACGAACATGATCGGGAAAGGCAATACCCGCAAATCGGCAACCAAGGCCCGAAGTTCGGGCCATCGCTCCGGGTTAGCTTCCACCACCACCTGGTCGAGCTGGGAACTGCGAATGTAGTCAATCACGCGGCTGGCGAGCCGCCTTCTGCTGGCGAGAGACCGAAGCCAATCGGAGGCAAGCTGAACCTTCCCTTGACGCAGTAACCGTGCATTGCCAACGTTTCAGACAGCCCGGCATTTTCCGATAGCGGTTGATCGCTGATCAAAGCGATGTTCGTGCTAGCAAATTTTCTACCGCTCAGGCCTCTACCGAGAAGTGTCCTGACACCCCACCGTTCGGCAATAAGCAAGCCTAGGCCGATGACAGCGAAGAGTGAGCCTGCTTCTTGAGAAGAGCCCGGACCAATCGCAAAGCCGTACACGGCCCAAATCAAAAGCAACAATGACGTCCAGGCCAAACACAGGGCGCGTATCTGATTTCGGAGGACGAGGAGCTCAACTGGCCGATAAAGGCCATGGGTCTTCAACAGGCAAACGAGACAAGCTGCGCTGACTAGTGCCAAGCAAAGTGCGTTACTCAAGTCACCTGCAGCCTGCGCATTTTGAATTTGGTGCAGCAACCTAGAAACGACGCTCGCGAATAGAATGGTGGCAACATCCGCACAGAGCGCCACGTATTCGATCGAGTCGTATCGGAGGGGCCAGTTATGCTGGCGGGGTACTGCTGGCCGGGGACTGACACAATCCGTCTCATCTTGATCGGGGAAATGTCGGTTCACGAAATTCATTGTCGGACACCCTAGATTAACTATTTAATTTATTATTAATCTATGGGATTTATCAAGTATGAAATGACGGTTCGTGTGATTTAAATTTGCCCGAAGTCATGGTCCGTGCCGGAAATTCTTCCGGTGCCGGAACTCGCAACGCAGTCGGGTGGGCTCCGTACCCGGGTCCTGGAGCCGCAGTTTCACTCGCGGAGCGTTTTGTCGCAGAAGTAAGGCTTCCAAGCCGCCGTCACAGAGCCAGAGGATTCTATCGAGAACCCTGACGAGAACGCGGCGCGCGCATGTTGTCGAGGTACGTCGGATCCAACTCCGAAATTAGGCTCTCGAGATAGATCTTCCCCTCGGTTGAGGCTGACCGGTACGCGGTCACAAGCGCTGGTCTGATAGCAGATCCACGCGTAACGACGAGGCGGACGTCCCGCTTGATCAAGTCCCGAAATTCAAGCTCCCGTACCACAGCATCTGTAGCGAGCGCGACCGATAGCCTTAGCGGCAGCAGATCCAAATCGTTCGGCGCAGTATAGTACGACATCTTGAGCATGGCTGCCGTGCTGGACTGGGACGAATTCTGCTTCGACGCCGCCGCGAGCATGAGCCAAATGTCGCCGTGAAGCGGCGAAGAGTGCAATGACCGGACCAAAGAACTCGACGCTGCCGGAAGTTCGGTCTTTTGCTCGTCCGCGGCGAGAGCTGGCTCCCCGCGGGATCGCGATTCCCCTTGGATTCGAAAGTCTTCGCGCGCGGCCGCAACCGAAACTGGTTTCGAGATTCCGTTTGGCCATGCCGTTGCGGCCGAAACAGCTGCCGACAAAGAAGACTGACCAGCGAGATACCACGTGGGGAGAACCATCCATATTGTCTGCATGATCAGCACTATTCCAAGCACCATCAGGGCAACGCGCGGCCAAATGGTGACAAGCGCTGAGGCGAGCCTTGGACGAGACGCCGGAACGGGACCGGCCATCCAATTCGAGGCCTCTTTCGATTCCACGATTAAGACCTCGCGGCCCACACCGGGTACGCTTTGGCCGAACGCAAGCCCAAAAAGCGCTGCGACCAGGAGCGATGCGCCCAGACCCAGAATTCCGTGGTCGGAAAACGCTAGTATTGGCAGTGCAATCGAAGCGCCGGCGCCCAAGGCTGGATATACGTAATCGTGACCTCGTGACAGAGAACGCCTGAACAGAATACAAGCGCTGAGCATTGCTATCACTACGAGGCCGCAAAGGAATGCCCACCCCATGTCGATAACGATTGCAGCGGCAGCCGTTGACCTTTCTCGCGGGGCGCCGATATCGACGTCCCGATAAAGAGGCAAGAGGACCGTCGAAGCGCCGGCACCGGATCCCGCGGGCCTGACGTCCTGTAGCATCCGTTCTGTCGCGATCTGGCTGCTCGTTGACAACGCGATCGTCACATCGGTGTTAGTCCTGAATGGAATGACGGTTGCGCCGGCAATAAAGAGTATTGCGGCGGTTGCGAGAACACCAGCGGTCCCCCACAAGCCCAAATACCACCTCCGAATACTGAACACCGAGACCAAAGTTCCTGATCCAAGGAGGGCGGCAATGACGGCGGCCGAGTTGGTCCGAATGAGCAGCGCGGTCATGCACACAATCATTGCGATGATCGCGGCGGACAGAGCAGGGAGCGGGGCCGGCGCGACTTTTCCTGGCCGACTGTGCCGCCGCAATTGATCCACTGCGCGTATTGCCGTCGCGCAGGCGAGCAAGACGCCAAGCACAGCGACGGTTGAGCCATCGGGGCCGGCGACAGCACGTGCTTCCTTACCGAACCACATGGCTGTCGCAATGGTGGCTACCGACAGTAGGATATGCAGGACTTGCGCTGCGCGATATCGGTCAAGCGTGACGACCGCAGTGACGAAGGCCGCGGCGAGCACAGCGCAATACTGCGCGAGCGAGAGCATAGTCGCACCGATATCGACAGTAATCATTTCGGCGAGAGGCTCGTTTAAGGCCGCCGAAGCAGTTGTCCAGATGGGATTGCCGAGCGTGTCCACGGGCATCGGCACCGCCTGTAACGCCATCCAGAGCGCCGGCGCCGCGAGTACAACGACGAGATTAGGTCGGAGCAGCTTGGCGAGCCCGAGGGGGGCGGATGACGGAAAGATCGCTACAACGAACGCGGCTATTGCAAGTATGAACGATGCCAATCCCAAGCTCTGTAGGCTTTCCGGCAATGTGAGCGCCGCGGTGATCGCCCCTAACTCGGCTAACATGACCAGCCGGATAATCATTTAAACACCACCTTGTCGCGCGGCCACTCCACTGATCCGCTAGGCGGAGAACGGGGAGGCCACTACGAGACAGCCTCAAGACCCAGAAAGCCCATAATGGATGTAGTGGCTATCGTGATAGTAGTAGCTCTGATGACCGTCGTATCGAGCCATGGCCTTGGTATCCGTTTTGCTGAGAACTGCTCCGATCAGCGATTCGTGAATGTTGGGTGCAGTGTGCAGTGCGTGCTGGACGACATCTATTCTGGTGCGGCCCCATTCAACAACTAGGATATAGCAGTCTATGAGAGATGAAGTGACTCGAACATCGACTAAGGGCGTCAGTGGGGGAAGGTCGACGATGACGTAGTCATATTCAGCTCGCAAGCGGTCGAACAGTTTGCTCATCGCGTCGGCGCAAAGAATCTCGCTGGTGTGAAGCAGAGGCCCTCGCCGCACGGCGGGTAGAAATGCAAGATTGGTCGTAGGATCCCGCCAAATAGTCTCCTCGAGTGAGCGGCTGCCATTCGCAACTTCGACGATTCCGCCGACAGCTTTCGGCGCAAATGTAGCAGACAGTGAGGGATTCCTGAGGTCGCAATCGACGATGATGGCTCTCTTGCCGGTGTGCCCGATCAATTGCGCGAGCGAGGCTGCAATCGTGGTCTTCCCCTCATTCGGCAGGGCCGAGGTAATGCCGATGACCTGGGAGGAGATTTTCGCCGGATTGTGGTCGATGGCCAGCTTGATGGAACGGATTGCCTCGGTATATCGAGATAGCGGCATCCCGATCACGGTTCGATGAATTGCGGTTGGAGACGAAGCTATCTGTTGCTGAACATCATCGTGGGTTTGCTGGGGTCGAACTGGTAGCTTCGGAAATTTGCGGGCCGGCAACAATGGGACCAAAGACAGGCAAGGCAATTCCAACACACTTTCTACTTGCGAAGAGGTACGAAAGACGCGGTCCATGATGTCTCGGAGGAGCGCCAAGCCGACGCCCAGCGCGAGACCACCGAGGATGCCGAGCGCCAGCACCAGCTTTGACTTTGGCTTGCTCTTGCTCGGTGGCGGCGAAGCGGGGAAAAGTAGCCGGGTTTCGGAGATTGGGAATGTCTCCTGCTGTGCGGAGCCCATGTAACGCTGCAGGAAGGTCTCGTACAAGCTACGCAAGCCCTTTGCCCGGCTTTCCAAGTCCTTGATAGTCAGTTCAGCAGAGTTGACTGAACGGGATTGCGAAACCGCCTTGGACAGCTG
Organism: Bradyrhizobium sp. LB13.1; assembly: GCF_054056815.1. NCBI lineage: Bacteria > Pseudomonadati > Pseudomonadota > Alphaproteobacteria > Hyphomicrobiales > Nitrobacteraceae > Bradyrhizobium > Bradyrhizobium sp. LB13.1. The sequence continues at coordinate 6,279,506 of NZ_JBSRYQ010000001.1, read as the reverse complement.
CTTTTCGATTTCTTGCTGACGTTGTTTGGCGAATTCGAATTCGCTTCGGCTGACTTCGGCAAGTCTCTTGACTTCGTCGAAAATAGAGACGCGAAATTCCCGCGCGCGGTTCCGGATATTGACAACTGCCAGGTGATCGCGACCCACCCTGGCCGACAACTCGGCCTCACGCCTCGTGAGTTCTAGATACTGCTGACGCAGCCCCGTAATGATCGGACTATTCGTCGCATCGGCCCCGACAGCATCCAGATTGCCCATCGTGAACCGCTTTGTCGGATCGGAGGCCAGGAGAGCTTCATAACGAGCCAACTTGGCCGTGGCCTCTGAGGTCTGGGCGCGTGCGGCAGCCAATCGATTGTTGATTTCCATAATCTGCTGTTCGTCGATGGGCTTTCCGTCCAAAGAAACGATATTGTTCTGGGCCTTGTAGACGTCGACGGCACGTTGTGCAGTGAGAGCTTGGTCGCCAAGATCGCGCAGCCTTTCCTGCAGCCAGCTTGTTGCCCTGCGATTGGCATCGAATTTTGCATTGAGCTGATCCGCAACATAAGTGTTGGCTACAGCGTTGACGATTTCCGCTGCTCTGGCTGCGCTGCTCGAATTGAAACTGATCTCAATGACGTTGCTGTACCCGACACGCCCCGCTGAAAGCCGATTCAGAAATGCGTCAACGATAGTGTCCGATGGCCCGGTCTGCGTATCGGATGGGTCGTCTTTCTTCGATCCAGGCGAGGCCCAAGACCGAATTCGCTGCCAGAGCGGTTGCAGAGATAGCCCTGACGCATTGAAGTCCGGAGTGTCCACCAGTTTCAATTGATCTATTACCGCAACTGCGGTGGCCTTTGATCTCAGGAGCTGAAGCTGGGTCTCGATTTGATTAAGATCGAAGGCCGGCTCCGCGAGAATAGATTGCTGCTGAATAAACTGGGGCCTTGGATTGGCCAACAGGATCTGAACCTGCGCCGTATAGGTTGGAGGCGCCAACCGGAGGTAGAGCAGGCTGGCTGCAGTTACGAGTCCAGCGGTGACAAGGATCACGAGATATTGGCGTCGGAGAAGCCCGATGCCGAAATTGATGACGTCGTTGATCCCTCCGCCCTCTGTCTGAACGGGTTGGGCCAGCCCGGTCACCGGAATCCGCAGTCTATCCGCGTGTCGAAGATTGTTCTGGAGCATCGCGTACCTGTCCGACGGTGGGGCACATTAGGGCCGCCCGCCCGCAGACCGAGGTTTATGGGGGGACGAACGGACGGCGAGGGAGTATATGCATATAAAAATCTACTTGCCAAATTAAATGAACATATATTAAATGGAATAAATAAAAATGAATATGGACCCGCCGCTTCGGCCCGGCATTGGCAAATTAGAAGATTTTTATGGGCGTTACGATCAGCCTGTATTTGGAGCAAGAATAATGTGAGCTTTCGAGCCCGATAGGCGCACGGATAATTAATTCCATTGCGGATTAGGGTCTGTCGCAACAAACCCCCGATGGGAAAATGAGGGCCGGTAAGGAGGATGCCCAATGCTGGAACTGCGATCCTTGGCTATCCCTGATGTCAAAGTAATTCGAACAGATCGGTTCTCCGATGCCCGCGGCTACTTCTGTGAGACCTTTCGGCGATCAGCTTTTGCTGAAAAGGGGATCCTCCATGACTTCGTTCAGGATAATCAGTCCAGCTCAGATCGGATCGGCACAGTGCGCGGCTTGCATTTCCAGCGACCGCCCTTCGCCCAGGCCAAGCTCATACGGGTGTTGAACGGGGCCATTCTGGATATTGCCGTTGATCTCCGGCGTTCATCGCCCACCTTCGGCAAGCACATCGCCATCCAGTTGGATGGCGAAAGCGGTGAGCAGCTGTTCATTCCCAAGGGATTCGCGCATGGTTTCTGTACGCTGCAGCCCAAGACCGTCGTCTTGTACAAAGTCGACCAGGTCTACGCGCCGAGCCATGACTGCGGCGTCTATTGGGCTGATCCCGCATTAGCAATCAAGTGGCCGGTGACAACCTCAGAGGCTCAGATATCGCCAAAGGACCAGACCCTTCCTGCGCTCAGCCAAGTTGCTTGCGTTTTCGAATAGCGGAGATGAGTAAAATGCGTATCTTGGTGACCGGCGGAGCGGGCTTTATCGGCTCTGCGGTGTGTCGCCGTTTGGTGTTGCAGACCGGTGCCGCAGTAATCAACGTCGACAAGTTGACATACGCAGCCGACCTGGCTTCGCTGGCGAGCATCGAGGGGCTGGGGTCCTATGCGTTCCTGCAGTCCGACATCTGCGATCGACAGGTTATGGATCTCGCGTTCGCCGACTACGAGCCGGATGCGATCATACATCTGGCCGCCGAAAGCCACGTCGACCGTTCGATCGCCGGGCCCGAGGCCTTCGTCAGCACCAACATAGTTGGCACCTACACGCTGTTGGAGGCGGCCAGGATCTACTACGAACGTCTGCCGCTTCCGCGGCGGAAGCAGTTCCGCTTCATCCACGTATCGACAGACGAAGTCTACGGTTCATTGGGGCCGGAGGACTTGTTTCGCGAGGACACGCCCTACAGGCCGAGTTCGCCGTATTCGGCGAGCAAGGCGGCCTCGGACCACCTCGCGCTCGCGTGGTTCAGAACCTACGGACTGCCGGTCGTCGTGTCGAATTGTTCGAACAATTACGGACCGTACCAGTTTCCGGAAAAGCTCATCCCGTTGACGATCCTCAATGCGATCGACCGGAAGCCACTACCGGTCTATGGCGACGGCGGAAATATTCGCGACTGGCTTCACGTCGATGATCATGCCGCCGGCTTGATAAGACTTCTGTACGAGGGGAGACCGGGTGAGAAATACAATTTCGGCGGAGACAGCCAGCGATCCAACCTGGAAGTGGTCACCCGGATTTGTGATGTGCTGGATCGGTTATCTCCGGGCGCGGGAGTGAGACGATCTCTCATTGCCTTCGTGCCGGATCGTCCGGGACATGATTCGCGCTATGCCGTCGACGCGTCGAAGGCACATCGCGAACTTGGCTGGGAGCCGACGAGAACCTTCGAACAGGGCCTGGCCGAAACGGTCGGATGGTATCTCAAAAACCGTGCATGGTGGGAGCGTGCTCGCTGCGGTGTCTATGACGGCTCGCGTCTGGGTCTCCTCGCGATCCAACATTGAGGTGAAGATGACCGATCGACCCATCCTCATTGCCGGGCGGAATGGGCAGCTGGCAATGTGCCTGCGTGATCTCGCCGCAATGCGCGGTCTGCCTGCTGTGGCTCTCGGGCACCGAGAACTTGATCTGGAGAACCGCGAAGGAATCGACAAGCTCATCGCTTCGATCGCGCCGTCTGCAATCATCAATGCGGCCGCTTATACGGCGGTTGACAAGGCCGAATCTGAAGCAGCGAAAGTGTTTACCATCAACCGCGATGGCGCGGCGACGCTAGCAAATGTCGCTTGGCAGATGAGCGTGCCACTCATCCATCTCTCGACCGACTATGTGTTCGACGGCGCGAAACCGGATGCGTATGACGAAAGCGACATCCCCGCGCCGTTGAATGTCTACGGCGCGTCGAAGCTTGCCGGCGAAGCTGCCGTATTGGCCACGCATCCGCTCGCGACCGTGATCAGATGCTCGTGGCTTTACAGCCCTTATGGCAGCAACTTCGTTCGAACGATGCTGCGGCTATGTGAGACGCAGCCCATTGTAAGGGTTGTTCGGGATCAACATGGAAATCCGACCTCAGCATTGGACCTTGCGGAAGCCGTCCTTCGGATTGCAGAACGGTCAGTAACGGCCGATCGCAGGGCCACAGCCGGTATTTTTCATCTCGCCGGTCAAGGTGAGACAAGCTGGCACGACTTTGCGCAGGCAATCTTCTACGAGCTTTCCCGTCGTGGAGCGCGAATTCCGGCGCTCGAAGCGATCACCACCGAAGAGTTTCCCACCGCTGCGCGTCGGCCACGGAACTCGTGCCTGGACTCATCTAAGGCCGAACGTGTGTTCGGGATTCGATTGGCCCCTTGGCGCCACTCACTCGAAGTCTGTCTCGACCGGCTGGTTGGAGAAGGAGAAACCGATGCTCAAGGGAATCGTGCTGGCTGGCGGCAGCGGAACGCGCCTCTATCCGATCACGCACGTGGTCAGCAAGCAGTTGCTCCCGATTTATGACAAGCCGATGATCTATTATCCCCTGTCGACGCTGATGTTGGCAGGAATTCGCGAAATTCTGATTATCACCACGCCTTCAGACAGGTGTCAGTTCGAGCGGTTGCTGGGGGACGGCAGCCAATGGGGCATTCGGCTCAGCTACGCGGAACAAACCCGCCCCGCCGGTCTCGCGGACGCCTTCATTGTTGGTGCCGATTTCATCGGAACCGATCGGGTGGCGATGGTGCTTGGGGACAATATCTTCTTCGGCGATGGCTTGAGCGAATTGCTTGCCAGGGCGGCAGGCCGTGAGGAAGGCGCAACCGTTTTCGCTTATCACGTGCGGGACCCAGAACGATATGGCGTCGTCGCGTTTGACGAGGCGGACCGCCCAGTATCGATCGAGGAGAAGCCCAGACGGCCACCTTCGAATTGGGCGATTACGGGGCTGTATTTTTTCGATAATCGCGTTGTCCGCTACGCCCGTCGCGTCGAGCCATCGTCGCGGGGAGAGCTCGAGATTACCGATCTTCAGATGCGCTACCTTTCAGCCAGCGCGCTGCACGTTGAGCGCATGGGCCGGGGGTTTGCCTGGCTGGATACCGGCACGGTCGAGTCTCTTATTGATGCCGGGATGTTCGTACAGACCCTTGAAAAGCGGCAGGGAATGAAGGTTGCCTGTCTCGAGGAGGTTGCCTTCAGACTCGGCTTCATCGATCGTGATCAACTTCTCGCGCTTGGCGCAACCGTTGGAGAAGAGCGGTTACGGCAAATATCTGAACGAAATCACTCGGCTGACGCATTTTGCTTCGAAATAGCGCTCCTTGGTCGATAATTTTATTTGTTTTAAACATGTGCACATTGAATTGACCTGCGGTTCAAAATATAATTAAATGTCTAAGAGTTATTTGTTTAATTGGATTGGCGATGCTTATTCAAAAGGCCAGCGCCTTTGGTCGGGGAGCCCGGGCCGTTTTTCCAGCGGAAGATATTCCCGCGGGTTTGAATGTTTTTTGGCGAGAATCGCCGTTGTGGAATGCATTCGAGGACTCCGATCCGCCCGGCCTTTGGATCCCGCTGTTTGCTCATCGGCCAGCAAGCGGGCTATCCGGTCCGCCCCATCTTTTCTCTGCTCCCTTCCAAACGCGATTGTCTGATCTGCTGTCGTCGACGTCTTTGACGAGCCGCTATCACAGTCCGACGTTCCCATTTGCAGCAAACGAACGGACGTCGCCGACATCATCATCGATTTCGGCCCCGAGCACCACGCGATGGACCAATTCCAGCAGTGGAGTCTGGGATATTGCTACGAATTGGAGCGCCGGCGTCCCGACGATCTTTGACTCTGCGGTCCTCGATGCGGCAGGAGCGTATGTCGTCACCAGCGCGTCCAGCGTTGATATTAAGAGTCTGGTCGTTGATGCAGGCGCGACGCTTTCGTTTGGTGTCGGATCGCCCTTTATCGTCGAAGGCGATGTAGTGAACAACGGGGCCGTCGAAGCAGGGTCGTTCCCTGGCGATGGTATTGCTACAGGGAAGCTTAAGGGCGATGTCACCGGCACAGGATCTTTCGAAATTGCAGACAAGGCGATCCTTGAGATTGAAGGTTCGGTTTCCGGGCAGTTCTTGAATGGATCGTTCTCCGGCATAATCGTGTCGTTCGACACGGGAGCTGGCACGCTTGTCCTCGATCAGTCGGCCAAGTTCCACGGGTTGATCGCAGGTTCGTCGCCGGGGGGCAGCGCTTTCGTCAGCGAACCTGATCGACCTGAAAGATCTACCCTTCACATCGTCGATGTCGGCGACCGTCCAATACGACAATAGCTCGAATATCAGCGTAGTTGATTTCAGCAATGGTGCGGCCGATGTCACCCTATTGTTCTCGGGGATGGACTCGAATTGGAATTTTAAAAGCGATGGGCAGGGAGGCACCATTGTCTCCGATCCACCGCCGAATCCCATCGTACTGGAAAACCAGAAACCAGGTACGCCGAAAAGTGTCTGGCAGATTCAGCCGGGAGACAATTCGACTCTGACCCAAGGGTTTGCGACAGCAATCAGCACCGATGTCGGGGGGACGGTCCAATTCAAGATCAACAATCTGACTGGCAACCCGAATTACCACGTCGATGTTTACCGCCTAGGCTATTATGGAGGCGATGGTGCCAGACTAGTTACGAGTCTGCAGCATCAGGCGGCAGCCTCGGTCGTCCAACCCGCTCCGTTAAGTGACCCGTCGACTGGCCTCGTAGATGCCGGCAACTGGAGCGTAACCGACGCCTGGAGCGTGCCAACCGATGCAGTCTCGGGCGTCTACATCGCCAGCGTCATCAACGGCACCCAGATTTTCCAGATCCCGTTCGTCATAAGGAACGACGCTTCGCACAGCGATATAGTCTTGCAGACAAGTGATGAGGACTGGCAAGCTTACAACGGTTGGGGAGGCGCCAACCTTTATTTCGGGAACGGCCCGGGCATCAATGGATCAGCCTACGCGGTCAGTTACAACCGCCCCCTCGTAACGCGTGACGGCACCGGAACCTTTTCCGAAGGGGGAGACTCCCCGTTCACGGCCGAGTTCGCGGCCATTCAGTGGCTCGAGCAAAACGGGTACGATGTCTCTTACATTTCAGGAATCGATGCTGCGACAAACGGCTCGTTGTTGCTCAATCACAAAGTGTTCATGGATGCGGGGCATGACGAGTATTGGACCGAAGCTCAGCGCGCCAACGTAGAGGCCGCAGCGCACGCTGGTGTGAACCTTGCGTTTCTCACAGCCAACGAAATTTTCTGGAAAACGAGGTTGGCACCCAGCATCGATGGCAGCGGAACAGCCAACCGCACGCTCATCAGCTACAAGGATACGCACGCAAATGCGCTGATTGATCCATCAGGACAGGCGACCGGCAACTACTCTGACCCGCGGTTTAGTGCTCCTCTTCCCTCGAATGAATTGACTGGTACATTGTTCGCGGTCAACGCATTCCGGTACGATACGATCACGATACCGTACTCGATGACCCAGTTGCGCTTCTGGCGCAATACGGCCGTCGCGCAAACCTCCCCCGGACAGACCGCCTCGCTCGTACCCGGCCTATTGGGCGTTGAATGGGACGTCGCGCCGGACAACGGATTCCGTCCGGCGGGGTTGGTCAGTGTCTCGTCTTCGACAGTCAATGTGGACGGAAAGTATCTGCTTGATTACGGTAACACGTTCGGAGCAGGCACGGCGACCCACAACCTCGTGCTGCATCGGGATCCCGTTAGTGGCGCACTGATATTCTCAGCCGGTTCAATCAACTGGCCGTGGGCGCTTGCCAGCGACCACGACGGACCTGCGACTCCGGTGGACCCAAATGTCCAGCAGGCGATGGTCAACCTCTTCGCCGACATGGGCGTTCAGCCGGCGACGCTGCAGGCGAACCTGGTGGCCACGATTCAGTCGACAGACACTACGGCGCCGACCTCTGCCATCAGCAATCTCTCGGCGACCAGCGTTGTCGAGGGCCAATCGATCACGGTGACGGGGACGGCCACTGACGTGGGCGGCAAGATTGCCGGCGTCGAAATCTCCACGAACGGTGGAACAACGTGGCATCCAGCCAACAGCAACGTCGGCACGGCGAGCGTGACGTGGTCATATACGTTCGTCGCAAGCGCTCAGGGGGCATATAATCTCAAGACCAGGGCGGTCGACGACAGCCTGAACCTGCAAACACCTGGTACGGGCACGACCTACACGGTCACGCCGTCTTCCAGCCTGACGCTCTTCAGTCCGACCGACACGCCTGCGGTGATTTCGAACGGCGATTCCGGCGCAGTTGAAGTCGGCCTCAAATTCGTTCCTACCGCGTCGGGCAAGATCACTGGCATTCGCTTCTATAAGGCGCTTGATAATACCGGCACTCACATCGGCGATCTCTGGACCACCAACGGCACGCTGCTCGCGAGCGCCTCCTTTAGCAACGAAACAGCGAGCGGCTGGCAGCAGGTTGATTTCGCGACGCCTGTCAATGTCCAAGCGGGCGTCACGTATGTCGCCTCCTATCACACCAACACCGGCCACTATTCCTCGACGGACTTCTATTTCATCGACTATGACGGCATTACGAAAGGTGCGCTCACCGCGCCCGGTAGCAGCCTCAACGGCGTCTATGCCTACGGCAGTAGCCCGACTTTCCCCAGCAACACGTCCTCTATCGACGCCGCGAATTACTGGGTGGACGTCGTTTTCACCGATTCAGGAACGACGTCGCCGCAAGCTCACGAAGACAGCGGCTTCACGGTAAGCCAAAATGGCGTGCTGAACATTGCTGCATCAACGCTGCTCGCGAACGACACCAACCCGTCCGGGCTGGCTTTCTCGATTTCCAGCGTCGGTAACGCGGCCGATGGAAGCGTAAGCTACAATTCGCAGAACCAGACCGTGACCTTCACGCCCACCGCTGGCTATGCCGGGGCGGGGAGTTTCACCTACACGATCACGGACACGAGCGGCCAAACCGGCACCGGCCAGGTGTCGCTCAAGGTTAATTATCCGGCCTCGGCGCAGAGCCTGTTTGGCACCAATGATGCGCCGAGCGTCCCCAATGGCGGCGATACCAGTCCCATCGAAGTCGGCGTCAAGTTTACCGCATCCGTGAGCGGGACGATCACGGGCCTGCGCTTCTACAAGGGATCGTTGAATATCGGTCCCCATATTGCGGATCTCTGGAGCTCGACCGGAACCTTGCTCGCGACCGCCACGTTCACGAACGAGACCGCCAGCGGCTGGCAGCAGGTCAACTTCTCCACCCCGGTCGCGATCACGGCAGGCACCACCTACGTCGCGTCCTATCACACCAACGGCAATTATTCCGGTACCCAGAACTACTTCACGACGTCGCTTGTCAACGGCCAGTTGACGGCTCTGGCCGGCAGCAACGGAGTCTATGCCTACGGATCCGGAAGCGCGTTCCCGACGAATACCTACAAATCCTCGAACTATTGGGTCGATGTCGTCTTCAACGGCTCCGCTGCAACCAGCGCGCCGCAAGCGAACGCCGACAGCGGCTTCACGGTTAGTCAAAATGGCGTGCTGAACATTGCGGCATCGACGCTGCTCGCGAACGATACCAACGCGTCCGGATTGGCTTTCTCACTTACCAGCGTCAGCAACGCGGCCAATGGAAGCGTAAGCTACGATTCGCAGAACCAGACCGTGACCTTCACGCCCACCGCCAGCTATGCCGGGGCGGCGAGTTTCAGCTACACGATCACGGACACGAGCGGCCAAAGCGGGTCCGGCCAGGTGTCGCTCAAGGTCAATTATCCGGCCTCCGCGCAGAGCCTGTTCGGCACCAGCGCTGCGCCAAGCGTTCCCAATTCCGGTGATAGCAGCCCGGTCGAAGTCGGCGTCAAGTTTACCGCATCGGTGAACGGGACGATCACCGGCCTGCGCTTCTACAAGGGATCGCTCAATACCGGTCCCCATATTGCGGATCTCTGGAGCTCGACCGGAACGCTGCTTGCAACCGCCACGTTTACGGGCGAGACCGCCAGCGGCTGGCAACAGGTCAACTTCTCCTCCCCTGTCGCGATCACGGCAGGCACCACCTTCGTCGCGTCCTACCACACCAACGGCAACTATTCCGGTACCCAGAACTATTTCGCGACGTCGCTTACCAACGGCCAGTTGACGGCACCGGCCGGCAGCAACGGAGTCTATATTTACGGAGCCGGAAGCGCGTTCCCGACGAACAGCTTCAAATCCTCCAACTACTGGGTCGATGTTGTCTTCAACGGTTCCACCGCCGCCAATAATACGCCGCCAACCGCGGTTGCTGACGGCGCGGATGCGACCGAGAAGGGCGGCGCGAACAACAGCACTGGCGGTTCGCCCGCCATCGGCAACGTGCTGACCAACGATATCGATCCCGATTCCGGCGACACCAAGACCGTCACTGCATTCAGCTTCGGCTCGACCAACGGGATATTCAATACGCCTCTCGCGGGCGCACACGGCACGCTCTTGCTCAGTGCCTCAGGTGCCTTCACCTATACGGTGAACGAGAACGATGCGGCCGTGCAGGCCCTGCGGCAGTCGAGCAATACGCTGAGCGATGTCTTCAACTATACGATGCGGGACGCCGCCGGCGCCGCATCGTCGACCACCCTTACTGTCACCATTCACGGCGCCAACGACGCGCCGGTGCTGGCGATCCAGACCGGAAGCCAGGCTGCGACCGTGAGTTCCGCGTTCTCTCTGACGCTGCCCGCCGGCACTTTCACCGATGTCGATGCCGGCGACACGCTCACCTACGCCGCAGCTTCAGTCCTTCCCGCCTGGCTCACGTTCAATGCTCAGACCCGCACCTTTAGCGGCACGCCGACGTCTGCGAACGTTGGCACGCTCAGCGTTACGGTCTCTGCTGCCGACCTCGGCAATCTCACGAGCAGTGAGACATTCGATATCGCAGTGTCGGCAGTTCCGTCAACGGTGAGCCTGTTCTCGGGTTCGGACACCCCCGCACTGCGGTCCAATGGGGACACGTCTCAGGTCAACCTCGGCGTGCAATTCACATCCTCCGTGGCAGGAACGATTACCGGCATCAAGTACTTCAAGAGTGCAAATGACCTCGGCACTCATACGGGCTCGTTGTGGAGCAGCACCGGCGCGCTGCTGGCGACCGCGACTTTCACGAACGAGAGCAGCAGCGGCTGGCAGACCGTCACGTTCAGCAGTCCCGTAACCATCGCGGCTGGCACCACCTACGTCGCGAGCTTTCACAGCAACGGCCATTATGCCTCCAGCACCAACTACTTCACCACCGCTCGCGCCAACGGTCCACTCACGGCTCCTGCGAGCATCAATGGCGTCTACACCTACGGAACAACCAATCTGTTCCCGACCAGTAGCTATAACGCAAGCAACTACTGGGTGGATGTCGTGTTCAACAGCTCGAGCGGCGGCGCCAATCGACAGCCGGTCGCCGCAAACGACAGCGGCCTTTACGCCACGCAGAACGTCCCCTTCGGGATTCCGGCCTCGGTACTGCTTGCCAACGACACCGATCCCGATGGCGATACCCTCACGATCACGGGCGCGAGCGGCGGTGTGAATGGCAACGCCAGCTTCAACGCCCAAAGCAATAGCGTGACCTTCACTCCGACGACCGGCTACACGGGGCCGGCGTCCTTCAACTATGGTATCTCCGACGGCCATGGTGGCATCGCCAGTGCATCCGTCGCTCTCAATGTGACCGCTGCGTCTTCGACGACTGTGCGCCTGTTCAGCGCAAGTCAGGAGCCCAGCATTGTGGCGGCCAACGATCCACAGTCAGTGGAAGTGGGCGTCAAATTCCAGACGTCTAGCCCAGGCGATGTTGTTGCCCTTCGCTTTTACAAGGGGCCATCCAACACGGGCACCCACGTTGCGGATCTTTGGAGTAGCACCGGCACTTTGCTGACGACTGCGACCTTCACCAGCGAAACAGCCGACGGCTGGCAGCAGGTCAATTTTGCCACGCCCGTGACGATCATGCCGGGGACCACCTACGTCGCCTCCTATCACACCGCCGGGAATTATGCGTCCGATCCGGGCCTCCTCGCCAACGCAATTACCAACGGACCTCTGACGGCCCCATCCTCGGCATCGATCGCCGGCAACGGCGTGTTTGCGTACGGGTCAGATAGCCTGTTTCCGACCAACACTTACAACGCAACGAGCTACGGCGTTGACGTGGTTTTCAGGCAGCAGCTCGCAGCATAGGAGACACAAGATGCACGCCGAACTTTATACGGACGGAATCGAAGAAATTACCGTCAGCGGAACCATCGTCCGCATCGATCTAGTCAGTCAGTCACCGACGGAGCGTGACGCCAACAATGTTCCGAAACGCGTGTTTTCTCAGCGGTTGATCTTTTCGGTCGAATCCTTCGCCAATTCGGTCGATGTGATGCAGAAGGCGCTTCAGGGGCTGGTCGATGCGGGCGTGATCCGGCGGAATCAGCCGGCTGAGTCGCACAGCGGTGCGTCGGTCGTACGCGATGCGCTCGCCCCCAACACGCCACGGTCTCATAATGTCTCTTCAAACTTCCGGTGAAATCGACGCCGCTGGTGGCGCGAAGGACAAGGTTGCGGACCCGTTTGGATTGGCGACGCAGACGGCATTGGAATGCCTGTCCAAGACTGCCGGTCATCATGGCATCGACCTGCCGGTCGAGCGTCTGAAGCACGCCTATGCCGTAGCCGCTCCGCTACTCTCGCTGAATCTCCTGTTGCGCATGGCGAAGGATGCAGGTCTGCGTGCGAGAAGCACGAAAATGGATTGGGGGGCGCTCATTCGTCTCGGAGAAGCCTATCCGGCGCTGGCTCGGCTCACCAATGGCAATTGGATCGTTGTCCTTGGTGCGGGGCTGGGAGCTGATGGCACCGAGGTCGTGAGCGTCTTCGACCCGCTCGCCGACCGCAAGCACGAGGTCTTGGTTGTCGAGCGGGACCGATTCTGTGCCCAATGGTCCGGTGAAATCATCCTGATCAAGCGCGAGCAGTTGACACGGGATGGTCGGAGGAGTTTCGGCCTCCGCTGGTTCGTACCGGAATTGCTTCCTCAATGGCGACTGTTTAGAGACGTCGCCATTGCCGCCATCATGCTCTATGCGCTGGGCCTCGTCGTCCCGATCTTTTTCCAGCTCGTCATCGACAAAGTTCTGGTTCACGAGAGCTTCACCACGCTCTACGTACTCGCGGCTGGGGCGGCCGTCGCACTCGTCTTTGACGCGATATTTGGCTTTCTGCGGCGCTACCTGCTGCTTTATGCGACCAATAAGGTTGACATTCGAGTTGCTACAAAGACGTTCGGTCATCTCCTTGGGCTGCCGGTCACCTTCTTCGAGCACATGGCAGCGGGGGTCTTGGTCAAGCACATGCAGCAAGCGGCGCGAATCCGTGAATTTTTGACCGGGCGACTGTTCTTAACCACCCTTGACGCGCTCTCCTTATTCGTCTTCCTGCCGGTACTTGCGCTCTACAGCGTCAAGTTGACGCTTATGGTTCTGGCTTTTACTGCCGCGAGCGGCGCTGTTGTCGGCCTGCTCATGGGCCCTTTCCGGCGACGTCTTTACGATCTTTACCAGGCGGAAGGTGCGCGGCAGGCTCTCCTCGTCGAAACAGTTCATGGTATGCGTACGGTGAAGTCGCTGGGGATGGAGCCCGTGCAGGGCAGGATCTGGGATAGCCGCTGTGCACAGTCGGTGACCATGCGATTCGGTGTTGAGAAGATCTCCGCCGGCGCCCAGGCGCTCACCGGATTTCTCGAGAAGATCATGACGCTTGGGATCATCGCCGTCGGAGCACTCGATGTCTTCGCTGGAGAAATGACAATCGGCGCCCTGGTCGCCTTTAACATGTTGGCCGGGAGGGTCTCCGGACCACTGGTCCAGCTCGTGACCATGGTGCATGAATACCAGGAAGTTGCTCTTGCCGTGAAGATGCTCGGCGAGGTGATGAATCAGAAGCCTGAGCGTGATGGTAAGAAAGATGGGCTGCGTCCCGACCTCGCCGGCGAAATCGAGTTCGAGAATGTTTCTTTTCGCTACGGAGCTGAGGGAGCGCCGGCGCTTGATGATGTCTCCTTCGCCGTCGAGCCGGGTTCGATTTTCGGAATCGTGGGCCGGAGCGGTTCCGGCAAGACGACACTCACAAGGCTGATTTCGGGCATGTATCCGGTGCAGCAGGGGCTGCTCCGTATCGACGGATATGATTCAAGGGAGCTCGATCTGGCGCACCTGCGCCGAAACCTCGGAATCGTCTTGCAGGATAATTTCCTGTTTCGAGGGACGGTCCGCGACAATATCGCCTGCGTGAAGCGGGACGCGACCTTTGCCGAGGTCGTCGCCGCGGCGCAGCTCGCAGGCGCCGACGAGTTCATCGAGGGATTGCCCCGTGGCTTCGACACCATGCTCGAGGAAGATGCCTCGAACCTGTCCGGCGGGCAGAAGCAGCGGCTCGCGATTGCGAGGGCCTTGATTGTCAATCCACGGATCGTGATTTTCGATGAAGCGACGAGTGCGCTCGATTCCGAAAGCGAAATGATCATCAGGCGCAATCTCCGCCGCTTGGCGGCAGGGCGTACCGTCATCATCGTCTCGCATCGGCTGTCAATGCTGACTGAAGCAAGCCAGATTCTGGTGATGGACCGCGGCCGAATCGTTGACGTGGATCGTCACGACCACCTCCTGTCGAAATGCACCATCTACAGGCATTTGTGGAACCAACAGATGAAGCAGATTGCATGAAGGAGACAAGGCAATCACGCGCGGACACGAAGCCGGACGGTCTGGTCCTGGCCAGAACGGTCGAGCGACGGCGCAAGCTATTCAGGTCAGTGCCGAGGCAAGCGCCTGCAATCGTCGAATTCCAATCCGATGCAACCGAAGTCGAGCAGCAAGCGCCGCCGCGGATTGCGCGTCTCACTCTCTATAGTGTGCTTGCAGTGATTGCCTTCGCGGTCACCTGGGCATCCGTATCGCAAGTGGAGATGATCGTCACGGCGCAGGGAAAATTGACCACGATACGTCCAAACCTGGTCGTGCAGCCATTGGAAACGTCGGTCATACGCGAGATCCACGTCAAGGCCGGTGATCGCGTCAACCGCGGCGACGTTCTGGCTACGCTCGATCCGACTTTCTCGCAGGCGGATTTCGATCAACTGCGCGGCAAAGTGGCTGGATTCGATGCGTCGATCGATCGCCTGGGCGCCGAACTAAATGGAACCCAGTATTCCGTCACCGAGCTCTCGAATGCGGACCAGGTCCTGCAGGGCAAGTTGTTCTTGCAGAGGAGGGCCGCCTATGAGGCGCAGATCCAAAACTACGACGCACAGATCGCTTCCGCTCAGGCCAATCTTAAGACGGCGCAGAACGAAGAGGCGGTTCTCATTCAGCGACTCGACACGATGCGTTCAATTGAAGCTATGCGCACCACACTGATGGACAAGGAGGTCGGTTCGAGGCTGAACTTCCTATTGTCTCGCGATGCGCGGCTCGAGGTCGAGAGCAATTTGGCGCGCGTTCATGGAAGTATCGCCGATAGTACGCATCGGCTGGATAAGGCTCGGGCTGACCTGAAGGTCTTCGCCGAGGAGTTTCGTCGCACCACCTACCAGGAACTGGTGGAGACCGTCCCGAAGCGCAATAGCGCAGCTGAGGAATTGAAGAAAGCCGACCTTCGTCGGCAGCTGATCGTCCTGCAGGCGCCGGCAGATGCCGTGGTGCTGGAGATCGCAAACCGGACAGTCGGCTCGGTGGTTCGCGAAGCGGAAACGCTGTTTGTCCTGGTTCCTCGTGATGTGCCTCTCCAGGCGGAGGTCAATGTCGAGGGTCGAGATATTGGTCAGGTGGCGGTTGGAGAAGCTGTCCGGATCAAGTTCGAAGCGTATCCTTTCCAGAAGTATGGAACTGCAACGGGCGAAGTCCGCGTCATCAGCCAGGACACGTTCTCGCCGGACCCGAAAGCCGAAGGTGTGCGCCGCGCGCCAGCTCCCTATTACCGCGTACTGGTCGATTTGTCCGACGCGCACCTTCGGCTGCCGCCTGAGCGCATTCAACTGATTCCAGGCATGGCCGTGACGGCCGAAATGAAAGTCGGAAAGCGCACCGTGATTTCCTACTTCCTCTACCCATTGCTACGCGGATTGGATGAAAGTATTCGGGAATACTAACCCGGCTTGGGATGGCGAATTGACCATGATCATTAGTTCGAATCTTGGGGTGAAGCTTGTGGTGCCGACGGCGGAGAGTAAGCTCTCGCAAAATTCACCGCTGGTGAACTATGCCCTCAAAGGGCTGGAACGTTGTTGGTTACCTGAACACCGCCGGTGGTCGCATATATACCATCTTGATGGGCGTTCTTCGCCAAACGAGTCGGTACCAAGCAGCGACGTATTTTATACCCTCAACGTTCTGCTCGGGATGTCGCGCGTCGCTGAGATTCCAAGTGGCATTGACGTGCCCGAAATATTCCGTCGGAACGTTCTGCTACTCACGAGGCTTCCGGTACGCAAGTACGCTTTCGGTATGGCGTTATGGACCGCCGCCGAGCTCGGCCTCCCAATACCGGAGTCGGTCAAATGCGAGCTGAGAGCCATTCTTGGCGATGAGTCCGGGTGGAGGAGCTTCCGTGCGCAAGATCTTGGCATGCTGCTCACGGGAATCGTGGCTCAAGCGAGGTTGGGCGATAACGAGTGGGTGCGTTACGCTAGACCGCTTTATCTTTTCCTGAAGGAACGCTTTCACAGCGAATCAGGATTGTTCTTCGATGCACCGTTCGCCTTTCGACGCCGTTTCTCGTCATTTGCGGCGCAGACCTACCTCTCAATCGCCTGCTATCAATATGGCGAATTCGCCGGCGACGCATCCGCGCTTGTCATGGCGGATACCTGTGTGCGCAACCTGATCGCGCTTCAAGGCCCACAAGGCGAATGGCCTTGGTTCTTCGACGCGCAGAGCGGCCGCGTCATTGATTTCTATGAAGTCTATTCGGTACATCAGTATGGAATGGCCCCGGCACTGCTGGAGTGGGCCGAGCGCTTCGGGCGGCGGGGATCGCGGGACGCGCTGGTAAAGGGATTCAACTGGGTGTTTGGCCATAACCAACTGGGCCGGGCCATGCTCGTGCCTGAACTGAACCTGACCCTCCGCTCGCAGGTCCGCAAAGGCGAATCGACAACAAAGGCACCGCGGGTATTGCGCGCGCTCAAGAACGCCTGGCTCGGAAACGGGGAGCGGCTGATCGACGGCGCTGACGTCGAATTTCGGCTTGAGTGCCGCAGCTACGAACTGGGTTGGATCCTTTGGTCATTCGGCCGGCGTATCGACTTGCAGGAGCTGACCCATAATTATGCCTTTGGCGGCGCCTGACAGGATTGGCGTTTCGCTAACGGTTCCAAGCGACTGCTCGGCGGCCTCGTAGGTGCGAGAGCATCGTCACGGCGCGGTGCGCTCGGACCGCGCACAATACGCCAATGGCTTTGAGACGCACGCCGCTACCGTGTAGGCGGTCGCTGGTTAGGACAGTCACGGCGTTTGGCGCGAGTGACGCGAGGACGAGCAGAGCCTGCGCGATCCAGCGCAATTGCCAAATAGGCTTACCTTCCGCCATGTTGCGATAGTGCGCGATGTGTCGATCCCATTTGGCGTAGAGTTCCCGGAGAGAGCCCCGGGCCGGATGGAAGACGATCATTTCAGGGGTGTATCGAAATCGAAGTCCGGCGCGCAGCGCACGCTCCCCCCACTCCATATCTTCGGCCACATCAATGCCAGCGAAGGGGCCGACGCGATCGAAGTCGCGGCGAAACACCGCCATATTGCCAGTGCCGGAATAGCCGTGGCGCTCGATATAGAGCTTGAAGCGATAAGCGAAGACGCTTTCGTAAGCCGCAATGCCGTCAAGCTCCGCATTTTCCGGCCGCCAAATGCGAACGTCGCCCCCGAGAACTGTGCCTGCCGGTGACAAGCGCAACCATCTCACCACACTGCTCAGCCAATCCGGATGGGCCTTACAATCGGCGTCGATGAAGGCGAGGATCTCGCCGTTGGCGGCAGCGACGCCTGCATTTCGCGCCGGGCCGGGACCTGGATGCTTTTCGTGCTGCAGCCGCACACCAGGATGACCAGCAACGACGTTCATTGGGGGCGTTGCCGAGCCGTTGTCCACCACGATGATCTCGAACGCGTGACGCGTCAGGGTCTGTGCGTCCAGGCTGCGCAAGCAGGCTTCCAGCGCATCAGGCTGGTTGAGGTGGGGAATAACGACCGAAATCATCAGTTAATTCCTCCATTTAATCCTGTTAGATCTGCGGCCCACCCGGTTGCGCGGCCGCCCTCTCATTTTTGTGGAATTCGGCCGCCGTGCTTGATTTAAATCTTGCAATTAAATGTCGGTCACGTATTATATAAATATTAATCTAAAATGCAAACTTAAACCGGCCGGATTTTCTAGGAGATGGTTCCAATGCGCGCCTCGTTTCTGGGATGCCCCATCGACCTGCTGACAATGTCGGAAACCGTCGATCTTGCGCGCGGGGCCATGCACAGCCGGCGACGGCTGCAACATGTGGCGCTGAACGTCGCTAAATTCGTCAACATGCGATCCGATCCCGTGCTCGCGGCCGATGTGGCCAACAGCGACGTTGTCGGCATCGACGGCATGGGCATTGCTTGGGGCGCTCGAGCACTCGGGCTTCCGGCGACGTCGCGAGTCGCGGGTGTGGATCTCCTCGCCGAGTTGCTCGTGGTATGTGCGCATGAAGGCTTCAAGCCCTACTTCCTGGGAGCCACTCCCGCCGTACTGCAGCAGGCCGTGCAAGTGGCGCGCGAGAGGCATCCTTCACTTGTCTTTGCGGGCTGGCACGACGGCTACTTCAAACGCGAGCAGGAGAATGACGTCGTCCGGGACATCCAATCCAGCGGGGCCGATTGTCTCTTCATCGGCATGCCAACCCCCCGGAAGGAGCGCTTTCTGGCCGCGTACCGCGATGATCTCGGCATACCTTTTATCATGGGCGTCGGTGGTGCATTCGATATTCTAGCAGGCGCTGTTCGGCGCGCGCCGATCCAGATTCAGAGGCTCGGCCTCGAATGGCTGTACCGCATCTATCAGGAGCCTGGGCGGATGTGGTGGCGATACGCCACGACGAACACGCTGTTTGCGGGCGTTCTGGCGCAAGCCCTTATCAGGCAGGCGCTGCGGCACCCGCTTGGCGCGCCCCGCGCCGTTCCGCCTGGTCCGAGCCGGATCGGAGGGTGAGGCGTGCGCAAGCATTTTTTCATTCTCCTGGGAACCCGGCCGGAAGCAATCAAGCTCTTTCCAGTCATCAACCGGCTCAAGGCCGAGAAGCGCAAGGACGTCTCCGTAACGATCTGTGCGACTGCCCAGCATCGGCACTTGCTTGACCAAGTCCTCAAGCTGGCCAAAGTGATCCCGGATTTTGATCTGAACGTCATGACGCCCGATCAGACTCTCGATCATCTGACCGCCCGTCTGCTCGGACAAATCGGCGAACTCCTCGAAAAGTTGAAGCCCACCAGGGTTATCGTCCAGGGCGACACAGCGACTGCCATGACGGGTGCGCTGGCATCCTATTATCACCGAATACCGGTCTCGCACATCGAGGCCGGGCTGCGCAGCGGTGACATCTTCGCGCCGTGGCCCGAGGAGGTGAACCGCAAGATCGTCGGCTCGATTGCCGACCAACATTTCGCCCCGACAGAGCGCGCGGCGCGCGCGTTACGCGCCGAAAATGTCTCGGATGACCGCATTCACGTTACCGGAAACACGGTGGTGGACGCTCTCATCCTCGCGAAAGCCATGGTCGAATCCGATCCACGACTCTCGTGCCGATGGGACGGCATCAAGAAGCGTCACGGCAATCGGCGCATCATCCTGGTGACCTGCCATCGCCGGGAAAATTTCGGAGGCGGCGTCCTTAATATCGTAAACGCGTTGGAGACGATTCTGCGGAGGGAGGACGTTGCCGTGGTGATCCCCGTGCATCCAAATCCGAATGTCCGCGACATGTTTGCGTCTCGGTTCTCGGACCATCCGCGGGTCGTCCTTATTTCCCCTCAAGAGTATACAGATTTTGTGAGCCTGCTCGCGTTGTCCTATTTGGTCCTGACAGATTCGGGCGGCGTACAGGAGGAGGCTCCCACTTTCGGGAAGCCAGTCCTGGTGATGCGCGAGACAACCGAACGACCCGAGGGAGTAGAAGCGGGAACGGCGCGCTTGGTTGGTGCGAACTACGACAGGATTGTTGCGGAGACATTTCGCCTCCTCGACGATGACGAGACTTATGCAGCCATGGCGCGTTCGCACAATCCGTTTGGTGACGGGCACGCGAGCGAGCGGATCGTGAAGGTCCTTCTCGATGCCTGAATTCCAAAAGATCAATGTCATTGGACTTGGTTATATCGGACTTCCGACCGCGGCGCTGATTGCAAGCCGAGGGCTGCAGGTGGTCGGTATCGATACCAATGAGCGCATCGTCGATACCGTTGCATCTGGCAGAATTCACATCGCAGAGCCCGATCTGGATGGCCTTGTTTCCAAGGTCGTGTCGAGTGGTGCGCTCACGACGGCCAGACATCCGCAGCCGGCGGACGTGTTCATCATCGCAGTGCCAACACCGATCGATCACGAAAACCGTCCAGACTTGTCAAGCGTGAATGCGGCAGTCGACTCTATCGTAGATCTTCTCGCGCCAGGCAACCTTGTCATCCTTGAATCGACATCGCCGATTGGGACGACAGAAGTCATTGCAAAGCGGATCGTTGAACGCAGGCCAGAGTTGCACATTGGCGTCAACGGCAAGGAAGATGGAGCGATTTACGTCGCATACTGTCCCGAACGCGTGCTGCCGGGGCGGATCTTGACCGAGCTTATCAACAATGACAGGTGCATCGGCGGGATTACGCCAACCTGCACGCGGCGTGCTCAGCGCTTCTACAAAATGTTCGTTCGCGGCGCTTGCGTCGGTACTACGGCGCGCGCGGCAGAGTTGGTCAAGCTGACGGAAAACGCCTTTCGCGATACCAACATAGCATTTGCCAACGAACTTTCGTTGATTTGCGACAGGTTCGACATCAATGTCTGGGAAGTGATCGATATCGCCAACCGCCACCCTCGCGTAAACGTATTGCGGCCGGGACCAGGAGTGGGCGGGCACTGTATTGCGGTCGACCCCTGGTTCATCATCGACTCAGCGCCGGACCTCGCCCGTGTGATGCGAACAAGCCGAGAAGTGAACAACGCCAAAACGCAAAAGATCATCGAGCGCACAGAGGCACTGATCGACGATCATCCCTATGCGAACGTTGCTTGTTGTGGACTGACCTTCAAGGCGAATGTCGACGACGTGCGTGAAAGCCCGGCGATGGAGATAGCCATGCATCTCGCGGCAAAATACGGTGAACGGATCAAGGTTGTTGAACCGAATCTGCGCCGTCTGCCTCCTGGGTTGGCCGATCATCGTGTCGCATTCGTGAATATCGAGGAAGCCCTGCGCAGTTGCGAGATCGCGATTGTCCTCGTCGATCATGATGAATTCAAAATGGTGCCGCTAGCAGAACGCCGGCACCTCGACGTCATCGATACGCGAGGCATATGGCAGGATATGCCGGCGCGGACATAACGTATAGGCGGCGTTAACTCCCGAATGGATCGAGGTCAGTATGCGAGATAGCCAGCTGGGAATCGGGGTCGTGGGATATGGCTATTGGGGCCCTAATCTCGTTCGTAATTTCTCTATCAATCCGGCCGCCCGGGTCGTCAGCGTCAGCGACCTTGATCCAGGCAGGCTCGGCGCCATAAGGCAGGTTTACCCGGGGGTATCAACCACACCTCGATATGACGATCTGCTGAAGGACGCCTCGATTGATGCAATCGCTATAGCTACGCCCGTGCATACACATTACGAGCTGGCGATTGCGGCGTTAAGGGCTGGCAAGCACGTGTTGGTTGAGAAGCCCCTTGCGCCGAGCACGGAGCTCGTGTCCCGCTTGATCGACGAGGCGGACCGGCGCGGATTGACGTTGATGGTCGATCACACCTTTCTCTACACGCCAGCGGTTCAGAAGATCCGTGAGCTGTTGCTGAAGGGAGAGCTCGGTGACATCTACTATTACGATAGCATACGCTCGAGCCTCGGGCTGTTTCAAAAAGACGTAAATGTGATCTGGGATTTGGCGGTGCACGACATCTCGATCATCAACCATATCCTCGATGAGGAACCGGTCGCGGTCTCCGCAACGGGCTCGTGCCATGTTGCCGGTTCGCCGGAAAACATGGCCCACATCACATTGTTCTTCCCCAACGCATGCGTGGCCCACGTCAGCGTCAACTGGCTCTCGCCTGTCAAGGTACGCCAGACGTTCATCGGTGGCAGCAAGAAGATGATCGTCTACGACGATCTTGAGCCGACCGAAAAGGTAAAGGTGTATGACAAAGGAATTACCCTTGATAGGCCTCCCGAGAGTGCACATCAATTTCGGATCGGATATCGCGCCGGCGACATGTGGGCTCCGCATATCTCGCCTAAGGAAGCGCTGCAAACGGAGGTCGAGCATTTTATCGACTGCGTGCGCACCGGCGGACAGCCGATCTCCGGCGGGATGTCTGGGCTGCGAGTGATCGAGGTGCTTGAGGCGGCTTCGCGATCGATCGAAGAACAGGGCAAACCAGTCGCCATCAGGCAGTTGCCAGGCAGGCTACCGGAGCGGGCTCGGGCCACGGCTTAATTGGCGGCTTCGTCGTGGCTGTTCGCCCGCCGAGCCCCGCGACGGAGTTGCAATGAATTCAGTACAGCGTTCAGTCCTGTTTTCTGCGGTGGACCGTTATGCGGGCCTTGTGCTGTTCCTCGTCTCGACCGCAGTGCTTTCGCGGCTGCTGACGCCGAGCGAGTTCGGGGTCTTCGCGGTTGTCAACGCTCTTACCGCCGTGATCGCAGCCGCTTTTCAGGAATTTGGCGGGGCGAATTACCTAATTCAGAAGCGCGAGCTATCGCGCGGAACCGTTCGCACAGCGTTTACTATCACCTGGGCGATCTCGCTGGCGGTTGCGCTGATCCTGTGGGCCTCGGCCGACGTCATATCGCAACTGTTTGGGCAAGACGGTCTGAGGCGAGGTATCGAGGTTTCTGCGCTAAACCTTCTCCTTCTCCCGGTCTCCGGAACGTTGGCCGCCTTGTTTCGCCGCGACATGCAGTTTGGGACGCTCGCGATCTGCAATTTTGCGAGCAACATGACGATCGCACTGGTTTCGATCGGACTGGCGGTAATGCACTTCAGCTACATGGCTCCGATCTGGGGTGGTGCGGCAGGGAGCGTGGTTCTCGCGGCCATGCTGCTGAGCTCGTATCGGGATTTCGGTGTGTTGCGCCCTTCGCTGTCCGAATACCGAGACGTCCTCGAATTCGGTCTCTTTTCTAGCGGCGTCAGCGCCATCAATATCTTCTACAACCTTGCACCGCAGCTTTTTCTTGCAAAGATTCTCGATTTTACTGCCGTTGGTCTCTATAGCCGGGCAATAAACCTGACCCAGGTATTCGACAGGCTCGTCACGCAGGTGCTGAACCCGATCGTCATGCCCGCGATCGTGACGAGGCGTGCAGCCGGGGCAGATCTAAAGGGCGTATATCTCGACGCGGTCCAACTGCTTTCCGCCGTACAGTGGCCATTCCTCACTTTCATAGCGATTATGGCAAGGCCGATCGTTTTGCTCTGGCTGGGGGAAGCATGGCTGGAGGTAGTGCCGCTAGTGCGCATCCTTTGCCTTGCAAATTTGGCGCTATTCGCTGCGTGCCTGACGTATCCCGTATTCGTGGCCGTTGGGCGCGTGCGCGACGCGCTTGTCTCGTCTTTTATCTCGTTGCCACCATCGCTCCTTGCCCTCTTGGGTGCGTCTTTTTTTGGCGTGGAGGCAGTTGCAGCGTGCGCCTTGCTGACGTTGCCATTTCAAGCAGCGGTGGCGATATACTACCTCAGTCCGCATCTGGCGCTACGGCCGGCCGAGTTTGGCCGCGCCCTGCTGAAGAGCGGTGTCGTCACGTTGGCGACCGCTTCAGGCGCAGCCACCTGTGCGGTGTTGATCGAGGCGGGAATTCTTAATTTCGTTGTTGGGATTGTATCAGCGTTGGTGGTCGCCGCCTTCTGCTGGCTGTGGGGACTGATGGTGACAGGTCATCCTCTGCTGCAGCAGCTTCGTGAAGCGGCGGCGGATCTCGCCGAGATGGCGCCCAGGCTGCTCTCGTCGCGCCCGGTACCGTAGGCTTGCTTGACTGTAGAGACAGGAAAACTGACATGCCAATAATTGACACCGAGCTTGGCCGCGATGTCCGCATCCTCCATTCGGACCTAGTCAACCTGTATGGTTGCGTCGTGGGCGACGAGAGCAGGATCGGATCCTTTGTCGAGATCCAGGCTGGGGCAAAGATAGGTGCTCGTTGCAAAATATCATCGCACAGCTTCATCTGCGAGGGCGTCACAATTGAGGACGAAGTGTTCGTCGGTCACGGAGTGATGTTCACGAACGACAAATTTCCGAGAGCAACAAACCCGGATGGTCGTCCTCAGCAGGCTTCGGACTGGACACTGCAGCGCACTCATGTCGGCAGCGGAGCTTCCATCGGCTCGAACGCCACCATTCTGTGCGGTGTGACGATCGGTGCAGGTGCCTCCGTAGGTGCGGGTGCGGTAGTGACGAAGGACGTTCCGCCCGGAGCCATTGTCGCCGGAGTGCCGGCTCGGATTCTGTCCAGAGCTGAAAACATCGCTCTGAGCGAGCAAGGCTCGGTCACGCGCGCTTCATAACATTCGTAAATCGAAGATGCGGTTATCAAATTTAATACTTGATTAAATATAATAATACGAGTTTATTTGTTCTATTATTTATCCCCAATCCAAGGTCTTGAATGTCGATACCCTTCCTGGATTTGAAAGCCCAATATAGCCAGATCAAGCCGGAAATCGACGTGGCGCTAGCGAGGGTCGTCAGCAGCGGGCACTTTGTGCTCGGGCCGGAAGTGACGGCCTTCGAGGGGCGCTTTGCGACTTATTGCCGGACCGCCCATTGCCGCGCGGTGAACAGCGGCACTTCCGCGCTTCACCTTGCCTTGCTTGCGGCGGGAGTCGGACCTGGTGACGAAGTCATCACAGTATCCATGACGTTCGTCGCGACAACCGCGGCCATTCTCTACAGCGGCGCCAGGCCGGTGTTTGTCGATGTCGACCCGGTGACGTGGACGATGGACCCCGGCTTGATCGAAGCTGCGATAACACCGCGAACCAAAGCGATCGTGCCGGTTCACCTCCACGGGCTGATGGCCGACATGGATCCGATAATGGCGATCGCGCGTCGTCACGGTCTGGTCGTCATTGAGGACGCCGCGCAGGCGCACGGTGCGGAATACCGGGAACGCCGCGCAGGCTCGATTGGCGATCTGGGCTGCTTCAGCTTTTACCCCGGCAAGAATCTTGGAGCGTATGGCGAGGGTGGGGCGCTCGTAACCGATCGGCCTGACCTCGCTCGACGCGTGTCACTGCTGCGCGATTGGGGGCAGGAGGCGAAATACGACCACATCATCCCCGGATACAACTATCGTATGGACGAAATTCAAAGCGCAATACTGACCGTCAAGATGGATTACATCGAGCGCTGGACGGAAGCGCGACGGTCGCTCGCTGAGCGATACGATGCACTGCTTTCCGATCTCCCATTCGCGCGCCCACAGCCGCCTCGCTACACCCGTCACGTGTATCATGTCTATGCGGTCAGGTTGCAGCGCCGCGATGACGCGCTGACGCTGTTGCGTGATGCCGGCATTGGTTCCGGGATCCACTATCCCGTTCCGGTGCATCTGCAGAGAGCCTATGCAGAACTCGGCTATCGTGCCGGTGATTTCCCCGTCACTGAGATGCTTGCGAACGAGTTGCTCTCTCTTCCCATTTATCCGGAGATGCTGCTGGAACAAGCCGACGAAGTTGTCTCTACATTGAGGAACGCGGCGGCCCTGCGGCCCAGCGAAACCGTCAGCGACCGGGCGGAGAATCCACAAAGCGTCATGACATGGTCTCACAACAGGAGAGCGTCTTGATTGATCTCAAGGGAAAGCGCGTTCTGGTCACCGGCGGGGCAGGGTTCATTGGTTCCCATATCGTTGATCTGCTCTGCGACGAGGGCTGTATCGAGATTGTTGCAATAGACAACATGATCAGAGGCCGGCCGGAAAATCTCCGGCGCGCGCTCGGGCGCGGGCCGGTGAGACTGGTTCACGGCGACATACGCGATCGCAAGCTGATGGAGGCGCTGGTCAAGGCCGCCGATATCGTCTTTCACCAGGCCGCACTTCGCATTACCCATTGTGCAGCCGAACCACGGCTGGCGAAGGAAGTCATGGTGGATGCCACCTACGACCTGCTGGAGTTGTGCATCAAGCACGATATCGAGAAGATCATCGCGGCGTCGTCGGCATCCGTATATGGTATGGCCGAGGAGTTTCCGACGACCGAGCGGCACAATCCGTACAACAACCGGACTCTTTATGGGGCCGCCAAGGCGTTTAACGAAGGGCTCCTGCGGACCTTCAACGATGCATGCGGCCTCGACTATGTGGCATTCCGATATTTCAACGTCTACGGCAGCCGAATGGATATCCACGGACGGTACACCGAGGTGTTGATCCGCTGGATGGAGCGCCTGGAAGCCGGATTGCCTCCCACTATCTTTGGTGATGGCCGCCAGACCATGGATTTCGTCCACGTCCGCGACATCGCGCGTGCCAACATCCTTGCGGCCAGGGCAAAGGTTACTGATGAGGTCTTCAACGTCGGGAGCGGCACTGAAACCAGTCTGACCGAGCTCGCGACGGTGCTTGCGTCCGTGATGGGACACCGCGGATTGACACCGGAATTCGCGCCGGAGCGCTCGGTCAATCCGGTGCCGCGCCGGCTGGCATCGACGGGCAAGGCGGAGCGTCTGCTGGGTTTCCGCGCTACGGTCTCGCTTGAGCAAGGGCTCGCCGATCTCGTGAAATGGTGGCGATCCGAACGCGATCTCGCTTCGGACCGCCAGCGGCAGGCGGCGGCATCGTGATTCCGATCGCGGCGCCGCTCCTGGCGGACGAAGAGGCTGACGCTGCGCGCGCGGTCGTGCTATCGGGCTGGGTGTCGCAAGGCCCGCAGGTGGCGGCGTTTGAGCGCGAGTTCGCTGCACTTGTCGGCGCACCGCACGCCTGTGCCGTCTCCAATTGTACGACCGCCCTACAGCTCACATTGGCGGCGTTGGACATCGGCACTGGCGATGAAGTGATCACGGTCAGCCACTCCTTCATTGCGACCGCGAACGTCATCCGGCATCAGGGCGCCATTCCGGTTTTTGTCGATATCGATCCCGAAACATACAATTTGGATTGCGCTCGGCTGGCCGAAGCCATCACTGAGCGAACGCGCGCGATCATAGCGGTCCATCAGATGGGCATGCCCTGTGATATGGCAGCGCTCATGGCTATAGCCCGCCGCCATGGGATCGCCGTGATCGAGGACGCCGCCTGTGCCGCCGGATCGCAGATCCGGATAGACCGGGAATGGGAGCCGATTGGCAAGCCCCGTGGCGATATTGCGTGCTTTTCCTTTCATCCGCGAAAGGTGATCACGACCGGTGAGGGTGGAATGCTCACCACCGCGGATGCCGACCTTGATCGCAAGTTCAAGCTGCTGCGCCAGCACGGCATGAGCGTTCCGGATACGGTGCGTCATAACTCGTCGTCCGTGATCTTCGAGGAGTACGTTGTTCTCGGCTACAATTACCGAATGACCGATATGCAGGCCGCAATTGGGCGCAGACAGCTCGAGCGACTTCCAGAACTGGTAGCACGCCGGCGAGCGGTCGCCGCTAGATATGCCGAACAGCTTGGCAATCTGGAAGGCCTGCGGTTACCTACCGAGCCGGCGTGGGCCAGATCGAACTGGCAGAGCTATTGCGTGCGTCTCCCTGACCGCCTCGACCAACGCATCGTTATGCAACATCTCCTCGATAAGGGCATTGCGACCCGCCGCGGCATCATGTGCGCCCACCGTGAGCAGCCCTATTCAAGCCTCACCCAGGGGCAGGATCTGCGTCAATCCGAACTTGCCCAGGATCGGTCGATCTTGCTCCCCATTTATGCACAGATGGACGCGGAGGATACCTTGAGGGTGGCCGATGCGGTGCGGGCAGAGTTGGAACGATGATCTCGGGGATCGCCCATCAGAAGGCATTGCGGCTTTTGGTCGTGATCGCGAGCTATGGGACTGCCAATAATGCCTACCTGGATCGAGTGATTAAAGAGTACCGGTCCATGTCGTTCGACGTGGACCTCGTAATCATATCCAACATTGACAAGAAGCCAGCCCCGGACATCGAGTGTATCGTTGGCCTTCCCAATAAGAATCCCTGGTCGCTTCCCTTCGCACACAAGGAGTTGTTTGCAGGGCGAGTTGATCAGTATGATTTGTTCATTTATTCCGAAGACGATATCTTAATAACTGAAAGGAACATCAGATCGTTTCTTGACGTGACTTTAGTCTTGAATGAGGACGAAGTTGCCGGATTAATGCTCGTCGAGAAAGCGCCAAGCGGTGAACTAAATTACCCGCAGGCCCATGGCTCTTTCCACTGGGACTGCACATCGGTAAAGATCAGGGGTGATTACTACCTTGCTCATTTTTACCAACGAACATGCCGCCAGCTATTTGCTCACCCAGCAGCAGCTTGCGAGAGCAATTGCGTCCGGCGGATTTCTGGTCGGACCTCACGAAGGCAAGTACGACCTGCCGTGCACTGCTGCGACTGATCCATACACGCAGTGTGGGTTCAAGAAATTGATCCCCATTTCCAATATTGATGATTTCTCGGCCCAACATTTACCGAATAAATATATCGACCGGCTCGGCATCGACCGTCACCAATTGGACTCACAACTGTCCGTCTTGATGCGGATCGCGCGTGAGGGACAAAACGCGGTTCCGCTATTCAGTGTCGAGACTAGGCTCTGGCATAACATGTATTCGAAAGACTATTACGAGCGGGCCAGGGACGAAGTGTTGTCCGGCGTACCGAAAAGCGCTGCCGTACTTTCGATTGGATCCTGCTCCGCGGCAAACGAGCGTCGACTGCTGGAGAGAGGGAACCGCGTGGTGGCTGTACCTCTCGACCCCGTTCTGGGCAACGGCCTGGCTCAGCTCGGGGCTGAGGTGGTGTTAGGAGACGTCTTAACGGCGAGAGCGAAAATTGAAGCGGAGCGATTTGACCGGCTACTTTTCGTCGATGTTCTGCAATTCGTCCGTGATCCGGCACATCTGCTCAGGCTATTTGTCGATCTCTTGGCGCCGGACGGAAGGGTGATCATAAGCACGCCAAATCGACCGTCTGTTCGTTACACCTGGGAATGCGCGAAGACCAGCAACGTCTTTCAGCGCTGGGGCAGCTTCGAGGCAGTAGGGATCCACAACACGACAGCCGGAAAAATTCAAAGCTGGTGTGCGCGGGCCGGTCTGGCGATCGAGAGGATTGAAAGGTGCGCTCCGCATCCAACCGGGCCGATGTTGCAACTCCTGTTTCCCATACTTGCGCCCGATCTTGTTGCGACCGCCACAAGGCGTGAATCGCGAAAGCCGTTCTTTGGCGAAGATCACGGAATGGGGCAAATGGAGGTTTCCAGAAGGAGCGTCGTTCAATGAGCTTGGAGGCCGCAAAAAGAATTGAAATGAGTGAAACGCAGCGACACGCCGACGTTACGCATGGCTCGGCTACGAAAAACTACTATAGCCGCTCTCGCCGCGAGATTCGGTCATTGCTGCCCAGCCGCGCCTCTCGGATACTCGAAGTGGGACCTGGCGCAGGCTTCACACTGATGTGGCTTAAGTCGATCTACCCCGCTGTCACGACATGCGGTGTCGAGCTCAATCCAGCACTTGAGGCCGACCTGCAAGAGCATGCCGATGTCGCGATTATCGGAGACATCGACCATTTGATATCACAGGTCGCTAGCAAGTTCGACCTGATCTTGTTGCTTGATGTCCTTGAGCATGTCCCGGACCCAACTCGTACGCTTCAGGCCATCACCAGGAACCTCCTCATGGATGGTGGGCGCGTGATTGTTTCTGTTCCAAACATCGCGCATCTGAGCGTGACTCTTCCCCTGCTTTTCCAACGCAGATTTGCATACGCAGATTCTGGAATTCTTGACCGCACCCATCTAAAGTTTTTTGTCGAAGACACCGCCGTTAAGCTTCTGAATGATGCAAATCTGATCGTCAAAGACGGTCTGATGACAGGCCTTGAAGGTCCCAAATCCAATATGTTGGATAGAGTTACACTGGGGTTCCTGACCCATCACTTGGCAAAGCAATACATTATGGCGGGTGAGCCGACTGGTGAACGTACCGCGCAACCGAAGGTCAGTTGGAAGAAGAGCCGGCTGATCAGCTAGCGGGAACGGTGACTGCGAAGCGCGCAATATCCGTCGAGGGCATCAACTACGGGCGACCACAATCCGCGAATTCAGTCTTGATCATAGGTCTTGAAATCGCCCCAACAAGGACCTCGGCATGCCGCTTGGAACATATGAACGGATCGAAGCGGCTTTTTGAATCCGCAGACAGTTGTCCGCGTACTCTTGACCAATAGTCTCTGTGTAAGATGACCGAGCTCATGGCTGAGACGAGTTCATCCTTATTTTTTTGTGGCTGAAATCGCATAAGGCTCGAGCTATGCCAATTCGCGCTTTCGGGATCGCCAACCGGGTTCGCCACAACAAATCCACGGCTGCCGTCCATACCGAGTTGCTCGCGCGCACCGCCGACGTCACTTACAACTGTGGGCAGCCCCGCGCTTAAGGCTTCCATGGAAGCCAATGACCATCCCTCGAAAAAGGAGTTCAGAACAAAGCAATCAGCGGCGGCTAGCAGGATGGACGGATCCGGAAACGAGTGCCGGAGGTGGATCCGATCCCTGCAAGGCATTTTGTCGCGAAGCGTACGCACTTGACGCGTGTATACAGCATCGTCCAGGCGGCCGGCGATCAGCAGATGTGCCTTGGGATTATTCTCTGCGACTTCGGAAAAGGCCCATACCAGGCCGTAAGCATTCTTCTGAACGGTATGACGACCGAGCGAAAGAAAAAGAAATTCGTCATTGAGGCCTAGCCAGGTTCGGGCTCTCGGCCGATTCACCAAGGGGCGGTGTGTCTGGTTGAACGCATTGGGGATCGTGATAACCGCGCTATCAGAATAGGACGGATTGCCCGATAGGTACTGACGCCTCACGAGCTCGCTTACCGCGACAAAGCAGGTAACGAATTTCGATCTCTGGCGCTCTTCCCTCCAATTCGTGCTTATAGGAGTTGGAATGCCGTGGAGCGTTTCCACGACTGGAACGCGGGCGTCACTAGCCGCCTGCAAGAGCCAGCCGGGCGGATCGTGCGCGCTGACGACGTCAGGACGGTTCGCTTCCATCCATAGGCAAGCGTCGCCTGGCGAGGCGGCAACAACCGCTGTGCCTTCCCTCTGCAACGCCGTGAATAGTTGTCCGACGGGCGCCGACGATGAATGTGCGCACATAACCGTGACGCGAAATCCGAAGTGGGGCAGGCGCCGTGCAAGAAAAGCAACAAATTCGTCGAGGCCGCCGGCGTCGAGCACCGGAGTGACGATGAGGCAATGTATGCTTGCCTGGCGACACAAGGAATTCGTTTGGATTCGGCAGGCTACTGGTCGGGATCGAGGCGGGCGCCGCCGGTGCATTCGGCGCGACCATCGCATCGCATGGTACGAGTGGCTTCGACCAGTCGTCGACAATGTCGTCACTTCCAGAGGCCAGGTGGCTGCTAATGAACAGTTTCTTCGCGATACGCCTCACGCTTCGTGGCAGCCGCCAGGAGTTTCGTTGTGCCCAAAGTGTCGCACGGCCCACTAAAGAAAGGTCTTTGTGACTGAGACCCGTCATGCGTTCTAATGCCGCCCGTTTGGATTTCTGAAGCCAAATAATTAGCACGGAAAATAAACATTTAAACTATATATTGCACAAAACCAAAATATATAAATAATGTCGTATCGTCTTTTGACGCCATTGAACGGTCGATCTGCAGTGGGTAAGCACATTGCGAAGTGCGCTAAGGAATCATGGAAAACACTTGCCAGAGACCTTTGGCGGAAATGGAGGCGCTGTGAGTTCCGTCGATGCGATCGTTCCCTGTTATCAGTATGGGCATTTCCTCAAGGAATGCGTCGACAGTCTATTGAAGCAGTGCGGACCCGAGTTGCGGGTGCTGATTATTGATGATGCGTCGACAGACAATACTCCCCAA
Organism: Bradyrhizobium sp. LB13.1; assembly: GCF_054056815.1. Classification (NCBI taxonomy): domain Bacteria; kingdom Pseudomonadati; phylum Pseudomonadota; class Alphaproteobacteria; order Hyphomicrobiales; family Nitrobacteraceae; genus Bradyrhizobium; species Bradyrhizobium sp. LB13.1. The sequence goes on along the minus strand of NZ_JBSRYQ010000001.1, from coordinate 6,247,496 downwards.
GTTGCACAAGAACTGGTTCGTGCTGATTCTCGGGTCGAATTTCGCAGGCATTCTACCAATCAAGGCCACATCGCCACCTTCAATGAGGGGATCGTCTGGGCCGCTGCAGACTACATGATTCTGCTATCCGCGGACGATTACCTGATGCCTGGTGCGATTGAGAGGTCGACGAGCCTGATGGATGAGAACCCGTCCGTCGGCCTCACGTTCGGCGGCGCGGTCGCGCTTTATCGAGGTCACGAAGAGATCGTGGCACTGCCTCAGGGACTTGGAGGTGGTACAAAGATACTATCCGGCCGAGATTTCATTAAAATCGGGGGCGCCAGAAATATAGTGGTGGCGCCGAGCGTAGTGGTGCGGACGAGCCTGCAGAAGAAAGTGGGCGGATACTTGCCGGATTTGACGCACAGCGGTGATATGGAGATGTGGTTGCGGTTCGCAGCGCATGGTCCGGTCGGTTTTATCGATGCGATCCAGGCTGTGTATCGACGACATTCAACCAACATGTCAGGCGGATATTCGGCAGAGCAGGACTTCCTTCAACGCAAACTGGCGTTTGAGCATTTCCTGGATCGCTGCTCAGTGGTGCTTCCGGACGCCAATGATCTTCGGTCCTCGTTAATGGGCAATTTGGCGCTCGACGCGATCAGTTGCGCGAGCCGGGCCTTCAATGACGGAGACGTCGAGTTATCGGAACGCCTTTCGGCGATTGCGTCAAAGCTGAATCCCAAGGTCACGAGATCGCGCCGTTGGTGGCTTCTCGCCTGCAAACGGCAGTTGGGATCGCGCGGATGGCAGTTGCTGCGGCCCGCTATCGAGCGGCTGAGGACGCCGTAATCGGCGCTGCGGCTTCCGGGCTGCTTTAGAATTGGCGTTTCGGACCCGACTGCGTATTGCTTGTGGTGCTGCGGCTAAATAAGCCCTCGCGTTCGATTGTTTCGCAGGGGTTAGACCTGGTACATCGAGAACTCCCGCAGCGACGCCCTAATGCCGATGCATACTCCCCAAAATATCCAGAGGTAATTCCAGTAGTGGACCGTCAGCCCGGTAAACATGAGCGTCACTATCGCGATGGTGAACGCGATGCGCAGATTCGGCGCATTGGGATCCTCCATTGCGCCCTTGAGGCGATTTTTTGCCGGTAGGAGGCTTCCAATGTTTGCCAAGACAAGAAGGAAAACCATAGGAAGTCCAAACCGAAGCGAAAACACCAACCACACAGAGTCGATTGTAGTATCGAGAATGTCGTGATTGAGCGGGCCGAATGCGTATCCGGTGAAAGGAGACTCCATAATCTTTTGCGTAGCTGCGTCCCAGATCAACATTCGAAAGTATCCGGACACGGGATCGAAGGTCAGGTGGGAGATGATCCAGCCAAGTGGGTGATTGGCAACGGCCATGATCACGACCACGATCGTAACAAGACACAGCTGCAGCGCGCGCCAGCGTCCAGAGTATTCTTTCAGTGTCATATTATAAAGATAGAGCATCAGGACAATGAGACATGACAAGAGGGGCGCGGAGGACAAGGACAAAAGGCAACCGAAAACAGCAAGACCTGCCCAAAGCATCTTTGACAATGGGCTTTGCTCCGAAAACAGGAAGATGCCGCAAGCTACAGTGCAGTAGGTGCCCAACAGAATTGGGTGGTCAAACGTCGAGGTAGCTCTTACCCAATAAAGCCTGAAGTCGGGCGAGAGCGGCGCAAAGCTGCCGAAAGCGGCAGAAAACGTTTCTTGAACAATGAGCCGGCCCGAGAGGTTATCGAAAAGCGCCAGCAGGACGATGTAAGCAGTCACAATCTTGAATGGCTTGATGAAGGTGTAAATTGCCGCCGGTCCGAAGAAAAACCCGCGCGCAACAGTGTAACCGCCCAGAAACTCGAGGCTCTCTGCGCCGGTCGATGAGATTGCACTCGGCCCGCTCGTGTAGTAAGCGGCTGCGAACATCCATGCTGCGACAGCACATGCAAGATAGTCCGACGCGAGGGTGTGACGGCCGGCCTTGGCTAGTCTTGCCACCGCAGGTACTATGAGGAGCAGGATACCGATCCGGCCTACCGTCAATTTCGCATCGGCGAGGTACAGTTGGACCTGGGCCGCCGGCAGAATGAGTCCACTCAGTAGCAGCCAAGCCGGCAGCGTACTGCATCGCTCAGAGGCTCTCGACAAAGCCGTATGTGTCAGGCCGAACTCGCCGCCGGCAACCGTGACGCTCATGAGAGAACCGCCTTGCCCGGTGACCCCTCTTCGACCTGAACGCGGCGGCTGTGATCGCCACTCAAATACCACGTGAAAGTGACTGAACGCGGCGCCAGTCCCCTCACGAAACGTCCGTTCTGAAAGACGTACGGCCGATAACCGATTTCGGAAACGAATTCCGAAATCGCGTCCGATGCAAAGGCGCACATCAGCGCTGGCTTGTGCCGCCTCAGGGTCTGCTCCGACCCTTGCAGGATTTCCAACTCGGCTCCCTGAGCGTGCACCTTGATCAGGGAAGGCGACATGGCAAAGGAATCGAGCGTGCGACATTCGATCCTGTGTTCGCCCACGGTTAACTTGGACTGATCGAAGCGGTACATGCGGCCGGAATCACTCAGCCACTCGGTAGCCGCCTCGCGGGAGGTCGCCGCCATGCCATCGCAAACCCACCAGCCGTATGACGGAACGAAGAATGTAATGGTGCCCGGCTTGGCCCCTAGAGCGCAGGCGAAAATCGAGACGGACCTATCACCGGAGAACCGAATTTTAAGTCGCTCGGCCGAGACAGGTTCGGGTTCGAAGGCGACGATGGTCGATTGCGGCCGGAACCTCTTAAACGCGTGAATGCTTTGTCCGCGGTTCGCCCCGATGTCAATGATCACACCATCAGCCCTGGTGGTCCACGTAGAACCCCTGTACTCGGGTTTCGCAAGGTATGAAGCCGTCGCGTCCTTAAATGCAAATCGCGCGGCGGCAACGCCGGGGATGTTCGCATATGCGAAGCGGGCAAAAGGCTTCAAATTCATAACGATAGGACCTTCCGAGGCAGAGGTTATAGGCGGTCATTCAACGTTCAATATTAAATAAAGTAAATCAGATTGCAACTTCGTCTATTTAAATGTATAAAAATATATAATTAATTCAATCGTTGGAGCGGACGCCCCATGACGGCCGGGTTGAAGGCTAGCCAAACGGACGGTTCGTGTGGGCTGGCGGCAAACCTCGCCTTTGAGGTCGCGGTGCTCATCGTCGGCTATCGGAACCCACAGGACATCGTTGATTGTCTCCTGGCGTTGTCTCGTGCGACGGCTTCGCCGGCGTTCGACATCTTCATTTGCGAAAATGGCGGTCATGATGCCTATAACCGCCTTGTCGGCGCCCTGATCGGCAAAGGAGGCCCTTGCGTGCGGGGCCAATCTCCTGGAACCGGGATAGATTGCGACACCAGCCGGTTTACCGACGTTCAGCACCTGGCTCTGCGAGCAAGATCGTCGAATGTGTGGGTTGCGTGCGCCCCCGACAACCTGGGCTATGCAGGCGGGATCAACGCGTGGTTGCGTCCCCTCTCTGCGATACCCACCTGGCGGGCCATCTGGATCTTGAATCCAGACACCCAGCCGACCGAGTCTGCTTTGGCGGCGCTGCACGAACGGGCCGAGTCCGGCCGAAAGGCGATGGTGGGCAGCACCATTCTCGACAGCTTGGACGCAGACCACGTGAGATTTCGCGGCGGACTTTCCTGGCAGAAGCTGGCGGCGAGAGATGTCGCCATCGGCCTGGGAGAGCTTCTCAACGTCTCCTGCAACATCGCCGCCGTTGAAGACGCGATGGATAGCCCTTCGGGAGCATCGATGTACGTGACCCGCTGGTGCATCGAGCAGATAGGGCTGATGGATGAAAGCTATTTCCTGTTTTATGAGGATATGGATTGGGGGCTTCGGGCGAGACACTTGGGGCTCGGTTATGCGGTCGAATCGATTGTCGTTCACAAGCGAGGTACGACGACGGGCTCGGCCAGAGGTTCATCGGCAATACCGGTACTCTCCGTTTATCTCCAGCACCGCAATTGCGTTCGCTTTGTACGGCGACATTTTCCCTGGTCGGTGCCTCTTCGAATTGCGGTTTCCCTCCTGTATGCACTCAGGTTCCTGCTGCAGGGAGCTCCAAACAACAGTCGCGCAGCGGTCGAAGGGCTTGTCGCCGGATTGAGAGGCGAAATGGGCCGGCCGAAGGAGCGGATGGCCCAATAACGAACGCCAGTCGGGGGCACTTCCAGATGCGGCAGCCGATCTTCATTTACGCGCTTTTATTGCTTGTGGTCGCAAGCCTCGGAGTAGATGGCGTTGTTGCGCGCGCGGCCGAGCGCGATGAGATACCCACGTCCGAGTGGCCCAACGCAACGAATACAGGAGTGCGTGCGAATGTGAAGCTGACGCCTTCCGGCGATGTTGTGGCAGACCAGGCCGGCGCAACCATTTCGGGCCTCGACATCGAAGGCCGCGTCTATATCAAGGCACCGAACGTAACGTTGATCGACTCCAGAGTGACTTCCGCCTCGTTTTACATCGTGCGAATCGAGCCCGGTATTACTGGCGCGGTGATCAAGAATTGCGAGATTAACGGTGTTGGCTCCGGCAACGATGGTTCCTACGGCATAGTAGGCCAGGGTACGTTCGTCGCAAACAACATCTACAACGTGGAAAACGGAATTGGTGTGTCCGGGTCTGATACGCTCATCCAGGACAACTACATTCACGATCTCCTTGCTTCCGGCTCTCCGCACTACGATGGCATTTCGATCGATGGCGGCAACGTCAACATCGTTATCAGGCACAACACGGTCGTCAACATGCACACGCAGACGTCGGCGGTCATGATCGATAATTATTTCGGGCCGATCTCGAATATCGAAGTCGACGGCAACCTGCTGATGGGCGGTGGATATACGGTTTATAGCTCTGCACAATTCAACGGTGGATCGGTCGAGCGGGTTTCGTTTACGAAGAACCGGATGGGCAGAGGCAAGTGGGGCTATAGTTCGATTGTGAAGAACGTTCCGGTCTGGCGAGAAAATGTGGACAGCGTGACAGGCCGCCCCGCTGGTCCCCGGTAGTCATCGGCGGACTCAGGTCTCCGATTTATTCAGCCGCCGCAACCAGAATGAGCCTGGCTCGCGCCACGGTTCGCGTATCCAAACCGGACATGCGTTGTTCAGCCTGGCTCCGTGATGGCGAGCAAGCCAGTTGACTGCGCCAATAATCTCGAAATGTGCGTTGAAACTCAGGAAGGCCTCAAGGAGATATTGCTCATTCCACAGCCAGCGATCGCGAAGTAGCCATTGGGCGGGGTAGTCGCGCGGCGTGAAGACGTCGTGGACATGGACGATGACATTGGGACGGAGGAGACCGAGCACATGCAGGTATTCGTGCAGAACGTCGCCTTGCGGTCGAATGATGTGGGAGGAGTCTATGAAGAGAATGTCGTTCTTGTCCAAAGTCTCAAACAGGCTGTCGGGACAGCACTCGATCTTTTTTCTCAGGACCGTTACGCCGGCCGATTCGAGCCACGGTTGCTCAAACGGTTCAATGCAGATTTGCTCACAGTCGTATTGTGGATTGTCCCTCTTGTTCGCCTCTATCGCGAGGCGGGCCATGAGGGTCGAATTTCCACTGCCGACCTCGATGATCCGTTTGGGTTGGAAGTGACGTATCATATTGTAAAGAAATTCGGCGTCGCCAGGCTCGAACGAGCCGTTGTGGTATCCAAATTCGGCCGGTCCTTTTGGAAGGGTAGGAATTTCGAGCAGTTCATCCCGGTAGTTAAATTGTTCGACTAACTCAAGCTGTGCCGCTTCGTTCAAGTCCAGCCCGGTAATTTGCCTCGGAAGACTAAGATCACGCTTCAGGTCGGTCGCAAAAAGGATGGGCTCGTAGTAGTGATGCCGCACAATGGCGAACTGAAACCTGTCGCAGACAGACCTCGACAGGGGAACTCGATCACGCAGGCGGCTCAGGAGGACCGCAAACGGAGCAAAGAGCAAAAGGATCGGAGTCAGAATCAGATCGAGTATTCTGTAAACAGACTTGCGGAAATAATGCATGGATAATCACTTCCGATCTGAATGAAGAAAAACGAGGGTTGTCGGCGTTTAACAGCGCTCCACCTTATGCACGCAAATATTGTGACTCATTGTCATTCCGCCGTCCAGACAAGAACCACGCATACGGAGCTCGTTCGGGCAGTAAAAAGCTGAGCCGGCTGTGGTCTTTGTCAGGCGCAAACGACTTATGGCGCGGGCAATTCGACACCATCTTGGCTCTGGGGTTGGTCGCGATATCGTTCACTGAGGAATAGCGAACTAATCTTGATTATCGGATCGTTTCAGGCAACGCGGCTGCGGATTGACGTTAGCAGCGGGTCTGCAGCGCCGTGGCGATCGACGAGCGAATTATTCCATAAGGCCACAACGGTAGGGGAAGGGCGGCATCTTCAGCGAGGCCTTGCCGGGACAACGCAGTGAGTCCTGACGTGAAGCTGGAGAGGCGCAAGAACTGCGCTCGCACCTGATAACGATAGGCCACGGCTACGCGATTGGCCGGCAAAAATACAAGGCACTCTAGCAGTCTGCTGAAAAACCTTGAAATGGAGAATTTTCATTTTTCCGCCGGTCGTTTTTGGAGCGGCGCGGTAGAGTTGGATGTAATTTCTAGCTTGTTATTGAGTGTGCCCCGGCGCGGGGTGGCTATGCGGCGATCAGTTTGGGAATTCGGATCAGGTTATAGGCGATCAGATTAAGCAGGAAGTCGGCGGCGACGCGAGCGATGCCCCGATGTTTGGTCTTGCGCATGGTGCCATGCTGCTTGCCCCATCCGAAAATGCACTCGACCATCGCCCGGCGCGATTGCGACATGCCGTATCCCGGATGCCGCGTGGTTCGTTCGTCGATCGCGCTGTTACGGTTCTTGCCGGTTTTGGTGATGGCCTGGTTCTGTGTCACATGCGGCGTCACGCCGATGGCGCGAAGGTTGGCGACATGATCGGCCGTATCGTATGCCTTGTCCTCACCAGCCGTGATGCGGCGACCTGCGGCTTTGCGTCTCGCCTTCAGCATGACCTCCGCAGCCCGGCGTTCGGCGGTGCCATTGGCATGCGTGACCCTGCCGGCCACCGCCAGCCCATGCCGGTTCTCCATGGTGGCGTGGCCCATATAGCAAAGCTTGGCCTCCCGTCCGGCCGCCTTGCGATAAAGCCTGCTGTCCGGGTCACTGGTGCTCGCATGGGTGTCGTTCTTGCGTTTCTGGCCATGGAAGTTGGCGCCGTCATCATCGTCGCCGCTGCCGTCCTTGGGGCGAAAACTCTTCTGCGAAGCCCAGGCTTCGATCAGCGTTCCGTCCACCGAAAAATGCTCGTCCGACAATAGCGGCTTGACCTGAGAATGGTTCAGAAGCCTGGTCATGAACTTCGTGAACACATCGCCGTTCTGCAGCCGCTCCCGGTTCTTGGTAAAGGTGGTCGGGTCCCAGACCGGATCGTCCGGCGACAGTCCCACGAACCAGCGATACAAAAGATTGTAGTCCAGTTGCTCCATCAGCTGGCGTTCCGAGCGGATGCCGTAGAACACCTGCAGCAGCAAGGCGCTCAGCAATTGCTCCGGAGGGATCGAAGGACGTCCCTCGCTGGCGTATAGCTTTCCAAGGCTGCGGTTCAAATCATTCAAAACATCCCGGACAAGTTCCCGGACCTTCCGCAGCGGATGGTTCGCTGGCACACGTTTATCCGGCGCGATGTACGAAAACAGGCCGCCCTGATCCGTAAACCTGCCGCGCATGATCGTCTCCGCCGATTCGAGATGATAAAGTGAATCATCAAGTCCCCTTCCTGGCGAGGCGGTTTTTCAGCAGACTGCTAGATCGCTCCTTCTGGATCACTCCTTCCAACGCCTTGGATGTCCACACCCTGCGTGAGTGTTGCCGGATGCGCAGTACGTCGCCGGGCTTGCTGGCGAGATCGCGCTACGTCCGTAAGATCGAGTGGCTCGGTCCCATCTGGCCGCGGGTCTTTGGCTGAAGCCGGGTATTATATAATCCGAGTTAAATCGAACAATGCAAACGGCCTCGCCGGTGGCGAGAAGATTCGCTCCTCTGCCGATGCCTGCGAAGATTGAGGTGAATAAGTTCGTACTGTGCTCTTGCGGCAACGCGCGCATGTCCGCAATCTTTCCGAGCTTATATGACGGAAGTTACTTCGTTTTTTTTTAATCGCGATTGAATGTAGCTGAGTGATGCACCCGAAAAATGACCCCAGTCACGCCGCCATCTCGTCCCAAAAAAGCCCCCGCCGATGGACGATGACACGGGCCATGGCGCACCTTTGGGGATGACGGCGCCTACGTGCACTGCACGTTTCCATTTAACTGCGAAGGAGAATACATTTTGGCAACGACGACTGCTTGGCCTGATGCTACGAGCACTGGAGTGTCGGCGGGCGTGACCCTCACTCCCTACAACGGCGATCTTGTTATCAACACTGCGGGAGCCGTGATCAGCGGCCTCGACATCCATGGAACGGTCTTCATCAACGCTCCGAACGTCACGTTGGAGAACTGCAAGGTTACGACCGAGGCGTTCTACGCCGTGAGGGTTGCGACCGGCGTGACCGGAGCGGTGGTCCAGCACAATGAGATCAATGGCGTCGGCTCGGGCAACGACGGCGACTATGGAATCATGGGGCAAGGGAAGTTCATCGCGAACAATATCTACAATGTCGAAAATGGGATCGGGGTGGATGGAGGGAATACCCTCATCCAGGACAACTATATTCACGATCTGATCGCGTCGGGATCCCCGCACTACGACGGTATCTCGATCGACGGGAAGAACTCCGATATCACCATCCGACACAACACGGTGATCAACGAGCATACGCAAACGTCGGCAGTCATGATCGACAACTACTTCGGGCCGGTCTCGAACGTCGTCGTCGACAACAACTTGCTGTACGGTGGTGGTTACAACATCTACAGCTCGTCCCAGTTCGAGGGCGGATCGGTCACCGGTGTGTCGGTTACGAACAATCATATGGGTGGAGGTTATTGGGGCCCGACCGCATTCACCGGCAACTCGCCGGTTTACACCGGCAATGTCGATGACAGTGCAGCCGTGGTCGCGACGCTCAACACATCGGCGAACAGCGGTACCGACACGGGCGGGACGGCACCAACCGCACCAGCCGCACCAGCCGCTCCCGTCATCGCGTCGTTCTCGACCGATAGTGGCACCGCTGGCGACAAGATCACCAACGACAATGCCATTGAGCTCAAGGGATCTGCTGCTGCCGGCAGCACGGTCAAGGTCTACGACGGTACGACCCAAATTGGCTCGACGAGCGCGGACTCGAGCGGCCATTGGGACTACATCACAAAGGTCCTGACTGACGCCAAGCATACGCTCACTGCAACCGCGACCAACTCGTCGGGTCAGACCAGCGCGGCGTCGTCTGCGTTGGTGATCACCGTCGATACCAAAGCGCCGAGTGCGCCGACCATTGCCAGCCATACGGTGAACAGCGCCAATCAGGTGGTGATGTCGGGCAGTGCCGAAGCGAGCAGCGTCGTAAAGGTGTTCGACGGCACGACCCAGGTCGGGACTGCGACGGCTAACAGCAGTGGCGTGTGGGGCTATACCACCAGCGCCCTGGCGGCCGGTTCGCACAGCCTTACCGCGAAGGCAACGGACGCGGCAGGCAACACCGGCGCGGCGTCCACCGTGGTCACGGCCAGCACGGGCACTTCGACGTCCCCAACCACGCCGACGTCGCCAACGACTGGTAAGCAAATCGAGTCCGATGGTGCGACAAGTCTCGTTGAGAGCAACGGCAAATACTACCTCAACGGCAGCAGCGGATCGGGCCCCACGCTGAAGGATCATGGCGTGGATTTTGTGGACGGTTCAGATCACACATGGGCTCCGATTGGTGCGGAGAAGACGGCGACGGGCTATCAGGTTGCCTGGAAGGAGGCGAGTACCGGTCAGTACACGGCCTGGAACACTGACAACAACGGCAACTACCTTTCCCATGTTAGCGCCCTGACCAGCTCCACGTCGGGCTCCGTGTCAGGTACGGACTCTGGCCTTAAATCGCTCGAGACGAGCTTCCATCAGGATCTCAACGGCGACGGGCAGATCGGTACTTCCAGTGCTTCCACACCGACGTCCCCAACCACGCCGACGCCGCCAACTACTGGTAAGCAAATCGAGTCCGATGGTGCGACAAGTCTCGTTGAGAACAACGGCAAATATTACCTCAACGGCAGCAGCGGATCGGGCCCCACGCTGAAGAATCACGGCGTGGATTTTGTGGACGGGTCAGATCACACCTGGGCGCCGATTGGTGCGGAGAAGACGGCGACGGGCTATCAGGTTGCCTGGAAGGAGGCGAGTACCGGTCAGTACACGGCCTGGAACACCGACGACAACGGCAACTACGTTTCGCATGTCAGCGCCTTGACCGGCTCTGCGTCGAGCGGCTCCGTGTCGGGTACGGACTCTGGCCTTAAATCGCTCGAGACGAGCTTCCACCAGGATCTCAACGGTGACGGGCAGATGGGTACTTCCGGCGCAATTGCGTCGTCCGCCGTATCCGCCACGGTACCGGTCGTTTCTTCATCGGGCAGTACTTCCCTGAGCTCGACGAAGACCAGCACCACGGGTAACGACGTCATGGTTGGCACAGCAGGTGCGGATACATTCGTGTTTGCGTCGAAGTTCGGCCATGACGTCATCAAGGACTTCGCTGCTAGTGGACCCGCTCACGACACGGTCCAATTCAGCAAGAGCGTGTTCGACAGTTTTGCGAGCGTTCTCTCACACGCGGCCCAGTCAGGCCACGACGTCGTCATCGCGACGGGGAGTGACACGCTCACGCTGAAGAACACGCAGCTCGACAAGCTGAACAGCCACGACTTCCACTTCGCGTAGGAGACGGGCCAACCACACCGATTAGTACTCAATAACTGCCTCGGGGGATCTCTTGGGGATCTTCCGAGGCATGTTTCAAGGGCGGCTGCCATGATGGACCTTAGACGGCGGGGGGTGATCCCCCCGCCTGCGAATCTTTATCGAATTCCACTTTTGCATTTGTCAGGATTATGGTCGGGCGGACGACAGTCGGCAGATGACGCCGAACTGCGGACGCCGCGACTGATCGGCTGGGCAAAGCGCGCGATCGAAATCCTGCGGCAACGGATGTTCGCTGGTCGACCCGGGCCGGCGGAGCATTACGACGAGCCCCAGTCAGAGATGTCGTCTTTCCTGCGCTCTTGCCGCCGGGTTTTCTGGGCTCTCGCGGCCTTCAGCGGGATGAGCAATCTCCTTATGCTCACCGGCTCGTTCTTCATGCTGCAGGTCTATGATCGGGTGCTGCCCGGGCGCAGCATACCGACGCTGATCGCCCTTTTGGTTCTGGCCACGGTTCTCTACCTGTTTCAGGGTGGGCTCGACCTCGTCAGGAGCAGGATCAGCGCCCGGGTCGGCCGGTATTTCGATGAAAGGCTCGGCGTTCGAATATTCGACGCGCTTGTTCGCCTGCCTCTCAAGACCAGGGCCGATGGCGATGGCTTGCAGCCGGTGCGAGACCTTGATCAGGTCCGCAGCTTCCTGTCGAGCGGAGGACCGACGGCGCTCTTCGATCTGCCTTGGATGCCGATCTATCTCGGCGTCTGCTTCCTCTTTCACTTCTGGATCGGCGTCACTGCGCTGGCCGGCGCGCTGGTGCTGATCGGCATTACGATGCTCACGGAAACACGCACCCGAGGGCCGGCAAAGGCGTCCTCGCGCCTAGCCGTTTCGCGAACTGCCCTTGCGCTCGAGGGGCGGCGAAATGCCGAGGTTCTGCAGGCCATGGGCATGCGGCAACAAGCGGCTTTCCGATGGCGGGATGCCAACGCGAAGTACCTCGCCGCCCATGAGCGGGCCAGCGATGCCGCAAACGGACTCGGCGGCGCCTCCAAGATCTTTCGGGCGATATTGCAATCGCTGGTTCTCGCCGTTGGCGCCGTCCTCGTCATCAACCAGGAATCGAGCGCGGGCATTATCATTGCCGGATCGATTCTCACCGCGCGTGCACTGGCGCCCGTCGAAATGGCTATTGCGAACTGGAAAGGTTTCGTCGCCGCGCGGCAATCGGGGCAACGGCTCGATCACTTGCTGAAGCTTCTGCCTAACGAGGAGAAGCGCCTGGCACTGCCGGCGCCTGTTGAAACCCTCACCGCCGAGCAACTCTATATTGGCGCCCCGAACTCCGAGAGGCCCACGCTCAGCGAAGTATCGTTCCAGCTGCGGAGCGGGCAGGCGGTTGGAATCATTGGTCCGAGCGGATCCGGCAAGTCGACGTTGGCTCGTGCACTGGTTGGTGTGTGGCCGTGCATTCGAGGCAGGGTCCGGCTCGACAATGCCGCGCTCGATCACTGGTCTTCAGACGCCCTTGGCAAGCACATCGGTTATCTGCCTCAGGACGTTGAATTGTTCGACGGCAGCATCGCAATGAATATTGCTCGGTTCGACCCGGAGGCAACGGCCGCTGCTGTGCTGGAAGCCTCACATGCTGCGGGCGCGCACCACCTCATCCTTTCCCTCCCGGACGGCTACAGCACGAAGATTGGCGAGGGAGGGCTCGCGCTGTCGGCGGGTCAGCGGCAGCGTATCGGGCTCGCGCGCGCATTTTTCGGCAAGCCCTTCCTGGTAGTGCTTGATGAGCCGTCTTCCAATCTCGATGCCGAGGGCGAGGAGGCCTTGACCGAGGCGATCCTGAACGTGCGCCGCCGGGGAGGAATTGTCGCCGTTGTCGCTCATCGTCCGAAGGCGCTGGAAGGTGTGGACCATGTCTTGTGCCTTGGGGAAGGCAAGGTTCAGTCCTTCGGCAAGAGAGAGGAGGTTCTCAAGAGAGTGTTACGAAATCCCGCAGCGCTCAAGGTCGTAGCGGAAGCTCAGGGAGGCGGTCGATGAACGGCCAAGTGGCACCGGCGATGCAATCCATCCAGCGTTACATGATCGTCGGTATGATCATGTTCGGTCTGGTCACCTTTGGGATCGGCGGTTGGGCAACAACGACCCAATTGTCTGGCGCGGTGATCGCCCAGGGCGTGATCGTGGTGGATTCGAGCGTCAAGAAGGTTCAGCATTCCACTGGTGGGATCGTGGGAGAGTTGCGCGTGCGGGAGGGCGCCCGGGTCAATGCAGGGGACATCTTGATCCGCCTCGACGAGACCCAGACGCTCGCGAATGCGACCATCGTCACAAACAGCCTCGATGAGCTGTTCGCGCGGCAGGCTCGGCTCGAGGCCGAGCGCGATGGCGCCGAGCAGGCTATGTTTCCAAAGGCGCTGCTCGACCGGGCCAACGAGAGTAACTCCGAGGCGAGCCGTGCAATCACCGCGGAGCGGAAGCTGTTCGACCTGCGTCGTCAGGCGAGAAGCGGCCAAAAGGCGCAGTTGCTGGAGAAAGGCGCGCAGCTGGAAAATGAGATTAAGGGCTATACAGGGCAGACCGAGGCCAAGGTGAAGGAAGTCGATTTCATCCGCCAGGAGCTGGAGGGCGTTCGCAGCCTCTGGCAAAAAAATTTGGTGCCGATCACGCGGCTCAATTCTCTCGAGCGCGATGCCGCCCGGCTCGAAGGCGAGCGCAGCCAGCTGGCAGGAATGATTGCTCAGTCGAAAGGCAAGATTTCCGAAATCGGACTCCAGATCATTCAGATCGACCAGGACCTACGAACGGAAGTCGGCAAGGACCTGATCGAAACGCGATCGAAACTCTCTGAGCTGGGCGAGCGCAAAACTGCGGCGGTCGATCAACTCAATCGGGTCGATATCAGGGCACCGCAATCCGGACGTGTCCATGAGCTGAGCGTCCACACGGTTGGTGGTGTAATCTCTCCCGGCGAGCAGATCATGCTGATCGTGCCCGACGCGGACTCGCTTGCGGTTGAGGTCAAGATCGCACCGCGCGATATCGACCAAGTCTATCTGGGGCAGACCGCGACGATGCGCTTCGCGGCATTCAACCAGAAGACTACGCCCGAAATCGATGGAGATGTCAGCATGGTCTCCGCAGACATCACACAGGATCAGCGTGCCGGCACGAGTTACTACACGGGCCGCGTCCTGCTGAAGCCCGAAGAGCTGGCGAAACTCGGGTCAGCCAAGCTGCTGCCCGGAATGCCGGTGGAGGTCTTCATCAAGACGGGAGGTCGGACCGCGTTGTCCTATCTGCTCAAGCCGCTGCACGACCAGGCGGAGCGCGCCTTCAAGGAGCGCTGAGTCTTCGCGGAAGATCGCAGCACTCGACTGCACGCATTCGGGGCTGGCGCCTTTATCCACGGGCGCCCGGCGTTGCGACCAGCCCTGAAAGCACGGCTGGGCGGCCCGACGCATCCGCAGCGGGCGTGCCTGGCCGACGAAAGCGCGTCACAAGCCGGGACGGAGTCTGCGGTCGGGTTTCAAGGCCCGACCGCGGCGTTCTGGTGATGTCTGGTCGCCGGAAGAGATTTGACGGGGCGAACGTGGTGAGATCGCCCCACCGCCTGATCAACCGCAGTAAATTGCGCAGCTTTCGACGGATTGACCGTGACGGATGCCTGTTGCCCGTGGGCGAGGCTACCGATCGCTCGAACGACCGCCCGCTCAGTACGTCCATTCGTCTAGCGTACAGGGTCATCGCCGCTACAAAAACCAGCAATGTAGCTTCAGCCCCCAGAATGACGAGCAGCCCATCCGGCATATGAATCCGTCCTGCCCCAGGAAACACTGTTTGAAGATTTGGCCTCGGTGAACAATTAAATCAAGAATATAATTATATGCGTCGTTGAAATGTCGTCATGGCTCTGGATACGCGGAGCACGTTCCGTGCCGCGAATTGACGGCCTTTCCATCGGGGCACTTAACCCGATCAAGACTTCTCGCTCCATTTATTGGGTGCCGTTCTCGCTTGGCAGCGCCCCCGCGCGGCACCACTGGGGGACGACTCCACGGCATCAATTTAATTTTGCGGTTTATTTATTGCATATTAAATAAAATATAATTAGGGTTAAAAGTTATATCGGAGGTCATTTCCGCGACCGGGGCGACCGCGCTCGGTGGTGAATCCGGCTCTCAATTTGGCATTCGCAGGGGGATCGGCAGATGCAGCGAACCTCGGGGCCAGCCGTGGCGGCAGCTGTAGCTGTCATGATCGGAGGCGCTCAGTGGGCGCGTGCGGCATTGTTGACCGTGCCGACGGCCCCGCAAGCGGCTTTTGCGCACATCGAGCTGGGACGCCCGACGCTTCCACCCCTCACTTATACGATGTTTTGCTTGCGGTATGAGGCTGAATGTCGCCTGCGGCGCTCCCTTCCGCGGCGGGCCGATCCGGTTGACGAAAGAACGGTGGGCAGAGCTGAAAGCAGTCAATCGCGTCGTGAACCGCGCCATTGCTCCGCAGCCTAATCAATTCGGCCTTGCCGGTGAGGAGTGGGTCGTTAACCCCGATCGTGGTGATTGCAACGACTACGCTGTGACGAAGCGTCATGAACTGCTGCAACGCGGCTGGCCCGCGCGGGTACTTCTATTGAGCGAAGTGGTCACTGGTTCTGGAGATCATCACCTTGTGCTGGTGGTGCGCGCCAGGACCGGCGACCTGGTCCTCGACAACCTGACGCCCGAGATTAAGCTCTGGTCGCGGGTACCGTATGGCTGGGTCCGCATGCAGATGCCGAGCGACAGTCGAATGTGGGCGACGACTGGCCGTCCAGCAGCATGACTTTGCCACGCGGCCGGAATCATGATGGGCGGGGCGGCATGCAAGTGCGACCCATCCGTGGGTCTGCTGTGTCGGAATGGTGCCGGCTCTGTCGTACCCGCTGATGTACAAGTATAGATAAGTCTCAAGAGTGGTAGCTTCTCTACGTCTCACCTCAGCCGGGGCACCGACATTCGCCCCGCAGATTGCGGGGCGCGCCCGCTGTCATGACGCCGCGAGCCCCAGCGTGCTCCCGGCGGCAGCCGAGGAATCCACCCAGCGTCGGATCGTGCCATCATATATGTCGGCGCCGTAGAGCCACCCGTCGGGTCCCTTCTGCAGGTCCACAATGCCTTGTACGTTGTCCACCAATTGGACGCCTGCGACCTGACGGCTCGCATTCAACGTCGCAGCGAAGATCGTTCCATTGTAGACGTCGTCGAAGAACATCGTGTTCTGATTGTAGAAATCTCCCACGGTAATTACGTGGGCGTTGTCCGGAGCCCCGTGGCTTAGAGGCAGGATCGGGAACACGGCAGCCGGGTCGGACGTGTTGTTGCGGTTGCCATTATTGTAGAAGGTGATCGCCTGGGGGAGGTTCTGGTAGCTAGCGGTTCTGTCCGGGCCTTCAAGATAAGGCCATCCAAAATTCGAACCGGCGGGGCCTGTATCGATCTCTTCCCAGTTGTTCCATCCCACGTCTCCCACCACAGGCAGATTCGTGACGGGATCGAAGCTGAAGCGGTACGCGTTGCGGACGCCGTAGTAGAACACTTTCGACTGATTGCTGTTTGGATCGCCGGCCTGATAATACGGATTGCCGGGCGCTCCCTCACCTGTAACAGGATCGATCCGCAAGAGCTTGCCAGAGAGATTATGGATGTCTTGGACCCGCACTGCGCGCGGATCCACGAAGTTGTACGATGTGCCATCCCCGACCGTGAGATAGAGATAGCCGTCGGGGCCGAAATGAACGGCACCTATGGAGTGCGAATCGCTGTCGGTCGCAAGATAATCACGAATGTTCTGGTTCTGGATGCCGGGCCGATCCGGATCGTTGTCCTGCGATCCAACCTCGATCTGACTCGCGGGAGCTGTGATTGTGGTGCCGTTGACGATCCCGGAAGGAACAATGCTGGGATCGCCGCCGCTGTTCGCGTCGGGGCGGCTGATGTAGGCCCAGACGCTGTTCTTGCCGACCAGCACCACTTCACTGGACGGATCGGCGATCATGGTGGTGGGGTCGACGGTGACCCTTACCAGACGATCAGGTCGGTTGCCGCCCTGATCGGCGGCTGCGAGACCGCTCTGGCCCGCCGTCTCGGGCGGATCGTAAGTGTAGAGCAGGTAGACATAATGGTTGCTTGCGAAATTCGGGTTCACCGCGATCCCCAGCAGCCCGCGATCACCGAAATCATTTACCTCGGCCGAAAGGTCGATGAGCGGAGTCGATCGCAATGTGCCGTTGTCCACTACGCGCACCACGCCGTCCTTCTGCGCGACCAGCATGTAGCGTCCGTCGGGAGTCCAGTCCATCGCCGCTGGTTCGTTCAGCCCCGTCACGGCTGTCTCGCCCACCAGATTGCCGAGAGCGGGGTTGTCATTATCCAGAATCTTCACTGTCGTTGTCGCCTGAGGGCCGAGAGTGGCGCCGGTCGGGTTGCTCAAGGTGACGGTGAAGGTCTCGTCGTTCTCCGGGGTCGTATCATTGACGATCGGCACCGAGATGGTTTGGCTCACCTGGCCGGCAGCAAAGGTCACCGTGCCGGATGAGGTCGTGTAATCGGAACCTGCGAGTGCGCTGCCGTTGCTCGTCGTGAAGCCGACCGTGGCTGCTTGATTGACGTTCCCGCTGCGCAGCAGCGTGATCGCCGCCGTCGGGGTACTCTCCGCAACACTTACCGCGACGTCCGCCATTGCGATCGAGGCGGGGGAGTCGTCGTCGATGATGGTCACGAGCACAGTGCGTGGAGCTCCGAGGGATCCGGAGCCCGGATTTTGAATACCGACAGCGAACGTTTCGTTGCCCTCGGTCAGTTGATCGTTGACGATGGAGATGGTGAAGCTCTTTGTGCTCTCGCCCGGTGCGAAGACGATCTGGCCGGTGTTCGCCCGACCGTTGAAGGTGGGCTGGATGAAGTCCGATCCTGCCGTGGCGGTTCCACCGGTGCCGATTTCGTTCGTCGTGTACTCGACGGTGTTTTGAGACTGGAGGTCGCCGGAGCGGGTGACGGTGATGGTGGCCGTGCCGGCCGCTTCACTGACATAGATCGTGGACGTGTTGAGGAGCGCGATGACGTTGGACGGGGCGAACACGACGTCGCGGAAATAGTTTGCATTCTGATAGGTGGCGGTCGGGAAGGCGCCTTCGGTATAGTCGAAGACGCCGGCGCCGACCGGAGCGTTCAGGCCGCCATTGCTGATGCCAGACGCGAAGCCTTGGGTGGTGGAGACGTAGTAGCTGTTGATGTTGACCGAGACCACGTAGGTCGTTCCGGCCGCGATGGTGAGCGGCGTGGCAAGCGTCTGCTGCTGCCAGCCCGATGCGCCTTCGTTGGTGAATGTGACCGTCGCCAACTCCTGGCCGGTGGCCGACCAGATGTGGCCAATATGGGTGCCGGTCTCGTTCGAGGCCTTGTAGTACCGGATCGCCTGGATCACCCCGGAAGCGTCGCTGGTGAAGCGCATCCCCAGCTCATAATCCGCCCCTGTCCCGTCGGTGGCATTGGTGTTGACGGGCGTCTGGGTGGTGAACAGGGTGGTGGTGGCACTCGCAGCGCCGACCGTCGCCGTGGCCGCGCTGGTTGCGTTCTCGGCGGTGCCGAGCTGGTCGGTGTAGGTGGCATTGACCCGGATCCGCTTGCCGACCAGGCTGCTGTCGAGGGTGAGGCTCGCGGTCGTGGCGGACAGATTCGTCCAGGTGGTGCCGTCGGGGCTGCTCTGCCAGTGATAGGTGATGCTGGCCGGGACGCCGTCAGGATCCGCAACGCTGGCCGTCAGCGTCTGGTTCTGGGTCGCCGTGCCGTTGATGGTGACGATGCCGATGTCGTTGACATTGGCCACTTTCGTGGCAGTCGCGGCGCTCACCGGGGTCTCGCTGCTGCCCAGGGAGTCCGTGTAGACGGCGCTGACACGTATGAAGCCGCCGACCTGGGCCTGCCCGAGGGTCAGCGTGCTCGCCGTCGCGCCCGTGATGTTGCTCCACGTGGTGCCGTCCGTGCTTCGCTGCCATTGATAGGTGATGCTGCCCGGCAGGCCATCGGCATCGCTCACCGTCGCGGTCAAGGTCTGGTTCTGCGTCGGCGTGCCGCTGATGCTCACCGTGCCGGGGTGATTGGTGGGTTGGGTCCCGCTCGCAGCGAACACGACGTCGCGGAAATAGTTTGCATTCTGATAGGTGGCGGTCGGGAAGGCGCCTTCGGTATAGTCGAAGACGCCGGCGCCGACCGGAGCGTTCAGGCCGCCATTGCTGATGCCAGACGCGAAGCCTTGGGTGGTGGAGACGTAGTAGCTGTTGATGTTGACCGAGACCACGTAGGTCGTTCCGGCCGCGATGGTGAGCGGCGTGGCAAGCGTCTGCTGCTGCCAGCCCGATGCGCCTTCGTTGGTGAATGTGACGGTCGCCAACTCCTGGCCGGTGGCCGACCAGATGTGGCCAATATGGGTGCCGGTCTCGTTCGAGGCCTTGTAGTACCGGATCGCCTGGATCACCCCGGAAGCGTCGCTGGTGAAGCGCATCCCCAGCTCATAATCCGCCCCTGTCCCGTCGGTGGCATTGGTGTTGACGGGCGTCTGGGTGGTGAACAGGGTGGTGGTGGCACTCGCAGCGCCGACCGTCGCCGTGGCCGCGCTGGTTGCGTTCTCGGCGGTGCCGAGCTGGTCGGTGTAGGTGGCATTGACCCGGATCCGCTTGCCGACCAGGCTGCTGTCGAGGGTGAGGCTCGCGGTCGTGGCGGACAGATTCGTCCAGGTGGTGCCGTCGGGGCTGCTCTGCCAGTGATAGGTGATGCTGGCCGGGACGCCGTCAGGATCCGCAACGCTGGCCGTCAGCGTCTGGTTCTGGGTCGCCGTGCCGTTGATGGTGACGATGCCGATGTCGTTGACGTTGGCCACTTTCGTGGCAGTCGCGGCGCTCACCGGGGTCTCGCTGCTGCCCAGGGAGTCCGTGTAGACGGCGCTGACACGTATGAAGCCGCCGACCTGGGCCTGCCCGAGGGTCAGCGTGCTCGCCGTCGCGCCCGTGATGTTGCTCCACGTGGTGCCGTCCGTGCTTCGCTGCCATTGATAGGTGATGCTGCCCGGCAGGCCATCGGCATCGCTCACCGTCGCGGTCAAGGTCTGGTTCTGCGTCGGCGTGCCGCTGATGCTCACCGTGCCGGGGTGATTGGTGGGTTGGGTCCCGCTCGCAGCGAACACGACGTCGCGGAAATAGTTTGCATTCTGATAGGTGGCGGTCGGGAAGGCGCCTTCGGTATAGTCGAAGACGCCGGCGCCGACCGGAGCGTTCAGGCCGCCATTGCTGATGCCGGAGGCGAAGCCTTGGGTGGTGGAGACATAGTAGCTGTTGATATTGACCGAGACCACGTAGGTCGTTCCGGCCGCGATGGTGAGCGGGCGTGGCGAGCGTCTGCTGCTGCCAGCCCGATGCGCCTTCGTTGGTGAATGTGACGGTCGCCAACTCCTGGCCGGTGGCCGACCAGATGTGGCCAATATGGGTGCCGGTCTCGTTCGAGGCCTTGTAGTAGCGGATTGCCTGGATCACGCCGGAAGCGTCGGCGGTGAAGCGCATCCCCAGCTCATAATCCGCCCCGATCCCGTCAGTGTTGTTGGTCAGAACGGGAGCCTGAGTGGTGAACAAGCTTGCCATGTTGTTCTCCAGCGCCATCGATTCTTGTACTCAGCAAATTTAACAAACCAAATCGTGCAAAGCGAGATTAAATAAATTAAATAGTTATATTTGTTAATGGCATTCTTTAATGCGCTTGTGAAGCAAGCGGCGTTTGCACAGATGTCAATTTCTCTTGAAAAGGTGCGGTTCCCGGTCAACCTCCTGATCTGAACAGCTGTTGGCGGCTGCTCCCGTTGATCGCAGTCCGCCCAAGGCGTGCTCGCTTCAGTGGAGGCAACGATATCGGCGCTGAGGTTCCGCTCGACCTCAGACGAACAATCGCCGGCTGCGGTTATGCGCAGCGGTGCCGCGTCACGCCCATAAGCTGGGCCGGAGACGCCAAAAACGGTCGCGGATCGCGTATTCCCGCGATCGTCCTTTGCGACGTCAGCTCTTTGGTTCTATCCGTTTCGCGATCAGATCGGCGAACTCACCCAGGTTCCGGGCCGTCTCGGCTTCGCCAACGCGGAATCGCACGCGAAACTTCTGCTCGACGGCGATGACCAGCGAGATCTGCATGAGCGAGTCCCACTCCTCGACGTCGGCCGCCGACAGCTCGGGTCTGGCCACGACCTTCTCAAGGAAGATGCCGTCGAATAGCTCCTGCAACTTCACCAGTACTTCAGCCTGCTTCATAAGCCCTCCGGGTTATGCGGATCTTTGTCGAACGCGTCTGATACTTCTCCACATCGAGCTCGAACTTTATTCGGGTGGCGGAGCCTTCCCGTACGCACGAAGCCAAACTCCTCGTAGATCCCAGCGACGATCCCGTTTTTGGCCGTCGGAAGATAAATGCCGCGCGCTTTCGCGCAGCCAGCGACCTTTGCAAGCCGAAAAATCTCGTTCATGATCTCGTCCTCGACTTGGCGCTTAAGCACGCGGCAGCTCATAAGCCAGGTATCGAGAACAAAGGCGTCACCCTCGATCTTTGCAATGACCACAGAAATGAGCCCGGAATCACCGAATCGATCTTCAAGCCGCATCGTGAAGCACAGGTAGTCCTGCCTTTTTAAGAGCCCCCGGATCTCAGCTTCGGATCGACGGACAGTCGTCAGGTTGAACTGGTTACTGCGTGCAATCAGCTGGGCGATGCGTGGTAGGTCGAGCGAGTCGAATTCCTTAATCGTTCCTCGCATCTCCAACGACGCGAGGTAGGCTGGCATGTCGGTGACGCTCGCCGCGAGCTCCGTACGTCGCCGTTCCTGCCTATACTGCGCCGTCCGCTCGAGATCCTCCTCGGTGACGTTCCGCGGCTCGAAATGGCGCCCGGCCTGGAGGCGGCCGATGAATTCGGCGGGATCCGGCCCGAGGAGCACGCCTTCGACCTGCGGCTGAAACTGGCGCACGATCTCGATCTCCGCTGGGTTGTCGTCGGCGAAGACGAAACTCTCCATGCCAACGCGGAGTTCATCCGCGATCCGCTGCAGGTTGTCAGACTTCGGGTCCCAGTTGGCTTTGAAGGCCGCGAAATGCTCCAGCCGGAGAACCATCTCGGGATGCGTCTCGAATACCTCGATCGCGCGCGCATGGTCGTTCTTGCTGCACACCGCAAGCAGGACGCCGCGCTCGGAAAGTGCAAGGAGGTACTTCTGGAAGGCCTTGAAAGCTTCGCCGCGGGGGGACGAGTCGCCAAGTTCGATTCCTTCGACACCGTCCTCCGCGATCACGCCGCCCCATAGCGTGTGATCGAGGTCGATTGCCAGCACCTTCTTGGGGCTTTGCCTCCGGGAGGCGATCAGATGGCTTAGCTCTTGCGCGACGTCCACGAGAAAGTCAGGCGATCCGAGCTGCTTCGATTCATACCACGCTCGCGCATCCGCCGCGGCTGAGATCCCTCGGCGTGCCGAGAGGAACTCGACGTCGCAGATTTGCACCTCCGCTGAGGCCCGGAGCCCGAGTTCGAGGTTTACCGCTTTGCGGAAACTCCAATCGGCGCCAAGCGTGCGTGAACGAAACGAGCCGAGATCGAGCTCGCCTGGCAGCGGAAGATTCGCGAGAATCACCGCCGCATCCGAGCGCTCGATGAAAGTCTGCGCGAGGTTGAGGAGGTGCTTCGCCGCGTTGACTGCAGCTTCGCGCTGATGCTCTACGGCATCGAGGAGCGAGCCGGAAAACCGACAGTGGCTTGCATTCGGCAGAATGAAGGCGATATCCGGCTTGAAGGCGTACAGCGGGCTGGAGCTGTCGAGGATTTCCGAGACGAAATTATCGTACTCGCCGAGGAACTGTTCGCACTCGACCCCACGAACGGCCAGGAGATGTGCAACCAATTCGTGCAACGGATACAGGTTGTAGCCACCGATCAAGGCGAGGCGGAGTTTTGGCTGGACACTTTCGATCGAAGGTAACTTCGCCTTTTTTCGAAGCGCCGACAGAAAAAAAAGTTCTGAAAAACTCCCCGCCTGCCGCGAGCGGGTGCTGAGATGTCCCCAGAACGCGACATCGCCGGATAGCGCCAAAGATTTGAGTTCGGCATCATTTACGTGCCGGTCCGACAGGTCGGGTAGAGCAGCGAGAATGGCGAGCCTCCACAAATGAAACAGCAATCATTTGATTGTCGCCGATACTAAATAATGTTAAAGTCCCGAGTCAATTAAATATATTATTATGTCATTAATTAAGGCGGATAAATATATGACGGGATATATGGGGCTGGCCCCGCCGGGACAGGGCACGCTTGCCAACAAGATTGAGAATCTCGAACGGCTTCCCGAGGGAAATAACCTGGTCCTCCGAGAGGTCCGGCTGGAGGATTCCGCGCAAATCATCGCTTGGCGGAACGATCCCGTTCTCGGCAAGTTCCTGACCCGGGAAAAGCTGACCTTGACTCAGCAGGCAGAGTTTTTCCGAAGCTACCAGGCGAGGACGGACGATTACTATTTTATTGCCGAGTTCAAGCACTCGAGGAAACCGGCTGGCAGCATCGCCCTTGCGAACCTGGATTTTGCGGCAAAGCGCGGCGAGGTGGCGCGGTTGATCGTCGATCCGGGAGCGCGCCTCTTTCTGGCGGAGATCTTCGATCTGTTTCTCGGGTTCGCCTTCGGGCAGCTAGGGCTTTCGGTCGTCGTAGCCAACGTGCAAAGCAACAACCGATCTGCGAAGAACTTCCATCTTCGCCTTGGTTTCCAAATCGAAAAGATTGCGCCGAAGGCTTGGTGGAATGGTGACGACGTGATTACGTTTCGAATGTCGCGCGAAGATTATCCACGGTTGAAGCAGGCCTGGTCGGCGCTGCTCCTCGACGCGCGGGAATAGCAGATGGATTTGCATTTTCATCATTTGGGAATGGCGTGCCGAAACATCGAGGCGGAGTTGCCGGAACTCGCAATAGCCGGCTACAGCCCTGAAGGACCTGTATTCGAGGATCCGATCCAGCAGGTGCGGATTCAGTTCGTGTCAGGCGGCGGTCCGCGCCTGGAGCTCATTGAGCCGGCCGGCGCACAATCGCCAGTGGAGGGTATCCTGAAGCGAGGCGGCAAATTTTATCATCTTGCTTACGAAGTGAGCCAGCTCGACGACGCGATCGCTTGCTTCACGGCGCGGCAGTATTTTCCCGTATCGTCACCCGCGCCCGCGGTCGCGTTCGACATGCGGCGTATAGTCTTTCTCTCGTCCGCGACGCGCACGCTCGTCGAACTCATCGAGGCGAGGGCCGAGCATGAATTGGCGAAATGTCGATCGGGGGCTGAGTGACGATTTGCGCCAATCCGTCGGACGAAACAGGTCTACTGCGCCGAACCCATTCAGCAGCACGGAGGCCGCCAGCTTGCAGTCTCACGATCGGATCGGGGCCGATCTCCGACAGGAGAATGCCCATGTGCCCCGATGCCGGAGGGGCTGTTGGCCAAACGGCCAATCCATTTTCTGACAATACGGTTCGATCCATATCACCCCAGAACTGCACGATAATGGCACCGGCGGGCGCGCAAGCAGCGAGGTGTATTGCTTCCGGCGAACCGATACGAGGTTCAGCCGCCGGTCGCAACGCGACGACGATTGCGTCCCACTGGTCGCGATACAGATCTTGCATGTTGTTGAAGGTGTCCACGCTCGCTCCAGAACTTGCGAGACCGGTGCGCAGCGAGCCAACAAAGTCGTTGTCGCACAACACAGCGATGCGATTCTTGTAAACGGATAGTCCGCAATCGTGGAGTTGTTTCACGCACAGGGGACCCAGGAACGAGAAGACATCCACCGACGGGTGGCGTTCGTTTACTCCGACAATCGGAATTCCGCGCCGTAAGCATGCTTCCATGTCGAGATCCTTAGGGCGAAATTCCCAAGCCTCGAACATCAGGGCGATGACGGCGTTTCTTGGTAACTCATCAATGAGTGCAGCGGTAAGGGGCCGTAGATGACCGCTGTTGGTCACGATATCGGTTTGATGGAGGACTTCCGGGGTGATCTGCTCCAAGACGTCGATGCGATCGGCCACACCGACCAAATCTGCGAGCTCCAGAGTCTGTTGCCGGGCTTCAGCTGGTGTGCCGTGTCGTGTGGGCCTCGTGAAGGCATAGACGTGTTTGGCTCCGGCCATCGCTGCAAGGGCGGCCGTCACGGCATACGCGCCGGTCGCAGCTTCGGTGAGCACTGTAAGTTCCGAAAGGTCTAAGAGAGTTTCCGTGAGGGCCCGGCTCATCAGGGCTCCCAGACGCGGCAGTGAAAATCCTGGTCGTAAGGCCGTATTAAAGCCAGACCGCAATTGCCTGAATGCTGCTCCTGCCTCGGTTCCGGTCATGAACTGCTTTTCGCTTTCGCCACTCGGGAAATGGCCGTGCGCTTGGGCGCGGCACGTTCTGGGCCGATCGCCCCTAATTCGGTGTGCGCTGAACAGGCTTATGAGCGAAGAAGAAATTGTCTGCTATTAAATTATATTTAAATTTATAATAGATCTAACATTGAAAATGTCAAATGCGAGAGCCGGGATTCATGCATTCCTCGGACGGGTAGATGGGCGCGATTGTGCTGATTGGCGATGAGCATATTAGTGGATTCCCCAGCTCACGTGCGCGGTTTCGAGCGATAGTCGCCCCAGCGAAGACCTCGGACCAGGCTTGTAATTAAATTGTCCGAAATAACATATTTAACTTGCGGCGCGGCCATTCTGGCCTATTTTCGATTGGGCAATCATTACAGGATGACCCCGATGACCCACCTGGGCGCCGACAGCGAAGACCGTCGTGAGTTCTTGAAGAGTTGCGGAAGATTTGCCGCCGTGACCCCCAGCTATGACCTTGTTGCTCTCCACCTCTCTTACCTCGGCCGCCATCGCGGGTTCGGCTGGCCGAATTGTGCACGGCAACAATGGGGGCGGCAACGGCGGCGGGGACGGCAGTCCTAACGGCAAAGAGGATGACGACCGCTGAAGGGTGGCGCCAACGGCCCGCGACAGCCATGCCGGCGTTCGCGCGGGCGCCGGTACAACGATTGCTCGTGCTCAGCCGGTCTGGCGGCGCTTCTGGCCGGATGAGCGGTTGATCAACAGGTCGGTCAGCTTTTTGCCGGCGCGAAGCTGCTCTTTCAGCCATCGGGGTTGCTTACCGCGACCAGACCAGGTTTGGGATGGTTTCTTAGGATTCCGGTACTTCGGCAGCACTGGAGGGTAGGGGCGCCGTGCACGCTCCTCGGTGGGAGTGCCGGCGGTTCCCTCTATCCTGCGAAGCCGCTGTTCGAGCTTGGCTTTTTCCGCGGTCATTCTGCGACTGAGAACCGTGGTCACCTCGTCGTAAAGTTGCCAAAGGTCCCCCGTAGGGACGGATGTCCAGTCGTCCTTACCCATGGAAGCCGTCCCCAGCTACTTCCGTCAAACAGGAAGGTCGAGGGGATATCAGGTCGAAGCCCGGTCCGGCAAGCACGATCGGTTGGTCCGGCACGTCCGGCCCGCGCCGACGCCTGTCGCCGCTACCGCTTCGTTCTGGTTGTCCGACCGAGCAGGCGCCTCCCAGAGGCCCTTCGCCGGTTGGCTCGTCGGGGGCCAAACATCCGCTGTTCGGCCTGCAATACGCGACTACGCAAATTCTGCAATTCGGTGAATTGAACGATCAGATCCTGATGAGTTTGACGCAGAACAGCCGAAGAATGCATGTGACCACCTACACTCGTTACAAAGATCACCTCGTAACCGCTCAGTGAAATTGCCGGGCTGACGAAGATGCCGGTTCAACTCTGCTGATCAGTTGTTCATCGGTGCTATAGTTAGATTGAAGGCCTTTCCCTGGATTTCGCTCGAAACGAGCATTGGCAGGGTGCTTTCGTTGAAATCAGGCAGTTTGAAAAATTTTCATTCCTCATTTGAGCTCCCCGCCGATACACAAAATCAAAGGATCGCAGCCGTTCTTTGCGTCGGATGAACGCTCCTCGACGATAATATTACTCTGCAGCCTCCCCGGGTTGGATCGCCTCGTTTTAGGCGAAACTTCGTTGAATGTTAGATTTGAATCGCGGATATCCCTATATATCCTTCGTAATATAGCAGCGGTGGACCGATTAGATGGATGTCGATTATGATAGTCAGCGACTCACCCCGCGCCCAAAATACACCTGCCGGGCGAAGCTTACTTGCGTTACTATCAAAAATTGCCCGGAAGGTCGACTTCCGCCGAAGATTTCGCGTTTTTGCGTTTCGAGCAGAGCCCGGGTTCGTACGGTGGTGCACGCAATTTCAGAGTGAGTTACGCTCACACCGCGGTCAAGCGTTGCGAGATGTGCCTCAGCAAGTGCGACACTTTGACATTGCAAATTGGCTTTATGGTTAGCGAGCGTTACCGGAGACGTTGCTGGAATAAACTGCCGCATTGTGGGTTTACGAATTGGGCAGAGGAAGCATGCGTCGCATCAGAATTGTCATCGCGGATCGGCACCCGATCGTTTTGGAGGGAATCAGCAGCGTCTTGGCGACGCAGCACGATTTTGCGATCGTGGCCTCATGCGGAGATGCTGCAAGCTGCATCGAGGCAATTCGACTTCTTGTGCCGGACATTGCGCTGGTGGATTTGGGCGCGCCTGAAATGAGCCGGTCTGACTTCCTGGCTCTGGCAAACACCGCGGGCCAGGGTACTCGGGTAGTTTTCTTCGTCGATACGGCTGGCGATGACGCGTTGCAGAAGCTGGTTGCCGACGGGGTCTGTCTCGTCCTCACGAAGCATGCGAAGCCGGAGACGTTAGTCGCCACCCTGCGGAAGGTTGTTCAGATCCGAGGATTGGCGTCACGGTCGCACAGGACTGGGGCAGGTTGCTGAAGACTCTCGCGCAGGTGAGGAGAAGTCCCTGACCCAGCTTACGGACCGGGAGCGGCAGATCATGCGGCTCGTATCGGAGGGGCTATCGAATAAGGAAATTGGGCGTTGCCTGAACATTGCCGACGGTACGATCAAAGTCCACCTTCATCACATCTTTCAAAAACTGGACATCAGTAATCGGACAGTTCTCGCGGCATTGGCAATTTCACGGAATGAGCTGCATTCAGCGCCTCGTGGGTCGAGTGCTACCGGTCTTACACAGCGAGATCCCGCCAGCGCGAAATGACGAGGACGTTAAGCGCAACAACGCCTTTTCGACTCACGGGAATCGGGTCTGCCTCTCAAGGAGGTTCTCGGATGTCCAGGCCCGCGGCCCCCGCAATCCGAGCCACGCTTTTCAGCATGCCGCAGCAAATGAGCCGACGTGCTGGCTGGGCAAGTCAATGCGCTATGCATGCGCTGAAACGATGCTAATTTTCGGCTTTGGTCGCGCTCGAAACCCGAGTGATAGCGCGGTCGCAATCGGCCTTGAGCCTCTCTTCCTCTTCATCTGCGCAATCGACGCCGCCATATGCGGTCGGGCTTCCGGAGCTGCCGCCGGTCGCGAAAGGCCCTTTACCAGCGCCTCCGGCACCAGCGGATCCGCCGCCAACGGGTGTCCCTGCAGCAGCATGAGGTGAGCTGGGCCGGCCACCGCCGGGTGCTCCAGCTCCACCCCCTCCGGATGATCCGCCGCTACTTGAGGTCCCCGACCGTACCGCGGAGGACCGGTCGTTGTCGAAGACAGACTGGCTCTTGTCGCCTTGCGTCGCTCCGTTCAGACCGCCCGAACGTGCAATGGCTTTCGAGGTCAGGGAGGTGGACAGAAGCAATGTCATGACCGGGGGCGTCACGGCCGCGAATCTTCCGCATGTCTTCAAAAAGGCCCGCCGGTCGTCGTCTTCGTTGCCGTCCCGGGTCACGCTGCGCTCTCCTCGATTTAAATGAAATATAAAAGCATGGTATTATATATTATATTTTAAACAAGGAGTTTTCTTTTGAATGGCGGGAATTGCTGGGCGCGAATCTTCTGGGCCGATCAACGGCAGCATCCAGACTTGCCTTTGAACCTCCTGGGGTCTGGACTCAAGAACATGCGCTCAAGACGTTGCGGTCTTTATAGACGTCTTTGTCGTATCCATGCGGATGCTTGCGGGCGGGATTTGGCGGGATCACGGTCCACGGCCATGATCCTGCGTTGAACCTGTTCATCCCGCAGGCTTTTTTAGCGTTGTTGGCACGGTCGGGCCAGCGGGCGACGTGGTTGCCGAACCATACCGAGAGGCGATGGTCCGAAGTGTGGTCGAGGGCGGGCTGCGGGCGCGGCATTCGGACCGCTGCTTTTCGCAGTCAGCATCGATTGGACCGGAAGCTATGCGGCCGTCCTCATCGGTTGTTGTGCTCTTTGCCTTACTTGCGTGCGGGGCTTGCCCTTTCGCGGTCCAGTGACCGTCCTCCGCGCGGCGAAATTAATAGCCAAGCGAAAGAGTGGGCGAGCGGGATCTCCGCTTCAGGGCGACCCGCGCAATAGTTGATCTCCTAGCGTCCGTCAGGGCGATTGTCCGCACTGGGTCAAAATGCGAAGAACTCAACCTGAGCAAATGTGGTTCGCCAATAGCATCAAGAGCGGCCCTTCACTTAGATGATCGCTGCGAACAGATCCCACCGGCCCGGAAGTCCCTTAAGTTCATGCGATCCGCGCTCGGCGAACCTCAAACCCGCGCCTGCGACGAGATCGGTGACGACCCGTGACACCAAGACTTCGTCAGGCTGCGACTGCGTCATAACGCGCGAAGCTGCATGCACGGCGACGCCGCCTATATCGCGGCCCCTGATCTCGATTTCGCCGGTGTGAAGACCCGCTCGGAGCGCCAAGCCAATCTGTTTTGCAGCTGCTCCAAGCGCGAGAGCGCAACGAACGGCGCGGGCTGGTCCGTCGAAGGTGGCGAGAATGCCATCGCCGGTGGACTTGATCAAAGTGCCGCGATGCTTCTCGACGATTTGCGACGCCAGTTCATCGTGACTGTCGAGCAATTTGCGCCATGCCCGGTCGCCGGCTTCGGCGGCGCGGCGCGTTGAATCGACGATATCCGTGAATAGGACCGTGGCGAGAACGCGATCGATATCCTCCGGCGAGCCGTCGCGATGTCCGGTCGTGAACTCTTCGATATCGCCAAGCAGTTCGTCGCGATCGCTGAAGCCGAAATATGGACTGTGGTCATCTCCGGCGTACTCGATGAATCGCGCGCCGGGAATCCCCGCGGCTAAATCGCGGCCATGCTCGACCGGTACCTGCACGTCGCCGTGACGATGCAGCACGAGCGTCGGAGCGCGTACGTTCTCAAGCAGCTGACTCACGTCGATCGACGCATTCAGCAGGGCAAACTGCTTTATGGCTCCGGGACTGGCTGCAAGCCTTTCATACTTGGCGAATTGCGCCACGGCGGCAGGATCGGTCGCGAGGCTGGGAGCAACTCTGTTGATCATCGCGCCCGTGCCCCACGACTTCATGAGCTGTATGGCCTGTTGCTCGCCGTCTCCGGGCAAGTCGCGTCGCCGTCGATAGCCGCCAAAGAGGATGAGTTTGGATACGCGCTCGGGATAGGTGGCAGCAAACATGACGCTCATCGCGCATCCCTCGGAAACGCCAAGCAGCGCGGCCTGGGTTGACCCGATGCTATCCATGACGGCGCGAACATCATCCATCCGCTGTTCGAGTGAAGGGGCTCCGGCTACCCTGTCGGAGAGCCCCTGGCCTCTCTTGTCGAAGGAAACCACGCGGGCGAAGGTCGAAAGGCGGCGCATGAACGCGGTATAGCCGCGCAGTTCATGCAAGAATTCGACATGCGAAATGATGCCCGGGACCATGATGATATCGACGGGTCCGCTACCCAGCGTTTGATAGGCGATATTGACGTCGCCGCTGAGCGCATAGCGCGTCTCCGGCATGGCAAAATCGATCATCAGTCACTTCCTTGACGGCTAAGGTCCCCACCGCCGAAGCAAACAGGCGACATCGTTCGTCACCTGGTCGGCGCGCAGCTGGCATCTTATCG
The DNA here is from genome assembly GCF_054056815.1 of Bradyrhizobium sp. LB13.1. Lineage (NCBI taxonomy): Bacteria > Pseudomonadati > Pseudomonadota > Alphaproteobacteria > Hyphomicrobiales > Nitrobacteraceae > Bradyrhizobium > Bradyrhizobium sp. LB13.1. The sequence continues at coordinate 6,216,527 of NZ_JBSRYQ010000001.1, read as the reverse complement.
TACGGGCAGCTGAACAGGGCTAGCAGTCTGCTGAAAAACCTTGAAATGGAGAATTTTCATTTTTCCGCCGGTCGTTTTTGGAGCGGCGCGGTAGAGTTGGATGTAATTTCTAGCTTGTTATTGAGTGTGCCCCGGCGCGGGGTGGCTATGCGGCGATCAGTTTGGGAATTCGGATCAGGTTATAGGCGATCAGATTAAGCAGGAAGTCGGCGGCGACGCGAGCGATGCCCCGATGTTTGGTCTTGCGCATGGTGCCATGCTGCTTGCCCCATCCGAAAATGCACTCGACCATCGCCCGGCGCGATTGCGACATGCCGTATCCCGGATGCCGCGTGGTTCGTTCGTCGATCGCGCTGTTACGGTTCTTGCCGGTTTTGGTGATGGCCTGGTTCTGTGTCACATGCGGCGTCACGCCGATGGCGCGAAGGTTGGCGACATGATCGGCCGTATCGTATGCCTTGTCCTCACCAGCCGTGATGCGGCGACCTGCGGCTTTGCGTCTCGCCTTCAGCATGACCTCCGCAGCCCGGCGTTCGGCGGTGCCATTGGCATGCGTGACCCTGCCGGCCACCGCCAGCCCATGCCGGTTCTCCATGGTGGCGTGGCCCATATAGCAAAGCTTGGCCTCCCGTCCGGCCGCCTTGCGATAAAGCCTGCTGTCCGGGTCACTGGTGCTCGCATGGGTGTCGTTCTTGCGTTTCTGGCCATGGAAGTTGGCGCCGTCATCATCGTCGCCGCTGCCGTCCTTGGGGCGAAAACTCTTCTGCGAAGCCCAGGCTTCGATCAGCGTTCCGTCCACCGAAAAATGCTCGTCCGACAATAGCGGCTTGACCTGAGAATGGTTCAGAAGCCTGGTCATGAACTTCGTGAACACATCGCCGTTCTGCAGCCGCTCCCGGTTCTTGGTAAAGGTGGTCGGGTCCCAGACCGGATCGTCCGGCGACAGTCCCACGAACCAGCGATACAAAAGATTGTAGTCCAGTTGCTCCATCAGCTGGCGTTCCGAGCGGATGCCGTAGAACACCTGCAGCAGCAAGGCGCTCAGCAATTGCTCCGGAGGGATCGAAGGACGTCCCTCGCTGGCGTATAGCTTTCCAAGGCTGCGGTTCAAATCATTCAAAACATCCCGGACAAGTTCCCGGACCTTCCGCAGCGGATGGTTCGCTGGCACACGTTTATCCGGCGCGATGTACGAAAACAGGCCGCCCTGATCCGTAAACCTGCCGCGCATGATCGTCTCCGCCGATTCGAGATGATAAAGTGAATCATCAAGTCCCCTTCCTGGCGAGGGGTTTTTCAGCAGACTGCTAGAGCAATGGCCTCGAAATGTCGCAAAAGCAGCTGTAGAGGCCGAGCGAGACCGTGGTGTTCGCCCCATGCGAACTTCTGCACCAGATCACTAGCGCGGGACATCACAGGGGGCTCCGTCAAAGCGGACGCGCGCGGCATGGATGTCGGAATAACGACGATCGGCCCAATCGACGAGGCTCGCCATCGGCTCCAGCAGGGATTGGCCTAGCGGGGAAAGGCAATACTCAACGCTCGGTGGTTTGGTCGGAAAGACATTGCGGGTGACAAGTCCGTCGCGCTCCAGGTCGCGCAGCGTCTGGGTGAGCATGCGCTTCGAGATGTCGCGGATGGCTCGATGAAGCTCGCTGAAGCGCTGCGGTCGCGTCGCGAGGGTCATGATCATGAGTATGCTCCACTTATCGCCGATGCAGTCGAGTACGTCGCGCACCGGGCAGTGTACGGATTCTGCTGACCGGGCGTCGTCCGATTGATATCGGCTGAATCGCTCGATCGCGCTCAATGCGTCGCTCATGCCGGTCTCCTTTTTCTCTCCTGGTTACAAAAAACTGCCTCCTTACGGTGCAGACCTCAGGTCTCTATGTGAGACCTACCCTAGAACGTAGACCATTTAACACCGGGAGAATACGTATGTTTCTAGTCACGGGAATCACGGGAAAAGTCGGCGGCGCAACGGCCAGGCATCTGCTGGCCCAAGGTAAGAAAGTACGCGCGCTGGTTCGCGACCGCGCGAAGGCGGCAAGCTGGTCAGACCAGGGCGTGGAACTGGTCGACGGCGACTGGAACAATGCGGCCACCATCGAGCGGGCGCTCAACGGCGTCGACGGCGCGTTTGTCATGTTGCCGGCCGTCTGGGCCCCCTCGCCGGACTTTAGGGAAGCCAAGGGCGTCATCGCGAACTATGTCGAGGCGCTGACCAAGGCCGCGCCCCCGCGGGTCATTGGGCTCTCGTCGATGGGTGCGAACAGAACCAGCGAGTTGGGGATGATCACCGCCCTGTCGTTGCTGGAGCAGAGCCTTCGCAAACTGACATCGCCGATCGCCTTCGTGCGCGCTGGCGGGTTTTTCGAAAATTTCCTTTACGGCCTGCACGCCGCCCAGGGCGGCACGCTCCCCGTCTACTACAATCCGACCAACCGGAAATCGACCATGGCCGCGACGAACGACATCGGTGCCGAGGCGGCGACGCTGCTGACCGGGCCGGCGTGGTCGGGGCATCGCGTCATCGAACTTGGTTCGATGGTCAGCGCGGATGAAATCGCAGCGCAACTGGGCGATGTCATGCAGCGCGAAGTCAGGGCGTTCGCAGTGCCGCGGGCCGAGTGGTCGGCAGCGTTCGAGCAGTTCGGCATCCCGAAGGGCCAAACCGGACCGGCTGAAGCGATGTTTGAGGCCGTCAACGCGGGCTGGATGGACCTCGGCGTAGCGGGCACGGAGCACGTCGCCGGCACAACGCTGCCCCGCGATGTCTTCGCGGCGGCCCAGAAGACCGCCACGGCGTAGGTCCAGATCAGCGATGAGATGCGACTTTCGAACCTGCTCCGGAAAGTCGCATCTCCTTCGGAATGAATGCTTCGCGGCCGCCCCTCTCTTGGCGGCCACACAGGTTTTCCGGCGCCCACATCAGAAAAGGATAGACAAATGTCAAAGAGTTCCTGGAGCCATGTCTCGGCCTTGGCGCTTGCCGTTTTCTTCGTCGTGGGATCACTCAGCAACATCTTCGCCCCGGGGTCCATCTACGAGGAATATCTTCGGTGGGGATACCCACACTGGTTCCATTTCGTGACCGGATCGCTAGAACTCACGACCGCCGTTCTGCTGGTGCGGGCACGAACGCGGCTGTGGGGCTCGGCGCTGGGCTGCACCGTGATGTTGGCGGCGCTCGCGACCGTCACACTGCACGGCGAGTACGGGCACGCGGTGGCGCCGCTTGTCGTGGCGACACTATCGATAGTCGGCGGCTGGATCGCCTCGCGGAAAGCGGCTCCCCGGCCCAGCATGACCGACGCTACTGGAGAGCCAAGGGATTGTCTGCGTGCGAACGTTCGCGGCTGAAACTGGATGTCCACCTACCAATGTTTGGCCCTAGCTGACCCCGCGTTTGATCGGCTGCTGCGTGTTCTGCAGCTACGGGTCGATCCCGTGTCCGTCGATCCAGTCCGGCGATGAGGACGGCGAGTCCTGCTGCGGCTGAGATCCGGCAGGTTTGGCTGGCGAACATGTGAACCGGGCTGGCTTCCATAGTTTCACTTTCCGTGGGATGGTCGTGCCATGCATTTGCGGCGACTGCTCAAACTCGCTCTCGCGCTCTTTGTGAGCCTCGGCCTGATGCTGGCGCCTCTGATCACGCCGGCCGCCGCTGCGCACGCGCGATCGGCCGCGATGGCCAACATGTCCATGTCGGCCGACATGCCCTGTTGTCCGGAGGAGCAGAAGAGCAAGGACTGTCAAGACTGTCCGCTGGTTGCAATGTGCGTGTTGAAGACGGCCCAGGCGGGACCCTCTGAGGCCGCCGCCCTTCCGCTGCGGCACGCAATCCGGACCACCCACTCGGTGGCGGACGACGTGGTCGGCGACGGTTTGATCCGTCCACCTCCCGACCAACCCCCTCGAATCCTGGCCTGAACGGCGCTTGACGCCGATTGCGTCCGTGCGCTTTGCGCCCGGATGACGCACGCCGCCTCGGCGGCGAATTCAGGACATCGAGGACACACAACATGAAGACGTCTACCTTCGCGCGGGCCGTCCAGGCCGCGTTGATCGCTGCGACCATCGGCGGCACAAGCACGGCCGCATTGGCCGACATCAAGGACTACACGTTCGAGCTCGTCGACCAGTCGGTCCAGGCCGGGCCCGACAAGGTCATCACCGTCAGGCTCGTGAACACCAAGACCGGCAAACCGGTGCCGGAGGCGGTGATCTTCGCCAGCCGTTTAGACATGGCTCCCGACGGGATGCAGGAGATGGCGACCAAGGTCACGGCCATGCCCGGGACCGAGCCCGGCACCTACCGCTTCAAGGCAAGCTTTGGCATGGCGGGACGGTGGCAGCTTTCGCTGGGCGCCAAGGTCCAGGGCGAGACGGGGTAGCGTCGAGAACAAGCTCGTCATCACGGCGCACAAATGATCCGCCCCATCGCCACAAGCCTGGTCGCCGCGTTGATCGCGGCGGCCGGGATCGCATTCGTCATCGCCGGCCCGCAGCGGCCGGCGGCTCGAGCCGTGATCGGCCTCGCTGCGGCCGAGGAGAGCGGCGCCCCGATCTACTACCAGGATCCGGACGGCAAGCCGTCTTACTCGCTTGTGCCAAGAAAGACGCCGGACGGCCGGGATTACCGCGCCGTGCCCGCTGGCGCCGACGTCGGCTTCGACGACGACCAGCCGGCGACAACGGCCGGCGATTCCGGAGCGCGACGGATCAAATACTACCGCAATCCTATGGGCCTGCCGGACACCTCCCCGGCGCCGAAGAAAGATTCCATGGGGATGGACTACATCCCGGTCTACGAGGGCGAGGACAGCGACGACGGCTCCGTCAAGCTCTCCCCGGGGAAGATCCAGCGTACCGGCGTCAAGTCGGAGCCCGCAGCGAGGCGGGTGATCCGGACCGTCGTCAGGGCGCCGGGCACGATCGCCCTCGACGAGCGGCGGATTTCCGTGATCGCAATGCGGGCGGAAAGCTTCATCCTTAAGGTCGCCGACGTCACCACCGGATCGCATGTTGCCAAGGGCCAGCCCCTGATGGAGGTCTACAGCCCCGCGGTGTCCTCCGCGGCGGCCGAGTACCTGACCACCATCACCTCGAAGACGACCAGCGGCGACGTTCAGTATGGCCGTGGATCGCGGCAGCGCCTGATGAATCTGGACGTGCCCGATGCTGCGATCTCCGCCATCGAGAAGAGCCGGACCGTGCCGACCTCGATCGAGTGGACTTCGCCGCGCGACGGCATCGTGCTGGAGCGCAATGCCATCGAAGGCATGCGCGTGCAGCCCGGCGGCGTCCTGTTCCGGATCGCCGACCACTCCCTTGTTTGGGCGCTGATCGACGTCGCCGAACGCGATCTGGGCATGATCGCCAAGGGCCAGCCCGTCGCGGTGAAGGCGCGGAGCTTTCCGGGCCGGGAGTTCACTGGGCAGGTCCAGGTGATCTATCCCGAGATCAACAAGGAGACCCGGACCGCGCGCGTCCGCGTTGAACTGCAGAATCCGGACCTGATCCTGCTGCACGACATGTACGTCGACGCCGACATCGACACCGGTAGCGGCGAGGCCGTCCTCGCGGTGCCGGAGAGCGCCGTGATGGACACCGGGAGCCGGCAGGCCGTTTTCATCGACAAGGGGCAGGGTCGGCTGGAGCCGCGCGAGGTCAAGCTCGGCCACCGGGGCGGCGGCTTCGTGGAGATCCGGCAGGGCCTCGCGGAGAGCGACGCCGTGGTGGTCTCGGCGAATTTCCTGATCGATGCCGAAAGCAACCTGAAGGCCGCCCTGAAGGGCTTTGCCGAAGGGGCGCAGCAATGATCGCACGCCTCATCGCCTGGTCCGCCCGCAACCTGCTGCTGGTCCTGTTCGGGACCGGCTTCGCCGCCGCGGCGGGACTGTACGCGCTTCTGCATCTGCCGCTCGATGCCATCCCGGATCTCTCGGATACCCAGGTGATCGTCTACACCGAGTACCCCGGCCAGGCGCCGCAGGTGATCGAGGACCAGGTCACCTATCCGTTGACGACGGCGATGCTGACGGTCCCGAAATCGAAGGTGGTCCGCGGCTTCTCGTTCTTCGGCGTCTCGTTCGTGTACGTGATCTTCGAGGACGGCACGGACATCTATTGGGCGCGCTCGCGCGTGCTGGAATTCCTCAATGGCGCCAGCGCGCGCCTGCCGGCCGGTGTCACACCCACGATCGGTCCCGACGCGACCGGTGTCGGCTGGGTCTACCAGTACGCGGTGATGTCGAAGGAGCTGAACCTCGCCGACACGCGGACCATCCAGGACTGGAATCTGAAGTTCGCGCTGGCCAAGGCCGAGGGCGTCGCGGAAGTCGCGAGCGTCGGCGGGTTCGTCAAGCAGTACAACGTGATCCTCGATCCGCAGCGCATGCGCGACCGGGGAATCACCATGCAAAAGATGCGTGACGCCATCCGCGCCAGCAACGCCGACGTCGGCGGGCGAACGGTCGAACTCTCCGAATTCGAGTACGTCATCCGCGGCAAGGGCTACATCAAGTCGATCAACGACCTCGGCGACATCGTGCTGAAGACGTCCGGCGGCACGCCCGTGCTGCTGCGCGACGTCGCAAGGGTCGAACTCGGCCCCGACGAGCGGCGCGGCATAGCGGAGCTGAACGGCGAGGGCGAGGTCGCCAGCGGCATCGTGCTGCAGCGCTTCGGCCTCAATGCTCTGGAGGTGATCCAGAACGTCAAGAAGCGCTTCCGGGAGATCGCCTCGAGTCTGCCGAAGTCCGTCGAGATCGTCCCGGTCTACGATCGCTCCAACCTGATCTACGCGGCAATCGACACCCTCAAGCACACGCTGTTCGAAGAAAGTGTCGTTGTCGCGCTGGTCTGCATCGTGTTCCTGCTGCACGTGCGCAGCGCGCTTGTCGCGATCCTGATGCTGCCGGTCGGCATCTTGATGGCGTTTGGTGCCATGAAGCTGCTGGGCCTCGGCTCCAACATCATGAGCCTCGGCGGCATCGCAATCGCGATCGGCGCCATGGTCGATGCGGCCATCGTCATGATCGAGAACGCGCACAAGCACCTCGAACGCGCCGAGCCGGGAAAGTCCAGGATCGACGTCCTGATCGCCGCCGCGGCCGAGGTCGGACCGGCGCTGTTCTTCAGTCTGCTGATCATCACCGTGTCGTTCATGCCGATCTTCACGCTCGAATCGCAGGAGGGGCGGCTGTTCAGCCCGCTTGCGTTCACCAAGACGTTCTCGATGGCGGCCGCCGCGCTTCTCTCGGTGACGTTGGTGCCGGCGCTGATGGTGATCTTCGTGCGCGGGCGGATCGTTCCGGAGCACCGGAATCCGATCAACCGGTTCCTGATCTGGATCTACCGCCCGGTGATCAAAGGCGTCATGCGGGCGAAGACGCTGGTGGTCGTGCTCGCGCTCGCGGTGCTGGCCGTGAGCATCTGGCCGGCGCGCCAGCTCGGCACCGAGTTCATGCCGAACCTCAATGAAGGCACGTTGCTCTACATGCCGACCACGCTGCCGGGCATCTCCGTCACCAAGGCCGGCGAACTGATGCAGACCCAGGACCGAATCATTCGATCCTTTCCGGAAGTCGCCTCGGTCTACGGCAAGGCAGGGCGCGCCGCGACCGCCACCGATCCGGCACCGTCCGAGATGTTCGAAACCCTTGTCAACCTCAAGCCAAAGGAAGAGTGGCGCCCCGGCATGACCATCGACGGGCTCATCGCCGAGATGGACAAGGCGCTGCAGTTTCCCGGGGTGTCGAACGCCTGGACCATGCCGATCAAGGCGCGCATCGACATGCTGTCGACGGGGATCAGGACGCCTATCGGGGTCAAGGTGATCGGGACGGATCTCGTCGAGATCGACAAGCTCGCCAAGCAGATCGAGCAGGTCCTCAAAACCGTTCCGGGCACCTCATCGGCCTACGCCGAGCGCGGGATCGGCGGCTACTATCTGGAGGTCACGCCGGACCGGGCCGCGCTGGCGCGTTACGGCATCATGGTCCAAGACGTGCAGGACACGATCGCTATGGCGCTGGGCGGGCAGACGGTGACCACCACCGTGGAAGGCCGGCAGCGCTTCACCGTCAACATGCGCTACCCGCGCGATCTGCGCGACAATCCGCAGGCTATCGCCAACGACGTGCTGGTGCCGATGCCCGCCGGCGGCGCTGTGCCGCTCGGCGAGGTGGCGAAGGTCGCGCCGGCGCGCGGGCCGACCTCGATCCGGACCGAGAACGGGCAACTCGCGACCTACGTCTACGTCGACATCCGTGACCGCGACCTCGGGGGCTACGTCGCGGACGCGAAAGCCGCCGTGCAGGCCAGCATCCGGTTTCCGGCCGGCTACTACGTGATGTGGAGCGGCCAGTACGAATACCTGGAGCGGGCCACCGCGCGGCTGAAGATCGTCGTTCCCCTGACGATGATGATCATCTTCCTGCTACTCTACCTGAACTTCCGCTCGATCACCGAGACGATGATCGTCATGCTCTCGCTGCCTTTCGCGCTGGTCGGCGGGTTTTGGCTGATGTGGTGGCTGGGCTTCAACCTCTCCGTTGCCGTCGCCGTCGGCTTCATCGCGCTCGCCGGCGTCGCAGCCGAGACCGGCGTTGTCATGCTAATCTACCTCAACCAGGCGCTGGCGGAGACTGCGGCGAGGCGTGCCGCCGAGGGGCGGGCCCTGACCCGCGGCGATCTCTACGACGCCGTCATGGAGGGCGCGGTGGAGCGCGTCCGACCCAAGATGATGACTGTGGTCGCGATCATGGCGGGCCTGCTGCCGATCATGTGGAGCACCGGGACCGGCTCCGAAATCATGCAGCGGATCGCGGTGCCGATGATCGGCGGGATGATCTCCTCCACGCTGCTGACGCTGATCGTGATCCCGGCGATCTTCGGATTGGTGAAGGGCTTCGGACTTCCGCCCGGTGATCAGGGCAGGGCCCAGTCGGCAGATCAGACAAAGGGGCCCGTCAAGGAGCGAGTGCTGCAGCCTGCTAAATAAGATCGACAAGGCGCCATGCGCGAAGTCCTCGAGCCGGGCATGGCACGACTTAGACGATCGAACGGCACAATCGAGCGTGGCCGACGCACCGTCAGTGCGGGCCCAACTTGCGTATGGACAGAGTTGATCCGAACTTCGCGGTACAATGGACCCCAGCGATACAGATGAACGATCGATCGAGCAGTATGCCGAGCACTGCAGCTTTAGGTAGGTAACGTGCGCGGTCGCGAATGGGATGCCGGCTCGCGGGGAAGGGCGACTTCACCCCTTGCAACTCCAGGAGCTTCGCGTGGAGCTCTTTCCAGGGAGCTTTCCGGAAGGGAGTTTTGATGGCGTACGAAGTTCTAAAGGCGAGCGGCGGAACGAGGATGCGGGAGCGGCTTCGCTCAAGTAACGCAAACGGACGCGTTCGTCAGCCGGTGCCGTTCAATCGTAGCCAAGCCGCTCGGATTCCTCGCGAGTGTAGTCTCTTGCGTGAATACGATCGGCGTATCTGGTGGAGATCGGCCCAAAGGCTGGCGGCAACGGGCCGTCGGTGAAGAGGTGGTGACAATCGTCGAGATGGCCGCCTCGCACCGTCGCGTTGCGACCGAACTTGGTCGTGTCAGCGACGAGCACCGCCGTGCGCGAATTGGCGACGATTGATTGACGTGCTTGAACCTCGTCCATATGAAAATCCAGCAGCGCGCCGTCTTGATCGATGCCGCCGACACCGAAGATCCCGTAGTCGGCTCGAAAACCCGCGAAGAAGCGCGCGGCGGCCTCGCCAACAATATCCCGATCAAGTGGGCGGAGGGTGCCGCCGGCGATCGTAATCTCGACTTCAGGGTTTTGTGCGAATGCAGCAGCCACGTTCAGATTGTTGGTGATGACGCGCAGATCCTGACGACGGGATAGTGCCTGCGCAACGTATTCTGGCGTCGTGCCAAGTCCGATCATCAGCGATGCTCCATCGGGAATGAACCTGGCGGTCGCATGCGCAATGCGCTGCTTGGCGACGGCGTTCAAACCTTGCCGGCTTCCATAGGCCAAATTCTGGTTCTGGACGGGAAGGCTGACACCGCCGTGGATTCGCCGGAGCAATCCTTGATCGCAGAGCGCATTCACGACACGGCGAATGGTCTGCTGCGTCACCTCAAAACGCGTCGCAAGTTGCTCGATCGAGGCGAAGCCTTGCTCGCGCACGATCTCTAGTATGGGGGCTCGACGTGAGGTGGAGGTCTTGAGCATAATTGATCCGTTCCAACCAAAGTATCATTTGAACGCTTAGGACGCAATTTTCTGTTTCATATGGGGTCACACTATGTTCATATGAACATAATAATTGCTGCGCCAATGAAGTTGCGCGGTCTGGAGGAACGGCATGGATCGGTCTGCTTGGGGTGAGGAGCCTTTGGCTGCTCCGCGAGGGCAGGACAAAGCCGGTATGAATGGCCACGCCGGTGCCCGGCACCGAACCCGGCATTTGAGAGCGAACAGACCATGTCAGCGATTACGCTGAGCCACGTCTCCAAATTTTGGGGATCGATGCGCGCTGTCGATGACGTCAGCCTGACAGCCGACGAAGGCTCGCTGCTGGTGCTGCTCGGGCCCTCCGGATGCGGCAAGTCGACGACGCTTCGATTGATCGCGGGCCTCGAGGAGGCCGCCGTCGGCACGATCACTATTGGCGGCATCGATGTTACGCATCTCACTCCGGCGCAACGGAAGATCTCAATGGTCTTCCAGTCCTACGCCCTGTTTCCGCATCTAAGCGTGGCCGAGAACATCGTCTTCGGACTGCGCGTGCGCCGCGTGTCTCGCGCAGAGCGGGACGAGCGGCTCCGGCGCGTCGCCGACATCGTCGGACTCAGTGGTCTGCTGGAGCGCAAGCCGTCGCAATTGTCCGGCGGGCAACGCCAGCGGGTAGCGCTCGGCCGCGCTATTATCGCGGAGGCGCGCGTCTGCCTCATGGACGAGCCGCTTTCAAATCTGGACGCCAAGTTGCGGCACGAGATGCGGACGGAAATCCGCGCGCTGCAGCAGCGCCTCGGCATCACCATGGTCTACGTGACCCACGATCAGACTGAGGCGATGACGATGGCGGACCGCGTCGTGCTGATGCGCGACGGCCGCGTCGAGCAGAACGGCTCGCCGGAAGAACTCTACAATCGTCCGGCAACGGCGTTCACGGCACGGTTCATTGGCACGCCGCCGATGAATCTCGTGCATCAGGGCGACAAGCTTATTGGCGTCAGGCCGGAGCATATCCGCATCGTCTCCGGCGGCGATCATGTTGTGCGCGTCAAGGCCGTCGAGCATCTCGGCGCGGACAGCATCGTGCTGTGCGAGATGGGTGGGCAGCCCATCTCGGTGCGGCTTGACGGCTTCAGCAAGGTTCGACCGGGCGAGGATATCCGGATTGCCTGGGATGCAGATTACGAACACCGGTTCGATTCGACAACGGAAGTCCGGTTGGAGAGCATTGTCAAAGAGGGCCGTCTGGCAGCATCCGACCGATGAGGGCGGCGGTGTCAGGGCGGATAACGAAGGAGACCAGAATGTTTGCGCGCCGAACAATGTTGATGGCAGCTGCTTTCGCTGCGCTGTCCATGGGCGCCGCCCGTCCGGCGGCAGCGGTGGACCTCACGATGTACTATCCGGTCGCGGTCGGCGGCCCCGTCACCAAGATCATCGATGACATGGTCTCGCGCTTCGAGAAGGACAATCCGGACGTCAAGGTGACGGCGGTCTATGCCGGCAACTACACGGACACGATGACCAAGGCGATGACAGCGATGAAGGGCGGCCAACCGCCGCAATTGTCGGTGCTGCTGTCCACCGACGTGTTCACGCTCATGGATGAGAACGCGATCGTGCCGATCGACGGCCTCGTCAGCGACAAGGCGTGGTTCAAGGATTTTTATCCGGCGTTCATGGCGAACGGGCAGATCGACGGCAAGACCTGGAGCATCCCGTTCCAGCGTTCGACGATCGTGCTGTACTGGAACAAGGAGGCCTTCAAGGAAGCCGGCCTCGATCCGGAGAAGGCACCGGCGTCCTGGGACGAACTGGTCGAGATGTCGAAGAAGCTCGTCAAGAAGGACGGTGCCGGAAACACCACGCGCTGGGGTGTCGAAATTCCCTCGACCGGTTACGCTTACTGGATGCTGCAGGCGCTGGCCATCGAGAACGGCCAGAAGATGATGAACGAGCCCGGCAATGAGGTGTATCTGACCGCACCGAAGACGGTCGCCGCGCTGGACTACTGGGTCGATCTGTCGCGCAAGCACAACGTGGCGCCGGCGGGCAGCATCGACTGGGCTACGCTGCGCACCGACTTCCTCGAAGGCAAGACGGCCATGATGTGGCACACCACCGGCAACCTGACGGCGGTCAAGGATGCCGCGAAATTCCAGTTCGGTGTGGCCATGCTTCCGGCCAAGGAGCAGCGCGGATCGCCGACCGGCGGGGGCAATTTCTATATCTTCAAAAGCGCGTCCCCGGAGCAGCAGAAGGCAGCGGTCAAGTTCATCCAGTGGATGACGGCGCCAGACCGTGCAGCGGAATGGAGCATGAAGACCGGCTACGTGGCTGTGTCCCCGGCCGCCTACAAGACCAGTGCGATGACGGAATATGCCAAGGGCTTCCCGCAAGCGACCGTCGCGCGCGACCAGCTCGAGCACGCGGTGCCAGAACTCTCCGTCCACGAGAACGGCCGCATCTACAAGTTCGTCGGCGATGCCGTGCAAGCCGCGATCACCGGCACGCAGAAGCCGCAGGAGGCGCTCGCCGCAGCCCAGCAGCAGGCCGATCGCGTCTTGCGCGCCTACAAGTAAGGAAAAGGCGGGATGGCGGCTCGCCGCCATCCCGCTGATACAGGGATGTCCGATACCGTCGCCTCATCACAGGCTTCTCCGCGCCGCGCCGGCTCGCAGGCGTGGTGGAATGCCGTGAACGCCTGGCTGCTGCTGTTGCCGGCGGCAGTGCTGTTGATCGCGTTCACCCATTACCCGATCCTCGCGACGGTCCGGCATTCGCTGTTCATCACACGCCGCAACGGCACCGAGGTCTTTGTCGGCCTCGACAGTTATCAGGCTATGGTGGCCGACCCGATCTTCCGGAAGGCGCTGGTCAATAATTTCTGGTTCGCGCTCGGCACAGTTCCGACGTCGATCGCGCTGGCGCTGGTCATGGCGATCTGGGTCAATCGCAACATGCGCGGCCGCGGCTTTCTGCGTTTGGCCTATTTTACTCCGACCGTACTGCCGATGATCGCGGTCGCGAACATCTGGCTGTTCTTCTACACCCCGGACTATGGGCTGCTCGATCAGTTGCGCGGAAACTTTGGCCTCGCCGGCTGGAATTGGCTCGGCGATCCCTCGACGGTCATGGGCTGCCTGATCGTCATGGTGATCTGGAAGGAAGCCGGCTTCTTCATGATCTTCTATCTCGCGGCCCTCCAGCAGCTCTCGCCGGATCTCGAAGAGGCTGCGTCCATCGAGGGGGCGAGCCGATGGTACACATTCCGCCGGATCACGTTCCCGCTGCTGATGCCGACCACTCTGTTCGTCGCGATCAACGCGGTCATCAACTCGTTCAAGCTGGTCGATCACCTCGTCATCATGACCAAGGGCGGTCCTAACAACGCCAGCACGCTGTTGCTGTACTACATCTACGAAGTCGCCTTCACGTTCCAGGATTCATCCTACGCGGCGACGTTGACGGTGGTGCTTCTGGTGCTGCTGAGCGCCGTCGCGCTGATCAAGTTCGGCTATCTCGATCGCAGGATCCACTATCAATGAGAGGCCGGACACATCCCATCGAGGCTGTCGCCGCGTGGCTTCTGGCGCTGATCTGGCTCGCGCCGCTGGCCTATGCCTTCTGGAGCGCACTGCATCCCGGCCGCCTATGCAACGTCGTTCAGCTTGTCCGCACCCTGGACGCTGGAGAACTTTGCCCGCGCCTGGAAGCAGGCGCCGTTCGCCCGCTACTATCTCAATACGATTGTGCTGGTGACGCTGGTTCTGGTCGGGCAACTCATCCTGTCGACGCTGGCGGCCTATGCGTTTGCACGCTTCAAGTTCAAGGGCAGCGGCATCGCCTTCGCGCTTGTCTTGTTACAATTGATGATCATGCCCGACGTGCTGATCGTCGAGAATTATCGCGCGATTGCCAAGCTCGGCCTGCTGGACACAATCCCTGCGATTGCGTTGCCTTATCTCGCCAGCGCCTTCGGCATCTTCCTGCTTCGGCAGACCTTTAAAAGCGTCCCTCAGGAACTCGTCGATGCGGCCCGGGTCGAAGGGTCTGGACCATTAGGGATTCTCTGGCGGGTCTATGTCCCGCTGGCGCGTCCGACCTACGTGGCATTCGGCCTCGTGTCGGTCAGCTACCACTGGAACAATTTCCTGTGGCCGCTGATCGTGACGAACTCTGTCGAAGCGCGCCCGCTCACCGTGGGCCTTGCGGTGTTCGGCGCGCCGGAGACCGGCGTGGACTGGTCGGTCATCACGGCGGCAACGGTGATGACCATGGCACCGCTGCTGATCGCGTTCCTGCTCTTCCAGCGGCAGTTCGTCCAATCCTTCATGCGCGCGGGAATTCGTTGATGCGGCTTCTCACCTGGAATATTCAGTGCGGCAAGGGTTGCGACGGCGTTACTGATCTGGCGAGGATCGTCGAGGTCGCAAGGGACACGGTGGATGCCGACGTCTTCTGCTTCCAGGAGGTGAGTTCGAACTTCTCCAGGCACGACGGGGGAGGGGATCAGAGCGCAGAGCTCGCCGCGCTGCTGCCGGGCTACATGGCGATATTTCGGCCTGCGATCGAAACCGTCGATCAGGCAGGCCAACTGCATCGCTTCGGCAACATGACCCTATCGCGCCTGCCGGTCGTGCAGATCAACAACCACATCCTGCCGTGGTCTGGCGCAGGCACGGTGCGCAGCATGCGGCGCCATGCGCTGGAAGTAACGGTCCAGACCCCATTTGGTGCGATCCGTATCGTCAATACGCATCTCGAATATTATTCGGTCGCCCAGCGGGAGGCGCAGATCAAGCGTTTGCTGGACCTGCAAGAGGATGCATCGATCAGTCCCAAGGCACCGACCGGAGGGCCCGTCGAGCCCTATGAAAGCCAGACGGTCGCCGCTTCGAGCCTGATGTGCGGCGATTTCAATTGTGATGTTGCCGATCCCCAGCACGCCATGATCGATCGATCGAATCGGCCGGGCCTCAACTATCGCGATGCCTGGACAGCTCGTCGTCCACACCGGCAGCGGTCGGCGACCTGCGGGCTATACGATCACGCGCAATGGATAGCAGGACCTGATTGCCGAGATTTTATTTTCGTGACGGAGGATTTGGCCGGCCGTGTCCTTGGCGTCGATGTCAATGGCAAGACAGATGCTTCCGATCATCAGCCGCTCTTCATCGAATTGGCGGATTAAGAGGGGCGGATAGAATTGCGAAATCTACCAGCGCTGGCTCGGGCTCCGGATCGCGAGATCGAACGCCTCGCGCAGCTGAGGTCATCCGAATTCGGGCCTTGGTGCGCGACTATTGTCGAGCGGCGATGGCCGTGATCTCGAGTCTGACGCCCGGACCGAGATCGGCCACGCCGATTGCGGCGCGCGCCGGCAGATGAGCTTCTGCAAAATGCGCCTTCCAGGCCGCATTGAACTCTGCCTTCTCCTTGAGGCTGGTCATGTAGATGGTCACCTGCAAGACGTTGGTCAGATCGGATCCGAGGGTCTTCAGTAGCTGCGCCAGCTGCCCGAGAACGTCGTTCGCCTGGCCCGACATATCGAGGCTCGTGTCCTCGGGGACGATCCCACCGATGTAAAGCACGCCATTATGCTCGACCGCTTCGTGGAGCAGACCTTCGTAGGGCAAGACGCGCGCTTGATCATGATGAGACCGATGTTGCTGTGGGATGGGCGGCATATCGCACATTTCAATGTCACTGTCGTTGCAAGAGATTTCGCAGTGCTTCCTAAGACGAATTGCACTGCTCGAATAAGGCTTGGTAAGGCGTTGAAAATAAAAGTAGAAAACTGGCCAACAAATCGCCGCCGGTCGTTCCCTCGAACGTCCGCCAAGCCGTCCTTGCACGAGCGCCCGGCATTTCCGCCGACCCTGATCCCGACGACATCGGGAAACGGATCGTTATACTGCCAACCGAATTGACACGGGACGGGCCGGGACCGTGCCACGCCCGGAACAAGGATCAGACGATGGACGATACGATTGGCTTCCCCGACCCCGGCCTCGACCTGTCCGACGGCTTCAAGCCGCACACTTCGCATTGGGGCGTGTTCTCGGCGCGGCAAAGCGAAGCCGGGCTCGAGGTCAGGGCCTATGCGGGTGATCCCGATCCGAACGGCATCATCGACAATTTCCCCCGGCGCGCTCCGCCACCAGGCCCGCATCACCCAACCCGCGATCCGCCGCGGCTGGCTCGAACGCGGTCCCGGTCCCGACGATCGGCGCGGCCGCGACGAATTCGTCTCCGTCAGCTGGGAGAAGGCGCTCGATCTGCTCGGCGACGAACTGGCACGCATCCGTGACACGCGCGGCCCCGGCGCGGTGTTCGGCGGCTCCTATGGCTGGTCGAGCGCGGGCCGCTTCCACCACGCCCAGAGCCAGGTGCATCGCTTCCTCAACATCGCCTTGGGCGGCTATGTGCGTTCGGTGAATTCCTATTCCTCCGGCGCGTCCTCGGTGCTGCTGCCGCAGATCCTTTGCGGCTACGAGGACATCACCAAGCGCAATGTCACCTGGGAACAGATCGCTGCCGACACCGAGATCGTGCTGGCGTTCGGCGGCATGGCGCTGAAGAACTCGATGGTCGCCGGCGGTTCGATCAGCAAGCATGTCGAGCGCGGCGCGATGGAGGCTGCGCACCGGCGCGGCTGCGAGTTCATCCTGGTCAGTCCGTTGCGTGAAGACCTGCCTGTCGAGGCCGGCGCCGAATGGATGACATGCGTGCCCGGCACCGACACCGCGCTGATGCTCGGCATTGTTCATACCCTGGTCGCGGAAAACCTCCACGACCAGGGTTTCCTCGATCGCTACACCGAGGGCTGGCCCGTCTTCCTGCGCTATCTTACTGGCGATAGCGACGGCCAAGCCAAGGACGCCGAATGGGCCGCAGCGATCTGCGGCGTCGATGCGGACAGGATTCGGCAGCTCGCGCGCCGGCTCGCCGGCAAGCGCGCGCTCATCACCGTCTCCCATTCGCTCCAGCGCGCCGAGCATGGCGAGCAGCCGGTGTGGATGGGCATGGTGCTGGCGGCGGCGCTCGGCCAGATCGGCCTTCCCGGCGGCGGCTACGCCTATTCGTTAGGCGCGATCGGCTATTACGGCCGCCGCGTCAACGACGTGCCGGGGCCGACACTGGGGCAGGGCCGCAATGGCGTCCGCGATTTCATTCCGGTGGCGCGCATCGCCGACATGCTGCTCAACCCTGGAAGCACCTATCGCTACAACGGCGAGACGCGCACCTATCCGGACATCCGCCTCGTCTACTGGGCTGGCGGTAATCCCTTCCATCACCACCAGGATATCAACCGCCTGCGCAAGGCGTTTGCGAAAGTCGACACGCTGGTCGTGCACGAGCTCGCCTGGACTGCTACGGCGCGGCATGCCGATATCGTGCTGCCCTCGACGATGACGCTCGAGCGCGAAGACATTGGCTACTCCAGCAACGATCCCCTGATGGTCGCGATGCACCGGATCGCCGAGCCGTTCGGCCTTGCGCGTGACGACTACGAGATCTTTGCCGATCTCGCCGACCGTCTCGGCGCGCGCGAACCCTTCACCGAGGGGCGTACGTCACGTCAGTGGCTGGAATATCTTTATGAGCCGACCCGTGCTTCGCTCGAAGCGCGTGGTTTGCAGGCCCCGAGCTTCGAAGAATTCTGGCAGCGCGGCAGCCTGGTCGTGCCGCAGCAGCCCGACGACGGCGGCCGGCTGCGCCGCTTCCGCGACGATCCCGTCAATCACGCTCTGCCGACGCCGAGCGGCCGCATCGAGATATTCTCGCAAAAGATCGCGGGCCATGGCGATGCGGATTGTCCCGGTCATCCGGTCTGGCTCGACAAGACCGATATGCCGACGCCGGGCGCGCCGTGCTTCCTGGTCGCCAACCAGCCGGTGACGCGCCTGCACAGCCAGCTCGATTTCGGCGGACATTCGCTTGCCGCCAAACATCGCGGCCGCGAGGTCGCGCGCATGAATCCGCGCGACGCCGAGGCGCGCGCTGTCAAGGACGGCGACATCATCCGCCTGTTCAACGAACGCGGCGCCTGTCTCGCCGCGGTCCACGTCACCGACGACATCGCGCCGGGAATCGTGCAGCTCCCGACCGGCGCCTGGTACGACCCGATGGACCCCGAAGACGACGCGCCGCTCTGCGTGCACGGCAACCCGAACGTTCTTACCCGCGACATCGGTACCTCGTCCTTCGCGCAGGGCTGTACCGGCCAGCTCACGACGGTCGAGGTCGAGAAGTTCACCGGCAATCTGCCCCCGATCCGGGCTTTCGATCCGGTGTAGGGCCAACGCGGAACGTCGGTCTGAAAGGCTATGGATCTGGCCATGCAAGAATTCGCCGGCCAATATCCGGCTTTGTCCGCGCCGTTCCGCGTGCACTATTTTTGAACGCATCTCTGGATTGCGAGGTCCAGCTGTACTATATTCTCGAAACTGCACCAGGTTATTTTCAAGCCGGCCAATTTGGTCTCCGTGCCGTGGCGAATTGGGCAGGGAGTCCGATTTCAATCGATAACATTTTCCATATCAAGCAGTGATCTAGATGATGCAGCTTCCAGCAACCATTGACCCGAGACGAGGAAGCCTTCTGCTTGTTGTTTGGTTGGCCTGCCTGTCGATATACGTCAGCTACCGTCTTGTAAGATTTTCTCCTCTATCGGACTACTTTTTATACACGGCGGAGTTCGCGCAGGACAATTTTGGTCTGCGACTGATCGCTCAATTCTTGCTTTGCATCGGGCTGTACGTGATCTTCGCCATCCTGCTGTTTCGCAGGGTCATTTTGCGCGCGAATGGCGTCGCGCTGTCTCCGGCAACAACGGTCATTGAGCGATTGGCGCGGTTGATCATTCTTGTCACGCCGGCCGTTGCGCTCAGCTACCTGCTCATCGATGCCGCGCGTTTGGCCGCGGGTGGCACATGGGTGATTTGGCTGGCCGCCATTGTGGTCATACTCACCGCCGTCTTTCAAGCTTTCATGACTCTGGTGCCGATAAACAGAATTGCGCGCCTTGACGAGGTATGGAAAACGATCGTCGTCTTGATGTCGGCCGGCATCTGTGCGCTCGCCCTTTATTCGTGGCTTTGGCGCGATGTGGTTGCCGCCACTTTCTTCGTCGGCGGCGTCGGAATCATCCTCCTTTTTCTGATTTGTATATTGCTGATCGGCGAGGCTCTGGTGTGGCTCAACGGAGTCATTCGAGGATTTACAGGTTGGCTCATCACCGTTGTTCTGGTGTGCCAATTAGTCGGCGGTTCGTCACCGGAATTTACTCACACAATCGTGCCTATGGGAGATGTTAAGCCTGAAGCGCCTACGGCAATCGAGAGCGTGGTTCAAAAAAGCGACATTCCTAGTCTCCCTCCTGCATTTCGCGATTGGCTGGGGGCGCGTCGTATTGTCGGAAAACCGGGTGCACAGGATCAGAAATATCCGATTTTCGTCGTGGCGGCCCAAGGCGGTGGTCAATACGCCGCCTATCACACGGCGCTCTCCCTCGCCCGCCTCTATGACAGTTGCCCGAAGCTCAAGGATCACGTCTTCGCAATCAGCGGCGTTTCCGGCGGGAGCCTCGGCGCGACTATCTTCAATGAATTGCTACGTCGATCTGAACCGCTCGGAGAGAACTGCTCGACCGAACCGACAGGTACCGGTAAATTGGAGAAGTCAGTTCGCGAATTCTTTGAATTCGATCTGGTAACTCCCGTCGTCGCTACAGGGCTCTTCTTTGATGCGCCAAGCCTCCTCATACCACAGCTGCATCTAGCGCCAGATCGTGCACGTACGCTCGAAATCGCTGTCAAGAACGCGATCGACAATGTGGCGGGTCCAAATGATGATCATGCGTCAACGCAGTTTTATTCGTCCTGGTCCGCGTCAGGCGCTGCCCCGGCACTCTTTCTCAATACAACCAGCGCGAACTACGGAAGGCCGATCCTGCTCTCGCAGCTCTACATGACGGATAAGCGGACCAAGTTTATTTTTTCGAGCTTGTTCGCGCCGGTGCTAAGTGCATTCATGCCACAAACCGGTACCGATAAGGAGCAACTGCGAATCGTTCAGCGCATGGTCGTCAGTGGTATTCGTGCGAGCGAATATTCACGTCCGAACTACTTCAATATTCTTGAATATCGTCCCAATCTTCAACTATCGCTCGTGACAGCGGCAATATTGAGTGCACGTTTTCCCTATGTGACACCACCAGGTGTCTTGTACGCCGACGACAAGTTTGCGGCCGCGGACGCGACATTGCGGGAAACCACAGGGCTTCAATTGATCGACGGCGGCTTCTGGGACAATAGCGGCATCGCCACGGCGAGTGAGATCATAAGGCAGTTGAAAGATGCCGAGGAGACGAAGTTGCTGATGCAAAACGTCGAGTTTCATCTGATTTCCTTTGGGCATTCGAATGCGGCTTTGCAGTTGGAAGGTGAGCGAGGCGCTCAATCAGAACTCGTTGCGCCGATCACGACGTTTGAAGCTGTGAGAGAGGCGCGCAGTTTTCGTCAGACCGATGCGTTGACCGCAGGGTTTAAGGTCGTGCACGGTTACCAACTCTTCGATCACGAGTTTCGGGCACCCCTGTCATGGACGTTGTCGGCGCGCATGCGGGCTCAAATTGAGGCGCGAAGCGGCGGTAAAGTGGATCCGTCGGTGTGCTGTGTGCTGAGCACGCCGAGTGTTTTGCGGAGTCTAATTCCTGAATTCGTCTTAGATGTAAATCCGTTTAAGAAAGACCTTGGCGCCAACTTCGCGGCCAATCTTGAGCGTCAAGGGCTCAAGCTTGTCGCTCCAAATGCGCGGCAATTCGCGGATGTTGTTCGGGCGGTTAGCGCAAATTCTGAGTTTCAAAAGCAGCTTTCGAAATAACCGCTGGTTCAGCAAGGGCTGTTCTGTTGCCTGGGGCGGCACGATGTCACGACGGGCATCCTTGATGCTTGGTGTTTCGCCTGCGAGTCAATCCCGTCCCGCAAAATTCCGCTTTACCGAAATTAGGAATTGGCGTATGTGTCGCCCATCCCGGCTCACCCAAGAGGGGCGATCTTGTGTCGTCACGTTTCGCGAGCCGGGCGTGCGGTGGACGCGACAGCGTCGGGCGCGAAAGTGCGGGCAGGGCGGATTGCTCTCCGTGAGCCCGAGGCTTCGTGTCGACGAGCGGCGCTGTCAGGTTCGTCTCGTCATCAGGTCGGCGGCAACGTGCACAACGTCGTCGAAACCGGTGGCGACAAGCGAGCCGTGCGTACGGCAAAACCGTGTGGTCCTGGCCGTCGTTGCTACGGTCAAGCCTTTGCGGATGCGGCACTTGCGTCAACCGGCGCGGCGTCGCGACTTTCGTGAAGGCGAGGGAGGCCAACAGGAACTCGGCTCCCGGGAGAGCACGGCATAAGCCGTAAAGCCACTGCGCAGGGAAGGCCGAGTGATTGGCTACACCTGTATGCTGCTGTGCGGTTCTTTTGCGCTACATTTTCGCGCGGCGGACCGCAGGTGCCAGCCGGCACCCGGCCTTCCCTGCACCCTCTTGGACAAGAGGGTGGAGAGATCAAGCAAAGCTCGGGCGAGAATGCGCCGCGAGGGTGCGAAGACCTGTCTGTTATTTGAAGTGCAGAGATCGGTGCTGCGACAAAACTCTAACACCGTCATCCCCGTGCAATGGCGAAGCCTTTGTCGCTGAGTGCGCGTCCAGCGGCGCAATCGCGCCAATGGCAAACTTCGAAGGACGACGGCCCGGCTGCATCGAGCCGTCCATCCTTCGAGGCTCTGCTCGCGATGCTTCGCATCGCAAGCATCGCACCTCAGGATGACGGAGCTGATAGTATCGTCATTGTGAGCGGAGTGAAGAAATCCAGAGTCTTGCTGTGGAGGGATTCTGGATTGCTTCGCTGCGCTCGCAATCACGATGGGCAGGCAGCGGCGCATCACACCGCACTCTCGCGCCCCAGACGCGACTCAGCGCGCGTCCATGAAGAAAAAGAGGCCGCCCTGTGTGGGTGCAGGGGCGGCCCCGAGTGACTCGCGGGCCCGGGAGGAGGAGGGCGCGAGCCTGTGCGTTACGCGGCTGCGCTGATCCAGTCGCTCTCCAGAGAACGACGGCGCGGCGGCAGCGCTTGCATCTCGTGCCGTTGTCCCTTGCTGGCGAGGCGCCAGCGTGCCGGAGACTGATCGCTGATGCGCTTGAAGACGGTCGAAAAATGCGCCTGCGTGCTGAAGCCGACGGCAAGCGCGATCTCGGCCAGCGGCCGCTCTGTGGTCGCGAGCAGCGTCTTGGCATGCTCGACCCGGTGATTGAGCAGATACTCGCGGGGACGGTAACCGGTCGCAGCGCGGAATTGCGCCGCGAAGTGCATTCTTGACAGGCCGGCGACATCGGCGAGCTCGGACAGGCTGATGCGGCGGTGGAAATGATCGGCGACATATTGCTCGACGCGCCGCAGCCGCCATTTCGGCAAGGCATTGATCCTGGCGCGCGGCGATTCCAATCGGGTGAGATGCATCGCAAGGGTCTGGCCGATGCAGCGCGTAAACTGGTGGTCCGCGGCGTCGCCGTGTTCGATTAGTGTCTTGGCAAGCTCCGCAGCGAGCGGGTCGCGCAACAGGACGAGGTCATTCAGTCCGTCGGTCCCGGAAAAATTGCGCCGGAAAATGATCCGTGGAGATGTGAAAGTGCAGGAAGGCGCAGGGCGACTGGAATTGCACGCCGAGACGCTTCGACGGCGCGGTGAGATACAGCGTGCCCGCAGGCATGGTGCCATCGAAAATGATCTGGCGATCCCGGGTCAATTTGGCGCGTGTCGTCTTCAGGGCGATGCCGACGAAATAACAATCCTGAGGTGTCGTCGCGTCGTGTGACGACGTGCTCCGCGCGTCTTCCCATCGCGAGATCGCGACGTCCTCGACGGCAGCCTCGGGGCCGCGATCGATCTGACGCCAATGGCTCTCCCGAGTGATCGCCTGGGTTGCTCGAGGGATCTCGCGATCCTCCGGGCTGGCCGCAAAATCGATCCAGGAATGCGCCGCCTGCAAATTGGTCAACATCGCTCGTCCTCTCCCGGGTTTGCCGCTGCTTGCGACCGGCAAGCGCGCCAAACCCACGTTTTCCATGTTGAGAGGATAGGCGTGAGCTGGCCAGGAAGCCCGTTAGGGGTGATTAGGATCTGTTAGTTTTTGTGGGGGCGCATCAGGTGTGCGGCAGCTCGTCGCAGGAAGCGCTGTTTTGTACAATTTGTCAGATATTCGCGCAGCCCCGCCCCAACTCTGGAGAGCGGAGGCTACCGTTCAGGTACTGCACGAAACCATTGCACGGGTCGGGCAGGAGGGTGGCGCCTTCGACATGCCCGAACTGCTCCGTCTGCGGGGAGAGCTCGAGGCCGTTGGCGGCAATCTCGAAGCTGCCGATGCGGATCTTGTCGCGTCGGTTGAGCTCGCCGAACAGCAGGGCGCATTGTCCCGGAGATTGCGAGCCGGATGTCGCTGGCGCGGCATCGGGTTCGGCAGGGTGTGCAGAATTCCCTCGAACAGCTCGCCAAAACCTATGCCCGGTTCTCGGAAGGGTTCGAAACCGCCGATCTCAGGGCGGCACAGCGCATGCTGAACGAGCCTGCTGCCTGAAGCACGCGCGATCGGCTTGCCCTTCAAGGCGGCGAGCGGCGCGTTCGCGCTCGGACCCGACGAGTGCGGGTTCTGGCCCGTGATCCGGAGGCCGTCGTTGACGACGCGCGGCGTCCAGTTGGCCCTCTTCGAGAAGGTGGCGCCGAGGCGCAGCATCTCGTCTTCGACCAGGAACGGCACCACCTTGGTGAGGCCGACCGCCTCTTCTTCGCCGCTGGTGAAGCCGGTCACCTCCTTGCCCTCGACCAGCGGCTTGCCGTCCGGCGTCTTGACGTGGCGCAGCGCCGCCGGCGAATGACAGACGATCGCCACATGCTTGCTGGTGGCAAAGAACGACTCGATGTCGCGCGGGCCGCTACTCGAAGACGGCGTCGAAGATCTCGACGTCCATCAGCACGGGCTTGGCGACCACGGTTCCGTCGGGCCGCAGCGTCTGCGCACGTCGAAGCGTCGGCACCACGATGCCGCCGAAGCTGTCATGAGCCCAGGAGTAATGCGCGACTTTCATCCCGAACAGATCGTGATCGTTTCGCCGTTGCAACGCGTTCTCGTCGAAATAGAAGATCTGCTCGGGCGCGAGCGTGATCAGGCTCGGCGGGAACTGCGCCCGCAGCCGCCGCCATGACTCCGTGTTCTCCTGCCACGGTGGCAGTTCCTCCACCACGACATCGGGATGGGCGAGCAGGAATGGATTGGTCAGATAATTCCAGATCGCGACGCCGCAGAAGAAGACGAGGTGCAGTTCGTCCGCAAGCGCAGGCGAGCCGACCTCGGTGAACGCAAGGCTCGGGTTACGCCAGGTCCGCAGCACCTCACCCTCCAGGCTCTCGATCGTGATCGCATCGGGTTGAAAGGATCCGGAGTGTTCGCCGCCGGTGATGCCGGTAAAGCGGACCGATTGCGTCCGGGTCGAACCTTCCGCCGTCACGTCTTTGAATTCCCTGGCATGTCCTGCGTTGGAGAACAGCGTTCCGCTGACGGAAAGGTGGAGCGTGAACCGGTTCAAGCTGTTCCAGCGGGCCAAACCGCCGCTGGCATCAATTACATCGTCAAGAAGCGCCATGTCCCGCCATATCCACCATGAAGTGCCACCACCATGGCGGGGCGGACGCGGCTTGGCGTGTTAGAAGTTGTTAGGAGTTGCGAGCGGATATTCTTGCGGTATCCCGTTGAAGATACTCTCAATTCAGGCCGCCCAGGAGCTCCCTCGCGGCGACCAGATCGCGGCTCTGGAGGCCCTCCTGGTACCGCGCGACGAGAGGGGTGAGCAGGGCGCGTGCGTCGACGGCCTTGCCGGCCCCCTCCCAGAGGCGGCCGAGGCTGATCGCTCCGCGGAGCTCCCAGCCGACCGCGCCTTGCCGCCGCGCCAGATCGAGCGATTTGTCCAGATAGCTCTCGGCCTCCGCAGCGTTACCCGACCGCGCAAGGATGTCGCCCTTGATCCTGAGCATCTCCGGCATATCGAAGGATTCGCCGTGATCGGGGATCTGGGCGATGGCCTCGTTGATCGTCTGCAACGCTTCGCCGGCCTGGTTCTGGGAGGCGAGGCCCTCGGCGAGCGCCGTCGCAAACACCGTCGTCATGATCCGGTGTCGCGTCGCGTACAGCGTGGCCTGGCTGCGGCGAAGGTGCTCGATGCCGCCCGCGACGTCGCCGCGGCGAAGCAGCAGCTCACCCTTCTGGCCGATGCCGACCGCGTGATAGGGGCCGAGGAAGTGCCGCGCGGAATGCTCGATCAGCCGCTCGATCAGGATTTCGGCATTGGCCCAGTCGCCGACCCAGAGGAACACGTAGATCGTCCAGATCAGGGAAATACCGAGAGTGAGCGGCTGTTCGAGCAACTCGGCCTCGCGAACGGTGTATCTGGCCGCCTCGATCGCACGATCGGGCCGGCCTGTGAGCCAAAGCCCGCGCGCCAGCGCCACCAGTGCGACAATGCGGTCGTCATAGCCGAGATGCCCGATATTCAGCCGCTGCGAGCCGGGATTGTGCACCATCGCGCTCTCGCAGAACTGCACCGCCTTGTCCTGGTTGCCGATCAAATGATGTGCGACGCCCAGCATCCATTCGACGTTCAGCGTGCTGGCGGAATCGTTCAGCTTCCGCGCGACGCTTTCGCTCTGTTCGCCGGTCCCGAGCGCGCCGTGAAAATCTCCGACCCTGGTCAGGTAGATGTGCAATCCGCGCAGCAGCCAGAGCTGCCAATGCAAATCCTCGAGCTCCCGGGCAAGCTGGAGACTGCGCGTGAATGCCGACCGGACCGTTTCGGTGTTGCCCTGCGTGAACATCGCGGAGACGCCGAGCGCGGCCTGCAACGTCATTTCATGGCGGCTGTCGATCGAATTCGTATCGAGAGGGACAAGTGCCTGCTGCGTCCAGCGATAGCACTCCGTCAGCAATGTCAGTTCGAGGAAGAACTGGGCCGCCGACGCTGCCAGATCCACGCCGATCGTTCGGTCTCCGCCCTCGGAAAAACTCCAGGTCAGTGCCGCCCGGACATTGGGCAGGTGGTCCGCATAGGGAAGGAAGCCGCCCGCCGTCTGCATGCCCGTGGATTTGAGCGCAATGTCGCGCAGGAAGTCGCGGTAATATTCGGCGTGGCCGCGCGCGGCGCCGCCAGCTTCCCCGTTCTCGACAAGCTTGTCCGCGACGAAGGCGCGCGTCGTGTCCAGCAGGCGATAGCGCAGCCGCCGCTCCGCAGGCGAGGTAGCGATCAGCGATTTGGAGAGCAGATTCGAGACCGCCTCGACGGCTTCCGGCTCGCCGATGCCCTGACAGGAGGCGACCGCAAGCGCGGCTTCCAGGGTGAACGGCCCGACGAACACCGACAATCCACGCAGCGTTGCGCTTTCGGCTGCCGGCAACAAATCGTAGCTCCAGGCGAGCGCTGCGCTCAGGGTCTGGTGCCGCGGGACAGCGGTGCGCCGCCCGCGCCACAGCAGCGAGAAGCGGCTGTCCAGCAGCGAGGCTGTTCCGGCAATGCCATAGGCGTTCACACGCCCGGCCGCGAGCTCGATCGCGAGCGCAATGCCGTCCAGCCGCCGGCAGATATCGGCAACGAGCGGCGCATCTTCCTCGCTGAGCTCGAAATCGCCCATGCTCTCGGCAATGCGCTCCACGAAGAGCTGGCTTGCGGGATAGGCAAGGATATCGGCGATACCGAGTCCGTCGCGCTGTGGCGGGCAATCCAGCGGAAACAGCCGATGGACCCGCTCACCTTCAGTGCGGAAGGATTCGCGGCTGGTGGCGAGAATATGCAGCTCGGGCGCTTCCCGCACGATGCGCTCGGCCAGGGGGGCGAGGTCGTCGAGGATGTGCTCGCAGCTGTCGAAGACCAGCAGCATCCGCCGGCTGCGCAGGAACGTCAGCAGCCCGGGCCTCGGGTCGTCGGAATTGACGGTCAGACCCAGTGCGGCCGCAATCGTTCCGGGAACGAGCCGGGCCTCCGTCAGTGCGCCGAAATCGACGAAACACACCTGGCCGTCGAACGCCGGGAGCTCGCCATGCGCGACGGCCAGTGCGACCGAGGTCTTGCCGATCCCGCCTGGGCCGACGATGGTGACGAAACGATGCTGCGCCAGCTCGGCGGAAATTCTCTCGACCGCATCGTTCCGCCCGATCATTTTCGCGAGCGGCGAGGGCAGTGAGCGAGGTGAAGCCGCGGGCAGGCTGATCCGGCTCTCCAACGGGGCAGCCCGGAGCAGCGGGGCCGCGAAACAATAGCCGCGTCCGGGGACGTTGACGACGTAGCGGGCGCCTTCGCCGGCATCGCCCAACGCCTTGCGCAGCGTCGTGATGTGGAAGCGCAGGCTGCCTTCATCGACGTTCACGTCGGCCCAGATGCGCTTGATCAACTCCCGCTTGTCCACCACCTCGCCGGCGCGCTCGGCGAGAAAAACCAGGATGTCGAGCGCACGGCCGCCGAGGTGAACCGGGGCGCCGTCCTTCTCGAGCAGCCGCGACTTTGCGAACAGCCGGAATGGACCGAAAGCAATGGCCGAATCCTGATCGTTAGTGTCCGGCACGGGCCAATGATTCCAGTGAAGGGGCTGACATCCGCACTTTGATCTACCAGAAGGAAACCCCGAGTAAACTGGTCGAAAGTGGCGAAATCGCGTGGCGGCTGCAATTGGCCGGTTGCGCGACAATCCGTAGCAAATTTTGCTCAAACGCAGCATTTGCGAAGTGATCGGGACAATTCGGCAGCGTGCTTGGCCGCCGAACTGACAGTTCGGAGTCCGACCGTCGTACCGCCGATCATAACAAAAACTTGCAACGTCTAACGAGCAAAGCGCGCGAACTGCATCCAGTATGGCCTCCGAGTTACGCGCTATTTGCAACGGGGAGGCTATGATGTCCGGTATCGGTGCTCGGCCGAACGACCATGTCGTTCAATCTCAATTTGTCGCCAGTCTTGAGGATCAGTCGCGTGACTGGGAACTCGTGCTGCGGGAATCCCACCATCGGATGAAGAACACGCTGACACTGCTGGGTGCGTCAGTTCGCCGCGATTTCACGCGGGCAGGCACCCGGGACGTGTCGCTTGCCGCGGACCGGCTCGAGCGGCGCATCGTCGCCTTTGGCAGGCTCTATCAACTCTTGTCCGACAATGGCGGGCATACGGCGATCCCGGTCGAGGCCTTCTTCGAAAACCTGTGCGCAGCGATTTCCGAGGCCGTGCTGGAGCCGGCGGGCATCCGCTGCGAGGCTGCCATTGCAAGCGGCACGCTGCCCGCATCGCAATGTCATAGGCTCGCGCTGATGCTGACGGAGCTGGTGACGAATGCGGCAAAGCATGCCTTCACCAACAAGAAGGATGCACTGATCCGCATCGACATGGCCGTTCGCGACGGCGCCTGGTTCTGCACGGTGGCCGATAATGGAATCGGCGCGACCGGGCCGCTTCAGGGCACCGGCAGCCGGATTCTCGAAGGACTCGCACGCAGCATCCGCGCCCGGCTGCACGGCGAGGCGGGAGAGGGCGGCACACGCGTGACCATCGTGATGCCGATCGCCGCTTGAAGCTCGTTTTAAATTCAATCAGGGAGTTCGAACATGGCTACCAACGAAATCGAACGCGACGCCGCGGCCAAGGGTTCTGAATCTCTCGGCGTTGATATGAGGCTCGAGGTGGTCGTGATCCCCGTGTCGGATGTCGACCGCGCCAAGGCGTTCTACACGCGTCTCGGCTGGCGACTGGACGCCGATTTTGCCTCCAGCGATGACTGGCGCGTGATCCAGTTCACGCCGCCGGGCTCGGCCTGCTCGGTGATCTTCGGCAGGAACGTGACGGCGGCGGCGCCCGGCTCGGTGCGGGGCCTGTACCTGATCGTCTCCGATCTGGAGGCGGCCCGACAGGATCTGCTCGACCGCGGCATCAAGGTCAGTGCTCCATTCCACGGTGCCGGCGATATTCACGCCGGCCACGACGAGCCATATTTGTCCGGCAGCGTTCGGGTCAACGGTGCTGACCCGAAGCGCGGCAGCTACAGCTCATTTGCCGCGTTCAGCGATCCCGACGGCAATGGCTGGCTGTTTCAGGAGATCACCACGCGCCTGCCCGGACGCATCGCGGGCGACGGCACGACATTCGCTTCGCAGGCTGCGCTGGCCGCGGCACTGCGCCGCGCGGCGGCGGCCCATGGCGAGCACGAAAAGCGGACCGGCGGGCACGACGCGAACTGGGCCGATTGGTACGCCGACTATGTCGTCCGCGAACAGGCCGGCGAGCCGCTACCGTCCTGAGTTGCAGCGAAACAGCTCCTAGCTTGGTCGACACGGCGCGCGATGACCTGGTCGTCGCGCGCCGTGTCGCATTGGTCTTGCGCGTATCGTCGTCTTCGCCCGCCTTGCATCGCGCGGACTCGCAACGGCTAACGCTCTCTAACAATCCATAACGAGCAAATGGCCGATGCCTGGGTCACTGTGTGCACAACGAACCGACGCGTCGATTTGAATTCGGTCAGCGTCACCGACCACAGCAAGGGAGATCCAATATGACTAACCAAGCACGCACCGACATTCTCAATCCCGACCGCCGTCAACTGCTGACCCAGGCCGCGATGACCGCTGTTGCCGCAAGCGTATCGAGCTTGCTGCCGCTGCATCCGGCGAAGGCCGCTGCAAGCGGCGCCATCCGGCCGTTCCAGGTCAACGTGCCCGAGGAGGATCTGCTGGACCTCCGTCGTCGCCTCGCCGCAACGCGCTGGCCCGATCGCGAGATCGTCGCCGACCAGTCGCAGGGCGTGCAGCTGACGACGGTGCAGCAGCTCGTGCGCTACTGGCAGGACGGTTACGACTGGCGCAAGATGGAAGCGCGGCTGAACACCTTGCCGCAATTCGTCACCGAGATCGACGGCGTCGACATCCACTTCATTCACGTGCGCTCCCGCCATGAAAACGCGCTGCCGATGATCGTCACGCATGGCTGGCCGGGCTCGATCATCGAGCAGATGAAGATCGTCGGCCCGCTCACCGATCCCACCGCACACGGCGCGAAGGCGGCGGACGCCTTCGATTTGGTGATCCCCTCGCTGCCCGGCCACGGTTTCTCCGGCAAGCCGACGGAACTGGGCTGGGACCCGCAGCGCGTCGCGCGCGCCTGGATCGTGCTGATGAAGCGCCTTGGCTACACCCGCTACGTGGCCCAAGGCGGCGATTGGGGCAACGCGATCACAGAGCAGATGGCGGTGATCGCGCCGCCGGAGTTGCTTGGTATTCACACGAACATGCCCGCGACGGTTCCTGACGAGATCGCCAAAGCGCTTCAGCCCGGCGGATCGCGGCCGTCCAACCTCTCGGCCGACGAGCGCTATGCTTACGATCAGCTCGACGATTTCTACAAGCGCGGTCTCGGCTATGCGATCGAGATGGCGAACCGGCCCCAGACGCTCTATGGCCTGGTGGATTCGCCGGCAGGTCTCGCATCCTGGATGCTCGATCACGATGCGCGCAGCACTGCGATGATCGCGCGAGTGTTCGACGGCAAAACGGAAGGGCTGTCGCGAGACGACGTGATCGACAACATCACGCTCTACTGGCTCACCAACACCGCGGTTTCGTCGGCGCGACTGTACTGGGAGAACAAGCTGGTGTTCTTCGAGCCGAAGCATGTGGAGATTCCGGTCGCCGTCAGCGTCTTCCCGGACGAGATCTACGCCGCGCCGCGCAGCTGGACGGAAACGGCCTATCCGAAGCTGATGCACTACAACTGCCTCGACAAGGGCGGCCACTTCGCGGCCTGGGAGCAGCCCGTGCTGTTCTCTGCAGAAATGCGCACCGCGTTCCGCCCGCTACGTCAGTCGATCTGAAACAAGCAGGGACGCGCATTCCGCGCGTCCCTGCTTGCCGCAACATCAGGAATCACAATCATGAATCGTCCCGAACGAAATTTCACGACCGACGAGATCCGCCTGGAGCGCCGCTTGCCGTCGTACTGGCGCGTCACCTTTGACATGCCGCCTGTGAATATTTTCGGCCCGAAGCAGCTCCCGCGGCTGGGCGACATCATCACTGAGATCGAGACCGATCCCGACGTGAAGGTCGTGGTGTTCGACAGCGCCGTCGAAGGCTTCTTCATAACGCATTACGACTTCCTCGCGCCGCTGGAGGATTCCTTGAATATCCCGCCCGGGCCGACCGGCCTCGAGGCGCTGCCTGATATGCTGGTGCGTCTCAGCCGCGCGCCGGTGGTCTCGATTGCGTCGATCAGGGGCCGCGCGACCGGCGTCGGCAGCGAGCTGGCGCTCGCGAGCGACATGCGCTTTGCCAGCCGCCAGAAGGCGATCTTGTCGCAATGGGAAGTTGGCGCGGGCCTCGTGCCTGGCGGCGGGCCGATGGCGCGGCTGCCGCGCCTGATGGGCCGTGGCCGCGCGCTCGAAGTCCTGCTGGGCGCCGACGACATCCACGGCGATCTCGCCGAACGTTACGGCTATGTGAACCGGTCGTTGCCGGATGCCGAGCTCGACGGCTTCGTCGAAGCGCTGGCCATGCGCATCGCGTCCTTTGACAAGGAAGCCATTGCCGAGACCAAGCGTCTCGTCGACGTCGCGAGCCTGCCGCCGGATGTCGAGATCAAGCCGGAATGGGACGCGTTCCTGGCCTCGCTCGGCCGCCCCGCAAGCCAGACCCGCATCAAGGCGCTGATGTCGCGCGGCTTCCACCGCGCCGGCGACGTCGAGAACCGGCTGGGCTTCCACGTCGGACAGATCGGCAGCTAAAGCGTTTTCGAGCGAAGTGGATACCGGTTCGCGTCAAGAAAACGCGCCAGAACAATAATCCAGAGCCCCGTTCCGATTCCATCGGAACGGGGCTGTGACGGAACCGCTGCGGCGCTCGACCGGTTGGAGAGGCGACAGGCGGTAATGCCAATGTCGCCTTCCTCCGGTGCGGAGCGCCGGAGCCAAACCAAGCAAGGAGAGATGACATGATCCGCAAGGCAAAAGCAGTTTGGAAGGGCACCGGCCGCGATGGCACTGGTCAGCTATCGAGCGAATCCGGCGTGCTCGCCGAGACGCCCTAATTCGTTCAAGACCCGCTTCGAGAGCGAGAAGGGCACCAATCCCGAGGAATTGATCGCGGCGGCCCATGCCGGCTGTTTCACCATGGCTCTGGCCTTCGGCCTGCAGCTCGCCGGCTTCACGCCGGACGAACTCTCGACAGAAGCCGCGGTCACGCTCGAGCCCGAAGGCAAAGGCTTCAAGATTGGCAAGTCGGCCCTGACGCTGCGCGCGAAAGTGCCGAACCTCAACGAGGCGGACTTTGCCCGCATCGCCGGAGAGGCCGAGAAGAACTGTCCGGTATCGAAGGTGCTCAACGCCGAGATCACGCTCGACGCCAAACTGACGTAGGGCGCGCTCAGTTTATGTCCATCTGGTTCTGGTTGGGAAGCTGAGCTCGTCGAAGCTTGGCCTCCACGAGAGGAACCGGATGGACAAATGCCCGGCTTTCGGCTGGGCCGCCAAAAGCATAGTATGCGACGGATGCAGAACGGACAGACGGATCAATTGGGAGTGGAGATATGACAACGGAACGCGCAGTTTTGGCCGGAGGTTGCTTCTGGGGCATGCAGGATCTGATCCGCAGGCAGCCCGGCGTGATCTCGACTCGCGTCGGCTACACCGGCGGCGCGGTGAAGAACGCCACCTACCGCAATCATGAAGGACATGCCGAAGCGATCGAGATCGTCTTCGATCCCGCCAAGACCAGCTTCCGGACCATGCTGGAGTTCTTCTTCCAGATCCACGATCCGACCACGCTCAACCGTCAGGGCAACGATTTGGGCACGAGCTACCGCTCGGTGATCTTTTATACGAGCGACGAACAGAAGCGGACCGCTGAAGACGCGATTGCTGACGTCGAGGCGTCCGGCTTGTGGCCCGGCAAGGTGGTGACGGCGCTCGCGCCGGCCGGAGATTTCTGGGAAGCCGAGCCGGAGCATCAGGATTATCTCGAACGTTACCCTGACGGCTACACCTGCCATTTCATCCGGCCCGACTGGAAGCTGCCGCGGCGCGCGACGGCTGCGGGAGGCTGAGCCCGTCGTAGCGCAGTCAGCGCGTACGGTCAGGTTCGCAATTGCGCGATCAGGTCGCGCGCGATGCGCATATCGGCGAAGTCTGAGCCCTCGGCAAAGGCCCCGCGGACATTGTCGAGAACGGCCAGAGCGTTCGCGCTCTGGCCGGCCCCGACCATGGTTCGCGCGAGGCTGATCGCGCATCGCAGCTCCCAGAAGCGCGCGCCTTGCTGGACGGCAATGCCCATGGCCTCGCGAAAATGGGCCTCGGCGTCCCCTGCGTACCGCGCGCTCCTGAGCATCAATTCACCCTTGATACGGGTCAGCTCCGGCAGATACCAGAGTTCCTGCCGGTTGTTGCAGCGGGTCAGGACATCCTCGATCACGTCGAGGCCGCGATCGACCTGGTCGGCCTCCAAAAAGCATGCGGCGAGCTCGCCGAGCAGGGGAAGAAACCGTGGCAGGAAGCGCGCATCGCCGGCGCGATTGAGCTCTTCACTCAACAGCGGCAGTCCCGTCGCGACGTCGCCTCGCTTGACGATAACCGCGGCGTTGAAGGCACGTGCCCACAGCCCCCACAGCCGGATCGCGTGGCGATCGGTATGTTCGAGCAGCTCAGTGCCGTGACGCTCCGCGGCGTCGAAATCGCCGGCCCAGTACGTGATCGGGCAGGCGGCCTGTCCCAACACGCTACAGAAGGTCAGCGCGTGGCCGTTGGCGCGGCCTTCCTCGATGTTTCTGGCGGTGAGAGCCTGGGCCTGATCGGCCAGGCCCTGAAGCCACAGAATGCGGGCCCGAAAATATTGCGTGGATATCCTGAGGTCGAGCGGGAAGATTTTCGGCTTCTCCGCCAGCACATGCAGCGATGCATTGACCCGGTCGATGCGCAGCCGTGCCTCGTTCTGGTCCCCGAGATAGTGCAGCGCGACGGCCGTCAGCCGATCGCCCAGCATGACATCGGTCCTGTCGGGCGAGTTCGCCGCGGCGTTCGCAAAGCGATCGGCGAGCATACGGGCCTTGCCGAACTGTCCGTTGTTGAACTGGTCGATGCACAAGCCCCAGAGCGCGCGCAGCCGGAAATCCTTGTCGTCGAGCCTGTCGGCAAGCTCGAGGGTCGTCTCGAGGATCGGCCGCGCCTCGCGCGCGCGGCCCTCGCCATACATCAGCGACCAGCCGAGCGCCGACAGGAGCTGCATGCGGATGCGGTTGTCCTCGGCGGTGTCTCCGAGCGCTGCGAGCGCCGTTCTGCTGCGCTCACGGCATTCGGCGAACAACGAAAGACGCACCCACAGCGTGACCGCGGCCGCCGTCAGCGCGATACCGAGTGTCGCCTCGCCGTCGGGCCCGAAGGCCCAGTCCAACGCCGCGCGCACATTATCCAGCTCCGCGCCATAGATGCTCAGCCATTCGGGCAGCGGCGTCGACGTGTCGGCCTCCGCGCGCCCGAAGAAATCGCGAAAATGTTCGGCGTGGCGGCGCGCGAACTGCCTGGTTTCGCCGAGCTCGTTGAGTTTTCCGTGCGCATAGGTGCGCGTGGTGTCGAGCAGGCGATAACGCAGCGTCCGCGAGCCGGACGGCGAGATCAGCGACTTGGTCACCAGGCTGTCGATCGCTTCGAGAGTCTCCGATGCGGTGACGCCGTCACCGGACGCGACGGCGGCAGCCGCCTCCGGCGCGAAAGGTCCGGCGAAGACCGACAGGCGTCGTAGCGTAGCGCTCTCCGCAGCGGGCAGAAGATCGTAGCTCCAGTCGAGAGCCGCGGCGAGGGTCTGGTGCCGCGGCACGGCGGTGCGCCGCCCGCGCCATTGCAGCGAAAAGCGGCTGTCGAGCAGGGATGCCGTGCCGGCGATGCCGTAAGCATTGACGCGGCCCGCCGCGAGCTCGATCGCCAGCGCGATGCCGTCGAGGCGCCGGCAGATGCTTGCGACGAGGGGCGCCTCTTCTGCGCTGAGCTGGAACGGACCCGAACTCTGCGCGATACGCTCCACGAAGAGTTGAGCGGCGGGGTAGGCAAGCACCTCGGCGACAGCAAGCCCTTCGCGCTCGGGCGGACAATCCAGCGGGAATAGCCGGAAAATCCGCTCGCCTTCGCTCCGGAACGACTCGCGGCTGGTTGCGAGAACACGAAGCTGCGGCGCCTCGCGAACGATGCGCTCGACCAGCGGCGCCAGATTATCCAGCACATGTTCGCAACTGTCGAAGATCAGCAGGGCCGGGCCGGTCTTCAGAAATGTCAGCAGGGCCGGCGTCGGATCCTCCGCACTGATGGTCAGTCCGAGCGCCGAAGCAATGGTGGTAGCGATGTGGCTGGCATCCCTCAGCGGGCCGAAATCGATAAAGAAGACACGTCCGCCGAAATCCTGGGAGCGGCGATGCCCGACGGTGACGGCGACCGCGGTCTTGCCGATGCCGCCCGGTCCGACCACGGTCATGAAGCGATAGAGCGAAAGTCCGTTCGAGATTTTCTCGATGACGTCTTCCCGGCCGATCATCTTGGTAAGCTGAGCGGGCAGAGAGCGGGGAGCAGCGATTTCGGCCGGGGGAGGGGCGGCCGGCGGGGCTGGTTGAGCGAACGAGGCGACAAAGCAATAGCCACGGCCGGGCACGTTGACGACATAACGGGCCGACTTGCCGGTGTCGCCGAGCGCCTTGCGCAGCGCCGCGATATGGAAGCGCAGGCTGCCCTCGTCGACATTGACGTCAGCCCAAATGCGCTTGACCAGCTCTCTCTTGTCGACGACTTCACCCGGGCGTCCGGCAAGGAAGATCAGAATGTCGAGCGCGCGGCCGCCGACATGAAGCGGCGAGCCCTCCTTCTCCAAGAGCCGGGACTTCGGAAACAGTCGAAAAGGCCCAAAGGAAATGGCCGAGTCTTCGTTACGATCTGGCACGCGCCATCGCCCCCTCGAAGGGAGTCAAAAGGTATTTCTTTCTCGTCTATCAGAACGAGGCGTACAGTAAACCGGCGGAAAGCAGTGGGCAGGGCTGGCAGCCCTGCGCGGACGGCTTGGGTGGGCTAGGCCGCGGAAATAACGCTTGCAGCGTAAAGAGTTAGGCCGACGTGACAATGCGATGACGCCAGGGCTCGTCCGGATGGAGCATTGACTGTGATGGCGGAATGCTGCGATGGCATTGTTCGGGAGCCGGTCCCGCCACCACATTGACTGCCGACTTCCGGAATTTCCAGCATGGCCTCTTTCACGCGGCGACAATTCGTGCGCGCGTTGTCGGGCGCAACGGCGCTCGCCGCGCTTCCCCGCAGCGGACAAGCCGGCGACTACCCGTCTCGTCCCATTCGTCTCGTGCATCCGTACGGGGCCGGCGGAGCGGGGGACCAGATCGGGCGTCCCTGGGTCGACAAGATGTCATCGCTGCTCGGGCCGACCTTCGTCGACTATATCGGCGGTGCCGGCGGCGCGATCGGGACTGCCGCGGTTGCGCGCGAGGAGCCCGACGGCTACTCGCTGCTGCTCGGCAACGGCAGCACGCAGGTCATCATTCCCCTGACCTCGGCAAATCCCGGCTATTCCGTTGACGATTTCCGCGCCATCTACCGTCTGATCAGCACTGCGCTGGTCTTCGCCGTCCATCCGTCGTTGCCTGCCGCAAATCTGCGCGAGTTGATCGCCTACGCAAAGGCCAATCCGGGAAAGCTGTCCTACGGGACGCCCGGCATCGCCACCGGAAACCATCTGGTCGGCGAATCCTTCAAGCAGCAGGCGGGCGCATTGGATATCGTCCACGTGCCCTATCGGGGGATGTCGCAGGCGGCCAACGACCTCGTCAGCGGCCAGATCTCGCTCATCATTGGCGTGATGTCCGTCCAATTGAAGGAGCTGAGCGAGGCCGGGAAGGTCAGGCTGCTGGCGGTCACCACCGAAAGGCGGCTGAGCGGTGCACCGGAGATTCCGACTGCCGTCGAATCCGGCATGCCGGATCTCCGCTATGAGGGATGGTTCGGCATCTTTGCACCCAAGCACACCGACGATGCCATCATCGACCGGATCGCGCAGGCCACGCGGCTGGGCATGTCCGATCCGGCGCTTCTGGCGAGCTATCGCGCCCAGGGCATGGAGCCGGACAACGATTCAAGCCCCGATAAATTCCAGCGCATCGTCGAGGCCACATCCGCAAGCCTGGCGCCCGTGATCAAATCGATCGGGCTGAGCAATTTGTGAGGCCGCTCAGCCGTCTGTGCGCGTAACAATGCGCGCCGACAGCGTGACGAGGCCCATCAGCGCAGCCAGGAGCCAGAACGCCATCGGCAATCCGCCAAGACGTGCGACGAACCCGACACCGGCGGGACCGACGAGGACGCCGGCGTAGCCGGCGGTCGTGATCGCCGCGACGGCGAGCCCCGTGGGCATCACCTTCTGCCTCGCCGCCCGGCGGAACAGCACCGGCACGAGGTTTGATGCGCCGAGGCCGATCAGCAGGAAGCCGCCGACGCCGACCACTGCTACGGGAGCCGTGAGCAGGACCGCGAAGCCCGCGATCGCAATGAGGCTGCCCCAAACCAATGTCGTGCGGTCTCCGATGCGCGCGACGACGGCGTCGCCGCCGAGCCGCCCCATCGTCATTGCGATCGAGAACACGATGTAGCCGATCCCGCCTTGCGCTTCGGAGACGAGGCCCGCGCCGATGACGAGTAGCGCGCCCCAATCGAGCATCGCGCCTTCGACGAGGAAGGTGATGGCGCAAAGCAGCGCGAGCAGGAGCACGGAGCCATGCGGCAGCACGAACAGAGGCCCCTCCTGCACCTGCACGGAGCGAAGCAGGCGCGGCCAGGTCGCCAGCATTGCGATCAGCATCAGGACGGAGCAGATCAGCGTGCAAGCGAGCGCACCGAGTCGCAGCGAGAGCAGCGCGGTCATCAGCGCAGCCCCGGCAAAGCCGCCGATGCTGAACAGCGCGTGGAAGCCGGACATCAGCGGACGTCCCGCGGCGCGTTCCACCTCCACCGCGTGGATGTTCATGGCGACGTCGATGGAGCCGAGGGCGGCGCCCGAATGCGAACAGTGCCAGCGCCAGCGTCGCGGGCGCGCTCGCGATTGCCAGCAGGGGCAGGACGAAAGCGAGACCGAGCCCGCCCGCAATGATGATCGGCTTGCTGCCATGGCGTGCGCTCATGATGCCGGTCAGGAGCATCGCGACGACCGAGCCGATGCCGAGGCTGAGCAGGAGCAGTCCGAGGATGCCGTCATCGACGGCGAGCCGCGCCTTCGCGAACGGTACCAGCGGTGCCCAGCACGCGATGCCGAAGCCCGCGACGAGGAAGGCAAGCCTGGTCGCAAGGCGTGTCGCCGGCGTGTCGGCAGAAGGCATGGGAACTCCGGGGGAAGCGGGGCGGGGGTGAATCGACAAGCCCTGCGATTGCCGCGCCTTTATGTCCGCAGCGTGCCCGAATTGTCGCAGGCAGCCATCGCCAGCTGCAAGTGGACGCGCAAGGCTTTGTGCCCTGTGTCGCCGCCCCGTCAACCCCTCCGCGCAGAAATATTCCACTTTACCGAAATTCGGAATTGGCGTATGTGTCGCCCATCCCGGCTCGACCAAGAGGGGCGACCATGTGTCGTGATGGTCGTAGAGCCGGGCTTGCGGTGGACGCGACAGCGTCGGGCCCGAAAGTGCGGGCAGGGCGGATTGCTCTCCGTGAGCCCGAGGCTTCGTGTCGACGAGCGGCGCTGTCAGGTTCGTCTCGTCATCAGGTCGGCGGCAACGTGCACAACGTCGTCGAAACCGGTGGCGACAAGCGAGCCGTGCGTACGGCAAAACCGTGTGGTCCTGGCCGTCGTTGCTACGGTCAAGCCTTTGCGGAGGCGACATTCGCGTCAACCGGCGCGGTGTCCGCGACTTTCGTGAAGACGAGGGAGGCCAAAAGGAACTCGGCTCCCGGGAGAGCACGGCATAAGCCGTAAAGCCACTGCGCAGGGAAGGCCGAGTGATTGGCTACACCTGTATGCTGCTGTGCGGTTCTTTTGCGCTACCTTTCGCGCAGCGGACCGTGGGTGCCAGCCGGCACCCGGCCTTCCCTGCGCCCTCCTGGACAAGAGGGTGGAGCGACGAAGCAGAGCTCGGGCGGAATGCGCCGCGAGGATGCGAAGGCGTGACTGGAAGGCAAAGATGAATGCGAAGAAGATCCGCTCTCGTGCCCCGGACGCCGCGCAGCGCCTTGCGGTGCGCTGCAGAGCCGGGGCCCATGTCTCCGAGCAATCCGTGTCGCCCTGGGTCCCGGCTCTGCGCAGCAGCGCAAGAGCTGCGGCGCGTCCGGGACATGAGAGTGGGCGGCGGCACGTCGTTCTAACCGCCGAGTATCCTCCGACACGCGTCGACGAACACCTGGGCGCCGGTGACGATGTCGGCGTCGGCGGTGTTCTCGGTCCAGTGATGGCTGATGCCGCCGATCGACGGTACGAACAACATGCCTGCGGGCATGACGGTCGCAAGCATCTGCGCGTCGTGGCCGGCGCCGCTGGGCATGCGGACGGACCGTCCGTCCGCCAGCGCCTTGCTCGCCGCTTCGATCGCGTCCTGAATGCCGGGGTTCATCATGGCGGGTGCACCGGTGCGCAGCTTTTCCACGGTGACGGTGCAGGGGCCGTTCGCGCTGAATTCATCCGCCATGCTCCGCAGCAGTTCTTCCAGCCGTGCGATGACGGAAGGATCGTCGTCACGGATCTGGAACAGCATCTCCGCGCCTCCGGGGATGATGCTGGGCGCGCCGGGATCGAGCGTGATGCGGCCGGTGGTCCAGACCGTGCGAAGACCGCACGCGGCAGGAAAACGCTCGTCGATCGCCACGCAGAATTTTGCGAGCGCGAGGCCCGCATCCTTCCGCGCCGCCATGCGGGTGGTGCCGGCGTGGTTCTGCTCACCGACAAAATTGATCTGGTATTGCCAGATGCCGACGATGGAGGTGACGACGCCGACCGCAAGCCGGCCGCTCTCGAGCGTATCGCCCTGTTCGATATGCGCTTCCAGATATCCGACGTGCCGGCCCGGCTCGGCGGCGGTGATGCGCGATCGTCCTGCGAGCCCCATGTCGGCGAGCGCATCGCGCATGGTGCGGCCGCTGGTGCGGTCGCGAGCCGCGTCAATATCGGCCTCGGTCACTTGCCCGACATAGGAGCGCGAACCGAGGAAGTGCCCGAAGTGTCCTTCCTCGTCGCACCAGGCGGCAACTTCGACCACGCCGCTGGCCGAGGGATCGGCATTGAGCACGCGGGCCGCTTCGAGCGCGTAGACGACACCGAGCGGGCCGTCGAGCCAGCCGGCGTAGTTCTGGCTTTCCAGGTGCGATCCCGCCAGCAGCTTGGGTCCGCGCTTTGCGCTGCTGCCGAAGACATTGCCGATGCCGTCAATGACGGCGGTGAGGCCCGCGTCGGGCAGCTTCTGCACCAGCCAGTCCAGCGAAAGCCTGTGCGGCTCGGAGAAGGTCGGCTTGTGCACCCCGGTCTTGTAGGCTCCGATGGCGCGGAGCGCATTGAGGTCGGCGAGAACGCGTTCGCCGTTTGCGCGCGAGAAAGTGTCAGGCATGTTCGGCAACCTTCAGCGCCTCGGTACGGATCTCCTCGACCAGCCGTTCCTTCAGCTGGACGAATTCGGGCGTGGTCTTGATCTTGTAGGAGCGCGGATGCGGCAGGTCCACATTGATCTCGGCCTTGATGCGGCCGGGGCGTGCGCTCATGACGATGACGCGGCTGCCGAGGAAGATCGCTTCCTCGATGTCGTGGGTCACGAACAGCACGGTCTTCTGGTCGCGCTCCCAGATCCCGAGCAGCATTTCCTGCATCAAGGCGCGGGTCTGGTTGTCGAGCGCGCCGAAGGGCTCGTCGAGCAGCAGGATCTTCGGATCGTTGGCGAGCGCGCGGGCGATCGCGGTGCGCTGCTGCATGCCGCCGGAGAGCTGTTTCGGCCAATGGTTCTCGAAACCGGACAGCCCGACCTGGCGGATGAAGGTATCGGCGATCTTGTGGCGCTCCGCCTCGGACACGCCACGCTCGCGCAGGCCGAAGGCGATGTTCTCGCGTACGGTCAGCCAGGGAAACAGCGTGTAGGACTGGAACACCATGCCGCGGTCGGCACCCGGGCCGGTCACCTCGCGTCCGTCGAGCATCACACGTCCGCCGGTCGGGCGATCGAGTCCGGCGACGATGCGAAGCAGCGTGGACTTGCCGCAGCCGGAGGGGCCGAGGATGGTGACGAAGTCGTTGTTGCCGATCACAAGATCGGTCGGCTCCAGCGCAATGGTCGGTGCGTTGCCGTGGCGCGCGGGAAAGGTTCGCGAGACCTGTTCGATCTTGAGGGTCGTCATGCGAGCCTCCAGGGAAACAGCCACGCGTTGAACGCCTTGAACAGGAAGTCCGAGACGAGGCCGATCAGTCCGATCACGATGATGCCGAAGATGATCTGGCCGGTGTTGAGCAGCGCCTGGCTGTCGGTGATCATGTGGCCGATGCCGGAGGAGGAGCCGATCAGTTCGGCGACGATGACATAGGTCCAGGCCCAGCCCAGCACCAGCCGCAGGATTTCGGCGATCTCCGGTGCGGAGGAGGGCAACAGCACGCGGCGGATGATGCCGCGGTCGCTGGCCCCTAACGTATAGGCCGCCTCGACCAGATCGCGCCGCGTCGTGCCGACGGTCACCGCGATCATCAGGATGATCTGGAACACCGAGCCGATGAAGATGACGAGCAGCTTTTGCAGTTCGCCGATGCCGGCCCACAGGATCAGGAGCGGGATGAACGCGGACGCCGGCAGATAGCGTGCAAAGGAAACGAAAGGCTCGAGGAACGCCTCGACCGGCTTGTACGCGCCCATCACCACGCCGAACGGCACCGCGATGATTGCGGCCAGCGCGAAGCCGCCGACGACGCGCCAGATCGTCATGCCGATGTCGAACAGGAAGCCCTGTTTGGCGATCAGATCGACGCCTTCCTGCACCATGGTGAGCGGGTTGGCGAGGAACACTTTCGACACGTGGCCGCCGAAGGTCGCCCAGGACCAGAGGGCAACGAACACCACGAAGAACGCAAGGCCGTAAGCCACGCGCTGCTTTGACGTCACGGGATCGAGGGGACGCATCAATGGTCTATCCGGGCGGTGAACAAGTTTACCGGCCCCGCCGAGAGACGGGGCCGGCGGCTCCTGGGAGGTTTACTTGATGTAGCTCGCGTCGAAGAGGTCCTCCACCTTCGGCGCGGCCTTGATGATGCCGATCTCGAGCAGGAGGTCGGCGGCCTCCTTGTTGAAGGTCAGGAAATCGCCGGCGAAGAATTTCTGGTTCGCGGCCTTGTCCTGCCAGCGCAGATACTTTGCCGAGTTGCCGAACGCCTCGCCGCTCTGCTTCACGTCGGCGCCCATGATCTCGTAGGCCTTGGTCTGATCCTTGGCGATCATGTCGAGGGCCTCGAAATAGCTGTCGGCGAGCGCCTTGGCCGCCTTGGGGTTCTCGGTGAGGAATTTCGGCGTGCAGCCGAACGTATCCATGACGATCGGGTAGTCGAGCGTGGTCGCGATGATCTTGCCCTTGTCGGGCGCGGCACGAACCGTCGACAGATACGGCTCGTAGGTCATCGCGGCGTCGTTCTGGCCGGAGACGAAGGCTTGAGCGGCAGCGGCCGGCTCGAGGTTCACGACGGTGACGTCCTTCACCGACAAGCCGTTCTTCTTGAGCATCCAGGCCAGCGCGAAATAGGGCGAGGTGCCGGGCGCGGAAGCAGCAACCGTCTTGCCCTTCAGGTCCTTGATCGCGGCGAGATCGTTGCGCACGGCCATGCCGTCGGCACCAAAGCTCTTGTCGAGCTGGAAGATCTGCTTGGTCGCGACGCCGTTGGCGTTCCAGGAGATCCAGGTCTCGACGGTGGTCGCCGCGCACTGGACGTCACCGGAGGCGATCGCGAGATGGCGGTCCTTCTGCGGAATCTTCTTGATGGTGACGTCGAGGCCGTTCTTCTTGAAGATGCCGGCTTCCTTCGCCAGCGTCAGCGGTGCGAAGCCGGTCCATCCGGAGATGCCGACGCCGACCTTGATGTCGTCGGCGAGCACGGGAGTGGAGGCCGTAAGCGCAATGATTGTCGCGAAAAGTTTCGAACTACGCATGATTGTCGTCCTCTTGCCGATCGATGGATTGACGTCCTGTTGATCACTGTCGGCCCCTGTGGACCGTTGCCCGAAGCGTTGCACGATTTGTGCCGACATCGCTCTCTCAGCCTCCCTTGAATCGGGCGACAAGGCGGTGAGAGTCACCGGGATAGAGCAGCCTCACAGCGGTGATCGTGCGCGCGCTGCGCCAGGTATAGCGGTCGATCACGAGGCAGGGCGCGCCGAGGGCGATGTCGAGCGCTTCCGCCGTGCGATCGTCCGCAACGATGGCGCTGATCGTATGCTCGGCCTCTGTCCATGGAACGTGGTGAAGCAACCACGAGCCGGGCGGCTCGCGCGAGAAATCCGCGGTCGCCGCATCCGGCACCGACGCAAGATCAATCAGCCTGTCCTCGACCGCAAAAGGCACGTTGTCGGCGCTGTGCCGGCAGGTGATCGCAACCACCTTGCCGGCCTTCTTGACGCCAAGACGCTCGCGGTCGGCAGCGGTCGCAGCGCGCAGCTTGCGGCCGATCAGCTCGTAGCCGTAGCCGCGGCCGAGCGCAGTGATCTCGGCGCGGATGTCGGCGATCTTGAGCACGGCAGATTGGTGTTGCGGCCGGCGGACGAAGGAGCCGGCACGTCGCCGCCGCTCGATCAGGTCGGCTTGCGCGAGTTCCGACAGCGCCTTGTTTACGG
Source organism: Bradyrhizobium sp. LB13.1 (assembly GCF_054056815.1). Lineage (NCBI taxonomy): Bacteria > Pseudomonadati > Pseudomonadota > Alphaproteobacteria > Hyphomicrobiales > Nitrobacteraceae > Bradyrhizobium > Bradyrhizobium sp. LB13.1. The sequence continues at coordinate 6,172,362 of NZ_JBSRYQ010000001.1, read as the reverse complement.
TCATGCGCGAGCAGCCGTAACGCGCGACCAGTTCGTGCTCGAACGGAATGCGATGCCCCGGCGGCCACTCGCCGGTCAGGATACGCTTCTCGATATCGGCGCGGATCCGTTTGTAGAGCGACGGCTGCTCCGCTGTATCAGTAGCGAGGCTCATGCCACGAGCCTCCGCACAGACGCGTTGAAGTGGTCGCGTGCGACCTGCCGCAGTCTGTGCCGGCCGCCCTCGACGACCTTGTCGCCACCGGCCCAGACGCAATCGATTGCACCGCTGCCCGCGGCAAAGATCCAGCCGTCGATGGCGACGTCGCGCGTGCGCCCCGCCAGCGAGGGATGCGTGGTGTCGAGCGTGACGATGTCGGCGCGTGCACCTGGCGTGAGGCCGACTGACGTCTGCGCCAGTGCCCGCGCACCACCGGCGAGCGCATGATCGAACAGGGCGCGTCCCGTCGAGCGGCCTGCGCCAGCGGAGAGCACGTTCCGCTCGCGGTGCTTGAGCCGCTGACCGTATTCGAGCTGGCGCAGCTCGTCGGCGGCGCCGACGAGCACATTGGAATCGGTGCCTACACCGAAGGCGCCGCCGGCATAGAGAAATTCGCGCGCCGGAAAGATACCGTCGCCGAGGCTCGCCTCGGTGATGGGGCAGAGGCCGGCGACCGCGCCGGTCCTGGCGAATGCGGTGACTTCTTCATCCGTCATGTGGGTCGCGTGGATGAGGCACCAGCGTCGGTCGACGGGCGCGTGCTCCAGCAGCCATTGCACCGGACGCCGTCCGGACCAGGCCAGGCAATCCTCGACCTCCTTCACCTGCTCGGCGGCATGAATGTGCACCGGGCCGCCGTCCGCGAGCGGGATGATGGCGCCGAGTTCGTCAGGCGTCACCGCGCGCAAACTGTGCGGAGCGATGCCGATATTCGCGCCGGGCAATGTTGCGATCGCCTTGCGCGAGGCGCTCGTCAAATCAGCGAACTGATCGACCGTACAGATGAAGCGGCGCTGGCCGGCATGCGGCGCGGCGCCGCCGAAGCCACCATGCGCATAAAAACTCGGTAGCAGCGTCAGCGCAATGCCCGAGGCTTCGGCGGCCTGCGCAATGCGTGCGGCCATTTCGCCGGGGTCGGCGTAACGCGAGCCGTCGCGATCGTGATGCAGATAATGGAATTCGCCGACGCGGGTGAAACCCTGCTCCAGCATCTCGACATAAAGCAGCGTCGCGACGGCGGCGACGTCATCCGGCGTCATCGCCAGCGCGAAGCGGTACATCGTCTCGCGCCAGGTCCAGAAGGTGTCGGTACTGTCGCCGCGCAGTTCTGCAAGTCCCGCCATGCCGCGCTGGAAGGCGTGGCTGTGCAGGCTCGCAAGTCCAGGAACCGCAAGGCCGTGGCGTTCGTCGCCGGCGGCGGGCGCGACGTCCGGCGTCACCTCGGCGATCGCGCCGGCGGTGATCACCACCTGCACGTCATTGGCCCAGCCCGAGGGCAGGAGCGCGGAGGCGAAATGCAGGCGTGTCATGTTTCCATGCCGGCTGGACAGAACCGCCCCACGATTATATGTCTAGACATATAAGTCAAGCATCCCACGCGAAGGGACAGTTGCATGGCAGAGCGCTTCGACCGGATCTGGCATAACGCCCGGCTCGCCACGATGCGGGCCGATCGTCCCAATCTCGGTGAGATCGAGCACGGCGTGATTGCGGTGCGCGACGGCCGTATCGTCTATGCAGGTGCGCGGACCGATTTTCCGGCGGATGCCGAGGCCGGCGACCGGATCGATTGCGAAGGGCGCTGGATCACGCCCGGCCTTGTGGATTGCCACACCCATCTGGTCTATGGCGGCAACCGCGCCCATGAATTCGAGCTGCGCCTGAAGGGCGCGAGCTACGAGGAGATTGCGCGCGCCGGCGGCGGCATCGTCTCGACGGTGGCCGCGACACGCAAGGCGAGCGAGGCCGAGCTCGCAGCACACGCGCTGCCGCGGCTCGATGCGCTGATCGGCGAGGGCGCCACCACCGTCGAGATCAAGTCCGGCTACGGCTTGGACATCGAGACCGAGATGCGGCAGCTTGCCGCCGCGCGCAGCCTCGGCCGCCAGCGGCCGGTTACGATCCGCACGTCGTTTCTCGGCGCGCATGCGCTGCCGCCAGAGGCCGATGGCGACAAGGATCGCTACATCGATCTCGTCTGCAAGGAGATGTTGCCGGCGATAGCAAAGGCAGGCCTCGCAGATGCCGTCGATGCCTTCATGGAAGGTATCGCATTTTCCGGTGAGCAGACGGAGCGGGTGTTCGAGACGGCGAGGCGGCTTGGACTGCGGGTCAAGCTGCATGCCGACCAGCTCTCGAACCTCGGCGGCGCTACGCTTGCCGCGAAATTCTCGGCGTTGTCGGCCGATCACCTCGAGCACACCGATGAAGCCGGTGCAGCGGCGCTGGCGAAGGCTGGAACGGTGGCCGTGCTGCTGCCCGGCGCCTTCTACTTCATCCGCGAGACGCAAAAACCGCCGGTCGAGGCATTCCGCATGCACGGCGTTCCCATGGCGCTGGCGACCGACTGCAATCCGGGCAGCTCGCCGCTGACTTCGCTCCTGCTCGCCATGAACATGGGTGCGACGCTGTTCCGGATGAACGTGGCCGAATGCCTGGCCGGTGTCACCCGTGAAGGCGCGCGCGCGCTCGGCGTGCTGAACGAAACCGGCACGCTCGAAGCCGGCAAATGGTGCGACCTCGCCATCTGGGACATCGGGCGTCCCGCCGAGTTGGTCTATCGCATCGGCTTCAATCCGCTGCACCGCCGCGTGTGGAGGGGACAGTGACGGAGCAGGGAGCAGCGATCGTCGTCAAGCCGGGGACGGTCAGCCTCGACGATCTCGCACGCGTACTTGCGGGGGAATCCGTGGTGCTCGATCCGTCGTTCTGGCTGCGTGTCGAGGCCGCTGCGGAGATCGTCGCGAAGGCCGCGCGGGCCGATGCGCCCGTCTACGGGATCAACACCGGCTTCGGGAAGCTGGCGTCGAAGCGGATTCCGCCGGATCAGACTGCGCTGCTTCAGCGCAACCTCATCGTCTCGCATTGCTGCGGCGTCGGCCTGGCGACGCCCGAGCCGATCGTCCGCCTGATGATGGCGCTGAAGATCATCTCGCTCGGGCGCGGCGCCTCCGGCGTGCGCCGCGAGGTGATCGAGCAGTTGCAGGCCATGCTGGCGCGGCGCGTCTATCCGCTGGTGCCGCAGCAGGGTTTTCGGTCGGCGCTTCCGGTGACCTCGCGCCGCTCGCGCACATGACCGCTGTGATGATCGGCGAAGGGCAGGCGATCGTCGACGGCAAGACCGTATCGGGCAGCGACGCGCTCGGCGCAGCCGGCCTGACGTCACTGACGCTCGGTCCCAAGGAAGGGCTCGCTCTGATCAACGGCACGCAGTTCTCGACCGCCTATGCCGTAGCTGGCGTGCTGCGCGCATGTCGCCTGGCTCGCGCCGCGCTCGTCACCGGCGCGCTGTCGGTCGATGCGGCGATGGCCTCGACGGCGCCGTTCCGCCCCGAGATCCAGGCGCTGCGCGGCCATTCCGGACAGATCGCGGCTGCAGCAACCTTGATGGCGCTGCTCGACGGCAGCGACATCCGCCTGTCACATCTCGAAGGCGACGAGCGCGTGCAGGATCCCTATTGCCTGCGCTGCCAGCCACAGGTCGCGGGCGCGGCGCTCGACCTGATCATGCAGGCCGCGCGCACGTTGATCGTCGAGGCCAATGCCGTCACGGACAATCCGCTCGTGCTGGTCGAGACCGGCGAGATCGTCTCCGGCGGTAATTTTCACGCCGAGCCGGTCGCCTTTGCGGCGGACACCATCGCGCTGGCGCTGTCGGAGATCGGCGCGATCAGCGAGCGGCGCATCGCGACGCTGGTCGATCCCGCGCTCAATTTCGGCCTGCCGCCGTTCCTGACTCCAGATCCCGGTATCAATTCCGGCTTCATGATCGCCGAGGTGACGGCGGCCGCGCTTTATGCCGAGAACAAGCAGCGCGCGGCCGTCTGCTCGATCGATTCGACGCCGACCAGTGCCAACCAGGAAGACCACGTCTCGATGGCCGCGCATGCTGCACGACGCCTGTCGGACATGGCCGACAATCTTGCCGCCATCCTCGGCATCGAGCTCTTGGTCGCGGCCCAAGGTATCGCGCTGCGCGCGCCGCATGCGACGAGCGCGCCGCTCGTTGCCGTGATCGCCGCACTGCGCGAGCAGGTGCCGGCGCTCGGTGCCGACCGCTACATGGCCGGCGATCTCGCCAAGGCCGCAGCGCTGGTCGAAGCCGGCGCGCTGCCGGCGGCGGCGCTCGCCGCGCTTTCAACTGACCCGTTTCCGACACTTGCTTGACGAGGTGTTCCGCATGAACCGCCGACTGGACAATGACCGCACTATCCGCGCGCCCCGCGGCAGCGAAATCAGCGCGAAGAGCTGGTTGACGGAAGCGCCCTTGCGCATGCTCATGAACAATCTCGATCCCGACGTTGCAGAACGTCCGAGCGAGCTCGTCGTCTATGGCGGCATCGGCCGCGCCGCGCGTGACTGGGAGAGCTTTGACCGGATCACGGCGGCCTTGCGCAAGCTCGAAGCTGATGAGACGCTGCTGGTCCAGTCCGGCAAGCCGGTCGGCGTGTTCCGCACCCATGCCGACGCGCCGCGTGTCCTGATCGCGAACTCCAACATCGTGCCGCACTGGGCGACGCTCGATCATTTCAACGAGCTCGATCGCAAGGGCCTGATGATGTACGGCCAGATGACGGCCGGCTCCTGGATCTATATCGGCAGCCAGGGCATCGTGCAGGGCACCTACGAAACCTTCGTGGAAGTTGGCCGTCGCCATTATGGCGGCAGCCTCGCCGGCAAATGGATTCTGACCGCGGGTCTCGGCGGCATGGGCGGTGCGCAGCCGCTGGCTGCAACCATGGCCGGGGCTTCGATGCTGGCGGTCGAATGCCAGCCGAGCCGCATCGAGATGCGTCTGCGCACCGGTTATCTCGATCGCCAGGCCGCGACGCTCGACGAGGCGCTCGCGATCATGGCGGAGGCGGCGACGACGAAGAAGGCGGTCTCGGTCGGCCTGCTCGGCAATGCCGCGGAGATTTTTCCCGAACTGGTCCGCCGCGGCGTCAGGCCCGACATCGTCACCGACCAGACCAGCGCGCACGATCCGATCAACGGCTATTTGCCCAAGGGCTGGACGCTCGCCGAATGGGAGACCAAGCGCGCCGCCGATCCCAAGGCTGTGGAGCGCGCCTCGAAAACCTCGATGGTCGAGCACGTCCAGGCCATGCTGGATTTCCATGCGCAAGGCATTCCGACGCTCGACTACGGCAACAACATCCGCCAGATGGCGCAGGACATGGGCCTGAAGAATGCCTTTGATTTTCCGGGCTTCGTTCCCGCCTATATCCGTCCCTTGTTCTGCCGCGGCGTCGGGCCGTTCCGCTGGGCCGCGCTGTCGGGCGATCCTGAAGATATCTTCAAGACCGACGCCAAGGTGAAGGAGCTGATGCCTGACGACAAGCATCTGCACAATTGGCTCGACATGGCCAAGGAGCGCATCAAGTTCCAGGGCCTGCCGGCGCGGATCTGCTGGGTCGGCCTCGGCGATCGCGATCGCCTGGGCCTCGCCTTCAACGAGATGGTGGCGCGCGGCGAATTGAAGGCACCCATCGTGATCGGCCGCGATCATCTCGACAGCGGCTCGGTGGCGAGTCCCAACCGTGAAACCGAGGCGATGAAGGACGGATCGGACGCCGTGTCCGATTGGCCCTTGCTCAACGCGCTGCTCAATTGCGCCAGCGGCGCGACCTGGGTCTCGCTGCACCATGGCGGCGGCGTCGGCATCGGCTATTCCCAGCATGCCGGCATGGTGATCGTCGCCGACGGCACGCCGGAAGCGGCGAAGCGGATCGCGCGCGTGCTCTGGAACGATCCTGCCAGCGGCGTCATGCGCCATGCCGACGCGGGCTACGACACTGCGATCGAATGCGCCCGCGACAGGGGTCTCGATCTGCCGAGCTTGGCGAAGTAACTGGGACTCAGGCCACGACCTTGGCTCCGGCGCCGCCGAGGCGCCGGCGTTCCTTTGTGAGATAATCGTCGATTGCGTCCGCAGGCATGGGCTTTGCGAAGTAGTAGCCCTGGATGAAGTCGCAGCCCAGCCGGCGCAGGGTGTCGAGCTGAGCGCGAGTCTCGACGCCGCCAGCGCAATGCATTGTCGCACCGACAACGGTGGGGGGCCGACATGCCGGCTTCACCTCTCCCCCAGAGAAGGAGAGGTGAAGATAGCGCAAGACAGTCGCTATTTCTTCTCGAGCGCCGCCGTCTGCTTTGCAAGCTGCTTGTCGAAATCTTCCGACAGGCTGGTTGCGTAGGTTGCGAGTTCGCCCGCCTTGACGAACGGGTTCGGTGCGCCGTCCTTCATCTCCGCGCGCTTGGCCTGCATGCCATAGACCTCGGGATGCGGCCCGAGCAGCACGTCGATCTTCATCGCCTTCACCTTGGCGAAGGTCGCGCGGTAGTCGTCGACAATGCCGGCATGGGTCGGCTGGCCGACCAGCCTGTTGAGAGCCACCGTGCCGCTGCAGAAAAACAGCACCTCGCGATCCTGATTGCCGTCCTTGACGGTCATCTCCCAGCTCGTACAGCCGGGCGAGTGGCCGGGGGTTGAATGCGCAGTCAGCGCGGTGTCGCCGAGCGTGACGTTGTCGCCTTCCTTCACGGCGCGGTCGACCTTGACCGCGGGGAAGGCGAGGTCCTCATTCTTCTCGTCGCCGGGATAGTAGCCGCCTTCGAGCAGCGGCTTGTCGCGTTCGCCGGCGATGAGCTGGGCGCCGGTCTCCTTCTTGATCTCGGCGAAGCCGCCGGTGTGGTCGAAATGCGCGTGTGTGTTGAGAATGATCTTGATGTCAGAGACCTTGAGACCGAGCTTCGCAATATTGTCCTTGATCATGCCGGTCGACTGCGGCAGCGCCGTATCCATCAGGATCAGGCCCTGCGAGGTCTTGATGACGTAGACGGCGATACCATCGGTGCCGACATAGTAGATATTGCCGATCAGCTGGAATGGCTCGAACGGCGTGGTCCATTTCTTGGTGACCGCGGCAATAAAATCCTTGACGGTCTGCGCCTGCGCGCCGGTTGCGAGGAACGCCAGCGCGCAGAGCGCGGCCGTGAGCTGCTTCATCGTTTGTCTCCCAGAGTGTTCTTGCAGAGTGTTCTTGCAGAGTGTTCTTGCAGAGTGTTCTTGTCGTTTTGATCGGGCGCGGCCGTCGCGCGGCGCGGCCGGCCGGCAAACTACGTCGTGCGAGATGCGGCAGCAACGGCCACGTGTCCGCAAAATTTCGTGGCATGCGCGGAATAACGGTGCCTGTCCGGTTTGAGCATGGCGGCAATTGCTGCAACGCGGCCAAGTGGGGTTTGACCGCGCGCAGGCAGCTCGCCATACTTTGCGTCAAGACGAGCCAGAAAGACTCGCCGGCACCGGGAGCTGAAATGACCAATTCGTTGTCCGTCCTTGCGGGGACGCTGATTTCCCTCGTCTCCTTCACTTCGATTGCCGTCTCGCAGCCGGCCTGCGTCACCCAGAACATGGCTGTGCCGCCCGGGGCCAACAGCACCGACAAGGCGGCCCCGTTCTTCATTGATACGACAGGTCTCGACTTCAAGACGACGCCTCCGACGCGTGATCCCTCCAATGCCCGCTACCCGCGCGCGACTGAGCTGCCTGACGGAACGCTGCCGCCACCGGGGGCTGAGGGCAATTTCATCATCGGTCCCACCCACAATCCAGCGCCGGAGACGATCGCAAAGGAGGGCGTGCCGCGCGGCACCACAAAATCCTTCACGCTGTCGTCGAAGGAGAGCACGATCTACAATCCCGGCCTGATCCGCGACGATGCCGCCGGCTGCACCAATTCCTCGATCATGACGACCGTCACGGCGCCTGGTGATAAGTCGCACATGATCGTCACCACCAGCCACCCAGGTATCTGGTCGCGTACCATCGACGTCTATGTGCCGGCGCAATATGTGCACGGCACCGAGGCGCCGTTCATCGTGGTCGGCGACGGCGGCTCCAACGCCTACAAGGATCTCGGCACCACGCTCGACAATCTGATCGCGCAGCGCCGCGTGCCGCCGATGATCGCGATCCAGCTCGGCAATGGCGGGCAGGACGCACAGGGCAGCCAGCGCGGACGGGAATATGACGCGGTGTCAGGTGCCTACGCGCAGTTCGTCGAGCGTGAAGTGCTGCCGCTGGTCGAAAAGAACGCGGACGTCAGGCTGACCAAAAATCCCGATGGGCGTGCGACCATGGGGCTGAGTTCGAGCGGCGTGGCAGCCTTCACCATGGCGTGGTTCTATCCCGAGCTCTATCACCGCGTGCTGGCCTTCTCGCCGACCATGGTCAACCAGCAATGGCCGTATGATCCGTCGCTGCGCGGCGGCGCCTGGGAATATCACAGCGCATGGACGGGGCCGGCCACACCCAACCTCATCTCGAAGGCCGGCGTGCTCACGCCGGCTGAGCCGCCTGGCGCACCGCTGATCGTCGCCGCACCGACCAAGCCGATCCGGTTCTGGTTCTTCGGCGGTGATCAGGACCTGTTCTATCCGAACCCCACCATTCCCGACGGCATGCACGACTGGACCCTGTCCAACGCGCTGACGGCCAAGGTGCTGGCGGAGAAGGGCTATCATTATCAGTTCCTGTTCGTGCGCAACGCCAAGCACGTCGACCGTCCGACGATCGCGCAGACACTTCCGTCGGCGCTGGAGTGGGTCTGGAAGGGCTATCCGATCCCCTGAGCGCGAAGAAGCCTAACGCCCGACCGTCACGCCGGCGGTCGAGCGCATGGCGTCCTTGAGGCTCGTCGCGTTCTTGTCGTCGAGGACCTGGCGAGTCAGCACGGTGGTCTGGCCGGGCGTGTTGAGGATCGTCTCTCCGCGCGAGGAAGAGAGCCGGTCGGCCTTGTAGGGTGCGGCCGGATCGGTGGCGGGCGCTGTAGAGGACGTGTGCTGCGGCCGTTTACCGGACGCGGCTAAGGCTCCCTGCGAAACGAAGAGGGCCGCGATCACGACCAGTCGCAATGATTTTGCCGGCATGCGATCTCCCATATTCGGGGGCGTCAGCCTAGGGTCTGTTGGGATTCAGGATTCTCATCGGGGCTTGGTTGTGATTCAAGCTTGGGATGGACCGATTCGTTTTGAACTGACGCCCAATGGGCGAAGATGGAGCCGCATTGTCTTGGCAAGCCGGGAGATCCGGGCCGCAGCGGCAAGGACAACCGACTGTTTGTCGAGGCCGTTCTGTGGATCGCCCGAACCGGCAGTCCCTGGCGGGATCTGCCGGCGATGTTCGGCCACTGGAATAGCACATTCACGCGCTTTCGCGACTGGGTGAAGGCGGATGTCTGGAAGCGGCTGTTCGAGGCCATCTCCGACGATCCCGACATGGAATACGCCATGGTCGACGCCACCATCGTCAAGGTCCACCGCCACGGTCAGGGCGCAAAAGGGGGACGCAAAGCCAGGCGATCGGCCGCTCGAAAGGCGGCATGACCACCAAAATTCTGGCGCTCACCGATGCGCTCGGCAATCTCGTGCGCTTCGTGCTCCTGCCGGGACAGCGTTTCGATACGGTGGGCGTGCCGCCGCTCATCGAGGGATTGGCCTTCAACGCGCTGATCGCTGATAAGGCCTTCGATAGCAACGCCATCATCGCCGAACTCGAAGCGCGTGGCGCCAAAGTCGTCATCTCCCAGCATCCGCGCCGTGCACAGCCTCTCGCCATCGACAAGGAGATGTACAAATGGCGGCATCTCATCGAGAACTTCTTCGGCAAGCTCAAGGAATTCAAGCGCATCGCAATGCGCGCCGACAAGACCGACCAGAGCTTCACTTCAATGATCTATCTGGCCGCGGCCGCGATAAACTCCAGATGAATCCCAACAGACCCTAGCATATGGGCGCGTCGTCGCAGAGAGGTAAGGGTCAGGCGAGAGCTGCCCGGCGTTCCCGCATCGGCTCGCGGATCCGGTCGGGCTTCCCGGGCTCGGCGAGCCGCGTAAAACTGCGCTGGCTTGCATGCGCGGGTGCTTCGACAATCACGCCCTCGCAGGCGATCTGTCCGCCGAGCATCCGGAATTCCAGCTTGTCGTAGCGCGGCATCGTCTCGCCGGGCGCGGGCGGCAACAGCCCGACGCTCCCCTGGATGTTCAGCGTGGCATCGCCGGCGCCGTGAAGCCGCGGATTCCACATCCTGATCCCGGTCTCCGCCCAGCGCTGCCGGATCAGCGCGGCGCGGTCGGTGGGTTCTGCGATGTTTGCACGAGTCTTCGGCGCGCTGGTGATCTCCAGAGCGGGAGCCTCGAGGGCCAGCTCCGGCGCGACGTCCGCGACGACGCTCGGTGTGGGGACGGCAAACTCGTCCGCGGCGATCGCTGCAGCCGGAGCCGGATCGCTTGCGGGAACCGGTGCGATCTCCATCGCGGCGTCGACAGACGAGACCGGAGCCTCCTCCGCGATGACGAAGTCGACGCCCGTCGAGATTTCCGTGAGCGGATCGTTGCTGGTGAGGTCAGCCGCATCAACCGGCTCGCTCTCGATCTCGACCGGCGAGAGAGAAGCCTCTTGCCCGACGATCGGCTCGACCTGCGTCGGCGTCTCCCGGGATGAATCGTCGCTGCCGCCGACATCGGTTGCCGCTGCCGACGGGCTATCCGCGATGACAGAGATAGCAGTGTCGTCTTCGATGGCCGGAGCCGCGACCGCGGCGTCGCAGCGCGACGGTTCCGCGCTGATGCTGGTCTCAAGAGGCGGAGCGGCTTCTGCAATTTCGGCAACAAGGGCGGGCGAAGCGTCTGCGCTATCAGGCGCGACGTCGATGCTGCCGCCGTGAGGCAACGGCCGAAGCTTCGTGAACGCCCATTTCACCGCGGGGATGCGGCGCAGCAACGATATCAGTCTCGAAAGCACTGGGAGTTGTCCAAGAGGTACTCGGCGTGAGGCAATCGCTGATTCGCCAGCAATGTAAAAAAATGCCCCGGCCATCACACTGATGTCAATGTAAGTGGGACCAATTGCAGAACATCCACACCCATCGCGCGCAGGCGGTGATTTCGCCCGCGTGACTGTAACCTCAGTGCAGCCCCGCCCGCACCGTGACCTTCGCGCATACCATCGGCGACGACAAGCTTTGGCTGCACGAAAAACTTTTGGAGAGGGGACGATCGCCCCTCTCCAGATTTCCGATCGATGCCGGCCTATTTTCCGGAGCCCGCGCCGCCGCCGGCCTGGCTGCCCATGTTATTGGTGTTGCTGCCGCCGGCCGAAGGGGTCTGCTTGCCCTTGCTGTCGCTGGCCTCGTTCTGCATGTTCGACGACGCGCCGGTCGTCATGCCCTTGGTCGCGGGGCCCCGCGACGAGGGGCCGACGTCGCCCTTGCCGGATGCGCTTGGGGCGGGTTGTGTTTGCGCAAAGGCGCCGCCGGTCGCCAGCGCCATGATGCACGCAGATGCCAAAATGAACTTCTTCATCTGGTTTCCTCCTGGGTTCACCTCCGGACAACCTGCGCGCGGGGCGGACGTTCCCAATTGGCAGCGCCGCGAGAATCGCACCAACGCGCGTTCACGAAATGTCGATGTTCCCCTGCACGGCCCTTATCGAGGTAGAGTTTGGAACATCCGGCTTCTGGTGTAAGGACGAAGCATGAAGAGGGTAATGACTTTCGGAGCGGTTCTGCTCTGGTCCACGATCGCATTCGCGCAGGACGGCACCATCACTGTGGCCTCGACGACGTCAACGGAACAGTCGGGGCTGTTCGGCTATTTGCTGCCGCTGTTCTCGAAGGTCGGCGGCATCGATGTGAAAGTGGTTGCCGTCGGCACGGGCCAGGCGCTCGACATCGGGCGGCGCGGCGATGCAGACGTCGTGTTCGTCCATGACAGGCCTGCCGAAGACAAGTTCATCTCCGAAGGGCAGGGCGTGAAGCGCTTCGATATCATGTACAACGACTTCGTCATTGTCGGGCCGAAGAGCGATCCTGCGAAGATCGCGGGCGGCAAGGACGTGGCCGAGGCGCTGCGCAAGATCGCCGCCGCGAAGGCGCCGTTCATCTCGCGCGGCGACAAGTCCGGCACGCACGCGGCCGAGCTGCGGCTATGGAAGGAGGCGGGCGTCGACCTCGGTGCCGGCAAGGACGGCTGGTATCGCGAGATCGGCCAGGGCATGGGGCCAGCCCTGAACATGGCGTCGTCGTCGAATGCCTATCTCCTGTCTGACCGCGGCACCTGGTTGTCATTCAAGAACCGCGGCGAGCTTGCCGTTCTGACCGAAGGCGACAAGCGGCTGTTCAACCAGTACGGCGTCATGCTGGTGAATCCGGCAAAGCATTCGAACGTGAAGGCGCAGGACGGGCAAGCCTTCATCGACTGGCTGATCTCTCCTAGGGGACAGGAGGCCATCGCCGGCTACAAGGTCGGTGGCGAGCAGCTATTTTTCCCCAACGCGTCCCACTAGCAGGAAGGCGACGGTTGATACTGCGACGCTGAGCGCGAGCAGGATCAGCCCGAGCCCGAGCGCCAGCGACAGGTCGCCCTTGCTGGTCTCCAGCGCGATCGCAGTCGTCATCGTGCGTGTGAAGCCGCGGATGTTGCCGCCGACGATGATGATGGCGCCGACCTCGGCGATCGCGCGCCCGAAGGCTGCGAGAAAGGCCGTCAGCAGCGAGGTCCGGCCCAGCGCGAACAGCAAGCCGATGCTGCGCAGCACCGACAGCCCGTCGATTCGCGCCAAGTCGCCATACTCCGCCCACAGCAGGCTCGCCGGCCGGTGCACCAGTGCGACGACGATCGGTGTTGCGAGCAGCGCCTGCGCGATCACCATCGCCGCCGGCGTGAACAACAGGCCGGCCGCCCCGAGCGGGCCGGAGCGCGACAGCAGAAGATAGAGCGCGAGCCCGACCACGACCGGCGGAAGACCAAGCAACGCATTGGTCAGGACGATGATGACCTGCCGCCCGCGGAACCGGGTGATCGCAAGCAGGGCCCCGAACGGCGCCCCGATCAGAAGCGCGACGATGCTCGCGGTCAAGCTGACGCGCACCGACAGTCCGACGATGCCCAGAAGCTCTGCGTCGGCCTCGCCGATCAGCGTGAATGCGGCGCCGATGGATCGCGCGAAGTCGTTCATCCGTGCCTGAGCTTCGGCCGCCCGCCACGATGTCTCGGGTGCGTCGATTTCGGGACTGCGGAGGTGATTCACGTATATTTCCCTGAGGGTATCGTCGTGCAAAGCAGCGGCGGAGCGGTTTGGTAACCCGAATTTGACCGGAAATCAAAAGCCGCGGGCGGCATGGCACGAGGCCGCGTTTGGCATCACCGTTTGACGCTGGCCGATGCCGCGACCGTCGGGGGCTCAGATCAAGCCGCGCAGCACTTCAACAAGCCGGGCACACTCGGCCTCCGTTCCTACGGTGATGCGCAAGAAGTCCTCGATGCGCGGCTTTCCGAAATGCCGGACCAGAACGCCACGCTGGCGAAGCGCTGCCGCAAGATCTGTTCCGCTCCGGCTTCGATGGCGCGCGAAAACGAAGTTTGCGAGCGACGGCAACACTTCGAAGCCGAGTTGTCCAAGCTCACGGGCCAGCGTTTCGCGGCTCGCGATGATACGGGCGCGGGTCTTGCGGAACCAGCCGTCGTCCTCGATCGCGGCGACGGCGCCGGCGATAGCGAGGCAATCGACGGGATAGGAGTTGAAGCTGTCCTTCACCCGTTCCAGCGCTTCGATCAGCGGTCGTTGACCGATGGCAAAACCAACCCGCAGGCCAGCGAGCGAGCGCGACTTCGAGAAGGTCTGGATGACCAGCAGATTGTCGTGGCGTGCAACCAGCGGCACGGCGCTCTCGGCGCCGAAATCGACATAGGCCTCGTCCACCACCACCAGCCGGTCCGGTTGTTCGGCAAGAAGCGATGCGATTGCGTCGCGCTGAAGGGCGATGCCGGTCGGGGCGTTCGGATTGCAGAGAAGGATGGCGCTCGATGGTCGCCTGTAGTCGGAGATATCGATTCTCATCGCGGCATCGAGCGGCACCTCGTCGTGCGTTATTCCATAGAGGCCGCAATAGACGGGATAGAAGCTGTAGGTGACGTCGGGAAACAGAAGCGGCATATTGTGCTTCAGAAGAGCCTGGAAGGTGTGGGCCAGAACCTCGTCGGAGCCGTTGCCGACGAACACTTCCTCGGGCCTCACATCGCATTGCGCCGCGATCGCCTCGCGCAGGCGCGTCGCACCCGGATCGGGATAAAGGCGCAGCCGCTCCGCAGCCGATGCGACGGCCGCCAGCACGCGTGGCGAGGGCGGGTAGGGATTCTCGTTGGTATTGAGCTTGACGATGCCGTCCTGCTTCGGCTGCTCGCCGGGGACGTAGGGCGAAAGCGTGTGGACGACCGGACTCCAGAAACGGCTCATGATCTCCAATCCGAATTTGATCGCGGCACAGTAGGGTATGCGGGACCTCCGCGGAAGTGCGCTTGCATTCGGCATTCCAGGCAAATCCGCACCAGCCTCACGGCCGGAGGCGTTCCCGCCCGCGCGACCCCTGTGCTAGGGTCATCGCGAAACCGCCCAGAACAGAAAACAAGAACGAAGGCCGGTGCGCCCAAGGCGCAGAACAGCCGCAAAGAGAGGAACACATGCCGGGTGCAGCCCTTCCCACCGCTCCCTCGATTCCGACCGCGCCCGTGACGTCAGCTATTCTCGACTGCTTGCGGGCAATCGTGGGCGACAAAGGCCTGATCCTGGACGAGCAAGACAAGCACTCCTTCGTGACCGACTGGCGCGGCGAACTGGCGGGGCAGGCCGCGGCGGTCGTGCGTCCGGCCAGCACCGCGGAAGTCTCCGCTGTCGTCAAGCTCTGCTACGACAACGGCATTGCCATCGTGCCGCAGGGTGGCAACACCGGCCTGATGGGCGGTGCCACGCCATGGCCTATGCACCGCGGCATCGTGCTGTCGCTCGGTCGCATGAACCGGGTGCTGAATGTCGATCCTGTCGGCTACGCCATGACCGTGGAGGCGGGCTGCATCCTCCAGACGCTTCAGGACACGGCCGCGCGCCACGACCGCCTCTTTCCGCTCAGCCTGGGTGCTCAGGGCTCGTGCATGATCGGGGGCAATCTGTCCACCAATGCCGGCGGCGTGCAGGTGCTGCGTTATGGCAATGCGCGAAATCTGGTGTTGGGTCTCGAGGTCGTGCTGGCTAACGGCGATGTCTGGGACGGCCTGCGCGCACTCAAGAAGGACAACACCGGCTATGACCTCAAGCACCTGTTCATGGGCGCCGAAGGGACACTCGGTATCATCACCAAGGCGGTGCTGAAGCTTTGGCCGGCGCCGAAAGACGTGTGCACGGCATGGCTTGCGATCCGCGATGCCAAGGCAGCCATCGACCTCCTGTCGGAGGCGCATGCCGCTTCCGATGACAATGTCGGCTCGTGCGAACTCATCAGCCGTGCGTGCACCGACATGGTACTGCGCCACGTTCCCCGGACCCAGGATCCTCTCAGGGCGGAGACCGAGTGGTATCTCCTTCTCGAATGGTCGTCGGCCCGGCCCCGACAGGACGGCGGCACGGGCATGTCGGACAGGATGGAGCAGTTTTTGGCCGATCAGCTCGAGGCGGGCCGGGTGCTGGATGCGGTGATCGCGCAAACCGAAACGCAGTCGCGCAACATGTGGCGCATTCGCGAGAGCGTGGCCGAGGCATCTCGCACCGAAGGGCCGGGCTTGAGCTACGACGTGTCGGTCGCCATCTCCAGGATTCCAGAGTTCATCGACAGCGGTCTCGAGGCCGTACGCGCAATCCTGCCGACGATCCGCCCCTACCCGCTCGGCCACATCGGAGACGGCAATTTGCACTTCTCCTTCATGGGTCCGAAGGGCATGGACCGCGCTACGCTCAAGCAGTATTCCGCGGCGATCTCACGGGCCGTCAACGACCTCGTCACCTCCATGGGCGGCTCGATCTCGGCGGAACATGGTATCGGCATCGAGAAGCTCGACGAGCTCCAGTACTATCGTTCCCGGACCGAGCTCGACATCATGCGCACGATCAAGCGGGCGCTCGATCCCAAGAACATCATGAATCCGGGCAAGGTGCTTCGTCTCGATTGAGGCGCTCCCCGCCTCGGGCACGGTCCTCCCGGACCCTCGGCGCTCTTGGGGGAGGAAGCCGCAGATAGCTCGAGCCTAACAGGCCAGGAGGCCGCCAAATCATGCGGTTTCGCGGCCGAATGGCGGCTTTATTCCCGCGTTGGATGCTTTAAGGAAGGGCAGGATCAGGTCGCACCCGCCCGGTGGCGGTGCTAGACCCTGATGCAGGAGCAATGGGGCGGTGCCGGTATGGCACGTCCGTAAGGATGAAGGATTTGAGGCAATGATCCAAACCGTTGGAATTATCGGGGCAGGGACCATGGGGAACGGCATCGCGCAGATTTGTGCCGCGGCCGGGCTTTCGGTCGTGATGGTCGATATTTCCGATGCGGCGGTGAACCGCGGGATTTCGACCGTCGGCGGCAGCCTCGAGCGGCTGGTCAAGAAGGAGAAGATGTCGGCGGGCGATCGCGACGCGACGCTCAAGCGCATCACCGGCACCACCGACCGCGCGAAGCTCGTCGATTGCGACCTCGTCATCGAGGCCGCGACCGAGAACGAGGAGCTCAAGGTCAAGATCCTGAAGGACCTCTGCGCGACGCTGTCGCCGCGCACGCTGCTCGCGACCAACACCTCCTCGATCTCGATCACGAAGCTCGCCGCGGCGACCGACCGCCCCGACCGTTTCATCGGCATGCACTTCTTCAATCCGGTACCGGTAATGGCGCTGCTGGAGCTCATCCGCGGCTTGCAGACCTCCGACGACACCCACGCCAAAGCGCTCGATTTCGCCAAGCGCATCGGCAAGGTGGCGATCACCGCCAAGAACAGCCCCGGCTTCGCCGTCAACCGCATCCTGTGCCCGATGATCAACGAAGCGATCTTCGCGCTCCAGGAAGGGATTGCGACGGCAGAAGAGATCGATGCCGGGATGAAGCTCGGCTGCAACCACCCGATCGGGCCGCTGGCGCTCGCCGATCTCGTCGGGCTCGACACCATGTTGTCGGTGATGGAGGTCTTTTACAAAGGCTTCAACGACCCCAAATACCGTCCGGCCCCACTTGCTCAAGGAAATGGTCGATGCCGGCCATCTCGGCCGCAAGACCGGGCAGGGCTTTTACACCTACAGCGCCTGACAATGGCGCAGGCGGCGGGCAATTGGTGCTCGCCGCCAGACCCCGCAATTTGCGCTGCGACAAAGACGCCGCGCGCAATTGAGCTCACAATGTCGAACGGGCGGCCTGCGGGAACAACGGAACGGATAACAAAGGACATGTCGGATCGATTGAAGGCCGAGCGCGAGGCTGCGGCCGAGCGGCGGAACCTGCTGACCCAGGACGCGATCAAGCGCACGGGCATCACCGAAGAGATGATCGGGGAACTCGTCACCCGCTTCTACGGACGCGTGCGCGAGGATGCACTGCTGGGCCCCGTGTTCGCGAGGGTGCGGAATTGGGACGAGCATCTCGCCAATCTCAGGGACTTCTGGTCATCGGTCGTTCTGATGAGTGGCCGTTACCACGGCTCCCCGATGCGGGCGCATATGCCGCTGAGCCTGGCCGGCGATCATTTCGACCGCTGGCTGGATTTGTTCGAACCGACCGCGCACGAAGTCTGTCCGCCCGCGGCGGCCGCGCTGTTCATCGACAAGGCGCGCCGCATCGCCGACAGCTTTGAGATGGCCTCCGCCACCTTGGCGGGTCGGATTGCCGCGCCGCGTCACGTGCTCAGGTCCTAACGACGATCGGTCTGCCTGCAGACGTACAGCGACCTGGTTCGCCTTTGCGTGCGCAACAGGTAGGGCGGTGCACCAATTCCGATATCATCGGGCTGGTCTGCAAAATCATCATGCGAAGCGCGTGATGTGACGTTGAAATTGCGAAAACCGTTCGATTGCTTTCATTCTTGCTCAATCACAGCGAGCAAAGCCATATTGATGCATTGCGGCGCCAATCCTTCGCCTTGTTTTCGGCAGAGTTCCAGCGCCTCCTAATTGCATGTCCAGCGCATCGTTCATCACCCATTCCTCATCCTCCGAGAATGTCGCGGAGCCTGACGTCGACGCGGGCATCGAGCAGACGCGGCGAACGCTTTTGCTCGGTGCGCTCGCCACCACTGCTTGCCTTGGCTGTGCCTCGCAGGTGCAAGCAGGAGAGGATCCGCCCGGCTCGGATGAGCGGCCGCAGAAGGGTGATGTGCTCGTCTTCTCGGAAGGCGATCGGGAAGGGAAGCTCATTACCGCGGCCGATCTGTCGGTCGGCGGACCGCCGGTGCAAGCCTGGCCGAAAGACCCAAAGACGTCGGTCGTGCGCAGCGCTTCGCGCCTCAACGAGATCCTGATCATCCGGCTCGATCCCGCCGAGCTCGACGAGCAGACGAAAGCACGCGCCGTCGACGGCATCATCGCCTATTCGGCAATCTGCTCGCATGCCGGCTGTCCCGTCACTGCCTGGGTGAAGAGCGATGTCGGCGACAAGGAGGTGTTCAAGTGCATGTGCCACAACTCCGAATACGATCCTCGCGCGGGCGCGCAAGTCGTGTTCGGGCCAGCGCCGCGACGGCTCGCGGCGCTGCCGCTGGCGCTCGCTGACGGTTCGCTCAGCGTGGCCGGGAACTTCATGGGAAAGGTAGGTGGCGTGCAGCCAGGATGATGGACGGTGCGGGTCGTACCCGCGTCACGAGAGGCCGCATCCGCCGATGGGCGGACGACAAGAATTCAAAACAACAATTCAAAATAAGAATTCAAACGGATGAAAAAGGGGAACGTCCATGACCAGGAAGCAATGGTTACTGTCCGGCTTCGTCGCCTTCACGTGTCTTGCCTCGACCGCCGCCGTATCAGGCCCGGTCGAGAACTACGCGCCGGTCACCGCGCAGCGATTGGAAAACCCGGAGCCCGCCAACTGGATGCTCTACCGGCGGACTTATGACGGGCAGGGCTACAGCCCGCTCGACCAGATCAACACCTCGAATGTGAAGAACCTCACCCCGGTCTGGACCTTCGCGACCGGCGTCGTCGAAGGCCACGAGGCGCCGCCGATCGTCAACAACGGCGTGATGTTCGTGGCGACCCCGATGGGGCAGGTGATCGCGCTGAACGCCAAGACCGGCGACGAATATTGGCGCTACAAGCGGCAGCTCCCCGACGATCTGTTCCAGTTGCATCCGACCAGCCGCGGCGTCGGCCTCTGGGAGGACAAGCTCTATCTCGCCACCACCGACGATCATGTCGTCGCGCTCGACGCCAAGACCGGCAAGGTGGTGTGGGACACCAAGGTGCAGGACTACAAGAAGGGCCAGTACATGACCCTGATGCCGCTGGTCGTCGACGGCAAGGTCATTGTCGGCGGCTCCGGCGGCGAGTTCGGCGTGCGCGGCTATGTCGCCGCCTATGATGCCAAGGACGGCAAGGAGCTGTGGCGGACCTATACCATTCCTGGCGAAGGCGAGCCCGGCCACGACACTTGGCAGGGCGAGGACTGGAAGAACGGCGGCGGCTCGGCCTGGATGACCGGCAATTACGACAAGGACACCAAGACGATCTATTGGGGCGTCGGCAACGCCGCGCCGTGGCCCGGCGAGATGCATCCCGGCGACAATCTCTATACCTCGTCGGTGCTCGCGCTCGATCCGAACACCGGCAAGATCAAAACCTATCACCAGTATCACCAGAACGATTCCTGGGATTGGGACGAGGTCGAAGCACCGATGTTGATCGACCTGCAGCGCGACGGCCGCACCATCAAGAGCCTGGTCCATCCCGGACGCGATGCGATCTTCTGGATACTCGAGCGCACGCCGACCAAGATCAACTACATCGCCGGCTGGCCGTTCGTCTCCACCGACGTCTGGAAGGGCATCGATGCCGAGAGCGGCAGGCCGATCGTCGATCCCGCGCATAAGCCGATGGTCGGCAAGCGCGTGGAGTTCTGTCCGTCGCTGTGGGGCGGAAAGGATTGGCCGTCGGCGGCCTACAGCCAGAAGACCGGCCTCGTCTACGTGCCCGCCAACGAGAATTTCTGTGGCGGGTTCACCGGCGAGAAGGTTCCGCTCAAGCCCGGCGAACTCTGGCTCGGCACCAAGCCGGAGGACATCGGCCTGAAGACGAAGCCTGGCGCCGATCATTTCGGCGAGCTCCAGGCTTGGGATCCCGTTACGGGCAAGAAGATGTGGCAACACAACTTCCCCAAGTCGCAGCTGTTCGGATCGGTGACGGCGACCGCAGGCGACCTCGTTTTCGTGGGCGGCACCAACGACCGCAACTTCCGCGCCTTCAACGCCAAGAGTGGCGAGCTACTGTGGGAGCAGAAGACCAACTCCGGCATCATGGGCATGCCGGTGTCCTATGAGATCGACGGCACGCAATACATCGCGATCCAGTCGGGATGGGGCGTGGATGCGCAGCGCATCCAGGATGCACTCGTGACCAACAATATCGGCATCGAGGCCAACGTACCGCAGGGCGGCGTCATCTGGGTGTTCGCGCTGAAGAAGTAAGCTCCGCTGGCGGATCGAAAGAAGCGGAGTGTCAGGGGGCAAATGCGGCGGACGGCAGCGTCCGCCGCATTTTGCGTGACGGGATGGGATTGCTGCCCGCGCCACGAAGTCGTCATGGCCGGGACAAGCCTGGACAAGCCCGGCCATGACGATGCGGTCGCACGCGACGCCAGATCGCTACTTCCCCTCGCGCTCTACCTTGCCCTTTTCCTTCTGGTTCATTTCCTGAACCTTGGGATCCGGATTGTGCTGCCCGGTGGTCTGGGTGGTCGAGGGCGGCGGAGCATTGGCGTTGGGCAGGGAGTTCTGGTCCGGCGTGCTGGGGCGCGTGGCCGTGGTTGGCGGCGCCGTGTTGTTCTGGGCGAACACGCCTGTGGTCGTCAAAAGAAAGGCGCTCGACAGCGAAACTGCGAGCGCCTTTGAAATATGGGTCATCGATCTGCTCCTGTCAGATCGATGGAAACGGCGCGAAGCCGCTTTGTGTTCCCGAGCGCGATAGACTTCTATCGCGCCCTTTCCTGATTGAGCATGGTCTGTTCGGAAAACCGGTGTCCACTTTTCCGGACCAAGCTCTCACGCCTCCAATTGCTTGCCGAGCGGAAGGTTGCGGATGCGCTTTCCGGTCGCGGCGAAGATGGCGTTCATCAGCGCCGGCGCGAACGGCGGGACGCCGGGCTCGCCGACTCCGCTCGGTGGCGTGTCGGGTCCGGGCGGCACGATGTAGACGTTGGTCACCAGCGGGGATTCATCCATCCTGAGGACCTGGAAGTCGTCAAAGTTCTTTTGCTCCACCTTGCCGTCCTTGAAGCTGATCTCGCCGTATTTGGCGAGGCTCAGCCCCATGATTGCCGCGCCCTCGATCTGCGAGGCGATGCGCTCGGGGTTGACATAGGTGCCGCAATCGATCGCGGTGTCGACCCGCGGCACCGTCAGCTTGCCCTTATCGTCGACGGCGACCTCGACGATGGTCGCGATGTAGCTGACGAAGCTGCGGTGTACGGCGATGCCGAGACCGTGGCCCTTGGCGACCGCGCGGCCCCATTCTCCCTTCTCGGCGACCAACCTCGACCACCTTGCGCAGGCGCGCGGTGTCGATCGGGTAGCTGTCGAAGGGTTCGCCGTAGTTCCACATGTCCTTCACGGCCGGCTTGACGATGCGCGGGCTGCCGATCAGCGCCAGCAGCGTCTCCTTCTGGTCGCGGCCGGTCGCATGCGCGATCTCGCCGACCATCGACTGTACCGCGAAGGCGCGCGGGATGTTCGAGACCGAGCGGAACCAGCCGATGCGGGTGAACGCCGCGGCTTCCGGGTTCTCGCAAGAGATGTTGGCGATCTCGAACGGCATATCGACGAGGCCCATGCCGAGCTCGAAGGGCGCCTCGTGATTTGCACCGGCGGCGAAGGTCGAGGCGATGCTGGGAGCCACGCTGCGGTGGCGCCAAGCGATCACCTTGCCGCTCTTGTCGAGGCCCGCTTCGATCCGTTCCACGGAGACCGTGTGCAGGAAGTCGTGGCGGACGTCGTCCTCGCGCGTCCATTGCACCTTCACGGGCGCGCCGAGCTCCTTCGACAGCAGCGCGGCCTCGAGCGCAAAGTCGCACTTCGACTTGCGGCCGAAACCGCCGCCGAGCAGGGTGACGTTGACCGTGACATTGCCCTCGGGGATGCCGAGCGTCTTGGCGACGTCCTCGCGTGTGCCGCCCGGGCTCTGCACCGGTGCCCAGATCTCCGCCTTGTCGCCCTTGACATCGGCGACCGCCACCGGCGGTTCCATGCTGACATGGGCGAGATGCGGCAGATAATATTCGCCGACGATGATCTTGTCGGCACCCTTCAGGGCAGCATCGGCGTCGCCTTCCTGGCGCACGACGAGGCCCGGTTTGCGTGAGGCTTCCTCGAGCTCCTTGCGGTAGGCGACGGAGTCGTATTTGCCGTTGGCACCGTCATCCCAGGTGAGCTTAAGTGCGTCGCGGCCCTTGATCGCCGCGCCGGTGTTGCGCGCGATCACGGCAACGCCGCCGAGCGGCTGGAATTTCGACGGCCACGGCCAACCGCGCACCTGCATCACCTTCTCGACGCCGGGGACCTTCAGCGCCGCGTCCGGATCGAACGAGACCAGCTTGCCGCCTGTTACCGGCGGGCGCGCGATCACGGCATACTTCATGCCAGGCAGCCGCACGTCGGCGCCGTAACGCGCCTTGCCGGTGGTGATGTCGTGGAGATCGACGATGCCGACCTGGCCCTTGCCGAGATAGCGGAAGTCCTTGGGGTTCTTCAGCTTGAGGCCTTCGATACTCGGCACCGATTCCTTGGCGGCATCGGCTGCGAGCTCGCCGAAGCCGAGCTTGCGGCTCGTCGCGCTGTGGACGACCTCGTGATTGACGGCCTTGACCTCGGTCGCCGGCACGCCCCAGCGCTTGGCCGCGGCCTGTTCCAGCATGGTGCGGGCGGAGGCGCCGATCTGGCGCATCGGCATCAGATAATGCCGCGTGCTGCGCGAGCCGTCGGTGTCCTGGTTGCCGAACTTGACCTCGTCGCCGTGAGCCTGCTGCACTTTGACTCGCGACCAGTCAGCTTCCATTTCTTCCGCTACGATCAGCGGCAGACTGGTGCGCACGCCGGTACCCATCTCGGCGCGGTGGGCGAGGATGGTGACGGTGCCGTCGGGCGCGACCGCGACGAACACGCGCGGGTCCACCACGACGCCATGCGGCATTTTGCCGGCGCCGGTCTCATAGGCGAACGCCTGGCGCGACATCACGGGGGCAGCGAGCACGAAGCCGCCGGTGATGCCGAGCCCTTTCAGGATGCTGCGGCGCGAGACTTTCTCGACCTTGATGTTCTTTTCGAAGCCACGAAGCTTCCCCGGATTGTCGATGAAATTCATGTCACACTCCCGTCGATGCGAGATGGACCGCGTTCTCAATGCGCTGGTAGCAGCCGCAGCGACAGATGTTGCCGGCCATCGCTTCGCGGATCTGATCGTGCGACGGCTTTGGGTTGTCCATCAGTAGTGCCGCCGCCTGCATGATCTGGCCCGCCTGGCAGAAGCCGCATTGGGGTACGTTGACCTGGCGCCAGGCCTTCTGCACCGCGTGATCGCCGTTCGGATGCAGTCCCTCGATCGTCGTGACCTCGCGGCCGGCGACGTCGTTGACCGATGTGATGCAGGAGCGCACGGCTTCCTTGTCGACGATGACGGTGCAGGCGCCGCAAAGGGCCTGGCCACAGCCGAACTTGGTGCCGGTCAGCCCGGCCTCGTCGCGCAGGAACCAGAGTAGCGGGAGATCCGGGTCGCCGTCCCAGCTCTGTTCCTGGCCGTTGATCTTCACCTTGATCATGATCGTCCCTCGCTCTTCATAAGCTTGCCGATTTCAAATTGTCTCGACGTCGGTCGGTGCAATGCCCGCTGCGTCGTGTCGTCGCGTTCCGGCCGTCATCCGGCGCGGGCAGATCCCGGCAGGAAGCAGGAATGCGAGTGTCATGTCCGGATGTGCTCGATACCTCCGTCTTGTTCTTGATTATTGAATTTCGCGCGGCATCGTGACGACGCAATCGTAGCAGAGATCGCCTCGGTCCGGCGTTCACAGCCAAGTGTTCTCTAGTCAGCTGTATCGACGGGAAAAGATTGCAACGAAGGTTTGTCAAAAGCAGGGCGCTGCATCACGCAGCGCGCCTCCCGAAACGGGCACAATGAAAAAAGCTTCGTCCGCCAGAAGAACTGTGCGGACGAAGCAGGATGCCTCAGTCGAGGGAGGGAGAAACGCAAGCGCTGCGGACTTCAAGCAGGAAGCCGGCGGCCCTGCGCAGTCATTCAGAGACCAGGACTGAGGGACCTGATGGCCCTCGTATACGCAGAGTGGAGAAGCGGGGCATCGCCGTGATTGGTCCCGGGGCCGGACCCGTCCGCTCGCTGGCGAGAACCAGCGAGCGGACGGGCAAACGTCAGGCGGCTTGGCTCAGGCGGCTTTGGCCTTCGCCACGTGGGTCGCGATCGCGTCCATCAGAGCCGGCGACAGGCAGTCATAGGGCTCGAGGCCGATTTCCTTCAGCCGCGAACGAATACCGGGCATTTCCTCCGGCTTCACGCCCGATTCGATCACCGAGGAGACGAAGGCGGCGAATTGCGGCGCCTGCGAACCCTGTTCCTGGAACAGTTCGGGGTGAATGAAGTCGAGGCCGTAGAACGGGTGGCCCTTGTTCTCGATGCGGCCGTACATGTGGGTGCCGCAGGCCTTGCAGGCATGGCGCTGGATCACCGCAGAGGGGTCGACGATCTGGAGCTTGTCGCCGTTCTCGATCACGCTGACGTTCTGGCGCGGCACCACGGCGACGACGGAGAAATTCGCGCCCTGCGGCTTCCAGCACTTGGTGCAGCCACAGGCGTGGTTGTGCGCGACGTCGCCCTTGACGGCGACCTTGACCTGATGGTCCTTGCATTTGCATACGAGCGTGCCGCCGGCAAAGCTGCCGCTGCCCTGTTTGAGGCCGTTATCGATCGAGGGATGGAGTGCAACAGTCATGGGTCGATCCTCCTTGGGGGTGACGCTTTTCGAACTAGAACACGACGACTGAACGGATGGATTTGCCCTCATGCATCAGCTCGAAGCCTTTATTGATGTCTTCGAGCTTGAGCGTGTGGGTGATCATCGGGTCGATCTGGATCTTTCCGTTCATGTACCAGTCGACGATCTTCGGCACGTCGGTGCGGCCGCGCGCGCCGCCGAAGGCGGTGCCCCGCCAGTTGCGCCCGGTGACGAGTTGGAACGGGCGGGTGGCGATCTCCTTGCCGGATTCGGCAACGCCGATGATGATCGAGGTGCCCCAGCCGCGATGGCAGGCTTCCAGCGCCTGGCGCATCACCGTGGTGTTGCCGGTGCAGTCGAAGGTGTAGTCGGCGCCGCCGTCGGTCAGGGTCACGAGATGCGGGACGATGTCGCCGGTGATCTTCTTGGGATTGACGAAATCGGTCATGCCGAACCGCCGGCCCCATTCCTCCTTGGAGTCGTTGATGTCGACGCCGATGATCTTGTCGGCGCCGGCCATCTTGGCGCCCTGGATCACGTTGAGGCCGATGCCGCCGAGGCCGAACACCACGACGTTGGAGCCCGGCTCGACCTTGGCGGTATTGACGACGGCGCCGACGCCGGTGGTGACGCCGCAGCCGATGTAGCAGCTCTTGTCGAACGGCGCGTCCTCGCGGATCTTGGCGACCGCGATCTCCGGCAGCACGGTGAAGTTCGAGAAGGTCGAGCAGCCCATGTAGTGGTAGATCGGCTTGCCCTTGTAGGAGAAGCGGCTGGTGCCGTCCGGCATCACGCCCTTGCCCTGAGTCGCGCGGATTGCGGTGCAGAGATTGGTCTTCTGGCTGAGGCAGCTTTTGCACTGCCGGCATTCCGGCGTGTAGAGCGGGATGACGTGGTCGCCCGGCTTCACCGAGGTCACGCCAGGACCGATCTCGCGAATGATGCCGGCGCCCTCATGGCCCAGGATCGACGGGAAGATTCCTTCGCTGTCGAAGCCGTCGAGCGTGTAGGCGTCGGTGTGGCAGATGCCCGTCGCCTTGATCTCGACCAGGACTTCGCCGACCTTCGGTCCTTCCAGATCGACCTCCACTATCTCGAGCGGCTTCTTGGCTTCGAAAGCGACGGCGGCGCGTGTCTTCATCGTAAACTCCTCAAATTCTAGCAGGGCGCCAGGAACCAGGTCCTGGTCGGGCTCCGCACGTTCACTTCTTGTTGCCCATGCACGAATCTTCGTTCTTGGTATAGGCGTCGTTCTTGTCCTCGTGCTTGCCAGGTCGGGTGCGGCCCCAGGCCTCGTTGGAGCGGGCGCGCAGATAGACGTAGAGATCGTCCATGTAGCAGGCGACGTTCGGGTTATCGCCGAAGGCCGGCATCACGTTCTCCTGGGCAGTCGAGATGTTCTTGCGGCCGGAGGCGACGACGCCGAGAAAATCCGCGTAGCTCATCGTCTTCAGCGAATCCTTCAGCGCCGGGGCGTAGGTCGAGCCCATTCCATCCGGGCCGTGACACACATGGCAGTCCGAGTGATAGCGGCGGTACCCGGAATAGGTGTACCAGTCCACAGAGCCCTCCGTGATCTTGTAGGTTGGGTTGCCTTCCTTGTCGGACCATTCGCCGGTTTCGTTCTGCTTGACGGCGGTCGGATCACCTGAGCCGTCCGCGACGGCAATTCCCCCGGACGCAATCAAAAACATCGCAGCGATGGCAGAGCAGATTTTACGCAAGAGATTTTCCTCGGAAGGCATTCTGTGAGACGAGCCGGCGCGTGGAGTAGATCCACGCGCCGGAGCGATGCTGAGAGGCCTAGTTGGGCAGCGAGAACACGGTCAGCGTACCGCCGAGTGCCGTGTAGCTGCTGAGCGCCGCGTAGCCACCTACTGCGCCGAGACCTGCGGTCGGATCGGTCAGACCCGCCGCCAGACCGATACCGGCCCAGCCACCCACGCCGGAGAGGACTGCGATATACTGCTTGCCGCCGTTCTCGTAGGTGGTGACGTTGCCGATGATACCGGAGGGAGTCTTGAACTTGTAGAGTTCCTTGCCGGTCTTGGCATCGACTGCCTTCAGGTAGCCTTCGAGCGTTCCGTAGAACACCACGTTGCCCGCGGTTGCGAGTGCACCCGACCAGACCGAGAACTGCTCCTTGTTCGACCAGACGATCTTGCCGGTCTTGCCGTCCCAGGCGATGAAGTTACCCATATGGGTTTCACCCTGCGGCGGATACATCGAGAGCGTCGCACCCACATAGGGCTGGCCCGCGGTGTAGCTCACCTTGAACGGTTCGTAGTCCATGCAGACGTGGTTGGTCGGAACGTAGAACAGCTGCGTGTCCGGCGAGTAGGCTGCCGGCTGCTCGTCCTTGGTGCCGAGCGCGGCCGGGCAGATGCCCTTCACGTTGTGGTCCTCGCCCGCCTTGTCGGTCGAAGCTGTGTCGAGCACCTTCGGACGGCCATAGGTCGGCGAGTTCTTGTCCATGTCGACGCCGGAGGTCCAGTTGACCTTCGGATCGTACTTTTCGGCGACCAGAAGCTCACCGTTGACACGATCGAGCGTGTAGCCGAGGCCGTTACGATCGAAGTGCGTCAGCAGCTTGCGCGGCGCTCCGTTGATCGTCTGGTCCGAGAGGATCATCTCGTTGACGCCGTCATAGTCCCACTCGTCGTGGGGCGTCATCTGATAGACCCACTTGGCAACGCCTGTATCCGGGTTGCGCGCCCAGATCGTCATCGACCATTTGTTGTCGCCGGGACGCTGCTTCGGATTCCAGGTCGAGGGATTGCCGGAGCCGTAATAGACGAGGTTCAGCGCGGGATCGTAGGAGATCCAGCCCCAGGTCGCGCCGCCACCGATCTTCCACTGATCGCCTTGCCAGGTCTTGAGGCTGGAGTCCTTGCCGATCGGCTTGCCGAGTGCTGTGGTCTTCTCGGGGTCGACCAGAAGCTGATCATCCGGTCCTTCCGAGTATCCACGCCATGCCAGCTTGCCGGTCTTGATGTCGTAGGCGGACATGTGGGCCTGAACGCCGAACTCGCCGCCAGAGATACCGATCAGCACCTTGTCCTTGACGACCATTGGAGCCGAAGTGCCGGTCTCGCCCTTGCTGGCGTCGCCATTCTTCGCGGTCCATGCCACCTGACCGCTCTTGGCGTCGAGTGCGACGAGCGTGGTGTCGGCCTGATGCAGGAAGATCTTGCCGTCGCCAAAGGCCAAGCCGCGGTTGACCGTATCGCAGCACATCACCGGGATGACATTCGGGTCCTGCTTCGGCTCGTACTTCCAGACGATCTTGTTCTCGTTGGAAAGGTCAATAGCATAGACCTTGTTCGGGAACGGCGTGTGGACGTACATCATGTTGCCGATGATCAGCGGGCCGCCTTCGTGGCCGCGCAGCACGCCGGTCGAGAAGGTCCAGGCGACCTGGAGCTTGCCTACGTTTTGTGCGTTGATCTGGTTCAGTTTGGAATAGCGGGTATTGGCGTAGTCGCCCGTCGGCATCACCCAGTCTTTCGGGTTCTGCGACATCTTGAGCACTTCATCGTTGGCCGACGCGCTGCCGACGGCGAGAGCCGCCGCGGAGCCAAGATAGGCCGCCAGTAGTACCTTGCGCATAGTCATTCCTCCATTGGTCTCGTTTATTGTTTCCGAAGCATTGCTTAATCACCGGGCTTTTCGTCCGGCGTCTGCTCGTGCAGGGCGGTCACGATTGGGACCAGAAACGATGCGGTGGTGTTACCTCCTCCTGATGAGAGTCACGGGTCCACGTGCAGCGCGGCCCGTTCTTGTTGTTCCTGCCGCAATTCGTAACGACTTCGTAATCGGGAAACTTGCCCAAGAGAGAAGCTGGTTTGCTTCACAGCGCACGGACACGAAGATTTTGATTTTGCAGTAGCGAATTCAGCAGCTTCCGCATTGCTTTGGGACCGTCTTCAACGCTCAGGTTCCCCTTGACGGCGCTGCGACTAAGGCGGAGGATTAACTTTCAAGGGTGACAATGGAACGATGGCGCTCGTTCTAGAAGATCGCTCAAATCGAGGTAAACGTCACGCAATCATGGCTGAGGGCTCCGGCAGCGCTGGTTGCGATTCGTATCGAATCTCCGGATCAAACCAGTGGCTGGATTAATGTCCGACACAATACACACGCTCTCGACGACGGGAATGACGCCGAAGCGGCAGATCCAGAGCTGGATCGATGGGCTGACGAGCCTGTGTGGGCATTTCGACGTCGATCCGCTGGAGGCGTCCTCGCTCGAAGGCCGCATCGACTACACCTCCGTCTCGCGCTTGAAGCTCTGCCAGATCGAGGTCAGCCAGCATCGCATCGCGCACACGCTGGCGCGCGCCAAGGCCAATGAGCACCCGTACATCAAGATCCACTTCCAGACTTACGGTGTGTCATATTTCGAGCAGGATGGCCGCCACATCGAGCTGAACCCGGGCGACATCATCGCCTATGACGTCTCCTGCCCGCATTCGATCATCAGCCCCGCTTTCACGCGCCACGACGTGGTGATCGTGCCGAAGGCGCTGCTGCGCGACCGCGGATTCCCGTCGCAGCGAATGCCCGCCTGCAAATTGACGTCACGCACGGGGACGGGGCGGATCGCCCATGATTTCGTCCATGCGACCTTCGACGAGGCGGCCAAGCTGTCGGCGAACAGTGCGGTCGGCGTCGCCGATTCACTGATCGACCTTTTGCTGCTGCCGCTGCGCGAGGCGGACACGATGCTCGATCGCGTCGGGCCCGAAGCGACGTATGTGCGCGCGCAGTTCTTCATTCGCGAGCATTTGCGCGATCCGGATCTATGCATCGACCAGATCTCCGCCGAGCTCGGCTGCTCCAAGCGCTATCTGCACATGTTGTTCTCCGAGCGCGGCACCACGGTGAGCGACTACATCTGGCAGGCGCGTCTTCAGAATTGCCGCCAGGAGCTCGAGACCCATGCCGGCAAGACCATCACCGATGTCGCGTTCTCCTGGGGCTTCTCCAGCTCATCGCATTTCAGCCGCGTGTTCCGGAAATATTTCGGCGTAGTGCCGTCCTCGATCCACAAGGCGCAACAGGGCGCCGTTGCCGCGGACGAGCATTAGGCGAACGCCAAGCTCGGCGGTCGCCGACAGCAAATGACCGTCACACGTCCGCGATGTCTCTCACGCCGATAGGGCGACGTAGGGAATACCGGCCACGAGAGCGGCGAGCAGCACCGCGTTGCCCAGCATCCCGCTCCAATGTAACCGGCGTAATCGGCGTGGGGCTTCGGTATCGCCGGCGTCTCGCGCGCTGAGCTGGTCGTCGATCCGCCGCATGAAGCCGCGACGTCCGTAGATCGCCAGGGCTGTAACCAAGCCAACGCCCATCGCAGCGAGCAAACGACCGTCGAGCAGGAAAGCGACCGTTCCGATGATTCCGGCAACGCGCATCACCAGAAAATGGGCATTGAACATTCCGCGCAAAAGCTGGGCGACGGGCTGGATATCCAGCTTCACCAGCAGGAAGGCGGGCGAAGCCAGCGTGAAATAGCCCATCGGAAAGAGCAGAATGATCATGACGGCTATGGCGACGCCATCCGGTGTGACGCCATCCGGTGTCATGGGATCGGCCTTTCTCGTCGGCGGCGGGGAGATCTTCCGCCAGCGTCGCACAATCATAGCGCGAAAACGCGTTTCCGACACCAGGCTTTGGTCGGATGCCGGTGTCGCGAAGGCACCTTGCCTCGACGTTCAGGCCGGCTCGAGGCCGAGCGACTTCGCGCTCTCGATCCAGATCGGCAGCTCGCGCTGATACAGCGCGTTGGTTTCCTTGAAGCCGATCGCGGGTTCGAGCACGAACGTGTTGAGAACGTCCTTCACCTTGGGATCGCTGTTGGCGGCAACGCAAAGCTCCGCCAGGCGGTCGACGATCGGCTGCGGCGTCGCTTTCGGCACGGCCCAGCCGGAGAAGCCGCTGACGGTGAAGAATTTCGACGTCGCGCCCTGCTCGGGGAGGGTCTTTATGGCCGGGATCGCGTCGACCTTCTTCGCGTGCACCGCGAACACAGTGCCACGGTCGCTCTGCAAAACCGATTGCGCTGCCGTGTAGCTGCCCATGGCAGCATCGAGCGTACCTTCCAGCATGCCCGTCCACATCGGGGCTTCGCCGCGATAATGGATCGGCTCAATCGCAAGGCCGTACTGTTTGTTGAGCTCGTGGATCGTCATATGCGGGGCCGAGCCCGCGCTATAGGTGCCGAAATTGACCTTGCCGCTCTTGCGGGCAAAGGCGACGAAATCCTCCAGCGTCTTGACGCCGGTTTTCGCGTTCGCGATCAGCAACAGGCCGGCGCCCGGAATGACGCTGACGAGCGTCAAATCCTTGTCCATGTCGTAGCCCGGAGCCTTCATCACCACCCGGTTCATGATGTAGGTGGTCGAGATCGAGCACAGGATGGTGTGGCCGTCGGGCTCCGCGCGGGCAACCTCCGCCGTCCCGATCGCGCCCGAGGCGCCGGGCTTGTTCTCGACGACGACGGTCTTTCCGACCTGCTTGGAAATGAATTCGCCATAGGCGCGTGCGAGCAGATCGGTCTGTCCGCCAGCGGGATAGCTGCAAATCATGCGGATCTGCCGCGATGGCCACGGACTTTGCGCCGAGGCGCTGCGCGAGACGAAAGGCATCGCGAGTGCGGTGCCGCCGGCGGCGATGAAGTGGCGGCGATCGAGTTTCATGGACATGATTCCCTCCAGATTTTTGCCGAAGGTACTGCATCAGGTCGCCTCTGCCATCGGCGCCAGGCGAGACAGATTGGCGCATTTGACAGGCCGTGCCCGTACCTATTCGGGCGTCATCCGGACGATCGCACCTTTCGCATGACACGCAGCCAGACGATTTCGGTTAGCGCCACGGCAATCAAGCCAAAGGCGCCGCCGATCAGCACGTTGACGATGCGCTCCTCCGCGATGCCGCTGGCGCCGCCGGCGAAAGAAGCGGCCAGCGCGATGAAGAAGCAGCGCAGGCCGAAGCCGACGATGTAGCGGGAGAACGAGATCAGCGTGAGGGTGGCCGCGAGAACCGCGAGTGCATAGCCAACCCGGCTCTGCGGCAGCACCATGCCGGCGATGAAGCCGAGCGGCACGCCGACCAAGGCGCCGATCGCCCGCTGCTTCAGCTTGCCGGTAGACGCGGTGAGATCGCCGACCACGACACTTGCGGCCGACCACATCACCCATTGGCCCTGCGCGAGATCGAGGATCTCGACCAGCGCCGCCGCAGCCAACACCGCAAGGGCGGTTGCTGCTGCGGGCAGAAACCACTCGGCCGCGGGCGCTCCGAACGAGGTCGCCGTGGTGTCGCCGCGCCGCTGGTCGTAAATCCGGATGGCGCAGACCAGCGCCAGCGCGATCGGAGAGGACACGATGATCATACCGACATGGCGGAGGGCGTCCGAGGCGCTCACGCCCTCCCGCACTTCGCAGGCGAGATACACGGCGGGAATGAACACCCAATTTCCGAGCGTGCGGAAATGTTCGCCATGGCGCGTCGCCGCGGCCGCAAGGAATCCGGCAAGCGCCGTCAGCACCACGAATAGCGGCTTGATCGGGGCGGCGAGGAACAGCGCGGCAAAGGTGACGAGGATCGCGAGATAATGCCACGCGACGACTTTTGGCGGCAGCTGCAGCCTGAGTGCGGGAATCAGCAACGAGACCGCGACCAACCCGAGATTCAGCAGCGCGGTCTCGCGCGCGATGAAAAAAGCGGCGACCATCGGGCCGACGACGATCAGCGCCCGCACCAGCTCGCCGGTCTTGATTTCGCGCGAGAGGTGATCGCGCAGGCCTGCGGCGGAGGGAATGGTCGGGGAGCTCACAGGGCACCGATCGTCAAATGAAGCGCCAAGTATAGCACGGAAATGATGTCGGCACTTTAGCGTGCCATGTCAGGCCATCTCACCGCTGAATGATCTTCATCCAGACGTCGCCGAGGATTGCAGGCTCTCGCGGCGGCAGATAGGTCAGCCCTGCCTGCCTGCCGAATTCGGCGATCTTGCCCTCGGCAGCAAGCCCGCTCAGCGCCGTGTTGACGGCGTCGATCAGTGCGGGATCGCCGGCGAGCCCGACATAGCCGCGGTTGGCGCCGATCGGATAGTAATAGCCGGACGCCGTGGTCGCCGTGTCGGGATGCGCGGCGCGATGGGCATCGAAACGGCCGAGGTCGATCAGCGTCGCGTCGTAGTCGCCACGAGCGAGCGCGCCGAGGAGATCGTCGCGACCGGGGACGAGATGGGTGATGTTGTCGATCAGGCGCCCCTTGTCGAATGTCATCAGGACGGCATCGCCCAGCGAGCCACTCTCGATGACGAGGCGAAGGCCGGCAAGGTCGCCGATATCGCCGATCTTGCGGCCCTGCGCCTTCGGCCCGAGCACAACCGTCACCGGCGAGTAAACATAGGGCTGGCTCGGTGCGAGCACGCCGAGCGCGACGCGGCGGCGCCGGTCGTCACGGGTGGCGCCGGCAAAATCCGGTAAGCGTGCTGTCTTCATGCCGGGCTTGACGAGCGAATCCGTCGTCAGCGCGTAGCCGCCGACCAGCGAGCAGCGCCCGTCGGACAGCAGCGCATTGGCCTCGAGCTGCGGGCTCGAATCCTCATCCAGCTTGCTCTCGAACCACTGGATCGTCAGAGGCCGTCCGAGCCGGTCGGCGAGCGCCTGCGCCAGCCGCACGTCGAAGCCGGAGTCCGGCTTGCCCTTGTGATGCACCGAGAGCGGCGGCCGGTCCTCGTCGAGACAGATCCTGAGCGGATCGTCGGCCGCGCGCGCAGCCGTGGCCGCCGCCGCGAGAATCGCGGCAACGCTCCACGCGACGTGCCAGGTCTTCATGGCTTCCTCCGGCTCGAGATGAAAGCCCAGAGATCCCCGATCTCGTCGTCGTTGAGGATGTCAGCCCAGGGCGGCATCTTGTTGTTCTTGCCGTTCTTCACCGTGGTGACGAAGCGCGTCTTGTCGTTTGGGAAGGCGCGCAGGTCCGGCGTGATGGTGCCGGGGTTCATCATGTTGGGGCCGTGGCAGTGCGAGCATTTTTCGGCATAGGTCGACTTGCCGTGGTCGATCTGTGCCTGCACGGGATTGCCGGTTGCGTCATCCGCGGCACGAACGGTCGCCGCAAGCGCGACCGTGAGCACCGCGACGGCGGCGAGGATCGCCGCCGTCTTGTGAGATCCGTCTTTCAGCATCGCGCCGTGGTTACTGCTTGACCGCAAAGACCCACAGCGAGCCGCCGGGCGGCACCTTGGCAAGCCGCTCGTCGCCGGAGAACAGCGAGTAGACACCGCCATAGCCGCTGGTGACGGCGACATACTGCACGCCATCCTGCTGCCATGTCACCGGTTGTCCCTCGATGCCGGAGCCGGTCTGGAACTGCCAGAGCTTCTTGCCGGTGTCGGCGTCGAAGGCCTCGAACTCGCCGGTCAGCGCGCCCGAGAACACGACGCCGCCCGCGGTCGACAGCACGCCCGAGAAGCGCGGGATGTCGCTCGGCGCCTCCCACTTCGCCTTGCCGGTCATCGGATCGATCGCCTTCAGATGACCGCGCGGGCCGTCACCCCACTCCCAGAGATCGGTGAGGTCCATGCCGAGATACCATTCACCCTGCTTGAAGGTGACGGGTTCGGTCTTGTACCGGCCACCGAAGGCGAGCGTGTTGGCGTAGGCCAATCCGGTCTGCGGATTGAACGACATCGGTTCCCAGTTCTTGCCGCCGAGGATCGACGGATAGACTGTCACCTTCTTGCCTTCCCGAGCACCTGTCGTGACGTCGGTCTCCATCGGCTTGCCGGTCTTCATGTCGATTCCGGTCGCCCAGTTGACCTTCACGTAAGGATTGGCCGCGAGCAGCTTTCCGTTGGTGCGGTCGAGCACGTAGAAGAAGCCGTTGCGGTTGGCGTCCATCAACACTTTGGTCGGCTTGCCCTCGACGTTGATGTCGGCGAGGACCATCTCGGCCACGCTGTCATAGTCGAACGGATTGTTCGGCGAGAACTGGTAGTGCCACTTGATCTTGCCGGTCCTTGGGGTCCATCGCCAGCACGGAGCAGGTGTAGAGGTTATCGCCGGGGCGCACCGCCGAATTGAACGGTCCGGGATTGCCGATGCCCCAATAGACCGTGTTCAGCTCGGGATCGTAGGAGCCTGTGATCCAGGTCGAGCCACCGCCGAGCTTCCAGGTATCGCCCTTCCAGGTGTCGCCGCCGGGCTCGTCGGGGGAGGGGATCGAATGGGTACGCCACAGGTGCTTGCCCGTCGCCGGATCCCAGCCGTCGATGAAGCCGCGGGTGCCGAACTCGGCGCCGGAGATGCCGGTGATCACGACGCCGTCGGCGACCAGCGGCGCCACCGTCATCGAATAGCCTTCCTTGATGTCGGCCGCCTTCTGCCGCCACAATTCCTTGCCGTCCTTGGCGTCGAGCGCGATCACGTTGGCGTCGAGCGTGGTGCGGAATACCTTGCCGTCGTAGAGCGCGGCGCCGCGATTGATGATGCCGCAGCAGACGATGCGCGGCGTCTCGGCGGGATACTCGATCTTGCTCTTCCAGATCTGCTTGCCGGTCTTGGCGTCGACCGCCATGGTCGCGTTGTGGGAGGTCACGTAGATCACGCCCTGATACACCAGCGGCTGCGATTCCTCGCTGCGATCGTCGTTGAAGGAGTAGTTCCAGACCGGGACAAGGTTCTTGACGCTGTCCTTGTTGATCTGCTTCAGCGTCGAAAAGCGCTGGAGATTGTAGCCCATCCCGTAGTTGAGAACGTTCGATGTATCGGTCGCGCCCTTGACCAGCTGCTCGCTGGTTTGTGCAGTTGCACAAGTCGATGCAAGCATGACGAGGCTCGCGGCCATCGCAAAGCGTTTCATCCGTTCCTCCCAATATGCGCGCCTGTTGACGCTGCGACAGCAACACTCCGCCCGAATGCAAAACGCGTCAATACGAAAGTCGAAGGCGCGCTGCCGATATGTTCGATGCCAGATGCCGGTCACCTGACGGAAACCTTACAAACGATTCTCAACTTGTGCGCAGGCGCTGAAGAAATTCCGCGGCGCGAAGCGGAGCCCATGCGGGGCGCCGCGCCCGGGCCGTCGGGTTCTGCGGGTTGTGCAGTGCGCAGGTTGCAATTCGGGGCTTGAACGGAAGCCCGCGTGTGGACTTATGTCATTACGATCCGGCTCCCAATCGGAGCTCTCGGTCAGGGAGATTTTGATGATATCGCGTCGCTCTGTTGCGCTTGCGCTCACGATTGCACTGCTGTCCGGTCCGGCCTGGTCGGCATCCGTCGGCGCCGTAAAATTGTTCGATACCGACAATGACGGCACGCTCGATCTTGCCGAGGTGAAGAAGGCGGCGGCCGCATTGTTCGCCAAGCTCGATCCCGATCACGACGGCACGCTTGACGCCCGCGAATTGCGCGGACGGTTAACGGCGAAAGAACTCGCCGCCGCCGATCCCGATCGTGACGGGACCCTCACGCTCGACGAATATCTCTCGGTGGTGGAGCAGCGCTTCAACGCGGCAAATCCCGACAAGGATGGAACGCTGGATGCGAAGGAGCTGAACTCGCGCGCCAGCCGCGCGTTGCTGCGATTGTTGCGCTGAGAGAAGCCGCGCTTGACTGGGAGCGAAGGCGTTTTGCCCGAGAGGGAAATTCGCGAGCGCGATGCGACAGTTCGCGGTGTTCGTCGTCTGATTCCAGACTTGCGCTGTCGCTGATGCAGCCCTAGGTTTTGCCCCGCGCGATGTCGCGCTCATCCCTTGGGAGACCCCCGAATGGCCTGGAAAGCTCCGAAGATTGTGGAAGTGCCGGTCGGCATGGAAATCAACATGTACGCCTGCGCTTTGCGCAAGTAAGACTGACGACCTGTCGCGGCTTCGATGGCAAACGCCATTGAAGCCGTGGTAGTGTCAGGGATGCGCGCGAGAGCCCATACATTCTGGACCATAGCCGCCTGCACAGTCGCGCTCGTACCGGCGTGCGTCAGCGCCGAACAGGGCTTCGATACCGAGCACATCTTCGGCTTTTTGATCGGCACCGATGTCGGCAATCCCGGTGAGCGCGAATTCCAGACCGAAACGACGGGGCGATTCGGCAAAGGCGGAGGGGCCTATCGCGCCCTCTCGCAGGAAGTCGAGATCGAGATCGTGCCGCTGCCGAACTTCCGCATTGAGGTCGGCGGCATCGCTAGCTTGCACGACATCACCGGCGTCCCCGATATCGATGATCGTCGCCAGTTCAATTTTCAGGGCGCCTCGCTCGACCTGCGTTATCGCCTGCTCGACCGCGAGCACGCGCCGTTCGGCATGACCGTCGGCGCTGAGCTCCATGGCGACCGCATCGACGAAACCAGCGGCGCGAAAGGGCGGATGTACGGCACCGATTTCACACTCGCCTTCGATCGCGAACTGATCCCGAACTTCGCCATCGGCGCGCTCAATCTGATCTATCAACCGGAATGGGCGCGCTTCGAGGTGGCGGGACTGTCCGAAAAGAGCTCGACCATCGGCGCGGCCTTCGCCGGCAATGGTGCGTGTGCGGCCCGATGTGCTGCTCGGCGGCGAGATGCGCTACTTCCGGCAGTACGAAGGCATCGGCCTCGGCGAGCTTGCCGGCCAGGCCCTGTTCGTCGGTCCGACCGCTTATTTCCAGCTTTCCGAGCGCTCGCGCCTGACCGTGAGCTGGAGCATGCAGGCCTGGGGTCGTCCGGCCGGATCAGGTGCCAATCTCGACCTCGTCAATTTCGAGCGCCACCAGGCGAGGCTGGTGTTTGGGGTTAACTTCTAGGAAGGCGAGTTCCCCGCGGCCTCTCTCACGGCCGGATTGAAACTTCCCGCTCCTCGGAACGTAACCTTTTGTGCTAATCTTGATCGCCTCTGCGAGGATCCCGGCATGAACCCGATCGACCTGGTAGTGACTGTATGTGCGTTGCTCTCGCCTGCGACCTGCGAGGAGCAGCATCTGGTATTCAACTACGCCGGCTCGCCGACGCAGTGCGCGATGGCCGCGCCGCCCTATATCGCGCAATGGATCGGCGACCATCCGAAGTGGCAGGCGGTGCGATGGCGCTGCGAATATCCGCACCTGCACGACAAGGCGTGAAGCGTTGCGCTGCCTTGCCGGTCGCGACTGGCTTAGGTCCTCATCCTGAGAGCTTGCGAAGCAAGCGTCTCGAAGGATGGCCACAAGGGACAGACGGACAGGCGGCCCTGCATGGTTCGAGACGCGCTTCGCGCTCCTCACCATGAGGGGAAAACGCCAGTAACGCAGCCACGTTACTTGTTGCAGTCCTTCAGATCCTTGTCGGCGATCGAGAACACCGCATCCGGCTTGATCTCGATGTCGCGGACGATGCACTGCCGTGCACTGGGATAGCTGACCTTGGCGTCGTAGCGGCCGGGCTCGATACCGGTGATGCGCAGCCGCTCGTCGTGGTCGACCTCCTTGTCCTTGTCGTTCAAGCACTGGTTCGGTCCCCACTCGGTCTTGCCGGCCGGCGAGAGCTGGAAGCCGGAGATCGTCTCCGTCGTCAGATTCCAGAGTCGGATGCCCTTGCCCTTGGCCTGCGCGAGCGCCGCGCCCGGCATCGCAACCAACAGGATGCCGATCGCAATCAACTGACGCCGCATGGTGAACCTCCCGCGAAGATTTGGTTGGTCCAGTTGACCATGAGTTCTCATTTCGATTCAAGCTGCAGCGCCGCGAGCTCGGCCCTGATCCTGCCGAGCTCGGCCTCGCTGCGCTGCGCACGTGGGATGGCAATCGGCACCTCCCGCACGATGCGCGCCGGCCGCGGCGACAGCAAGAACAGGCGATCGCCGAGGCGGATCGCGTCATCCAGGCTGTGTGTGACGAGCAACGTCATCACCGGACGGCGCGCCACCAGCGTAGCGATCTCGTCGCGCAACCGGCCGGCGAGTGCGTCGTCGAGCGAGGCGAGCGGCTCGTCGAGCACGAGCAGATCGGGCTCGACGGCAAAGGCGCGGGCGAGCGCGACGCGCCGGGCGAGGCCGAGCGACAGCTCGCGCGGGAAAGTGGCTGCGATGCGCGTCCAGCTCCAGGATTCTAAACAGCTCGGCGAGCTTCGCATCGGTGACATCGGGGGCCGCAAGCCGCACATTCTGCTCGACAGAGCGCCACGGTAACAGCCGCGGCTCCTGAAACACCATCCCGATCCGCGCTTCGGGCGGACGCGAGACGTGCCCCCCGAAATCGCGGTCGAGCCCGAGGATGATGCGCAGCATCGTGCTCTTCCCGCAGCCGGATGGACCGATCAGCACGCCGACCTCGCCGGATTGAAGCGCGAAGCTGACCGGCGCGAGCACCCCCTGCGTTCCGCCCGCGGCACTCCTGAACGTCTTGCCTGTGATCTCGACCTCAAGCCGCACGGGGTCGCCACCGTGTTGCGCGGGCTTCGAACGGTTGCACCAGCGCCGTCTCGATTACGAGCACGACGGCGGCGAATGTCAGGGAATAGGCCAGCAGCCGCGGCGTGTCGAACAGCTGGAAGGCGACGCCGATCTCGAAGCCGACGCCGTTCGGCCGGCCCAGGAGTTCGGCGACCAGCACGATCTTCCACACCAGCGACAATCCGGAGCGGGCTGAGGCTGCGATATAGGGCGCCAGTTGCGGCAGCACGACGTGGCGGAACGCGCGCCAGCGCGGCATCGCGAACACGCTCGCCATCTCGTCGAGCGAGCGATCGAGCGCGCGCGCACCCTCGCGCAGGGTGACGATGGCGGTCGGCAACTTGTTGATGGCGATCGCCGCGATCGCTGCGGCTTCAGTGAGCCCGGCCCAGATATAGGCCAGCACGATCACGACCAGCGCGGGCAGGTTCAGGAGCAGGATCAGCCAGGGATCGCCGAGCCGGTCGGCAAGCTTCACCCGTCCCATCAGATAGCCGATGGCGCTGCCGAGTGACATCGCCAGCACAAAGGCGAGGCTTACGCGAGCGAGCGTGGCGCCGAGATGCAGGAACAGCGCGCCACTCGAAGCTTCCGCGACAACGACGTCGAGCACGGCGGGCGGGGAGGGCAGCTTCGCGGCGCCGACGAACAGCGCGGCGATCCACCAGATCGCGAGCAACAGGGCAAACGACAGAAGACGCAGCACCTCAGTCTCCGGGAACTGCGTGATAGAACGTGCCCGGCTCGAGTTCAGCGGCCGGGCCGACTAGGTCGCGGCCGCCCGTCTCGGCGAGCACGCGGTAGAGCACGCGCGCGTCCTTTTCTTCGTCATCGATGCTCCGGCGCGGAATGCCGTCGCGATATCGCTCGCGATAGGTCTTCAGCAGGATAGCATCGCTCGTGCCGGTGAGCGGCGCGATCTTGTCCCAGGCGGCATCCGAGGTCACCAGCAGCTGTTTGGCCTTGCGGGTCATCGCGATGAAGCGCGCCACGGCCTCGCGATGACTTGCCGCCCAGTTTTCGTCGAAGACATAGCCGACGGCGGAGACCGCGCCCTTGGCGCCCAGCTTCGGCAAAATGTCGTCAATGCCGGTGAGGCGCCTAAAACCCTTGGCCTCCAGTTGGGCGGAGAAATTCCAGAAGTTGAGGCTCGCATCCATCTCGCCGTCGAGCGTCTTGGCGGCGATCAGGGGCGGGGCACCATAGACGATGGTCGCCTCCGACTTCAGGTCGATGCCGTCCTGTTTCAACCGGGCCTGGAGCAAGAGCCAGCTCTTGTCGATCGGGCCGCCGCCGACGGCGAGCTTGCGGCCCTTCAAATCGGCGAGCGACTTGATCGGCGAGGAAGCCGGCACCATCACCGCGCCCAGCGCGCTGGAATAGGGATAGAAGGTGAGCTTGGCGCCGAGCGCGCGCTCGCGCGACACCCACAGCCAGTCGGACAGGATGATGTCGGCATTGCCGGCGCGCAGCGCGATCTTGCCGGCCTCGGGGCTCGCAAGCTCGGTGACGTCGAGCGACAGGTCGGCCTCCTTGTCGAGGCCACCGGCGCGGATCGCGGCCAGCTCCCAGGAGAATGTTCCGGTCTTCTGCACCGCAAGGCGGATGGTATCCGCGGCGCGGCCGGGTCCGGCGAGTGTCAGCGCCAGCGTCACCGCGAGCGCCAATGGTCGACCAAGTGCTCTTATCAAACCAAGTGCTCTCATCACCTTGTGAGCCGTTTCCTCTGACAGAGTGCTTTTCAGGACAATACGCATAGCATAGCTTTCGTCGCAACCAGCGGGAGGACGCGCATGAATCTGGCCGGACAGCTACGACCGATTGTCGCCGCATTGGCGGTGTGGGCTGCGACCGCGCTCGCAGTGCGCGCCGAGGAGGCGAATGATTATCCGACGGCGGCGCGTGCGGAGTACGTCTATGGCTGCATGAAGGCCAATGGCGAGAGCCGGCAGGCGATCGAGCAATGTTCCTGCTCGATCGACGTGGTGGCCTCGATCGTATCCTATGAGCGCTACGTCACCGCGGAAACCGCGCTCAGCATGTCCCAGGTCCGCGGCAATCTCGGCGTCCAGTTCCGCACCTCGGAGCAGGCGAACTCGGCTGTGAACGATTTGAGGCCGCGCGCAGGCCGAAGCCGAGGTGAGGTGTTTTTAACCGCTTGGCGGCGTGCATCCCGTAGTCGTCATGTCCGGGCTTGCCCCCGGCCATGACGGGTGAGGGGCTCACGTCCCCGGCTTCTCCACATCCCACTCGTTGCGGAACACGTGTCCATCCGTATCCTTGGCCTCGGCGCGAAAACGCTTGGCGCCGTTGGACACATACGTGAACCGCAGATTGGGATCTTCCGAGATCGAGATGCCGCCTTCCATCGAGAGCACGGGGCTGTCGTCCTGCGTCAACTTGAGCTGGTTGACGAAGAAGGCGGGAATGTAGAGCTGCGTGACTTGGTCCATCTGCAGGCCGGAATTGTTGGGATGGCCGATCATGATCTGCGCCTCGCGCATGCGGCTCGCGGGGGTCTCTTGCCGCGCGAATTGCCGGTAGCGCATCTGGCCGAGCCGGTTCTGGGCTTCCTCGGCATTCTTCCCCGCCGGGGCAGAGCAGCCGCCGGAGGCCTTCACATAGACTTTGGAGACATAGAGCTGGCCGTCGCTGAGCTCGGCAACCGCATGGACGTCGGTGTAGTTGTTGATGCGTACCCGCGTCGAGATTTCGGTGACGTTGGCATCGGGGCCGAGCTCGAACTTCGCCGCCATCGGCGCCGGATTGCGGTCGATCACCAGCGTGATCGAACGGATGCGGCGGGCATCGCCCGGCGAAAGCTTGCTGCGCAGGGTCACCGGCACGATCGCCGCATCCTCGGCGCGATACGGCATATCGATGCCAATGACATCGCCGCCGTCGTGCATCGGACGGTTGCTGAAGATGTCCTGCACGAGGCCCGGCCAGGGATCGTAAGCTTCTTCTGCCTGCACCGGCACGGCGACTACCATGCCGAAGAGCAGGGCGATCAGGGGCAGGCGGCGTGTGCATCCCATCATGGTCATGGTCCCGCGCGGACGAAGCAGAAGCAGTTATCGGGCCTAGCGTAGCGCGTCCGCTACTCCCATTCAATTTCCGAAAATGCTGCGGTTGCGTTGCGAGCGTTGTAGTCGTCGAATAGGAGCCATCGAGACCGTTCCGAGGCGGCCGCCTTGTCTGCGGCGGCTCGGATCGGTTCGCCCTTCTTGTTCGACGCCCGGACGTCCGCCAGCAGCGCCGTGAGATAACGCCGTTCATCGGTCAGCGCTGCAGGCCATTCGCTCACGGGTCCGTGACCTGGAACGACGCGCCGCGCTGGAATGCTCTCGAGTTCCCCGAGGATGCCGAGCCAGCCGCGAATGCTGCCGTCCATCACCGGAATATGGCGGAGGAAGACGAGATCGCCCGCAAAAAGTGTTTTGCTCGTCTCATCGAACACGGTGAGATCAGTGTCGCTGTGTCCGGCCGGCCAGGCCCGCAAGGTCAGGTGGCGCGAGCCGAGATCGAGCGTCAGGGTGTCCGTGACAAGTATTGTGGGCGGCACGATCTTCACGGGAGAGATCAATTCGTCGCCCATGATGCGTCTGAAATTGTCGAGATAATACGGCCCGCGCGTCGCCAACGCCTGCGGCAGCCGGCTATGGCCGACGAAGCGCGTGTCCCCGGCGACGAAGGCTGCATTGCCGAAGACATGATCGGGATGGCCGTGGGTGTTGATGACGTAGCGGATCGGCTTGCTGGTGCGGGCCCGCACCGCCGCCAGCAGCGCCTCGCCCTCGCGAAGGCTACCGCCGGTGTCGATGACGGCGACCGCATCCGCGCCGACGATGAAGCCGACATTGGCGATGTCGCCCTCGTTCTCTCGGGTCATCAGGGCGATGGTCCCGGAGTGTACGAAGATTCCCGGCGCGACTTCGCTTACAGGCAATTCGGCCGCTCCTGCGCATGCTAGTGTCGCCGTCACCAGCAGGGACCAGGCTGCAATCACGAAAGCGATGCGAGACACTTTTCCGCCTCAGTTCAAAGGGTTACCCGTTGCACTGCAACAAAGAAAAGCCAGCACAAAGTCTGGCAGAAATGGTGCGTCATGCGTTGCATGGCTAGCATTCAAACAATCCTAGGAGGAAGCGCGATGACGGAGGCCGGACGACATCGTCGTTGGTTGGTTTCACTGAGTATCCTGGTTGCGTCTTGCGCGTTCGGCGACGTCGCCGTCGCGCAGACCAACGACGCCGGCGACCTCTCCTTCGAGCTGGTCGATCCCAAGGTGCTGCGCGTCTGTGCCGACCCGCGCAATCTGCCATTCTCGAATGAAAAGGGTGAGGGGTTCGAGAACAAGCTTGCCGAGTTGTTTGCAGACAAGCTCCAGAAGAAGCTCGACTATGTCTTTTTTCCGCAGGCTACCGGCTTCGTGCGCATGACGCTCGGCTCGCATCGCTGCGACGTCATCATGGGCTTCCCACAAGGCGATGACCTCGTCCAGGGCACCAATCCCTACTACCGCACGAGCTATGCGCTGGTCGCGAAAGCCGGCAGCGGGCTTGAGGAGGTCGACACGCTCGAGGATACCAGGCTGAAGGGCAAGCATGTCGGCATCGTCGCTGGAACGCCGCCTGCGACCAACATGGCCATCGCGGGACTGATGGGCGATGCAAAGCCCTATCCGCTGATGATCGACACGCGCTACGATAATTCGGCGCAGGCAATGATCAATGATCTCGCGGCAGGCAAGATTGAC
Organism: Bradyrhizobium sp. LB13.1; assembly: GCF_054056815.1. Taxonomy (NCBI): domain Bacteria; kingdom Pseudomonadati; phylum Pseudomonadota; class Alphaproteobacteria; order Hyphomicrobiales; family Nitrobacteraceae; genus Bradyrhizobium; species Bradyrhizobium sp. LB13.1. Next base: position 6,127,985 of record NZ_JBSRYQ010000001.1, on the reverse strand, counting down.
GCCGGCGTGCTGTGGGGACCCATGGCGGGATTTTACGCGAAGCAGGCGGGCTCGCTTCATGTCACGCCGCTGGTAAAGGAAACCACCGGACCAAAACTGGCCTATCGCATCGGTATGGGCGTGCGTGCCGCCGACCAGAACTGGAAGCGGCAACTCAACAAGCTGATCCAGGAGAACCAGGGCGAGATCAACAAGATCCTGCTCGATTTCGGCGTGCCGCTGCTGGACGAGAGCGACCGGCCGCTCGGCGCGGAGACGGCCAAGACGCCATGAGGCGGCGGCGGCAGATTGCCGCTGCGCTGGTCGCCGCCACTCTGGTGGCACCGGTAGTCGCGCAGCAGCAGGAGCCGTTCGAGCCCGAGGGTTATCGCGCCGACAATTACCGCGCGCCTGTGCCGGCGACGCTCGGCGGCGCGCGCGTGCTGTCGACTTCAGAAGCCGAGGCGATCTGGCACGCCAAGAGCGGCGTGTTCATCGACGTGCTGCCGCGCGCGCCGAAGCCGAAGAACCTTCCCGCGGGTACCGTCTGGCGCGAGGCGCCGCGCAAAAACATTCCGGGCAGCATCTGGCTGCCCGATACTGGCTATGGTGCGCTGCCGCCGGCCATGGACGGTTATTTTCAGCGCGGGCTCGCGCGTGCGTCGCGCGGCGACAAGGCCGCGCTGCTGGTGATCTATTGCCTGGCCGACTGCTGGATGTCCTGGAACGCCGCCAAGCGCGCGCTCGCGTATGGCTACTCCAACGTCGCCTGGTATCCCGAAGGCACCGACGGCTGGGAGCGCGCCAAACTCCCAACCGACGAGGCACAGCCGGAGCTGCGGCCGGAGCAATAAAGAATTGAGCGAGCTCTGTCATGGGTGGCCTCGTGGTTCGAGACGACCGCTTCGCGGTCTCCTCACCAGAGGATCTACATCCCGCAGCGAAATCAGATCCTGTGAGGCGCCCGCCGAAGGCGGGCGTCTCGAAGGATGGGACAGAGAGTTTCCCCTACTGCTTCTGCAGCTTGGTCAGCGTGCCCGTGCCGTTATTGACGGTCGCAGAGTAGCTCACCCTGTCGCCGGCGTGCACGGCATCCAGCATCGCGGCGTCCTTGGCCTTGTACTCCTGGAGCGCGCCGGCGCCGCCTGCGCTGCCGCCGACCGTGCCTTTCTGCATCTGCTGGATCGAAATCGTGCTGTTGAGCCGATCTATCCGCGTGACCATTCCGGTCATGTCGTCAGCGAATGCGCTGCTTGCGAGCATGCTGATGGCCGCAGCGCCTGCGAGGACGAATTTCGTGGTTCCCATCAAGGCCTCCCGACGTCTTGGACTCTCTTCGACAAGCTATCCTGGATCGATTTAGTTCCGGCAGATAGCGCGGACAAAGGTTAACGATAGCGTTGAGATCGCCGGAACTTGCAAAGCTGTCAGTGGGGTGACGCTATTCCATTTCCTGCTGAATGACGCGTCCCAGCGCAAACAGGCGCTGATCGATCGTGGTGGGAACCTCGCAGACGAACCGCACCACTTTGTGGCGGTCCTCGAAAATGCGAGTCTTCCAGATCAGCTCGTTGCTGAGCGCATCGACCTTGGCCTCGTCGCGCGGCGTTGCGCCCTGGAGCGCCTGGAGCTGGATCGACTCCTCGCGAATCTGGTCGGCGGCCTCGCGCTGCTTGCGGCTGACGCGTTCCAGCCCGCCGATGACCTGCGAGCGCTGGGCGTTGAGCGTGTCGAACAGGCCGGCGAACAGAAGTTTTGCATTCGCGGTCTTGTCGGCCGCGGAGCCCGCCAAGAACTCCTTCACCGACTTCTCGGCCTCGTCCAGCGGCGTCTTGCGGGCCGCCAGTTTCGAGACCAGCGCGCTGACCCTGGCGTCGTCCTTCCACTTGTTCTGCACGTCATCGAGCGAAGGACCAGCCCACACGGCGGCGAGCGAAATTTCCGGAACTTTGGCTTGCGTACAGGGCCAATCCGGATGGCGCGGATCGGTCGCGCGTGCCGCCGTGCTCGCGACTGCGAGCATCAGAGCGGCCATGGCCAGAACCCGAACCTTCATCCTTCGCCTCCCGCAGGGCCCCGTCGCGCCAGCCCGCGCGAGGGATCATAGGCATAGATCGCCCCAATCATGAAGACGATTGTGCAGGTCGCGACCACCGCCAGCGAGACCCAGTTGATCTGTCCGTACAGCGCAAAACGAATCAGCTCGACCGCATGGGTGAACGGATTGGCCTCGCAGACATAATAGAGATACGGACTGCCCTCCTGCACGCGCCAGAGCGGGTAGAGCGCGGAGGATGCGAAGAACATCGGGAAGATCACGAAGTTCATGACGCCGGCAAAGCTTTCAAGCTGCTTGATGCCGGACGAGATCAGCATGCCGAGCGAGCCCAGCATCAGTCCGGACAGGATCAGCGCCGGTAGTACGGTGAGATAGCCGATCGGGGGAGGTGTGATGTCCCAGAACCAGGCGATCAGCAGGAACGCATAGACCTGGAGCAGCGACACCGCGGTGCCCGCGAGCAGCTTGCAGAACAACAGGAACCCGCGCGGCAAGGGGCTTACCAGCAGCGTGCGCATGTTGCCCATCTCGCGGTCATAGACCATCGAGAGCGAGGACTGCATGCCGTTGAAGAGCTGGATCATCGCCATCAGCCCGGGCGCGATAAAGACCTCATAGAGGATGTAGGTCTCGTACGGAGGGATGATGGAGATGCCGAGCACCTGGCGGAATCCGGCGGCGAAGATGAACAGCCAGACCAGCGGCCGTACCAGCGCCGAGACGAAACGCTCGCGCTGATGCAGGAAGCGCAGGCCCTCGCGCCAGACGATGCCGGTGAGGCAAGTCATATACTCGGCGGCTGAGAAGCCGCGCGGCGTGTCGCGTGTCGTGATGCTGCTCATGCGCCGCTGCCCGGCAGGGTCTGCGCGCCGGTCAGGCGCATGAAGGCGGTGTTGACGTCCTGCGCGCCGGCTTCCGCAACGACACGACTCATTGGTCCCTGCGCCAGCACCTTGCCCTGGTGCAGCACCACGAGATCGTCGCCGGCCATGATCTCGTCGAACAGATGCGTGGCCCAGAGCACGCCGATGCCTTGCTCGGTCACGAGCTGACGCACATGGCTGATGATGTCTGCGCGCGCCTTGACGTCGAGGCCGACGGTCGGCTCGTCCAGCAATAGCAGGCGCGGACGGTGCAGCAGCGCGCGTGCGATCTCCAGCCGCCGCATCTGCCCGCCCGAGAGATCGCGCACCTTGCTGCCGGCGCGCTCGGTCAGCCCGATGCGGCCGAGCAACTCGGCGCTGCGCACTGCGGCCTCGCGGCGGCTGATGCCGTGCAGCGCGGCGTGATAGAGCAGGTTCTGCGTCAGCGACAGATCGAGATCGAGCGTGCGCGGCTGGAACACGACGCCGAGCAACCGGAGTGCTTCGCCGGGGCTCTTGCTCACATCATGGCCGAAAATGCCGACGCGGCCGGTCTGGATGCCGAACAGCCGCGTGATCAGCGAGAACAGCGTGCTCTTGCCAGCGCCGTTGAGGCCAAGCAGCGCCGTGAAGCTCGCCGGCTGCACGTTGAACGACACGTCCATCAGCGCCCGGCGCGGGCCATAGGCGTGGCTGACGCCGTCGATCGACAGCGCCGGCACCGCAGCGGGATTGGGCTTCGGCACATCGCGTTGTTCGGCGATGGGAGCAGGGCTGGTCATGGCGCGATCGTAATGCCCCAGGGCAGTTCGCCCACCTGAATGGTCTTGATCACCTTTTGCGCGGCGACGTCGATGACGGAGACGTCGTTCGACACGCCGTTGGTGGTGAGCAGATATTTCTCGTCCGGCGTGAACGCCATATGCCAGACCCGCTGTCCGACCAGCAGATATTTCGTCACCTTGCGCGTGGCGGTATCGACCACGGCGACGCGGTTGGCGGGACCGAGCGCGATGAAGGCGGTCTTGTCGTCCTTGGTCATGCCGATGCCGACGGGCTGGATGGCCTCCTTCCTCAACCCCGGGATCTCGAAATTGACCTTGCCGGTCACCTCGTGCTTTCCGGGGTCGATGATCGACACGGTGCCGCCGATCTCCGAGGACACCCACAATTCGGAAGCGTCGTGCTTGAATTCGGCAAAGCGCGGCCGCGCGTCGACCAATACATTGGCGACGATCTGGCGCGACGAGGTGTCGATGAAATGCGCCATGTTGGTCGTCTCGGACGTGTTGATCAACGTCTTGCCGTCCGGGCTGATGGTCATGCCCTCGGGCTCGACTCCGACCTGGATGTCGCCAAGGCGCGCGCGCTTCTCGAGGTCGATCACGGTCACCGTGTTGTCGTTCTCGTTGGCGACATAGAGGATCTTGCCGGCGGCATCCTGGGCGAACAATTCAGGGTCGGGTCCGGAGGGCAGGCTGTCCACCACGGCCTGCGTCTTCGCGTCGATCATCTGGATGGTGTCGTCGTCGCCGACCGCGACCATCACGAACTTGCCGTCGCGCGTGAAGTCGATGCCGCGCGGGCGCTGGCCGACCTTGATGGTCTTGGTGACCGTCCAGCTGTCGGTGTCGATCACCGACACCGTGTTGCTCTTCTCGTTCGAGACATAGGCGATGAACGCATGGGCCGGCGCTGCCGCCAGCGCCAGCCCGGACAGCAATCCCACACGCCACAAGCGCAGTATTCCGCTGCGGGTTGGTTTCACCTCCCCCGCGAGCGGGGGAGGGAGCATCGCATCGATAGATGCGATGCGGGTGAGGGTTCTCTCCTCTAGGAGGTTATCGCTCGCGGAGACACCCTCTCCCCAACCCTCCCCCGCGAGCGGGGGAGGGAGCGCAGCGTCGTTGTAGTCGCAGCTCGAACTCATCTCACAATGCTCACTTCAATTTGCATTTGCTCTCCGGGCGGTCATAGCCGAGCGTGTCGAGCTCGGAGACCTGGTGCAGAAAACCTTCCTGCGGCGACACCGACACCACCATGCGGCCGTCGACCAGCAGGATCGGCTGGCGCAGCTGCAGGTTCCAGTCGCGCAGGGTCAGCTTTGTGCCCTTGAAGGCAGCAACCGAAAAGTCCGGGCCCTTGATGAAGTCGGTGACCTTCTTGACGTCGCCGGAATTGGTGCGCGAGGTGGCCTCGCCGATCATGCGCACCGCGGTCCAGACCTGCATGTCGAGCGCAGTCATCCTCCGCGCGTTCAGCTTGACGAAGCGGTTCTGCATCTGGATCGCGCCCCACTGGTCCTGCGATGCGTCCCAGCTCCGCGGCACGAGGCCGGCCGAGCCTGCGACCGGGCGGGGATCCCAGGTGCGATAGGGCAGGTAGGCGCCGAACACCTCGCTCTCGTCGGCGGCGACCAACACGTCGTAGGCCGGCGCTTGCTGCGTGAACACCGGCATCTGGCGCTGGATCAGCGTCACGCCCGAATCCGTGCGGCGCGCGCCGCCTTTGTCTTCGAAGCTGCGCTCCTGCACGATCTTGGCGCCGAACCGCGTGGCCGTGCGCCTCAGCGCATCGGCGAACAGCTTGTCCTCGTCATGCGAGCCGACCACGAGCAGCCAGCGCTTCCACTGCTTCCACACCAGATACTGGCCGAGCGCATCGGCCAGCATCGCGCGCGTCGGCGCGGTGTGGATGACGTTGGCACGGCAATCGGCCTCGCGCAGACGCTCGTCGATCGCCCCGGCATTGAACAGCAGCGTGCCGCGGTCGCGCAAGGCGTCTGAGACTTTCAGCAGCGCATCCGCCGGCAGGTCGGCGATGATGAAGCCGTTGCGTGCGGCGAGATCGGTCGCGGCCTGCACGGCATCCTCGCCCTCCTTGATCCGGCGCTCCTCCAGCACAAATCGCTGGTTGAGGAATTTGCCGGTGGTGTTGTTGTCCTCGATGGCGAGGCGCGCGCCCGCGACGCCGTCATTCTCCGCGGGCTGCTCGACCAGCGACAGCGTCGATCTGGTGCCGGCGACGCCGAGATAGCCGACGCCGATCATGACAGGGTCGGCGGCGAGCGCGCTCGTCGCAGCAAGACCCAGGCCGATCAGGCCGACCAACCATCGGATCATGTTTCCTCCAGATGTTCTCCCTGGCTTGACCGCCGGTGGAGAATTGTCTCTGCTAAAGCATGACCGATTTGTCAGGGCATGCAACCCCGCATTTCGCCCCGCGTGCACGAGGACCGAAATCACGATCATGCGAGCCCTGATATGTTTCGCTGCCTTGCTGTTGACGACGTCGGTCGCGTTTGCCGATCCGCCAAAACTCGCGGTGTTCGACTTCGAGTTGATCGACACCAGCCTGCCCGGCGAGTTCTACGGCTCCAAGCCGGAGGAGGCGCGGCTCCTGCTCATCGGCGAGCAGTTGCGCAAGGAACTGACGGAGTCAGGCAGGTTCCAGATGCTCGATATCGCGCCGATCAGGGACGCCGCCCGTCATGCCAATCTGCAGGCCTGCGGCGGCTGCGACCTCAAGCTTGCCGGGCAGCTCGGTGCTGACCTGGAGATCACCGGCATGGTGCAGAAGGTCTCGAACCTGATCATCAATCTGAACATCTACCTGCGCGACGTGAAGACCGGCACCATGATCACGGCCGCCAGCGCCGACATGCGTGGCAACACGGATGAATCCTGGACGCGCACGATGAGCTATTTGATCCGCAACCGCTTGCTGGCACCGAATTACGGCAAGCCGTAAGGAGGGAACTTCTCTCCGCGAGTCCAATTCTCATTGAACGCGCGGACACAACCACTCGTCCGGCGCTTCGCGCCATCTTCTCTCACAAGAAGGGGAGAAGGAAAGAAGCCATCATCCCTTCAATCTTTCCGCATGCCAGTGCAGATGATCGCCCATGAAGGTCGAGATGAAATAATAGCTGTGGTCGTAGCCCGCCTGCCGCCGCAGCGGTCAGCGGGATGTTGGCCTTGGCACAGGCCGCCTGCAGCAATTCGGGACGAAGCTGCTCCTTCAAAAAGTTATCGGCCTCGCCGACGTCGACCAGAAAGCCCGAAAACTTCGCGCCGTCCTCGATCAGCGCCACCGTGTCGTGGCTGCGCCAGGCGTCCTTGTTGGGACCGAGATAGCCGGTCAGCGCCTTGATGCCCCAGGGCACAAGCGACGGCGCCACGATCGGGGCGAAGGCGCTGGCCGCGCGAAAACGGTGCGGGTTGCGCAGCGCGACCGTCAGCGCACCGTGGCCACCCATTGAATGGCCCATCACCGATTGGCGCTTGGCATCGACCGGAAAATTCTCCGCCACGAGTTTTGGCAGTTCGTCGGTGACATAGCTCCACATGCGATAGTTGCGTGAGAACGGCGCTTCCGTCGCGTCGACATAGAAGCCGGCGCCCAGGCCGAAATCATAGGCGTTGTTGGCATCGCCCGGCACGTCCGGCCCGCGCGGGCTGGTGTCGGGCGCGACGAAGATCAGGCCGAGCTCGGCGCAGGCTTTGCGGAATTCACCCTTCTCGGTGACGTTGGCATGCGTGCAGGTGAGGCCGGAGAGATACCAAACCACGGGCAGCTTGGCGCCGGCCGCATGCGGGGGAACATAGACCGAGAACGTCATATCGGTTCCGGTCGCCTGGCTCGCATGGCGGTACACGCCTTGCACGCCGCCATAGGAAGTATTGGTCGAGACAGTCTGAATCGTCATGCCGTTAGCTCCGTGGCGTCAAACCACATCAGGATTGCAATGCTTGTGTGACCGAATTCGTGGCGGCCGTCAGGCCACGCCGCTGTCGATCGCAAGCCGCACCAGCTCGACCGAGGTCTTCACCCCAAGCTTCTGGCGCATGATGGACGACGTGTTGGCAACAGTCTTGTAGGACGACTGCACCAGCCAGGCGATCTCGGACAGGCTCTTTCCGGCGCTGAGCAGCCGCAAAATCTCCATCTCGCGCGCGTTGAGCTTCGACAGCGGGCTTTGCGCCAGCGCGGGTCCCGCAAAGGCGATGCTGCGCGCGATCGCGCTCGGCAGATAGGTGCCGCCGCTGCCGACGGTGCGGATCGCCTCGACGAGATCGTCGGGGTCGCCGGTCTTGGAGACGTAGCCCTTGGCGCCGCACTCGATCGCGCGCGCGGCAAAGGCAGGGTCGTCGTTCATGCTGAACATGATGATTCGGGCCTCGGGCGCGCGCTCGAGGATGCGGCGCGCGAGCTCGAAGCCGGACACGGTCGGCAGGTTGATGTCGATGATGGAGAGGTCGGGGCGCTCGACGATGAAGACGCACTCGCCGTCTTCGGCGTCGGCGGCCTCCAAAATCTCGATCTCGCCCTCGTCGGCCAGCACGGCACGGCAGCCGGAGGCGACGATGGGATGATCGTCGACGATCAAAATGCGCATAGGCGTTCCTCGCGACAGCGTCTTGGCCTGTTTCGCGCCCGGCCGGGATTGCTGTACGCTTTCGATTAGATATCGGGCGCTTCGCCTCTGTCAACGTCATCGGACAGGCGCGAGCAATCCTCCGCGGGGGCACGGGCGACACCAATGTGGCAAAATCTATCCTTGCGCGGGCGCATCAACCTGCTGCTGGCGCTGTTGCTGGCGCTGGGGCTCGCCGTCAATATCGGCCGGCAGGTCGCGGAAGCCGGGCCGCGCGTGCAGGCCGAGGACCAGAGCGTGATCCGGCTCGCGCGCGAATTCATCGGGATGATCGTTGCCGATCTCAACGAGGCGCCCGATCCGGACACCAGGCTGAATCAGATCGCGCGCGACCTCAGCCGCCTGCGCCATGTCAGCATCGCGCTTCGGGACGCCGGCGGCAATCCGCTGACGCAGCCCCGGGCCGACGCCGATGACGACACGCGCGGGCCGCCGGCCTGGTTCGTCGGCCTGGTTCATCCCGAGCAGACCGCGGTGAGCGTGCCCGTCTCGATCCATGGCAAGCCGGGCTCGCTGCTGATCACCTCGCATCCCGACGACGAGATCGCCGAGATCTGGGACGCCATCGTGACCCAGCTCGAGGTCGGCTCGGCGCTCGCGCTCGCGCTGTTCCTGGTGATGATGAATGTGGTCGGCCGCGCCCTGGCGCCGCTGCAGTCCCTGGCGGATGTGATGGCCGAGCTCGAAGACGGGCGCTATCAGGCGCGCGTCACGCCGGGCGGCGCACCGGAGCTCGCCGCGATCTGCACCAAGCTCAATCATCTTGCGGCAACGCTCAGCGAGGCCGTCGAGGACAAGCGGCGCCTCGCCGAGCGAGCGGTGTCGCTCCAGGACGTCGAGCGCAAGGAGATCGCGCGCGAGCTCCATGACGAGTTCGGGCCGTATCTGTTCTCGCTGCGCGCACATGCGAGCGCGCTGGCAAAGCAGGCGGACGGGCGCGCGCCGAGTGCGGAGGCCGTGCGAAAACACGGCAGCGCGATGATGGAGCAGATCAACGCGCTTCAGCAGTTCAATCGCCGCGTGCTGGAGCGGCTCCGGCCCGTCGGACTTGCCGAGCTCGGCCTGCGCCAGGCGCTGGAATCGCTGTCGCGGCTGTGGCGGGAGTCGCATCCCGATGTCGCCATCGAGACCGTGATCTCGCCGGCGCTTGGCGTCACGGGGGAGACCGCCGACCTCACGATCTACCGCATCGTGCAGGAGGCGCTCACCAACGTGTTCCGCCACGCCGGCGCGACCTCGGTCAACGTCCTCATCGAGCCGGTGGAGCAGGCGGCGGCCGATGGCCGCGGCTGCGCCCGGGTGCGGGTCAGCGACAATGGCCGCGGCATGGAGCCGGGCCATAAGCTCGGCTTCGGCCTGGTCGGGATGCGCGAGCGGATACTGGCGCTGGGCGGCACGCTCAACGTCGTCTCCGGCGAGGGCGGTCTGACCGTGGAGGCGCTGGTTCCGACGGCGGCGTGATCGCGCCTGATACAATCGGGAAAAATTCCCGATCTTGTCGGGAAAACGGGTGCGAATATCGCCCGACCTTTTGTGGCTGGCGCGCCAATGGCCGCCGATTACACTCGTCTCCACCAAACGGCGAAAATCAAAACAGCCGGTGGTCACGGATGGGACGGCAGGGATGGGCAAGCTGAGTAGCAAGCGTCGTTTGTGGATGGCCTCGGTGTCGACGGGGTTGATGTCGGGGCTGGTTTTCGCGATTCCTGCGGGTGCTGCGCAGGACGAGGAGACCAACGTCCAGAACCTGCCCGCGGTCGAGATCACGGCGCCACCGCCGCCGACTGTGAGGCGAAGTGCGCCACCACGCCCGGTCGCGCGCATCGGGGCGCCGTCATCCGCCAGCCCCAGGACCCGCATTTACGTCTACCCGACGTCGCCCGGAGCCGGCGGCAGCATCGAAGTCGACAAGATTCCAGCCAGCATCAACGCGGTCGATGCAAACCAGATCAGGCGCACCCGCTCGCCGAATATCGCCGACGCCCTGCAGCAGTATGTGCCTGGTGTCAGCATCAACGAAGTGACCGGTAATCCATTCCAGCCCGATGTGCAGTTTCGCGGCTTCGTCGCTTCACCTCTGGCCGGCACGCCGCAGGGCCTCGCCGTCTACCAGAACGGCGTGCGCATCAACGAGGCGTTTTCCGATACGGTCAATTGGGATCTGATCCCGACGGTTGCGATCCGGTCGGCGCTGGTCGTGACCAACAACCCCGCGTTCGGCCTCAATGCGCTCGGCGGCGCCATCGATCTGCAGATGAAGAACGGCTTCAACTATCAAGGTGCCGAGATCGACGTCATGGGCGGCTCGTTCGGCCGCATCCAGGGCTCTGCACAATGGGGCAAGCAGGTCGACAACAACTGGGCAGTCTACGGAGCACTCGAAGGCATCCATGACACCGGCTTCCGTAATTTCTCGTCATCGGACGTCCGGCGCTTCTATGGCGATGTCGGCTATCGCTTTGAAGGCAACGAATTTCACCTCAACATGGGCGTCGCCAACAATTCCCTGGCGGGACCCAGCACCGTTCCGGCCGAATTGCTCCAGCAATATTGGGGCGCGACCTATACAACGCCGCAGACCATTTCCAACAAGGTCGGCTATCTCAACCTGACCGCCAAGGTGGAGGCGACGCCGACCTGGACCTTTGAGGGCACGGCGCATTTGCGGGGCTTCAAACAGAACACTGTGGACGGAAACCCCACCGACGCCCAGCCTTGTGCTGATCCAACCCTCCTGTGCTTTGGCGATGATACGGTCCCGGCTTTTGGCTTGAATGGCGTTCAGCTCGCCAATCCCTTTGCGCCGGGCGCCGTACTCAGCGAGGTCGATCGCACCAGCACGAGATCGACCACATTTGGCGTATCCGGGCAGGCGACCAACAGCGATCAGCTGTTCGGTCATGAGAACCGCCTCGTGATCGGCGCAAGTTATGATGTCAGCAGCACGCGCTTCACCGGTAGCGCCGACTTGGGAACGACAGGCACGAACTATGTCGTCACCGGCAGCGGGATATTCCTGGGTCCGTCCGGCGCCCCGACATCGGTCGGCCCCGTGTCGCTTCGCACCGTCAACCAATACCAGGGACTCTATGCGCTCGACACCTTCAATGTGGACGATCGGTTTGCGGTCACGGCAGGCGGGCGGTTCAATGCGGCCCATATCTCGCTGATGGACCAGCTTGGCACCGCGCTCAATGGCGATCACAACTATGATCGGTTCAATCCGATCATCGGCGGAACCTACAAGATCACGTCCGAAGTGACCGCCTATGCAGGCTATTCCGAAGCCAACCGGGTGCCGACGCCACTCGAACTCGGCTGCGCCGATCCGGCAAGGCCGTGTATCATCGGGCAGTTCCTGATCGCTGATCCCCCACTTCAGCAAGTCGTATCCAAGACGTTCGAAGCGGGTTTCCGCGGCACAAAGGAATTGAACATCGGATCGCTCGGTTGGAAAATCGGTGCCTACCGCGCGACCAACTACGACGACATCCTTGCGACCCCAGTTCCGGGGGTGACGGGCTTTGGCTTCTTCCAGAACGTCGGCCGGACACGCAGGCAGGGTATCGAAGCCGAGGTGAGCCTGAAGTCGAACGTGCTTCAGTTCCAGGCGAGCTATGCGTTCCTCGATGCACGCTTTCTCGATGCGCTGCAGCTTGGCTCGGAGAGCCCGTTTGCCGACGGCGACGGCAACATCCAGGTTCTGCCGGGTAACCAGATTCCGCGCCTGCCGCACCATCTCCTCAAGGCCAGCGTCGAATATTCCGTGACCGATGTCTGGAAGGTCGGGGGTGACGCGCTCTTCGTCTCGAGCCAGTATTTCGTCGGCGACGAGTCCAACCAGTTTCCGAAGCTGCCGTCTTACGCCGTGTTCAATCTCAACACCTCCTACCAAGTTACCAAGAATCTCCAGATCTATGGCCGCGTAGCCAACATTTTCGACAATCGCTACTCGACGCTCGGCACCTTCTTCGACAGGGAAGCACTGCCCAACTTCACCAATGGCGGCGCCGAGTTCACCGACCCGCGCTCGCTCAGCCCGGCACGGCCGCGTGCGTTCTATGCGGGGATGCGGGTTACGTTCTGATCCCTGGCTCAGGACGCTCAGGGCTTGTGCGTGACGAGGAGGCCGGGGTTTTCGCCGCCCCGAGCGGCGTGTCACCCCGGCTCTGTTCTACCTCAGGCCGATTGACTCAATGTTCATGTTTTGTTCTTATGCTGGTCGTCCAGCCAAGGGAGCGAGCCATGGACAACCGCATCAATGAAATCCGCAGAATAATCAGGGCATTACGTGTCAGCATGCGTGAGGCTGAAGCGATCATGCACGAGCAAATCAACAGGGACGAAGATTGCGCCTTCGTCGCCGGAGAAGTCATGAAGATGCGCACGGTGATGAGCGGGCTGGTCCAGGAGCGGACCGCTCTCGGTGACACCGACCCGATCGTCGTCGCCAGCCTCTTCATTCCCCGCCGAAGGCCGATGGCGCTGCGCCTCCGTCTTGAGAGGCGTCGTCTCGTTCCGCCGCGCGAGGCGGCACGGGCATGAAAGGACAGAGGCCGAGCTACTTCTCCGACATGCAGGAGCCGCCGGAGTTCCTGAAGGCTCTCGATCAGGCGCGCCGCCTGTCTTGCTTCGAAGGCTGGTGCCGCATGCACATCGAGGCCATCCAGGTCGCGATCGATCAGTACGCGGAAGCGGCTCTCGGTAACCGGGAGTTCTTCCTCAACAAGCCGCACAGCATCGGTGGAAGTCGCAGCGGCGACGTGCCGTGACGTCCGAGACGGCGGCCAACTCCACTTTTCCAAGCCAAAGTCGGCGCGGCCTCGACCTTAACCGCTCGGAAACCATGGCAAATGATCGGAAAACTTTAGCGAAACTGTTCGGCTGTCTCTGAGTCGGTTTGTCGGAGGGCCCGTTCCGATGACAGAGCACCAGTTGAGAGAGCTGGAATTCCAGATCGCGCGTTACAGGCGTTTGGAGCGCGAAGTGACCGATCCGCTTGCCGCCTGCCTGCTTCACAGCATCATCGAAGACCTGGAAGCCGAGCTGCGCAGGGATACCCCGGATTGGCACGGGCCGCGCGATTAACGCTTTGTTAGCGCTAATCATGCGGATTATTCAGGAGGACTACCAAGGGAAACTGCCAAGGGAGACTGCTCCCATGCTGAAGGACGGCACCTATTCGGCGTGGTACAAGACGCCGCTCGACCAGGGGACGGGGATCGTTCATGTCGCAGACGGACAAATCTGGGGCTGCGACAGCCTGATGACATATCACGGCTCCTGCAAGGTCGATGGAGATCGCTTCACCGCCACGGTGTCGACGAAGCGCCATACCGACGGACGTGCAACGGTCTTCGGCGTCGACGATGAGCTCACGCTGGACATTGAAGGAAACTGCCCCGGCAAGGTCGGGACCTACACGGCGACGGCAGCACAGGTGCCGGGAATGATCCTCCAGGGCACGCTCATTCTTACGGAACAGCAGCCGCCCGCACGTGAACGAACCGGGCAAGCTACCGGCGTTCAATCCCGACAAGCTCCCGAAGTTGCCGAAGCGTTCGCGCTGATCGCATTGAGCCCCAGCCCGCTAAGGCTGCGGGCTTTCTATTCCGGGGCTGCCGTTTTGATGTGGGGTTCGAAGCGCACGCCTCGTCTCGGAGGGATATTCGCCGAACATTCGATGATAGTGGCCGGAGAATCGGCCGAGACTCTGGAAGCCATAGTGCAGGGCAATGTCCGAGATCGTCCTGCTATCCCTTGGCAGGCGGAGAGCCGCGTGGACCGAACAAAGCCGCCGGTGCTTGAGAAAGGCGATCGGGCCGATACCGAGTGCCTCCTGAAAGGCGCGATGCAGCGTACGCCGCGGCAGATGCATGTAGCTGCAAATTTTGGAGATATGAACCGGCCCCGGGCCGGCCTCGTCGAGATACTCCTCGACCTGCCGTACGATCTTCAACGCAGACGGCCGCGGACCGTCACGTTCCGACGACCGGCCTTGGACGATGTTGGCACTCATCGCTTCGATGACCGCGCGCTTCCAGAAATCGGCGGATTCGGCCGTCAGTGGGGCGTTGCCGAGCCTTGCCACCAGGGACTGCAGGCGAGGGACGACACTCTGAACCGTGTGGGCATTTCCCTTGTAATGGCTTCTTCGCCACGCCGCGGGATCGCTCAGCTCACCTTCGCAGGCAAACGACGAACTGATGTCTTCGGATCGTATCGAGGCAATGATGACTTTGCTGCCGCCATAATAACGGTTCTCATGCTCAGTACCGGGCGGCGTGACCAAAACGTCTCCCGGGCAGGATTCGTAAGAGAAGCGCGTCACACGATCGGTGCTGTCCGCGAGCATGCCGATGACGACGCCATCCGCGCCGGAAACACCCTTCGTTCTGAGACCAAGATTGAAGCTGGCGGTGTCAATGCGCAGACCGTCGATCAATGCGTGCGAGAGGCGGCCGGAGAGCATTCCTTTTTGAATCTGGACCACCTCGCGAGGCGCGCCAGCAACGACTTCTCTGAATTCCTCGAACCCTTTGATCTCATGCGTCTGCAGCAAGGCAAATCCTGCCATTGTCAGATCCCGCTCGATTCAAACCGCGCCGTCGGCGACTATATTGCATTATCCGGCGTCGCTATTGAGGCACGCTTTGCAACTCGGGCATGTTTCGAACGGCGCGGCGATGCGTCGCGCCGCAGTTTGATTTGGATCAACATCGCCAAAAATTTTCCGCGTTTTCCGGCAATCGCTGCTTTTCGAACATTTGGCACAAACTGGACGTCACAGGAGGGCGATTTTACCTTATCGTTGAAATACAACGAGAAATAGAAGCGGGCAGAAAATGGAAACGGCGCGATCTCAAGGCTTACGAGGATATCGGGACCGAGAATCGCCCGCAAGTGTGGAGCAGCTGGGCGACCTTCTCGATCGCTCCGGAGGCACCCTCCGCTTCGGCGAAGCCTCTGGCCCGCAATATTGAGAGCGAAGGTAGCTCCGATGGCAGGCGAAAAACCGCCTAACGCCCGTCGCTTCCGGGTCGGCTTCCGGACCTCGATTATTGCCGTATTCGTCGGAGTCGTGCTCGCAGTCGGACTATCTCTTGTCTGGCTCAGCTTCGAACGGGTGACGAGGATCACTTACAACGCCGCGACTGGCTTCATCGAGAAGGTCGCCCAGCTCGGCGCCGATCACGTCGACGAGCAGTTCACCAACGTGCGTGACAATCTGAGGATACTCACCGGGCTTCCGTCGATCCGTTCGGCGGACATCGTCGACAACCCGCGCCTTTATGCCGTGCTGGCCTCCATGCTGCGCAACAATCCGCAGCTATTCAATCTCTATGTCGGCTATGATGACGGATCGTTCCTCGAAATGGACGTCATCGATCGCGCCTCGCCGGCCTTCAGGGCGAGCTTGAAAGTCGCGGACGAGGCCGCCTTCCGCCTGGTGGTGATACAGCGCAGCGGTCGGATCAATTTTTCGACGATCTATTTGTCCGAGACGCTGGATGCGGTGAGCACAAGGACTGAGCCAACCGACTACGACCCCAGACAGCGCCCGTGGTATGTCGAGGCGTTCAAGGTGGACAAGACGCTTCTGACCGGCCCCTACGTGTTCTTTGCGACCGGCGAGCCCGGTTACACGCTACGGGTGCCTCTCGGGGCAGGGCGTTCCGGAGCCGTCGCCGGCGACATTCTTCTCAACACGTTCGAGGACATGCTGGCGCAACAGAAGCTGGGCAAGTCCGGTCTTGCGTTCCTGTTCGATGATTCCAATCGGGTCGTCGGACATCCGGAGATGAGGCGCCTGATGGGCGCGGGCCAGGAGCTTCCGACTTTGGCAGCGCTGGACGTGCCCGGCCTGATGCCCGCAATCAAGGCCTGGCGGCGAGGAGGTTCCTCACAGCAGATCTTCGTCGACAAGGCCGGGCGAACCTACCTGGCCGGTTTCCATCGCGTGCAGTCGACGGGAGACGCCGACGTCAGGCTGGCGGAGGTCGCGCCTCTCGACGAGTTCTACGGCCAGATTCTCTCCGAGCGACGCTCTCTGTTTGCGCTGGCGCTCGCTTTCGTCGGTGCGACCTTGCCGTTTGCGTTCTGGCTCGGCTCTCTGATCGCGCGCCCCTTGCGCAAGCTCGCCGACCAGACCGACGAGATCCAGCGATTCAAGATCGCCGATCGTCCGCGCGTTCGCTCCAGCATCGTTGAGATCGACGAGCTCGGCCGCTCGGTTTTCACCATGCGCAGCGTCGTCCGGAGCTTTTCGAGCTACGTCCCGAAGCAGATCGTGCGACAATTGGTCGAGACCGAGGCCTCGCTCGAACTAGGCGGATCGCGGCGCGAAATTACGGTGCTGTTCACTGACGTGGCCGACTTCACGGCCAAAACCGAGATGGCCGACCCGTCTCAAGTGATGATTTACACGTCGCGCTATTTCGCCGCCCTTTCCGAGGAGATCATGCGTCACCGCGGCACCATCGACAAGTTCATCGGTGACGGCCTGATGGGATTCTGGGAACGCGCCGGCAGAGGATCCGGATCATACGGCAGGCGCCTGCCGCGCCGTGTTGGCCTGCATCCAGGCCAATCAGGAGCTGAACAGGGCGTTCGCAGCAGAGGGGTGGCCGCCCTACCATACCCGCTTTGGCCTTCACGTCGGTGACGCCGTGGTAGGAAATATCGGCTCCAACGATCGAATGAACTATACCGCGCTCGGCGCGACCGTGAATCTTGGCTCGCGGCTGGAAGGTCTCAACAAGAACTATGGCACGCAAATCCTGGTGAGCTCCGCCGTCCGCGCGCGTGTCGCCGATCGCTTCCTGTTTCGCAGCGTCGACCGTATTAGCCCGAAAGGCTTCGCGGACGCCGTAGACATCAGCGAACTTCGCGCGGAACTTCCGGACGCTCTTCCGGAGGAGGTCGCGATGTGCCGGCGCTGGGAAGACGTTTTTCGATCAATAGAGCAGAAAGCTATCGAAAGCGCCTCGTTTCAACTCTCCGCTTTCTTGATCGACTTTCCGGAAGACACGATCGCCCTCCACCATGCTCGGCGACTGCAAGAGCAGGTCACTCAGCAGGCTGTCTGACGCGTTCCCGATACTCAGGGGCAGTCCTGCGATTTTGTCCGACGCGCTCCGTCATCGGCAGATCACTGCGAATATGAAAGCTGATCTTCCGTAACGACTCGCTCAATCTTCTCCGACTTGCACTTGATGCGGTATCGGAGACGTCCATCGGCCTCGATGGGCATATGCTGGACGATGGTGTAAATCATCGGCTCATCAGTTGCGGCACGTCCTTGTGGACCTTGGGGCTGATGGCGAACGTCTTCATTTAGCTTGTAGGCATACGACATATATCTACCTCGAAATTCACAGTTGCTCTCACGTGGGGGCAGTCGTTGTGTCCTGTCAGGACAGGCGCTTAGTCAAGCGGAAGGGGTTACCACAGTCTCCAGCGTTTATCCGCGCCGTGAGCCGGTCGTTCTCCTCTTTGACTCGTGCAGGCAGTTGATCAGGCTCTCTAGATTGGTTTGCTCCGACGCTGCGGCCTCAAGCTGCGAACTGGCTCACCCACTAGCTGGTCCACAGCAGCCCTCCCCAAAAAGGCGGGAGTGCAAGCACTCTCAGTCGCCGCCAATTGCCTGGAGCGGAGCGGCGATGGCTCCACCATACATCACATTTGGCAACTTTGGTCGTAAATTCTGAGGGGGTTATGGCATTCTGCAAGCATACGGCCCGCGCCTGACAGGGAACTGACCCTTCCTTTCCGGATTGGGCTGGGAACTCTGAGCTAACCCGCAGGCCAGTCCAGGCATCTGGGTTCGTACATGGGCGGCGCGGGAGCGGTTTGATGGTTCTGGGCATAAGGCACACAAGACCGTGTACCGGTTTGGAGGCCAAGTCAGCCTGAACCACCATCGATTTTTGCTGCGCCCTCGCGAAAGTCGCGATCTCAGGCTTCTTTCCAATGTCATTCACCTCACGCCGCTTGGCGAATTAACATGGGCACAGGATGTTTTCGGCAATTCTGTCGCCACGGCCAACTTCACGAGCAGTACAGACAGCCTGGTCGTCGAAAGTTTGTCCGAGGTCGAATTGACCTCGACCGCCTGGCCCGTTTTCCCTGTTTCGGCGTCAGCCATCTCCTACCCGTTCCGGTACACGGACGAGGAGTGGATGGACTTGGGGGCGCTCGTCAGGCCTCAGTAGGTCGGCCGACGATCGCGGTGGTCTTTCAGACCGCGTTGTCGCATCCGGCAATTCTGCATCCTCAGCCCTCGGCCCGCCCGCTTCTCGAACGACCCGCGATTCGCCATGGTGCTGCGGCAAGAGCATCACCCCGGAGCAACATCAATGTCGGACAAGGTCTCGCGTCGCCAGTTCGCGAAAATCGCGGGATTGTCCGCAGCCGGGCTGGCAAATCCCCTGGAGGCCGCCGAGATCAAGCGGGCACCGGCGCCGCGAGGCATGGACGGCTTTCCCGCGGGCTTCCTCTGGGGCACGGCGACCTCGTCCTACCAGGTCGAGGGTGCGGTCAACGAGGACGGGCGGGGTCCCTCGATCTGGGACAAGTTCGTCCGCATCCCCGGCAAGATCGAGGACGGCTCTACCGGCGACCGCGCGAACGAGCATTATCACCGGTACAAGGAGGACATCGCGCTCATCAAGGAGCTTGGCTGCAAGGCCTATCGCTTCTCGGTGGCCTGGCCGCGGGTGTTTCCGGACGGCGACGGCCAGCCGAATCCGAAGGGGCTCGACTTCTACAATCGCCTGGTCGATGAGCTTCTCAAAAGCGGCATCGAGCCGTGGCTGACGCTCTATCATTGGGACCTGCCGCAATCGCTTCAGGATCGTTTCGGCGGCTGGCGCTCGACGGAGACCTGCAAGATCTTCGGTGATTACGCGGCCTATGTCGCCGAGCATCTCACCGATCGCGTCAAGAACGTGTTCACGCTGAACGAGAGCGGCCGCTTCGTCTATTTCGGATACGGCATCGGCATCGATGCGCCGGGCCTGACGCTGCCGCAAGCCGAGGTCAACCAGATCAGGCACAACAGTGCGCTCGCGCATGGGCTCGCGGTGCAGGCGGTACGCGCCCATGGCCGCCGCGGCACCCGGGTCGGGCCGGCCGAGAACATCGATGCCTGCGCGCCCGCGATCGACACGCCCGAGAACGTCCGCGCCGCGGAGATCGCGCTGCGCGAGATGAACGCCGGCTATCTCAACGTCATCATGACGGGCCGGTACACCGACGCCTTCCTGAAATTCGCTGGCCGTGATGCGCCGAAATACACCGATGCCGAGCTGAAGATCATCTCTTTGCCGGTCGATTTCCTCGGCCTCAACATCTACGCGCCGCAGAACTATGTGGTGGCCTCCGACCAGGGCGCGGGCTTCATGCCGCTGCCGATCCCGAAATCGTTCCCGCACATGAATTCGGACTGGCTGCGCGTCGGCCCGGAGACGCTCTACTGGGTGCCGAAGCTCGCTGCAAAAATCTGGAAGACCGATGCGATCTATATCAGCGAGAACGGCACCTCCGGCGAAGACGTCGTGACGCCCGACGGCAAGATCTACGACACCGACCGCATCATGTTTTTGCGCAACTATCTCGCCCAGCTTCAGCGCGCCACCGCAGAAGGCGTACCGGTGCGCGGCTACTTCCTCTGGAGCCTGATGGACAACTTTGAATGGGTGTTCGGGCTCAACAAGCGCTTTGGGCTCTACCACGTCAATTTCGACACGCAGGTCCGTACGCCGAAACTCAGCGCCAGTTTCTATCGCAACGTGATCGCGAAGAACGCGGCGGGGGCGTGATTGCTCTCCCTCGCCCCGTTCTTGCGGGGGCGCGACGAGCCTGGCTGGCGCTGACGGGGGCGGGGTGAGGGGTTCCGCCAGCGCGCATTGACTCGCTTCGCCCCCTGATTCAAAACGCCTCTAACCATTCAAAAAGAGGATAACGCCAATGACCGACGCACTCATCATCGATGCCTGCCGGACCCCGCGCGGCGTCGGCAAGGCCGGCAAGGGGGCGCTCTCGGGCATCCATCCGCAGCAGCTGGGTGCAACCGTGCTGCGCGCGCTCGCCGAGCGCACCGGGATCGACACCGCCGATGTCGACGACATCATCTGGGGCTGCAGCGCGCAGGTCGCAACGCAAGGCGGCGATCTCGGCCGCATGTCGGCGCTGGATGCCGGCTACGACGTGCGCGCGAGCGCCGTGACGCTCGACCGCTTCTGCGGCTCCGGCATCACCAGCGTCAACATGGCCGCAAGCTCGATCATGGCGGGTGCGGAAGACCTCGTCATTGCCGGCGGTTGCGAGATGATGTCGATGGAAGGACGTCGCGGCGGCGGTCCGATGATGATGGATAGCGGTAATCTGCGCCTGCGTGCGCGGCATCCGCAGTCGCATCAGGGCGTCTGCGCCGACGCGATCGCGACCATGGAAGGCATCACGCGGAGGGACGTCGACGCACTCGGGCTCGAAAGCCAGAAGCGCGCAGCACATGCGATGGCGAACGGCCACTTCAGGAAGAGCCTCGTTCCGGTGCATCGTGAGGACGGCAGCCTCGCGCTCGATCATGAAGAATATCCGCGGCCGCAGACCACGATGGAAGGGTTGAGCGCGCTCAAGCCGGCATTCCCCGCCATCGCTGACTATGCGATCGACGACAAGGGCACGACGTATCGCGGTCTCATCCTGCAGAAGTACCCCGACCTCGAGATCGACTTCATGCACCATGCCGGCAACTCGTCCGGTGTCGTCGATGGCGCGGCCGCGATCCTTCTCGCGTCGCCTGCTTACGCGAAGGCGCATGGGCTCAAGCCGCGCGCCCGTGTGGTTGCGATGGCCAACATGGGGGACTCGCCGACCCTGATGCTGAACGCGCCGGTGCCGGCGACGCGCAAGGTGCTGGCGAAGGCGGGACTGACCATCGACGACATCGACCTGTTCGAGATCAACGAGGCCTTTGCCGTGGTTGCGGAAAAATACATCCGCGACCTCAAGCTCGACCGTGCCAAAGTGAACGTCAATGGCGGCTCGATCGCACTCGGCCATCCCATCGGCGCCACGGGCTCGATCCTGATCGGCACCGTGCTGGACGAGCTCGAACGGCGCGACCTCAAGCGCGGTCTCGTCACCATGTGCGCGGCCGGCGGTATGGCCCCGGCCGTCATCATCGAGCGCGTCTAGCCTTATTTTCTAGGGTGAATCGCGACCGGCCTTCCACAAAGAGGCCGGTCGTCGCTTGTCGAAAGCATCGAATCAGCTTTAGCAAGGCTGCGTGCGGGCCTTTGAAACAAGGTAGAATCCGCTGCCCGAGGCTCCTTCCGCACTGGAAGTGGCTAAAATGCAGGGTTTTTTGCCACAGAGGGCCAAAAAAGCCCGTAAAACCGCGACAAAACTGTGCAGAAGGCTATAGGCCTTCGCCGGTTGGTCTAATATGCAGCCGCCAACGAATCAGAGGAGACACGATGCCAACCCAAATGTCCAAATCGCAGCTGATCGAAAAGATTGCGACCACCACCGAGCTTTCCAAGCGCGACGTCAAGAGCGTCATGGAGACGCTGACGGAAGTCGGCCACAAGGAGCTCAAGAAGAACGGCCTGTTCCTGGTGCCGGGCTTCGCCAAATTCGTGGTCATCAAGAAGCCCGCCACCAAGGCGCGCAAGGGCACCAACCCGTTCACGGGTGAAGAGATGATGTTCAAGGCCAAGCCGGCCCGGAAGATCGTTCGCGCCCGCCCGGTCAAGGCGGCCAAGGACGCCGTGGGCTAATAGCGCAAAGGCCCCCTTGAGCGAGGGGGCCTTTTGTTTGGGGCTGCCGCGAGGACTTGAGACGGAGGGCTCAACCCTTGCGGCGCTTCACCCGGACCGGGACCGGCTGAAGCCGCGGTCCTGGCGTCGTCAGCGCATCGCGAACCCCGTCGATGGCGCGATCGAGCAACTGGCGCAGCCGCTGCGTCTTCCGCGATCGCTTTGCTCTTTCCAGCAGTTTCTTCATCGCATTCACTCCGCCGCTTCGACCTTGGCGTCCGCCGGCTCAAGCGCCGCGGCGATGGCCTCGTCGACGCGCTCCAGCCAGATGAATTCGAGGTTGTCCCGCGCGCTCTGCGGGATGTCGTCGTAGTCCCGCTTATTGCGCGCCGGCAGCATCACCCGCTTCAGGCCCGCAGCCGCGGCCGCCACGACCTTTTCCTTGATGCCGCCGACCGGCAGCACCAGGCCGCGCAGCGAGATCTCGCCGGTCATGGCGGTGTCGCTGCGCACCGTGCGGTTGGTGAGCAGTGACGTCAGCGCCGTGAACATCGCGACGCCCGCGCTCGGCCCGTCCTTCGGGGTCGCGCCTGCGGGCACGTGAACGTGGATGTCGCTCTTCTCGAACAGCTGCGGATCGATGCCGAGCTGCGAGGCTTTGCTCTTCACCAGCGTCATCGCAGCCTGCACGCTTTCGCGCATGACCTCGCCGAGCTGGCCGGTCAGGATCATCCCGCCCCGGCCCGATACGCGCGAAGCCTCGATGAACAGGATGTCGCCGCCGACCGGCGTCCAGGCAAGGCCGGTGGCCACACCTGGAATGCTGGTGCGCTGCGCGATCTCGCCCTCGAAGCGCGGCTGGCCGAGCACGGTGCCGATGTCCTTCGGCGTCACGACGACCTTTACAGCCGTGCCCTCGGCGACCTGCACCGCGGCGTGCCGAAACAGTTTGCCGATCTCGCGCTCGAGATTACGCACGCCGGCCTCGCGGGTGTAGCCCTTGACCACCAGCTTCAGCGCCTCCGGCTCGATCTCGGCCTGCTCGGCGGTCAGGCCGTTCGCCTCGAGCTGCCGCCGCACTAGATAGCGCCGCGCGATCTCCAGCTTCTCTTCCTGGGTGTAGCCGGCGAGGCTGATCAGCTCCATGCGGTCCAGCAGCGGACTCGGGATCTGGTCCAGCATGTTGGCGGTCGCGATGAAGACCACGCGCGACAGGTCGAAGGGCACGCCCAGGTAATTGTCCCGGAACGTCCCGTTCTGCTCGGGGTCGAGCACCTCCAGCATCGCAGCCGAAGGATCGCCCTGCACGCCGCGGCCCATCTTGTCGATCTCGTCCAGCATCATGACGCAGTTCCGCGTGCCGGCCTTCTTGATGCCCTGGATGATGTTGCCGGGCAGCGCGCCGATATAGGTGCGCCGGTGGCCGCGGATCTCGGCCTCGTCATGCACGCCGCCGAGGCTGACGCGCACGAAGGGGCGATCCATCGCGCGTGCGATGGATTGGCCGAGCGAGGTCTTGCCGACGCCGGGCGGCCCGACGAAGCACAGGATCGGCGCCTTGCCTTGCGGCGCGAGCTTGCGCACCGCCAGATATTCGATGATCCGGGTCTTGATCTTCTCCAGGCCAAAGTGATCAGCGTCGAGGATGCGGCGCGCTTCCTTGATGTCGATCGGCTTCTCCGCGGGCAGCGCCCAGGGCAGCTCGATCAGCCAGTCCAAATAGGTACGGACCATGCCGGCTTCGCCGGCGGCCTCCGGCATGCGCTCGTAGCGCCGCAGCTCCTTCTTCGCATGAGCATCCGCCTCGGGCGGCATGTTGGCCTTGGCGATGGCAGCGGTCAGCTCGGCGACCTCGGCCGCCTTGCCGTCGCCTTCGCCGAGCTGGCGCTGGATGGTCGCCATCTGCTCGCGCAGGATCGCCTCGCGCTGCCGTTCGTCGAAGCTGGCGCGGGTCTGCTGGCCGATCTCGTTGCTGATGCGTAGCACTTCCAGCCGTTCGGCCAGATGCTTCGACACCTTCTCGACACGCAAAGCGAGGTCGATGGTCTCCAAAACCTCCTGCTTGTCCTGCGCCTTGATGTCCATGAACGACGTCGCCAGGTCGGCCAGTGCGCCGGGCGCGGTGGTGCTCTGGAACATCGCGACCAGCTCCGGCGGCGCCTGCGGCAGCAGTTCGATGGCCTCGATGGCCAGGCGCTGCAGGTTCAGCGCGCGCGCCTCGATCTCGGGCGAGTTCGCAGTCGGCTCCGGAATCTGCTGGATCCGCGCGGCCGGGAACGGCGTCCCCGGCAGGAAGTCGAGGATGCGCGCGCGCTGCACGCCCTGGCAGACGATGTGATGGGTGCCGTCGGGCGCGGTGATGTAGCGCACGATGTTGGCGATGGTCGCGACCCGGTAGAGGTCGTCCGGCCCGGGCTCGTCGGTCTCGGGGCTGCGCTGCAGGACGATGCCGATCGGCCGCTGCTCGCGCAGCGCCTGCTGTGCGGCGGCGATCGACTTCGGCCGTGCGATCGCGATCGGCCCGATGGCGCCAGGAAACAGCACCATGTCGCGCACGGCGATGATGATCAGCGCGTCTTCGGGAATCTTCACGTCGGAAGTGTTTTGCGGATTGGTCTGTGCGGTATTCATTTGCTCGGTGGCCATGATCGACCTCAGGATTTGGCGAGGCGCAATGCGACGCAGCCGTCCATCACGAAGCGGCTGATGGCGTAGCGGCCAACGGGAAGCACGATGCGCCGCTCGAAGCGGCCCTGCGGCAGCTCGAGCCGGTGGATGCGGGCGTTGCGAAGCTCCGGCGGAAGGGTGCGCTGGCCGGAGATGACGAGCACGCCGTCATGGATGACAGTCTCGACATTGTCGGGATTGACGCCGGGAAGCGCGACCAGGATCAGCAGCTCATGCTCGGTTTCGAGCACGTCGATCGGCGGCTCCCAGCAGGCCTCCTGGCGGCCGAACTGCTGACGCAGCCGTTCGGCGCGGGTCAGCTGGTCCAGGGCTTCGGACAGCATCCAGTCGAGGGGATTTTTGGGTTGCATGATGCAGGCTCGGCGGTGGGGAATGCTGCATATGGGGCTGGTTCCCGGGAATTCCAGCCCGGCGGCGCGGACGTGCCATGCGGATCGTGCGATCCGAAAAGACAAGCGCCGCGGCCTTCCGGGCCGCGGCGTGGCGTTGTCAGGCGTGAGCGGCTCAGGCCGCTTTGCGGTATTCCTCTTCCGCTTCGAGGTTGATCACGGAAGTGGCGAGCTCGGTCAGGGCGTGGTCGGTCGCCTCTTCCTCGTCGAGCGTCGCCTGCAGCAATCTTGCTGCGTCGTGCATGCCGAGCTCCTCGGCCCAGGTGCGCAAGGTGCCGTAGCGGGAGATCTCATAGTGCTCGACCGCCTGCGCAGCTGCGAGCAGGCCGGCGTCGAGCGCAGGAGCGTTCTTGAACTCCTTCATGATCTCGGCGCCTTCGTCGGTGATGCCGTTGATCGCTTCGCAAGGCTTGCCGCGGGGCGGCTTGCCCAGCATCTTGAAGATCTGGTCCAGACGTTTGACCTGGCCCTGCGTCTCGCGCAGATGCTTGTTGAAGGCCGCCGCGAGCTGCTTCGAGTTTGCGGCCTTGGCCATCTTGGGCAAGGTCTTGATGATCTTGTTCTCGGCGAAATAGATGTCCTTCAGCGTCTCCAGAAACAGATCGCTCAACATCTTCGGCGCCTGACGCGGGCGCCGCGCCGCGGTCTTCTTGGTTGTACGTTTCTTTGCTCGTTTGGCCATAGATCCTCCTCTTGAGGTGACACGGGAAGGCATCGCCTTCCTCAATCCTCAGGCGATCAAAACCTTTGCGAGAACGAAAGTTCCAAACTGCTACCTGCGCTCACGGCGATCGTTCAGGTCGGGCGCTTACGAGGATCTTCCTGCCGCTGCCGCGCCTCGGTGTTGCGGTCGAGCTGTGCGCGCTCGCTGCGCCGCAGGCGTCCCGATTTCGACACGCCATAGACGAGAACCGCACCGAGCAGGAAGGCTCCGATGAACCAGAGCCAGAGCAAATTGGCCGAGAGGTGGCCCAGCAACATTCCAATTCCACTGTCACTCATTGTGCATCTCCGGTGATTTTCAAAGCGGTTCTGCCGGGCTAAGTCAGTCCGCCAGCCATCGTTCCTGCGTCCAGGGAGCCCACCGAGACATGATCGACTTCACCCTGTCGGCCTTCGTGACGCTGTTGCTCGTGGTCGATCCCGTGGGCCTTGCGCCGGCTTTCCTCGCCGCGACCGGCGGCATGCCCGACAAGACCAAACGCACCATCGCGCTGCGCGCGCCGCTGATTGCGGCGTCGATCCTGGTGGTGATCGCGCTGATCGGAAACTGGCTCCTGCGCCAGCTCGGGATCGGCATCCCCGCCTTCCAGATCGCCGGCGGGCTGCTGCTGTTCGGCGTGTCCTACCAGATGATCTTCGGCGACCGTCCGCATCGCGAGGCCCGCGAGGCCGACAAGGCGACGTCGGAGCATGCCTCGGATGTCGCGGTATTCCCGCTGGCGATCCCGATGATGGCCGGTCCCGGCGCGATCGCGACCACGCTGCTGCTTTCGGGCGATGCCGGTTACGGGGCGAGGCTCGCGATCATCATCGCGGTCGTGCTCTGCGTCTGCCTCATCTGCATGCTCTGCTTTGCCTCCGCGAACATGATCGCGCGCACCCTTGGGCGCACCGGCAACGCCGTGCTTTCGCGGGTGCTCGGCATGCTGCTCGCGGCCTATTCGGTGCAGTTCGTGATCAACGGGATCGCCGCCGTCCGGGCGAGCTTGCCGTAGGGCTGTGACAATCTGTTAACGCGTTGATTTTCATGAGTATTTCACGATGCAGCGAGAGCGCCGGCGCGATCGCGGGCGATCCGGTCTGCTTTCTCTTGCGCTGCCACATTGCTTTGACGTACTCCCCGTCTAACAAGCGCCCATCGTCAGGAATTCGATATCTCGATGACAGCGGACGAGCTCGACAAGAGACAGGCCATCATCGGCGCCTGCCGCCGCATGAATGCGCTCGGCATCAACCAGGGCACCTCGGGCAATATCAGCGTCCGCCATGTGGACGGGCTTCTGATCACACCGACCAGCGTGCCCTATGACGCCATGACGCCGGACCAAATCGTCTTCATGGCGATGGACGGCTCACATGCGCCCAGTCAGAAGCCGTCCAGCGAGTGGCGCTTCCACCTCGACATCCTGAAGGCCCGGCAGGACGTCAACGCCGTCGTCCACGCTCATCCGACCTATTGCACCATCCTCGCGATCATGGGCATGGAGATCCCGCCCGTGCACTACATGATCGCAGCCGCCGGCGGAGACAGCATCCGCTGCGCGCCCTATGCCACCTTCGGAACGGTCGAGCTGTCGGAACATGCGGTGCGGGCGCTGGAGGACCGGCTCGCCTGTCTGCTCGACCATCACGGTATGATCGCGGTCGGCAAGTCGCTGGACAAGGCGATGTGGCTCGCGGTCGAGGTGGAGACACTGGCGCGGCAATATCACGGCTGCCTCCAGATCGGAGAGCCGCCGCTGCTTTCGAGCGCCGAGATCGAGCGGGTCCGCCAGCGCATGTCCGGTTACGGCATGTCGGAAGAGTAGGGCGGACAGAGAGTGTTCCTTCGGATCAGACATCTCACCGATCGCAAGGGGACGAACCGCGTCATGGTTCGGCTGCGGGCGCTGCTGCGCAGCAACGAATTCTATCTGATCCCGCTCGCCCTCGTGATCGGCACGCTTGCCGGCGCCGTCGTGACGCTGATGGCCGAGATTGCGCAGATTGCTCATATGGTGATCTACGGCATTCCCATCGACGTCCGCCTTTCCGCCAACGCGCGCGTCAGCCCCTGGGCCGCGCTGATCGCGCCTGCGCTGGGCGGGCTGGCGCTCGGTATCATGGAGTGGTGGCGGCGGCGGTGGAAGATCTCCAACGCGGTCGACCCGATCGAGGCGAACGCGCTGCGCGGCGGCAATCTGTCGATGCGCGACAGCCTGGTGGTGTCGAGCCAGACGCTGATCTCGAACGGCTGCGGCGCATCCGTCGGTCTCGAGGCCGGCTATACCCAGATCGGCTCGGGTATCGCCTCGCTGTTCGGCAAGTTCTTTAATCTGCGCCGCAACGATCTGCGCCTGATCGTCGGCTGCGGCGCTGCCGCTGCGATCGCGGCGGCGTTCGGTGCACCGATCACCGGGGCCTTCTACGCCTGCGAGCTGATTGTCGGCGTCTATTCGGTCGGCAGCGCCGCCCCGATCCTGGCGGCCTCGCTCGCCGGCGCCTTGACCGCGCAATGGCTCGGCGGCGCACCGTACTCGCTCGAAATACCGAAGGTCAGCGCTGTCGGCGTCGAGCAATATATCGCGTTGATCGGGCTTGCACTCGTCACCAGCGGCGTCGGCATCGCCGTGATGCGCTCGTCCTCGATGTTCGAGCGCCTGTTCAAATGGATGCCGATCTGGCTGCGCCCGGTGATCGGCGGCCTCATCGTCGGCGGCTTTGCGATCGTCACACCGCAGGTGCTGGCGGCCGGCCACGGCGCCATGGTGCTCGATCTCTTTCACGACATGACGATCGGCCTGATCGCGCTGATCATCGCCTTGAAGGTGACGGCCTGCCTGATCTCGCTCGCCTCGGGCTTCCGCGGTGGGCTGTTCTTTGCCTCGCTGTTTGTCGGCAGCCTGATCGGAAAGTTCTTTTCCGCGGTGCTGTTGCTGATCAGCCCGAACTTCGTGATCGACCCGCTGGTCGCGCGATGCTGACGGGCATGGCGACGCTCGGCGTCGCCATCGTCGGCGGTCCCTTGACCATGTCGTTCCTCGTGCTCGAGATGACCCGCAACGTCGACGTCACCGCCGTGGTGCTCGCCGGCTGCATCGTCACCTCGATCTGCGTCCGCTTCATGTTCGGACACTCCTTCTCGACCTGGCGCCTGCATCTGCGTGGCGAGACCATCCGCAGCGCCAACGATGTCGGCTGGCTCCGCAACCTCACCGTCGAGCGGCTGATGCGCTCCGACGTCGGCAAGGTGCCGTCGACTACGACCATCGCGGCGGTCCGCGGCGAATTCCCGCTGGGATCGCGTCCGGGTATCGTCATCGTCAACAATGCGGACGAATATGTCGGGCTCGTCCTGCTGCCCGATCTGTTCTCCGGCGACCTCGACACCATCGCCGACGAGATCCAGGTGATCGAGCTCGCCCGCCTGACCGAGATCGTGCTGATCCCGGAAATGAACGTGAAGTCGGCGATGGCGGTGTTCGACGAAGCGGAAGCCGAGATGCTCGCGGTGGTCGATTCCACCGACAGCCGCAAGGTGGTCGGCTTCCTCACCGAGACGTTCGTCCGACGCCGCTATGTCGAGGAGATCGACAAGGCGACGCGCGGCGTGCTCGGCGCGCTATCGTAAGGACACGCGAAAGCGGGACGGCGTGCGTCATGCGCCGCCGTCCGCGCCTTCTATCGGCCCGGTTGGGAGGGAGCCGCGACGACGCTAGCCACGATCCGGCGGACCAGTGGCAGCACCATCAGCAGCGTCGGAAAGGCGACGAGCCATGACAGCCCCCAGGCGCCCGGCCACGTCGCGAGGAACGCCGCCGTTGCGCCGAGGCTCCGAAGCGTGGAAATGACCGACACCACGGCTGTCATGAGGATGGACAGCACGAATGGCATCACGATCGGCGCATAGCGCGCCGGCAGTTTGCGAACCGCAATCATCTGATTTCTCTTTGGAATAGGACGGGTCAGTCACGGTGAACCTGAAAATGGCATCGATCCCGACGACGTCGGTTGATGCGTTGGTTCACGTAAAACGCTTACGGCGACCGAAAAAAACGGCGCGGCTGTTCATTATCCGCTCATGTTGGATGGTTCAAGCTGGATTTGGTCGTCGGTTTACAATCGTTCAAAGCGTGACAGATTGCCGCGATCAGGAAACCATTTCAGTGGTTTGCGCATTATGTCTCGTTTGATTATGTCGCTTTGAGCGAGAACTGAGGAAGGTCAAGATGAATAAGGGACCGATGATTTCTGCAGCCGGCCGCAACCTTGTGTTGGCAGCTTTCGCAAGTCTTGTTCTGATTACGGCCTCTATCACGCCTTCGGCTGCCAACTCGCCCGCGCCCACCAAGGCCGCTGCCGCGGGCCCGGCCGCTCCGGCTGCCACCGATTTCAGCGCCGCCGCTCGCCGCCACCGCTATTATCGACGAGGTCCGAACGCTGCAGGCCTCGCCTTCATGGGCGTGGCGGCAGGACTGATCGGCGGCGCTATCGCGGAGAGCAGGCGCCAGGAGTACTACGAGGACCGCTATAATTACGGCCCCGGTCCTTACTACGGCGGCCAGGGATATTACGGCGGCGGTCCCTACTATGGTCCGCGCGGCTATTATCAGCCGTATTAGGCGCCTGTCCTCGCTGCAATCTCTATCGCGCCAAGGGGCGGTGTTTTGCATCGCCCCTTGTTGCTTCTGCGCGAGGCGTCTCATTGCGCGACCTGTGTTGCGGGTGCGTCAATCCTCTCCGGGAAAAATATTCCGCTTTACCGAAATTCGGAATTGGCGTATGTGTCGCCCATCCCGGCTCACCCTTGAGGGGCGACCACGTGTCGTGATGGTCGTAGAGCCGGGCTTGCGGTGGACGCGACAGCGTCGGGTGCGAAAAGTGCGGGCAGGGCGGATTGCTCTCCGTGAGCCCGAGGCTTCGTGCCGACGAGCGGCGCTGTCAGGTTCGTCTCGTCATCAGGTCGGCGGCAACGTGCACAACGCCGTCGAAACCGGTGGCGACAAGCGAGCCGTGCGTACGGCAAAACCGTGTGGTCCTGGCCGTCGTTGCTACGGTCAAGCCTTGGCGGAGGCGGCATTCGCGTCAACCGGCGCGGTGTCCGCGACTTTCGTGAAGGCGAGGGAGGCCAACAGGAACTCGGCTCCCGGGAGAGCACGGCATAAGCCGTAAAGCCACTGCGCAGGGAAGGCTGAGTGATTTGGCTACACCTGTATGCTGCTGTGCGGTTTCCTTGCGCTACACTTTCGCGCAGCGGACCGCGGGTGTCAGCCGGCACCCGGCCTTCCCTGCGCCCTCTTGGACACGAGGGTGGATCGACCAGCAAAGCTCGGGCGAAATGCGCCGCGAGGATGCGAAGGCGTGTCTGCAATCAAGATGCGAGCTGGAAGAGTGGCGCTGCCGCCTCATACTTCGTCATTGCGAGCGCAGCGAAGCAATCCAGAGTCTTACCGCGGAGGGATTCTGGATTGCTTCGCTGCGCTCGCAAAGACGACTTGAGAGAGTGTGCACCACCCTTCGCTCTCGTGCCCCGGACGCAGCGCAGCGCCTCGTCGGCGGTGCGCTGCAGAGCCGGGGCCCATGCCGCAGAGAATTCGTGGCTTCTGGGTCCCGGCTCTGCGCCGCAACGCTAAGGGGCGTTGCAGCTTGTCCGGGACATGAGAGTGAGCACCGGGTCCCGGCTAAATATTCGGCAATCGTGCTCGCGGCGCCGATGGACTTGCCCGCAGCAATCCGGTTCAATGCGGCCAATTGGGTTTTTAGGCGACAATGATGTCGAGATATCTGCTGGTCCTTCTCCTGTTCGCCTCGCCGGCCGTGGCGCAGGTCAAGCTGACCCCAAAAACCTCGGCGGCGCATCCGGACCCCTGCGTGCCGATCGGGCGTACCGCGGACGGCAAACTGGTCTACTCGATGAAATGCGAGAATCTGCCGGTGCCGCCCCCGCCACCGCAGGCGGAACTGAGGGAGGCGCCGCAGCCTGCCGCGGAGCCGGAGCCGGAGACGCGGCGGAGCGGCGTTTTCGGCTGGTCCTACGACCGTAGGTGATGCGGCCTCGCCCCTTGCGCGAAGCTCGATGGAATGCTTTTTGCCCATGAGTTCCCCGTGAGAGTATCCCGGGGGGCCCGCCCCGATCCAGAGAGATGAGATGAGCAAACTCGTTATCCGCGCCGGCGACTTCACCTTCGATGCCCGTTTCGAGGAGCAGCTGGCGCCCAAAACTGTCGCCGTGTTCCGCAAGGCGCTGCCGTTCGAAAGCCACATCATCCATGTGCGCTGGAGCGGCGAGGGCGTGTGGATGCCGCTCGGCGACCTCGATTTCGGGGTCGGCTACGAGAACCACACTAGCTATCCGGCGCCCGGCCAGATCATCCTCTATCCCGGCGGCATCAGCGAGACCGAGATCCTGATGGCCTATGGCGGCGTGAGCTTCGCAAGCAAGATGGGCCAGCTCGCCGGCAATCATTTCATCACGCTGACCTCTGGCCTGGAGAATCTGGCAACGCTCGGCAAGAGCGTGCTGTGGAAGGGCGCTCTGCCGATCCGCTTCGAGGAAGTCTGAGTGACTGACGCCCGCTACCCGCGCGATCTCCGCGGTTACGGCCGCAACCCGCCGCACCCGCAATGGCCCGGTGATGCGCGGGTCGCGGTGCAGTTCGTCGTCAATTTCGAGGAGGGCGGCGAGAACAGCATCCTGCACGGCGATCGCGCCTCGGAAGCGTTTTTGTCCGACGTGCTCGGCGCGCAGCCTTGGCCCGGCCAGCGCCACGCCAATATCGAATCGATGTTCGAGTATGGCTCGCGCGCCGGCTTCTGGCGGCTGTGGCGAATGTTCAATGAGCGCAAATGGCCGACCACCGTGTTCGGTGTCGCCACGGCGTTGAAGCGCAATCCGGAAATCGTGGCTGCCATGAAGGAGGCGGGCTGGGACATCGCCAGCCACAGCCTGAAATGGATCGAGCACAAGGACATGACCGAGGCGCAGGAGCGCGCGGAGATTGCGGAGGCGATCCGCGTCCACACCGAGGCGACTGGATCGCGGCCGCTCGGCTGGTACACCGGGCGCTCCTCGAACAACACCAACCGTCTATTGATGGAGGAGGGCGGCTTCCTCTATCTCTGCGACTCCTACGCCGACGATCTGCCCTATTGGGTCAAGGGCGCGAGCGGCAAGCAACTCGTCATTCCCTATACGCTTGACGCCAACGATATGCGGTTCATCAACCCGCAGGGCTTTGCCGAAGGCGAGCAGTTCTTCACCTATCTGAAGGATGCCTTCGACGTACTCTATGCCGAAGGCGAGAGCGCGCCGAAGATGATGTCGGTCGGCCTGCACTGTCGACTCGCCGGCCGACCCGGCCGCGCCGCGGGGCTGATCCGCTTCCTCGACTACATCGGCAGGCACGAGCGCGTCTGGGTGCCGACGCGGTTGCAGATCGCACAGCATTGGCACGACAAGCACGCGCATCTTGCGGCCGACGCATTTGAGATCGGGTGAGGGGGGCGATGTCGCAGATCTCGCTGTCTGATCTCAATGCGGCCGATGAAGCCGGTTTCGTTGCCGCGCTTGCCAACGTCGTCGAACATTCGCCGTGGATCGCCGGGCAACTCGCCGCGAAGCGGCCGTTCGCCGGCATCAACCAATTGCACGCCGCGCTGATGGCGGCGATCCAGAGTGCCGAGCCCGACGTGCAATTGGCGCTGATCCGGGCGCATCCGGACCTCGCCAACAAGACCCAGCGCGCGGCGGGGCTCACGGAGGAATCGACCGCCGAGCAGAACAGCGCCGGGCTCGACCGGCTGTCAGAGGCCGAATACGCTACGTTTGAACGCGTCAACAACGCCTATCGTGACAAGTTCGGCATTCCCTATATCGTCTGCGTGCGTCGTCACACCAAGGATTCCGTGCTGGCCGACTTCGAGACGCGGTTGCGCAATATCGCCAAGACCGAGACGCGACGTGCGATCGAGGAGATTGGCCGTATCTCGGCGTTGCGGCTCGATCAACTCGTCGCAGCCGATGACAAGCTCAGGGTCCATGGCCGGCTGTCGACCCATGTATTGGACAATCACGTCGGCAAGCCCGCGCCGGGCATCCCGGTGGAGCTCGTTGAACTCTCCGCGCTCGGCGAGAGCCGCGTGATCGCGCGCACCGTCACCAATGCGGACGGCCGCACCGCCCAGCCGCTGATCGGCGGTCGTCCGTTGCCGATCGGCCGCTATGAACTCCGATTCAGCGTGGCCAAATATTACGCCGAGCGCAACGTGCAGCTCGCCGACCCGCCGTTCCTCGACGAGATCCCGCTGCGCTTCGCGATCAGCGAGCCGGAGGGGCACTATCACGTGCCGCTATTGGTCACGCCGTGGAGCTATTCGACCTATCGCGGCAGCTAATCACCGAACTTGTCGCGCAGCGCCGGAAACAGCCGGTCCGGCTTGAAGGGCGGCGCGGTGAAGCGGATGCCGGTGGCATCGGCAATCGCGTTGCCGAGCGCGGCGGCGACCGGATTGTACGGGCTCTCGCTCATCGACTTCGCCCCCAACGGTCCGACCGTGTCGGATGTCTCGGCGAAGAAAACCTCGGTGCGCGGCACGTCGGCAAAGGAGGGCAGGTGGTAGTCGCGGAATTTCGGGTTGGTGACGCGGCCGTCCGCGTCGATCACCATCTCCTCGTAGAGCGCGGCACCGAGCGCCTGCGCGACCCCGCCTTCGACCTGACCTCGGCACTGCATGGGATTGGCGACGACACCGGCATCAGCCGCATGCACGCTCCTGAGAATTTTGAGCTCGCCGGTGCCCTTGTTCACGGCGACGCGAAAGCCCTGCACGTTGAAGCCGACCGAACGCGGCGTGCCGCTGGAATTGCCGGTGCCGGCGAAAGGCTGGCCGCGTTCGCGCGCGAGCTTTGCCAATTCCACAAAGGCCATGCGCCGCACCCCACTGACAACGGCCTCGTTTTCGAGCGTACAGCTCCGGACGTCGCAGAGCCATGCGCCGGCGGCGGCCGTCTTCAGCTCGGTCGCAAGCTGCATCGCTGCCGCATGCGTCGCCTTGCCGGCGACGAACATGCCCGCGCTGCCGTAGGCGCCGGTATCGTGGCCACCATGGGCGGTGTCGGACTGGCGCAGGCGAATCCGGTCGACGGTGGTCGCAAGCGTTGTCGCCGCGATCTGCCGGTGCACGGTGCTGGTGCCGTTGCCGAACTCGGCGGTGCCGACCGTGAGGTCGAAGCCGGCCTCGTCGTTGAGCGCGACCATGGCATCCGCGAGATGGCCGGCCGGGGGCGCCGTGTCGATCATGGTCAGCGCGAGGCCGTCGCCGATCAGCCACTCCGGCGACAGGTCCGGTCGGGGACCATCGGCCCGCATCGCGCGCTCGACGAGATCGAGGCACTGGTCGAGCCCGTAGGAGCCATAGAGCACGTCGTGGAATTCCGACGGCGGCGGCGACAGCATGGGATCGCCGGGCTTGACGACGTTGCGCCGGCGCATCTCGTAGGGGTTGATGCCGAGCTGCCTTGCCAGTTCCTCGATCGCGGCTTCGGTCGCGATCAGTGTTTGCGGCAAGCCATAACCGCGGAACGCGCCTGCCGGCACCGTATTGGTGTAGACCGCGTAGCCGTCGACCTTCTTGTTCGGGCAATTGTAGACGCCGATGGACTCGGACAACGAGTGGAACATCACGGGGCCGGCATGATTGCCGTAGGCGCCGGTGTTGGAGAGCACGTTGAGCTGGAGCGCGGTGAGCCTGCCGTCCGCGTCCGCACCGGCCTTGATGTGGACCCGCATCGGATGTCGCGTCGAGGTCGCGATGAACTGCTCCTCGCGGGTGAGCTCCAGTTTCACCGGCCGCCCGGTCTTGAGCACGGCGAGCGCCAGAATGTCCTCGACGAACATCTCCTGCTTGCCGCCAAAGCCGCCGCCGACGCGCTCGCAGAACACGCGGACCTTGTTGATGGGAAGCTCGAAGATATCGGACAGTGCGCGCCGGGTCAGGAACGGCACCTGGGTCGAGGTGCGAACATTGAGCACGCCCGAAGCATCGAGCCAGGCCAGGCCGCCATGGGTCTCCAATGCGGCATGCTGCACACGGTGACTGTGGAAGGTAGCCTCGTAAGTGACGGCGGACGTCGCGAGCGCAGCTGCGACATCGCCGAATTCGCCATGCGTCTCCGCGGCGAGGTTGCGCTGGGCGTCGGCGATCCGGTTCGCGGTGGTGCGGTCAGGATGAATGACAGGTGCACCCGGCGCCATCGCCTTTTCAGGGTCGATCAGCGCAGGCAGAAGCACGTAACTGACCTTCAGCCGGCGGCAGGCGTCCTCGGCGGCGGCTTCGCTGTCTGCGACGACGGCGGCGACCTTCTGGCCGATGAAGCGCACGATTTCGTCGAGGATACGGGTGTCCTCGGGATCCATCCAGTCCTTCTCGTGCCGCGCGGTCGAGATCAGGACCTTGGGCGCGTCCTCATGCGTCAGCACCGCGTGCACGCCGGGAATGCTCAGCGCTTCCGATTTGTCGATCGCGACGATCCTCGCGTGGGCGTGCGGTGAACGGAGCAGCTTGATATGCAGCAGGCCGTCAATCTGCATGTCGAACGTGTAGCGCGCCTTGCCGCGCACGACGTCAGGGCCAGCTGGCGCCGGCAGATTGCGGCCGAATGCGGCGCCGGCCTCGACGTTCTCATCGACATTGGACTTGCCAAGCAGCGCATCCTCGATCGAGCGATAGCCGGTGCAGCGGCAGATATTTCCCTTCAGCGCCACGCCGAGATCGGTGCGCTGCGCCTGGTTGAGCGAGGCACAGGTCAGGATCATGCCGGCTGTGCAGAAGCCGCATTGAAAGCCTTGCGCATCGAGGAAGGCCTGCTGCATCGGATGCGCGCCGCTATCCCCGCCGAGACCTTCGATCGTGGTGACGGCGCGCCCCTCGGCGCGGAACGCTGGGATCAGGCAGCTATGCACCGGCTCGCCGTCGAGCAGCACGGTGCACGCGCCGCAATCGCCGGCGTCGCAGCCCTTCTTCACGCCGAAATGGCCGAGCTCGCGCAGGAACGTGCGCAGGCACTGGCCGGCGCGCGGTGCTTGCGAAAACGGTTTGCCGTTGACCTCGAAGCTCATGATGGTGCCGCGCCCAGGAGTTCGTCACGGATCTCTTCGGCAAGCCGTAGTGTCATGTGCTTGCGCCAGAGCGGCTTGCCGTGGATGTCGGTGTGGTAAAGCTCGTCGGTGATGTGTTGCTCGATCGCATCGCGGAGCGCGCTCGCGTTGGGCGGCTTGGGAAAGGACAGCTGGATCGGTCGTACCGTCGATGCGGTGACCGTGAGCTTCAGCGTGCCGTCGGTATCCAGGCTGCCGATCAGAAGCGCCGCCGAGCGGCCGACCGGCGCCAGCGAGATCTGGCGAAAGGCCGTGCGACGCTTCAACGCGGCAATCGGGATATCGATCTGCCGGAGCAGGTCCCCTGTCGCGAGACGATTGCGCTGGTTGCCGGTGACGAATTCGGTGACTTGTATCTTCTGTTCGCCGCCGTCTGCCTTCCAGATGGTGCAGACCCCGTCGAGCGCGGCGGTGAGCGAGATCATCGGTCCCGCCGGAAGCGACATGCAGAGATTGCCGCCGACGGTTGCAGTCTTCCAGATCTTGAACGATGCAAGGAAGGCGCGGCAGCACTGGTTGATCAGCGCCGCAGCGAACCAGCCGGGTGGGCAGACGAGTCCATCGAGCTGCGCAACGGTGCACGTGGCGGCGATGCCGAGATGGCTCTCGGTGACGGTCAGTGCCGGCCATTTCAGGTCGGCCAGATCGATGAGCCGAGTGAGGTGGACCTGCGGCTCCGAGAACAGCCAGGTGCCGCCTGCGAGCCAAGCATCACCTGCCTTCCAAATCGGCAGCTGGGTGCGCGTTTGCGGATGGGCCACTGTCGTGATGGTATTCAAATCCATGGCTGCGCCAACGCTTCCGCCCCGTAAATCATGCAACAGAGTCTTGCAAGACCGGAGCCAAGTCGCAACAACAAGTAGCTAGCTGGAAGGCGTTCGTGCGGCTTCCGCATGGGGCGGGTCGCCGTCTACGGATGTGAGAAGGAGCGGGATCATGAGCGATGCAAAGCCGATCTGGATCAGGGATCCCCTGGCTATCCTGGCCGACGGGGCCGAGCGCGGGGTCGTGGTGAAGGACGGTCGGATCGTCGAACTCGTGCCGGCCGGCGGTGTACCCGCAACCGCGGATGTTGCGGTGTTCGATGCTGGCGACCACGTCGTGCTGCCGGGACTCATCAACACGCATCACCATTTTTACCAGACGCTGACACGGGCGCTGCCGGCGGCGATGGACCGCGAGCTGTTTCCCTGGCTCCAGGCGCTCTATCCGGTATGGGCGAAGCTGACGCCGGATGCGCTCGAGCTCGCTGTCACGGTGGCGATGTCGGAGCTTCTGCTCTCCGGCTGCACCACCACGACGGATCATCACTACGTGTTTCCGCCGGGACTCGAAGACGCCGTCGATATCGAAGTCGGAGTCGCAAGACGGCTCGGCGTGCGGGTGCTGCTCACGCGCGGCTCGATGAACCTGTCGCAGCGCGACGGCGGCCTGCCGCCCGATAGCGTCGTGCAGGATGAGGACACCATCCTCGCGGACAGCGCGCGCGTGGTCGCCAGGCATCACCAGCGCGGCGCGGATGCGATGGTGCAGATCGCGCTCGCACCGTGCTCACCCTTCTCGGTGACGACGTCCCTGATGCGCGCGACCGCCGATCTCGCCGACAAGCTCGACGTGCGTCTGCACACCCACCTCGCCGAAACCGAGGACGAGAACAAATTCTGCCAGGAGATGTATGGTTGCCGTCCGCTCGATTATCTCGAGCAATGCGGCTGGCTCAATGCGCGGACGTGGCTCGCCCATGGCATCTTCTTCAACGCCGAGGAAATGAAGCGGCTCGGCAAGGCAAAGACGACCATCAGCCATTGCGCGTGCAGCAACCAGATTCTGGCCTCCGGCTGCTGCCCTGTCTGCGAGATGGAGGAGGCCGGTGTCGGCATCGGCATCGGTGTCGACGGCTCGGCCTCGAACGATGGATCGAACCTGATGCAGGAGGTGCGGACCGCCTTCCTGCTGCAACGGGCGCGCTACGGGGTGACGAAGGTCAGCCACAAGGATGCGCTGCGCTGGGCTACCAAGGGGTCGGCGGCGTGTGTGGGCCGGCCGGAACTCGGCGAGATCGCGGTCGGCAAGTCTGCCGATGTCGCGTTGTTCAGGCTCGACGAATTGCGCTTCTCCGGCCACGGCGATCCGCTGGCCGCACTGGTGCTGTGCGGGGCGCATTGGGCCGACCGGGTGATGGTGGCGGGAAAATGGGCCGTGATCGACGGCGCGATCCCGGGGCTGGACGTCCCTGACCTCATCCGCCGCCACAGTTCGGCGGCGCGGACTATGCAGGCGGGATAACATCCCGGCGAAAATAAAAAGAGGGGGCGACCACAAGTGCCGGGTGCTTCTGGCCACCCCCTCCGAACCTCCTCCGGGAGGAGCAGGTGATTTAGGCGATGCAAGAAGCGTGCTACTTTCCCGGCAGCTTGTCGTCGATGCCCTTGACGTAGAAATTCATGCCGAGGATCTGGCCGTCGTCGAGATTTGCGCCGCCCTTGCACTCGACCGGCTTGCCGTCCTGCCCAACGACCGGGCATTTGAACGGATGCAGCTTGCCCGCGGTGATCGCGGCCTGGGCATCCTCGGCGATCTTCTTCACGTCGTCGGGCATGTTGGTGTAGGGCGCCATCGCGAACATGTGGCTGTCGAGGCCGCCCCAGGTGTCCTCGGATTTCCAGGTGCCGTCGAGTTCCGCCTTGACGCGGGCGATGTAGTAGGGACCCCAGGTGTCGAGGATCGAGGTCAGCTGGGTCTTCGGCCCGAACTTGATCATCTCGGAATCCTGGCCGAAGGCGAGCTTGCCGCGTTCGCTGGCGATCTGCATCGCCGCCCGGCGAATCCGTGTGCTGCATGATGACGTCAGCGCCCTGGTCGATCAGCGCCTTGGCAGCGTCGGCCTCCTTGCCCGGATCGAACCAGGTGTTGGCCCAGATGATCTTCACCTTGATGTTCGGGTTGATGGTCTGCGCCGCCAGGATCGTCGCATTGATGCCAGAGACGACCTCCGGAATCGGGAACGAGCCGATATAGCCGAGCACGCCGGACTTCGACATTTTGGCCGCGATCAGGCCCTGGATGTAGCGGCCCTGGTACCATTTGGCCGAGTAGGTCGACATGTTCGGATTGCGCTTGTAGCCGGTAGAGTGCTCGAAATGCACGTTCGGGTATTTCTTCGCGACCTTCAGCGTCGGATCCATATAGCCGAACGACGTCGTGAAGATCAGCTTGTTGCCGGCGCGGACGAGCTGCTCGATGGCCCGCTCGGCGTCGGGACCTTCAGGCACGTTTTCCAGATAGGTGGTCTCAATCTTGTCGCCGAGCTCCTTCACCAGCGCCTGGCGTGCCAGCTCATGCTGATAGGTCCAGCCGAGGTCTCCGATCGGACCCAAATAGATGAAGCCGACCTTCAGCTTGTCGGCGGCGGAGGCTGCGCTGACGCTTCCGGCGAGCAAAAGCGCGGCAGCCAGCGCAAGAAGTGATTTCCTCATCATCAATCTCCAAACATCTGGGGAAAGCCACGATCCGCAACGTGCGCGCCCCATCGCGCACGCGGCAGAAATGAAACGCTAGCGGTCAGGCACGAACACGGTGCCGAGTGCGGCCGGCGCGGTCGATCCGCCGGTGCGCGCGCGGGAGAGCAGGACCAGCACGATGACGGTCGCAAGGTAAGGCAGCGCCGACATGAACTGCGAGGGAATGCCGACGCCCCAACCCTGCGCGTGCAGTTGCAGGATCGTCACCGCGCCGAACAGGTAGGCGCCGACCACGAGTCGGCCGGGCCGCCAGGACGAGAACACCACCAGCGCCAGCGCGATCCAGCCGCGGCCTGCAGTCATGCCCGGAATGAAGAAGGGCGTATAGGCGAGCGGCAGATAAGCCCCGGCAAGTCCGGCGCAGGCGCCACCGAACATCACGGCGAAGGTGCGGATGCGCAGCACGGGATAGCCGAGCGCATGCGCGGAGACGTGGTTGTCGCCGCAGGCGCGCAGGATCAAGCCCGGTCGCGTGCGGTACAGGAACCACCAGACGCCGACGACCAGCGCCAGCGAGAAATAGATGAAGGCGTCCTCGCCGAACAGCACGCGACCGATCAGCGGGATGTCGGTCAAACCGGGGATGTAGAGATGCACTGCCGGCGTGATGCGCTCGCCGACGAAGCCAGCGCCGATCAGGCCGGACAGGCCGACGCCGAGGATGGTCAGTGCGAGACCCGTCGCAACCTGGTTGACCGCAAGCCCGAGCGCCATCAGCGCGAACACCAGCGACATCAATGTGCCGGCGACGATGCCGAACAGCGCGCCAATAAAGATCGAACCGGTCAGCCAGGCGCCGGGCAAAGCCGCAGGCGGCGCCGACGATCATCATGCCCTCGACCCCGAGATTGAGCACGCCGGATCGTTCAGTCACGAGCTCGCCGGTCGCCGCGATCAAGAGCGGCGTCGAGGCGGCGAGCACCGCGAGGATAATGGCTTCAACCAGCTCCACGAGCCACCTGTCGGTTCGGGAACACCAGCTTGAAGCGGTATAGAATGAGGGAATCGCAGGCGAGCACGTAGAACAGCAGGATGCCCTGGAAAACCTTGGTGACGTCCAAGGGAATCTTCATTGTGATCTGCGCCTGCTCGCCG
This sequence comes from Bradyrhizobium sp. LB13.1, assembly GCF_054056815.1. Lineage (NCBI taxonomy): Bacteria > Pseudomonadati > Pseudomonadota > Alphaproteobacteria > Hyphomicrobiales > Nitrobacteraceae > Bradyrhizobium > Bradyrhizobium sp. LB13.1. The sequence continues at coordinate 6,086,330 of NZ_JBSRYQ010000001.1, read as the reverse complement.
CCGATAAAGGTCAACGCGAGAAAAAGGCCTGCAATTAATATTCCAAGCGGGTTCAATCGACCGAGGAAGGCAACGATGATCGCGGTAAAACCGTAGCCCGGCGAGATGCCGGGCTGGAGATGCCCGACCGGTCCTGCGACCTCGATGATACCGGCGAGGCCCGCGAGCGCGCCGGAGACCGCGAAGGTCAGGATGACCAACTGATTGGAATTGAAGCCGCCGAACCGCGCGGCGCGGGGCGCTGCACCGACCACGCGAATCTCAAATCCCTTGATGGTGCGTCCGAGCAATACGGCCGCCGCCGCGACGACCAACAGCGCGGCGATGGAGCCGAGATGCAGCCGGCCGCCTTCGATCAGCAGCGGCACCGTTGCGACCGGATCGAACTCGGCCGTAGTCGGGAAGTTGAAACCGTGCGGATCGCGCCATGGCCCGCGCACGAGATAGTCGAGGAAGAGGTCGGCGACATAGACCAGCATCAGGCTGGTCAGGATTTCGCTGGCGCCGAACTTCACCTTGCAGATCGCCGGGATCAGCGCGTAGAGCGCGCCCGCTGCGGCGGCGAGCACAAGCATGACCGGCAGCACCCAGACGCCGGCGTCGGTGCCTTGCGTCTTCACCGCAATCCAGCTTCCGGCGACTGCGCCGATCAGGAACTGCCCTTCGGCGCCGATGTTCCAGGCGTTGGCGAGATAGCAGAGCGACAGCCCGATCGCGATCATCACCAGCGGCGTCGCCTTCACCGCGATTTCCTGGAGCGAATAGCTGTCGGTCAAAGGCGCGATGAAATAGGCGTGCAGGGCGAGCAGCGGATTCTTGCCGAGAATCGCGAACAGGATGACCATCGTCACGATCGTGAGGCCGATCGCGATCAGCGGAGAGATCAGTGCGATCGTGTTGGAGCGTTCCGCGCGCTTCTCAAGCACCAACTGCATGCACGGCCTCCTTTGGCTCCAGCGTGCTGCCGCCCATCAACAGCCCGAGTTTTTCGCGGGTCGCCTCGCTGATGGCGAGCGGGGCGGTCAGATGGCCGTGGAACATCACGGCAATGCGGTCGGCGATTTCCGCGAGCTCGTCGAGGTCCTGACTGGTGACGAGCACGGCGGCACCGGCGGTTGCAAGATCAAGCAGCGCCTGGCGAATGACGGCGGCAGCGCCCGCGTCGACGCCCCAGGTCGGCTGGCTCACCACCAGCACCGCGGGGTTGCGCAGGATCTCGCGTCCCACGATGAACTTTTGCAGATTGCCGCCGGAGAGGCTCGCGGCTTCCGGATCGCGCTTGGCCTTGCGGACGTCGAACGTCTCGGTCGTGCGATCAACCGTCTTCAGCGTCGCGGCGGTGTCGATGAAGCCGTGATGGACCATACCGCTGGCGGCGTGCCCGGTGAGCAGCGCGTTCTCCGAAAGCTTCATGCGCGGCGCAGTGCCGTGGCCGAGCCGCTCTTCGGGAACGAAAGCAGCGCCGAGCTTGCGGCGCTGCGTGATCGAGAGGTGGCCGGCAGCAAGGCCTTCGATCACGATCGTGCCGGGGTCCCTCGACAAGCGCTCGCCGGACAGTGCAGCGAACAATTCGTCCTGGCCGTTGCCCGCGACTCCGGCAATGCCGAGGATTTCGCCACCCTTCAGCTCGAACGAGATATGCTCGAGCCGCACGCCATGCGCCTCGCCAGGGGCGAGCGTGAGGTCGTTGACGACGAGGCGCGGCACAGTGGTCTGCCGGCCGGCGGCCGCTTTCACTTGCTTGACCTCGCCGCCGACCATCATGCGCGCGAGCGAAGCGGCGGTCTCAAGCCTGGGATTGCACGTCTCGACCTTCTTGCCGCCGCGCAGGATCGTCGCGGTGTCGCACAGGCGCTTCACCTCTTCGAGCTTGTGGCTGATGTAGAGGATGGCGCGGCCTTCGGCCTTGAGCCGCTCCAGCACGATGAAGAGCTGGTCGGCTTCCTGCGGGGTCAGCACCGCGGTGGGTTCGTCCAGGATCAGGAATTGCGGATCCTGCATCAGCGCGCGGACAATCTCGATGCGCTGGCGTTCGCCGACCGACAATTGCCAGACCTCGCGTTTGGGATCGAGCGGCAGACCATAAGTCTTCGACACCTGCTCAAGCCGTGCCGAGATGTCCTTGAAAGACTCTCTCCCATCGAGGCCGAGCGCGACGTTCTCGGCGACGGTGAGATTGTCGAACAGCGAGAAATGCTGGAACACCATGCCGATGCCGCGACTGCGAGCTTCCGAGGGACCGGTCAGCGCGACCGGCTTGCCGTTCCAGAAAATATCGCCGGCGCTGGGCTGGATCAGCCCGTAGATCGCCTTGACCAGCGTCGACTTGCCGGCGCCGTTCTCGCCCAGCAGCGCGTGGATCTCTTTCGGCCAGATATCGATGTCGATGGCATCGTTGGCGAGGAAATCCCCATAGCGCTTGGTAAGCCCGATCGTCCTGAGGAGCGGGGTTTCGCCGGAATGCAGGCCGTTAGTCGTTGGATCCAACATTCGCTGATGCGCTTGCACGGGGTGAAGTGCCTCAATAGTGGGCTAGTTTGAACCGTCGCGTAAGGTGTGAAAAAGCGTCATCCCTTGCTCAACGCTTCGGCAGGCAGGTGGTGTCGGCGAGCCGCTGCTTTCGCCGGGCGGCGATCGACCTCAAATGCTTCCCGAACCGCCTTTGCAGTGCCGGCTCGCGTGTGACGCCTGTTGCAAATTTGTGACGGATCAAACCAAATCGGAACCCGCTATGCAGGCTTGACGTGAACTTGAGCAGAGACGCGCCATCACGCGTATGCATTTGCGAACACCGCGACAGTAGCTCCCGGCCATCGTGTCTGCCTTGTCCGCTCGACATGAAAGGCGAGTGAAATCAAATGGGAATTTCCGGCAATGGCCGCTCTCGCCTGACCGCGTGGCGGTGAGATTGGTCCTCCAAATCCGCCGGTGAAACGCAGCCTCCTGTGCAAACAAGCGGCATGCCTTGAAACAAGTTGAGGCTTCTCACTCCGGGAGATCGGCGCAAGTGTCGCACCAAGGGACGCTCATTTTTACGTGTCCAAAATTTGGGGGTATTCAGGATGTCATTTCGTTTCAAGGCAATTGCAGCAGGGGCGCTGTCACTTGCCACGCTCGCCACCGGTGGCCTGGCTCAGGCAGCGGATCTGCCGGTCAAGGCTGCCAAGAAGGCGGCGGACCTCCCATTCTTCCTGGTGATCGACGACCGCGTCACCTTCTCCTACATTTTCAACGCCTCGCAGCCCGGTGCGTTCACCAACACCAACGGCGTGATCAACGCCAAGACGACGAAGCAGGTCTACTCCTTCACCCATTTCGATGCCTGGGCTTACGGCACCAACTTCTTCACCATCTCGATGTTCAAGTCGGATCACAACGATCCGGCGGCCCCCTGCACCGCCACAGGCGTGATCGTTTCGCCGGCTGCGGGCTTCGCAGCGACGCCGGCGAGCTGTGCCGGCGCGACAGAAATCTATGGCCTTTTCCGCTCGACCTTCGGTTGGAACGAGATCTTCAACACCAAGGCCTTCACGCAGGGACCGCTGCACAACATCTCGTTCGAGGTTGGCATGGATGCCAACACGGAGAACCGGTATTTCGGCGCCGCCAAGCGCGACGTCGTCGCCGGTCTGCAGTTCGCCTTCGACCTTCCCTACAAGGGCTATTTCAACGTAGCGCCGCTGGTGTACTGGGAGTTTGCCAACCACAACTCCTTCTCGCAGTGCGGCGCCGGTTGGTCCGCGCCGTGTATTGCCGACGGCAACACGTCGTTCAAGCCAACCTGGGCGATCGAGACCAATTATTATATGGACCTCGGCTTCCTGCCGCCGAACATGCAGTATTTCTCGATCAGCGGCCGCGCCGGCTGGTACGGCAAGAAGGGAACAGACACCGAGCCGCTTCCCGCCAGCGTCGCCAACGGCGTCTATCCCACCAAGGTCGAGTTCAACTCCGAGCCGATCCGCCTGACCCTCGATGCCTCGAAGGCGGTCTGGGGTGAGAAGTATTCGCACTTCGTGGACGTCTGGGTCGCCTACCGCTACTGGCAGAACAAGTTTGGCCTCGATCACAACAACGCCGTGGCCTGCACCACCCTGGCCGGTGGGGCAAAGGTGAGCACCGGGTCCTGCACCGAGTCCTCGCTCTACTCCGGTGTCACTGTGAAGTTCTAGCCACCTGACACTCTTCGGCTGAACGACGATGACGCCGCGTCAAACCTCCGCGGCGTCATCTTCGTTTGTGGATAAGGAAAGTAGGTAGATGAGCACGTGGCTGCGCGAAGCGCAGTCCGCTGGCGGTAACCTACCCAACGGAGTTGAACTCTTGTTTGCTACTTCCACACGCCGTCGTGCAGCGCTTCGGCCTCGTCTTCGAGCAGTGGCCCCACAACCTCCGTCGGCCGTTGCCCGCTGGCAAAGACCTCGCGGCAGGGCAGGTCGAGTGTCGGGTTCTCTGGATGGTCGCCGGTGATGCCGCGCAGGCGGTGCTCGCTGAGGCCGTAGACCACACGGCTGATGCCGACCCAGTAGATCGCGCCGGCGCACATCGCACAGGGCTCTGCGGAGGAGTAGAGCGTGGCCTTCGCCAGCACCTCGCGGCCGAGCGTACGGCAGGCCTGCGTCGCCGCGAGACGCTCGGCATGCGCGGTGCCATCGTGATTCGGCATGTAGCCGTTCTCGGTCTCGATCAGCACCTTGCCGTCGGCATCGACGACGATGCAACCGAAGGGATGGTTGCCATGGGTGAGGGAACGGCGGGCGACCGCAAACGAAAGGCGGAGGAAGTGTTCGTCGCGCTCGGATGCGCCGCTCATCGCTCTTCCCTGGTCAATGCCCCGCCATGTGTCGGCCGACTACGGTGAGATCGGCCTCGCTGGTCCGTGCTTCATACACGAATTCGCCGTGGAACATCACCACCAGCCGGTCGGAGAGTTCCAGCAGTTCGTCGAGATCCTCGCTGACCAGCAGCACAGCGGCGCCGCGATTGCGCGCGGCCATGATCTCGGCATGGATCTGCGCCACCGCGGCGAAGTCGAGCCCGAAACAGGGATTGGCCGCTATCAGTACTTCGACCTTGCTGCCGAGCTCGCGGGCCAGCACGGCGCGCTGGACGTTGCCGCCCGACAGCGCCGAGATCGGCGTCTCCGGCGTGCGGGTCTTGATCTTGTACTGGGCTATCTTCTTCCTGGCGTCGTCGCGAAAGGCGCCGCGGTTAAGCCACCAGCCGCCGCTGGCGAACGGCGCGCGGTCGAACTCGCGAAAAGCGATGTTGTCGGCGACGCTCATGCCGCCGACGCAGGCGTTCTTCAGCGGCTCCTCCGGGAGGAGCGACATCTTGTGGCGGCGCATCTCCTCGCGGCTGGCGCGATAGGGATCGCCGGCGACGCGGATCTCGCCACTCTCGGCTTCGCGCTGCCCGGCCAGCAACTCGACCAGCTGGCGCTGGCCGTTGCCGGAGACGCCGGCGATGCCGACGATCTCGCCGGCACGGACCGTGAGCGAGACGTCGTGCACAGCGATGGCGCCGGCGTCGTCGAGCGCGCGCAGCTCCGCCAGCTCCAGCCTCGCATTGCCGGCCTCACCGGTGCGCGGCGGCTGTATCGTCAGCTCCTCGGCGCCGATCATGGTGCGCGCCATCGCGTCCGGCGTCAGCTCGGAAACCTTGCCCGCTCCGGCGAGCTTGCCGCGGCGCAGGATCGTGACGTGGTCGGCGAAGGCCATGACCTCGCGGAACTTGTGCGTGATCATCAGGATGGTCAGCTCGCCCTTGACGACCATGTCGCGAAGCATGCCGAGCACTTCATCGGCCTCCGCGGGCGTCAGCACTGAGGTCGGCTCGTCCAGGATCAGGAAGCGGCGCTTCAGGTAGAGCTGCTTGAGGATCTCGCATTTTTGGCGTTCGCCGGCCGAGATGGCGGAGACTTTTGCGCCGAGCGGTACCTTGAACGGCATGCGGGCCAGAAAGGCCTCGAGCTCCTTCATTTCCTTCGGCCAGTTCACCACGGCCGGTACGTCGTCGCGCGCCAGCACCAGATTTTCGGCGACCGTCATCGCCGGCACCAGCGTAAAATGCTGGTAGACCATGCCGAGGCCGAGCGCGTGGGCGTCCTTCGGATTGCCGATCGCCTGCTCGCGCCCGCCGACGAGAATGTCGCCCTCGGTGGCGTGATAGTAACCCATGATGCATTTGACCAGGGTCGACTTGCCGGCGCCGTTCTCGCCCAGCAGCGCATGGAACGAACCCGGCCGCACCTTCAGTGCGACATTGTCCAGCGCCAGGAAATCACCGAAGCGCATGGTCATGGCGATCGCGTCGACACCGAAGGCGCCTGACGGCGGTGGTGTTTCGCCGATGATCACGAAATCGCCCCGATGAAGGCGCCTGACGTCGAGACCGCGCCAAACACGCCGCCCTGCATCTTGATCATCTTCAGCGCGTGCTCGTGGTTGCTCCTGTCGGTCGCACCGCAGCAATCGTGCAGCAGCACGCATTCGAAGCCGCGGTCGTTGGCCTCGCGCATGGTGGTGTGAACGCAGACGTCGGTGGTAATCCCTGTCAGCACGATATTCTCGATGCCGCGCACGCGCAGGATCAGCTCCAGGTCGGTGGCGCAGAACGAGCCCTTGCCGGGCTTGTCGATGATGGGTTCTCCGGGGAGGGGCGCGAGCTCCGGGATGATGTCCCAGCCGGGCTCACCGCGTATCAGGATGCGGCCGCACGGGCCGGGATCGCCGATGCCGGCGCCGATCTGGCGCGAGCGCCAGCGCTTGTTGGCGGGAAGATCGGAGAGATCGGGACGATGGCCTTCGCGGGTATGGATGATGTGAAAGCCTTGGGCACGCATCGCCGCGAGCAGCTTCTTAATCGGCTCGATCGGCGCCCGCGTCAGTGAGAGATCATAGCCCATCTTGTCGACATAACCGCCGATGCCGCAGAAATCGGTCTGCATGTCGATGATCATGAGCGCGGTGTTCTCGGGGCGGAGATCCCCGTTATAGGGCCAGGCATAGGGCTCGGACTTGATGGTGCGCTCGGGCATGATTTCGCTTCCTAGCGGGTGATCGACAATTCGGCCGGGGCTCCGGTCAGCGTTCGCTTCGGCGAGCAGGTGATGATCATAATCGCCAGCGTCAGGATGTAGGGCGCGGCGTTGAAGAGGTGGTAGCCGGAGGTGACGCCGACCGATTGCAACGCCGGTCCCAGCGCCGCGGCGCCGCCGAAGGCGAGCGAGGCCCAGAGACACAGCAAGGGGTCCCACCGCGCGAAGATCACGAGCGCCACGGCCGTGATGCCCTGGCCCGAGGACAGGCCCTCGTTCCAGCTTCCGGGATAGAACAGCGACAGGAACGAACCGCCGATGCCGGCGAGAAAGCCGCCGACCATGGTTGCGCGCAGGCGGATCAGCAGCACCGAGTAGCCCATGGCACGTGCGGCATCCGAGCTTTCGCCGGCGGTGCGGATCAACAGACCCCAGCGCGTGGTGCGGAAGGCCCAGTATAGGATCGGGGCCAGCGCCACGCCGATCAGGAACATCACATTGATGCGGAGCGCGGCGCGAAGCTGCGGGATATCGCTCCACCAGCCGAAATCGATCGCTGGCAGCCGCGGCGCGGTCGGTTCGATCAGCGGCTTGCCGAGATAGAAGGCGAGCCCGGTGCCGAACAGCATCAAGGCGATGCCGACGGCAATGTCGTTGACGCGCGGCAGCGAACAGATGCCGGCATGCAATGCTCCCAGCAATGCGCCGGTGATGCCGGCGGCGAGCACGCCCAACCACGGCGATCCCGTGAGATAGGAGATGCCGTAGGCGCTCATTGCGCCCATCACCAGCGTGCCTTCAAGGCCGAGATTGATGCGGCCGGCGCGCTCGGTGATGCATTCCCCGAGGCTCACGAACAGGAACGGCGTCGAGACGCGAATGGCGCCGCCGAGCACGGCGAGCGGGACGGTCCAGAGTCCGATCGAGCCGTCTGCCATTTCACGACTTTCCCTTCAGAAATCCGATGCGGCCGTAGAGCGCATCGCTGCCCAGCACGAAGACGAAGATGATGCCTTGCAGCACCAGCACGGACGCATCCGGCAATCCGAGGCGGCGCTGCAACAGCCCGCCGCTGGCGCTGATGCCACCGAGCAGGATCGCGACGGGGATAATGGCGAGCGGATTTTGCCGCGCCAGGAAGGCGACAAGAATCCCGGTGAAGCCGTAGCCCGCGGCGAGATTGGCGTTGGCGCGTCCCTGCACGGCGGCGACCTCGACCATGCCGGCAAGGCCCGCGGCGCCGCCGGCGAGGAAGCAGATAGTCAGGATCAGCTTGCTGACATTGAGGCCGACGATCTTCGCCGCGCGGATGCTGCCGCCGGCGACGCGCGCGGCGAAGCCGAACACGGTGTGATAGATCAGGATGTAGGCGGCGATCGCGGCGATCAGGCCGAACACGAGGCCCCAATGCACATCGGTACCGGGAATGGAGCCGATCATGTTGGCCGCGCCGATCTCGCGGGTCGAGGGCTTGTTGAGGCTGGCGGGGTCGCGCATCGCGCCTTCGACGAGATGGTTGAGCACCGCGAGCGCGATGTAAACGAGCAGCAGGCTCGAGATGGTCTCGTTGACGCCGCGGTACTGCCGTAGCGCGCCCGAGAGCATGACCCACAGGCCGCCGCCGATCACGCCGGCAACGACCATGGCGATCTGCACGATGAGCGGCGGCATGCCCTGAAGCAACAGTGCGGCGCTGGTTGCCGAAAGCGCGCCAATCAGCAGCGCGCCTTCGCCGCCGATGATGACCATGCCGAGCTGCGCGGGAAGCGCCGTGCAGAGCGCGGTGAGGATCAGCGGCGCCGCGCGCGTCAGTGTGTTCTGCCAGGAGAACCAGGTGCCGAACGCGCCGTAGTACATGTAGAAATAGAGGTCGAGCGGGTTCTTGCCGAACATCGCGACGAAGATGCCGAAGACCGCGAGCGCGCCGGCCAGCGCCGCGCCCGGGATCAGGACATATTCGATCGCTCCGCCGTGACGTTGGAGGAATCCCGGATCGGCGGCCGGGGCAACAGTCCCGACCGCTTCAGTGGAATCCGCCGCCTCCGCTGTCACGAAGTCGCTCCGACCACGCCCTCCACGAGATAGTCCATCTTCTCGAGCTCGGGATCCTTCTGGCCGCGATCGGTGCCGGCCGCGATCACCGTCTTGCCCTTGTTATCGACCAGGCCTCCCTTGAAGATGGCGTAGCCGTCGCCGGACAAGAACTTGGCCTTGACCTCGTCGGCGTGCTTGCGCGCTTCGGCGGAGACCGCATCGCCATAGGGCGAGGTCTTGACGATCTCTTCCTTGAGGCCGCCGCGATAGAAGTTCGGGATGCTCTCGCCGGCGGCGATCATCTTGACGAACTTCGGATAGAGCGCCTCCCAGTTCCACTCGGCGCCGGTCAGGTAGGCCTTCGGCGCGAGCGGCGACTGGTTGACGTGGTAGCCGCAGACCATGGCGCCGCGGCGCGCGGCGTTCTCGACCATGGTCTTGGGACCGTCGACGTGGCAGGTCAGTACGTCGACGCCCTGGTCGATCAGGCTGTTGGTGGCTTCGGCTTCCTTGACCGGCATCGACCAGTCGCCGGTAAAGATCACCTGCGTCGTCGCCTTTGGGTTGGCGAGCCTGGCGCCGAGTGCGAAGGCGTTGATGTTGCGCAGCACCTGCGGGATCGGTTTTGCGGCGACGAAGCCGAGCTTTCCGCTCTTGGAGCTATAGCCGGCGATGATGCCCGAGATGTACTGGGCTTCGTCGATATAGCCGAAATAGCTGCCGGCGTTCTTCGGGTCCTTGTCGCTCCAGAGGCCGCCGCAGTGCTCGAAGCGAAGCTTCGGGAACTTGTTGGCCATCTTGACCGTGTGCGGATTGTAATAGCCGAACGAGGTCGGGAAGAGCAGGGTGGCGCCGTCGAGATTGATCATGGACTCGAGCGTCTTCTCGACCGCGTCGGTCTCAGGCACCTTCTCTTCTTCCACGACCTTGAGGCCGGGAATCTTCTTCAATGCCGCAGCGCCCTGGGCATGCGCCTGGTTGTAGCCATAGTCGTCGCGCGAGCCGACATAGATGAAGCCGATGGTCGTCTCGGCCGTGAAGGCCGGGCGGATGCCTGCCGCCGCGCCGAGGGTGAGGGCCGCACCGCCCTGCAACAAATGACGTCGTGAGATCCTGCCAAATTCCATTGCCTGCTCCCCTTGGCGGATTGACCGCCTCGATCTCGCGGCTGCGCCGGTTTGGCGGAGCCCGGAACAAGATGTCGCAAGCTTCATGCCAGAGGTCGGGAAGCGGGCAAATTATCGTAAGCTATGGAAAAATATAACATTTTTTAATTTTAAGGATCTTGCCGAGGAAATCGGCAGATTATTTTATAGGCAATATCTGTCTATTGTATGCAATTGAGTTAAGCAGACCGATCAGCTCGCGCGTGTGCACGACGGGAGCTACGCTCTGCCGGCTACCCTCATTCATGCTACCCACGCGCGGATCGGGACCGCGCTCGTGATTTCGCCGGCACCGAACTTGTATCGATTGCCGCCAGGACCGCCGCTGCCGCGGGTCCCAAGAGATGGAAAGCTCGCCGAGATGGCTGCTGGTAACGCCGTTCAGAATGCATCGCTCGGCGAAGCGATCGTGCGAGGGATCAACGAGCTCGCCGCGATCTCGGAAGAAGGCGACAAACTTACTCGCATCTATCTGACCAGCGAGCTGCGCAAGGCCGCGGATCTGATCCTAAGCTGGATGCGCGAGGCCGGCATGAGTGCGCGTCTCGACGCGATTGGCAATGTCTGCGGGCGCTACGAAGGGGAGCGGCCGGGCGCGCCTTGCCTGATGCTTGGCTCGCACTACGACACCGTGCGCGATGCCGGCAAATGGGACGGGCCGCTGGGCGTAATCACTGCGATCGCCTGCGTCGCCGATCTCAACGGCCGCGGCAGGCGCCTGCCGTTTGCGATCGAAATCGTCGGTTTCGCGGATGAGGAGGGGGTGCGCTTCGCTTCGACCTTGCTCGGCAGCCGCGCGCTCGCTGGCACTTTTGATGAGAGCGTCCTGAACACACGCGACCGCGATGGCGTGGCGATGCGCGACGCGCTCGTTTCGTTCGGGCTCGACCCCGATCATATCGGCGCGGCTGCGCGGGCGCGGCGCGAACTGCTTGCCTATCTCGAGCTGCACATCGAGCAGGGGGCCCGTGCTGGAAGCGCAAAACCTGCCCGTCGGTGTCGTCACCGCGATTGCGGGCGCGACACGGCTTGCCGCGCGCCTGACTGGCATGGCGGGGCACGCCGGCACCGTGCCGATGGCGCTGCGCCGTGACGCGCTCACCGGTGCTGCCGAATGCATCGGCGCGATCGAGCATTTCTGCCGGACCGACGCGAGCGGCCTGGTCGGCACTGTCGGTTACATTCAGGCGAGGCCCGGCGCGACCAACGTCATTCCGGGCGAGGTGTCATTCACCATCGACTTGCGCGCGCCGATGGACATGCACCGCAAGCGCGCGGTCGCCGATGTCGTCCGGCAGATCGAAGCTATCGCAAAGCGCCGCCAACTGACGCTTCAGCTCGACGTCACCCACGAGAACCGCACCGCGCCTTGCGCGCCCTGGCTCAAGGACCAGATCGCGCAGGCGATCCATGCGGAAGGCTTTTCCGTGTTCGAGCTGCCGAGCGGGGCGGGGCACGACGGCATGGCCATGATCGACATTGCCGATGTCGGCATGATCTTCGTCCGCTGCCGCGGCGGTATCAGCCATCACCCGGACGAGCATGTCGAGCCCGCCGATGCTGACGCCGGCGCGCGGGTGTTGCTGCGGGTGATCGAGAATTTTCGGCCGCGGGAAGGGTAAGTTGATGCCGCAAGTCACGGGATAGAGACACGAATCAGGCAGGTCTGGAAGAGTGACGGCCTATCGCCGCCACCGAGACACCATTCCACGACGCATGTGAACAGCGACATCTCTTTTCCATCTCATCGCGAGACCCGGTTTTATCAGGGGCGGGCGGCGACCTTCGTCGCCAACGCGCTTCAGGCCGTGAATTTTCTCGGCGATCGATTCCTGCGAAAGTCACATCATCCGTTCACGGCCATCGAGGACCTTTACCGGCACTCGATGGACAGCGCCTTTGCGGTGACCGAAGCATTCCTCGTCACGGGCGCGCCGCACGCCTCCGCGTACTATCCGCGCGACTTCGCCTGGTTCTATCCCGACGTTCTCGACCCCGAAACCATCATTTGTTCAGCCCGCCAAACCCGTTCCTGATCAGCTCCCGCATCGGCTTGCTTGCCGTCCTCGCGCCGCGTCGCTGCACGCGCGATATTACGCCACGAGATCCAGCAGGCGGCATGATCCGCGCACCAGTACCTTGCGTCCTGTCAATGTCATCTCGGGAACGCCGTCCCTGATCGCGACAAGGCCGAGCTTGATAAGGCCTTCGACGACATGGGTCTTCGTGAGGCGACTGCGCGACGGCGGATTGCGGAGCGCTTTCAGAACTTCCCATTGGTCCGGCGAAAGATCGAAGTCGATGTCGTTGCTCATGTTGCCTCAAGCGATAGTACCGTTCGCTCACCTGTTAGCGGCGCTGCGTGAAGACCGTGCGACGACAATGAGTCGGGAATTCGGTCAGGTGTTTAGAACTCCTCTTCACAAATTGCCGCATGTCGTTGCGCCACAAGAATTAAGATCGCTCGATCACGAATATCTTCCCGGGGCCTCGATCACATATTGATGAAGCGGGCTTGATGTCGCGCGGAGATGCCGCGCTGCACGGGAAGTGCTGCTGTCCCATTCCGCGTCGCAATATGCATGGAAATCATGAGACGAAACGCTCGAGATGCTGCTACGCTGATTGGCGTGAAACGGCTTCACACGGCAGGAGTGGAGTGCATGATCAGGCTGGTCGAAATTCGCAGTCAAGAATCCCTGTGCCGGGAGCGCGCCGCGCTTGATTTCGAGCGCCGGGTTTTCTGGCTTGCGCAAGCCCAGGAATGGGAGCAGCGCGCGCTTGACGAAATCGCCTATCATTTCCGGGAGTGCAATTTGGCTCCGACGGAGTTTGCGCGAAACTGACGTCGGCCGTGGCGTAAAGCCTACTGATAAGTCGCCACGATATCGGACACCGCGCGCTCGAGCTGCTGCGCGGTGGCGCACTGGCGCACCACACTGCAGAAGGTCGCGTAGCGCGGCATCTCGGAATCGCCAAAGCCCCAGGCGAGACGTCCTTCGGGATTGAGCCACACCAGGCGCTTGGAGCGTTCGGAGATGCGGCGCAGGATGTCGGCGCGCGGGTCGAGATTATTGCTGCGGGCATCGCCGAGCACGATCACCGTGGTCTGCGGTGTCAACGTGCTCATGAACTCCTTCTCGAAATCGACCAGCGACGAGCCGTAGTCGGAGGAGCCGAAGCCCACCTTGGACATGATCTCGGCCATTGCCTCTTCCGGCGATTTCGATTCCAGAATGTCGCTGACTTCGATCAGATGCGAAGAGAAGGCGAAGGAATGGACGTCGTCGACCACCTCGTGCAGCGAGTGGATCAGGAGCAGGAAGAAATCGGAGACTTGCGCGACCGAGCCGGAGACGTCGCAGAGCGCCACGATCTTCGGCCGGTCGCGATGCTTGCGCTTCCACGCCGTGAGGAAGGGGATGCCGCCCCAGGCGGCGTTGCGGCGCAGTGTGCGGCGGACGTCGAGATGACCGCGGCGCTGGCGCTTGCGCGGTTTCGAATAGCGCTCGCGCAGACGCCGCGCGATCTGGCGGATGAGAGCGCGCATCTCCGCGACATGGCGCCGCTCAATGCGGGCAAGCGGCGCGTTGCGCAGGATCTCGTTGCGGAGGTTTTCAGCCTCCTCGCGGGCATAGAGCGCAAGCCCCTGCGCGACGGTGTCGCGGACGGCTTCGCGCAGGGCGTCGAGCGCGGAGCGAAGTCGCTCGGCCAGCGCCGGGTTGGTCGCGGTCAGCTCCTCGAGATCGTCGCGCAGCCGCTGGAGCCCCATGGCGTCGAGGATGCGGCTGGAGAAGATGCCGCGCTGGGTGGAGTAGCGGATCTCGGACAGAGAGGCCGCGCCTGAGGCGCTGGCGATCGCGGCTGCGATCGCGTTGCGATCCTGCGACAGCAGCATCTGCGCGAGCGGTCCCAATCCCTCGGAAGGCTGACCTTCGCCCGCTTCGCTGGCCGGGCTGGAGGAGGGCGATTGATCCGCGTCCTCCGAAGCGTCCTCGCTGTCGGCCTCGGGCTGATTCTGCCGCGGCTCCGGCTGGCTGAAGAACAGATCAAAACAGTCGCCGAGCGCGAGCTTTTCGTCCTGCGATTTGGCAAGCGTCAGGAGCAGCGCGTCGCGCAGGATGGTCCGGTCTGAAACGCCGACCTGCGTGACCGCACGCATCGCATCGATGCTTTCGGCGGGCGAGACATGGACGCCGACGCCGCGTGCCGCACGGAAGAAACGATGGAGGTTCTCGCGCATCGGCGTCAACCGAAGACGTTGGATCGTGCTGCCTTGGCAATGAAGGTCGTTATCTGAGGCTGAGCCGCCTCGATGTCGGCCTCGTATTTCAGGAGGACGTTGAGCGTGTCCTTGACTATGTCGGTGTCGAGCTCGGAAGCCTGGAGCAGAACCAGCACGCGCGCCCAGTCGATGGTCTCACTGACCGAGGGCAGCTTCTTGAGGTCGAGCGAGCGAATCTCGTGGATGAAGCCGACCATCTGCCGCCGCAGCGTCTGCGAGATGCCGGGGACGCGGCTCTCGACGATGCGCTCCTCGAGCCGCTGCTCGGGGAAGCCGATATGCAGATGCAGGCAGCGCCGCTTGAGAGCGTCGCCGAGATCCCGCTCGCTGTTGGAGGTGAGGATCACCGTCGGCGGCGTGATCGCAGAGACGGTGCCGAGCTCAGGGATTGTGACCTGGAAGTCGGAGAGGATCTCCAGCAGCAGCGATTCGAATTCCGCATCCGACTTGTCGATCTCGTCGATCAGGAGCACGCAGCCGCCGGGCTGCTCCAGCGCTTGCAGCAGCGGCCGCGGTTCGACGAATTCCTTGGAGAAGAACACGTCGCCGAAATCGTGAAGCTGGGCGAGCGCATCGTGCAGCGTCTGCGCGCCGCCGAGGACTTCGCCGAGCTTGTCCTTCAGGATCTGTGTGTAAAGAAGCTGCTTGGCGTATTTCCACTCGTAGAGCGCCTTGGCCTCGTCGAGGCCTTCATAGCATTGCAAGCGGATCATCTTCAGGCCGCGCCAGGCCGCGATCGCCTTGGCCAGCTCGGTCTTGCCGACGCCTGCAGGGCCTTCGACCAGAATCGGCTTTTCGATCTGTTGCGACAAATAGACGGCGGTCGCGATCTGCCGGCTCGCGATGTAGCCTTGCGCGGCGAGGCCGCTCTCCACTGCCTCGATCGCGGTCGAGGCCTTCTGTTCAGCCACGAAAGGCGCTCCCAAAGGTCTTGCTTGAGGCTTGTTCTGCCTGTGTTCCCGGCAAAGAACAAGCCTCGTTTGGGAGGGACCAGACCCGCGCGTACGGACGTATTTTCCGCTCAACGCAAATAGTTGAAAGGCCCACCGGCCGTGCGATCAGTGCCGCAGCAACTCCGGCTTGCGGATGGTCTGTCTGACCTCGGCGCCGCAATCGGCGCATTCATAGACGAAGTCGATCTTGGCAAGGCTCCAATGCGGTTCAACCTCCCGCACATACATCGGCAGGAACCCCATGCAAGCAGGGCAGATCACAGGCGCGATTTCCATATCCTGATGATGCTGTACATAAGCTGGCATCTCGGCTCTCCTTCGCAGGCGACCACCAAACCCGCGCAAAGGCTACTGCCGGTCGGCGCAAGGCCGACATCAACTCTTTCGAACAGAGACGGAACGGCGGAGGTTTGTCGTTCGCTGTGACATTCTTGTTACGTCTCGGTACTGTGACGGGCGGACTAAATGCCTATTTCAAAGGGCCGATCCGGTATTCGGACTTTTACCTCAACGATAAGGGAGCAACGCCCATGACGCATGCCATTCGCTTTCACCAGACTGGTGGTCCGGAAGTCCTGGTCTGGGAGGAGGTCAGCGTCGGCAAGCCCGGACCTGGCGAAGCACGCATCCGCCACACTGCGGTCGGTCTCAATTTTGTCGACATCTACAACCGCTCCGGTGTGTACCCCGTGCAATTGCCGAGCGGTCTTGGCAGCGAGGGGGCCGGTGTCGTCGAGGAAGTGGGCTCGGGTGTCACCGATCTGAAGCCGGGCGATCGCGTCGCCTATGGCGCCTCGCCGCTCGGGGCTTATTCGGAGGCGCGGCTGATTCCCGCCGACCGGCTGCTGAAGCTGCCCGACGGCGTCGACGACAAGACCGCCGCGGCGATGATGCTGAAGGGGCTCACCACGCAATATCTGATCCGGCAGACCTATCGCGTGAAGGCCGGCGACACCATCCTGCTCCATGCGGCTGCCGGCGGCGTCGGCCTGATCCTGAGCCAGTGGGCCAAGCATCTCGGCGCGACTGTGATCGGCACCGTCAGCAACGACGAGAAGGCCAAGCTCGCCAAGGCGCATGGCTGCGATCATGTCATCATCTACACGCGCGAGGATTTCGTGAAGCGCGTGGATGAGATCACTGGCGGCAAGAAGGTGCCGGTGGTTTACGACTCCGTCGGCAAGGATACGTTCCTCAAGTCACTCGACTGCCTCGCGCCGCTCGGCGTCGCCGCGCTGTTCGGTGCATCCTCCGGCGCTGTCGAGCCGCTCAATCTCGGTTTGCTCGCACAGAAGGGCTCGCTCTACGTCACCCGGCCGACGTTGTTCACCTACGCCGCCAAGCGTGAAAGCCTGGTCGCGATGGCAGGCGAGCTGTTCGACGTCGTCAAGTCCGGCGCAGTCAAGATCGAGGTGCGCCAGACCTATCCACTGAAGGACGCCGCCAAAGCGCATGCCGATCTCGCCGCGCGCAAGACCACGGGCTCGACCGTCCTGACGGTGTAGTCTCCGACCGGGCTGTGACGTAGACTGGCAGAGCGTTTTCGAGCGAAGTGGATTCCGGTTCGCGCAAAGAAAACGCGTCAAGATAAGAATCTAGGGCCGGTCCGCTTCGATCGGAACGGAAACGGCCCTAGGCCTGCGTCACGTCCGCTCGTGCTTGCGCAGATCGCGGGCGTGATCGAGCCGGATCGCCTGGAGGTCGATATCTTCGGCAGCGATCCGGGGCAGGACAGCCTCGGCGAGGATCGCCTCGGTCACGTCCTCGACCGAACTCTCCACGATCTCGTGGATGAACGAGATGTTCCGATATTCGCCTGACGCGACGCGGGAAATGACCTCGCGCCTAGTGATTTCAGGATCGACCACCGCCTCGCGGCCGCGCCGCCCATAGTCGATCATCACGACGAAATACTGCATGAAACGATCCTGCCGTGCCCGACGGCCGGGGCACGGCAGAGTATTTCCGAAAAATGGAATCAAGTCAAGTTAGATTTCGAAAAATCGGAAGTCGGCGCCTACCTGCTCTTCTTGCGAGGGCGCGCCGACTTGGCGCGCAACCGCTCGAGCTGGCCCTTGGGCATGGACAGGCAGATCTCGCCGACCCACTCCAGTTTCACGCCGACGATCTGCTTGGCATTGAAGCTGCTGAGATTGACGACGGAGGGGGATTTGCCCCGCTCGATGGTCTTCAGATAGCGCTCGCCGGACTTGAGCCGGACCACGGCCTCTTCGCCGTAGAAGCTCGACAGCGGATGGCGCTGGTCCTTGTAGACCACGATCACGTCGCCGCTCTCGTATTTGGGCAGCATCGAATCGCCCACGATCTCGAACGCGATGGTCTCCTCCATGATCGGGAAGGGCAGCGCGATGTCGCCGAGTCCCTCCGGGGGAACCTGCTCATAATCCGGCTCGATCACGGCACCGGCGCCGACGCGGCCCATGATTGGCGCGAGATTGAGCTCGAGATACTCCATGATCGGAACGATTTCCGAGGCCTTCACCAGGCGTTCGCCGCCGAGGATCTCCGAGACCGCGCCGGGCCGAACGCCCATGGCTGCCGCCAGGCCGCCCTTGCTCTTGCCTGTCTTTTCCAGGCCCCGCTCGATCATTGCAGCGTCCAACATGGTGATTCCCTCGATTGTCCATCGTCCCGCCTCTTGTAATCCGAAATTCGGAATTGATGCAATTATGAATATCAGAATTATTGCTTGACACTTACTTCGGAATAACGGAATGTGCGCTCGGCCTCGCGATCGTGCGATCGGAGGAGGCGCATCACAGGACAGCAGCATGGAACCGGGCAATTGGTCGTCGGAGCACTCCGACGCGCTTCGCGAATATTTTCTCAAGGGAATGTCTTATGCGGAGATCGGAAGGGAGATTAACGCAAGGTTTGGAACGGCTTACACGCGCAATGCGGTGGTAGGCCGCGCCAAGCGGCTCGGGCTGGTCGTGAAGGTACCGATGAGGAGTCCGTCGATCGTGCCGGTTTTGCCGTCTGGAGCCTGTCTTATCCTCCCGCACCGTCCCACGTTACTGAACCTGCCGCCGAAATCCGCGATGAAGCCCGCCGCCCCGGTCAAGCTGCGCTGCGTCGGCGTCCAGCCGCGTCTGGTCCCGTTGGCCGAACTCAATCGCGACGACTGTCGCTATCCCTACGGCGGCGACACAGACGGGGAGGAGATTGCCTTCTGCGGCCATTCGCGCCAGCCGGGCTCGAGCTATTGCGCGCCGCACGCGCGCCTGACCCGCCGCTCTGGAGCCGGGTCCGGCCGCCCCGCCGGACCGGTCGTGCTGAGGCTGGTCTCCGCAGCCTGACCTGGCGACCGCCCGTTCAATCGTCAATTTCGCAAAGGAGTATCCGAGTGGCACGTGTCCGAAGCAACAGGTCCTACAAATTGGCGAAGATCTACGACCGGCGCTCGCGCGAGGTACCGTTCAATGCGGAGGTGGCGGACGTCGAGGTCGATAATCCGCTGGCGCTCGACCCCGGAGAGAAGATCATGGCCGTGCGGTCGATCCGCAGCGATCCGCTCGGCAGGCTGCACGCGCACCATCAGATTGACGAGGCGCAATTTCGCGGCGGGCGTGCCTTCCAGAACGATTGGGAGAGGGCCGAGCGAGGTCTTCAGGCGATGGACCCGACCCGCGAATATGTCGATGGCGCGCGCACGCGCGAGCCCGTCACCGAGAGCCAGCGTCAGGCGGTGCTGCGTCTGAACGGGGTCGAGCGCGAACTCGGCACCGACGGCGCCGCGCTGGTGCACGATGTGTTGGTACTGGGCCTGACCATGGGCGAGATCGGCCAGCGTCGCGCCGTCCGTACCCAGCGCTGGAACGACTATTTTTCGCGGCGCTTTCGGGAATGCCTGGACCGGCTGGCGCTGATCTATGGCTTTGCGACGGAAACGGGGAGACAGCGTGCAGGGCAGCGCGGATGACAACGGCACGCCTGCGGTCTCGGCCGCCGGCGTGCCAGTCTGCTGCTTAGGGATGCGGCAGGATCTGGTAGGGCGTGGTATAGGGCTCGACGCGGAGCGAGGCGTTGGCCAAAAGCCCGATCTTGGCGGTCGGCGCCTGCTGCAATTCTCCGCTCGGACCGCGATGCACATTGTATTGCCACACGGTGAGATCGCCCTTCTGCGCAAGAGCAGGCGCAATCGCGCTGGCATCATTGCCGCCGAGCGCTTGAAGCTCCTCCGCCGACAATCCGACGACGATTTCGTCCTTGATGGTGACGACCTTGAACAGGTTCATCCTGGTCTCCTGCGCCCATGCGCCTTGTATCGAGAGGGTGAGAAGCGCGACCGCGGCGCCTTTGATGAAATCGCAGCGAGAAAGCATGCCGTCGTCCTTAGGTGCTGGGGCGCGCCCGAATCGATCAGTCCGTCGGCTATGGCGCCCGTGATCTGCGTGACTGTTTCGCATCCGCTTTGTCGTTCGCTCCTCAAGAACGGTTCATGGCCAGCAACCAAATACGGCCCGAATGAAGAGCCGCGTCCGAGTCTGACAGCTCGAGGCGGCGGGTATGATGAAATTCTCCGGCGCAGTTTGCCTTCTCATGTCGCTTGGGGCAGCAGACGTCGCTGTGGCTGCCGATCCGTTCTATATCGGCAACTGGACATTGACTGCCGCCGCCGTCGCGCCATGGGCCGATCCGCAACGCAAGCCTGACAGCACCGGGCAGGCGCGGCTGATGGGAAAAGAGGCTGCCTTCAAGGCGCGAGATATCAGGACCTCGTCCCTTTGCCTGCGCAAAGGCGCAGTACAAGGTCAGCGATCGAGACAGTATGCCGAATTGATGCCGCTTCTTGACGCAGGTGGGTGACGGGGGGCCATATTCCTGTTATCCGGAATTGCTGTAGTGCGATGCAGACGAAGCATTGCTACGCCAACTGTTGGGCTTGCCGGAGGAGTTGTTCCTTGGCATAAGTGCAACCTGCTCGGTTGAGCCCGAACGTTCGGACATGTAGCTCAGCGTGCTAGCACGCGAGGGTCCGCTCCGGCCGAAAGCTCGCCGTCGCCATGGTATCGGGTTATGCGTTCGGTTATGGCGTTCGGTTCTCAGTTGGGACCTCGATGTCGGATCACGAAAGCCGATGCTTGTTATAGGTGCGAGATGAAAAACCTCAATTTCGCCGCTGAACTGCACCTCAAGCTCGGCGCGCCTGCAGGCGGCACCGTCGAAAGCCTGCGTCTGCTCCGCGCGTTTCTGAAGCTGGCGCCCCGGCAGCGTTTCGAGGTCATCAAGCTCGTCGAAGACCTCGCCACCGAAGAAACTGTTTCCGAACACCCCCTGTCCTAAGCCGGGCTGCGCGCCGGCCTTCCGCCTTGCCCTTCGTTTTCCTGCCAGAACCGGCCGCCGGGCGAGGTTTGCCCCGGGCTGGACGCTGGAAGGCGATCCGGCAAGTGTGGTATTCAGTTTGAAAAAGGGAGGAGTGCGACCATGATCGAACCGAAGATCGAAGTTCCGGCCGAACTGCGCGACCTGGCGGAGAAGACGATTGACCAGGCGGAAAAGGCATTCGGCATGTTTTTCGAAGCCGCCACCAAATCGATGACGACCGTTCCGGGCGCGGGGGCGGAGGTGTCGAAGCAGGCGCTCGCTTTCACCGAGCAGAACATGAAGTCGGCGTTCGAGCATGCTCGCAAGCTCGTTCATGCCACCGACCTTCAGGAGGCGATGCGAATCCAATCCGATTTCCTGCGCAGCCAGTTCACCAGCGCCGGAGATCACATGCGCCAGATGACTGGCAGTCTCATGCAACCGGGAAAGGACAAGTCCTGATCTCGGTGTGTGACTCCATCATCCTCTGCTGATCCCTGCCGGTCCTCCGGCAGCGATTTGCATTTTCGGGCACGCGTTAGTTTGCGACGCCGTGCTCATCCGCAACACGAACCCGGAAATTGCGAGAGGCCGATGCGGGCAATGATCGACCGCAGCAGCCTGCGGGCCGAACGATAGAGATGCCGCGCGAATCTCGGCGTCCTTGCCACGGGCAGGCCAAAGCTTGTCGTACGGAGATTTTTCGTGTCAAGGCTTTGATGGAGTGCGACACGTGCCTCTCCGAGATGGCGAGGCCCTGTCTATCGTGCCCGGCTCGGGGCAGCCTTGACCTGCCGCAAAGGTGCCAGGCTAATAGTCGCCGGGGTTCATGATCATCGGGCTTTTCGTATCGGCAGGCGCGAGCGCACTGCTGGCGCTGTCGCGCAGGAAGCGGTCGAGCGTCGCCTGGATTTTCTCCTTGACCGCATCGGGACCGCGGTCGCTCATCTCGGTATGCTGTGCGCCGGTGTGGATAATGTCGATGCCGAGCGCCTTGGCCTCTTCCGGCGTCGGCAGCACGCCCGGGTCGGTCTGGAAATGCGGATCCTTCGAGCGGAACGACAGGATCTTCATGTTGTCGCTGAGCACGAAAGGCACCCGCAGATTGTCCAGCGTGATCACTTTCGACACCAACTCCGGGTGCTGATGAGCGACATACATCGAAACGTCGCCACCGTTCGAATGTCCGACGAGGGTGATGTGGTCGAAGTCGGCGTTCTCCTGCCGCCTCTTCAACTCAGCCAAGGTGAAGAGGATGTTGGTCTCGCAGCGGATATAGACCTCGCGCCGGCCGACATATTCCTGGCCGACCCGGGTCATCAGCGGCGGATCGCTCGGTAGGTCCTGCTGGATGCTGGCGACAAGATAACCGCGTGCGGCGAGCACGTTGGCGAGAAAGGAATACTCGGTGGCCTTGACGGTGTTGCCGTTGCTGATGATGGCGAGCGGCAGCTTCCAGAGACCGAGATTGGCCTTGGTCTCGTAATCGCGCCGCACCGCGATTTCAACCGCGATCGGCCGTTGGCGGGCGGCGTCGAACAGGGCCAAAACCTCGTGGCGGATCGCGAACCGGCTGACGACGAAGTACTGGCCGACGCCGAGGACACAGAGAAACGCCAGAACTGCAAACACCCTTTTCATGGTTCCGTCTCAAATCACTTTTCACTGAAGATGGCCATTGTGAACTGCCGGATCGAGCGATCGTGAGCAGGTTACGGGATTAAATTTAGGACAGTCTGTGAGGAACGCCGCAAAAGGGCCGCATCAAGGCAGCGGCAACAAGGGTCGTGCGGCTAGAGGTAGCCGTCCCTGCTGCGTTCGGGGCAGAGCCGGAACGCGCTCGACAGGGTGAACAGGAAGCGCGCGCTGCGGCGCTCGTTGTCTGGCGCCCGGTAGCTCAAGGGGACCGCCACGCCGAGATCGGCCTGGAAATCGTCCGGCAGGAAGAACCGCACGCCAGCTCCGGCCGAGGTCAACGACAGGCCGTCGCTCAGGCGGTAACCGTCGTTCCAGACTGCGCCAGCATCGCCAAAAGCATAGAGCTGATAGCCGGTCCAGTAGCGGAAATTGAGCTTCTGGTCGAAGCGCAGTTCGAGTGAACCGGCAAGACCGTTGTCGCCGCTGATCTCGGCTGCGCCATAGCCGCGGCCGAAGGCAGCGCCGCCGAGATAGAATTGCTGCGAGGTGAACAGCGGCCGCGACGCCGTCTGGTTCGCAGCGGAGAGCTTGAGCGACCAGGCGTCGTTGAGCGTCTGGTAGCGCGTGAACCAGAGGTTCAGCACCGAGAAGTTCGATGCCGCGCCATCGCGCGACAACAGATCGTCGTCGAAATGCGAGGCACCGAAGATGTCGAGGCCCTGGCGATAGGTCAGCGTCGCGAAATTGGTGCCGCCGAAATGATCCTGGAGCCGGTAATCGGCGGTCAGGCTCGCGGTCCTGATATGGTCGTTGTACCAGGGCCCGTAAAGGTCATGCTCGGATACGTTGCTGAATGTCCCGGCCACGGTAAGCGTCAGCCCCGACGATTGCGACAGGAAGGGCACAGTGCTTGCCCGCACCTCGAAAGCTTCGGTCGTGGTGATGTCGCTGTCGAGGCGGCGGGCATCGCCCGGCCGCACCGCGCTGTACAGGACGGAGGCGCCGAGACGCACACCGTCGACGCCGACGGGCGCGTCATAGGACAGCCGTGCGAAGCCGAGCTCACGGGGGTCGTTGGCAATGGTCGACAGGTTGACCGCCAGCGTGTCGCCGGGCGTGAGGTAGGAGTTGAACGCGCCGGTCGCGTAGGTCTGCCACGGGCCCACTGACGACGAGCCGAGATTGTCCAGACCGAGCGACGAGAAGACGTGCCAGGTCCTCAAATAGACGGTGAGGCGGAAGCGGCCGGTCGAAACCGCCGATCTCCTCCAGCGCGGTATCGGTGATGCGGACGCCCGGCCTGCCGCTGACGAGGAAGAGTTGGCGTTCGAGCGTTGCCAAGCGCGAGGGCTGCTCGGCCAGGATTGGCCCGAGCATCGGCCTCACGCCGAACTGCTCGGCGCCATCGCCTTTCAGCTCGGCCTGCACGATGGCGCCTTCGACCACCTGGATCCGGACGCGTCCGTCGGCAATATCCTGCGGCGGCACGATCGCCCGGCTCAGGTGAAATCCATCGGCGCGGTAGAGATCGCTGATCGCGCCGGCGATCGCGGCGAGATCCGCCTGCGAAACCTTCTTGCCGACATAGGGCTGGTAGACCGCGGCGATGCGATCGGGGGAAACCGCCTGGGCTCCGCTGACGTTCACGCCGCGCAGCACGAACTGAGGCTTGGTAGCGCCGCCCGTGTTGGGCTGGCCGACTGTTGGTAGCCTGACCGGAGGACGGCTCAGCGATTCCCGCTCGGTCTGGTTTTCAAAGTATTTCTCAGGTTGGCGCGGATCGAAACCCGGCTGGCTCGCCTGTTGTCCGAAAGCCTGAGGAACTCCCGCAAAAATCGGTACCAACAGCACCAGCGCGGTAAGGAGATGCCGCTTCTCAACGCGCGCAACAAGCCTGTTCCCGTAGTTTGACGGAGAAGTGCTCCTAAGGCGGTAAGAGGTCGTTAGCCACATGATTTTTCATAGTTTTTTATGGTCAATGAATCGTTAACGCGACCGCTCCGCTCGCCGCTTCCCGCTAATTCTATCTTGAGTGATTTCGGATACCCCCAAGACTGGCTGTAACGCGGACTGAGGATCGTCATGCTGGTCAAAATTGGAATGCGGTGCGCCTTGGTGGCTGCGCTGATCCTGGGAACGGCCTCCGGCGCCTCCGCCGCGGACGATGGCGTCTGGTCGGTCGGCAAGGCCACCGGCGACGTCTGGGTCGCCACTAACGGCGCTCAGCAGGTTTCGTTGAACCAGCAGGAGGCGCTCAAGCCCGGCGACACCATTCGCACCGGACGTAACGGGCGCGTGCTGCTCGTCCGCGGCGAGGAAACGATACTGATCTCTCCCAACTCGGTGGTCGGCTTGCCCACGGAGAAAAAGGAGGGTCTCTCGACCACCATCATCCAGCAGGCAGGTTCGATCCTGCTCGAGGTCGAGAAGCGCAACGTCAAGCATTTCGAGGTCGAGACGCCCTATCTCGCCGCCGTGGTCAAGGGAACGCAGTTCAGCGTCACTGTGAATGCAGGCAGCACCAAGGTCGGCGTGCTTCGCGGCCAAGTCGAGGTCTCCGACTTCAAGACAGGACAGATCGCTCAGGTCATGCCGGGACAAGCGGCTACCGCCTTCGAGCACGGCAAGCCCGGTATCAGCCTGAGCGGTGCCGGCACCTTCAATCCGATCGAGCACGGCAAGCCGCGCGCCTCGACGATCGAGCGCGTCCCCGTGCCGAAATCGGGCCTGTCGGCTCCGCGCAGCGCAGCGAATGGCCGTGCGATTCATGCGCTCGGTCCGGTCGACAAGGGCACCAAGGCGGCCGGCGCAGCTAAGCAATCGCATCAGGCAGCCGGAGTTCACGCGCCCAAGGCTGGGGTCGTGCGCATCTCGAGCTCGCTTGGCGAGGTCAAGCTGAACGTCCACAAGGTCACGCACGGACTCGCCCACGGCGCTGTTGCTCCCGGGCAGGTGCGCAACGCGAACGCCAGCGCTGGTACCGAGACGGTCTGGAGCGATACGAAGGCGAGCACGACGACCGCAGCCGCCAATAGCTCCAACACAACGGCAGTCAGCGTGAGCAGCAGTTCATCCGCAGCCAGTGCCACATCGGCGTCGGCAAGCGCGACGACCGTTGCGACCACCGCTGGGCCGCCGGATAATGTGTCCGGTGGAAGTCCAGGAAACGAAAGCAACGGCAACGGCAACGACGGCGCCACCGGTAACGGCAATGGCCGCAATGGTCACGGCAATGCCTACGGCCATAACAAGCACTGAGGCGATTTCCTAGGGGATGAGGGGCGCACCCGCCGACGCGGGTGTGTAGGAGGATCGGGTGAAACGCTATCGGCCGCATATTCTTGTCGTGACCGCACTCGCGGTGGTGCTGTCCAGGGGGTGGCACGGTGCACTTCGCAACGCGCTGACCGATCTGCGGTTCGCATGGCAATCGCGTGCTGCCAGCGGCAACGTCGTCGTGGTCGCCATCGACGCGCCCTCGATCGACCAGATCGGGGTATGGCCTTGGCCGCGCCGGCTGCACGCGGAACTGTTGCACAGGCTCGAGGCGGCGGGGGCGCAGGACGTCGCCTTCGACATCGATTTCAGCACGCCATCTGATCCGGCCTCTGACGAGGCGTTGGTCACTGCGCTTCGTGAAGTCGGCGGCTCGACGATCCTGCCGTCATTCAAGCAGCCGACGCCGAATGGCGGCGGGGCTCACATCAATCAGCCTCTGAAGCCGTTCAGCAACCAGTCGTGGCCCGCCGTCGTCAATGTGGCGGTCGAATCCGACGGGCTCGTGCGCCGTTATCCGTTCGGCGAGAAGCTCGGCGATGCCTTGATGTCGTCGATGGCCGTCGTGCTGGCCGGGCAGGACGCCAATCGGCGGCCGCCTTTCCTGATCGATTTCGGTATTCGAAGCGCTTCCATTCCGACTGTCTCCTATGTCGACGTGCTCCGCGGCGATACCGCCACTCTCGACAAGCTGAGAGATAAAAAAATCATCGTTGGTGCGACGGCGCTCGAACTCGGCGATCGGTTCAGCGTTCCTAACGGGCGCATCGTCTCGGGACCCGTCCTCCAGGCGCTGGCAGCAGAATCGATCCTCCAGAACCGGATGCTGCGCTGGACCTCCGATATCGGCATGATCCTGGGCCTCAGTGCGATCTGCCTGCTGATGATGTATTCGTGGCGCCGCTTCGCACCGGGAGCTCGCGTCGCAATCTTGATCTCAGCCGGAGCGGCCTTCGAGCTGGTCGCTATCCTCGTGCAGGCAAGATGGCCCTTCATCATCGACACATCGCTGTGCCACATCGCGATTGTCGCTTATCTGGCGGCGATCGCACTGGACGAAATCGACTTCCGTAGTCTCCTGGGACGCATCGCCGAAAGCCGCTTTCATCGGATCGCGATGTCGCTCGGCGATGGCCTCGTCTGCACCGACGAAGATCAACTGATCACGGTGTGGAATCCCGGCGCCAGTGCGATCTTCGGCTATATGCCCGCCGAGATCATCGGCCGCCCGTTCGAAACGCTGTGCGCCGTGCCGGTGGACGATGACGCGAGGCCGTCCATGCGCAACGCCGCACGCCAGGCGCTCCTCGTGCCCGGCGGGGCGGTCGTCGTCGAGTTCGAAGGGCGGCGCAAGAACGGTGACACTTTCCCGGTCGAGGCGAGCTTCTCGGGCTGGCAGGGAACGGACGGTTTCCAGTACGGAGCCATCCTGCGCGACATCTCGGTCCGCAAGCGCGAGGCCGACCGCGTCAGATATCTCGCCGAATACGACGCGCTGACCGGTCTTGCCAACCGCAACACGCTGCATGCCGGACTGGTCGACATGATTGCGGACGCCGGGCAGCGCTCTTGCGAGGTCGCGTTGCTCGTGATCGGACTCGACGGTTTCCAGAGCATCAATGACATGCTGGGTCATTCCGCCGGAGATCTCGTGCTGCAGGCGGTCGCTATTCGCCTGAAGGGCCAGGCGGGGGATGGCGCTATCGTTGCCCGGCTTAGCGGAGACGAATTCGCCATTGCGCGTGAAGGCTCTGATGGCGGCGAGCCGATCGCAGAGTTCGCCGAGCGAATCGCGCTCGCCTTCGAAGCACCGCTTGCGACTGGCACACGGCAGCATCGCGTCAGGATCAGCATCGGCGTCGCCGTCTATCCGGAAGGCGGGCACAACGCGGACGATCTCCTGAGCAATGGCCATCTCGCGCTGAGCAAGGCAAAGCTGACGCGGCGGGGCGGCCATGTGATCTTCGAGAGCGCGATCAGGCAGGAGCTGGAGAACCGGCTGACGCTGGAGAGTGAATTGGCGCTTGCCGCGGATCGCGGCGAGTTCGAGCTGTTCTACCAGCCTCAGGTACGCCTGATCGACGCCAGCCTGATCGGGGCCGAAGCGCTGATCCGTTGGCGGCATCCCGTGCGCGGCTACGTTTCGCCCGGGGAGTTCATGCCGGTGGTCAACACCTCGGCGCTATCCGAGCGGATCGCGAATTGGGTAATGGAGACCGCCTGCCGGCAGGCGCGCGCCTGGGAGCTGTCCGGCAACAGCGTGCGCGTCGCGATCAACCTGTCGCCCTCGCAGCTTCACTCCGGCGATCTCGCGCATTCGGTCGCGACGCTTCTGGACGCAACGGGGCTCACGCCGTCGCTGCTCGAGATCGAGGTCACAGAGGACATCCTGCTCCACGACGAAAGCCGCGTGCTCGACATGTTCAAGCGCATCCAGCAGCTCGGCGTCCGCGTCCTGTTCGACGATTTCGGCACTGGAGCTATGCGAGCCTGAGCTATCTGAAGAAATTTCCGCTCGACGGGCTCAAGATCGACAGGTCGTTCGTGCTCGATCTGCTCGCGGATTCCGATGATGCCGCGATCGTGGGGTCGACCATCGGCCTCAGCAAGCAGCTCGGACTCACGGTCGTTGCTGAAGGCATCGAAAATCGCGCTACGGCCGATTTCCTCGTGAGCATGGGATGCGAGGAAGGGCAGGGCTATTTCTTCGGCCGCCCGATGCCGGCGGAAGCATTCGAGCGGCAATTCTTCGCGGTCGAGTGCGCCGTCAGCGCCGCCTGAACGGGCCCGCTCGATTTCTAGCGCCGACGCGCCACCGCGACCCCGAACAGGAAAGCAACGAACAGGCTCGCAAGCGGCGCTTCGCGCGTGATTGCCGCGACGGTGGCGAGAGGCCGTCCGGGCTTTCGCGCTTCATCGATTGCGGAGGTCATGCGGTCGACAGCTGCATGCAAGCCGCCTGCGACTTCACCGACGGTGCGGGATACGTCCGTCGCGGCATCGATGGCGCGCTCGGCCATGCCGGGATGGGAAGTGGACTGCGGAATCTCCGTGCTCAAGCGCGCGACCTCCAGGCTGATCGTGTGTCGGAGGCCGGTACCTTTGGCTATCCGCGCGAGCGCTCGTTCTGAACAGCGGGTCCGACGACCTTTGGCTATCCGCGACAGGCGCCGTGGTTTTTACGGCGGGTACCGGCCGTGGATGAGCAATTCGGCGCGCGGGGTTTTGTTCCGCGTCGATACACCGCTACGCGGACCTCCCCCGTGAAACGACGGGCGCGAATCTCTGTTAGGCTGGCGCAATCTTGCTGATCTCAGGAGACGGCTGTGACCGATCGGACCCCGACGGATCGAGCCCGGCGCATCGCCTTGCTGGGCGCTCCCATCGACATGGGGGCTTCGCAGCGCGGCACCCTGATGGGTCCTGCGGCGCTCCGCACCGCCGGCCTTGCGACACTGCTCGAGAGCCTGGATTTCGAGGTCACTGATTACGGCGATCTCTCGGTGGCCGAGGTCCGGGACCTCGCGGACAGGCCTCCCGACAAAGCCAATCACTACCGCGAAATTCAGCGCTGGACGCGCGTGCTGAGCCGCAAAGGCTACGAGATCGCGAACACCGGTGCGCTGCCGATTTTCCTGGGAGGCGATCACACCTTGTCGATGGGATCGGTGAACGCCATGGCCCGTCACTGG
Organism: Bradyrhizobium sp. LB13.1; assembly: GCF_054056815.1. Taxonomy (NCBI): domain Bacteria; kingdom Pseudomonadati; phylum Pseudomonadota; class Alphaproteobacteria; order Hyphomicrobiales; family Nitrobacteraceae; genus Bradyrhizobium; species Bradyrhizobium sp. LB13.1. Next base: position 6,056,919 of record NZ_JBSRYQ010000001.1, on the reverse strand, counting down.
CAGGAGCGCGGACGCGAGCTGTTCGTGCTCTGGCTCGATGCCCATGCCGACTACAACACGCCGGAGACGACGATTACCGCCAATATGCACGGCATGTCGGCAGCGTTCCTGTGCGGCGAACCCGGCCTCGACGGATTGCTCGGCGATGATCCGCGCGCCTCGATCGATCCCGACAGGCTCGACCTGTTCGGCGCGCGCTCAATCGACAAGCTCGAAAAGGAGTTGATGCGCGCGCGCCGGATCAGGGTTGTCGACATGCGACAGATCGACGAGTTCGGCGTCGCCGTGCTGATCCGCCGCGTCATCGAGCGCGTCAGGGCCGGCAACGGCGTGCTGCATGTCAGCTTCGACGTCGATTTTCTCGACCCCTGCGTCGCGCCGGGTGTCGGCACGACGGTGCCGGGCGGAGCGACCTATCGCGAGGCGCATCTGATCATGGAGCTTCTGCACGATTCCGGCGTGGTCGGATCAGTCGACATCGTCGAGCTCAATCCGTTCCTCGACGAACGTGGCCGCACCGCGCGGACCGCGGTTGAACTGATCGGCAGCCTGTTCGGCCAGCAGATCGCCGACCGGCCGACACCAAGCAATGCGATCGCGCCGGGTGAGTGACGCACGAGCCGTTTGTGCGTTGCGAAGAAGGGAACTGCCGTCGCCGCCGCGCTATTTAGATCAGTCGAGGTCGAAATCGCCTATTTTTGAAACAGCTGCGAATTGCAAATGCACGTCGCAGAATGTTTCATGCGGGTGGCGCTTCAGCCGAGGATCCGCAAATGAGCAGCACGTTCGACGCCGACGACAAATCCGCAGGCACGACTCGCCGCCTCTTTCTGCGCGGCAGCGCTGCGGTGGCGGGTGGCACCGTCATGGGCGCCGGTGCATCGGCTGCCGCCGAGACCGACAACCTTCCACCCAACATTCCCGAATGGATGAAGGCGCCGGGCGAACCGATGGGAAGCCAACCCTATGGCGCGCCGTCACCGTTCGAGAAGGGCGTCGTCAAGAACATCTCGAAGACTCTCAAGCAATACATATCGGCCTCCGGCCGGACTCCATTGCAGGAGCTCGATGGCATCATCACGCCGAACGGACTGTTCTACGAGCGGCATCACGGCGGCGTTCCGACCATCGATCCGGCTCAGCACCGGTTGATGCTGCACGGGCTGGTCGAGCGTCCGCTGATCTTCACAATGGACGATCTCAGGCGTTTCCCGTCGGAATCGCGCGTCCACTTTCTCGAATGCTCCGGCAATCCCGGCTACAGCAAGCCTTACGGCAAGACAGCATCGGAGCTTGTGGGTCTGGTGAGTTGTGCGGAATGGACCGGCGTCAGTCTCAAGCTGGTGCTCCAGGAGGCCGGGTTGAAGCCGGAAGCCAAATGGGTCGTCGCCGAGGGCGCCGACGCCGCTGCGCTGACCCGCAGCATCCCGATCGAGAAATGCCTCGAGGACGCAATGTTGGTTTACAGCCAGAACGGGGAGCGGCTGCGTCCGCAGCAGGGCTATCCGCTGCGGCTGTTCCTGCCTGGCTTCGAGGGCAATATGAGCGTGAAGTGGCTGCGCCGCCTGCATGTGACGGCGGAGCCGGTCTATTCGCGAGAGGAGACCTCGAAATACACCGACCTCCTGCCGGACGGCACCGCACGTGAATTTTCGTTCTTCATGGAGGCGAAGTCGATCATCACGCGGCCCTCGGGCGGCCAGCGTCTGAACGCGCCCGGCTTCCACGAGATCACCGGCATCGCTTGGAGCGGGCATGGCAAGATCGCGCGCGTCGAGATATCCGTCGACGACGGCAAGAGCTGGCAGGACGCGCGATTGCAGGAGCCGGTGCTGACGCGCGCTCTCACGCGCTTCCGTCTGCCGTGGCGATGGGACGGCAAACCTGCCGTGATCCAGAGCCGGGCCATCGATGAGACCGGCTATGTGCAGCCGACGCTGTCCGAGCTGCTCGCGGTGCGCGGCGAGAACTATTTCTACCACAACAACGCGATCTGGCCCTGGCGCATCGCGGCTGACGGTGAGGTGACCAATGCGCAGGCGTGAGATTTGCAATATCGCCGTTGCAATCGTGGTCTCTGTCTTTGCAAGCGAAGCGCAGGCGCAAAGCCTGTACGGCATCGGGCACCCGGCGACGGCTGCGGAGATCGCAGGCTGGAATATCGATATCGGGCGCGACGGCAGCAATCTGCCGAAGGGAAGTGGCTCAGTCGGCCACGGGCGCGAGGTGTTCGCCCAGCAATGTGCTTCATGCCATGGCGACCAGGGCGAGGGCGGACTGGGTGATCGGCTCGTCGGAGGGCAGGGCACGATCGGGACTCCTAAGCCTATCCGAACGGTCGGCAGCTATTGGCCTTATGCGCCGACGCTGTTCGACTACATCCGTCGCGCCATGCCGCAGAACGCGCCGCAGTCGCTGAGTGACGAGGACGTCTATGCGGTGTCTGCCTATATCCTGAACCTGAACGGGCTGGTGGCAGCCGATGCGGCGCTCGATGCAAAATCGCTTGCGGCCGTCAATATGCCGAACCGCGGCAGGTTCGTTGACGATGCGCGGCCTGATGTGAAAAAGTGATGGCCTTGTCGCGATCAGGTTCCACGCGGTGGCTCGGAACTTGCTTATGCGAATGGTGGAACTCGCGGGACGTCATTGAATTAACCTGCGAGAGGAAAAAATATGGGTCATACGATGGCAACTGATCGCTTCGCAAACTCCATGTTGTCAGCGCTTCGCCATCCCGGCGTGATTGCGTTGATTGTGGCCGGCGTGACGATTGCTGCGATGCTCATCGTCGATCATGGGCCGTGGAATCGCGCCAAGACGCAGCCGGCTCACGTCGCGATGTATGCGACCACGGGAGAAGCTGCGCGCGCCGCTGGTGCGGCAGTGCTCCCGACCGAACAGAAGTCGCCGATCGAGCCGGAGCGGCCGGGGCCGAACACGTCCCCGACCATCAACCCCGTGACGCCGTAGTCGGCCTCAATCCTTGCGACCGTAGTTGAGGAGCCCGCCGCTGGCCTTTGGCGGATGCGCGCGAAGGGCTTCCTCGTTCGGCTCGGTGCCCCAGCCGGGCCGGTCTGGAATAACCAGATGCCCGTTCGCAATCTCCGGCTCATGCGTGAACAGCTCGCGGTCCCATGCCAAGCGATCGATGTCGATCTCCATGATGCGCAGGTTCGGCACCGCGGCGCAGAAATGCGCATTCATCATCGAGCAGAGATGGCCGTAGAAATTATGCGGTGCGACGTTGACTTCGAACGCTTCCGCGGCGGCTGCGATTTTCATCGACTGCCAGACGCCGTTCCAGGGCGTGTCGATGATCGCGACGTCCATCGCCTGCTTGTGGAAATAGGGCAGGAATTCCCGCAGGCCCAATAGCGTCTCGCAGGACGAGATGGGATGCGGGCTTTGCCTGCGGATGTAACCGAGCGCTTCCGGGTTGAAGCTGTCGATCTCGATCCAGAACATATCGAGGTCCGCGATGGTACGCAGGATCTTCAGATAGCCCTCGGTCTTGGCGTTGAAGTTGCAGTCGAGCAGGATGTCGACGTCGGGGCCTGCACCGTCGCGGATCGCTTCCAGATGCATGCGCAGGTCGCGCAGGATTTTGCGGTCGACGTTGATCTCGGGGGCGAAGGGAGAGCCGAATCCCGGCCGCCAACCGGTCGGCTTGCCGTCGTCGTAGGAAAAGATGTTGGTCTTGAGCGCGGTGAACTTCTTCTCGCGCACCTCGCGTCCCATTGCCTTGACGCCGTCGAGGTTCTCGATCGGCGGCTTGTACCAGGACGGATGATTGATCCGCCATGTCGCGCAATGCGACCAATAGACCCTGACGCGGTCGCGGATCTTGCCGCCGAGCAGTTCGTAGCAGGGCACGCCGAGACACTTCGCCTTGGCATCGAGCAGTGCGTTCTCGATCGCGCCGAGCGCCTGCGCCACCACGCCGCCGGCGGCGGGACGTGTGGCCGCGAACAGCTCGGCGTAGATTCGCTCGTGCCGGAAAACGTTTTGCCCGATGACGCGGGCGGAGAGGCGCTGGATCGCAGCGCCGACGCCGGGCGAGCCGAAGCCCTCGTCGAACTCGCTCCAGCCGACGATACCGTCTTCGGTCGTCAGCTTGACGAAGTGGTAGTTTCTCCAACCGGCATCGCAGGCGAGAATTTCGAGACTTGTTGCTTTTGATGATTTGGTCATGTCGCTCCCCGTCGCCCGGCCGGGCTTTGCTTATTCTTGAGGCCCGGTCGCAAGCCCCGGCCCTGGTCGCAATTGTTAGGCCAACCACGGATCGGCGTGAAGCCCGCAGCGGGCCTGGCCCTAGACGTTTTACGGCCATTGTCGCAAGGTTAGTCAGCCGATCGCGGAGGAGCCGAGCAGAGCAAGCACGGCCAGCGCCATCAACGCGGTGCCGAGCCAGCCCAGTACGACGAGCCATGACCGGGCCTTGAAGCGGCCCATGATCGCCTTGCTCGAGACGATCAGCATCATCATCGCCATGATCGGAACGGCGACGATGCCGTTGAGCACGGCGCTCCACACCAGCATTTGAATTGAGCCGATCCCGGTGAAGCCGAGCCCGAAGCCCATAATGGTCGCCGCGGCGATGATGGTGTAGAAGCCGACCGCCTCGTCCGGCTTGGCCTCCAGCGTCGCGCGCCAGCCGAAGATCTCCGCCACGCCGTAAGCGGCCGAACCCGCCAGCACCGGAATTGCGAGCAGGCCCGTGCCAATGATGCCGGTCGCGAACAGGGCGAAGGTGAAGTCGCCGGCGAGCGGCCGCAGCGCTTCGGCGGCCTGGGTCGCCGAGTTGATGTTGGTGACGCCATGTGCGTGCAGGACCGACGCGGTGGTTAGGATGATGAAGAAGGCGATGCCGTTGGAGAGCAGCATGCCGGCGAGGGTGTCGACCCTGATGCGCGCGAGTTCGGGATTGCCGCCGCGCTTCAGTCCGCGAAGCGGCTTGTCGCGCTTGCCCTGATTCATCTCCTCGACCTCCTGCGAAGCCTGCCAGAAGAACAGATAGGGGCTGATGGTGGTGCCGAGCACGGCGACCACCATCATGAGGTAGTCGGCGCTGACATTGGCCTTCGGCCACACCGCCGCGAGCAGCGCCGTGCTCCACGGGATATTCACGGTGAAGGCCGTCGCGACATAGGCGAACAGCGCCAAAGTGAGGAATTTCAGCACCGGCGAATAGCGCCGATAGGGCAGAAACACCTGCAGCAGGGTCGAGCCCGCCGCGAAGATCAGCGCGTGCTCGTGGTTGAGGCCGCCGATCACCAGCGAGAGCGCCTCAGCCATCGCGGCGATGTCGGCGGCGATGTTGAAGGTGTTGGCGGCGACGAGCATGGCGACGAGCGTCAGCACCGCCCAGCGCGGCGCGATCTGCATCACGTTGGCGGCCAGCCCCTTGCCGGTGACGCGGCCGATCCGGGCGCTGACGAGTTGGATGGCGATCATGAACGGTGTGGTGAGAAACACCGTCCAGAGCAAGCCATAGCCGAATTGCGCGCCGGCCTGCGAATAGGTGGCGATGCCGGACGGATCGTCGTCGGCCGCCCCGGTGACGAGACCCGGCCCGAGCCTTTGCAACAGCGTCGGCGCCGATTTCGGGGGGGTGAGGGCACTGTCGGTCATGGCAGGAGGGACCTCGGTCGGGGGCGTCCTTAGCAAATGCTAATGAGGGAACAAGGTTCCGAGCGGCGCATGAGCGGGCTCCCTCGCCGATTTCTGATAAAGCTAATCGACTTTTGACTCGTCGGGCAAAACACCTATATAAGTGCATCATCGAAGAACACTCGGTGCCCGCTTTTGCGCACATCCCTACCGCAACCGGCGACCACGGACGGCCGTCGCGCGTCCGCAACGTGCGCATGGAGAGCAGCGAGGTGTTTGTCCCCTGAGCGAGTACGCTTCGGGACTATTTGATGCTGACGAACATGCCCCAGGCGCCGGCCAGCGCGGCGCCGGAAAAGACGATCAGCGGATTGTCGCAGAACGCGCTCCCATAGGTGCACATGGTGACGCCGAACGAGCCGATCTCGTGATGGCTTGCGGAATAGAACAGTCCCGACAGCACCAGCAATGCAGCGGCGACGTAATACATCGACGATCTCTCCGAAGCTTTCCCGATTGCGTCTTTCGCAAGGGACACGTTCCAGCATGGCGCGAACGAATTGCATCCTGCCGAATGTGCCTTGCTGCATTTGAACTAAAGTCGATCAGTCCCGCGAGACGTTGCCGCCATTGGTTGCAGTTTGCTGCGCTGTCTACGTTTGATTCGGGATGGGAACATCTGGACGCGCGGTCCATTAACGAACAGGAATTGGCTGGACCCAACCTAGGAGTGGCCCATGGGCGCCGAAAGGATGCACCCTCCGCGGTACTGGCGAATGCGGGCGGAAGAATTCCGCACCAAGGCGGACAATTGCGAGTACGCCGAGACGCGGGAAGTGCTGCGCAAGGTGGCGGAAAATTACGATGAACTGGCGCGCCGCGCCGCGCGCATCTGCACCGTCCCGACCCTGGACGAACGGCGACGGCAGGAATCCCACCAAGTCGTTCAGGACTACGCCGAGGATCAGCGCGCGATCATGGGACGTCTGGGCGCGCCCATGAATTAGAAGCGCTACCGCGCCAGGGAACAAACGTTCACTTTGGGACTTAGGACTCAGTTCGCCAGCGAGGGGAAATGAGCAAGGACCAGCAAGCCGGGCCGTTGAGAGTCCATCATCATCAGCCGGGGCCGTCGTGCTCCAAATGCGAGACGTCCACGCACTACCTGACCTCGATCCTCGACGTGAAACGCGATCGCCCGGTCTTGATCTACCAGTGCGACGGTTGCCGCGAGGAAGTCTGGGTGTGAGCGAGGCTGTCTGCCAGCGGTCCCGCAGAAGCGCAGACCCTGAAAAACAGCTAGTTTGAAGGCCCGCAGCTCAGCGCCGCGATCTTCCCGGAGGCATTGAAAGTGAGGATCGCGCTCACGATGCCGTCGCGCGACACGTATGAGATGATCGTTGCGTCCGCGGTCGGCTGGAGGTTGTCCAGGCGGGATGCGGGGTAGTTCTTCAGGCGATCGACCCAATACTCCTGCAAGCCTTGCCGGCCCGAGATCGTTTTCATGCCGCCGCAGCCGCAATGGACCACCGCGTCGTCAGCATACATTGCCAGAATGGTTTCGATATCGCCGTCGCGGTAGGCATCGAGCCAGTCAACCGCAGCGGCCATCGGGTCAAAGGACATGATCCTACCTACTGCCGTTTTCTCGGCCGTGGTTTAAGGGCGGGGTCATGAATGTGAGGTGAAAGGCGCGGTTTGGATTGCGCAAGAGGGCAAGAGCGCACCGGATGGCTGCAGGCGAGCTTCCCTCCGCGTGTTCACTTTTGGACTGTCCTAAATCGTTTCATAACCTACGCTGCGAATAGAGCAGGAAGACGGGAGCTTGTCATGCTCATCAGCAAGGAATTCGAGGCCTATCTCGACGTGCAGAAAACGCACCAGCTTGACGCAAGCCAAACGACACGACAATTGCTGCGCCGTTCGCGGGAGCAGATCGAGATGTCAACGACACTGCTTCAGCAACAGGTTCCGAAGATCTGGCACCCTGAGCCTCCAGAACAATAGAAACCTCGTCCGCCGTTCCCGCGTTGCGCGGAATGGCGAACCAAGACACCAGGCAGCGGCCTATTTGTGCTGCGTGCAACAAACCCATGACATTCATCGACGCGGTTGCTTCACCGGACGGGGCGATTGCCATCTTTCGGTGCTCCGAGTGCAACAAGCTGTGCTGGGAGAAGCCCAGACGAGATCAAAACTAAGGCCGCCTCGGTCGGCGCCTCCAGGCTGCCAACGCTGCTTCCATAGCGGCTGAAACCTCTGGCCTGCTTTGACCTGCGAGTGGAAAGAAACGGCCTCAGCGCGGCGGACCGAGCTGAGGCCGTGGAGGTTGTCGGTCGTTCATCCGGACCGACACCCGAATAACACTTGGCCCTTAAAGCTGTTCCTAATCGGGTGGCGTGTTTTCGCTGTCGCGTAGCTGCCGGAGCCGTGCCTCCGGCCCGTTTGCGTGCCCAATGCGACATAGCGCGTCTCGACGAAACACGCCTGAAACAGTGCTGAAACCAGATAGTCTCGAACTCCCCGCCCGCTGCGCCCGACCAACCAAGCGAAAAGGAGATCATCATGATCCAGGTCGGTTCGAAGGAAGAAGTCGCATTTCTGCTGGCGCTGTTCGGCACGCACACCCAGCCGGTCAAGCGGCCGAAGTCGACATCGCAGCAGGCGTGAGGCGCTGATCCCATGCCAGGTTTGGCCGAATGCCAGAGCCTCTTGCGCCTTCTGATCGCAAGGGGCGACCCGAAAGCCATCCCGCTCGCCCAAGGCGCGATCGATTCATACCTGAACACGGCGCCGGTGTGCATGCGCGGGCGCGGCCTGCGCGTGCTCCAGCGCGGTGCGCTCGACCAGCATGGTGCCGCGGTCGGCGTGCAGCGCTCGTTCGCCGAGACGGTGGATGCCTATATCGAGCGGAAGCTTGCGGAGGAGTGAGGGTGGCGAGTGTCATTTCGCCCCTGTCGCTTTCGCCCGTGAAGAGACCGGGCACGAACGCGGCAACTGATGCTGCCGCGTTCGCGTCTTCATCGAATTTCACCCTCGGCTTCCGCGCGGTTACTGGGTCGGCGGCAGCACCTGTCTGGTTCCTTGTTTTGCTTGAAACCGTCGTCGTGGGATGAGTGATAGGCCGTTGTGGCGCGCGCATCCGTGACGCAGGCGCGGAATCGGCGGGCAGGACGCTGGAGTTCTTGGAACCCGTTGATTCCCCACAGATTTTTTCGTGCCGCCGGAAACCCTTTGTCCGCTTCGGACCTGTTACGGCAAAGGATGCTGCAATGCCCCGATATTATTTCGACCTGCGCGACGAGACCGGTGTAGCGCTCGACGAGCAAGGGCTGGAGCTGGCAAGCCCTCGCTCCGTTCACGCGGAGGCCGCCAAGTCGGTCGCGGATATGGCGCGCGACGCCATCCTCTCCGCGCCTCCCGCAGGCCGCAGGCAGACGATGGCGATCGACGTTCGCGATGCCGCAGGTCCCGTGATGCAGGTGAACTTCTCGTTCGCGATCGAGATCTTCAGGACAGCTTCGGAATCACGCGATCATTGACGCGTCAGCAATGTCGCCGACTGTTCGGGCTCGAGCACGGCGATCTTTCGGCCGAGCTGCCAGACCTCGACCTTGCCGTGCCGCGTGAATTGCTGCGCGAAGATGAGCGCGGTCGCATCCGACGTGGCCTCGAAAGCTTCGGCGGAGCGGAAGACACCGTTTTCGCCGACCAGGTAGGCGCGATATTGCTGTGTCATGTTGGAGCCCTCAGGCCCGGGGAATGCAGCCAGGCGTCGATGTGAATGGCCGTCTCGTCTTGCCGCGCGCGGCGCAGCAGCATCTCGCGGCGGCGCCCCGGCGCGAGCGTGCGCGCCTCCTCGCGAAGCCGCGCCGCCTCCTCGGCGAGCCGTTCGGTGAGTGTCGTGGTCTGCTTGAAACGTCGACGCATCTGCATGGCGCATGTCCATCGTGCGAGCAGGGCGGGAGCGCAACCCCGGCGTCGTCGTTGCCGATCGATGCCGAGTGAGGCGCGGTGATATCTCAAGCCTAGGCCGCCGGTTTCGCACCGTCTTTGTCATTTGCTATTTTGTTTGGAAGAATCTTTCGGGGGTGCGCGCGGCTAGTCTGAGCGGCTTGAGTGGCTTACTCATTTTGCGTTGCAGGAGATTTTAATGTTCACTTGGATGCGAGCTGCGGTGGACCGTCTACGCATCGGCTCGAGCAACAGCGCCGCGGCGGCCGATGAGTGCGCATCGATTTCACCTCCGCGCTACCGTCGTCCACCTCCTTCAGCGCGCCGATGCAGACCACCTCATTGCCGTCGCGAACGCATGCACGCCGGCGAGGTGCAGTGCCAGCAGGCGGCGGGCCGGGGCGCCGGAGAGGTCGTCGAGGTCGATCGAGAACATGGATATGGCTTGTGTGCGATCCGCATCGATATTCGTACGACTGAAGCCATGGGAGCAAGGAATGGGGCAGCATCGTCTCGGATACGACGGACAATCCGGTGTCTGCCAATAATTTCATCCGGGCGGGCTATCGGCTCTTTGAGCCCCATGTGCCCTGGGCTTGGTCGCATACGCTTTACTGGCGAAAGCGGCTTCGCTGCGCGAATGGAGCCAGGTTTCCCGCGGTGCGACACGTGATTCGCGCAACGTAAAATGGTTCGCGCGAGATGAAGCGCAGCACGAAACGTCCAAGGGCCCGGCAGCTTGACAGCTGCCGGGCCCTTTTTTGCGTATTCGAGCGATGCGGGTGAAGCACTTGCGAAGTCAGCGGCGGCGGGCTTTAAGTTTGCTCTCGCAGGAAATTCGGCGGCCACAAGCCGATGTAGGGGAGCCCTATCGATGCCCACCAAGCCTCAATTGCCGGAACGTTCGTCGCGGGCGACGGGCGCGCCTACCGCACTCGATGGTCTGCTGGTCGTCGATTTCACGCGTGTGGTTGCCGGTCCGGCCTGTACGCAGACGCTTGCTGATTTCGGCGCGCACGTCATCAAGATCGAGAATCCGGATGGCGGCGACGACACGCGTGCGTATGAACACGCCGAGATCGGTGGAGAGAGTGCTGCCTATCTCAGCTTGAATCGCAACAAGCGCGGCATTGCGCTCGACCTGACCGTACCGGAGGCTCGTGAGATTGCGCTGGATCTGATTCGCAAGGCCGACGTGGTCGTCGAGAACTTTTCCAGCGGGGTCATGAAGAAATTTGGCCTCGATTATGAAGCTGTTGCGCCGCTCAATCCGCGGCTGGTCTATTGCTCGATCTCCGCCTACGGGCGCACTGGACCGTTTGCCTCGCGTCCCGGTTTTGATCCGATCACGCAGGCGGAAAGCGGCTTCATGTCGCTTAACGGATTTGCCGATGGACCGGCGGTTCGCACCGGCCCGCCCATCGTGGACATAGCGACGGGGATGTCTGCCTGCAACGCCATCCTGCTGGCGCTGTTGGCGCGGGATCGGCTCGGTCGCGGCCAGCATGTCGAGGTCGCCCTGTTCGACATCGCCATGGGCATGACGAGCTTCTACGGCATGGCTTATCTGATCAACGGCGAGAACCCTGGGCGGTTCGGTAATTCGCCGAGCGGGTCTCCCACCGTCGGCGTCTACGAGGCCTCCGATGGGCCGCTCTACATCGCGTGTGCCAACGACCGGCTCTATCGCAGGCTGGTCGTCGAGGTGCTGAACAGGCCTGATCTCATAACCGATCCGCAGTTTGCAACGCGCAAAGCCCGCTCCGAGAACAAGGAGCTTTTGCGAGCAGCCATCGCGGAGGTCTTTGCAAGCGATACCCTCGAGAGCTGGATGGCGAAGATGAAGCTCGCCAATATCCCGGTCGGCTATCTCCGGACGGTCGAGGAGGGGTTCAATGCACCGGAGGCGCGAGAGCGCCATCGCTTGAGCCGGATTCCGCATCGTACGGCAGAGTGGGTCCCGAACATCGAGCCACCGATTACCATGAGCCTGACCGGTTCGGTTGATCCTGTGGCTGCTCCGCTGCTGGGCGAGCACACGGAGCAGGTTTTACGTGATACGCTCGGTTATGACGAGCGCCGGATATCGCAATTCACCCAAAAGGGTGTCTTTGGCTCAGGTAAGCCCTCGGCGTCGGTTTGAGCCTGAGGGGCTGATCCTGCAGGCTAAGCCTGGCGCGGTTCGCAGTTCACGGCGTCGCGATATCGCCTTCGTGACATCGCATCCTTCCCGGGCGGCCGGGTTCAGGGCGACTATACCCAGCGGGCGCCGTCTCGGCTTGATTTGGCAAAAGTCTCGCCTCATAACTGCGTGAAAGCGAGGGATACCAATGGCGCCTGGTCAAGAGCCGAGCGTGGGCCAGCCCGCGGGGGCGCAATTCGATGAACGTGCCCATGCGGCAATGGTCGCGAAGGCCCGGGCGCTCGTACCACGGCTGCGAGACCGCGCGGCACGAACGGAAGAGCTGCGGCACCTGCCGCCGGAGACCGAACTGGACCTGCACGAGGCCGGCCTGTTCCGGATGCTCCAGCCCAGGCGCATTGGCGGCGCAGAACTCGACTATGTCGCCTTAATCGATTGCGCGGACCAGCTCGGACAAGCAGACGCGTCAGTGGCGTGGAATCTGGCCAATCTGGCGAGCCATCACTGGATGCTCGGCATGTTCGAGCCGACGGCGCAGGATCTGGTCTGGGGCCGTGATCCGGACGCGCTGATCGCATCCTCGTTCATATTTCCCGCCGGACGCGCTACGAGAGTCGAGGGGGGATACCGGCTCCATGGCAGCTGGCCGTTCTCTTCGGGCGTTGCCTCCTGCGCATGGAACATGCTCGCAAGCGTGGTTTACTCCGACGATGAGGCAGACGGCATCGAGTATCGGATATTCCTGCTGCCGAAAGCCGACTACAAGATCCTCGACACCTGGAATGTCGCGGGACTGCGCGGGACAGGGTCTTGCGACGTGGAGGTCAGGGACGTTTTCGTGCCCGACTATATGACGGTCGCGGTGGGCGATCTTGCCGGCGGTCCGACTCCGGGAAGCGAGCTCAATCCTAATTCGCTGTATGCGCTCCCCGTGTTCGCGCTGTTTCCTTACGTCCTCTCCGGCGTCGCGCTGGGGAACGCGCAGGCGTGTCTCGACGATTATGCGGAGGTCGTCCGTCATCGCATTTCCACCTACAACCACGCCAAGCTGAGCGACTTTCAAAGCACCCAGATCAAGATCGCAGAGGCCTCGGCGAAGATCGACGCCGCACGCTTGATCATGCGCTCGGCCTGTCTGAATGCCATGGAGGATGCGCGGCGCGGTCATGTCCCCGATATGGCGACCAAGACCAGATACCGGCGCGACGGGGCTTATTCAGTAAACTCCTGCACGGATGCGGTTTCGATGCTGTTTGCCGCGAGCGGAGCGCGGGGTTTGTTCACGACGGGCGTGTTGCAGCGGCAGTTCCGCGATGCGCACGCGATCAACTCGCATCTCGCGTTCAATTTCGATGCGGCCGGGACCAATTATGGACGCGTGGCGCTGGGCCTGCCGTCCGAGAATCTCACGCTTTGAGGCCGGCCGATGAATGATCTGCCGAAGCAACCGGCCGTTCCCGATCCAGCCAACGAATTCGCGAACGACAGCTCGCCGATCGATCCCCGTGATTTTCGCAGCGCGCTTGGCACCTACGCTACGGGCGTGACGATCATCACGGCCGCGGCGCCTGATGGCAAGCCCTATGGCCTGACATGCAATTCGTTCGCCTCGGTCTCCCTGAATCCTCCGCTGGTTCTTTGGAGCCTGGTCGTCTATTCGTCCAGTTTGACCATCTTCCAGAACGCCAGTCATTTCACCGTCAATGTGCTTGGCGCTTCGCAACAGGCGCTTGCGAGCAAATTCGCCAAGTCGTCGGATGACAAGTTTACCGGTGTTGACTGGACGCCGGGCCTGGGCAACGCACCGGTGCTCGCCGACAGCGTCGCCAATTTTCAATGCCGCTCGGTCAATCGCTATTACGGCGGCGACCATGTGATCTTTCTCGGTGCAGTCGAGGCCTATGCTTACAATGCGACGGAGCCGCTGCTGTTCGCGCGGGGCGCGTTTGGTCGATTTCTCGCCGACGACGAGCGCAAGAAGTTACCCTAACGTGCTTCAGCTCGCGCTGGACGGTTCAGCGCTCCCGCGCCGAAAGCTTGTAGATTTCGAGTGCATCCGCATCGGCGCCTCGCGCGGCCTTGGCGAGCCTGAAAAGTTGTCCCGCAAGCGAGGCCATGGGCACCGGCGTTGACGTCGTCTGCGCGACATCGGCGACCGTATCGAGGTCCTTGAGCATTGTAGCGATGTGACCGAGCGGCGGTGAGTGAATGCCCTGGACCATCCGCGGCACGAACAGCTGAAGCGGAATGGAGTCCGCGAAGCCGCCGGCGAGTGCTTCGGGTAACCGGTTGGCGTCGATTCCGGCGTTCACGGCAAGGCGCGTTGCTTCGGCAAGCACAGCCATCGCGCATCCGACAATCACCTGGTTGCAGAGCTTTGTAGTCTGGCCGGCGCCGGTCGGGCCCATGTGGGTGAACCTGCGTGCCATGGCGAGCACATAGGGCCGAACCCTCTCGATGTCGCCTGCTTCTCCGCCGGCCATGATCGCAAGGGTGCCTTCCTCGGCGCCCTTGGTGCCGCCAGACACTGGTGCATCGACCCAACTCGCGCCGTTCGAAGCTTTCAGCCGTGCTGCAAGGTCACGCGCCGCGTCAGGATGGATCGATGAGAAGTCGACCACGAGTTTCCCTGCTCCGGCAGCGGTTGAAAGGCCTTCAGGCCCGAAGATCACCTCTTCAACGGCGGCGGCATCGGTCACGCACATGAAGACGATGTCCGAGCTCTCCAACAAGTCGCGTGGGGTGGCTGCGCATTTGGCGCCGGCCTCGACGAGCGCGGCCACCTTCCCTTCCGAACGGTTCCAGACAGTGACCTGATGGCCGGTCTCGAGCAGGCGCCGGGTCATGGGTGTCCCCATCAATCCAAGGCCGAGATAGCCGAGCCGCTCGACGCCCTGCGGGTTTGTCCTGCTCGCTTCAGCCATAGGTTGCCTCCATCTGTCGCTCTGCGACGCTGCATTACCATACATGGCGCATGCCACGACGAAACCGCCCGGCCCGCATGGCTTGCTTGATTGTTTGAACCATGAAACATTTGCGGCAGTCGGATTGGATGGCGCCGGTCGGTGCCGGAGCAGCGGAGTGGGCACGATGCGAACCGTTTCGAAGTGGATCCTGGCTTTGGGGGCGGCAGCGGCCGTGAGTGCGAGTGCAGGCTCGTCATGGGCGCAGCAGACGATCCGCGTCGGCTGGACGATTCCGGCTGAGGAATCCAAGTACTGGATGATGCGCCGCCCGGCTGAGTTTCCCAATATCGGCAAGACCTACAACATCGAATGGACCCAATTTCAGGGCACCGCTCCGATGACGCAGGCATTGGCGGCCGGCGCGCTGGATTGCGCGACGCAGGCGCCGCTGTCGCTCGCCAACGGCGTGGTTGGAGGCAACCTCAAGGCCTACATTGTGGCGCAGCACGTCTTCGAGAAGCCCGGCGGTTTCTCGGTCTACTGGGCCGTCATGGACGACTCCCCGATCAAGACAATCGCTGATCTCAAGGGCAAGACGGTCGGGATCTCCGTGATCGGCGGCGGCACGCAAGGCCCGTTCAATCTGCTGCTGAAGCAGCATGGCGTCGATCCGGCCAAGGACATCAAGCTGGTCGAGGTCGGCTTTGCCATTTCTGAAGATGCGCTGCGGCAGGGCCGTGTCGATGCGGTCAACATGAACCAGCCGTTTGCCGCGCGCGCGGAGGCAAAGGGCGGCACTCGCAAACTCTTCTCGCTGTCGCAGGCCATGCCAAACATCGTGCATATCCTGGAAGCCTGCCGTGCGGATTTCGTCGACAAAAACCCGGAGCTGGTGAAGGCTTACGTGCGTGACATCACCTCCGGCATGAAGAAAGTGCTGGCCAACCGCGAAGAGACGTTGAAGGTGGTCAACGAAGTCCTGAAGGCACCTATTCCGGTTCTCGAGACCTATCTGCTCAAGGACAATGATTTCGGCCGCGATCCGGGTGCGGCACCGAATTTCCCTGCGATCCAGAAGATGCTGGACATCTACGCGGAGACAGGGATGCTACCAAAATTGGATGTCGCGCAATTCAAGCATTCGACGATTGTCGCTCCTTTGCAATAGGCGATAGGGCGAACGATCCGAGCGAGAAGGTCGCGGCGTGAAGATGCACGTATGAAGAAGTTGCGATCACGGATCACGACGGACGGCCTCGATCGGGCCCCGCACCGCGCGTTCATGCGGGCCATGGGGCTCGACGACGCTGCGATTGCCAAGCCGATGGTGGGCGTCGTCAGCATGAAGGGCGAACAGACGCCCTGCAACATGACCCACGACTTCCAGGTCGCTGCGGCCAAGACGGGAATCGAGGAGGCCGGCGGGACGCCGCGCGAGTTTTCGACCGTGTCGGTTTCCGACGGCATCAGCATGAATCACGAGGGGATGAAGTTCTCCCTGTTTTCGCGGGAGCTGATTGCCGATTCGATCGAAGCCGTCGTCCATGGTCTCGCCTACGATGCGCTGATCGGATACGGCGGATGCGACAAGACGCTTCCCGGCGTGATGATGGGGATGGTCCGGTGCAACGTGCCGTCCATTTTCATCTATGGCGGTAGCTCGCTGCCGGGCCGTGTGGACGGGCGGACCCTGACCGTGCTCGACTCCTATGAGGCTGTCGGCAGCTTCATGACCGGAGAGATCGACGGCGCCACGCTCGAGCGGATCGAGCGCGCCTGCCTGCCGACCATCGGCGCGTGCGCCGGCCAGTTCACCGCGAACACCATGGGGATGGTGTCTGAAGCGATGGGCCTGACCATTCCCAACGTGTCGATGGTGCCGGGCGTCTATGCCAAGCGCGCCCAGATTTCGCGGGGCGCCGGACGCCTCATCATGGAGATGCTGGAGCGCGGCGGGCCGTTGCCGCGCGACATCGTGACGCGGAAATCCCTGGAAAACGGTGCGGCAATCGTGGCTGCCACGGGTGGTTCGACCAATGCTGCGCTGCATCTGCCGGCGATCGCGAACGAGGCCGGGATCGCATTCACGATCGATGATGTCGGCGAGGTTTTTGCGAGGACGCCGCTGATCGGAAACCTGCGACCTGGAGGCAAATATACGGCGAAGGATGTCTACGATATCGGCGGCGCCGCCGTGGTGATCCGGGAGCTGATCCAGAGCGGGCATATCGATGGCAGTTGCCTGTCCGTCACGGGCCGTACACTTGCCGAAGAATATGGCGCCGCCAACGCACCCGACGGAGAGGTCGTTTACGCGGCTCGGGCGCCAATCATGCCCGATGGCGGCGTGGCAGTGCTGAAGGGAAACCTCTGCCCTGATGGCGCGGTGATCAAGGTCGCGGGTTTGAAGAGCCAGTTGTTTGAAGGTGTGGCGCGCATCTTCGAAGACGAAGAAGCTTGCGTCGCAGCGGTTCGTGACCGCAGCTACAGTGCGGGCGAGGTGCTCGTGATCCGCAATGAAGGGCCGGTGGGCGGTCCAGGCATGCGCGAGATGCTTGGCGTCACCGCGCTGATCTATGGACAGGGCATGGGCGAGAAGGTGGCCCTGATCACGGATGGACGATTCTCTGGCGCCACTCGCGGAATGTGCGTCGGCTATGTGTCTCCCGAAGCCTTCGTTGGCGGTCCGCTGGCGCTGGTTCGCGATGGCGACAGGATCCGGATTGATGCTGCAAATCGGCGGATGGATATGCTCGTCGACGAGCAGGAACTCACTGCTCGCCGGCACAATTGGAAGCCGCGTCCGCCTCGTCACCGTGCCGGCGCCCTCGCGAAATATGCGCGATTGGTTGGCCAGGCGCCAGGCGGTGCTGTCACGCATGAAGGGCCCGCAGAATGGCCCTGGTTCGAATGACGCGGCGCACCTGCTCGGAAACAGCCGGTAGTCTGGCAAGTTTCTTGCTAAGCTCGTGCCGCTGACGAGGACGTTCAGCGAGTCTGTTGCGCAGGATTCGCGCGAGTGAAGTGAGACGGGATGAAGGTAGTGCCTTCGAGATCGAGCGAATGGGTGAGACCGGTGACGCCGCAAAAACCGGCTTCTGCAATCATCGAGATCGAGCGCGTCTCGCAGGTTTTCCAGACCTCGACGCGCAAGGATCATGTGGCGCTATCGGACATCTCGCTGACGATCGACGAGGGGGCCTTCGTCTCCATCCTTGGTCCGTCCGGCTGTGGCAAGTCGACCCTGCTTTACGTCGTCGGCGGCTTCGTCAGCCCGACCAGCGGCTCAGCAAAGATAAAGGGACGGACAATCACGGGGCCAGGGCCGGATCGCGGTCCGGTGTTTCAGGAATTCGCGTTGTTTCCGTGGAAGACCGTGCTGGGTAACGTGATGTATGGCCCGCGTCAGCGGGGCGTGCGGGCTACTGAGGCGGAAGCGCAGAGCCGGGCCCTGATCGAGATGGTCGGGCTCAAGGGCTATGAGAGCTTCTATCCCAAGGAATTGTCCGGCGGCATGAAGCAGCGCGTGGCACTGGCTCGGACGCTGGCTTACCATCCAGAGGTTCTGTTGATGGACGAGCCGTTCGGTGCGCTCGATGCTCACACCCGGACGCGCCTGCAGAACGATCTCCTGAACATCTGGGAGCGTGATCGCAAGACGGTGCTGTTCGTCACCCACTCGGTGGACGAGGCCGTCTTCCTGTCGGACAAGGTCGTCATGATGTCGACATCGCCCGGCCGCATCCGCGACGTCATCGACATCGACCTGCCGCGGCCACGCCGGCGTAACGAGCTGCTGCTTGACCCGCGCTACCAGAAATACGTCGTCGATATCGAGCGGATGTTTGACGAGAGCGACCTAATTGGGTCTTCGTCATGATATCGCCTGCTGCCTTGGCGAGACGTGCTGCCCCGGTGCTTGCCTGCATCGGATTGCTCGCAATGTGGCAGGTGGCGTCGCTCGCGCTAAAGAATGACAGCTTTCCAACGGCGATCGAGGCGATCCGGGCGATTCCGGACATTCTTGGCGACAGGGAATCGCTGATCAATATCCTGGCCTCGCTGCGCCGCATGGCGATCGGGTTCGGCATAGCGGTATTGATCTCGATTCCGCTGGGCCTGTTGATGGGCCGCAGCCGGGCCGTCGCGGCCTTCTTCAATCCGCTGCTGATGATCATCTATCCGGTGCCGAAGGCGGCCTTGATGCCGATCATCATGCTGTGGCTGGGCGTCGGCGACGTTACGAAGACACTGGTGATCTTCCTGGGCGTCAGCCTGCCCGTGATCTATCACAGCTTCGAGGGCGCCAAGGCAGTGGAAGAGAAAATGCTCTGGTCGGGCGCCGCAATGGGGCTTTCACCTGTGCAACGGCTGGTCCGGATCGTGCTGCCGGCGGCGCTTCCGGAAATTCTGACCGGGTGCCGCACGGGACTCGTGCTGGCGCTGATCACGATGATCACCAGCGAGATGATTGCCCGCCAGTCGGGCGCCGGCAATATCCTGTTCAACGCGCTCGACATGGGCCAATACGACACGGTCTTCGCGATGATCATTATCGTTGGAGCGATGGGAATCTGCCTGGATGCGATCTTCGAGCGGATTCGCGCAAGGCTGGTGCGGTGGTCCGAGCCTCAGTTCGACATGCCGCTGAGCTTCTCATGACATCGCGCCTTCACCCCACAAGCATCCTCGGGCTCGCGCCAATCGTGCTGGTGCTCGCGCTGTGGCAGGGCCTCGTATCATTTGGCTTTGCGCCTGCAGTCTTGCTGCCGCCGCCGGGATACGTCTTCGGCCGGTTGCTCCAGCAACTTTTGACCTGGACGTTCCAGCAGGATATTGCGGCGACCCTGATCAGGTTGTTTGCCGGCTTCGCGATTGCGGTCGTGCTCGGTGTCAGCGTCGGCATCGCCGCTGCCGCCAGTCCGGCCATCAACGCCGTGGTTCGGCCGATCGTTCGCGTATTGGCGCCGTTGCCCAAGGTTGCGCTTTATCCGGCACTTCTGTTGCTGCTCGGCTTCGGACACGGATCGAAGATCACGCTGGTGGCGGCAGACGCACTCTTTCCCATTTTGCTCTCTACCTATTACGGCGCGTCGACGGTGGAGCAGAAGCTGATCTGGTCGGCCATGGCGGCGGGAACGCCGCGCTATGAGATCCTGTTCAAGGTGGTGCTGCCGGCGGCGATGCCGTCGATCCTGACCGGTTGCCGAATCGGCCTTGTCATTTCCTGCATCGTGGTGTTTCTGGCCGAGATGATCACGTCGACGGATGGGCTCGGACATGCCCTCGTCACGGCGGCCCGGACTTTTCAGGCCGTCGATATGTTCGTGCCGCTAATCACGATCTCGCTGCTGGGGTTGATCCTGAATGGTCTGCTGGGGGCCTTGCGTGCGTACCTGCTGCGGGGTTTCCCCGAAGCGTGAACTGCGAAGAAGAAACCAGAAGACGGGAGTAGACCATGCTGGCTGATCGCATTGAAGCTAAATGGATCGACGCATTTTGCGAGATCTTTGAACGATGCGCCGTCAAGGCCGGCGATACCGCCGCGATCCTCTCGGAAACCCAGTCACGTGCGTTGAATGTTCATCTGGCGGAGCTCGCGCTGCTGCGGATGGGCGCGCGACCGTTTCACGTGGTTATGCCGACCCCGCGTAACCGGAATATTGTTCCGGTTCGCTCAACGGGGGCGAGTGAGGCGATCCAACGGCTCGAGCCGGTCATCACCGCGCTTCAACAGGCCGGCTTTGTGGTGGATTGCACCATCGAGGGTCTGATGCATGCCGTGGAGACACCAGAGATCCTCAAGGCCGGTGCGCGCATCCTGGTGATCTCCAACGAGCATCCCGAGGCGCTGGAGCGGATGGTGCCGGATTCCGCGCTCGAAAAGCGCGTCCGTGCGGCGGCAAAAATGCTGCGTGGGACCAAGCGGATGCGGGTGACATCAAAAGCCGGCACTGCGCTCGACGTCGATATGGTCGGTGCGTCCACGGTCGGCGTGTGGGGGTGGACGGACAAACCAGGTACGTTGGCGCATTGGCCCGGCGGCATCGTTGTCAGCTTCCCCAAGAGCGGAACGATCAATGGCACGCTGGTGATGGCGCCCGGCGACATCAACCTGACCTTCAAGCGTTACCTGACATCTCCGGTGAAGATGACACTGAAGGACGATTATGTCGTCGAGCTCGACGGCGAGGGCACGGATGCCGCGATGATGCGCGCCTATCTCGCGGCCTGGGGCGATCGGGAAGCCTATGCGGTATCCCATGTCGGTTTCGGCATGAATCCGGGCGCACGCTACGAGGCGCTGTCGATGTATGACCAGCGCGATACCAACGGCACGGAGATTCGCGCCGTCTCCGGCAACTTCCTGTTTTCGACCGGGGCCAATGAATTCGCCGGCCGCTACACGGCGGGCCATTTCGATCTGCCGATGATGGGGACGACGATCGAGCTCGATGGCGTCGCGGTGGTGCGTGAAGGGGTGCTTCAGGACGTCTTCGGCTAGAGCGTTTTCGAGCGAAGTGGATACCGGTTCGCGTGAAGAAAACGCGTCAAAACAAGAATCTAGAGCTTCGGTTCTGATTCAATCAGAACCGATAATGCTCTAGCCGCGATCGAGCACCGGCGGACGCGCCAGGTCGAAGTGCCGGAGCAGGTCGACCATGGCCTGAAGCCGCTTCACCCGATAGGCGTCGACGTCCATACCTGAATAATCGAGAAAGCCTGCGCCCGTTCGCAAGCCAATCCGGCCCTCCTGCATGTTCCGCGAAATGACGTCCGGCGCGCGATACCGGTCACTGCCAAGTGCGTCCTCGAGATACCGGCTGGCGTAGTACAAAATGTCGCCGCCACCCCAGTCGATGAATTCAAGCAGCCCGAGCACGGCGTAGCGGAAGCCGAAGCCGTAGCGGATCGCCTTGTCGATCTCTTCGGCGCTGGCGACGCCTTCCTCGACCATGCGCGCGGCCTCGTTCATCGCGAGCGCCTGGATGCGCGGAACGATGAAGCCGGGCGTCGCCGCGCAGACCACCGGCACCTTGCCGATTCCTTCGAGCAGCGCCTTGACCTCGTCGATGATGGCAGGATCGGTAGCCTTGCCGGGCGAAACCTCGACCAGCGGTATCAGATAGGCCGGATTGAGCCAGTGCACGTTGAGGAAGCGTCGGGGATTCACGATGGCACCTGAGAGATCGTCGACGAGAATGGTCGACGTCGTTGAGGCGATGATCGTATCCGGGCCGATCTGCTTTGAAGCCGCCCCCAGGATCTCTCTCTTCAGTTCGACGACTTCGGGGACGCCCTCAAAGACTATTCCCGCGTCGGATAGTGCAACACCGCTCTGGCTGGCCGGCACCACCGAGATCCGTGCGATGAGCGGATCGACATCCGCCTCGGTCACTAGCCCCAGCTTCGACAGGCTGGCAAAGGTCTTCCTGACCTCGCCGAGCGCGTCAGCCTCCAGCCTGGCGAAATCTTCCGTTGAGCGGGCCTTGATGTCGATCATCGTGACCGTATGCCCCGCATAGGCGAACGCGACGGCGATGCCGCGGCCCATGCGGCCGGCCCCGAGACAGGCAATGTTAGCTCGGCTGGTCATCGGTCAAAATCCCTTGCGAAGAAGCGTCTGCAGTTCGGCCTTGCCGAGATTGCCGAGCCCCAGCGTCTCGAGCGTCCGACCGCCTTGCGCAAAATCGTCACCGCAGACTGCGCCACCGATGGCCAGGAACGCCTTGGCCAATGGCGTGGCCACGCCCGCCAGGCCGGCGACGGAGACCAGCAGCGATAGCCCAAGCCGCAAATCTTCACGCATGTAGCGATGCTCCCTCAGCACGATCCGCTCGCGCCAGTCACCGGAATCGGTCAGCCGGTCATGCGAGCCGCGCCCATACATCCAGATCTCGCCTTCCCTCGCATAATGATGGGCGAGCGGAAAATGCGGTGCGCCATATCCGAGTGCCTCACGCACGGCGATCCGCTCGGCATCGAGTGCATCCGTAACTCGGCGAATCGCGGCTTGCGTTCCTTCCTTGTGGATGTCCCACCGCTCGAAATGCTCGATCGGGCCCGCATTCATCACGATCAGAGGCGGATGGATAATCGGGCCTGCGTTCATCAGCGCGCCGGAGAGAGCATCTCCGCACGGCTCGACCGCGCCGGGGAAAGCCTGTCCAATCACCTCAAGTGCATGCGGCGCTTGATCGAGCGGGAAAACGCCGACCGGAAGTCGCTTGGCGCGGATGGTGATCGCGACCTCGAATGGCCCGTGCTTGCGGGTCAGCCAGGGTAACGTCCCGGTCTCAGCAAAGCTCGGCTTGGCGCGATTGTCCGCATCCCGCGCAGCCTGTGCGAAGATCATCGAGCCGAACGTCGCCGGCGGCAGAAACACGACCTGTCCATCTCGTAGATGTGGAGCAAGCAGCCGCGCAATGTCGGGCTGCGCGAAGGCAGGTGCAGGGCACAGGATCAGCTCTGCGCCGTCGACCGCTTCGGCAATGTCGGCCGTTACCACCGCGAGCTTGACGTCGTGAGGACCGTTATGATCCTTCACCAGGATGCGCGAGCCGGCGGCGCGATGGGCTGCGACCTGATTCGCGTCGCGGCGCCAGAGCCGGACCGCATGTCCCGACAGCGCAAAATCGCCCGCGGCCGCGAAAGAGCCGTTCCCCCCGCCTAGAACCGCAATCTTCAAGATGCTTCTCCTCGCGTGCGCGATTGCGCATCAAGCTGCTTCAGCAGAAAATGCTGGACCTTGCCCAGCGCAGTGCGCGGCAGGTCGGTAACGAAAACGATCTCGCGCGGAACCTTGTAGCGCGCGAGTTGTGCCTGAAGATGCACTTTCAACTCGTCTGCTTCCAGTCGACAGCCGGATCGCTGAATCACATAGGCGATTGGCACTTCGTCCCAACGCGGATCGGGCCGGCCGATCACGGCGCATTCGCTGACATCGGGGTGTTCGAGCAGGACGCGCTCGACCTCTGCAGGGTAGACATTCTCGCCGCCGGATATGATCATGTTTTTCTTGCGGTCGCGGACCCAGAAATAGCCGTCCGCATCGCACAGGCCGATATCGCCGGTGCGATACCAGCCGTCGTGCAGCGCATCGCGCGTGGCGTCCGCGTTGCTCCAATATTCGAAGAACACGTTGGGGCCGCGAACCGCGATCTCGCCCGGCGCGCCCACCGGCATCTCGTTGCCGGCCTGATCGATCACCTTCGCTTCGCAGCACAGGCCGGCAAGTCCCGTCGATCCCGCGCGCGAGAGATCGCCACCAAGCCGAGTGTAGACTGCGATGGGACAAGTCTCCGTCGAGCCGTAGACCTGAAGCACCGGGACGCCACGGCCGACGAAGCGGTCGATCAGATGCGGCGGCACGATGGTCGAGCCGGTCGTGACGGCCTTGAGTGACGAAAGATCGGTCGTGGCCCAGGCGGGATGCTCGCTTACGGCCTGGATGATCGCCGGCACCATCACGGTCAGTGTCGGTCGTTCCCGTTCGACGGCTGCAAGCGCAGTGTCCGGCGTGAAGCGCGCGTGAACCGTGACCGTCGCGCCTAGCTGGAGCGCCGGCGTGGTTTGAATGTTGAGGCCGCCGACATGGAAAAACGGCAGCAGCGTCAGCACATGGTCATCGGACGTCATGTTGTGCATGTGCTGGCTCATGACGCCGTTCCAGAACAGCGCCTCCTGGCGCAGCACCGCGCCTTTGGGCCGTCCGGTCGTTCCTGACGTGTAGACAATGAGGAGCGGGCAGGAGAGATCAGTGTGCGGGTTGCAGCCGGTGCCCCGGCTTCGAGCCAACAGGTTTTCGAACGTCGTGCCGCGAGGCGGCTCGAAGTCGAGCCCGACAATTGCAGTCTCCTCAAGCTCGGCAAGAACCCCCTCAAATGCCTGCTCGAGCACCAAAACCTTGGCGCCGGCATCGGTGAGGATGAAAAGCTGCTCGGCGATAGCGAGCCGCCAGTTCAGGGGCACCAGCATCGCGCCGAGCCGGGCGCAGGCATAGAGCAGAACCAGATAGTCCGGCCGGTTCAGGCTGAGGATGGCAACGCGGTCGCCCCGGCCTACGCCGAGCTCCTGCTTCAATGTCGCCGCGCTCCGCTCGATCCGTGCGGCGAACGCTGCATAGCTCAACCGCTCGCCTTCAAAGGCAATGGCTGTCTTGTCTGGCGCGAACGCCGCGTTGCGATCGATCAGACTACAGAGGTCCACCGTCAGTCGTCCGTTTCGCCGGCCTCGTATAGCGCTTCGCGTCCGATCCGGTCGAGGCAGAGCTCGGCTGTCCAGGGCAGCATCAGCGAGCCGCAGCGGCTGTCTCGATAGATGCGCTCGAGCGGCAGCGAGCGGAGCATGGCTTGGCCGCCGCAGGTCCGGATCGCGAGTGTAGCGAGCTCATTGGCGCCCTCCATCACCGAATATTGCGCGGCATAGGCGCGCAGCACCTGCTCCTTGCTCGGATTGGCGCGGGCCTCGGTGACGGCCTGGAACCAGATCGCCTTGATCTGCTCGAGCTTGATCTGCATCTGCGCGACCGCAATTTGCTTGGTCGGATACATCCGGCGCTTGACCGGCGGCATGCCCGGTATTTCGCCGCGCAGATATCGCACGGTGAAGTCATAGGCGGCTTGCGCAAGGCCCATATAGGTCGGCGACAGCGTCAGGAACATGTGCGGCCAGCGCATCGCGGCCTGGAAATAGACGCCCCGCGGCATCAGCGCCGAATCTCCCGGCACGAACACGTCCTTGAACAGCAGCGTGCGCGAGACCGTTCCGCGCATGCCGAGCGGATCCCAGTCGCCGACGACCGAAACGCCTTCCGATTTTGCGGGGATGGCGAGGTAAAGCGTATTGCGGCGCGAAGCCTTTTCGCCTTCCTCGATCTCGGTGCAGAGCACGCCGTAATAGTCCGCATGTCCGGAGAGCGATGCAAAGATCTTCTTGCCGTTGACGATCCAGCCGCCTTCGGCCGGCCGTGCTTCCGTGCCGAAAGCGACGCCGCCTGCCGCTGCCGCACCACCCTCCGAGAAGGGCTGCGAATAGATCGCGCCATCCTCGACGATGCGCTTGTAATGGACTGCACGCCGGCGCTCGTGCTCGGCGCGGGTCTCAGCGTCCATGTCGAGATCGTCGGCGAGCGGGCCCGACCACAGCGTCGAGCAGACATGCATGTTCCAGGTGAGCGCAGTCGCGCCGCAATAACGGCCGATTTCGGCTGCCGCCAAAGCGTAGGTCTGGTAGTTTGCGCCGAGCCCGCCATGTTTCTTGGGGACGGCAATGCCGAGCAGGCCGACGCGATGCAGGTCGCGATAATTCTCGGACGGGAAGATCGCCTCGCGGTCGTAAGTCGCGGCGCGGCCAGCGAACACGCTCTGGCCGATCTCGCGCGCCCGCGCGATGATGCCGGCTTGTTCGTCGCTCAGGCGGAACGCGACGGGATCGAAGATCGGCGCATCGAGCGCGACCTTGTCGGTTGCGCCGATATTCTTGCTGACTTGCATGGTCATGGCGCAGTTACCCTACGTTTTGGTGGCGACGGAGTACAGAAACCCGCCGAGGGCCTCGTCAAAGGCATCGGGGCGCTCAAGGTTCGCAAGATGGCCGGCACCGGCCAACTCGACATATTCGGCAGATGGAATGTAGGTCGCCGTCTTCGCCATCATGGCGGCCGGCGCGTTGTTGTCCCTGGAGCCGGACAGCAGCAGCGTCGGGATGGAAATGTCCTTGAGGGTGGCTCGCTGATCGAATCCAATCAAGGCCAGCATCATGGCGCGATAGCTCGCCTCGGGCACGCTTGCCATGCACTCGCGTGCGAGCTCCATTCCCTTGGGATCAGGATCGTCGCCCACGAGTTCCTCCACCAGAGAGGGCGCCAGCGACTTCATCGTTTCCCCACGATCGAGCGGTCCCAGGCGTGCGGCGATAAACGATTTCTGCCAATCGCCATCGGCCTTGCCGAAGGCCGGGCTGGTCTGCGCCAGCACGACTGCGCGCGCCAGTTTTGGGGATTGCACCAGCCATTTCTGGACGATCATGCCGCCGATGGAATGGCCAACCAGAATGGGCCTGCTCGCACCAAGCTGCTCGATGAATTGCTGGAGCGCATCGGCCAGGGCAGCGATGCTGACGCTGGCGAGCGGCGCCGATCCGCCATAGCCCGGCATGTCCCACGCAATCGTGTAGAAGCGGTCGCCGAATGTAGCAAGCTGCTGCCGCCAGGCCCGTGCCGCACCGCCGATGCCGTGCAGGAAAATCAGAGGCGTCGCGCCCGGATCGCCGGCGGCTTCATAGGCGAAGCGGCCGTCCTTTGTTATCATTGGCGCAGGCTGCGACACGCGACATCCTTTTGCTCGTCCCTTCGATGCTAACAGGCCTGTGAGGGATGGGAAGAGATAATTTTATACTTAAAGCAATTTTTGGGCCGGTCGTTGGCGTGCAGTTGTTCGCGGTGCCAAGTCGAGCCTTGTTTGCAAAAGTTTGAAGGTTAAAATATATCCAAGGAGCGATCAGCAGAATGCAAGGAAGCCAGCGCATGTCCGGATTACCGCATTCGCCGCACGCGCTGGTGACTGGTGGCGGTCGCGGCATCGGTCGCGCCATCGCGGCAGCGCTCGTCGAGGCCGGCGCCACGGTGACGGTGCTTGGCCGGAACGCCGCGACGCTTGAAGAGGCCGTCAGTGCAGGAGCTGCGCATTTTGCAGCCGTCGCCGACGTCTCGAACGAAACCTCTTTGAAGGCCGCCATCGCTGAAGCGAGCGCGCGGCAGCCGATCGACATTCTGATCGCCAACGCGGGAAGTGCCGAGTCCGCGCCGTTCTTCAAATCCGACAGCGCCCTGTTCGCGCGCATGATGGACGTCAATTTCATGGGCGTGGTCCATGCCATCAGCGGTGTGCTGCCCGGGATGAAGGATCGCCCCTACGGGCGCATCGTCGCGATCGCGTCGACGGCCGGGCTCAAGGGCTATGCCTACGTCAGCGCGTACACTGCGGCCAAGCATGCTGTGGTCGGTCTCGTGCGGTCCCTCGCTATCGAGATGGCTGGCAGCAGCGTAACCGTAAACGCGGTGTGCCCCGGTTTCACCGACACGGATCTTGTCGCCGGCAGCATCGAGAACATCATGAAAAAGACGGAGCGTAGCCGCGAGCAAGCCATTGCCGAGCTCGCGAAACATAATCCGCAGGGGCGGCTGATCTCTCCTCAGGAGGTCGCGGATGCCGTGGTCTGGCTGTGCGGCGAGGGCGCCGGCGCAATCACGGGGCAGGCGATCGCTGTTGCCGGTGGTGAAATCTAGCGCGTATGGCGCAGGCGAGGAACAAAGAAGCTAAGGAGATCGCATGAGCAGACCAGCCAATCCCGTGACCTTACCGCTTGCGGACTATTCGCCGCAGCATTTCCTGCTGGCCATAATCGACGGTGTCGCGACAGTCACGCTCAACCGTCCCGAACGGAAGAATCCGCTGACCTTCGAGAGCTATCGCGAACTCACCGATTTCTTTCGCGCTTGCGCGTTCGATGATGCGGTCAAGTCCATCGTCGTGACAGGCGCCGGTGCCAATTTCTCGTCCGGCGGCGATGTGTTCGAGATCATCGGTCCGCTCGTGAAGATGGACACCAAGGCGCTGACCGCGTTTACGCGGATGACCGGCGACCTCGTCAAGGCGATGCGGGCTTGCCCGCAACCGATCGTTGCCGCGGTCGAGGGTATCTGCGCCGGCGCGGGCGCGATCATCGCCATGGCGTCGGACATGCGGCTTACGGCGAGCGGGACCAAGGTCGCATTCCTCTTCAACAAGGTGGGCCTTGCTGGTTGTGACATGGGCGCCTGCGCGATCCTGCCGCGGATCATCGGACAGTCCCGCGCCTCCGAGTTGCTCTACACCGGCCGGTTCATGACTGCGGAGGAGGGCGAGCGCTGGGGCTTCTTCAGCCGCATCGTCACATCGGAGCAGGTGCTGCCCCAGGCACAGCTGCTGGCCAAGCAGATTGCGGAGGGACCGACCTTCGCCAACACCATGACCAAGCGGATGCTGGCCATGGAATGGGCGATGTCGGTGGAGGAGGCGATCGAGGCGGAAGCTGTTGCTCAAGCGCTGTGCATGACGACGGCGGATTTCGAACGGGCCTTCGAGGCCTTCGCCAACAAGGTCAAGCCGGTCTTCAGGGGCGACTAAGCCGGGCTTTGCCGGCATCCTACCGCAATGGGGACTTGCGCGAAATTAGTTTAGGCTTAAAATAGTTTCGGCGGGTTGAACTGGCGAGGCTCCCATGAAAGTCGCGATCATTGGTGGCGGACCTGCGGGTCTCTACGCTGCAATCCTGCTCAAAAAGCAGCGGCCGAGCGCGGAGATTACGGTGTACGAGCGCAACCGCGCGGACGACACTTTCGGCTTCGGCGTGGTGTTCTCAGACGCGACGCTCGATAATTTCGAGAAGCACGATCTTCCGAGCTATCGCCGTATCACCCAGGAATTCGCCTACTGGGATGACATCGCCGTGCACTTCCGCGGAACGGTCCATCGGGTCGGTGGCAACGGCTTCTGTGGCTGCTCGCGGCAGAAGCTGCTCCTGATTCTCCAGGCGCGAGCGCGCGAACTGGGCGTCGTCCTGATTTTCGAAGCGGACGTCGAGGACGAATCCAGCTTCGCCGACGCCGATCTCATCCTGCTCGCGGACGGCATCAACAGCCGCTTCCGCGACAAATACGTCGATCATTTCGCCCCGGAAGTCGACCTCCGGGCCAACAAGTTCGCCTGGATGGGTTCGACCAGGCCGCTGGATGCCTTCACCTTCATCTTCCAGGAGACGGAGTGGGGGCCGTTCATCGCCCATGCCTATCAATATCAAGCCGGGCACTCGACCTGGATTTTCGAGACCGATCCGGAGACGTTCGAACGCGCGGGACTGACGGGTCTGAACGAGACCCAATCCGCCGCGCGGATGGCTGAGATCTTCGGCTGGTTCCTCGATGGCCACCAACTGCTCACCAACCGCTCGACCTGGCGCAACTTCCCGATGATCCGCAGCAAACGCTGGGTCAAGGACAACATGGTGCTGCTCGGCGACGCCAAGGCGACCGCGCATTTCTCGATCGGCTCGGGCACCAAGCTCGCGATGGAAGACGCGATCGCGCTGGCTGACGCGATGGAGAAAGCGCCCAGCATCAAGGCGGCGCGCTGGACGTCTATGAGCACGGCCGCCGCGAAGAGGTCGAGAAGACGCAGCACGCCGCCGACGTCTCGCTGGTCTGGTTCGAGCATGTCGACCGCTTCTGGGATTTTGATCCCGTGCAGTTCGCCTTCGGCGTGATGACGCGCTCGAAGGCGATCACCTATGACAATCTGAAGCTCCGCGCGCCCGATTTCGTGGCTGAGGTTGAGAAATCGTTTGCCAGGCAGGTTCGCGACAGCGGCTTCGACGTCGACGTCAACAAGCCGATGGTGCCGCTGTTTCAGCCGTTCCGCTTGCGCGAGATGGAGATCGCCAACCGCGCCGTGGTATCGCCGATGTGCATGTACTCGGCGAAGGAGGGCGTGCCGACCGATTTCCACCTGGTGCATTATGGCTCGCGGGCGATCGGTGGTGCCGGATTGATCTTCAGCGAGATGATCTGCGTCAGCCGCGATGCGCGGATTACGCCCGGCTGCGCCGGCCTGTGGAACGACGAGCAGGAGGCGGCTTGGCGGCGCATCGTGGACTTCGTCCACGGCAATTCGGTTGCGAAAATCTGCCTGCAATTGGGCCACGCCGGGCGCAAGGGCGCGACCAAGCTGATGTGGGACGGCATGGATCGTCCGTTGGAGGAGGGCGGCTGGGAGGTGTTCTCCGCATCGCCGCTGCCCTATTTCCCCGACAGCCAGGTTCCGCGTGAGCTCGATCGCGCCGGCATGAATGCGGTGAGGGACGCTTTCGTCGCGGCGGCCGAGCGCGGCGAACGCTGCGGTTTCGACATGCTCGAACTGCACTGCGCCCACGGCTATCTGCTCGCGAGCTTCATTTCGCCGCTGACGAATACGCGGACGGATGATTATGGCGGATCGCTCGTCAATCGCCTGCGCTTCCCGCTCGAAATTTTCGAGGCGCTGCGGGCCGTGTGGCCGTCGCACAAGCCGATGTCGGTGCGCATTTCCGCGACCGACTGGGCCGAGGGTGGTATCGGCGGCGACGACGCGGTGGCGATCGCGCGCGCTTTTGCCGAAGCCGGCGTCGATCTCGTCGACGTCTCAACCGGGCAGACCGTGCGCGATGCGCAGCCGGTCTATGGGCGCATGTTCCAGACCCCGTTCTCCGACCAGGTCCGCAATGAGGCCCGCGTGGCCACGATGTGCGTCGGCAACATCACGACCGCCGACCAGGCCAACACCATCCTGGCCGCCGGCCGGGCGGACCTCGTCGCGCTCGGGCGGCCGCATCTGGTCGATCCCTTCTTCACCACGCGGGCGGCAGCCTGGTACGGAGCAGACGACGCGTTCTGCCCGCCGCAATATCTTCCCGGAAAAGATCAGATTTTCCGCAACAGCGCACGGGACCGACAGGATCTCGAGGAGCTGAGAATTAAGGCTAAACCCAAGACCCGGGCCGAGCTCAAGGCGGAGGCGACAAAGCCGCTTGCGGCAGAGTGACTGCTCGTGCGAATTTAGCCGCATTGCCTGGTGTGTATCGAGTGGAGTAGGGGTGATGAAGGCGATTGTCGTCGGTGGCGGTGTCGGTGGTCTCACCACCGCATTGATGCTGCGCTCGCGCGGCGTGGCTTGCGAGATTTTCGAGCAGGCCGAGACCATCCGCGAGCTTGGCGTCGGCATCAACACGCTGCCCCATGCCATGCGAGAGCTGGCAGGCCTCGGTCTGCTCCAGCAGCTTGACGATGTCGCGATCCGCACCGACCAGCTCTATTACCTCAACCGTCACGGCCAGGAAGTCTGGCGCGAGGCCCGCGGTGTCGACGCCGGCCACGATGTGCCGCAATTCTCGATCCATCGCGGCCGCCTTCAGGGCGTCATTCATCGGGCCGTCGAGGAGCGGCTCGGGCCGGAGGCCATCCACACCGGCTGCCGCCTCGGTGCCTTCACCCAGGACGAGGGCGGCGTCACCGCTTATTTCTTCGATCGCGCCGGCGCGCACATTCACACCGCGCGCGGGGACATTCTGATTGGTGCCGACGGCATCCATTCGCGGGTCCGCGACACGCTGTTTCCGAGCGAGGGGCCGCCGTGCTGGAACGGCCTGATGCTGTGGCGTGGTGCGCGAGATTGGCCGCTGTTCCTGACCGGCAAGTCGATGATCGTCGCCGGTGGCCTCAACGCCAAGGTGGTGATCTATCCGATCGCGGAGGGATCGAGCCCCGCGAGCCGTCTCACCAACTGGGCGGTGCTGGTGAAGGTCGGCGAGGGCAATGCCCCGCCGCCGCGAAAGGAAGACTGGTCGCGGCCGGGCCGGCGCGAGGAACTGATGCCGCATGTCGCGCGCTTCTCGGTGCCTTACATCGACGTGAAGAGCCTGATCTCGGCCACGCCCGAGTTCTATGAATATCCGACCTGCGACCGCGATCCGTTACCCTATTGGTCGTCCGGGCGCGTCACACTGCTCGGCGATGCCGCGCATCCGATGTATCCGGTCGGCTCCAATGGCGCCTCGCAGGCGATCCTCGATGCACGCTGCCTCGCCGACGCGCTGGTGCGCGCCGAGCACCCGCGCCAGGCGTTGCTTGAATACGAGAAGAAGCGCCTGCCGATGACCGCTGACATCGTCCGCTCCAACCGTCGCGGCGGCCCCGAGGGCGTCATCGACGCCGTCGAGCAACTCGCGCCTGACGGCTTCGACAATGTCGACAACGTGCTGAGCTATTCCCAGCGCGAAGCGATCGTACGCGGCTACGCCACCAAAGCCGGCTTCGCTGCAGTGCCGGGACTTGCGGCGGTGCGCGCTTAGGATGCGCTGCTAGCCGCCGGAAGGCGGCGGCAGGAAGTGGATGTTGAACTCGGCCGCCATCGCCACCACGTCCTCCGGCTTCTGCTCCTTCATGTTGTGAAGGCCCCAGAACAGGTCGAACAGCTTGCGGGTCGGTGACACCCAGAACAACACCTTCGCGGTCTGCTCCGATTTGTTGAAGATGCCGTGCGGCACGCCCATGCCGAGCCGGATCAGATCGCCCGCGGTCGCCTGCGACTCGGAATTTGCCGAGCATGAAATCGAGCTTGCCCTCCAGCATGTAGAGATATTCATCCTGGTCGGGATGAATGTGCGGCGGCACGAACGTGCCCGGCGGCAGCGTCGCGTGCCAGGAGAAGCTGTGCTCTGTGTTGCTCTTCGGCACATAGGTCTGGCCGAGGATGTTCCACGAGATGCCCTGGATCCCCTCATTGGCCCGCGTGATGCCGGTGATTTCGCTCTTCATTGTGATCCTCCCATAACGCGATGCGGCTTAGTTCGCCGCCTTGCAGTCCTTGGCGTAACGGTCGCCGTAATTCTCAAAAACCTTCTGGACGATCTCGGTCTGGAACTTGCCGTCCGCGCGCTTGGCGACCTTGGTCAGGTAGAAATCCTGGATTGGATAGCCGTTGGTGTTGAACTTGAAGGCGCCGCGCAGTGAGGTGAAGTCGGCCTTTTTCAGCGCGGCCCCAACTGCATCCTTGTTCGAGAGATCTCCCTTCACGGCTTTGACGGCGCTGTCGATCAGCATCGCAGCATCGTACGCCTGGAAGGCGTAGGTGCCTGGCACGCTGTAGTAGGCGGCCTCGTAGGCGGCAACGAACTTCTTGCTCTGGGGATTGTCGAGATTTGGAGCCCAGTTCGCGCCGCCGAACATGCCGACCGCGGCGTCCTGCTGCGCCGGCAAGGTCGATTCATCCACCGTGAAAGCCGAGAGCACCGGAATGCTGTCGGCGAGGCCTGCCTGCTTGTATTGCTTGACGAGATTGACGCCGAGGCCGCCCGGCATGAACGTGAAAAGAGCATCGGGCTTCTGCGATGAAATCTTGGAAAGCTCCGGCTGGAAGTCCAGCGTGTTGAGCGGCATGTAGGATTCCTCGACGATCTCACCCTTGTAGTCGAGCTTGAAGCCGGCGACCGAGTCCTTGCCGGCCTGATAGTTCGGCACCATCAGATACATGCGCTTGTAGCCGCGATCCTGCGCGACCTTGCCGAGGATCTCGTGCACCTGATCGTTCTGGTACGAGGTTACATAAAAGAACGGATTGCAGTCCTTGCCGGCAAAAGTAGATGGGCCGGCGTTGGGGCTGATCAGGAAGGTTTTCGATTCGGTGACGGGCCGGTGGATCGCCTGGAGGATGTTGGAAAAGATCGGGCCGACCACGAAGTCGACCTTGTCGCGTTCCAGAAGGCCCTTGACCTTGGTGACCGCTGCGTCCGGCTTCAATTCGTCGTCGACCACGATGACCTCGACATCGCGGCCGCCCATCTTGCCGCCGAGATCCTTCATCCCGAGCGCAAAGCCGTCGCGAACCTGTTGGCCGAGCGCGGCAGCAGGCCCCGAGAGGGTCACGATTACACCCAGCTTGATCTTCTCCTGGGCGAGGGAAGGGCTCGCGGTGCCAAGCAGCAACGCGGCTGCGGCCAAGGTCATCTGCGTCTTCATGATCAGTCCCCCGTGACGACGGTCTTGCGCTGCAAGCCGCTACTTCAATCCAAGTTTAGGCCGATGATTGCTGCCGCGGCAAGCGAGCTCAAGGCGTCGTCATGCTGCGCGCCGCCGCGCATGCAAGCGGCGCGCCAATTATTTGAAGCCTAAAGAAATCAGCGTGCGGTCGATTGTTGCGGCTTTAGGCTTGCAGCCGGCTTCGATTTATTTGAAGCTCAAAACGTTGGGGAATCCGTGCCCGCGCCAATGCCGGCCGTGAGTGACTGCATCAACATGCTCGATTCCGAGACCAAGGCCGTCGAAACTCCGGAGGATCACGCCGAAGAGCTTCGGCTATGGCTGCGGCTCTTGACCTGCACGACCCTGATCGAGGGCGAGGTCCGTGGCCGGTTGCGGCAGCGCTTCGACGTCACATTGCCCCGTTTCGACCTGATGGCGCAGCTCGACAAGGCGCCTGACGGCATGACGCTGTCCGACGTCTCCAAGCGCATGATGGTGTCGAACGGCAACGTGACCGGCCTCGTCGAACGCCTCGTGGAATCCGGTCATCTCGACCGCCGCACTTCCGAGACGGACCGCCGCGTTCAGGTGATCCGCCTCACGAAACTCGGTCGCGGCGAGTTTCGCAAAATGGCCGCGGAACACGAGACCTGGATCGCCGATTTGTTCGCCGATCTGACGCCGAAGGATGTACGCGAATTGATGCGGCTCCTTGCCAAGACCAAGGCATCGGCGCAGAAATCAGCCGGTCGTCGCCGGACCTAGGTCCGCGGGCTGACGCCCCACTAATCCCATTTTGCCGCCGGAAAAGGCACAGGATGCCCAAAATCCGCTATTGCACCAAATTGTTTTAAGCATAAAATGTTTTCAAGTTAGTGCTGCCGGGTGCTTTCCATGCCGAAAGGAGCGTGCGATGGCCAACGCCGCCAAGGTTCAAGTCTCGGGCTCGCATGACGGCAACGCCGCAACGGCCCATGTCGATGCGTTCGCACGGCAGCATCTGCCGCCGCGAGAGTTTTTGCCCGAATTCATTTTCTCGCGTCCCGAGCTGCAATATCCGCCCCGCTTGAACAGCGTCAGCTATTTCCTCGACCGCTGGGTCGAGCAGGGACATGGCGACGCCCCTTGCGTCATCAGCCCCGCTGGCAGCTACACCTATCGCGAGTTGCAAGAGCTCGTGAACCGCATCGCCAATGTACTGGTCGGCAGGCTTGGTCTTGTGACCGGCGAACGCGTGCTGCTGCGCTCGGCCAACAATCCGATGATGGTTGCGACCTACCTCGCGGTGATCAAGGCTGGCGGCATCGTCGTCGCGACCATGCCATTGCTCCGCGCCAAGGAGCTGTCCTATCCGATCCAGAAGGCGGAGATCACACTGGCGCTCTGCGATGGAAAACTCGCCGAGGAAATGGAGAAGGCGAAAGCCGCAGCACCCGGCCTCAGGCACGTGGTCTATTGGGGCAACGGCGCCGGCGACTCGCTCGAGGCGCTGATGGCGGAGGCGAGCCCGGAGTTCAGAGCTGTCGATACTGCCTCCGACGACATCTGCCTGATCGCCTTCACGTCGGGCACGACCGGCGATCCCAAAGGCACCATGCATTTCCACCGCGACATGCTGGCGGTCTGCGATGGTTATGCGCGCAACATCTTGCGTGCGGAGCAGAAGGATCGCTTCGTCGGCTCGGCACCGCTCGCCTTCACGTTTGGCTTCGGTGGCGTGCTGTTTCCGATGCACATCGGCGCCTCCTTCGTCGTTCTGGAGAAGACGGCGCCCGACGACATTCTGAACGCCATCGAGCAGCACAAGACCACGGTCTGCTTCACCGCGCCGACCGCGTACCGGGCGATGATCGGCAAGCTCTCGGGCCGCGACATTTCCTCGCTCCGCAAATGCGTGTCCGCCGGCGAGACGCTGCCCAAGCCGACATTCGACGCCTGGCTGAAGGCGACCGGCATCAAGCTGATGGACGGCATCGGTTCGACCGAGCTGCTGCACATCTTCATCAGCGCTACCGAGGACGAGATCCGCCCGGGTGCGACGGGTAAGCCCGTGCCGGGTTATGAAGCCAAGATCGTCGACGATTCCGGCAATGATTTACCGCCCGGCACGATAGGACAGCTCGCGGTACGCGGGCCGACCGGCTGCCGCTATCTCGCCGACGAGCGGCAGCGCAAATACGTCCAGAACGGCTGGAACATCACGGGCGACACCTACCTGATGGATAGCGACGGCTATTTCTGGTACCAGTCGCGCTCGGACGACATGATCGTGTCGGCCGGCTACAACATCGCAGGCACGGACGTCGAGGCGGCGCTGCTCACGCATCCCTCCGTCGTCGAGTGCGGGGTCGTCGGTGCGCCGGACGAGGCGCGCGGCATGATCGTGAAGGCCTATGTCATTGCCGCGCCTGGCGTGACGCCCGACGCTCAGCTGGTCACCGCGTTGCAGGAGCATGTCAAGCGCGAGATCGCGCCATACAAATATCCGCGCGCGATCGAGTTCGTGACGCAGCTACCGAAGACCGAGACTGGCAAGTTAAAACGCTTCGCCCTGCGGCAACTGGCGCAAGCCGCAGTGACGACCTCTGGCGTCGCGGCGGAATGAGAAGGATAGAGAATTGTCCGTGACGACGCCGAAAGGCCCGCACCTCGCGGTGCTGCCGACAGCAGCCGAGGACGAAACCCGCTCCAAGGCGCAGGTACTTCAGCCGTCTGGTTGGCCGGTACCGAAAGGCTATGCCAACGGCATGGCCGCCGAGGGACGCATCGTCGTCACTGGCGGCGTGATCGGCTGGGATGCCGAGGAACGTCTCGCGGAGGGTTTTGTCGCGCAGGTGCGCCAAACCCTGGGCAACATCGCCGCGATCCTTGCTGAGGCCGGTGCGCAGCCCGAGCATTTGGTTCGGCTGACCTGGTACGTCGTCGACATGGACGAGTACCTGACGAACCTCAAAGAGCTCGGCAAGGCCTACCGCACCATCTTCGGCGCGCACTATCCGGCGATGGCGCTGGTTCAGGTGGTCCGCCTCGTCGAGAAGGCGGCGCGCGTCGAAATCGAGGCCACCGCCGTCATTCCGCGCTGAGCCGTGCCCGGTTTCAGCTCGCCTTGGCGAGATCACCTAATCCTCAGGCTCCGCATTCGGCGCAATGTCGGCGGAGCGGAACGGCTTGGCCTTGTCCAGTTTCCGGTAGGCGTCCGAGGCGGTCCGCAACAGCTTCTTTTCCCGCTTGCGGCTGAGGAAGCGAATGCCCGCCTCTGGGACGACCTCGTTCAATGACGCGGCCAAGGTCTGCCCTCGCGCATCGTCGTTCAACTGTCCCAGCGACTTTTGCGCCTTGCGCAATTGCTTGAGGATCGACTTCTGCTTCGTCAACGAGTCGTCGGCGAACAGGTCCTCCAGCGACTCGATCGAATAGGTCAGCCGCTTGTTGAGAAGCCGCAGCCTGTGCCGTTCCTCGACGTTGAGCTTGCGGAGCTTGCGCGCCTTCTTGAGCAGCGTCGTTTCCCACTCCGTGAGTTGCGCCGTCGCGTGGTCGGCAAGCGAGCAGCGGCGCAACCGGATGGCCTCCTTGCTGCGCCGGGTCGACCAGGGGCCGCTCTCGATCCAGCTAGAGGTCTGCTCGACGAGACGGCGATATCGCGCGGATTGCAGCGCACGCGCCAGCAGACGATGGCTCTCGGCGCGCTTCTCGTCCCAGTGCTGAAGTTCGGCAATCACGGTCAACTCGCCGCCGCTCTCGGCGATGACCCGCTCGATCGCCACGTCGAGGTCCCGCACCATGCCGAGTTGGCTGTTCAGCCATTTCAGTTCGGTCCAGACCTGCGGGCGCAGGGCGTCATCCACCATCGGCGAGAAGAAGCGGATGGCGGTGCGTAGATGCGTCAGTGCGATTCGGATCTGGTGCAGCGCCTCTGGATCGCCGCGGCAGGTGCCGTCATGCTGGGCAAGAACGGCGTCGAGGTGACGGCGGGCAATGATCCGGAAGGCCGTATCGCAGACCATGCCGGGGCTGAGCCGGCCGGGCAGGGCGTTGCGCTTCGCCGCAGGCTTGGCGCGCGCGGCCGCCGTCGAACTCGTGCTGGGTCGCGCCATCCTTACCCGCGTCAAACAGATTGCCTTATCTGCAGATTGCCTTACTTGCGGCGATCGCGTCCCGGCAGTTCTGGAGCGTCTGCTCTTGCGTCCCGGATGCATCGATGGTCGCCCAACCGACATGGCCGATATTATAGTGCTCTTGCAGCGCGGCAACCTCTTGCGTGGCGTCGGATGCGTCGCCCCGGCGGCCTCCGATCCGCGCCTGCCGGGTCGCGAGGTCCGCAACCAAAAATAGGCCGCTCAGCGGCACGTTGCGCTCGCGTGCCAGTGCGGCGACCACGTCTCGTTCGTCCTCGCGGGCGAATACGCTGTCGATGATCGCCGAATGGCCTTGCGCCAGCACCCGCCGGGCGTGCTGAGCCAACATGTCGTAAACGCGGGCTGTAACCTCCGGCGTGTATGCGGATGCCGGCAGCTTGTGGGTCTCCTCGACCCCGAACATCTGCTTGCGGACGACGTCGCTGCGCAGAACGACGGCCCCCGGCTGCGGCGTAACCACCGGCGCGAGCGCACGTGCCAAAATCGTCTTGCCGGTGCCTGACAGTCCGCCGACCGCGATCAGCCGGGGAGCGGGAGGGTGGATCAGCGCCCGGGCGAGGCCAAAATAGCGCCGTGCGTCGTCCACGATGCCGGGATTACTAGAATGTGACGGCTTCAGCCGTGCCCGGGCCACCTGGGCGCGGATCGCCGCCCGGACGGACATGAACAGCGGCAATGCGGAGAGCGCGTCGAGATTTTCGGGCGGCGTCGCGGCGAGATAACGGTTCAGCACGATGTTGGCGGCGTATCGTTGATCATGGCGCAGCAGGTCCATCAGCGTGAATGCGAGATCGTAGAGCACGTCAATGGTTGCGATCTGGGCGTCAAACTCGATGGCGTCGAACAGCACCGGCTTTTTGTCGATCGACACGATGTTCGCAAGATGCAGGTCGCCGTGGCAGCGGCGCACGAAGCCCTGACGGCCGCGCTCTATGAGCAGCGGCCGGAGGCCCCTGAACATCGCGAGCGAGGCTGTACCGAGCCGTGCAATCTCTCCGGCTTCGAAGCCGGTCCGCAGGCCATTGCTGTTGCCGTCGATCAGGCCGGGGATGGAGGAAACCCATGCCTCGCGGTCGGCGGGGATCGCCGCGGCATGCGAAGCTACGATGGCGTCGGCGACAGCCGAGGCAAAATTAGCATCCAGCGGACCGGCCTTGGCCAGATGGTCCAGCGTCCGGCTCTCGTCGAAGCGCGACATCTCGACCGCATACTCGATCGGCCGGCCGGGGCCGTCGACCTTCACCGATCCGTCGGGCTCTTCCGTGATCGCCACGACCCGATGATAGATCTGCGGCGCCTGCGGCCGGTTGATCCTGAGCTCCTCCTCGCACGCCGCCTTGCGCTTCTCGAGAGTCGAATAATCGAGGAACGGAAACTGCACGGCGCGCTTGATTTTCAGTGCGCGCCTGCCTTCGAGAAAAACCGAAGCTGCGTGCGTATCGATCCGCCTCACGCCTGGATGCGCGGCAGAATCGGTGAGCGCCGCAAAGATCCGGTCCTGGGTCGCAGAATCCTCTGTCATTCCAGTTGACACTTCCACATGCATCGAAAGGCAGTCCACCTCGCGACAGGTTAACCCTTAGGAGGAGATCGCGGCCAGTCCTTGGCCTCGGTCAACGCCTGTCCAGGCTGGCGGAGTTCCCCGGGCTTGAGGAGGATCAAGCGTCCCGACGAAGCCGAGCCTAATCTGGCGGCCAAAGGAGAATCCCGATGCCCATCAAGGACGTCTTTCTGCCGCTCGTCGGCCAGCCGCGCGAGCCGGCCCTTGCTGCGATCGAGAAATGCGTTGCCGTTGCCGCCGACCTCGGCGCCAGGATCACCGCTCTGGCACTCGAAGACGATGTTTTCGTGCGGCCGAAGGTGATGCTGCCAGACGATTCCGATGCCGCCGAGGCAAAAGGGTTGCGCGAAGCCGGCGACATGCGGCAGCTCCTGAATGCGTTCAGCCATGCGACCTCCCGCGCCAACATTCGCGCTCAAAGCCGATCGGCCAAGGTGCCGGCAGACCAGATCGCGTCAATCCTGGCCGAGCACGCGCGTTTCAGCGATCTCACGCTGGTCCCCGTGAAGCCGCACGACAGCCGAACCGAGCACATCATCGAGACGCTCCTGTTCGAATCCGGGCGGCCAGTGCTGCTCTGCCCGGAGCAGCATGTGAACGAGCTGCGACCGGAATTCGAGAACGTCATGATCGCCTGGGATCACTCCGCGCGTGCGGCGCGAGCGGTCGGCGACGCGCTGACTATCCTTCAGGCAGTTGCCTCGGTCCGCGTGGTGACCGTGGCGGACGACAAGTCCGACCGGATCGTGCAATCCGGGACGGCTCTGGTCGACCACTTGAGGGAACACGGGGTCTACGCCTCGTTCGAAACCACGACGGGCAGCGGCAGCTCGATCGGCAAGGTGCTGGGAAGTTGGGCGAATTCCCATGCCATCGATGCGATCGTGATGGGTGCTTACCATCATTCGCGCCTGAACGAGATCGTTTGGGGCGGTGTGACAAAGACCGTCATTGGCGAGCCACCGTGCTGGGTTATGATCTCGTACTAGACGGTAGCCAGTTCATTGGCCTGATCGTCAACCATCGGAACCGCCACCGACCGGGCGCATTTGCTTTCATGTCAACTTATCGTCTGAAGAACCTGCTGTCGCCGCGTTCCGTTGCGCTCGTCGGTGCGAGCGCCCGCCCGGTCTCCGTTGGACGCGCCATTCTGGAGAATATTCAGAAGGCTGAATTCACGGGGCAGTTCGGCCTCGTCAATCCGCGACATGCCGAGATCGGCGGCGTCGCGGCGGTGGGCAGCCTCGACAAACTGCCGTTCGTGCCTGAGCTCGTGGTCATCACCGCGCCGGCGCGCGCGGTTCCCGACATTATCGATCAAGCCGGCCGGCGCGGCTCGGCGGGCGCGCTGATCGTCTCGGCCGGGCTCGGTCACGAACCGGGCTCCCTGCACGAGGCCGCAATCGCGGCGGCCCGCAAATACGGCATGCGGCTGATCGGGCCGAACTGCCTCGGCATCATGATGCCCGGCGTGAGCCTCAATGCGAGTTTTGCCGCGCACATGCCGGGGGCGGGAAATCTCGCGCTGATTTCGCAATCGGGTGCCATCGCGGCCGGCATGGTCGATTGGGCCGCGCAGCGCGGCGTCGGCTTCTCCGGCATCGTCTCGATCGGCGATCAGATCGACGTCGATATTGCCGATCTGCTCGACCATTTCGCGATGGATCACAAGACTCGTGCGATCCTGCTCTATATCGAGGCCATCAAGGACGCGCGCAAGTTCATGTCGGCAGCGCGCGCCGCGGCGCGCGTGAAGCCGGTCGTCGTGGTCAAATCCGGCCGCATGGCGCAGGGCGCGAGGGCGGCCGCCACCCACACCGGTGCGCTCGCGGGCGCCGACGCGGTCCATGACGCGGCGTTCCGCCGCGCGGGCGTCCTGCGGGTCTCCGATCTGCGCGAGCTGTTCGATTGCGCCGAGACGCTCGGCCGCGTTGAATCCCCGGCCGGAAAGCGCCTCGCCATCCTGACCAATGGCGGCGGGATCGGCGTCCTCGCCATTGACCGATTGGTCGAGCTCGGCGGCATTCCGGCGGCCATCTCGGCGGACGCCCGCAAGAAGCTCGATGACGCGCTGCCGCCGACCTGGTCCGGCGCTAATCCCGTCGACATCGTCGGCGACGCCGATGCGTCGCGCTATGCGGCGGCGCTGGAGGTGCTGCTCGCCGATTCCGGCAATGACGCTGTCCTGGTCCTCAATGTGCAGACCGCGATCGCCTCGGCTGCCGATATCGCAACGATGGTGACCGAACGCGTCAAGGCATATCGCCAGAAGCACCGCAGTTGGGCCAAGCCCGTGCTCGCCTCATGGATCGGAGCAGACCAGAACATCATCGAAACACTGTCTGGCGCCGGCATTCCGAACTATCCGACCGAAGACGACGCGGTACGCGGCTTCATGTACCTCGTGAGGCATCGCGAAGTCGTGGAGGAGCTGAGCCAGGTTCCTCCGGCGATGCCCGATACGTTCGTGCCTGACGCCCAGGCTGCCAGGCAGATTGTTACGTCTGCGATCGCCGACGGTCGCGAATGGCTCGAACCCGTCGAGATCAAGCTTCTGCTGGAGGCTTATGACATCGCAATGGTTCCGACCTATGCCGCCACTGATGTCGAGCAGGCGGTAGCCCACGCGAAAGTCATCTTCGCGCAAGGCGCCACCGTCGTGCTGAAAATCATGTCGCGCGACATCGTCCACAAATCCGATGTTGGCGGCGTCGTGCTCAATCTGACCGTGCCCGAGGCGGTGCGCACCGCTGCCACCGACATTATCGCTCGGGCAAGGAAGCTGCGTCCCGAAGCTCGCATCGAGGGCGTCATCGTGCAGGCGATGGTCGTCAAGGCGAAGGCGCGCGAGCTGATCCTGGGCCTGGCCGACGATCCCACCTTCGGCACCGTCGTTGTCTTCGGCCGCGGCGGGATCGCGGTCGAGATCATCAACGACAGGGCGCTTGCGCTGCCGCCGCTCGATCTGCAACTGGCCCGCGACCTGATCGACCGCACGCGCGTGTCACGGCTGCTTCGCGCTTACCGGGACGTGCCGGCGGTGAAGCCCGACGCCGTCGCCATGGTCCTGGTCAAGCTGGCGCAGATGGCCGCCGACATTCCCGAGATCCGCGAATTCGACATCAATCCGCTGCTCGCAGATGAAACCGGCATCACCGCGGTCGATGCCCGCGTCGCGGTCGGGCCGCCGCAACGGAAGTTTGCCGGCTCAGGTCCTGCCAACTTCGCCGTTCGGGCCTATCCGTCGCAATGGGAACGCCGCCTCGAGCTCAAGGACGGCTGGCGCATCTTCGTGCGGCCCTTGCGTCCCGAAGACGAGCCGACCATCCACGAATTCCTGCGTCACGTCACGGCGCACGACCTTCGCCTGCGTTTCTTCGCGCCGATGAAGGAGTTCACCCACGAGTTCATCGCGCGCCTGACCCAGCTCGACTATGCGCGCGCGATGGCA
Source organism: Bradyrhizobium sp. LB13.1 (assembly GCF_054056815.1). Lineage (NCBI taxonomy): Bacteria > Pseudomonadati > Pseudomonadota > Alphaproteobacteria > Hyphomicrobiales > Nitrobacteraceae > Bradyrhizobium > Bradyrhizobium sp. LB13.1. The sequence goes on along the minus strand of NZ_JBSRYQ010000001.1, from coordinate 6,013,564 downwards.
TTTATCGCATTCGGCGAGGCGACCGGCGAGATGGTCGGCGTGGTCCGGCTCCATTCGGACTCGATCTACGAGAGCGGCGAATACGCGATCCTGCTGCGGTCCGATCTCAAGGGCAGGGGGCTGGGCTGGGCGCTGATGCAACTGATCATCGACTACGCGAAGTCGGAAGGGCTCAAAGCGATCTCCGGTGATGTTCTCAGGGAGAACACCACGATGCTTGAGATGTGTCGCCAGCTCGGCTTCGAGGTGAGGCCGGATCCCGCCGAGCCCGATATTTGCGACGTCAGGCTGAAACTCTGAGCATCTCGGACGCCCCGTCCATTTTGCCTCCGGCGAGACGTGTTCTCCGAGGAGGACATCACAGCCTCGTTCTCCAATCTCCTCGAGGGCGTCATGCGGCTGTACAAGCTGCTGCCCGACGGCCGGCGTCGAGGCTCTGGCCGCGGCCTGACCTTCTGTCCACAACGCTCTCGCCGACTCTCGCGAGATCATCGTCTGATCTGGCGCGCCAAATCCGCGATGCTCACCCGGGCCAGCTCCGGGCGTTCGGCAGCGTCTCAACGCAATAAGAATTGCGTTACCTGCAACTCTGCATCTATCAAATGCATCGGCGCATCCTTCGGATGCCGACTTGGGGCCCGACCGCCGCATTTTCGCGGCATTTGCCGCGCGTGCTTTCTGGTTGAAAAGCCTGATAACGTTGACTACGCAGGAACTTCAGTGCCTTGCAGTCTTAGGAGCCCCGCGGCGTGCCTCAGGACAAGACCGGCGACCCGCGACAGTCGGCGGGCAACAAACTATCGGTCCTGCGCAAGCACCCGATCTTCGCGGATCTGGAGCCGGACGCGCTTGATCAGCTCTGCCGCTACGCCAAGCACACCATGGTGAAGCGCGGTGCGACGATCGCCGCCAAGGGCGATCCGGGAAACAATTTGTTCGCGGTGATCGCCGGGACAGTGAAGATTTCCTCTTCGTCGCCTGATGGGCGGAATGCCATTCTCAACCTGATCGGTCCTGGAGAAATCTTTGGCGAGATCGCCGTGCTCGACGGCGCGCCAAGGTCGGCCGACGCGACCGCCAACACCAACTGCGAGCTCTACATCATCGACCGCCGGGACTTCCTGCCGTTCGTGAAGAGCCAGCCGGCGCTGGCGATGAAATTCATCGAGCTGCTCTGCGCGCGTCTGCGCTGGACCAGTCAGCAGGTCGAGCAGGTGATCCTGCAAAATCTACCGGGTCGGCTCGCGAGCGCGCTGCTCGGTCTCACTGAGGAGCGCAAGCTCGACTCCGGCAGCGGCACGCTCACCATCACGCAGCAGGAGATCAGCGAGATGGTGGGGATGACGCGCGAGAGCATCAACAAGCAATTGCGCGTCTGGGCAGGTCGCAACTGGGTTCGCCTCGAGCACGGCGCCATCGTCGTGCGCGACATTGATGCCTTGCGCGAACTCGCCGAGAGCGGCCTCGACGGTAACTAGCTGTCGATGATCGCGACTGCGCGGGTCCAGCCTGCGGAGGCACGCTCGATCTTCACCGGAAAGCATGACACCGTGAACCCGGTCGAGGGCAGCTGGTCGAGATTGTGCAGCTTCTCGAGATGGCAATAGCCGATGTGCCGTCCCGCCTTGTGGCCTTCCCAGATCAGGCCGGCATCTTTTGTTTCCGCATATTTCTGCGCGGTATAGACGAATGGCGCGTCCCAGCTCCATCCGTCGGTGCCGGTCAGCCGCACGCCGCGTTCGAGCAGATACATGGTGGCCTCATAGCCCATGCCACAACCGGAGTTGACGTAGTCGGCGCGGCCGAATTTGGCGCCGGCGCTGGTGTTGACGACGACGATCTCCAGCGGCGATAGCGTGTGCCCGATCCGCCTCAACTCCTTCTCGACGTCGTCGGCGCTCGCTACGTAGCCGTCGGGCAGATGCCGGAAGTCGAGCTTCACGCCGGGCTGAAAGCACCATTCCAGCGGCACCTCGTCGATCGTCCACGACCGCTCGCCGCGGTTCATGGTCGGATGGAAGTGCCAGGGCGCATCGAGATGCGTGCCGTTATGGGTCGACAGCGAGACTTGCTCGACGGCCCAGCCCTGGCCGTCCGGCAGGTCTTGCGCCTTGAGGCCGTCGAAGAACTGCAGCATCCGCGGCAGGCCCTGCTGGTGATCGATATACTGGATCGTCGGGTGATTGCCCGGGGGATCGGCCGTCACGTCGTTTCTGAGCGGCACGGAGATGTCGATCAGCTTCCGCGGCATGAGCGTTCCTCGGGACGGTCCGTTTTGTTTCGGAGCATCTTGGAGGGGCCGCACCGGGGGCGTCAAGCGACGCGCGTGAACGTTTCCCGCGGCAGACGGCCAGATGGTTTCGGAAAAAACTGACTATTCCCAGATTGCCTCTCCGAACCCGCTTGATCCATCGATGCAACTCTAGCATTGATCGATGCCGGATTTGGCTTGGACTCAGAATGCCGCCCGCCCTACGGACGACAATGGCGCTTGACTTCACACCTGAAGTGGAGCGACCCAAGGCGGCCCACAGCATCTGCCCAACGATATAATCACCTCAGGAGGAAGCCCAGATGAAGACACTCACCGGCATCATTGCGGCCGCTCTGCTCGCGGTCTCGGCCCCCTTGGCGACCGCACGCGATTTCCGTTCCGCCGACATCCATCCCGCTGATTATCCGACCGTCGAGGCCGTCAAGTTCATGGGCAAGCAGCTCGCGACGGCGAGCGGCGGCAAGCTTGGTGTGAAGGTGTTTCCCAACGGAGCCCTGGGCTCCGAGAAGGACACCATCGAGCAGCTCAAGATCGGCGCACTCGACATGATGCGGATCAACGCATCGCCCTTGAACAACTTCGTGCCGGAAACCATCGCGTTGTGCCTGCCCTTCATCTTCCGGGACACGCAGCACATGCGCACGGTCCTTGACGGGCCGATCGGCGACGAGATCCTGGCGGCTATGGCGCCCGCAGGCCTGATCGGCCTCGCCTATTATGACAGCGGCGCCCGGTCCATCTACACCGTCAAGGCACCGATCAAGTCGCTCGCCGACCTCAAGGGACTGAAGATTCGCGTCCAGCAATCCGACCTGTGGGTCGGCATGATCCAGAGCCTCGGGGCCAACCCGACGCCGATGCCGTATGGCGAGGTCTATACCGCGCTCAAGACGGGTCTGGTGGACGCTGCCGAGAACAACTGGCCCTCTTACGAATCCTCGCGCCATTTCGAGGCCGCCAAGTTCTACAACGTCACCGAGCACTCCCTGGCGCCCGAAGTTCTCGTGATGTCCAAGACGGTCTGGGACACGCTGAGCAAGGAAGATCAGGCGATGGTCCGCAAGGCCGCCAAGGAATCGGTGCCCGTCATGCGCAAGCTCTGGGACGAGCGTGAGCAGGCGTCCCGCAAGACGGTCGAGGCGGCCGGCGTTCAGGTCGTGACGATCGCCAACAAGGCGGAATTCGTCGATGCGATGAAGCCGGTGTACGACAAGTTCGCCGGCGACGAGAAGCTGAAGGGCCTCGTCAAGCGGATCCAGGACACGAAGTAAGACCATAGCGTCGGTCCGGCGTCGCCGCATGGCGACACCGGACCCCGCAAGGAGAGCTGATGACAGACCCTCACGTCGCAAGCCACGAGCAGGAAGTCGCCGGACGACCGTCGACCGGCTTGCTGTCGCGGATCAACGCCGTCGTCGCTCGGCTGGGCATGTATGTGTCTGTGACCGGACTGCTCGTTATCGTCACCATCGTGTTCTACCAGGTGTTCGGACGATACGTGCTGAATTCCAGCCCGACCTGGACGGAGAACCTTGCGCTGGTTCTGATCCTGTATGTCACGCTGATCGGCGCCGCTGTCGGCGTACGCGATGCCGGACACATCGGAATGGACAGCTTGCTGGTGATGCTTCCAGATCAAGTGCGTGAGAAGATCGAACTCGTGATCCACGTCCTGGTGGCCGTGTTCGGCATTGCGATGGCCTACAACGGCTGGATCCTCGGGGCGTCGGTCGGAACGGTGAAGATCCCCAATCTCGGCCTGCCGGAGGTCATCCGCTACGTGCCGCTGATCGCCTCCGGCGTTTTGATCGTTTCCTTTTCAATCGAGCACATCATTGCTCTCCTGCGCGGCGAAGAGGTCGTCCCCTCATGGAATTGATCATTCTCGGCGCCACTTTCTTCGGCTTTCTCGTCATCGGTGTACCCGTTGCCTTCGCGATCGGTCTCTCGGCGATTTGCACCATCCTCTACGAAGGCCTGCCGGTCGCCGTCATCTTCCAGCAGATGATGTCGGGGATGAACATCTTCTCCTTCCTCGCCATCCCGTTCTTCGTCTTCAGCGGTGAGCTGATGCTGCATGGCGGCGTCGCCGACAAAATCGTGCAGCTCGCCAAGAATCTCGTCGGGCACATCCGCGGCGGGCTCGGCATGTCGAACGTGGTCGCCTGCACGCTGTTCGGCGGCGTCTCCGGTTCGCCCGTGGCCGACGTGTCGGCAATGGGGGCCGTGATGATCCCCATGATGAAAAAGGAAGGCTTCGACACCGACTACGCCGTCAACGTCACCACCCATGCCTCGCTGGTCGGAGCGCTGATGCCGACCAGTCACAACATGATCATCTATGCGCTCGCCGCCGGCGGCAAGGTATCGATCGGCGCGCTGATCGCCGCCGGCCTGCTGCCGGCGCTCGTGCTGATGGTGTGCATGCTGGCCGCCGCTTACGGGGTCGCGGTGAAGCGAGGCTATCCGGCCGGCAAGTTCCCGGGCTGGCCCGCGGTTTTTCGCTCGTTTGCGGCCGCTCTGCCTGGCCTTCTGATCGTCGGCATCATCCTCTCAGGCATCCTGTCGGGCGTGTTCACGGCAACCGAATCCGCGGCCGTCGCGGTCACCTACACGATCCTGCTGACGTTCTTCATCTATCGTACCATGACCTTGCCGAACTTCCTGCGCGCCGCGGCCAAGGCGGTGAAGACGACGGGCGTGGTGCTGCTGCTGATCGGCGTCTCCACCATGTTCCAGTATCTGATGGGACTATACGAGGTGGCCGACTTCGCCGGCGACATGATGAGCAAGGTCTCGACGCAGCCCTGGGTCATCTTCCTGCTCATCAACGTCATCCTGTTCGTGCTCGGCACGTTCATGGACATGGCCGCGACCATCCTGATCTGCACGCCGATCTTCCTGCCGATCGCGATGAAGGCGGGCATGGATCCGGTGCAGTTCGGCATGCTGATGCTGATCAACTGCGCCCTGGGACTGAACACCCCGCCGGTCGGAACGACGCAGTTCGTGGGCTGCGCCATCGGCGGCATCTCGGTGGGCGCGGTGATGCGCACCATCCTGCCGTTCTACGCCGCCCTGATCGCAGCTCTGATGTTCGTGACCTACGTCCCCGCCTTCTCGCTGTGGCTGCCGCGCCTGCTGATGGGCTACAAGGGATAGCAGCAACACAGGAGAATTCGTTCGTGACTGACTATCGCAAGCTCTTCGATCTCACCGGCAAGACCGCCGTGGTGCTCGGCGCCGCATCGGGCATCGGCAAATCGTCAGCCGAGGCGCTGGCCGGGCTCGGCGCCCGTGTCGTCTGCGCCGATCGCGCGCTTGATGCCGCCGAAGCGACCGCCGCCGGCATTCGCGACAAGGGCGGCTGGGCCGAGGCGGCTGCGTGTGACGCCGCGAGCGCTGCGGACGTCAATGCGCTGGCTAAAACCGTGATGCAGAAATTTCCGCGGCTCGACATTGCGGTGACGACGCCCGGGCTCAACATCCGCAAGACCATCCTCGACTACACCGAGGAGGATCTCGACCGCGTCCTCAACCTCAACATCAAAGGCACGGTCTGGTTCTTCCAGGCGTTCGGCCGCATCATGGTCGAGCAGAAGGGCGGCAGCATCATCGCCTGCTCCTCGGTGCGCGCGGTGACCATCGAGCCGGGCCTCGGCGTCTACGGCTCGACCAAGGCGGCCATCGGCCTGCTGGTGAAGGGGTTTGCCTCCGAGGTCGGACGCTCCGGCGTGCGCGTCAATGCGATCGCGCCGAGCATCGCCGAGACCGCGCTGACCGGGCCGTTCAAGCAGCGGCCCGACATCTACAATCTGTATGCCGGCCACACCGTGTTCAACCGCTGGAGCAGCGCCGACGAGGTCGCGACCGCCGTCGCCTATCTCGCCTCGGACGCCGCAAGCTATGTCAGCGGCAGCACGCTGTTCGTCGACGGCGGCTGGACCGCGGTCGACGGGCCGCCGACCGGCCTCACCCAGCTGCACAAATAGGGCGGTTGTCTAGCCGGTGAAGCCTGCACGCTGGCGCAGCTCCTTGTGATCTGCGCCGGTCAGCAGCGCGATCAGCGCGGCCGCTTCTTGCGGATGCGCGGCCCGCGTGGTCACGCCGGCCGTGTACATCGTCACGAGCTCGCAGCCCGGCGGCAGCGCCCCCTGATAGCGCGATGCCGTCGGCCGCGATGATCTCGGTCGCCTGGGTGCAGCCGATCGGACGCGTCGCAGTCGACGACGCAAGCTCCCGCATCGCGGTCGCGCCGTTGGGAAAGATCTTGAGGCGCGAAGCAACCTCGTAGGCGATGCCGAGCTGATCCAGGACTTTTGCGACCTGCTGTCCCGCGGTCGAGGCTCTGGTATCCGGGACGTAGATTGCGTCGGCGCTGCGCAGCACCTCGCGCAAATCGGCCTCGGTCTTCACCGTCACCTTGGGATCGCGGCTGCGGACCGCCAGCGCGGTCTCGACCCGTCCGACATCTGCGATGGAGGAGGGGATGACGAACTTCCCCACCGCGAGCTTTGCAAGCAGCGCCTGCGTCAGGATGACGAGATCGGCCGCCGTCCCCGCGCGCAGCTTGTCGGCCATGATGCCGACCGCGCCGAACTCGCCGTCGATACCGAGGCCGGTCTGCGCCTTGAAAGGCTCGCTGAGGCCGCGTACCAGGCCTTGCGCCGCACCTCCGCTCAAAATGTTCACTGACGTCACGATGCTAGCTCCATGGCTGCAATGATCTTGTCGCGCGTGATCGGAAGGTCGCGCACGCGCACGCCGAGGCAATCGTAGACCGCATTCGCGATCGCCGCCGTCACCGGCCCGTGGGCGGCCTCGCCGGCGCCGACCGGCTCGATCTCCGGCCGCTGGATGATCTCGACATCCACCGCCGGCACCTCGCTGAAGGTCAGGATCGGATAGTCGGTCCATGACGTCGATGTGATGCGCGTCCGGTCGAAGCGGACGCGTTCCTTCAGCGCCCAGCTTGTCGCCTGGATCGCGCCACCCTCGATCTGGTTGATGACACCGTCCGGATTGACGGCCTCGCCGACATCGACCGCAAGCGTCAGCCGCTTGACGCGGATGTCATCAGTGCCTTCGATCTCGGCAATCGCGGCGCAATAGGCCCCTGTGTTCTTGTAGCGGGCGAAGCCGACGCCGTGGCCCCGTGCCGGACTGCTTCTGCGGTTTCCACTGCGCGCGTCGTGCCGCGGCGCGGATGACGTCCTTCGCCCGCTCGTCGCGCAGACGACGCAAGCGGAACGCGATCGGGTCCTCGCCGCGCAGGGCGGCGATCTCGTCCAGCAGGGACTCGATGGCGAACACATTGCCGTGTCCGCCGAGTGTCCGCAGCGCCGAGGTCCGCACCGGCATGGTCAGCAGCCGGTGGCTCGTGACCGTCCAGGCCGGGAGGTCGTAGAGCGGAATGGAGTTCCGATCGCCGCCGCCGCCGTTGGCAGCGGGCGGGTTGGTCGAGATCATGCGCGGGCAGGGGTTCGCAATCTCGGTCGCGGCAAGCAGCGCGGGCTGGGCTGCGCGCCCCGGTCGCGCCGCGTGGCCGTTGCTCCAGATCGCATGGCGCCAACCGACGATCTCGTTGTCCACGTCGAGATCAGCCTCGACCTCGATCGTCATCGCTGCGCCAAACGGCGGGTGGGCCATCTCGTCGTGGCGCGACCACTGCACCCGCACCGGACGGCCGCCCGCCGCTTTCGCCAGCAGCACGGCATCGAGCGCGACGTCGTCGGCGGCATTGTGCCCGTAGCAGCCGGCGCCCTCCATGTGCTCGACGACGATATTTTCGGCCGGCAGCTTGAGCACGATCGCGAGATCGGCGCGCAGCAGGTAAACGCCCTGGCTGTGCGTCCAAACGTGGACACGATCGTCGCCGGCCCATTGTGCCATGGCGCAGGAAGGCGCGATCGAGGCATGCGCGATGTAGGGGCGGGTGTATTGCCGGCGGAGAGTCCGAGTGGGCTTGCCTGTCGTTGCCGCTATCCTGGTGTCGATGAGATCAGTCTCGACCGGCTGGCTCTTCAGGAAGCCCGCCAGATCATTTTCATCGGGCAACGGTTCGCCGGCCGACCATGTCGCGCCCTTGCGCAAGGCTTTCAGCGCGGCTTCCGCCGCTGCCTCGCTCTCCGCAACCACGCCGGCAAAGCCGCCGTCGCGGACGATCGCGACGGGGCCGGAAACGGCGCGCGCGGCCGCTTCGTCCAGCGCGATCAAATTGGCGCCCGAGACGTGCGGCCGCAACACGCGTCCGTGCACCAGGTCCGGCAGCGCATGGTCATGGATGAAGCGCGGCCGTGCGAACACCTTGTCGGGATTATCGACGCGCTGGACCGAATGTCCGGCGATAGCGCGTTTGGCGAAGTTCTTCGTTGTCACGCCCGCATTGGCGTCGTGGTCGAGCAAGACGTCACCGGCAAGCTCCCAATAGCTGGTCCTGACATTGCCGGGGCCCGAGATCGTGCCGTCATCGATCTCGAGCAGCGACGCATCGACACCGAGACGTTCCGATGCCGCGACGAGGAAGCGCTGGCGCACCTCGGCGCAGGCGTGGCGCAGCGCGCGGCCGGACTGCTGGATTGAGAGGCTGCCCGAGGTGACGCCCTCGTTCGGGCTGGTCGCTGTGGAGGCACGGATCATCTCGATCCTGATGATATCGACGTCGAGCTCGTCGGCGGCGATCTGCGCCAGCGCCGTGACGATGCCTTGGCCGATCTCGACCTTGCCGGGCGAGATCGCGATACGGCCTTCGCCGATGAGCCTCACCCAGGAGGACAGCTTTGGATTGGCCGCAAGGCTGACCGGCAGTGTCGGGACAGGGGACGCCGTACTCATGATGCCGCCATCTGCGACGCCGCCCGCAGTACGGCGCGGACCATGCGATTGTGCGATCCGCAGCGGCACAGATGGTGATCCAGCGCCGCTTTGACCTCCGCCTCCGTCGGCGACGGATTGCGCCTCAGCAACGCCGCCGCGCTGATCAGGATCCCGGAGACGCAATAGCCGCATTGCATCGCCTGTTCGGCGATAAAGGCACGTTGCAGCGGGTGCGGTTGCTCTGCCGTGCCGAGGCCCTCGACCGTGACGATGTCCTTGTCCGCGACCGACCACATCGGCAAGTCGCAGGAGGCCATCGCGCGGTCGCCGACCATGACATAGCAGGCGCCGCACTCGCCGGCTCCGCAACCGAAATGCGGACTGGTGACGCCGAGCCGGCCGCGCAGCACATCGAGTAGCGTCCGATCGGGAGCGGCATCCACGGACGTGGCCGCGCCGTTGAGCTGGAATTGAATGGTAGGCATTGTCGCTCTACAGCCTCAGGACTTGTCGAACTTCTTGACGACGTCGGCCCATTTTTCGATGTCGCCGCGCAGGAATTTCTCAAATTCGTCCGGCGTCATCGACATGGGCACAGCGCCCTGCTCGGTCCAGAGCTTTATGATGTCGGGGCGCTTCACCATCGCGTTCACGGCGGCATTGAGCTTGTCGATAACAGGTTTTGGCGTGCCGGCGGGAGCCATCAGGCCGAGCCAGATCGTGGCTTCAGAGCCTGCTACGCCCGCCTCGATCGCCGTCGGTACGTTTGGCAGCACCGCTGAGCGCTGCTTGCCAGTGGTCGCGAGCGCGCGGACCTGGTTCTCGCCGATATTAGGCGCCATCGCCGGCACCGCGTCGATCATCATCTGCACCTGCCCGCCGATCACGCCGCTGCGCGCCTCGCCGCTGTTGCGGTAGGGGACGTGCACGAGGTCGATGCCGGCCATGGCTTTGAACAGCTCCCCGGCCATGTGATAGGGCGTGCCCTGGCCGGAGGACGCGTAGTTCAATTTGCCCGGCTGCGACTTGGCGAGCGCGACGAACTCCAGCAGTGTCTTCGCTGCGACTTGCGGGTTCACCACCATGACGAGATCGGAATAGTTCACCGGCGCGATCGGCGCGAGGTCACGCATCAGTTCATATTTGCGTTTATCCGGTGTCAGCAGGGATTCGTTTGCGGTCTGGGTGTTGGACATCATCAACAGCGTGTAGCCGTCGGCCGGCGACTTCGCCGCTTCGACCGTGCCGATGACGCCGCCCGCGCCGGTTCGGTTCTCGATCACGAAGGGCTGGCCGAAACTCTCCTGGAGCGCATTGCCGATCAGCCGGGCCGCGACATCGGCCGGCCCGCCGGCGCCGAAGGGCACGACGATCCGAACCGCGTGGTTGGGATAGTCTTGCGCCAGGGACGGGGCTGCAGCGAAGGCGCTGAGCAGGCCGGCGGCCAGCGCCAGCATCAATTGTCGGGCCGTCACACCCACCTCCCTGATATCGTTCTTGTTGGCCGGCACTGTAGCGGCAGGGGAGGCGGACTGTCGACGCCTCACAAAGCCGACGGTGCCGGGAATATCGGGCGGTTTGCGGTGTGGCGGTGCCGCTCTTCGCGGTCGCAGCAGGAACCGGCGGCGCACGCGGCCTGAGCAAATCGCATGGGCGTTGCCGGATAAATACCCTCGGCTGACAGGTATTTTGGTGTTACCAAATTGGTCATGAACCAGCACGCCAAGATCGAAATCCGCCATTCGACCTGTCCGCATGATTGCCCGTCGGCCTGTGCCCTCGATATCGAGGTGGTCGAGGGACGCAGCATCGGCCGCGTCCGCGGTTCGAAAAAGCAGACCTATACGGCCGGCGTGGTCTGCGCCAAGGTTGCCCGTTATGCCGAGCGCATCCATCACCCCGAGCGGCTGATGTATCCAATGCGCCGCACCGGGCCGAAGGGTTCCGGCCAATTCGCGCGGATCAGCTGGGACGAGGCGCTCGACGAGATCGGGCGTCGCTTCAATCAGGCCGAGCGCGAGTTCGGTGCAGAATCGATCTGGCCCTATTATTACGCCGGCACGATGGGGCTGGTGATGCGCGACGGCCTCAATCGCCTCACGCATGTGAAGAAATATTCGCGCTTCTATCAGACCATCTGCGCCAATGTCGGGCGTATCGGGTTCGCGATCGGCACCGGCAAGATCGCCGGCGTCGATCCGCGCGAGATGGCACTCTCCGACCTCGTCGTGATCTGGGGCACCAATCCCGTCAACACGCAGGTCAACGTGATGACGCACGCGGCACGTGCGCGGAAGGAGCGCGGCGCCAAGATCGCGGCGGTCGACATCTACGACAACGAAACCATGAAGCAGGCCGACATCAAGATCATCCTGCGGCCCGGCACCGATGGTGCCTTCGCCTGCGGCGTGATGCATGTCCTGTTCCGTGACGGCTATGCCGACCGCGCCTATATGGACAAGTACACCGATTGCCCTGACGAACTCGAGGCGCATCTGAAGACGCGCACGCCGGAATGGGCGTCCGCGATCTCAGGCGTGCCGGTGGCGGAGATCGAGGCCTTTGCCAAATTGGTCGGCGAAACCAAGCGCACCTTCTTCCGGCTTGGCTACGGCTTCACCCGCTCGCGCAACGGCGCGGCGCAGATGCATGCCGCGAACTGCATTCCCGCGGTGACCGGCGCCTGGCAATATGAAGGCGGCGGCGCCTTCTTCAACAATTACGCGCTGTGGCACTTCAACGAATCCATCATCGAAGGCCACGACGCCATCGACCAGACCATCCGAGCGCTCGACCAGTCGCAGATCGGCCGCATCCTTACGGGTGATGCCGAGGCCCTGCACGGCAAGGGTCCGATCAAGGCGATGCTGATCCAGAACACCAATCCAATGACGGTGGCGCCGGAGCAGGCACTGGTGCGCCAGGGCTTTGCGCGCGAGGATCTGTTCGTCGCGGTGCACGAGCAGTTCATGACCGAGACGACTGAGATGGCCGACATCGTGCTGCCGGCGACGATGTTCATGGAGCACGACGATCTCTATTACGGCGGCGGCCACCAGCACATCTCGGTCGGGCCGAAGCTGATCGATCCGCCCGGCGAATGCCGTTCCAACCATGAGGTCCTGCAGGCGTTGGCGCCGCGGCTCGGCGCCAGGCATCCGGGGTTCGAGCTGACGCCGCGTGAATTGATCGACGCGACGCTGAAGCTCAGCGACCACGGCGACATTGCCGGCCTTGAAGCCGATCTCTGGCGTGACCTGCAACCGGACTTCCGCACCTCGCATTATCTCGACGGCTTCGCCCATGCCGACAGGAAATTCCACTTCAAAGCCGATTGGGCGCATCCGCCGTTCGGCCAGACGATGGGGGACTTCGACAAGATGCCGTCGCTGCCGGACCATTGGGCGGTGATCGAGCACTCCGATCGGGCCCATCCGTTCCGGCTTGCCACCAGCCCGTCGCGCAGCTTCCTCAACACCACCTTCAACGAGACGCCGTCCTCGCAGGCGCGCGAGGGCAAAGCGAGCGTGATGATCCATCCCCTGGATGCGGCCGCGCTCGACATCGCCGACGGTGACGCCGTGACGCTCGGCAACACCCGCGGCGAGACCACGCTGATTGCCACTCTGTTCGAGGGCGTGCGCCGTGGTGTGCTGATCGCGGAGTCCGTTCATCCCAACAAGAACCATATCGGTAACCGCGGCATCAACATGTTGACGGGCGCGGACACCATCGCGCCGATCGGCGGAGCCGCTTTCCACGACAACAAGGTCTGGATCAGGAAAGCGGTCGCGGCCTGAGCGCTCGCGCTTCGTTCGCCTTTCAAGTTTGTGTCGAGGCGCTAAAGCGGCGGCTCGCCGCAGATTGCCCTTGCACCTTCCGCCCGTGCTGCCGCAAATGGCTGCAAAACGGGAACTAGAGGAAGCGAGTGCGCCATGACCGACACCACAGCCGTGATCACTGAGAAGCGCGGGCAGGCGCTCTGGATCACCATCAACCGGCCCGAGAAACGCAATGCGCTGAATGGCGAGGTCATCGCCGGAATCGCACGCGGCTATCGCGACGCGCATGAGGACAAGGATGTCCGCGTCATCGTGCTGACGGGTGCGGGCGAGAAGGCGTTCTGCGCCGGCGCGGATTTGCAGAACTCCGGCGCGGCTTTCGCGATGGATCATTCCAAACCAAATGTCGACTATGCCGATCTGCTGCGTTTGTCGCAGAACGCGACCAAGCCGGCGATTGCGCGCGTCGGCGGCGTCTGCATGGCCGGCGGCATGGGCCTGCTCTGCATGACCGACATGGCGGTCGGCGCCGATCACGTCATCTTCGGCCTGCCGGAGGTGAAGGTCGGCGTGTTTCCGATGCAAGTGTTGAGCCTGTTGCAGTCGATCGCGCCGCCGCGGCTCGTCAACGAATGGGCGCTGACTGGCGAGCCGTTCGACGCGAAGGCGGCGCAAGGAGCCGGCCTGCTCAATTATGTCGTGCCCACGGCCGAGCTGGATGCCAAGGTCGACTGGCTGATCGGCCGCATCGTCGACAAATCCCCGACCGCGATCCGCCGCGGCAAATACGCGATGCGCGCGATCGCCTCGATGTCGTTCGACGAGAGTATCGCCTACACCGAAAGCCAGATCGCGCTGCTCGCCATGACCGAGGACGCCAAGGAAGGGCTGAAAGCGTTCGGCGAAAAGCGCAAGCCGATTTGGACGGGGCGGTGAGGGCGCACCGCTCTCGTGTCCCGGACGCGCTGCAACGCTCTTGCGTTGCTGCGCAGAGCCGGGACCCAGAAGGCAGTTCGGTACAGCGCGGCGGGATAGGCCCCGGCTCTGCAGCGCACCCGCTGAAGAAGCGCTGCGCTGCGTCCGGGGCACGAGAGCGACTTCCACCAGCTTAGATTCGATTGTCAAACAGCAACCACGCCTTCGCGTTCTCGCGGCGTATTTCGCCCGAGGTTTGCTCTCCGTTTCACGCCCTTTCCGGAGAAAGGGCGCAGGGAAGGCCGGATGTCAGGCTGCCCTGTTTCTCTCCTGTGCATTGCGTGTGCAACGTTCTCGCACGGGAGTTATGCGGGTGCCAGCCGGCACCCGGCCTTCCCTGCGCAGGGGAAAATAATTACCCGCGTGGACGCGCAGAGAAGCCGGTGGAATGGCTAAGTCATTGATTTAGCTGCGAACGAGCCGATCGACAATCAAGCCGAACGCGAGCGCATCGAGGCCGCGCTGCGCCAGCTCTCCGACATCGTTGCCGGCGATCCTGCTGTCTGCGAAGTCAGTCGCGTGCTGCGCCTTCCCGGCACGCACAACACCAAGGACGGCGCATGGAACGAGGTCGAGATCACGTCGTTTGATCCCGATCGCCGCTATGAGCTGGACGATCTCGAAGAGTGGTTCAGCGAGCAATCGCCCGTAATGCTGCGCAAGGTTCGCCAGCGCGGTGCGACCGTGCAGGAAATCGAGGACGACTTCTTTGCGCAATATGCAAAGAAGTTCGATATCAAGGCCCCGATCGACGTCGAGGCGCGGCTGAACGCCATGATCTATATGGGCAGCGGCGAGAGTTCGATCCATCAGACGCAAATCCAGTGCGCGGCCTCGATGCTGAGCCGTGGCATGGCGGTCGATGAGGTCGTCGCGATCCTGCTTGCGGCGACGAAGGTCGCGGCCGGCGACTATGGCAACCGCTGGAACTGGCGCCGCGAGGAGCGCAACATCCGCCGCGACTGCGATGATTGGGTCCGTAAGCATCCGCCTGAAGAGCGCAAGAAGAAGAAGAAGGACCCCGCGTTGAAGGCCGTCGAGGGGGTCGAGGCCGGCATGACCACGCGCAATGAGATCGTCAAGCGCGAGGCCGAGTCTGACGCGCGCCAGACCGCCAGCGGCGACAACGTCGTGCCGTTGCGCCCCGTGATCACGCGCAAGGATGAGGAGCACGTGCAGCTCGGCAAGGCCGTGCTCGCCCACATGAGCGCTGCAGGCGAGCAGATCATTAACATCAATAACCACACGTGGTTCTACAAGGCTGGCGTGTGGGAGCTGCGCGTCGAGCCGAGATGGCTGAACGTGCGCATCGAGAAAGCCTGCGTCGGGCTCGGCTTCAAGAACAGCACCAAGATGCGCAACGAAACCCGCAACTGGATCGAGGCGCGGCCTGAGCTTTTCCGCGAGGATGAAATCCCGTGGGACCAGCACGGCAAAATCCCGACGCGCTCGGGGCTGGTCGATCCGCGCACGGGCGAGTTGGAGATCGCGCGCGCTGATCACTTCTGCACGTGGCGCATCGATCTTGACTATGACCCCGCCGCCACGTGTCCGTGGTGGGAAACCATGATCGCCGATATGTTCGGCGACAAGGACGATCAGGGCGAGCTTGTGCGTGTCGTTCAAGAGCTGTTCGGCTGCGCGCTGATCGACAAGAAGCCGCGCGCGCTCTCGAAGGCGTGCGTGTTTTGGGGCATCCAGAACCTCGGCAAGTCGGGGCCGCTCGACGTCATCGCCGGCCTGTTCGGCAAGTCGATCAGCGCGCCCATTGGTTCGGTCGAGGGGACGCATGGCCTGATGCCGTTCCAGCATCGGGCGCCGTGGGTCTTGCACGAAGCCTTTAACGGCCAGTGGAACTTCTCGACCAACGTCAAATCAATCATCACGCAGGACCCGGTGCAGATCAACGTGAAGAACGGTCCGATGATCAACACCGTGATCCGCGCGCCGATCTTTTGGGCGACCAACTTCCAGCCGCAGTTCAAGGAAGCGACGCGCGCGATCGTTGACCGCATGATCGTGATTGAAGTGTCGCGCCAGTTCTCCAACCGCAAGCCGATCGGCGCCGCCGCTGAAGCCTTGCGCCGGGGCTTCGCCAAGCCCGGCGAGTTGGTCGTGGCGACCGAACTGCCGGGCGTTCTGAATTGGGCGATTGCCGGGCTTCGCAGGGCGCTGGAGCGGGGCTCCATTGAGACCACCAATGCAATTGAAGAGACAGCCGACGCGATCCACAAGGACAGCAACCTCGTTGCGGGCTTCCTCGCCGACTGCGTCGAGTTTGATCCGACGGCCCGGCTCCGCTCCTCCGACTTCTGTCTGGCTCATTCGGCATGGTGGCTTGAGCTGAAGGGCGAAGCTCGGCGTCTGCCGACCAACGAAGCGGTCGCCAAAGCGCTGAAAGCCATGGGCGACGCGCGCATCGGCATGGACCGCAACGAGATGCGCGATAGCGCGAGCCGTTACTACTGCGGCATTGCGCTGAACGCGGCAGGTCTTCGCTACCACCGCGCGGCCTATGAGAGCCGGCTGTTCGAGGGAAAGACCGCGACCGCGACCGACCCGGCGCGCGAGGTCAACTCGCTCATTCCAGTGAGCTGGAATGACCGCGAGACCATCGTCAAGATGCGTGCCGGTCACGACACCGGGTCACAAATCGATCGCGGGTCACTGACCGGTGACCGCGAAAGCGGCGTAAGGACGTTTCTGGTCACGACACCGGTCATCGACGCAAGTCCCTGAGCACCTTTGTTTTTCGAGCTGCTGTGACCGTAATGACCCCCTTTTCTTTCAATTGCTGAGAAGATGAGAAACGAGGGAAGTGACAGGGAAAAGACAGGCAAGAAGGAGGGTTTTAGAGAAGTAGGAGTCGTGGGGCGGGTCGCGCCCGCGCGCCCGGCACGACTGGAGATGGCGAATTTCGAGAGCGACAACAACATCGAAAGGAACTCAACGTGAAACTCGTTTCCGCGTTCGGCGCCGCCGACATGCTGGAGCTTGATCGGCAAACTGTCCGCCGTGCCTTGCGTCATGTGGCGCCCGATGGCTACGAAAAGAAGCAGCCGCGTTGGCGGATGCCCACTGTCATCGACGCGGTCAATCGACACCTCGGTCGCAACAACTTGTCCCGGCCCGCCGATCAAAGCCGCCTGGATATTGCTTTTGCCGAATTCGACGAAGGTTGCGCAGGACTCGGCTCGATCCCTGATCTGGAGGCACGCCGGCAGGAAGCTCGCCGGCTTTTGGCCCTTTTGGTCGAGCTGGACGGCGCCATGCGTTCCGAGGCTCGCGCGGTCCGCGAAGACGATCTTCGTGCCTCCCTCCGTTGCGACCAGCACCTGAGGGTAGCGATGCGCTGCTTCGAGCGCCCATGTGAGTGGACGCAGGATGAGTGCTGGCAGATTCTCGACGCCATTGCCGGCGGCCCTGCGCGTTTGACCGGAGGCGCCTGACCATGGATGCAGATACGCGAGAGACCGGCCACGAGACTGACGATCAGGATGATGTTGTCGCTGCCTTGCAGCAGACGATCGCACGGTTGCAGGCCCGCGTCGCGGAGCTTGAGCAGCCGGCCCCGCACTGGCTTGCCCCTCAAGCGTGCTGCATCGGTCTGTGGCTTGAACTACGAGACCGTACGTGTTTGGGCGGAGCGCGGGCTGATCGATGCCCACCGCGAGGGCGGGCGTTGGATAATCAGCTTGACTAGCTTGAAGGCACGCCAAGCGCGGCTCTTTGGCCGGCATTAGGGAGAATGTTGGCTCCCAGAGAGAGAGCAGCAAAGAACACCTTCCTGTAGTTGGACCGTTCGTTGCTAGATGAGCGGGGGTGAATCCCGTCACCTCAGTTCGTCCGCTCTTGGCGGTACACCGGAAATAGCGCCCCGTTAGGGTCGCGCCGCTTTTAACCGGGAAGGGACAATGCGAGCGAATAACATTAGAACAACTGAATGCTATCGTGGAGGGGGCTGTTGGGGACGCTAGTTCGCCAAGTGAACTGCGGGGTGCAAGGTCCCGAGCACCCCGACGACCGCAAAGATCGCAAGTCCGAAGGCGATCTCGATTCCGCTGTTGCGCGTCAGTCGACGAAGGGCCTTGAGCTGCGCTTCATTACCCAGCGGCAAGGCAAGATCAGGCGTCAGCCAATACCGATTGATGGCGGCAAAGGCGAGCATGATCATGAAGAGAAATATCTTCAGCATGAGTAGCCATCCATATTCCGTTGTGAGCAGCCCCTTGATTGAACCGACCAGAATCCAGGCATTGACAATGCCGGTCGCCAATATTGTGCCGATGCTGACCATGCCGAGGCTGGAAAACCGGCGTGCTGCCTGCGATGCAAGCGAGGCCCACGCATGATCCTGGTTGCGCCGAACCTCCGCCAGCACAAGGGTGAACGGCACAAGTCCACCGAGCCAGGCCGCTGCGGCGATGAGATGTAACGCGTCTGCCATCACGTGGATGTTGCCGATATCGCCCGCGCTTGACCCGGCATGTCCGGTCCATGCGATGCCCGCTACGAGGCCGAGGCTAGAGGCGAGCGCGAGAGGTCGGCCCAGCGGAAGTCGGTCATAGCTCAAGCAAGCGGCCAGCACGATCGCCAGTGCAAGGCGAATTTCCGAAACCATCCCGAACTGCGTCTCCGTCACCACGGTGGAGAGGATATCTGTGGTCGCGGCCTCGCCGAGCGGCAGACCGCTGATGGCGGCGGCCTGCAACAGAACCCAGGCCGCGCCGGATGCCACGGTCACCGCTAGGCCGATCCATGCGGCACGAACGATCATCTGACCAATGACGAGGATGCGGGCAGCTCCCGTTGAATGCAGCGCGGGCTGCGCCACCACTGCCCTGAAAATCAGGATGCCGACGGTTATCGCGGTGGCGGCGAAGTGAATCGCGCGGACGACGATCAATGAGACGTTTACAGCGTCCCCTAGCATCAGATCATCAGGCCTTTACTGCCCGACCTGAAAGGTGAAGCTGCCGTCCGTCGTGTGCGTGTCCACGGAAAGAACACGCCAGTTTACGCGGTATGTTCCCGCGCCCCCTGAACGCAGTGCGACCGACATCTGGTTGCCGCTGACACGTGGTTTGCCGGTATCGACACGCTGGCCGGCGGCGTTGGTCACGGTCACGGAACTGAAGGCAGGCTCCAGCTTTTGGGTAAACCACAGGGTCACCTCGCGTGGTGCGGTCGCGACCTTGTTGCCGACGCGCGGTTCGGCATGGTCGAGAGAAGCGTGCGCAAGTGCGTTGCCCGTCACGAGCAGCAGCAACAGCGGAACCAGTACGGCAAAAGCTGTGCGGCGCATGATCAATTCCTCGGAAACGGGCTGGCGGGCTGAACGGCATTGCCGAAGATCGGCTTTCCAATCCCGCGCGGATCGATATCGTCGAGGTACAGGTGCAACTGCGCGATCACCCCGACATTCGTTCCGCTCTGCCGATTGATCGGAATCAGGGCTTCGACACCGACCTGAAACGAGTTTCCGACCCAAAGGATCCCCGGATTGATGGTCCCGGTCGTCAGGGTCCCGGACGTCAAGGTATTCGAGACCGGGGTTTGCATCGTTGCTTCGACGATCGGGATCAGATGATTAACAAAATCCGGCAGGCCAAGATCGACGACCGCCGATTTGAGATAGGGCATGCTGTATTGGATGGTCGCTCCCCAATTGATCACCCTCGGATGAAATTCGGTATCGGCTGTCAGGTCACCGCTATCAGGGTCTATGCTCAGCGTCGTCGTCGAACGTCTCGCCGGGATCGCATAGCCGATCTGCCCCGTGACGGCGATCGGTCGAATCCATGACAGGGTGTCGGGAAGATCACCCAACCCTTTTCCGAGGTACAGTGTGGGTGTGTAGGTGTTAAAAGGGTCGGTTCCGACACTTTGCGAGCCCGTTCCGGCCCATTCGACGCTGAGACCGACCGACATCACAAACTCATGCTCCGGATCCCGGAAGAGGCGGTACTTGAACGTCGTCTCCAGGTTCTGAAATCCGCTCGCGCCGATCCCGGTCGGCCCGCCGGGAGCCGCGAAACTGCTAAAAGTCGATCCAAACGAAATCGCAAATGCTTCAGTGATGCGCTTGGAAAATTCGGCGGAAAAATCGCGCTGCCTGAACGACGGATCATCGCCGGTCTTGAAATTGGCGACGGTCGGCAGCGAAAGTTCGTCGTTGACGCCGGGATCGTCGATCCCGAGGGTTGCAGGAAAGAAGCGGTTGCCGACGATTTCGTGGGCAGAAGCTTGACTGGAAGAAACGAGCGCGATTGCGAGCCCAGGCAGGGCCGTGCGCAAATGACGGATAGGCATGAGAGGTCACTCTGCTGTGTAGCGGATGGATGAGGCGGCCACCGGAGCGGCCTGCTCAGGTTCGACCCCCGACGCCGTTCTCTCGCAAATAGGCCCACGTGTGACTTCGATCGGCGCTGAAGGCATTGGAGGTGTCGAGTGCATTGACCCGCCACAAGGCTACCATGCACCCACGGGAACAAAAGGACAAAAATGTCACTTCAAGCAAGGAATAATCTCGACGCGCCCATCCAGAAATAGCTCGTCGTACCGGTCGCTTAACTGCTCTGCTCCCGAACGCGCCGCGTGGACAGGTCTGCTCATGGCCCATCTTGCACATTCGCAACGCTATGTCCGCCGACTGCTCCGGCCGAACAGCCGACATACGCTCTCGTTGTATTTCGTTGGATTATGTCTGATGCGAAGCAGCTCTGTCATCGCGTAACGTGATCGCGAAACGACAGGAGCAACTAATGGCGATCTTCAAATCCAATCCCGAGAAAACCATCCAGCGCGACATCGACGCCGCAACGGCTAATCGCGATCGACTCTCCGCGAACCTCGCCGAATGCGATCAAGCCATTGCCCGGCATGCCACTGCGGCCAAGGAAAGCGCACTGAGCGGCGACGATGCCGCTCTTGATGCAGCGGAGGCTTCGCTCCGCCTCGCTCAGGATCGCGCCACGACCCTCAAGACGGCGTTGACGGAGATGAACCAGCGGCTGGCCGATCTCGAACGCGCCAAGGAGGACGCCGCCGATAAGAAGTTGCGAGCGGAAACCGCAGCGGACATCGATCGTCTGATTGGCAGGCTGACGGAGGTTGGTACGGAATTCGACAATGCGGCTTCGCGACTTTCCGAGCATACCGCGCGCGCCGTACCGCTGGTGTACGATGCTCTTGGCGTCGACAAGTTCATGGCGATCTGCCGCGCGGAAGTGCCAGCCGCGCTGGAACTGGTTGCCAAGCTGCTGCGTGCGCACGCGGATGCTGTGATCGCCGGCACGGCGCCTGCGAGCTTGCCGCGCGGCGATGATCAGCACGTGCCGGCGCCGGCACCGGCTCCTCAGGAGCCGCACTTCAAGTACCACGCCGTGAAGGCTGAGCCGACCTTCAAGGGCTTTGTTCGGATCTAAAAAAGGAGGATTGGTTGAAGTTCTGTCCGCCCGGCGCCGAGCCATTCCGTACTTTACAGCGAACAGACGGATGGTTTGGCAGTGTCGAAGAAGTACCTGTGGGCGTCGCTCGGCTGATCGCTGCCGGAATGCCGTCAGCACGTCCGCGCAGCGTCGCAGAGGCTACGCGGGCGCGGATGATTGCGCGTCAGATGAGGTACGAGTTGACAAGGAAGGTCATTCTCGCGCGACGTAATCGGTTTGGGCTCGAAACGCGGTAAACCGAACGCAATGTGATCATATCGATGTCGCTCGACACGATTTTGCGCGGACATCAGGTCCGGCAATTGACGACATCTAGATCGGCAGGCTCGGCGGACGTACCCGAGCCTGATGATCTTGAACGGCCCCGGAGTGCTTCACGCGCCGGGGCCGTTTTGGTTGGGTATGGCCTGTGGCTACCGCTGATGACCCAGACCGATACCGAGCGCGAGCGCCTTCTGTCTCAGCGAACCTTCGGACCTCTTCATCAGTTTTGAAAGTTTGGCGACTGGGGTGCGAGCTTTGGAATGCGATTTGATCAGTTTAACGTCTTCATTCGTGTATTCTTTGCGTTTGGTCTTAGTCGTTTTAGCCACTGATGCTCTCCGAGCCGATTAATGGGGGTGCGTAATAGCACGCCGAACTGCTTCATCAAGAGCGGTCCGAGATTTGTTGATGCCTTACGGTGATGTCGTGATGGTGCTGTCCATCGTGTTGCGGACCAGGGCACGCTGGACAGAGCCGAGATCGACCGGATCATCTCGGATGTGGAGACTAAAATGGCGTTGGCAGCCGAGCACAGGCGGCGGGCTGACTGGCGCAAGGCTGAACTGGCGGCCAAGTCATTCTCGGCGGATGTACTCGAACCAGCGATGCCAAGACCCTCGGAGCTACGTCTCCGCGCCGGGCAGCGCATCCAATGCATCCCCTCAATCGCGAAGTTCAACAGTAATCCTATCGTTCGCCTTAGCGCACAGTTCCAGAATTAACTTGCAACACGAACATCAAGCTTAATTTCAAACCGTGATTGCGGCCGCGCTCCAGAGGATTAGGTTTGCGCACACCGGACATTGCCCTTGTCCGGCCCACCCCAGCGAAGTCGCCGCACCATCATACTCGGTGCCGCGACTTCGTCACTGGATAGTCGCGCGAGCTTCATTTGAGAGAGCAGCCGGACCACAAAACGCTTGATCTCATCGAGATGCGTCGCCAACTTACGGCGCTCCGTTCGAAACACTCGGGCAACCTTCCAATTACATCGCTGTTGAACCGCTTCCTCGTGAAAGTCGCATTTCTGGCGGAGCCAACAGACCTCGCGCACGAGCAGTATCTTCGATCGGAATTCGAACGAACGCTGACGAAGGTCAAAGAGATTGCCGCGCGGGCGAAATCTGACTGAGCGGCACCTCAACGTGCTGCTTTGCTCCCGATTGGCCGGTAAGTTGCTACGGACCTTGCGAGCCTCCCGTAGTATTCCCAATGTCGCATGCGAACCCGCTTTAGCACTGCCCCAACGAACTTTAGTCACACTAAATCTGGTCGGTCCCAGTAACGGCCTTTCAACAGATGAGCCCGGGCCGTTTATCTCCGCCCGGGCTCAATACCGATGCGGGACACGAGCCGAGCGTTTGGGCTGTAGATCGTTGGCGCTGCACAAAAGGTCCCCGACGGCTACTTCTTCAACAGTATCCCTATCGTTCGCGCCATTCGCCTCACTGATCCCGCGTGACGGCCCAGCTCGGCTGCTATCTTCGATACGCCTGCGCCTGCCCGGGCCAGCTTGAACAATTGCTGGAATTCGCGCTCGGCCCATTGCTTTGGCTTCGGTGTTTTCATGGTGCGGCGCCCACAACCTGCCGACCAATTAAACCAGTGCGCCTGATTGCCAACACTTGGGAAATTTACGGGTTGTGCCTTTCTGCAATCACGAAGGTAACGTCCGACGCCGACGAACCACCACGAGGTCCAACCGGTGGCGGTGGCTGTAGCTGCTCGCGAGATGGCCGTGCGCGCGTCCTGATCTGTTGCGCGGGTGGGGATCGGATCGGCGTAGGGATAGTTGGCGCGTGGGTGTGGGTAGGTCCGCTATCAAGGGTATGCGAGCGCCGGACCGCCGCTTTTGACCCGAAGCGGGCCTGGCCTTAGGCCGCCTCGGATGTCCGCCCCGCTCGCATCTCGCGCCGTCTGAGTTTGGAACTGAAACATTCTCTAGCCTGAATGATTTACTCCCGGGGCTTCGCAAGATGCGAGGCATTCATGAACCCTCTTTCGGCGAGCGACGTGTTCCTTACGGTCGCGGTTATGAGCACGACGTTCCTGATTGAGATCGGGTTTTTCATCCTGATCGGAATGTTCTGAAATAGCGCGCTATTTTGGGGTGGTGCGCAGCGGGTGCGAAGGTCTAGTTCTCCTCGAACTTGATGGTTGAGATCGGCCATCTTCCGTCATGACCTTTGATCGAAATCCGAAGCCCGTGCAATTCATCCAGCCAAACGTTCTCGACCGTGCCTGCCTTTCCGTCGGTAAGGACGACGGCTTTGCCGATCAATTCGGATTGCGCCTTACCGTACTCGCTCAAAATCTTTGACCCGTACTCGCTCAAAATCTTTGACGCACGACGTTTCTCCGATGGCATCTTGCTCGTCCAAATTCGGCCGGCCCATCTGCCTGCGGCTCAACGGCGACGTTTATTCCAATGCTCCGCATCGGGAACGATTGACGGTGTGCGCTCCAATTCGCGAAGCCGGTCGATTTGCGTTTTGAGGCGCGCCGGCAGTTTCAGCTCTGGCTTCAGCAACGCGCGTAGCCTCTCGCCGATCTCTCGAACGATGGCCCGACTGTGTATGTGGTCAATGTCAATTCGGTTGCGCATAACGGAGCCTTCGGTTGGCAAGAACGCCGTCCGGCTGGCCGATATCGGCCCAACACTGCTCCCCGCGACCCAATCGAGGCACGGCTGACGTTTTTGAATAAAACTGGAGACCGCCGCTTTTGGCTATCTGCGCGAGCGCTTGTATTAAGAACAGCGGGTCGCTGGCAACGACCTTTGGCTATCCGCGACATGCGCCGTGTTAGTACCGGCGAGCGACGGTCTCATGTTTTTTCAAAGCCTGGCAGGTGTTTTCGTTCCGTTGGACCTCTCATCGCGACGCGATGTTCCATCCGGACGAGGAACCCGAAGTGAGTGCGGCGTTCGACGCATCCACTTGCAGCCATGCATTTCGGCCCAACTGACACACAAACAGCACTCGGGAACTATTTCTGAGAGTGCCCGGTTAATTCAGGGTGATAAAGGGGACCATCGCTATGAGGACCAAATATCTCGCTGCGATTGCGATAGCTGTTCTTGCCGCTTGTACTGGGCTGACCGTCAATTCTTTCCGTTCGCTGTCGCCAGAAAGGCAATCCACGTCGGGCGCGACGCAAGTGGCGGACCGATTAGCTCTGTCTGTGGATCCGTTTCTGATGCGGTCTGGCGGCTAATAGGTGGCGTAACTCGAAATAACGGCCGTTGCAGCGCCTTCGCCTCGTCCCACGGCACGCGCATCCAAACGTCGCGCCGGTTAAGGGATTGGTTACTGGTTACTGCGGTCGGTACACCGACACGGCAATGATCATGCTGCGGCAAATCAGGTACGCGTTTGGTTTTTGAGATGTCCCTCGGGGATAACTTTGAGGCGCGTGATGGAAGGCATTTCATGGGCTGATCTCGACGCGGATGAGCAGCGCGCCATTGCGATATTGGGAGCCGGACTTTCTATCGAGCTGTGTGAGCCCGTTGCACTCCTGACCTTAAGCCGGCTCGGGCTGATCGTAGGCTCGCATTTGACGGCTGCTGCGCACAAATTGCGCAGGGGCGTTGTTTTAGACGAACTCAGGACGCGTGATTGCAGCCTGAAGGTACAATGAGGCTCGGGGTACGGAAGATGTCAGGGGCTATTGGGCTGATCGTGGAGGGTTACGTTTCACTCAAGGACCAGAGGTCTCTCGATGAGCTGCGGATGCAGCGCCGGAAACTGATTGCAGACCTCAACGCGTGCACCGGGATCGACTGCACGACTACCATCCAGCAGATCGCGGAAGACATCGTGGTCATCGAGACTGGGCTGGGCGGTTGGAAGGCGCAACGACCAGATAACCGCGACCCGCTGCTTGTGTTCAGACTGCCCCCACCGATCTTCTTTCTCCGCATCCATCGATCTTGAGCACATGATCCGGGCTATTTGCGTTGCGGCGAAGGGTTGATGAACAACCATTCATGGAACAGCGCAGTTTCCAAGTGGTTGGTCGGGAGGGGTTATCTGAGGAGGAATGAAAATGAAATCGGTGATTGTTGCACTTTCCGTCATCGCCCTCGTAGGGACAGCGCCGGCCGTATTTGCGCAAGGTGTGTCGAGCAAAACGCCGGGTCACGAGATGCAAATCAAAGGGTCTAAGAAAGGCCACCCAGGAGCATCCGGATACTCTCCGGGACACAAAATGCACGCCATGGGTTCTAAGAAGGGACATCCCGGTGCATCCGGTTATGCGCCGGGCCAAACCACTGGCGCGAGCACGAAGAGTGGCTACTGACGATCATCTCGCAATCGCGATAGCAAGAGCCGCCGCGCGGCCTCAACCCGGCGGCTTTTTACGGTCCTGAGTGATCAGACTGTGGTGACGGCTGTTACGGCGGACTGGTGGCGGTCGTGCTGTAGACTTTGGACATCGAGACGCCGGCCGCCGGCCTACTCGACCTCGACCATTCGCTCCTTGGTGGCCCGCAGGTTGCGGACGTAATAGCCCTGCGCCTGAACGGCCGTCTTGATTTCATCGCTGACCTTGAGAACTCTTTTCCTGCTCTTGCGCCACTTATGCGCAGAGTAAAGCACGGGTACGGCAGAGCCTGTACTTAGAACGAGAAAGTCGCGCTTGTCATTGCGATAGACATCAAACACTTTTCGCCCCCGCTGATTATATTGAACTAAGAATGAAATATGTTTGGTCGTCCCAATCGATGAGCTTAGTACCTTGGACGGCCGTGCGGGTTGTAAATCTGCAACGCCAGCCGCGAATCACTGCCAGATCGAAGCGCTGGGCCTGATCCGTGGCAACGGTCCACTGTGCTATCCCATCATGAGCGCGCTGGATCAGACCTATTCTAGGGCGATCCCGGTGCCAAGCGTGAGCGCTGAACTTGCGCTACGCATGCGGCCTGCGGTGTCAGCCGCTGGCATCCGAATCCCGTGGCCGTATGCGAAATCGCCGAAGCCGAGCAGCGGCAGGGCGCGAAGTGAGACGTGCTAGAAATTAGCGGGTTTACGCCATGCCCCTTGCGTTGACCTATCGGAGCGCTCCGATGGGGACTCCAATAAGGGATATTCACCGCTCTCTCAGAGTCTCTGACAGAGCCATCTCCTGCATCGTCTCGCGTGCCACCACGATCTAATCTTGATCATCCTCCGAGACCGTCGTGGTGGACACTGTCGCGCGATCGATAACTACGGATTGAGCCGGGAGCGAAGTGCGTGCAGCAGGCTCTTCGAGGAGGAAGAAAATCCAGCACTTATCTTAGTCGTCTGGTCGCTGGCCAACCGCTCTTGGAAGAAACGCCGGATTTGGCTCTTGTTCGGCGGGCTAGTTAAAGACAGCTCCGATTGAATGAATTTGAGCGCTTCCTCATCAAGAAGGTCTTCAATGACCTTTGTGTCTCCAGCCAGCTCGCTGATGGTTGTTAGACGCTCTGCCGGGATACCATATTGCTGCGAATATCGCTTCTTCTCCTCCAAGCCCTGCTTGTCGCCATCTAAAACAAATAGGAAGTCCAGATTCCAGCCGACGTGCAGAGATGCCAGCGCGTCGAATGTTCCAGCTCCTAGAGCGGGGATGAGCGGCAAATCCGGCATATTTTGGAGTTTTGTGGCGTATCGCAGGATGTAATAGTCAGATTTTCCTTCCAAAATGATCGATGACCGCTTCATGTCAAAGCGGGAGGGAGCAACTTCAAGTCGATCGAGTATTGGCTGAAAATAGCTCGTTTGGTTTGGATGTTCATTTACGAAGGATCGATACGATGCAACTTTCACGTCGAGCGATTCATCGTCGAGCGAAATCTCATCCAGAATAGATTTGCCGGGAGCATCGGCCCGATTGGTGACGATGAATGTTTGCTCCAGCCACTTCGGTTCAATCATGTAGTGACTATGAGTTGAATAAACTAGCATGTGGTCATCGCGGGCGATGCCCGGAAAGCAGTCGATCAGTTTCTGCTGGGCCGCCGCATGAAGGTTAGAGGCTGGCTCGTCGAACAAGAATAGAAGTTTTCGGTCAACACCTGCTCGCGAGACTCGAAACTGGGTGAATAACCGCTGCGGCGATCTGCTCCTTGTCGCTCTCGTTAAGCGAGACCGTGGCAGTGACTGAAACATCTCCGGAAAATGTCGAAATCAGATGTCTCGGCACTCGATCTTTGTATGGAATGCCAATTCCATTAGGGCCGCCGAGTAGTTCGCCGGTAGCGGATTCGGGTGAGAAACTGTGAATGGCTTCGAGGACAGTTGTTTTTCCACTTTCGTTCAGGCCGACGAGAGCAAAGACCGCTGCACCGCCAACACCGTCGAGGTTAATTGTAGCGTCCTTGATCCCCTTGAAGTTTTGTATTCTGAACGATTTGTACCGCACCGCATCCCCTCGCCAGTCAATTAAGTGCCGTGGCGGCAATTTTCGCGAATCGCTATTGTGACACGATGGCACAATGCAGGGTAGCAAGACTAGGATTGGGGCTGTTGTCCCGATTATTCACAGGCCTGCTGGTGGGGCTCAATCCACAAACATCCAAACCGGGCTAGCATCAGGTATTTAGCCTGTCCCCATGCGTCCGTGCGAAAACTTCGGCCGCATCTCCGCGCCGCGCTGGGCCGCAGCGTTTGCAGATGAAGCGCGGCTCGATGTCGGAGAGCCGGACATCGTCGGGCCAGCCGTCCGCGTTGGCTTCGATGTGATGGCCGCAGCGGTAGTCGCGGCAATAGATCAGGACATCGCGGGCACCGGACTCGCGCATCTCGCCGAGGTGATCTTGGTGGGGTAAAAGGCTAATGGCTACGGACCTGGCGGCAGCTCAAACCCCGATGGCTTTTTGAACATGAGCTGATGATTTATTTCCAGCCTCATTGCGTCCCCCGTCAATCTTCCATGAACTGCCGTATCAAGGACCGGAATTCCTGCTCCGATTTGCAGGTCGTTTTCTGGACATCGCAGTTGAGCGGGCTGAAGCTGCCGTAGATCTTGTTGTCGTTCACATCGATTAGTGTGAGTAGTTTCATTCCGTAGGACTTGCCTGCGTCCTTCGCGGTCATAGTATTTTCTTCGAGTATGAAGCAGCGATTTAGCCGAACGTTGTAGTGGTTCTCGAAGGATTCGAGACCCTTCCGCTCACCGACCGGGAAATCCTTTTCGTAGATCTGCTCGGCCCGTTTGCCACATCGTTCCTGCAACTCGTAAATCTCTTTGCGAGTTTGCGCCGACGCTGCGCCGATCATCAGCGAGAGCGTGAGCAGTGCGATTACCGTCGTGGTCATCGTGGCGAACACGCCTTTAGCGACTCGCATCGAGTACACATGCCTGCATTTTGGGATGGCGCAAAAACCATGCCCGAAGGAATCGATTGACTGACGTGAATTGATCACGTGCATATCCTTCTGCACCGTCAACAGCCCAACAGGCGTACCGTCAGCATTCAATTCAACGAATACGTGAGCGCCCATGCGGTCGGCGAAAGCAAAAGCTCTGTTTCCGATGCCGGGCGAGATGCCGATCCGAGCGTATTGACCGTCATTCTGATTGGTGTCGGGCGAAGAAGTGATGAAAATGTTCTCGCTGAAGCCTTCGATTTTGCACCTCAGCACATCGGCCGAGGCGTCGGTCGCCAAAACGGCGAGCGCGGCCAGTGCGAGCAGGATCATCTTGGACATAGGATTCGTCATCCGTTGATCGTAGCGCGACCGTTGCGCCCGCCGCCAGCCTTCACCGCGATCCACAGGGCTTGATGGGCATTCATATAATTTTCTCGCAGCCAGGCTGTCGCCGGATCGCGACACAAATGTAGACACAACGCCACCAACGCATTGATATGTCTAGGCTTTCTTGGCACACGCTCTCCCTGCGCAGTGGTTTGACGGCTTATGCGCGCTCTCCCCGGAGACGAATTCCTGCTTGCCTCCGTCGCCTCGCGAAAATCACGGACATCTCCCCGGTTGAGGCGATGCCGCATTCGCAAAGGCTTGACCGTAGCAACGACGGCCAGGACCACGCGGTTTTGCCGTACGCATTCGGCGCCGTCCGTCGTGCGCGGTCCGCGATGTGCTCACGGGGTTCATCCCGCCCTGCACATTACGTTCCGCATCGGCGCCGCTCGCGTCCACCGCAGCCCGATCCGCGGTTCGTGACGACGTACGACCGCCCCTTTCGCCGGATCAGGATGGGGTGGAGAATGCGATAAAACAGAAATTCTGTAAAGGCGAATATTTTGATGGGTGGTGGTTGACCGAGGGCTAGCGTGTTTTGCTCGTCGAGTGGCGCAAAGTGTTGTGGCCGCGTAGGGCGCAACCCACCTTTTTAGTCTCCGCGGTGACAGAAGTGGTGGGTTACGTCAGCGACCGCGCTTCGCGCAGCCGCCGTCCAACCCACCTCTACAGGATTCACCCCGCGTTGGCTTTCAACCCCGCGGCCTGGATGCCCGCCACGGCACACGCCTCGTCGTTGTCCGACGTGTCGCCGGAGACGCCGACGGCGCCGAGCAGCGTCGCGCCGTCCATGATCAGCACGCCGCCGGGGACCGGGACCAGCGCGCCCTTGGCGATGGTGTTCACGGCGTCGATGAAATAGGCCTGCTCCTGCGCGCGCTGGAACAAAGCGCGCGAGCCCATGCCCAATGCGAGCGCGCCATAGGCCTTGCCGTGCGCGATCTCCGCGCGCATCAGGCTGGTGCCGTCCTGCGCCGCGGCGATCTTGAGCACGCCGCGGGCGTCGAGGATGGTGACGACGAGTGGCTTCAGCTTCAGCTCGGTGGATTTCGCGAAGGCGGCGTCGAGGATCTTGCGGGCGGTGTCGAGGGTGAGGTCAGCCATGGCTGGTTTCCTTTGCAAGGGGAGTGGTTGTGGATTGGGTTTTGGCAC
The DNA here is from genome assembly GCF_054056815.1 of Bradyrhizobium sp. LB13.1. Lineage (NCBI taxonomy): Bacteria > Pseudomonadati > Pseudomonadota > Alphaproteobacteria > Hyphomicrobiales > Nitrobacteraceae > Bradyrhizobium > Bradyrhizobium sp. LB13.1. The sequence goes on along the minus strand of NZ_JBSRYQ010000001.1, from coordinate 5,983,116 downwards.
GATCAAGGCTCATCGCCAGCACACGCGCGACGTGAAGCGCCTCGCGCTGGGCGCCGTCGTGGATCTGGTGCCGGCAGGAGGTGCCGTCGGCAACGACCAGCGTATTCTGGTCCGCGCGGCGCACGGCAGGCAGCAGCGACAGCTCGGCCATCTCGATCGAGGCGTCGTAGGTGTCCGCGCCATAACCGAACGCACCGGCCATGCCGCAGCAGCTCGACTCGATGGTCTCGACCGCAAGGCCGGGGACGAGGCGCAGTACCTGCTCGACCGGCTTGAAGGCGCCAAAGGATTTTTGATGGCAATGGCCGTGCACCATGGCCTTGTCGGCGACGGTGCCGAGCGGCAGTTGCAGCCGGCCGGCCTCGGCTTCGCGCACCAGAAATTCCTCGAAGGTCAGCGCGTGGGCGCCGACGGCCTTGGCATCGTTGTCCTTGCGCAGCGAAGCCAGCTCGTCGCGCAGGGTCAGCAGGCAGCTTGGCTCGAGACCGACGATCGGCACGCCGCGCGCGGCGAAGGGCGCGAAGGCGGCGACGAGACGATCGAGCTCGACTTTGGCCTGGTCGACGAGACCGGCGGACAGGAAGGTGCGGCCGCAGCATAGCGGCCGGCTGCCGCTCGCGGGCTTCGGCAGGTGCACGCGATAGCCGCCCGCCGCGAGCACGCGCAGCGCGGCCTCGAGGTTTTCGCGCTCATAGATGCGATTGAAGGTGTCGGCGAACAGCACGACTTCGCGGCCGGTTTCTGGCCCCACGCTGTCCGCAGGCGGCACGAACACATCGCTGCGGAAGGCGGGCAGGGCGCGTCGCGCGCTGATGCCGGCGAAGCGCTCGAACAGTCTTCGCAGCAGCGGGCTGTGATTGCGCAGGTTGACGAGCGGCGCGAAGCGCGAGGCGAGGCCGGCATAGCGCGGCAGGTAGCCGACCAGGCGATCGCGCAAGGTCAGGCCGTGTGACGCCGCACGCGCGGCGAGCACCTCGATCTTCATCTTGGCCATGTCGACACCGGTCGGGCATTCGTGGCGGCAGGCCTTGCAGGAGACGCAGAGCTTTAGCGTCTCCATCATCTCGTCCGACGACAAGGCGCCCTCGCCGAGCTGGCCGGAGATGGCGAGCCGCAAAGTGTTCGCACGCCCTCGCGTGACGTCCTTCTCGTTGCGCGTCGCGCGGTAGGACGGGCACATCACGCCGCCCTCAAGCTTGCGGCAGGCGCCGTTGTTGTTGCACATCTCGACCGCGCCCTGAAAACCGCCGCCGGCCCCGGGATAAGCGGACCAGTCGAGTTTTGTCTTGAGCTCGGCGACGCGATACTCAGGCTTGAAGCGGAAGAGCGAACGATCGTCCATCTTCGGTGCGTCGACGATCTTGCCGGGGTTGAGCACGCCATCGGGATCGAAGCGCTGCTTCACCTCGCGGAAGTCGGCGACCAGGCGCTCGCCGAACATTGTTTCGTGGAATTCGGAGCGCACCAGGCCGTCGCCATGTTCGCCGGAATGCGAGCCCTTGTATTCGCGCACCAGCTCGAAGGCCTCTTCGGCGATGGCGCGCATCGCCTTGACGTCCTTATCGAGCTTCAAATTCAACACCGGCCGCACATGCAGGCAGCCCTCGGAGGCGTGGGCGTACATCGTGCCGCTGGTGCCGTGCCTGGCGAACACCTCGTTCAGCCGCGCGGTGTAGTCGGCGAGATGCGGCAGCGGCACGGCGCAGTCCTCGACAAAGGAGACCGGCTTGCCCTCCTGCTTCATCGACATCATGACGTTGAGGCCGGCGGCGCGGAAATCGGCGATGCCACTCTGCAGCGCAGGCTCGATGATTTCGACCACGCCGCCCCATTTGCGCTTGTCGTTATTCCAGCCGAAGCCGAGATCGCCCATCAGCTCGCCGAGCTGCTTCAGGCGTACGAGATTATCCGCCTGATCCTCTTCAGCGAATTCGACCACCAGCACCGCATCCGGATCGCCCTTGATGGCAGCAGAGATGATCGGCTGGAACATCGCGATGTCGCGGCCGAGCGCGAGCATGGTACGATCGACCAGCTCGACCGCGATCGGCTTCAGCTTGACCAGATGCTGGGCGGCGTCCATCGCCTCGTAAAAATTGCCGAAATGGCAGATGCCGAGCGCCTTGTTGCGGATCACCGGCCACAGCTTCAGCTCGACCTTGGTGGTAAAGGCGAGAGTGCCCTCGGAGCCCACGAGAAGATGCGCCATGTTGTTGCGCGCATTGCGCGGCACCAGCGCATCGAGATTGTAGCCGCCGACTCGGCGCTGCACCTTCGGGAAGCGCGCGGCGATCTCCTCGGCCTCGCGGGCGCCGAGATCGAGCATGTCGCGGAACAGGGCGCTGGCGCTGTCGTTCGCGTCGAGATCAGAGAGATCGCGCGCCACCTCGCCGTAACGGCTCAGCGTGCCATCGGCGCGCGCGGCCTCCATCGACAGCGTGTTGTCGCGCATGGTGCCGTAGCGCAAGCTACGGCCGCCGCAGGAATTGTTGCCGGCCATGCCGCCGATGGTGGCGCGCGAGGCCGTGGAGACGTCGACGGGAAACCAGAGGCCGTGCTTCCTAAGCTGGCGGTTGAGGTCGTCGAGCACGATGCCCGGCTCGACCACGCAGGTGCGGGCCTCGACGTCGAGCGACAGGATCCGGGTCAGATGCTTCGAGAGATCGACCACAAGGCCGTCATTGACGGTCTGGCCGCATTGCGAGGTGCCGCCGCCGCGCGGGGTGACCTTGCGTCCGTCGTCCCGGGCGATTGCCAGCGCCCGCAAGGCCTCGTCCATGGTCTTGGGCACAACCACGCCCGCGGGCACGATCTGGTAGAACGAGGCGTCGGTGGCGTAGCGGCCGCGGCTGAAACCGTCGAACAGGACGTCGCCGGTCATTTCCGCGCGCAGGCGCCGTTCGAGCGAGGAGGCGTTTGTCATCCCTGGTCCCGGACTGATCCAGCGAGGCCTACGGCCGGACTGGAGTATTCATTCTTGTTTCTGATCGATTACATTATGAATGCAAATGAGCAGGCTCGGCTGCCCTCACGGCGCGGCCGAAGCGCCCTCTTGGGGCTCGGTCAGGTGCTCGATCGCGGCCGTCCGCTTGTTGCGCAGGTGCTGGAACAGGATGTCGCTGAGCTCACTCGCGGCACGGCGGCGCAGCGCGTCGAGGATGGTCTCGTGCTCGCGCATCGCTTCGGCCCAGCGCTGCCGCTTGCGGGCGAAATTCGCGGAGTAGCGGACGCGGCGGATCCGCCCGGCAAAGTTCGCGTAGGCGGTCTTCAGCGTCTCGTTGCGCGCGGCCGCGACGATGCTTTCGTGGATGCGCTGGTTGATCTGGAAATAGCCGTGCATGTCGCGATGCAGATAGTGGCCGTACATCTCGTAATGCAGCTGCTCGATCGCGGCGATTTCCGCATCCGTAATGGCTTCGCAGGCGAGGCGCCCGGCCAGGCTTTCCAGCCCCGCCATGACGTCGAACAGCTCCTCGAGATCGCGCTGGCTGAGTTGGCGGACCCGCGCGCCGCGATTGGGGAGAAGCTCGATCAGCCCCTCTGCGGCGAGCACTTTCAGTGCCTCGCGCAGCGGTGTGCGGGAGATGCCGAGCATCTCGCAGAGCTGCCGCTCGGGAACGCGGGCGCCGTCCGGAATGTTGCCCTCGACCACGTAGTCGCGCAGCCGCAGCAGGATCTCGCCGTGAAGCGAGGCCTCCTGGCGGTCGCCGCCATTTGCGGCGGACGGGGCAATCGGAACCCCGGTGTCGGGAATCGTGGATTTCATTTGCAGCACAATAGTTTGCTCGTTTGGTCGCGTCGATCTTCACAATCGAATACCAAATTTGATTGAAAGTACAAAAAATGAATGCAAACTAGCTCGCAGAGCCGGCCAGAATCCGCCGACAGGGAGGTTTTCATGCATCAGGGACGCCATTTCCTTCAGATACCGGGGCCGAGCCCGGTCCCCGAGCGCGTCCTGCGCGCCATGGACATGCCCGTCATCGACCACCGGAGCGCGGAATTCGGCGAGCTCGGCCGGGCCGTGCTCGAAGGCAGCCGGAAAATCTTCCAGACCGCCGGCCCGGTGGTGATCTTCCCCTCGTCGGGGACCGGCGCCTGGGAGGCCGCGATCGTCAACACGCTGTCGCCGGGCGACAAGGTGCTGATGGTCGAGACCGGCCATTTCGCCACTCTGTGGCGCCAAATGGCGGGACGGTTCGGCATCGAGGTCGATTTCGTTCCCGGCGACTGGCGCCGCGGCGCCGATCCGGCCGTGATCGAGGCAAGACTCACTGACGACACCGCCCACGCGATCAAGGCCGTGATGGTCGTGCACAACGAGACCTCGACCGGCGCGACCAGCCGGATCGCCGAGATCCGCGCCGCGATCGATCGTACAGGGCATCCGGCGCTGCTGATGGTCGACACCATCTCCTCGCTCGGCTCGGTCGACTACCGCCACGACGAATGGAAGGTCGATGTCAGCGTCAGCTGCTCGCAGAAGGGTTTCATGCTGCCGCCCGGCCTCGGCTTCAACGCGATCTCGGAGAAGGCGCGCGCTGCGGCGAAGACCAACAAGATGCCGCGCTCCTATTTCGACTGGGAGGAGATGCTCAAGCCCAATGCAAACGGCTTCTTCCCCTACACGCCGGCAACCAATCTGCTCTACGGCCTGCGCGAGGCGATCGCGATGCTGCTCGAAGAGGGGCTCGACGACGTGTTCGCGCGGCATCAGCGGTTGGCTGCTGCGACCCGTGCCGCCGTCAATCATTGGGGCCTCGAAATCCTCTGCCAGGAGCCATCGGAATTTTCGCCGGTGCTCACGGCGGTGCTGATGCCGCCGGGACATGACGCCGATCAATTCCGCAAGATCGTGCTCGACAATTACAACATGTCGCTCGGCTCGGGCCTGTCGAAGGTCGCGGGCAAAGTCTTCCGCATCGGCCATCTCGGCGAATGCAACGCGCTGACGCTGCTCGGCGCGCTCACCGGCGTGGAGATGGGCCTTTCGGTCGCGGGCGTGCCGCACCGCTCCGGCGGCGTCGATGCCGCGATGAAGCTGCTGGAGCAGCGCCCGCAGGGCAATACGTCGCCGCATCTGAAAGTGGTCGGCACTTAAACCGCGCGGGGACACGCGGACGACAACCACAAAAAGCATTCAGGGAGGGTGAGATGGGAGTATGGCCGCAGAGTAGGGGGCGGCCGCCCTCCGGCCATGCATGGGAGCCGCCTTTAGAAGAGGGGACAAGCCGGTCAAATGGTGCTATTCGGCGGCCATCAAAATCAAGGCAAGACCGGGAAGGACGCCGATGACCGTGCATACTGGAAGGCATTTCCTACAGATTCCAGGACCGACCAACGTGCCCGACCGGGTGCTGCGGGCGATGGACATGCCGACGCTGGACCATCGCGGTCCGGAGTTCGCCGAGCTCGGTTTCGCCGTCCTCGCCGGAATGCAGCGGGCGTTCCGCACCAAGCAGCCCGTGATCATCTTCCCCTCGTCCGGCACCGGCGCCTGGGAAGCTGCGATGGTCAACGTGCTGGCGCCCGGCGACAAGGTGTTGATGTGCGAGACCGGCCAGTTCGCCGTGCTGTGGCGCGGCATCGCCGAGAAGTTCAAGCTCAACGTCGACTTCATCCCGAGCGACTGGCGCCATGGCGCCGATCTCGCCGAGATGGAGAAGCGGCTTGCGGCCGACAAGCAGCACGCGATCAAGGCGGTCTGCGTCGTCCACAACGAGACCTCGACCGGCTGCGTGACGCCGCCGCTCGAAGTGCGCAAGCTGCTCGACCGGGTCAAGCATCCGGCGCTGCTGATGGTCGATACCATCTCCGGCCTCGGCTCGATTGAATACGAACACGATGCCTGGGGCATCGACGTCTCGGTCGCCGGCTCGCAGAAGGGCCTGATGCTGCCGCCGGGCCTCGGCTTCAATGCCGTCTCGGAGAAGGCGCTCGCGATGGCCAAGGCCAACCCCGGCATGCGCTCTTATTGGGACTGGCAGGAGGTGATCAGCTTCAACAAGCTCGGTACCTTCCCCTACACGCCCGCGACCAATCTGCTCTACGGCCTGCGCGAAGCGGTCAAGATGCTGGAAGAAGAGGGGCTTGAGAACGCCTGGACCCGCCACAAGCGCCACAGTGCGGCGACGCGTGCTGCGGTCAAAGTCTGGGGCCTGGAGACGCAGTGCGCCGATCCCGCCGCACATTCGCCGGCGCTGACCGGCGTGCGCGTGCCTGATGGCCATGACGCCGACGCCTTCCGCAAGGTGGTGCTGGAAGCCTTCGACATGTCGCTCGGCACCGGCCTGAACAAGGTCAAGGGCAAGGTGTTCCGCATCGGCCATATCGGCCATTTCAACGATCTGATGCTGATGGGCACGCTCGCCGGCGTCGAGATGGGCCTGGATCTTGCACAGATCCCGCACCGGAGCGGCGGCGTATTGGCGGCCATGGACGTCCTGAAGGGACGCGACGTGGTGCCGATGGCCAAGGCCCAGGTGGCTTAAAGGCCCAGGTAGCCTGAAGGCTCAAGTGGCTTGAACTAGCTTAGAAAAGAAGTGAGCGCGCGATGAACGCACCGACGACTGCCAACGAAGACCTGCTCTACTCCGTCTCGGACGGCATCGCGCGGATCACTTTCAACCGCCCGCAGGCGCGCAACGCACTGACCTTCGCCATGTACGAGCGCATGGCGGAGATCTGCCTGGAGATCAACGCCGATCGCTCGATCAAGGCGCTGATCCTGACCGGCGCCGGCGACAAGGCGTTTGCCTCCGGCACCGACATTTCTCAATTCCGCGCGTTCAAAACCGCGCAGGATGCGCTCGACTATGAGGCTCGCATCGACCGCGTGCTCGGCACGCTCGAGCAGTGCCGCGTGCCCGTGATCGCGGCGATCGCGGGGGCCTGCACCGGCGGCGGCGCCGGAATTGCGGCCTGCTGTGACCTTCGCATCGGGACTGAAGCGACACGCATCGGCTTTCCGATCGCGCGCACGCTCGGCAACTGCCTGTCGATGTCCAATATCAGCCGCGTCGTCTCGCTGGTCGGTCCCGCCCGCACCAAGGATATGATCTTCAAGGCGCGCCTGGTCGAGGCGCCGGAAGCGCTCGCGCTCGGCCTGCTCACCGAAATCGTGCCCGATGTCGAGACGCTGCAGCGCCGCGCCGACGAGACCGCCAAGCTTGTGGCGAGCCACGCCCCGCTCACGCTGGAAGCGACCAAGGAGGCGGTGCGCCGCATCCGCCGCACGCTGTCGCGCGAAGAGGGCGAGGATCTGATCCTCAAGGCCTATATGAGCGAAGATTTCCGCGAGGGAATGGACGCCTTCCTCAACAAGCGCACGCCCAACTGGAAGGGCAAGTAGCGTATCTCCGGCTTGGGCCTCGTCAGCCGAAAGTCATAGGCGGCGGGATGCCCGCCTGCTTGAACTCGCTGGCTTTAGTCCGCACAATGTGCCGATAAATTACTGACAAACAAAGCCAACAATAACCAGGGGGCGAAACTCGTGCGAATTCTAGTGAAAGCTGTCGGGGTCGCAGCGGCGCTATCGTTGAGCGCTCCGGCGTTTGCCGCCTGGGAACCGACCAAGCCGGTCGAGATCGTGGTGGCGGCGGGCGCGGGCGGCGCCTCCGATCAGATGGCGCGGATGATGCAGGCCGCGATCCAGAAGAACAATCTGATGAAGCAGCCGATCGTGGTCTCGCTCAAGGGCGGCGCGTCAGGTGCGGAAGCGCTGATGTACATGAAGTCCAGCGAGGCCGATCCCAACAAGGTGCTGATCGCCTATTCGCTGATCTACATGCTGCCGCTGTCGGCGAAGATTCCGTTCAACTGGCGTGAGCTGACCCCGGTCTCGGTGATCGCGCTCGACCAGTTCGTCCTATGGGACAACAGCGCGGGTCCCAAGACGGTGAAGGAGTTCGTCGCCGCCGCGAAGGCTGCGAGCGCCCCGTTCAAGATGGGCGGCACCGGCTCCAAGCGCGAGGATCACGTGCTGACGGTGTTCCTCGAGCAGAAGACCGGCGCGAAATTCTCCTATCTGCCTTACAAGTCCGGTGGCGAGGCCGCGACCCAGCTGGTCGGCAACCACACCGAATCCAACGTCAACAACCCGTCCGAAAATCTCGAAGTCTGGCGCGCGGGCCAGGTGCGGCCGCTCTGCGTGTTCGACAAGGAGCGCATCTCCTACACCAGCAAAGTGACGGACACGCAGTCCTGGGCCGACATCCCGACCTGCAAGGAGGAGGGCGTCGATGTCCAGTATCTGATGCTGCGCGCGACGTTCCTGCCCGGTAAGGTCACGGCTGAGCAGCAGGCGTTCTATGTCGACCTGTTCCACAAGGTGACGCAGACCGCCGAATACAAGGACTACATGGAAAAGCAGGCGTTGAAGCCGATCTTCCTCACCGGCAAGGACATGGTGCAATTCCTCGAAGAGGACGATGCAGTCAACAAGTCGCTGATGACGGAAGCCGGATTCGTCGCGAAGTAGCTTTGGTTTCTCCCTCTCCCCGCTTGAGGGGAGAGGGTCGGAGTGAGGGGCTCTCTCCGCGAGTCCAATCCTCACCGTCATCGCGGAGACTCCCCCTCACCCCAACCCTCTCCCCGCAAGCGGGGAGAGGGGGAATTGAACTACTCGGTCCCCAACGGCTCATGTCCCAAACCGATCTTGAAATCGTCGTCGACGATCCGACCGCGCCCGAAGACGACTCGCCTTCCGTCGTCTCCTCCGGCACGGTCGAGATATTCGTCTGTCTCCTGTTGCTCGCGCTGGCTGCCACGCTCGGCTACGACAATTGGCGCACCGGCGCCTCCTGGGATTCGACCGGGCCGGAGCCTGGCTATTTCCCGTTCTATCTCTCCGTCATTCTCGGCGGCGGCAGCCTCTACGGCCTGATCGTGGCCCTGGTCGCGCACCGCAAGGCGGCTGAGACCTTCGTCACGCGCGCGCAGGCCCGCCGCGTGATGGCGGTGTTCGTGCCGACGCTGCTGTTCTGCCTGACGACGCAGTTTCTCGGCCTCTATGTCGCGAGCTTCCTGCTGATCGCGGGCTTCATGCGCTTCGTCGGCAAGATCGCGCCGTGGAAGTCGCTGCTCACCGCTGTCGTGTTCACGGCGATCATGTTCGTCACCTTCGACATCGCCTTCGACGTCATCATGCCGAAAGGGCCGCTTGAAGCGGCCTTCGGCTACTAGGCGGGGCCCGCGATGGAAGCTTTCGGTCTCTTGCTTCACGGCTTCGCCGTCCTGCTGACGTGGAAGACGCTCGCGCTGATGATGGTCGGGCTGGTGCTCGGCATTTTCGTCGGCGTGTTGCCCGGCCTCGGCGGGCCCAACGGCGTCGCGATCCTGCTGCCGCTCACCTTCACGATGGATCCGACCTCGGCGATCGTGATGCTGTCCTGCATCTACTGGGGCGCGCTGTTCGGCGGCGCGATCACCTCGATCCTGTTCAACATCCCCGGCGAGGCCTGGTCGGTCGCGACCACGTTCGACGGCTATCCGATGGCGCAGCAGGGCAGGGCGGCCGAGGCGCTGACCGCGGCGTTCACGTCCTCTTTCATCGGCTCGCTGGTCGCTGTGCTGCTGATCACCTTCCTCGCCCCGATGATCTCGTCCTTTGCGCTGAAGTTCGGCCCGCCCGAGTTCTTCGCGGTGTATCTGCTGACCTTCTGCTCCTTCGTCGGATTGGGCCGCGAGGCCAAGCACAAGACTGTTATCTCGATGTCGCTGGGGCTCCTGCTCGCGGGCGTCGGAATGGATACCGTGTCGGGGCAGCTACGCATGACCTTCGGTTCGTCCGAGCTTTTGCGCGGCATCAACTTCCTGGTCGCCGTCATCGGCCTGTTCGGCATCAGCGAGATCCTGCTGACGATGGAGGAGCGCCTCGCGCTGCGCGGACACGCAGCGAGCATTTCGCTGCGCGTCGTGCTGAGCGTGTGGAAGGACCTGCCGAAATACTGGGTGACGCTGCTGCGCTCCTCCGTCATCGGCTGCTGGCTCGGCATTACCCCGGGCGGCGCGATCGCGGCCTCCTTCATGGGCTACAATCTGGCAAAGCGCTTCGCCAAGGATCCCGAGAGCTTTGGCAAGGGCCGCATCGAGGGCGTGTTCGCGCCGGAAACGGCGGCGCATGCTTCCGGCACCGCGGCCCTCTTGCCGATGCTGGCGCTCGGAATTCCCGGCTCCGGCACCGCGGCGATCCTGCTCGGCGGGTTGATGGTGTGGGGGCTCAATCCCGGCCCGCTGCTGTTCGTCGAGCACAAGGATTTCGTCTGGGGCCTGATCGCCTCGATGTATCTCGGCAATGTCGTCGGCCTCGTGCTGGTGCTGACGACGGTGCCGATCTTCGCCTCGATCCTGCGCGTGCCGTTCGCCGCGGTGGCGCCGATGATCGTGGTGTCCTGTGCGATCGGCGCCTATGCGATCCAGAACGCCATGTTCGACATCTGGCTGATGCTCGGCTTCGGCGTCGTCGGCTACGTCTTCAAGAAGATCGGCATTCCCTTGGCGCCGTTCACGCTCGCGCTCGTGCTCGGCAACCGCGCGGAGGATGCCTTCCGCCTGTCGATGATCGGCTCCGGCGGCGACCTCAAGGTGTTCTGGTCGAACGGCCTGGTCGGCTCGATCACGACGCTCGCGATTGTGCTGCTGTTCTGGCCCATTATTGATGGGCTTCTGACACGCATTGGAGGGATGCAACGGGGTAAAGCCAGGTCACTTTGACCTCTATCACTCAAAACATCCCGGACAAGTTCCCGGACCCGCCGCAGCGGATCGTTCGCTGGCACACGTTTATCCGGCGCGATGTACGAAAACAGGCCGCCCTGATCCGTAAACCTGCCGCGCATGATCGTCTCCGCCGATTCGAGATGATAAAGTGAATCATCAAGTCCCCTCCCTGGCGAGGGGTTTTTTCAGCAGACTGTTAGACGACTTTCGCCTCCCTTAAACGAGCTACTTCCTCCTTGTTGAAGCCGAACTCCTTCAGCACTTCGTCGGTCTGCTCGCCGAACTCCGGCGGCCGCGCCACCATCCTGCTCGGCGTGCGCGACAGCGTCACGGGCTGGCCGACCAGGCGGATGTCGCGGTCTTCATCGTTCGGCACCTCCTGCGCGATACCGAGATGCTTGACCTGCGCGTCTTCGAACATCTGGTCGATGGCGTAGATCGGCCCGCAGGGCACGCCGGCCTCGTTGAGTTCACTGACCCAGGTCTCGGTGGACTTCGTCAAGGTACGCTTCTCGATCTCGGCATTGAGTGCGTCGCGGTTCTTGGAGCGGGCTGGCGCGGTCACATAGTCGGGGTGGCTGTAGAGTTCCGGCGCGCCGATCGCCTGCGCGCAGCGCTCCCAGATCCGGCCACCCGTCGTGGCGATGTTGATGTAGCCGTCCGAGGTCCTGAACACGCCGGTCGGGATGCTGGTCGGGTGATTGTTGCCGGCCTGTTTTGCCACGTCCTTTTCCATCAGCCAGCGCGCGGCCTGGAAGTCGAGCATGAAGATCTGGGCTTGCAGCAAAGAAGTCTGTACCCACTGGCCCTTGCCCGAGACCTCGCGCTCCAGCAGCGCGGTGAGGATGCCCATGGCGCAGAACAGGCCCGCGGTGAGGTCGGCGACGGGAATGCCGACCCGCATCGGGCCTTCGCCCGGCGCGCCGGTGATCGACATCAGCCCGCCCATGCCTTGCGCGATCTGATCGAAGCCCGGCCGCTTGTGGTAGGGGCCGTCCTGGCCGAAGCCGGAGATGCTGCCATAGACGATGCGCGGGTTGATCTCGCGCAGGCTCTCATAGTCGATGCCGAGCTTCTTCTTCACGTCGGGACGGAAATTCTCCACCACGACATCGGCCTTGGCGGAGAGGCGCTTGAACACGGCAAGCCCGCGCTCATCCTTCAGGTTCAGCGTCATCGCCCGCTTGTTGCGATGCAAATTCTGGAAGTCAGAGCCCCGCCGCGGCCCGCCCGGCTGCTCGCCGCCGGAATCCTCGGTCAGCGCGTCGATCTTGATCACGCTGGCGCCCCAGTCCGCGAGCTGCCGCACGCAGGTGGGTCCGGACCGGACGCGGGTCAGATCGAGTACGGTGAAGCGCGACAGGGCTTCGGAGGCATGCGGAAAGGGCATATTGAAAGGCTCCGGGACAGATTGCGGGCCTACCATAGTGCCGAAAGACCATGCGGCAAGACATCACGCGGCAGGTCTGGGCCGCGCGGATGCCGCCTGTCGAAATGCAATGCCTGAGGGGGCGCGGCGCGCGAAGGATCAGCGCGCCAGCTGCTTCAGCTCGGCACGCGCCTGCTCGGCCAGGGGATCGTCACCGTGACGCGCGATGAAGAGCTCGAACGCCTCCCGTGTACCCTGCCGGCGGGCGGCTTCGTACTCCTCCGCGACCGCAGCCGAGGGGTCGCGGGCCATTGGAACAGAGGGGGCGCGTCCCGCTGTGCCGCCTTGCTTGCCACTCTCATCCGCGCTGGCTTTCCCGACCATGACAGGCAGTCCTCCGAAATGTAGATGGTTCGGCCCGGCGAGTGCCACCAGGGCGCCAAACAGACCGACCGAGAGCGGACTTAGTTTCATTGTTCTGCCAATCACGTGGGTAGCCGGAACCGGCATCCTTGTCCTTGCCCCGTATGATTACGGGAATTGATGGCTAACACAGCATTATGGAAGAGGTCCGGCTGCGGACGCCAAAATTAAACCAAACATCCATCTCAAGCTGGGATATTCCGCCTGCGCCCCATCGAGCGCCATGCGCTGTTTCGCGGAGGGTCCATTGGCTACCACTGTCACCGTCAGCAGGACCAACAACGCAGACATCGATGGCCTGCTGTCGGGCTACAAATGGTCTGGCGCGATCACCTACAGCTTTCCCGACTCGTCCAGCGACTACGCGAATCCGTACAGCGGCGGCGACAGTGAGCCAACCACGTCGGGCTTTGCCTCGGCGCCGAGTCAGATGCAGGTGGCGATCAATTACGCGATCGGGCTGATCCTCGGCTACACCAACGCCAACATCCAGTACGCCGGGACGAACGGTGCCGACATCATGGTCGCGCAGTCGCCGGCGGCCAATCCGACATCCTACGCCTATTACCCCGGCAACTACGCGGCCGGCGGCGACGTGTGGTTCGGAACCGCCTACAACTATTCGCTGGCTGCGCTCGGCAATTACTATTTCACGACGGCGTTGCACGAGCTCGGACACGCCCTTGGCCTGAAGCATAGCCAGGAAACGGGCGGCGTCGCCAACGTCGCGGTGCCGAGCGCGCATGACGACAGCGAATACACCGTCATGAGCTATCGCAGCTATGTCGGTGCTTCGACGACGAGCGGCTACACCAACGAAGCCTATGGATATCCGCAGACCTACATGGCCAACGATATCCTCGCGCTGCAGACGCTGTACGGGGCCAACTACGCGACCCAAAGCGGGACCACTGTCTATACATGGAGCCCGACCACCGGGCAGGAGTTCATCAACGGCGTTGGCCAGCCGGCCGACAATGGCGGTGCCGGCGGCTCGGCCAATCGCATCTACCAGACGATCTGGGATGGTGGCGGCGTCGATACCTACGACCTGTCGAACTACACGACGAACCTGAGCATCAATCTGAATCCAGGTGCGTCGTCCGCGTTCTCGTCGGTTCAACTCGCCAATCTCGGAAACGGCCATTATGCGTCGGGCAACGTCTACAATTCCTATCTCTACAACAATGACGGCCGCTCCTACATCGACAACGCCATCGGTGGCTCCGGCAACGACGCGATCATTGGGAACGTCATTGCCAACGTGCTGAACGGCGGCTCCGGCAACAATACGATCACCGGCGGCGGCGGCAACGACACCATCATCGGGGACTCCGGCACCGATACTGCCGTGTTCTCAGGCAACAAGGCGAACTACGCGTTAATCTACAGCGCGGTCACGCAGAACTTTACTGTGGTTGATCAGCGATCCAGTTCTCCCGACGGAACTGATACCGTCAGCGGTGTCGAGTCTTTTCAGTTCGCTGATGGCAGAATTGCTAGCACCAGCCTAATCAACGCCACGATCGAAGCGATCGGGTCGACCAGTTTGGTGCAGATAGGAGACAACTTCTACCTTGATGCTATCAGCACGGGCAGCGGGCCTATCCTGAAGATCTCCGGCTCGCCGGTCAGCGCCATTGTGAGTGGCACCTGGGCGCCCATCGCAGCCGAGCAGACCGTCGGCGGATACGATGTGGCCTGGAAGGACTCCGCGACAGGTCACTACACGGTCTGGAGCACGGATAGCAGCGGCAACTATATTGCCAACATCGTTCCCGAGGTGACGGGGACAAATGCGTCATTTCAGTCGCTCGAGACCACCTTCCACCAAGACCTCAATGGTGATGGCAACATCGGTGTTCCCGTCAACACTATTGAGGCGCTGGGCTCCACCAAGCTGCTGCAGATGGGAGACAACTTCTACCTTGACGCTATCAGCACGGGCAGCGGGCCTATCCTGAAGATCTCCGGCTCGCCGGTCAGCGCCATTGTGAGTGGCACCTGGGCGCCCATCGCAGCCGAGCAGACCGTCGGCGGATACGATGTGGCCTGGAAGGACTCGGCGACAGGTCACTACACGGTCTGGAGCACGGATAGCAGCGGCAACTATATTGCCAACATCGTTCCCGAGGTGACGGGGACAAATGCGTCATTTCAGTCGCTCGAGACCACCTTCCACCAAGACCTCAATGGTGATGGCAACATCGGTGTTCCCGTCAACACTATTGAGGCGCTGGGCTCCACCAAGCTGCTGCAGATGGGAGACAACTTCTACCTTGACGCTATCAGCACGGGCAGCGGGCCTATCCTGAAGATCTCCGGCTCGCCGGTCAGCGCCATTGTGAGTGGCACCTGGGCGCCCATCGCAGCCGAGCAGACCGTCGGCGGATACGATGTGGCCTGGAAGGACTCCGCGACAGGTCACTACACGGTCTGGAGCACGGATAGCAGCGGCAACTATATTGCCAACATCGTTCCCGAGGTGACGGGGACAAATGCGTCATTTCAGTCGCTCGAGACCACCTTCCACCAAGACCTCAATGGTGATGGCAACATCGGTGTTCCCGTCAACACTATTGAGGCGCTGGGCTCCACCAAGCTGCTGCAGATGGGAGACAACTTCTACCTTGACGCTATCAGCACGGGCAGCGGGCCTATCCTGAAGATCTCCGGCTCGCCGGTCAGCGCCATTGTGAGTGGCACCTGGGCGCCCATCGCAGCCGAGCAGACCGTCGGCGGATACGATGTGGCCTGGAAGGACTCGGCGACAGGTCACTACACGGTCTGGAGCACCGATAGCAGCGGCAACTATATTGCCAACATCGTTCCCGAGGTGACGGGGACAAATGCGTCATTTCAGTCGCTCGAGACCACCTTCCACCAAGACCTCAATGGTGATGGCAACATCGGTGTTCCATCAGCCGGGGCCACCGCCGACGCGTCATCTACTGCAGAGCATCTTCTGGCACACTTCTTGATCTACTGAAGATGTCGGGACATAGCCGATCTCCGATTCAGAGATCGTAACAATCACCTAACGAAAACATCAGGAAAAGGTGCGGCCAAAACGCCGCTTACGTTCGATTTCCGCACACAGATTTGCTAAGCGGCAGGGCGAATCGCTCGGCGGCTGGTTGCTGACCTCGGTGCAGCCGCGCGAGGTTACGCTCGAGCAAGGCGAGTGCAGAGGTGCTGGCGCTCCAGCGGCCGGCAGCCGCACCCGGTGGCCCCCCACGGATGCCGGTGGCAGGTCGACGATGCCGGGCCCGGCCGAGCCGTCTTCGCCTTTCGTGCCGCGTTCGACGCCGAAGAAACGGCGAGTCGGACGGACTTTGAGCGGGCCTTTCCGAGCTCGCCCCGCAAACGTCCGCAATCTGTCCCGGCAAGCCTCGGGTTGAACCCTGAAAGAACGGTCCAACGGGTCCGACCCAGCCGGGCCGGCTGCGGTCCCCACCGGCTATCGACATTCCGTGAACTGACTGCTAGCCCGAATTCGCGATGCCTAGGGGGCCCCTGATCGGCGCGGGGCAAAGGCTTGGTGAGGTGATAGCCGCGTGGCTGGCATGACGTTGAGAAAAACACCGCCCGATCTGCTGGGGAATTCCGCGTGGAATGCGATGGCTTTCCTGGTGGCCGTGGTGCTCAACCTGGCCATCCTGCCTTTCGTGATCACTCACCTCGGACTCGCTGCATTCGGGGTCGCGGGTCTGGTCACCTCATGCATTGCGCCAGCACTGGTGTTCAGCAACGCGCTCGGCCTGTCGACGTCGCGCGAGCTTGCACAGCGACTGGCGCCATCCGACCGCGACGATGCGCGACGCCTGTTCGCGACCGCGGTCATGCTCGCGATCGGCGCGGGCGGACCGATCGCCATTTTCCTTCTGGTTGCCGGGGCTCCGCTTGCGCGTCTCGGATTTCATCTGGCCGGTTCGGCCGCCGACGATCTCGCACTGGCCTTCGCGCTGGCCGGTGTCGGCTGGTTGTGCCAGTGTGTCCTGGCGGTCTTCATTTCGTTGTTCACCGCGCGGCAGGACTATCGCCGGATCGCCTCGATCGGCATCGTCAGTACCGTGGTTTCGACTCTTTCGATGCTCCTCCTGATCCCCGCCGCGCCATACGCATCGACGTTCCTGGGTTGCCAGGCGTTGGGATTGGCAATCGGCCTGCTGCTGGCCCTGGCTTGGTCGAGTGGCCAAATGCGCAAATGGCTGGCGCCGCCAGCACTGCATCGCGAGGCACTCGGCAGGCTGGTTCAGTTCGGCGGATGGCAAGTTGCCGCACAGGGCGGTGCGCTACTTGCAGGGCAAGCCGATCGATATCTGCTCGGCGCGCTGCTGCAACCGCAGTTCGTCGGTTTTTATGGCGTTGCGCAGCGCCTGCAGGAGGCGACCTATATCGGTATCCTGAAGATCGGCGAGATTCTGTTTCCCTTCTTCAGCACGCTGCAAGGGGAGAGCGAGGACCGCAAGGTCGATCTGCTGTTTCGATCGTCGTGGATTCTCAACGTCCTGGCCGCAAGTGCCCTGGGCGGGTTGATCCCTGTGGCTGGCCCGCTGCTGTATGTCTGGACCGGCGCCGAGGTCGCGGCCGAGGCTGCACGGGTTCTCGTCGTGCTGTCGATTGCCGGGATCCTCGGATCGAGCGCGAACGTCTTCGGCTTTTACTTGCTGGCGCACGGGCGGTCGCGCTCTAACGCGTTCATCGCCTTGGTCACGGGTGTCGTCACACTCCTGACCAGCGCGGTCGCATTGCCACGCTTCGGATGGCAGGCGGCTGGCTGGAGCGCATGTGCCGGAATGATCGCGCAGATGGCGACCATTGTCTTCCTGTTGCGCCGCAGTTTTGACCTGGCCGGCATGTGGTCGCGCATCGTGCATTGCGTGCTGATGCCGCTTGCTATCGGGATCTCGACGGCGCTGGCGGTGCGATACGGTCTCGACCGCGCGCCATTCCACCTCGCGCCGTCCTGGTGGTCGGTGGGAGCCGTCTCGTCGCTGACGGCCGCGACCATCTTCGTGATTGCGGTTGCCGCGTCGCAATTGGGTCCGTATCGAAGGGCCTGCTGGCAAGACATTCGCTCCATCGTCACTCGCTTCTTGCCCGTCAAGGTTGTATAGGACATGTGCGGGATCGCAGGCATCGTAAATCTAGGTGGCAACGCGGTCGAACCGGCCGACATCTCGCGGCTGACCAGCCTGATCGCGCATCGCGGTCCGTTCGGCGAGGGGACCTGGTTCAGCGCAGACCGAAGCCTCGCATTCGGCCACCGCCGCCTGGCCATCATCGATCCCGGCGACGGCGGCTATCAGCCCATGCTGTCTGCGGACGGCCGCCACATGATCGTGTTCAACGGTGAGATCTACAATTTCCTCGAGCTTCGCCGCGAGCTCGAGGCGCAGGGCGCGGTGTTCCGTAGCCAATCCGATACCGAAGTGATCCTGGCCGCCTGGCAGGCCTGGCGGGAAGAGACATGCTGCCCCGCTTCAACGGCATGTGGGCTCTCGCGATCTTCGACAACAGCACCCGCGAACTATTTCTTGCGCGCGACCGCTTCGGCATCAAGCCGCTGCTCTATTCCGCGTCGCCGGAACGATTCATCTTCGCCTCCGAGCAGCGGGCGCTGGTGCGGAGTGGACTGATCGATGCGTCAGTTGACATGGAGGTGGCACGCCGGCTGTTGCTCGACGCCTTCGGGATCGAGGCAAGCGAGCGGACCCTGTTTCGGCAGGTTCGCCGCCTGCAGGGCGGCCACTGCATGTGGCTTCGCCAGGGTAAGGTCAATGTCAGGCGTTGGTGGCGGACCGTGGATCATCTGCCGCCCGTGCCAACGACCGAAGCCGAGCGTGTCGCGCGCTTTCGCGAGCTGTTCCAGGATGCCGTGGCCCTGCGCATGCGTAGTGATGTGCCGATCGGAACATGCCTGTCCGGAGGCTTCGATTCGTCGGCGGTGATTTGCACCATGGCGGCGCATGAGAAGGAAGGCATGGGGCCGCGCGACAGCACGGCATGGCGTCACGCCTTTGTTGCGACGTTCCCCGGCGCCTTGAATGACGAGAGGCCGATGGCCGAGGAGGCCGCCGCCTGGGCCAATGTCGCGCCTACTTTTCTTGAAATCGGACAGGCCGATGCGCTGACGGACCTCGATCAGATTCTCGACGATCTCGATGACGTCTATATCGCGCTGCCCAGCGCCATTTGGCTGCTCTATCGGCAATTGACCAAAAACAGCGTGGCGGTGTCACTCGACGGCCACGGGGCGGACGAGTTGATGGGCGGCTATTTGCAGGAAGGACAAGCGCGCGCATTTCGAATACGGAACGCGGCAGAGGACCTCGCTTCGCGTTCGAAGCTGGCCCGGCGCTGCGTGGACGTCCTGCGCGCGGTGGCCCTCAAGCGGAAGGGCTTTTATTTTCTGCGCGGTGGCCTGCGCAATCTTCCCGCCCCGCTCCCGCTGACAGCGGAGGACGATGTGCTGCCGCGTGAATGGGGTGGCTTGAACAAGCGCCTCTATCGGATGTTTCACAGCACGGTGCTGCCCACTATCCTGCGCAACTTCGACCGCCTTTCGATGGCGCACGGCGTCGAAGTCCGCATGCCCTTCATGGATTGGCGGCTGGTGACCTACACGATGGCGCTTCCCGAGAGCAGCAAGTCGTCAGACGGCTATACCAAGGCTGTTGCCCGGCGGGCGATGGCCAATTTGATGCCGGAGTCCATTCGCACCGCGCGCCGCAAGGTCGGCTTCAATTCACCGATGCCGGAATGGTTGAACGGACCGCTGGCCGGCTGGACGGCCGACCTGCTGGACAGGAGCGTGCCGGCGTTTGCGGAACTGGTGGATGAAGCGAGTCTGCGCGCGGCCGTCAGCCGCTTGACTGCGTCGAAGTCCTGGGATTGGGAGTCGGTCGGGCGGATCTGGCCGTATCTGAATATGAAATGGATGTTGGCGAGGTACGTATAAGCAATGCGTCTGTTCCAGAATAGCTGTTTCTATCCATCCTACCTGCCGCGGTTGAACCAGCTCGCGGCAAAGGCCGTCAGCTTCGAAGAGCGACGCCGGGTTTTTCTCAACGATCGTTTCGGTGCGTCGCATTTCCTTCAACCGGTGCTCGACGGTTCGCCGGACGCCTTCTTCACCAACGGGGACGACGAGATCCTGCAGCGCCGCTGGGCGCGCGAGCAGGGCATGTCGGGCGAGCCGACGCTCGAGGCCATCCTGCTCGCGCAAATCGAGCATCACGCCACCGAGGTGTTCTACAATCTCGATCCCGTGCGCTACCCGAGCGCTTTCGTTGCCAAGCTGCCGGGCTGCGTCAAGAAGACGTTGTGCTGGCGTGGCGCGCCATCGGGAAATGCTGACTTTACGTCCTACGGCGCCGTGCTTGCAAACTTTCCCTCGATGCTCGACATGTGGCGCCGCAAGGGATGCCGGGCCGAGGTATTTTACCCGGCGCATGATCCGGTGATGGACGAGTATGGCCACGGAGACCGTCCGATCGACGTCGTCTTCGTCGGCGGTTATTCACGACATCATCGTGAGCGTGCGAAGACGCTTGAGCGAGTCGCGAGCCTATCGGGCAGTCATGGTGTCGTATTTTGTCTTGACGCATCGCGCTTGACCAGGCTCGCCGAGAGTGCAATCGGGCGATTGCTGCCCCTGCAGCAGCACAGACGTCCCGAAGCAATCGCAGCTATCGCTCGGCCGCCGGTATTCGGGAGAGATCTCTACGAGCTGATTGGCTCGTCTAAGATCGCGCTTAATGGCTCGATCGACATGGCAGGCGAAGACCGTGGTAATATGCGTTGCTTCGAGTCAATGGGGTGTGGTGCATTGCTCGTGTCCGACGCGGGAAGATATATCGATGGTATGCAGGAGGGGGTGACCATCGAAACCTACGATACACCGGAACGGGCGGTCGAGGTCATTTCACACAGTCTGCAGGACTGGCGCAGATCGGCCGAGATCGCAGCGCTAGGTCGAGCTCGCATCCGGGACATTTACCATAAGGACATGCAGTGGAAGCTATTCGGCGAGCTCGTGGGGCGCCTCTGACCGCGCAGCCGCTCCGTTGGAGGTGTTCAATTGAAAATCCGTGCACGTTGGATTTTGCTATGTGAGAGGATAGGCTGATGTCCAGCCTCTCCACGCTTGTGCGCCGGTTTGCGCACGCCATCGATGGCTTCAACTTACACTATATCGTCCAGCGTCTAGTCGGACGGGCGACTTGCCGCTTGGAACGAGATGCTTTCTTGGCCCATAGCGCGCGGATCAGGAATGCGCTTGGCAAAAGCGAAAGGATTGTCATTGGCAGCCATTCTCACGTCAGGGGTGAACTGATGATCCTCGGTCACGGCGGTCAAATCACTATCGGAGAGTGGTGCTATGTTGGGGTCGGCACGCGTATTTGGTCAGGTGCGTCGATCGACATCGGAAATCGTGTCTTGATCTCGCATTCCGTCAATATATTCGACAATCTCTCGCATCCGATCCGTGCCTCTGAGCGGCACGAACAGGCGAAGCAGATTTTCTCTACCGGTCACCCAAGGCAGCTTTCTCTTGACGATCGTCCGATCAAGATTTGCGATGATGCGTGGATCGGTGCTTGCGCCATGGTTATGCGAGGCGTGACCATTGGTGAGGGTGGGATTGTCGCCGCGGGTGCTGTGGTCACCAAGGATGTTCCGGCATATTCCATCGTAGCAGGTAATCCTGCGACCATCGTCAGGGAATTGTCGCCGGGCGAGCGATGAGGGAGCATATGGCAATACCGATAGCAGTTTGCTTGCGAGCCAAGCGAGCGTCTCGTTGGCAGTACCCAAGGTAGCATAATGTCCACGTGGGTTACCGGTGGGAACGGATTCATCGGACGTCATCTCGTTCGCGAGCTGGCGGGCGCCGGGCGTGTGGTCCATGGCGTTGGTCACGGTGCGCTCGATCCGGCCGATGCGCACGCTCTCGGCTTGCAGAAGCTGGATCAATGGTGAGGTCGACGCGGCCAATCTGAATGCACTCGCCGCCTTGCACGGCCTGCCGTCGGACGTCTTCCATCTGGCCGGCGGGTCGTCGGTCGGGCTGTCGATTGCGCGCCCACTCGAGGATTTTTCGCGGACCGTGACGAGCACGGCGCGTCTGCTCGAATGGCTTCGAAGTTTTGCACCCAGCAGCCGGCTGATCGTGGTGTCGAGCGCCGCGGTCTACGGCGCCGATCACACCGGTCCGATCCCCGAGAGCGCAGCGCTTCTGCCGATGTCGCCCTACGGACACCACAAGCTGGTGATGGAACAGCTGTGTCAAAGCTACGTCCAGAGCTTCGGCATTCACTGCATGGTCGTGCGACTGTTCTCTGTCTACGGTCCCCACCTTCGCAAGCAACTGCTCTGGGATATCTGCTCTCGGCTGCGGAGCGAGGTCGAAACGCTCAATCTCGGAGGGACGGGCGCCGAGATAAGGGATTGGACTGACGTTCGCGACGTCGTTCGCTTGCTGGCGCGCGTCGCGGAGGCGGAGTGGCAGGACGATTTTGGCGTGATCAATGGCGGTTCGGGGCGCGGCGTGAGCGTGGCCGATATTGCCGAGGGACTGATCAGGCATTGGGACAGCAAAACGGTCGCGCGCTTTTCCGGCGTCGCGCGGCCAGGGGACCCGACGAGCTTGCTGGCGGACAACGGCCGCGTGCGCGACATGAATTTCGATTGGCGTATCCCGCTGGAGCGTGGTCTGGCCGACTACGTCGAATGGTTCAGGAGCCAAACTCGTGCCTGAGCGTACGTCGCTGCGGATTGCGTTCACCAACATCCCACGTCGGCTATGGGCGGGTGGCTATAACTATCAACGCAATCTGTTCGAGGTGCTCCATCGGCATTCTCCGGGGACTGTGGTACCCGTGCTGTTTGCCGGAACGGCGGACGATCCCGAGGAGATCGCAATTTTGGCCGGCATTCCCGGCGTTGAGGTCGTGCGCTCGCCGGTGTTCGATCACGCCGCGACAGGTCTTGCCCGCACGACGGACCTCGCCCGCGCGATCGTCTTTGGTTTGGACGCACCTGCCGTCGCCGCGTTCACGGCCAGCAAGATCGACATGGTGTTCGAATCCGCGCGCTTCTTTGGCTGGCGCCTGCCGTTGCCGGTGGTCGCCTGGTTCCCGGATTTTCAGCACCGCCTGCTCCCGCATCTGTTCTCCAGGAGTGCATATTGGCGGCGTGATCTCGGCTTTCGGGTTCAGATCGCATCGGGCCGGCACATCATGTTGAGCAGCGCCACCGCGCTCGGCGATCTCAAGAGATTCTATCCCGGCAATTCGAACGGCGTCTCGGTCGTCCGGTTTGCGACCGAGCCGCCCGCCAGTCTGCTCGCCACGCCGCCGTCCGACGTGATTGCGCAGTACGGTCTTCCGTCACGGTATTTCTACCTGCCAAACCAGTTCTGGCGGCACAAGAATCACCAGATCGTGGTCGATGCGCTCGATCTGCTGAAAAGCCGAGGGCTCGACGTCGTCGTCGCGGCCTCCGGAAATACGCGGGACTTCCGTGAAACTGGTCTTTTCGAGAGGACCATGAGTGTGGTCAGGTCGCGTGGTCTCGAGATGAACTTCAAGCATCTCGGAATGATTCCTCTGGATCACGTCTACGCTCTCCTGCGCGCATCGATGGCTCTCATCAATCCTTCGGAGTGCGAGGGGTGGAGCACGACTGTCGAAGAAGCCAAGTCGTTTGGTGTCCCGATGATCCTGTCCGACATCGATGTCCATCGCGAGCAGACCGAGGGCCGCGCGCGATATTTCGGCATCCGCGATCCGGAAGCCTTGACCGATCACCTGTCGCAGGTCGCACAATCAGCCGGTCCTGCGACCATGCGAGATTTGTCGCCGAACCTCGAGGAGCGCGTGAAGGTGTTCGTTGCAGATTTCGTCCGACTGACATCGGACGTGATGCAAACGTCGAGAGTCCGCTAATCGGCGATACCGGGCCCGCGCAAAGATGCTTCGCGGCACCACGTACCAGAGCAGGAAGAGGAGCGCGGTGCCGTGGGTAACCATGGCGACCGTGAGCGGCGTATTGAGCAGAACGTGCGGTAGTATGCCGGTGGATATCAGCACGAAGCGATGCGGCAGTCCTGTCGAGGCACGGTTGCCCAGAGCCAGGATGAAACCCGATGCAAGTGCCGCCAGCGGCGCAAAATAAAGCCCGACCGATGCGACACCCTCCGTCGCGAACAGGGATGCGTTGATCATGCCGAACCCGTACGTGTTCTGTATCACGACCGACAACTGATCCTGGTAAGGGCAATGCGTCACCGTTTTTAGCAAGGAGATCTGGCAGAAAAGGGTGAGCGGATGAGATGAGAAATACTCGTTGTAGATATCGAGCGCGCTCGACGGCGTCGCGATCATGCGGATGTTGACCAGGTCGAAATACCTGCCCACAGGGCTCCCGAGGTCGGTGTGGGTGAGGACGATCGCGACAATGCCGACGAGCATCGGGACCAGGATCGACAGGATGACGGAGGACCTCGCCTCTACCAAGCGCGACAGAACGACGAGGACCATCAGCCAGGCCGGGGTCAAGAAGGCAAACTTGGTCAATGTGATGGGGTAAAACAGCAAGAGCAGGACGAGGACGAGCGCGGCGCGCCAGCGATATCCGAGCAGCCAGTAGCATGCGAATAAGAACGGCAGTAACGCGCTGGAGAAAATGCCGACCAGGTAGCGGAGCGGTCCCGGAAACGCGATCTCGCCCCGAAAGTCGTAGATGTGGCCGATCGAGACCAGTCGGAAGTTGTAGGTCGCGGCGGTCGCGATTACGGCCGCGGAGGCGATCAACGCCAGATTCAACAGTCGTTCGAAACGGTCCTCAGAAAGGATCAGGAGCTGCCTGACCGGGGCCGTGACGAACAGCGTGGGCATCAGAAAGAGCACCAGCGACACCGCCGCCGAGATGCCGGCGAGCCGGTGGTCGTAGTTGTATTTCGAGAAGAAACGTTGATCCACAGGAATCCGAGGATCATCGTATAGAAATAGAAACCGACGAAATAGCCGAAACTGAAACGGGCAAATGCGAACAGCATTGAAACGGCGGAGAAGGCAAGCGCAATGGCGACCGCGATCCACATCCGATCGTGGTCGAAGGGCATGTAGGACTGATAATTGGCGACCTGGATCAGTGACAGGCAGGTGATGGCGCTTTGCAGCGTCGCCAAAATCGCCAAGCCGGGCTTGGATTCCAGCCGTGACCGCATCTCGCACAGGATGCCGGAGGACGGGCTCATTGCGGATCATTGCCTGCGTGTGAGGGAGATTGATCAAGCCAGTTCGAGCGTACGCTTGAAATAGGCGATCGTCTCCTTCAGCCCGTCCTCGAGCGCGACCTTCGGCTCCCAGTCCAGCGCCGCCCTTGCCTTGGTGAGGTCCGGCTGGCGCTGGCGCGGATCGTCCTGCGGCAGCGGCTGGAAAATCAGTTTCGAGCGCGAACGGGTGAGCTTGATCACCTTCTCGGCGAGTTCGCGGATGGTGAACTCCGAGTTGTTGCCAATGTTGATCGGTCCGGTGATGTCCTCGCCGGTTGCCATCAGCCGCATGATGGCCTCGACGAGATCGTCGACATAGCAGAACGAGCGGGTCTGCCCACCGTCGCCGAACACGGTGATCGGCTCGCCCTTGAGCGCCTGGACGATGAAGGACGACACCACGCGCCCGTCATTGGGCTGCATGCGCGGGCCGTAGGTGTTGAAGATGCGCGCGACCTTGATCGGCAGGGCGTGCTGGCGCCAATAGTCGAAGAACAGCGTTTCGGCGCAGCGCTTGCCTTCGTCGTAGCAGGAGCGGATGCCGATCGGGTTGACGTTGCCCCAATAGTCTTCGGTCTGGGGATGGATCAGCGGATCGCCATAGACCTCGCTGGTGGAGGCCTGGAAGATGCGCGCCTTGAGCCGCTTGGCGAGGCCGAGCATGTTGATCGCGCCGTGCACCGAGGTCTTGGTGGTCTGCACGGGGTCGCGCTGGTAGTGGATCGGCGAGGCCGGGCAGGCCAGGTTGAAGATCGCGTCGACCTCGATGTAGAGCGGGAAGGTGACGTCGTGCCGGACAGCCTCGAACAGCGGATTGGCGATCAGATGGGCGATGTTGCGCCGGCTGCCGGTGAAGTAATTGTCGACGGAGACCACCTCGGCCCCCGTATCGAGCAGCCGCTCGCAGAGGTGCGATCCGATGAAGCCGGCGCCTCCGGTGACGAGGATGCGGCTGTTCTTGTAGCTTTCAAATGGCATGATGGTTCCAGTTCGCGGCAGAGCGCGCTGAGTGGTATCGGCAACGGGCGGACTCGCCAATAGCCAAATGGCTTAGTCAATGGTATTTAAATACCTGTACTGTGCATGGGGTTGTTTTCGATATTTTTTGCAGGTGCCCTCGGCAGGGCGCCGGGAAGCTAGAATTCCCGCCGTTTCAGCCAGGCGCGCGCACCCCAATGGGCAAAGGACCAGGCCGATCGGATCAGGGAGAGCTGTTCGACATTGCGGTAGATCTGCCAGACCCATTTGGCGGAGCGCGCGGGGCGGCTGGAGACCGAGGAGCCCCTGACGCGGTAGCGCGCAAGGTCCTCGTTGAGGCCGTATGCGGTATGGCCGCGCTTGAGGATCGAGAGCCACAGGCAAAAATCGTCGTAGCCCTCGTTCTTCATCAGGATGGGACCGGCGATCTCGCGGTCGACCAGCGCGGTCAGCGTCGCGATCGCGGTGTTCTCCAGGAGCTGGCCATAGGTGAGCGAGGCAGGCACCTCGATCAGCCGTCCGGTGATCGTGTTGTTCTCGTCGATGCGGCGGAACGCGGTGTAGCTGAGGGCGGCCCGCTTCTCCCGGGCGAAGGCGAGCTGTCGCTCGAGCTTCGCCGGCAGCCACAGATCGTCGCTGTCGAGGAAGGCGAGATAGCGGCCCTGCGCGGCATCAATCGAGGCCTGGCGGGCGAGCGCCGGGCCGCCATTCTTGGCCTGCCGGATCAGCTTGACGCGGGGATCGCGCTCGCCGATTGCCGCGATGATCGCCGGCGTCCCGTCGATCGAGCAGTCGTCGGCGATTAAGAGTTCCCAATCGGCGAAGGTTTGGTCCTGCACCGAGCGGATCGTCTCCTCGATCAGGCCTTCGACGTTCCAGGACGGTGTGATGATCGAGACGAGCGGCATGATGGGTCCCGTTCAGTTCGTGTCGGCGGGCTCGGTGATTGCCGCGCGCAAGGAGGCCGCAAACGTGTCGAGCAGCTTGGGATCGCCGATATAAAGCTCGCCCGGATAAGACCGGCGCCAGGCAGACTCGAAATAGGGCGCCCCCCTGGCCGGATCGAATGGCCCGGCGGAGAGCGCTTCGCGCAGCCGGGCCGGCACATCGGCCAGGCGGTCGACCGCATACACCAATGGGCAGGAGCGGTAGAAGGCATCGCCCATCACCACGACCGGCTTGCCGAGCAGCAGCGCTTCGGCGCCCGACTTGCTGTTGACGGAGATCACGGCATCGGCGCGATTGAGCACGGTGTAATTGTTGGTCTGCGGCGGCAGCAGCACGAAATTGTCGAACCGGCGCGCGAGCTCGAACAGCCGCGAAGCCGCGATCGCGCCGATCTGGGCGGGATGTTCCTTGACCACGAGCACATGCGAATCCGGGATCGTGCGCAGCAGGAAGTCGACGGTCGCGACCTGGTCGAGATAATCCGGCGAGCGCAGCGTCAGCGCCATGTCGGCCGGAACGTGGAAGGGATAGTAGACGAAGGGCGTTTCGGGAAGCGGGCGATAGAGCTTGCGCAGCCGCGCCGCGTTGAGTGCCATTGCCGCATGAACACGCGCGTGGCGCAGATTGTGCCCGAACTCCTGGTGCTTGCCGAGTGCGAACTGGTCCCAGAGTTTTTCGGCAAGACGATTGGCATTGCGCAGGTTGACGACCTTCTTGAAGGCCGCCGAATAATGATGCTGGTCCTTCTTGGGGATGACGATCGCACGCTGCGTCAGCGTGTCGTCGAGATAGGCGCGCACCTCTGATGACACCGTGTCTGCGGGCGTCGACATCACGTCGGGAGCTGCGAGGCTGTCGGGCGTAAAATACATCCGGCCGCGGAAGAATGATGGCTCGATGAACCAGTTGCGGATGTTACGGCGCCTGGCGGCGTAGAAGCTCGCGATGACGGAGAGAAAACCGCCAAGCTCCTGGACCAGCTCGGCGCGCGTGCCTTGTGCTTCCAGCCGGTCGAGCAGCGCCTCCATGGCGTCGGCATAGATCATGAAGCGCCGGTGCAGCGCGGTCGTGTCGCGGATACCGAAAGTGAAACGCTCGTGGCTGAACAGGAAATTGGTTCCGTCCAGTCCGTAGGCAGCAACACGCGCGTCGAATGCCTCGCGGTCGTAGGGGGCAGGGCCGGCCTTGAGGCCCTCGCGATACATGTTCGTGACCGGCACGCCTGCAACGACCGAAATCTCAGCGCTGCGATCGTCGAAGGCGAGCAACTCGACATCATGGCCGGCCGTGCGCAACCGCTGCGCGACCGGAATCCAGAACCGGGTCTGGTATTCCGCGAGCGTGGTGATCAGGAAGGTTTCTGCAGAACATTGCATTGCTACGGCGACGCAATATAGAATGTCAGGCGATAGCTCAAGTGAGGGTTTCGCGTGAAAAACCGGGCGTTCCGCCGGTCCCGGGGAGGGCCGGGCATTTCGATCACCGCGGCTCCTATCCCTGAAAATCTACGGCACTTCTGAACAGGCACCATGGAACGGCGGGTTGTCATTCGTGTCGACGCTTCGGTCGAGATGGGCATCGGGCATCTGACCCGATGCATAACCCTTGCAAACAACCTCGCCGCCAATGGAGCCAGGGCGGTCTTCATCATGCGCGCGAAGTCGGCTGCTTTCTCTGGCCTGGTTGAGGCGGCTGGACACCAGCTGGTCCTGCTGGCAGACCCGGAATCCGGGAACCGTCGGCGTGATCCGGCAGACAGTCCCTACGCGAACTGGTTGCCGGTGCGCTGGCAGCAGGATTCGGAACAGACGCGGGAAGCGATCCACGGTGTTGGCGAAGCTGACTGGCTGATCGTCGATCACTACGGTCTCGACGCAAGGTGGGAGCGCGCCCTGCGGCGTCCAGGTTTGTGCATTCTCGCGATCGACGATCTGGCCAACCGCCCCCATGATTGCGCTTTCCTGCTCGACCAGAATCTCGTTCTGGGAATGGAGACGCGCTATCAGCCCCTTGTGCCAGGGACCTGCCGATACCTGCTTGGCCCGCGCTACGCCCTGCTCCGCCCGGATTTCTCACGGCTGCGCCGATCGCTCGCCGCGCGCAGCGGGGCGGTCAATCGTCTCCTGATCTGTTTCGGTGGCACCGATCCCTCGAACGAAACCGGGAAAGCGCTGGGCGCGGTCAGCCGTCTGTCATTTGCCACGCTCGCCGTTGACGTCGTGATCGGGCGGGGCCATCCGAACGCCGATCTCGTGGCGCGGCCAGTGCCGGGAGATGAAGGGGGCCGCATTGCATCACGGTGCAGAGAACATGGCCGAGCTGATGGCGCGCGCGAATCTTGCGATCGGTGCGGGTGGTGTGATGAGCTGGGAGCGCTGCTGCCTCGGTCTGCCGACTGTGGCGATCGGCATTGCCGAGAACCAGGTCGGCGTACTCACGGCCCTCGCGGCAACCGGAGCGCTTGTGCATCTCGGTGCAGCTGCATCAGTGACTGAGGAGAGGATCGCACAGGCTCTGCATTCGCTGTTGTGCGATGCGGGGCAGGTGCGGCGGATGAGCGAAACCGCACTGGCCCTCGTAGACGGCGATGGCGCGGAGCGTGTCCGCCGAGCCGTTTTCTGCTGACTTTACAATGGGAAGCAAGCACAGGAACCATCCCCTCGGTTGACTAATCAGCGGTCCACGCCTATGGCGGGGGTGCTTTGGGATGGTTCGCGATGCCACGTTTTGGGAAGATCGGCGACCAAAGACGATGCCGGATTGGCTTTCGGCATGGAATGAATCGACCGCAAGGTATCCAGGACCAAGGACCTTGCCGAATAGACGGATGGAATCGCACCGCGATTCGTGAGCGTTAGGAGCAATCGATGGCGGACACGATCTTGATTGCGGGGCGCTCGATCGGCCGGTCGCACAAGCCGTTCATCATTGCGGAAATGTCGGGCAATCACAATCAATCGCTCGACCGGGCGCTGGCCATCGTCGACGCTGCAGCGAAGACCGGCGCGCACGCGCTGAAGCTGCAGACCTACACCGCCGACACCATGACGCTCGATATCGACCAGGGCGAATTCTTCATCGATGATCCGAACAGCCTTTGGAAGGGCCATTCGCTGCACAAGCTTTACCAGCAGGCCTACACGCCCTGGGAATGGCACAAGCCGATCTTCGAGCGTGCCCGCGCCCTCGGAATGATCCCGTTCTCGTCGCCATTCGATGCGACCGCTGTGGATTTCCTCGAAGAGCTCGGTGTGCCCTGCTTCAAAGATCGCGTCGTTCGAGAACACCGACCTGCCGTTGATCCGCAAGGTCGCCTCGACCGGCAAGCCGATGATCATATCGACCGGCATGGCGACGGTGGCCGAGATCGACGAGGCCGTGCGGACCGCGCGGGACGCCGGTTGCCAGGATCTGGTTCTTCTCAAATGCACCAGCACCTATCCGGCGACTCCCTCCGACACGAATCTTCTGACCATTCCGCATTTGCGCGACATGTTCGATTGCGAGATCGGGTTGTCCGACCACACCTTCGGCATCGGAGCCAGCGTGGCCAGCGTGGCACTTGGCGCCAGCGTGATCGAGAAGCATTTTACGCTCGCGCGCGCCGATGGCGGGGTGGACTCGTCCTTTTCCATGGAGCCCGCCGAAATGGCCTCGCTGGTGGTCGAGACTGAGCGCGCGTGGATGGCGCTCGGCGAAGTCCATTACGGTCTGACCGGGAAGGAAAAGGACTCGCGGGTTTTCCGCCGCTCGCTCTACGTGGCCGAGGACCTCGCGGCTGGGGATGTCCTGACAGAGCAGAACCTGCGGATCATCCGCCCCGGCCTCGGACTGCCGCCAAAATATTTCTCGACCCTGATCGGCAAATGTGTCGGCCGGGCCGTGCGCAAGGGCACGCCGATGAGCTGGGACCTTCTGACGTCGCTCGACGATACGGTTGCGAAGTCCCGACAGTCCGCGTCGAGGAACGCCCGTGCCTGACCAGCCGCATGTCTGCCTGATCGTCGACAATCCGCTTCGTGACCTCGAAGGGTTGGTTCTGCTCGGGCGGGAGCTTGCGACGCGAGGCGTGAAAGTCACGCTCGTTCCCATGTACGAGCAGGGATTCGACGTTCCGGCGCTGCAACCCGATCTAGTGCTCTTGAATTACACGCGACCGAACAATGCCGACCTGATCAAGCGGTACAAGCAGGAAGGTATACTGGTCGGCGTGCTGGATACAGAGGGGATTGGCGGCAACAATGCCGATCAGTTTGCCGCGCTGGTCAAAAGCGCGGGTTGTACTGATCTGGTCGACGTTTATTGTGTGTGGGGACAAGCGCAGCGGGATGCCTTCCTCAAGCACGGGACGGTACCCGCGCATATCCTGCATGCGACCGGGTGTCCGCGGTACGATTTTTGTGCGGGACCCTGGCGCGCGGCACTGTCCAAGCCATCGGTCGGTGCGGACTATGTGCTCCTCAACACGAATTTTCCGAGCGTCAATCCGCGTTTCTCAAACGGTCCGGGTGATGAGATAGAGACCATCGTCAATGCTGGTTACTCCAGGGACTACGCAAATCAGGTCATCATCGAAGCCAAGCACGCTTATCAATCGACGCTCGCGATGTCGATGAAGCTCGCCAGGCATTTTCCCGACGTCCATTTCGTGCTGCGCCCGCACCCGTTCGAGAACATCAAGTCCTACGATGCATTGGCAGACCTCCCGAATTTCGAGGTGCGGCAGGAAGGTACGTCGATCGAGTGGATCAATGGGGCGCGCCTGCTGATCCACCAGAATTGTTCGACGGCGATTGAAGCGACAATGCTGAATGTGGAGCCGCTGAGCATGGAGTGGTTCAACACGCCTTCCTTGCGTGTTCAGGCAGCCGCGCAAGTCAGCCGTCCGGTCGCGTCGGAATCCGATCTGATTGCGCTGGTCAAGGAGGCGATGGAAAGGCGGTTGCCCTTGGTTGCCGAGGAAACCGCGCAATTCCGCCGCGAGATCATCAGAGATCTCTTTACGGCCATCGACGGCGCAAGCTCGATCCGCGTTTCCGATGTCATACTCGCGACGATCGAGACGGCCCGTGGCAATGCGCGTTCCGGCACCTTGCCGCGACCTTCGTCCCGCGGCCGTGCAGTCGCCATGGCCCGTACCGTGCTTGGATACAAGGCAAGCTCGGCTCTGCGTCGCCGCTTTGGCTCGCCGGAGATCGAGCGTCGCCGTCTGGGCAAGACGTTCGCGGTGGACATGGTCGGCGCCGTACTAGGCAGGATAGATGCTGCTTCCGTGGATGGCCGACGATTTTCCGTCCGCAGGGTCGTCGGTGACACGCGCCGGATGGCTAGGGTTGTGAGCGGCGCTAGCCTGCAATTGACGGAATCCAGTTGATCGCTCTTTCTCACAAGGAGATGCGGCGCCGCTCCGAGCACCCGAAGTTTGCCAATTGGATAGCGCGGATGCTTCACCTCGACGAATCCGGATCGCTTCAATTCACAGCCTGATGTCCCTCGATCCTTTCACGAGTAGCCAATGCGGAAATATCGATGCGTTCCCTCCTTGTATGGTCACTCAGCCGAGCCAATGCCCACCATCGAGGAGATCGAGAAACACTATCGCGAATCCTATTATCAAGACCCGACCGGGCAATATAAGAAGGCGTATGATCGAGCGGAGCTCGACTATTTCGACGATCGAGCAAACGTCGCACTCGATTTCTCAGCGGCCCACGGCGTTACCAAGGGAACTGCGATTGATCTCGGGTGCGGGGAGGGGTTCTTCCTGAAGTCGGCGCAGCGACGGGGCTTCGACGTCTTTGGTGTGGACCACTCTCTGGTCGGCATTGAACGGCAAAATCGCGATCTGATCGACGGCGATCCTGGCCATTTCGTCGCCGGCGACATCGGATCTCGGCGTCATTTCGAAGGCGCTACGTTTGACCTGGTTTATTGCAAGAACGTCATCGAGCACGTCATCGATCCGGACAGCATCATGACGCGCATTGCGTCCTACCTGTCTCCCGGAGGGTTGGTGATTATCGAAGTTCCAAACGATTTCTCGAAGCTTCATTCGACCATATTTGGCGATGCCAGCAAGGAAGAGCTTCCCATCTTCGTGCCGCCGGTACATCTGCACTACTTCACGACGAAAACGCTTCCCGAACTCGGTAGGCGTAACGGCTTATCCGTCGTTGACTGCTTCGGCGACTACCCCATTGACCATCTTCTGATGGAAGAGGCGTTCAACTACTACAACGATAGAAAACTTGGTTCCTCGGCGCATTCATTGCGACGAAAGTTCTTTCGTTATGCGTGTGGCGTCGAAATTGACGCCAGGCTCGCATTGTTCAGGTCGATATTCATGGCGGGATTGGGCAGAGATATCTGCATCGTGGTTCGACGGTGAACGGGCGGGTGGTAGTCCGCGTGCGTGATGGTTCCATGCGTCTGCTCTGCGGCAATAGCCGCTTGATCATTGCCGACAGGCGCGTTGGTCGGCCGATCCGGACCTCTCACCCGTTCCGCCGCGCCATCAGAGCGTCTTCCTTGCTCGGATGGGTTGATTTTGCTAAAGGATCCCCCTGCACCGGGGGTGCAGACGCTCGGGCCACAGCCCGCGTCGTTGACGCAGAGGATGTCCGAAGATGGGTTTGGTGTCGCGGGTAATCTGGCATGTGAACCGCTCGCCGCTGCGTTACGCGGTGAAAACCGGTTACAGCGCCTTGCATCTCAATGAAAAGCGCGAGCGCCGCCGTCAATTGAAGCTTCTGAACGTCTCTGCGGCGGCGGAACGTGCGAAGGCCGACGATCTCAATCGTGATGGATACGCGATCGTCACCGAATTGATGGATCCGTCCGTTCAGGTTGAATTCGCCGAGGCGGGGCGAACTAGGCTCGACAACATCGAAGCCGCGCAAGACAAGCAAACGTCGACCTGGAAGAAGTTCTGGGTCCGTCTGCTGGATGCCGAGATGAAGGACGGTCGCCTGAGCGCCGACAACGTCTTTGTCCGCTATGCGCTGCAACCTCCGGTCATCAACGTCATTGCCGCGGCATTGGGCGAAATTCCGTGGCTCGATTATGTGCTGCTATCCTATTCCCGTCACACGGGCGAAGAGCTCCAGTCTTCCCAGCTGTGGCACCGCGACCACGACGACGTCCGCGTGATCAAGCTGTTCAGCTATTTGACCGATGTCGAGACGGATGGCGACGGACCGTTCACATTCTTGCCGCGTCAATCGACAGACAAGTTCGGTTATCCGCTGCTGGGTAGCCATTTCCCGGACGAGCGAATTTTTCAAAAGGTGCCGCGCGAAGACATCAAGGTGATGAAGGCGCCTCGTCTGACGTCCTTCATGGTGGACACGGCGAAATGCCTTCACATGGGGAGCCGTATGGGGCCGGGGCACGGGCGTCTGCTTTACACTGCCACTTTCTTCGCGTTCCCGATCATGTACCCTTTCGAGAGGCCGCGACCATTTTTGGCTACGCCCGAGACGTCGCCGCTGGAAAAGCTGGTGATGGGCCTCTGAGGTGGCGACTGGCTGCGGATGCGCAGCAAGGGATCGCGAATCGATCCAGAATGCCGCGAATTCAGCCGATGATAACTTCATCGGCGCTGCGATACATCCGTATGCCGGGAGACGGCGCACGATAGTCTCCGATGGGAAGCCCACGTGACTCTAGCAACGACCAGACGAAGTCGTGAAAGCCTAGCTTGTCACGGAAGCGTACCGTACTCGAAAAGCGTGGATTGATCTCAAACACCTTTGGGCCGTCGGCGGTCAGTCGCAATTGCACGTTAATCGAACCATTGAGTTCAAGCGCGTCTGCTATTCCATGCAGGAGCGAGCTGAATGGTGCGCTATCGGCAACCACGGCTGCGCCAGTTAGTCCGCCCTGCAACCGACGGCGGAGCACGATCATGCGGTTTTCTCCGGTACGGCTCCGGTACAGGCCGCAGGTGTATTCCTGATCGTCGGGCAACAACAACTCCTGCCACAAGTCGCCAGCCCGCGTCAGCCTGGCGATCTCGACTTCCTCCTCGGTGTTGACCAGACGCAAATCTTTGCTGCCCTGGCCACGCCGACGCTTGAGGATGCACGGCAAGGCTAGTGGCGGCGCCTCCCCGACGATACGGGTCCACGGCACCCCAAGTTCGTGCGCAGCAAGTCGATTGTACGTCGCATACTTATCGAGGCCCGTCTCGACGGCGAGCTTGTTTGCAGCTAGGACCGGTACTCCGGCGAAAGTACCCAGGTGTCCGGCGGCGAGTAAGACTGCGATCTCCGCTTCCGACATAGGTACGATCACGTCCACGCCGTGCGCTGAAACGATTCGTTCGAGCCCTTCGAGGTAGGAACCCTCATTTGCGCGTGGCAGCAGTTCGCACACGTCAAAGAAGGCGGCTCCTGCATGATCAGCATGGATATCGCAACCGATCAGTCGGCGGACTGCGCCGGCTTCTCGCGCAATACGGGCCAGCGCCAACGCGATATCGCCGCCGCATCCGGTTATCAGCATGGTTTCGTAAATCATCTCGCGGTCCTCAGTCTGCCCCAGCGGCCGTGGGATTGCCTCGTTCGAGTACATCCGCGAGGTAGGGGAGATGGCGGTCCCGCCGTCGTGCTTCTTCAACGAGTGGACGCGTGTCATAGGGGGTACGATCCAGGACCACGGCGCGTGTGTCAGTATCGATGCGGCACCAGCAAGCAAATCCTCCGCGGTCACGTGCCTGACCCACCGAGCCGGGATTGAGGAGTAGAGAGCGCTCTCCGGCGACAAGCATGGGATAGTGAGTGTGTCCCATCAGCACGAAGTCGGCCCCAGCTACTCGGCAAGCTTCCAGCGTCGCAGCGTTCGCGTCGGGATAGACGTACTCGTCAGGATCGCGTGGCGAGCCATGGCACAGCTCCAGCGCAATTCCGCCGAGCTGAACGCTTGCCCGGTCGGGCAGACTGATCAGCCAATTGATGTCTTGCGGCTTAAGCGTTGCCCCCGCTAGGTCCAACGCGCTGCCATACCGTTCGCGATAACCTTGCATGGATTTTTCACTCTTGAGGGCTTCAGCGAGCAACCGCTCATGGTTGCCTCGGATCGCAACGAAGGGCCACTCCCTCAATTGTTCAAGCACTTCGCGGGCGGCATAGTAATAGCCGATGATATCACCGAGCACGATCAGATGCTCAACGCCGCTCTTGCGTGCCTCGACGAGGGTCGCACCTAGAGCGCCGGCATTGCCATGGATATCGGCGAGCACGGCAATCTTCATAGTAACCCGGCTCGCGTGAGGATATCGCGGGCAACATCGCGAGGATGTTGAAGTTTACCCTCGGTCTCAAACTTCACAAACATTTGCCGTACCGGTAAAGCTGGATCGTCAGTACCGCGCAGCATGCTTTGCATGTCAGTGTCGAGAACGCCCGGATCAATATGCTCGATAACGACGTCGGGTCGCTCTTCGGTTAGGCAATCAAAGATCATCGCGGCTGCGGCCTTGCTGGCGCAGTAAGCGGCAAGTCCCGGCAGCGGGCGGCGCGCTGCTCCCGTGCTGATGTTGAGAATGCGCAACCGCGTCCTTTGCGCGTCGGCGGTCGCGAGAAGCTTGCGGGCTAGGATCGCTGGAGCCAGAGCATTGACCGCGAACGCCGTGACAAGCGACGCGGCATCGATGACGCCGAGCGTGCCGATTGGCTCAACAACCCCGGCATTGCTGATCAGGACGATCTCATTGGCGGTTTGCGGCAAAGTGCTGGCGAGGTCGATTTGATCCAGGTTCGGCAAAGCGGAAAAATCGGCAGGCACGAAAATACAGGCGTTCCTGGCTGCGGCCGCCTCGTGGCGCGGATCGAGACGCCGGCCTAACGCGATCGGTCGTGCGTCGGCCGCAATAAGTAGGTCAAGCAGCTCAAAGCCGAGTCCGCGTGAGGCGCCGGTGATGATGATCGCGCGCTGTTGCTCCATGCCGACCGTCCTTTCGCACATTCCTCGGTATCCTGTCGACAAGAGCCGCTTTGGAATGGCCGGTTGCGGCACTACCGTATGGAACACTCGTCGTTAGCCCCATGCCAGAATTACATCTCTTGGCTATGTCGGCTTCGGCGTAAGAGTCGCCCCCACCACCGTGTGACCGTTCTTGAGGTATTAAAATACCGCATCTTGCTGAGCAAGTGAGTCGGCCCCGGACCGAAATTCCACAAACTCTTGGAGCGATAGCAATTGGAGAAAGCTCGATCATTGCCTGCTTATCGCCGGCAATGGTGCTAAACGGTGCCTGACTCTGGGCTATGCTAGCTGCCCGTCATGAATAACAGGCTGGCGAGGCGAACTGATCCGTGCCTTGGAAATTCCTGCATAACACCGCCGGCGCCTACCGCATTGCCGGCCCGTCAGGCTTTCTTGCTGTTGGCAGCGCGAGGCTGCCGCCCACCGAGGCGAACTGAGAGTGCTGCGGAGATTCCTTCGAAACACGACAATCTCGGCAATCGCCTTTGGTCTTGCCGGTGTCCTGGGGTTGTTTGCCGTCGGTCTGATTGCGCGGTCCTATGGCTTGGCGGTACTTGGCCTGATCGTGCTCGTGCGAGCTTTCCTGCCCACTGGATTTCTAGCGCTGATTGACCTGGGAGTTTCCGAACTCACCACGCAATCCGTGGTTCGGGGAAGGATGGGCGACTGGACGTTGGCCAGCGAGAAAGTATCGCTGCTCGCCGTGATCTCCGCTGTCACGGGGATCATCGCCGGACTGGCGATATGGCTGTTTGCCACGCCACTTGCCGCAATCTTCAAAGTCACGCCGGATCAGACTCAATCCTTCGTTTCTATCCTGATCGTAACCGCGATGGTGCTTCCGATTGCCTTTGTGGGACTCGTGGCGGAGGGGGCGCTGAAAGGATTTGAGGAGTACGGGTGGTTGCGATTGACTGAAGTTGGAAGCAACGTGGCCTATGTCGTTTCCATTTATTCCGTCTTCTGGTACGGCGGCGCCTTCGAATGGCTTGCTTATTCCTATCTGGCCACGATCGTCGCAAAGTATCTTGTGCTGGCGGTCGTCATCTTGCTTACGGCGCGTCGGCTGCCGTTGCGCTTCAGCACATGGAGTGCTGACTGCCGACGCGATATCGTGGGTCTTTGTTGGCTGATGTTCAACAGCCGGATCGTGGGTTCATTTCAGCAGACGTTGCCTCCGCTTGCTATCGGGATTCTCTACGGTCCGGCCGAGGTCGGCGCATTCGATCTGATTACGCGCCTGCCCCGGTTCATCAAAACCACGATGGCGCCGCTGTACTCGGCCATCCTGCCGCTTTCGACCCGAATCGACGAGCTCACCGACACCCGGCGATTGCAGATCCTTGGACGAAACGGCTTTATTCTTCCCGCCGCCGTTATCATTCCGGCACTGGTTGTCATGGCATTGTTTTCGGAAGACATACTCAAAATATGGGTGGGGCCGCAGCACGCAGACCAAGGGCCATGGCTTGCGATGTCGCTATTGGTTCCTGCTGTTTCATCCATGCTCGGTGTGGGCCAAGCCGCATTGATGGTGCGGCCGGATTTCGTTAGTATGAATAATCAGTACCTCTATTGGCAGGTGCTCCTCCAATATGTTTTGACGGCAATAGGTCTTGCCTGGTTCCAAGAGCGAGCCTTCGTCCTGGGGTGGGCGATATCCGCTGTGGTCTTCGCGCCGCTCATCGCGCGCCACATGCTGTCTTTCATGGAACTGCCGAAATCCCTGTTTTGGGATCAAGTGGGACGTCAGGCGATGGTCGCGGCAATCATCCTGGCGGCCGTAGCATGCTTCAGATCATATTCAGCTCCGGAGAGTCTCCCTGGTCTAGCTCTCGTCGGAGGGGTCGGGTGCATCGCGGCGTGGGTTCTCAGTTTCAAGCTGATCCTGTCGCGCGGTGACCGTGCGATGTTCGGTACGCTTGCGAGAGCCATGACCCACCGGCAATAGGCGGTTTGGAGTGAGACTTTGCAGTCCGCGGGCGATTCGGCCCGGGGGCGGCCAGGCCCGCATTCTTGGGCCCCCATTCTTGCCCGTACGGGGTAACTTTGCTATGCCATCGGCCGGCGGCGGGCACGGGCCGATGCCGCATTGCAGCTGAAAATTCGGATATGTTGAATATGGGGATGGTGTCCAGAGCACCTTGGCATGTGAACCGCTCGCCCCAGCGTTACGCAGTGAATACGGGTGCGAACGTCTGGCATCTCAATGAAAAGAGCGAGCAGAAGCTGGTGGTGCGCCTTTGATGCACATTGCCACCTGCCGACTCGATAGCGTAAGCCATTTCGAAATGAGCCAATCGAGATTCAGACCTGACGTCCGGCCCGCGTCGCGAGCCGATTTGGCGGGGGCCTATACGAAGGATATCGCTCACAGTCTTGCCCGGATGGTGCTGAGGCGTCGGCACCGAACCAGCGATGTCGTCGATTCCGAGTATAATTCCGGCACTTGGCGCAAAACTCTCAACGACCGCACCTGGCTCCGCGCGCCAACACTGGTGCAATTTCTGGTGGGGGACAATGCGGACGCGCGCCTTGCGAAGGTGGATGGTCGGATCGTTCAGCTTTCGCATCGTGACTACTACCGCTATCGGATCGATGCGTTGTCTGAATTGATTACGCAGCACGCTGGTGCGGCGGACTCGCTTTTGGAAATCGGCACTGGTTTCGGGTATAATCTCTTTGCGCTCAGTCTGGATCCGCGATGGCGACGGCTTCGTGGATTGGATATTTCCGCCAACGGAATTGAAGCAGGCCGACAGATCGCGAGTCATTTTCGGCTTTCCGATCGGGTGACTTTTGGCGGAATCGATCTGACCGATCCAGCTGATCCCGGTTTCGCTGAACTCGCTGGCGCGACGGTTCTCACCTATTTCTGCCTGGAACAGATCCCGCATTTGGTTGAAAAGGTCATCGAGAACATCCTGCGTGCGGGACCGGCGCGCGTCGTGAATATCGAGCCTTCTATCCACATGCTCAGCCTCACGAAGCCTCGCGATTTCGCCAGCCGCGTCTATATCGAATCGATGGATTATCAGACGCGTCTTTTCAAATTCCTTGATGAACTGAATGACAAGGGTGAAATTCGAGTCGTAGCTCGCGAAAGAATGGAGTTCGCGCCGACATTGCATAATGATGGGTTCCTGTATGTTTGGGAGCCCGCCAGCATTGTGTCCGCGCGGTAAGCCTCTCTGCTGCGAATGGCGAACCGTCAATCCTGTCTTGCCTCACACCAAGCGCCTAAAATTACTAATAAAAATGCCTCTTGCATGCGAAGCCCTTCTTTATCTACAACCTGACAATATCGAACAGGAGTAGCAAGATGTCGATATCCAACCTGGCGAAGAAGTTCTTGGAACCGCCCAGGTATCATTCTGGGCCGGTCGCGGCCAATTTTTTGGGCTGGCAGCTTGCGCGCGTCCTGAGTCATCACGGCGCATATGCCATGCGACGAGAGCCTGCACCTCTGGCGGAAACGAAAGACCTGATCGGTCAGGGAATCGCAGACGGCGTTGTCGTGATCCCGAATTTCCTTCCAACCGATGAATTCGAAAGGCTTCGCAATTACTGCGCTAAGCTTCGTTCAGGCCCGGCGACGAGATATGAGGCAAATCGCGGCGGTACCGGTCTTGATTTTACAACCAGCCCAATTTCCCGGGACGATCAGGGCGATGGTGCCTTTGTGGTGGAAAAGATCGCCAACGATTCCAGGCTGCTTAACGTAGTCTCAGCGATGTCGCGCCACCAAATAAAGCGACCTCCGCAAATCGGCTATCAATTGCTGACGATGAGAGACAATGAGGAGTTCGTGCCGGATGCTGAAACGATCCTGCACGCCGATCGCCACTATCCCACAATCAAGGCCTATTACAGCCTGAACGGCTCCACTCTGGAAAACGGAGCCTATGTTTGGGTGCCACGGAGTCATAAGCTTACAGCAGCGCGTCTACGATACGAATACGCCGACAGTATTCGTGTTGCGCGCTCTCCAGTGAAGCACAATCTGGAAATTCCCGAAGCACACTTGAAGGACATGGGTGTTGTTGAGAAACACATCCTGACCGAACCAAACACCTTGGTCATTTCCAACAATTTTGGTTTCCACCGCCGCGGTAATTTCGCGGCAGGAGCCGTGCGTGAGCAAATCAGGCTGGTCTTTCACTATCTTGAGGAGCCGTTTTATGCGACCTGGGCGTGGAACGTTCTGCGCAATTTGAACGAGCGAAAAATGCTTCCTGAGAGCGTGCGGAGAGCCGTCCAGTACCGCCTGACATGAGCTGTTAGATTGGTGAGGGCGCGGAAATGAAACCTCCGGCGAACATCCGATGTCGGGGTTGCAGGCGGACGTTTCACAAGGAAGAGCTGTCGTGGGGCGGGCCGTCGTTCTGATCAGCGAGCTTGGGACGCGGTCGGGGGTGGCGTTTGCACTTACGAGGTTTGTGCACCTCGATAGTGACTTCGGTCGGATTGCGCCGCTTGGCGCGCGCGAAATGTCAGTGGTCAACATCTTCGGCAGCAGGTACTCGAGTTCCTAAAACCTTTCGGCGGTCGAGGCGCAACGGTCACGACGTGCTTGGGCGTTACGCTGGCAAGCCTGCACCTTCATCGGTCCACCGACAATCGCCGCACGCTGCTGGGGATTGAGCACTCGCGGCCCGCCCACATGAACCTGATGGGTATCCTGCAGCACTGATCGCTCTCAATAGGGAGTGAACAGCGGATCGTGTGGCAACTCTTCAACTGCGGGACAGGTGATGAGACTTGCGATGGTCCTTCCGTGGCTGTTCGCAACGATCGGTCCCAACTCGCCGATTGAATCGATCTCCTCCCCCCGGACTGGTAATGGATTCGGGAAATAGCTTGTCCGCTCTGCGCCAGTGGTTGTAGCCCAGTCTGCTGTTCTGGACGAGAATACAAAGAGAGTTCGAACTTCATCGGGGCGATCGTGTTTGCGGATCCTGTGCATGGCATACCGATATTCAGCGGCTCCGCCGCCGATGAGCTGACTCACGACCCTGCAATAGCTCTTCTTGTTCGCCGTTCGCGCCGCATTGATCGCCCCCTGAAGCCACTCTCTTTGCTTGTCGACAACAGTATCAAGGTTCGAGAATGCAACGATGCCGCCAAGTCCCGTGCGGGCGCGCATAATCGCCATCGTGTATGAATCAGAGAGAACAACGGTGTCGGGCTCAAAGCTTCGCAAAGCTTGTGCGACGGCAAGGTCGTCTTCGGTGTAGTGAGCGACTGCCTGAATTGGGGAGGTGGGCCGTCCGTAAGAGTGTGGCAGCGAGATAAATCTTGCGCCAACGCGGTCCAGCGACAGGGCGACCGTAACCAAGGCAACCAGCAGCATGAAATCCATCCTGCGCACGCGAGAGAATGTGCCAACGATGATCATGGCGACCAGAGCGAACATGATCGTTGTCGGCCAAACGAATCCAAGGTATGGCCGATAAACTGCCAGCGTGTACGCAGCTAGAAGATAGCTGCCCGAGGTGACAAGGACCGCGATTGCGGAAAGCCGAAGGAAGCTGTGCGCGGATTTCCATAGTTGGAGCAGCGCAATTGATCCGGACAGTGATAACAGCAGGATCACGTAAAAGGAGGAGCGATAAGCGAACGGAGTGCCTATGAGTATCAATAGGGTCAGAGACCAGCCGATGATCCACGGAACCGAGAACCTCTGGTCCTGCCAAAGGGTCCGTCCCGACCGGCTCATGGTCGTGTATACGAACGTCGCAGCGACCACGAGCGAAAAGTTGAGCCCGATCGTCCTCGCCCATTCCACGAGCGCATTCCGTAGGCCCGTTCCGAGTGCAAAGTCGTCGCCGGGATTGCTGCCCACGACTAGCGCGGCCCATGAGAGGATCCGCTCGGACTGATCCGAGAAATTAAGGATACCAAGAAGCTCGGCCGCAACCACGCCGGCCGGGGCCAGGCAGCAGAGAGGAAGTACGATCCCCGGCACGATCAGGTATCGCCGAAGCGAGACGGGCATCGGCACGGCGAGCGCCCAACCGACCCCCATTGCAATGGGGACCAAAATGATGCTCGAGCGGTGCATCAGAAACATGGAGCCGACGATCAGCCAGATGAGCAGCAACACGGGGTCGATGCGCTTGCGGATAGTGACGACACGGCCCGACGGCGACATCTCGAACGAGACGTGAAGAAAGTGGAGCAGCGACGCGCCGGCTATCACGAGCAGAAACGCCTGAGCCAACTGCGGCCATCGCAGCGCCAGGAACAATTGGGTACCCACCAGGAACAGGAGCAGCAGCGATGAGTTCCTGATCCGAGTGGTTTCGACAGCGTCCCGCATCCATTTATTAGTAGCTGTCATCAAGAGTAAGCTGGCGAAGAAGCAGAGAACCCCGTTGCCGAAGTCTCCGTTTGCAACCACGGCAGAGACGATGACGAATACGACAGTGCGTTGCTGCGAGTTTGGCACGATTGAGGATGCCGCAAAGACTACGAGAAGTTTGAACAGTATCGTCCAAGGCCCAAGAGCCCAGTATCCGACGAGTTGGTCGAACCCAAAAGTCCTGACGAGTATTCCGGCGAGGGCCTGTTTGATTGGAATGTAGGAATCGGTGACATACGGGCTGAGGATTCCGAACCGCCCAAGCTCTTCGGCTCCCTTCATCGAATGTACGTCCTGAAAAAGGTCGCCGGTCGGGTAATGAGACAAAACAAAGTACGTATAGAAATAGACAATGAGAGCGATACTGAATGAAATCAGCAAGGCGGCCGGAGAAATGTGCCAGCTGATTTTGTATCGTGCCAGCGACGACAGGCCAAAGACCGTTGCAAGCAGGAACAGCAAGCACAACGCGGGGAAGCTTCCGC
Organism: Bradyrhizobium sp. LB13.1; assembly: GCF_054056815.1. Lineage (NCBI taxonomy): Bacteria > Pseudomonadati > Pseudomonadota > Alphaproteobacteria > Hyphomicrobiales > Nitrobacteraceae > Bradyrhizobium > Bradyrhizobium sp. LB13.1. The sequence continues at coordinate 5,939,557 of NZ_JBSRYQ010000001.1, read as the reverse complement.
GCAGCACATTCAGCGTTTCGGCTTGCTGCAGAAAAACCGTCAGAATGACAAATCCGGAGCAGCACGCGCTGCCCAACACGAGGGAAAGTGATACCCTGCCCACCAATCCTCGGAGCAGGCAAAGCATGGTGCCTGCGGGAATTAAATAGAAGAGCGGAGCGATCAGAATCGAGATCACGTTCGAACAATCATCCGATGAGTGCGGGGGGCGGAACTACCATTCGTTGTGTCATCGTGTTCTGACTACTGCATGGCTAGGCCAGAGAAGCAAGTTTGATATCTCCCTTGCTCTCGCAGAAGCAATGGGCTAGCGGAGGTGAGAAGGGCTCCAGGGTGGTCGCATGCCAATAGCACTCGGTCGCAACGATCTTGCCGCTTGGCTGACCATCCGGTGTTTTCGTTCACAGCCGATTTTCGGACAATGCTAGTGCCGAAGCAAGCCGTCATCCTGGTGGGCGGGCTCGGATCCCGTCTTGGCGAGAAAACTCGATCGCGGGCCAAGCCAATGCTCGAAATCGCGGGCAGGGCGTTCCTCGATCATATCCTGGATGAGCTCGCCCGCTATCCTTGCATCGAGGACATCCTTCTGCTCGCGGGATATCACGCGCAGCAGATCGTGGAGGCTTACGACGGCAGAAATCTCCGAGGTACGTCCATTTCGGTCTTGTCCGAGCCGGCACCATCCGGGACGGGGGGCGCGCTGAAACATGCTTCATCAAGGCTCCAGGAACAGTTTTTCCTTCTGAACGGAGATTCCTTTTTCGACTTCAACCTGCTGGATCTCGCCTGCCACGCGGAGGGTTCATCTGCGCTGGTCCAGATGGCGCTGAAACGCGATCAGCCGGGAGATCGCTACGGAAGGCTTGTCTTGGATGGCCGCAAGGTCGTGGATTTCCTCGCCGCCGGCTCGCAGCCCAGCGGGCCGATTAACGCCGGCGTCTACTGTGTCGATCGCAGCATCCTGTCCTTGATTGAGGAGATACCGTGCTCGCTGGAGCAGAGTGTGTTTCCGCGGCTGGCCGCGAGGGGGCAATTGGAAGCCGTTCGGTATGACGGCTTCTTTATCGATATCGGCGTTCCCGCCGATTTCGAGCGAGCAGGGCGCAAATTACCCGAAAGGCTGCGGCGGCCTGCGGTGTTCTTCGACCGTGATGGCGTGCTCAACGTCGACAGGAATTACGTCCACCGACAGGAGGACTTCGAATGGATACCGGGCGCGCGCGAGGCGGTCAAGCTGTGCAATGACCTCGGTTACCTCTGCTTCGTCGTGACCAACCAGTCCGGTGTGGCGCGCGGCTATTACGGCCTCGAAGCAGTCGAAAGCCTCCATGACTGGATGAACCGAGAGCTGATGAAGCTCGGCGCCCACATCGACGACTTCCAGTACTGTCCTTTCCACGAAGATGGCGTCGTCGAGGAGTTGCGTCGTCCGAGCGACCGGCGAAAGCCGGCGCCAGGCATGATTCTGGACTGTTTGGAGGCGTGGTCAGCGCGCAAAGAGTCGAGCCTGCTGATTGGAGACCAGCAGCACGACCTTGATGCGGCCGCCGCGGCCGGAATACCCGGCTATTTGTTCCAAAACGGAAATCTAGTGGATTTCATCCGCCAGCTGGTCGTCCGTCAAGCCAGCTGAGGCGGCTCCACGAGCCCCTAGCGCGCGGTACATGAATTCGGCCTGTTCCCAGTCCTCGAGCGTGTCAATATCCTGCACGAGGTAGCGCGGCAGGATGATGCCGATCGACTTCTGCGAAAACACTGGAATATCTTCCAGGAATGCACGCGCCGCGCCCCAGTAGAACTGGCCGGCATCGTGATAGGCCGGCTCGAGATCCTGGGAACGCGTTAGTCGATGCTCCGGAAAGATGGCGTCGACCCGGCCCGTTGCTGTGATGCGCAGTGCGCGCTGAACAGGGAAGGCGTAGCTCGTCGCCGAAAATGCAAATGCGGCATCGGATTGGGTCAGCGACTCGTGGCCTTCGCATAAGTGGCGGACCTGTACAAACGGAGCAGTAGCGTAAATGCAGCAGGCATGGCTGACGCCGTGGCCCTGTTCAATGAACCAGGATATCGCGTGCTTCACTACGGCATTGGTGCCGGTGAAATCGTCGGCGATCTCTTTCGGACGCATGAAGGGGATTTCCGCCCCATGCTCTTTCGCGACCGCCGCAATTTCGTCGTCCTCGGTGGAGACAACGACATGATCAAACAGCCCGCTTAGCCGTGCCGCATCGATCGAATAGGCAACAATGGGCTTCCCGCAGAACGGGCGGATGTTCTTGCGCGGGATGCGCTTGCTGCCGCCGCGCGCCGGGATGATGGCGATTTTCACGCGAGGATCTTCGTGAGCGCGGCGACGACGGTGTCCTGCTCGGCATCCGTCATCTTCGAGAACAGCGGCAGCGTGATGGCGTCCTGGTAGTAGCTCTCGGCCTCCGGGAACATGCCGACCTTGAAGCCCATGCGTTGATAATAGGGCTGGGTATGCACGGGGATGTAGTGCACGTTGACGCCGATGCCGGCGGCGCGTAGCGCCTCGAACACTTGGCGTCGGCTGAGCCTGATCTCGTTGCGCCGCAGCCGGATCACGTAGAGATGCCAGGCCGAATTCGTGTCTGGATGCTGCCACGGGCAGGTCACCGGCAGCTTCGCGAGCAGAGTGTCGTAGCGTGCCGCTAGCTCACGCCGGCGTGCGACGAAGGCGTCGAGGCGGGCGAGTTGGCTGGTGCCGAGCGCGGCCTGGATGTCCGTCATGCGGTAGTTCAGGCCGAGCTCGATCTGCTCATACATCCAGGGACCGTGCTGGTCCTCGTTGGAGCGATGTTCGTCGGCCGGCGCGAGCGACTGCACCGGGCGAACGATGCCGTGGGTGCGCAGATATGAAAGCCGTTCGGCGAGCTTCGGCGCATTGGTCAGCAGCATGCCGCCTTCGCCGGTCGTGATGATCTTGACCGGGTGGAAGCTGAACACCGTGACGTCGCTGAGGGCGCCATCGCCGACCTTGCGCCTGCGGTAGTCGGCGCCCACCGCGTGCGAGGCGTCCTCGATGATACGAAAGCCATAGCGATCCGCGAGCGCGCGAATCTCGATCATCTCGCAGGATTGCCCGGCGAAATGCACGGGCACCACGACCTTCGGCAAGCGGCCCGCTGCATCTGCCTGCGCGAGCTTTTCGGCCAATGCCGCGACGCTCATGTTGTAAGTACGCGGATCAATGTCGACGAAGTCGACGGTCGCGCCGCAATAGAGCGCGCAATTGGCGGAGGCCACGAACGTGTTCGGGACCGTCCAGAGGATGTCGCCGGGCCCGAGATCGAGCGCGAGGCAGGCGATGTGAAGCGCCGCGGTCGCGTTCGAGACGGCGATGCCGTGGGCTGCGCCGCAGTATGTCGCCAGCGCCTGCTCGAAGCGCGGGCCGGCCTGTCCCTGGGTCAGCCAGTCCGACGTCAGGATGTCCCTGACCGCGTCGATGTCCTCGGCGGAGATATCCTGGCGCCCGTAGGGGATCATTGGACCGCTATCTTGTTGAACTCTCTGATCTCGGCCACGTCGAGGAAGTGCTCGTTCCTGCCTGAATTGTAATCGAAGCCGTCCGACACGGCCCCGCCGCGTTCACCGATCTGGTTGCTGAGATAGTCGACGTCACGGCGGAAGAATTTGATGGTCGGCTTGATCACGAAGTGGTCGTGGAACTTCAGCGTCAGATGCGAGTCGTCGGTCGGGCACATGACCTCGTGGAGCTTCTCGCCCGGGCGGATGCCGATCACGCGGGTCGGCAGGTTCGGCGCCATCGCGGCCGCGAGATCGGGGATGCGCACCGACGGAATCATCGGGACGAAGATCTCGCCGCCCGACATGCGTTCGAAACTCTTGACCACGAAGTCGACGCCCTGTTGCAGGGTGATCCAGAACCGTGTCATCCGCGGATCGGTGATTGGCAGGTGGTCCGCGCCCTCTGCGATCAGCTTGTTGAACAGGGGCACGATCGAGCCGCGGGAGCCAACCACGTTGCCGTAGCGGACGACGCTGAAGGCGGTGCGATGGCCGCCGGCCATGTTGTTGGCGGCGATGAACAGCTTGTCGGAGGCGAGCTTGGTCGCGCCGTAGAGGTTGATCGGCTGGGCGGCCTTGTCGGTCGACAGCGCGATGACCTTCTCGACGTCGGCTTCGAGCGCCGCCTGTATCACGTTCTCCGCGCCATGGACGTTGGTCTTGATGCATTCCATGGGATTGTATTCCGCAGCCGGAACCTGCTTCAGCGCCGCGGCGTGGATGACGAAGTCGATTCCCTTCATTGCAGTGCGCAGGCGCTCGCCGTCGCGCACGTCGCCAATGAAATAGCGCATCGCAGGCTGATCGAAATCCTGCTCCATTTCATATTGTTTCAGCTCATCGCGCGAATAGACAACCACGCGACGCGGCTTGAAGTCCTTCAAGAGGTAGCCGACAAATTTCTTCCCAAACGACCCGGTGCCTCCGGTGATCAGAATGGCCTTATCGTTGAACATGCTTGCCCTTGCGTCGGACCATCTTGTGCGAAAATGGGAGAATGGCGCTGGTTACCACACGCTCCTGCCGCCGTCCATCACCAGGTTCTGTCCCGTCATGTAGCTCGAGGCATCCGAGCACAGGAACTGGACCGCGGCGCGGTATTCATCGACCTCGGCCATCCGTCCCATTGGGATCAGGCGCGTCAGCCGTTCGACGAAGGCGGGGTCCTGGTTGTTGAAGACGCCGCCCGGCGAGATCGCGTTGACGCGCACGCCGTGATCGGCCCAGTAAGTCGCCAGGTATTTCGTCAAGCCGATCAGCCCGTGCTTTATCACTGAATAGGTCACGGGCTTCACCGGCTGTTCCTCTTCGTGCGTCACATGCGGCTGCCGGTAGAGTCGCTGATCCGGCGCGATCACGCCGAGATCGGAGGCGATATTGAGGATCACGCCGTGGCCGCGCCTGGCCATCTGGCCGCCGAACTCCTGCGCGCACAGCATTGCGCCGGTCAGGCCCACGGCGATCTCGGTCTGCCATTGCGGCACCGGGAACGCCTCGAAGCGTGAGGAGTGCATGACGCCCGGGGTCGACGTCACCTTCGGATCGATGGCGGCGTTGTTGACGAGGATGTCGACGGTGATGTCGCGGCTCGCGAGCTGCTCATTTGCGGCGCGCACCGAATCCTGCGAGGTGACGTCGATCGCGAGCGCGACCAGATCGGCGGAGGGCGCGTTTTGCGTCAATGCGGCGACAGCCGCTTGGGCCTGCGCAAGACCGATGTCGGTGACGACGACGCGCGCGCCGGCTTCGGAAAGCGCTGCGACATGCTGACGCCCGAGCAGGCCACCGGCACCGGTCACGAGCGCGGTGCGTCCGGTCAGGTCGTAGCGGGAGGACGGGCTTGCCATCGGAAGGCTCCTGTTCAGCTGCGCAATTGGCCGCCGTCGGCGACCATGATGCTGCCGGTGACGAATGCCGCACGGGGCGAGGCGAGGAACGCGACGAGGTCGGCGACCTCTTCCGGCTTGCCCAGTCGGCGCAGCGCCACCTCGCGCTGTAGCATGTCCTCGACCGCAGCCGGGTTCTCGGCGAGCTTGCGTGCCCAGGTGCCATCGGCGGCCAGAACATTGCCCGGCGCGACCGCGTTGATGCGGATGCCCTCGAGCGCCAGCGGCGGGGCCAGTCCGCGCACGGTCGCATTCAGTGCCGCCTTCGCGGCGTAGTAAGTCACGGGCGCGCCGAGCGCTGCCATGCCTGCAATCGAGGAGATGCAGATGATGGACCGGTCGCCCCTGCCGCGCGCCATCAGCGGACGCGCCGCCTCGATCATGTTGGTGGTGGCGAAGAAATTGAGGTCCATCACCCGCGACCACTCCGCCGCCGTTTCCTTTCCTGGGGGCACGGACGCGCCGCTGCCGACGTTGCAGACGAGGATGTCGAGCCGGCCCCACTGCCTTTCGACGTCCTGAATGAGGGCTGCGGCGTTGGCGGGATTGGTGACGTCGGCCACGTGAATCGAATTCCGTCCGCCGACCGCCGCACGCGCGGCGTTCAGCGCATCGGCGCCGCGCGCCGCCAACGCGACCTTGGCGCCTTCAGCTGCGAGCGTCGTCGCGATCGCAAGTCCGATCCCGCGGCTGGCGCCGGTGACGAGAGCGACGCGATCGTTCAGCTCGAGCTTCATCGCGCGGCGTCCCCGATCCAGCGAACCGTCATGTCGCGGTATTTCGCCAGCGTACCGGCGTGGTCGCCGTCGGTGGCGCGCGCGGTTTGCAGGATGTATTGGCCCTTGTAGCCGGATCGCTCGATCAGCCGGATCGTCTTGGCAAGTTCCGCGTTGCCGGTGCCGAGCGGCACGGTGGTGCCGCCGCGAATGCGGTCCTTCACGTGCACATTGAGGATGCGCGGCGCGTAGGCGCTGATCTCTTCGTCGCTGTCATAACCGAGCGAAGCGCTGTTGCCGCTGTCGTAATTGATGCCGAAGACGCCGGCTGGATACGCCTCCATGAACCGCGCGAGCTCGTGCGGCGGCAGATCGGATTCGAAGGCGATCTTGACGTTCCGTCTTGCAAGCTGTTCGGAGCGAGCCAGCAGCACGCGCTTCAACGTATCGCTCTCGCTCTCGCGTTCGATCTTGCCGTTGTCGACCAGCGGGATCACGACGAATTCGATGCCAATGTAGTGACAGGCGGCGATCAGGAGATCGAGGTCGGCGACGAGCGCGTCGCGCACCACGGCATCGACCTTCCAGAACGGCGCCTGCATGAAGCAGTCCCCGGTCAGGCTCGGGATCCGCACGCCGTTCTCGCGCGACAGCGCCAGAATGTCCTGTTGCCTCGACTCGGTCGTCAGCGGGTTCTCGCGCAGCCGCTCCTGATCGATGGTCCATTCCATCCGGGTCAGGCCGAGCTGCTTCGCCCGCGGGAATTCCTCGCGCCATTCATTCCAGGGGAATGCCTGGATCTTGCCGTCGACGAGAGCCGACAGCCGTCCTTGCATGAAGCCGATGCGTTCGAGCGTTGCGGTCACGGTTGTTTGTCCGAGTTGATGGCGAGGCCCTTGGTGGTCCATCCGCCGTCGATGAAGAGTTCCTGGCCGGTCATATAGGCGGAGGCTTCCGACGCCAGGAAAACAGCGGCTCCTACCATGTCTGCAGGCTGTCCCCAGCGGCCGAGCATAGTGTGGCGGCGGCGGTCCTCGTGCATGGCGGGATCGGCAAAACTCTTTGCGGTCATCTCGGTTGCGACATAGCCCGGCGCGAGCGCGTTGACGCGGATGCCGTCGGGAGCATAGTCGGCTGCGAGAGCACGCGTGAGCCCGGCAAGACCGGCCTTCGCCGCCACATAGCCGGGATTGCCGGGAAAGCCGCGCACCGAATTGATGCTGGTGACGTTGACGATCGAGCCGCCGGCCGTTTTCAACAGCGGATAGGCAGCGAGGATGGTCGCATAGACCCCGGTGAGGTCGGTCGCGAGCGTCGTGCGGAAGCGTGCAAGCTCGGTTTCGGCGTTCGACGACGGCAGGCTGATGCCGGCCGCGTTGACGAGCACATCGAGCCGCCCGTGCTGTTTTGCGATGTCGTCGAATGCCTGCGTGATCGTCGCATCGTCCGCGAGATCGCAGGCAATCGCGCTCACGCCATGCGGCGCGGTGCCCGAACGGCTCAGGCCCAACACCGTGGCACCGGCATCTTTCAGGCCGGTCGCAATCGCAGCGCCAATGCCGCGCGAAGCGCCGGTCACGACCGCAATCTTTCCTGCGAGAGAGAAGGTGCTGAGATCAGGCATAGCTGTAACTTCGCATGATGGCGGCGCAAAGCTTGACGTCTTCGGGACGATCAATCTGGAACATCTTGTGACGATCCATCACGTGAAAGCCAATCTTACCGCCGAGACGATTGTTCTGCTCGCGCAGGAGCGATGGGGTCAGGACGTAGAACGAACCGTTCTCCAGATAGCGCTTCTCGATCTGCTGCCGCATGCGCCGATTGTGATAGTCGTAGTTGATCGGCTCCGGTCCCTCTTGGCCGATGCGCCAGTTGAAGTAATCCTCGACCTCGCAGACCGAGAGCAGGCTGTCGAGATGGTCGCGATCAAAGGTCGCAAGTGCATTCTCGATGTCGATGGACTCGCGGATCGGCGAGGTCGCCTGGAGCGCAACGACCCGCTCGAACCGTCCCATCCGCTCGTCGATCGCATTGAGCGCGTGCAGCCAGGCGGATTCGGAGGAGGCGAGGTCACCCGAAATGTCTTCGGGGCGCCGCACGCCGATGGCGCCAGCGGCTTCAGCCGCGGTGAGGATATTGTCGCTGTCGGAAGAGACCGCCACCACGTCGACGCCGCGCGCCGCGCGGGCCTGCTCGACCGTCCACGCGATCAGCGGCTTGCCGCAGAGATCGAGCAGGTTCTTGTGCGGAATGCCCTTGGAGCCGCCGCGCGCGGCGATCACGGCCAGCGTCTTGCGCGCCATCAGATATGCCCCTCGAGACGCTCGAGCGCGATCCAGAAGCCTTCGCCCATGTTCTTGTGGCCCTGCCATATCTCGGGAATGAAGGACGCAGTCGGTGCATGCTTACGCAGCACCCGCCCGATCTCGTCGAAATCGATCTCGCCTTCGCCGACCTGGAGCCCTTCGCCATCGAGCCCCTTGGCGTCACCGAAATGCAGATGCGCGGTGTGCGGCCCGAGCTGCGCCAGGCCTTGTGCGAAGTCGAAGCCGAAATGGTTGGCTGCAAGCTTGGTGTGGGAGATGTCGACGCACATGCGCAGATCATGCTTGGCGCAGAACGCGGCGGATTCCTCCGGGAAGATAAAGATGTTCTGGTGGCGCTGGCCGCCGAAATGCCAGGGGAACGGCGCCATGGTCTGCGGCGTCAGCTCGACGCCGTCCATGTCGAGCTCCTTCAGGCTCCGGGCGAAGATGCGATAACGCTCGGCCTTCTCTTCCGGCGGCAATGGCTCGTCCATGGTAAAGCCGCCGACGTTGGCGACAATGGACGGGCGCTTCGTCTTGGGGAAGAATTTCTTCAGGCCGCGGGTGATGTCGATCACGGCCTGCGTCTGCTCCAGCGAATAGCGCCGCAGCGCCTCGTCGGGGGTTGCGAGGTCCATCAGCTTGGAGCCGGCAAACAACTCCGGCGCATGTACGACGAAGCCGAGATCGTAGGTGCCGGAGAGATACGTCGCGGGATCGCGCTCCATGTCGCTGTAGCTGAGATGGAACTCGATGATATCAGGCTCGCAGATCTCCAGGAAGCGCTTGGTGTCGTGATAGCGCACCGGCACGCCCCACGGCCGGTCGAAGCGGTAGCGCCGCGCTTTTGCGGTGCCTTCGTCGAGATCGCTCTGGAAGAAATAATCGTCGGTCGCCATCGCCCGCGTGAGCTTGCGGCCGAGCAGCGCCGGCATCTTCAGCGGCGACAGGCCCTGTCCCGGGCTCTTCACTACGGCGATGTCGCTGTCGGAGATCACGGTGCCGGCCGGAAGCTCGCGCGCGGCCACCAGGCTCTTGGCAAGGTTTTCGCGGTTGATGAGCTCCCCCTGGCTCAGCGCGCGCTCGGCCAGTTTCTCACCGCGCGCCGCTTCCACCTCGCGGATGCCCGAGACCAGCGTCTTGAATTCCTCTGGCTCCAGGCTCGCGGCATGGTCCGGACCTTCCATCTCGCGGTCGAGCGTGATGTGGCGTTCGATGACGACGGCACCGAGCGCCACCGCCGCCGTCGAAACGGCAACGCCGCGCTCGTGGCCCGAATAGCCGACGATCGGATGGATCTCGCGCAGCGTTTCCATGAAACGCAGATGGATGTTGTGGAGCGCGGCCGGATAGGTGCTCTGGCAGTGCAGCAGCACGTAGCTCGCATCGCGGTCGTCGAGGAATTTCGCCGCGGTCTTGATTTCGTCCGTCGTGCTCATGCCGGTCGAGACGATCAGCGTCTTGCCGGTGGCGGTCAAGGCACGCGAGCAGCGGCAGATTGGTGAGGTCGGCGGAGGCAACCTTGTAGGCCTGCACGCCGAACCCTTCGAGCACGGCGACGCTCTTTGCGTCCCAGGGCGTGCAGAGATATTCGATACCCTTTGCTGCGCAGTACTCGGCAATCTTCTTCTGCTGCGCGGTCAGGAGCTCGAAGCGGCGCAGGAGATCGAGCGTGTATTCGACGGCGAGGTCGTCGTCCTTCCCGGACAGGCTCGACGCGCGATAGACCTCGTCGAGCTTGCGCATCTGGAACTTGGCGCAATCGGCACCGGCCGCGACCGCGGCATCGACCAGCGCAATGGCGCGATCGAAGTCGCCATTGTGGTTGTTGCCGATCTCGGCGATGACGTAGCAGGGCGTACCGTCTCCCAAAAGGCGGTCGCCGATGCGCACTGATACGTCAACCATTCGCTCTGGTCCTCTCATCATCTTTCATTGGGATCTGCTGGCCTGGCCACGATCAACGAGCCGAGCGTGAACAGATCCCGTTCCGAGAACTGGCGGAAATGCGGTGCCAGCCGCTCCATGATCGCCGGTTCCGGCGATCTACAGTCCGGCCGGTCGCTCAATATTTGAAAACCAGCGTCCTTGAAGAGTTGCAGATATTCGCTGTGACGCAAGCGATTTACGTACTGGAAGCGCGACTGAAACGGAGTCCATTCCTCTTCGGAGTAAGTCAAGAAGTTGAACGAGCTAATGCTAGGGTCAAACCTCTTGAAATGATCGCCGTAATCGATCTGCATCAGGGCGACACCGTTGGGGCGAAGAATGCGCCGCAGCTCCTTCAAGATCGCCGCAATATCGGTCATGGGGATGTGTTCGAGAGTCTCGACAGAGACGGCGCAGTCGATCGAGTTGCTCGGCAGATCCGTTGCGCGGGCGTCGGCGGGCGCACGGTATTCGATGTTCCAAAGACGATCGAGATCGTCCCATGAATTTATCCCGAGGCGATTGGCTCCGCTCGCTTTGGAGATGATCGCGGCGTTGGAGCGGATCAGGTCGAGCTTGGCCAGCCGCTCAATATCGACGGTGATGAACCGCTTGGCGCCGTGGGCGCTGAAAGCCAGTGGAGTGACTAGGTCGCGACCGGTGCCGAACTCGTAGAACGTCGACGCCTGCGGCGGCCGGCTGCTGTATTCGCAATATGTGTTGAGCAGCTTCTGGGCAAATGCATGGATCGAGCTGACTTGCTTTTCAGGACGCGGCAACCGTCGCGTCACGTAGCGCTGCAAAGCGTAGTGCAGGTCGTCTCCGAACGGGATATTCGAGAGCACGGCGAACGCGCGCGCCTTTGCTTGCCAGTGCACGTCAATGGTCCTTTGGCTTGGCGGCTTCAACGGCGTCCCGCATGGTCGAAGAGAGAAAGCGCGACTTCCATGTCCGCAGCCCGTTTTCTTCGAACATGATGCGCGAACAGCTGTGTCCCTGCTGTTCCAGTGCGGCAATGAGCTGGTAGCGCTCGAACGGACGCACGAAGAACATGAAGTAACCGCCGCCACCGGCGCCCAGCAGCTTGCCGCCGACCGCTCCGTGCTGTTTGGCGAAATCGTAGATCGCATCGATTGCGTCCGACGAGATCTTCGAGCTCAGCTTCCGCTTGGCGTGCCAGGCGTCGTCGATCAGCCGACCGCATTCCAGCAGCTGGCCGCGCAGCAGATGTCGCCGGATGTCGCGCGTCACTTCCTTCTGCTTGGCGGCCGCGGCGACGGCGTCGCTGGTCTCGTGCTGAGCCTTCTGATCGCGGTGGATGGCGCCGGAATCGCGGCCCGAGCCGGTGTAGCAGAGCACCAGGCTTTCCTCGAGCTCGGCGATGATGTTGGGATCGAGACGAAGCGGCACGATGGTGTTCTGGTCGGAGAAGAACTCCATGTGATTGAAGCCGCCGAACACGGTGGCGTACTGATCTTGCCAACCGCCGGGAATGTTGAGCATCAGCCGCTCGGCCTGGAACGCCATCTCGGCGACCTCGTGACGGTCCCACTGGTCGCCGCGAAATTCGTTGAAGCAGCCGATGATGGCGGATGAGACCACTGCCGAGCCGCCGAGCCCGGAGCCGACCGGGAAGTCGGCGGACACCTCGAGCTCGAAGCCGTAAGTCGGCTTGATCAGGCGCACAACCGATTTGATCAGCGCGAGGTCGCCGCCCGAGCCAAGTTCTGCGAGATCGTCGGCCTCGATCGTGCAGCGGAAATCATGCGAATAGATCCGGATGCGGGGATCGCTCCGTCGCCGCAGCGTCGCGTGAGCGTACATCTTGATCGTGGCGTTGATGACCGCGCCGCCGTCATTTGCCACGAAATAATGCGTCAGGTCGGTGCCGCCGCCCGAGAAGCTGATCCGCACCGGCGAGCGTGCGCGCGCGAACACTTCGCTCTCTTCCGACAGGTTGAACAGCCCGCGGCTGAACACATCGACCAGCCGCCCCTCGCCATCGAGGATCGGCACCACGTGCACCCGCTGGTCGAGCAGCTTGAGAATCTGCTCGCGCGGCCCGCCGCTCCGCGCCGAGACGAAGTTGCGATTGATGCAGGTTGCGACCTGATCGTGGATCGTGATGCCCGTCATCATCCGCCTGCGAATGTCGCCGTCGGTCACCGCGCCGACGATCCGCCCGCACGCATCCTGCGCAAACAGGATGCCGAGCATGTTGACGTTTAAGCGCCGAAACGCTTCTTGAATCGTCTCGGTCTCGGCGATGATCACGAGGCTCGTGTCTATCAAGGTCGTGGATCCAAAAAGTTCAGGCAGTTCCGGTCCTTATCACCGGCGCGAGCCCCTGGAAAAGGTCTGAATCAGGCCTTGATACGCCAAGGTGGGCAGACGACGCAAGTTGCTCCCTCGGGCGTGGTTGCCGCCGCCAGTCGCGCATCGCCACTCTTAAGCGTCCTACCCGTGTAAGGCCACCTAGCTGGGCGTCAAAGCGGACCAATTCCAACCCCATTACGAGGATCGGCCCTTGGGGCGATGCAGGCTGCAGTTCTGCTGTCACCTTAAAGGACGGCCTGCTTTGCAGCTAACCAGCAAGCTCTTGCATATTTAGCGCTCTCCCGATACATCGGGCTGCGTCCTAATTGCCGTGGAACACGTGAATTATCGCCCTGAAATTGACGGCCTGCGCGCCATCGCCGTGCTTTCTGTCATCCTCTTTCACGCAGGCCTACGTGCCGTTCCAGGCGGCTACCTCGGCGTCGACGTATTTTTCGTCATCAGTGGCTACTTGATAACATCGATCATCGTCACAGAGATGGAGGCGGGCGAGTTTAGCTTCGCAGCGTTCTACGAAAGGCGAGCTCGTAGAATATTGCCCGCGATGATGGTTGTCGTTTTGGCCTGCGTCCCCTTTGTCCTTTTTTTCATGCTTCCACGCGAGATATTCGAGTTTTCGAAAAGCGTGCTGGCTGTGTGCGCGTTCGTGTCAAATATCTTTTTTTGGTCCCAGAGCGGCTATTTCGATGCGGGGGGCGAGCTGAAGCCGCTGTTGCATACTTGGAGCCTCGGTGTCGAAGAGCAGTTCTATTTCGGTTTTCCCATTCTCCTTGCGATCCTCTTGCGCCTTGGTCGGAAGCGAGCCGCCGTCGTGTTCGGCTGCACTGCAATCGCAAGCATCGGATATGCTCAATGGGGATCGCAGACGAAAGAAGCCGCATTCTTTTTGATCCCAAGCCGCATTTGGGAGTTGTTGGTTGGAGCAGTGATGGCCTTGTCGCCCATAGAGGGTTTGCAAGCTCGCTTGCCAAATCGTGCGCTCGAACTGTTGGGACTGTTTGGAGTCGTGCTGCTCAGCTATGGTATTTTTGACCATGCAGAGCATCGATATCCCGGCTTCCGCTCCCTGCCTCTGGTTTTGGGGGCTTCTCTGGTTATCCTATTCGCAACCCAACAGACGAAAATTGGAAGGTTGCTCGGAAGTCCGATCCCTGTATCCATCGGCCTAGTCAGTTACAGCGCGTATCTTTGGCACCAGCCAGTCTTTGTTTTTGCGAGGCTAAATGGTTTCGGAAGTGGCAGCGTTGCCGTAGCTCTCGCTTTGACCGTGGCATCGGTTTGTCTCGCGGGTGTTACGTACATTTTCGTCGAGCGGCCTGCGCGGGACCGCAAGAGGTTGAACAGGAGGGGTATCGTTACTCTTTCCCTGATTGGGACGCTTTGTCTTTTTTCGTTCGGCGTTGCTGGAATGTTGACGGATGGCTTCGAGAAGCAGACGCTCTACTTCAGCGATAGCGACACTCGACGTCTTTACCAGCTCATCAAGCGGGACACCGGAGGCGATCTCACGCGGGACATGGGTACAGACGATGATTGCGTCTTTTGGAAAGAATCGATTGATCCCGCTGCTCGGCAACGCATCATCAACTGCTCCAAGTGGTTCGGACCGGCAACGGTAATTCTCGGCGATTCTCACGCAATGAATATCTATAATGCATTGTTCAGAGCGAAGTATGGAAGGTTTGTTGTTGGGTTGGCTAATCCCGGCTGCCGTCCGTGGGATAGAAGGAGAGAGTGCCCTTACGTTGGCTTCGATGAACTCTTGGCAACAAATCCCGCGCTGGTAGCATCTGTCATTTTGAATTTCTCAGGCTCTCACTTGGTGCTTGATGAGGAGGGGCGTGAGGAGCCGGGCGACGTGCTGAAGTCTGGAGGCAAATATCACTTTGGCGACAGTGCGATTGAGTCTACAATTGATTATCTGCAGAGGATGTCCCGGCTGACCAAGGTGATCTGGTTAGGGCCTTTCATCGAAGCGAGAATCGACTTCGGCGATTTCGAGTTGATCAAAAGGGTTGCGAAATCCGGCTTTCATTTGAATCCGGCATCAGTGGAGATCTTTTTGGCCCTTGAGAAATACCTTGATGAACAGATCAGCCGGCAACACAGGGATTTTCGGTATTTGTCGTTCTTCGAAGTGGTTAGACCCGAAAGCATGACTCTGATGAACGGCAGTTGCCTGACTTACCGGGATCTCGACCATTTCAGTGTGTGTCAGGAACGCGTAATCGGAGAACGGCTAAAAGCGGTACTTCCAACGGAGGCGACAGACGCTAAGTGAATTTCCCCGGTTGTACGCTTGTATCTGGGGCGACGCAGAAGTATTAGGCCCAACTCCTGATTGCCGCAGAGAGCGCCGATCTGAGTGGTACAAAGCCCCACATTATTGGCGTTTTTCGAACAGCGCGCTGGTCGCAGTGCCTGCGAATCAAGCGCCTCCCCAAATCGGGTTGTAGAAGGGTCAAGCCTGCATGTTTTCTCCCCACGTCCCTCAGGAAGCGGGGATCGGACTTCCGGAGCAAGCCAGGCCTCGTCTGAAGCAGCCTCGATTTGCTTCGCGGTGATATTCACATGCGTAATGTCGGCGACATCGGCCACGGCATGCGCAATCGTGCGCTGGCCATTGGGAAGTCCGCACTGATTTGTGGTTTTGAAAGCGTTTCTGCTGTTGGCGGCGGTAGCACGCCCAGGACGATTCCACTTTCGAAAGCGAGATAGGATAACTCGCCGGCGACCTGAGCAATGACCGCGAAGGGCAAGTAGCGCGGATTGAGGCAGGCGAGCGCGATGGACGCAAATTCGAATGCGTAGAAGTACCGCTCGTGCATCTTCGGCAGCAGGTACGGCATGAGCATGAGCGATACACACGCGGCGAACCGCTCAACCTGAGCACTGCACTAATTGCTGTCGTCTTTAATCCGATAAGGTGGCTCTCACCGGAGGGAGAAATCGTGTTCGGCGCAGATTAGTTAGCTCTTTCAACAGCAGCATGCGCCGGAGTTGCACTCCGTTCAACAGTGCTTCGAAGAGCGAAAGGGTTTCGCGTGCTTGGACGTAGACTTCCATGCTGACGGCATGTTCATCGTAGCCTTGAGTCTTTAGTCGTGCTTCAATATCCAGCGCGGCGGATCGGTCGAGCTGCCAATCCAGGGCGTTTTTGACTGTGTAGATCTCCGCAAGATCTTGGAGATCCGGCGCGATGCCGGCGAAAAAACGTCCACACGACGAAGCATCGTTTCGATCGCCTTTTGGCGATATGTGCTGAGAAGCCTGTGGCGCAGTATGCGATAGCGTAGCATCTCCCAAGATAATTCGGCAATGTCGAAAGAGAGCAGCCACTCAATTGCCGATCGAGGATTGATATCTCGTAAAACGGCGGCCTGAAGGCCATGATAGTGGTCAATGCTCTCTCCCGGGAGAAGTTGAGGCGGGGGGCGCAACGCCTCGATTTCCGTTGGCATCGCAGTGACCGTGTGGGTCTGAAGTCGATCAAGTTCAGCGTTCATTGTCGAGGCGCCTCAGGCAATGGGAGCGGCACCGACGGGGTGATGTTTGCTTCGTCCGTGAGACCAACTGGGCTGGCGTCCCAAAGCTCCTTGGCGATCGGTAGGGGACCGGTGCAAGCCATCAAAGAAATCTCGGACACGATCGAGCAATTGTCCAAGGTGACATCGACTATTGCCGCAGCAGTCGAGGAGCAAGGCATCGCTAAGTAGGAGATTTCTTGTGGTCAACCTAACCATGGAATCGCTAAACGTTCACTCCAGAGGTCCGAAGGGATGATCCGCAACATACTGAGCAACGAAGCCTACATCGGCAACAGCGTCTATAACCGCAAACCTCGGGTGCCATCTTTACGATGGCAAGGAAACTGTGAAGAAGTGAGGCATTGCAACGGAATTGAAATTGTTGGCGCTGCCCGACAAGGTTGCAAAACTCGCAGGACAAGACCTCCAGCCCGTTTTGGAAAATCGAATATAGACAGGTGGTTACACGCAGAAACACCCATCCTCTACCGCTCGTCCGCGATCACCTTGCCGTCGTTCGGCAGCGCGCCGGGCCTCACTAGTTCAACGTCGCCTCCGAGTTTCGTCACTGCGCGCAAGCTGCCTGCAATCTCGTCGCGCAACGCGTCGCTCGCGGCCGCCGTTTCCGCTTTCAGCGTCATCGCGTCGGTCTCGCCCTGGCGCGCGACGACGAGGCGTAGTCTTCCGAGCGCGGAATGGCGCTTGCCGATCTCGGCGATCTGCTCGGGGCGGACGAACATGCCCTTGACCTTGGTGGTCTGGTCCGCGCGGCCCATCCAGCCCTTGATACGCATGTTGGTGCGCCCGCAGGGGCTGGTCCCCGGCAACGCCGCGGTGAGGTCGCCGAGCGCGAGCCGGATCCAGGGATGGTGCGGGTCGAGCGAGGTCACGACGATCTCGCCGACGTCGCCCGGCGCCACGGGATCGCCGGTGCCTGGCTTGACGATCTCCATGATCAGGTCCTCGTTCACGACCATGCCGTCGCGCGCCCCGGTCTCGAAGGCGATGAGGCCGAGATCCGCGGTGCCGAAGGCCTGGTAAGCGTCGATGCCGCGCGCCTTCATCTCCGCCTGGAGCGAGGGCGGGAACGCCGCGCCCGAAACCAGCGCGCGTTTGATCGAGGAGACATCGCGGCCCGAACTGGCAGCGGCATCGAGCAATATCTTCAGGAAGTCGGGCGTGCCGCTGTAGCCGACAGGGCGGTAGGCCTCGATCAGCTCGAATTGCTGCTCGGTATTCCCGGGACCTGCGGGGATCACGGCGCAGCCGAGCGCGCGCGCCGACGCATCGAAGATGAAGCCGCCGGGGGTGAGATGGTAGCTGAAGGTGTTGAGCACGATGTCATCGGGCCGGAACCCGGCCGCGAACAGCGCCCGTGCGCCGCGCCAGGGGTCGGCCTGTCGTCCCTCCGGCTCGAAAATCGGCCCTGGAGAGGTAAAGAGGCGGGCGAACGATCCGGGCGCAGCCGCGACGAAGCCGCCGAAGGGCGTGGAGGCCTTGTGCAGGGCCGGCAGTTCCGACTTGCGCAGCACCGGCAGGCCTGCCAGGGCCGTCCTCGAGGTCACGGCGGCCGGATCGACGCCTTTCAGCCGATCGGCATAGGCGGGCGCGGTCATCGCACTGCGCAGCACGCCTGGCAGGCGGGAGAACAGATCGGCCTCGCGTGCGGCTTGTTTGCGCGTCTCGAGGGCGTCGTAATGGGCGGTCATGGCTGATCTTTCCGGGTTGGCATCCGTTGCGCGCCGCCGCCGGCATGGGTATCAGACGGCCATTGGCGAGGTTTGAAGAGGACGCGATGGCGGACGAAGGAATCATTGCGGCGGGCGAGGTGGCGGACGTCGTCGCGCGCCTGAAGCGCCGCATGATCGACGAGGCGCTGCCGCTGTGGTCGACGGTCGGCTGGGACCATGGCGCGGGTGGTTTCATCGATCGGTTGCACCATGACGGCACGGCGGACGTGGCCGCGCCGCGGCGCGTGTTCGTGCAGGCCCGCCAGATCTGGTGCTACGCCAAGGCCGCGCAGATGGGCTGGTATCCTGAGGGGCGCGCCATCGCGCTCAAGGGGCTGGAGCATCTGCTCGCACGCGCGAAAGCGCCCGACGGCCGGCCTGGCTACGTGCACCGGCTGACGCCGGAGGGCGCGGTGCTGGACGGCCGGCGCGACGCCTACGACCACGCCTTCATCCTTGTTTGCGCTGGCGACCGTCTATGCGCTCGACCAGGACGCGCAAATTCGCGCCGAGATCGACGCACTGCTCACCTTCCTCGACGGCCATTTGCGCTCGCCGCACGGCGGCGTCCACGAAGGCCTGCCGGTCTCGCTGCCGCGCCGGCAGAATCCGCACATGCATCTGTTCGAGGCGATGATCGCGTGCTTCGACGCGACCCACGATTTGTCGTTCCAGAACCGCGCCGGCGAGTTCTTCGCGCTGTTCCTCGCCAATCTCTACGACAAGCAGACGCGCGCGCTCGGCGAATATTTCGAGGAGGACTGGTCGAAGATCGCGCCGGTCAGCGTCGAGCCGGGACACCAGGCGGAATGGGTCTGGCTGCTGAAGGGGTTCGAACGCATCACGGGCTGCCCGACCGGACAGCGGCGCGCCGAACTGCTGGAGACCGCGTTGCGCTATCGCGACGCGGCCAACGGCTGCCTGATCGACGAAGGCGACGACGCCGGCAACATTCGCCGCGGCACGCGCCGGCTGTGGCCGCAGACCGAGATTGCGAAAGCGTGGATCGCGCAGGCCGAATCCGGCGAGACGGGCGCGGCGGACGAGGCGCGCATGGCGCTGGCGCGGCTCGAACGGCATTATCTCAACCATCCCGTGCGGGGCGGCTGGTACGACCAGTTCGATCGCGACGGCAAATCGCTGATCGACACCATTCCTGCGTCGTCGTTCTATCATGTTCTCTGCGCCGTTACGGAAGCGGAGCAGGTGCTGAGCTAGGCTCGAGGCGTTGCGGGTCACAGCCAGCGCTTGCGCCGCTTGAAACTCTTGAGGTTCTTGAAGCTCTTGCGCTGGTCGCCGGCGCCGCCGAGGTAGAATTCCTTGACGTCCTCGTTGTCGCGCAATTCGTCCGCGGTGCCGTCGAGGACGACCTTGCCCTGCTCCATGATGTAGCCGTGGCTTGCCACCGACAGCGCTGCGCGGGCGTTCTGCTCGACCAGCAGAATGGTGACACCGAGGTCGCGGTTGATCTTCTGGATGATCGAGAACACCTCTTTCACCAGCAGCGGCGACAGGCCCATCGAGGGCTCGTCCATCAGGATCATCTTCGGTCGCGCCATCAGCGCGCGGCCGATCGCGAGCATCTGCTGCTCGCCGCCGGAGAGATAGCCGGCTAGCCCGGTGCGCTCCTTCAGCCGCGGGAAATAGTCGAAGACCATGTCGAGATCGGCACCGACCTCGCGGTCCTTGCGGGTGAAGGCGCCGAGCTTGAGGTTTTCCAGCGACGTCATGTCGGCGACGATGCGCCGGCCCTCCATCACCTGGAAAATGCCGCGGCGGACGATCTTGTCGGGATCGATACCGTTGATGCGCTCACCCTCGAACAGGATCTCGCCGCGCGTGACCTCGCCGTCCTCGGTCTTGAGCAGCCCCGAGATCGCCTTCAGCGTCGTCGACTTGCCGGCACCGTTGGCGCCGAGCAGCGCCACGATTGCGCCCTTGGGGACGTCGAGGCTGAGGCCGCGCAGCACCAGGATGACATCGTCATAGACGACTTCGATGTTGCGCACGCCGAGGAGGGGCGGCGCGGGTACGATGCTCGGGGAGGGGCGGGATGCTGCGAGAGTCTCGGTCATATCAGGTGCCGCCAATTTGCTGTGCTCATCATGCCCGGGCTTGGCCCGGGCATCCACGTACTTCGTACGAATGGTCAGGCGTGGATGGCCGGGACCAGCCCGGCCATGACGTCCGACATTGTGGTTACCACCCCAGCAATTCCGGCTTGCGCGGCAGCTCCACGGTCTTGACCTTCTCGAGCTTGATCGTGCCCTTGGCCATGAGGCCGTTGAGGTCGCCGTCGGTCGCGCCCGCAATCTTGGTGCGGTACAGATCGACCTTCAGCGTGCCGCGGTGGTCCTTTTCGGTCCAGGTCGAGGGATTGCAGACGCCTTCCATGCCGGACGGCACCCAATCCTTCTTTTGGTAGAAACCCTTCACGACGTTGTCGCCGGTGGCGCCGCCGTTCTTGGCGGCCCAGTCGAGCGCTTCCTTCATGTAGAGAGCCGAGCAGACGGCGGCGATGTAGTGCACGGGGCGATAGACCTTGCCGGTGGGATCGGACATCTTCGAGATCTCCATCACCGTCTTCATGCCGGGCGCATCGCCGCCCCAGCTCACCGCGGTGCGCAGCGGGAAGATCACGCCATCGGCGGCATCGCCCGCGGTCTTGGCGGCGTTCTCGTCCATGCCCCAGACATTGCCCATGAACTGGATGTCGACGCCGGCGGTCTTGCAGGCCTTCATCACCGAGATGTTGGAAGCGGCGGTGTTGCCGAGATAGGCGTAGTTGGCGCCCGAGGATTTCAGGCTCAGGCACTGCGCACTGTAGTCACCCGGCGCGAGTGCGAATACCAGCGGCGGCAGCACCTCGAAGCCGAGTTCCTGCGCCATGGCTTCGCCGGCGGCCTTCGGTGCGTTCGGATAGGGGTGGTTGGCGCCCATGTGCACGAATTTCGGCTCTTGCCGGACTTGCCCTTGGCCTTCCAGTCTTCGGCGGCCCACATCAGCATCGCGCGCAGCGAGTCCGAATAGCTCGGGCCGTAGAAGAAATTGTAGGGCGCGGGCTTGGCCTTGCCGCTGACGCCTTCGGGGTCGGTGAGGGCGGCGGCGTAGGAGCCGGAGAGGTCGGGGATCTTGTCCTGGGCGAGGAAACCGGTCAGGGCCTCGGTGTCCGCTGTGCCCCAGCCCATGATTGCGGCGACCTTGCTGTCGGGCGCCGACCACTTCTTGTAGAGCGCGATCGCGCGCGGCACCTGGTAGCCATAGTCGTTGGTGTCGACGTTGATCTGCTTTCCGCCCACACCGCCGTTCTTGTTGACCCAGGCAAAAGTATCGGCGACGGCCTGCCCGTAGGGCGTGCCGACATCGGACGTGCCGCCGGAATAATCGGCGAGATGCCCGATTGCGATCTGCGCCTGCGCGCTTGCCGAGAATGCGGCGATGGCCAATGCCAGCGATGCGGTGCTCAAAAGGGATTTCGTCTTCATTGGTTGTCTCCTCCTGTTTATTTGTTGGTTAGAGAGTTGCCGTGCTCAATGCGAGAACGGGTAGAGTTTCCAGTACGCCTTGATCTGCCGCCAGCGATGGGCGAGCCCGTCCGGCTCGAACATCAGGAACGCGATGATGATCACCCCGATCGCGATCTCGCGCAGGAAGGTGATGTTGGTGTTGAGCGACAGCGCCTTGTCGATCGCGCCGCCCTTCAGGGCAACGCTGAGGAATTCCATCGTCTCAGGCAGCAGCACCACGAAGGCGGTGCCCATCAGCGTGCCCATGATCGAACCGGTGCCGCCGATGATGATCATGGCGAGGAACAGGATCGAGCGTTCGATGCCAAAGCCTTCCTGGGAGACCACGAGCTGGTAGTGCGCATAGAGCGCGCCGGCGATACCGGCGAAGAAGGCGGCGAGGCCAAATGACAGCGTGCGGTATTTGGTGAGATTGATGCCCATGATCTCCGCCGAGAGATAATGGTCGCGGATCGCCACCAGGGCGCGGCCGTCGCGCGTGCGCATCAGATTGGTGACGAGAACGTAGCTTGCGATCACATAGGCGAGCACGACATAGAAATACTGCCTGTCGCCGCGCAGCGTGTATCCGAAGAGCGAGAACGGGTTGGCGCTCGCCGGCACCGAGCCGCCGGTGAACCACTCCGCGCGGGAGAAGAAGTCGAGCAGGATGTATTGTGCCGCGAGCGTCGCGATGACGAGGTAGAGCCCCTTCAGTCGCGCCGCCGGGATGCCGAAGATCAGCCCGACCAGCGCAGTGACGACGCCCGCGAGGGGGATCGCGAAGAACACCGGGATCGATGCGTTGTTGGAGATGTAGGCCGAAGTGAAGGCGCCGAGCAGGAAGAAGGCGGCGTGGCCGATCGAAATCTGGCCTGTGAAGCCGACCAGGATGTTGAGGCCAAGCGCGGCGATCGAGAAGATGCCGATCTGGATCAGGATGCTGAGCCAGTAGCCACCAAGGAATTGCGGCACGAGGCAGAGCAGCACCACGCCGACGATCGCAAAGTTGCGGCTGGTCGTGGTCGGGAAGATCGTGGTGTCGGCCGCGTAAGAGGTGCGGAAATCACCAGCAGGGATGAGGGCGGGGCCGGCCATGGATCAGATCCGTTCGATGTCGTGGGTGCCGAACAGGCCGTAGGGCTTGATCATCAGCACGATGATGAGGACGTAGAACGGCGCGATCTCGTAGAGATTGCCCCAGTGCAGGTATTCGCTGTCGACATATTGCGCGATGTTCTCGAGTAGCCCGATGATGATGCCGCCGAGCACGGCGCCGCCGACGGAATCGAGCCCGCCGAGGATCGCAGCCGGAAACACTTTTATGCCGTAAGCGGCAAGGCCCGAGGATACGCCGTTCACGACCGCGACCACGACGCCTGCCACGGCCGACACCGTTGCCGAGATCGCCCAGGCCATCGCGAACACGCTTTTCACGGAAATGCCGAGCGACTGCGCCACCTGCTGGTTGAATGCGGTGGCGCGCATCGCAAGGCCGTACTTTGACGCGCGGAAGAACCAGGCCATGCCGATCATCATCGCGACCGAGACCACGAGGCTCATGACATAGACGGTCTGGATCTGGAGCCCGAACAGACTGACGGACTGGCTCTCGAACACGCGCGGGAACGGCTGCGGATTGACCCCGAACATCCACTTCAGCGTCGCCTGCAGTACAGTGGAGAGGCCGATCGTCACCATGATGACGGAGATGATGGGCTCGCCGATCATCGGCCGCAGGATCAGGACCTGCACCGCGATGCCGAACACGAACATGAACACCAGCGTCAGCGGCATGCCGATCCAGAACGGCACCTGGTATTTCGCGAGCAAGGTCCAGCACACCCAGGCGCCGACCAGCAAGAGCTCGCCCTGCGCGAAATTGACGACCTGTGTCGCCTTGTAGATCAGCACGAACGACATCGCGACCACGCCATAGAGCGTGCCGACCACGAGGCCGTTGACGAGGAGCTGAATGAGGAAGGCAGTGTTCATGTCGATGTCCGCGCAGAGTGCAAAAGCGATGACGGTGCACCCTCTCCCCTTGCGGGAGAGGGCGGCCTCGCGGAGCGAAGCCGGGTGAGGGGTTGTCTCCGCAGTGAGGATGCGGAGAGAGAACCCCTCACGCGCGTGAGGGTGTGGTTGGCGGCGGTGATGCCCTCTCCCACAAGGGGAGAGGGCGCATCGACTGGCCGCGCGTTCTCCCGAAGCGACCTCACTCCGCGGCCTCCGCCAAATGCCCCGGTCCACCCAGATCCACCACTCGCAGCGTCGTCCGGACCCTCTGCGTGGTGCCGTCCTGGAAGCGGATCATGGTGTCGACGGGGATGTCGGCGTCGCCGCGGTAGATCGCGTCGATGATGGCTTCGTATTTCTCGTTGATGACGCTGCGGCGCACTTTTCGCGTGCGGGTGAGCTCGCCGTCGTCGGCGTCGAGCTCTTCTTGTAGAGCAGCAGGAATCGCGAGATGCGCTGCGCCGGCGGCAGTGTGACGTTGACGGTCTCAACCTCCTTGCGGAGCAGCGCATAGACCTCGGGTCGCGAGGCGAGATCGCTGTAGGTCGTGAACGAGAGCCGGTTCTTCTCCGCCCATTTCGAGATGATGGAGTAGCGGATGCAGATCATCGCAGCGAGTGCGTCGCGACCCGCCCCTAACACCACCGCTTCCGCGATGTAGGGCGAGAATTTCAGCTTGTTCTCGATGAACTGCGGCGAGAAGCGCTCGCCGCGCGAGGTCTCGGCGAGATCCTTGATCCGGTCGATGACCACGAGCTGCTTGTTGTCGTTGAAATAGCCGGCGTCACCGGACAGCATCCAGCCTTCCCGAATATCGGCAACGCTCGCCTCCGGGTTCTTGTAGTAACCGAGGAACATGTGGGGATGCCGCACCACGATCTCGCCGACGCCGTGAACGTCGGCGTTGTCGATGCGGATTTCGACGCTGTCGGCCATCGGCACGCCAGTGGTGTCAGGATCGACTTTGCCCTCGGGATGCAGCGTGTAGGCGCCGAGCAATTCCGTCTGGCCGTAGAGCGTGCGCAGCGGCACGCCCATGGCCTGGAAGAACTTGAAGGTCTCGGGGCCGAGTGCCGCGCCGCCGGTCGCGGCCGACCGCAGCCGGGTGAAGCCGAGGCGGTCGCGCAGCGCGCGGAACAGGATCGCGTCAGCAAAGCCCGAACGCTTGCCGTCTGCGAGCGCAGCGAGACCCGACTTCATGCCGATGTCGAACAGGCGCTGCTTGAAGGGCGTCGCGTCCATTACCTTGGCGCGCACGTCCGCAGCGATCGATTCCCAGACGCGTGGCGCGAAGAGCACGAATGTCGGCGCGATCTCGCGCAGATCGTTCATCATGGTATCGGGCTCTTCGACGAAGTTGATCTTCATCCGGCACAAAAGGCCTTTGCCGAGCACATAGACCTGCTCCATGATCCAAGGCAGCGGCAGCACCGAGACGTATTCGTCGTCCGGTCCTTTCGGGTCAAAGGCGAGATAGGTCGCGCAATGGCCAAGCACGCGACCGGCGGCGAGCATCGCAAGTTTTGGATGCGAGGTGGTGCCTGACGTCGTGCAGAGGATCGCGACGTCCTCGCCCTTGGTCGCGTCGACCAGGCGGTTGTAAAGCTCAGGCTCGCGCGTCGCCCGGGCACGGCCGAGCTCGGCAAGCTTTTCCGCGGACATCAAACGCGGATCCTCATATTTCCGCATGCCGCGCGGGTCGGAATAGATGATGTGCTTCAGCCTCGGCACGCGTTCGGCCAGCGTAAGCAGCTTGTCGACCTGTTCCTCGTCCTCGGCGAAGACGAGCTGGGCTTCACCATAGTTGAGGAGATAAGAGGCCTCTTCGTCCAGCACGTCGCGATAGAGCCCGAGGCTCAATCCCCCGATCGCGTGAGCCGCCACTTCCGCGGCGACCCAGTCCGGCCGGTTGTCGCCGATGATGCCGATGACATCCTCGCGCCCCAGGCCCAATTCGACCAGACCGAGCGCGAAATCGCGCACCCGTGTCTGATAGTCATTCCAGGTGAAGGGGCGCCACAGCCCGAGATCCTTCTCGCGCAATGCGATCTCGTTACCGTACTCCTTCGCGTTGAGCCGGAGCATCTTCGGATAGGTGTCGGCCTGCGCGACGCGGCCCGCGTAATCCATCATGCCGCGCTCTCCTGCGCCGGCGGTGCATCGTCGGGATCGACCAGCACCTCGTCCTCTTCGCCGAGATAGGCGCGCCTGACGTGGGGATCGGCGAGCACGGCGGCCGGATCGCCTTCGGCGATCTTGCGGCCGAAATCCAGCACCATGACGCGGTGGGAGATGTCCATCACCACGCCCATGTCGTGCTCGATCATCACCACGGTCATCCCGAACTCCTCGTTGAGGTCGACGATGTAGCGGGCCATGTCCTCCTTCTCTTCGAAGTTCATGCCGGCCATCGGCTCGTCGAGGAGAATGAGGCGCGGCTGCAGTGCCATGGCGCGGGCGAGCTCGACGCGCTTGCGCAGGCCGTAGGAGAGGGTGCCGGCCGGCGCTTTTCGCACCGACTGGAGGTCGAGGAAATCGATGATCTCCTCGACCTTACGGCGGTGCTCGAGCTCTTCCTTGCGCGCGCCGGTGAGCCAGTACAGCGAGCCCGTGAGGAAATTGTTCCTCAGCAGGTGATGGCGGCCGACCATGATGTTGTCGAGCACGCTCATGTGGTGGAACAGTGCCAGATTTTGGAAGGTGCGGCCGATGCCGAGCGAAGCGCGCGCGTTGGGCGTCAGGCCGGAGATGTCGCGGCCCTGGTAGAACAGCTGGCCTTCGGTCGGCTTGTAGCGGCCGGAAATACAGTTCACGATCGAGGTCTTGCCGGCGCCGTTGGGGCCGATGATCGAGAACAGCTCGCCATCCCTGATGGCGAAGCCGACATCGGTCAGCGCACGGACGCCGCCGAATCGCAAGGACACGCCGCGCACTTCGAGACTGGTAGCCACCAAACAAATCCCTCCCGGTGATGGCGCATTCAGGGGCGCTCTTCGTCCGTTTCTCTTCGGCGATCCTAGTACGGCTGTGCCGGTGAGGCCATGCAGCAGATGGTCTCGACCGGAGCCGCGCCACTCTCGTTCCCGTTGGGATCAAAAGCCGCATCGTCCGAGGTGGTCCTCAATAGGGGAAAGCGCTATTTTGAAATGTCTCCCGCCTGACAATTCTGCGACAAAGTTTTCGGGCGGTAGCAGCCTCCGTCTTTCGTCGGATGGTGGTCGAAGCGGCCATGCTGCAATGCAGCAGAACAAGGAGTGGCGAACGGTGCGGCTGGCTTCGGGATCATGATTTCAGAGGATCAACTGAAGCGCGTCGCTGCCTGGGCGCGCGAGCTCACAGAAAGGGAGATCGAGGTCGCGCGTGCCGGGATCACGGAGCGGTTCTACGGCACCGGCGAGACCGTGTTCATGCGCGGCGACACGTTCGACTATTGGGCCGGCATGGTTTTTGGGCTTGCCCGGATGGGCGGGGTCTCGCGCGACGGCAAGGAGACGAGTCTGGCCGGGCTGACGGCAGGGGCATGGTTCGGCGAAGGCAGCGTGCTGAAGAACGAGCCGCGCCGCTATGACGTGGTCGCGCTGCGCAACAGCCGCGTCGCACTGATGGAACGTAGCGCCTTCATGTGGCTGTTCGAGAACAGCGTTGGCTTCAACCGTTTCCTGGTGCGCCAGCTCAACGAGCGGCTCGGCCAGTTCATCGGCATGCTCGAGGTCAACCGCACGCTGGATGCTACCGCGCGGCTTGCCCGCAGCATCGCGTCGCTGTTCAATCCGATCCTCTATCCGGAATCGACCGCGCATCTGGAGATCACCCAGGAGGAGATCGGCGCGCTCTCCGGAATGTCCCGCCAGAATGCCAATCGCGCGCTGAACCGGCTGGAGAAGGAGGGCTTGCTCCGGCTGGAATATGGCGGCGTCACCATTCTCGATATCGAGCGGTTGCGCGGTTACGGGGACTAGCGCCCATTGGCAGGAGCGTGCACCGGCCAGAGGTCGGCACGCCAGCGGATTGCGATCGCCAGCATTGCGATGAATCCTGAGGCGGCATAGAGCGAACCCGTCGCCGAATAGCCGATGACGTCGATCAGGCTGCCGGCTGCGAGCAGTCCGATCGGCAGGCCGTAGATCACCATCATGCGCACGCCCATGACGCGGCCGCGCAGATGCGCACTCGCCGTCCGCATCAGAATCACGGCAGCTGAAATCATCGACATGCTCTGGGCGATGCCGGCGAGGACGAGGCAGGCCATCGCCACGGGCATGGTTCTGATCTCGACGAACACCAGGAGCATGGCGTACCAGGCCAGCGTCGCGCCGATCAGAAGCCGGGCAATGCGCACTCCGCCGACGAGGCTGAGCGTGATGGAGCCGATCAGCGAGCCGACGGCGAAGCTCGCCGAGAGATAGCCGAGGCCGGTCTGGTCGGTATGAAAGATGTCCCGCGCGATGTAGGGCAGCAATCCGCCGGTGAAGGGAAATGCGGTGAGATTGGCCAGAAAGGCGACGCACAGCGCTGCGCGCATCCCCGGGCCATTCCAGGCGTAGACGATCCCTTCCTTCAAATCGCCCAGCAATCTCGAAACGGCGCGGCCGTTCGCCGGGAGATCAGTTGTGACAACTGTTTTTTCCGGCCGGGTCAGGCAGAGCATGAGAAGCGCTGCCACAAAATAGAGACAGGCGATCGCCACATAAACGAGGCCAATGCCGAGGACGGCGAACAGCCCGGCGCCCGTCAACGCGCCGGCGATGCGCGCGCTGTCCTGGGTCGTGCGCGCAACGCTGATGGCGCCCACCAGTTGCTCGGCCGGCATGATCTCGGCAAGCAGCGCGCCGCGAACGCCGAGATCGGAGGGGCGGATCAGGCCCATGATTGCGACGATGATCATGACGCTCAGTGGCGACAGATGACCGGTCAGGGCCAGAACCATGATGGTCGACGAAAGCACCGCATAGGCAAGGCGCATTACGACCAGGAGATCGCGATGACCCATGCGGTCGCCGATCATGCCGAGCACCGGTGCGACGAGCGTTCCGACGAATTGCAGCGACGCAAGCACGGTGAGCAGCAACACCGAGCCGGTCTCGATCAGAATGTACCAACCGAGCACGAGAGTCTCGACCTCGAACGCCCAGGAGGTGAGCAGATCGGATGGCCATTGGAAGCGGTAGTTGCGGATGCGAAACGGCGCGAGCGCGGAGGGTCGTGCGGCTGTGCTCAAGGCGCGATGGCGCGTATCACGGCGATTCCCTTGCCTTGTTGCTTCTTCTTGCTGTTCGGCAACCTAGCGCTGGCGATGCTCGTGTCAATCGGCGCCGCCGCAGGCCGGCCCCGCGCTCGGCTCCTACGTCGCCGCGGGTCTCGGCTTCCGCTCCGCCAGCGCCGCGGCCATTGCCGAGATCAGCGGCCGCATGAAATAAGCTTCATCCGCGGGCGAGACGTCGGTGCGCAGGCCATGCGCGGCGAGTTCGCCTGAGACAGCAGGTCCCACCGAGGCGATCAAAGTGCGCTCGAAACCTGCGCGCAGCTTCGCCTCGCTGCCATGCGCCTTCGCGGCTTCGATCAGGCGGCGCACCTGGCCGAGATTGGTCAGCGCAATCGAATCGATTCGCCCCTCGACCATGTCGTCGATCGCGGTGACGATGTTCGCATCCGCTGCCTTTGAGTCGTAGGCATAAGGCAGCACGGCATCGACATCGGCGCCTTGCGCGGCAAGCGCGCCGGTCAGCGCGCTGTGGTCCTTGTCAGGATAGAGCTGGAGGCCGAGGCGATGCCCCTTCAGGTCGAGCTTGCCGAGCATCTCGATCACGCCCTCGGTGGTCGGCTTCTCCGTGGTCTGCTGCGCCTCGAGTCCGACTTCGCGCAGTGCCTTGCCGGGCTTCGGGCCACGGGTGAATTTTCGCGCCTTGCCGAGCGCCGCGACAAAGGCTTGGTCGAGGCCGCGCGCGACGGCGAGTTTCATGATCCGGCGCAGGCCTTCGCCGGTCATCAGGACGAGGTCGTCGAACGGTTTGTCGATGGCACGGCGGATCCAGGCCTCGACCGGGGCGGGGTCGGGTGCATCCTGGATGGTGAACATCGGGCACTGCACGACCTCGGCGCCTTGCTCGGCCAGCAGCTTCGAGAACTGCGCCTCCTCGCGCGTTTCCAGGATCAGGATGCGGTAACCGTTCAAGCGGTCGGCCATCGGCGTACTCCGGTCAGTCAAAGCAATGGTACATTCAGCCTGATTCCTCGCATCATGTTCATTCAAGTCTTGGGATTGGCGCAAGGGTGGGGTCGGTGATAGAGCAGGGCGCAAATCGCGGGTCGTTTCGCAGCCGCTGCCCAAACCTTCATCAAGGCCCATGCCCGATCATCAATATGTCCTGACCCTGTCCTGTCCGGATCGTCCCGGCATCGTCTCGGCAGTGTCGACCTTCCTGGCCCCATAACGGACAGAACATTCTCGACGCCCAGCAGTTCGACGACATCGAGACCAAGAAGTTCTTCATGCGGGTGGTGTTCACCGCCGCCGACCTTGCCGTGAAACTGTCGGCGCTCCAGACCGGCTTTGCCGCGATTGCCGAGCGTTTCGGCATGGAATGGCAGATGCGCGACCGTGCGGCGCGTCGCAAGGTGATGCTGCTGGTGTCGAAGTCCGACCACTGCCTGGTCGACATCCTCTATCGTTGGCGCACCGGCGAGCTGCCGATGAATTTGGCCGCAATCGTTTCCAACCATCCGCGCGAAGTCTATGACGGGCTCGATTTCGGCGGGGTTCCCTTCCACTATCTGCCTGTTACGAAAGAGACCAAGCGCGAGCAGGAGGCGCAGATCCTCGACCTCGTCGCCAAGACCGGGGCCGATCTCGTCGTGCTCGCCCGCTACATGCAGATATTGTCGGACGATCTCTCGGCAAATCTGTCGGGACGCTGCATCAACATCCACCACTCGTTCCTGCCGGGTTTCAAGGGCGCAAAACCCTATCACCAGGCCCATGAGCGCGGCGTCAAGCTGATCGGCGCCACCGCGCATTACGTCACACGCGATCTCGACGAGGGCCCGATCATCGACCAGGACGTCGAGCGCATCAGCCATCGCGATACGCCGGAGGATCTCGTCCGCAAGGGCCGCGACATCGAGCGTCGCGTGCTGGCGCGTGCGATCCGCTACCACCTCGACGACCGCGT
The DNA here is from genome assembly GCF_054056815.1 of Bradyrhizobium sp. LB13.1. Classification (NCBI taxonomy): domain Bacteria; kingdom Pseudomonadati; phylum Pseudomonadota; class Alphaproteobacteria; order Hyphomicrobiales; family Nitrobacteraceae; genus Bradyrhizobium; species Bradyrhizobium sp. LB13.1. The sequence goes on along the minus strand of NZ_JBSRYQ010000001.1, from coordinate 5,908,883 downwards.
CATCCTCAACGGCCGCAAGACCGTGGTGTTTATGGATTGATGTTGCTTCACCGCTCCCGCTTGCAGGGCGAGGGAGCGCACTGTTCTAGCGCGCCGCGTTGCCCGACGTAGACCCCGTTGCGCCCTTCTGCGCCTGCTCTTCCTTTTCGCGGTCCGCCGCCGGCATCAGCCGCTTGCGCTCGCGCTCCTTCAGGTACGCATCGTATTGCGGCGTGCCGGGTCGCGGCGGTGCGTCGGCCGGCAGACCGCCGGCCCATTGCGGGACGTAGTCGCCCATGCCGGACGAGAGCTTTTCGTTCACGGTGCCGCAGCCGGATAGCCCCCCGGCGAGTGCGAGGAGGATCAGGAGGGAACGAAAAAACTTGGGCATTGTACCGGCACGCGCGAGGTCAGTCATTTTGGACGCCAGGGCTGGCGCCGTGAGAGTAGCCTTCAACAAGGTAAAAGAGACTTATTCGAGGTAGGTAATTAGCTACCGAGGAGTGCCGATCCAAGCCACGAAGATGTTCAAATTCTGCAAATGAAAGGCGAAATCCTCCATCCACCCGGCTGGCTGCGGTTGTAGACTCCGGCAAGGGCTCGCGGCAAAGTGGCTTGATCAGCGAGGGGGCTTTTTCGGTGACAGGTCCATTTTATTTGTACAATCGTACAAATGATGGCGACCGCAATCGCGATGCCCGGTTACCCGACGTAACTCCGACATCGCTTTCGGATGTTGGCAATCGGAACGCTCGGCTTGCGCCGAATGGTCGCCAAACGTCCGATTGACAATAAGGGCGCGAAAGACGCCTTGTGGCGCGCGACATCACGCGTGCGTGACCTAAACTTAGCGCAAGGACCGGGCACTCGGTCCGGCGCACAAGAGATCAGGAATGAAGGGGAGGGACATCTGATGTTCGAACGCAAACAATTGTCTCATAAGGCCGTTTGGGCCGCAGCAGTGGCCGCCATCGCCGGCCTTGCTTCCGTCGCTCCGGCGGAGGCCGAGGACAGCGTCAAGGTCGGCCTGATCCTGCCCATGACCGGCGGCCAGGCCTCGACCGGCAAGCAGATCGAGAACGCAATCAAGCTCTACATGCAGCAGAACGGCGACACCGTCGCCGGCAAGAAGATCGAGATCATCCTCAGGGACGACGGCGCGGTGCCGGACAAGACCAAGACGGCCGCGCAGGAACTGATCGTCAACGACAAGGTCAATTTCATCGCCGGCTTTGGCGTGACGCCGGCCGCGCTCGCTGCGGCTCCGCTCGCGACGCAGGCCAAGATCCCGGAAGTCGTGATGGCGGCCGGCACCTCCATCATCACCGAGCGCTCGCCCTATATCGTGCGCACCAGCTTCACGCTGGCGCAGTCCTCCACGATCATCGCCGACTGGGCGGTGAAGAACGGCATCAAGAAGGTGGCGACGCTGACCTCGGACTACGCGCCGGGCAATGACGCGCTCAACTTCTTCAAGCAGAACTTCACCGCCGGCGGCGGCGAGGTGGTCGAAGAGGTGAAGACGCCGCTTGCCAATCCCGATTTCGCACCGTTCCTCCAGCGCATGAAGGACGCAAAACCCGACGCGATCTTCGTGTTCGTGCCGGCCGGCCAGGGCGGCAACTTCATGAAGCAGTATGCCGAGCGTGGGCTCGACAAGGCCGGCATCAAGGTGATCGGACCGGGCGACGTCACCGACGACGACCTCCTCAACAACATGGGCGACGCCGTGCTGGGCACGGTCACCGCGCACCTCTATTCGGCGGCGCATCCCTCGCAGATGAACAAGGATTTCGTCGCGGCCTACAAGAAGGCGTACGGAAACCGGCCGGGCTTCATGGCGGTGAGCGGCTATGACGGCATTCACCTGATCTACGAAGCGCTGAAGAAGACCAACGGCGACACCGACGGCACCAAGCTGGTCGAAGCCATGAAGGGCCAGAAGTGGGAGAGCCCGCGCGGCCCGATCTCAATCGACCCCGAGACCCGCGACATCGTGCAGAACATCTACATCCGCAAGGTCGAGAAGGTCGGCGGCGAGCTCTACAACGTAGAGTTCGCGACCTTCGAGGCTGTCAAGGATCTCGGTAAGACCAAGAAGTGACGCGCGAAAGCGCGTCATCCCGGAGCCCGCCTCCGGTGTCTGCGTCATGCCCGGGCTTGTCCCGGGCATCCACGCAAAGCCGGGAAAACCAGGCAGAACGTGGGTGGCCGGGACAAGCCCGGCCATGACGCCCAACTCCAAGCTGAGACGATGACCTCTATCCTCACCAACCTGTTCGATGGCGTTGCCTACGGCATGCTGCTGTTCGTGCTCGCTTGCGGGCTTGCGGTCACGCTCGGCCTGATGAACTTCGTCAACCTCGCCCATGGCGCCTTCGCCATGGCCGGCGGCTATGTCTGCATGGTGCTGGTCAACCGGATGGGCTGGCCGTTCTTCGCCGCACTTCCGCTTGCCTTCGTCTCCGCTGCTGCGATCGGCATCGTGCTCGAGCGCACGCTGTACCGACACCTCTATGCGCGCAGCCATCTCGACCAGGTGCTGTTCACCATTGGTCTTACCTTCATGTCGGTCGCGGCTGTCGATTACATCCAGGGCTCGTCGCGGGTCTTCATCAACCTGCCGGCCGCGCTCCAAGGCCAGTTCGACGTGTTCGGCGTCGGCATCGGTCGCTACCGCCTGATGATCATCGTGATCTGCGGGCTGCTCACCATCGGTCTCCAGATGGTGCTGGTCAAGACCCGGTTCGGCAGCCGCCTGCGCGCCGCGGTCGATGATCCCCGCGCCGCCAGCGGCCTCGGCATCAACGTGCCGCAGGTGTTCGCCTTTACATTTGCCTTCGGTTGCGGCCTCGCCGGCCTCGGCGGCGCGCTGAGCGCCGAGATCCTCGGCCTCGACCCGTATTTCCCGCTGAAGTTCATGATCTACTTCCTGATCGTGGTCACCGTCGGCGGCTCGTCCTCGATCACCGGCCCGTTTCTGGCCTCGCTCCTGCTCGGCATCGGCGACGTGGCCGGCAAATATTATGTGCCGAAGATGGGACCTTTCGTGATCTACACCATGATGATCGTGATCCTGATCTGGCGCCCGAACGGTCTGTTCGGCCGCACGGCCGCGCGTTGAGTTGGCCGATGAGCGCCTCCTCCGACGTCGGCTATCACGCCCAGCGCCAGGCACGCTGGCACTATGGCGAGGCCGCTTTCTGGCTGATCGTGCTGGCCTGCGGCTTCGCATTTCCCACGCGCTATTTGATCATGACCGACATCCTGAGGCTGGCGCTGTTTGCGATGTCGCTCGACCTCGTCCTCGGCTACGCCGGCATCGTCTCGCTCGGCCATGCCGCCTTCTTCGGCGTTGGCGCCTATGCGGCGGGGCTTCTTGCGCTGCACGGGATCGTCAACGAGCCCGTGCTTGCGCTTGTCGTCGCCGGCCTTGTCGCGATGGTGCTCGGCTTTGCCACCAGCTTCCTGGTGATCCGCGGCGTCGACCTGACGCGGCTGATGGTGACGCTCGGCATCGCGCTGCTGCTTGAGGCGCTGGCCGAACGCTTCTCCAACATCACCGGCGGCACCGATGGGCTGCAAGGCATCGAGATGCAGCCGATCTTCGGCGAAATCCCGTTCGACATGTTCGGCAAGACCGGATTTTTCTATTCGCTCGCCGTTCTGTTCCTGTTGTTCCTGTTCGCCCGCCGCGTCGTGCATTCCCCGTTCGGCCTGTCATTGCGGGCGATCAAGAACAATCCGTTGCGCGCTGCCGCCATCGGCATCCCCGTCAACCGCCGCCTGATCGCGATCTACACGCTCGCGGCGTTCTATGCCGGCATCGCCGGCGCGCTGTTCACCCAGACCACCGCGATCGCCTCGCTCGATGTGTTCGCCTTCGAGCGCTCGGCGGACCTGATGCTGGTGCTCGTGATCGGCGGCACCGGCTATCTTTATGGCGGGCTGGTTGGCGCGGTGCTGTTCCGCATGCTCCAGGAGTTGTTCTCCACCATCACCCCGCAATACTGGCAGTTCTGGATCGGCCTGGTGCTGGTCGTGATCGTCCTGATCGGCCGTCAGCGCCTGCATCGCTGGGTGCTGTATTTGCCGAACCTGGTCATCAAACAGATTGCCGGGCGCAAGGCCGTGGTTGCCGTGCCGGAGAGCGACGCATGACCATCGCGCTCGAAACCCAAAATCTCGAAAAGCAGTTCGGCGGGCTGCGCGTCACCCGCGACTTGTCGCTAAAAATCGAACAAGGCGCCCGCCACGCGCTGATCGGTCCGAACGGCGCCGGCAAGACCACGGTCATCAACCAGCTCACCGGCGTGCTCAAGCCGAACTCTGGCCGCATTCTGCTTGAAGGCCAGGACATCACCGATATTCCCGTGCACAAGCGCGTGTTGCGCGGCCTGTCGCGCACCTTCCAGATCAACCAGCTCTATCCCGACCTGACGCCGCTCGAGACCATCGGTCTCGCGGTTTCCGAGCGCCTCGGCCATGGCGGCGACTGGTGGCGGCGGATGGGCACGCGCAGCGACGTCAACGGCGAGATCGCCGACCTCCTGACGCGCTTCCATCTGCGCGACGTCATGAACGAACAGACCGTGACGCTGCCTTACGGCAAGCAGCGCCTGCTCGAGATCGCGGTCGCGATCGCGGGCAAGCCGCGCGTGCTGCTGCTGGACGAGCCTGCCGCCGGCGTGCCCGAGAGCGAGCGCCACGACATTCTCGCCGTCGTAGGCAGCCTGCCGCGCGACGTCACCGTGCTCCTGATCGAGCACGACATGGACCTTGTCTTCTCCTTTGCCGACCGCATCTCGGTGCTGGTCTCGGGCGCGCTGCTCACCGAAGGCCCGCCCGAGCAGGTCGCGCGCGACCCGCAGGTCAAGGCGGTCTATCTCGGCGAGGAGGCGGTCAATGTCTGACCTGCTCGCGATCGACTCGCTTCGCGCCGGCTACGGCGAGGCGGTGGTGCTGCCGAACATGTCCCTGCGTCTCGCCGAGGGCCAGGTGCTGGCGCTGTTGGGGCGCAACGGCACCGGCAAGACCACGCTGATCAATTCGATCGTCGGCGTGACCCGGCGCTTCTCCGGCACTGTCGAGCTGGCCGGCGCTGACGTCACGACCTTGCGGCCCGACCAGCGGGCGCGCGCCGGCATCGGCTGGGTGCCGCAGGAGCGCAATATCTTTCGCTCGCTCACGGTAGAAGAAAACATGACCGCGGTGGCCCAGCCCGGTTCCTGGACCGTCGAGAGGGTCTACGAGATGTTCCCGCGGCTGAAGGAGCGGCGGAGCAATTTTGGCAACCAGCTCTCCGGTGGCGAGCAGCAGATGCTGGCGATTGGCCGCGCACTGACCCTCAATCCGAAGGTCCTTCTCCTGGACGAGCCGACCGAGGGCCTTGCCCCCATCATCGTCGAGGAGCTGTTAAAGGCGATCGGCGCCATCACCCGGGCGGGCGGCATCTGCTCGATCATCGTCGAGCAGAATGCCCAAAAGATTCTGGGGCTGGCCGACCGCGTTGTGATATTGGAGCGCGGAACGATCGTCCACGACGCTCCGAGCGCCGCGCTGAAGGCCGACCCGTCGGTGCTGGAGCGCCACCTCGGCGTCGCAGGGGCGGCGGCCCACTAGAAATTCGGGAGAGACAAGAAATGCAGCGAACCAAAGCCCCCTTCCGCGCCGACGAGGTCGGCAGCCTTCTGCGTCCTGCCAAGATCAAGGAAGCCCGCGCCAGGCTGGAGAAGGGGGAGATCTCGGCCGACGATCTGCGCAAGATCGAGGACATGGAGATCGAGAAGGTCGTGCACAAGCAGGCCTCGGTCGGCCTGAAGCTCGCAACCGACGGCGAATTCCGCCGCTCCTGGTGGCATTTCGACTTCCTGGCCAAGCTCACCGGCTGCGAAATGTTCCACCCCGACACGGGCATCCAGTTCGCGGGCGTCGAGACGCGGCACGACGCGGTGCGGGTGATCGGCAAGCTCGACTTTCCCGATGACCACCTGATGCTGGATCACTTCCGCTTCCTGAAGAAGGTCGCCGACCAGGCCCACGTCACCGCCAAGATGACGATCCCGTCGCCGGCGGTGCTGCACTTCCGCGGCGGCCGCAAGGCGATCTCCAAGGACGTCTATCCCGATCTCGACGCCTTCTACGAGGACCTCGGCAAGACCTACCGCAAGGCCGTGAAGGCGTTCTACGACGCCGGCTGCCGCTATCTCCAGTTCGACGACACCGTGTGGGCCTATCTCTGCTCGCAGGACGAATTGCAGAAGGCGCGCGAGCGCGGCGACAATCCCGAGGGTCTCCAGCAGATCTATGCGCGCATCATCAACTACGCGCTGGCCGAGAAGCCGGCCGACATGGTGGTAACGACCCATGTCTGCCGCGGCAATTTCCGCTCGACCTGGATTTCTTCAGGCGGCTACGAGCCCGTGGCCGAGACCATGCTCGCCGGCACAAATTACGACGGTTACTTCCTGGAATACGACAGCGACCGCGCCGGTGGCTTCGAGCCGCTGCGCTTCCTGCCCAAGGGCAACAAGGTCGTCGTGGTCGGCGTCATCACCTCGAAATTCGGCGAGCTCGAAAACAAGGACGCCATCAAGCGCCGTCTGGAGGAAGCCGCCAAGTTCGTGCCGCTTGAGCAGCTTGCGCTCTCCCCACAGTGCGGTTTTGCGTCGACGGAAGAGGGCAACGTCCTCTCCGAAGAAGAGCAGTGGGCCAAGCTCGGCCTTGCGGTGGAGATCGCAAAGGAAGTGTGGGGCAACTGACAGGCTGGTGCGACGCTCGCCTCGCTCGTGTCCCGGACGCGCTGCAACGCTTTAGCGTTGCTGCACAGAGCCGGGACCCAGAAGGCCACGAACCGCATCGCGGAGACATGGGCCCCGGCTCTGCAGCGCACCGCTGAAGAGGCGCTGCGCTGCGTCCGGGGCACGAGAATATCTCACTTCTCCGCCAGATAAACCTCGCCCAGCAGGGACGAGTTCGACCACGGCACCTGCTTGTTCTTCGTGCTCGAGACAACCTCGGCCCGCACCCGCGTCAGCATCTGCTGCACTTCCAGGCCGGGCGTGCCGAGATGGCGGGAGAGCGCGGCGGAGAACGGCGAGTTGGCGCCTTCGCCGTCGAGCGCGACCTGGCCCGGTGCGGTGGCGAAGGCGATCAGCGTGCCCGCGCCGAGCGTCGCGCCGGTCCCCAGGCTGGTTGGCGCTGCGAGGCCCGACGCACTTTCGATAGCGCGGTTGGTGCCGGCCGATGCGACCCGTTGTGCCATCGGATTATTGCGGCAGGCATCGAAGATCAGAATGTTGGTGCGGACCTGGTCGTCGAGGCCGGCCATGATCGTGTCCATGTCGATCATCGCGTCCGTCATGCTCGTGCCCGGCTTGAGTTCGACGTCGACCGGAATGAGATAGTTGCGACCGTCGACCTGCACGCCGTGGCCCGCATAGTAGACCACCACGACTTGCGCCCGCGCCGCCTCCCGCAAAAAGTCGCGCGTCATCCTCTGCATCGTTGCGCGGTCGAGATCGACGCCTTCCGACACGGTGAAGCCGATGTCGCGCAGGCTCTTCGCGACGGCGCGTGCGTCGTTGGGCGGATTGGGCAGCGCCTTGACATGCGCATAGGCGCCGTTGCCGATGATCAGCGCCATGCGCGTGCCGCGAGCGGCCGGAGCAGGTGAGGGGGCTGTGTTCGTTTGCTGAGGAGCCGGTGCCTGTGCCGGCTGCGTCACTGCCGACGGAGCATCGCGCGGGATCGGCACGCTCGCGTCAGTGACCAGCGACAGCCGCACCTTTGCGGTGGCCTGGTTGGCCTTGCTGCCGGCATCGGATGCCATGATCGCCAGCGTCGCCTTGTAGTCGTCCCGCGCGTGCGCGTAGTCGCCCTTTGCCTCATAGGCGAGCGCGCGATGGGTGTAGCCCGAGATCAGCACGCTGTTCGGCGGCGTCATGATGTTGACGGGCGGCTTTTCCTTCGCGAGCCGGATCGCTTCGCTGCCGTCGGCTATCGCGCGACCGTAATCGCCTCTGACACGCCAGATGGCGGTCCGGTTGATCAGCGGCTGCGGCAGCGTCGGATCGAGCCGGATCGCCTGGTTGATATCGGCGAGCGCGCCGTCGAGGTCACCGAGCGCCTCCTTGGAGATGCCGCGGTTCTGGTACGAGAATGCCGATTTTGGATTGGCCTTGATCGACATGTCGTAGTCGGCGATCGCCTTGGCGTAATCGCCTTTGCCGCGCCAGGCATTGCCGCGATTGTGGAAGATGGTGCCATCAGGCGGGCCGAGCTTCAGCGCATCGTCGAAATCGGCGACCGCGATCTCGTAGTCGCCTTTGTCGTAATACGCCGAGCCGCGCAGGTTGTAGACTGCCTGGTTCGGCTGGAGCCGGATCGCTTCCGTGGCGTCAGTGATGACCTTGGCGTAATCGCCCTTCTTGTTCCAGCCCACCGCGCGCCAGAAGTAGACCGTCGCGAGCTGCTCGCCTTTGAACACCTTCAGCGCAATGATCCTGGTGCAGGCGTCGATCATCTGGTCCGCCGGCGTGGTGTCGGTGGTGCAGAGCGGCCCAAGCTGGTTGCGCGCCTGCGCGAACGCGGGCGCCGACCACAGGGTTGCGGCGAGCAGGCAGAGTGCGACGAGCAGGCGACGCATTGGCGGTGGTCCTGTTGAGGAGAGGCGTCTGTTTGTTGCCCGGCGGGGCGCCGTGGTTCACGGCCTCGCCGTTGTGCACGCGGCAAACTGAGGGCGGCTCGATCTCCTATTCCCTCGGTGGGCAGATTTTGCTAGGAGGCAATACCCAACCCTTCTGCCCACCGCGTCCCACTCCATGAAGAACGACGAAATCCTGAGCCAAATCACCGAGTTCTGCCGTAAGGCGGACATGGCGGAGTCGACGTTCGGCCGGCGCGCGGTGAACGATGGGAAGCTCGTGCACCGCTTGCGCGAGGGCAAGCGCATCACCATCGACACGCTGGACCGGATCCAGGCCTACATGGCCGCATCGATGGCCGGCGGCGTGCCGCCCCCGCGGGGGCTTCAGGTGCCGCCGGAAAAACGCGATCCGCGCGGCAATTTCCGCTTTTTCGAGAACCGCCAGAAATACCTGCTGTTCGTCCACACTTGCAGTGAGAAGCGGGTGGTCGCCGAGCGCGTCGCGCTGGAGCTTGCCAGCATCCATCCGCGGCCCCCGGCGCTGCGCGTGTTCGACGCCGGCGTGGGCGACGGCACGGTGCTGGCGCGCGTGCTGCGCTCGATGCATCAGCGCTTTCCGCACATGCCGTTCTACGTCGCCGGCAAGGAGCTCAGCCTCGAAGACCTCCGCCTGACGCTGGAGAAGGTGCCGGATCGCATTTTCGAGCATCCGGCGTCGGTGTTCGTCTTTACCAACATGTTCTACTCCGAGGCGCCCTGGCTCACGCCGGCATCGCCCGCGGCGGCCGCCGCGACGGTCTGGCACGAGGTTCCCCTGCGGGGGGCTTCCTCGGGCGAGTTCGAAACCCAGATCGCGGAGCTGAAGCCGTTTTTGGAGCAGAATTGGCGCGCGGCGGTCAGCCCGCGCACGGGCATGCCGCTATATGAGCGGCCCGTCGTGCTGGTGCTTTACCGGGAAGACCAGCGGTTTCTGCTCGATTCGACCATTCCGCGGCCAGGGCAGACCGAGGCAAATTTCGACCTCGTTATTGCATCCCAGCCATACCGCGCGCTGTCCTCGGTCAATTTTCGGGCAAAACGGATTATTGCGCCCCTGGCCCGGGCCTTGCGGGCAGGCGGCCGCCTGATCGGAATTCACTCCCACGGCCAGGATCCGGGCATGGAAATGATCCAGGCGATCTGGCCCGGAGAAAATCCTTTCTCAGTGAGCCGTCATGAGCTATTGCGCGCAGTGAAGTACGAGCTCGGCTCGGTGGGCCGCGACTTAAATTTTAATGCTTATGCGGATAACCGCTCGATCTTCAGGTATGATATGGAAGCTCTGCCCAACGAGGTGACAGGCACTATCGGCACCTCGACGGCCTTTGCAGCGTGGAATGCGGCAGTGTACGTCGCTCAGATCGAGGACGACCGGTTGACAGAAATGACTCAAAACGGCCGCACTCTCGATGCCGCTAGGGACGTGCTGCGAAAGTACAATGGGCTCTGGTTTCTCGACGAATCCTACGTCATCTCGCGCCGGCGTGATTGACATCATCCAAAGCTAAATATCGCAACGTCCGCCAGCTAGCGGCGGAACAAGGGGTTACTGATGCGCGCGTCCTATCTCTTCACCAGCGAGTCCGTGTCCGAAGGCCATCCGGACAAGGTGTGCGACCGGATCTCCGACGAGATCGTCGATCTGTTCTACCGCGAGGGACCGAAAGCAGGCATCGATCCCTGGCAAATTCGTGCCGCCTGCGAAACGCTCGCGACCACCAACAAGGTCGTGATCGCCGGCGAGACCCGCGGTCCCGCATCCGTCACCAACGAGCAGATCGAAGGCGTCGTCCGCGCCGCGATCAAGGACATCGGCTACGAGCAGGACGGCTTCCACTGGAACACCGCTGATATCGAGATCCTCTTGCATCCGCAATCCGCCGACATCGCGCAGGGCGTCGATGCGCTGCAGCCGGGCGAGGTCAAGGAAGAGGGCGCGGGCGACCAGGGCATCATGTTCGGCTACGCCACCAACGAGACGCCCGATCTGATGCCGGCGCCGATCTTCTACGCCCACAAGATCCTCCGCCTCATCTCCGAAGCGCGCCACTCCGGCCGCGAGAAGGTGCTGGGCCCTGACTCCAAGAGCCAGGTCACCGTGCAGTACGAGAACGGCAAGCCGGTCGGCGTGCGCGAGATCGTGGTGTCGCATCAGCATCTCGTCGAGGACATCTCGTCCAAGCAAATTCGCGACATCGTCGAGCCCTACGTGCGCGAGGCGCTGCCGAAGGATTGGATCACGGCGAAGACCATCTGGCACATCAACCCGACCGGCAAGTTCTACATCGGCGGTCCCGACGGCGATTCCGGCCTGACCGGCCGCAAGATCATCGTCGACACCTACGGTGGTGCGGCCCCGCACGGCGGCGGCGCGTTCTCCGGCAAGGATCCGACCAAGGTCGACCGCTCCGCGGCTTACGCTGCCCGCTACGTTGCCAAGAACATCGTCGCGGCCGGTCTCGCCGATCGCTGCACGCTGCAGCTCGCTTACGCCATCGGCGTGGCGCGCCCGCTGTCGATCTACATCGACACCCACGGCACCGGTAAGGTGTCGGAAGACCAGCTCGAGAAGGCCGCTGCCAAGGCGATGGATCTCACCCCGCGCGGCATCCGCAGCCATCTCGATCTCAACCGCCCGATCTATGCGCGCACCTCCGCCTACGGCCATTTCGGCCGCACGCCCGACAACGAGGGCGGCTTCTCCTGGGAGAAGACCGATCTCGTCGAAGCGCTCAAGCGCGCCGTCTGATCACCGACGTCATTTCCGGGGCGCCGCGACAGCGGCGAACCCGGAACCTTATCCATCGTATCGAGATTCCGGGTTCGTCTCTTCGAGGGCGACCCGGAATGACCAATTCAACAACAGGACCTCCGCTATGAATGCGAAGCCCGGCTTCACCGACTACGTCGTCAAGGACATTTCGCTCGCCGATTTCGGCCGCAAGGAACTCTCGCTGGCCGAGACAGAGATGCCCGGCCTGATGGCCACGCGCGAAGAATACGGCCCGAAGCAGCCGCTGAAGGGCGCACGCATCGCCGGCTCGCTGCATATGACGATCCAGACTGGCGTGCTGATCGAGACGCTGGCCGCACTCGGCGCCGACATCCGCTGGGTCTCCTGCAACATCTATTCGACGCAAGACCACGCCGCGGCTGCGATCGCGGCCGCCGGCATTCCGGTGTTCGCGGTCAAGGGCGAGAGTCTTACCGAATACTGGGACTACACCGCCAAGCTGTTCGACTGGCACGGCGGCGGTCACCCGAACATGATCCTCGACGACGGCGGCGACGCCACCATGTACGTCCATCTCGGTTTGCGCGCCGAGAACGGCGACACCAAGTTCCTGGACAACCCGGGTTCGGAAGAAGAGGAAGTATTCTTCGCGCTTCTGAAGAAGCAGCTCAAGGAAAAGCCAAAGGGCTACTTCGCCGGGATCGCCAAGAGCATCAAGGGCGTTTCCGAAGAAACCACCACGGGCGTGCATCGTCTCTATGACATGCAGAAGGCGGGCACACTGCTGTGGCCTGCCATCAACGTCAACGACAGCGTCACCAAGTCGAAGTTCGACAACCTCTATGGCTGTCGTGAATCGCTGGTCGACGGTATCCGTCGCGGCACCGACGTGATGATGTCGGGCAAGGTCGCGATGGTCGCGGGCTTCGGCGACGTCGGCAAGGGTTCGGCCGCTTCGCTGCGCCAGGCCGGCTGCCGCGTGCTGGTCTCGGAAGTCGATCCGATCTGCGCGCTCCAGGCTGCGATGGAAGGCTACGAAGTCGTGACCATGGAAGACGCCGCCCCGCGCGCCGACATCTTCGTCACCGCGACCGGCAACAAGGACATCATTACCATCGAGCACATGCGCGCGATGAAGGATCGCGCCATCGTCTGCAACATCGGCCACTTCGACAACGAGATCCAAATCGCGGGCCTGCGCAACTTGAAGTGGACCAACGTCAAGCCGCAGGTCGACGAGATCGAATTCCCCGACAAGCACCGCATCATCATGCTGTCGGAAGGCCGCCTGGTGAATCTCGGCAACGCCATGGGCCATCCCTCGTTCGTGATGTCGGCCTCCTTCACCAACCAGACGCTGGCGCAGATCGAGCTTTTCGCCAACAACAAGGACGGCAAGTACAAGAAGGAAGTCTACGTGCTGCCGAAGTCGCTCGACGAAAAGGTCGCGCGCCTGCACCTCGCCAAGATCGGCGTCAAGCTCACCGAACTGCGCAAGGACCAGGCCGACTACATCGGCGTGAAGCAGGAAGGTCCGTACAAGTCGGACCACTATCGGTACTGAGGCGCTGATCGTATCGATCATCGACGCAAAGCCCCGGAGCGATCCGGGGCTTTTTTGTTGTGTGCCGAGTATGAACGACAGCTTGGAGGTGGAAGTCCTCTATCCAGCCTGATGGCGGCGAAGGATTAGCGAAGCGCAAGGGCGTCATCGTGAGGTGGGGTCTGAAGACAGCGTGGAGCAAAGCCGCGGCCCGATGGACAAGCACCGGATAACGAGGCCTACCCGGCCGGACGAGCGAGCAACTGATCGCGAAGTCCACAGTCATCAAGGACCGGGGTGGTAAATCCGGCGGGGGTGCGGTGAAGGCGGTCGGTCTTACCTCGGGAGGTCTGTGCTGTGTCCCGGCAACGGGACTGAGGCCGTCGCAAGGCGGCCTGACCGCAGTGCAGAAGTCAGCCGAGGGCATAGTAGGCGGCGGCGCGCTGCCGAAGGCCTGAACGGTGGAAGAGGCCAGTAGAGCGGTAATCTCGTGCGAGCCATGCGGCAGAAGAAACAGATCGAACTGAACTTGGGCACCGGAGCGAGGGGTGAAGCCCCGAAGGCCGCCGCCCAAGAGGCCGAAGCACGTGCGGCGAAAGCCAGTCTCGAACGCCCGGCGGTCGCAGGGCCGTTGATGGAAGCAGTGGTCGAGCGTGAGAATCTGAAGGAAGCGTTGGCCGAGTGAAGCGCAATAAAGGTGCGGCAGGCATCGACGGCATGTCCGTTGATGAGCTGCCGACCTACCTGAAGGAGCACTGGCCCACGATCCGAGCCCAGTTGCTGGAGGGCACCTACAAGCCGCAACCGGTACGACGCGTCGAGATACCGAAGGCATCGGGCGGCACTCGGCCGCTCGGCATCCCCACGGTGCTCGATCGCTTCATCCAACAGGCGGTACTGCAGGTGCTGCAGGCGGATTGGGACGGAACGTTCTCCGGAACGAGCTTCGGCTTCCGGCCGAAGCACTCGGCGCATCAGGCTGTGGAACAGGCGCAGGCGTACATCGCGTCCGGCCACGGCTTTGTCGTGGACATCGACCTGGAGAAGTTCTTCGACCGGGTCAACCACGACATCCTGATGGGGCTGGTTGCCAAGCGGGTTGCTGACAAGCGCCTCCTGAAGCTGATCCGCGGCTTTCTGACCGCGGGCGTGCTGGAAGGGGGACTGGTCAGCGCGACGGAGGAAGGTACGCCGCAAGGCGGCCCGCTCTCGCCGCTGTTGTCGAACCTGATGCTGGATGTGCTGGACAAGGAGCTGGAGAAGCGCGGCCACCGCTTCGTGCGCTACGCCGATGATTGCAACATCTATGTGCGCAGTCGAAAGGCCGGCGAGCGGGTGATGGCCGGCATCGAGAAGTTCCTCGAAAAGCGCCTCAAGCTGAAGGTCAACAAGGCCAAGAGCGCGGTTGCCAAGCCGAGCGTCCGCAAGTTCCTGGGCTTCAGCTTCACAGGCGGGAAGGAGCCGCGGCGGCGTATCGCACCGCAGGCGATTACCCGCTTCAAAGCGAGAGTCCGGGAGCTGACGCGACGCACGTGCGGACGAAGCCTCGAACAGATCGCCAAGGAGCTGTCCACTTACCTTGTCGGCTGGCGCGGATACTTCGGCTTCTGCCAAACCCCGTCGGTGTTGAGCGCACTCGATCAGTGGATCAGGCGGCGGTTGCGCGCCATCGCCTGGAAGCAGTGGAAGCGTGGTCGCACTCGCTTTGCCGAACTGCGACGCCGTGGTGTCGGCCGGGATCTGGCGGCTCAAACTGCCGGCAGCCCACATGGCCCTTGGCGGTTGGCGGCGAGCCCTGCGCTTAACATTGCCTTGCAAACTGTCTTCTTCAGGTCACTCGGCTTGGCTTCCATCGCGGCTCCGAGACCCGCATAATCCACCGAACCGCCGTATACGGACCCGTACGTACGGTGGTGTGGGAGGGGCGACGCCGCGAGGCGTCCCCCTATCCCGATTTGAGCGCGACGCACGTGTCTCCTCGCGGTTGTGTCAGGGCCGATTTGACGCGCGATCATCTCGGTCAGACAATCCTTGGCGGCGGAGGAAACCATGGCCCAAGACCATTTCGATGTGCTGATCGTCGGCGCCGGCCTCTCCGGCATCGGCGCGGGCTATCATCTTCAGACCAAATGCCCGGGCAAGAGCTACGTCATCCTCGAGGGGCGCGACTGCATCGGCGGCACCTGGGACCTGTTCCGCTATCCCGGCGTTCGCTCCGACAGCGACATGTTCACGCTCGGCTATTCCTTCAAGCCGTGGACCGATCCGAAGGCGATCGCCGACGGGTCGCAGATCCTGAATTATGTGCGCGAGACCGCAGCCGAGAACGGCATCGAAAAGCACATTCGCTTCCGCCATCGTGTCAAGCGTGCGGCGTGGTCGACGAGTGAGGCGCGCTGGACGATCGAGGTTGAGCGCATCACGGGCGAGGGCGCGACCGAAACCGTGCGCTTCACCTGCAATTTTCTGTTCATGTGCTCGGGCTATTACAAATACGAGGCGGGCTACACGCCGGAGTTTTCGGGCGTCGCGGATTTCGACGGCCGCATCGTGCATCCGCAGAAATGGACCGACGACATCGACTGCGCGGGCAAGCGCGTCGTCGTGATCGGCTCGGGCGCGACTGCGGTGACGCTGGTGCCGGAGCTCGCCAAGACGGCTGCGCGGGTCACGATGCTCCAGCGCTCGCCGACCTATGTGGTGTCGCGTCCGGCGCAGGATCCCGTCGCCAACAAATTGCGCCGCAATCTGCCGACGCGCCTTGCCTATCATCTGATCCGATGGCGCAACGTGATGTGGGGGATGTTCTTCTTCCAGCTCAGTCGCCGCCGCCCGGCGAAAGTGAAGGCGCTGGTTCTCAAGGGCGTACAGATGGCCCTCGGCTCCGACTATGACGTCGCGACCCATTTCACGCCGCGCTACAATCCCTGGGACCAGCGGCTCTGCCTCGTGCCGGATGGCGATCTGTTCAAGGCGATCCGCGAGCAGCGCGCCTCCGTGGTCACCAAAGAGATCGACACGTTCACGCACGACGGCATCCGCCTGAAGGACGGCAGCGAGCTTGCGGCCGACATCGTCGTGACCGCGACGGGGCTGGTGCTCCAAGTCGTCGGCGGTCTCGACATCAGTGTCGACGGCCGCGCCGTCGATTTCGCCGATACGCTGACCTACAAGGGCATGATGTACGCCGACGTGCCGAACATGGCTTCGGCGTTCGGTTACACCAACGCATCATGGACGCTGAAATGCGACCTCACCTGCGAATATGTCTGCCGGCTCATCAATTACATGGACCGGCACAATTTCCGGCAGTGCATGCCGCATAACGACGACCCGGAGATCACCGCGCAGCCGTCGCTCGATTTCACCTCCGGTTACGTGCAGCGCTCGGTCGCGAAGATGCCGAAGCAGGGCTCGAAGCAGCCGTGGCGGCTCTACCAGAACTATGCGTTCGACATCGTCTCCTTGCGGTTCGGCCGGATCGACGACGGCGTGATGCGGTATTCCTGATCGCGCCGCCGCCAGCTTCTATGCCTTGCGCGTGGTGAGCGCGAGGGCGAGATCGATCGCAAGAGCCATCACCGCGGCGCCGCCGCCGAGTGCGAACAGAACCAGATAGTCGCCGCCGGTCTGCGCGTAGATCCAGGAGAAGCCATAGGCCGCCGCCGCCTGGAACAGCGCAAAGCTGGTCGTGGCGTGGCTCCACGTCGCGCGCTGTTGCTCGGTAGAGTGTGGGACCAGCTCATGGATGCGTCCGAGCACCAGCGGCACGATCCCCGGCGTGAAGCCGCCGACCACCACGCTCGACACGATCAGCGAGAGAGGTGCGGTACTGACCGTCGGGAGCAGCACGGCGGCTGCTTCGATCAGGAAGGCGGCGCGCAGCGCTGGGCCGAAGCCCGACCGGTCGCCGAGATGGCCGGTGACCAGCGGGCCGACGATTGCGCCGAGGCCGTACAGCACCCAGTAGCGCGAGCCGGCCGCGATGCCCTGGCCGAGGCGGCGCGCGACGAAATCGACGATGAAGACCATGTGCGGCACCAGAGCCACCGCGTTGAGGCCGTATTGGACCAGCAGGGCGCGGACAGCGGGCGAAGCATGGTCGTGCTTCGCATGATGCGAAGGCGCCGCATCGGCCTTGGCCTCAGTGGGCCAGCTCCACCAGCTCACAAGCGTGAGCAGGCCGGATAGCGCACCAAGCCCATACCAGCTCTGCTGCAGGCCCAGTTGCAGCAGCAGCGGCACCAGCGAGCCCGACGCTGCGATGCCGAGCCCGACGCCCGCAAAGATCACGCCGCCGACGATGCCGCGCCGCGCGGTCGAAGTGTGCGGCAGAATGACGGAGGCCGCCAGCACCATGATGATTCCTCCGGTGAGGCCGGACAGGAAGCGCCAGGCAAAGAACCAGGTGAACGACACCGGCGTCGAACTCGCAAAGAATGAGAGGGTGGCAAGCAGCATCATCGCGCGCAGGGCAGGCACCGCACCGATGCGGGTAGCCACAGCCCGCGCCGCGAGCGCGCCCGCGAGATAGCCGGCCAAATTCGCCGCACCGAGATAAACAACATCAGACGCGCTGAACCACTTTGCGGCGATCAGCGCCGGGATCAGCGGTGTGTAGGAAAAGCGGGCGAGGCCAAGTCCGACCAGCGACGCCGACAATCCCGCCCCGGCATATCGCCAGGTTTGCTGCGGGGGCGATCTTAGGTCTGATCCCGGCTGCTGATGCGGCCGGGTCTTGTGCTCGGTATCTGCATTGAGCTCGGTCATGTCATCCTCTTGTGCACGACGGCGCGTGGTTCATCCTGTCCGGGTGGCGCGGCGACGCCGCCTTCTCCTCCGCGGTGAGCGACGCCGCTCCCGGCGTCGTTCCCTCCCGAGTCACTTGAATGGTGACGATGGTCATTCGGTTCTCCTCTGCTCAGTGACCGGCGCTCTGGCCGCCGTCGACATGCAGGATCTCGCCGGTGACGAAGCTCGCCTGCTCGAGATAGAGCACGGCATCGACGATGTCGGACGTCTCGCCCATGTGGCCCACCGGGTGCAGCGCGCCGAGTTGCGCGTGCGTCGCCACGGGGTGCATCGTCGACTTGATGATGCCGGGCGACACCGCGTTCACGCGAATACCGCGCTTGGCATATTCGATCGCCAGCGACTTCGTCGCGGCGTTCAGCCCGCCCTTGCTCAGCGAGGCCAGCACCGAGGGCACGTTCGAATTGGCCTGATCGGCGAGCGTGGTCGTGATCTGGACAACGTGGCCAGAACCCTGCTTCTCCATCTCGGCGATGGCAAGCTGCGTGATGTGGAAGAACCCTGCGACATTGGTCCCGATCACCGCCGCGTAGTCCTCCGCCGTATACTGCGTGAACGGCTTCGCGACGAAGATGCCGGCATTGTTGACGAGCGTGTCGACGCGGCCGAAGCGGGCGATGGCTTGCGAGACCACGCGTTCGGCGGTGCTCCGGTCGGCGATGTCGCCGCGAATAGCAAGGACATCATCGTCGCCCGATGGCTTGATGGAGCGCGCGGTTGCGACGACGCGATAGTTCCGATCGCGAAAACCCCGGACCAGTGCGGCGCCGATGCCTTGCGATGCTCCGGTGATGATGGCGACCTTCTGCTCGATACCCATGACGGGCTCCTGTTGTTGGCTTGAGAACCTGCGCCAGCAGCGGCTGGCTTGCCCGCTGAGGTACGCCGCGATGGCCCGGCTGCGAATACGCGCTGTCCGGCAGACACTCTTTCGCGGCGCGAACGAATGCCGGACCGGCGGTCGGCGATGCTTGTCGCGACGGGAGCGAACGCCTAGTTTGCAGTCGGATTCTGATGGGCCGGCGGGAAACGTATGGATCGTCTGGATGCGATGAAGGTGTTCGTCCTTGCCGTGGACGAGGGCAGCCTCGCGGCCGCAGGGCGCAAGCTCGGCCGCTCGCCAGCGGCGGTGAGCCGCGCCATCGCCTTTCTGGAGGAACGCGTCGGTGCCGAGCTGCTGCACCGGACGACGCGATCAATCAAGCTGAGCGAGGAGGGCGAGCGCTATGTCGCGATCTGCCGCCGCGTGCTGACCGAGCTGGAGGAGGCCGACGACATCGCGGCCGGTCCGCGCACGGCCCCCCGCGGCCTGCTCACGATCACCGCCCCTGTGGTGTCGGGCGAGATGGTGCTGCGGCCGATCCTCGATGCGTTTCTCGACGCCTATCCCACGGTGACGGCAAAACTCCTGCTGTTCGACCGCGCGGTCAATCTGATCGAGGAGGGTGTCGATGTCGCGCTTCGCATCGGTCCTCTCGCGGATTCGGCTATGGTCGCGATGCGGGTCGGCGAGATCAGCCGCGTCGTGGTGGCATCACCGCGCTATCTGAAGCAGCACCCGCGCATCGCCGAGCCCGGCGATCTCGCCAAGCATCAGGTCGTCGCGATGGCGCACCTTCCCAATTCCTGGACTTTTGCGCCGCAGGCCGGCTCTTCGGTAGCCCGGACGGTCCAGTTCACGCCGCGGCTCGCCGTCAACAGCACCTATGCGGCGGTGGCGTCCGCCGTCGCCGGGCGTGGCGTGGCGCGGATGTATTCGTACCAGGTAGCCGAGCAGGTCGCGCGCGGCGAATTAGAGATCGTGCTGGCCGGCGACGAAGATCCGGAGATGCCCGCGCATTTGATCTGCCCGCAGGGCCGGCTCTCGGTGCCCAAAGTGCGAGCCTTCACCGACTTTGCCGCGCCCCGGCTGAAGAAGCACTTTGCGCAACTGAAGAAGAGCATCAAGGCGCGTTGAACGGCTGCGCGCTCGGCAATGCGTTGTTTCGCGTATTCGGTCACCCCGGTGAATCGGCGATGCTGGCCGAACGGTTAACGCCGGATTAACCGCGGAGTCCTAGCCTGTCTCGGCCGGGGTTACTTGCAAGGCCGAGGTGAGCCCAATGGAAGCCCAGAAGATCGCGGTCGACGCCGTCGTCGCGTTGACCGATTGCGACCGCGACGCCGTCATCGCCTTCATCCGCCGGCTCTATCTCGCCGGCGTAACCGATCCCAAGCGCCTGACCTTCAAGGGTCTCCAGGCGCTGTCGCGGCTCTGATTCGGCTCGTTTCAGCCTCAAGTCACCCGTCCTTACTCTCTCGAGCGTGATTGCAACCCACCGGTGAATATCTTGCCGGTCGGGCGGTGTCGGGGTAGATCACGTCCCCGGCTGGATCACTGGGGGAACGGGAGATGCTGAAACAGCTTTTTGCACCGCAGCTCGTCATACTCTATGTGCTGGCGGCGTCGACGATCTACATTCATTTTCGCGGCAAGCACCGGCTGCGCTTTGCGCGCCAGCTCGGCGATCACTCCACCTATCTTTCGCCCTACAACGTGCTGATGTATGCGGGATCGGCGGTGCCGAACAGGCCGGTGATCCCGGTCGATCAGTTTCCCGAGCTCAAGCCGCTCAGCGAGAATTGGGAGACCATTCGCGACGAGGCCGTTCGCCTGTTCGACGAAGGCTTCATTCGCGCAGCGGCGAAGAACAACGATTGGGGTTTCTACTCGTTCTTCAAGAGCGGCTGGAAGCGGTTTTACCTGAAATGGTACGACGACTTTCTACCCTCGGCGCGCACGCTGTGCCCGAAGACGGTGGAGCTGCTCAACTCTATCCCGAGCGTGCATGGCGCGATGTTCGCGATGCTGCCGCCGGGCGGCAAGCTCGGCGCCCACCGCGATCCCTTCGCCGGCTCGCTGCGCTACCACCTCGGCCTCGTCACGCCGAACTCGAACAAGTGCCGGATCCTGGTCGACGGCGTCGAATGCGTCTGGCGCGACGGCGAGGCCTTCATGTTCGACGAGACCTTCATCCACAGCGCGGAGAATGAGACCGACGTCAACCGCATCATCCTGTTCTGCGACGTCGAGCGTCCGATGAAGTACGGCTTCATGACCGCGATCAACCGCTGGGTCAGCCATCACATCGTCAAGGCGTCGGCGACGCAGAACGTCGACGGCGAGGATGTCGGTGTGCTCAACAAGCTGTTCGGCAAGCTCTACGAGATCCACCTTGCGAGCCGCAAGGTCAAGCAATGGAATCGCAACGTCTACTACACGGTGAAATACTCGCTGACGGCGCTGATCCTCGGCCTCATCGTGATGTCGGCATTGCGGTGATCGCTTATGCATGGGGTGGCGAAGCAAACCACAAGCATTTTCTAGTGATGGTGCTTGTGTCCTTCGGAGCTATCAGGGCGCTGGTAACCTCGCAGCTCCGCGTATCGCTGCATTTGGCTCTGATCGAGCAAGGCGGTTGTCGACAGATGATATTTGAGGTGGCTTTCGCGGAGCAGTGCCTGGGTTTCCGAAATAGCAACGAGGGTCGCCTTGAGTGACTCCGGGGTCACGACGCGGGCAGAGAAGAGCCGGTCCAACTCCGTTTCCTGCTCGACAAGCTTGTTACCCAGCGGGACCGCCTCTTGCTTCATGGCATCGAAGAGGCGCTGAACCTGGATGCGCTGATCCGCGGTCAAGTCAAGCCGATCACCGAACTCAAGAACATGGCTCGGACCGGGATATCCGTTGAGTTCGGCGGCAAGCGCCAGGCCCATGCCACGACCGGTTCGAAGATCGTCGACCTGCTGGTGCGACAGCGCCTTGATGGGGCGCTGCTCAAGGCCAGCATAGGGCTGACTGGACTGCGCGCTGGCAACGTTGCACGAGACGATAAGTGTGGCCGCAAGCAGGATAAGGCGTCTCATGAGTCTGGCTCCATGAAATTGGCCCGGTTCGTCGATCGATCTCCACCGGTGCTCTCCACATATCTTGCTGGACGGTTCGCCCCATGGCAACAGGATTGCCTGATGAGCTGTCAAACATGGAGCAGGCAATGGCCCCGTTGCCAGTTGCGAACACTGATCTGGTGCAATTCTTCCGCGAGTGGCTAAATACGTTCGCAGGCTACGTCCGCGAGGTCGACTATGCTTCGGCGCGGCCGCTCTTCCATCCGGATGTGCTGGCCTTCGGCACGCATAACGATGTCATTCCCGGCCTCGACCAGTGGGTCACCACGCAATGGGACAACGTCTGGCCGAAGACGGCCGACTTCCGCTTCGTCCTGGAGCAGACAGCGTTCCTGGCATCCCCAGACGGCGCGATGGCGACGGTGGTCGCGCCGTGGACGAGCACGGGTTATCATCTCGATGGCAGCCCGTTTCCGCGCCCCGGCCGGGCCACGATGGTGTTTTCAAGAGACGGCGATGGTTGGCTGTGCGTGCATTCCCACATGTCGCTCAATCGCGGTGTGCCGCAGGCAAGCCACGCTGATCGGCCGGTGAAGGCCTGGTAGATCGGCATCGTCCGCCATCGAAATGCAAAAGGCCCCGGACATGTCCGGGGCCTTGTTATTTGTGCGACGCCGCGCGCCTTACTCCGGCTGGCCGATCGACACCTTCAGCGTGCCGACGCCATCGACGCCGCATTCGAGTTTGTCGCCGGGCTGGAGCTGCGACACGCCGGCCGGTGTGCCCGTCATGATGATGTCGCCGGCGGCGAGCTTCACCTGCTGCGAGAGCTGCCAGATGATCTCAGGCACGTTCCAGATCAGCTCGGTGAGGTCTCCCTTCTGCGCTTCCTTGCCGTTGACCGTGAGCCAGATCTTGCCCTTGGCGGGATGGCCGATCTTCGATGCCGGCTGCACCGCGGAGCAGGGCGCCGAATAGTCGAACGACTTGCCGATCTCCCACGGACGCTCCTTCTTGCGCGAGGCAATCTGGAGGTCGCGGCGGGTGAGATCGATGCCGACGGCGTAGCCGTAGACATGGTCGAGCGCCTTGTCGGCGGGGATATTGAGGCCGCCGCTCTTCATCGCGACGATCAGCTCGACCTCGTGATGGAGATCCTTGGTCAGCGGCGGATAGGGAATGGTGGCGCCGTCAGGCACCAGCATGTCGGCGTGCTTGGCGAAGAAGAACGGCGGGGCGCGCTCGTCGTTGCCCATCTCGCGGATGTGCTCGAGATAGTTGCGGCCGACACACCAGATGCGGCGCACGGGATAACGGCCGCTTTCCCCGACGACGGGAAGCGAAGCCTGGGTCGGAAGTGGGATGACGTAGGAGGCGGCGTTCATGAAGCGGTCTCGCTGCTCTTGGGGTAAAACGAACTCTATGCGGTTGCGCTGATCGGCGCCAGAGCGCCGGCGTCGTGATGTTGCAGGCGGAAGAACGAAGCGTAGCGTCCGCCGCGGCGGAGCAGCTCGTCATGCCGACCCTGCTCGACGATCTCGCCGCCCTCGACCACCAGGATCGCATCCGCGTGCATGATAGTGTGCAGGCGGTGCGCGATCACGATGGTGGTGCGGTTCCGGCAGAGATGCTCGATCGCCTCCTGCACTTGCCGCTCGGACTCGGAATCCAGCGCGGCCGTGGCTTCGTCGAGCAGGATGATCGGCGCGTTCTTGATCAGCGCGCGCGCCACCGCGATGCGCTGACGCTGGCCGCCGGACAGCTGCGTGCCGTGCTCGCCGACCGGCGTGTCGTAGCCGAGCGGGAAGCTCATGATGAAATCATGTGCGCAGGCCGCCTTGGCAGCATCGATGATTTGTTCTTCGGTCGCACCAGACCGGCCGAAGGCGATGTTGCTGCGGATGGTGTCGCGGAACAGATAGACGTCCTGGCCGACATAGGCGGTCTGTGCGCGAAGCGATTTGCGCGAGATCGAGCCGATCGACTGCCCGTCGATCACGATGTCGCCTTGGGTCACCTCGTAGAAGCGCAGCAGCAGCGCCAGCACGGTCGACTTGCCGCCGCCGGAGGGGCCGACCAATGCGGTGACCTTGCCGGGCTCGGCAACGAAACTCATGCGGTTGAGAACGGTCTCGCCAGTCCGGTAAGAGAAGCTGACGTCGTTGAGCTCGATGCGTGCATCCGACAGTTTCAGTGCCGGCTTGTCGTCGTCAGAGTGCTCGCTCGCGGGGCTGTCGACGACTTCGAGCAGCATGCGGGCGCCGACGAGCTGGCTGTTGAGGTCGATGTTGAGCCGCGCCAGCCGCTTGGCTGGCTCGGTCGCCATCAGGAACGCGGTCATGAACGAGAAGAACGCGCCGGGCGTGGCGTTGAGCGCGACCACGCTATAGCCGCCATAAAGCAGGCAGCCGGCGACCGCGAAGCCGCCGAGCATCTCCATCAGCGGGTTGGAGCGGTTGGCGACGCGGGCCATCTTGTTGGCGTTGCGCTCGACGATCGCGATGTTCTCGTCGATGCGGTTCTGCATGGCGTCTTCGAGCGTGAACGCCTTCACTGTGCGGATGCCTTGCAGCGATTCCTGCATCGTCTCCAGGATGTCGGCGGTGCCGGTGAACTGGTTATAGGCGAGGCCCTTGATGCGCTTGACCAGCTTGCGCAGCACCAGCATCGCCGGCGGCACCACGACAAGGCCGATGAACGACATCACCGGGTCCTGCCACACCATCACGCCGATCATGGCGAGCAGCATCATGAGGTCGCGCCCGACGGCGTTGACCAGCATGTTGAGGACATCGGTGATGGACTTTGCGCCGGCCGTCAGCCGCGCCAAAAATTCCGATGAATGCCGCTCGGAGAAGAATCCGACGCTCTCGCGCATCAGCTTGGCGAACAGCTGGCGCTGGTTGGTGGCGAGGATGGCGTTGGAGATCTTGGTGAGGATCACCATGTGGCCGTAAGTCGCCACGCCCTTGATGAAGAGCAGGATTACGGTGATGCCCGAGAACATCGCGATGCCCGGGATGTTCTTGTCGACATAGGCCTGGTTGATGACCTGGCCGAGCACGTAGGTCGCGCCCGCGGTCGATCCGGCGGCAAGCGCCATCAGCGCGAAGGCGACGAGGTAACGCCGCCAGTAGATGACCCCTTGTTCCGTGACAAGGCGGCGAACGAGGACCGCTGCCGCATAGGGATCGTCGGTGATTTTCTTTGGAAACTGGGCCATCCGTAGTCCATTGACGGCACAGGAAAAAAGCCTGCCCGCGCGTCAGGGATCGAACGGCCTCTGTGCCCGCTAAAGCCGCGCTTTTCAAGCCCAATTAAGGACTTGCGCCCGGATGGAATCTAGGCCGAGGCGGCGTGGCGGAGCTCGCCGTGGCGCTCGCGGAACAGCTTGTCCTCCCATGCCAGCGCGTGCGCGGCGATGGTCTCGAGGTCGTCGTATTGCGGCTTCCAGTCGAGCAGGCCGCGGATGCGGCTGGTGTCGGCGACCATGGTCATGATGTCGCCGGACCGGCGCGGGGCGTATTGCACGGCGAAGCTGCGGCCGGATACCCGGCGCACCGCGTCGATGGTTTCCAGCACGGAATAGCCGCGGCCATAGCCGCAATTCAGCGTCGTCGAGGCGCCGCCGTTGCGCAAATAGGCGAGCGCCGAGCGATGCGCCTGCGACAGGTCCGTGACGTGGATGAAGTCGCGAATGCAGCTGCCGTCCTGGGTCGGATAGTCGGTGCCGAACACGTCGATCTTGGCACGCTGACCGGTCGCGGCTTCCACTGCGATCTTGAGCAGATGCGTAGCACCGACGGTTGCGAGGCCGATGCGGGCCTGCGGATCGGCACCCGCAACGTTGAAGTAGCGCAAGGTCGCGTATTGCATGCCGTAGGCGGCGGCAACGTCGTGCAGCATGATCTCGGTCATCAGCTTCGACGAGCCGTAGGGCGACAGCGGCCGCGTCGGCGCGTGTTCGGGCACCGGTACCAGGTCCGGATTGCCGTAGACGGCGGCGGTCGAGGAGAAGATGAAGCGGTTGATGCCGCGCTTGACTGCGACGTTGAGCAGGTTGCGGGCGGTCATGAAATTGTTGCGGTAATAGCCGAGCGGATCGCGCATCGAATCCGGCACGACCACCGAGCCCGCGAAATGGATGATGCTCTCGATATTGTGCTGGGCGATCACGCCTTCGAGCAGGTTCTCGTCGCCGGCATCGCCAATGAACAGCGGCACGCCTTCGGGCAGATACGCGGAGAAACCGGTGGAGAGATCGTCGATCACGACGACGTCCTCGCCGGCTTCCGCCAGCGCCAGAACCGTGTGACTTCCGATATAGCCGGCGCCGCCGGTGACTAGCACAGTCATGGTCTCACCCGTCTTCGATCAACGCTGCAAGTTAACGTCTGCGTGGTGAAGAGGGGGTATCGGCGCGGCTGAACTGGTCACTATGCTTAATGTTGCGTATAGGGGGCCAACGAAGCGGAGCATGACGTGGCGAATTCCCCGAGCGATCTCGAAGTGATCGTGCCAAATCTGCACAGGCGCTATTCCGGGGTCACCGCGACCAACCGGATGGTGGCGCCGCGGCTGGCAAAGCTGTTTCGCGCAGGCTGGTTCGGCTCCGACGCGCCGGAGGGGATCGCGCGACTGAGCAGTGCCGATCTCCTGAAATTGTGGCGCCGCAAGCAGCCCTTGATCTGGCATGCGCGGCGCAACAACGAGATGATCGCGGGCGTCGTGCTGCGCGCGCTCGGCTGGCCGCTCAAGCTCGTCTTCACCTCAGCGGCACAGCGGCACCATAGCTGGATCACGCGCTGGCTGATCCGGCGCATGGACGCGATCATCGCGACCTCAGATCTCTCGGCCTCGTTCCTGAAAGTGCAGGCGACGGTGATCCCGCATGGCGTCGACACCGACGTCTATGCGCTGCCGCTTGATCGCGCCGCCGCGTTCGCGGAAGCTGCGCTGCCGGGCCGCTATGCGATCGGCTGCTTCGGCCGCGTGCGCGCGCAGAAGGGCACTGATTTGTTTGTCGATGCGATGTGCCGCTTGCTGCCGCGCTATCCGGATTTCACCGCTGTCATCGTCGGACAGGTCACGCCCGAGCAAACTGTTTTTGCAAACGACCTCAAGAAGCGGATCGAGGCCGCCGGCCTGCAATCGCGCATCGTCATCACCGGCGAGCTGCCCATCGAACACGTGCAGCGCTGGTACCAGCGGCTGACGATCTACGCCTTCACCTCACGCAACGAAGGCTTCGGTTTGACGCTGATCGAGGCGATGGCAGCCGGCAGCGCGCTGGTCGCCGCGCGCGCCGGCGCGGCCGAGCTCGTGGTCGAGGATGGCGTGACCGGTGTGCTGATCCCGACCGGTGACGCGGATGCGCTGGCGGCAGCGCTGGAGCCGCTGATGGGCGATGTGGCCACCGCGATCGCTATGGGTGAGCGCGGGCGGGCACGGGTGCTCGAACGATTCAGCCTCGATGCCGAAGCGGTGCGGATCGGCGAGGTCTATCGGCGGCTGCTCTGAGCCTGCGCTTTCGTGACCGCAAACAAAAAACGCGAAAACAACCCCATGCACAGTAGCCGGGGACAGCGAAATCAATGGCTTGGCGGCGGGTCGATGTTCTGCTGATTTTACGAAATCGATTTGACGCGTCGGGCAAAACACTGGCAGGATGTCATCATCGGCGCAGCCCCAATGGCCTCAAGTCGTAACGCGCCCCCCAGCCTCACCCAGCACCCGCTCCGCAATCGCCACCACCTCGCTCCCCGCGATATCCCGCATGCAGCGGTGGTCGTTCATCTTGCAGATCGTGCTCTGGCAGGGCTGGCACGACAGCACGCTCTTGTCCTGGACCACCGTCGCGGCGAGGCCGTTGAGGGGGGCCCAGAGGTAGGGGCTGGTCGGGCCGAAGATGCCCATGGTCGGCGTGCCCAGGGCGGCTGCGATGTGCATCAGCCCGGAATCGTTGGAGATTGCGACGCCGGCCGCGGCCATGGCCAGCACGCCGTTGCGCAGATCGTTGCCGGCGAGGTCCCGGACCCCCGGGCCGCCGGCCGCGACGATCTCCTGGGCCAAGCCCTTTTCCCCTGGGCCGCCGACCACCCAGACCTCAAGGCCGCGCTCGGCCAGCAAGCGGGCGGCCTCGGGATAGTAGGTCCAGCGCTTTGAGGCGCCGACCGAGCCGGGGGCGAGCGCCACCGCGGCGCCAGCGCTCAGGCCATTGGCCTGCCGCCAGCGGACGATTTCCTCAGCCGGGACCCGCAATTGCGGCACCGGCCATTCGGGGGGCAGGGGGGCGCCATCGGGCTGGGCGAGGGCGGCGTTCTTGTCGATGAAGCGGGGCAGCTTCTTTTCGCCCCAGCGCCAGCGGTTGAGCAGGCCGAACCGGAATTCGCCGACGAAGCCGACCCTTTCCGGAATCCCGGCCAAAGCGGGCGCGATGGCGGCCTTCCAGGTCCGGGGCAGCACCAGGGCGGTGCCGTAGTTCCGCTCCCGCAGGAGCTTCGCCAAGCCGAGCTGGCGGCCCACGGCGAGTTGGCTGCGCGGCAGGTCCCAGACGACGCCCTCGCGCACGCCGGGCATGTAGTCGACCAGAGGAGCGCACAGGGATGTCGTCAGGAGATCAATCGGCCGGTTCGGCCAGCGCTCCTTCAGGACCCGCACCACGGTGTGATTCCGGACGAAATCGCCGATCCACATGTACGGGACGATCAGGATCGGGCGTGTGTCGCTCCGATCTGTGTCTCCGCCAAATTGCGAATCTTTGTTCATTCGTTATATTGGACCGTGGGTTCGCTGATGTGGCGGTTCGGTTAGCCGCTCCGGGCCGGCAGGTAAAGCCGGCAGGAGCGGCAATCCCAAAACCGCTTACACTTTGGCGGATCATGCGCTAGGGCAAGACCGGGCCGCAAAACTTCGGGCAAGCGAAATCTGGCGGGGAAGTTGGAATGTTGCTGGTGACCGGCGGGGCCGGTTTTATCGGATCGAATGTCGTCGCCGCGCTGAATGAGGCCGGCCATAGCGACGTCGTGGTTTGTGATTTCCTCGGCAACGACGGCAAATGGCGCAATCTCGCCAAGCGGCAGCTTGTGGATATCGTGCCGCCGGCTGAGCTGCCGGACTGGCTGAAGGGCCGCAAGCTCGATGCCGTGATCCATCTCGGGGCGATTTCCGCGACCACCGCGACCGACGGCGACCTCGTATTCCAGACCAACTTCCGCCTGTCGATGCGCCTCCTGGACTGGTGCACGGCGAATGCGGTGCCGTTGATCTACGCCTCCTCGGCGGCGACCTATGGCGATGGCGAGGCAGGATTTGACGACGACAGCTCTGTGCCTGCGCTGAAAAAACTGCGGCCGATGAATCTCTACGGCTGGAGCAAGCACCTGTTCGATCTCGCCGTCGCCGAGCGCGCAGCGAACGGCGAGAAGCTGCCGCCGCAATGGGCCGGCCTGAAATTCTTCAACGTGTTCGGCCCCAACGAATACCACAAGGGCTCGATGATGAGCGTGCTGGCGCGCCGCTTCGACGACGTCAAAGCGGGCCGCGTCGTGCAATTGTTCAAGTCGCATCGCGAGGGCATCGCCGACGGCGATCAGCGCCGCGATTTCATCTATGTCGACGACGTCGTGCGCGTCGTCATGTGGCTGCTGGCGACGCCGTCGGTGTCCGGCATCTTCAACGTCGGCACCGGCAAGGCACGCAGCTTCAGGGATCTGATGCTCGCGGCCTATTCCGCGCTCGGCGCGAGGCCCAACATCGAATATATCGACATGCCCGAGCAGATCCGCGGCAGCTACCAGTACTTCACCCAGAGCGAGGTCGATCGCCTCCATTGCGCCGGCTATAATGGTGGTTTCACGACGCTCGAGGACGCGGTGAAGGCCTATGTCGGGGATTACCTCGACCGGCCCGACCGCTTCCGCTGAGGCCCATCACCATGCCGACGCCCATTCTCGATTTCGATGCCCTCGCGCAAGCCATCTCAGGCCGCACGGTGCTGTGCATCGGCGACATCATGCTGGACGAGTTCGTCTATGGCGAGGTGTCGCGGATCTCGCCGGAAGCGCCGGCGCCCGTCCTCGCGGCGCAACGCAGCGAGATCCATATCGGCGGTGCCGGCAATGTCGCGCGCAACGTCGCTTCCCTCGGCGCGCGCTGCATCTTCGTCGGCCTCGTCGGCGAGGACGATGCGGGCAGGCAGCTCGCCTCGGCGCTTGCGGAGCAGGGTGCAATCGAAAGCGTGCTGGTGTGCGATCCCTCGCGCCCGACCACGCGAAAGGTCCGCTTCGTCTCCGAGCATTTTTCCACGCACATGCTGCGTGCGGATTGGGAGCAGGCACAGCCTGCCTCCGATCCGATCGAGACCAGGCTGATCGAAGCGATCCTGCCGCAGATCCCGCGCGCCGACATTGTGCTGCTCTCCGACTACGCCAAGGGCGTGCTGACCGCCCGCGTGATCCGCCACACCATCGACGCCGCGCGAAAGCTCGGCAAGTCCGTGATCGTCGATCCGAAGAGTCTCAATTGGGCGATCTATCGCGGCGCGACGCTCCTCACGCCCAATCGCAAGGAATTTTCGGAGGCGACCAGAAGCCGCGCCGACACTTCACAAAGCATCGTCGACGCAAGCGAGGACGTGATGCGGCTCGCCGATTGCGAGGCGATCCTGGTCACGCAAGGCCAGCACGGCATGACGCTGGTGCCGCGCAACGGCGAGGCCGTTCACGTTCCGGCGGTCCCGGTCAAGGTGCGTGACGTCTCCGGCGCCGGCGACACCGTCGCCGCCGCGCTCGCGGTGTCGCTCGCCACGGGCGCGGACTGGGATACGGCCCTGCGCATGGCCAGTGCCGCCGCCGCCGTCGCCGTCGGCAAGCAGGGCACCGCCACCGTGAGCACGGCCGAGCTGAAGCGAAAGATATTGCCGCATGCCTATCTCGCGGCCGAGGAGAAGATCGTGCTCGAGCCTGATACGCTCGACACGCAACTCGCGGAATGGAAGCAGCAGGGCCAGCGCATCGGCTTCACCAATGGCTGCTTCGACATCCTGCATCCCGGTCACGTCAAGGTGCTGACCGCGGCGCGCGCCGCCTGCGACCGTCTCATCGTGGGCCTCAACAGCGACGCATCGGTGCGGCGGCTGAAGGGCGCGGATCGCCCCGTTCAGGACGAGCGGGCGCGCGCGGAAGTGCTGGCGGCGCTCGAAGCCGTCGATCTCGTCGTCATCTTCGATGAGGATACGCCGATCGACCTCATCACTCGCATCAAGCCGAGCGCGCTGGTGAAGGGCGGCGATTACACCCGCGAGCAGGTGGTTGGCCATGAGGTCGTCGAAGCCGCGGGCGGGACGGTCGTGCTGGTCGACATCCTCCGGGGCTTCAGCACGACGGCGCTGGTTCATCGCGCGCGCGGAGAGGGCAAGTGACGACGCTCGCGGGGGAGACGACCGGCCAGGTGCTGTGGCGGCGTCTGCGCAGTCCGGCGGCCTGGTCCGAGACGGTTGATCTGTTCGCGATCCTGACTGCGGCCTCGCTGCCATGGTCGACGTCGCTTGCGGCGATCTTCAATGTTTTGATGCTGCTCTGCATGGCGCCGTTTCTCGACATCCGCGAGGTCCTGCAATCGCTCAAGCGTCCGATCTGCGCGGCGCCGATTGCGCTGGTCCTGCTCGCACTGGTGGGGACGCTGTGGTCGGACGCGGCCTGGGGCGCGCGCTTCTACGCGGTCAATCCGACCGTCAAGCTGCTGGTGCTGCCGGTCCTGCTCTATCACTTTGCGCGCTCGCCGCGCGGACATTGGGTGTTCGTCGCGTTCCTGGTGTCCTGCGCGCTGCTGTCGGTGATGTCCTGGCTGGTCGCCTTCTACCCCGACCTCGCGCTCAAGTCGGACCGCGTCGAACGCGGCATCTTCGTCAAGAACTACATCGACCAGAGCCAGGAGTTCGCGCTCTGCGCGGTCGCGCTCGCCTATCCGATCGTGCAGTTGCTGCGCCAGAAGCGCTACTGGATCGCCGGGCTGCTCACGGTGCTTGCGCTCAGCTTCTTCGTCAACATGGCCTTCGTGGTGGTGTCGCGCACTGCGCTCGTCACTGTTCCGATCATGTTCGGTGTGTTCGCGTTGCTTCATCTGAAATGGCGCAGCATCGCGATCATCTCCGCCGCCCTGCTCGTGGGCGCGGTTCTCGCCTGGCAGGCCTCGCCGCAATTGCGCAAGACCGCCGACAGCTTTGCCAGCGACTACACACGCTATGTGGAAAACGGCGCGCCGACCTCGGCCGGCTTGCGGCTCGAATTCTGGCGGAAATCCCTCGGCTTCTTCGCGGAAGCGCCGATCAAGGGGCACGGCACGGGCTCGACGCGCGGATTGTTCGAGCGGGCCGCGACGCCGGGCGTCGGCCTGTACCAGGCATCATCCGAGGTGATCGGCAACCCGCATAACCAGACGCTGAACGTTGCGGTGCAATGGGGCATCATCGGAATTGTCGTTCTCTACGCCATCTGGATTCTGCATCTGCTGTTGTTTCGCGGCGACGGGCTGGCAAACTGGGTCGGCCTCCTGGTCGTGGTCCAGAACGTCTTCACCTCGCTGTTCAATTCCCATCTGTTCGACTTCCACGAGGGCTGGATGTACGTCATCGGTGTCGGCGTTGCCGGCGGCATGGTGATTCGGGCCCAGCAGGCCGAGACGAAGGCGGCGGAAGCCGGTTCCTGAACGGCCGCGTGTTGAGCAGCAAGCCTTGACTGGCAAGCCTTGACTGGCATGTCTTGCCGAGATGGGTTATCAGCGCGGTCAGGTTGCACCTAACTGGATTTTCATCGGTCAGCGGATGACGCGTCTTTCGCATCTCACCTTGCGCAATTTCTTCATCGCGCTCCACGACCTGCTGGCGACCACGGCGGCGCTGTTCGCTGCCTTCTATCTGCGCTTCGAGGGCGGCGAAGGTTTCTTCGACCGCCTGCCGCTGCTGATCCAAATCCTGCCCTATTTCCTCGCCTTCAGCGTGGTCGTGTTCTTCGTCTTCAACCTGACCACGACGAAATGGCGCTTCATCTCACTGCCCGACGCGCTGAACATCATCCGCGTCGCGACCGTGCTGACGGTTGCGCTCCTGGTGCTCGATTACATCTTCGTCGCCCCCAACGTCCGCGGCGCCTTCTTCCTCGGCAAGGTGACGATCGTCCTCTATTGGTTCATCGAGATCTCCTTCCTCAGCGCGTTGCGCATGGCCTACCGTTATTTCCGCTATACGCGGGTGCGGCGTCAGGCCCGCATCGGGGATGCCGCGCCGACGCTGCTGATCGGCCGCGCCGCGGATGCCGAGGTGCTGTTGCGCGGAATCGAGAGCGGGGCGATCAAGCGCATCTGGCCGGTCGGCGTGCTGTCGCCGTCGAGTTCCGATCGCGGCCAGTCCATCCGCAACGTCCCGGTTCTGGGCGGCGTCGATGACATCGAGGATGTCGTCGCCGACTTCGCCAAGCGCGGCAAGCCGATCGCGCGCGTGGTGATGACGCCGACGGCATTCGAGCCGGAGGCCCATCCCGAATCGATCCTGATGCGGGCGCGCAAGCTCGGCGTGATCGTGAGCCGCATGCCCTCGCTCGAGAGCGGCGACACGCCGCGGCTCACCGCCGTCGCCGTCGAGGACCTGCTGCTACGGCCGAGCGAGACGATCGACTATGCGCGGCTCGAGGCCCTGATCGAGGGCAAGGCGGTGATTGTCACCGGCGGGGGCGGCTCGATCGGTTCCGAGATCTGCGAGCGTGTCGTCGCGTTCGGCGCGGCGCGCCTCCTGATCGTGGAAAATTCCGAGCCCGCGCTCTACGCGATCACGGAAGCGCTCGCGGCGCACGGCGCGGCTGTTTCGATCGAAGGGCGGATCGCCGACATTCGCGACCGTGAGCGCATCATGCGCCTGATGGCCGACTTCAAGCCGGACATCGTGTTCCATGCCGCCGCGCTCAAGCACGTGCCGATCCTCGAGCGCGACTGGAGCGAGGGCGTGAAGACCAATATCTTCGGCTCGATCAACGTTGCCGATGCCGCGCACGGCGCCGGCGCCGAAGCTATGGTGATGATCTCGACCGACAAGGCGATCGAGCCGGTGTCGATGCTCGGCCTCACCAAGCGCTTCGCCGAGATGTATTGCCAGGCGCTCGACCATGATCTCGCGGCAGGTCACGGCGGCGCAAGGCGGTCGATGCGGCTGATCTCGGTCCGGTTCGGCAATGTGCTGGCGTCGAACGGCTCGGTGGTGCCGAAGTTCAAGGCCCAGATCGATGCCGGCGGCCCCGTGACGGTCACGCATCCCGACATGGTCCGTTACTTCATGACCATCCGCGAGGCTTGCGATCTTGTCATCACGGCGGCAACGCATGCGCTCGGAACGCAGCGTTCGGACGTGTCGGTCTACGTGCTCAACATGGGCCAGCCGGTGAAGATCGTCGATCTCGCCGAGCGCATGATCCGCCTCTCGGGCTTGCAACCCGGCTACGACATCGAAATCGTGTTCACGGGCATGCGGCCCGGCGAACGCCTGCACGAAATCCTGTTCGCCTCCGAGGAGCCGACCCGCGAGATCGGCGTCGCCGGCATCATGGCCGCACAGCCGAACGAGCCGCCGATGCAGACGCTGCGCAAATGGATTGCGGCGCTGGAGCAGGCGATCGCGCGCGACGATCGCGCCACCATCAGGACCATCCTGAAGGACGCGGTTCCGGAATTCGGGTCGACCGCGGCCTGATCATGCAGCCTCGAGGCAAGATCGTCGTGGCGAGCCAGCATTACCCGCCTGATCCGAGCACGACGGCGGCGATCATGGCCGAGATCGCCTGCCGCATCGCCGGGGATCACGAGGTCGTGGTGCTGTCGGGCTCATCCGGCGCGCTGCCGGCGTCGCAGAGCGGACCCGGCAAGCCGCGCGTCGTCGCCGTCAAGAACCGTATCGCGGGCAAGACGGCGCTGGTGCGGCGCGGCATCTCCGAACTGCTGTTCGCGGCGCGCACGTTCCTGGCGTTGACACGGGAGCTGAAGCGAGGTGACGTCGTGCTCACCGTCACCGCGCCGTTCATGCTGCCTTATGCGGTCGCGGCGGCGGCAAGGCTGAAGGGCGCGCGCTCGGCGCTGATCATGCACGACCTCTTCCCCGACGTGCTGGTGATGGCGGGCCTGCTCAAGCCAGGTTCGATCGTGACCATGACGATGCGCGCCGCCAACAGCCTGATGTTCCGCGCGCTCAATGCCGTCATCACCATCGGCCGCGATGCGGAACGGCCGCTGCTGAGCTATTCCGGCATGACGCGGAACAAGATCCGCTTCATCCCGAACTGGGCGACGCTCGCGCCCGGACCCCGCCCGGTGACGGCGGACAATCCGTTCCGCAAGGCGCATCGCGCGCGTTTCATTGTCGGCCTTTCGGGAAATCTCGGCTTCACGCACGATCCGGAGATCGTGTTCGAGGCGGCGCGCCTTTTGAAGGACGATCCGGACATCCACTTCCTGCTCTCCGGCTGGGGCATCGGCTTCGAGCGGCTGACGCAGTTGCAGGCCGAAGCGAACTTGCCCAATGTCTCCTTCGTGGCGCGGGTCGAGGATGCCGAGCTCGAGGCATTCCTGGCGGCGGCCAATCTCTGGATCATTCCGTACCGGAAGGACGTTGCGGGAGTGTCGGTGCCGAGCCGGTTCTACAATCTGCTGGCGGTTGGCCGTCCCGTGGTGCTGGTCTCCGAGCCGGAGGCCGAGGCCGCGTTGACGGTGGTGGAGAACGGGCTGGGCTGGGTCGTGACGCCGGGCCGTGCCGATCAACTGGCCGAGGCGATCCGCGCGGCGTCTCGCTCCGACGATGTCACTATTGCGGAGCGCGCGGTGAAGGCGGCAGCGAAGTTCGATCGCGTCACCGCGATGAACGCCTATGCTGCCGTGGTCGACGAATTGCTGCGCAACCCCGAACTGGCGGAGCAACGATGAACGAGCGCAAGCCAGTCGTCTTGGTGACGGGGGCGAGCGGTTTCGTCGGCCGTCATGTCGTGCCCGCGCTGGCGCGCGAGGGATGGTCGGTCCGCCGCGCGGTGCGCAGCCCGGAAGGCATGGACGACGAGGTCGTGATCGAGACGATCGGCCCCGAGACCGACTGGCAGGCCGCGCTTCAAGGCGTCGACGCGGTGGTCCATCTCGCCGCGCGCGTGCATCACAAGCACGAGGAGCATGCGGTCCAGCTCTACCGCAACGTCAACATTGCCGGCACGCTGCACCTGGCGCGCAGCGCGGCGACGGCTGGCGTGCGCCAGTTCATCTTCGTCAGCACAGTTCTCGTGCACGGCCGCAGCAACGAGGGCCGCGCGCCGTTCAGCGAGGACGATATCCTGACGCCGCGCGGCCTCTACGGCATGTCCAAGGCCGCGGCCGAGGCAGGCTTGAAGACGCTGGCGCGCGACAGCGCCATGAAGATTTCGGTGATCAGGCCGCCGCTGGTCTATGGTGCGGGCGCCAAGGGCAATTTCGCGCTGTTGACGCGTGCCGTGAACCTCGGGCTGCCGCTGCCCTTTGCCGCGATCCACAATCACCGCGCCTTCCTTGCCGTGCAGAACCTGTCGTCGTTCATCCTGCGCCGGCTCTCCCATCCCGATCCCACGAGCAACTACGAGATCTTCCTGGTGGCCGACAAGGAGCAGGTCTCCACGCCCGAATTCATCGAGCGGCTGGCGAAAGCTGCCGGCAAGAACTCGCGGCTGTTCGGCATGCCGCCGGACCTGCTCTCAACGCTCCTGAGCGTGATGGGCCGGCAGGATACGCATGACAGCCTGATCGGCTCGCTCGAGCTCAACCTCGCCAAGGTAACCGCAACCGGCTGGCAGCCGCAGGTCTCTCTCGACGAGGGCTTGCGGCTGGCGTTGTCGGCTCAGGACGCCTGAGGGCGGGAGAAACGCCGCAGCATAAATCCGATCGCGATCGCGCCGGCGAGCAGGGAGAGAAGCGTGATCGCGATCGCGCCGGCACGCACGGTGACGATGGCAAGCAATGCCAGCACGAGGTTGAGCACGAACACTTCGCGAATCACTTGCGGGACCGTGAAGGCGTTGTCGGTGGCGCGCTGGTAGAAGTGCGAGCGATGCGCCGACCAGAATTGTTCGCGGCGCGCGATGCGGCGAAACAGCGTGATGGTGGCATCCGCGAGGTAATAGGCCGGCAGCAGCAGCGCTGCGGCGGCTTGTCCGTGCCAGGCGAGCTCGAGCAGGCACCATCCGAGCAAAAGGCCGATCGGCAGGCTGCCGACATCGCCCAGGAAGACTTTTGCGAGCGGCTTGTTGAACGGCGCAAAGCCGAGCACGGCGCCGCACAGCGCCGCGGCGATCAGCGCGGCCGGCCACGACAAATCGCCGAGCAGTCCCAGCAGCAGCAGCGCCGCGGTGACGGGCACGACTTCCGCCGCCGTCATCAGGTCGAGCCCGTCCATGAAGTTGACGAGGTTCACGAACCACACGCCCGCCAGCAGGATGAGGCCGCGCTCCAGCGCCAGCGGCAGCGCCGGCGCGATGCGCGCGGTCTCGGGCGCGGTGAACACGACGGCGCCGACCGCGGCGGCCTGCAGCACGAGCCGCACGAGCACGGGCAGCGACACGATGTCGTCGGCAAATCCGACCAGGGCGATCAGGATCGTCGCAGCGATCAGCGCGGGTGGAATCGCGACGTTCGCCCAGGCTGCCCAGGCTGATGCGACCAGCAGCGTCGCGGCGATTACCGCGATGCCCGCACCCTGCGGGGTCGGGATACGATGCGAGGACCGCGCGTTGGGGCGCGCCAATGCGTAGCGCTGGAGCAGGGGGCGGCTGGTCCAGGTGATGGCGGCCGACACCAGCGCGGCAATGGCAACGGCAAGCAGCGAGGGTAGGGCGCCGAGCGCGTCAACGGCCGCGTTCACTCCGGCACCCCGAGCGGCGCCGACCCCTGCGCGGCTTTCTCCGCGCTGAGGATCCAGACCAGGCCGCCGATAGCGCCGACGATGAAGTATACGGCGCCGAACAGGAGCGAGACGTTGACGCCCTCGTTCGTGGCAAGTCCCGCGAAGCCGAACGCGAGGCCCATGGTGGCTTCACGCACGCCCCAGCCGGCGATCGAGATCGGCATCATCGTGATCAGCATCACCGGCGGTACGAGCATAAAGACGTCGCTGAAGCCGACCGGCGCCGCGATCGACTGCACGACGCACCAGGCGACCACGACGGCCAGCACATGCACGGCGAGCGACAGGATCACGACCGCCGGTCCGCGCGAGCGGCTGAAGATCACGCGGTTGGCGATCACGGCACAGGCGTGAATGTGATGCGTGGCCCACCAGGTTTTCAGCCAGTGCCATTTCAGCGCGCCGAAGACCAGGAAGCCGAGACCACCCGCGAGCGCCGCGAGGTCGACGAGCAGCAGCGCCGAGCGCCCGTGCGGATCGGCGATGAGGGCGTAGCTCCAGGGCAGGCTCGCGACGATGATGATCGCGAGCGCGATCAAACCGATCGCGCGGTCGACGAAGATCGAGTAGGTCGCAGCGCGCCAGCCGGCGCCCGCGCGCGCGACGAGCCAGAGCCGGACCGCATCGCCGCCGATCGCCGACGGCAGGGTCTGGTTGAAGAACGATCCGATCACGTTGTAGCGCATGGCCCGGCCGAGCTCGAGCGGCGCGCCGCATTCCGCGCTGATCTCGCGCCAGCGCAGCACGCCGACGAAGATTTGCAGGAACGTGATCGCGATTGCCAGGCCGATCCAGAACAGGCTGGTCACGGTGAAACGCGAAAACAGTTCGGACAGATCGACCTTGCGCAGCGCCAAATAGAGCAGCGCTCCGGAAATCAGGATCTTGGCCGTCGACAGCAGGATTCGGCGCATTTCGCCCGCATGAACAAGGGTTTTGAAACCACCCGACGCGAGGCGCCGAATTCGGCCGCTTTGGTATGGTTTTGGCGTCGATCTTGCAATAGCGGTTATTAACAGCTCTCATGAACAGCCCCATGCAGGGTGGCGGAGCTATTGCGCTCCCCGCTAAAGAGGCCCCACGGCCGAAGGATTTCTCGGGAACAGAATGACGGATCAGGCGATTTTGATTACGGGTGCGGCCGGTTTCATCGGCTTTCACGTCGCCCGGCAGCTTCTGAGCGAGGGCCGGCCCGTCGTCGGGCTCGACAATCTCAACAGCTATTACGACCCGGCGTTGAAACAGGCGCGCCTTGCGCTGTTGCGCGGGGATTCCCGTTTCTCCTTCGTCGAGGCCGATCTCGCCGACCGCGAGACCATCGCGGCGCTGTTTGCGCGACACCGATTTGCCAAAGTCGTGCATCTCGCGGCCCAGGCCGGCGTGCGCTATTCGATCGAGCAGCCGCACGCCTACGCCGATTCCAATCTCCAGGGCTTTCTCAACGTGCTGGAGGGCTGCCGCCACAATGGCTGTCGTCATCTCGTCTACGCTTCGTCATCCTCCGTTTATGGCGCCAACACAAAACTGCCATTTGCCGTGCAGGACCGGACCGACCATCCCGTGAGCCTCTACGCTGCGACCAAGAAGGCGAACGAGGTGATGGCGCAGTCCTACAGCCATCTCTATCGGCTGCCGGTCACGGGCCTGCGCTTCTTTACCATCTACGGCCCCTGGGGTCGGCCCGATATGGCCATGTTTCTGTTCGTGAACGCCATCATCGCCGATCGGCCGATCCGGCTCTTTAACCATGGCAAAATGCGTCGCGACTTCACCTATATTGACGACGTCACCCGCGTGGTGTCCAAGCTGATTGATCAGGTGCCCGCGGATGACCCGGCTGCCGCAAATGCGCCGTCTAAGGTCTACAATGTCGGCAACCACCATCCGGAAGAACTGATGCATGTCGTCGGACTTCTGGAGCAGGAGCTGGGTCGGACGGCGGTCAAAGAATTGCTGCCGATGCAGCCGGGAGACGTTTTGGAAACGTTCGCGGATGTCTCGGATCTGATGCGCGAC
The DNA here is from genome assembly GCF_054056815.1 of Bradyrhizobium sp. LB13.1. Classification (NCBI taxonomy): domain Bacteria; kingdom Pseudomonadati; phylum Pseudomonadota; class Alphaproteobacteria; order Hyphomicrobiales; family Nitrobacteraceae; genus Bradyrhizobium; species Bradyrhizobium sp. LB13.1. The sequence continues at coordinate 5,869,273 of NZ_JBSRYQ010000001.1, read as the reverse complement.
ACCGGCTTTGCACCGTCAACGCCGATTGCGCACGGGGTTCGTAATTTTGTCACCTGGTATCGGGACTACTTCAAGGTTTGAAATGACGATGGACAAACGCATTATCCCCCTGATCATGTGCGGCGGTGCCGGCACGCGGCTGTGGCCGGCTTCGCGCGAGGTGCGCCCCAAGCAATTCCTGCCGCTGTTCGGCACGCGCTCGACCTTTCAGGACACGCTGCTACGCGTCTCGGAGGCCTCGCTGTTCGATCGCCCGATCGTGATCACCAATGCCTCCTATCGCTTCATGGTGCTGGAGCAGCTCGCCGAGATCGGCATCGAGGCCGACGTGATCCTCGAGCCGATGCGGCGCGATTCCGGCCCCGCGATTGCCGCGGGCGCGGTGTTCGCGCAGAACCGCGCCAGTGAAGCCATCGTGCTCGCGCTCGCCGCCGACCATGTGGTGCAGGACAATGCCGCCTTCGTCGCGGCGTGCCGCGAAGGTCTCATCGCTGCGAGCGCCGGGCGGATCGTCACCTTCGGCGTCAAGCCGGAGCGGCCGGCGACCGAATACGGCTATATCAGCCCGGGCGATGTGATCTCCGGCGAGGTGCGCGCAGTCACACGCTTCGTCGAGAAGCCGGACGCGGTGAAGGCGGCCGACTACGTCAATTCCGGCTATCTCTGGAACAGCGGCAACTTCATGTTCCCGGCCAGCGTGCTGCTCGACGAATACCGCAAGGTCGACGCGGCGAGCGTGGAGGCGATCTCCAATGCGGTCGCCAATGCCGGCCGCGATCTCGGCTTCGTGACGCTGGAGCCCGAGGCGTTCGGCGCGGCCAAGGCGATCTCGATCGACTATGCGGTGATGGAAAAGACCTCGCGCGCAGCGGTGGTGCCGGTGTCCTGCGGCTGGTCCGACGTCGGCTCCTGGCACGCGGTGTGGGAATTGTCCGACAAGGACGCGCAAGGCAATGCTTCGCACGGCGCCGCCGTGTTCGAAGATAGCCGCAACTGCAACGTCACCACCGATTCCGCGCTGGTCGCGCTCGAAGGCGTCGACGATCTCGTCGTGGTCGCGACCGCGGATGCGGTGCTGGTCTCGCGTCAGAAGGATGCCAACGGCCTGAAGCGGCTCGTGACCAAGCTCAAGGCGGTCGCACCGAAGGTCACCGAGGAGCACCTTAGGGTGCATCGGCCCTGGGGCAGCTACCAGTCGGTCGACAATGGCGAGCGCCACCAGGTCAAGCGCATCGTGGTGAAGCCGGGCGGGCGGCTGTCGCTGCAGAAGCACCATCATCGCGCCGAGCACTGGATCGTGGTCCGCGGCGCCGCTCGCGTCACCGTCAACGAGACCGTCAAGACGGTGCACGAGAACGAATCGATCTACATCCCGATGGGCGCGGTGCACCGGATGGAGAACCCCGGCAAGATCATGCTGGAGCTGATCGAGGTCCAGACTGGAAGTTATCTAGGCGAAGACGACATCATCCGGATTGAAGACGACTATCAAAGGTCGTAACCAGCACGCTCCGAATCACGCGACCCGGCCTAAAACAATGGTCTCTTTCAGAGGCTTAAGGCCCGGGGAACGTGTAACTTTTTGAATCAAATCGTGTCCGGATCGTGAGGGCGGCATTCGCCACAAATGTGGCGTCCGTGCTAGAGCTGCGCCGGGGATTTGCTTTGAATCGGGGTTTGCTCAGATGAGTTCCAACGGATCTGCACCGGCAAAGGTCGGCTTGCGCGTCGGCGTCATTGGCGCGGGCGTGATGGGCAGCAACCACGCGCGCGTGCTGAGCGGCTTGCCCGGGGTCAACCTTGTCGGCGTCGTCGATCCTTCACCGGCACATCGCACGCGGGCAATGGAACTTGCCAATTGCACGGGCTTCGAGACGCTCGACCAGCTCTTCGCCGAGGGCATCGACGCTGTCACCATCGCGGCGCCGACCCATCTGCATCACGAGGTCTCGCTCGCCTGCATCGCCAAGAACATCCACGTGCTGGTCGAGAAGCCGATCGCCTCCACGGTCGCGGAAGGCCGCGAGATCGTCACCGCCGCGCAAAAGGCCGGCGTGACGCTGATGGTCGGCCATGTCGAGCGCTTCAACCCGGCGGTCGCCGCCGTCAAGCAGGCGATCGCGGGCGAGGATATTCTCTCCATCGCGATCACGCGGGTCGGCCCGTTCCCGCCGCGCATGTCCAATGTCGGCGTGGTCATCGATCTTGCCGTGCATGATATCGACCTGATCCGATGGTTCACCGAATCCGACATCGTCGAGGTGCAACCGCAATTGTCGAGCGCGATCGCCGAGCGCGAGGATATCGCGCTGCTGCAGTTCCGCACCGCCAACGGCGTGCTCGCGCACATCAACACCAACTGGCTGACGCCGTTCAAGGCGCGGAGCGTCACGGTCGCGACCCGCGGCAAATACGTGATGGGCGATCTCCTGACGCGTCAGGTCACCGAATGCTTCGGCTTCAAGCCTGACGGCAGCTATTCGATGCGGCATCTGCCGGTCGGCCATGACGAGCCGCTCCGCGCCGAGCTGATCGCGTTCCTCAAGGCCGTGCGTAGCGGCGAGACGCCGGCGGTCACCGGCGACGAAGGCGTCGCCAGCCTCGAGATCGCCACGCAGTGCCTGGAAACGCCGTCGCGGCCCGCCGCCAAGTCGGCCGCCCTCAAGGGCCCGCGCCGCGTCGCCGGCTGATCCCATTCCATGTTGACCGATCAAAACCCGCAAGGCGCCATGAACCAGCATCTGCGTTCCGAACCCATTCCCTTCATCGACGTCGCCTCGCAGCGCCGCCGGCTCGGCGACTCGCTCGATACAGCCGTGAAGCGCGTTCTCGACCATTGTCAGTTCGTCAACGGCCCCGAAGTCGCCGAACTCGAGAAGCAGCTTGCGGCCTATTGCGGCGCCAAGCACGTCATCGGCTGCGCCAGCGGCACCGATGCGATCCTGATGGTGATGATGGCGAAGAATGTCGGACCGGGCGACGCCGTGTTCTGTCCGTCGTTCACCTTCATCGCGACGGCTTCGCCAGTGGCGCGGACCGGCGCAACGCCGGTCTATGTCGACGTGGACGAAGCCACCTTCAACATGAGCCCGGAATCGCTCAAGCGGGGCATCGCGACCGCCCGCAAGGCTGGCCTCAAGCCGGTCGCGGTCATTCCGGTCGACCTGTTCGGCCAGCCCGCCGATCATGACGCCATCGCCGAGATCGCCAAGGCCGAAGGCCTGTTCGTGCTCGATGACGCAGCCCAAGGCTTTGGCGCGAGCTACAAGGGCCGCAAGCTCGGCACCTTTGGGCTCGCCACCGCGACCAGCTTCTTTCCCGCAAAGCCGCTCGGCTGCTTCGGCGACGGCGGCGCGATCTTCACCGATGATGACGAACTCGCGGCGACGCTGCGCAGCATCCGCGTGCACGGGCAGGGCGTCGACAAATACGACAACGTCCGCCTCGGCCTGACCGGCCGGATCGACACCATGCAGGCCGCGATCCTGATCGAGAAGCTGATGATCTTCGACGACGAGATCGCCGCCCGCAACAAGGTCGCCGAGCGCTACGCGCGCGGGCTCGGCAATGTGGTGACCGCGCCGCGCGTGGCTCCCGGCAATAGTTCGGTCTGGGCGCAGTACACCATCCGCCTCCCTGCGGGCACCGACCGCGACGGCTTTGCCGCCGCGCTGAAGGCCCAGGGCGTGCCGACTGCGATCTATTACGGCAAGTCGATGCATCAGCAGACCGCCTACAAGCAGTATCCGGTCGCAGAAGGCGGCCTGCCGGGCTGCGAGAGCCTGTCGCAGGACGTCATCAGCCTGCCGATGCACGCTTATCTGACCGAGGCCGATCAGGAACGGGTCATCGCGGCCGTGCGCGGCGCGCTTTCAACCTGATTTTGTCATTTTTACCCTCACCCCGATGAGCTTGTGTCGAATTGCGGCGCTGCCCTCTCCCACAAAGGGAGAGGACACAGCAATGCGTATCGCAAGATGCAATCGACCTCTGTTCGATAAGTCTCTAGAAAAGACGCATGCTCGGACGCATCTTCACGGTTGGCGGATATACGCTGCTCTCGCGGCTGACGGGATTTGCCCGCGACATCATGCTCGCGGCGATCCTCGGCGCCGGCCCGGTGGCCGACGCCTTTTTCGTGGCGCTGCGGCTGCCCAATCATTTCCGCGCGATCTTTGCCGAAGGCGCGTTCAACGCCGCCTGGGTGCCGGCCTATGCCCACGTCCATGGCGAGCGCGGGGAGGGGGCGGCAAGATTGTTCGCCGACCGCATTTTCACGCTGCTGCTGGCCTCGCAAGTGGTGCTGCTGATCGTCGCCTGGCTGTTCATGCCGCAGGCCATGAGCATTTTGGCGCCCGGCTTTAGCGAGGATGCCGAGCAGCGCAGGCTCGCGATCGAGCTCACCCGGATCACCTTTCCCTATCTGCTGCTGATCACGCTGGTCACGCTCTATGGCGGCATGCTCAACGTGATGCAGCGCTTCGCCAGCGCTGCGGCGGCCTCGATCTTCCTCAACATCTCGATGATGATGACGCTGGCGCTCGCTGTCTGGTTTCCCAGCGCGGGCCATGCCGCCGCCTGGGGCGTCCTGATCTCGGGCTTCCTGCAATATTTCCTGCTGGCGGGCGATCTCGCGCGCCACGGCGGCCTGCCGCGCTTCGCGCCACTCAAGCTCGACGAAGACGTCCGCGGCTTCTTTAGGGCGCTCGGGCCCGCGACGCTGGGCTCGATGGGCACGCAGGTCGCGCTGTTTGCCGACACCATCATCGCGACCTTCCTGCCCGCGGGCGCGCTGTCGGCGCTCTACTATGCCGACCGCCTCAACCAGCTGCCGATCGGCGTCATCGGTATCGCCATCGGCACGGTGCTGCTGCCGGAGATGTCGCGGCGGATCACCGCCAACGACCATGACGGCGCGATGAAGGCGCAGCGCCGCGCGTTCGATTTCACGCTGCTGTTCTCGGTGCCGTTCGTCGCCGCCTTCCTCACCGTGCCCGATGCGATCATGCGTGCGCTGTTCGCCCGCGGGGCGTTCTCGAAAGCCGATGCCGCCGTCGCCGGCGCCACGCTCGCCGCCTATGCCATCGGCCTGATCCCCTTCGTGCTGATCCGCAGCGCGGTCGCGACCTTCTATGCGCGCAAGGACACGGCGACGCCGGTTCGAGCGTCACTGACCGGCATCGCGGTCAACGTCGCCCTGAAAGTCGCCTTGATGGGATCGCTCGCCCAGATCGGCCTGGCGCTCGCAACAGCCATCGGTGTCTGGACCAATCTGCTGCTGGTGCTCTTCTTCGCAGTGCGGCGGGGCTTTCTCGTGCTGGACCGTGCCTGGCTGTTGTCGCTGGCCAAATTCCTGCTGACCGGCATCATCCTGGCCGCCGCCTTCTGGCTGATCGCACGGTTCAGCGGCGCCTATCTTGCCTCGATGCACTTCCAAGACGAACTGACGCTGGTCCTGTTGGCCCTCGGGGGCACCATCGTCTACGCGCTCGCGATCCTGGTTCTGTTCGGCCGCCGCTGGCTGGTCTCGCTGGTGCGCGGCTAGCTTCTTCGAATTTTCAACGCATCGACGGCTCGACCTTGTCGGCACGGACCAGTCTCGATCGTCCTTGGATGGAGACCTCCCGGAAGTGCCGTGGATGGACCCCGTACACGTGAAGTGATGCCGTCACCTCGATCCGGCAAAATCGAACCAGGAGCACTGTTTATGAGGATCACCGTCGAAACCAACGTAGCAGCCCCCATCGATCAGGTCTGGCGCGCTTATACGACGCCTGCCGACATCATGAAGTGGAACGCCGCGTCCGACGACTGGCATACGACCAAGGCTACCGTCGACCTGCGAGAAGGCGGTGCCTTCTCATCTCGCATGGAGGCCAAGGACGGCAGCATGGGTTTTGACTTCGCCGGTACCTACACGAAGATCGTCGAACACAAGCGGATCGAATACGCGTTCGGCGAGCGAAAAGCCGAAGTCGAGTTTGTGCCCGGCCCGAAGGGCATTCTCGTCCGCGTTGTCTTCGATGGCGAATCGACGCACTCGGTCGAGCAGCAGCAAGGCGGTTGGCAGGCCATCCTCGACAACTTCGCACGACACGTGGAAGCGAGGCAGAAGAAGTCGTGAAGGCGGGTAGGGGGGAAGAGATGAGATTCCCGACAGGCGTCGTCGGCTTTCCTCGCCCAGCACCTGACGGAAACTGAACCGTCGGGGAATGATCGCCTTCGGCTCATTGGCTAACCTCTCAGAGCGGTCGCAAAACGTCCGCTTGACTCCCATTGGCCGATGACTGGCCGGCACGACCAATGTGCTCATTGCGACCTGTAAGGGGTTTTCCGAGCGTGCCGGGGAGGTCCGCAGGATCATCGATCTTCACAGGGAAATGAGCGAGCCGCGACCTTTCCGTCCCATCCCCTTCTGACCGGCGGACCGTGCCCAGCCAAAGCCATTTGCCTTGCAACTTTTTCCACGGCAATATGCCGGCAAAACAACCATGAGAACGGGAAGAGAAAATGGCGGCTCCCATCAAGTTCGGCGTTGGCCAAAGCGTGCTGCGCAAGGAGGATGACGCACTCATCCGCGGCAAAGGCCGCTACACCGACGATTACGCGCCGCAGGCTGCGCTCCGCTGCCTGATGCTGCGCTCGCCGCATGCCCATGCCAAATACACCATCGATGCGAGCCGCGCCCGCGGGTTTCCCGGCGTCGCGCTGATCCTGACCGCCGATGACGTCAAGGATCTCGGCAATCTGCCCTGCCTGTTCAATCTCGAGACCGATCCCTTCACCGGCCCGCCTTACCCGATCCTGGCTGGGGGCGAGGTGCGCCATGTCGGCGATTCCATCGCCTTCGTTGTCGCCGACACCATCGACCAGGCCCGCGACGCGATCGAGGCGATCGAGGTCAAATGGAGCCCGCTGCCGGCGGTGACCGGCGTCGTCAACGCCATCAAGAAGGGCGCGCCGCAGGTCTGGCCGGACAAGGCCGGCAATGTGCTGTTCGACGTCTCGATCGGCGACAAGGCCGCGGCCGAAGCAGTGTTTGCCAAGGCGCATGCGGTCGCCGAAATCTCCATCGTCAATCCGCGTGTGGTCGCGAGCTTCATGGAGGCACGCGCTGCCGTCTGCGAATATGACGCCAAGCGCGACCATCTGACGCTCACAGTCGGCAGTCAGGGCAGTCACCGCCTGCGCGACATCCTCTGCCAGAACGTGCTCAATATCCCGACCGAGAAGATGCGGGTGATCTGCCCCGACGTCGGCGGCGGTTTTGGCACAAAGTTGTTTCCATACCGGGAATACGCCCTGTTGGCAGTCGCCGCGCGACAGCTGAAAAAGGCGGTGAAATGGGCGGCCGACCGCACCGAGCATTTCATGGGTGATGCGCAAGGCCGCGACAACGTCACCACCGCGAAGATGGCGCTGGCCGAGGACGGCAAGTTCCTCGCGATGGATTGCGACCTGATGGGCGACATGGGCGCGTATCTGTCGACCTTCGGTCCCTACATCCCGCATGGCGGCGCCGGCATGCTGCCGGGCCTCTACGATATCCAGGCGTTCCACTGCCGGGTGCGCACCATCTTCACCAACAGCGTGCCGGTCGACGCCTATCGCGGTGCGGGGCGGCCTGAGGCCGCTTATGTCATCGAGCGCCTCGTGGATGCCTGCGCGCGAAAACTCGACATGACGCCGGACGCCATCCGCCGCAAGAATTTCATTCAGCCGAAGGCGCTGCCGTACAAGACCGCGACCGGCAAGGTCTACGATTCCGGCGACTTCGCCGCGCATCTCAAGCGCGCGATGGAGATCGCCGAGTGGAAGGAGTTTGGAAAGCGCGCAAAGCTCGCCAAGAAGAACGGCCTGATCCGCGGCATCGGGCTTGCGAGCTATGTCGAGGTCTGCGGTACCATGGGCGAGGAGACCGCCAATGTGCGGATGGATCCCAATGGCGACATCACCGTCCTGATCGGCACGCAGTCGAGCGGGCAGGGCCACCAGACCGCCTATGCGCAGATCGTCGCCGAGCAGTTCGGCGTTGCGCCCGAGCGCGTGCACGTCCACCAGGGCGACACCGATATGATCGCCACGGGCCTCGGCACCGGCGGCTCGGCCTCGATTCCCTCAGGCGGTGTCAGCGTCGAGCGTGCGACCCGCGAACTCGGCGCGAAGCTTAAGGAGATCGCGGCGCAGGCGCTGGAGGCCAGCGCCGGCGACCTCGAGATTTCAGAAGGCGTGGTGCGCATCGCCGGCACCGACCGTTCGATCTCGTTCGCCGATCTCGCCAAGCGCCCCGGCGCCGACCCGTCGAAGCTGAACGCGAGTGCAACCTTCGCCAGCGCCGATGGCACGTATCCGAACGGCACGCATGTCGCCGAAGTCGAGATCGATCCGGCCACCGGCATCATCAAAATCGTCAACTACGTGATCGTCGACGATTTCGGCAAGACGCTCAATCCGCTGCTGCTGGCCGGCCAGGTGCATGGCGGCGCCATGCAGGGCATCGGCCAGGCGCTGATGGAGCAGGTTGTCTATGGCGCCAGCGACGGCCAGCTCATCACCGCGACCTTCATGGACTACGCGCTGCCGCGCGCGGCGGACGGGCCTGCGTTCGTGTTCGAGACTGCCAACGTTCCCTGCACGACCAACCCGCTGGGAGTGAAGGGCGCGGGCGAGGCCGGCGCGATCGGCTCCTGTCCGGCCGTCGTCAACGCCATCGTCGACGGGCTCTGGCGCGAGTACAAGATCGACCACATCGACATGCCCGCGACCGCGGAGCGGGTGTGGATCGCCATCAACGAGCACCATCGCCGTCACAGCCTGTAAACGGCGATCTCCGCGGCGGGAATAAACACCCGCCGCCGGGTTCTATCATGATGGCGCTCCCCCAACCCATACAAGCCGGAGAAACAAGCCGATGAAACGGACGATGATTGTCGTGGGCACCTTGGTGCTAGGTGCGGGCGCCGTGATGGCGCAACAGGAGATTGCCGTCCAGCAGGACAATCTGATGCGCTCGCAGGCCAAGAGCCTCTACACCGTCATCCAGAAGATGACCAAGGGCGACATCCCCTACAACCAGAAGGCCGTCGACGAGGCGATCGCCAATCTCGAGGGCGACGTCGCCAAGATTGCCAAGACTTTCGAGGTCAATCCCAAGCAGGACGTCGTGAACGCGACCTATGGGGCGTCGTCGAAGGTTTGGCAGAACAAAGCCGATTTCGACTCCAAGATCCCACCGGTCCAGAAGGCGATCGCGGACGTCAAGGGCAAGATCACCGACGTGGCGAGCCTGAAGGCCGCCTATACCGCAATCAACGATCGCTGCACCGATTGCCACGAGACGTACCGGCTGAAGCTGAAGTAGCGGCCGTAGCTTGTCGCCCGGACGGAGCGAAGCGAAATCCGAGGAGCGTGCGCGAGCCGACAGGTCCATCCCGAATTCCGCTTTTGCTCCCTCTGGGCTGCCGGAACACGGCCGCCAGCCGCGAAGTCTGCACGCGCAGCGCAGCAGCAAATTATGTTCGCAAGGCCTGACGGATCGCTGTCGGAGCAGTTATCTTTGCTCAACCAGGAACAGCGAGACAAGCCATGGTGAAACCGTTCCCGTCGAAGACGCACATCGGCAACCATATGCTGCATCTCCGAAACGCTGATGCTGACCTATGGCTATGATCCGCAATTGTCGGAAGGCGCCGTCAAGCCGCCGGTGTTCCTGACCTCCACGTTCGTGTTCAAGACGGCCGAGGATGGGCAGGACTTCTTCGATTTCGTCTCCGGCCGGCGCGAGCCGCCGGAGGGGATGGGGGCGGGCCTAGTCTATTCGCGCTTCAATCATCCCAACAGCGAAATCGTCGAAGACAGGCTCGCGATCTACGAGCGCACCGAGAGCTGTGCGCTGTTCTCATCGGGCATGGCGGCCATCGCAACCACGATCCTGGCTTTCGCCCGCCCTGGCGATGTCATTCTGCACTCCCAGCCGCTCTATGGCGGGACGGAAACCCTGCTGACGAATACGCTTGGGCGTCTGTCGATCGGCGCCGTCGGCTTCGCCGATGGTGTTGACGAAGTTGTGGTCAGCCAGGCCGCGGAAGAGGCCATGGGCAAGGGCCGGGTCTCGATGATCCTGATCGAAACCCCGGCCAACCCGACCAACGGGCTGGTCGACGTCGCGATGATGCGGCGTGTCGCCGACGTCATCGGAAAGAAGCAAGGACACGTTCCGATCATCGCCTGCGACAATACGCTGCTCGGACCGGTGTTTCAGCGGCCGATCGAGCACGGCGCGGATATTTCCTTGTACTCGCTCACGAAATATGTCGGCGGTCATTCAGACCTGATCGCGGGCGCCGCGCTCGGCGCGAAGGCGGTCGTGAAGGGCATCAAGGCGCTCCGGGGCGCCATCGGCACCCAGCTCGATCCGCATTCCTGCTGGATGATCAACCGCTCGCTCGAGACGCTGAGTCTGCGCATGGAAAAGGCCGATGCGAATGCGCGCCTCGTGGCGGACTATCTGCGCGATCATCCCAAAGTGGCCAAGGTCCACTATCTCGGTCATCACGAAGCGGCTTCGCCGGCCGGACTTGTGTTCGCGCGGCAATGCTCAGGTGCGGGATCCACGTTCTCGTTCGACATCGTCGGCGGCAAGGCGGCGGCCATGAAATTCCTCAACGCGCTGCAGATCCTCAAGCTGGCGGTGAGCCTTGGTGGAACGGAGTCGCTTGCGAGCCTGCCTGCCACCATGACCCATTCCGGCGTTCCCGCCGACATCCGCCGGAAAATCGGCGTCCTCGATTCCACGATCCGGCTGTCGATCGGCATCGAACACCCCTCGGACCTGATCGCCGACCTCGCGCAGGCGTTGAACGCGGCCGAGCCTGACGTGTGACGTATGCGCCAGCGCGGGCCACGTGAATCGAAAAGGGCGGTTGCGTAAGCAGCCGCCCTTTTGTCGGACAGTGCGAAAGGTTACTTCATCACCTGACCGCGGATCTCTCCGCCCGGATTGGCCGCGGTGTGAATGTTGACATAGAGCTTGCCGGCCAGGAGATCGGCGGCCTGTGCGTCGGTCAATGTCGCCGAGCCCTCGGCCGGGCTCTTGGCGGCGCCGGGGATCGGGACCGCGACGCCGGCGTTCTTGCCGGCCTCGGCGGGCCCGTGGAAATGCGCGGCGGTGGCGGGTCCGGACAGGCCGGAATAGGTGAGCTTCCAGGACAACTTCTTGCTGGCGGCGTCGTAGTCCAGATCGGCCGTTCCGGTGCCGCTGCTGCTCGTTGCGGGCACCTCGGACTTGGCGTTGAGCGTCGCTTTCAGCTTTTCCGCGCTGGCCGAACCCGCAAAGGCAACGGCGCCGAGCACTGACATGGCGATGACGGTCTTGTTCATGACTCTTCTCCCTGCTGAACCCGTTTGGGCTGCCAAACTTCCAACAGCCGGCATTTCAGTTTATTCCCGTTTCAGGCCGCCGTGGGCTAAATTCTTCGTGGCTGGAGCGGGGAAGACATCGGTCATAAGGTTCGCCGCGACGCACGAAAGGACCGCATGTTGCGACGAACCATCTCCGTGGCGCTGCTCGCCGCACTCGCCGCAGCCGGCGCCTATCGGTGGCTCAGCGCGCCGGTGGTGGCGGCCGCCGGTGGCGCGCCTGCCCACGTGCCTGATCTTGCCAATGGCGAGGTGATGTTCAACGCTGGCGGCTGCGCCTCATGCCATGCCGTCCCCGACCAGCCCGATCGTCTCAGGCTCGGCGGCGGCGTCGCGATCAAGTCGCCGTTCGGAACGTTCTACGCGCCGAACATCTCCTCCGATCCGAGCTACGGTATCGGCAAATGGAGCGACGCTGAATTCGTCAACGCGGTGATGCACGGGGTCTCGCCCGATGGACAGCATTATTTTCCGGCCTTTCCCTATACCTCCTATCAGCATGCCAGGCGCGAGGACGTGCTCGATCTCTTCGCCTATCTGAAAACGCTGCCGGCCGTTGCAGGCAAGGTGCGCGACCACGATGTGCGCTTTCCCTTCGACATCCGGCGCAACGTCGGCATCTGGAAATTTTTGTTTATGGACGGCAAGCCTTTCGTCGCCGACAGCGCGAAGTTGCCGCAATGGAATCGTGGCGCCTATCTCGTCAGCAGTTTTGGCCATTGCGCGGAATGCCACAGCCCGCGCAATGCGCTTGGCGGCATCATCGCCGGAGAACGCTTCGCCGGCGGGCCCAATCCGGAAGGCGAGGGCTGGGTGCCCAACATCACGCAGAAGGGCCTTGGGGAGTGGAGCGCGAAGGATATTGCCTATTTCCTGAAGACCGGCGAACTCCCCGACGGCGACAGCGTCGGCGGTGCGATGACGCGGGTAATCAAGAACACCTCACAATTGCCGGACGAGGATCTCGCGGCGATGGCGGACTATCTCAAATCGCTGCCGCCGGTGGACGGCCCGCCGCGACCGAAGCGCAAAGAAGGCAGCTAGGTCGCGCCAAACGCCTTGAAGGTGATGATGGTCAGGGTGTCCTGGATGCCCGGCAGCACCTGCACCTTCTCGTTGACGAAGTGGCCGATATCGGTGTCGTTGTCGACGTAGAACTTCACCAGCAGGTCGTATTGACCGGCCGTGGAATAGATCTCGGAGGCGATCTCGGCTTCGGCAAGCGCATTGGCGACCACATAGGACTGGCCGAGCTTGCATTTGATCTGAACGAAAAAAGGAACCATTGCAGTCACTCCGAAGGCATATCTGACCGGCTAATAGGCCAAAACCGGCCGGATTTGGCAAGCGAACTTGCTGCCTCTGTATATGCGCGCTAGGACAGGAGATGGTCCCCAGGAAGCGGAAAATCGGCCCATGACGACCCCCGTGGCGCTCACCATCGCCGGCTCCGATTCGAGCGGCGGGGCCGGCATCCAGGCAGACCTGAAGACCTTTGCCGCGCTCGGTGTCTTCGGCGCTTCCGCCATCACGGCGCTGACGGCGCAGAACACGCGCGGCGTCACCGGCATTCACGCCGTGCCGGCCGAATTCGTCACCGCGCAGATCGACGCGGTATTCTCCGATCTCGAGGTCGGCGCGGTCAAGATCGGCATGGTGGCGCAGGCCGCAAGCATCGATGCGATCGCGGCCGCACTGTCGCGTTGGAAACCCCAACACATCGTGCTCGATCCCGTGATGGTGGCGACATCGGGGGATCGCCTGCTCGCGTCCGAAGCCATCGACGCCCTGCGCATCAAACTGATGCCGCTGGCCTCGGTGATCACGCCCAATCTGCCGGAAGCTGCGGCTCTGCTCGACGAGCCGGTCGCGACCAGCGAGGCCGAGATCGAGAGCCAGGGGCGCCGGCTGCTGGCGTTGGGCTGCCGTGCGGTCCTGATCAAGGGCGGGCACGGCGAGGGCGCCGAGAGCACCGACTATTTCGTCGATGCCAAGAATACGATCGCGCTCGCCGCGCCGCGCGTGGCCACAAGCAACACCCATGGTACCGGCTGTTCGCTGTCCTCGGCGGTCGCCGCGGGGCTGGCCAGAGGCGAGGATCTCGAGCGCGCCGTGCGCAACGCCAAGACCTGGATCAGCGCGGCGATCGCGGCCGCCGACCGCTTCAGCGTCGGCCACGGCCACGGGCCGATCCATCATTTCCACAGGTTTTACTGAGACCGGCCGCGAGCGCGCGGCCGTTAACCCATCCAGCCAGCAGTTTCGGGTTCTTGCGGAGGTTGCTGCGGCGTGATGTCGCCTGATTGTCGCATGCGACTGATATTCGCGGGGAAGGCGAGGCAAGGCGCGATTCGTATCCGAGGGTGCCTCAAAGGTTCAATTGGTCATCCCCCTGTCACGGGACATTGTTACAGGCTGTCGCATGGGAAGTTACGATGTGAGTGACGAGAGCCCTGAGCGGCGCTTTCGCACGTTGTTCATCTCCGACGTTCATCTCGGAGCCCGCGGTTCTCAAGCCGACCTTCTGCTCGACTTCCTGCGTTTCCATGATGCAGACACGATCTATCTCGTCGGCGACATCGTCGACGGCTGGGCGCTGAGATCGAGCTGGCACTGGCCGCAATCGCATAACGACCTCGTCCAGAAGCTTTTGCGCAAGGCGCGCAAAGGCGCCAAGGTCATCTACATCCCCGGCAATCACGACGAGTTCCTGCGCAACTATTACGGCACGCATTTCGGCGGCATCGACGTCGTCGAGAACACCGTCCACACCGGCGCGGACGGCAAGCGCTATCTCGTCATCCACGGCGACATCTTCGACCTCGTGGTGCAGAACGCGCGCTGGCTCGCCCATCTCGGCGACAAGGCTTACGACTTCGCGATCCAGATGAATCGCTTCGTCAACTTCTTCCGCCGCATGTTCAAAGTGCCCTATTGGTCGCTGTCGCAATGGGCCAAGCAGAAGGTCAAGAACGCGGTCAACTATATCGGCGCGTTCGAGCAGGCGCTCGCCGCCGAGGCGCGGCGCCATGATGCCGATGGCGTGATCTGCGGGCACATCCACTACGCCGTGATCCGCAACGAGGGCGGCATCCGCTACATGAATTGCGGCGACTGGGTCGAGAGCTGCACGGCGCTGGTCGAGCACGACGACGGCCGTTTCGAGATCATCACCTGGGCGGACCAGGCCGAGAAGCCGGCACAGATCCCGCAGGTCGCAGCCAAAGCTGCATAACAAGGGCAGCCTGATGCGCATTCTGGTCGCGACCGACGCCTGGCACCCGCAAGTCAACGGTGTGGTTCGGACGCTGACCAAGCTGGCTGACGCCGCCAAAAGCCTCGGCGTCGAATTCGCGTTCCTGACGCCGCAATCGTTCCGCACTTTTGCGATGCCGAGCTATCGTGACGTGCGGCTGGCCATGCCGCGCCCGGCACGGATCGCGAAGCTGATCGAAGAGGCGCGCCCGGACAGCATCCACATCGCGACGGAGGGGCCGATCGGCCTGATGGTCCGCCGCTATTGCCGCCAGCGCAAGCTGCCCTTCACGACCAGCTTCCACACCCGCTTTCCCGAATATGTCCGCGCCCGCGTGCCGGTGCCGGGCTCGCTGATCTGGCGGGCTCTGCGCCGATTCCACAGCCCCAGCCGCGCCGTGATGGCGGCAACGCCTGCGCTCGCCCGCGAGCCGGACGCGATCTTCCTCGGCGAGAAGCACGGCGAGGAGCTGGCCGACATTTACGCGGCCGCCGACGTTTTCGTGTTTCCGAGCAGGACCGACACTTTTGGCCTTGTCCTCCTGGAAGCGCTCGCAAGCGGCCTGCCGGTTGCGGCGTTCCCGGTGAAGGGGCCCCGCGACGTGATCGGCGATGCGTTAGTCGGGGCGCTCGATCACGATCTGCACAGCGCCTGCTTCGCCGCGCTCGACATCTCCCGGCAGGACTGTGTCGAATTCGCCGCCAACTACACCTGGGAAGCCTCGGCCGGGGATTTTATCGACAGCATTTTGGCGGTCGGCGCGGTGCTGCCGGGCCGGAACGGGGCGGAGCCGGCGCGCTTCGTCGCCTGAGCGGAAGAAATCCTCGCGTGGAGGTGTCTTGCCCGCGGCTCGATAGCCGCGATATGGTCGGTTATGACCGAACAGCTCCTCCCGATCGGCCCTGCCGATATCGATGCCGCAGCGCGCGTGATCGCGCCCTTCGCGGTCCGCACCCCGCTGCTGTCCTTTCCCGTGCTCAACGAGCGCGTCGGCGCAAAGGTGTTCCTGAAGCCGGAGATGCTCCAGCGCACCGGTTCGTTCAAGTTTCGCGGTGCTTTCAACAAGGTCGCCTCGATCCCGCAGGACAAGCGCGCCGGTGGCGTGGTCGCGTTCTCCTCCGGCAACCATGCCCAGGGCGTGGCGGCGGCGGCAAAGATCCTCGACATGCAGGCGACCATCGTGATGCCCGCGGATGCGCCGCTGTCGAAGCGCGAGCGCACCAAATCCTATGGCGCCGAGGTCGTGCTGTACGACCGCGATCGCGACGACCGCGAGGCGATCTCGCGCGGCATCGCCGAGAAGCGCGGCGCAACGCTGGTCAGGCCCTATGATGATCCCTTCGTGATCGCAGGCCAAGGCACTGCCGGTCGCGAGATTGCGGAAGACATGGCAGCGCTCGGTCTCGCCCCTGACATCGTGGTCGCGCCGGCCTCCGGCGGCGGCCTGATCGCGGGCGTCGCGACGGCAGTAAAGGCGCGCTATCCGTTAGCCCAAATCGTCGTCGCCGAGCCCGAGTCGTTCGACGATCACGGCCTTTCGCTGACCGCAGGTCATCGCGAGCCGCACGGGCCGGCAGGCCGCACCATCTGCGATGCGCTGATGGCCCTGATCCCCGGCGAGATGACGTTTGCGATCAACAGCAAGCTGCTCGCGCGCGGCGTGACCGCGTCGGACAAGGAAGTCGGCGCGGCCGTCGCGTTCGCCTATCGCGAGCTGAAGCTCGTGGTCGAGCCGGGCGGAGCGGTGGGCTTGGCCGCGTTGCTTGCGGGGCGTCTTGATGTTGCCGGCAAGAACGTCGTCATCGTGCTCTCCGGCGGCAATGTCGATGCCGATCTGTTCGCGGAGCTGGTGGCCTGATTTTCTAATCGTCTCACATGAAGAAGGGGCAGAGCGTTGCCGCTCTGCTCCTTTGTCGTGTGTGGCCGACCGCGATCAGTGCATGAAGCCGCGGTGATTGTTGCCGCCACCGTTGTTGCCCTGGCTCTGGTTCATCGACTGGCGAAAATTGTTGCTGCCGCCATTGCCGATCCGGTTGGTGGTGTTGAACTGCGGGCGGGTGTTGTTCTGCACCTGCACCTTGTTCACCGGGTTGTTGTTGATCTTCGCGCCGTTGTTGATGCGGATCGGATTGTTCTGCGTCCGAACGATGACCGGCTTCGCATCGGCGGTGCCGGAATTGCCGCGGCCATTCTGCGTATTGTTGGTCGCAGGCAGCGTCACGATCTTGCCGATGCCGCCATTGCTGGTCGTGGTGTTGGTCGGCGCCGGCAGGGTTGCGATCTGACCGCCATTGCCGAGCTTGCCGATGCCGTTGTTGTCGCTCGACTTCTGCACGATCGGCAAATTGCCGTTCACTTGCGCGCCGCCATTACCCTGCTGCAGCGGCATGTATTTGGGCTGGCCGAGATTGCCGATCTTGAAGGTCGGGGCGATGTTCTGCGGCGCCAGTAATTTGGTCGGCCTGCATCAAGGGGATCTGCTTCGGCTGCATCTGGAGCTTCAGCGCGACCTGCGCATAGGGCGTGTTGCCGTAGCTGTCGTAGAAGTTCTTGTAGCCGAGCGGCGAGTTCGCGAGCACCGCCTTGTGCCAGGCCTGCGTGAGCAGCAGGTTATTGAGCAGCCAGCGGACGTGATCGCACAGCGGGTCGTGCGGATACATCGTGATGAACTCCTGATAGTACTCCGGACGGGCTTCGGACACGACGTAGTCATAGGCCTGGCGCGTCGAGCGGCTCGGCAGGTTGGAGGCCATCTGCACCACCGGCGCATTCACCGGCGCGCGGTTGGCGGCAACAGCGGTGTCGCCGAAGAAGGTGAAGTCAGAGGTCAGCGACGAGCTCTCCCAGGGGATCTGTGCGCCGCTGGTGGTCTGGTTCACTTCGAGGCGCACGCGCTTGAACAGCTGCTCGATCGGGACGTTGGGCTCGCGCGCGACGTTCAGGAAGGCTTGCGTGTAGGGGGCTGTGGCCGCCCGAGCCGTCCTGCGCTTCGGCGCCCGGCGCGGTCGAGTAGCCGACGATCGAGCCGTTCGGGGCATCGACGATTGCCAAGCCGCGGCCGGCGTCGTTGACGTTGGGGAAGGGGTTGTTGCGGCAGGCGTCGAGGATGACGATGCGCATGCGGCTCGGGATCGTCTCCAGCGTCGACATCACGTCGACCAGACGCACCGAATAGTTGACCAGCTCGGTCTGACTCGAGACCTTGGCATCGACGGGAACGAGGTAATTCTCGCCGGCGAGCTGCACGCCGTGACCGGCGTAATAGACCATCGCCACCGTGTTCGGGCCGCGCGCGGACACTTTTGCCGAAAAGTCCTGCACCACGCGGAGCATGTCGTTCTGGGTCAGGTCGGTCGCGGCGACCACCTCGAAGCCGGCGGAGTTCAGGAACTTCGCCATCGACTCCGCGTCGTTGTCGGGATTGGCGAGCTGCGGCGCGTTCTGGTAGTTCGAATTGCCGATTCACCAGCGCGACCCGCTGCTCAGGGCCTTGCAGTGCGGTGGGAGCTGGCTCGACCGGGGCGACTTGCGCGGAAACAGGGCCGCAGGCGAAGCCGAACAGGCTTCCCACGAGGCCCGCAGTCATCAGGAAAGGCTTTAGGCGGAACATGGCGTGCTCCTCTGGCACTGATCTCGATACGAGATTGGTTGCGAGGAAGCTTGGCCGCGTTCGAGCCTTTGGTCCGTGATCGCGATCACCATGGTGGCCTACGTGATCTGAATCACGCTTGGAACCTGCTAGGATGAGCGGCCGGTGTCCGGCCGGGCCGGGTCGCCGGCGATGACATGCTTTTCAAGGAAACGCCGTCACATGTTGAAATCGATTGATCCGATCCTCACGCCCGACCTGCTCTGGCTGCTCGCCGCCATGGGCCACGGCGACGACCTCGTTTTCGTCGATGCCAATCACCCGGCAACCCGCATCGCGCAGAGCACGGCGTCGCAGCGCCTGATCCAGTTGCCGGGCATGACCATGGAGACCGCGATCCGCGCCATCATGTCGGTCTACCCGCTCGACGATTTCGATCCCGATCCGGTGCGCGTGATGGTGCCGGTCGACGATCCCGACCGCGTCCCCGACGTACAGCGTGTGGTGCTGGCCGAGATCGAACGCGCCGTCGGCCGCCCCGTCACGTCCGGAAAACTCTTGCGGCCGGATTTTTACCGGGCAGCGGCAGCGAGCTTTGGCGTCGTGCAGGTCGGCGACAGCAGGGGTTACGGATGCTTCCTGATCAGGAAGGGTGTGGTCAGCTAGAGGAATTCTCGGACCATCCGATTGGTGCGCGATCGTGCAAATAGCTTGGCACTCGAATTTGAATGGCGTTCCCGGACTCGACTGTCTATCGTCAATCCATGTCGCGCCTTATGTGTCTGTCTGTTGCCGTCGTCCTGTCGCTGCTGCCGGCTGTCGCGCCGGCTGCGTCAATTCAAAAGCGTCCCAAGCAAGCCTGGCATGGCTACGGAGGCTTCCTGCCGGGCTATCGCCAGCCGCTCAGCAACAGCGTTCCGCTCTACAAGCAGAAGGAAGCGATGCGGCGGATGTCGCGCAGCGAGCGGCGCCATTGGTACATCGATCCGGTCCCCCAATATTACGGCTGGGACGGCGAGTGGCGCTATTTCGGCCGGCCCGGTTTTGGCGGCGGCCGCTACAATGGCGGCAGTTTTGGGCCGTGCTGGACGCGGACACCGATCGGCGCGGTGTGGAATTGCGGGTGATCGCTGATCATCCGTCATTCCTAGCGTAGCGAAGCAGTCCAGAGTCTTTCCGCGGTGACAATCTGGATTGCTTCGCCGGCTCCTCAATGCCGGTCCCAACTCGCAATGACGTTGAGGAGAGAGTGTTCTCCTCACTCCGCTCTCGTGCCCCGGACGCAGCGCAGCGTCTCTTCGACGGTGCGCTGCAGAGCCGGGGCCCACGTTGCGACGGAAGCTGTGGCTCCTGGGTCCCGGATCTGCGCTTCGCTTGTCCGGGACACGAGACGGAGCATGCCGCGTCCCCTTACGAGAAGAACGCGATCTTCTCGGCCTGGGTCATGCGGCGGATCGGCGCCATGGGATCGTTTGCGGCGGCGCGGGGCTTTTGCAGGATGCCGCTGGCGAGGATGGTGGCGCCGAGTGAGGCTTCCGGGACCGGCGAGGGCATCGGCAGCGTCGTGCTCGGCGCTGCGCCGAATGTCGCGGCGGCTGCCATGGCCGACGCCGGCTGCTCCATCACTTCGGCGGCGGCTTCCGCAATGGCGTTGGTGAGGCGCGCAAGCGATTCCATCGCGATCGGCGCTTCCTCTTCGGGCTCCTCCACGACCGGCGCGGCGGCGGGCTCAAGTGCGATCGGCTCCGGCATCTCGGCTGCAATGGGCGCTGCGGCCTCCGCAACCATCGGCTCCGGAATGGCCGCTTCCATCTCGACCGGCTCGATGATCTCGTCGAACTCCGGATCGGGCGCGGCCATCTCCAGCGCGATGGCCTCGAGTATGGCGTCGTCCTCGGCTTCCGCGGCGGCGTCGAGCGAAAATTCGTCCGTCACCTCGGTGAAGGCGGCGGGCTCAGCGGCCGGCTCTTCAAAACTGGCGGCTTCAGGCGCGGTCTGGCTCTCGGCGACGATCTCCGGCTCCAGGGCGGCGTCCATCGCCTGCTCGGCAACGGAGAAGGTCTCAGCGACGCCGGCCGCTTCCCCGGCTGCTTCGGGCTCGATCGCTGCTATGTCCTGCGGCGCCTCGGCAAAAGCCACGGCTGCTTCGCTGGCCATTGCGGCAGGCGCGACCTCCGCAAGCGGAGCTTCCGCCACGGACGACGGCGCGTCTTGCACCGGGGCCGGCGAGGGGTGCGCAGCCTGCGGCGTTGCGTCGCCGTCGATCTGGTCGATCCGGTCCTTGAGCAGATCGAATGCGGCCTTGAGGTCGGTATGGGGGTCGATGGTCGAAACTTGCGCGCAGGCCGCCTCGATGGAGGCAAGCTGCGAATCAATCAGGTCGCAGATTCGCCCGTCGGCGCCGATCTCGCGCCAGCGCCAGGAGATCTCCTTGATGATGCGGAGGCCGCGCGGGATCGGCGCGAGGCTCGCCTCGAACGCCGCGGGATCGAAGGCCGCGATTGCGATCGTCTCGGCTTCGCGGATCGCTTGCCGGATGGCGACCAGCGCCTCGGGCAGGAGGTCCTCGACCACGGGTTGGCGCTGTGTCGCAAGGGTTTCTTCGATTTTCGCGACCGCGTCGAGCACCATGCGGGTGTCCGCATTGCGGTTGCGCTTGGCGTATTCACCGAGGAACCAGCGGCCGCGCGCGGTCTCCATGAAGGCTTCGCGGATCGCGTCGTAATCCTGCTCGTTCGGCTCGGCCGCGCGGGCAGACATAGGCGAGAGGGCGAATGCTTCGTTGGCCATGTCAATCTCGTCGCGCAAATCAGGGCGCGTTACAGTAACGATCATCACGATATCGACCGAATCGCAATTGGTTTGATGGCACCCGAATCACAAATCCCCATCGCGGTATCTCAGAAGCGGCGATTCGCCGTGAGCCTCGCCGTGTTCTACTCGGCCGTGTTCGCGGTGTCGGGTACGCATCTGCCGTTCTTTCCTGTCTGGCTGAAGGCGATCGGCATCGACGCGGCCTGGATCGGCCTCATCAACGCGCTGCCGGCGATCACGCGCTTCACCACGCTGCCGCAAATCACGGCCCTTGCCGAAAAGCGACATGCCATTCGCACCGGCATCATGGTGTCCGTGCTCGCGACGGCGATCGGATTTACAGCCGTCGGCCTGCAGGGGCAGCCGCTGGCGCTGTTCCTGATCTACGCGCTGACCTGCATGATGTGGACGCCGACGACCCCGTTGACCGATGCCTATGCGCTACGTGGCGTCGCCCGCTACGGGTTCGATTACGGGCCGGTGCGGCTGTGGGGCTCGGCAGCCTTCGCCGCCGGCTCGCTCGCCTGCGGCTATCTCGTAGACCACATCGCGGCGCGCGATCTGATCTGGGTCATCGTCGCTTGGGCCGTTGTTGCGGTCGCCGCCAGCGTGCTGCTCCAGCCCCTCGACGATGTCAGGCGAAGGACGACAGCGGCGCGCGCCGGCAAGGCGCTGCTGCACGATGCCGGCTTCTGGGCCATCATCGTTTCCGCCGCGCTGATCCAGGGCAGTCACGTCGCCTACTATACGTTCTCGGCCATCAACTGGCAGGCCCAGGGCCTCGGCGGGCTGACGATCGCGGGCCTCTGGACGCTGGGCGTGATCGCCGAGATCATCGTGTTCGCGCTGTCGCCGCGCTTCTCGCTGCACCCGTCCTCGCTCATGGCGATCGGGGGCGCGAGCGCGGTGGTGCGCTGGGTCGTCACCGCGCACGATCCGCCGCTCGCGCTGCTCGCGGTCGTGCAGCTCGGCCACGGCCTGACCTTCGGGATGACCATCCTCGGCACCATGAATCTCCTGGTGCAGCGCGTGCCGTCGCATCAGATCGCGCGGGGGCAGGGCTACTACGCCGCGTGCAACGGGCTGCTCGGTGCGACCACCTCGATCGCGTCAGGCGCGATCTACGCCCGCATCGGCGACGGCCTGTATTACGTCATGGCTGCGATGGCCGGCGCCGGTGCACTTCTGATCTGGTCGGCGCGGCACCGGCTCAAGGCTCAGCCCCAGAGCGAAGAATCCGGCGGATAGACCAGACTGTCGTCATACCGAAGTCCATGATCGCGGTCGCGCGCCAGCAGCAGCGGGCCGTCGAGATCGACGAAGCGGGCCTGCGGCGTCACCAGCATTGCCGGCGCCATCGACAGCGAGGTTGCGACCATGCAGCCGATCATGATCTCGAAGCCGAGCGCCTGCGCGGCATCCGCCATCGCCAGCGCCTCGGTAAGGCCGCCGGTCTTGTCGAGCTTGATGTTCACGGCGTCGTAGCGCTCACGCAAGGGTGCGAGCGAGTGGCGGTCATGCACGCTCTCGTCGGCGCAGACCGCGAGCGGCCGTTTGATCCGCGCCAGCGCGTCGTCCTTCCCGGCCGGTAGCGGCTGCTCGACCAGGGTGACGCCGGCGGCCTCGCAGGCCGCGAGATTGTGCTCCAGATTGGCCTCGGTCCAGGCCTCGTTGGCGTCCACGATCAGCTCGGATTCGGGGGCGGCCTTACGCACCGCCGCGATCCGCTCCCCGTCGCCGTCACCGCCGAGCTTGATCTTGAGCAGCGGCCGGTGCGCCGCTTTGGCGGTCGCCGCCGCCATGGCCTCGGGGGTGCCCAGCGAGATCGTGTAGGCCGTGGTGCGCTCGCCCGGCACCGGACGGTCGAGCAGGCTCCAGGCCCGCAGGCCCGCCGCCTTGGCTTCCAGATCGATCAGGGCGCAATCCAGGGCATTGCGGGCCGCACCGGGCGGCATGGCGGCCTGCAGGGTCCGCCGGGTGAGTCCGCCCGCCACGGCCTCCTGCATGGCCTGGATGGCGGCAAGGGTTACCTCGGGCGTCTCGCCATAGCGGGGATAGGGCACGCATTCGCCGCGGCCGGTCAGGCCGTCCCGGCCGACCTCGGCCACGACGGTCACGGCCTCGGTCTTGGCGCCCCGGCTGATGGTGAAACTGCCCGCGATGGGAAAGCGCTCGATTCGCGCGACGAGGGCCGGAACTTTGCTGGAAGTCATTTTGAACTCTGGCGAAATCTGAACCTGCTAGTTACCTCTAGCAACTAAGGTTAACCGGTCGGGGACACCTTCTCTGGGTAAGGGCGCGTGCGCAACCATCTGATTTCATCCGTTTCCAGCGCCCCGGCACGGGAGCGGACATCTTGAGCGGCGATCCGAAGCTGGAACGGATTGCGAAAGGCAACGCGCTGGCACTCTGCGCCACCGGAACCTGGACCGCGAGCTTCGCGCCGGTCCTGGAGCGCATGGTGGCTGACGCCGAGAAGCTCGCGGGCGGTTCGCAAAGCGTCTTCATCGACGTTTCCGAGGTGGCCAAGCTGGACACGTTCGGCGCCTGGCTCATCGAACGGGCTGCGCCGCAGCCTGACCCAAGGCGCCGTCGAGGCGCAGATCGCGGGGCTGTCCGCCAATTATTCGAGCCTCGTGGACGAGGTGCGGCGGGTCAGGGCGACGCCCGTGATCGACACCAGTGCCGTCACCATCACCGGCATGCTGGAGCAGATCGGCCGGGCCGTGGCTGGCGTTGGCGGCACCGTGGCGGGCCTGATCGACATGCTCGGCGCGGTGCTCGCGGCGGGCGCGCGCACCCTGATTCACCCGCGCTCGTTCCGCCTGACCTCGACCGTGCATCATCTCGAGCAGGTCTGCTGGCGCGCGGTGCCGATCGTGGTGCTGATCACCTTCCTGATCGGCTGCATCATCGCCCAGCAAGGTATCTTCCATTTCCGCAGGTTCGGCGCCGACATCTTCGTCGTCGACATGCTCGGCGTACTGGTGCTGCGCGAGATCGGCGTGCTCCTGGTCGCGATCATGGTCGCGGGCCGCTCGGGCAGCGCCTACACCGCCGAGCTCGGCTCGATGAAGATGCGCGAGGAGATCGACGCATTGCGCACCATGGGGTTCGATCCGATCGAGGTGCTGGTGCTGCCGCGCATGCTGGCGCTGGTGCTGGCGCTGCCGATCCTGGCCTTCCTCGGCGCCATGGCCGCGCTCTATGGCGGCGGTCTCGTCGCCTGGCTCTATGGCGGTGTCGATCCCGAAGCGTTTTTGCTGCGCTTGCGCGACGCCATCTCGATCGACCATTTCATCGTCGGCATCGTGAAAGCACCTGTGATGGCCGCTGTGATCGGCATCGTCGCCTGTGTCGAAGGGCTCGCCGTGCAGGGCAGCGCGGAATCGCTCGGACAGCACACGACGGCGTCCGTGGTGAAGGGCATCTTCTTCGTCATCGTCATGGACGGTGTGTTCGCCATCTTCTTCGCCTCGATCGGGATGTGACGATGGCGCAGGAAGTTCGAAACGGAATTCAAAACCCGATCATCCGCGTCCGCGATATCACCGTGCAGTTCGGCGCGACGCGCGTGCTCGACGGCCTCGACCTCGACGTCAAGCGCGGCGAGATTCTTGGCTTCGTCGGCCCCTCGGGGGCCGGCAAATCGGTGCTGACGCGCACCATCATCGGCCTCGTGCCGAAGGTCGCAGGCAGCATCGAGGTGTTCGGCGTCGATCTGGACGCCTCCAATACGTCGCAGCGTCGCAACGTGGAGCGGCGCTGGGGCGTGCTGTTCCAGCAGGGCGCGCTGTTCTCCTCGCTGACGGTGCGGCAGAACATCCAGTTTCCGATGCGCGAATATCTGCGGGTGTCGCAGCGGCTGATGGACGAGATCACCATCGCCAAGCTCACCATGGTGGGTCTCAAGCCCGAAGTCGCCGATCGCTTTCCCTCCGAATTGTCGGGCGGCATGATCAAGCGCGTGGCGCTTGCGCGCGCACTGTCGCTCGATCCGGATCTGGTGTTTCTGGACGAGCCGACTTCGGGCCTGGACCCGATCGGCGCCGGCGACTTCGACGAGCTGGTGAGGACCCTCCAGCGCACTTTGGGGCTGACTGTTTTCATGGTAACCCACGATCTCGATAGCCTTTACACAGCATGTGACCGCATCGCCGTTTTAGGGAACGGTAAGATCATTGCGGCAGGGTCGATCTCCGACATGCAGGCCTCGCAGCATCCCTGGCTGAGGCAATATTTCCATGGCAAGCGCGCTCGCGCGGTGATGGGCTGAGGTGCCGGAGTAGCTGATGGAAACGCGTGCAAATTACGTGCTGATCGGATCGTTCACGCTGGCGGTCATCGCCGCTGCGATCGGCTTCGTGTTGTGGTTTCAGTCGTTGCACACCACCAAGCAGCGCAGCCCCCTGCGCGTCGTTTTCGAGGGCCCGGCGGCGGGCCTGCGCAACGGCGGCAGCGTCAATTTCAACGGTATCCGAGTGGGCGAGGTGGTCTCGGTGAAGCTCGACAACCCGCGGCGGGTTGTCGCACTCGCCATGGTCGAGAACAACGCCCCGATCCGCAAGGACACCCTGGTCGGCCTCGAATTCCAGGGCCTGACCGGCGTCGCCGCGATCTCGCTCAAGGGCGGCGAGGAGGCGGCACCTCCGCCACCGCTCGACGAGGACGGCATCCCGTCGCTGACGGCGGATCCCAACAAGCTCCAGGACGTCACCGAGGCGATCCGCGGCACGCTCCAGAACATCAACAAGATCGTCGCCGACAATCAGGAATCGGTGAAGAATTCGCTGAAGAATCTCGAGACCTTCACCAACTCGCTCGCCCGCAACTCCGAGAAGATCGATGGCGTGATGGCCAGGGTCGACGGTGTCATGCTCAAGGCCGACAGCCTCATGCTCGGCCTCAACACGCTCGCCGGCGGCAAGGACGGCGGTGAGCTGTTCCTGGCGGTGAAGTCGATCCGCGAACTGGCCGACGATTTCGACAAGCGCTCCGGCGCGCTGATGACCGACGGCCGCCGTACCTTGGGCGACATCAGCCGCGCCGTGAACAATTTCGACCGCAACCCGACCCGCGTGCTGTTCGGCGCCAGCAACAGCGCACCGGCCGCCGCGCCGCCACCGCCGGAGCCGCTAAAGCCCGCGACACCGGAGCGCAGGCGGCAGTAGGGCTCGGCCTGGTCGTAGCGCTGGGTCTCGTGTCCCGGACGCGCTGCAGCGTGTAACGCTGCTGCGCAGAGCCGGGACCCAGAAGGCAACACGGTACAATGCCGCGATATGGGCCCCGGCTCTGCAGCGCACCGCCGAGGGCGCTGCGCTGCGTCCGGGGCACGAGAGCAAATGATGCGTTCGCTTTTCCCATCCCCATCATTGCACCGGCGTAACTTCAAACAAAACGGAGCCCGCGAGGGCTCCGTTTTTCATTCGCTATTCGCTATCGCTGCGAGCCGCTTACCCCAGCCGTCCCGCGCTGTGCGCGAGCAGGGTGTAGACCAGACCCGTCTCCGAGGTCAGGTGATTGCGCAGCTCCTGCGGGCCGCGGCCGTCGCGGGCGACTTCGTCGAGCAGGCGTTCGAACTCGGCGACGTAGCGGTCGACCGTGCCCTTGAAGTTGCGATCGGAGCGGTACTTGCGGGCGACCTCGTCAAAAGCCTTCTGGCCGGCGGGCGTGTAGAGGCGCTTGGTGAAGGCCTTGTTCTCGCCGCGCTGGTAGCGGTCCCACATCTCGGCAGCGAGGTTGCGGTCCATCAGCCGGCCGATGTCGAGCGACAGCGATTCCAGCGGATTTCCGCCACCTTGCGGCGCCTGTGGCTGCGGAGCCGGTGCGGCGGCTTGGCGGCCGCGCTGAGCTTCACGTCCGGTCGGCGCACCCTGGTTGGCGTCCGTGCGGCTCAACAGGTCCGACAGCCAGCCGTCGCGGCCCTGATCGTTGCCGGCGGGCGCGACCGGCGGAGCTTCGGTGCGGCGCGAGGAGGCCGGCATGCCGAGGTCCGGCGGCGGCAGCGTGGAGGCGCTGCCGGTGTCGCGCATGCGGGTCTCTGTGCTGCGGCCGCCCGCGGTCGCCAGCATCGGCTCTTCCTGGCGCTGCACGCTGGCGCGGCCCGTCGTGGAGACGTCGAGGCCGCGGCCATGCTGGGCCACGATGCGGTTGAGCTCGGCGAGTGCCTCGATCTGGTCGACGATCACCTTGCGCATCTGCGCAGTGCTCTCGGCGGCCTCCTGCGGCATCTCGAGCACGCCGCGGCGCAGCTCGTTGCGGGTGGCTTCGAGCTCGTTGTGCATCTCGAACGCCATCTGCTTCATGCTGGAGACGAGGTTGGTGAACTTCTCGGTCGATTGCTTGAACATCGTATCCGCCTCGTCGGTGGTCTGGCGGTAGATGTCGTGCATGGCCTCGACTGTCTGCCGGTGCTCCTCTTCGGAGGCCGACCGTACCGCCTCGAACTGGCGGGTGATCGCGGCGGAACCGGCGCCGGCTGTCTCGGCCACGACACGGGCGATGTCGCGAGCGCGCTCTTCGGCGGCCGCCAGCGATTCATCGAGCAGGCCGGTGAAGCGCGACAGACGCTGGTCGAGATCGGCCGTGCGCAGGTCGATCGTGGTGACGAGCGATTCCAGCGCCAGCTTGCGTTCGGCGAGCGAGGCGGTGGTGTTCTTGTTGCTCTGCTCCACGACCTGCGCGGCTTCGACGAGTGCCTTGCCGTGCGCGTCGAACTGGGTCGACAGCTCGCCGAGATCCTGGAGCGCCCGCGTGGTCTTGCTGTTGAAGACGTTGAGCTGGTCTTCCAGGTTCTGCGTCGCAGCGCCGTTGCGCGAGGTGACGTCGTTCATCGCCGAGACGAAGTCGGCGACGCGCGTCACCAGCGCCCGCTCGAGCGAGTTGAGGTTGTCGTGCGCACCGGTCAGCACCTCCTGGAGCAGGATGTTGCCTTCGCGCAGTCGCTCGAACAGGGCGACCGTGTCGGTGCGCAGGATCTTGCTGGTCTCCTGCATCTCGGTGACGGCCGCGATCGAGACCTGGCGCGACTGGTCGATCGCCACGCGCGAGGCCTGCTCGAGGTCCTTGAGCGACTTGTTGACGGCACCCGTCGCCATCTCGCTCGCCGAGTTGATGGTCCGTGCCACCTCGGAGCCGTTGCCCATCATCGTCTGCGAGAACGCGTGGCCGCGCGTCTCGATCGACTTCAGCGCGTCGGACGTGACGCGGTCGATGTCGAGCGTGAGCTGGCTGGTCTTCGAGCCGATCGCGTCCACGAGCGAGCCGCGCTTGGCATCGATCATGTTGGCAAGACGGTCGGACTGCTGCTGCACGTAGGTGACGATCTCGTCGGTCTTGCCGGTCATGGCCTGGCCGAAGCTGCTGCTGGCGGCGAGCACCGAGCGCTCGACGTCCGCCGAGCTCGACTTGACCCGCGAACTTGCCTCGTTGGAGGCGTTGATCAGCGCGTTCTGGGCGTTGAGCGCGCTGGTCTGGATGTCGTTGGTCGCGTTCGCGGTGGCCGTGCTCAGCGTGCGCTCGATCTCGGTCGAGATCGTGCGGATCTGGCTTGCGGCGTCCGCCGACGTCGTGGTCAGCGAGGTCTGCGCCTCGCGTGCGCTGTTGAGGATGGTCGAGGCGGTATCGGCGCCGACCGAGGTCAGCGTGCGCTCGATGTCCGTGGTCAGCGACTTGATCTGGCTCGCTGCATCCGTCGAGGCGGAGATTAGCGTGCCCTGGGCCTCGCGTACGCCGCTGGTGAGCGCCTCGATGGTGGCGCCGCCGGCGGTCGCCAGCGCGCGCTGCATCTCGGCCGCCAGCGAACGGACCTGGCCGGTCTGTTCGGCGGAGACCGCCAGCAGGGTGCTCTGGGCGTCGCGGGCGCTGGTCGTGATCGTCTCGGCGGTCGACTGGCCGACCTGCGAGAGCGACCGATGCACTTCGGCCGCCAGCGACTTGACCTGGCTGGCCGCATCCGAGGACGCGTTGACGAGCGTGCTCTGGGCTTCGCGGGCGCCGGTCATGATGGTCTCGGCCGTCGCGGTGCCGGCCATCGAGAGCGAGCGCTGCACGTCCGAGGACAGCGCCTTGATCTGGTTGGCGGTCTCGCTCGAGGCCGCGATCAGCGTGCTCTGCGCATCGCGGGCGCCGGCGGTGATCGATTCCGCCGTGGAGGAGCCGGCCATCGACAGCGAGCGCTGCACGTCGGCGGTGAGGGTCTTGACGTGGTTGGCCGCGTCCGAGGACGCCGTGACCAGCGTCGTCTGCACCTCGCGGGCACCGGCCAGGATCGAGGCTGCGGTCGCCGAGCCCGCCGACGACAGCGTGCGTTCCACGTCGGCCGCGAGCCCCTTGATCTGGTTGGAGGCCTCGCCGGATGCGGCGACCAGCGTCGACTGTGCTTCGCGGGCGCTGCTCAGGATCGAGTTCGCGGCACCGGTACCGACCGCGGTCAGCGCGCGCTCGACCTCGGCGGAGGTCATCTTGAGCTGAGCGTTGACGTCGGAGGAAACCGTCATCAGCGACTGCTGCGCGGTGCGCGCACCGGTCTGGATGGTCTCGCTGGTGTTGACCACGAGGTTGGTGAGCGAGCGCTCGGCGTCCTCGACATGCGAGCGGATCGCGGTCGAGATCATCTCGGCGCGGGACATCATGTCCTCGCTGGCCTGGCGTCCGCTGCTCTCGATGCGGCCGGCGACTGCCTCGACGCGCGAGCCGAGCAGGTCCTCGAACTGCGCCACGCGCATGTCGATGTCGCTGGCGACCGAACCGACCTTGGTCTCGATGGCCTGGTGGATGTCCTGGAAGCGCGCCGTGACCGTGTCGGTCAGATGCATGCTGCGGCCGTCGATGAGTTCGCCGACGCTGGTGATGCGGCGGTCGACCGCCTCGATCGCCTGCGCGGTGCCGTCCGTGAGCGTCGAGGTCAGGAGGGTGAGGCGGGTGTCGATCGACTGCACGGCCTGCGAGGCGCCGTTCGTCACTGCGGTGGTCAGGTAGGTGAGGCGGGAGTCGATGGATTCGAGCGCCTGCGAGGCGCCGCCGGTGAGGGTGGTCGTCAGATGCGTCAGCCGCGTATCGATCGTCTGGATGGTCTGCGATGCGCCATCGGTCAGCGAGGTCGCGAGGTAGTTGAGGCGGGTGTCGATCGTCTCGATCGCCTGCGATGCGCCGTCGGTCAGCGACGTCGTGAGGTGGGTGAGGCGGGAGTCGATCGACTGGATCGCCTGCGCGGCACCGTCGGTCAGCGACGAGGAGAGCGTGTTGAGCCGTCCGTCGATGGTCTCGGTGACCGACTTCGCGCGGGTATCGAACGACTGTTCGAGCGCGGCGACGCGGCCGACGAGCTGTTCGTCGAAGATCTTGATGTGACCGTCGATTGCAGAGTCGAGGCCGGAGATCTTGCCGTTCAGCGAGGCATCGAAGTTGGTGACACGCTCGCCGATCGTGGTCTCGAACTGCACCAGGCGCTGGTCGAGGACAGCCGTGATCGCGCCGCCGTTGGAGGTGAAGCGGGTGTCGAAATTGTCGACATAGCTCTTCAGGCTCTCGTGGATGTCCTGGGTGCGCTGGCCCATGCGATCGACGATCTCGCCGCCGAACGTCTTCACGGTGCGGTCGAATTCGGAGATGTGGCGGGTGATCAATGCTCCCAGCGTGCCGGAGTCGCGGGCGAATTTCTCGACCAG
Source organism: Bradyrhizobium sp. LB13.1 (assembly GCF_054056815.1). Taxonomy (NCBI): domain Bacteria; kingdom Pseudomonadati; phylum Pseudomonadota; class Alphaproteobacteria; order Hyphomicrobiales; family Nitrobacteraceae; genus Bradyrhizobium; species Bradyrhizobium sp. LB13.1. Next base: position 5,838,528 of record NZ_JBSRYQ010000001.1, on the reverse strand, counting down.
CTCGCTGCCCTGGTTCCTCACCAGCTCGTCGAAGGCGCTCATCTGGAGCGACAGCGAGTCGTGCGCGGTCTCGGTCTGGCTGACGACCTTGGCGACCAGCGTGTTGACGGTGGCGTCGAGCGCTTCGCTCGCCTTGTCGCCGGAGGTCATGATGTGGCCGGCGAGGCGGTTTCCGGCGTCGTCGATCTTGGCGGAGAGGTCGTTGGAGCGCAGCTCGAGCTCGAGCAGCAGCGAGTCCGACGAATTCTTCAGGCTGTCGTGCACCTGCTCGGTGCGCTCGGAGATGCCGTCGACGATCGCGGCGGAGCGCTGCTCGAACTCGCCGGTGATGCGGTCGATGCGCTCGTTCAGCATCTCGTGGACGCGGTCGGCGAGGTCCACGAACTCGTCGTGGACGTGGCCGGTCTTGAAATTGAGGCTGGTGGTCAGCCGCTCGCTGGCGTCGAGCACCGCGCGCGTGGTCTCGTTGCTGGCCTCTTCGAGGCGGTCGAGCAGGTCTCCGCCGCGCTCGCCGAGCGCGAGGATCATGTTGTCGCCGGCGTTGCTGAGTGCACCGGTGATGTGGGCGCCGCGCTCTTCGAGCGCGCCGGTGATGGACTTGGCGACCTCGTCGACGCGCGAGGCGATCGCGTCCGAGATCAGCGCGATGTCATGGCGCAGATCGATCTGCACGCCGGAGATGGCGCTGCGGACCTGCTCGGCCTGGCCGACCAGATTGTCGCGCTGATGCGCGATGTCCTGGAGCAGGGCGCGGATGCGCACTTCGTTGTCGGAATAGGCGCGTTCGAGCGCCGCGACCTCGTTGGCGACCAGCGTCTCGAGTTCGCCGGCGCGCGCGATCGCGCGCTCGATGCCGTCGCCCATCGCCGCAACCTCGCGGCGGATGGCCTGGCCGACGGTCACCATGGAATCCGAAGCCGAGCCTTCCGGCTCGGAGAAGCGGATCGCAACCTGCGCCATCGCCTGCGCGACCGAGCTCATTTGCTGGCCGCGCCAGACGAGGCTCGCCAGGAAGAAGAACAGCATGATCGGCGCGAAGAACATCGTGACGAGGCCGGCAATGGCCAACACGCCGCCGCTCTGCCCCATCGCCGCCTGGATCGAAGGCAGGAAGCCGACCGTCAGCGCGGCGCAGGCCGCGAGCCAGATGACGGTGAAGATTGTCGCGCCGGTGTAGATGTTGCGGGTCGGGCGTCCCGTCTGCAACGTCTGCAAGAGCTGGCCGATGGTCGCACGGTCGTCATTGGCGGCGCGGCGCGAGGAGCGCGGCTCCTCGATCTGGTCGAACATCGCGCGTTCGTTCGCGGCAGGACGCGGGTCGAAGCTCGGTTCGTCGAACATCGGGGGGGTCGGTGGCGCGGCCGGAGGCGACGTTTCGTTACGCATCGAGGCGTTGCGGCTGGTGTCCGCAGCCGTGTCGCTGATGTTCAGGGCTTCCTGGATCGCAGAAAGCGCATCTTCTGTCGGGTCTTTGACCTTTTTCGGAGTGTTTGCCATGTTCAGTCCGAGCCCTCGTTACTTGTACGCGTCCCTCCGCGAGCTCTGCGCGCTACGCAAGCCCACAGTCCGGATCATGCCGCTTGCGCGGATTTCCGAGCCGTCCCCACCCGGACGGCTTGTCCGCCAATTTCCAAAACATCCTATTGGCAGAGCGTCGCGAATGAAATGGCTGCGATTAAGACATTCTTAATCATCGTTAACAGGATCGCGCCGTAACGCCTTAGCAATACATGAAATTCTCCACCGGACTCGCCGGATTGCGGCAACTTTTCGTCAATAAACAGGCGGATTTGCGCAAAACTGCCGGAACACTTCGTTAACCATTTCCATGCTTCGGTGGAGGGAACCTGACCGCCGAACCGGCGGACATCGCGCGATGCCGGGGCCTGCGCCATGATGCCTGAACTGCAACGGATGGACTGGATGCCCTCGCCCCCGCTTGCACCCATCGACAACCTGCTCGACCTCGATCACCTCTCCCGCATGACGCTCGGCGACGCTGAGCTGGAACAGGAAGTGCTGGCGATGTTTGCCGAGCAGGCGGTCCGCCTGATTGCGGCTATGGCAGCGCTGCCGAGTGATGCCGGCGCACTCGCCCACAAGCTCAAGGGCTCGGCGCGCGGGATCGGCGCTTTTGCGGTGGCGGATGCCGCAGCCAGCCTCGAGACCGCGATCCGGACCGGCCAGGGCCGGCCCCACGCCTTCGCCGCGCTGAAAGAGGCGGTGACCGAGGCTCGCGCCGCCATCGAGACGATCCTGAAGCCTTAGGACGACAGGGCCGACCCGTGCCCTAGTCTTTTGTTTTGACGGGTTTTCTTGCCGCGAAGCGGGATTAACGTCTTATCAAAACGCTATGGCGCCGGGCTGACCGACCCGTTATAGGACAGCCCGGACCCTCCTTCATTCCCAAGATCGCGGCAGTACGAGCACACATGGCCAAAATTCACTTTGTCGATCACAAGGGCGAAACCCGTACGGTGGACGTCGAGAACGGCGCGACCGTGATGGAAGCCGCCATCCGCAACAGCATTCCCGGCATCGAGGCTGAATGCGGTGGCGCCTGCGCCTGCGCCACCTGCCATGTCTATGTCGACGAAGCCTGGCGCGAGAAGGTCGGCAGCCCGACACCGATGGAAGAGGACATGCTCGACTTCGGCTTCGACGTGCGCCCGAACTCGCGCCTGTCCTGCCAGATCAAGGTCTCCGACGAACTCGACGGCCTCGTCGTGGCGACGCCGGAACGCCAGGCCTAACTCTCCGTAGCTATCATGTGCTCGGCGGCGCGACCTCAATGCCGCGCTTGTGCCAGGGTCTGAGCTTCTCGAGCACTTCTGAGGTCAGCGGTGCCGGCCGTCGCGTCGTCTCGTCGAGCATGACGCCGACTGACGTCGCAGACGCAATACATTTCCCGTTCGAAAACACGACCTGCTCGAAGGTCACCGATGTCCGCCCGAGCTTCACCACGCCGAGGCCGAGCTCGATCGTATTCGGCCAGTGCAACTCGGCGCGAAAATGCATGTCGAGCCGCACCATGATCCAGGCAAGTCCCGGCGGCGTCAGGCCGTATTCCGGAAGCTTCATCAGCGTGACACGGCCGGTCTCGAAGTAGGTGGCGTAGACCGCGTTATTGACGTGCTGGTTGGGATCGAGATCACCGAAGCGGACATTGTCGCTGAGGCGAAAAGGGTAGTCCTCCAGGCGCGGCGTCGTATCGAGGCGGCGTGGTGCGTTCACCGATTGATCTCCGTCATATCGTTGCTCGTTACAGCCCAGTTATCCTGACCCGGCAAGTGGGCGCGGCTGCGGGGCGCTCCCGCTTTTATGCCTTCCCTGATCCATCCCCGTTGGCTAGACAGGCAGGGTCACCTCTGCCCGCCGGGCGCCGGCCCACCGATAACGACCGATAAAAGAGACGACATGAGCGATGTGATCAAAACCGATGTGCTGATTATTGGCGCCGGCCCCTGCGGTCTGTTCGCCGCCTTCGAGCTTGGCCTTCTCGACATGAAGGCGCATTTCGTCGACATCCTCGACAAGGTCGGCGGCCAGTGCGCCGAACTCTATCCGGAAAAGCCGATCTACGACATTCCCGGCATTCCGCAGGTTTCGGGCCAGGGTCTCACCGAGGCGCTGATGGAGCAGATCAAGCCGTTCCATCCGACCTTCCATCTTGGCGAGATGATCGAGACCGTGGAGAAGATCGGCGATCCCTTGTTCCGCTGCACCACCGACGCCGGCAAGGTGTTCGAATGCAAGGTGCTGGTGATCGCTGCCGGCGGCGGCTCGTTCCAGCCCAAGCGTCCGCCGGTGCCGGGGATCGAAGCCTATGAAGGAAGCTCGGTGCACTACGCCGTGCGCAAGATGGAGACGTTCCGCGACAAGAACGTGCTGATCGTCGGCGGCGGCGATTCCGCGCTCGACTGGACGCTCAATCTGCATCCGATTGCCAACCGCATCACGCTGCTGCACCGTCGCGACGATTTTCGCGCCGCCCCCCACAGCGTCGAGCAGATGCGCGCGCTGGTCGCTGGCGGCAAGATGGATCTGCGGCTCGGCCAGGTCACCGCGCTGTCAGGCAACGAGGGCAAGCTGACCGGTGCCACGATCAAGGGCAACGACAACAATGTGACCGATATTGCCTGCGACACCATGCTGCCGTTCTTCGGGCTGACCATGAAACTCGGTCCGGTCGCGAACTGGGGCATCTCGCTGGAGAACAATCTGGTGCCGGTCGAGACGTCCGCGTTCGAGACAAATGTGCGCGGCATCTTCGCGATCGGCGACATCAACACCTATCCCGGCAAGCTCAAGCTGATCCTGTGCGGTTTCCACGAGGGCGCGCTGATGTCGCAAAAAGCCCATCGCTATGTCTATCCGGAGAAGCGGCTCGTGTTCCCAGTACACGACTTCGTCCTCCAGCCTGCAAAAGAAGCTCGGTGTCAACTGACGGCGGCGAGCGGGGAGGCGGTGCCCATGTTCCTGGTGCTGGAACCGTTCGCGAAATCGCCGTAGTCTGCGGCCATTGGAGTGACGGCTCAGCAAGGCCGATTGGCTTAGCAAGGTGATGATAATGCGGAATCTCTTTTCCAGCTTTCGGCTGTTCTCGCTCCTCGCGCTCGCGATGTCGCTCGGTGCGGTGAGCCCGGCTGCGGCGCAAGTCCAGCAGCCAACCGCCGCGGGTCTTTGGCAGAAGGTCGAAGACGGCAAGACGGTGGGATGGTTTCTCTTCATCGACCACAGCGGTGTGTTCGAAGGCGTGATCGCAAAAACCTTTCCGCGGCCCGGCGACGATCCGAACGAGATCTGCGCGAAATGCACGGACGATCGCAAGAACGCGCCGGTGCTCGGGCTCTCCTTCATCCGCGACATGAAGCGCGACGGCTTGAAGTACGACGGCGGCAACGTGGTCAATCCGCGCGACGGCAACGTCTGGAAGGCCAAGATGACGGTCAGCCCTGATGGCCAGACGCTGACGATGCGCGGCTTCCTCGGCATCTCCCTGTTCGGCAAGGACGAGACCTGGACGCGTCTGCCCGACGCCAACATTGCCCAGGTCGACCCCGCCATCGTCGCGAAATATCTCCCGGCGCAAGCGACCGCCGCGACCAAGCCCGTGCCCGCGCCCGCGGCGAAGAAGGGCGGCGCGATGATGGCGCCCGCGCCGAAGCAGTAGGCCGTTTCCCGCTTAGCTCCGCTGTCATTCCCCGCGGGAGTCGTCGCGCGGTGACGCGTCGGTCGTGCCCTACGCGCTGAAAATGGACTCTCGGACCACTACGTCCGCGCGGCGGCGCACGTCCGGATTGAGCGCAAGCCCGAGGCCGGGCGCACGCGGCGCAGACACGATGCCGTTGTTCACGGTCGGAAGAGCGGTGACGAGATCGCGATACCAGGTCGAGAGCGTCGCGCGCACGACCTCCTGGAAGATCGCGGTCGGCGCATGCAGCGCCAGATGCAGCCCCGCCATCAGCGCGACCGGGCCGGTACAATCGTGCGGGGCGAGCGGCTTGTTGTAGGCTTCGGCCAGGGCGGCGATTTTGCGCGCCTCGGTCAATCCGCCACACCAGGCGATGTCGAGCATCACCACGTCGATGGCGTCGGCCGCGAGCAGATTGCGGAAGCTCGCCGCGCCCGCCAGCGTTTCGCTGCCGCAGATCGGCGTTTTCACGCGCCGTCTGAGGTCGGCAAGGCCCTGCACATCGTCCATCTTGCCGAGGGGATCCTCGACCCAGAACACGCCGTAATCTTCGAGCGCGCGGCAGATGCGCTCGGCGGTCTGCGCGCCCCACAGGCTGTGCAGCTCGCACATGATCTCGATGCGTTCGCCGACGGCGGCGCGGATCTTCCGGAACGGTTCGAGACCGGTCTTGAGGTCGATCAGGGAAATCGAATGGCCGCCATTGGCGGCAAAGGGGTCGAATGGCCAGATCTTCATGGCGCCATAGCCTTCGCTCAAAAGGCTTTCGGCGAGCGCTCCGGCGTCGCGCATGAAGGCGATCTGATCGTCATAGGGGCCGAGCGCGACGTCGTCCGCACCGATCTCGCGGCGCCTGGCGCTCTTTGTATTGTAGGCATAGCCGGCGCAAGTGTTGTAGGCGCGGATTTCGAGTCGGCTCGCGCCGCCGAGCGCCTCGTGCACGGGAATGCCGTGGCGCTGGCCCTTGAGGTCCCACAACGCGATGTCGATGGCGCTGGCGGCGCGCACCTCGGCGCTGACGCTGTGGAAGCCGAGATACGGCGTCAGCAACTGACGCGATACGGCTTCGATGCGGCGGGAATCCTGGCCGAGCACCAGCGGTGCTGCGAGCTCATGGACGGCAGCCTCAACGGCCTGCGCGCCCCGAAAGCTTTCGCCGAGGCCGGTCAGTCCTTCGTCGGTCTCGACCTCGACCCAGATCAGGTTCGGCCGCTCGTCGATGCGGATCGTGCGCAGGGTCGTGATGCGGGACATTCAAACGTCCTCTTGGGTCGTTGGCCGGCGCCGCGATCGGCGCTCAGGTCACCGGCGCCGGATTGAACAGCGTGAGATCGTTGTGGATGCCCCAGCGATCCGACCAGGGTTGCGTGCGGCCGCTGGCGACGTCGAGGATCAAGCGGAACAGGTCCCAGCCGGTTTCCTCGATGGTCTTCTCGCCGGTGGCGATGCTGCCGGCATCGAAATCGATCAGGTCCTTCCAGCGGCGCGCAAGCTCGCTGCGGGTCGCGACCTTGATCACGGGCGCCGCCGCAAGGCCGTAAGGCGTGCCGCGGCCGGTGGTGAACACTTGCAGCGTCATGCCGGAGGCGAGCTGCAGCGTGCCGCAGATGAAGTCGGACGCAGGAGTCGCCGCGAACAGCATGCCCTTCTGCGTTGCCTTCTCGCCGGGCGAGAGCACGCCGGTGATGGCGCTTGATCCGGACTTGACGATCGAGCCCAATGACTTCTCGACGATGTTGGCAAGCCCGCCCTTCTTGTTGCCAGGCGTGGTGTTGGCGCTGCGATCGGCGCCGCCGCGGGCCAGATAGGAATCGTACCAGGCCATCTCGCGCACCAGCGCGCGGCCGACGTCCTCGTTGATGGCGCGCCGGGTGAGCAGCTGGATCGCATCGCGCACTTCGGTGACTTCGGAGAACATCACGGTGGCGCCGGCGCGCACCAGCAGGTCCGCGGCGAAGCCGACGGCCGGGTTCGCGGTGACGCCGGAGAAGGCGTCGCTACCGCCGCATTGCAGGCCGATGACGAGATCGGCGGCCGGGCAGGTCTCGCGGGTGCGCCTGTTGAGGATTTTCAGGCGGGCTTCGGCCTGGGTCATGATCGCGTCGACGATCGCGCCAAACCCGTCGAAGGCTTCGTCCTGCATGCGCACGATGGCGTTGCTGACGCCTTCGGGCACCAGCCGCTCGGGCGCGAGCTTTTCGCAAGCCGAGGCTGATGACCAGGATCTCGCCACCGAAGTTCGGGTTCTGCGCGATGTTTTGCAGCGTGCGGATCGGAATCACGGCGTCGGGCGCGTTGATGGCGACGCCGCAGCCATAGGCATGCGTCAGCGGCACGACGTCATCGACGTTCGGGTACTTCGGCAGCAGTTCGGCGCGGATGCGCTTGACCGCATATTCCATCGTGCCCTTGACGCATTGCACGGAGGAGGAGATGCCGAGGATGTTCTTGGTGCCGACCGAACCGTCCGAGTTGCGAAAGCCCTCGAAGGTAAAACCTTCGAGCGGCGGCAGCGGCGCGGGCACGGCGGTCGAGATTTCGAGCTTGTCGAGGGCAGGGGCCTCCGGCATGCGGATGCGCGCCTCGTCCACCCATTCGCCGGCCAGGATCGGCGAGAGCGCGTGGCCGATCACCTCGCCGTAGCGGATGATCGGCTGATCCTGTGCAATGTCGACCAGGGCCGTCTTGTGTCCTTGCGGCACGAAGGCGCGCAGCGTCAGCCCGCAGGCAAAGCGGGAGCCGGCGGGAAGCCCGAAATCATTGACCACGATCGCGACATTGTCGCGCTCGTTGAGCTTGATGTAGCGCGGCTGTTCTTTCGCTGCGACGTCCTGGTCCATTTGATATTCCCCGTGGTTAGCCGGGATACGTATAGGCGGTCTTCACCGTCGTGTAGAACTCGCGGGCATACGAGCCCTGCTCGCGGGCACCGTAGCTCGAACCCTTCCGGCCGCCGAACGGCACGTGATAGTCGACGCCGGCGGTCGGCAGATTGACCATCACCATGCCGGACTCGCTGTTGCGCTTGTAGTGCGAGGCGTATTTCAGGCTGGAGGTGCAGATGCCGGAAGCGAGGCCGAACTCGGTGTCGTTGGAGATCGCCAGCGCCTCTTCGTAGTTCTTGGCGCGAATGACGGTAGCCACCGGCCCGAAGATCTCTTCGCGCGCGATGCGCATGTTGTTGTTGGCTTCGGTGAACAGCGCCGGCTGCAGGTAGTGGCCGGGCGTCTCGCGCTTGAGCAGCTCGCCGCCCCAAGCGAGCTTGGCGCCCTCGTCCTGGCCGATCTTGATGTAGCGCAGGTCCTGGTCGAGCTGGCTCTGGTCGACCACGGGACCGATATGCACGCCGGCCTTGAGCGCGTCGTCCACCGACAGGCCCTTCAGGCGCTCGGCCATTGCGGCGACGAAGCGGTCATGGATGCCTTCGGTGACGATCAGGCGGGACGAAGCAGTGCAGCGCTGGCCGGTCGAGAAATAGGCGCCGTTGACGGCGACCTCGACGGCGGTCTTGAGATCGGCGTCGTCGAGCACGACCAGCGGGTTCTTGCCGCCCATCTCGAGCTGGAACTTCTTCATCGGGTTCGAGAGCACGCAGGCCTGCGCGATCTTGCGCCCCGTCTGCACCGAGCCGGTGAAGGAGATCGCGGCGACATCCGGGTGCTCGAGCAGGGTCTGCCCGACCACCGAGCCGGAGCCGATCACGAGGTTGAACACGCCGGCAGGAATGCCGGAACGGGTGATGATCTCGGACAGCGCATGCGCCGAGCCCGGCACCAGCTCGGCCGGCTTGAAGACGACAGTGTTGCCGTAGCAGAGCGCCGGCGCGATCTTCCAGGCGGGGATCGCGATCGGGAAATTCCAGGGCGTGATCATGCCGACGACTCCGACCGGCTCACGGGTGAGCTCGACGTCGATGCCGGGACGCACCGAGGCGCCCTTCTCGCCGATCAGGCGCAGCGCTTCGCCGGCGAAGAACGCAAAAATCTGGCCGGCGCGCGCGACCTCGCCGATACCTTCGGGCAGCGTCTTGCCTTCCTCGCGGGCGAGCAGGCGGCCGAGTTCTTCCTTGCGGGCGATGATCTCGAGAGAGATCTTGTTCAGCGCGTCATAGCGCACCTGCGGCGTCGACTGCGCCCAGGCGGGGAAGGCGGCCTTGGCGGCGGCCACGGCCTTCTCGGTCTGCGCCTTGTCGGCCTTGGCGTATTCGCCGACGACGTCGTTGGTGTTGGAGGGGTTGATGTTCCTGGTGACGGCGGAGCCATCGACCCATTCGCCGCCGATGAAGTTCTTCAGGATCGCAGTCATGTTGTCCTCCTTATTTGAGAAGCATGATCCTTGTCGGAAAACCGGTGTCCAATTGTCCGGGATCATGCCTGAATTCTTAACGCACGAGGCAGGGACGCTTGTCGTCGAAGGTCCAGCCGGGGATCAGGTCCTGCATGGCAATAGCGTCATCGCGGGCGCCGAGTCCATGCTGCTTGTAGAGGTCATGCGCTGCGTCGATGGCGGCCCTGTCGATTTCGATACCCAGGCCCGGCCTGTCAGGCACGGCGATCTTGCCGCCCTTGATCTGGAGCGGCTCCTTGGTTAGCGCCTGGCCGTCCTGCCAGATCCAGTGGGTGTCGATCGCGGTGACCTTGCCGGGGGCGGCGGCGCCGACATGGGTGAACATGGCGAGCGAGATGTCGAAATGGTTGTTGGAGTGCGAGCCCCAGGTCAGGCCGTTGTCGCGGCAGGTCTGGGCCACGCGCACCGAGCCTTGCATGGTCCAAAAATGGGGATCGGCCAGCGGAATGTCCACCGCGCCCAGCCGCAACGCATGAGAGAGCTGCCGCCAGTCGGTTGCGATCATGTTGGTCGCGGTCGGCAGGCCAGTTGCACGGCGGAACTCGGCCATGATCTCACGGCCGGAGAAGCCGCTTTCCGCGCCGCAGGGGTCTTCGGCATAGGCGAGGATGCCGTGCATGTCCTTGCAGAGGCTGACAGCCTCGTCGAGCGACCATGCGCCGTTCGGATCGAGCGTCACGCGCGCGTTCGGAAAGCGTCTGGCGATCGCGGTGACGGCTTCGATCTCCTGCTCGCCGCGCAGCACGCCGCCCTTCAGCTTGAAATCGGCGAAGCCGTAACGGTCGTGGGTGGCTTCCGCGAGCCGCACCACGGTTTCCGGCGTCATCGCCTGCTGATGGCGGAGGTTGAACCATTCGGCCTTGCCGGTCTCGCCCTTGACGTAGGCGAGTTTGCTCTTGCTGACGTCGCCGACGAAGAAGAGATAGCCGAGCGTCTCGACGCTGTTGCGCTGCTGGCCCTCGCCGAGCAGGGCTGCGACCGGCAGGTTGAGATGCTGGCCGAGCAAATCGAGCAGCGCGGACTCCACGGCCGTGACGGCGTGGATCATGACGCGGAGATCAAAGGTCTGCTTGCCACGGCCGCCGGAATCGCGATCGGCGAAGGCGGTCCTGATATCGGCGAGGATGTTGTTCATCGCGCCGACGGTCTTGCCAATCACGAGATCACGGGCGTCCTGCAGCGTCTGCCAGATCTTCTGCCCGCCCGGCACCTCGCCGACGCCGGTGTGACCGGCATTGTCGGTGAGGATGACGATGTTGCGGGTGAAGAACGGCGCATGCGCGCCGCTCAGATTGAGGAGCATGCTGTCACGGCCCGCGACCGGGATCACTTGCATCGCCGTGACGACCGGTGCACCCGAGATTTCAGTCTGGGCCATCGCACGCTCCTCCCTGTTGTGTTCTATCGTTATTCTGCCGCCTGTTGTGACGATCGAATGGCGGGCAGGTTCTTCACCAGCGCGGCCACTTCTGCGATCTCCTGCTCGGAGAGGTCGGTGAGCGGCGGGCGGACCGGACCGGAATCGCGGCCGATCACCTTCATGCCGGCCTTGATGATCGAGACCGCATAGCCCTTCTTGCGGTTGCGGATCGCGATCAGCGGCAGGATGAAATCCTTCAGCCCGGCGTGGATCGTCGCATGGTCGCGCTTGCGCACGGCGGCGTAGAAGTTGGTGGCGAATTCCGGAACGAAGTTGAACACGGCGGAGGAGTAGGTCGTCACGCCCATGTCGAGATAGGGCAGCGCGAACGTCTCCGCGGTCGGCAGGCCCCCGATATAGGTGAGGCGATCGCCGAGCTTGGTGTAGACGCGGGTCATCAGCTCGATGTCGCCGATGCCGTCCTTGTAGCCGACGAGGTTCGGGCAGCGCTCGGCAAGGCGAGCGAGCGTATCGGGCTGAAGGATCGCGTTGTCGCGGTTGTAGACGATGACGCCGATCTTCACGGAGGCGCAGATCGCTTCGACATGGGCAGCGAGGCCGTCCTGCTCGGCATGGGTGAGATAGGGCGGCAGCAGTAGAAGGCCGTCGGCGCCGGCCTTCTCGGCGCCGATCGCGATCTCGCGCGCGGTGGCGGTGCCGTAGCCGGTGCCGGCGAGCACGGGCACGCGGCCCTTGGTCTCGTCCACGGCGATCTTGACGATATGCGGAACCTCTGCCGCGGTCAGCGAGAAGAACTCGCCGGTGCCGCCGGCGGCGAACAGGCCGGCAACGTCATAGCCGCACAGCCAGTCCATGTTGGCGCGGTAGGTCGTCTCGTCGAAGGAGTAATCCGCCTTGAACGGTGTGACGGGGAAGGACAGGAGGCCGGATCCGATCTTCTGGGCCATTTCCTGCGGGGTCATCTTGCTCATGGGCGCTGCTCCCTTGTCTCGTGTTGTGGAGGACGCAAGCCTGCGCGTCCATGCGCCGTGGTTTAGGAGACCGTTCGATGCGCGTCCAAGCCAAAGCCTATATCGACCAATGCGAAATCAGCATCAATCTTCCCTCACCTCCGCCGAGGACAATTCGCTCGCGATTTTGACGAGCGCCGAGAGCAGCGGATTCTCGTCGTCGCGCCGCCAGACCATGAACAGCTCGACGGGAACGCGCGTGCGCAGCTTGAGCGGCCGCAGGCGGACGTCCGCGATCTTCAGGCTCGCCGCCGCCGCCGGCACGATCGCAAGGCCGAGGCCGGCGCGCACCATGGCGAGGATCGAGTGGATCTGGCTCAGGTGCTGCACGTAGCGCGGCAAAATGTCGGCGCGGGTGAACATCGCCACCAGCACGTCGTGAAAATAGCGGCTCTCATAGGGCGAATACATCACGAAGGGCTGGTTGTCGAAATCCTTGATGGTGATGCTCTCGGCATTCGCCAGCGGATGTTTTTTCGGGATCGCGGCGAGCAGGGGCTCGGCGACGACGCGGCGGCTGGCGATCTCGGGACGCGCGATCGGAGGCCTGAGCAGGCCGGCATCGATCTGGCCCGAGGACAGCGCCTCGAACTGGTCGCCGGACACCATCTCCTTCAGTGAGAAGTCCACCTCGGGCAGCTTGGCGCGGCAGGCCGCGACGAGCTCGGGCAGGAAGCCGTAGGCGGCGGCCGCGGTGAAGCCAATCTTCAGCGAGCCGGTCTTGCCGAGCGCGATGCGACGGGCGACTTGCGAGGCGCTTTCCGCAAGCTTCAGGATGCGCCGCGCTTCCGGCAGGAAGCTGCGCCCGGCAGGCGTCAGCCGCACCGAGCGGCTGGTGCGCTCCAGCAGCGGCGCGTCGATGATGTGCTCGAGCACCTGGATCTGCCGGGACAGCGGCGGCTGGGTCATGTTCAGCCGCGCCGCGGCGCGGCCGAAATGCAATTCTTCCGCCACCGTGACGAAACAGCGGAGCTGGTTAAGGTCAAACATCGATACATGCCTTAGATGGATAAGGCGTTTCCCCGGCACTTCTAGCATCGATTACCCCCAAAACAAAGACGGCGGCTGTGAAGCCGCCGTTAAGTTGCCTGGTCAAGCTCCCATGGGAGCCCTCAGGAGGAACGTTTGAGCACCACGCGCTCGATCTTGCCCACGATCACGAGATAGGCGAATGCGGCCACCAGCGCATTGGCGCCGACGAATATCAGCGCGCCGTTGAACGAGCCGGTCGCGGCCAGGATGTAGCCGATCACGATCGGGGTGCTGATCGAGGAGAGATTGCCGAAGGTGTTGAACAGGCCGCCCGAGACGCCGCCGGCTTCCTTGGGCGAGGTATCGGAGACGACAGCCCAGCCGAGCGCGCCGATGCCCTTGCCGAAGAAGGCGAGCGCCATGAAGCCGACCACCAGCGCCTGCCCGTCGACATAGTTGCAGGCGATGATCGACATCGAGAGCAGCATGCCGCCGACGATCGGGATCTTGCGTGCCATGGTCAGCGAACCCGTCTTGCGCAGGATGGCGTCGGAGATGACGCCGCCGAGCACGCCGCCGATGAAGCCGCACAGCGCCGGCAGCGTCGCGACGAAGCCGGCCTGCAGGATCGACAGGCCGCGCTCCTTGACGAGATAGACCGGGAACCAGGTCAGGAAGAAATAAGTCAGCGTGTTGATGCAGTACTGGCCGAGATAAACGCCGAGCATCATGCGGTTGGAGAGCAGCTGGCGGATGTGATCCCAGCCGGGGCCGGAAGCCGCCGCGCGCTCATGTTTCAGATCGTCTTTGGGCGCATCGAGGTCAACCAGTGCACCGCCTTCTTTGATGTAGTCGAACTCGGCCTCGTTGATGCCAGGATGCTCCTTCGGACCGTAGATGGTCTTGATCCAGACCAGACCCATCACGACGCCGAGCGCGCCCATCACGAAGAACACGTAGCGCCAGCCGTAGTCATGCGCGATCCAGCCCATCAGCGGCGCGAAGATCACGGTCGCGAAATACTGCCCGGAATTGAAGAAGGCGGACGCGGTTCCGCGCTCGTTGCTCGGAAACCAGGCCGCAACGATGCGGGCATTGGCGGGGAATGAGGGCGCTTCGGCGATGCCGACCAGGAAGCGCAGGCCGAACAGCACGGTGATTGCGGTGCCGGCGCTCAAGAAGCCGACCCAACCCTGCAGGGTCGTGAACAGCGACCAGACGATGATGCTGAAGGCATAGACGAGGCGCGAGCCGTAGCGGTCGAGCAGCCAGCCGCCCGGCACCTGCGCGAGCACATAGGACCAGCCGAAGGCCGAGAAGATGTAGCCCATGGCGACGGGATCGAGATGCAGCTCCTTGGAGAGCGCGGGACCCGCGATCGACAGCGTGGCGCGGTCGGCATAATTGACGGTCGTGACCAGGAACAACATGGTCACGATGAACAGCCTGACGCGAGACCTCCTCACGTCCGCTGTGGACATCACTGCGCTCATTACGCGCCTCCTTAGAACTCGAACGTTTCCTCACGACGACTCCTAGAGGCGCGCGCGGCAAAGTGTCCAAGCTCAAGGCAGCATCGATCGATGCCGTTTTTGGATTGATGGAACGGCAGGTGAGCGGGAACGATGTGTGGTGATGGCGAACCCGATTGCGCCACGCGTGCCGTTGTCATTCCCCGCGAAGGCGGGGAATCCTGGACGCCGCGACGTCTCGATTCAATCACGTCTGTCACGGAGTACTCGATCGCCCGCCCCAGTGCGCAAGGGCGCACAAGGCGGGCGATGGCAGTGTGCGTGTAGAGGTTGCGTGAACTATTGCTGCGCGCCCGGCAGCAACGGTGCGAGCAGCCCGCGTGTCACGCCCGGCGGCGCGGCATCCAGACCAAGCACTGCGGCCGCGGCCGGCAGTGCGGCATCCGCCATCGCGGCGTGGCCTTCGGCGCTTGGGTGCACGGCGCCGCCATAGATGGCGGAGAGCACGCCCCAGGTCGCGTCGTGGATGTCGGTCGGCTGGCTCGCCGCCGGCAAGCCTTGCGGATAGGTCATCGCGGCGAAGTAACTGTCATTGGCGTCGCGGATCCAGCGCGCGCGCGGCAAATAGGCGCGGAATTCGGAGGCGCCGCGGCCGCACAGCATCGGCTGGCTCGCCGCGCTCACGATATCAGGATTGAAGCTCTGGCCGTTCTCGGCAAAGCAGGTGCGGTCGAATTCGGGATCGTTGCCCGAATGCGCGCAGAAGCCGTGATCGGCGAAAGCCGCCTGATGCGAATCCACGAAGGTCATGCGGTCGGCCTCGGGATCGCGGCACAGCGCGCCCCGGGTGCAGGTGGCGAGCCCCTTTAGCGCCGGCAAGAATTCGGTGTCGACGAAAGTCGAGACGCGGGCGAGGCGCTGCGGATCGGCGTTGAAGGCGGGATGGATGTCGAACCCGGCGCGGCCGCCGCGGCAGGGCACGCCGCCGTCTGCGAGCGCTGGGTTGGCGTAGGAGACGTAGACCACGTGCGAGAGGTCGCCGCCGACCAGCGGCTTCAGCGCCTCGCGCAGCTTGACGAAATTCTGCGGCAGCTCGCGCGCCAGCGCATCGCGGGAATCATCGACGCTCGCCATCACGCCGGAGCGGCGGAATAGCGCGCGCTCAGTTGCGGTCTCGACGATCACGTCGGCGACGAGGCCGGAGAAATAGACGTCGTTGGCGCCGACCGAGAGCAGCACGAGGTCGAGCGTGCGCTCGGGCTGGCGCTTCTTTGCGGCGGTCAGCGCCTCGCGCAGCTCGGCGACTTGTGCGTTCACGCTGGTGTTGCAGACGCCGGTCTTGCCGGGCGGGCATTCGCGGGCGCGCTGCGAGCCGAGCAGCCCGTCGCCGATGCTGGCGCCGGTGCAGGCGAGCGGCAGAAAGGTCACGGCCACGTGGGTGTAGCGTACCGCGAGCGCCAGCGCGGTGCGGGCCTGGTAGCTGTAGAGTGAGCGATGGCAGGGCGAGTTGAACCAGAGCGCGCTGTAACGCTGCCAATTGGCGAGCGTATCCGGCGCCTCGCAGGCGCGGCCGCCTTTATATCCGGCCCGGCTCGGCCGGTAATACTGCGCGCCGGCGGTGCCGAGATAAGAGCGGAAGCAAAAACCTTCGTCCGACAGCGCCAGCGGCCGGTCCGGATTGCCTTCGCCCGAGGCGATGCTATCCCCGAGGCCAGCGACGAAGATGTCGCGGACCTGGATCTCAGTCTGGACGCGTTGGGTCGGATCGGAGCCGGAGGAGACGTCGACGCTCGCGACCGTCTGCTTGCCGTAGCGGACCCGCAGATTGACCGGCTCGGCGCAGTCGAAGGTGGATTGTTGCGGCCCTTCGCCGTCGTCGAACGACCAGGCGCAGGTGGCGCCGACCGGCACTGCACCGGTGAGGCGCACGGTGACGGGGTGGTCAATCGGGGTGATATAGTCTTCCTTTGTATTGTCGCGGGTGCAGGGCTGGTTGACCCGGCCCTGTAGGTCGATGCAGAGTCGGTTGACCATGTTGCGGGCCCAGCCGCGGCCCTCGCTCTGGAGTTCGAGCGACTGCTCGGCGGAGAGGATGCTGCGGTTACGCGCACTCTCGACATGGAGCTGGAAGTCGCGCTCCTCGCGGAACAACCGGAAGCGGTTGCGCACCTCCCAGCTGATCTGCATGGCGCCCGCATCTTGCGCGGCCACCCGCTCCAGCGGCAAGGCGGTGAGGAGCCCGGCGAGCAGCAGGGCGCCGGCGAGGAAACGGCGAAGGGATACAGGGATCATGGCCCGCGTCTTCAACGGCAAAGTTGAGGCGGAAATAAGAGAGGAACAGCTCCCCCGCCTGCAACATTGGTCTGACGGCTTTGCTGGCCGCCGTCTAGCGTTTGCTGGCCTGCCGAAGCGACCGCTCGCGCTCCATCGCTGCCACCTGCTGTGGCAGGTTGGACTGCGCGCAGGCCTCCGCCAGTCGTCGGCGCTCCTGCCAGGGCTCCACCACATTCATCCAGAGCTCGCGTGCGCCCATGATGGAGATGGCAAGACCGAACGGGATGACGAAATAGAGGATGCGGAAGACGAGGAGCGTGGCCAAAAGCTGCTCGCGGCCGAATTCGGGCAGCGCCACCAGCATGGCGGCGTCGAACACGCCGAGCGAGCCGGGAGCGTGGCTGGCGAAGCCGAGCAGTGTCGCCAGGATGAACACCACCGAGAGCGACAGGAAGTCGATCTGCGGATTGGCCGGCACCAGAAGGTACATCGCCAGCGCGCAGAAACCGAGATCGACGACGCCGATCAGGACCTGCACCAGCGTCAGCGGCGCCGACGGCAGCACCACCTTCCAGCCCTTCTGGCCGAGCTCGCGGCGCTTCTCGCCCATGCAGAGCCAGACCAGATAGGCGCCGATCGAGGCGAGGCCGCCGAGCGCGATCAGCCGATTGATCGACGACGGCAGCTGATCCATGTAGGAGGCGGCAGCCGGGTGGATGGCCATGCCGATCGAGAGCACGAAGATGTTACCGAGCCAGAAGGTCAGGCCGGACAGGAAGCAGATTTTCGCGACGTCGATCGCATTCAGCCCGTAATCCGAATAGATCCGGAAGCGGATCGCTCCGCCGGTAAAAACCGTGGCGCCGATATTGTGACCGATCGAATAGGACGTGAAGCTGGAGAGCGCTGCGATGCGATAGGGCACGTGCTTCTTGCCGATCGTTCGCAGTGCAAAAAAATCGTAGAAGGTCAGCGTACAGAACGCGAAGCACACGCAGATCGCCGCCAGTCCGATATTGCCGCGGGGAATCTCGGTCAGCGCGGTCAGGATGACCCCGGTATCGATGCCCTTGAGGGTCCGCACCAGCGTGGTGATGGCGAAAGCGATGATGAAGACGCTCGCCGCAATGCCGAGGCGTCGCCAGCCGATCCATCTCGTGAAGCCGCGTTTCAGCGCGGGCAGCAATCCGTGCATTCATCCTCCCGGCAGGGGCAAGACCAACCAGGCCAGACATTGGCCGGTCGGGTTACGATCCAAGGCCAAAGGTCGGCGTTGATCGCTAGGCATGATGTAGCTCATTTAGGCATGATGTAGCTCATTTAAGGCAAAAACAGTGACTTGTGCAGCCCTTGACAACGATAGGTTCTGCGCTGGACACGCTACTTTTGTCATACGCGGTTCACATCGGAGGCGCGTTAAGCATATGAGTCGTGGGCCCGATCGCGTCCCTATCTGACATGGTTTCAGATCCTGCACGGCCGGCATTGTTCCAGCGCAAAGGGTGCGGGCTTTTTTGGAACGTCAATGCCGTGCGCCGGTTAGCGCCCCATCAGCAATTGAACATGGCGGAATAGGCGGCTTTTCGCGCAAGCCGATGCCTCCGTGTTCCAAAAAACCGAGAGGATCGGACCGATGGGACTGTTCACAAAAGACATCAAGACCATGAACGACCTGTTCGTGCACCAGCTCCAGGACATCTATTACGCCGAGCAGCAGCTCACCAAGGCGCTGCCGAAAATGGCAGATAAGGCGACGGATCCGCAGCTGAAGCAGGGCTTTTTGACGCACCTCGAAGAAACCAAGCAGCACGTCAAGCGCCTCGAGGAAGTGTTCAAGATGCACGGTGCGGAGGTAAAGGCGGTCGACTGCCCCGCGATCGACGGCATCATCGAGGAAGCCGACGAGACTGCAGGCGAAGTCGCCGACAAGGCGGTGCTCGACGCCGCGCTGATCAACGCGGCACAGGCCGCGGAGCATTACGAGATCGTCCGCTACGGCAGCCTGATCGCCTGGGCCAAGCAACTCGGCCGCACGGACTGCGCCAGCGTGCTCGCCAAGACGTTGGAAGAGGAGAAGGCGACCGACAAGAAGCTGACCACGCTCGCCGAGAGCAAGGTGAACTTGCGCGCGGCGAGCTAGGACCAGGCGTAGCCAAGGATAGAGCGTCGCGCGGTCATCCGCGCGACGCTCGCACGTTACGCATCCATAATTCGATCGTTGTCGAAACATGACGGCGGGCTGGAAGTATATGTTTCGCATGGGGCTGCAACCGAGGTGGCAGCATGCGAGTAAGCACCATCAGATACGAAGCCTTCGGGGCCGGCGCGTCGCATGCCGGCTCGCATCTTGCGACTTCCCTCACCCTTGCCGCGATGAGCCTTGGTTATGGCGTGGTGCAGCTCGACGTCACCATCGTCAACACCGCGCTCGATGCGATGGGCAAGACGCTCGGCGGCGGCGTCGCCGAGCTGCAATGGGTGGTCAGCGCCTACACCATCGCGTTTGCTGCCTTCATCCTGACCGCCGGCGCGCTCGGTGACCGGATCGGCGCCAAGCGCGTCTTCATGGCGGGCTTCGCCATCTTCACCGCAGCCTCGCTCGCCTGCGCGCTATCGCCCAATGCGACCGTGCTAATCGCAGCGCGGCTGGTCCAGGGGCTGGCGGCCGCGATCCTGGTGCCGAATTCTCTGGCGCTGCTCAGCCATGCCTATCCGGACGACCGGCAGCGCGGCCGCGCCGTTGCGGTCTGGGCCGCCGGTGCGAGCCTCGCGCTCACGGCCGGTCCCTTCGTCGGCGGCGCGCTGATCACACTGGTCGGCTGGCGCGCGATCTTCCTGGTCAATCTGCCGATCGGGCTGACCGGCCTGTGGCTGAGCTGGCGCTATGCGGCCGAAACCACGCGGTCGCGCTCGCGCGAGATCGATCTGCCCGGCCAGCTTGCCGCGATCGGTGCGCTGGGGGCGCTCGCCGGCGCGATCATCGAAGGCGGCGCGCTTGGCTGGGAACATCCAGCCGTGATCGTAGCCTTTGTCGCAGCCGCAATTCTCGCCGTGCTCTTCATCTGGCGCGAGAGCCGCGCAGCGCAGCCGATGCTGCCGCTGTCGCTGTTCGGCCATCGGCTGTTCGCGCTGACCTCGCTCGTCGGCCTGCTCGTCAACGTCGCGATCTACGGCCTGATCTTCGTGCTCAGCCTGTATTTCCAGAGGATCAACGGGCTGTCGGCGTGGTGGACCGGTCTCGCCTTCGTGCCGATGATGGGGGCGGTGCTGCCGGTCAATCTGCTGGCGCCGCGCCTCGCCGAGCGTATCGGCTCATGCCCGACCATCGTCGTCGGCGCCTGCGTCTCGGCGCTTGGTTGCCTCGGCCTGCTCCGGATCGAAGCCGGCACGAGCTATTGGGCGATCTTCGCGCAGATGATCGCGATCAGCGGCGGACTTGGGCTGCTGGTGCCGCCGCTGACCTCGACCTTGCTGGGCAGCGTCGAGAAGGCGCGCTCCGGCATCGCCGCGGGAGTCCTGAACGCGACGCGGCAGACCGGCAGTGTCCTCGGCGTCGCGCTGTTCGGCTCGCTGGTGGCCTCGGAGGGGGCGTTCATGACGGGCCTGCATCTGTCGCTGGTCGTGTCCGCGGCCGTGCTGCTGCTCGCCGCCGCCGTGATCGGCTTCGGCGCGCCTCCGCGCGGATGAACAATCCGAGTGAACGAACACATCTTCCGTTCACCATTCCCGAAACAGGCACGTAGCCGGTTACCGACTGTCCATCTCTGTCGGTTCAAGTGCGGGTCGATAGGGGCCCCGCAATGTATCAAGTTCTCTACTGTCTCACCGAGGAGCACGACTGGCGGCTGGTCGCGCTTGGCGGCGCGGTGTGCCTGCTCGCAAGCGCGGCGGCGATCAGTCTGTTTCACCGGGCGCGCGCGACGCACGGCCCCGGGCGTCTGGTCTGGATCGCCCTGGATGCCGCCGTCAGCGGATGCGGCATCTGGGCGACGCATTTCATCGCGATGCTCGCCTACGGGCCGGGCGGCGCCGGCGCCTACAACATCCCGGTGACCATCCTTTCGCTGATCTTCGCGATCGCCGTGACGTTCGTGGGGCTGAGCATCGCGGTATCGTCCTCGCGCGCCCCGTGGATCGTGCTCGGCGGTGCCATCGTCGGCGCCGGGGTCGCGACGATGCATTACACCGGCATGGCGGCGCTGGAGATGCCGGCACGCGTCGACTGGATCGGAAGCACGGTTACCGTCTCGGTGCTGTTCGGAGTTGTCTTTGCAGCGCTCGCGCTGTTCGTCGCCGCGCGGCGCGACGACCTCTTCCATGCGCTGAGCGCGACCACCCTGCTGACGGTCGCCATCGTCGCGCATCATTTCACCGCAATGGGCGCGGCTGTGCTGACGCCGGATCCGACGCTCGCGATCAGCGGGTTATCGATCCCGCCGGCCTCGTTGTCCTTCCTCACCGCGGGTGCCGCGGTCGCGATCATCGCGATTGCGCTCGTAGCCGCGTTGCTCGACCGCCGCGCCAAGGGCGAACTGGGCCGGCAGCAGATCGTGCTGGACACGGCGCTCGAGAACATGTCGCAGGGACTGTGCATGTTCGACGCGGACGGCAAGATCATCCTGTTCAACGAGCGCTATGCCGCCATGCTCGGCCGCACCGACATCCTGCTCACGGGCCGCCTGCTGGTCGACGTGCTGCGGGAGGAGCAGGCCAAGGGTCAGTGGCAGGGCGATGCGGGCGAGTTCTTCGCGCGCCTTGTCGCCGATGCGCGCGAGAGCCGCACCACGACCGACGTCGCGACCAGGTTCGGCCGGTCCATCCGGGTCGTCAACCAGCCGATGCAGGGCGGCGGCTGGGTCGCGACCTTCGAGGACATCACCGAATGGCTGGAGGCCCAGGCCAAGATCTCGCACATGGCCCGTCATGACGCGCTGACCAGTCTGCCGAACCGCGTGCTGTTCCACGAGCAGCTCGTGCAGGGACTGCGCCGGACCCGATCGGGCGACCAGCTTGCGGTGCTTTGTCTCGATCTCGATCACTTCAAGGACATCAACGACTCGCTTGGCCATCCCATCGGCGATGCGTTGCTCAAGGAGGTCGGCCGCAGGCTGAAGGCCACCGTCGGCGAGAGCGACACCGTCGCGCGACTCGGTGGCGACGAGTTCGCCGTGGTCCAGATCGGACGTTCCGAGGAAACTGCGGCACGATCCCTTGCCGGCCGCCTCGTCGAGGTGATTTCGGCGCCTTACGAGATCGACGATCATCAGATCGTCATCGGCGTCTCGATCGGCATCTCGCTGTCGCCGCAGGACGGCAGCAATCCGGACGAGCTGTTGAAGAATGCCGACCTCGCATTGTATCGCGCCAAGGCGGACGGCCGCGGCACATATCGGTTCTTCGAGACCGGCATGGATGCGCGCGCGCAGGCGCGGCGCCTGCTGGAGATGGACCTGCGCGCCGCGGTGCAACGCGACGAGTTCGAGGCGTATTATCAGCCGATCCGCGACGTCGCCAGCGGTCGCGTCGTCGCCTTCGAGGCGCTGCTGCGCTGGAACCATCCGCAGCGCGGCCTGATCGCGCCCCTCAACTTCATTCCGCTGGCCGAGGAGACCGGACTGATCATCCAGCTCGGCGAGTTCGTGCTGCGCTCCGCCTGCGCCGACGCAGCCACCTGGCCCGACGATGTCGACGTCGCCGTCAACCTGTCACCGGTGCAGTTCAAGAATCCGAACCTGATCGCGTCCGTCACCGCGGCGCTGGCCGCTTCGGGACTCGATGCGCGCCGGCTCGAGCTCGAGATCACCGAATCCGTGCTGCTCCAGAACAGCGAGGCGACGCTGACCACGCTGCATGAGCTCCGCGCCATGGGCGTGCGCATCTCGCTCGACGATTTCGGCACCGGCTATTCGTCGCTGAGCTATCTGCGCAGCTTCCCCTTCGACAAGATCAAGATCGACCGCTCCTTCGTGTCGGAACTCGCGACCCGCGAGGATTCCATGGCGATCATCCGCGCCGTGACCGGGCTGGGGCGGAGCCTCGGCATCGTCACCACCGCGGAAGGCGTCGAGAACGACGCCCAGCTCGAGCTGCTCCGGCGCGAAGGCTGCACTCAGGCGCAGGGCTATCTGTTCAGCAAGCCGCGGCCCGCCTGCGATGTCGCGATCATGCTGAACCGGCCGCAGCTGCGCGCGTCGGCGTGATAGTCTGTTGTTTGAGCATGATCCCGTCGGAAAGCCGCTGCGCACTTTTCCGGATCATGCTCTAGCCGCGGTGCAGCGCGAAACGCGCGCCGCAGAACGCCATCACGGCACCGAGGCACAGCGCAGCAAGCCCGGCCAGCACGCCCGAGACCGTCGGGATCGCGCTCGGCGCCGAGGCCACCTGGCCCGCACCCGCCAGCAGCAGCACGCCGACCGCGATCAGGAATTGCCGCATCCGTTGCGGGATCTGGCCTGAGACGGCGCTCTGCATCAATGTCGCCGTGAAATAGCCGCCGGAGAAGCCGACGGAGGCGATCAGCCACCAGGCGATCGCCGCGCCCGCCGGTATGAACTCATGCGTGTCGGAGTGCCAGAGGCCGCCGAGGTCGAGCCCGTAGCGCGCGCCCAGCATGTGCACGGCGAGCGCCAGCAGCACGCCGGAGATCACGGCGGCGCCGAGAATCAGGCGGCGCGGAAAAAAAATCGTCTCAGCCATGTCTCGCTTGTAGGATGGGGCAGGGCGATCGCGCAAGCGGATCGCAGACGTGACCACGCGGATTGGATTGATGTGAACATGCAGGATTCGGGAGCCGAGGCGGCTGCGGGCGCGAGCTATGCCTACAAGGCGTCGCTGATCGGTTCGGCGCATCGCTTCGAGCTGACGGACGAGGGGCTGTCCTGGCACATCGGCGGCCGTTCGGGCCTGTGGCGTTACGACGAGATCAGTGCAATCCGGCTGTCGTTCCGCCCCGTGTCGATGCAGCAGCACCGCTTTCGCGCCGATGTCAGCCACACCGGCGGCGGCCGCATCGCGATCCTGTCGACGAGCTGGCAGACCGCGGCCCTGATGGCGCCGCAGGACAACGGTTTCCGCACGTTCATCGTCGAACTGCACGCGCGAATGGCGAAGGCCGGCAGCCGCGCCGAATTGACCGCAGGCCTCGGCCGCAGGACCTATGCCGCGGTGCTGGCGTTTCTGGCGGTGCTGACCGTGGCGATGACGGGGCTCCTGATCCGCGCAATCATGATCGGCGAATTCGCCGGCGCGCTGTTCATCATCGGCTTTGCCGCGCTGTTCGCCTGGCAGGTCGGCGGCTTCGTGCGGCGCAACCAGCCGCAGAGCTACAGCTTCGATCATGTGCCCAAGGCCTTGCTGCCCTAGACAAGGCCTTGCTGCCCTGAATGGCTTTGCTGCCCTAGGTGCAATCGGCCGCAATCAAACGTGACTTCGCGCGCCTGCGCGGGTGTCGCATCGTGCGGCCATGTCAGCCATGGATCGCAGCACGCGTAGGCCTTCGGCGGATGAGATCTCCGAGATCAACCGCGCGCATCTGATCGATACGCCGCTCCGGCCGGCCGACCTCTTGTTCATGTTCGGAACCCGAGAGGATGTCGCGCTACGCGCCGACACCGCCGCGAGACTGTGGCGCGAGGGCCTGTTCCGCTGGTCGATTGTCAGCGGGGGCGTGACGCCAGGCTCGGAGCAATCCGAGTGCACCATCATCAGGGCGGCGATGGCCGCGGCGGGCATTCCGGCGGACCGTATCCTCGAGGAGCATCGTGCGATGAACACCGGCGAGAACGTGATTTTCTCGCTGCCGATCATCGAGGCCGCGCTGGGGTTGGACAATATCCGGAGCGTGATTTGCCTCGGCAATACGTGGACCGCGCGGCGTTATCCGATGACGCTGCACCGGCATTGGCCGGAGGTCGAGAAGATGTTGCTCACCGTCGACAGCTTTGCGACGCCGCGCGCGCTCTGGCACACCGACACGGAATTTCGCCGCCGCATGCTGCACGAATGGGACAAGATCGAGCCGTACAAGGCGAAAGGCTTCATCGCGGAATGGCCGGAAGCCTGAGCAGGCTCGAGATCCTTGCGCTTTAGCTATTCGGTCGAGTCAAAATCCTCTTCCTTGGTGCCGAGCAGCGACACGATCGTGCGCAGGCCGGAATCGAGCTGCTCGAACGAGGGCGGGGCAAGCGCGAGCCGGACCGCATTCGGGGCATGGCCATGGGCGATCGCGAATGTCGAGGACGGCGTCAGCGCGATGCCGCGCCGGGCTGCTGCGGCGACGAAGGTCTGCGAGCGCCAGTGTGCCGGCAGCGTCAGCCAGAGATGATAGGAGCGGGGATCGGCGGCGAGCTGGTAGCCGGCCAGCAGCCTTGCTGCGGTCTGCTGGCGGCGCGCGGCGTCGATGCGTTTCAGCCGCGTCAGCTCGGCGACGGTGCCGTCGGCCATTAGGCGGTGCCCCGCCGCCAACGCATGGCCGGAGGCGATCCAGCCGCCGGTCCGCACTGCGCTCATCACGCTTTCGCGCAAGTGCGGCGGCGCGACCAGGATGCCGAGCGCAAGGCCCGGCGCGACCTTCTTGGACAGGCTGTCGAGCACGATGCAGCGGTCGGGTCCGAGTGCCGCAAGCGGCGTGTCGTCGGCCAGGAAGCCGTAGACGGCGTCTTCGATGATGGTGAGGTCGAGCTTTTCGGCGACGCGCATGATGTCGGCGCGCCGTGCCGCGTTCATGGTGACGCCGAGCGGATTCTGGATGATGGGCTGGAGATACAGTGCCGACAGGTGGGCCTCGCGATGCGCCTTCTGGATGGCGTCGGGACGCGCGCCGAATTCGTCCATCGGAATCGGGACCAGCGTCACGCCGAGCCGCGCCGCGATGCTCTTGACGTAAGGATAGGTCAGCGCCTCGACGCCGCAGCGGCCGCCGGTGGGGACGAGGGCTGCGAGCGCAGCCGCGAGCGATTGCTTGCCGTTGGCGGTGAAGACGATCTGCTCGGCCTGCGGCGCAAAATCCTTGCGCGCGAGATAGGCGGCGGCTGCATTGCGCGCACTTTTGGTGCCGGTACTGGTGGAGACGCGCAATGCGGATTCGAGCGCGTCGACGCGCTCCAGCCCCGCAAGGCTCTTCGCGATCATCGCCCATTGCTGCGGCAGCAGCGGGTAATTGACCTCGAAGTCGATCCGCGCCTCGCGCGGCTCGCTCAACGTCTCGACTTCGCGCCTGACGTCGCCGGAGATGAAGGTGCCGCGTCCGACCTCGCCGACGGCAAGCCCGCGGCGCAAAAGCTCCGTATAAACCCGGCTCGCGGTCGAGACCGCAATGCCACGGTCATAGGCAAAATTGCGCTGCGGCGGCAGCCGGTCGCCGGGCCTTAACGTGCCGTTAGAGATATCGAGAGCAATGGCATCGGCAAGCTTCACGTATTCGAACTTGGACATTATTGCACCGAGAGCAATGTTTCACTTGCTCCGAGTAGTGTACTGGAGCATTTAAGTTCCATCAAGGTCCACGATTGAGCCGAGGAGAGCGAGAGCAATCCGACGGCAGATCAGGTGCAGGCGCTCAAGCGCTTGCGCCAACGGCATCCGCTTCGCCGCGTGGACCATAGGCCGGAGAAGGACAATGACCACGATCTCGCAGACTGCCGGGCGGAGTTTACGCTCATCCTCGACGGGCGGATTCTTCCGCACCCTCGCCAACGGCGCCTATGCGCTGTTCGAGCGCCTGGAGCACCGCTCCGCCGTCAAGACACTGAACGAGCTCGACGACCGCGCGCTGCGCGACATCGGGATCACGCGCAGCCAGATCGAGGACGCGGTCTACGGTCAGGTCAAAGCCGAACTGACGCGGTATTTGTAAGACGCTCTCTCGTGTCCCGGACGCGACGCAGCGCGCAAGCGTTGCGGCGCAGAGCCGGGACCCAAAGGCCAACTGCACTCGCTGACGCATGGGCCCCGGCTCTGCGCACCGCTGAAGTAGCGCTGCGCTGCGTCCGGGGCACGAGACCGTTGCTCATCGATAGACATAGCTGTTCATCCTCGCGGCTTGTTTCGCCCGAGCTTTGCTTCGTCGCCTTGCCCTCTCAAGAAAGAGGGCGCAGGGAAGACCGGGTGCCGGCTGGCACCCGCGGTCCACTGTGCGAAGTTGTCGTAAGAAAATTGCACAGCGGCATACAGGTGAAGCCAAACAACCGGCCTTCCCTGCGCAGCGGTTTTACGGCTTATGCCGTGCTCTCCTCGGGGAGCGGTGCACTATTGCCCCCGTCGCCTTGCGATGGCTGATGCGCGGACCCGGTCGGGCCGCCACATCACCGCAAGACTTGGCGCACAGACCCCGGGCGCCAGGACCACACGATTTTGCCGTACGCCGATCACACCGGTCGTGTGCGCGAGGTCTTCGCTCACGGTTGCCCGCCCTACGAAGCCGTTCGCGCCGATGTTATCAGCGTCCGCCGCCGTCCGGCCCGCGTTCGTGACGATCGCGATACGCCCCTCTTCCTTGGGCCGGAGTGAGGCGAGATATACGCCGTTTCCGAATTTCGGTAAAGTGGAATATTATCGGCGATGGTGTTGACCCACCGCTGACGTGTTTTGCCCGTCAGGCAACGCAAGATCTCGTAGCCGGGGTGATAGGCGCACAATGCTTCAACATCGTCATTGCGAGCGCAGCGAAGCAATCCAGACTGTCGCCGCGGAAAGATTTTGGATTGCTTCGCTGCGCTCGCAATGACGGAGCACCGCTCAGTGCCTGACCACCCAGCACCGAGCATTTCGCGTAACGCACGACATGCCCGGCGTTGGAGCCGAGGAAATAGGTGCGCATCGCCGGCCGGTGCGAGGTCATCACGATCAGCTCGGCCTTCATGTGCACGGCTTCCTCCAGGATCTCGTGGTAGATGCCGCCCTGGCGCACCACGCTGGAGATGTGGGAAGCCTCGATGCCGGATTCGCGCGCGACGATGGCGAGGGCTTCTTCCGAGGCCTGGCGCTGCTGTTCGTCGAAATCGGCCGGCACGTATTCGGCCAGCATCACCGGCGTCATCGGCAGCACGTTGAGCAGGCGCACCACGCCGCTCCAGGTCTGCGACAGCGTGGCCGCGGTCGCGATCGCCGGCTTGGCGAGGTCGGTGTCGGCGAGGTCGATGGGTACGAGGATGGACTTGAACATCTACGCCTCCAATCTTCCGGTCAGGAAGTTCTTTTGACCAGGCTGGATCAAACGGTCGAGACGGCGCCCGCGCGTCTCATTCCGATCGAAGCAGCCTTAAGCTAACGAAGCAGCTTTGGGCTGACGAACTGCACCAGTTTGCCGCGGCGGTAGGCCACATCGCCCCAATCCTTGACGTCAAAATCGAAGATAGCAAGCCCTGCGGTGGGCAGGTTGTCGGCGATCGCCTTGGCGCCGGCCGGATCGCCGCCACCCATCAGCATCAAGGCGACCTCATGCATGCCCGGATTGTGCCCGATCAGCAGCAACTGCTTCGGGTCGGCCGGGACGGTTGCAGTGCGAATGGTCTCCAGGATCTGCGCGGGATCTGCGCCGTAGAGTTCCGGCAGGATTTCGACCTGCGGCGCCGCGACGCGGTCCTTCATCGCCTCCCAGACGATGTCCCAGGTCTGCCGGGCCCGGACGGCATGCGACACCAGCACGGCCTCGGGGAACGGCGGATGAGCGGCGATCCAGTCGCCGAGCTGCGCGGAATCCCGTTGGCCGCGGTCGTCGAGACGGCGATCCTGGTCACGGCCGCTCGGCGCGTCGATCTCGGTCTTGGCGTGACGCAGCAGCAGTAAACGGCGCATGGCATTCTCGAATCGTTACGCGACCAGGATAATCTACAGGCGCTGGTCGAGGACAAGCTGACAAGCGGCCGCTCAGTCCTTTAAATCGCTATGAGATTGGGACAAATGATCATCGTGCTTTAAATTATTGTCTTGAGCATGATCTTTTCGGAAAACCGCTGCACACTTTTCCGGATCATGCTCTAAGAAAACAACATGAACGAGACTTTCACAAGCGTGTCCCAGGAAGAAGCCGGCTTTCGCGACCGCGCGCGGCTGTCGTTCGACCTCGATGCGGACATCTGCGTCATCGGGGCCGGGCTTGCCGGGCTCTCCATCGCGCTGGAGGCGGCCCGGCTCGGGGCCAGCGTCGCGGTGCTCGAGGGCCGCCATATCGGCTGGAACGCCTCGGGCAACCAGCTCGGCACCGTGATGCCGGGATTTGCGCTGCCGCTCACCGAGCTGATCGAGCGCATCGGTTTCGAGGACGCGCGGGAATTGTGGACGTTGTCGAAGGAGGGGGCCGAGTTTGTCCGGGCCAACGCTAAGGAAGCGAACATGCCGGGGATCGGCCCGAGCGACGGCGTGCTGGAGGTCTCCAACGTCGATGCCGGCGATCGGCTGATCAGCCGGTTGCAGATGCTTGCCGGGGATTTCGACACCGAGGTCGAGGGCTGGCAGGCAGACCGCATCCGCGAGGTGCTCAAGACCGATCGCTATTTCCACGGGGTGTACTATCCGCGGGCGTTCCAGCTCGACGGCCGCAAATATGTGCACGGCCTCGCGGCGCTGGCGCGGCGGGCCGGAGCGCGCATCTTCGAGGACACGCCGGTCGTCAGCATCGATCATTCCGGCATTCGCAAGCGCATCGTCACGCCCTCGGCGCGGCTGCGCGCCACCCACATCGTGCTCGCCGGCAACATCCATCTTGGTGCGCCGCTGCGGCGCCTGTCGGAAACGCTGCTGCCGGTCTGGCGCTATGCCGGAATCACCGCGCCGCTCGGCGAGCGCGTGCACGAGATCATCGCCTTCAAGGGATCGGTGATGGATTCCGATGGCATCGACCATTTCCGGATCGTCGATGGCGACCGCCTGATGTGGGAAAGCCCGGAGACCACCTGGGCGGCGCGACCGCAACGCTTTGCGGGCGCCGTCAGGCGGCGGGTCCGGTCCATCTTCCCCCAACTCGGCAATGTCGAAATCACCGAAACATTCGGCGGCGCCGCTGGCCAGACCGTGCACGGCATGCCGCAGATCGGCCAGTTGCGCAAAGGCCTGTGGGTGGCGAGCGGGTTCGGCCGCCAGGGCATGAACACCTCGGCCATGGCCGGGCAGATGATCGCGCGCAGCATTCTGTTGGGCGACGAGCGCTGGCGGCTGTTCTCGCCGTTCGAGCTGGTCTGGGCGGGCGGCGCGACCGGCCGCGTCGCGGGCCAGATGGTCGGGATCTGGAGCAGGGCGAGTTCCGCTACCGCAGGCTCGCTCGCCCGCTACCGTGAACGGGCGCGGGTCAAGGACCGGGAACGCGAGGCGCGCCTCGCCGAAGCCAACCGGGCCGCCGGCACCGGTCCGCGCCGCCCGCCGCCGGGCGTCAGGCCGCGGCTGGCCCAGCCGCCGAAACCTTCGGCCGAGGCGTTGGAACCGGCCTCGCAAGACCAGGGCGTCTCGCAATAAGTTGAGAAGAATTCCGCCCGGAAGTGTAACGTCGGCCGTTAGAGCCCGTATCTCAGAGCGTGGACTTCCTGCGTACGGAGAATGAGATGTTTGACCGCCGCATCCTGTTGACGACTGTCGCCGACCTGTTCGGCCTTGCGGCCTTCCGCTGGCTCAGAGCATCGCCCGCGGAAGCCGGTGAGAAGGCCGCGCAAAAATTCGAGCAGAAATTCGAGATCGAGAAGACGGACGCCGAATGGCGTGCCCAGCTCACGCCGCAGCAATATGAGATCCTGCGCAAGGAGGGCACCGAGCGGCCGGGCTCCAGCCCGTTGCTCAAGGAGCATCGCAAGGGCGTCTTCGCCTGCGCCGGCTGCGACCTGGCGCTGTTTGCGTCCGACACCAAATTCGAGAGCGGCACCGGCTGGCCGAGCTTCTACCAGCCGATTGAGGGCAATGTCGGCAAGACCGAGGACCGCACTTTCGGCATGCTCCGCACCGAAGTGCATTGCCGCCGTTGCGGCGGCCATCTCGGCCACGTCTTCGACGACGGTCCGAAGCCAACCGGATTGCGCTACTGCATCGACGGTTTCGGGATGGTATTCCACCCTGCTGCTGCATCGGCGACGTGAAGGCTCTTTGATTGATGCGTTTTCTTCACGCGAACCGGGTGCCACTTCGCTCGAAAACGCTATGAGATCCCGGCAATTGTTGCCGGCCCGGCAATTGTGCCCCGGTCATGTGACCGGGGCATTCCTATTTAAGTCATTGATTTCCTGAGAAAACCCGCATTGGCATAGCCCTTGCGACAGTCTCCTCCGACTGCGGCCATGGTCGACCGGCCGCCGAGATCGGATCTGGAGACAAAGTTATGGGTATCTTCGATGCAATGAACACCTCGGTGGGTGGCCTGCAGGCGCAGTCCTACGCGCTGCAGAACATTTCCGGCAACATCGCGAACTCATCCACCACCGGTTACAAGGGCATCGGGACCAGCTTCGTCGATCTCATTCCGGACTCCTCGGTGCCGAGCAAGCAGGTCGCCGGCGGCGTGACGGCCAACGCCAAGGCCACCATCACCACGCAGGGCACGATCTCGGGCTCCACCGTCGCCACCAACATGGCGATCACCGGCGACGGCTTCTTCTCGATCCAGAAGGCAACCGGCATCGTCGACAACGTGCCGGTGTTCAGCGGCGTCACCTATTACACGAGGCGCGGCGACTTCCAGCTCAATGCCAATGGCAATCTGGTCAATGGCGCCGGCTACTATCTGATGGGCGTCACGGTCGACCCGAAGACCGGCAACCCGCAGGGCAACGTGGCGACGGTCCTGAAATTCCAGAACAATTTCATCCCGGCGCAGGCGACCACCTCGATCCAGTACGCGGCGAACCTGCCGACCCAGCCGAACACGGTGGCGAGCACGACGGCGTCGACCGGCACGCTGCTGGCGGCTGGCGGACTCAATCCGTCGGACTTCTCAGCCAACCCGCTGCCCGTGGGCACACCGCCCGCCCCCTATGCCAACGCGACGGCTGCCGGTGCGGCCGCCACGGGTAACATCCGCTCCGCTTACTCGTCGACCACGGGGACGGGCACGGTTGCGCTCCAGAACAACTCGTCCGCGGTGGCCTCGACCACCACCTCCCTTGATAATGCCGTGGGCACGCATCTCGCCTCCAGCATCCTCACAGCGCTCGGCGGCCAGACGCTGACCATCAACGGCAACACGGTTACCTTCAACGGCGGCACCACCGTTGCGACGGTCGGCAGCAACACCACCATCGGTCTCGGCGCGGGCACGACGGCCACGGTGGCCGACATCCTGCAAGCGATCCAGACCGCCGGCGGTGCCGGCGTCACGGCGTCGCTGAGCGCCACCGGCAATATCCAGATATCGAGCGGCATCGGAACCGACGTGGCGGTCAACAGCGGCACGGCAGCCACCGCGCTCGGCATCAGCAGCGTGACGCGTGGCGGCAACGTGCTGTCATCGCCCGCGATCTCGGGCTCCACGGTGCTGAGCGGCGCGGCGTCGGCCGGCGGCGCCCAGGTGCTCTCGTCGGGCTTTGCGGCCGGCGACACCATCACGGTCGACGGACAGACGCTGACCTTCATGGCGTCGGGTGCATCAGGCGCGAACCAGATCAACATCACTGACAACATCACGACGTTGCTCGGCAAGATCGACGCTCTCTCCGGTGCGTCGGGGTCTGCGGTCAGCACCGGCGGCGTGATCACGCTGAACACCGGCACCGTCTCCAACCTGTCGGTAGCCAGCTCCAACAGTGCGGCCTTCGCCGCGCTCGGCTTCACGTCGACCATCACCAAGAACCGCGATGGCGGCGGCACCGCCGGCACGGGCGGCGTGGTCGGCAACGACATTGCGACCTTCACCAAGGAATCGATCAGTGGTGGCGCGGTGACCGCCTACAACGCCGCCGGCACGCCGGTGAACCTGCAATTGCGCTGGGCCAAATCCGACAGCGCCTCGCTGGGCGCGGGCCATGCCGACACCTGGAACATGTTCTACCAGACCGACCCGAATGCGACCGGCACGACGGTCGGCTGGGTCAACACCGGCCAGGCCTTCACCTTTGCCTCCGACGGCTCGCTGACCTCTCCGAGCGGCTCGGGCATCACCATCAACAACGTCAGCGTCAGCGGGCAGTCGCTCGGCTCCGTCTCCTTCAACATCTCCTCGGGCGGGCTGACGCAATATGCCAGCACCAGCGGCGCGGTGACCATCAACACCATCACCCAGAACGGCTACGCCGCGGGTCAGCTCCGCTCCGTCGCCGTCAACAACAACGGCCTCGTGGTCGGAACCTTCTCCAACGGCCAGAACCTCGCCCTTGCACAGGTAGCGTTGTCGCACTTCAACGGCACCAATTACCTCAAGGCCCTCGACGGCGGCGCTTACGCTGCGACCGAACAGTCGGGGCCGGCGATCGACGGCGCTTCGGGCACCATCAGCGGCTCGTCGCTGGAAGGCTCGAACACCGACATCGCCGACGAATTCACCAAGCTGATCGTGACCCAGCAGGCCTATTCGGCCAACACCAAGGTGATCACGACGGCGAATTCGATGGTGCAGGACCTCTTGAACGTGTTGCGCTGATTGGCGCGTGACGTAACCAAAGGCGGCAAGTCAACATGGGTTTGAGTTCAGCCCTCGCCAGTGCGATGAGCGGTCTGCGTGCCAACCAGGCCGCGCTCTCGATCGTTTCCTCGAACGTCGCCAACTCGCAGACGCCGGGTTACGTCGTCCAGAAGCCGAACCAGATCGAGGTCACCACCGGCGACTTCGGCTCGACGGCGATGACGACCGGCGTCAGCCGCGAGCTCGACACCTATGTGCAGAACCAGCTGCGCACCGAGACCGGCGGCAGCGGCTACGCCGACCAGATGGCCAACATCCTGAAGCAGCTTCAGAATGTCTATGGCACGCCCGGCAACAGCGGCACGCTCGAAACCGCGCTGAACAATTTCACCACGGCATTGCAGGCGCTGTCGACCAGCGCGGGCTCGTCGTCGGCGCAAACGGTCGCTCTCGGTGCGGCGCAGACGCTGGCGCAGCAGCTCAACCTCACCACCAAGGGCATCCAGTCGCTGCGCTCCAATGTCGAGCAGGATCTCGGCACCTCGGCGCTAGCCGCCAACGCGTCGATGCAGCAGATCGCCGACATCAACACCAGGCTCCAGGGCCTGCCGGCAACCGACCCCTCGGCTGCGACGCTGATGGACCAGCGCGACCAGGCCATCAACAATCTGTCGAAATATGTCGACGTCCGCGTCACCACCGACGGCTCCAACCAGGCCAACATCTACACCACCACCGGCATCCAGCTGGTCGGCGCCGGGCTCGCCTCGCAATTCACCTTTGCGTCTGCCGGTGCGCTGTCGGCGACCTCGCTCTACAACATCGATCCGGCCAAGTCCGGTGTGGGGGCGTTCAACATCAAGCTCCCGAACGGCGCGCAGGTCGACGTCGTCGCCAACAACGTGGTCTCTTCGGGCCAGATCGCGGCCGATCTGAAGCTGCGCGACCAGACGCTGGTGCAGGCGCAGAACCAGATCGACCAGCTCGCCGCGACGATGTCGAGCGCGCTGTCGGACAAGACCATGGCCGGCAGCACGGTGTCCGGTCCGCCGGCCGGGTTCGATCTCGACCTCGCCGGGGCCGCGCCGGGCAACAGCGTCAACATCACCTACACGGACACGAGCACCAACACGCAGCGCCAGATCACGCTGGTCAACGTGACCGATCCGGCGGCGCTGCCGCTCCAGAACGCGACCAACGCCAATCCGATGCAGATCGGGGTGAACTTCTCCGGCGGCATGGGCGCGATCGCCTCGGCGCTCAACACCGCGCTTTCCAGCTCGCATCTGTCGTTCGCCGCCGCGCCGTCGCCGGCGACGGCCACCACACTGCGGGTAACCGACGACAACACCGGCCTCGCCAAGGTCAATTCGTCCTCGATCACCAAGACGATCTCGTCGCTGACCTCGGGCAATCCGCAATTGCCGCTGTTCACCGACGGCGGGCAGGCGCTCTACACCGGCGCGATCACCGCATCGGGTTCGCAGATGACCGGACTTGCCGGGCGCATCGCCGTGAACACGCAGCTGACCACCGACCCGACCAGGCTGTCGGTCTACAACACCTCGCCGGTGACGCCCGCGGGCGACACCACGCGCTCCGACTTTCTCTATTCGCAGCTCACCTCGGCGGTGTTCTCCTATTCGCCGCAGAGCGGTCTCGGCTCGGCGAGCCAGCCCTTCACCGGCAGTGTTTCGAACTATCTCCAGCAGTTCCTGAGCGTTCAGGGCAATGCCGCGACCCAGGCGACCCAGCTCCAGCAGGGCCAGAGCGTCGTGGTCTCGACGCTGCAGGCCAAGTTCAACTCGACCTCCAGCGTCAATCTGGACTCGGAGATGTCGAACCTGATCCAGCTCCAGAATGCCTACGCCGCCAACGCCCACGTCATGTCGGTGGTGCAGAGTATGATGAACACGTTGCTCCAGGCTCAAGTGTAACTAGTAACAGGGCTCTGAAATATGTCGATCAGCAGCATCAACTACTCCTCGTCGGTTCTCGGCTCGCAGATCCGCAACATCAACACGCAGCTCACCGATTTGTCGACGCAACTGTCGACCGGCAAGCTGTCGCAGAACTACTCCGGGATGGGGACCAACGAGGGGTTCGCGATCGCCTCGCGCGCGCAGCTGTCCAATATCGCCGCCTATACCGACACGATCACCAACGTCAATGTCAGCATCAACCTCGCCAACACCGCGCTGCAGGCGCTGACCACGATCCGCAATACGGTGCAGACGGGCTCGGCCAACACCGCGCAGGATCTCAACGTCAACGGCCAGACAGTCGCGCAGAACACCGCCGCCGCCCAGTTCGGGTCGATGGTCGGCGTGCTCAACACGCAGGCGGGCAACCGCTATCTGTTCTCCGGAACCGCCGTCAACACGCAGCCGGTCGCGGATGCCGGCGACATCATCAACGGCACCACGACGCAGGCGGGCTTCAAGACCGTCCTGGCCGAGCGCCAGGCCGCCGATCTCGGCACCGGCACGGGGCGGTTGGTGCAGACGTCATTGCCGTCGGGCGCGGTGCAGGTGTCCGAGGACGTTGCCGGATCGCCATTCGGGCTCAAGATCGCGGCGGTCTCCTCGACGCTGACTGGCGCGACGGTCACCGGCCCGAGCGGCTCGCCGGTGTCATTCTCGGTGAATCTCAACGGCACCAATCCGAACAATGGCGACAAGCTCAGCGTGAAGTTCACGCTGCCCGACGGCTCGACCGAGCAGATCGACCTGACTGCGTCTACCGCCACGCCAACGCCAGTCGGCAGCTTTGCAATCGATGCAAGCGTTCCGGTCAACCCGGCCAACACCCAGACCAGTCTCAACACCGAGCTGAACACCGCGATCACGAAGCTCGCCAACACTGCGCTGGTGGCGGCATCCGCGGTGACTGCCGGCGACAACTTCTTCAACACCGCGAGCTCGGCGATCGGCACGCCCGTCAACAACCAGGCGGCGCCGCCGGCGCCCGTGACCGGCGCGACGGCGTTGTCCGGCGCGAGCCCCTCGGACTCGATCTCGCCGGGCTTCGTCGCCGGCGACACCATCACCGTCAACGGCACCACGCTCTCCTTCGTCAGTTCGGGGGCGACCGGCAACCAGC
The DNA here is from genome assembly GCF_054056815.1 of Bradyrhizobium sp. LB13.1. Classification (NCBI taxonomy): domain Bacteria; kingdom Pseudomonadati; phylum Pseudomonadota; class Alphaproteobacteria; order Hyphomicrobiales; family Nitrobacteraceae; genus Bradyrhizobium; species Bradyrhizobium sp. LB13.1. The sequence continues at coordinate 5,802,245 of NZ_JBSRYQ010000001.1, read as the reverse complement.
TCAACGTCGGCGACAGCATCCAGACGCTGATGAGCAAGATCGACCAGATCACGGGGACCTCGAAGCCCTCGACGGTCCATGGCGGCTCTATCACGATCAACACCGACGATGCGGCGAACCTGAGCATCACGACCTCGAATACGGGAGCGCTGGGTTCGCTTGGTTTCGCTTCCACACCCGTGACCGCCACGCAACCGCCGCTGCGCATCGGCTCGTCGCCCGCAAGCTCGGCGACGACGCTGGTCAACGGATCGGCCACCACCGTGAAATGGTACCAGGGCAATGACGGACCCGGCTCGCCGCGCTCCACCGCGATGGCGCGGGTCGACGATTCCGTCACGGTGCAGTACGGCGCGCAGGCCAACGAGGACGCGATCCGCAAGGAATTGCAGGCGGTCGCCGTGTTCGGGACGTTCTCGACCTCGCCGGCCGGACAATATTCGGGCGGGCAGGTCGCCGCGCTCAGCCTGCGGGTGACGCAGGCGCTGACCAAGCAGCCCGGCCAGCAGCGCATCGAGGACATCCAGACCGACCTCGCGATGTCCCAGAACACGATGAAGGACGCAAGCTCGCGCCAGACCCAGGCCAAGGCGCAGCTCCAGACCATCATCGACCAGGCGGAATCGGCTTCGCCGGACCAGGTCGCGAGCGAGATCCTGTCGCTCCAGAACGCGCTCCAGGCGTCCTACCAGGTCACCTCGAACCTCTCGCAGCTCTCGCTCGTCAAGTTCCTGTAAGGGGGCGTTAAGGCGTCGTTAACCATGCCTCTTTACCTCTTGGTGAGGATTGGAGCGAGGCGGAGCTGCCGATGTCGGACAAGATGAAGCTGGTGGTGGCCACGCCATGTTTTGGCGGGCAGGTGACGAGCATCTATGCGAGCTCGATCTTCGCGCTCCAGCGCGCCGTCCACGGCATGGCCAATATCGAGCTCAAGGTGCTGCTGCGGGACGGCGACGCGCTGATCACGCGGGCGCGGGCCAATCTGGCCGCGATGTTCCTCGACGATCCCGAGGCGACGCATTTCCTGTTCATCGACGCCGACATCGGCTTCAAGCCGGAGCAGGTGTTCCGGCTGATGGAGTGCGGCGCGGATGTCGTGGCCGGCTGCTATCCGATCAAGCGGGTCAACTGGGACAAGGCGAAGCGCGCGATCGAAGCCGGCCGCACCGACGTGCCGGCCGCATCGCTCGATTACGTGCTCGAGATCGAGGATCCAGACCGCATCGTGGTGGTCAACGGCTTCACGCGCGTGCGCTACGCCGGCACCGGCTTCCTGATGATCCGGCGCCACGTGCTGGAGGCGATGTGCCGCCATCCGGACTACGCCAGCCTGCAATTCTTCCGCGAGCATTCGCACGACACGCTGGTGGCGAGCCAGAACCGGTTTGCCCTGTTCGAATGCATGATCGATCCGGCGACCGGCACCTATCTCTCCGAGGACTTCGCCTTCTGCAAGCGCTGGACCGACATCGGCGGCGAGATCTGGGCCGACATCCAGAGCTCGCTCGATCATGTCGGGCCGTCGGTGTTCCACGGCGACATCACCTCGCAATTCGCACCGGCGCCTGCGGCCGCCGCTGCCGATGCGGCGTGAGTCTTTCGGGATGAGCGCCGGCGCATCCCGTCTGTCAGCTACCGAGCCCGAGAGCGGCTCGACGATCTCGCAGACGGCAGGCGGAATTGCCGTGCGCAAGGACGGCGCGGTGACGGGGCTCGCCGGCGATAGCATGGCGGTGCCGCTGATTGACATGGCGGCCGGCATTGCGATGCGCCCGGACGCCGGTGCAGCGGTGCTGCGCGCGGTCGACACCAGCCTCGCGCAAGGTCGGCGCGTTTTGTTGCAGATCATGGATTCGTCAAAACTCGGTTGGCGTGCCCCAAGCGAGGCGTGTCTTGATGAGATCGCGTGGCGCTGGCCGCGCAAGGTTCAAATTGTCGTCGACGCCCGTCAGGCGCGGCTCGGTCGCCGGCGGCTGCGCTCGACCGCGGTTACATGGTGCTGACCACCGGCTCGAAATTCTTTGGCGGCCCCGCTTTCAGCGGCGCGCTGCTGGTGCTGAAAGGCCTGCAGGCGCAACGCAATGTGCAACACGTTCTCGATCGCATCGCCCATGTCCTGGTGAAGATCGAGAAGTCCGCGTTCGAGGTGTGAGATGCAACATCCAGTTTCCGCGCCGATCGGCGTGACCGCGCCGAACCATGCCGACCGCATCGGCTTTGCGCAATTGACGCGCCGGGCATTCGAGGGCGGCGACCTGCATCCGTTGCGCGACCGGCTCCTGACGCGGATCGATGAGGGGACGGCGGAGGCGGGCGAAGGCCTGGATCTGTCGCTGATTGCCCAGCTTCTCGGCGAGAAGGAGGCCGGGCTCGTGATCCAGACCGAGGTGCTCTCCTTCCACCAATTGTTTCGTACGCCTTGCGCTGTTCCAAAACCCCGCCTGCGCGTGCTCGCACTCGCCGCCGATATCGACATGGGCGGCAACACGCCGATCGACTTCCTGCTTGAAGACTCCGACATTGAGCTGTTGACGCTCTACGTGGTCAAGGGCATCGGCCTGCCGGAAAATCTGCCCGAGCACGACGTCGCCATCGTGATTGCATCCGATTCCGAAGAATGCCGGGAGGCGCTCGCGCTGATCGAGAAGGCGGCGCCGCGCTGGCCGCGGCCGCTGCTCAATCGCCCCGATCTCATCGGCAATCTCGATCGCGACAAGCTGTATCGGTTGCTGGCGGGCGTGCCCGGCCTCGACATTCCCGCGACCATCCACGCGACGCGCGCGCAATTGTCGGATCTCTCGACAGGGAACATCGCCTGCGAAGACATCGCGGGCGAACCGCACTTTCCGATGATCGCGCGGCCGCGCGGCTCGCATGCCGGCGTCGGGCTTGCCAAGCTCGATGACGCGGCGGCGCTCGCGGCCTATCTTGCCGAGCGGCAAGAGAACGACTTCTTCCTTGCGCGTTTCGTCGACTATGCGAGTCCCGATGGGCTCTACCGCAAATATCGCCTCGCCATGGTCGACGGCAAACCCTATGCCTGCCACATGGCGATCGCCGATCGCTGGGACATCTGGTATCTCAACGCCTTCATGGCGTTCAGCGAAGAGAAGCGGGCCGAAGAAGCCGTCTTCATGCTCGACTTCGACCATGCTTTCGCCGCGCGCCACAAAGTCGCGCTCGACGAGATGAGCAGGCGCGTCGGCCTCGATTACTTCATCGTCGATTGCGCCGAGAACCAGAACCGCGAGCTGCTGGTCTTCGAAGCCGACAATACTGCCGTCGTGCACAACATGGATCCGCCGGCCGTGTTTCCGTACAAGCCGCCGCAGATGCGCAAGATCTTTGCGGCATTCACGACGATGCTGTCGCGGCATGCAAGAGCGGGCGAGGAGAGTGCAGCATGAACGAGATCATCCGCAACACGCAAAGCTCCGTCACGCACACTTCGCTCGATCCGCAGGACTGGGGCGAGTTTCGTGCGCTCGCCCATCGCATGCTTGACGAGACGATCGACGGCATCGTCAACGTTCGCGCACGTCCGGTGTGGCAGCCGATCCCCGACGGCGTCCGTGCGGCATTCAAGGCCGACGTGCCGCGCGAGGCAAGCGATCTCGCCGACGTCTATCGCGAATTCGCCGAGCACGTCGCGCCCTACGCGACGGGGAATGTCCATCCGGGTTTCATGGGCTGGGTGCATGGCGGCGGCACCGCGGTCGGCATGGTCGCGGAAATGCTCGCGGCAGGCCTCAACGCCAATCTCGGTGGCCGCGACCACATGCCGATCGAGGTCGAACGCCAGATCGTCGGCTGGATGCGCCGCCTGTTCGCCTTTCCCGACAGCGCGAGCGGCATCTTCGTGACGGGCACGTCGATGGCCAATCTGATGGCGGTGCTGGTGGCACGTACGAGCGCGCTCGGCACGCTGGCGCGGCAGTACGGCATCGGCAACGATGGCGCACTTCTGACCGCCTACACGTCGCAGGCCGCGCATGGTTGCGTGGCGAGGGCGATGGACGTCGCCGGGCTCGGCACCGATGCGCTGCGCAAGATCGGCGTCGATGCCGATCATCGTATCGACGTCGCCGCGCTGCGTGCGCAGATCGCGATTGATCGCGATGTCGGTTTCAAGCCGTTCCTGGTCGTCGCATCCGCCGGTACGGTCGACATCGGCGCGGTCGACGATCTCAAGGCGATCGCGGAGCTGTGCCGCGAGGAGGGAATCTGGTTTCACGTCGACGGCGCCTTCGGAGCGCTGGCGATCCTGTCGCCCGAGCTTGCGCCGCTGATCGGCGGCATCGAGCTTGCGGATTCTATCGCGCTCGACTTCCACAAATGGGGGCAGGTGCCTTATGACGCCGGCTTTCTGCTGGTGCGCGACGGCGAGCAGCATCGGCAGGCCTTTGCGCAGCCCGCGGCCTATCTGCGCCGCGAGGCGAGAGGGCTTGCGGCGGGCGCGATCTGGCCCTGTGATCTCGGTCCCGATCTATCGCGTGGCTTCCGTGCGCTGAAGACGTGGTTCACGCTGAAGACGTTCGGCACCGATCGGCTCGGCGCGGTGATCGCGCGAAGCTGTGCCCTGGCGAAATATCTGGAGACGCGCGTTCTCGCCGAGCCGCGGCTGGAATTGCTGGCACCGGTCAATCTCAACATCGTCTGCTTCCGTTACCGCGCCCCCGATGAGGTCAATCGGGAGATCGTCGCCGACATCCAGGAGTCCGGTATCGCGGCGCCCTCAAGCACGACGCTGGGCGGCAAGTTTGCGATCCGCGCCGCGATCGTCAATCACCGAACCGACGAGACGGACATCGACGCGCTGGTCGCAGCGGTGCTGGAATTCGGCGGACGGCGGAGCCGCGATACTGTGATCGAGGTCGAAGCGCCGCCGCTCGCGGCGCAGGAGTATTGATGCAGGCCTGAAACGACAACGGCCCCGGAGGCGATCCGGGGCCGTTGTCGTTTGCGCGGTCTGGTCGTTTGCGCAGCGCTGCCGCGCGAACGGGCTATATCAGGCGGCGGTGCTGACGTCGTCCTGGTCCGCTTCTGCCTTGGGACGCGTGGCCTCGAACTGGCCCCGCAGCTTTTCTTCGTAGGCGATCAACTTGCGGGCGTCCTTCAGTGCGCGATAGAGATCGCCGTTGAGGATGTTGTTGTTGATGCCTTCGATGATGGGCCAGGAGCTCGGCACCGCGGTGACGATGTCGCGCACGAGGTTGAAATAGGTGCCGTGCTGGGTCTGCGGATCCGGCGAGATGTACATGAGCTGGACCGCCAGATAGACGAGCTTGGCGGGCGTGTCGGCGGTCTCCGGCGTGAGGATGTCGCGCTCGCGCAGGATCGGCACGTTGTCGCCGTCGATCAGAAGGCGGGCGCGCTGGTCCGTGTTGGTTATCACGCAGTTACCGACGATGATGCGTTCGTGCGGTCTGAGCTCGACCTTGAGGGCCATGCCTGTTCTCCATCAACGCTTTCGTAACCGAGCGTGTGTTGCGGCGGGTCAGGGCGCAATACTCCATCAAGACTAGTTAACGAGTTGTAAATCCCGGCCCACGCCGCCGAAAAGCTCAATTACATCAACGTCGAATTCGCCCGGCGGCGCAGCGTCGCTCGTGTGCAGATCGGGCGAATCGCGCGCCGACTCAGCAAAAGCGCCGATTCCATTTCATGTTTCGTTAGAGGACTCCGCCCCACGGTCCGCCGGTCGCTGGGTCCATCTCGATCCAAGCAGACGAGTAACAGTAGCGTCGTTTACCAGAAAGGTAACAGAGTCATGTCAGGTATCGTCCTCTCCTCGTCGGTTCGCCAGAACCTGCTCTCCCTCCAGTCCACCGCTGACCTTCTCGCCACCACGCAGAACCGTCTGTCGACCGGCAAGAGCGTCAACTCGGCCCTGGACAATCCCACCAACTTCTTCACCGCGCAGTCGCTCGACAACCGCGCCAGCGACATCAACAATCTGCTCGACGGCATCGCCAACGGCGTGCAGGTGCTGCAGGCTGCCAACACCGGCATCACCTCGCTGCAGAAGCTGATCGACTCTGCGAAGTCGATCGCCAACCAGGCGCTGCAGACCACGGTCGGCTACTCCACCAAGTCCAACGTCTCCGCCTCGATCTCGGGTGCGACGGCGGCCGACCTGCGCGGCACCACGTCCTTCGCCAGCGCGACCGCGAGCAGCAACGTCGTGTATAACGGCACGGCCGGCGGCACCACGGCAGCAGGCGGCACCACGACGCTCGGCGCCACCCTCGGCACCTTCACGGGTACCGCGGGAACGGCAGGCGACGGCACCACGGCCCTGACCGGCGCCATCACCCTGATCGCCACTTCGGGCACGACCGCAACCGGCCTGGTCGGCAACGCCCAGCCCGCCGACGGCGACACGCTGACCGTGAACGGCAAGACCATCACCTTCCGCTCGGGCTCTGCTCCGGCGTCGACTGCGGTGGCCTCCGGTTCTGGCGTCAGCGGTAACCTCGTCACCGACGGCAGCGGCAACTCCACCGTCTATCTCGGCACCGCGGGCACCCCGACTGCGACCGTTAACGATCTCTTGACCGCGGTCGATCTCGCCAGCGGCGTGAAGACGGCGTCCATCACCGCGGGTGCCGCGACGCGCTCGCCACCAGCGTCAACCAGACCGCTTCGAGCGTCGGCGGCGGCGCCGTCACGCTGAAGAGCTCGACGGGCGCGGATCTGAGCGTCACCGGTAAGGCCGACCTGCTCAAGGCTCTCGGCCTGAGCTCGGCAGTGGGCGGCGGCAACGCCACCGTAAGCGTCAACCGGACCACGAGCGCTGGCTCGCTGGGTGCGACGATCGCTGACGGTTCGACGCTGAACGTCGACGGTCACGTCATCACCTTCAAGAACGCGCCGACCCCGGGTACGACCGGTGCTCCGAGCGTTCCGAGCGGGTATGGTGCGAGCGGTGCGGTCGTCACCGACGGCAGCGGCAACTCGACCGTCTATCTGCAGTCCGGCACGGTTAACGACGTGCTGAAGGCGATCGACCTTGCCACCGGCGTGCAGACCGCGACGATCAACGCCAGCGGCGTTGCTGCGCTTACGACTGCGACCGGCCAGACCAACTCGTCGATCAACGCATCTGGTCAGCTCAAGATCTCGACCGGCGTCAATGCCGACCTCTCGATCACAGGCACCGGCAACGCGCTGAACGGGCTCGGCTTTGCCGGCAACACCGGCACTGCGAGCGCCTTCACCGCGGCACGGACCTCGGGCGTCGGCGGCATCAGCGGCAAGTCTTTGACCTTCTCCGCCTTCAACGGCGGCACGGCGGTCAATGTCACCTTCGGCGACGGCACCAACGGCACCGTCAAGACGCTCGATCAGCTCAACACGAAGCTTCAGGCCAACAACCTGACCGCGACGATCGACGCCAACGGCCTGCTGACGGTCTCGACCACCAACGACTACGCGTCCTCGACCATCGGATCGAGCGCCGCAGGTGGTTCGATCGGCGGCACGCTCACTTCGGCGCTGACCTTCTCGACGGCTTCCAGCCCCGTCCAGGATACGGTTGCCCAGACGTCGCGTTCGAACCTGGTGTCTCAGTACAACAACATCCTGAACCAGATCGACACGACCTCGCAGGACTCCTCGTTCAACGGCGTCAATTTGTTGAACGGCGACCAGCTCAAGCTGGTGTTCGACGAGACCGGCAAGTCGAACCTCAGCATCACCGGCGTGACCTACAACTCCAAGGGTCTCGGCCTCGCTGCGTTGACCAGCGGTGTCGACTTCATCGACAACTCCGCGACCAACAAGGTGCTGTCGAACCTGAACGCCGCGTCGAGCACACTGCGCTCGGAAGCGTCGAGCCTCGGTTCGAACCTCTCGGTGGTGCAGGTTCGTCAGGACTTCAACAAGAGCCTGATCAACGTGTTGCAGACCGGTTCGTCCAACCTGACCCTGGCCGACACCAACACCGAAGCGGCGAACAGCCAGGCGCTGTCGACCCGCCAGTCGATCGCGGTCTCCGCGCTGTCGCTGGCCAACCAGTCGCAGCAGAGCGTGCTCCAGCTGCTCCGCTAACAAGCGGAAGACATCGCAAGCAAGATCCGGCGGCGGGGCTTCGGCTCCGCCGCTTTCTTTTTGCGACGGCATCAGAGTGCCGCTCGGCGAAGCGGAGACGATGCATTCGGATGCAGCCGATCGCTCACTCTGAGTTATGGTTGACAAGTCGCAAACGCCGGGTCGCTGCACGAAAAAGCGTCATCCTATCATGGCGATATGGGAGAACCGGATCCGGCTCCGATCGCTCGTATGGTGAATCTGCGCAAGGATTGGAGCGACACGCTTCATGCTTTGTTAGCCGTCTGTGTTCACGGTTCCGGCATCGATTAATCCTAATCGAAGTTTGTTGCGTTGCGTACCAGAAGGGTAACACTCAATGTCCGGTATCGTTCTCTCCTCGTCAGTTCGTCAGAACCTGCTCTCCCTCCAGTCCACCGCTGATCTTCTCGCCACCACGCAGAGCCGTCTGTCGACCGGCAAGAGCGTCAACTCGGCCCTGGACAATCCCACCAACTTTTTCACGGCCCAGTCGCTCGACAACCGCGCCAGCGACATCAACAATTTGCTCGACGGCATCGCCAACGGGCGTGCAGGTGCTGCAGGCTGCCAACACCGGCATCACCTCGCTGCAGAAGCTGATCGACTCTGCGAAGTCGATCGCCAACCAGGCGCTGCAGACCACGGTCGGCTACTCCACCAAGTCCAACGTCTCCACCTCGATCTCGGGTGCGACGGCGGCCGACCTGCGCGGCACCACGTCCTTCGCCAGCGCGACCGCGAGCAGCAACGTCGTGTATAACGGCACGGCCGGCGGCACCACGGCGGCAGGCGGCACCACGACGCTTGGCGCCACCCTCGGCACCTTCACGGGTACCGCGGGAACGGCCGGCGACGGCACCACGGCCCTGACCGGCGCCATCACCCTGATCGCCACTTCGGGCACGACCGCAACCGGCCTGGTCGGCAACGCCCAGCCCGCCGACGGCGACACGCTGACCGTGAACGGCAAGACCATCACCTTCCGCTCGGGCTCTGCTCCGGCGTCGACTGCGGTGGCCTCCGGTTCTGGCGTCAGCGGTAACCTCGTCACCGACGGCAGCGGCAACTCCACCGTCTATCTCGGCACCGCGGGCACCCCGACTGCGACCGTTAACGATCTCTTGACCGCGGTCGATCTCGCCAGCGGCGTGAAGACGGCGTCCATCACCGCGGGTGCCGCGACGCTCGCCACCAGCGTCAACCAGACCGCTTCGAGCGTCGGCGGCGGCGCCGTCACGCTGAAGAGCTCGACGGGCGCGGATCTGAGCGTCACCGGCAAGGCCGACCTGCTCAAGGCTCTCGGCCTGAGCTCGGCAGTGGGCGGCGGCAACGCCACCGTGAGCGTCAACCGGACCACGAGCGCTGGCTCGCTGGGTGCGACGATCGCTGACGGTTCGACGCTGAACGTCGACGGTCACGTCATCACCTTCAAGAACGCGCCGACCCCGGGTACGACCGGTGCTCCGAGCGTTCCGAGCGGGTATGGTGCGAGCGGTGCGGTCGTCACCGACGGCAGCGGCAACTCGACCGTCTATCTGCAGTCCGGCACGGTTAACGACGTGCTGAAGGCGATCGACCTTGCCACCGGCGTGCAGACCGCGACGATCAACGCCAGCGGCGTTGCTGCGCTTACGACTGCAACCGGCCAGACCAACTCGTCGATCAACGCTTCGGGTCAGCTCAAGATCTCGACCGGCGTCAATGCCGACCTCTCGATCACAGGCACCGGCAACGCGCTGAACGGGCTCGGCTTTGCCGGCAACACCGGCACTGCGAGCGCCTTCACCGCGGCACGGACTTCGGGCGTTGGCGGCCTCACGGGCAAGACCCTGACCTTCTCCGCCTTCAACGGCGGCACGGCGGTCAATGCCACCTTCGGCGACGGCACCAACGGCACCGTCAAGACGCTCGACCAGCTCAACTCGAAGCTTCAGGCCAACAACCTGACCGCGACGATCGACGCCAACGGCCTGCTGACGGTCTCGACCACCAACGACTACGCGTCCTCGACCATCGGCTCAAGCTCCGCAGGTGGTTCGATCGGCGGCACGCTCACTTCGGCGCTGACCTTCTCGACGGCCTCCAGCCCCGTCCAGGATACAGTTGCCCAGACGTCGCGGGCGAATCTCGTCAACCAGTACAACAACATCCTTCAGCAGATCGACTCGACTTCGCAGGACTCCTCGTTCAACGGCGTCAATTTGTTGAACGGCGACCAGCTCAAGCTGGTGTTCGACGAGACCGGCAAGTCGAACCTCAGCATCACCGGCGTGACCTACAACTCCAAGGGTCTCGGCCTCGCTGCGTTGACCGGCGGTGTCGACTTCATCGACAACGCCGCCACCAACAAGGTGCTGACCAACCTGAACACGGCCTCGAGCACGCTGCGTTCGGAAGCGTCGAGCCTCGGTTCGAACCTGACGATCGTGCAGGTTCGTCAGGACTTCAACAAGAACCTGATCAACGTGCTGCAGACCGGTTCGTCCAACCTGACCCTGGCCGACACCAACGTCGAAGCCGCCAACAGCCAGGCGCTGTCGACCCGCCAGTCGATCGCGGTCTCCGCGCTGTCGCTGGCCAACCAGTCGCAGCAGAGCGTGCTCCAGCTGCTCCGCTAACAAGCGGAAGACATCGCAAGCAAGATCCGGCGGCGGGGCTTCGGCCCCGCCGTTTTTTTCGTGCGTCAGCCGACATTCGCAGCCACGCAACGCTCTGAAAAAGTAACCAGCGGTTATGGTTAATGGAGGGTAAGCGCGGATAAACGCCAATGATTTCAGCCTGATTGCCGGCCGCGACCACGCCTTCCGCGCACTTATGGTGAACCCGCGCTTAATGCGGGCGCGTGTCGTTTCACCCTTTGTTAGCCATGTCGCGGCACGCTGTCCCCGTCACTCGATCCGAAGCGATCGAACGAAGACGCGTAAACCAGAAGGGTAAGTGTTATGTCCGGTATTGTTCTCTCTGCGTCGGTTCGTCAGAACCTGCTGTCTCTCCAGTCCACCGCCGACCTCCTCGCCACCACACAGAACCGTCTGTCGACCGGCAAGAGCGTCAATTCGGCCCTGGACAATCCCACCAACTTCTTCACAGCCCAGTCGCTCGACAACCGCGCCAGCGACATCAACAATCTGCTCGACGGCATCGCCAACGGCGTGCAGGTGCTGCAGGCCGCCAACACCGGCCTGACCTCGCTGCAGAAGCTGATCGACTCTGCGAAGTCGATCGCCAACCAGGCGCTGCAGACCACTGTCGGCTACTCCACCAAGTCCAACGTCTCCACCTCGATCGCGGGTGCGACGGCGGCCGACCTGCGCGGCACTACGTCCTTCGCCAGCGCGACTGCAAGCAGCAACGTGCTCTATAACGGCACGGCCGGCGGCACCACGGCGGCAAGCGGCACCACGACGCTCGGCGCCACCATCGGCTCCTTTGCAAGCACTGGCGCAACGGCCGGCGACGGCACCACGGCCCTGACCGGCACCATCACCCTGATCGCCACCTCGGGCACGACCGCAACCGGTCTGGTCGGCAACGCCCAGCCCGCCGACGGCGACACACTGACCGTGAACGGCAAGACCATCACCTTCCGCTCGGGTTCTGCTCCGGCCTCGACTGCGGTTACGTCCGGTTCGGGCGTCAGCGGCAATCTCGTCACCGACGGCAGCGGCAACACCACCGTCTATCTAGGCACCGCCGGCACGCCGGCTGCAAACGTCAACGATCTCTTGACCGCGATCGATCTCGCCAGCGGCGTGAAGACGGTTTCGATCACTGCGGGTGCCGCGACGATCGCCACCAGCGTCGGCCAGACCGCCTCGAGCGCTGCTGGCGGCGCCGTCACGCTGAAGAGCTCGACGGGTGCGGATCTGAGCGTCACCGGCAAGGCCGACCTGCTCAAGGCTCTCGCCCTGACGACGTCTTCCGGTGCAGGCAATGCAAGCGTGTCCGTCAACCGGACCACGAGCGCGGGCTCGCTGGGTGCGACCCTTACGGATGGTTCGTCGCTGAACGTCGATGGTCACACCATCACCTTCAAGAACGCGCCGACCCCGGGTACGACCGGTGCTCCGAGCGTTCCGAGCGGGTATGGTGCGAACGGCGCGATCGTCACCGACGGTAACGGCAACTCGACCGTCTATCTGCAGTCCGGCACGGTTGCCGACGTGCTGAAGGCGATCGACCTTGCCACCGGCGTGCAGACCGCGACGATCAACGCCAGCGGCGTTGCTGCGCTTACGACCGCGACCGGCCAATCGAACTCGACGATCAATACGTCCGGTCAGCTCAAGCTCTCGACCGGCATCAACGCCGATCTGTCGATCACGGGCTCAGGCAATGCGCTGAATGTGTTCGGGCTCGCCGGCAACACCGGCAGCGCGTCGGCGTTCACTGCGGCGCGCACCTCCGGTGTCGGCGGCATTGCCGGCAAGACCTTGACCTTCTCCGCCTTCAACGGCGGCACGGCGGTCAACGTCACCTTCGGCGACGGCACCAACGGCACCGTCAAGACGCTCGATCAGCTCAACACGCAGCTTCTGGCCAACAACCTGGCTGCCACGATCGACGCCAACGGCCGGCTGACCATCACGGCGTCCAACGACTACGCGTCCTCGACGATCGGTTCGACCGTCGCAGGCGGTGGGATCGGCGGCACGCTCACTTCGGCGCTGACATTCTCGACGGCTTCCAGCCCCGTCCAGGATGCCGTCGCGCAGACGGCCCGTGCGAATCTGGTGTCTCAGTACAACAACATCCTGAACCAGATCGACACGACCTCGCAGGACTCCTCGTTCAACGGCGTCAACCTGCTGAACGGCGACCAGCTCAAGCTGGTGTTCGACGAGACCGGCAAGTCGAGCCTCAACATCACCGGCGTGACCTACAACTCCAAGGGTCTCGGCCTTGCGGCGCTGACCGTCGGTGTCGACTTCATCGACAACGCCGCGTCCAACCGCGTGCTGACCAATTTGAACGCCGCGTCGAGCACGCTGCGCTCGGAAGCCTCAGCGCTCGGTTCGAACCTCTCGGTGGTGCAGGTGCGTCAGGACTTCAACAAGAACCTGATCAACGTGCTGCAGACCGGCTCGTCCAACCTGACCCTGGCCGACACCAACGTCGAAGCGGCCAACAGCCAGGCGCTCTCGACCCGCCAGTCGATCGCGGTCTCCGCGCTGTCGCTGGCCAACACCTCGCAGCAGAGCGTGCTTCAGTTGCTCCGCTAAGCGGCTGAAACTACTAAATAAATCGAGCGACGGGGCCAGTTGCCCCGCCGCTCTTTTTTGCGTCCGGAGGCGGGCAGGGGCGTTCACCCGCTATTAACCCTATCCCTTAAACCGGCGTTAACCATACTTTAAAGGACACCCTCTAAGACTGGACAAAAGCCCGCTTTCCAGACCGCGCGGCCGATTCGTACCCGGTTCAAGAGGAAGACTCGCCAATGTCCAACATCGTTCTCTCGGCGTCCGTTCGCCAGAACCTGTTGTCGCTGCAGTCGACGGCCGACTTGCTGGCCACGACGCAGGAGCGGCTGTCGACCGGTAAGAAGGTCAACACGGCGCTCGACAATCCCACCAACTTCTTCACAGCGCAGGGGTTGGACAACCGGGCGAGCGACATCAGCAACCTGCTGGATGGCATCAACAACGGTGTGCAGGTGCTCCAGGCGGCCAATACCGGCATCACATCGCTGCAGAAGCTGATCGACAGCGCCAAGTCGATCGCCAACCAGGCGCTCCAGACCACGGTCGGCTATTCCACCAAGTCGAACGTCTCCACCACGATTCCCGGTGCGACGCCCGCCGACCTGCGCGGCACGACCTCCTATGCAAGCGCGACCGCCAACAGCAACGTGCTCTATACCGGCGCACCCGGTGGCGTGACCCCGGTCACGGGGACCGCCGCACTTGGCGCCTCGCTGGGCTCGACCGCCGGCGCCTTTACCGGAACAGCAGCGCTCGCCGCCGACGGCACCACCGCACTGTCCGGTACCGCCACGTTGCTCGGCACCACGGCATCCGCCACCTTCAGCACGGCGCCCGCTGACGGCGACACCATCACGGTCAACGGCAAGAGCATCACTTTCCGCACCGGCGTCGCTCCGAACACGCAGCCGACCGGCTGGGGCCTCAACCCCAGCGGACACATCGCCACCGACGGCAACGGCAATTCGATCGTCTATGAGGGAACGGCGGCTGCACCGGGGGCGACAGTCAACGACGTCCTCAGCGCGATCGACCTCGCCAGTGGCGTCAAGACCGCGACCATCAGCGCCGGCGCTGCGACCATCGTTGTCAGCGGCTCGGCCGGTCCGATCGGCACGCTCCAGGTGGCATCGTCCATCTCGGGAGGCGGCGCGGTTACGCTGAAGAGCTCGACCGGCGCCGACGTAAACTTGACCGGAAAGGCCGATTTCCTCAAGGCGCTCGGTCTGACCACAGCGACCGGCGCAGGCAATGCCAACGTGACCGCAAATCGGTCGACGACGGCCGGCTCGCTGGGCAGTCTTGTTCAAGACGGTTCGACCCTGAACATCGACGGCCACACCATCACCTTCAAGAACGCCCAAACGCCCCAGTCGGCGTTGAGCGTCACCTCCGGCGGCGTCAACGGCAACGTCGTCACCGACGGCAACGGCAATTCGACCGTCTACATCCAGAGCGCGACACTCACCGATTTGCTCAACTCGATCGACCTTGCCACCGGCGTCAAGACCGCCAGCATCTTCAACGGCGCGGCGACCCTGTCGACCACCGCGGGCCAGATCCCGTCGTCGGTCAACAGCAGCGGTCAGCTTGCACTCTCGACCGGCATCAACGCCGACCTGTCGATCACCGGCACCGGCAACGCGCTCAACGCGTTCGGTCTCAGCGGCAACACGGGAACGGCAACCGCTTTCGCCGCGGCCCGCAACTCCGGTGTTGGTGGCGTCAGCGGCAAGACGCTGACCTTCACCTCCTTTAACGGCGGCACCCCGGTGAGCGTCACCTTCGGCGACGGCACCAACGGCACCGTCAAGACGCTCGACCAGCTCAATGTGCAGCTTCAGGCCAACCACCTGACGGCGACGATCGACGCCAACGGCGTGCTTACGGTCACCACCGTCAACGAGTACGCGTCCTCGACCCTCGGCTCGACTGCCGCGGGCGGCACGGTCGGCGGTACGCTCACCGGCGTGCTGGCCTTCACCACCGCGCAGCCCCCGATTCAGGATCCCGTCGCGCAGACGGCGCGCTCCGGCCTGGTCAGTCAGTTCAACAACATCCTGGCGCAGATCGACACGACCTCGCAGGACTCGTCCTTCAACGGCGTCAACCTGCTCAACGGCGACACGCTGAAGCTGGTCTTCAACGAGAACGGCAGCTCGACGCTCGGCATCAACGGCGTGGTGTTCAACGCGGCCGGCCTCGGTCTCAGCAACCTCGTTCCCGGCACGGACTTCATCGACAACGGTGCCACCAACAAGGTGCTGGCCAGCCTGAATGCGGCCTCGAGCACGCTGCGCTCCGAAGGTTCGTCGCTCGGTTCGAACCTGTCGATCGTTCAGGTGCGTCAGGATTTCTCCAAGAACCTGATCAACGTTCTCCAGACCGGCTCGTCCAACCTGACGCTCGCCGACACCAACGAGGAAGCGGCGAACAGCCAGGCGCTGTCGACCCGCCAGTCGATCGCGGTGTCCGCGCTGTCGCTGGCCAACCAGTCGCAACAGAGCGTGCTGCAGCTGCTCCGCTAATTCGCAGCGCAAGATCGCTACTCAATTTCGCGGCGGGGCCAAGGCTCCGCCGTTCATTTTACGCAGATCGCTAAGACAGGATTAGCTGAGATTGATGCGCATCGTGCGAGGCTTGTTTACAGCGTGCACGTGCACATCTAGCTTCGTGATGAAGGACTTCGGGACCCGTAATACTCCGGAGTGCTTCCAAGCACACATGTAAGCAAATCTTAAGCGGTGCTGCCTAGGGTTGGGAAAGAAATCCTTAAGCGCGTTCAACGGGCTAGGTAACCTCCAAGGTGTGATTGATGTCGAATTCCGCTGCCTCGGCCTACGCGCGTGTTGCAACGACCACAGCATCCCCTCGCGACGTCGAGGCGCAGACCCTGCTCAAGGCTGCCAACAAGCTTCAGGATGCGATCAACAACGCCGAGCCGTTCAGCGAGCAGACCACGCAAGCCCTGATGTTCAATCGCAAGCTCTGGACGATTTTCCTGAGCGAGGCCATGCGCGAGAACAATCCGCAGCCGCTCGACGTCCGGCAGAAGATCGCCAACATCAGCGTGTTCGTGCTGAGCCAGACCGCCGCGCTGCAGATGAGCCCGCAGTTCGATCACTTCCGTCCGCTGATCGAGATCAACCGCAATATCGCCGCCGGTCTGTCCGGCCGTCCGTGATCAAGGACGGCTCGTTCCGCTTCGGCAACACCAAATTCACGCTGACGGATACCGGCAAGGCGCAGATCAAGAACGTCGTCACCGATCCTGCGACCGGGTCGAGCTATCTCGACACTGCCGTTGCGACGCTCGACGCCTGATCGTCAGGCGCTGAGGTCGGTGCTGGCCGGACGCGAGGGCTCGGATTTCAAATCCTGCGCATGGAAATAGGCCCGCCGGCGAAGCATTGCTTCGTCGGGGAACTGGTTGACCACGGCGTCGGTCCTGTCGTTGACGACCTGGAAGACGAAGGACGCCGCCGCCTGGTCGAACACGACCTGGCGTGAGACGTTTTCGTTGCTCCGCAAATCATTGCGTGCAGGCGCGCTCGCATCGCCAGCGGCCACTGTCTGGCTCACTGGCAGCTCGGTTTGCACGGCTTCGTGTGCCGCCGCGTTCGACGTCGTTACGATCTGCACGGCGGCCGGTATCCCCACCGGCCTGATGCTGAAATCTGTACTCATGGCAGCCTCCTGGTTGCCTCACGTGAGTCAAATCCCAACCCCTCTCAATGCGCAACCATGGAACACCAGGATTGAAGACCCGGTAAGGAAACGTGCCTAACCGCGCGACCACGTTGCCGCGCGGTTTTTCGTAAAATTGTCGCTTGTTCTTGCGCGCGCTCAGAGCGAGCGGCTGACCGCCAGCGGGGTGATGTGGCGCGGGCCCGGAGCGGCGCGCCGCCCCGCGGCCGTGTAGGTGTTCGGCACGTTGCGCTTCTGGATCTCGGCATTGACGCCGCGCACGACGCT
Source organism: Bradyrhizobium sp. LB13.1 (assembly GCF_054056815.1). Taxonomy (NCBI): domain Bacteria; kingdom Pseudomonadati; phylum Pseudomonadota; class Alphaproteobacteria; order Hyphomicrobiales; family Nitrobacteraceae; genus Bradyrhizobium; species Bradyrhizobium sp. LB13.1. The sequence continues at coordinate 5,784,996 of NZ_JBSRYQ010000001.1, read as the reverse complement.
TTCCGAGACCGCGTGTGCGGTTGCGAGCACGGTGAGATTGACCTGGAGCATCGCGCGGAATGCATCGTGGTGCCGATGCAGCGTCGAGAGCAGTTCGGGTTCGGATTTCGCGAGCTGGGCCTGGTTGGCCTTCAACTGGCTGACGGCGCCGACATAGTTTCGCGACAGCTCTTGCTTCTTGCTCTCGAGGGTCATCGCCTCGCGGACCTGGCCGGCGCGCACGAGCTCGGTCTCGCGCTCGATCAGTCCGAGCAGGGCGCTCATCGCATCCATCAACTGCCCGGCGACCTTGCGCGCCTCGGCGCTGCCGGGTGCGGTGTTCGGGCGCTGCGCTTGCACCGGCTGACGCGAGGCGTTGAAGTGGTTCATCTCGTTTGACCTTATGCCGTGCGGATGGTTTTCGCCTGCTGCATGATGAGGGTGCGATAGACTTCGGTGGCGACGCCGACGCCGCCGGCATTGGCGAAGTTCTTGGAATATTGCTCGGTCAACATCGAGCGCCACACGCCGGTGCCCGGCGTGTCGCCGAACGGGCCTTCGCCCTTCAGACTCGAGGTCATCTGCGAGAACATGCTGTTGAGGAACATCGCCTCGAAGTCGGTGGCGGTCTTCTGCGCCTTGGCCTGCTGCTTCTGCGGGACCTTCTGCAGGGCCGCGGCGAGGTCGAAATCCGGCCGGCCGTTGCGGCTCTCCACTGAGAAGGCGGAGCTGGCGACGCGTGCGGTGTTGACCATGCCGGTCTGCATCACATCACCTCGATGTCGGCTTCGATCGCACCGGCGGCCTTGATCGCCTGCAGGATGCTGATGAGATCGCGCGGGCCGATGCCGAGGCCGTTGAGGCCGTCGACGAGCTGCTGAAGCGAGACGCCGTCCTTGACGACGGCGAACTTCTTGCCGTCCTCGGTGACGCTGACGCTGCTGCGCGGCGCGACCACGGTCCGTCCCCGCGACAGCGGGTTGGGCTGGCTCACCTGCGGGCTCTCGGAGATCGTGACGGTGAGGTTGCCCTGTGCGACTGCAACGGTGGCGACGCGGACGTCGCGGCCCATCACGATGATGCCGCTGCGTTCGTCGATGATGATCTTGGCGGCGAGATCCGGCTCGACCTGGAGCTGCTCGATCTCGGTGAGAAAGGCGACGACGTTGCCCTTGAACTCCGGTGGGATCGCAAGCTGCACCGTCGACGGGTCGATCGGCTCGGCGGTTTTGACGCCGAGATAGTCGTTGATCGCGGCGGCGATCCGCTTGGCCGTGGTGAAGTCGGCGTTGCGCAGCGCAAGGCGGACGTTGGGCAGGCGATTGAGCGCGAACTCGATCTCGCGCTCGATGATGGCGCCGTTGGCGATGCGTCCGACGGTCGGCACGCCACGCACGATTTTCGCCGCTTCGCCCTCGGCCTGGAAGCCGGAGATCGCGAGCGAGCCCTGTGCGACCGAGTAGACGTTGCCGTCGGCGCCGAGGAGGGGGGTGACGAGCAGGGTGCCGCCCTGGAGATTCTTGGCGTCGCCGAGCGCAGAGACGGTGACGTCCATGCGCGTGCCCTGGGTGGCGAAGGCCGGCAGATTGCCTGTCACCATGACGGCGGCGACGTTGCCGGTGCGGATGGTGGCGCCGCGGATGTTGACGCCCATGCGCTCGAGCATCGCTTGCAGCGACTGCTTGGTGAAGGGGATGTTGTTGAGGGTGTCGCCGGTGCCGTTCAGGCCGACGACGAGGCCGTAGCCGATGAGCTGATTCTGCCGCACGCCTTCGATGTTGGCGAGATCCTTGATGCGCGATGTCGCGCTTGCAGACGTGACCGAGAGCGCCAGCGCTGACAGCGCGGCGCAGGCCACCCCAACAATCCTCACCCAACGAACGCTTGGCATCCTCTGCTCCCCGAGGCTCCTCAAATCGACGGATCCTCACGACACTCCCATGACGAGCTGGTCCGACGCTGTCCTTGCGAGCGCTGTGCCAACTCGGAGCAGCGGGGGTAGGTGGTTGAACAGGTTGAGTAAATCTGTTTCGAGCGGTCTCAGCCGGTGTTGTCCCTGAGGAGCGAAACTGCCGCCTGTCGGCAGATTTTGCCGGGCTGTTTACGGGCCGTTAACCATAAAACGGCGAATGTGGCGCATCGATCACCCGGATTGCTTCCGATGCGCATCTACGGACCGAACGGCACCACGCTTGGAACGCCGGCCAGCCAGGCCAGGCGGACGAGCTCCGGCACCTTCGTGCTGCCCGACACCTCGTCGGCGCAGGAGACGCGGGGCGCTGCCGCACCGAAGGCCGCCGCCAACATCGACGGGCTGCTCGCGCTGCAAGGCATCGAAGAGAACCCCGTCGAGCGTCGCAAGCGCTCGGTCACGCGCGGCAAGACCGCGCTCGACGTGCTCGACGATCTGAAGATGGGGCTCCTCTCCGGCAAACTCGATGCGTCGACCGTGATGCGGCTGCGTGACGCTGCGGCGAACCTGAAATCGTCTTCCGGCGATCCCGGTCTGGACTCGGTGCTGTCCGAGATCGAGCTGCGCGTCGAGGTCGAGCTCGCCAAGGCCGGGCAGGCATAGCGTCTTACGCCGCTTCATCCTTCTGCGCGTCGTAGCGGCGCTGGGCGGCGAGCACGTCTTTCAGATTCTGCTCGGCCCAATCTCGGAGCGGATCGACCGCAGCTGCGAGCGTCACGCCGAGCTGCGTGATCGAGTATTCCACGGTCACCGGCACGGTTGCGATGGCGTGACGCTTGATTAATCCGTCGCGCTCGAGCGACTTGAGAACCTGGCTCAGCATCTTCTGCGAAATGCCTTCAATCGTGCGGCGCAACTGATTGAAGCGCATCGGCTCCTCGCGCAGCAGTAGCAGGATCAGCACCGCCCATTTGTCGCCGACGCGGTCGAGGATCTGTCGCGTGGGGCAGTTCGCTGCATAGACGTCCGGCTTCATCGTCGGGTCCTCACGATCCATTCCGCTCATTTGCCGGCCGCCGCCGGTTACTCCTGCGTAAGCAGGTAAGCACAAAGTGCTCTCTTAACACCAGCATTCTTTATGATATCTAGTTACTGATAGTTACCAACGAAGCAAAGGAGCCTTTCATGAAAATCGCAGTTGCCGGCGCCTCGGGCCGGGCCGGGTCGGAGATCACCAAGGAACTGTCCCGCCGCGGCCACGCGGTCACGGCCATCGCCCGCAACCCCGAGAAGATCGCAGTCCTGCCGAACGTCACGCCCACCAAGGGGGACGTCCTCGACCGGTCCGGTCTTGCCAAGCTGTGGGTTGGGCACGACGTCGCCGTGAGTTCCGTGCACTTTCTGGCCAGCGACGCGCTCAAGCTGATCGGCGCGGCAAAGGATTCCAAGGTCGGTCGTTACCTCGTGGTCGGCGGGGCCGGCAGCCTTGAGGTCGCTCCTGGCGTCAAACTGGTTACAACTCCCGGTTTTCCGGTTCAGTACAAGGCTGAGGCGGAGGCGGGTTCGGCCTTTCTCGACCTGCTGCGGCAGGAAAAGGAGCTGAACTGGACCTTCATCTCGCCGTCGGCCCTGTTCGTCGAGGGGGAGCGCACCGGCAAGTTCCGGCTTGGGACCGATCAGCTTCTCGCAGATGCGAACGGGAAGAGCTGGATCACCTTCGCGGACTACGCCATCGCGCTCGCCGACGAGATCGAGCGGCCGGCCCATGTGAAGCAGCGTTTCACGGTCGGCTACTAGGCCTTCGGCCGCCCCCCGGGGCCCTCCAGGATAAACCTTCCTGTGCAAGGGCTTGGGAGCGCCAATCGGGCGATCAGGGAAACATTGTCTGTCACATGAGGCCGCTATATAACGCCCCGCTCAGCGGACTCCGTTCCGTTTGCGAGTCGTTGCTTAGACAGATAGGCCGCCCTTGGAAAAGTTGAAAAACTACCGACCGACCGAAAAAGAGCCTTTCATGAACGACAGGCAGAAGGAGTACTTCCGTTTGAAGCTCCTCGCCTGGAAGGATGAGATCCTCAAAGAGTCCAAGCTCACCCTGCAAGCCCTGCAGGAGGAGAACGTGAACCACCCCGATCTCGCCGATCGGGCATCGTCCGAAACCGACCGCGCCATCGAACTCCGTGCCCGCGACCGCCAGCGCAAGTTGATCGCCAAGATCGATGCCGCGCTCCAGCGTATCGAGGACAACACCTACGGCTATTGCGAGGACACGGGGGAGCCGATCTCGTTGAAGCGGCTCGAGGCCCGGCCGATCGCGACGCTCTCGGTGGAAGCGCAGGAGCGCCACGAGAAACGCGAGAAGGTCTATCGCGACGAATAGAGCCTGAGCCGCAGAGATGCGGCTCTTTGTTTTTGGATATGCCGCCACCGAAAGAACGAGTCGGTCGCGCAATAAGAACGAGTCGGTTGGTGCCAAGGCATCTCTTCAACCGACAGTCGGCGCGCGGCTAGAAAAACGTTCTCGATCGCGCTCGGTTCTGCGCGTGCGGAAGAACGTTTTTCTAAAAATGAATTGAGCGGCGCCAGCAGGGTCTGTTGAAGGGGGCAACGACTGCAGGACGTTGATCCTTCAGTACCAGTTGCCTTGGAGTTCGACCCCTCTCAGTTCATTGAGCAGCGGGACCAAACCTTCGGTCGGCACCCGTCCATCTGTCAGGTGGTCCAATAGCTCTTGGACTTGAAGAACACGCGGCATTCCCGCTTCATCGTACAGCGGCTCGTCGATCAGCCACGCGAATTCGACGAATGGCGACACGACTCTCCATTCGATCGACTTAGCCCAGGACACGTCGAAATTTGTGCCCTTTGGCTCCTTCGCGACCCGGTCTGCAAGCGACCGCGCTTGGTCGACCTTCTCCAGGATGAACTTCTTTCTCTTGTCGAAGACGCTCGGCTTTCCCACTTCGAAGTCGAGAGGTAGCTCGTAAGAGAAGCACTCGATTAAGATAAGCCGGTCGTTCAGCCGGACGGCGGCGTCGACTTCGCGTGGACTGCCGCTTGACCACTTGAGGTCGCCTTCGAGGCAGAGATCAAGTCCTCGAGCCCGGATCGCGCTGCGCACAGAGTTCTCAAAGCTTTCGCCGCCGCCGGCGGCCTTGCGCAGACCCACGAAGATCGTATGCAGGGCAGGTAGGATCGCCGCCAGATCGATCATTACCTTGCCCATCGATGGAAGAAGGATTGGGCGCTTGCCGCCACTCCAGAGACCAATGTTCTTCTGAGCTTCTTCGCTCAAGGATATGAACTCGACGGCTTTGCGCACCTCTTCGACAGTAAAAACCTTTTCGTGCCCGAGTTGCTCTGCGAACCAAACCGCTTCACTCGCGAATTCGTCGAGGTCGAAGCTGACCATCGTGTAGCCGCGGAACATCAGGTTCGTGAAGTTGTTCATCGTCCGGTCGCGGCGCTGCGCCCACGTCGAATTATGCATCGTGATGCCGAGGTAGGTGCCAAAGAACGCGGCAGCCCACACCGCGAACAGTACCGCGTCAAAATCGATTCCGTACTTCAGCCTGAACGGTTCGCCCATAAATGCGTTTTCCTTTCGGAACTGCGCCAAGGAGAACGTGCCGATCTCGAAGCTGGTGGCGCCGTACCCGCGCCCGATGCGACCCGCGACGCTGTTCCAGGCGGGATACTCTTCCGTCTTCGGGTTCGGCTTCAACTGGGCGAACTTGATCGTGTCGCCACCTTCGGCTTCAGTCTCGCCGGCATTTTCTTCGTCGAGCCAGGTGCCAAGCCGCGTATGAAAGCCAAAGGTTTCAGCGTTCCTCGCGTCGTGAAGCTCGAACGTGAGAGGGTTGACGACGCTATCCTTGTAGCGGTGCGACCCTAGCGCAAGGTCCCACTTGATCATCGATCCCTTGCCGATGCATCGCATCGCGGCCGATGCCCGCCAGTATTCGTAGCAAAGCCCCTCGATGGCGAACACGTCTATCAAGTCGGACCGGCGGAAGTCGGTCATCACGATCTGGTCTGTTTCGCGCAAAGCCTGGTAGGCCTTCTTCGCCTTCAATTTTCCTCCATACGCTTCGGCCATGGCTTCATACCAGGCGCCGTCGAGTAGGGTCTGTAATCGCGTCCGGCGGACAGGACCAAGGTCATCGGTTTTGCTAAGCGCACCGTGCTTCGCGTATGCGAGCTCGGCGATGCTGCGCACCAACATCACGGTGGCATCGTCGTTGTTGAACCCGTGCGCCTCCGCGAGCATGGGGCGCCGACGCCGATGGAGATGAAACCAAAATCCAGGAGAATGAATTCGAACGAGCTTTGCGATCTCCGCTTCAACCTTGTCCAGATACGCGCGGAAGACGAGCCACGCCTGATCGCCTGCGGCTTCGCCCAGCGCGATGAGTTGAGGTGCCAACTCGCGTTGTCGCAGTTCGCGAGGAACGTCGACGAGCCGCCGACGAATTTCCGCGTGATGTTTGAACATCAAATACGGCAACGTCTGCGAGTAGTAAAACTGCGTTACGACAAGCGGATCCTCTCCGCCCGCCTTGGTTTGAATATTCATGCACGCGCTCTCGTCATCCAATCGCGGGATGCGACCTGGGAGTCGGAAATCGTCTCAGGAACAGGAGTTTAAGCCTAGAAATGTAGCATTTTGGGAGAGGTGCGTCGACTCGATATGTTTCGCGTTCGCTCGCCGTCGCGGCAGCTTAGCGCGGCGCCTACTCGAAGGATTGCAGGCGAACCAAGATCCGGCGCCGACGGTCATGGCCAGCTTGCGACGACCTGATCGAGTTGGACCTGATCTCGCAGCGGCTGGGGCCCGGCAGCGTGGTGAGGGCGCGGACATGACGACCGGAACGGCTTGGGAATCCATCCTTAGCAATCCTTCTCCGTCGAACGGCGCCCAAGGATCGGATCTGGCACGCCCGAGAGAGCCCGCTCACGCCGATGTGAGAATCCTCGATTCCGGTTGTGGCGCCGCCGGCGACTCGGAATGCGCGAGAAAGGATTCGGAATCTGCGGGAGCGGAGCGGAATCCGCACGGAGCGATTCCTTTGCGCACACTCGACGAACTCAAGTGCCGCGGCCTCGTCCCGAGATTCGGATCCGGCTTCGCGAAGCCGTTCGGCGCCGTCGATGCGAAAGGATTCGATTTTAGGAGAGCATCGGTCGAGGAAAACGCCGACATGGCTGACGGGTCGGATCGCCTCAACTTACGATCGTCACTCCGGAACCAGGCGGGCCTTTTCGCGAGACTTAGCTCGGTTCATGTTTACCCGCCACCGGCTGAGGCGGTTCTGAGGAAAAAAGGAATGTAGAAAAAGAGAGCCTACCCGCGAAACGCGGAAAGTCTTCCGAAGGGGCGGCAGCTCGTAACAGCCCCGGGGGATACCCGCATCGGCGGTGAACAGTGAGAGCGAGAGAGCGCCCGTTAGGAGCGAGCACTCTCTCTGGTAGGCGCGCACCGCAAAGTGCGACTCTGAGCAGACCACCTCTGCTCCGGGAACGCAAGCGCGCGCCCACCTCCCGCTCCTCACAATCCATCGATCGATACCCCCGCCGGCGAGCCCTGCTTTCCGGCGGCCGGCGGAGCCTTGCCGATGGCCGGGCAGCTCCGTCTCCAGCCACCGCGGGCCGCCGAACTTCGGTTGGGAGAGATGAGAACATGAGCAAAAAGCCGACGACCTCCGCGACGAAAGTCGATCCTTTGGTCCGCTTGCCCGATCCCCGTGCTGAGTTCCAGCGCGGCATCGCGCGCTTGCGCGCAAAGTACGGCACCCGAGCGATTTCCGAGCCGCCCTCGTTCGAGCTCGTCGAGGATGACGAGGACGAGGAGGATCATCAGACGGATCCGAACAGTCAGAAGCGTCGCGTTTCGGCCGCCACGGCGATCATGGGCGCGGTGCTGGACGCCTCCATCCCGCGAAATCTCCGGCGACAGCTGCGCCATGTCCAGGCGCTCGCGGTGGTCGTGCAGGTGCCCGGCCCGGACTGGATCGAGCCGGTGCAGCGCGAGTTCCGGTCTGCTTTCGGCCCGCGCTGGGTGATGATTGGCCGCAGCACCTCAGGTTGGACGCCCTACAGGCCCGACCTCTCGGCTCAGGCGGCAGATTACCTGAGCGAGGGCCGTTGCGTCGCTACGGTTTGCGTCGACGAGACCGACGCTCCGGAAGCGCTCCGTCTGACCGCTGATATCACCATCGAGATAGCGCCGCCGGATACGGAGGTGTTGCGCCGGGCAATCGACAGGTTCGCCGGCGGGCAGATCAGCCTTCGCGCCGGCGACGGGGAGGGATTGGCCTATCCGGCTCTTATCGCGTGCTTCCGGCCAGGCTCCGGAGCGCAGCGCATCGCCGCCCGCCTGGCCAATGCCTCGCGGCTGCTGAAGGTCCAGCCGGATGAACGGCTGCCTGTTCTGGCCGAGGCCGTCGAATACGGCGCATTGCGGACGTGGAGCGTAGAGCTCGGCGAGGCGATCGAGTCATACCGTCGAAAAGCATGCTCCTGGTCAGACGTGCCTCATGGAATTTGCGTGGCGGGCCCGCCCGGCACGGGGAAGAGCGTCTGGGCCCGTTCCCTGGCCCGCCATTGCAACTGCCCCATTATTTTCTCCAACGTCCCCGCGTGGTTTCTGGCCGGAAAAACCGGGTTCCTCGACGATTGCCTCCGTGCAGTCCGCAACACGTTCGACTCCGCTGCGGCCGCTGCGCGCGCGCACGGCGTCGCGATCCTCATGCTCGACGAGGTCGACGCTATCCCTAGCCGCAACTCGGCCTCCCGCAATTCCGACTTCTGGTCGGCGATTTTGGCGGAGGTGCTCCTGAGGCTGGATAGCGGGAGTTCGTCGAGCCGCACCGGCGTCATCGTGATATCGGCGACCAATCGGCCCGCTGCGCTGGACGACGCATTGCTGCGGCCGGGACGGCTCGAACGCATGGTCACGCTGGGGCCAGCGGATGCTTCCGGCATTCTTTCCATGCTGAAGTTTCAGGTGAACGGCGAGGTCGGCGAGAACGAACTCGTCGAGGTGGCCCAACTGATCGGTCGCTCCACGGCGGCAGAAGTCATGGCGACGGTCCGTGAGGGACGAGCCATCGCGCGCCGGGCCGGGCGGGCGCTTCAGGCCGACGACCTCAAGGTGGCGCTCCTCGGCGACAAGGTAGCCTTGGTCGACGACCGTGTCTTCGCGCATGAGACCGGGCACGTGGTGCTGGCACTGGCGCTTTCCTACGGGCGGGTCCGTCATTGCGCGATCGGGGCGCGCGTCGGACCGTCGAACCGGACATTGATCGAGGTTCCTGAAGGCTGCCTGGCTACCCGCAGCACCCTCGAGGACGGCGTCACCATGACGCTCGGCGGGCGGGCGGCGGAGATGGCGCTTTACGGTGACTACTCCATCGGCGCCGGCGGCGACGAGCAGTCGGACGTCGGGCTCGCTACCAAGGTCATCTCGGCGTTGCGGCTGTCCTACTGCGTCGCGGACGAGATGTTCTTTCACGGTACCCCGCAGGAGGCCGTGGAAGCGGCCCGCTGCGATCCGGATCTGCGCAGGCTAGTGGAAGAAGACCTGCGGCGGCTGCAGAAGCGTGCCGACGCTATCGTCGCCGAGCATCTAGGCACCGTGATCGCCATCGCGCAGGCCCTGAAAAGCGCCCGCTATATGAGCGGTGCCGAGCTCAAGCGGATTTTCGATTCCGCCAGGCCCGCGGGCAAGGCCGGAAAGATCGGGAGGGCGGGCCGATGAGCGATATCAGCCAGCGCGCCGAGATCCTCGCGCCCGCGAAAGCCGTCATCGTGCAAGCGGAAGGATTCAGGCCGATCCGGACTTTTGTCGAGGCCGCGCACTCGAAACCGACCGGCCGCTGGACGTCGAGAAAGAGCCGGCGCGCTTTGCCTTGGGAATCCTATGCCGAGCGACATCTGTTCCGGTGCTGCGAGGTAGACCCGAAAGTCACGCGCTTCACTCGCGCAGCCCCATAGACTCGAGATGATGACGGGCGCGCCGCGGCCGCTCATCTATTTTCCCGACGTCCGGGTCGACTACGCCGACGGCACGACCGAGATCGTGGAGGTGAAGAAGACGGAGGAGGAGCTGGAGGATCCGGACTACCTCGAGAAACTGGCCGGCGCCGAGGCCGTGTACAGGGCGCTCGGCTGGAAATTCCGCGTCGCGATCGCGGAGGACGAGTTCGAGATCGACCCGGTCTTTTCCAAACGCCAAGGCGGTCTGCGCGGACCGGTTCGCGCTGATCGTTCGCCCGGCCGTGCTCGCGATCGAGGAAGCATTCCACGTCGAACGCGAGATCGCGCTCGGGAAGGCCGAGGAGATCGTAGCGGAAGCGGCACGCATTCCGCTCGATCGCGCCACCGCGATCGTGCGTGCCATGATGTGCACCCGTCGGGTCGCCGTCGATCCCCGTCGCCGCATCCGCCACGACAGCCCCGTCGGCAAGCCGGAGGAGGCGGTCGGTTCGCGCAAGCGGTCGTCGGGGGCCCAGCCATGACCACGCTCGATATCAACGTCGGCGACATCTACGAATTCCCGGATGGCCGCCACCGATTCCATGAAGAGTGGGACGACGGAACTTTATGGTTCTGGAAGGAAACGACGAAAAAACGCTTCCCGCTTGCCGAACCCGCGTTGGTCGAAATGCTCGACCTCGGCACCGCGCGGCGTATCGACGTCTTCCGCGGCAAAGACCGCAAACCGCAGTCGTGCAATGACAACGCAGAGTTCGGGCCGGACGAGGAGCATTCGCCCGACGCCGTTCGCGCGCGGACATTCCAGTGGCTTGTCCCCCGCTGGGACAATACGCCGGACGCAAAATTAGGGAAGAAATGGCTCGGCAACTTCATAGTCGACGCCAAACGAACGCAGCCGAGTCATCTCTCCTGGCCCGTAGCGCCGGGGCGCCTCTACGATGCCATCACTCTGTGCGGCGAGCCTGGCAACCGGCCGCTCCGGCTTTTCCGTTCGCGCCGCGGCAAGACACCGCGCAAGCGGTTCGAGCGCTTCGTGGAAGAAGCGATCGGTCAGACGATCGTCTTCTACTGGGATCTGCGGGCCCGCACCTACGACGACGCATACGCTTTTTTCCGCGACAAGATCGCAGCGGAGAACGCCCGCAGAAGGGATGTCGGCGAAGGGGAGATCGAAAAATACCCGCGCCGTTCAGAGACGATCCGCCGGCGCATCAACAAGACGATCAATCGCGACAACTGGGCGCGAAAATACACCGTCCATGCGGCCACTTTGAAATTCAGTGGCATCAAGGACAGCCCGACCGCCGACGCGCCGCTCGAGATCGTCATCATCGACCACACGACCGCTGACGCGTGGACCGTGCTCGACACGGCCACCGGACTGCCGCTGCGCCGGCCGACGCTGACGATCGCAATCGATGCCTGCCCGCGCGTCATTCTCGGCTACGTCGTCACGTATGAGGACCCTTCGATCTACAACGTCATGACGTGCGTGAAACGCGTCGTCCGGTCGAAGAACTACGTACAGCACGTATTTCCGGATATCGACTATGAACCGGACGCGTGGGACGGATGGGGTCTTCCGCAGACGATCCTGGTGGACAGCGGCTGGGAATTCAAGTCTCCCAGCTTCCAGGACGCGCTGCGTGACATCGGCATCGAGCCGGTCTGGTCGCCGGTACACCGCCCGACCTACAAGGCGATCGGGGAGCGCTTCTTCAAGACGCTGAACCAGAAATTATTCCACAAGATTCCCGGTGCCGTGCCGTTCGGGCCGACCGAAGCGCGTCTCGTCGATCATGAGCCGCGCAAAGAGGCGACGATTTCGCTCGGCATGCTCGACGAACTCATCCACGAAACCATCCAGGAGTACCATCTCGATGAGCACTCCTCGCTCGGCGAGTCGCCCGCCTCCGCGTGGAAGCGGAAGTTGAAGACGCGTCGCATCATCTCGGATGTCCATTCCCTCGACGCCCTGCTCGGACGGACAGCTAGAGTCCGTTTCACGCGCAAGGGCGTCACATTCCGTCATCAGACCTTCCTCGACGCGGACGTGGTCAGCCGGATTCTCGGCCCGATGTCCGCGCTCGCCGCCCGGCGGGACCAGTCTCATCGCCGGTCGGCAGCGCGCGCTGTTGGGCGAAGATCCGGTACGATCCTTTCGACGTATCCTGCGTCCGCATCTGGAACGACGCCGTCAAGCCCCCGCGCTGGGAAACGCTGCCCAACCGCGACCGCAAATTCTGCTACGGCGTAAAGATCGACGGAGCCCAGCGCGACGCCCGCCGCGAGCTTCCGATCCCGATCAGCTTCTGGCACGCCGACCAGATCAGGGAATACGCCAAGAAGAACGGCTTCCGATTCAGGACCGACGAGGAGAAGTGGGTCGCACGCAACAAGCTGCGCGCGAAGTGGGAGAAGACGGCGGGGCTGCTGCCCCTGCGGGAAACGAAGGATGCAATTCGGGGCCTTGCGCAGTCCTTGGGGACCTTCGAGCAATTGGTGAAGGTGAAGTCCCCCCCGCTCGCGGTCGAGGCGTCGCAGGTGGTGTTCGCGACCGCGCCCTCGACGCCGGGCGGCATGGCGCGCGCGACCTTGATCCCGCAGCAGGTCGCGGCTTTGGAACGGGAGACCGACGAGTATTTCCAGCCGAAAGGCCGCGGCGCCGGAAAGAAGGCCCAGGCGAAGGCGAAGCGGACCATACGCGAGAAGGCCGAAGCGGCGGCCGAGGAACGCGCCGAAAAGGCCGTCGCGCGCGTCAAGGAGCGCGCCCGCAAGGCGGCCGCGTCCGAGCAGCCATCCCGCAAGAAGGAACCGGCATCCGAGCAGCGGGCCAGCCGGGAAGACATCGACAAGTACCTCGACGAGGAGTGAGCGACCATGAAGCAGGATGACCGCGACAGCTTCGTCAGCCAGGCGCAGCTCAGGGCCAGGCTGAAGAAGATGGTGGTCGAAAACAGCCGGCTCGACACGATCGAACGATACACCCGCGAGCTCGTGGAGGAAACCAGGGCGTTGATGGCCGACGATTGCCTTTCGGACGACGACAACGCCGCGCCCGGACAGACCTTCACCTACACGGAACTGCCGGTCATGCCGATCATCGGACCCTCCGGATCGACCAAGACGACGTCGATGCTGCGCGTCGCCGAGAAGCTGAAGAAGGATTATCCGGGCACGACGCCCGTACTCATTGTCAAGTGCCGGTCGAACACGCGCACGATGAAGAGTTTGCAAGCGCTCGTTCTCGAAGCGTTCGGGGATCCCCAAGCCAAAGAGGTGCTCCAGAAGCAGTTCGCCGACCGCTATGAGCAGGATATCGTGACGCGGGCGATCCGCAAGGTCGCCCGCGAGGCCGGCACCTACGTCGTGGCGCTCGACGAGAGCCACACTCCGCTCGGAAGCGTCAACAAGCGTGAACGGGCCGCGACCATCGCTTCGCACTTCAAGAGCCTCGTCAACGACGGGCTGTTTGCCATCGTACTGATGGGCACTTCGGATGCGGAGTTGTATTTCGAGATGAGCGCCGAGCTCAACAACCGCAAGATCGAAGGGGTATCGCTGGAGCCGGTCGACCTGCGCCGAGCCGACCACTACCATTATTTCTACAAGTTCGTCGGACGCATCGAACGCCAGATGGTGCGCGAGGGGATCATCGAGCAGCCGATCAGGCTCATCGATAACGTGCGCAGCCGCGCCATGGTCTACGACATGTCGCAAGGGATCGCCGGCCTGGTCAGCCGGATCCTGATGGGCGCGCTGCGGATATCCCAGCGCGACAAACGTCGCGTCGTCACCTGGGACGACATCAAGGAGTCGTTCTGGGCTTGGAAACGCGAACAGGTCGACGAGAACGGCGAGCCGATCGAGATCTACGATCCCTGGGTCTCCGAGCCCAGGCCGACCACGCTGGAGACGGTCCGCGTGATGTGGAAGCCGGCCGCGGCGTGAACGATGGCATCCGTCGTCCGCCCCTTCGTCGCCAGAATGCCGGTCCCGCGCATCGACGAAGGCCTGCTCGGCTACATGGACCGCGCGCTGCAGAACACGATGATCCGGAACTCGCGACAGGCCTTGCGGATGGCGGGGCTCGATCCCGATCCGAACGCGCCGCCGAACGCGGCCAAGCTGACGGAGGAGGCGGTCGCCGGACTAGCCGCCCTGTTCAAGCTCGATCCTGAAGAGGTGAGGCGCCGCTGGTACCGGCGCGAACACGGCAGCTCCGCCATGATCGAGTTCTTCGGGACGCCGATCCGGGCCCAGTATTGGGAATCCCGATACCGGCGGCTCTCGCCTCGGGCGCTCGCCGGCGACCCGTACTACCGCGCCCTGTGGGAGATCCGGTGCTTCGGATTCGATCCGGACACCAGAGAACCGCTGGTCGAAGTCTGTCCGGTCTGCGGCCGCCGCTTCGGCTGGACGTCCATGCGCGGTCCGACCAAGTGCGACCACTGCACGGACCGCGACGGCTACCCGTCGACCGACCTGCGGGACCATCCCCAGCCGATCATCGAATTCCGGGATCCGGAAGCGATCGGCTTCGTCGTCGCCCTGCTGCACCCGGACCCGCAGCGCCGGCGCGCAGCCATGGCTCTCGTTCCGCAGGAGCTCGCCGGCGCCACCAACGGGGAATTGTTCGAGGCAGTCATGTGCATGGCCAGCGCACTCCGCCCCGGCGCCAGTACCAAATTGACCGACGCCGGCCGGCCGCTGCGGGCGCCGGACTTCACGGAGCTGTCGGCGGAAATGCTGGAGGCTGCGGGAAGGGCGCTGATCGGGGGCGAAGACGGATTTGCGGCGCTCGCCGCCCGTATGCGTGTTTCCGCCGACGAGAGGACCTCTTCGCACGGACTCTACAAGGAGCTCGGCCCGCTGGCTGCCATGCCGCTCGACCGGCACCTCAGTCCCGTCATTCGACGCTTCGCCAACGATGCCATCGCCCGCGATCTCGCACGCACCCGGGACGATGGGTTCGTCCGCCGCAGCGTCCCGCGCCTGGCCGACGCCCAAGGCGGCGCCTGGTTGACCATGGACGCGCTGTCGGCCGAGCTGGGCCTCCGGAAGCACGCGCTCGGCCGACTGGCGGAAAGCGGAGCCGTCGAAACCCGCCGCGCCGATGCCGAACAATCGCCCGTGCTGATGAAGATCGCCGACGTCGCTCCGCTCGCGGCCGTCTACAAGGATGCCGTGACCGGCAGGATGGTGACGGCGCTGCTGCGGGTGCCTGCTTCGGCGATCGAAGATCTCGCCGATCGCGAGCTGATCCAGCGCGTCCAGGGGCCGGCCGCCGCGATGCTGCCGCGCAAGCGGTACTACCGCGAATCCTCGGCCAAGGCCGTTCTGATCGCCATCCGCGAGCGCGCAGCGCCCGCCGCCGGCGAGGGCCGCGTCAAGCTCATCGCCGCGGTCCGCGAGCTGGGCGGAGTGGCGCCCTGGGCCGCCATCGTCGAAGGCATCGTGACCGGCGCCTTGCAGATCCGAACCGAGGCGCCCTTCGGTCGCGACTGGCGGCACGCGGTCTCCGTCGACCAGTCGGAACTCGAAGCCTTCCTGAAGCAAGCGGCTAGGCCGGCAACGGCGGGTGCCCAGGAAGCATGGCTTACGCGCGACCAGGCCGCCCAGATGCTCGGCACCGACGAGACCGTGGTCTGGGCCATGGGACGGGACGGCATCCTGCCGAAGCGCAAGGGAGAGGTCGCTATGTTCACGCGCGCGGACGTGGAGGCAGGGGCGAAGCGCTGGATATTCGGACAGGAAATGAGCGCGCACCGTATTCGGAAACGGGCGCGAAAGGAACGCCTGGTTGCGATCGATCGGCATCATGCCAGAATTCACGCTCCGCGACGGTTGGGTTTCCGTCTATTCGCGCACGCAGGTCGAAGCGGCCCTCGCAGTGCAGCCGCCCCGGCACGACGAAGTGGAACGTCCGGTCCGCGCCGGCGCGCGCGTTTCTGCGGATTTGAAGCGGCAGGCGGTCGAGGCGGTGCGGAGCGGCCTCGCCGCGTACTACGTCGGCAAGCGCCTCGGCATCGCCCACAAGTCGATCACAAAATGGGCCCAGCATTTCGAGAAGACCGGTCGGATCGAGCCCGCCGGCAAGCCCGATCCCTATGCCGACGTTATCATCGGCATGATCGAGGCAGATACGGGGCGCAGTACGCACGCGCTCTGGAAGGATTTCAACGAGACTCACGGCCTCGATGTGGCGTACACCAGTTTTTCTCACTTCATCGCCGTAATCGGGTTTGCGCGTGATCCTGGCACAGGTCTGTTCCGGCGAATACGACCAGCTTGATTCCAACCGGCATAGTGAACCTGAAGTCATATTGGATCTTGAGACCCAGAACCGAGCGCTGTCCGGAGTAAGTCATCCTTGCATAAGCTTCGCGGCGGGACGCGGGAAAGGCCAGTGCTTCAAGGGTCAATTATGAGCTGCGGTAACCGCGTTCCTGGAGCAGCCAATGATTGCCGTCCGGGTCGAAGAATTCGCAGAAGCTCGCGTAATCCTTCCGAGCCGCATCGAGTCCGGGCGCGAAACTGCCGTCCCATGCATCAATTGGAGTCTTATGTCTGATCTCCCCAACGGCGACGCCCCGCTCGCTCAGTAGGTTGCGTGCGACCTCGACATCGTTCACGACGAGATAGATGTTCTGCACGGATCCGGCAGGAGCGGCAGTGGTTCCTTTGCCGATCTGGATCGAACAGCCGGAGCCCGGAGGTGTGAGCTGCACCACGCGGAACAGGTCATTCGGCGCATAATCAACGTCCAGAGTGAAGCCGACCTGGTTAACGTAGAACCGAAGCGCACGATCGACATCGCTCACCGGCAGTACGACTACCTCGACCGAGAATTTGATTGCTGTGTTGGTTGCCTTCATTGCGTTTGCATCCATCGTTTCAAAGATCGATGACGACATCGTCGGTCGGCTGCGAGCAACAGATCAGCACGTTGCCTTCTGGCGGCATGTCGAGGGGCTGCGGTTCATAGGCGGCCGCGCCTGATATCAGGCCACTTTCGCAGTTGTGGCAAATGCCGGTCCGGCACGACCAGCGCACCGGTACGTCGCATGCCTCGGCGAGTTCTAGGATGTTTTGATAGGTCGAAGCGTTCCAGTGCGCGGCAACGCCGCTGCGTGCGAACGAGACCAGCGGACCGGTTGCGGCATCGTCGGCTGGCGGATGTGGTGCGCGCGGCGTGGTGCCCACGATGCCAGGATTGAGCGCCTCGCCACCGTTGAAAATCTCGAGATGCTGCCGTTCCGGCGCCACGCCATAAGCTGCGAGCCCCGCCTTCATGTCGGTCATGAAACGATTGGGCCCGCAGATATAGACGTCCGCGTCGCGCGGCATACCGATTGCATCGAACGTCGATCGTGACAGGTGGCCGGGCTCATCGAAATTCTCGCCAATCTTGTCATATGCACCCGGCCTGCTGTAACAGACATGGAGGCGGCCGTGCGAGAGCGCGCCCATCAGGAGGCGGACCTCGGCGGCAAAGGGATGATGCCGCCCGTCGCGCGCCGCATGCAGCCACAGGATTTGTCGCGGCGAACGCGCCGCAGCCAGCGCAGATAGCATCGCAAGCACCGGCGTTGCGCCGATCCCGGCGCTGAGCAGCACCACGGGTCGTTCGCCTGATTGCAGGATGAAGCTTCCGCGCGGCGAACTGACCTCGATAAGATCATAGACTCGGACATGGTCGCGGAGATAGGCGCCGGCGGCCCCGTCCGGCTCAATCTTGATGCTGATGCGACATTGTTCGCTCGACGGAGGGCCAGACAGCGAGTAGCTGCGCAGCAGCGGCGGACGGTCTCCCCCAGGCCGCAGCCGCAGAACGACATACTGACCGGGCAGAGCCGGAAGCAGCTTCTTGCCGTCCGGATCGCGCATCGTCAACGAGAGCACATCCGCGGATTCCTGTTCGATCGCGGTGATCGCGAGCGGGCGAAATCCAGACGCAGCAGGGTGGGCGGCGGATGCAGGCGCGAGCCCCGCATTGCCGCTTGCGTTGGCGGCCTGCCCGTTGAGAAGAGCTCCGAATGACGAGCGCCATCCCAGCGAGAGCGCTCCGATTCTCAAAGCCCGCTCGAGGCGCTCGCGCGGATGTTCGGACGAGTAGAGGAGCGCGTTGATCTCGGCGACGGTCATGCGCTCGTCCGCCTCTCCGACCCTGACGATCACATCGCCGGCGCCGACCTCGCCCTCCGCGAGGACGCGGAAGTAGAAGCCCGGCCGCCCGCTCGACGTCAGCAGGGCCGGCATGCGCGGCTCGCCGAGCCGGACGCCCACGCGATAACATGTCACGCGCGGCTGCGTTACCTCGAACAATGAGCTGCCGATGCGGTAGCGGTCACCGATGCACACGGCATCATCCGGCAAGCCTTCGACGGTGAAATTTTCTCCGAATTGGCCGTGGACGAAGTCGGAGCGCTGCAGCTTATCCTGCCAATGGCGATAGGACTCGATCTGGTAGACGAACACGGCGCGCATCTCGCCCCCATGGCCGTCGAGGTCGCCCTGGCCGTCGCCGGCGAGATTAAGACGACCGACCTTGCAGCGACCGGGCACCGGGTCCTTCCAGATGCCGGTATGCACCGTGCGGCCCTTCCACGCGATGTCGCGCGGCAGTCCGACATTCACCGAAAGCAGTCGCGCCATGCCCAGCTCCGCTTCAGATGGTTTGGCTTGGCCAGCCGGGTTCACGCGCGGGCGAACTCTTCGACATCGAGGTTGCGGTCGGGACCGTGCGGTACCACCGATTGCCCGGGCTCGAGACGAAGCTGAACGCCGTCCAACTGGACTGTGACGACGTCAGGCTCGAACGAGACCATGTTGGAGATACGGCGCACTTCGGGGTACGGGTCGGGATACGACCACGCCGCCTGCCGCGCCTCGCCGACGGAGAAGTAGCTGCACAGTCCCTTGTATGGACAGAAGGTCTGCAGCTTCACCGGCGCAAGCGCCGCTTCGTCGATGTCTTCGCGCGGAACGTACCAGCGCGGCGCGAAACCCGACTCATAGAGCACAAGCGGCCGCCTGGTGTCGGCGACCAGGCGGTCTCCGTAGCGAACCACAAGATTGCGCGAAGCCTGGCGAATGTCGATGCGGTGGTAAGGATCGGCGGCGTGACCGACGATCCGCTCGTCCTCCTCGTAGAACGCATCCATCGCGCGCCATGCGAAGGCAATGCGCCCCCGCAGATCGCTGGCGTGGGCCGGAAGATCGGTGTGCTGCCACGCCCCGCGGGCCGCTACGTGCTCGTCGTCGGCGCGGACGCTATACCAGGAGGTAGTTCCGAGATCGGCATGCCTGGTGACCTGCTCGGCGCGCTCGAGAACGCCAGGCGGTATATCGTTCTCGGGAAAGTACGCGACCGGATAACGAGCCGGCTCGAACAGCAGAACAACGTTTTCGCTGTCAGCGACCCAAGTTCCGCCAAAACGCACCCGCATCCGGCGGCGCAAGCGCTCGACGTAAAGCAGTCGCTTCGGCAAGGGCTCCGGCACGATGAAGCGGCCGACAGCGCCGGTTGATAGCGGACCTTGTTGCCAGGATAATCCCATGAGGTTTCTCCTAATGCTCGAGGCGGTGAGGGATCTTTTGCCGTCCCCCAGGATCACCCAAGAATTCGTTGATGGCCTGGGCGATTTCGGCGCAGTGCGTTTCCAGCGCGAAGTGGCCGGTATCGAAGAACCGAACCGTTGCCCCCGGAATGTCTCGCTTGAATGCTTCGGCGCCTGCCGCAAGGAAGAACGGATCGTTCTTGCCCCATACCGCCAGGAATGGCGGTTTATGTGTACGGAAATATCGTTGGAATGAGGGGTAAAGTGCAATATTGGTCTTATAATCGCCGAGAAGGTCGAGCTGAATTCCGTCTGCTCCGGGACGTGCCAAGTAAAAATTGTCGAGATTCTGGCCGTCCGGCGACACGATCGAGGGATCGGGAACGCCTTTGGTGTATTGCCAAGCGGTCGTTTCGGGCGTGAGAAAGGCGCGCAGCGCTTCCCGATTCGCTTGCGAGGCGTTCTCCCAGTACGCCCTGATCGGAGCCCACCCGTCACTGAGGCCCTCTTCGTAGGCATTTCCGTTTTGGGAGACGATCGCCGTGATGCGTTCTGGGCGCCGGACCGCCATCCGAAAGCCGGTCGGCGCACCGTAATCGAAGACGTAGAGAGCGAAGCGATCGTACTCCACGATCTCCGTAAAGCGCTCGATTACTCGAGCGATGTTCTCGAACGTGTAGAGAAACTTCTCCCGCACCGGCATCTCGGATTGACCGAAGCCGGGAAGGTCCGGCGCGATCACGTCAAATCTTTCGGCAAGGAGCGGAAGCAGGCCGCGGAACATATGGCTTGCGGTCGGAAAGCCGTGCAAGAGTAGCAGCTTCGGGGCGCCGGCATTTCGCGCTTCGCGATAGAAGATGGTAATGCCGCTAACTTCGACTGTCTTGTATCTAACCGGAGTCATCAGACGCTCCTATTATCCGCGCTGGACTGAGGTAAACGAACAGGCAAAGGCAGATCAGCGCCATGCCGACGATCGGATAGCGAAGCGCTACGATTCCTGCGGCGGCGAACACCGCCAGCGTCGCAAGCGAGCGCATGCGCATCATCGATCGGACTTTCCGCTCTACTTTGTGAGGTGCAGATCGGTCGACGGCCTCAAGGCACAGCAGCAGATACGTCGCGTTGACCAAGAAGAAATCACCAGCATAGAAAGCTACGGCGGCGGCGCTCAGTCGAGTGGTCGCGACCCATGCAGTGGCGAATGGGATCAACGAGACGGCGAACAGATGCGCAAAGTTTCCCCATATCAAACGTTGCGTCGCAGCATCGGGAAACCTCAAAAGGTGATGGTGGTTTACCCAAACGATCGCGATGAACAGGTAGCTGATAATGTAGCTGATCGCGGTCGGCCAAAGTTCCAAGAGCGCTCCTAAGCTGGCCTTCCTCGGAGGATGGAGCTCCAGCACCAGAACCGTGATGATCACGGCGAATACGCCGTCGGAGAAGGCGTTCATTCTCTCAGGAGAGGCTATCCCTCTATTCACCATTGCCACGCGTCCTGGGCGCCTTGGTCAAGGCGGATCCGCGACTTGTCCGAGCACCGGCCAACGGCTGACGAGACATGTAATTGATCACGTTGAACTTCCATGGCACGGCTGCGATGTGTTAGTGCACGGTAGCCAGAAGATGTCCTACTCCCCGCTGTAAGCGGTCCTCGTTGGAGCGAGCGTTGGAGCGACCGTGGAAATGGCGCATCAGTCGACGGATCGAGTGCAGTTGCTGGGACCGCTCCAGGTCATCCGCGACGATGTCCCCTTGGATCAGCCGCCCTCGCGTAAAGTCCGGGCTCTTCTTGCGTATCTGGCAATGTCGCCGCGCCCGGTCACCCGCGAGAAGCTGTGCGAGTTGTTTTGGGATGTCGCGGACGACCCGCGGGGTGAGTTGCGCTGGTGTCTTTCCAAGCTGCGCCCCCTCATGGACAGGCCGACGGAGAGGCGGATCGTCGCCGACCGCAAGCAGGTTTGGATCGACGCAGGTTCGCTCGATGTCGATGCCCAGTCCGTCACACTAAGGATGCAGAAGGCCTTGGCGACGGCGTCGCCCGGAGAGCTTCGGTCGCTGTTGGCGTTGTTCAAGGGAGAGTTCCTCGAAGGTCTCTCGGTCGACGGCGCTCCTTCGATCGAAAACTGGCTTGCTGGCCAGCGGCACCGTTTCCGTCAGATGCGCCAGCAGCTTCTCGAACGTCTCACTTCGGTCCTGCCGCCAGAGAGCGACGAACGCATCGAATTCTTGCGAGAATGCATCGAATTGGCGCCGTTCGACGAAGCGGCTCACCTCGAACTTGTTCGCGCGCTGCTCCATCGCGGTCTTCATACGGAAGCTCAGCACCAGATCGAGTTGTCCTTGGCGCGTTTTCGCGCTGAAGCCATCGATCCAGGATCGCTCGAGACCGCTTTCGCGGCAGCGCGGCGGAGCTGCTCGAGGCCTACCGTCGCAAGCTTGATTGAAAACGCGCGTTTCGACGTTCCCCCGAAGCCGCCAACGAGGAACGTGGGAAAATCCACTCTGCTTTTGCTGCCTTTCACGGCGGCGCCGGAAGGCATCGCGGACGCCGACAGCATCACCTGCGACATCATCTTCGGTTTAGCGAAATTGCGAAGCTTCAGCGTTATTGCCCGGGGGACGGCCTTTTCGTTGCGCAGCTTGCCTCCAGGAACGGCAGCCGCCCTGGTGAATGCGCAATACGTGGCGACCGGCCATTTGCGACGGGACGGGAAAAGCTACGTTGTTTCGGTGGAGTTGATCGACCCCACAAGCGATCGCATTTTCTGGGTCGACGAGTTCAGGTGCGATGCCGGCGATTCCTACGCCGTGCCTCCTTTGCTCGCGGCGCGCATCATAACGGGCCTCGATGCAGAGATCCATATTATCGAACGAAACCGTGCGCTGCTCACACCGCCAGCTTCGCTCGATGCGTGGCAGGCGTACCATCGAGGACTTACCAGCATGTCTCGCTTCACAAGCGATGGTAACCTCGAGGCCCAGCACTTCTTCAGCATGGCGATCGCCCGCGATCCGATGTTTTCGCGAAGCTACGCGGGACTGTCGTTCACGCATTTTCACAACGCTTTCCATCTGAATGTGCTGGAATCGAAACGCGAGATAGCTTTGGCATGGGAGACTGCCGAGCAGGCGCTCTTGGCGGATCCTAACGACCCGGCGGCGCATTGCGCGGTCGGTCACGCAAAATGGCTGGCGTATGCCCACGTGGGAGCCGTCGACAGCCTCAATCGATCGATCGATTTGAGTCCCAACTACGCGTTCGCTCACTACTCTCTCGCATTCGTGCAATGCCAGACGGGTCCCCCTGAGAGCGCGATAGGTGCCGCCGATATCGCGGCCCGCCTCAGCCCGTTCGATCCCATGATGTTTGGAACTTTTAGGGTGCGGACGTTCGCGTTGCTCCGTCTCGGCAAAGTGCAAGAGGCCGGCGAATGCGCCCAGCTTGTCGGGCTGAATGCCGGAGATCATGTTCATGCGCACGCTGTTTCGGCGTTGACGCTTGCGGCGGCCGGACGGCTGGACGAAGCTCGAGCAGAGCGTCGACGAATCAGCGAGCTAAGGCCGGACTATTCCTTTGGGCAATTCAAAGAGGTCCTTCACATGCTCGACGATCTAACGAAGATCTACAAAAAAGCCGCAAGGTTGCTGGAAATACCTGAGTAAGCCGAAAGTCTGCGATGGAGCGAAATCTGGGAGCCTCGGCAGCAAATGTTTACTTGGTGTTCGTGCAACTGAACGGTGCACGGGATCGTGAACCGAAAGGTTCGCAGCGTCCGTAACGATTGAACCCACGCCCACGTACAGCCAGCATCGACCACAAAGGAGCGGCAAGATGCGAGAGCTGAAGAAAACCTTCAATATTGCAGAAACCGGAGCAGGCTCCTATCGACTTTTGGCGATTCTGCGGTGGGTCATGGTCGTGATTTTCGTATCCTTCGGCATGCAGAAGTTCACCTTGCAGTCGGCTCAGGGCATAGAGCAGTTCATAAGCCATAGTCCGTTCGTTTCCTGGCTATCGCTGTTCGGTTTCAGGGGGGAAGCTTATTTCCTTGGCGTGACGGAATTCATCATCGCAATCTTGCTGGCTGTCGGCGCATTCAGTCCTTTGATGTCGGCATTGGGGTCCCTCATGGGAGTCATTACTTTCATGGTGACCTGGTCGTTCTTCTTCACGACTCCCGGCGTCGTCAAATGGAGCATTTCGACGGACCCGATGGCCTGGAATCTGGCCGGCGAGTTCTTATTCAAGGATATCGTGCTGCTGTGCGTCTGCGTAGTGCTGCTCATGGCATCGCTGCCTGAGACGATCACCCGGCTACGCACCTATCCCTGATCGTGCGCTTCGACCCGAGGGGGCTGATCTTGACACGGCGGAGAGCGGCAAGCTCGATCAGTACGCCGACGCGATCGTCTCCATGATCGAGGCGGACCCGGCGCGCAGCACGCTCGCACTCGACCTGGAGTTCATGAACCGCGGGGGCATAAAGGTCGCCTACACGCGGTTCTCGCAATCCATCACGGAACTGGGTTTCGTGCGCGACGCCCAGACGAAGCTGCTGGCTCAGATCGATCGGAGCGCTTCCAATATTCTCCCTCGAGAAAACGCAAGGCAAGGTCTACGATCGCGCGCAATTCGAGGCCGTCTTGCAACGGCAGCCGCCAGCTCCGGTCGAGTCCGTAACCGAACCTCGTCGCATGCACCGCGTCCCGCAGAAGGACAAGCTGTTGGCGGTCGAAGCCATGAAAAGCGGTCTGACGCCGCACCATGTCGGCAAGCGCATGTGCGTGTATCATTCGACGGTCGCGAAATGGTTCAAGGAATTCGAAAAGACCGGCCAGGTCGCTCCGGCCGGAAAGCTCGATCCCTACGCGGAGCGAATCAGCGCAATGATCGCGGAGGACCCGTCGCGCGCAGCACGAACTCGCTGCATACCGAATTCATAAAACGCGAGCAGGTGAAGGTCGCATATACCCGGTTCTCGAAGTTCATCTCGGAACTGGGGTTTGTCCGAGATTCCACGACTAAACTCATGGAAAGAGAGTCGTCGCATTCGACAGCTGCCGATCGTGCCGCTACCAAGTCACGTTCAACCGGAACTGACCTTTGAAGTTGTAGACGGGATAGTCCTCGCTCACTGCGTGGCAAATCGGTATGTACGGTTTCATGGCAATCGCGCAGTTCGCGATTTTTAGGAATGTCCTCGGGGTGAGGCTCGAGCCGTCAATGCCAGAGTTTTGGTTCATGATGCAGATCGCGATGGTCGCGGGATTTTTCACGAGCTATCCAGTGAATTGGTGGCTGATAGAGCTCGGCGTGAAAGAACGCATGTAGGCGGGTCGAACCCATTCCAAGAACTATTCCGCGACTGCAGCTTCCCCGGCACGATCCTGCTGAACGCGCCGGGCACTTTGCTGCAAGCGCGGCGCGTCACCACCGATGGTGCGCACGGATCACGCCATGATGATGCCGGTAGGGCCGTGGCGCCCAGCCGTAGCTATGACGCCAGGGATGCGCACGCCGGACCGTATATCCCCACGGCCTCGGCGCGGACCAGCCGTAGCTATAGCGCCAGGGGCGCGGGCCCCAGGCGTATGGTTGCGGTCCCCAGCCATAGCTACTTCCGTAAGGTGTATAGGTGTATGCTGGATAGTACCCACCGTAGCGCGCATATGGGTATCTGTACCCATAGTACGGCGGATATTCCCCATAGTACGGGGCAGCAATGGCAGAGCCGATCAGCGCTCCTGCCAGTAGTCCTGCGCCGATCCCCCAGCCCCCGCGCCAGCGAACCTGCGTGAGATTATCCTGAACCGCCGAGATGTGCACCGTCGGGCCCGCGGCCGCAGACAGCGCTGTCAGAGGTGCAGCCTGAGTACTGCTGACAGGAGAAATTGCGATCAGGCCGGTGAGAGAAAGTGCAAGTGTGAGTCTCCGCATCTGTGGCTCCTGTGATTTCAGAACGCGGTCTCAACTTGAGCCTGCAATGTTGGTTTCTCGCGTCAAGAGTTCGGGACACTATGTCGCGCCGAGTGCCGGACCAGACTTGCGCGTGTACGACACCGTACCAACGGCATAGCCGCCGCACCGTTTAGCGATGTGTTTCTGGGGAGGACTGTTTACTCTCGCGCTCCAAGAACCCTTCAACATAGATCATCCGGACAGCAACGAGCAGGACCGCGATCAAAGGCGTTGCAACGATTAGCCCGATCAATCCGAAAAGAGTCCCGAGCACGGTTTGGGAAAGTATCGTAAGTGCCGGCGGTAGCGAAATCGTCCTTTTCTGGATCCATGGTGCGATTACATTTCCCTCCAATAGCTGGATCGACAAAAACAAGAGAGCGACCCAAGCGGCTAGAATAGGAGACTGAGACAAGGCCACAAGGATCGCCGGCACGGCGCCGGCAAGCGCCCCGATGTAAGGCACGAAGTTCAGCAAACCCGCCAGCAGGGCCAGTGAAAGTGCCAAGGGCGAACCGATCGACAGAAGGCCCAATCCGAGGAACAGCCCCACGATCAGCATGTCGATGAATTGTCCAAGAAACCAGAGCCTGAGCGTAGCACCGAGCTCCCTGGCAACTTCCCGGCCACGAGGCCGCCATGTCATTGGAAGCAGACGAAGCGAGCCTTCGAGATACAGTTGAGGCGATGCGGCGAGGAATATTGCTGTCGCCCCCGTGACGACAAGAGTGCCACTGATGCCGAGAACGGAGCCAACGACGCCTGGGACGTAGCCAGTCAGGCCAGCGCGCAGAGACTTTCCGGCGATCAGCAACTGTTGGGCCAAGATCGAGCCCCACGAGCTATGTTCCAGTTCGCCCCATATCCGCTCCAGTTGGATTCTCAGTTGCTGACTGATTTCGTCGGCCTGGTTGAAAATTGCGCTGCCGCGCCACCACAGTAGCGCACCGAGTGCCAGTCCAGTCACGAGGATGACGGAGAGTAACGAGGTGTATGGACCGAGGCGCGTTGCCCGCTGGACGGCGTTGCTTGCACCCCGCAAAACGCAAGCGATGACGACGGCGCTGAACGAGAGTAATAAAATATCGCGAAGCAACCATACCGAGACGGCGAGAAATAGGCCCATCGCGCTTACTCGGAGGGTGCGCTCTATATGCCGGATATGAACAGTCAACTTGTCTTCCAATTCGTCTCCTTTGTCGAAACGGTCCGGAACTTCAGGTTGGTGATGTCCGCCGGCGCAGATGGGACAACTCGGAACATGAACGGAACGATCGCACCGCGACCGAGAGCCAGCGACCCGCGCGTTCAGACGGAACTGTCCTTCGGTACTTTGCTCAGCTTGAAGGTAATACTCCGTCGCGGCCTTAAATGTCCTAGCTACCAGAGCGAAATTTGTCGCACGACAAATAGGGGAGCAGTGTCGGAGCACCAGAGCGACCTGGGGCGCTGCGCTAACATTGTGGTTCGTCTCTGAGGCGAGGACATGAAGAATGTTCTAATCTCCGGCATTGGAATTGCTGGGCCCACACTTGCCTACTGGCTGAGGGCAGCAGGCTTCGAGCCTACGCTTGTCGAGCACGCTCCAGCTCTGCGTGGAGGAGGCTATGTCATCGACTTCTGGGGGCTTGGCTACACCATCGCCGAACGGATGGGATTGCTCCCGGAGATCAATCGCGACGGCTACCACGTTCAGGAATTGCGGATTGTAGACGAGGCCGGCCATCGACTAGCCGGCTTCGGCACGCGCGTTTTCGCGGAATTGACGAACGGACGATACGCCACCGTTCAACGCAGCCACCTCTCGCGCCTGCTGTTCGAACGATCTAACGGCTGCGCTGAAAGCATTTTCGGCGACGAGATCATTCTCGTCGAAGAAAAAGCAGATTGCGTCGAAGTCCAGCTGAAGCACGGCGGCAGGCGCAGGTGCGATCTTCTCATTGGTGCGGACGGCCTGCATTCGGCCGTTCGCAAGCTGGTCTTTGGACCCCAGGCACGGTTCGAGCGGCATCTAGGGTATGTCGTGGCGGCGTTCGAAGCTCGCGGCTATCGGCCGCGCAACGAGGATGTGTATCTGATCTACGGCCAACCGGGCCGCATGGTCGGCCGCTTCACGCTGCGTGACAATCGTACGTTGTTCCTCCTGGTATTTGCGGCGGATAGCGCGATTTTGCCTGAAACGCCGGGCTCGCAGAAGGCGCTCCTCCGAAAGGTCTATGGCGGCGATGGCTGGGAGTGCGAACATATGCTTACTGAACTGGAGCGCACCGGCGAACTCTACTTCGACGCTGTCAGTCAGATCAGGATGCCGAACTGGTCAAGAGGTCGTGTGGCACTCATCGGCGATGCCGCCTGTTGCGTCTCGCTGCTGGCCGGTCAGGGGTCGGCGCTGGCAATGACTTCAGCTTATGTGCTGGCCGGCGAACTCGCCGCGGCCGACGGACGATATCCGGAGGCGTTTGCCAGATATGAGGCGTTGCTCAGGAGCTATATAGACCGAAAACAGCGGGGCGCCGAGCGCTTTGCTGGGGCGCTGGCGCCGCGGACACGCTCAGGAATGCTCTTCCGCAACCTCGTGATCAGAAGCTTTTCGATACCAGGGTTGGCCAGGCTCGCAATCGGGCGAGACATTGCCGACGAGCTAGAGCTTCCTGATTACCGGTGACCCGCACACCATGAATTGATGCGCGCCCGATGAGAGCGTCCGCTAGTGGGGTGGACGCTGCGGTGCGGATTGGCCTCTAGTCTCGCTTGGCCTCTCGGCAGGAACCGCTTTCCGGAGCCAGGAGTTCATATCGTGATGTTTTACGCTCTTGTGACAAAATGCCCTCAGTCCTGACTTACGGCCCAAGAAAATCCCTGATCGGCAGCGGCGTTAATCCGTTTGCTGAAGAGCGGAGAGTCAGCCTTCTCGTACTTTGCGCGCTTGCCTTGGCAATTGGCGTCATGACCGGGCTTGGCGCCGTCGCCTTCCGCGCTCTGATCGGCCTGGTGCATAATTTGTTCTATAAGGGCACGCTAAGCGTCGTTTATAACGCGAACATCAGTGAGGGGCCCAGCCCGTTTGGTGACTTTATTCTACTTGCACCTGTGATCGGCGGCCTCGTCGTCGTCTTCCTCGTCAGGCGCTTCGCTCCTGAGGCAAAGGGTCATGGCGTGCCCGAAGTCATGGACTCGATCTTCTACAAGCGCGGCAAAATTCGCGGCACAGTGGCC
This sequence comes from Bradyrhizobium sp. LB13.1, assembly GCF_054056815.1. Lineage (NCBI taxonomy): Bacteria > Pseudomonadati > Pseudomonadota > Alphaproteobacteria > Hyphomicrobiales > Nitrobacteraceae > Bradyrhizobium > Bradyrhizobium sp. LB13.1. The sequence continues at coordinate 5,756,363 of NZ_JBSRYQ010000001.1, read as the reverse complement.
TTGATAAAGGCGCTCGCTTCCGCAGTATCGATCGGAAGCGGCGCCGCCGTGGGACGAGAGGGCCCTATTATCCAGATAGGCTCGGCGCTCGGCTCAGCCTTTGCTCAATTCATCGGACTCTCGACCCGACAAAGGATCACGCTGCTGTCAGCGGGCGCCGGCGCCGGTATTGCCGCAACCTTCAATACTCCGCTGGGCGGCGTGCTGTTTGCTCTGGAAATTCTTCTGCCGGAAGTCTCGAATCGAACATTCCTTCCTGTCGTCGTGGCCACGGGGGCTGCGACCACGATTGGGCGCATCCTGATCGGCCCGGACCCGGCATTTACGGTTCCGGACATTCAATTCAGCATGGTTGCATCGTTCAATATCCAGGAGGCCATTGCATTCATCCTGCTCGGCGTGTTGTCGGGCGCGGCAGCTTGGGCGTTCATCCGTCTGCTCGTCTTCATGGAAGACGGCTTTCCAAAGCTGTCTGGCAACGAGTATGTTCAAAACATCATTGGCATGTCGTCAATCGGCCTGATGATGGTGGCCCTCACCCATGCCTATGGTCACTCCTACATCGATGGTGTGGGCTACTCTGTCATTCAGGAGATACTGAACCACAAGATGGTAGCGGCCGGGCTATTGGCGCTGCTGTTTGTGCTGAAACTGGTTGCGACCACGGTTAGTCTCGGCTGCGGAGCGTCGGGCGGGATCTTCTCGCCCTCGCTTTACCTTGGCGCCACTCTGGGCGCCGCTTTTGCCGCTGCAAGCAATTCCTTTCTGCCTCATTCAGGGCTGACGCCATCTTCGGCCGCGATCGTCGGAATGGCGGCCATCGTCGGCGCAGGGACGGGCGGCGTCATGACGGCGATCGTCATGGTCTTCGAAATGACGCGCGATTACGCAATCATCGTTCCGGTGATCGTTGCGGTGGCGCTGGCGGCAGGCGTCAGGCGCGCACTTGTCAATGAGACGATCTACACCGTCAAGCTGCGCCACCGTGGGCACCGCATTCCGAAGGAACGGCATATCAACCTCTACCTGGTGAAGCAGGCCCAAGACATCATGGAAAGGCGCTTTATTATCGCGAGGGTGGGGACAACCCTAAAACAGGCTATGGCTGCGGAAGATATCAACGATGCGCTTGCGATCGTTGTCGAGCGAGAAGGCCGGATTGTTGGGCTCATTCCGCCGCGTTCCGGATTATGGGCGGAATCGCAATCGAATCCGACGCTCGTGGTCGAGCACTTCGTCGAGCGACGAATGGTCGTTTGCCGCGATCAGGATCTTTTGAGCTTGGTGTTCGCCAGGTTGAAGCGCCATCGGGCCGGCGCTGCAATCGCTGTCCGCACTGCTTCACGCCCGCGCGTGAACGATGTCGTCGGCGTCGTCACCAAACGTGTGATCGCAGATGCGGTTATCGACAGCTATGAGGATTGACCGAGCGGAGCCAGGTCGGCTCGAGGAGAGCTGACCTATTGACCTACAGTACGTCTTGCAACCCAGCCCAGAGTCGAGCTTTGGATGATGATGCTGAACAGGACGACCGCATAGGTTGAGGCGAGTATGGCGGCCTTGGCCGAGTTATCCGGCAGCGACAAGGCTAGGGCAACTGAAATGCCGCCACGCACGCCTGCCCAGGTCAGGAAAGGTGCGTTGCGCAACGAGAGCAGCCGTGTCCATCCGAACAGAAACGGCTGTACTGCAACCGAGGCAAACCGCGCCAAGAGGACGATTGGCACAGTTGCCGCCGCCAGAACGAGACTGCGGAGATCAAATCGCAGTATCAAGGTCTCGAGCCCGATAAGCAGAAAAAGAACAGAGTTAAGAATTTCGTCGATAAGTGTCCAGAGCGCGAAAAGATACCCCTTTGTCCGCTCGCTCATCGCATATCGCGGTCCTCGGTCGCCGATGAGAAGACCTGCGGCGACCATGGAAAGCGGCCCGCTAACGTGCAAATGAAGCGCGAGAGCATAGGTCGCAGTGACGAGCGCGAGGGAGATCAGCACCTCGATTGCATAATCGTCAATGAGCCGCATCGCGCGATACGCGATATAGCCGCTCAATAAGCCGAGCACGATCCCGCCACCAGCTTCGCGAACCAGTAACTGCGCGACATCGGCAATCGAAACATGCGCACCATCGCCCGAGCTCGCGAAACGAAGCAGAATCGTGAACAGGACAATTCCGACGCCGTCGTTGAACAACGCTTCGCCTTCGGCCTCGATCTGTAGCTCTTTCGGCACATTCGTGTTGCGAAGTGTGGTGAGAACGGCCACTGGATCCGTCGGGCTTATCAAGGCTCCGAAGACGAACGCCCAGGCGAGCGGCACAGGTAAGTTCATAAGGCCGCAGATCAGCCAAAAGATTAGACCGACGAGCGCCGTAGAGATCAGCGTGCCGAACACGGCCAGAAGAAGCACCGGAAATGCGCGGCTCCTGAGTGTCTCCAGATCCACGTGCAGGGCGCCAGCGAACAGAAGAAATGCAAGCATCCCATTCACTACGACTTCGGCAAAGTCGATCTGCCGGAGCCCACTGGCAAGCTGGTCGAGCAGCTGAATGTTGGGAATTGCCGCATCCAAGCCGATCAGGAGCAATGACGTCAGGACGCTCATCACGAGAAGTCCTACGCTGCGGGACAGTGGCAGAAATTTGTGATTGAGCCAGCCGAAGACGGCTGACAGCGTAAGCAGAACGGCGGCAATATCCATCAGCGAAAGCACGGCAAGTTCCGTTGTTCTGGTGAGTGCGTTTGCTCCGCCCGCTATAGGCCGCTGCTTAATCTATCGAGGCAGTCAGATTCAAAATAGCGACTTCTGGGATGGCAACAACCAAAAAGCGGCCTCCGCCCATTCTTGCGACCCATGCAAGCGAAGCCAGGTGCTTCTGAACTCCCAGTTACCTCTCTCTGCGGGATTTGCCGCTCTTCGAGCTTTGAAGAGGATCTATTGCTTGTCAGCTTTGTACTGATGCTCCTGCGGCCAAAGATCGCGACAACAATTATCGACGCCGTCGTTCACTCCGCGTTCATTGAACAGACGTGAAAGTGCGAAGCGGGGCATACGCAAGGAAAAAATATGAAGAAATTCGCCTATGGTCTCGCCGCCGCTGCTTTGCTTGCGGGCACTCATTTCGCGGTTCCCGCCAGTGCGATGACGGCGCCTCCGGTCGGCGCAGGGGCAACATCCGAGACGGTGCAGGTCCGCTATTACAATCATCATCGGAGGGTTTGCACGGTGCGGACCATAGTCAAGCGCGGTTATCATGGCCGGCGTATCGTCAAGCACGTGCGTGTCTGCCGATAGTTGCGAACCCGAGGGTCGCTGTCCAGGCGGCCCTCGCCTTCGATACGAGAACCCTTGATCCTAAGGCGAGGGGGTTGCGTACGGTCAGTCTACGCGTCCAGAGGGAGGCACCGCGCTTACATCGGCCGCTGACGAGTAAGAACTCGGGAAAAGCGACGAGCTGCGACTTCCGCGCCGCGACACCGATAGCCATGAGCAACGTGCCGAGGACGATGGGCGCAAGGAGTGTATTCATGATCAGACAAAGTTCCTGCCGAAAATTCGATCGTGTCCCGTGGCGTGGTGTAGCTGGCGGTGGATCACCGCGTTCGCCGGCGAGAGCCGGGCTGGTCAGCTGGCGATAGCCGTGAGGCTGACACTCGGATCATCGCTCAACGGCGCGATTGTTTCCAGTGTCATGTAACGGGCGCGCTGGACGGCCCATTCATCGTTCTGTTCGAGCAGGATCGCGCCGATGAGGCGAACGATGGCATCCTCGTTGGGGAAGATGCCGACCACCTCGGTGCGCCGCTTGATCTCGCCGTTGAGGCGCTCGATCGGGTTGGTGGAGTGCAGCTTGGTCCGGTGCTGCAGCGGGAACGTCATATAGGCCAGCACGTCGGTCTCGGCCTCGTCCAGGAAGCCGGCAAGCTTCGGCAGTTTTGGCCGGAGCTGGTCGGCGACCTTGCGCCACTGGGTTCGCGCGGCCTCGGCATCGTCCTGGGCAAATGCTGTGGCAATGAAGGCGGAGACCACCCGCCGGCCGCTCTTGCCGGCATGCGCCAGCGCGTTGCGCATGAAGTGGACGCGGCAGCGTTGCCAGCTGGCGTTGAGCACCTTGGCTACGGTGGCCTTGATGCCCTCGTGGGCGTCGGACACCACCAGCTTGACACCGCGCAGGCCGCGGCGGGCGAGCTTGCGCAGGAAGGCCGTCCAGAACGTCTCGGCCTCGGAGGGGCCAATATCCATGCCCAGAACCTCGCGCCGGCCGTCGCTGTTGACGCCGACCGCGACAATCACCGCGACTGAGACGATGCGGCCATTCTGGCGCACCTTCACGTAGGTGGCGTCGATCCACAGATACGGCCAGTCGCCCTCGATCGGACGGGCGAGGAACGCCTTCACTTTGTCGTCGATCTCGCCGCACAGCCGGCTGACCTGGCTCTTGGAGATCCCGGTCATGTCCATGGCCTGCACCAGATCGTCCACCGAGCGGGTCGATACGCCCTGCACGTAGGCTTCCTGCACCACGGCCGTGAGCGCCTTCTCGGCTATCCGCCGTGGCTCGAGGAAGCCCGGGAAGTAGGAGCCCTTGCGCAGCTTGGGGATACGCAGCTCGACCGCACCGGCACGAGTCTCCCAGATCCGGTCGCGGTAGCCGTTGCGCTGGGCCAGACGCCCGGGAGTCTTCTCGCCATAGGCCGCCCCGGTCTGGCTTTCGACTTCCAGCTCCATCAGACGCTGGGCGGCAAAGCCGATCATCTCGCGCAGCAGATCGGCGTCTGGGGTCTTCTCTACAAGCGTGCGCAGGTTCAACATGTCGTCGGTCATCGGTGGTTCCTCGGTTGCGTTGGCGTGTCGCAACCCGATCCTACCGGAGAACTGCCGGTGACCACCGCAAAGCCGCCCGCCCGCTACGGCGCTATGGGAGGCGCGCGTCCGGACGGCTTTGCTCTACCGAGCTACACCACCACCGGGGACACGACCGAAAATTCCGGCCTGATGAGAGTCCGCGCTTCGACGATTCTGATCAATGTCTGGTGCTTAACGCGCTGATTGCCGTTCAAGCAATTGCATACGCCGAGAACAGAAGGCAGGTGAGGTATACACACGCGAGGCCAATTTCCGCGGTTCTCGCCATGCGGGCATCAACCCGCGAGTTTGTCCTGGCTGCGAGCCTCGGCAATTTCTCATATTGCGCAAAAAGCTGGCGACCGGCACGTCCGCGGAAAAGTACATTTCGCATGTCTGCCTCCAAACAAGTTGATCCGTTCCAGGTGCGAAGTGCAGGTTCGGGAAGAAATCGGGTTCCGGCTGTCTCATCCGCTACACGGAGGATAGTTCACGGCGCCTCATCGGACAGTCAGGAGATGAGCGTGGCTTGTCGGGATATCCCTGACGTCCGCACGCCGTGCGGCCGCCTGGCTCAATTCCGGGTCAGACTTGATCGGTACTCTTTGCCGGATGGCCCAACCAGCCAAGGGCCACGCCGTGGCGCACTATGTCGGCACGCGTGAACAGTCCGAGCTTTTCCACTGCTCTGGCCTTGTAGGTTTCGACGGTCTTGATGCTGATGTTTAGCTGATTGGCGATTTCCTTGTTGCTGAAGCCTTGTGCGATGAGTCTGAGAACCTCACTCTCGCGCGGTGTCAGCTCGCTGGCTGCGGAAGCGCCGGAAGACGGATGTGCGCCCCGCGTGGATGGAAGTGCCTTCTCCGCTATTGCGGGATCCAGATACAATCCACCTCCGGCAATCGCGCGAACTGCGCGCTCGAGCTCGTCGGCCGCAGAGCGCTTCAGAAGATAGCCGCGAGCTCCCGCCTGCAGCATGGGCTGAACGTAGGCGTGGTCCTCGTGCACGGTAAGCGCCAGCAGACGAACCTGAGGCAGCTGTGTCGCTAGGGTGCGAGCGACTTCAAGGCCACTGACGCCGGGGAGTGAGATGTCCAGGATGGCAATGTCTGGCGTCGCCTGGCGAATGATATCAAGGGCGGTTTGTCCATCCGTTGCTTCCCCGACGATCTCGATGTCCTGCACGTCCTGGAGCAACGCTTTCATTCCGGCCAGAACAAGCGGATGATCGTCAGTCAACGTGATCCGGATCGGGCACATAGCCGATCTCCTTTGTTGGCACCGGTATTCTCATGAAGAGAGAAGTGCCGTGGGCGGGTTCAGATTCAATCGCCAAAGATCCGCCCAGCAGCGTGAGGCGTTCCTCGATTACGGACAGGCCCAATTTTGCGTGGCGGCTCTCGCCCTGCGAGAATTCCTGAACGTCGAAGCCGTTCCCGTCGTCTTCGACGACGATCCTCAGCTCCGCTGTGCGCCGGTCGATTACCACGCTGACATTTCGAGCTCGCGCGTGTTTGACCACGTTGTTTACGGCCTCCTGAACTGCGCGGTAGACCGCGATTTCGACGTCCTGGCCGAGACGATCTTTTCTGCCCAGAGGCTGAAGATCAACGCTGATCCCGAACCGGCGCTGGATCTCCGCACAGAATGCCTCCAGCGCCTTGTAAAGGCCCAGGTCATCAAGGGCAGTCGGGCGCAGATCAGAGGCGATTTGATGGATATCGCGACCGATCCCTCTTGCGAGTCCTTGCAGCCAATTGAGCTTCTCCAATCCGAGCTTGCGTCTGGGGCTCGTGCCGAGAAACGGCTCCAGGCTTTTCAGGCCGAGGAGGAGACCTGTTACTGTCTGGCCGATCTGATCGTGGAGCTCTCTTGCGATTCGACGACGTTCGTTTTCTTCCGCCTCCGAAAGACGTCGAAGCAGTTGCTGTCGTTCCAGCTCGGCTCGCTTGGTCTCATCGATATCCAGAATGACCCCATATACAACGTCCAAGTTCTTGTCATCGAGCCGAGATAGCCGTCCGCTGGCCCGCAGCCACCGGCTGTGAGGGGGAGCGATCCGGAAATCGGCGATCGCGACGTTTCCCGAACGGCAACTCAGCAAGGATGCCTCAAAGTTCTGCTGGTCGGCGGGGTCAATGCTGCTCAGCATCCGATCAATCGGTAGGCTCATATCCCCTTCGGAGCGCGAACCTTCGATCTGGAGCATCTCTCGTGCGCGGGGCGATACAACCGCCTCTCTGGTCGCAAAGTCACAGCTGAATACGCCGAGATCTGCGGCATCGATCGTCAGCCTGCGTCGCTCTTCACTTGCGCTGAGTGCCATTGCCGCCTGCGCCTCTTGCTCGCGTCGGCGCAGCGAAATGTCGCGTATCGTGTACCAGGCTAAAGTGAGGGCAAGGACGAAGCTCAGGACTCCACCCCCGGCAAGAAAAATGGCTGAGCGCTGGACCGGACCGTTGAGTTCCTGCGTCGGTATTCCAAAATGGACTGACCATCCGCTGGTTCCGGGGATGAGCTTATAGATTGAGTCGACTTGGTCGCCGGCAGGTGTTGTTTTGATGTAGCTTCCTTCTGGCGCAGAGGCGATCGCTTGGCGGACTGTGACGCTGGCAGATTGTCCGAGCTCGGATTGCTCACCGAAGGTGCGGGCGACGATGTTGCCCTTGGCATCGACTACGAACCCAACCCAGCCTGCCGGGGCTCCTGCGCTCTTCAAAATCTGGCTTATTGCATCGGGCACCAAAGCCACGGTGAGTACAAACTTTAATTGTCCATCGCGCTCAACGGGGGCCCTGACGGCAACCACGCGTTTGCCGGTGACAGGACCGCGTGGCCCTATTCCGCCAATCGCCGGCTTTCTCGTCTTCAGGATCCGTTCGAAATTCTCGCGGTCGGCGGTGGCGCGCATCCCATCTCCTAGCGGGCGGCTAACGTCCAGCACCTGATTTCCGTCGGGATCGACTAGCTGTATCGTTTGCCAAAGAGGACGCGCTTCGTTGACGCGCGTCGCTTCTCGATAAAATGCATCGAGATCCGGCTTATCGAGCGTGGCGGAAGCCGCGACAGTCTCGGCGATCTCGAGCTGGAGGCTGATCTCCGAGGCAAGCCGGTTTACGACGCTATCGAGGGTTTCCACCGCGGCCGCCTGAGAATCCTTGCGCTGCTGCTGGGCATTCAGGAAAACGACCCAACCCGCAAAAAGCGCCAGAGGCATCGCTGCTGCTATGAAGACGAGGATCAGGGGGCGACGCGCTGCGCGCCGGGCAGCCGAAGCAGGCGCCTCCTTGCGGGTAGGTATCAAATGAGACAGCGCAACACCCACGTCTCGGCACTTTCTCGAGGCTTCTGGTTCACGTCAGGTTTTTCCTGACAGCGCTAACGGTCGCCCTGACTCCCAGCACTGTTCGATCCATCCCATAGTATAGACAATCATTGTTGCGGTCTAGAATTGGGCTTGCCATGGAACACTCATCATCGTCGCCGCTGTTGATCGAGAGCGAGTTCAAGCTGAAGCGGCCTCCCTCTGACGAACCCTTCTGCGGTCCCAGCCGGAACGAACTCGTCTCACGGCTATCGGCCTCATCGCGGAGTCGCTTGCTCGAAAGATGCGAGACAGTGCCCCTGAGCAAGGGGCAAGTTCTCTACGATCGTGGTACTCTTCTTCGCTACGCTTTCTTCATCGAGTCGGGCGGATGTTCCGTCACGACACGTGCGGGCGACTGCCTCCCCGTAGAGATCCATACGCTCGGGATGAAGGATTTTGTCGGTGTGCCGCTGGTCCTCGGCATGCAGGTGTCGCCGCACCGCTGCAGCGTACGAGTGCCGGGTCAAGCGTTACGCATCCAGTCCGAGCAGCTGATCTTTCTGATCAAGCGAGAGGTCGAACTTGAAAAGCTGCTTTTGGGCTATGTGCAGGCGATCCTGATCCATAGTTCGCAATTATCCGCCTGCAACTCGAGGCACACGCTGCACCAGCGCCTTGCGCGGTGGCTGCTGGTCGCCAGCGACCGGCTCGGGTCTCGCGAGGTGCCTTTCACGCACAGTTACATAGCGAATGCTCTCGCGGTCAGGCGCGCCGGAGTTACGGTCGCGCTCGGGGATATGGTGCGCGAAGGAGTGATCAGATGTCGCAGGGCAGGGATAGTAGTCACGGATGTAACCAGACTGAAGGCAATGTCGTGCGATTGCCAAAGCATCATTCTCTCGGCGCACGACCGCTCTTATACGGTGCCGCCCCTTCGCATTGCGTATTCGTAAACAGTAGTCCCGGCGACGGTCGAGCTCAATGTACGGCAGCGAACAGTGTTCAGACGTCATTGGAGCGCGTTGGCGAACGTAGAGTCGAAAAATGACATCTCAAGAGGGCAAGATTCGAGCCGATACCGAGGTCCTGGTGGCGGCGTTGGAGGAGGCCCAACGACTTCTTGCCGCCCGCGAGAACCCTTACTGCAATCGTACCAGAGACGACATTGTCGCCATGGTCGAGTTCATCATATGCAACCCATCCGTCACACGAGCAATGCTTCGGCAAAAGATGCGCAGCCGCCTCAAGCTAGTGGGATAAACCTCGCGCGGGAGCGCACCTCGAATGCGGTCAAACGAAACTTCCGATCGTCAGGGGAGTTGACGATGATCCAACAACACTAGGAGTTATCGTCATGAAGACACCTCTCTGCATTCTTACAGCCGCGATGTTGCTGGCCACCCCGGCCATGGCGCAGTCGCCCCAGAACAACGCGACGACCGCGGCGCCGAACATGCAGTCGACAACTGGTGCGACGGCTTCCATGCACAAGGACGGCGAATGGCGTGCATCGAAGCTCGTCGGTGTGAACGTCTATAACGACAGCAACGAGAAGATCGGCGACATCAACGATCTGATCCTGGATTCGAGCGGGCGAGTTGCGAACGTGGTGATCGGAGTGGGAGGATTCCTTGGAATGGGCGAGCACAACGTCGCCGTGGGATTCGATCAGCTCAAATTCGCCAAAGAACCGGTGAAGACAGCGTCCAACGATGGCGCTGGAAAAACCGGCAGCGCCAGTTCGATGAACACGACGGGGAGCGCATCATCGTCGGCCAACCGAAGCGACAATTGGTATCCGGACCACGTGGTGCTGAACGCAAACAAGGATCAGCTGAAGAAGATGCCGGAATTCAAGTACTGAGCCGACTTCGGCCGATAGCTGATCATGCTTATCGGCGGCGGTGTCATCTGAGATGACGCCGCCTTTTCGGCCGTCTTTCGTCCGGCCGGCCTATGTTTGCGGTAACAAGAAAGCAGCCTTGAACTTCCGTTTTGAATCGATCAGCTTGCGTCTCGCTGGCGAGGTCGACGATGTCTGATGAAGCACTGCCGCAAGATGTGAAGGAGTTGGTCCGCCGCTACATACATTCCGTGGCGCAGCTTGAAGCGTTGTTGTTCTTCCATAGGCGGCCTGGCGAGCGCTGGGACGTGGAGTCTCTCGCTGCACGCCTTTACGCGGGCAAGATCGAGATGGCAGATGCTCTAAGGTCCCTCAGGAGAGATGAATTCCTGGACGATGAGGCGGGACTCTATGTGTTCGCGCCCCGACCCGAGTTGCGGCCTGTGGTAGATAGCTTGGCGAAGGCCTATTCACGGCACCTGATCCCGATCACACATATTATCCACAATAGCCCGCGCCGTATCCAGGCATTTTCAGATGCTTTCAGGATTCGAAAGGACTAGTCATGGCTGCGGTGATTTACACGCTTTGCGCGATCACGAGCGGCTTTTGTACTTGGCTGCTCGTTCGGGCGTACATCGGTAATCGGTCAAGGCTACTCCTATGGAGCGCGGTCTGCTTCGCGGGTCTGACTTTAGAAAATGTTGCACTATGGATCGATAAGATCGTGTTTCCTCAAATCGACCTTTCCGCCGTGCGGCTGTCGATCGGCCTGTTCGCCATGGCGGTGCTGCTTATCGGCATGGTTTGGGAGGCCGAGTGATGGACCATCTGGATCCCGTTCTTTCAGGTGCGACGGCATTCGCATCGCTGCTGGCGAGCATATATTTCCTGAAGTTTTGGCGTAAGACGGGCGACACACTTTTTTTGTTCTTTGCCGCGGCGTTTGCGATTGACGCCGTTGCGAGGTTTATCCTGGCAGTGGTGCAAGTGACGAATGCGAGTGAACCAGTCTACTTCATCCCGCGCCTGATCACGTTCAGCCTGATCGCGCTTTCTATCGTCGGCAAGAACGCGCTGCCGAAGAAGCGGAAGTGAAGCTCGCGGAAGATGGCTTACGAGACCAGTTCGGTGCGCAAGCCTACAACCGATTCCACCCGTGGAGATGAACCGGCACAACAGGTCATTGCATCATCTCTCTTGCGACGTTTTGACCATCGATCACATGGATCAATCTCGGAACGCGGCTCGCGTCTCGCCGTTTGCACTTCGTTGAAGCAGAAGGGATCTTATGATAGCTACGAAGCCCATGATACTCGTAACGGCGTTGATGTCGATCGCATGCACCCCAGTGCTTGCCGCTCCCATCTCGCCGACAGCCATCACACAGGATGCTCAAGTCCAGCAAGTGCAGTACCGGCACTGGCACGGCCACGGGGGCCAGCGCTGGGGCGGAAGGCACAGGCATCACTATGGCTCTGGCGCCGCAGTGCTGGGCGGGCTGGCGGCTGGCGCGGTCATCGGAGGTGCGATTGCCAACAGCCAGGCGCAGGCGAATGCGGATGCATACTGCTCCCGGCGATATCGCTCGTATGACCCTCCGTCAGGAACGTATCTAGGGAACGATAGAATGCGGCATCCGTGTCCCTGACTTGCGGGAGGTCCCAGCGCAGTGAACCGCTAGGGGTCTACTCCGCTGGCCTTTGCGCCGACGATTGGCGATTTGTCACCGTGCCGAGGCAGCATTTTGCGGAAATAGTCGTCGTAGTGCTGCCGCGCAACGAAACACGGTACAGTTACGTACCAAAGGCCGTTGGGCCGCCCCGCCGCCGCTTGCTCGCGGGCGGCGATACGCGCTATTGCGCTTGGGGGGCAGCCATCATGATGAGCAAATCGAGTCGAACGGCACTCAATGTGTTTCCGCAGGCATACTGCCTATCCTGCGAAGAAAGCACGCCCCATCAGCATGAACGACTGGCAATCCGAGGAGCGCAAGTGGCCCGCTCGATTTGTCTCGCCTGCAACAATGAGCACACCGGTTTTGAGCCGCACAAGCAACTCGCCAGTCCGACCTAAGGGCCGCCGTTCTGGGATCTGGCAATTGTTTGCGCAATGTTGCGCATCGAGATCGGCGCAGTCGGTGGGTCGCCCCTATGGCTGCGCCCGCTCGAAGGCTCGACTAGTTGTCTGCGGACGACCGGGGTGACCTCGGAGTGCTGCCGATATCGTATAGGGATTTCTTTCGCTATGGCTTTTTCGGCCTGGCGGTGGCTGCGGTGGTGGCGTTCGGCATCTCCCCGTTCACCGGAGGAATCGTACAGCAATGGTCGCGAAGCGATGTTGAAGCCAGATCCAAACTGGTCTTCAACACCATCCAGCCTCTGCTCAACCGTGATGTAGAAGACCATGCGTGGGACCGGCTTTCGGACCTCTTCAAGAGAGTGGCGCTTGATAAGAAAATCCTGGCAGTAGGCTTTTGCGACCCGGAAGGGACGCTGGTGGCGCCAACGCCGGAGATGCCCGCGAACTTCTCGTGCGAAAAGTCAGCTGCAAGGTCTGAGAACGACAGTTTCACCAGCATAGTCAGCGGCGGGCGGCGCATTCTTGTTGCTGCGTTTCCGGTCACGAGCAGCCGAGGTCGCTCTTACCTGGTCATTCTGACCGACCTCAGCTTCGCAGCGGCGCGCTCCAGTCAGGTGCTGGCGTATCTCCTTGCCGCTCTTGCCGGGGTCGTCCTGGTCTTGACCGTCGGCACGATCATATTTGCCGTCCTCATGATGCGCGGTTGGATGGACGCCTTGCGACGCGCGGTTGAGGAGGTGCGTCGAGGCCCTCAGGGAGGGCCGATACAGCTCGGAGGCTCGTCTATTGATCGCGAAATTCACAAGCTGTTGCGCAATGCCGAACACGCTACGGTTACAAGCCAGATCGAGTGGACGCCAAAATCGCTTCAAGAGGTCCTGCAAAGCGTGCTTCCGGGCGCCGAAGTTCTCGTCGTTTCCAATCGGGAGCCATACATTCACAACGGTTCGGAAGATGGACCTGTGGTGCAGAGGCCGGCGAGTGGCTTGGTCTCGGCACTCGAGCCGATCATGCGTGCCTGCGGTGGCACGTGGATCGCACACGGTAGCGGCAGCGCAGATCGGGAAACGGTCGACGAGAACGATAGAATCCGCGTGCCCGAGGCAGCTCCGGCATACACGCTCCGGCGCATCTGGATTTCCGAAGAGGAGCAGGACGGATATTACTACGGTTTTGCCAATGAAGGGCTCTGGCCGCTCTGCCACATCGTCTTCGTGCGTCCCACATTCAGGTTCAGCGATTGGCAAATGTATCGCCAGATCAATCAGCGCTTCGCCGACGCGGTCGTTGCCGAGGCACGCACCGAGGATCCGGTCGTGCTGGTCCAAGACTATCACTTCGCACTCGCTCCGAGAATGATTCGCGAACGCTTGCCGAAGGCAACAATCATAACCTTCTGGCACATCCCATGGCCGAATGCCGAGACGTTCAGCATCTGCCCATGGAAGGCGGAAATCATCGCAGGTATGCTCGGTAGCACAATCGTTGGTTTTCACACCCAGTTTCACTGCAACAACTTCATCGAGGGTGTCGATCGGTTTGTCGAAAGCAGGATTGATCGCGAAGTACAAACGGTCAGCCTCGGCGGGCATGAGACCAGAATACGTGCCTATCCAATCTCGATCGAATGGCCGCCAAGGGAGCTGGAAAAGCTGCCACCCTCCCGCGGAATGCCGATCCGGTATCATCTCGCAGTTCGAGTTGGCGGAAGGAACGAGACTGATTGTCGGTGTTGAACGCTTCGACTACACCAAAGGCATCCTTGATCGCATGCGGGCGGTCGATGCGCTTTTGTTGCGAGATCCGGCCTGGAGGGACAGGGTTGCCTTGATCCAGGTCGCAGCACCGACGCGTAGCAAACTCAGCTCGTACTCGAAGTTACAAGCTGAGGCGGAGGCGCTCGCTGCCGAAATAAACGAGCGGCACCACGGTCGCCAACCCGTGATGCACTTGATCGCGCGGCACTACGAGCCGTCAGACGTGTTCCGGCTGTTTAGAGGAGCCGATGCCTGCGTCGTCAGCAGCCTGCATGACGGAATGAACCTAGTCGCAAAGGAGTTCGTTAGCTCGCGAGAAGACAACGCTGGGGTCCTTATCTTATCGAGCTTCACTGGGGCGTCACGAGAATTGTCCGAAGCTCTCATTGTCAATCCCTATGACGCTCGAAGAAATGGCATCGGCGATCGAGCTTGCACTTACCATGCCAGCGGAGGAGCAAGCCGAGCGCATGAAGCTCATGCGACAGCAGGTGAAGGAGCATAACGTCTATCGCTGGGCAGGCGCGATGCTGGTGGACGCAGCGAGAAGTCGCACCCGCGAGCGGGTTCTTGGTCTGGCCACTAAGGCCCGTCAGGGCCTGAAGCCGATCTGAGCGGGATCTCTCAAAAGGCGGTCTTCGAGAAAATCGGTAACCAAAGCGTACTGTTGGTTCTTTCCAAAAACGAACAGCTCGGTCGCACTCTCGTGCTCGCGACTTTTTGCTCCTTGATGTGGAGGAAGGCGAATATGAACATCCTGATCGGAGCTGCTATGCTTGCGGTAGCAGGCATTTTGATCTTCATTGGGCTTCCCGATCGGACCGGCGAGCAACCGAAGTTCCTGCGCTTTGAACCAGCGCTGGTTCTGTATCCTCCAATTATTTTGTCGTTCATAGGACTCGGCGCTGCGGGCCTGATTTCGGGCCTGCTAACTAGATAGCGCCTCTCGAGACATGAGAGAAGCACCTCCTGATCTGCCAATCGCAAGCATGGCCGCTGCGTAGTCGGAGAGCCAAAAGCCATGGAAGTTATGCGCAACGCCGATGCCGCCAATCCAGAGGGGTGTAGCCTTCCGAACTCTAGCCCGCTGGAGTTTCGAAACCAGGCGATTAGCGCCGGCCGAGCATCCTATGGGTCTGCAAACCGGCCCACAAACCCAAGTTTCGAGAGTCGATTGACCGATCAACAGCGGAGTGGTGTCAGATCAGCGGGAGCCGCGACGTAAAAACGGCGGCGGGGTCTGGATGGACAAAGGCTTCGTGCCGAGCACCGCCTGAAGCCCAGCCGACAGAGGTCCCGCCCCGATCACTTCGGCCTTGGCACAAAGCCTTTGCCACCGCATTTCGAGCACCGCCTCGGATAGATTTTCGGCCTGACTCAGGCCGCCGCACCGGTAAGGATCCGGTCCCGCTGCAAGCCTCGCATTTGGTCTCGTCCACCCGGTCCTTCGTCATGTTTCGCCGGCCGAGGAGAAGATTGCCGCAGGCGGAATGGTTCGGGGCGCCGGCAGCCCCCGTTTCGCGATTCCGTTTGCTTTGGGCATCGTACCGCTTCGCTCAGATCGAGTAGTCGCCGTCGTGTGATCCGCCTTCTCCGCCAGATCGCGGGCACGCTGCGCAAACCCTCTGTAGAACTCTTCCATCACGCCACCCCGCAACACCAACCAGAGCGGGATTTCAGTACGTCGGTAAGGTGCCGTCAAGCGCTCGAGCGAACGAGTGCCACCCAAGAGCACGGATGATGCAGCCGTTGCGACTAATCCTCTCCACCGCCCATTCCCGGCAGGCCCTGTTCCGTCGTCGAAGGTTGAAATGCCGCCCGTGCGACGTATAATGGGGCTCGGGTGTTCGCTGTATCGGCAGCGACAGGAAGAGCGATGGTCGGGCCGCCACGCGGAGATCCTGCGCCCGTGAACCACAATCCTCCGTTTCACGATCTGCCGAAAGCCCAGCGGCTGGCCGAACAGGCCCTCAACACCCTTCAGCGGTTCCTGCATGTCGAGGCCGTCAGCGGTGCGGTCCTGCTCGCTGCCGCCGCCGCTGCACTGATCTGGGCGAACTCTCCGGTCGCTCATAACTATCGGGATTTCTGGCATCTTCCCGCGACCATCGGTTTGGGGGAACTCGTCTTTTCACGCTCGTTGCACTTCTGGGTCAACGACGTGCTGATGACCGTCTTCTTTCTCGTCGTTGGCATGGAGATCCGGCGCGAAATTCACGAAGGCGCACTGAGCAGGTTGGACCAGGCCATTCTGCCGCTGATCGCGGCGGCCGGTGGCGTGATCCTCCCGGCACTGATCTATCTGAGCCTCAACGCCGGTCCGGATCGCGGGCAGGGCTGGGCGGTGCCAACGGCCACGGACATCGCGTTCGCGGTTGGAGTTCTCGCCCTGCTTGGACGAAGAATCCCGGTCAATTTGCGGGTCTTCCTCCTTGCTCTTGCGATCATCGACGACATCATTGCGGTCCTGATCATTGCTCTGTTCTACACCGCAGATATTCAGCTTGGTGGCTTCGTCATCGCGTCGGTCGGCGTTCTCGCAGTTCTGTGCTTTCAGCGGATCGGGTTCGGGTCAGCGCTCTTGTACGTCTTGCCCGGTTCTTTGGTTTGGATCGGGTTCATGACGGCCGGAATCCATCCTACCCTTGCGGGTGTGGTGCTTGGGCTGATGACTCCGGCGCGCGCAATTCCTTTGCGGGAGCCACCGCTGGAAATGGTGTCTCGCGTTGTGAAGCAGTTGCGAAGCAGCGATGCGGTCATGGAAAAGGATCCGCACAGATTGGCGCAACCGCTGCGAGACCTTCGCGTGGCTCACCGGGAGATGTTGCCGCCGGTCTCGCGGGTACAGATGGCACTGCATCCGTGGGTGGCTTACGGCATCATGCCGATCTTCGCGCTGGCAAATGCCGGGGTAGGCTTGACGAACACCAACCTGCCCGCCGGCGGTCAGTGGGTGATGCTGGGCACTGCGCTGGCTTTGGTCGCCGGGAAACCACTCGGCGTCGTTGGCGCGACCTGGGCGGCAGTGCGACTCGGCTGGTGCCGGCTCGCTCCGGGAGTTTCGTGGACCGGGGTCTGGCTGGTCGGGCTGCTGGCTGGCATCGGTTTTACGATGTCCATCTTCATCTCCATGCTCGCCTTCGCGGATGAAGGATTGTTGACGGCCGCCAAATTGGGGGTCCTCCTCGGCTCGCTTCTCGCGGCCATGCTCGGCCTCGGCTGGGGCTTCAGCAACGCCCGACGTTTGTGAAAGTCTAACCGATGCCCTTTAGAGCTCCGCATGTGTCGTTCGTGTCGTTCGCCGTCGAGATATTGTCCTCGGGGGTCACTCAGGTGATGATCGTGGAAACGGACCTGCACCTCAATCCAAGGCATCCCGCCTACGATAGGTCGGCCGTGACGCAACTGATCGCAGCCGCACAGGCCTACACGAATGCCAATGTGGAAGGCCCTTCTTCCATTCGGCTCGTCTCGACCCGCAGCGGGGAAATTTGATGCGTATCATTCGGGCATCAGTCGCCTCACTGATGGCCGATGCCGGAGCGGCTGACCGGGGCCCGCATGGGAAGCTAAGCAGGGTGGACCGACAAATGGAAAAGGCCCGTGCGGCGCCGTAAGGCCTGGACCGACAGGGAGGAGGCTACACTCCTGGAGATGCGGGCCGCTGGGGCGTCGTGGGAGGCGATCGCCGAAACGCTGGACCGCACCAAAATGTCGGTCGAGGTTCGCGCAGCGGAGATCAGGCGTCGCAATCCCGGTGTTACTTCTGAGCCGCGGGGCAGATGATCGACAGGCTGTTCTATTTTCCCCGACGTGCTCGGCAAGGGCAGCATTGCTGCGGCTGCTCGGAAATGATTGGTGACCAAGATGAAACATGTGCCGTCGTTGCTGGGCGTCGTCGTCCTGTTTTGCATCGTCTTCTTCCTGACGAGAGTGTCTCTTTCAACGCCTCAACTGGCAGCTGGCATTTGCATTGCTCTACTCGTCTATGCCGCCACCATGGCCTGGCATATCCGCAACATCCTTCGGTGATCGAGAGAGGCGGCGAAGGGGCTGAGCAGCCAATGCCCCAGGTCTTCGGAGTCCTGGAGCAGCGACCGGCCCTTAGGCCGTCAGTCGAACCGGCAATCGCGCCAAGGCGCGGATGCCAAGCCGCTTGTGCCACCTGATGTCTTCGGGCCGCTTGGCAAGCCGCAAGTCGGGAAAGCGATCCAAGATACGCTGAATTCCTATCGATGCCTCTGCACGCGCAAGCTGGAAGCCGAGGCAAAAGTGCACGCCGGTGCCGAAAGAAAGGTGCGGATTGGGGTGGCGCGTGATGTCAAACGTGTGGGGCTGCTCAAACCTTGCGGGGTCGCAGTTCGCCGCAGCAAGAAATGCCGCGAACATCTCGCCGCGCCGGAACTGACGTCCTTGCCAGATCAGATCTCGGGTCGCGAAACGGGGCTTGGTCATCTGCACGGGAGAGACGTAACGAAGACATTCCTCGATGCATGTCGGCATCAGGGCCGGGTCTTGGCGCAACCGGCTCGACTGGTCCGCGTTGGTGAGCAGCGCGTAGAGACCGCCCGCTATGAGATGCGTGGTGGTTTCCTGCCCTGCACCGAAGAGCAGGAAGATCATGGAGACAATTTCGTCCTCGCTGAGCGTTTGGCCTTCGATTTCTACCTCGCGCAGCGCAGCGATCAGGCCCTCGGGCCGGGCCCCGCCGCCGGGTCTCGAAACGCGCCGAAGGTACCGGACAACGCTGATCACGCCGGGGATCGCGCGTATCACCGCAAAGACATTCGCCGTATCCTTCAGCCCGCCCAACCAGTTCTTGAAACGGTCGTGATCCTTCTCCGGCAACCCTAGCATCGCGCAGATTACCGAAAGGGGCAGATCTCGGCAGAACTCGGTCATGAGATCGGCCTCGGGCTTGCCGTCCAACTTGTCGAGCAGCCGATCAGCCATCTCAACGATCGTGGGCTTGAGGACTGCAATCGTTCGCCTCTGGAAGGCGTCATCAACGAGGGCACGCAGGCGACGGTGCTCCGGATCGTCGTGGCCGAGCATGTTCGACGCAAGGAGGCCGAGCGTCCTCGGAAGAACTTTCAATATCCGCTCCTGCGTCCTGCTTCCGGCGTTTGCGGGATCGCGCGCGAAGTCCTGGCTGTTTTTCAACAGTTCCGCGCAGCTCTCATGACTTGTCGCGAGCCAAGTGCGGCCGACGATCGGCAATCTCAAGCGCACCACCGAGCCTTCGGTCCGCATGCGGTCGAGTGTCGCAAAAGGGTTGGCGTGGAACTCCGGAGATAAAATGTCGAACCGTCGCTCGTCGGTCATGTTCGTTTCCGCGCTTCTGCTTGTTGGGGGTACAAATTGAGCGGTGCTCCGTCCTTCATGCCGCGCTGGTGCGGACGGGGCGGCGCCGCTCTGCCGAGGGGATGCATCCCTGGAACGACACACTGAAAAGAACAGGGAACGTAGGTCCCCGCCTGGATCAAGGGCGTTGCGTGGATTGTCGGGCAAGGATAGGCACGCGCGACGCGTATGCCGCAGCGCAGGGCCACAGGGGAGCGTTGGCTCTGAAGAGCAAGCGGGTCCATTCAAACTGCCTCGACGCGCGCGCCGTGCGTTCAGTGAAAGTATTGGAACTGCAGAATGTAGACCGCCGCTCCGGCGAAGTATCCGAGGAGCGCGAGTACGCTAATGTTTCGCATGTACCAGATGAACTGGATCTTCTCGATTCCCATCGCGGCAACTCCAGCAGCGGAGCCGATGATCAGTATCGATCCGCCCGTTCCGGCGCAGTAGGCGATAAATTCCCAAAGGAAGCTGTCCGGTGGATACTGGCTCATTCCATACATCCCCATCGACGCTGCGACCAAGGGAACGTTGTCGACGATCGCGCTGAGCAGCCCCAACGCAAGCACGATTGCGTCGGTGCGGCCGATGCTTTGATCCAGCCAGGCTGCAAGGGCGGCGAGAATATGGGTGTGCTCCAGCGTGGCAACAGCCAGCAGAATGCCCAAGAAGAAGACGATTGAGCTGAGGTCGATCTGGGTGAGAGCGTGCGCCACGGTCAACCGCCTCCTCTCCTGCGGCTGCTTCTGGCGATGAATGATCTCTCCGACGAGCCACAATGTTCCCAAGCCGAAGAGGATGCCCATGAAAGGCGGCAGGTGGGTAACAGTTTTGAACGCTGGCACCAGGATGAGGATGGCAACACCGAGAGTGAACATGACGTTTCGTTCAAAGGCCGGCGTGAAAGCGTCGACGCTGCCCTCCAGCTTGGGAGTCGCGAAAGTTCGCCCGCGCAGCTGGTAATTCACGATGAGCAGCGGGATCAGCATGTTTGTTACGGAGGCGAGGAATAGCGTCTTGACTATGGCGAGAGCGGTGATCTGGCCGCCGATCCACAGCATGGTCGTGGTGACGTCCCCAATGGGGGACCATGCGCCGCCTGCGTTCGCAGCGATCACGATCATAGCGACGAACAACAACCGATCACTCTTCTTGTCCAGCAGCTTCCTGATTAACGAGACCATGACGATCGTGGTGGTGAGATTATCCAACGCTGCGCTCAGAAAGAACGTTACGGCGCAGATGAGCCACAGCAGGGTCGTCAACTTCTTTGTGTTGATCTGCGAGGTGATGATCTCGAAGCCGTCGTGGGCGTCTATGACCTCGACAATGGTCATAGCGCCCATCAGGAAAAATATGATCCCTGCCGTCGAACTGATGGTCTCGCGGAGCTGATCGGCGATAGCTTCGTGGTCGGCTGCCCCCACGGCATACATCGTCCAGAGCAGGCCGGCGCCAAAAAGGGCAGAAGCTGATTTCTCTATTTGGATCGGGTGCTCAAGCGCTATAGCGGCATAAACCACAACGAAAACGACTACGAGTGCGACCAGCAAAACGAGCCTCCGAATCCGGATTTCGTGGGGATCATGCCCGAACCGAACTGCGCTAAGAAGCCTCATGTGCTGAAAGGCCGCGGTCCAGTATTGTTGGTTCGGGAGAATAAAATGCCTCAACCAAACGGTAGCAGATCAAACTTGTGGGGCTCCCGCGCGAACGGCCCCGTCGGCTGGATTGTCACCGTCGTATCCGTTCTGATGTTTGTCGTGGCCCTGTACGTGTATGCAACGAGTGGCCCACGGACTTCGCCTCGGAATGGGACGGGCAGATCAAGTGATCACTCGCCGGCTCGTCTCTCAGCACCGAGCAAGTAAGGCCCTAGCAACTACTTGGCGTTCCAAAATCGTTCGCCGCAGGGGCATTGCTCAAGCCGGACAAGCAAGAAGCTTAGCAATGTGCCGCATCGGCCGAGGCCGTTTCGGCAAGCTCTACTCGCAAGTTCCCGCAGCAACAGCCTGATCTTGTGAGCCGCGATATTGGCGTCGTTACCTGGTCAGCAGGCTCGAAATGAGCGCCGCCGCGCCGAGTCCGATGAAACTCAAAATGATGGGCGGGTAGAGCACCAACGCCGCTTCGAAGCGCAAGAATTTTGGATGCTCGCCAGCCTTGTTGGGGCGACCGATGAAGATGAGCACTGCTGCGATTGCCAACATCGCAACTCCGGTCCAGATGTTCATGTCCGCTTCCTCCCGTGACGCGGGAAGCAGACCGACCCCATCGTCAGAGGGCAAGTTGGTCAATGGTCGCATCCACGGCCTGACATGCGCGGCTCATATAGCGTCAGAACGGTCCCGTCGCATGCAGAGGTGTCGAGCAGCGGGTCAGGATTCCTGACGCAGACGCATCGCACAAGTCCGACTTGCTGGACTAGTTAATCTAGAAAAGATTTTAGAATGGTGGCGGGAGTCCCGCAAGTATGCGCATGGCCATGGAAGCTCACCATCAAAGTGCGTACGGTACGGACCATGGTCAACGCTGCTGCCGCGGAGGGCGTATTGCCAACCGGGTGCGCATCTGCCGATAAAGGACAGACCGCCGCAGTCGCCGCCGTTGCACGGCTGCTTGACGAGCAATCTCCAGCAGATCTAGCGAGAGAAGTGGATTATCTCACAGGCCGCTTCGGCCTGGTCGTTTGAGGTTTGCCGCCAGGCGATCGACGCGCCGCGACCTCCAAGGCCACGAGGCCGAAGGCGGAGAGAGCGATAAGCATGACGAGTAGCAGCAGGCTGCCGTACATTCAGATGGCTCCTACCGAGCTGCTCCTGTGAGGAGCGCGTGGTTCAACAACGTGCGGCGTCGACGTCGCAGGTAGAGTGAAGTTGTCGATCAAGCAATTGCACATGCGGACATAAGCAGGCAGTTGTGTGTACGCAGGTAAGGCCCAGGCCTGCAGCCCGAGCCTTGCCGGCATCTACACGCGAGTTTTCTCGGCTCTACGGCGGGGTAGTTTCTGATACTGCGCAAAAAGTTGCCGGTCGGGGCGCCCTCAAAAAATACGTTTCTCACGGGAGTCTCCACGAACGACACTTCGGGCCAAACGGAACGTAGTGATTGGCAGCTCGCCAGGCAGTCGGGAGATCGCTTGTCGCCCGTCAGGAAAATCCTGACTATGAAGACCTCCGTTCGGGCGAGGAAGGTTCGGTCAAGTGGCTCAAAGTCAGAACCTCAACTGGCAGGTGGCATCTGCATTGCTCTACTTGTTTATGCCGCGACCGCGGCTTGGCACATTCGTAGGCTCATTCGGTGATCAGGCTAGGGAAGCGCGGCGTCTCGGCGACCTAGCGCAACACTGCCGGTGGATGTGCGGCAGCACGAAGGGTTTGGTGCGCTGCACGATGGTAATCGCCCGAGGAGTGGGAGTATGCTTCGACGTCTGCCAAAGACGGCGCTCGAACGCCGCACACAATTACGTCCAAGGATGGAAAGGCCGCTCTTCGGGGCGGCTTTTCTGTGAGCACGGGGGTAAAGCAAATGCATCTGAAAGTCCCTATCGACCTTGACACGGAAAGGTCGCGCAAGAGGGCCGTGTGGTTGCGTCAACTAGCTGAAGGGGCGGCTCACCCGCAATTCGCTGAAAAGCTCAAGGATCTGACGGAAGAATATAACGGACTTGCCGAACAATTAGCACATGAGCGCCAGTAGGGCCGTCTCGCGACCGCCTTCTGGAGATGCTTGTCAATCGGCGTTCAAATATTGCAGGCCGAATGACACGTTGAGGCTGAATGTTCGGCCGGCGGACATCGGTGGCATCCTGAAGTCGGGGCGACATCTTCATCGGGACGCATCCGCTCGGGAGACGAGCGCCGGAGCTGATGTTCGACACGAGCCGCCTGCTAGAGCGCGAGCGACCTCGCCGCGCTGGCCGCGCGGGCTGCCTGCTTTCCGGATTGGAGTGCCGCGAGCGCCTTTTCCTTTTCGGTCAGGGCGCGGGAAAGGCATCGCGAGGTGCGCGTGGACTTGGGAGAGACCAGGTCTTCGGCCATGACATCGTGGCTGCTCCCGCCGAGCAGGGAGCCCACGACCGCACGCATGACGGGCGCGCAGACGCCGTTTCCGATGACCTTTACCTTGTCCCTGCGAGTGCCGTGATCGAGCAGGAATTTCACGCCTTCGCCGTTCTCGTCCTTCAGATGTGTTAGGCCCATCGCGCGCTTGAGCTCGGGAATCTGCAGCATGCGCAGGGTGGTTTGTCCGTCGATCCACTGCACGAGACCGAAGCGGTCGAGCGTCGTCAGCGTGCGCAGCGGCCGGTCGAGCCGCTGCCAGCCGCCTGCGCGGTCGGAGCCGTAGTACACGATCAGGAAGTCCTTCTTGCGCCCGAGCTCCGCGATCCCGCGCTCGACGCGGGCGATGGTGGACTCCGCGCGCTTGCCGTTGAAGTGTCATTCAAAGTTGCAAGCCGATTGACAGTCCGGGCGGGTGGCGCGCGAGAGGAGCGTGGCGTAGCGATCCGAGCCTCGAACCTGGGCGGCTCAAGCCGCAAGGCGTCTGATTCCGTCCAGCAGAACTCGAGTGGCTCGGCAATCGTCTTCGTTGTAGTCGAGTATTCGTTGCATGATGCTGGGGGTTTGTTCGCGCCACCACCGATCGGCCCACTCTACCGAAGCAGCTCCTGAGGGATGCGCATCCCTCCAGGCGAACCCCAGAAACCTGGCGAGGGTCTTGATGGAGTGATCTCTCGTCGGCCACTCGGTCGCTTTGAGCACCACGTCTGCGTACAGATCGACCGCGCGATCGGGGGCAAACAGCCGCTCCACGTCCTCGGGCGTGCAGAGGTCGGGGTACTTTTGCTGGAGTTTGCGGTAGATCGTGCGTTCGTACTTGGAATAGTAAAAGATTCCGGCAGCCGGTCGGGCGGCAAAATAGCCTAGCGCAGCGGCAAACGCGCGGCGTTCCGCCGCCGGCGTGGCCTGGTCCGCGAAAAATGCGACGTATTGCTCAGTTTCGTTGTCTCCATTCTTGCGCTCCACACAGCCGTGCAGGTAGCAGACGTCGCGCAGCGGATCGACTTCGATATCGAAAAATAGCTCGGTCGAGAAATATCCCAGACTTATGGGCCGACGCAAATAGGGCCGAGGGAAAGGAGCCTTCAGCATGACGGCACGCGCCTGCAGAGATCGGAAGCGGTCCGCCCCGATCCCGGAAAACGCGCTCCTCCGGCCCTTGATGAACTCCTCGGGATTGATCGAAGCGAAGGAGGCGATGGTAGGGATTCGATCGCTCATGATGTCGCGGTCGGATCGCCGTAGAAACGGGATCAGCGTGAGGTCGTCCGCCGCAGTGAGTGCGCGGATGCAGAAGGTGTACCAGTGACAAAGCTTGCAGGCGCTCGAGTAAGCAGCCCTCGGCACCGTTTCTCTCACAAGTATCGATCGCGCCTGAACGAGCGCTTTCTCATAGTCCCGCCAAAGATCCCGACCGGGCGGATCGACAAAATCGTACGCGACCTCGTCGCCTCGGATGTCCAACACGAACGCGCGACGACCGGCGGAAAGCCCCAAGCGCTCGAGAATGTCAACATAGAGCGCCAGCTGGACGCCGTAGTGCCGCTTTGGTCTGCCCTCATGCCGGTCGTCAGCACCTTCTTTGCCGCGTCCTGATTTGATGTCGCCCGGTACATAACCATCGAGCTCCTTGCGCAACAAGTCGGGCTTGCCGAACAAATCTCCTGTTTTTATGGACCCTCCGTAGATCAGCTGCTCGCCGTTCGCCATGGCGATGAGGGTCAGCCGTTGACAATCCGGCTCGCGGACGTCCGACAGATCGACGAACGGCTGTCGCAAGTTAGCGACCGTCTCCCGCTCGAACAGGGCTCCTCGTTCCCACAGCATCCGTATGAAGGGACTGATCGCGTCCCGCTGGGGGGGCGGGCCAAAGACATCGAGGGCAACACGCTGCGGGCACTCGACGAGGTTGTATAGAACCGACGCGGTCACGGTCACGCGGGGCCTCCGTCAAACACTGCTCGTCCCCAAGCATGCTTCCCGGCTCCATGATCTGCAAGACGTGCCGCTTCGCACTTTCGATACGGCGGATGTCCGCTAAAGAACGCGTATGCCTTCCTTTCCGTCGGCGAGCACGAACCGGCAGAGCACCGCCGCAGAACCGCACGAGGAGGCCGCAGGAGCGAGGTGTCCGCAGCAGCTTACCGTATCCAGAGTCGGAAAATCCGTATAAGCTTTGGAGAGCTCGGACCCTGCGAGTGCCTGAACTGAGCAGCCGACACTCGAGTCCTTGGACATTTCTTATTTTGCTGTGGTGCTCGCGGGAGAGCCGTGGCAGAGATTCTCTTCGTTTCTTGCCTTACCGCGTCTGCTGCATGAAAAAGGTAAGGATTTGCGGGGAAGCCGTGGCTGGATCTGAGTCCTTCGCCGAAATTCAGAAGCAGGTCCGATCCGCTCTCGGGCGACAAGTCAAGGACCGTCGACGCGCGCTCGAGCTGACGCAGGCCGACCTGGCGATGCGCGCGGGTGTCCGCCGTGCAATGGTGATTGAGTTGTTGGAGCGAGGCGAGGCCAATCCGAGGCTGGACTCGCTCGTGCGCATCGCGGCGGCGCTCAAAATCGAGCCTGCCGAACTGCTGAGCTCCGACCCCTGAGGTGTCGAAAGATAGTCGTCGACGCGTTGGGCAAACTTCCGATAGGCGCGAAATGGATGTGCGGAACGCTTTGACGCAAGTTCGTATGTACGGTATACCGAACATCAGCACGGATTGGATTTCGGCGCGAGGCGTTCCCGTGATCCAGAGGACCTGGAAGCGGCCGAAGAGCGACGAGCCTAGCCGATCTACCGGATTTGGATCATGCTTCTCCAATTCCCGACAACTCCCCACCGAGACGCGCAGCCATCGCTGTTCAGATCGCCCAAATGCCGCGGCCCTATACCGGTGCAACATGTTCTTGTTCGTCACGCGCTGGAGCAGGCTTCGCTGGATACGACCGTACGCGAGATCCAATATCGCAGTGGTCCTCGCATAGAATGTCCGCCCCTTTCGCTCGCAGGTGTGGTGCTTCGAAGCGCAGCCGGCGCGTTTCTCCTTCGAGTCCATAACGTGAGCTGTCAACGCAACGAGGAGGACGATGCGCGCATCAGATTCGTCCTTGAGCGCCATAGATTGCAGTTACTTGAGAGAAGTGCGGGAGACGTGTTGTGCGAGCCCATGTTTTCAAACGCACGTAAAGTCTGGTCCCATGCCGGCGAAAGCGTGTCCCTCGCAGACAGGTTGAGACTTTCGATCGCACTCGAAGGCGGACCGCTTCGCATCTTCGAACTCGAGGGCCGAATTAGTCCCGATTGCGACATTGTTGCTGCGCTTTGCGCTCTCGCCTGCGAAAATCTTGTGCACGTCAGGTTGCGCGACGCTCCCCTTGGTCGCCACACGATCGTGGAGGTTTAAATGCCGAGTTCGGTTCGGAGCAGGAGAATCAAGCCGGCGCAGGCCTTGTCCGTCGTCTTTCATCCAGCTGCTAACGTGCCGGGCCTCGCAACTGATGCGTTCACATGGCGCAATCGCCTCGAACGAGGCGCCGTACCGAGCCTGATAACGGGGCAGCTTGACGGCGGGAAATTCGATCGCGTCCACTCAGAAGGCCGTTTCGAGCAGCATTCACCTGGATTGCGCTCTGTCGCTCGAAGCGAGTGCTCGGGTCGAAGAGACCTTCCTGGCCCTTGCGCGGAGTGCGGCCACTTGCGAGCTGGGCTGCGAACGGCTGGGGGACTAACTAGCCGGAAGGACCGCTGACATGCGGCTCTGGATCATGGGCGATCTTCACATGGAAACTACCCGCGGCTGGGATTTGCCGCCGCCTGCGGACCGTCCGGATCACGACGTGCTGGTCGTTCCGGGCGATCTCATCACGCGCATGGAAAGAGGGGTCAAATGGCTCGCCGAGCGCGTCGACCGGCCGACCATCTATGTTCCCGGCAACCACGAACTTTGGGGCGTCGATGCCGACATCACCGTGGAGAAGGCGCTGCGAGCCGCCGACGGTACGAATGTGCACGTGCTCCAGGATCGCGCCGTCATGATCGGGGGCACAGTCTTCGCGGGGTGCTGCCTCTGGACGGACTTCAACCTGTTCGGCGATCAGCGCCGTGGCATGGCGGTCGCCGGCGACCGGATGAACGATTATCGCCGCATCAGGAAGAACAATTACAAGCAGCGCTTCCTGCCGCAGGACGCGCTCGCCAGACATGTGGCGTCGCGGACCTTCCTGGAAGGCGAGTTGCGCAAGCCGCGGGGCGATGGCCAGAAACTCGTCGTCGTGTCGCATCACGCACCGATGCCGGAGATCGGCTTCCGGATCGCGCCGCATCGGCCGAACGAGAGGATCAGCGACGAAACCATGTTGAGCGCGGCGTTCCGCTCGGACCTCACGGAGCTGATGCGGCCGCAGCCGGCCGCCGACAGCAAGGACGCGCTGCGTCCCGCCCAGGCTTGGATTTTCGCGCACACCCACGAAACGATGGAGGTCGTTGTCGGCGAGACCCTCGTGGTCTCGAACAGTAAAGGATATGGCCCCTACGGAGAGCGCGCCGGCGAGACCTGGGAGAATCCGTTCTTCCGCAACGACTTCGTCATCGAGATTTGAGGAGGCGAGCCGATGTCCGACAGTCGGCTGCTAGGCCGGTTCGATCTCTTCACGTCCGCGAAGACGACGTGCGCCATTCGTGCGCGTCATCCCGCGCTGCACGAAGCCTTCGTGCAGGCGAGCCTCGATCCGCTGGTGCGCCCGATCGGCTACCAGGCGAAAGCGGCCGTCGGGAGCGCCGAGGTCGCGATCGACGCCGTGATCCTGCACCAGCACGACGGACGATATCTGCTCGATGTCGTGCCGGCGCGCCAGTTGCGCGACCTTGAGGAGGAGGGCTTGGTCCGCCTGGCGCCGCGCGGACTCGCCCTGCAGCCGCGCACGCTCACGCTGGAGGATAGTCAAATTCAGCCGCGCCGCGGCAATTGCGCGTTTGTGTGGACCTATCGCGGGCGGCAAGTCCTAATCGGGATTAGGACGCGCGTGCTGCAGGCGCTACGCGACGACGGTCCCCTGGAGCTCGGGCGGTTGCTGGAAGGACTCCACGCGGACCGGGATCCGGCGCCCGTCGGCCCTCTCCATGTGCTGCGACGATCTAGTCGAGCTGGACCTCGTGTCGCGGCCGCTCGGACCCGACAGCGTGGTGAGGGCGCGCAGATGAAGGCTCCGCACATGAAGGATTGGACGCAAGCCGCCTCGAAGGGCCCTCACATCCCCGTGAACGGCTCCCGCTCCGGCTGCGCCGAAAATCCGAAATCCGGGACTTCATGCAAGGACTCGTATCAAAGCGCGCGCCGCTGTTGCCGCGAGGGCCGAGTCCTTGCTTGCTCCGAGAGGGAATCCACAGTTCGTGGCGGGCGCCGGACGAATCCGCACGCCGAGCGCGAGGCGGTTGCTTTCGTCGGGACGCTAGGATTCGATTTCATGTGTTGCGGCGAGAGAAACATCGAGGCCGGTCCGCGACGAAAATTCCCGCCGCAACCTACGATCGCCGCGGCCGCCTTTTCAATAAAGGAAGAGGGGTAGAAACTGCAGCTGGTTCGCGGACGACCAACGGAGAAGCCAGATGTAGATCATGACGTAGAACTACCAGCACCGAACGCCCGGAATGGCGTGGATGAGGAGATGGCTGTAACGAGCAGCCACCCCCGCTGATAGGCGTGCACCACAGAGTGCGCCCTGAGCAGACCACGGCTGCTCAGGGAGCGCAAGCGCACGGCTGTCCAGCTCCATTCACAAACCATCGATCGATACCGACGCCGGAAACCTCCTTCCGGCGAACGGGAACCTCTGTCCAAAAAGCGAGGATCACGTGAGCAAGAAAAAAGAACTAAGGAAAGTACGAAAAACCCTGTTCCATCGCATCGCGTCCGGACCGGACGAACTCGTTCGGCAATTCGACGTTTCGTGTTCAGGAAATCGTCTGAACGACGCAGCTTTCTACCTGGTCGACGAGGATGACGAGACCGTCCGCGCCGCCCCGAGATCGCAGCGCCATCTCCGCAATTGTGGCGGCGGCCTTCGAGGCGTCGATACCGCCCGAACTTCGCCGCACGCTCCGGCGCACGCAGGCTGTGGGAGTGATCGTCCGCGTTCCGGAATCGGAATGGGTGGAACCTGCCGCTGCGTATTTCGGCGCGACGTTCGGCCCCCGTTGGCGGATCGAACGCGACGGGTCCGGGTCGAGCCACAAGGCTGCCGGTTCGACCCGGGTGGCGGGCGCGCTGAGCAACGGCCTCTGCGTAGTGGGCATCACCAGCGACCCCGGCCGGTTGCCGTCGCCGCTGACCGCGACCGCCGATATCACCATCCGCCTCGCGCCGGCGGTCGGCCAAGTCGTGCGGACCGCCATCCGCCGGTTCGCCGGTCGCGTCCCGGGCGGCGACGACGCCGCCCTTGGCGCAGGTCTTTCCCTCAACGAACTCGTCGCCTGTTTTCGTCCGGGTACCGGCGCGCAAAAGGTTGCCGAACGCATCGTCGCCGCGTCAACGGCGAAGCGCCGCGTCGTGGCCGGCGAACGAGTGCCGGAGCTCGAGCATGCGACCGAGTTCGGGGAGGCAAGAACCTGGGGCCTCGGACTGGCGCGCGACATTGCCGCATTCAGGCGGAACGAGCTGACCTGGGACGCATTGCCGCGCGGTCTGATCCTCACGAGCGACGCCGGCGGAGGCAAAAATACCTACGCAAAATCCTTGGCCGTTGCGTGTGACTTGCCCATTTTTCACACCTCGGTGTCCGCCTGGTTCGAAGGCTCCGGGTACCTCCATGATGTGATTCAACGGATGAACGCCGCGTTCGACCTCGCGCTCGCGGCGTCGCCCTCCTTGCTCTATTGGGACGAGCTTTCGTCTTTGCCGCGCCGCGACACCATCGATAGTCGCGGAAAAGACTTCTGGTTTCCCGTATTAGATGCCGCCCTCATCCGGCTGGATGGAGTCCTCTCGTCCGAGACCAGACGAAACGTCATCGTCATCGCGGCGACCAACGACATCACTCGCGTCGACCCGGCGCTCGCCAGGGCCGGGCGACTCGAGCGCATCGTTCACATCCCGCGCCCCGACGCCGCCGGGCTGGAACGCATGCTGCGTTTCCACCTCGACGGTCAACTGCAGGACTACGATCTCTCCGACATCGCCGCCATCGGGCAGGGAGGGACTGGCGCGGACATCATGATGCTCGTCCGGGAAGCCCGGCAAGCGGCGCGGCACGCGGGCGTCGCGCTGTCGGTGGACCATCTGCGGGCGAGGCTGTTGCCGCCCGCGGTGCAGGCTCCCGAGAAGATCTGGCGCGCCTGCGTGCATGAAGCTGCCCACGCGGTCATGGCCATCGTCCTCGGCTTCGGGAAAATCGACGTCGTCGTGGGAGCCGTCGTCGGCAATGCCAACCGCACGCTCATTCAGGGCATGCACGATACCGTGCCCACTCGAGAGACCTTCAAGAAGAAGGTCATGATCTACCTGGCGGCCCGCGCAGCCGAAGCCTGGCTGCCGAACGGCATTTCGGCCGGCAGCGGCGGCGGGAGCGATTCCGATCTCGCACGTGCTTCCCAGGAGCTGGCCGCGATGAATTTGAGCGCCGGTCTGGGCGACACGCTCCTCTACGTCGCCTCGCCCGACCAGGCTCTCGAACAGCTGCGCTACGACGGCGAGCTGCGCCAGACAGTCGAGGCGCAGCTCCAGGAACTCCAGAAAGAGACCACAGCGCTGGTCGAAAGGCATCGGGACGCCGTGCTCGCAGTCGCGCTCGCCCTGAGCAAAGCGCGCCATCTGGACGATGCGGCGGTCCGCCGGATCTTCGCCGGCGCAGGCGGCGGGGCGCTGCGCCGTCCGACGAAGGCGAGGGGACGGGCGTCATGAACGACAACTTCACGCCCTCTTCGCGCGCCGAAATCCTCGCACCGGCGAAAGCCATGATCGTGGAGGCGCCAGGGTGGCGGCCGATCCGAACCTTCGTCGAATTTGCCCATTCTAAAGCGGTCGGTCGCTGGACCTCCCGCAAATCCCGCCGAGCGCTGCCCTGGGAGTCCTACGCGGAGCGGCATTTTTTCAGATGCTGCGAGGTCGATCCGAACGTCACGCGTTTTCTCGCCCAGCCGCACCGCATGGAAATCATGAACGGCCGCGCTCCGCGGCCGCTCATCTACTTCCCCGACGTGCGCGTCGAGTACGCCGACGGCACGACGGAGATCGTGGAGGTGAAGCGCTCGGAAGAGGAGTTGCAGGATGCGGACTATGCCGAGAAGCTCGCCGGTGCCGAAGCCGTCTACGCCGCCCTCGGGTGGCGGTTTCGGCTCGTGATTGCAGAGGAGGAGATCGAAGTCGATCCGATCTATTCGAACGCCAAGAGCATCTGCGCGGACAGATTCTCCCTCATTCTCCGGCCCGCCGTGCTCGCGATCGAGGAGATATTCCACGTCGAGACGGCGATTGCACTCGGCAAGGCAGAGGAGATCGTGGCAAAGGCCGCCGACGTCCCGTTCGACCGCGCCACGGCGATCCTGCGCGCGATGATGTGCACGCGCCGCGTCGCCGTCGACGTGAGCCGCCGGGTCTGCCGCGACAGTTCCGTCACCAGGCCCGAACAGGCGACCGGATCGCGCAAGCGGCCGACCGGAATCTCGCCATGAGCAAGCTCGATCTGAAGGTCGGCGACCGTTTCGATATGCCGGAGGGGCCCGCCCGCTTTTACGAAGAGTGGGACGACACTGACAGCACCCTCTGGTTCGCGAAGGAAGCGACCAAGAAGCGCTTTCCGCTGACCGAATTGGAGCTCGTCGAGATGCTCGACCTCGGCACGGCGCGCCGTATCGACATTTTCCGCGGCCGGGACGGGAAGCCTCGGTCGTGCAACGACAACCCTGAATTCGGTCCGGACGAAGAACACTCGCCCGACGCGGTGAGGGCCAAAACCTTCCAGTATCTTGTGCGCCGCTGGGACAACACGCCCGATGCAAAACTGGGCAAAACATGGTTGGGCAAATTCATCGTCGACGCTAAGCGGACCCAGCCTGCGCATCTGAACTGGCCCGTGAAGCCCGGTCGTCTCTACGATGCCATCACCCAACGCGGCGAACCGGGCAACAGACCGCTCCGACTGTTCCGGTCGCGCCGCGGCAAGAGCCAGCGCAAGCGTTTCGGTCGCTTCGTCGACAATGCCATCCTTGAAACGATCGACTTCTACTGGTCGCTGCGGCCCCGCACCCATGACGATGCCTACGCAAGCTTCCGCGCCAAGATCGCCGAGGAGAACGCACGCAGGAGGGTCGCCGGGGAAAAGGAGATCGAGAAGTATCCGCGCAGGTCGGAGACGATCCGCCGGCGCATCAACAAGACGATCAATCGCGACAACTGGGCGCGGAAATACAGCGTCCACGAAGCGACGATGAAGTTCAGCGGCATCAAAGACAGCCCGTCCGCCGACGAGCCGCTCGAGATCGTCATCATGGACCACACGCGCGCGGATTCCTGGACGGTCCTCGACACGGCGACCGGGTTGCCTCTCGGCAGGCCGACGTTGACGGTCGCCTTCGACATCTGCACCCGCGTGACGCTCGGGTATCTCATCAGCTATGAGCCGGCCTCGGTCTACAGTGCGGTCACAACTTTGAAGAGGGTCGTGCGCTCGAAATCATACGTCCAACACGTTTTTCCGGACATCGATTACGCACCGGACGCATGGGACGGGTGGGGATTTCCCCGAACTTTGCTCCTCGATAGTGGATGGGAATTCAAGTCGCCCAGCTTCCAGGATTCGCTACGCGATCTCGGCATCGAGCCGATCTGGTCGCCCGTGCGTCGGCCCACCTACAAGGCGATCGGCGAGAGGTTCTTCCGCACTCTGAACATGAAGCTCTTCCACAAGATTCCCGGAGCCGTGCCGTTCGGTCCGACCGAGGCTCGTCTCCATGACCTAGAGCCGCGGAAGGAGGCCACAATTCCGCTGGGCATGCTCGACGAGCTCATCCACGAAACGATCCAGATGTACCATCTCGAAGAACACTCGACATTGGGCGAGGCTCCCGCCTCCGCATGGAAACGGCGGCTCAAGACGCGTCGCATCATCTCGGACAATCACAGTCTCGACGCGCTGCTGGGTAGGACGGCGACGGTACGCCTCACGCGCAAGGGCGTGAAGTTTCGTCGCCATACCTTCCATGACGCGGCCGTCGTCAGCCGGATTCTCGGTCCGATGTCGGCGCGCGCAAAGCGGCGCGACCAGTCGCGCTCACCGGTCGGCAGCGCCCGATGCTCGGCGAAGATCCGGTACGACGATCTGGACGCATCCTGCGTCCGGATCTGGAACGACGCCGAGAAGCCGCCGCGTTGGGAAACGTTGCCCAACCGAGACCGAAAATTCGTCTACGGAGTCAACATCGACGGCGCCCAGCGCGACCCGCGCCGCGAGCTTCCGATCCCAATCAGCTTCTGGCACGCCGACCAAATTCGGGAGTACGCCGAGAAGAACCGGATCTAACTTCCGCACCGATGAAGAGAAGTGGGTCGCGCGCAACCGGCTGCGCGCGAAGTGGGAGAAGACCGCGGGGTTGCTGCCGCTGCGCGAAACCAAGGACGCAATCCGCGGCCTCGCGCAGTCGCAAGGGACCTTCGACCAACTGGTGACTGTAAAGTCGCCGCCGATCGCCATCGAGCCCTCCCAGGTCGTGTTCGCCACCGCGCCCTCCACCCCCAGCGGCATGGAACGCGCGACGCTGATCCCGCAGCAGGTCGCCGCCTACGAGCGCGAGGAAGATGAACACTTTCAGCCCAAGGGTCGCGGCGCCGGCAAGAAAGGCCAGGCGAAAGCCGCCAGGACGCGGCGCGAGAAGGCGGCTGAGGCGGCCGAAGAGCGCGCCGGGCAGGCCGTCGAGAACGCCAAGGAACGCGCTCGCAAGGCCGCAGCGCCCGACAGCGCCTCCCGCACCAAGGTGGAAGTAGAAGCGAAGCTCGACCGCGCTGACATTGACAAGTACCTCGACGAGGAGTGAGCGACCATGAAGCAGGACGATCGTAGCACCTTCGCCAGCAATGGGCAGCTCAAGGCCCGCCTGAAGAAGATGGTCGTCGAGAACAGCCGTCTCGACATGATCGAAGAGTACACCCGGGAGCTCCTCGAGGAAACGAAGGCTCTGATGGCCGACGACATCCTCTCCGACGATGCCGACGTCCCGCCCGGGCAGACATTCACCTACGTCGAGCTCCCGATCATGTCGATCATCGGTCCATCGGGCTCGACGAAGACGACCTCGATGCTGCGCGTGGCGCAGAAGCTGAAGAAGGACTACGGCGGCACGCCCGTGCTCGTCGTCAAGTGCCGCTCCAATACCCGCACCATGAAAGCCGCGCAGGCTTTGATTCTGGAAGCGCTCGGCGATCCGCAGGCCAAGGAGGTCCTTTCCAGGCAGTTCGGCGACCGCTACGAGCAGGACATCGTGACGCGAGCGATCCGCAAGGCCGCACGCGCCGCCGGCACCTTCGTCGTCGTGCTCGACGAGGCGAACACGCCCCTGGGGACGATCAAGAAGCTGGAACGCGCTGGAAGCATAGCGCCGCACTTTAAATCCCTCATCAACGATGGTTTGTTTTCCATCATCGTGATGGGGACGCCCGACGCGGCCCTCTACTTCGAAACCAGCGACGAGCTGAACAACCGCAGGATCGAGGGCATCTCGCTCGAGCCTGTCGATTTGCGCAGGCCGGCGGACTACCACTACTTCTTCCGCTTCGTCGGCCGCATCGACCGTCAGATGGTGCGCGAGGGCATCGTCGACGAGCCCATCGGCCTGATCGACGACGTCCGCAGCCGCGCGATGACCTACGATTTCAGTCAGGGCATTCCCGGCACGGTGAGCAGGGTCCTCCTCGGAGCGCTGCGGATCTCCCAGCGCGACAAGCGCCGCATCATCACATGGGAGGACGTCAAGCAGGCCTTCTGGGTCTGGAAGGGCGAGCAGCGCGACGAGAACGGCGAGCCCATCGAGATCTATGACCCGTGGCTCTCCCAGCCCCGTCCGACGACGCTGGAGGTGATCCGCGAGATGTCGAACCCGGCGGCGTGAACGATGGCCAAGGCTGCCACCGTCCGCCCCTTCGTCGCGAAGATGCCGCCGCCGCTGACCGATGAGAGTCTGCTGGGCTACATGGACCGCGCCCTCCAGGACACGATGATCCGGAACGTTCGGACAACCTTCCGGCTGGCCGGATTCGATCCTGATCCGAACACGACACCGAACGCGGGGAAGCTGACGGAGGAAGCGGTGGCCGGCCTGGCCGTCCTCTTCAAGCTCGATCCCGAAGAGGTGAGGCGCCGGCGATACCTGCGCGAGCACGGGAGCTCGGGCAGAATCGACTTCTTCGGCACGACGATCCGCGCGCAGTATTGGGAGTCGCGATTCCGGCGCCTGTCCCCCAGGGCGCTCGCCACTCGGTGCTATCATCGCGCGATCTGGGAAATCCGCTGCTTCGGCTTCGATCCGGATACGGGGGAACCGTTGCTCGAGGCTTGCCCGGTCTGTCGACGCCGCTTCGGATGGATCTCGATGCGGGGGCCCAGCAAGTGCGACCATTGCACCGGGCCGGACGGCTACCCCTCCACCGACCTGCGCGACCATCCGCGGCCGGTTATCGAGTTCCGGGATCCGGAGGCGATTGAGTTCGTCGTGGGTCTGGTTCATCCGGATCCGGAGCGCCGCCGGGCCGCCATGGCCCTCGTTCCGGACGAACTCGGCGGCGCAACCAGCGGCGAGTTGTTCGAGGCCGCCATGTGCATGGCAAGCGCGCTGCGCTCCGCGGCCGGCACAATGATGAACCGGTTGGGGCGGCCGCTGCGGGCGTCCGACTTCGCAAGCCTCACCCCCGATATGCTGGAGGCTGGCGGAAGGGCGCTCATCGGAGGCGAGAGCGGTTTCGCGGCGCTCGCCGCCAGGATGCGCCTGTTCGCCGACGACAGACCCTCGTCGCACGGCCTCTACAAGGAGTTGGGCCCGCTCGCGCGCATGCCGCTCGATCGCCATCTCAGTCCCCTTGTCAGACGCTTCGCGAATGACGCCATCGCCCGCGATCTGGCCCGCACGCAGGACGACGGATACGTGCGGCGGGGCGTGCCGCGCTTGCTCCGCGGGACGGGCGGGCTCTGGCGGAACATGGACGCGCTCTCGGCCGAACTCGGCCTCTCGAAACACGCACTCGGCCGCCTGGCGGACAGCGGAGCAGTCGACGTCCGGCGCGCCAAGGGAGAGCATTCGCCCGTGCTCATGAAGATCTCCGACGTCGTACCCCTTGCGGCGGTGTACAAGGATGCCGCACTGGCGAGGACTATCACCGCTTTCCTGCGGGTGCCGGGGGCGGTGCTAGACGAACTCGCCGCCCGGAAGCTCATCCAGCGCATCGGTGGTCCCGCAGCGGCGATGTTGAAGGCGGGGAGCTACTACCGGGAATCCTCCGCCAAGGCGCTCCTGATCGCGATCCACGCGCGGTGCGCAGGCTTCGGGAGAGCCGGGCCGACGCGCCAAGCTGATCGCGGCCATGCGCAGGGTCGCTCGGGCAGCGCCTTGGTCGGACGTCATCGAAGGGATCGCGAGGGGCGCCTTGCGCATCCACGCGGAGAGACCGTTCGGGCGCGATTGGCGGCACGCCGTCACCGTCGACCAGGCGGAGCTCAACCAGTTCTTGAATGGGGTGGCGAGGCCGGGGTCAGCGAGCGCGCGGGAAGAATGGCTCACGCGCGACCAGGCCGCCCAGATGCTCTGTACCGACGAGACCACGGTCTGGGCCATGGGACGTGGTGGCATCCTGCCGAAGCGGTCGGGGACGGTTGCGATGTTCGCGCGCGCGGACGTTGAGGCGGCGGCAAAGCGCTGGATATTCGGTGAGGAAATGCGCGCGCGCAGCGTCTTCGGAAATGGGCGCGAATTGAACGCCTGGCTGCGATCGGTCGGCATCATGCGGGATTTCACGCTGCGCGACGGAACAATTTCCGTGTTCCTGCGCGCGGAAGTCGAAGCGGCCCTCGGACGGCAGCCCGCTCGGCACGATGAGATCGAACCTTCCGCGCGCCAAGGCGCGCGCGTTTCCGCGAACTTGAAGAGAGAGGCAATCCAGGCGGTTCGTAGCGGGCTCGCGGCGCACTACGTCGGAAAGCGCCTCCGGATCCACCACAAGTCCATCGCCAGGTGGGTCCAACATTTCGAGAAGACCGGTCGGATCGAGCCCGCCGGCAAGCTCGATCCGTACGCCGATCGCATCGCGTCCTTGATCGAGGCGGACCCGGCGTGCAGCACGAACCGACTATGGGCGGAGTTCAAGAAGAAGGAGCGCTTCGAAATAACTTACGGCAGGTTCGCCCGCTTCATCTCGGAGATTGGTTTTTCGCGCGATCCCGCGACAGGGCGGTTCCGTCGGGTACGGCCGGTCTGACTCAGCGCCTCTTTTCCTCCGTCATCTCGGTCAGCGTGTCGGCCATGCGGTCGTACAGCGCGTAGTAGACGCCGGCCTAGCTACGCCATCTGCGCAACCGGCGCATGTTCTCCGAGGCCTGTCCATACCGAGGCGCCACCGGATCGCGCCTGCGGCGTGTTCGACGCAGCGGGAGCCGAGCCAGCCATTGTTGTCGTACAGGCGGCCCTCAGCGCCGCAGCTCTCGCAGGTGCAGGCGGAGTGGGCGACGGCAAGATCGATGGCGTGGCCGATTTTGAGCTCGGTGTCCTCGGGGGCCTCAGTGTCCCAGTCGACTCGCAAGATTCCGAACTTCTGCTTGATCCGAATGAATTCGAATTCCTCGGGCTCGGCCAGAGCGATTTCGATCCGCTGACAGAGCCGCACCAGGATATCCTGCCAGCCGCGTTCGCAACGCGGGTAGCCGAACGAGCGGCTGGGCTCCTCCGCTATGGGGAGGAACAGTCGGACGTGCCGCAACATGAGGTCGCGCTGCAAGCCGGTCGCCATCTCACGTCTCCTCGATGCCGAGAGAGGCGGGGGTCTACGTCGCCTCCAATTTCCAACGACGCCCGACATCACTGACCTCAACGCTATCGAGAAGAAAGCGCGTTGGTCTGGCGCGGCCGCCGCATTTTCGCTGGCTTGTCTGGATCAAATCATGGGCAGCGCCCAGACGCTCTCGATGCTTTCTATCCCGCGGGACGCGGCCGGTCTCCACTGGGACCAGGCCGCAGCGACCCGTCGCCTTCCAGTGGCATCCGGAACGTGAACCTGGTCTCCGTCTGGGACGAATCCACTTCGATCGTGCCACCGTGCGCCTTGGCGATTTCCGCCGCGATATAGAGGCCCAGCCCAAGTCCCTGCGAATGCCCCTGCGCCTCTCCGCGGTAGAATGGCTGAAACAGGCGCTTGCGCGCGTCTTCCGGAATGGCCGCGCCTGCGTTGGCGACTGAAAGCTCGAACTTATCTGCTTTGGCGCTCGCCTCGACCCGCACGGTGCGGTCAGGCGCGCC
Source organism: Bradyrhizobium sp. LB13.1 (assembly GCF_054056815.1). Taxonomy (NCBI): domain Bacteria; kingdom Pseudomonadati; phylum Pseudomonadota; class Alphaproteobacteria; order Hyphomicrobiales; family Nitrobacteraceae; genus Bradyrhizobium; species Bradyrhizobium sp. LB13.1. Next base: position 5,717,651 of record NZ_JBSRYQ010000001.1, on the reverse strand, counting down.
GTGGCTGATCGCGTTGCCGAGAAGGTTTGAGAACAACTGGGCGATGCGGGCCGGATCGCAAAAGACGGGCGTCTCAACCTCGAACATCGTTTCGATGCCGCGATCCGGATGGGCGGTGGCCAACTCCGCGACGACCTGATCGAGCACGGGCTCTATTCCGGTGATGGCCTTCGAGAGCGTAATGCCTCCGCCGAGGCGGCCTCGCGCCAGGTCCATGATGCTCTCGATCATCTTGGCCATCCGGTCCACGCTGCTTTGCATCATGGACTCGAGCCGAAGCGCGTCTTCCGAAGTCTTGGCCTTGAGCATCAGCCGTGCGCCGGCCGCAATCGATGCGAGGGGATTGCGCAGATCGTGTCCAAGCACAGCGATGAACTGCTCACGCAGTTCTGCGTTTTCACGCTCCTGCTGCAGGCGCTCCTCCAGCACCGTCTTGAGCTCGTCGCTTTCCTTGCGGGCGTCGATCAGCCCGCGCTCGTAGCGGCGCCGGTCCGCCGCGCGCATGATCGTCAGGCGGGTGAACAGAAGCGCGTCCGTGTCGGTCCGCCGCTCGCGGGCGTTGGCGATGGCCGGCAGCCGAGCCCCGGTCTTCGTGAGGAGATCGAGCGCGAATTCGTCGAAGAAGCCCTGCATCCGGAGCAGCGGCGCGACATGGGTCTCGAGGAATATGCGTCCCGCCATGTTGAGCAAGTCGCTCAGCCGCATCCCGGGAAGGTCATCGGGCTGGTACCCCATCCAGCCCGCAAGGGTCCGATTCGCCCGATCGATACGGCCGTCCGGACGAATCGAGAGGTACCCGCAAGGCGCGTTTTCGTAGAGGTCTTCGAAATCGCTGTCGGCAGGATGATTGTTGTTCACTCAGACGAAATCTCGAATTGCGGCGACGACTTCTTCGGGCGCGCTCAGGTTGGGACAATGGCCGGTTGCTTTCAGGGTCACCATTTTGCTGTTCGGGATATTGCGCTGGACGTACGCACCCACCTGTTGCCCCGCGATGATGTCTTCGCTGCACTGGAGGATCAGCGTGCGAGCGTTGACCTTGGCCAAGTCCGCGCGATTGTCGGACAGGAACGTGACCCGGGCGAACTCCTTGGCGATCGCGGGATCCGTACGGCAGAAGCTGTTGGTCAGCTCCTCGCCGAGTTCGGGACGATCGGAATTGCCCATGATGGCGGGCGCCATCTGCGCCGACCAGCCCATGTGGTTCTCCTCCAGAAACGAAAGAAGCTCTTCGATCTGCTGGGCGCTGAAGCCACCGACATAGTCCCCATCGTCGATGTACCGCGCCGAAGGCCCCACCAGCACCAGGCTTTCGAACAGTTCCGGATCCTTGATCGCGGCAAGCACTCCGATCATCGCACTGACGGAATGCCCCACGAATACGGCGTCCTTCAGGCGCAGCGAGCGGCCGATCTCGACGACGTCGTCGGCATAGCCGGACAGCGCCGAATACTTCCGGCGGTCGTAAGCGCCGAGGTCCGAGCGGCCGGCTCCGACGTGGTCGAACAGCACCGTGCTGAATTCCGCCTCGAAGGCCGGCGCCACGAAGCGCCACATGTTCTGATCGCATCCGAAACCATGGGCGAACATCATGGCACGCTCACCGCGGCCACGGACCTGAACGTTGTTGCGGAATTCGACTGACACCCAATTCTCCTTCGCTTCAGGCGATTATCATTCTTTGGACAAGCCTAGGGGCAACTTGACGGGCATCCTTTTTGGAGTCGGCAGGTGATTAGGACTTCCGGATCAGGAGATCCGACAAAGCCTCGACCAACTGCGCGGGTGCGAAGGGCTTGGATAGCATGACGCTGCACGCCACGCCGTTCGAGGTCCACCGATGGGCGCTATCGCCGGAGACGTAGAGGATCCCGCAGCCCGGATCATGCTGGCGTGCGAGACGGGCGAGCGTCCAGCCGTCCATCCTGATGCGGCCCAGATTGATGTCGGTGATGAGAGCTCGCGGTAGCGGCGCCCCACCCAGCAGATCCGCGGCCTCCTCGCCGGATGCGGCGCATACGACGCCGCGGTAACCTGCCTCCTTCAAGGTCTCCTCAAGCATCTCGCGGAGAAGATCTTCGTCCTCGACCAGGAGGATTTTCGGTCTTCCTGCGGCCTCTTGGGAGTTGCTCAACTGCATCCTCGCGCATCTCTCATTCTCAAGGACACCTGGAGTCCACGACCCGTGATGATAGCGGAAAACGCTTCACCTTGCCTAGGCAAGTCGCGGGCGTCGGGAACCCTCGGGGGCAGCGACAAACGGTGGTTGCAGCGTTCCCTGATTTTGACGGCCGCGGTCAATTGGCTATTCGTTGTAAGGTGGCCCGCGATGCACACTCACAGGACCGTGGGCGATACGGTCTTGCCATTCTGGCCGCCACAAGGCCGGCGCCCGGACGGCCGGCCAGATACTTGCTGCCTTGGAAAAAGCCGGTACGCCCATCAGCCAGCCGACGCTTTCCCGCCGCCTCTCCGCGCGCTGCAGCAGGGACTACGGGCAAGCTCCTGACCGCAGGCGGCGGCGCCAAAGTCGAAGCCAGCGGCGAGCCGCTCCGGCGCGCCACGCATGGCCGAAGCTGTGGCTCTCAGGTGCCTTACTTCTTGACGCGTGATGATCGACCTGTTGTGGCGTTCTTGTCGTCGTCGTCGTGCAGGTCCGCCAGCAATTGCAGATGTTCCTTGATCTGCCCACGCGCCAGCTTGGCCACGTTGATGTGGGCCGGATCCTTGCCGCTCGCGAGATAAGTCTCCTGAATGCGCAGCAGCTTCTGATGGCCTTCGGTCTGCGCGCGGACATAGGCCGTCTCGAACTCCTTGCCCTCCATCTGCTCCATCTTCTGCAGCGTCGCCTGCTGGTCCTGCGGGACGTGCTTGCGAGCCTCGGACTCGGACGGCGGATTCGATTTACCTGTCGCCTTGCTCGGGTCCATCATCGACATCAGCACGTCGGCAATGGTTTCCTGCTCGGCGACCTCGAATTCGGCAAACTCCTTGATGTCGTCGTCGCGGACCTTCTTGACCGCCACACGCGAGGCGAGCAGCGACATCGAGCCCACGGCCATCGTGTCCGTCATGTGCTTCTGCTCGGCATCCCCCATCGTGCCGGTTCCTGCGCCAGTGGTTTGAGACATCGACGAGTCCTTGGAGGCGTCATTCGTCCTTTCTTTGCCGGCGGTTTGAGCGAGAGCCGGCGCGGCCATTGTCGCAGCGATGCCGGCGGGAAGAATGCGTCGTTCGAGCATTTGAAAGTCTCCTTGCATGTGACGGGGGCAGCAGGCTTCAAACGTCGTGATGAGCGGAAGTTTCCTCAGAAACGACGTCTCTCCTGATCGCGGCGCAGGCACAAAGATCGGGCCTGGCTGCACCAGTCCAAAGGAGGTTGCCTCGAAGTTTCAGGCGTTCGAACTGATGTGCCCAGAGGACCAGCAACTAGCGTCGGCCGCGGAGTGGGAACCCCAATTGGCATCGGGGCGGATGGCCAGAACGATCGGCTGCCGGCATTGGTCGCCGAGTTGATCCACGGGCGGGCGGCTGGCCCGAGTGTCGCAGCGGCTGCCAAACGCGGCAAGGAAATCGTGCCTGTCGTGTTCACCATCGGCAGCGATCCGGTGCAACTCGGCCTGGTGGCCAGCCTCAACCGGCCGGGAGCCAACGTGACCGGCACGACCTCGCAAGCCAGCGCAATCGTCGTGAGGCAACTGGAGGCCGCACGGGAGTTGAGGCCGAGCCTTGCCGTGGTGGGCTGCCTCGTCAGGGCGCGCTGCGCCACCATCAAGAACGAGCAGGGGCGTGGGCGTCAGGCCTCGCCGGGTCCGGAGAAGCTTGATGCAGGCGGCTTCGTGCGCGGCACCGGCAGCGGACGCTCGGCGGGTCCGGATGCCGACCGCTGACCGCCCTTGGAGTCGTACCGCTTTGCGAGATCCAGGAGACGACGCCGGGTGAACGGATCAGCCTTTTCGGCCATACCGCGGACCCGTTGGGCCAGGCCTCTGTAGAACTCCTGCTCCATGACACCCCCCTCAACATCACTGTCCACACTTGAGTGCTCTGCGGCTGCGGAGTCAAGAAACGCGACCAGGATTTCATTGACCAGCTTGAGCTCACGTTGTCGGCTGAACTGGATCATGCGATCTACTCAGGGTCGGGAAGAGGAAGGTCAACGATTCGGTTCATCAAATCGCGGAGATCAGAGGCCTCCCGTTCGCCCACGACCTTTTCAAAGGCGGTCTGCGCGCGGCGCCATGCGGCCAGGGCTCTGGTATGCGTTCTGTGACCCAGCTTTGTGACGGTAACGATCCGTTCCCGCCGGTCAGTTTCGCCGACTGAAATTTCAACGAAACCGTCACGCACCAGCGGTCTGAGGTTATGGCCTGTGGTGGCGCGGTCCATGGACATCAGCTTGGCGAGACGCGCCATCGTCATTGGCCCCGACGTCACCAGATAGCTCAACAGACTATATTGCGTCGCTTTGAGCCCAGTCGGGGCGAGGGCGAGGTCATAGTAGCGGGAGAGACGACGGGCTGCGCGCCGGACCTGATTGCAGTTACAGCGCGCTGGGTCATCAACGAAATTCGATGCTCCTACAGCTGCTCTCGTCATCGATCCCCCTCCGATGCGCAAGATATCACCCGCGCGTGTTTGCTGTCGATAGTTCCAGAGCGGCGGGATCCGAGGGACCAGTTGAACGAGGGCTCCTCCTGCTGTATATCCAATATAGTTTGATATGCCCCTATTTCTGCCCGACGCCGCCCCGGCTCGCTGGGGGCTCCGGAGGAGGAGATATGGATTTTCCTGTCTTGATCTCGGATGCCGCAGGGACTGTCGATCATGCCGTATGCGAGCTGCTGATCCGACAGGTCTCCAAGCTCAGAGCTCTCGTGCGCCACGTGGATTTGTACATGGCTGGAAACCCGGGCTGCGCGCTATGAACCGCATGGGCTTGTCGCTGGGCCTGATCATGCTGGCCACCTCCGCGCTGGCGCGTGACGATGGGCGCTACACCGGTTCACCACTGAAGCCTTGGTTCGAAAGCCTGTCCAGCGACTTTGGGCAGTGCTGCTCGGATGCGGATGGATACTTCGTCGCGGATGTCGACTGGGAATCCGACCACGGCCACTATCGTGTGCGCATCAACAATGAGTGGGTGATGGTGCCGGACGGGGCCGTGATCACACAGCCTAACAAGGTCGGGCGAACTATGGTTTGGAACTACTACATTGATGGCCACCCGCGGGTGCGCTGCTTTTTGCCGGGCACCATGATGTGACATGTGGGGCTCGAGCCGCAGTCACGCCGATCATGCGCCCTCCAGTGCTTTGCGGATACGCGGGTTGTGTTCGAGAGCCCATTGGACGGTCTTTGGAGCGCGCCCAAGCAATCGCTCGAGCTCATCGGTGACAACGTCATAACGTCCGCCTGCGACCAGGCGGGTGATGGCTTTCAGGTGGTCCGCAATGTGCGGATTGCGAGATGCCAGAGCCCTGTTGATGTATGTGCCGATCCAGGCGTCCAGGTCCTGGGGTACTACGAAACCTGGCGCCCCAGCGCGGCGCCGTAGTCCTCAGCAAACCCGTGCATGTCCTTCAACACCGGTCCCGTGAGCGCATACGACATTGATATGTGCGACGGCGGGTCGGTCAGGATTTTCGCGCAAAGTTCCGCAACGTCATAGGCAGCGATTGGCGCGATCTTCTGCGTGGCAAACGGCAGATGAAGTTCGCCCGCACTCAGCAATTGCTTGAGCGGAAACCAGGAAAGGATCGGGTTCTCGGCGAACATCGTTGCTCGGATGTTGACGACCGGGAGACCAGACCATTGCAACGCCTGCTCCGACGCCCAATGTGCCCGCTGTTGCGGCGACCACTCGGCGACAGATCCGCCCAGCCAGGCTATTCGCGCCTCCCGCTCGGCGGTCATTCGATCGAACGTCATGAAGGTCTGCTCGAACTCCGAGATGTTCACGAAAACCTCGATGCCGCCTTGCGCACGCGCAGCGGCGGCCATCAGGATGGTCGCGTCGCTATAGTAAGGGGTTCAAGCTCATGCTGAAGTAGATCCGGCGACAACCTTTCAGGGCAGCCGCGACATCGGAGGCATTAAGAAGATCGCCGACGAATACCTCGGCTCCGGCCTGTCGAAGCGCCTCAGCCCGCTCGTCGTCCGTCCTAACGAAGGCGCGCACCGGATATTGCTGCAGCAGCATCTTGATCATCGTCCTGCTGACAGAGCCAACCTCGCCACCGGCACCGGTGATCAATATTGGGGGCCGCTTCGACATCGATTTGTCCTGTTGGCTGAGTGACCGAGTGGTTCGTCGACAGGTCCGATCCTCGCGCGCGGGATCAGTTAGGCTCTCATGAAGCGGAGGATGTGGTCGAAGACGGCGTCGGGTTGTTCAAGATGGAGAAAGTGCCCGACTTCAGGCATCACGACACGCTCAAGACCATTTGTGAACGCCGCCTCCATGCCTTCGCTAAGCTGGGCGGAGATGCAGCCGTCGTCTGCCCCATGAAGATAGAGCGACGGGACAGTAATTGGGCCAGTCGCGAGAGCCTCGAGAGCTTGCGCTGCCGCGTCGGATGGCGGGGCGAACAACTGCCGATAATAGGCCAGAGTCCTGCGTGAGGAGGCCGGGCTGGGCAAAGGCCTCGTTGAGTGCAGATCGAGCCGGAGCTGGCAGCACATAGCCCGGTGACCATTCCCGCCACAGGCGGTCGAGGAATGCAAAGTCGTTCAGCTGAACGGCGATCTCGGCCAGACGTGTCTGGAAGAAGAACATGTACCAGCTTCGCCGCTGCTGATCACCGTCGGCAACGAACGCCGACGCCAGTCCCTTTCCATAGGGCACGGCCAGCCCGACAAGCTTGCGGACGCGTCCCGCATCGAGGCTTGCCGCAGCGTAGGCTGCACGTGCGCCCAAATCATGGCCGACGAGAACGGCTTGCTCAGCTCCAAGCGATTCGATGAGCGCTAGTACGTCCTGACCTGTTGCCAAGGCGCGGTACGACCCGTCCGGTGCAGCGCCGCCGACCCAATATCCACGGAGCGCCGGCGCCACCGCCCAATATCCTTCTCGCTCGAGGCGATCGAGAAAGGGGATCCAACTCTGCGCATGATCGGGAAAGCCGTGCAGGCAGAGCACGAGGGGACCATGTCCAGCCTCCAGAATCGGGAAATCGAGCCCGTTGGCGTGAACCGTGCGGTTGCGGATATGGCCGCTCGCCAGAGAGTTCTCCCGCGAGCGCCCTGGACTATCGGCGTGCCGTTGTTGGGCCATTGAAGCGGAGGCGTTCATGCTCGGGTTTTCCTTCGTAGAGCCTGTCTGAACGAGCGAGCGCGCGCTTCCCGATTAGAGGCCCCACGAGCGAGGCGCCACTGCTACGCGGCCATTCGCAGCAGATCGACGATATCGGCTTCGTCTTACGGAGTGCCTGATCTTCTCGATCTCGTCCGTGTTGGAGTTCAGGGTCCGACTGGCAATGAGGAAGACGCGCTTTGCGTCAAGTCGCTCCGCCTCGGCGCGGATAGATTCGGAGGCGGCGGCGTTCGCTATCGCTGTTCATGGATGCGCTGCCGCCAATGTCAGGCGAGCCAGCTCGGACGGGTGCTCGACAGAGGCCTACGCTTTTCCACAGCGCCGCAACCGCTCCAGGCGTCAAGCGTCCATGATTCTTTTCATCGTGGCCCTTTGCATCGATCGCGGCGTCAGGCGATTTGAAAAGGCAGCCATGTTGTTCGCCAGGCCCGGGATCACCATGGCCTTTCCTTGCGAGAGCGCCCGAACGCCGCTCTCGGCAACCGGACGCGGCTTCATGGTGAGGAGCCGCAGCATGGCCGATGTGGTTGCGCCGGCCGCCGCATCGAAACCGGTCGCGGTGTGCCCCGGGCAGAGACTGGTAACGACCACGCCGTGCGGGCGGAGTTCGTCATGCAGGGCCTCGCCAAAGGCGAGTACATAAGCCTTGGTCGCCGCATAGGCCGCGTAGCTGGGAACGGCCTGGAAAGCCAGGAGGCTGGCGACCAGAAGGATATGTCCAGACCGCCGCTTGGACATGTCGCGTCCGAAAAGATAGGTCAGCTCTGTGAGCGTCGTGATGTTGAGCTGGATCATGTTCGCGGTCTGCTCGATCGGCGTGTCCAAAAAATCGCCGTGCAAGCCGAATCCGGCATTGTTCACTAAGATGTCGATCGTCACCGACCTCGCGTCGAGACTGCTTTTCAGGCGGCTGGCCGCGCTCGGCGCGGCAAGATTGATCGCCTCGACGAGCACATCCACCCCGTATTTGCTGCGGAGATCGGAGGCAAGCTTTTCCATCCACTCCCGCCGTCGAGCCGCCAAGACGAGATTGACTTTCTGCGCCGCCAGGAGATCTGCGAATTCAAGACCGAGGCCACTCGACGCTCCCGTGACCAGCGCCCATTTTCCGGCGAAGCTGTTCATTGCTTCATTCGACATCGTTCTCGTCCTCATCTAGTTGGTCAGCGAATGGGGCTCGGCCAGATCTCAATCAGAAACACTGGCCCATCCTTTCAAGCTGCGGCGGCGCCGCGAACCTGTTTCGCCGCGGCATCCAGAACGGCCTGCGCCAGATCAGGATCGTTGATCACGCGCGATAGCGTCACCGCGCCAACCATCGTCGCGAGAATGGCCATGGCCTTGCTGCGGGAGGCCTCGTCGCCGGCCCCGGCGAGAAAGCGGTCGAGCACGTCGAGATGCGCCTTGATTCCTGCTTCGAATTCCGCCTTCACCTCGGGGCCCTGTCGGGCGGCGTCTGAGCCGAGTGCCACGATGGGGCAGCCGTCCATCTTTTCTCCGCGATGGTCGCCGCTGAGGTAAAACCCGATCACCGCGCTCAGCGGATCATCGGGATTCTGAGCAGCCGCGTCCGACCATCGGCCCGACGCGCTCTCCAATGCTCGCCTGGACGCCTCGACAGCCAAATCCTCTTTTGACGCGAATTGCTTGTAGAAGGCGCCTTGGGTTAGCCCCGCCCCTTCCATCAGATCCTTGAGCCCGATGCCATCGAAGCCGCGCTCCCTGAAGAGGCGACTTGCCACATTGATCACGGTTTTGCGGTTCTCCGCGGCCTGAACGCGACTGACTCGCATTGGCACCTCCAACTTAGATTGCATTTGAACTCTAATACGACAATATAGAAGCCGAGCGCAATCTATCAAGGGGCCCCAACGCCGAATCTCTTTGGTGGAGGGCTTCAGCCGGCGCTCTTAACGTCGCCCGAGGGCCCGGAATCACATTTTCTTTGTCTCCCTTCCTTTTTAGATTGCGTTCGAAATCTAAACGGAATACAGAGTTCGGACGAAATCTAAATTGGGAGATTGACATGAGGATGCGGGGTTTTGCGGTTTTGGCTGGTATTTTGATCTCGGCCGGGGTGGCGACCTTCGTTGCCCTCGGGATCCCGCCCCGGGAAGCCTCTGCGGTCGGTGACCCCAGGCAAGAGCCCCCAATGGTTCGTCTCGCGATGGCCGCGCCGGTCGGCGGATCCGAACGCGGTTTCACCGGCACCATCGGGGCGAGGGTGGAAAGCAATCTCGGTTTTCGCGTCGCCGGTAAGATCGTCGAGCGGCTCGTCAGTGTCGGTGAGCAGGTCAAATCCGGGCAGCCGCTGATGCGGATCGACGAAACCGACCTCCGCCTGGCGCTCGCAGCGAAGCGCAACGCCGTCGCCGCTGCGCGTGCAGCTGTCGTTCAGACCGACGCCGATGAGCGGCGATACGCCAACCTGGTCAGCGACGGATGGACTTCCAAGCAGCGCTACGAGCAGGCGAAGGCCGCGTCGGATACAGCCAAAGCGCAGCTTGCCGCGGCGGAAGCCGACGCCGGGGTTGCCGAGAACCAGGCGACCTATTCGGTCCTGGTGGCCGATGCGGATGGTACGGTCACCCAAACGCTGGGCGAGCCGGGACAAGTTGTGTCCGCCGGCCAAGCGGTCGTTCGGGTCGCGCAGTCCGGTCCTCGCGAAGCTGTGGTGGCGCTCCCCGAAACGATCCGGCCGGCGATCGGCTCGCTCGCTGAGGCGAGCCTGTATGGGAGCGATGGGCGGTTTACTGCGCATCTGCGGCAGTTGTCGGATTCCGCCGATATCCAGACCCGCACTTATGAGGCACGTTACGTGCTCGATGGTGAGGCCGCGGCGGCACCGCTTGGCGCGACGATCACCATTCGGCTTGCAAGCCAGGGGAGCCAGCCGGAAGTTCAGGTGCCGCTGGGAGCCGTGCTCGACGACGGCAGAAAGACCGGCGTTTGGGTGTTCGACGGCGGCACCTCGACCGTCCGTTTTCAGACCATCAAGCTTGTGCGTGTGACCAGCGAAAATGCCGTTATCTCCGGCCTGAGCTCCGGTGATCGGGTTGTCTCTCTGGGCGCACATCTCCTGCAGGAGGACGCTCACGTCAGGACAGCCTCTCAAGACAGGAGCAACTGATGAGCTTCAATCTTTCGGCGATCGCAGTCCGTGAACGGGCCGCAACGCTGTTCTTCTTGCTTTTGCTGGCGGCCGCGGGGGCCTACGCCTTCCTCATGCTCGGACGGGCCGAGGATCCCTCCTTCACCATCAAGACCCTGACGGTCACGACCGTGTGGCCGGGTGCGACCGCACGCGAGATGCAGGACCAGGTCGCCGAACCGCTCGAGAAGCGGATTCAGGAACTGACCTGGTACGACCGGGTGGAGACGACCACACGGCCGGGTTATGCGTACATGACCGTGACGCTGAAGGACAACACACCGCCATCGAGCGTGCAGGAGGAATTCTACCAGGCCCGCAAGAAGCTGGGCGATGAAGCGCGCAAGCTGCCCCCCGGTGTGCTCGGCCCCTTCATCAATGACGAATATTCGGACGTCAGCTTCGCCCTTTATGCCCTGAAGGCCAAGGGCATGCCGATGCGGGAGCTCGCCAGGCAAGCAGAGACCATTCGCCAGGATCTCCTGCACGTGCCCGGCGTCAAGAAGATCAACATCCTCGGTGAACGCCCCGAGCAGATATTTGTCGAGTTCTCCTATCCCAAACTGGCAACTCTCGGCGTATCGGCAACGGATATCGTTGCCGCTTTGCAGCGGCAGAACACGGTCACACCCGCGGGCTCGATCGATACCAAGGGGCCGCAGGTCTTCATCCGGGTCGAGGGGGCCTATGACAGCGTCCAGGCGATCGCCGACACTCCGATCGTCGCAGCCGGGCGAACGCTGAAGCTTTCCGACATCGCCGAAGTCCGTCGCGGTTACGAGGATCCTCCCACCTACCTCATCCGGCACCAGGGCGAGCCCACCATCATGCTCGCGGCGGTCATGCAGGAGGGCTGGAATGGTCTCGCGCTCGGCAAGGCGCTGGAGGAGAGGTCCGCAGCGATCTCCCGGACACTGCCACTCGGGATGACGTTGGCAAAGGTCAGCGACCAGGCCGTCAACATCTCCTCATCGGTGAACGAATTCATGATGAAGTTTGCGATGGCGCTCGGCGTGGTGCTGCTGGTGAGCCTGCTCAGCCTCGGCTGGCGCGTCGGCATCGTTGTCGCGGCTGCCGTCCCACTGACGCTTGCCGTCGTGTTCCTCATCATGCTGGAGACCGGCCGTTTCTTCGACCGCATCACGCTGGGCGCCCTCATCCTGGCGCTTGGCCTTCTCGTGGACGACGCCATCATCGCCATCGAGGTGATGGTGGTGAAAATGGAAGAGGGCATGGACCGCATCTCGGCGGCAGCCTATGCCTGGAGCCACACTGCGGCACCGATGCTGTCCGGAACACTCGTGACGATCGCAGGCTTCCTGCCGGTGGGCTTCGCCCGCTCGACGGCCGGCGAATACGCCGGCAACATCTTCTGGGTCGTGGGGTTCGCTCTCATCGTCTCCTGGATCGTCGCGGTCGTCTTCACGCCCTATCTCGGCGTCAAGATGCTGCCCGCGATCAAGCCGATCGAAGGCGGCCACCACGCGATTTACGGTACGCCCAACTATCGGCGCTTGCGCGCTCTCATTACCTTCGTCGTGCGCCAGAAGTTCATGACCTGCGGCGTCGTCGCGGTCGCTTTCGCGCTTTCCGTCGCCGGCATGGGTGGCCTCAAACAGCAGTTCTTCCCGACGTCCGACCGCCCTGAAGTGCTGGTGGAGGTCCGTCTGCCGGAAGGCACCAGCATCGGGACGACGACCGCCACCGTCGCAAAGCTTGAACGCTGGCTGGAAGGCCAGTCGGAGGCCAAGATCGTCACGAGCTATGTCGGTCAGGGTGCGCCGCGCTTCTTTTTCGCGATGGCGCCGGAGCTGCCCGATCCGGCCTTCGCAAAGATCGTCGTGCTGACACCGGACGCTGAAGCCCGCGAGGTCTTGAAGCATCGGCTCCGACAGGCGGTGTCGGATGGGCTTGCGCCTGAGGCGAATGTGCGCGTCACGCAGCTCGTGTTCGGACCCTATACGCCATTCCCCGTCGAGTTTCGGATCATGGGGCCTGACCCAGCGGAATTGTACGCTATCTCTGAAAAGGCGCTCGGTATCATGCGTGGCGTTGCCGATGTGCGCCAGGCGAACCGCGATTGGGGTGATCGCACGCCCGTGCTCCGCTTCATCCCTGATCAAGACCGGCTGAACCTCATCGGACTTTCGCCCGCGGAAGTGGGCCGGCAACTCCAGTTCCTTCTCACTGGCATCGCCGTGACACAGGTCCGCGAGGACATTCGCAATGTCCCCATCGTGGCGCGCAGCGCCGGCGGCGAGCGGCTGGATCCGACGCGACTGGCGGATTTCTCATTGATGAGCCGAGACGGCCGCGCCGTTCCGCTCGACCAGGTGGGCCATTCGGAAGTCCAGCTTGAAGAACCGATCATGAAGCGTCGCGACCGCACCCCCGTCGTCATGATCAGGTCGGACATCAACGAGGCAACTCAGCCTCCGGAGGTCTCCAAGGATATCCAGACGGCTCTTCAGCCGCTGATCGCATCTCTTCCGGCCGGTTATCGCATCGAGCTGGGCGGATCGATCGAGGAGGCAACCAAAGCCAACGACGCGTTGGCGACAATCTTTCCGGTCATGATTGCCGCCATGCTGATCGTCATCATGCTGCAGGTGCGATCCTTCTCGATGATGGCCATGGTCGTGCTGACCGGACCACTTGGCCTCGCCGGCGTCGTGCCGATGTTGTTGATTTTTCACCAGCCCTTCGGATTCAACGCCATTCTTGGCCTGATAGGACTGGCGGGCATCCTGATGCGCAACACACTTATCTTGACCGACCAAATCAAGGAGAACCTTGCCGCTGGCCTTGACGACTATCACGCCGTCATCGAGGCCACGGTACAACGTACGAGGCCCGTGATCCTGACCGCGCTTGCAGCCGTGCTGGCCTTCATCCCCCTTACGCATTCCGTTTTCTGGGGATCCATGGCCTACACGCTGATCGGCGGCACCGCGGTCGGAACGGTTCTGATTCTGCTGTTCCTTCCTGCGCTTTATGCCGCGTGGTTTCGGATCAAGCCGACCGCAGATGACATGCATGAGGTTTCACCCAAGAGGCCGGAACTGCAGCCAGCATTGGCTGCCGAATAAGGCGCTGTCGCTCCAATGGATCGTCCGGTCCGAACAGGAAGAGAGTCCGACGAGGCCCGCGCCCGGATCCTGGGAGCGGCGGAAGAGCGCTTTCGGCGTGTCGGTCACCACAGGACGTCGGTGGCCGACATCGCCGCCGAGCTCGGCATGAGCCCGGCGAACATCTACCGGTTCTTTCCCTCCAGGAATGCAATCGACGAGTACATCTGCGGGCGTCTCATGAACGAGCTTGCCGACCTCGCCTTTGCGATCGCACGGAGGGACGCGCCGGCCACCGAGAAACTCGAGGAACTGCTGAGCACTGTTCACCATCACAGCAAGATGACGTTGGTCAAGGCGAAGCCCATGCACGATCTGATCGTTGTCGCCACGCAGGAGAACTGGCCGATCATCAAGGCGCAAATCGAGCGGATGGAGACGATCTTCGAGGCGATCATACGCGGGGGCGCCCAAGCGGGCCAATTCGATGTCGAAGATCCCGCGGAAGCGGCGCGAGCAGTCAGATCCGCGTTTATGCCATTCTTCCATCCGATTCTGATCGAGCACTGCGTTGTACACGGCGAAGACACGGAAGCAGGCCTGCGCGACCAGATTCGTTTCATACTGAAAGCACTCCGCAAATCGGGCTGAGCGGTCTGCTGCGTTCAACCCCTCCATCCACAACACGGAGCCCATCACCATGGATGACGTCATCATCATCGGCGGCAGCTTTGCCGGTCTAGCCGGCGCCCTGCAGCTCGGCCGTGCCCGCCGCAAGGTCACCGTTCTCGATACCGGCCTGCCGCGCAACCGCTTTGCCGGCCACTCGCATGGCCTGCTCGGCCACGATCACAAGCCGCCGCTGGACATCCTGGCCGAGGCGCGGCAGCAGCTGGCGCGTTATCCCACGATCAAGCTGGTCAGTGCCCGGGCCGACAGCGTCTCCGGCGCCATCGACGATTTCTCCGTCCTCACTTCCGACGGCGAAAGCCTTGGGGCGCGTCGTCTGATCCTGAGCTATGGCGTCGCCGACCAGATGCCAGATGTTCCGGGCTTTGCCGAAGGCTGGGGCACGTCCATCGTGCCCTGCCCCTATTGCGACGGCTTTGAAGTCGCCGGCCAGCATTGGGGCCTCGTCTGGTCCGGCCCGCAGTCGCACAATCAGGTCAGGCTGTTCCACGATTGGACCGACAGGTTGACGCTCTTCGCCGATGGTCACGACATTCCGCCCGATATCCGGGCCGATCTGGCGCGCCGCAACATACCTGTCGTCGAGGGCCGGATCACCGGGATCGCCCATCACGGGGGCCATAGCGCCACGGTCAAGCTCGATACCGGCCCCGATTTCGCGGTCGACATCCTGTTCGCACATCCGCGCAACAAGCCGTCCGCAAGCCTGCATGAATCGCTGGGTCTCGCCACGGTGGATACGCCCGGCGGCATCGCGCTCAAGGTCGACGAGCGCCGCCAAACCAGCATGCCCGGCATCTACGCCGCCGGAGACCTCGCCAACCCCCTCATGCCCTCGGTCACCACGGCATCATGGCAAGGCGCGATGGCGGGTATCTTCGCCCAGCAGTCGATGCTGGTTTGAGAGCACAGATTGGAGATGAGCATGGCCGTCGAACCGGACAGCGCGGGTGTGCGCTTCCCTCCGCCCTTGGTCTATCTGGGAGCGCTGCTGTTGGGGCTGGCGGCGGAGCGGTTCGTCACCTTGCGCTCTTTTGGCATCGACTGGCGGTTGCTGGTCGCGACGGGCGCGCTGCTGTTCGTTGCCGGTGCGGCGATGATGCTTGCGGCGGCGGGGCTGTTCCGGCGGCTGGGCACCAACGTTCCGCCGTCGCAGCCAACGACCCTCATCGCAACGACCGGCCTTTATCGGTGGACCCGCAATCCCATGTATCTCGGCATGGCGCTTATCTATGCCGGCCTGGCGATCGGCTTGGACGGGCCGATCGCCTTCGCCTTGCTCCCGTT
Organism: Bradyrhizobium sp. LB13.1; assembly: GCF_054056815.1. Lineage (NCBI taxonomy): Bacteria > Pseudomonadati > Pseudomonadota > Alphaproteobacteria > Hyphomicrobiales > Nitrobacteraceae > Bradyrhizobium > Bradyrhizobium sp. LB13.1. The sequence continues at coordinate 5,702,140 of NZ_JBSRYQ010000001.1, read as the reverse complement.
GGTGCTGATCGCGATCCAGACGCAGGTGATCGCCCGCGAGGAGCGCTATCTCGAAACGAAGTTCGGCGACGACTACCGCCGCTACAAGGCCGAGGTTCGCCGCTGGCTGTGACTTGCGCCGCTGCCGTCTGCGTGGCCGCCCGTCAGCCAGCTTTGCCAACGGATCGCCGTCGTTACCCGGAGCAGCTTTCAGTATCTGGAAAGTATCCATCCCGTCTTGCAGAGCCGTCGGCTATCCAACAACAGGGGACATCAATGGTCTACAGTCTAATTGTCAAAAAAGAGATCCGCAGGAGCTTCGATCATGTCAACAACCAGCGTTGGGATGATGCTGCAAAAGGCCTAACACCAAACGCGTATCACTGGGTTGCCGGAGATCATGCGTTGGGGGGTGAGCGACATGGAAAGCAATCCGTGAAGCAGTGGTTCGAGCGCATGGGCCGTGTTTTCCCGAAGCTGCACATAGATGTTGAGCAGGTGGAGGTGACGGGTTGGCCATGGAATACCACAGTGTTCGTCAAGTGGCGGGCCAACGCGAGGCTACTTGACGGCCAAAGCTCGTATGTGAACAGAGGCGTCCACGTCTTCAAGTTGCGATGGGGCAAGGTTTATTCGATTGAGGAATACTTCGACTCGCAGGCTGCAGAAAGAAGCCTCGCTATCCAAGCTCGTGCCGGTTTGGATGAAGCTGCGGCTGGACCAATCGTGAGCTAACGCTGATCATTCGTGTGATGCCGCCATCAGCCTATCAGGTCGCCGACTGGAATGGCCAAAGCGGGGAGCGCTGGGTCGCCCACCAGGCCCGGCTCGACGCCAGGCTGGCGGTGCTCGGCCAGGCCGCGATCGAAGCCGCCGCGCCCGCGACGGGCGAGCGCGTGCTGGACGCCGGCCCTGTTCCGGGTAGCCGACGCCAGCAGCGCCGAGCTGCCCGAGGGCGCGTTCGACATCCTGTTCTCGCGTTTCGGAGTGATGTTCTTCGACGATCCGACAGGGGCGTTCGCGCATATGCGCCGCCCGCGCTCCGGCCGGGCGGCCGGGTCGCATTCGTCTGCTGGCGCGGTGCGACCGAAAACGATTGGATGCGCCTGCCGATGGGCGCGATCAAGGGTATCGTCCCGCCGACGGCGCCGCCCGATCCCGAAGCGCCCGGTCCATTCTCGTTCGGCGACCGGGGGCGGGTGGGTCGGATCCTGACGGCGGCCGGGTTCACCAATATCGCTATCGCGCCCTTCGATGCTTCCGTCCCGTTTGGCGAGGGCGCGACGCGGGACGCGGCGATCGACGACGCGGTGAAGATGACGTTGGAGGTCGGCCCGCTGTCGCGCGCGCTTGCTGATCAGCCCGACGACATCCGCGCCCGCGCCTCGGCCGCGGTTCGTGCCGCCTTCGCGGGCCGCCCCGGCGAGCGGTCGGTGATGATCGACAGCGCGACGTGGATCGTCACGGCGCGCAATCCGGCGAGCTGAGCGATTAACAGGGGAGACGCCCCGCTCGCGCCTTCTTCGATGAGTTTGCGGATTCACGGATTCAGGCCCCTGTTCACCTCGGGTCACAAGCGCTCAATTTCAATGCCTTGCGAGCAGCGACTCGATCCTATCGTCAAAGGCCTCCGATTGCCCCGTTCTTAAGGTCAAACACGACTCGCTCATTCGGCGGGGTATCAAGCAAATTCAAGGGCTTAGACGACTCGTTCTTAATGTGGTCGCATATTGGATGCAAAGCGCCGTTTCGCGCCGTGATTAGCATTTTGCCTGTCGCTTGCAACCCCGCGGCGCGCGAGCGCAATCGCGAAAAGTGAATCGTAATCAATGGGCTGGACTTAACTCCTCCGAGCTCACGTGAGTTCGGATGAGCAACAGCCTTCACTTCGGGTGCGGGAGGTTTCGCGAGTCGCGTCAACGACATCGACTCGAATGCTGAGACACCGATCCAGCAGCTTCACGCGTCGCTGCAATCAGGCCTGTTGCGCCCCTAAAAGGCGCGCTTCCCCATAAAGCCTGGACCAGTTCAATATTTCCTTAAACGCTGGCAGCAGAGGCTGTCCCATGTGATGTGGCCGATCTGCGTCCGCAGCTCATCCAGCTTGGGCTGGCAATGACGTGCTGCCGTGCGGCCCCGCGCTTGTCACACCCCGGCGGGGATGCTGAAGTGCCGCCCTCGATTGCGTAGCGTGGGAGGCGGCGCCAATGGACAATATTCTCAAAGCCGCAAAGGCGATTGCGCTCGCGCGCCGCAACCACGCGCCGCTCGCGGCGCTCGAAGTTCCTCCGGCCGATGAAGCCGAGGGCTATCAGGTCCAGCGCGCGCTGCACGATCTGCTGCTGCCACATGTCGGCCCGCTCGTCGGTTACAAGATCGGCTGCACCAGCCAGGTGATGCAGGATTATATCGGCATTCCGCACCCTTGCGGTGGCGGCGTGTTCAAGAAGGGCGTGCACGAAAGCGGCGTGCAGCTTGCGGCTGCCGACTATGTCCGGGTCGGCGTCGAATGCGAAATCGCCGTGCGGCTCAAGCGCAATCTTGCCGCCAGCGAGGCGCCGTTCACGGCCGAATGGGTCGGCGAGGCCGTCGAGGCCTATCATCCCGCGATCGAGATCGTAGACGACCGCTATGTGAAGTGGGAGACGATGGGCGCGCCGACCTTGATCGCCGACGATTTCTTCGCCGCCGGCTGCGTGCTGGGTGAGAGGGTGCCGCGCTCGTCCGTGCCGGACCTGAAGGCCGTCAAGGGCCGCGCCATCGTCAACGGTGAGGAGGTCAGCCACGGCACCGGCGCCGACGTGCTCGGCCATCCCCACAACGCACTCGCCTGGCTCGCCAACCATCTCGCCGCCGAGGGCAAGGGCTTGCACGCGGGACAGCTCGTGCTGACGGGGAGCCTGGTGAAGACGCTGTGGCTGAAGGCCGGCGACAAGGTGCGGATGGAGCTGGATGGGCTGGGGACGGTCGAGGCGGAGTTTACGTGACGTCTCCGCCGTCATTGCGAGGAACCCGTCGCGACGAGGCAATCCAGAATTTTTCCGCGGCGGCAGTCTGGATTGCTTTCGCTGCGCTCGCAATGACGGAGGTTGGGGCACGATTTCGTTCTTTCAATTTGCATCGCAATTGCGGACGCACCACCACATCCTCGCGGCATCTTCCGCCCGAGTTTTGCAATCGTCTCGCCCTCCTGAAGATCAAGAAGGTGCAGGGAAGGCCGGGCGCCGGCTGGCACCCGCAATCCCGTGTGCGGATCAAACGCGCACGGGTGGATCACAGGTGACGCCGGGACATCCCGGCCTTCCCTGCGCGAATGGTTTTAACGGTGTCCTTCGTGCTCTCCCCGGGGAGCGATGCACTATTGCCCCCGTCGCCATGCAGATGGCTGATGCGCGTGCCCGGTCGGACAGCACACATCACTACAAGACTTGACGCACAGACCCCGGGTGTCAGGACCACACGACTTCTCCGTCCGCGCGCATCCCCGCTCGCATCATCGACGGCTGGCGTGCGCTCACCATCGAAGCCGAACCGGGACGCCGTCAGCGTCGTGTCGTCACGCGAGAGGTTCTGCTCACGGAATACCATCGAAGGATTCCCGCCCTGCAAAGCTCTTCGCGCCCGACGCCGTCGCGTCCACTGCATTCCATCCCTCGTTTCGTGACGGTCGCGAGACGCCCTCTTGTGGGAAGGAACAAAGAGGGAACATAATGAAGCGATCGGAGCGCGTCAACAATAAATTTCTAAAATCCGAAAATTCTGAAATAGAAAATTGGTAACGAATATGGTACCAAAAATCGAGATCGCGGAATACAGCATCGACGGTCGTATCCCGTTTCGGGATTGGTATGACCGGCTCGATGCGCAGGCCGCCGCAGCTGTCGCCGTTGCAATTGGACGACTTGCCGATGGAAATACCTCGAACGTCAAGTCGATCGGTGAGGGCGCGGCCGAACTGAAGATCAACCGCGGCCCCGGCTACCGGGTCTATTTCGGGTGGGACGGCAGCGTGCTGGTGATCCTCCTGGGTGGCGGCACCAAGCAGAGGCAACAGAGCGATATCAGCGTCGCGCTTCGTCGATGGCGTGACTACAAGGTGCGAAAGCGCAATGAGGGATGACCCGATGCCGTTGACCCACAGTTTTCAAGAGACCATTCGCGCGCGGGCAGAGCGCGATCCAACTTTCCGCGAGGCGCTGTTTCAGGAGGCGATGCAGACCCTGTTGCAGGGGGACACCGATTACGGTCGCACCGCGCTGCGGACTTACATCAATGCCACTATCGGTTTCGAACGATTGAGCGAGGTGCTTGATCGTCCGCAGAAGAGTCTGATGCGGATGTTCGGGCCGGGCGGAAACCCAACAATGGGCAACTTGGTGGCGGTGATCCGCGCGCTTCAGGAGGAGACCGGCGTGCATCTGGAGATACGCGCAGTCATGGATGTGGCGTGATGTGCACGCTCTCGCCTCCATCGTTGCGAGGAGCCCTTCGCGACGAAAGCAATCTAGAATCTTTCCGCGGACGCTCCGAATTGCTTCGCCGCGCCCACAATGACGGAGTTTGGGGCAGCGGTGTCGCTACAATTTCTCGCCTCTGACTTGCTTCTTGCAGCCGACGCCGTCGCCAAAATACATGCGGCCCTCGCTAGGGGAGCTAGCGAGGGCCGCGTCGTACATCGTCGTTCGCGCCTAGGTCCGCGAACACGATGTGGGAGCTCGGGAGAAGACTAGAAGGGCAGCAGCACGTCCATGACTTGTTGGCCGTAGCGTGGTTGCTGCACGTCCATGATCTGGCCGCGGCCGCCGTATGCGATGCGGGCCTGCGCGATCTTGCTGGAATCGATGGTGTTGTCGCTCTGGATGTCTTCGGGGCGGACGATGCCGGCGACGATGAGCTCGCGAATCTCGTAGTTGACGCGGATCTCCTGCTTGCCCTCGACCACGAGGTTGCCATTCGGCAGCACCTGGGTGACGACTGCTGCGACGTTGGTCTGCAATGCTTCCTGGCGGTTGACCGAGCCCTTGCCATCGGCGGAGGATGTCGAGTCGGTGGTGAGAAGCCGACCCGGCAGGATCTTGAGTGGCTGCGTGACCGTCTGGCTGCCGATAAAATCGGTAATTCCCGAGTCTTCCTTGGAGGTGCGGCTGCGCTGGGTCTCGTTGGAGAGGTTGGCCTTGTCGGTGATGTTCACGGTGACGGTCAGGAGGTCGCCGACGTGGGTCGCGCGCTGGTCTTTGAAGAAGGCTCGGCTGCCGTTGCGCCACAGCGAGTTCGGATTGTAGGAGGCGACTTCCGGCTTCGGCATCGGCATCTGCACCGGCTTGTAGCCGGGCTGCGTCGTCGGGTTTTCGATCGCCGCGAGCTTCGGCTGCTCGCCGATCTGCGACAGGCGGTCGATCGAGGAGCAGCCGCTCGCCAGCGCGCAAGTCGCCAGCAGCAGGGCAGTAATCGCGATGCGACGAGGACGGGAAGCCGAACTGAAACTGGACATGACTTACTCTGACTTGGCTGGAGCTTGCGAGACGCGAACTGGCGGGATCTGGGCTTGTGCGATCTGGGCCGGGGACGCCGGGGTCTGGATCAGGCTCTGGGCGAGAGCTGCGGCCGTGGGGGCGGGGGCGGGCGTTTCGTCACGCTTGAGCGATGAGGTCTGCTCGACCGCGGCCGGCATCGGCGCGGCCTGGCTGGCGCCCTGGACCGTCACCTGGCCGCGGGCCGTGACCACGCCTGTGAGCGTGCGCTTGGTCTGCAGGTTGAGCACGCTGATGATGTCGCCCTCGGCGCCGCTCTCGATCGCCTTGCCGCGCGTGGTGAGATAGATCCCGGGGACCTGGTAGATGACCGTGACGTTCTGGTCGCGCTGCACGAATTCCGGCTTGACGATATCGGCGACGCGGATCGGCATCCCCGCCCGCATCGGTCGGCGGAGCTGCATGCCGAGCGTCCGATCGCGCGAGGCGGCCTCACCGGTGACCTCGGCCTTCGGCCGGCGTTCCACGGCGACGTCGGAGGACTTCAGGAGATCGGCGCGGTCGATGTCGCGCGTCAGCACGGCCACTTCCACCGTTTCGATCGCATTGCCGGTAAAGCGCAGCTTGGTCGGCGCCGGATTGTTGTCGTTGTTGATCTCGAAGGCGATGTCGAAGCGGCCGCTGCGGGCGTCATAGCGGGTTGCGACCGGCTGCAGCGCGCCGGTGTTAGAGGCATCCAGCCGCATGTCGGCGACACCGCGGTCGAACGTCACGGTGATGTTGGCGGCATCGCCAAGTCCGAAGCGGCGCTCGAGCGCCGAGGCGACCGCGGTTTCGAGGTCCTTGTTCACCAGCGTGCGGGCGAGACGGGTAACCTGGACCTCCTTGATGTCGCCGGTCATCACGCCGATCACCTGCTTTGCACGGAGCACGCTCAGGACGTGGGCGACCGGCAGCGCGCCGGTGGTGCCGAGATCGGGCGAGCGGTAGACCGGGATCAGCGCGGCGGATCCGGCATTGTCGATGAGATCGCCGACCCGCACCACGTCCGAGGTCACGGAGATGCTCGCGCGCAGCGTCGGCGTTGCGATGAAATCGTCGGCGGCCCGTGCAGGCAGCGCCAGCACGAGGAGAGCGGAGATCGTGGCGAGGGTGGTGCGGATCATGGTCATCACCTCAGCGGAACAGCGCCGTGGTCGATTGCATCATCTGGTCGGCGGCGCTGATCACCTTGGCGTTCATCTCGTAGGCGCGCTGGGCGGCGATCAGGTCGCTCATTTCCGAGACGACGTCGACATTGGCCTGCTCGAGGCTGCTCTGGGTGATGTTGCCGAAACCTTCGGCGGTCGCCGTGCCGTCCTGCGGCGGGCCGGAGGAGGGCGTCTCAGTGAACTGATTGTTGCCGACCGGCTGGAGGCCCGCCTTGTTGATGAATCGGGTCAGGCCGATCTGGCCCTGGACCGCCGAGGTCGACGAACCCGGCAGCGTCACCGAGACCTGGCCCTGCACGTTGATGGTGAGACCCGAGGCGTTGTTCGGGATCGTGATCGTCGGCTGGACCGGGTTGCCCTGCGCGGTGACGATGCGCCCCTGATTGTCCATCTGGAAGGTGCCGTCGCGGGTGTACTGGTAGCTGCCGTCGGGCATCAGGATCTTGAAGAAACCTTCGCCCGTGATGGCCATGTCGAGGTCGTTGCCGGTCTGCGACAGCGTGCCCTGGGTCATGCTGCGCGGCGTACCGACGGTCTTGACGCCGCCGCCGATGTCGACGCCGACCGGCAGGATGGTGCCCTGGTCGGACGACTGGGCGCCGACGCGGCGGACGTGTTCGTAGATCAGGTCCTGGAACGCCGCGGTCTGCTTCTTGAAGCCGGTGGTGCGCAAGTTCGCGATGTTGTTGGAGATCACCTGAACGTTGAGTTCCTGTGCCGCCATTCCGGTCGCTGCGGTGTGAAGCGCCTGCATGTCAGTTCTCCCTCAATCAAGCCGGAACGTCGGCGAGTTTCTCGATCGCCGATTTGTGCATGTCACTCTGCTGCTGGAGCAGGTTGGCGATGGCGGTTGTAGCTGCGCATGACTTCGACCATGCGGCTCATCTCACCGACCGAGTTCACGTTCGACTTCTCGACGTAGCCCTGCTGCACGATCGACTTGGTGTCGGCCTGCGCGGTCGCGGAGCCGGCGCTGTAAAGGTTGGCGCCGAGCTTGGTCAGCTTGGCCGGGTCGTCGAACGCGGCCATGCGGATCTTGCCGCGGATCGAGTCGTTCTTGGCCGTGCCCTCAAGCACGGTGACAGTGCCGTCGGGGGCGACGTTGATGTCGTGGTCGGTCGGCTGGAAAGTGATCGGGCCGCCGGTGCCGAGCACGAGGTTGCCGTCGGAGGTGACGAGCTGGCCGGTGCTGTTGAGCGAGAATTTGCCGTCGCGGGTATAGCGCTCGGCGCCATTGGCCTGCACCGCGAAATAGGCGTCGCCGCTGATCGCCATGTCGAGCGGATTCTTGGTCGGCTCCATCGGCCCCTGGCTGACGTCGCGGAAGGTGCCGCGGTCCTGCACATAGGAGACCCGGCGGTCGGAGCCGACGAAATTGTCCTCACGCGCGTTCGAATTGAGGTACTCCTCGAACAACGAATGGTCGGCCTTGAAGCCGTTGGTATTGGCGTTGGCGACGTTGTTGGCGACGACATCCATCTGCCGTTCCAACGTCATCTGCCGTGACAAGCCGATCAGAAGCGCGTTCTGCATCGGAAATCTCCCCTGAGTGAGATCCGCCAGCTCGCTCTCCCAAGCGCCTTGGCCGATCCCGTGAACGAGACCTCGGTTCTCCCAAACCTTAGGTCTCGGCCCTTTCTTAGCGAAAGTCGTGCCAACCGGGAAAATTACGTAAATTCAATCGTTTATCTATTTTCTGAGGGCGCGGGGAGGCGGCAGAAAGGAACTGTTAGCCATGTTTGCCCGGCAGATTTTTCCTAGTGGGAGCCCAATCGAAAGGTTCCGTTAACCATTATTACCGTAGCGTTTGCACATAAGAGGAGCGCACTGCGCTGGGGCATTTGTATCGCGTCACTGTCTGCCAGGAGCTTCGCTCTTTCGATCCCTTTGAGAAATGAACGAGCGCGGCGATCATGGCAGAGAATGAAGCGGAAGGCGGCTCAGGCGCGGAAGCCGCTCCACCGAAGAACAAGCTCAAGATCATCGTCATGGCCGTGGGCCTGCTCGCGGTCCTCGGCGGCGGTGCCGCGACCTGGTTCTTCTTTTTCCGTCACGGCGACGACGAGCATCACGCCGAGGCGGCGCCCCCGCCGAAGCCGCCGGCTTTCGTCGACGTTCCCGACATCATGGTCAACCTCGCCGGTGCGCCGGGCGAGCGCGTGCAATATCTGAAGCTCAAGATCGTGCTGGAGCTGAAGGAAGAGAAGCAGATCGAGGCGATCAAGCCGACGATGCCGCGCATCACCGACATCTTCCAGACCTATGTGCGCGAGCTGCGCTCCTCCGACCTCAATGGCTCCGCCGGCGTCTTCCGTCTCAAGGAAGAGCTGACCAAGCGCGTCAACGCGGCGGTAGCCCCGGTCCAGGTCAGCGCGGTGCTGTTCAAGGAAGTCGTGATCCAGTGAGCATGACGGTCTAGGGATCATGGCAGGCACCGACCAACCGGACCAGGATGCAATTGCCGCCCAATGGGAGGCCTCGCTCGATTCCGAGGATCCCGCCGAGGCCGCGAAGGCTGCTGCCGAAAACGAACTATCCGAGACCATGGCCCTGCAATGGGCGGCCATGGTCGAGGACGGCAGCCGCGATCTCGGCGCCGGCAAGAATTCCGGCGAGCGGGTGCTGTCGCAGGAGGAGATCGACAACCTCCTCGGCTTCACAGCCGGCGACGTCACACTCGACGACCATTCCGGCATTCGCGCCATCATCGATTCGGCGATGGTCTCCTACGAGCGTCTGCCGATGCTCGAAATCGTCTTCGACCGCCTGGTGCGGTTGCTGACGACATCCTTGCGCAATTTCACCTCCGACAACGTCGAAGTCTCGCTCGACCGCATCACCTCGGTGCGCTTCGGCGACTACATGAACTCGATCCCGCTGCCCGCCGTCCTCACCGTCTTCAAGGCCGAGGAGTGGGACAATTTCGGCATGGCGGTGGTCGATTCCAGCCTGATCTACTCGATGATCGACGTGCTGCTCGGCGGCCGCCGCGGCTCGAGCCAGCTCCGCATCGAGGGCCGGCCCTACACCACGATCGAGACAGAGTTGGTCAAGCGGCTGGTCGAGGTGGTCATGGCCGATGCCGAACAGGCGTTCCGGCCGCTGTCGCCGGTGACCTTCACGATCGACCGGCTCGAGACCAATCCGCGTTTCGCCGCGATCAGCCGGCCTGCCAACGCCGCGATCCTGGTGCGCCTGCGCATCGACATGGAAGATCGCGGCGGCAACATCGAGCTCTTGCTGCCTTACGCGACCATCGAGCCGATCCGGGGCGTCCTGCTCCAGATGTTCATGGGCGAAAAGTTCGGCCGCGACCAGGTTTGGGAAGGCCATTTCGCAACCGAGATCGTCCAGGCCGAGATCTCCGTCGACGCCGTGCTCTACGAAGCCGACATTCCGCTCAAGCAGCTGATGCGGCTGAAGGTCGGCGACACGCTGCCGCTGGACATGCGCGCGGATGCCAATGTCACTGTTCGCTGCGGCGACGTCGCGATCACCGAAGGACGCATGGGCCGGGTCGGCGATCGCGTCGCGATTCGGGTGACGAAACCCCTGCGCAAGCCAAGTACGACACTTGCGATGTTCGAAAAGGTCGACGAGCAGAACAAGATGATGGAGGCCCCATGAACCACTCCCTGGGAATGGCGATCGAGACGCTGGTGGCTATCCTGCTGATGCTGACCATCTTCTACTGCGTGATGCTCAACAAGCGGCTGACGCGGCTGAAGGCGGACGAGCATTCGCTGAAGGCGGTCATCGGCGAGCTGATCACCGCAACCGAGATCGCCGAGCGCGCGATCGGCGGGCTGAAGCTCGCCGTGCGCGACGTCAACGAGAACCTCGGCAGCCAGCTTGTGGCGGCGACGCAGATGTCCGAACAGCTCTACAAGCAGCTCGGTGAAGCCGACAACGTGGTACGGCGCCTGTCCAAGATCGCGATCGCCGCGCGTCCCATGACGAACCCGGAAATGGTCGCCGCGCCCGCAGCCAAGCCTTCGTCGGCGAAGGCGGTGGCGGCTGCGGCCGAAGCCTTCTCCGAGCGCCGACGGTCCAACGGTCTTGCCGCATAAAGTCAGGGTATGAAGTCCTTTCGCAACATCCGCGTCATCCCGATCGTGCTGGTTGCCGTCGCTGGCCTCGCCACGCTGAAGGTCGCGGGCCTCGTGCTCAATGGCGGCTATGTCTTCGACTACAAGCCGAACCAGGTCAAAAAATCCTGGGCGCAGGAGAATCTGAACTTTCCGAGCAGCCGCGAGGACCCCGACATTACGGGCTCGACCCACGGCGCGCCGAAGCCGGCCGCGCCCGAGACCAAGCCCGAAGGCACCGTGGTCAAGGTGGAGGAAGCCCAGCCGCAGATCTCGGCCTCGGAGCGCGCAATCCTGGAACGCTTGCAGTCGCGCCGCCAGGAGATCGAGGCCCGCCAGCGCGAGATCGACATCCGCGAGAGCCTGTTGAAATCCGCCGAGAAGCGCATCGAAAACAAGGTCGAGGAGATGAAGGCGGTGGAAACCCGCATCTCCGCGACCCAGGCCGAGCAGAAGGCCGCCGAAGCCCAGCGCATGAAGGGCCTCGTGACCATGTATGAGGGCATGAAGCCCAAGGACGCCGCGCGCGTGTTCGACCGCCTGGAGATGGGCGTGCTGATCGAGATCGCCTCGCAGATCGCGCCGCGAAAGATGTCGGACATCATGGGACTGATGTCGCCAGAGGCCGCCGAGCGGCTGACGGTCGAGATGGCCCGCCGGGCCAACGGCGGCGGCGATCAGTCCGCCTCGGCCGGCGATCTGCCCAAGATCGACGGCAAGCCGACGCAAAAGCCGAATTGAGGGCTCAAGAGGCGCGGCACACCGCGGCAACCTGCGCGTTGTCGCGCGGCCGTTCGGCCAGCGCGCGGCTAGACGCCCTGCGTGTCTAGCTTGCGTGCCGCTGTTGAACCCTGCGACCGGCCGAGCTCAACGGTTTCTCGACGGGAAGGAGGGTCTCGCAGTGCTGCTTGATCAGCGCCGCCTTCGTCATTCGAGTGACGAGATGCAAGGTGCTGTGGCAGCAGGAGCACTCGTATACCTTGAGGGCATAGCCCCGCGCGATTGGAAAGACGGCTACGACCGTTCTTGTCCGGCTGCATACAATGCAGTTGGCTTCTCCGCTCATTGATTGCCCCCCAAAAGTCGACCAATCGAATTCGCATCGCCGTGATCACATTGATTCAGAGTCGTTGATGGACCGCAACACCTTTGGGGTTGTGCGCGCATAATCGGCAACCAAGCACGCAGATCAAACACGCAGATCAAACACGCCTGGGAGTGGGGTGATCGCCGCGAGTTGACTTCCTTGCCGCACGGAGCGATTCGACTCGCGTTGCGGATGCAGCCGAAGCAAGCGGCATCTTCTGAGGCTGCGATGAGTTGACGCGTACAAATGTGAAGTGGAGTACAGTGGCGCTGAAGCGTTCGTCCTAGGCTTCCGCCATTCGCAATCAGCAGCGCGGGAGGAAGCTATGAATTACTCGTCCGTAGCAGAACGCGCAATCGAAGCCGTCAATCGGCTACTCATCGCAGCAATGACGTTCGCATGGACGTCCGCGCTAGACCATCAGCATGCATGGCCGCCGCAAGAGGAAGAAGACGACTCTGATGACGCTTGTCTCGAGCGGGAGCACTCCTCGGCGCCGGATTGCGCGGGAAAGCAACACTGAAGGCGTGATTGGCGTCGCCGGTCGATGCCAATCGCGGGCCTTGAGGTGCGGGCGACGGCCGGATGTTAACACCTCCCTAACCACTTGCTCTCCAAATTCGCAAGGGCGAACGCTTCAGCCCGCATCCAGGGCGTCGCGACACGCTGCGCCGGGATCAGTCGTCATTACAGCATTAACAAGTCCTTAATTGGCAAAACCTACAGTCGAGGGCAGGGGTCGGCACCAATGCCGGCGTGGACCGTCGAACCGGAAGAAATGCTGCCAATGGCGCGAGAGGCTGCCGCTGGATTTGTGTCGCGAGCCCGCGCTTTGGCGCGGGGGCTGTCGCGTCACGTCCGGGTGGCGCCGCTACTGGCAGCAAGCCTCCTGATCGGCTTCAGCGCACCGTCCCGGGCGGCCGATACTGTCAGGGGCGAGGCGACTTTCTCGGCCGCGGGCGGCTTTGCCCGTCTCGTGATCAAGCTCGGCGAGGACGTCCCCTCCGAGGTGACGACGGCCGGTTCCATTCTCGTTATCCGCTTCGACCGGACGGTCGATGTTCCCGTCGATCGCGTCCCGGAAGGCGCGCCCGACTACGTCAACTCCGCCCGCCGCGATCCCGACGGCGGCGCCATCCGCCTGTCGCTGGCGCGGCGCGTCACCGTCAACACCATGAATGCCGGCGAACGCACCTTCATCGACCTCTTGCCGGAGGGTTGGAAGGGACCGCCGCCGAGCCTGCCCATGGACGTGGTCAAGGAACTCGCCGAGCGCGCGCGCGTCGCCGAACGGGCCCTGCGCGCCCAGCGCGCCGCGGCCGAGAGCAAGAAGCGTCCGCAGATCCGCGTGCGCGCTTCGGTGCAGCCGACCTTCGTCCGCTTCGTGTTCGAGATGCCCGACGGCGTGGGCGTGTCCTCCGTGCTCAACGAACAGAAGCTGACGCTCGCCTTCAACGCCAACCTCAATTTCGATCTGGCGGACGCGGTCGTCGCAGCGCCGCCGAACGTCGCCTCGATCAAGCAGAAGGGCGACATCGACCAGACCAGTGTCGAGATCGCGCTGATCGGCGATTCCGACGTGCATTCATTCCGCGACGACAAGAACTACGTCGTCGACATTTCCTTCCAGCCGGACAAGGGCAAGATCGCCGCGACAGCCGAGGCCGCGATCGCGCAGGCCAAGCCCGCCGCCCACGGACCTGCGCCTGCGCCTGAAAAGCCGGCGGCCGAGAAGCCGAAGGACGCCCATCGCGAGATTGCACCGCCGACCTCCGAGGCGATCGCGCGCGAAGCCAAGATCGATGTCAAGCCCGAGGTGAAGCCGGAAGCGCCGGCCGCCATGCCGCCCGTTGAAGCGCCGAAATCGGCGCCGGCTCCCGCGGCCGAAGCGGAGCACGCTGCGCCTGCCAAGCCCGTCATGGCCGAAGCGCCCAAAGAGGTTGTGAAGGAAGCCGCCAAGGAGACTGCGAAGGATCCGGTCAAGGAAGCCGTCAAGGCTGCGCCGGCAGAGGCGCCTGCCGCGCCGCAGCCCACTGTTGCCAGCGTCGATGCCCGCCGCGACAGCGACGGCCTGCGCGTGACTTTCCCGCTTCAGGTCGCAACGCCTGCGGCGGCGTTCCGCCGTGGCGACACCGTTTGGCTGGTGTTCGATACGCCGACGCCGATCGACGTCGAAGCGATCCGCACCAAGGGCGGTGCGATGATCGGCGACGTCGGCCGCATCCCGCTCGACAAGGGACAGGCGGTGCGTATCCGTCTCACCCGGCCGCTGGTCTATTCGCTGACGAGCGAGGAGGTCGGCAAGGAGACCAACTGGCTCCTGACCCTCGCCGACAAGATCCAGGCGACGCCGCTGCCGCTGATGATGTCGCGCAACATCACCGACCCCGCGCTTGCCAACATCGCGATCCCCTTCGCCAATCCGGGCCTTCTGCACAAGCTCACCGATCCCGACGCCGGCGACACGCTCTATGTCGTCACCGCGCAACGTCCGGTGCGCGGCTTCATCAAGCGGCAGGACCTGGTCGATCTCGCGTTGCTGGAATCCGCGCACGGCATCGCGATCCGGCCGAATTCCGACGAGGTCGCCGTCGAGGTCGGGGCGGACAAGGTCATCCTCGGCAAGAAGGGCGGGCTGACGCTGTCGCCGGTCGACATCTCGGCCGAGCGCGCCCCGACCGCAGTGCGGCCGATCTTCAACCCCGAAGGCTGGCGCAAGGGCCAGTCGGAAAACTTCATAGCGCGCCAGAACGACCTGATCACGGCGATCTCCATCGTCGAACCGGCGCTGCGTTCGCTGCCGCGGCTCGACCTCGCGCAATTCTACATGTCGCGCGCGATGTATCACGAGGCCAAGGCCGTCACCGAATTGATGCTGGCTGATCCTCTCAACAAGGAGGAGAGCGGTGCGCTGATCATGCATGCGGTCGCAAGCATCCTGATCGGCAGGCCGGCGCAGGGCCTCAAGGACCTCGCCAACCCCGTGATCGGCAACAGCCACGATTCCCAGCTCTGGAAGGCGCTCGCCTATGCGCGTCAGGGCAAATGGGCCGATGCGCGCGAGAAATTCAAGAACGTCGAATTCGCCATCGCCTCGCTGCCGCTCGACATCCAGCGCATCGTGACGATGGAGGCGATGCGCGCTTCGCTCGAGGTGAAGGACTATGCCGGCGCCTCCAAGCGCCGCAGCGAGCTCGAGGTGGTCGGCGTCCCGCCCGAGGCCGCTCCCGGCTTCGCTGTGCTGCGCGGCCGGCTCGCCGAGGCGCTCGGCCACGACAAGGACGCGCTCGACGACTACAAGTTCGCAGTCGGCTCGACCGACCGGCCGGCCGCGGCCGAGGCCAAGCAGCTCGAGGTCGCGCTGCGACAGAAGCGCGACGAGATCAGCAAGGAGGATGCGCTGCGCGAGCTCGAGACGCTCTCGATGACCTGGCGCGGCGACTCCATCGAGGTCAAGACGCTTCAGATGCTGTCGCAGATCTATTCGGAGAACGGGCGCTACCGGGACGCGCTCACCGCGGCGCGTACCGCGACGAAGCTGCAGCCGAACGCGGAAGCCTCGCGGCAGGCGCAGGACCTCGCCTCCGACCTGTTCACGCAGATCTTCCTGGGGCCAAAAGGCGACGAGCTGCCGCCGGTCGAAGCGCTCGGGATGTTCTACGAGTTCCGCGAGCTGACGCCGATCGGCCGCCGCGGCGACGAACTGATCCGACGCCTCGCCGACCGTCTCGCCTCGATCGATCTGCTCGACCAGGCCGCCGAGCTCCTGCAATACCAGGTCGACCACCGCCTCGAAGGCGCGGCGCGTGCACAAGTTGCCGCGCGCCTCTCCATGATCTATCTCGCCAACCGCAGACCCGACATGGCGATTACGGCGCTGCGCGCGAGCCGCATCAGCGACCTCTCCGGCGAGCTCAGGCAGCAGCGCCTGCTGCTGGAGGCGCGCGCGCAGAGCGACGTCGGCCGCCACGATCTCGCGCTCGACATCGTCTCCAACGTCTCGGGACGTGAAGTGCTGCGCCTGCGCTCCGACATCTTCTGGGCCGCGCGGCGCTGGCGTGAATCCGCCGAGCAGATCGAGCTCTATTACGGCGAGCGTTTCCGTGACTTCAAGCCGCTCAACTCGGTGGAGAAAAGCGACATCATTCGCGCTGCCGTCGGTTATGCGCTGGCTGACGACTCGATCGGCGTGTCGCGCTTCCGCGAGAAATACGCGCCGCTGATGAGCGAGAGCGCCGATCGGCTCGCCTTCGACATCGCGAGCAAGCCGTCCGGCGCCTCCAGCGCCGAATTCGCCGAGATCGCCAAGCTGGCTGCCAGCGTCGACACGCTCGACGGCTTCCTGCGCGAGATGAAGCAGCGCTTCCCCGACGCCACCGCCCGCGCGCCGGCCTCGCCGCAGGCCAAGGACGAATCCGACCACACCGGCTCGCTGCCCACGATCCCCGTCGTGCGACAGATCAAGATGACGCGTTAGGAACCCCGCTACCTCTCGCCTCTCGACCTTCGCGGGCATGACGGCGGTGGAGATTACCCCCCGTAGCTCTGCACAAGGCTTCCCGCTACCAGCGACCAGCCGTCGACCAGCACGAAGAAGATCAGCTTGAACGGCAGCGAGATGGTTGCCGGCGGCAGCATCATCATGCCCATCGACATCAGCACGGAGGCGACGACGAGGTCGATGATCAGGAAGGGAAGGAACAGCAGGAAGCCGATCTCGAAGGCACGCTTCAGCTCGGAGATCATGAAGGCGGGGACCAGGATGCGTAAGCCGAGTTCGTCGGGGGTGGCGGGTGGCGGCTCGCCGGAGAGATCCAGGAACAGCTTGAGGTCCTTCTCGCGTACGTTCTTCTGCATGAAGCCGCGCAGGGGGACGGAGGCGCGCTGAAGCGCGTCCTCGACGCTGAGCTGATTGGCGACGAGCGGGCGGATGCCGTCGTCGTAGGATTTCTGCAACACCGGTCCCATCACGAAGAAGGTAAGGAACATCGCCAGCGCGATGATCACCGAGTTCGGCGGAGCGGTCGCCGTGCCCATCGCGGTGCGCAGCAGTGACAGCACGACCACGATGCGCGTGAACGACGTCATCATGATCAGGATCGACGGTGCGATCGACAGCACCGTCAGCAGCGCGATCAGCTGAATCGCACGCTCGGTGACGCCGCCGCCGCCCGGACTGCCTCCGAGATTGATGCTGATGTCCTGCGCATGCGCCGGCATCGCGAGCGATGCCGCGCCGATCAGGACAGAAAGAAAAAAAACTCTACGCGGGAGGGCCGGCAGCCTCACGAAGACGGCTTTGGACGGCCAAGCAGCGAGGCCATTTCGTCTTCGAGATTTTCAAAGCTGGTCTTTTCCGGGGCCGGCTTTGCGGGTGAGGCCGGTGGTGCCGGCGGTTCGCTGCGGGCCGCACGCGGGGGCTCCGGCGCGACCGGAGGGGCAAGCGTCTCGCCGGCGGGGCGGCGCAGCGCAGCTTCGAGCCGCTGCGCCATCTCGGCGAGATTCTGCTCGGCACTCGATGGCGCCGCAGGAGCGGGCGCCGGCGGCGGAACGGGCGGAGCCTGCGGCACAGGCGGAGGAGGCGCGGCTGCGCGCTCGGGAGGCACCTTCACGGGCTCGCTCTGGCGCGGCGGACGCGGCATCAGAGGGGGTTCGTTGCGGGCAACGCGCGGCGGAATAGGTTCGGGACGCAGCTCGCGCTCGGGGCGCGGCGCGAGCGGCTCGGACATGAAGCCGCCCCGCGGCGGCTCGTTGCGGCGTTCGGCCATGGCGGGAGCGGGCCGGCGCACTTCGTCGGCGAAGGACGGGCGCGCGGGCCGCGGCGGCGGCTCGGGCATCTGCGGTTCGGGATGATCGAGCAGTTCGGGCCGCGGTGCTTCGTCGGCCCAGCCGCTGGTATCAGGCATTGGCGCAAGACGCGGCGGCTCGGCGGCATTCGGACGCTGCGGGAGCTGGTCGCGGCCGGGCGCTGCGCGCACGATGTTGGGCTCGACGACGATGTCGGTGGGGCCGCCGATCATCAGCAGATGCTCGACATTGTCACGCCGGACCAGCACGAGGCGGCGGCGGCCGTCGACCGCGGCGGCATCGATCACGGCGAGCCGGGGCATGCGGCCGCGCTGGGTGTTGGCGCCGAGCCGGCTGGTGGCGAATCGGCGAACCAGCCATGCAGCGACGCCGATCAACGCCAGAACGACGATGAACGCGACGATGAAGGTGATAGGGCTGCCTTGCATACTTGTCCCCGACAAATGGCGCTTCTCTCGTGCCCGTGGTCAGATGCGCCAACCACCGGCATACGATGCCCCAAACTGCGATTTCTTAACGTCCCACGGCAAGTTTTGCCGTCCCCAACTCTTAATAACCTATGAATCGCTCGATCCAAAACGACTTCTTGGCCTGTGCACGCGCCGCCAAGGGGTTGGGTTAATGCCGTTTTGGAAGGCGTAGAATCACGGGGGCGCGCATTCGTGTTCCGGCGGGGGACCTCCGCCCGTGACGTCCTTAACCAGCTGTTAACCATACACGCGGCAAATTCTGCCTAGCTTCGGACTTGGTCCGTGAGGCGGAAGGAGCCGCAACGATGTCAATCAACGATCTCCCGGTGCTGTCGGCGCTTCGCACCAAGATGCAATGGCACCAGGAGCGCCAGCGCGTCCTGTCCGAGAACGTCTCCAATTCCGACACGCCCAAATTCCGGCCACGCGACCTGGTCGAGCCGAAACTGGACAAGGCCGGCGCCGTCACGGGTTCGATGGGCCCCCTGGCGCTCACCCGCACCAGCGGTTCCCACATCGCGCCATCAGGCGGGGCCTCCGGATTCGACCAGAACAAGAATGCGGGTTTTGAGACCCGCCCCGCGGGCAACGCCGTCAATCTCGAAGAGGAGATGATGAAGGCCGCCAGCAACCAGATGGATTATGCGGCCGCGACCTCGCTCTATTCGAAGAGCCTGCATCTGCTCAAGACCGCGATCGGCAAAGGCTAGAGCATGATCCGGAAAAGTGCGCAGCGGTTTTCCGACCAGATCATGCTCAAAAAAGAGAGCTAGGAGGAAGCGCATCATGGCGAATGACAGCAGCGACTTTGCCCGCTCGATGGCGATTGCGACCTCCGGTCTGCGGGCGCAGGCCGGGCGCATGCGGGTGATCTCGGAGAACATCGCGAACGCGGATTCGACGTCGCAGAGTGCCGGCGGCGATCCCTACCGGCGCAAGGTGCCGACTTTCTCCTCCGCGCTCGACCGAACGCTCGACGCGCAGGTCGTCACCCTCGGCCGGATCAAGCCCGACCAGTCGAACTTCCGCACCAAATACGAGCCGAACAATCCGGCGGCGGATGCGACCGGCAATGTCAAATATCCCAACGTGAACTCGGTGGTCGAGATGACCGACATGCGCGACGCGCAGCGGTCCTACGAGGCCAATCTCAACATCATCAGTGCGACGCGCCGGATGATCCAGCGCACCCTCGACATCCTCAAGAGCTGAACAGGACATTTGAGCCATGGCAACACCGACAATTGCCGCCAACGCCTATGCAAACCTCGCCCGCGTGCTGGAGAACAGCGGTGCCGGCAAGGGCAGCGAGCCGAGCGGGCAGTCCTTCGCCTCGCTTCTGAAAGACACCGTCGGCAGCGTCCTGGAGTCCGGCCGCAAATCCGATGCGCAGACGGATGGCGATGGCCGCCGGCAAGGCCAACGTGATGGACGTGGTGACGGCAGTCGCGGACACCGACGTCGCGGTGTCCACGCTGGTCTCCGTCCGCGACCGTGTGATCGCGGCCTATGAAGACATCATGAAGATGCCGATCTGATTTCGACCTCCGTCGTCATTGCGAATCTTTCCAGGGCGGCAGCCTGGATTGCTTCGCTGCGCTCGCAATGACGGGGAGGGGGCGTTCGATCACCGCGAGGCGCGGGGATGAGACTTGAACAAAGGAAGTTGGCAATGACCGGACCGGAAACCCTCGACGTCGCGCGTGATGCGATCTGGACCATCGTGATCGTGTCGTCGCCCCTGATGATCGTGGGGCTCGTGGTCGGCGTCGTCGTGTCGCTGTTCCAGGCGCTGACGCAGATCCAGGAGCAGACGCTGATCTACGTGCCGAAGATTTTGGCGATCTTTGCCACAATGCTGCTGGCGCTGCCGTTCATGGCCGACGCACTGCATTCCCCACATGCTGCGGATATCGTCGCGAATCATCGGCGGCTGAGGCACAATGCGCCGGTCATGCGCATCGACGTCTCGCTGCTGCCGGCGCTTGCCGCCTCCTTCATGCTCGCCTTCGCCCGGGTCGGCGCGATGGTGATGCTGTTGCCGGGCCTGGGCGAGACCAATATCCCGACGCGGATCAAGCTGTCGATCGCGCTGCTGCTCACGCTGATCATCCTGCCGCTGCATCGGAGCGCCTACCACGTCGACATGGAATCGATCGCGGCGCTGCTCGTCCTGATGCTGCATGAGATCGTGATCGGCATCGTGCTGGGGGCGACCGCGCGGGTGACGTTGTCGGCGCTGCAGGTTGCCGGTGCCGTGATCGCGCAGCAGATGGGGCTCGGTTTCGTCACCTCGGTCGATCCGACGCAGGGACAACAGGGCGTGCTGGTCGGCAACTTCCTGACAATACTGGGGGTGACGCTGCTGTTCGCCACCGACAGCCATCATCTGGTGATCGCGGCGCTGAACGACAGCTACGCGATCTTCGCGCCGGGCGAGACCGTGTCGAGCGGCGATGTCGCCGCGCTGGCGACGCGCGCCTTCGCCGCCGCATTCCGCTTGGGTTTGCAGCTTTCCGGCCCGTTCCTGGTGTTCGGCCTCGTCTTCAACATCGGGCTTGGCGTGCTGGCGCGGCTGATGCCGCAGATGCAGGTCTATTTCGTCGGCGTGCCGCTGTCGATCTTCGCCGGTTTCCTGGTGCTCGCCGTGGTGCTCACGGCGATGATGGGCACCTATCTCGACTATTTCATCGGTGTCATGCACCAGATGATGCCACTCAAGTGACCGGGTGATCGATGGCGGAAGACAACGATCCAGAGAGTCAAACAGAAGACCCGACGCAAAAACGTCTCGAAGATGCGCTCGAACGCGGTGACGTTGCCAAGAGCCAGGAGATCAACACCTGGTTTATGATCGCGGGCGCTACGCTTGTGGTATCGAGCTTCTCAGGCTCGGTCGGCAGCGGGCTGATGACGCCGATGCGCAACCTGCTTGCCAATTCCTGGATGATCAAGACCGACGGCCGGGCTCTGCTCGCCCTGATGCAGCAGATCGAAGTCGCGGTGCTCGCGGCGGTCGGCGTGCCGCTGCTGATGCTGGTGCTGGCGGCAATTGCGGGCAACATGCTGCAGCACCGCCTGGTGTGGTCGGCCGAATCCCTCAAGCCCAAATTCAGCAAGCTGTCGCCCGCCGAAGGCCTCAAGCGCATCTTCGGCAAGCAAGCGGCTGCGAACTTCCTCAAGGGTCTGGGCAAACTGATCGTGCTCGGCGCGGTCATGACCACGATCCTGTGGCCGGAGCGGCATCGTATGGAGGCGATGGTCAGGCTCGATCCGGCCGCCATGCTCGGCGCCACCACCAGCCTGACCATTCATCTGCTCGGCGCGGTGGTCGCGGCGCTCGCGATCATCGCCATTGGCGACTATTTTTTCCAGTATCGCAGCTGGTTCCAGCGGCAGAAGATGTCGCTCCAGGAGATCAAGGAAGAGTTCAAGCAGTCCGAAGGCGACCCGCACATCAAAGGCAAGCTCAGGCAGCTGCGCCAGCAGCGCTCCAAGAAGCGCATGATGGCGGCGGTTCCCAAGGCCTCCGTGATCATCACCAACCCGACCCACTATTCGATCGCGCTGTCCTACGAGCGCGGCATGTCGGCGCCGATCTGCGTCGCCAAGGGCGTCGACAACCTCGCTTTCAAGATCCGGGAGATCGCGCGCGAGCACGACATCCCGATCGTCGAGAACGTGCCGCTCGCCCGCGCGCTCTACGCCACCGTCGAGATCGACCAGGAAATCCCGACCGAGCACTACCATGCAGTCGCCGAAGTCATCGGCTACGTCATGCGTCTGAAGAGCGGATTCGGCGCCAGCCGGCAATAAAACCCCTGAAAAGTACTGGACATGGCCGTAATCTGGGAATCAGCGTACCTTTCGTCCCTGCTGCCCTTGCGCCTGCGGGTCCGATTCAGGCAGGGAGGACCCCACGCGCCCTGTAGCGCGTTGATTCTCTGCCGACAGGCTGCGCCAGCTTGAGATGACTGCTGAGACCGACCACGACCTCACACGCGAGCCCGTTGCGGCGCCCGAACCGTCGCCGCGCTCGGGCAGCATTGCGCTGGTGCTGCTGGTGGCCGCCGGCCTCGTCGCCGTCGCCATCGGGCTGATGACGCTCGGGCGCGCGCAGGCGCAGCCCTATATCCTCGGCATCCTCGCCGTGCTGGCGATGGTCGGCCTGTTCAACCTGTTCGCCTTTGCAGCCGGCATCATCCGCTTCGTGGACCGCAATCTCGATGATCCGGTGATGGGGCGCATCGCCGATCACGCTTTCGATGGCCTGGCCGTGACCGACCCGCGCGGCCACGTGGTCTATTCCAACGCCGCCTATCTGACGCTGACCGGCGCCACCGGCCCGCAGGAGGTGCGCCCCGTCGAGCGCGTCTTCATCGGCAACCCCGACGTCTCCGAAGCCGTGTTCCGCCTGTTGAAAGCCGCGCGCGAAGGCAAGCGGCAGCAGGAAGAGGTGCGGATCTCCGGCCAGGACGGCAGCCAGGGCCGCTGGCTGCGCATGCGGGTGCGGCCCCTTGGCACGGGAAAGCGCGAGACGAAATACGCGGTGTGGTCGATCGCCGACATCACCCGCGACCGCGAGCGCCAGGAGGACGTGTTCCAGGAACTCCAGCACGCGATCGAATATCTCGATCACGCGCCCTGCGGCTTCTTCTCGGTCAATCCGGCCGGCGAGCTCGCTTATGTCAACGCGACGCTGGCGAACTGGCTCGACCACGACCTCGCCGAGATCGGCTCGGGCGGGCTGAAGCTCACCGACATCGTCTCCGGCGACGGCGCTTCGCTGCTCACCGCGATCGTGGCGGTGCCGGGCGAGGTGAAGACCGAAGTCTTCGACATCGACCTGCGCATGCGCACCGGCAAGACCATGCCGGTGCGGCTCTATCACAAGCTCGCCTTCGGCGCCGACGGTGCGCCGGGGCCGTCGCGCACGCTGGTGATCAGCCGTGCCCGCGATGAGCGCAGCGATCCGGACCGCGCCGCCGAAGTGCGCTTCATGCGCTTCTTCGACCATACGCCGATGGCGATCGCGACGGTGGACCGCGGCGGCAACGTCGTGCGCTCCAATGCGCGCTACGCCAAGCTCGGGCAGGCGCTGGGGCTCGACAGCGCCAGCAAGTCGATCTTCCGCGCAGTCAGTTCGCGCGACCGGCACCTTTTGATCGCGGCCATCAACCAGGCCGCGGAGGGACAGGCCGATGTCGCGCCGGTCGAAGTCGCACTCGAAGGCACCAAGGAGCGCTGGGGCCAGTTCTTCGTTACGCCGGTGGACGCGGCCGAGAACGACGCCGAAGCCGCCATCGTGCACATGCTCGAGACCACCGAGCGGCGCGCGCTGGAGAACCAGATCAACCAGTCGCAGAAGATGGAGACGGTCGGCCAACTCGCCGGCGGCATCGCTCACGACTTCAACAACGTGCTCTCCGCCATCATGATGGCGAACGACTTCCTGCTGAACGCGCACAAGCCGACCGATCCGTCGTTCCAGGATATCATGCAGATCAAGCAGAACGCGACGCGCGCCGCCACGCTGGTGCGGCAGTTGCTGGCGTTCTCGCGGCGACAGACGCTGCGGCCGCAGGTGCTCGATCTCGGCGACGCACTTTCCGACCTCGCGATGCTGCTGCGTCGGCTGATCGGCGAGAAGGTCAAGCAGGAGACCATCCACGGCCGCGATCTCTGGCCGGTCAAGGTCGACGTCTCCCAGTTCGAGCAGGTGGTCGTCAATCTCGCGGTCAACGCGCGCGACGCCATGCCGGAAGGCGGCAAGCTGATCATCCGCACCGCCAACGTCACCACAGAGGAAGCCGCCAGGCTCGCCTACAAGGGCATGCCGGCCGCGGACTATGTGCGGATCGAGGTCGCCGACACCGGCACCGGCATTCCCGCCGACATCCGCGACAAGATCTTCGAGCCGTTCTTCTCGACCAAGGAAGTCGGCAAGGGCACCGGCCTCGGGCTCTCCACCGTCTACGGCATCGTCAAGCAGACCGGCGGCTTCATTTACGTGGACTCCGAGCCGGGGCAGGGCACCTCGTTCCACATCTTCCTGCCGCGGCATCACGCCGAGCCTGAAGAGCAGGTCGAGCAGCCCGCGGCGGTCGTTGGTGCGGCGAAGGAGGCCGGGCTTGCGGCGGAAGCCAAGCCCCGCACCGATCTCACCGGGCAGGGCACCATCCTCCTGGTCGAGGACGAAGAGGGCCTGCGCGCGCTCAACGCACGCGGCCTGCGCTCGCGCGGCTACACCGTGGTCGAGGCCGAGAATGGCGTCGAGGCCATGGAGTTGCTGGACGAGCAGAGCGGCGGCATCGATCTCGTCGTCTCCGATGTCGTGATGCCGGAGATGGACGGCCCGACCCTGCTCAAGGCGATGCGCGAGAAGAATCCCGACATCAAGTTCATCTTCGTCTCCGGCTATGCCGAGGACGCGTTCGAGAAGAGCTTGCCCCAAGGCCAGCAGTTCGACTTCCTGCCAAAGCCTTTCACGCTCAGCCAACTCGTGGCGGCTGTGAAGGAGACGATGACGAAGGTAGGGTGAGGCTTTGAGGAAAAAGCGGAATTCTCCCCTCCAAGCCGCCGGTAACCCGTGACCACAGTTCCTCGCACACCCGGCCAAGCGCCCGCCAAATATGGGCTTTTGCCACATCCCCGCGACTGAGGGCCGCAGCCATAAGTTCCGAAACCATCTTCACTTTTCGGGAAGTCTGCCCATCTTAAGGACACGTCCCCATGCCGGGGATTTGGGAAACGCACATGAAGTTCTCGCAACGCTCCCGCAGTCTCTTCAAGACGATCGCTGTCGTGCTGGCGCTTGCGCTGCCGACTGCGCTGGCGATCTCGTCAGCCGACGCGCGCGTCGGCGGCGGCATGTCGTCGGGTTCGCGCGGCGCGCGGACCTATTCGGCCCCGCCGTCGACCACGACCGCGCCGGGTTCGACGTCGCAGTTCAACCGCACCTACACCCAGCCCGGTGCAGGCATGAATTCGGCCGCAACCGCGCCTGCGCGCGGCGGCCTGTTCGGCCGCGGCGGTGGCTTCCTGGGCGGCCTTGCGGCCGGGTTCCTCGGCGCGGGCCTGCTCGGCATGCTGTTCGGCGGTGGCCTGTTCGGCGGCCTTGGCGGCCTGTCCTCGATCCTGGGCCTGATCATCCAGATCGTGCTGGTGGTAGTCGTGGTGCGGCTGGCGATGTCGTGGTGGCAGCGCCGCCACACGCCGCAGGCTGCCTATGCCAACGCGAATGCCGGTGCCGGCCCGGGACCTGATACGAACTCCCGCATTGGTCTTGGCAGTGGCTTCGGCTTTGGTGCCAACAACGCGCCGCTCGAGATCAAGCCGGCGGACTATGAGGCGTTCGAGCGTCTGCTCGGCGACGTCCAGGCCGCTTGGTCCAACGAGGACGTGGCCAAGCTGCACACGCTCGCGACGCCGGAAATGGTCTCCTATTTCGAGCAGGACCTCGGCCAGAACCGCGGGCGCAACGTCGTCAACAAGGTCAGCGATGTGAAGCTGTTGCAGGGCGACCTCGCGGAATCCTGGCGCGAAGGCGAGACCGACTACGCGACAGTGGCGCTGCGCTTCGCGCTCACGGACAAGACGCTCGACCGCAACACCGGCGCGGTTGTCGCCGGCAGCGAGCAGCCGGGCGAGGCCACCGAAGTCTGGACCTTTGCCCGACGCCCGGGCAGCGGCTGGGAATTGTCGGCGATCCAGCAGACCAACTGATCGCAGACGACATGAAAGCCAGGGCGTCGTGCTTCTTGCACGGCGCCTTTTTCTTTTGGGACGTCTCGTATCGCGGAACCGGAATAAGCGGACGCGCCTCGGGTTGAAATCCGGCGGCCAACGATAAACATCCTCACGGCTTCGCAAGCTGACGGCGCCGGATTTCCCGCGGGGTGACGACAAGACCTGCAAGAACTGGACGTCGAGCACGCAAGGCGCGGCGGTCGTCGGCCACGCCGATCGTCAAGGCCTGCGCGATGACGAACCATCGAAATCGTGGAACAACTCGCATCCCTCGCGCGGCCCCGATGGCGGCTGCTCGCAGGCCGATCTGAAGAGCACCGGCGGCGACGGCTTGCTGTATTGCTTCGCGGCGATTGAGACGCGGAACTCTCTTCCCCGTCATGGCGTTCGTGCTTGCGTGCTACACTCGCCGCAACGCAATCACGGATCCCTCCCATGAAGTACGAACTCTACTATTGGCCCGAGATCCAGGGCCGCGGCGAATATGTGCGGCTGGCGCTGGAAGAGGCGGGGGCGGCCTACGTCGACGTGGCGCGCGGTCCGCACGGCACGGCTGCGATGATGAAGATGATGGACGCGCACCAGGGCACGCCGCCCTTTGCGCCGCCGTTCCTCAAAGCGGGAAAACTCATCGTCGGCCAGACCGCCAACATCCTGCTCTATCTCGGCGCCCGCCACGCCCTCGCCCCGAAGACGGAGGCCGGCCAACTCTGGCTGCATCAGCTTCAGCTCACGATCACCGACCTTGTGGTCGAGATTCACGACACCCATCATCCGCTCGGACCCTCGCTCTATTACGAAGACCAGAAGCCGACGGCGAAGAAGCGCACGGCCGATTTCTGGGGCGAGCGCGTGCCGAAATATCTCGGCTATTTCGAAGACCTTTTCGCCGGCAATGGCGGCGCCTATATCACTGGCCGCAAGCTGACCTATGTCGATCTCTCGCTGTTTCAGATCGTCGACGGCCTGCGCTACGCGTTCCCGAAGCGCATGAAGGCGTTCGAGAAAGATATCCCGGGCCTCGTCGGCCTGCGCGATCGGGTCGCCGCGCGGTCGAACATCAAGGCTTATCTCGAAAGCGAGCGCCGTATTCCCTTCAACGAGCAGGGCATCTTCCGTCGGTATAAAGAGCTCGATAATTAGCCGGTCTGGAGGGAGGCTGGCGTCAGCCCCCGTTCCGGACCGGCCGTTTCGGGCGCGATCAATCGCCCGAACACGTCGTGGCTTTCGAGCGCTTGCCAACGCTTCAGAACATCGTCGCGCCTTCCTTCCGTGCATCGCACAGGAGAGTGATGCGCAACTCACCACGCGCCGGGCAGCAGGCGATAGCGCACGCGCGTCATATAATCGGAGTAGCCCGGCAGGCCTTCGCGCAACGTGCGCTCCTCGATGCGAATGCGGGCTGCAAACAATACGAGGACGAGCGGCACCATCAGAAGTCCCCACCACGAGCCCAGCAGCAGCGGCACGCCGGCGAAGAACAGGATCATGCCGCTGTACATGGGATGGCGCACATGCGCATAAGGCCCGGTCGAGATCACGCGCTGCGCGCGCTCGGCTTGCAGCTTCACCACGGGCGCGGCGAACGAGTTCTCGCGGAAGACCCAGAGGATGAAGAGCGTCGAGAGCAGGAACAGTGCGAGGCCGAGCATCTGCAGCGCGAGCGGCATGTCGGAGGATAGCGTGCGCCGGTCGAGCCCCATCGCGGCCAGCCAGACCAGCATCACGACGACGAAGGCGATCATGAACACCTTGTCGGCGGCCGGCTGGTCCTTTTGCAGGACAGGCCGCAGACGTTCGGCGAGCAAGGCAGGGTCGATCCGGTAGAGCCACCAGCCGCAGAGCGGGCCGAGCAGGGCGCAGGTGGCAAGGAACACCCAGGCCGAAGACCAACGCATCGTCCCGGCGCAAGCGAACAGCAGCGCGCCCATTGCGACAGTGGTAATCGTGTTCTGTAGCAGCAGTTTTGCGATCATGCGCAGGTCTCAGGGTAGACGCGCACGATATTGGTCCCATTATCCGGCAAAGATGCGGCCGGATGCGCGAAAGGCCCGATCGACCGGATCGGGCGCTTCATTGCGAAACGGACGGATCAGGCGAGCTGATCGATCCGCGTACCCTGACCCGGCGGCAGCGGCGCAGGCGGCGGCGGCTTATAGGTCGGGTCGTTGTCCTTGGTCTTGGTCTGATCGTCCTGCTGCTTGGTCGCGTCGTAGCTCGGCACCACGATCGCGATCGGCGGCGGCGAAACGGTAGAAACGCTCATCCACAAATCCTCACGCATGGAAACAATTGACCTTGCACCGCGAGGCGCGAAATTTCCTTCAAGGCAATCGTTAAAATGCGAGCGATCCGGTGCGGTGGGATGTGCTCTCGGACCTCTCCTCGTCATTGCGAGGAGCCCTTGCGACGAAGCAATCCAGTCTGTCACCGCGGAGACAGTTTGGATGTGCTTCGCTACGCTCGCCCGGCCTATTCGTCCTTGCCGCGCGTGATCGTGATGGACGCGTCGGTTTTGGTGCGGGTGCATTCCATGTTGAGACGCCGATAACGCATGCTGATCTTGTCGCCGCGCAGGAGTCCCATCCGCTTCAGGCAGCGTGTCGCGCCCGTCGTCGTATCGTCCTTCGTCACGGTGAAGACGATCGCCCGCCATCGCCCCCACCAGCGCAAAGAACTCCGGCTTGGGCTTGCGATCGCCCTTGGCATAGAGCTCGATCGAATATTTGTCGCCACGGCAGGCCACAGACAATTCCTTGGCCGCGGGGTGCGTCAGGTAGACGACATTGGCAGCGCGGAAATTCACCTTGAGGCGATCGACCTGGTTCGCCAGCTCCTTGGCGCTGTCGTCGCAGCGGTCGGCGCGTGCGGGCGAGGCGAGGGTCACAAGGCCAGTGATGGCGGCGGCGACCAGGATCGCGCCGCGGACGTTCAAGTTCAATGTCATGATAAAAAGCCCCTTATGGGCGTATTCAAGCGTCGGCGGATGCGAAGCGCAAGGGGTGCGCCCAGGGTCTTCACCGGCATCATGAGGGACACGTGTCCGCCCGAGAGCCGCCGAAAAAGGATCGCCATGCCGCCGAATCGGGATGCCCCGACCGCACCAGACCGCCTTCCCTTTGCGGCAAAAAAGCTTAGAACGCCTCTATGAAAGGGGCCCATGCGAGGGCCCCAAAACCCCGGGATTTCAGCCCATGAACGCTCCCACCGCTTTCCCCGACCGGTCAAAGCCCGTTCCGCCCTACAAGCACACGCCGCTGTTTCCGCTGGGCAGGGACGAGACGCCCTACAAGAAGATCACGGCCGACGGCGTGCGGGTCGAAAAGGTCCTGGGGAAAGACATGCTGGTGGTGTCGCGTGAGGCGCTGCGGGCACTGTCGGAAGCGGCCTTTGGCGACATCAACCACTATTTGCGGCCGGGGCATCTGAAGCAGCTCCGCGCGATCCTGGAGGACGGCGAGGCGAGCCCGAACGACAAGTTCGTCGCGCTGGATTTTCTGAAGAACGCCAACATCGCGGCCGGCGGCGTGCTGCCGATGTGTCAGGACACCGGCACCGCGATCATCATGGGCAAGAAGGGCTGCAACGTCATCAGCGACGGCGACGACGAGGCCGCGCTCTCGGAAGGCGCGCGCGATGCTTACCTGCGCCGCAATTTGCGCTACTCGCAGGTCGCGCCGCTCTCGATGTACGAGGAGAAGAACACCGCCAACAACATGCCGGCGCAGTGCGAGATCTACGCCGAGGGCGATGACGCCTACAAGTTCATGTTCATGGCGAAGGGCGGCGGCAGCGCCAACAAGAGCTTCCTGTTCCAGGCCACGCCCTCGGTGCTGACCAAGGACCGGCTGCTCGCCTTCCTGAAGGAGAAAGTGTTGACGCTGGGCACTGCGGCGTGCCCGCCCTATCACCTCGCCATCGTGATCGGCGGCACCTCGGCCGAACTCTGCATGAAGACGGTGAAGCTCGCCTCGGCTCGTTATCTCGACGCGCTGCCGACCCACGGTTCGCCCGACGGCAACGCGTTCCGCGATCTCGAAATGGAGCAGGAAATTCTGAAGATGACGCAGTCGCTCGGCGTCGGCGCGCAGTTCGGCGGCAAGTATTTCTGCCACGACGTGCGCGTGATCCGTCTGCCGCGTCATGGCGCCTCGTTGCCCATCGGGCTCGGCGTGTCCTGCTCCGCTGACCGCCAGGTGCTCGGCAAGATCACGAAGGACGGCGTCTATCTCGAAGAGCTCGAGCACAACCCGGCGCAGTATCTGCCGCAGGTGGAGCAGGCGCTCGGCGGCGAGGTCGTCAAGATCGACCTCAACCAGCCGATGAAGGATATTTTGGCGACGTTCTCGAAGTATCCGACCAAGACACGGGTCTCGATGAGCGGCACCATGATTGTCGCGCGCGATTCCGCGCATGCCAAGCTGCGCGAGCGGTTGGATAAGGGCGAGCCGCTGCCGGACTATTTCAAGAACCACCCGGTCTATTACGCCGGGCCCGCCAAGACGCCCGAGGGCTATGCCTCCGGCGCGTTCGGCCCGACCACCGCAGGCCGCATGGATTCCTTCGTCGACCAATTCCAGGCTGCCGGCGGTTCGATGGTGATGGTCGCCAAGGGCAACCGGGCACCTGCCGTGCGCGAGGCCTGCAAGAAGTATGGCGGCTTCTATCTCGGCTCGATTGGTGGCGCCGCGGCGAACCTTGCCGAGCACTGCATCAAGAAGGTGGAGGTGCTCGAATATCCCGAGCTCGGCATGGAAGCGATCTGGCGCATCGAAGTCGTCGACTTCCCGGCGTTCATCATCATCGACGACAAGGGCAACGACTTCTTCAAGGAGTTGAATTTGGGCTGAGGCGGCGTTCCCCGGATGCTGCGCAGCATGAAATGATGCGCTGCTGATCCGGGGTCCATTTTGGCAGCATGGGTCCCGGCTCTGCGACGCACCGCTTCGCGCTGCATCGCGTCCGCGACACGAGACTTACTCGCTCAGCTACAATTGGTGACCTGGTTGGAGCACTGCGCGCGCCACCAGCCACGGACGTCGTCCTGACTCTCGACAAGGCCCCGGAGGCCGCTGCAAGCAAGGCTGCGCTTCGGCCCGCCGTCGGTGGTCCGATAGGCCGTGCCGGCGACATAGCCTGCCGGCACCATAGCGAGCGCGCTTGCCTGCCACGCCGGTTCGGCATCGTCCGCGCGCGCCGAGTGCGCGCACGGTTGCCGCGCGGCTTACGCGCGCGTGCCGGTGAACGGGAAGCTGCCCATCGGGCCGATGCCCATTTCGCCGCTCATGCTGTCGCCGGAGACCGTTCCGATGAACTCGAGCGTCAATGGCATCGGATTGGTGATCGAGACCTTCCAGTTGACGGCATCTCCGCTGACGGCGCCGTCGAAAATCTCGGCGGTATTGCCTTCCGCACCCTGCGTGCCGTTGAGCGTGCCGCCAGCGGCCGTGAGGCTCAGCGTCGCCTTGCGCTCGCCCATGGGCGTCGTCATGGTCAGAGTCCAGTTGCCGTCCACGGCCATTCGGGTCTCCCAAAATTCCGGCGGACCGCGACGATCCGCGGGCCAGTCCCGGGTCGAGCGTATAGCGCAACTCGCAGCAGCTGCCTACGCTCCGTTGGAGGCATTCAGGCGCGGGCGGCCGCGCGTCGTCCGGCTGGTGACGATGAGGCGAAGCACGACATACTGCACGGCAAAGGCGAGGATCTTGGCGCCGCCTGCGACCACCGTGATGTAGAACACCCACAGCTTCAGATCGCCTGTGGAGGCGACCGCGATCATGCCGGCACCGATCACGAACATCAGCCCCGCCCAGGCATAGCCCGCGGCCGTCACATATTCCGGGACGGTCTCGACGACGATCGCCGGCATGTAGCGCAGCATCCAGCCGCGCTTGAGCATGATGAGGCCGATCGCGAAATGCGCGATCGAGGGCTTCGCCAGCATGAAGCGGGGATCGTTGGTCAGCAGCGTGACCGTGCCCAGCACCACGACGAGCGCGACGCTCGCATAGGTCATGTAGTTGAGCTGCTGTCCCTTGACGCGGGCGTAGATCACCTGCGCGATTGCTCCGGCAATCGCCACCGACGTTGCCAGGACGATGTTGTCGGTGATGAGGTAGATGACCAGGAAGACGATGGCGGAGAGAAAGTCGGAAGCGAGGCGGGCGAATACGTCCTTCATCGTCGATCCTGTTCAGCGTGTGTGGGGCATTGCGCTGGATGGCGTACCGTACTTGATCGATACTCCGGATACCACTTTGTGAAATAGATCGCGCTGTTGCGGGCCGCGAAGGCGACCGCAAGGCTCGACCACAGCGGCAGGCCGGGGACATAGAGCAGCACGAGATTGGCAGCCGCCATCAACAGCGCGGCCGCGGTCCATGCACCGGTGATGACGTAATTGGCATTGAGAAAGACGGGCAACGCCGCGGTCTCGGCCGGCACGGACTCGAGCGCGTATTGCAGCGTGAAGGGACGGCGGACCAGCATCGAACCGAGCGAGATGACGAAGATGCCGATGTCGACCGACAGCTTGACACCGAGCGTGCCGAGCGCCGGGTCGAACAGCGCGAGGTGGAGTCCGATCGCGGCAAACAGCAGCGCCGAGCCCATGGCCAGGATCTTCACGGAGCGGCCGCGCACGACATCGATCGCGACGGTGGCGAGACAGATTGCCGCGGCCACGAACACGCTGATCGTGGCCGATGTCGTCAGCATCAGGAAGGTGTAGGCGCCGTAGGGCGCGAGGATCAGGAAAATCGCCATGGTCCGCCTCGGTCAGGCCAAATCTTTACGATGTAAAGATCAGTAGTTCAGGGACGAAGCAGGGTCAAGCGATATCTTTACAGTGTCAAAATGACGTAAGCGACTTCCAAAAACTGAATTGTGGCAACGGCTTGCTCGGTGATTTCGTCAGCGAATTCCGCCCAGGGCAGGCGCGACAGGACGGGTAGCGCGCAGGCGATCGAGAGGCCGAGGGCGAGCAAGATACCGCCGTTGAAGATGGTTTGGCCGCTCCGCCTCAGCCGGATCATCTGGAGTGAGAGCGCGGCGCAGATCAGGATGAGGACGACGAGACAGTCCGCAGTAATCGAGGGCATGTGCATCAGAGACCTCTACGGTGATATCCGCGATGACGAGGGATAGCTACTGCGCGCCGACCCAATTGCCGTGAAAGCCATCGGGCACGCGGTGGCCGAGCTGCACCAGTGCGACGGGGCCGGCCTCGACATCGGTGGCATTGAACGCGGCGAGGTCGCTGCGGTTCTCTCGCGCACGCCAGACGACTGCGAGCAGCCAGCCGTCGCCTTCCGCTGCATCCGTCGATCGCTCGACGAACACCGGTTCGGAAATGGTGTCGCCGGCCGGCAGCAGATAATGGCCGAGGCGCTTTCCATTGCCGTCGACATGGACGATGCCGGACAGCGCGCCGAACATCGGCAGCCGCGGATTGGCGCAGGCGTACCAGCCGTGACGGTTCATCAGTCCGGCGCGGCGGTCGTCGATGCGCGGGAATTCGCCGGTGAGATCGTCGAGATAGGTCTGCTGGAAGCGGTCGGTATTCCCCGAGAGATCGAAGGTCCAGCGGCAGTGCCGGGCAAACGATTTCTTGGGATCGGTGGGTGTGCCGTCGGGATGGGTAAATAGCGGTGCTTCCTCGAACTGCATGACGTCGGCGATGATGCGGTCGCCGTCCTCCCACGCATTCATGACGTGGAAGACGTAGCAGGCTTCTGCGCGAAACCAGACGATGTCCTTCGCGCTGCCCTTGCGCTTGACCACGCCGACATAGGCGCCCTTGTCCGGCTCCCAGGCATAGGGCGGCCGCCCGCTCATCGCACGCTCCATGCTGCCGGTGACGGGCAGGATCGGAAACAACACATGGTTCGCGGTGACGATGAAGTCGTGCACCATGCTGGCATAAGGCGCTTCGAACCGTTCGAAGCGCGTCGCCTTGCCGGACGCGTCGATCGACCCGTAGGAGAGGGCAGGCGTCAGCGGTCCCGCGGCGTTGTAGCCGAAGAACACCAACTCGCCGGTGACGGGATCGACCTTGGGATGGGCTGTAAAACTGCCCGCGACGCGGCCCTGATAATTGTGATAGCCGCGCGTTGCGAGCGTGCCCGGCTCGATCTCGGTCGGCAGGTGCGCTTCTTCCAGCGCCAGCAGCTTGCCGGCATGGAAGATGATGTTGGTGTTCGCGACGCCGCCGTCGGTGAGGTTCGCTGGCGCATTCGGCAGCTTGCGGCCGAACCCGCCGAACAATGCGCGGCCGGCATCGTGCTCGGCCAGCCATTTCGGCGTGCGGACCCAGCGGTTGCAATAGCTGGCGCGGCCGTTATCGAGGTGAAAGGCGTGCAGCATGCCGTCGCCGACGAACCAATGCGCGCCGGGTGCATCGAACTGGGGATTGGGGCCGTTGCGATAGAGCGTGCCGTTCAATTCGCGCGGCAATTCGCCGATGATCGTGAGGAACGGTGCGTCGGCCTCGAATGGAATCGGCGCGAGGTTGTGGCGGCGTTCGGCAACGGCGTCCTGCTGCACGGTCTATCTCTCTCTATCTTTACATCGTAAAGATGAAATAGTTCCGATCGTCCCGGCCGTCAAGTGAAATCTTTACACTGTCAATATTGCGTCTTATAGCTTGCTGATTGGGCAAGAGCGATACCAGGACCGAATCCCCGCGGCGCGCGCGCACGTCGCGAAAGACATCATCGGCAGCGACTACGCCGCGTTCCGCGCGACGGCCGGCGAGCGTCAAGACCGAGGCGCCATATCACCACGGCGCGCTGCGCGAGGCGCTGCTCCGGGCCGCCGAACGGGTGCTGGAGCGCGAGGGGCTCGCCGGCCTGACATTGCGCGCGGTGGCGCGCGAGGCGGGCGTCTCGCATGCCGCGCCCACCCATCATTTCGGCGACCTCATGGGGCTTCTCAGTGAGCTCGCGGCGGTCGGCTTCCGCCAGTTCAATGCGGCGATGGCGTCATCCTGTGACGCCGCTACCACGCCGCTCGCGCGCGCGCTGGCGCGGCCCAAAGCCTATGTCGCCTATGCCCAGGCTCATCCCGGCATGTACGGCATCATGTTCCGCACCGAGCGCCTCGACTATTCCAGGCCGTCGCTGCACGAAGCGGCCGAAGCTTCTTTCGCCGGGCTCGCCAATGCCGTCGGCATGATGCGGCAGGAGCAGATCAGCGGCGATGCGCTGACGCTCAATCAGGGCGCCGCGATCGCGCGCGCCTGGTCGATGGTGCACGGTTTTACCACGCTGCTGCTCGACGGACGGCTTTCGGACATTCTGGGACGGCTGCCCGAGGGGACGACGGCCGAACGCCTGCTCGAGGCGATGCTGGTGGCACCCATAACCGGGAAGCCGCCGGGTCCCTGATCAATTGGGACATGATGCCAGGCGAACGCCTAGCGCATCGTCGCCAGCTCCACGGCGCGGCCGCGGGCGCCGATGATCTTCACCTCGTCCTTGCCGCAGCGAAAACTGCGGGCAAAGTCATCTGCGGCCTTGCGGGCGAGCTCATTGCTGTTCGGGTTAGCGATCGCGTCGATATAGGCGACGTGGCAGACCGGTCCCGGCGGCAGCCGGGTCACGACGAGCATGGCCTTGGTGTTCGGCCGCCCCTGCTTGTCGGGGTCGGTGCCATCGGCGATGTGCCAGCGCTGAATGATCGCAAACGGTTTTGCGGCCGCTGCGCGCCACTCGACGGTGGTTTCGGACGAGTTGAACGGGCCGAACCAGACTTTTGCCGCCGGTTCCTCGGCCGCCGCCTTGCGATTGCGGCCGACGGAAACGATTTCGCGAAGATCGTCCTCGGCAATCAGGACCACGAGACCATCCTTGCCCTTGCAGACCCGCGTGGTGCTGCCGTCGAGCTCGCCGGGCTTGCCGATTTGACGGCAATCCTTCGGCGCCGTCGAGGTGTAGGCGCTGCCCATGGATTGGGCTGCGGCGCAGTCGAGACCGGTGCACAACAGCAACACGGCCATGCCTGCGGTGGTGATGCGGTTCATGACAACGCCTTTGATCGAGCGGGAACTCCGTACCATCAGACGTCTTGATTGTGGGCAAGGTTCAAACAGCGTCGACAGACACCTGACAGCGGTGCGGAATCGTTCTAGAAGGGCGGCTTCGCTTGAGGCATCGGGCCTCGTTCGCGGTCCTCTTTCTCCTGATCATGACAGCCATCTCCTCGCAAAAATCCTATCGTGTCGGCCGCTCGAAAACCGGGCTCGGCCTCTTCGCCACTCAGCCGATCAAGAAGGGCACCCGGATCATCCGTTATTACGGACCGATCCTGGACTCGCGGATTCCCGAGCAGGACGACATCGAGAACAAATACCTGTTCGAGCTCAACGGCCGCTGGACCATCGACGGCTCGGTGCGCAAGAACCTCGCGCGCTACATCAACCATTCGTGCCGGCCCAACGCCGAATCCGACGTCCGGCCGCGCGAGCGCAAGGTCTTCATCCGCGCCATCAAGAACATCGAGCCGGGCGACGAGATCAACTATGACTACGGCACCGACTATTTCAAAGCCTATCTGAAGCCGATCGGCTGCAAATGCGCCTCGTGCGAGAAGAAGCGCAAGAAGCTTCGCGCGGAAGCGCGGGTCGAGCGCGCCAAGGTGAAGGCGCGCGCGGAACGTAAAGCGCAGAAGGCGGGGGCGAAGGCCCCCAAAAAGAAGAAGCTCAACGGCCACGCGGTTGGCAAGAAGAACGGCCGCGCGCGGGCGTAGCCTGCACTTGCGCAGCTGCCTCCCGCCGTCCTGGATGCCCTGGCTTGACCGGGGCATCCAGGACGGCGCGGCTTATCCGCATACGTCCACTGTCTCTGGAATACTGTCTCTGGAATAATGCGTCGCCCGGTTAAACCGGGCGACGACTGGCAGCGATAAGCCTTACGCCGCCACCACGCTGCCGCTCTTGCGCAATCCCACATACTGCAGCTCGGCAAACACGCCGGTCGCAATCGCCTGCGCCACGACCATGAGCTCGCCGGCAAGGTTTGGCGACACCGCGCCCGAGAGCAGCAACGCGATGCTGCCGACCGTCCAGGCCGCGTTGCCGACCACGACCAGCAGCACGAGCGGCTTCGCCACAGAGGCGCGCGAGGCAAGCCAGCCGACGAGCGCGGCGTAGGCGATCAGGAACAGGCCGGTCTCGCGCAGCAGCGCTTCGGGCAGGTTGAACAACGACGCGAACGCGCTGGCGCCGAAAGTGAGACCGAGAGCGGAGACGCCGCTGAAGATTGCGTCGGCAAGAAGCGCGCGGCGGAGGAAGCTGGATGCGTCGATCATCGTGGTCTCCATGGTTGGGTTGGGCTCGAGGTGAAACTCAGTGCAATCCGCGCCACCAGGCGCGGAGCAGGCGGGCGAGACGGAACGGGCAGAGCGTCCTGCCGACGCTGTGCTCGAAGGCTGTGACCTGCGCGACGACATAGTCGCCGGTCGAATGCACCAGCGGCTCGGGCATGTTGAGGCTGCGCGCCAGCATCCGGGTTGCGAACGCCATGGCCCAGGGAACAAGGTGGTCTGCGACGGTCCGGTAGAGCAGCAGTGCGATCATGGTCGTCTCCTGTTGCGACCGAAGATGCGCCGGCCCGTGGCCCAATTCGATTACCTCCGACGTAATGGAAGAGCCGAAAATGCGCGTGCTAGGTTTTCGACCATGAACGCACATGCATCCACGGCACAGGCCGAACCCAGCCAGCCAGCCCATATCGGCGACCATTTGCGCGAATGGCGGCAGCGCCGTCGCATGAGCCAGCTCGATCTCGCAGGCGAGGCCGAGATCTCGGCGCGGCATTTGAGTTTCGTCGAGACCGGCCGCGCCGCACCCTCGCGTGACATGGTGCTGAGGCTCGCCGAACGTCTCGACGTGCCCTTGCGCGAACGCAACGTGCTGCTGGTCGCGGCCGGCTATGCCCCGGCCTTTCCGCAGCGCCCGCTGGAGGATCCCGCCTTGAAATCAGCCCGCCAGGCGATCGACCTCGTCCTCAAAGCGCATGAACCCAACCCGGCGCTGGCTTATGACAGGCACTGGAATCTGGTCTCCGCCAACCGCATGCTG
This sequence comes from Bradyrhizobium sp. LB13.1, assembly GCF_054056815.1. Taxonomy (NCBI): domain Bacteria; kingdom Pseudomonadati; phylum Pseudomonadota; class Alphaproteobacteria; order Hyphomicrobiales; family Nitrobacteraceae; genus Bradyrhizobium; species Bradyrhizobium sp. LB13.1. The sequence continues at coordinate 5,664,198 of NZ_JBSRYQ010000001.1, read as the reverse complement.
GCGCCGCTGCTCGCCGGCATCCCGGAGCGGCTGCTAGGCCGGCCCTTGAACGTGCTGCGGCTCGCCTTGCATCCCGAGGCGCTGGCGCCGCGCACGGTCAACCTCGCGGAATGGTGCGGGCATCTTTTGGAGCGGCTGCACCGGCAATGCGAGGCAACCGCCGACCCCGAGCTGATCAGGCTCCACAACGACCTGAAGAGCTATCCGATCCCGGCGCGCGCGGCGCCGCTGTCGAGCGACAATGTCGCGATCCCCTTCAAGCTGCGCCATGACGGAGAGATACTAAGTTTCTTCTCCACCACAATGGTGTTCGGCACGCCCGTCGACATCACGCTGTCGGAGCTGGCGCTGGAGACGTTCTTTCCGGCCGACGAGCGCACAGCCGAACGGCTGAAGCAGATGGCGGCAGCCATGACCTAGCACCCATGACCTAGCACCCTTGCCTCGGGGCGGGTTCGGCTTATCTTGGGGCGAACCCGCGAAGTGCCCGAAGGAGGCCCTGATATGAGCACGCTAAAGCCGCTCCAGATCGACGTCGTCTCCGACGTGGTGTGCCCCTGGTGCTATATCGGCAAGCACCGGATCGAGAGCGCGCTGGCGCTGGTGCCCGACGTTCCGGTCAAGCTGAAATTCCGCCCGTTCTTTCTCAATCCCTGGGTGCCGCGCGAAGGCATCAGCCGCGAGGCCTATCTCACCCAGAAATTCGGCTCGGTCGAGGCTTATAAGGGCATTGCCGGCCGTGTGGTCGCGGCCGCAAGCGAAGAGGGCCTCACTTACAAGCCCGAGCTTGTCGCGCGTCAGCCCAACACGACCGACTGCCACCGCCTGATCCTCTGGGCCGAGACGATCGGCAAGGCACCCGAGATGAAGCAGCGCCTGATGGAGCTGTACTTCCGCGACGGCGGCGACCTCACCGATGTGAGCGTGCTGGTGCAGGCGGCTGCCGATGTCGGCCTCGACGCCGACGACGTGCGCAAGCGCCTTGCCACCGACGAGGACGTCGCGCGCGTTTCGGCGGACGCACAGGAAGCCGCCGAGAAGGGCATCTCCGGCGTGCCGACCTATGTGTTTGCGCAGAAATACGCCGTCTCCGGCGCACAGGATCCCAACATGCTCGCGCGTGCCATCCGTGAGGTCTCGGCGGAGATCAACGCTCAGGCGGCGGAGTAGCTTTCTCTTATTTGCGGAGCAGGCGGACCGCGCGTCGCGCGGTCTCGTGCGCGACGTTGAGGCCGATCAGCGCTCCATGAACAAGCGCCACGATCGGATCGTTCCGCCGCAGCGGGATCAGCACATCGCCGATTGCGAAGCGCCCGCGCCAGATCGGGTTGATCATGGGGTGGTCAGCGCTTGCGGTCGAATCCGCGCTGGCGATGGCGGGATCGGCGCAGAGGTGGCGGGTGAGCTCGAGAGTGAGCTGCACGCCTGGCGAATATTTTGCAAAGCGTTCGTCGATGCCGAGCTTGAAGAAGAAGGCGCGGTCCTGATGACGCAGCACGATGCCGGCGGCCACCGGAATCGTACCGGCGCGCAAGGTTACAATCTCGCACTGCGCGGTCTCTGCCAGCGCCGCTACGGCGCGGCGGATGAAGGTCGCATCGCCCGCATGCTGGATCAGCGCGGTGCCGCGCTTGCCTTTCCAGCCGCTGGCTTCGAGCTGCAGGAACGCTTCGAGCGCAGGTCCGATCTGGTCGGGCCGCCGTGCGACGTCGAACGCGACGGCGCCATGCTCTTCGAGACGATGGCGCTGGCGGCGCAGCTCCTTGAGCTTTTTGGCGCCGAGCGCCTCCTGCAACAGCGTCTCGCCATCCTGCGTCGCATCGAGGCTGGCGCGGATGTAGGAGCTGAGGATTTTCGGCTGCAGGCCGTCGCGATTCAGAACCTGATTGAGGGCGGTCATCGCTGCTCCGTCGAGCGCGACGTCGTTGAGCACGAGCGCATGCGCTCGGGCTTCGCGCGCCCGCTGCAACAGACGCGCCGCGGCTTCCATCGGAGCGTCGCGGTCGATCAGCGGGCTGCACAGCGTGCCATAGGGATGCGCGCTCACCAGCGCGGGCAGGGGGATCTTCCACGCGCGCCAGAGCGAGGTCACCGGCATCAGCCCGATCAGCCGGGCCGAGGCTCCGTCGAAAGCGGGAAGCGCCGAGGCATCCGTGCGGCCGCGCGCGGATGCGTTCACGGCGAGCTCCCAGCCCGGCAAATAATATCCATTCGGTTCGATCGCGCGCTGCGCGAGCGCGCGCCATTGGCCGGGTTCGATCGCCGTAAGAGGAACGCGTGCGCGCGACGCCGCGGCATGCTTTGCCGATGCTGGATTGGTCGCAGCCTGGTGCGCGATATCGAGCACGTCCCGTCGTCCCCGTTCAGGAGGCCATGCTTAGCGCAAAGATTGGAAAATACAGTTGAGACGCCGCTTCAATTCGAGTGGTAATATTAACGTCTCATTGAGCACGAGGGCGCTCGGCGGCCGGACGCCCCGATGGATACGCCGGAATTGCTCTCGACCCGGAGGATCATCATGGTTGCCACACCTTTCACGCCGATTGCGTCGCTCCTTGGTGGCGCATTGATCGGTCTCGCCGCCGTGCTCCTGATGTGGACGGCGGGTCGGATCGCCGGGGTCAGCGGTATCGTGGCGCGGCTGTTTCCGCCTTACGAGGATCGGCAATTCGCGGGCCGGCTCGCCTTCGTCGCAGGCCTCGTCATCGCGCCCATCCTGGTGCGCCTAGTCACGGGAAGCCTGCCGGCGCAAACGATCGCGGCGGCAACGCCGCTTCTGATTGTCGCCGGATTGCTCACCGGCTTCGGCGCGGTGTGGGGCAGCGGCTGCACGTCCGGCCATGGCGTTTGCGGCCTGTCGCGGCTGTCGGTGCGCTCGCTGGTCGCGACCATCACCTTCATGGCGACCGGCGTGGCGACGGTTTTCGCGATGCGGCACTGGGGTTGACTGCGATGACAATCCTCATTCAATTCGCGATCGGTCTGGTCTTTGGTCTTGGCCTCATCGTCTCCGGCATGTCGAACCCGGCAAAGGTGCTGAACTTTCTGGACGTCGGCGGGATCCCGAGAGGGGACCTGGGATGCGAGCCTCGCTTTCGTGATGGCCGGCGCGGTCGCGGTGACCTTCGTCGGCTTCAGCCGCGTCTTGAAGCTCGCGCGGCCTGTCTTCGCCGACCGCTTCTACATTCCGACGCGAAGAGACATCGACCCCAAGATTATCGCCGGTCCCGCCATCTTCGGAATCGGCTGGGGCCTTGTTGGCTTTTGTCCAGGGCCGGCTTTGACCGCGCTTGGATTCGGTTCGGTCTCCGCGTTCATCTTCGTCGTTGCGATGTGCGCCGGCATGGTGCTCGCCCGCTTCATCGCGCAGCTCACGTCGTCAACGCGCATCGTCGCGCCGACCGATCCGCTCGAAACCTGAGCTCGAAACTTGACATGGAACAGGACCGGGCGAGTTGTCTCGTCCGGTCCTGCCCCATTTCAATCTTATTGACTACCAGCGGTCCCCGCCGACACCGACGCCCACGCTGACGCCGGGTGTGCGAATGCCGACGCCGCCGCGCGGACCATCGTCCCAGTCGCGATGGCTGCGGCGCTCGTAATAGCGCTCGCGCGGCATGGTGTTATAGGAATCGCGCACGATCACGCGCTCACCGCCACGGCTGCGGTAGCAATTGCCGGAATCGTCGCAGACGAGCCGGACCTGCTGAACGAGATCGGGGCTGGTGTATTCGCTGGTCGTATAGATGTCGGCGGCCTTCGCGCCGCTCGCTGTGGCCAGGGCCCCGACGCCGGCCAGCAGTGCAATCGTGAATGTCCTCATCGTGTCCTCCTCAGAAACTGCCCTCGGCGGTAACAAGAAGGGGAGGCGGTGATCGTTCCCGGCCGTCATGCTGGTTTTTCCCGGAACCGGATCGCGTGTCGGCGTGATTTGTTCCTAGATCGGCTGGTAGCTTTCCGACCCGCAAATGTCGTCCGCTTCGGCGCGCCGGCGATCGACCACTTTTCCGCCGGTGATGGTCACGATGTAGGTCTGGGCGCCGAGCGCCGAGCCGGTCGCGGAGGTCAGCTGGGGCGCGGACGCAGGCTGTCCAGCCCGGTCCCCTCACCTCACGATGGGGCGTGGCGACATGCACCTCGCGGGGATTGGACGTGCTGAGGAAAACGAATTCGATCTGCTCGCGCACGACGCGCTTGACGTCGGGGGGCGATTCGGGCGGCGCCTGCTCGGCTTCTTTGATGCGCATGAACTCCGGCACCGGTGCGCGGCTATCGGCAAAGCCGCACGCACCGAGCGCGAGCACGCCGGCCAGCAGCACTGCTTGAGCAATAATCCGCAACATCCGTGAAGGTCCCCTGCGGGCCAACAGATAGGCACGAATGCGATCCGACGAAGTCCCGGCCGATCAAGATTTCCTGAAGGCAAGATTCCTGAGGGCCTGGAACCCGTCGTATTTGCTATTCCGGGATTGCGGGCTAGTTTGTACCCAGACGGTGGGGAGCCAATGAGGATTTTGGTCATAGCGGCCGCGGTGCTGGCGCTGACGGTTGTCTCGGCGCAAGCGCAGATGGGCGGCGGCAGACGCCAGCCTAACGAGGGCGGGCAGAAGGCGGACAACAAGCCAAAGGTCGACGAGAAGGCCTACAAGGCCGCGCTCGAACGCATTCCCGAGTCCAAGGAGAAGTATGATCCGTGGAGCGGGGCGCGTCCGCCTGAACCTGCCAAGAAGCCGAAATAGATGAGGCGGGCGTTGGCGACCCGCCCCTGCTATTTGGCCGCTCTCATCACGCTCCTCCTGTTTTCGTCGCGGCCAGGCATCGCCTGGGAGAGCTGGGGTGGCGATCCCGGCGGCTCGCGCTTCTCGCCATTGCGAGAGATCACGCCCGACAATGTCGGCAATCTGGTTCGGGCCTTCGAATTCCACACGGGCGATCTCGCGGCGCGGCCGCCCGGGGTGATGCGGCGAACCAAATTCCAGGCGACGCCGCTGTTCGTCGAGGACAGCCTGGTCTTCTGCTCGCCTTTCAACGAGGTGATTGCGCTCGATCCCGGCACGGGCGCGCAGAAATGGCGTTACGATCCGAAGATCGCGATCAACCAGCGTCCCGCCAATCGCTACGTCTGCCGCGGCGTCACCTACTGGATCGACGATGAGGCGCCTGTAGATGCCACATGTCGATCGCGCATCTTCATGGGCACGAACGATGTCCGCTTGATCGCGCTCGATGCGAAGACGGGAATCCCCTGCGCCGGCTTCGGCAACAACGGTGAGGTCAGGCCCGATATCGGCACGAAGCTGGAATGGCCGGGCGAATTCCAGATCACCTCGCCGCCGGCGGTCGGCCGCGGTGTCGTCGTGATCGGATCCGCGATCGGCGACAACCGCCGCGTCGACGCGCCAAGTGGCGTCGTGCGCGCGTTCGACGCGCGCACCGGTCAAATGCGGTGGACATTCGAGCCGCTGAAGCGCGACGGTATCGAAGCCGGTCACGCCAATGTCTGGGCGCCGATGTCGGTCGACGCCACGCGCGGGTTGGTGTTCCTGCCGACATCCTCTCCATCGCCGGATTTCTGGGGCGGCAAGCGGCCGGGCAACAACGAGCATGCCAATTCGGTGGTCGCGCTGCGCATCGAGACCGGCGAGCTCGTATGGGCATTCCAGACCGTGCACCACGACGTCTGGGATTACGATCTGCCGGCGCAGCCGACGCTCACGCGCATCGACACTGGAGAAGGTCAGCGCGATGTCGTGATCCAGCCAACCAAGCAGGGCTTTGTCTTCGTGCTCGATCGCGATACCGGCAAGCCGGTGTGGCCGGTCGAGGAGCGCAGCGTTCCGCAGGGGGCCGCGGAAGGTGAACGGCTGTCGCCCACGCAGCCATTCCCGACACATGTGCCGGCGCTGACGTCGCAGACGATCTCGGCAGATGATGCGCTCTCGTTCTTGCCCGGCTTGCGCCGGTCCTCTTGCGAACGCCAGTTCGCGGAAGCGCGCAACGAGGGGCTGTTCACACCGCCTTCAACGCAAGGCACGCTGGAATACCCCTTCACCGGCGGCGGTGTGAACTGGGGCAGTGCGGCCTTCGATCCTGTCAACCAGATCCTCTATGCCAACACCAGTCGCGCCGTCCATCTGATCAAGCTGATCCCGCGTGCGGAGGCTGCCGGATTCAATCCGCCGCCCGGCCATGATTTTGGCCAGCAGAATGGCGCGCCGTTTGCGATGTCGCGGGCGATGGTGACATCGCCGCTCGGTTTTCTTTGTAACAAGCCGCCCTGGGGCGAGATGGTCGCGGTCGATCTGAAGGCCGGCAAGATCCTCTGGCGTTCGACCGTCGGCACAACCGAGGATCTGGCGCCGCTCGGCGTGCCGCTCCCCTGGGGCGCTCCGCTCCTCAACGGGCTCGCGGTTACCGCAGGCGGGCTCGTCTTCACCGGCGCGATGGACGCCTATTTGCGCGCCTTCGATGCGCGAAGCGGAAGCGAACTGTGGCAAGGCCGGCTGCCGGTGCCCGGCGTCGCCAATCCCATGACCTATCTCTGGAAGGGCGAGCAGTATGTCGCCATCGGCGCCGGCGGCCACTCCGAAGCAGGCACCTCGATCGGCGACAGCGTCGTTTCCTTTCGCTTGGCTCGGCCGGGCGAGGGGCCGTCGCTATGGTCGCGTACCATCGATCGTCCCGGTGGACGATTTTTTGCGGCATCGTCGGCGGTCGCGCTCGCGATCGTCGCGCTCGTGGTCGCAAGCCTACGCTGGCGGCGCCGGCGTCGTATCGCGCGAACATGACCCAGCATCGCGCGCGCGATGCGAACGTTCATTCACATCATATGGACTACTGTACGAAAGCGAGGCCGATGCGCCTGTCGCTACGCCAGATGGTGCGGCAATTCCGCACGAAATTGTCGCGCGCGATCGCGAGCGTGAACGATTGCGGTAATGTGACGGCGGCGTCGAGGTCGATCGCGGCGCCGTTCGCCGACATGTTTCGCACCGTGCACGCGATGCCGTTGTTTTCAAAGGTGATCGCTCCACCCTTGAAAACACGGTAGCGCTGCGCTGCACGTTTCTCGATCATCGCGTTAATCCATAATGACGTTTGTGAAATAGCGAATAGAAATTACGTTGAAATAAACTCAATAGTGGCGCTACTTGCACTGCGCTTCAGACTTCGTTTACGACGTCGAAGCGGAGGTCACTCCGCCGACTTTCCCCACGAGCCTTTCCTTTATGGCGTTACGCGCCGAGGGAGATATTGATGAAGACCACGCTTTCGCTACTGTTCGCCGCGGCGCTCTCGCTGTCGTCGATGCCCGCGCACGCCACCAAGCTCGATCTTGCGACCATGAGCTGCAAGCAGTTCCTCGAGAGCGGCGACGACACCATCAAGATGGTGCTGACCTGGATGGACGGCTGGTACAAGGGCGACGAAGAGAACGCGATCATCGACACCGACGTGTTCGTCGAGAACGCCAAGCAGTTCGGCACATATTGCGGAAAAAATCCGAACGTCAGCATCGTCACTGCGGCCGACGAGGTGCTCGGCAAGTAACTTCTCGTGTGCGACGGCGCGACGCGCGATCGCGTTTCGCCTCGCGGCATAACTCCATCGAAAGCCGCGGTGCGCCTTGCGCTCACGCGGCTTCTTCTTTTCGACTGATGCTCACCCCGGCAGCATCGCGAACGCGCTCGACACCATCGCCACCGGCTTGTTGTCGGTGGCCGAGAGCAGCGTGACTCGGCCAAAGCTCATGGTGCGTCCGAGTCGCACCACGCGGGCGTCGGCCAGCACGTCCGACGAGGAGACGGCGCGCATGAAATGCGTGGTCTGGTCGACCGTCGTCATCGGACGATAGCCGCGGTTGGCGGCGAGGTTCGCGATCACCATCGCCGTGTCGGCGAGCGCCATCAGCGCCTGGCCGCAGACCACGCCGCCGTTGCGGCACAGCCGTTCCGAGAACGGCATGCGCAGGAGCGCTGCCGGCTGCCAGTCCGGCATGTCCGGCGGCGGCACGTGCTCGATGCTCTCGACCGACAGGTTGAGATCCTGGACCCAGGGCGCAAAGACCTCGCCGAGGATGCGTCTGGCGTCGGTGATGCCGAACTCGGCTTCTGGCTGCGATGGCATTGCTGTCGATCCCTCCCGTGTTGCCGGATATTTCGGCCATGTGAGCGGATCAGCGCGGCAAAGTCACCCGGTCAGCCGCGGGTCCTGTCGGCTTGAAAATGCCTGACTTCGCCCGATATGATGGCCCGGAGTGGGTATGGGTGGATGATGTTGCGTCGATATGTCCTCGTGTTTGGTCTGGTGGCGCTCGGCCTCGCGCTGAACGGGTGCACCAAGTGCGGGCCGATCTGGGACGACTGGCTACAGGCGCCGAAATCGTGCAAATCGGACCGGCTCTAGGGCCGAGCGGTCCCCGCGGTCACGACCCGGCTGCGACAAGGGTGACAAGGCGCGGGCGATCCGCGCCGCCATGGATGATCAAGGAGTCAATGATGAAGCTTTTCCGTATGGCCGCGGTGCTGGCTGTCCTGGCGGTACCGGCCGTGCTGGCGGGACCGGCCTATGCGCAAATGCCCAATCTCAATTTGCTGCAGGAAGGGCCGAGCAAGACCCCCGAGGAGAAGGCCGCGGAAGCCGAGCGTGACAAGGCCTACAAGGAAACGCTGAAGAAGATTCCGGACTCCAAGGCGTCTAACGATCCATGGGGCGGCATGCGCTCCGATCCGCCGAAGCAGCCGGCGGCGCCAAAGGCCTCGGCCGCAACCGGTGCGCCGAAGAAGAAATCCGGCACGACTGCCAATTGACCGTCTGACCGATCGGAGGCGGCTGACGCCTCCGGCCGGGACTCCTGTTCGACCGGCCTGCTTCCTACATCTCGTGAGAGCGTATTGCGAGGAGGCAGGACATGGCCGATCGTCCGCGGGATCTCGCCGAGCGGATGGCGCGCCGGCGCAAGCTAGGCGGCAAGCCCGGCCCGACGGCCGGCGACGGCTATCTGCGCGAGACCTTCACGCTGCCGCGCGCGGCGGCGCGGGAGAGGGCGCAGGCTTTCTTCGCTCGCTACCCCAAGGCCGGCTATATGAGCGCGGTCGAGAACTGGCGCGAGCTGCCCGGCGGCGACATCGAATTCACGATGCGGCGGCTGCCCAGCGCGGATTAGGGCCAGCCCTATTCGAAGGTTTCGGATGTGATGCGGATCCGGAACACGGGCTCCTTGGCCTCGTCCAGCAGCTCCATGTGCCATTCGGAATTTTCCTGGAGCTTGCGGGCGATGCCGGCGGCCATGTCGGCGCAGACGCTGGTCATCTCCTTCCAGGCCAAATCGCGATCGGCAAATTCCGACGCCTGGTCGGCACAGCCGGAATAGCGGCCGTTCCGGATTCGGAAGAAGTAGAGCGGCATGGTTGGCACCGATCGCGCGTGACATCCCCCAGGGAAGGCCATCCCTCAAGGCCATCCCTCAAGGCCATCCCTCAAGGTCATCCCTCAAGGTCATGGGCGCGCGCACTCCAATCCCAAACCATCCTGAGATCAATTCCGGGCGGCTACGGAATACATCCGGGGCGCCCGTGCCCGTGGTTCTCCGACCATGAACAAAGTTCCTGGGTCCCGCAGGGGCGCTGCGACGGCATGTGGCTTGCTTGGCCTGATGACGGCCAAACAACATGGGCGCATCATGCTCGGCATTCCTCGCCGCTACTCTCATTTCGTCTTCGGTGTCATCCAGTCCGGCCTGACCTCGCTGATCGCGGCGGGGATTGCCAGCTTTCCCGCAGGGACCGCGATGGTCTTCCTCACGCACTGGATGGTGTCGTGGCTGATCGCATGGGTCGCAATGCTGCCGATCGTGCTGCTCGCAGCGCCGGCGATCCGCGCCTTCTCGCTGCGGCTGACGCGGGAAGAGGGGGGCTCGCAAACCGGCCGGCCGGCATGAAAAAACCCCGCTTGGGGAGAGCCAAGCGGGGCAGAAGGTTATTGGAGGCTGAGGTGCTGGGCTGCAACACCATAGCCAGATGAGCCTAGCCGGCTCGGCTTACGACAGCCTGACAAAGACGCGAATCGGATCCGGTCCGCTGCGTTCGCTCGTGCCCGGCAAAAAACCCCGCGCGGGGAGAGCGGGGTCGTCGTCTGGGTATGGAGGCCCAGACCAGGAGAGCAGGCTTGCGCGCGCCTGACAGTGGCGGCGAAAGTCGAGGCCGCAGACTGGCCCCGCACGCGTCCCAATTTCGACATCCGTTCGCACAACTCAGGACACAAGGGCGGGCGAGATTTCGCACCGACGGTGCAGCCATGGGGGAAACGTGGCGCGCCGGCAACGGGGTGGCATCATGGACAACGTAGAGCGGTCATTCGCCGCCGCGACGGCGGCTGGCTTCGTGGTGCTGGTGATCGGCATCGGGTTGCTGGTTCTGCTGTAGGGGTGGTGCAGGCATGCCGTGAGACGGCGGCAGGCCCGATCCAAATTGCGCTTCGGTGGTAAGTAAAAGGCGCATGCGCGCCTTTCCAAAAAATCGAAAACAACCCCATGCACAGTAGCTCTCTGGGAAATGTCGCCGTTCAATCAATGGCTTACTGGTAGTATCTAGATGCCATATCGTGCTCGGATTCGCCACCGGGATATACGAATCCCGATTCCCGTGCCGGTCTCTTGCGATGAACAGGCGGCCGCTCCCGGCGGGCATTGTCTCCGGTGCGGACCGGGCGGCGGGCACCGCCACCGCCTGCCGCGTCCGGCAGCGTGTCCTTTCTCTTGCTGCTCTCTTGCTGCGCGGCCTCCAGCAGGCGATTGCGCCTGGTCGTATCGTGGTGCGTGTCCGTCATGACTGAGGTCCCCGGAGTTGCGGTCCCGTGTCCCGGAAGAAGGCCCCAGACCGCAAAAAAGGTTCGGTGCCGCAGGATTACGGAATTCTGACGGCGTCCAGGTCATCGGTCTTTGATGTGCGTCAGCTTTGGTCGAGGAGGGACGCCGGAATTACGATGGAACGAAAGAGGCCGCCCACTGAGGCGGCTCTTCTTCGACTATCGCTTATCAGCTTGCCCGTGATTTGTTCCGCTATCCGGACCAATGTATGTGCCGGTCCGCATACATTGCTTCCAAGCCCCCTCGCACTTCTTTGAGCCCTTAGACAGGCAGATATTTTTGTAGTCTGAGCATGACATTGCTTGAGCAGGATGCGCCGTGACAATCCCGATTGAAGCAGCAATCCACAAAACCAACCACTTGTTCATTACGTCTCCCCCATTCAATCCGGCAGATCATACATACCATCCGAGGGAAATCGCCTCTCTCGTATGGGCGATCAGGAAAGCGGAGAGAGTTGCGATAGGAAAAATTGCTCGTTTTCAAAACGGGCCACGGGACCTTTTCAAACTGGGCCGCCAGGGGTCGAAACAGGCCAGCACCCAAATCTGCAAAAGAACATATTGCGAACCTAGAACAAATAGGGTACATTATCTTTATCGACGGACCGCCTCGCCAATCGTTTGTCCCTCACGCGAATCCTCGTCATAAGGAGCACGACCCGATGTCCACCACTGCGCTGCGTATCGTCGAAGGATCCTCCATGGACAAGAGTAAAGCCCTGGCCGCCGCGCTTTCCCAGATCGAGCGGCAGTTCGGCAAGGGCTCGGTGATGAAGCTCGGCAAGAACGACCGCTCGATGGATGTCGAGGCGATCTCCTCGGGCTCGCTTGGGCTTGATATTGCGCTCGGGATCGGCGGCTTGCCGAGGGGGCGCGTCGTGGAAATCTACGGGCCGGAATCCTCGGGCAAGACCACGCTGGCGCTGCACACGGTGGCGGAAGGGCAGAAGAAGGGCGGCATCTGCGCCTTCATCGACGCCGAACACGCGCTCGACCCGGTCTATGCGCGCAAGCTGGGCGTCAACATCGACGAGCTCCTGATCTCCCAGCCGGACACCGGCGAGCAGGCGCTGGAAATCTGCGACACGCTGGTGCGCTCGGGCGCGGTGGATGTGCTGGTGATCGATTCGGTTGCGGCGCTGGTACCGAAAGCCGAGCTCGAGGGCGAGATGGGCGATGCGTTGCCGGGTCTGCAGGCCCGCCTGATGAGCCAGGCGCTGCGCAAGCTGACCGCGTCCATCAACAAGTCCAACACCATGGTCATTTTCATCAACCAGATCCGGATGAAGATCGGCGTGATGTACGGTTCGCCGGAAACCACCACCGGCGGCAACGCGCTGAAGTTCTACGCCTCCATCCGTTTGGACATTCGCCGCATCGGCGCGATCAAGGAGCGTGACGAGGTGGTCGGCAACACCACGCGGGTCAAGGTGGTGAAGAACAAGCTGGCGCCGCCTTTCAAGCAGGTCGAGTTCGACATCATGTATGGCGAAGGCGTCTCCAAGATGGGCGAGATCCTCGATCTCGGCGTCAAGGCCGGCATCGTCGAAAAATCCGGCGCATGGTTCTCCTATGACAGCCAGCGTCTTGGCCAGGGCCGCGAGAATTCGAAAGCGTTCCTGAAGGCCAACCCCGACATCACCGCCAAAATCGAAACCTCGATCCGCCAGAACTCCGGCCTGATCGCCGAGCAGATTCTCGCCGGCAGCCCCGAGCGTGACGCCGACGGCGACGAGCCGGCGGACGAGTAAGCGTCAAGCCTAGAGTTTTTCGCGAGGAGCGGGCGCTGAAGACGTTGAGTTGCCGACGTCGTCAGTGCCCGTTTCGTTTTGCGTTGCATTGATCAGGTGGTGCGATGAAGCGTCTGATCTTGACCAGTTCGTCCGGAAGCGCGCTCGCCCGATCGGGGTTGGCGGAGCTTGTCATTTCATTCTCGTTTCACTTCGAGTGGGGACCGCTGCCCTCGCCCGAAAAGCTCGCAGCCTATTTCGCGGCGCGCTCCGCGAATCTCGGGCCAGGTGATCATTGGTCTGATTGGGGCATCCGGTGGCCCAAGGGCATCAAGGATCGCAAAGATTTGCCCCTTGCGGACTTCTGCGAGCGATATGACGTGATCGAACTTTGGTTCGATCCAGCTCCCAGCGATCAATTGCAGCTCGTCTGCTTGCTGGACTACCTCAGCTCCTGCTCCTCGCTGGTGCGAAAGCTTAGACTTCGACTTGTGGCATCCGATCTGATGATAGAAAGCGGTGAGGATCTCGCCGCGTCCGAGCCGCACATTCATGTCGCGCGTATCACGGCCCGAGAGTTCGAGACTGCCAAGTTGGCGTGGTCGGCCTACCGCGCGGCGACCCCTGAGGCTTGCGTCGATCTCGTTCACCAAGATCTCAGTGCATTGTTGATGCTGCGGCCTGCCGTGCTGGATCTTCTGGCAGAACTCCCGTCTCCTTCGACAGGACTCGGTGCGACCGCGATGCGATTCCTGGAGATGCTTGCCAGAGGGTTTGCAAACTCGAATGCGTTGTTTCATCTGCGTTCGCAACGGCGGACGTTCGTGTTTGGAGAGACTGAGTTAGGCCGGTTGCTCGACGGGCTAGCGCTTGGCCCCAGTCCTGCAGTGGCCGGATTGGACGACGAACTGCGCACGATCGATCGCGAGAATCACCGGGATCGGCATGCCGCATATCTCCGCAGCCGGTTGTCGCTGACGGAGTTTGGCGAGGCAGTTCTTGCGGGCAAGGAAGACTTCAGTCGCCACAATCCGATCGACCGCTGGTGGGGCGGCACGCGGCTGACCAACGACCGGCTGTGGCGTTACGGCTCTGTTTTAACCAAGCCTTGAGGCCCCGAGCATGACGCGGCTTGTGCTGACAACAGACTCTTCCGCTGCCGGCGCCCTCGAACAGGCCGGCCTGGGCGATCTCGTGCTTGCGATCAATCGTCGGCTTGTCTGGGGTGCGCCGCCATCGGGCGCAGAGCTTGAAACGTTCTTTGCTCCGCATACGACGCAGCCACCCGGCCTTCATTGGCTGGATGACACGCCGGCTTGGCGCCTCGATAAGTCGGGAGTGAAGGGGCGGGGATTGATCGAGCTGTTGTTCGAATGCGACTCGGCCGAGCTGTGGATAGAGCCAAACCCAAACGCACAATTGCTTCTGCTCTGGCTGCTCGACCATTGTCGCATCGAAGGCATGGCGGCTTCCGAATTTGTGATGCGTCACCTCGACATCACCCTCGGTAACCTCGATCCGGAGCGACTTGCGAAGCTCGTCCCGCCGGCTATCAGACTGACTCAAGATCACTTCGATCTGGCCGGTCGTGCGTGGCAAGCCTATTGTGCGCCGACGCCGCAAAGCTGGTTCGAACTTCCGAAGTCGGATCTCGGCCTGCTACCGCAGCTTGGCCGGACTGTTGTGGACCTGCTCGAGGAGCTTCCGGGCGTCGCCACCGGGCTTGGCACCACGGAAACGCGGATCCTGGAGTTGGTTGCGCCAGGCAAGGTGCGGCCTTTCGACGTTTTTCCGGGCGATCAAAAGCCCAACGAGCGACGCGTTTTCGATTACTGGGAAGTCGGGACGCTGCTTGATGGTCTCGCACGTTGTCCGGTGCCGGCCATATCGGGGTTGGAGGAGGGACCGTTCTCGCTGGACATGCATGTCGATCCCTCCCGTCACGCGCGGTACAAGCAATCCCGCTTGTCGCTCACTGACCTCGGGAAAGCGGTGCTGGCGGGAGAAGAGGATTTCTGCCGCCATAACCCGATCAGTCGCTGGTGGGGCGGCACCCACCTGACCAGCGATCGGCTCTGGCGTTGGGATCGCGACAGCCGGGCATTGCTTTCCCCTGTCTGATGCGTGCGTGCTGCTCGAGGTGTTTTGGTATTGCTTGTTAATCGCGAGGCCACCGTGTCACATTTGATTCTGACCACGAACCATCTTGCGGCAGCTACGCTTCGGCAAACCAAACTGGCGAATATCGCACTCGGCTTCTGCATGCGCTTCGTCTTCGGTCAATTGCCCTCCGCAGAGCAGCTTTTGATGGGGCTGGAGCGGCGGTCGGCAAAGCACTGCAATCCAGGCGATCACTGGCTCAACGAGGTTTGTCGAGACTGGCTGGAAGATTTCGGCACGCGCGATATCGATTTCTTAGAACTGTGTACGAAGTTCGACTCGATCGAAATATGGGTCGACCCTCTGCCGAACGATCAGCTCGTGCTTGTCTGGCTGCTCGACCTGCTTCGTCCCTACAAGGAGATCACGACGAAGCTGAGCCTGGTGCATACGGATGACAGTGTTGCGGACTATGCTGCGGAGTCCGTCGCAAAATGGAAGTTGCCGGCCTTCGAGGTCGCCGACGATCATTTGGTGATGGCAAGCCGCGCCTGGCGCGCCTATCGGGCTGAAACGCCAAAATCCTGTTTCGATCTGCTGATGACGGATCTGATGATCTTTCCGAGACTTCGATCGGCGCTCATTGCGCTGCTTGAAGAGCTTCCGGACAAGGTGACGGGGCTCGGTGCCAGCGAGATGGATATGCTGGGCTGTGTGAATGAAGGGCACACCGACCCAAAATACATCTCCGAAGCGAGGTGGTATCGCGATGTGTTCGAAGAGGGTGAGGCGAGCGATGCCTTGATCGCATTGGCGGAACATTCGGCGCCGCCCGTTCTGTTGGGCGAT
Source organism: Bradyrhizobium sp. LB13.1 (assembly GCF_054056815.1). Classification (NCBI taxonomy): domain Bacteria; kingdom Pseudomonadati; phylum Pseudomonadota; class Alphaproteobacteria; order Hyphomicrobiales; family Nitrobacteraceae; genus Bradyrhizobium; species Bradyrhizobium sp. LB13.1. The sequence continues at coordinate 5,648,650 of NZ_JBSRYQ010000001.1, read as the reverse complement.
CCGGCGTTCGACAATGAGGATCGCTACTTCGGCAGGAGCGAGTGGAGGGTCACGCTAACTGAACTCGGACGTTCCCTTGTCGCCCGAGAAGATGACTTGTGGCGCCACAACCCGATCAAGCGTTGGTGGGGCGGGACTGAATTGACCAACGAACGGCTCTGGCGGTGGGATCGCGAAACCCGATTGCTGATTGCGCCGTAAATCATTGCCGTAGGGTGGATTAGCCGAAGGCGTAATCCACCATCTTTGTCGCCGCGGAAGCTAAAGCGGTGGGTTACGCCGGCGGTCTGCGCCTTCGCGCAGCCGCCCGCTAACCCACCCTACGAAACCTCCGTCGGGGTCCTACTCCGCGGCTTCCGCATAATCGCTCACCGGCGGGCACGAGCACACCAGGTTGCGGTCGCCATAGACGTTGTCGACGCGCCCGACCGGGCTCCAATATTTGTCGGTGCGCGAGGTGCCCGCGGGGAAGCAGCCCTCGGCGCGGGTGTAGGCGCGATTCCATGCATCGTCCGCGATGTCGTGCACCGTGTGCGGGGCGTGGCGCAGCGGCGAGGCCTCGATCTTGAAGCGGCCGCCCTCGACCTCCGTGATCTCCTTCCGGATCGCGATCATCGCGTCGCAGAAGCGGTCCAGCTCGGCCTTCGATTCCGATTCGGTCGGTTCGATCATCAGTGTGCCCGGCACCGGGAAGCTCATCGTGGGCGCGTGGAAGCCGTAGTCGATCAGGCGTTTTGCGATGTCGTCGACGGTGACGCCGGACGTCGTCTTCAGCGCGCGGGGATCGACGATGCATTCATGCGCGACGCGGCCCTTCTCGTTCTTGTAGAGCACCGGAAAATGCGCATCGAGGCGCGCGGCGACATAGTTGGCGTTGAGGATCGCGATCTCGGTGGCGCGCTTCAGGCCTTCGCCGCCCATCATCAGGATGTAGATGTAGGAGATGGTGAGGATCGAAGCTGAGCCGAACGGCGCGGCCGAGACCGGGCCGACCGGCGCATCCCCATTCGCCGCCGGATGACCTGGCAGGAACGGCGCGAGATGCGCCTTCACGCCGATCGGGCCCATGCCCGGGCCGCCGCCGCCATGCGGGATGCAGAAGGTCTTGTGCAGGTTGAGATGGCTGACATCGGCGCCGTAGTCGCCGGGCCGGGACAAGCCGACCTGCGCGTTGAGGTTGGCGCCGTCGAGATAGACCTGGCCGCCATGGCCATGCACGATGTCGCAAATCTCGCGAATGTGCTCCTCGAACACACCATGCGTCGAGGGATAGGTAATCATGACCGCAGCGAGGTCGTTGGAGTGCTTCTCCGCCTTCGCCCTGAGATCATTGACGTCGACGTCGCCATTCTTTTCGCAGGCGACCACCACCACGTCCATGCCAACCATCGCAGCGGAAGCCGGGTTGGTGCCGTGGGCGGAGGAGGGGATCAGGCAGATCTTGCGGTGCGTCTCGCCGCGCGCGGCGTGATAGCCGCGGATCGCGAGCAGCCCGGCATATTCTCCTTGCGCGCCCGAATTCGGCTGCAGCGAGATCGCGTCATAGCCGGTGATGTCGCACAGCCACTTCTCCAGGCGCGCGAACAGCGCGTGATAGCCGCGTGCCTGCTCGCGCGGGGCGAAGGGATGCAACGAGCCGAATTCCGGCCAGGTCAGCGGCATCATCTCGGTGGTCGCGTTCAGCTTCATGGTGCACGATCCCAGCGGAATCATCGCGCGGTCGAGCGCGAGGTCGCGGTCGCTGAGCTTGCGCATGTAGCGCAGCATCTCGGTCTCCGAGCGATGCGCGTGGAACACCGGATGGGTGAGGAAAGAGGTCGCGCGCTTGAGCATCTCCGGCAGCGCCTCGCGCGTGGTGGCATCGATCTCGGCGTAAGCAAGCGTGCCGCCGAAGGCGCGCCAGACCGCTTCCACCGTCGCAGGCGTGGTGGTCTCGTCGAGCGCGATACGCAAAGCGCCATCACCGATGCCGAGATTGATCTTCTCGGCGACCGCGCGAGCGACGATCTCGGCACGCTTCGCACCCGCATCGACGCAGAGCGTGTCGAAGAAGTTTTCGCTACTCGGCGCAAAGCCGAGCTTGCGCAGGCCGGCGGCAAGCACCGCCGTGCGGCGGTGCACGTTACGGGCGATCTGCGTCAAGCCTTCGGGGCCGTGATAGACCGCGTACATTGAGGCGATCACGGCGAGCAGCACCTGCGCGGTGCAGATGTTGGAGGTCGCCTTCTCGCGGCGGATGTGCTGCTCGCGGGTCTGGAGCGCGAGGCGATAGGCGGGCGCGCCGCGGGAGTCGACGGAGAGGCCGACGATGCGGCCGGGCAGCGAGCGCTTCAGCGCATCGCGCACCGCCATATAGGCGGCGTGCGGCCCGCCATAACCCATCGGCACGCCAAAACGCTGCGCCGAGCCGATCGCGATGTCGGCGCCGAGTTCGCCTGGCGAGGCGAGCAGGGTCAGTGCCAGCAGATCGGCGGCAACGATCGCGAGTGCGCCCTTCGCCTTCAGTGCTGCGATCGCGGGCCTGAGGTCGCGCACAGCGCCCGACGTTCCAGGATATTGCAGCAGCGCACCAAGCACGTCGGTCTTGTCGAGATCGGTGAAGGGATCGCCGACGACCAGGGTCCAGCCCAAGGGCTCCGCGCGGGTGCGCATCACCGCGAGCGTCTGCGGATGCACGTCCTTGTCGACGAAGAAGGCCTTTGCTTCGACCCGCGAGTGCCGCTCCGCGAGCGCCATCGCCTCGGCGGCAGCCGTCGCCTCGTCGAGCAGCGAGGCGTTGGCGACATCGAGCCCGGTGAGATCGCAGATCATGGTCTGGAAGTTGAGCAGCGCCTCAAGCCGGCCCTGGCTGATCTCCGGCTGATAGGGCGTGTAAGCCGTGTACCAGGCCGGGTTCTCCAGAATGTTGCGCTGGATCACCGCAGGCAGAATCGTGCCGGAATAGCCTTGGCCGATCAGCGAGGCGAAGACCTGGTTCTGGGCGGCGAGCTCGCCCATATGCGCGATCGCCTCGGTCTCGCTCAAGGGCTTGCCGAGATCGAGCGGGGCGGCCTGCCGGATCGAGGCCGGCAACGTCTCCGCCATCAGCGCATCGACGCTTTTCGCGCCGACGGCCTCGAGCATTGCAGTGACGTCGCGTGCCGAGGGGCCGATGTGGCGGCGAACGAAAGCGGCGGTATCGCCGTTGGATTTGCGGTGCGCGGTCATCGCTTGCTCCATCGTCTTTAAGCCGTGTGGGCCTTGTAGGCGGCGTCATCCATGAGGCCGCCTAGCTCGCTCTTGTCGGCAATCTTGATCTTGAAAAACCACGCCTTGCCTTGCGCATCCGAATTCACCAGCGCCGGCTCGGCGGCGAGGGCGTCGTTGATTTCGGTGACCTCGCCCGTAACAGGCGCGTAGATGTCCGAGGCGGCCTTCACGGATTCCACGACGGCTGCGGCTTCCGTCTTCTTCAGGGCGCGGCCGAGCTTGGGCAGTTCGACGAACACGACGTCGCCGAGCTGGGACTGCGCGTAGTCGGTGATGCCGACGGTGGCGACATCGCCGTCGATGGCGAGCCATTCGTGGTCGGAGGTGTACAGCGTCGTGGTCATTTTCTTGTCCTCAGCGTTTGTAGGTGTTTTTCACGAAAGGCATGGTGGCGATTTGCAGGGGCAGCCGCTGGCCGCGCACCTCGGCGAAAATTTGTGTTCCAAGCGCGCTCTGGCTTGTGGGCACATAACCCATCGCGACCGGCGCATTCAGGCTTGGGCCGAAACCGCCCGAGGTGACTGTTCCGATCGACTCGCTCGAGGTCGCGTTCGCAAACAGCAGCGCGCCCTCGCGCACCGGCGCGCGGCCCTCGGTGCGCAGCCCGACGCGGCGACGGGCCGCGCCGTGGTCGAAATGGGCCAGAATCTTCTCCGCGCCGGGAAAGCCGCCGGCGCGCGCGCCGCCGGTGCGGCGGCTCTTCTGCACCGACCATTCCAGTGCGGCCTCGACCGGCGTGGTCGTGGTGTCGATGTCGTGGCCATAGAGGCAGAGTCCGCCCTCGAGCCGCAGGCTGTCGCGGGCGCCGAGCCCGATCGGCAGCACGTCGGGATTTTCCAGCAGCGCCTTGGCGAGCCGCTCGGCATCGCCAGCACGAACCGAAATTTCAAAGCCGTCCTCGCCGGTGTAGCCGGAGCGCGAGACGAAGCAGTCGATCCCGGCGACCTTGCGCGGGCCGGAATCCATGAACTTCATGGACGGAGCCTCTGCACATAATTTCGCCAGCGCCGATTCCGCCTTCGGGCCCTGCAACGCGATCAGCGCGCGGTCGGTAAGCGAATCGATGATGCAGTCGTCCGACAGCTTCGCGCGCAGATGCGCCTCGTCCCCGGACTTGCAGGCGGCGTTGACGACCAGGAACAGATGGTCGCCGAAATTGGCGACCATCAGATCGTCCAGAATTCCACCCTCGGCATTGGTGAACTGGGCGTAGCGCTGCCGCCCCGGCGCAATAGCCACGATGTCCTGCGGCACCAGCCGCTCCAGCGCGCGCGCGGCGTCCTCGACCTTGCCCGACTTCGGCCGGAGCGCGATCTGGCCCATGTGGGAGACGTCGAACAGGCCGGCGGACGAGCGGGTATGGAGGTGTTCCTTCAGCACGCCCGCGGGATATTGCACCGGCATGTCATAGCCCGCGAACGGCACCATCTTGCCGCCGAGGGACACATGAAGCCCGTGAAGGGGCGTGCTCTTAAGGGAATCTTGGTCGTCGCGCGCAAGCATCACAGGGGCCCTCGGTGGTTCCCCGGGGATGATTCCCCGGAAGCAACCAGTCGAAGCCCCATCTGTCGCTGTGCCTGAGAGTATTATCCCGTCGGCGGACGCTGTCCGGACCAACCCTTTCTTTTAAAAAGGTCTAGGCCCGTCGGCGCCTCTTTCCAGATGCTGTCAAAGCCACGCGGTCCTTTTGCCTGAGAGTTTCCGGGGCGGTTGCTCCTTCGGCGCCGGCTACCCAAAGCCGGTCTCTCCCGACGTGGCCGTACGATACAGATGGGTAGAGATCACAAGCTGGCCAAGCCTGTCAACGCGGCATCAGCGGCTTTCCAACGGGATTGCGCGCCTGCGGCAACCCACTGATCCGGTTGCACAGTTTCTGGACAGCGAAGCTGGCCTTGTCTAAAAGCGCTTTGGCCCGCAGATATCAGCCCAAACTCGCGGTTTGGATGGCGTATGGCGGGTCCAAGCACACCCGATTGGATGAACATGAGCGGCGTCAACGAGATCAGGTCGACCTTTCTGAACTTCTTTGCCGAGAACGGCCACGAGATCGTGTCGTCCTCGCCGTTGGTGCCGCGCAATGACCCGACGTTAATGTTCACCAATGCCGGCATGGTGCAGTTCAAGAACGTCTTCACCGGCGTCGAGAGGCGGCCCTATCAGCGCGCCACCACCTCGCAGAAATGCGTGCGCGCCGGCGGCAAGCACAACGACCTCGACAATGTCGGCTACACCGCGCGCCATCTCACCTTCTTCGAGATGCTCGGCAATTTCTCGTTCGGCGACTATTTCAAGGAGCGCGCGATCGAGCTTGCCTGGACGCTGATCACGAAGGAATTCGGGCTGAAGAAGGACAAGCTGCTCGTCACGGTCTACCACACCGACGACGAGGCGGCGGGCCTCTGGAAGAAGATCGCGGGTTTCTCGGATGACCGCATCATTCGCATCCCGACCTCGGACAATTTCTGGGCGATGGGCGACACCGGCCCGTGCGGTCCGTGCTCGGAGATCTTCATCGATCGCGGCGAGCACATCTGGGGCGGACCTCCGGGCTCACCGGAAGAGGACGGCGACCGCTTCCTCGAGTTCTGGAACCTGGTGTTCATGCAGTACGAGCAGGTGACGAAGGAGGAGCGCGTAGCGCTTCCGCGTCCCTCGATCGACACCGGCATGGGCCTAGAGCGCATGGCCAGCATCATGCAGGGCGTCGACAGCATCTTCGAGACCGATCTGTTCCGTCATCTGATCGACGCGACCGCGTCTGCTCTTGGAAGCGGACCGGACGAGAAGACCGTCGCCTCGTTCCGCGTCATCGCCGACCATCTGCGTTCGTCGGCCTTCCTCGTCGCCGATGGCGTGCTGCCCTCGAACGAGGGCCGCGGCTATGTGCTGCGCCGGATCATGCGCCGCGCGATGCGCCATGCGCAACTGCTCGGCGCGAAAGATCCGCTGATGCATCGCCTGGTCTGGGCGCTGGTGCGCGAGATGGGCCAGGCCTATCCCGATTTGATGCGCGCGGAAAACCTGATCGAGGAAACGCTGCGGTTGGAAGAGACCCGTTTCCGCAAGACGCTGACGCGCGGCCTCGCCATCCTCGACGAGAAGAGTGCGTCCTTGAAGAAGGGCGACATGTTCGACGGCGACGTCGCCTTCACGTTGTACGACACCTACGGTTTTCCGCTCGATCTGACGCAGGACGCGCTGAAGTCGCGCGGCATCAGCGTCGACCAGGCTTCCTTCGCCGATGCGATGGAACGTCAGCGCGTGAAGGCGCGCGCGTCCTGGTCGGGTTCGGGTGAGGCGGCCTCAGAGGCGATCTGGTTCCCGCTGCGCGAGAAGCTCGGCGCGACTGAATTTTTGGGCTACGAGACCGAGATCGCTGAGGGCGTCGTCTCGGCCCTGATCAAGGATGGCAAGGAAACCGACAGCCTCAAGGCCGGCGACAGCGGTGCGTTGCTGCTGAACCAGACGCCGTTCTATGCGGAGTCCGGCGGCCAGGTCGGCGACACCGGCGTGCTGGTCGGCGAGGGCGGCATCAAATTCCGCGTCACCGAGACGCAGAAGAAGCTTGGCGATCTCTTCGTTCATGTCGGCACCTTGGAGAGCGGCGAGCTGAAGCCCGGCACCGCGCTCCAGCTCGAGGTCGATCACAGCAGGCGCTCGTCGATCCGCGCGCATCATTCGGCCACGCATCTCATTCACGAGGCGCTGCGTCAGGTGCTCGGCGATCACATCGCCCAGCGCGGCTCGATGGTTGCGCCTGACCGCCTGCGCTTCGATTTCGTGCATCCGAAGCCGATCACCGCGGAAGAACTTGCGCGCGTCGAGGACATCGCCAACGACGTGGTGCTGGAGAACGACGAGGTCTCGACCCGCGTCATGGGCGTGGACGAGGCCCGCGAGGCCGGCGCGCGTGCGCTGTTCGGCGAGAAATACGGCGACGAGGTTCGCGTCGTCTCGATGGGCCGGACCGCGCGTGAGCGCGGCACCAACGCGCTCGGTTGGTCGGTCGAGCTCTGCGGCGGCACCCATGTCAGGCGCACCGGCGACATCGGCCTGATCACGCTGACGGGCGAGAGCGCGGTCGCCTCCGGCGTGCGCCGCATCGAAGCGCTGACCGGCAACTACGCGCGCAAGCATGCCAACGACACCATGGCGCTGGCCAAGACCGCGGCCAACGAGCTGCGCACCTCGATCGACGACGTCCCGGCGCGCATCAGTGCATTGATGGACGAGCGCAAGAAGCTCGAGCGCGAGCTCTCCGACGCCCGCAAGAAGCTGGCGATGGGCGGCGGTGCCGGCGACGGCGGAAATTCCAACGTCGTGGAAATCGGTGACGTCAAATTTTACAAACTTCACGTGACGGGATTGCCGAGCGACGAACTCAAATCCCTCGTTGATCAAGCCAAGGCAGAGATCAAGTCGGGCGTTGTCGCGGTTGCAAATACGACGGCTGACGGAAAAGCCAGCCTCGTTGTCGGCGTGACCAAGGATCTATCAACCCGTTTCGACGCCGCAAGCCTTGTCAAGATTGGCGTGCCTGTCGTGGGCGGAAAGGGCGGCGGCGGCCGAGCCGAAATGGCGCAAGGCGGCGGGCCTGATGGGGCAAAGGCTCTGGACGCCCTGTCGGAGATCCAAAAAGCCATAGCCGGCGCGTAAGGGCCGTCTCTCCTCGTTCCTCAGCCCTTCTTCAGGAAGACGTATTCGGCCGAATAGGGCGCGCTCTTGAACTCGCCGGCCTTGTCGCAGGCGCCGTCGAGCTTGCCGCCATGGGTGTTGATGCGCTGAACCGTCGTGGCGGACGTGAGGACGCCGTTGCCCCGGTGGGCGTTCACTTCCAGCTTCAGCCAGGGAATATCGGCCGGCGTCGCGCCCGGCGCGTTGCCGGCGGCCTTGGCGGCCACGGCGCTGCCGTCGGCATGCTCCCAGTTCGGCCCGGCATAGTGCCGGCCGACCGTCTTGCCCTCGGAAAGCAGGGTGGCGATCGGCTCGCGAAATGCCCAGGCGAGCTTGCCGTCGGTGCCGGCCTTGCACTCATAGACCTGCGCGCCCTCGGCGTGGACGCTGAGCACGACGGTCTCGCCGGGGGCGGCGATGGCGGCGGGGAGCGGGTCCGCGGCCGCAGCCGGTCCGGCAAGCAACAGAAGGCAGGGCACGGCAAGCTTGATCGACATGGTCGCGTCTCCAAGGGTCTCAAAAAACAACGGGCCGCGCTTTGGCGCGACCCGTGAGATGTCCGGCCCAGTCGGGCGAAATCGCGGACGGCTTACGCCATCGCCTTTTCGAGGTTCTCGGCGACCTTGTCGAGAAAGCCGGTGGTCGAGAGCCAGCGCTGGTCGGCGCCGACCAGGAGCGCGAGGTCCTTGGTCATGTAGCCGTCCTCGACGGTGTCGACGCAGACCTTCTCCAGGGTGTTCGCGAACTTGGCGAGCTCGGCATTGTTGTCGAGCTTGGCGCGGTGGGCGAGGCCACGGGTCCAGGCGAAGATCGACGCGATCGAGTTGGTCGAGGTCTCCTTGCCTTTCTGGTGCTCGCGGTAGTGGCGGGTCACCGTGCCGTGGGCGGCTTCGGCTTCCACGGTCTTGCCGTCGGGGGTGAGCAGGACCGAGGTCATCAGGCCGAGCGAGCCGTAGCCCTGCGCGACCGTGTCGGACTGCACGTCGCCGTCGTAGTTCTTGCAGGCCCAGACATAGCCGCCGGACCACTTCAGGGCCGAGGCCACCATGTCGTCGATCAGGCGGTGCTCGTAGGTCAGGCCCTTGGCCTCGAATTCCTTCTTGAATTCGCGGTCGTAGATGTCCTGGAAGATGTCCTTGAAGCGGCCGTCATAGACCTTGAGGATGGTGTTCTTGGTCGAGAGATAGACCGGGTAGTTGCGCAGCAGGCCGTAGTTCAGCGAGGCGCGGGCGAAGTCGATGATGGAATCGTCGAGATTGTACATCTGCATGGCGACACCGGCGCCGGGCGTCTTGAACACTTCCCTCTCGATGACGGTGCCGTCCTCGCCGACGAACTTCATCGACAGCGTGCCCTTGCCCGGGAACTTGATGTCGGTGGCGCGGTACTGGTCGCCATAGGCGTGGCGGCCGATGATGATCGGCTTGCTCCAGCCGGGAACGAGGCGCGGCACGTTCTTGCAGATGATCGGCTCGCGGAAGATGCAGCCGCCGAGAATGTTGCGGATGGTGCCGTTCGGCGACTTCCACATCTGCTTGAGGTTGAACTCCTTCACCCGGGCCTCGTCCGGGGTGATGGTGGCGCACTTGACACCGACGCCGACCTTCTTGATCGCCTCGGCGGCGTCGATGGTCACTTGATCGTTGGTCTGGTCGCGGTACTCCATCCCCAAGTCGAAATACTGCAGCTCGACATCCAGGAACGGGTTGATCAGCTTGTCCTTGATGTACTGCCAGATGATCCGGGTCATCTCGTCGCCATCGAGTTCGACGACGGGGTTGGACACCTTGATTTTTGCCATGTTCGGGGAAGCCTCTTGGGAACGGCGCTTTTGGTGCGCCACGGGAATATCCGCCGCCTCTTAGCACCGGGACGCGGCCGGCGAAAGCCAAGGGATTATGCACTTTTAGCTCATCCAGCCTCCGCAGATGGGGGGCGGAAAGCGGCCCTGCCGCGGGGGCCGGGGTGAAGTTTCAGGCGAGATTTAAAAGTCGAATCCAACCCGTTATTTCCCTTGAGAATTCTGTCAGGACAGGCAAACGACAGGCGCAGGGGGCAGCCGGCCGGGTCGGCCTGAATCAATTCCTGAGGCGGCTCCCACAAGGCCTTGAGAACCAGCGTGAAAGCGAGACGAGATGTCGGGGACTGACAAGAGCAAGGCCGGCCTTTCCCTCGACGGTCCCATCGTGATCCTGGTCGAGCCGCAGTTAGGCGAAAACATCGGCATGGCCGCGCGCGCCATGGGCAATTTTGCGCTCGGCGCCTTGCGCATCGTCAACCCCCGCGACGGCTGGCCCAACATTGCCGCCCAGCGCGCCGCCGCCGGCGCCGATCACATCCTGGAAAAGGTCGAATTGTTCGACACGGTCGGCGAGGCTGTCGCTGATCTCGACCTCTTGTTCGCCACCACCGCCCGGCCGCACGACCAGGCCAAGCCCGTGGTCGGGCCGGAGGCCGCCGCGGCGGAGATCTCAGGCCACGTCGCCACGGGCGGCAAGGCCGGCATCCTGTTCGGCCGGGAGCGCTGGGGCCTGACCAATGAGGAGGTCGGGCTCTCCAACCGCATCATCACCTTTCCGGTCAATCCGGGCTTTGCCTCGCTCAACCTCGCCCAGGCGGTGCTGCTGGTGGGCTACGAATGGTTCAAGCGTGCGACCTCGGGCGAGCTGCCGCACAGCATGCCGGAACGCTCCGAGCGCGCCTCGCAGCACCAGATGCAGGCCTTCTTCGACAACCTGATCCGCGAGCTCGACCGGGTCGAGTTTTTGCGCCCGGCCGAGAAGCGCGACACCATGCTGGTGAACCTGCGCAACATCTTCAGCCGGATGGAGCCGACCAAGCAGGACATGCACACCCTGCACGGGGTGGTGATGGCGATCGCCGAGGGCCGCAAGGGCCCGGCCAAGGGCGGCGTGCTCGACGGCGAGCAGGCCACGCGGCTGCGCGCCCTTCTGGCCGAGCACGGGCAGGGCGGCGGTGTTTCCGACAGCGGCTCGACGGTGCGCGGCCTTGCGCGTCTGCTCCGTCGCAACCCGACCGATGCGGAGCGCCTGCTCTGGCAGGCCCTGACCCGCGATCGCCGCTTCGCAGGAGCGTTTAAGCGCCAGACCCCGGTCGGCCGGCACATCCCTGATTTCGTCTCGTTCCCGCACCGGATCGCGATCGAACTGGTGAACCCAGGCGAGGGCGAGACGATCGCCGCTGATCGGGCTTCGCGGCGGTCATGGCTGGAGGCGCGGGATTATCGTGTGATCGAGATGCGGGCGGCGGATGTCGAGCGCGATCTGGAGGCGGAGCTGGTGAGATTGCAGGGGATGATCGAGCAAAGCGCATAGGTCTCGTAGGGCGGGCAAAGCCAAGCGTGCCCACCATGTCGCGCAACAAAGCTGAGACAGAATGGTGGGCACGGCGCTACGCGCCTTTGCCTACCCTACGAGATCGAGCTTTTATCACCCCCGGCCGAGCTGCACTTCGCGCTCGACCGCAATCCAAGTCGCCCTCGCCACCGCCAGCAACCTCCCGGCTTTATCATGCGCGGCCGCCTCGGCTGTTCGTTTGCGGCCGTCGCGGCCTGTAGGCCAGGCTGTGATGATGCAGTGCTCTCCCGGACGCGGGCGGGCTTCGATCCGCGCTGACATCCGTCCCAGCAGGAGCGGTGTCTTGTCGAAGACGCCGCTCTGCTGATCGCAGTTGCAGGCAAAGCCGGTGGGGCAATCGAGCGCCGACCAGAGAAATTCGGGCGCGATCAGGCCGTCATCGGCTGCCAGATTTGGATCCGGTGTCCAGCTCGCTGCGAGAACGGCGCTCTGCGAGGGACGCGCGAGCGATCCGGCGAAGATGCGCAAACCATCTCCCTTCGCCCTTGCGGGACCGCAGACGAAGCAGGTCGGCAGGGGATGCTCGTTCGGTTTGACCGGGGTCAGCAATTCTGCGGCGCAGGCTTCCTCGAAGCTGGCTTTTTCCAGACGCGCAAGCTCGACATTTGCCGGTCGCCCGGTCGCGACGATGTTGCCGTCATCGCGAAGCTCCCATGTGCCGTCGTCCGTCGCGATCGCATCGAGCGGCTTTTCCAGCGGAGGCGGTGCCCGCAACGTCACTTCCGCGCCGCCGGGAATGTGGCGGGCCAGACGGCCGCAGACATAGCCGCCATTCCCGGAGTTTGGCGGGCCGCAATAGCGTTTGTCGATGATGATCGGTGTCATCGGTCTTTCTCTTCCCGGTGCACTTTACCTGATCTTGAGAACGATTCGTCCCTGAACCGTTCGGTTGGCCACGGCACGCATGGCTTCTCCGGCCTCCTCCAAAGGGAGGACGCGATCGATGTGCGGACGGATTTTTCGCTCGGCCAGCAATTGCATCAGCGTGGCGTTCATGCGCGCGGCATCGGCGGAAAATTTCTCCGCCCAGGCGCCGACGAAGACACCGAGGATGGAATAGTTCTTCAGCAGCGGCAAGTTCATCGGGAGCTGTGGAATCTCGCCGCTGGTGAAGCCGATCGGCATCAGCCGTCCGCCCCATTTCATCAGCCGGGCCATCTGCTCGAAGATCGCACCGCCAATATTGTCGAAGCCGATGTCGATGCCTTCTCCTGATGTGATCGACTTGATCCGGTCGCGCAGATCTTCGCTGCGATAGTTGACGATTTCGCCGGCGCCGTAGCTTCGCACCAGGGCGGCCTTGTCGTCGGAGCCGATACCGGCGACGACGCGCAAGCCCAGATGGCGGCCGAGGTCGACGGCGGCAAGCCCAACTCCACCGGCCGCGCCAGTAATGAAAACGGTTTCGCCGCGTTGCGCCCGTGCCGGCTCGACCAGCGCATAATAGGCCGTGCCGTAATTGTGCAGGACGGTCGCCGCGACTTCGAACGCGACGCCGTCAGGCAGAAGCACGCTCTTCGAGTCCTTCGCTGTCATCCGTTCGGCGTAGCCGCCGGTCCAGGCGCTGCATGCCACACGATCGCCGGGCACGAATGTCGTAACCTTGTCGCCGACCGCGACGACGACGCCGGATGCTTCCGTGCCGGGCACGAAGGGCGTCGGCGGACGCATCTGGTAGAGGCCCGAGACCAGCAACTGGTCCATGAAACTGACCGAGGCCGCGTGGACGTCGATGAGAATTTCGTCGGCGGCCGGCTTCGGCTCGTCGATCTCGCCGAGGCGCAAATCGCCTGGTCCGGTGAACGAGCTGCATAGAACTGCTCTCATCGTATCGCTCCAGCGGATTGCCTATATTCGGCAGGTTCTCTCAACAGCGTCGCATATCCCGCCACGAGCTTGACGAAATCGGCCTGTCGCGCTGCACCGGTCTTTTCAAACAAATGGCGGACATGCGTCTTGACCGTCGTGCCGGCAACGCCGAGCGCTGCAGCGACTTCGGGAACGCTGCCGAGCTCGACGATCGCGAGCAGCACGCGCAACTCGGTCGGCGTCAATTTGAATGCCTTGGCGATCAATTCGGAACGCGGCGGTATCGTCAGCGCCGTCTTGCGAACGAACAAGGCCGCCACGGCGCTGTACGCTACGCCCGCACTTCGGCGCGTACCGGAAGTCAACGGCAAAGCGTGGGCGACATGACGTTGCCCATCCCTCCCGAGCATCGGCACTCCGCTGGTGCCCAGGATGGCGTTTCCTTGCCCGGCCACCGTGAAAAAATGTTGCAAAGTCTGGTTGACCGCTGGATCGCTGGCCACGAGACGCCCGCGGATCTCAAGCAGGATGTCGCGCGCATCGAGGATGGCTTGGCCGGCCGTATTGGCGTGAACGAGCCGCGCGTGCGCGTCGACGAGATATAGGCCGACGTCGAGCCCATCGAGCGTGTCGGCGAATGTGGCGGCATCCACGGACATTCGGGGGAAAGGAAACAGCGCGTTCATCGCGGAGCTCCAGCAGGCCGACGATCTTCCGTCCGGCGACGAGCGAAAGGACGCGGCACCAACATGGGAACGCGGCGGCGATACTCTTGATAAGTCGCGCCGAACTCGGCGATCAGATCCCGCTCCTCGAACTGCAACCCGACCAGGATGTAGACTGTATTCCCTAGCGCGAACAGCAAATGACCGGCGGTCATCTCAGGCGTGGCCCAGAACGCGAGCAGAAAGCCCGGCATGAGCGGATGCCGCACGATCTTGTAGAGCAGCGGCGTCCTGAACGATTGACCTGGCATCTCCGCCCCGCGGAGCGCGAAGATAGCCTGGCGCAGGCCGAACAGATCGAAATGATCGATCATGTAGGTCGAGGCAAACACGATCACCCAGCCGAGCCAGTGCAGGCCGATCAGCAACCAGGCGGCAAGTCCGTCAATCTGCCAGATCGGTGTCGGGATCGGACGCCATTGCCAGAACAGCAGCAGCAGGATCAGGCTGGAGAGCAGAACGTAGGTGCTGCGCTGGCAGGCCGCGGGAAGGAGTTTTGTCATCCATCGTTTGAAGGATGGACGCGCCATGGCACTGTGCTGGATGGCAAACAGGCCCAGCAGCAGCAGGTTGACGACAATGGCCTCGCTCAAATTCGTGTGACTGCCGACATCAATCGACTTCGGCACGACATAATTGCCGACGAAACCGAGCGCGTAGAGAAATGAAAGGGTGAATACGCCATAGCTGACGATGGCGTAGAGCAGGATTGCGAGGCGCGCGAACATGTTTTTTCCTATTGTGCCTGATACAGCGGTGCCGCATGCAGGAGGTTGGTGCGCTCGCTGGCGGCCTGGCTCGATCTTGTCCGACTCGTAACGGCGGACCGTCCCCTGCGCGTCCCCCGGGGACGCCGACCGGGGAGAGAGGACTTCCATGACGGCTGTCTCGCTCGGGACGTTCGGGTTCCCGGAGATCCACGCTGACGACCGCCCGATCAAGCTGAACCTGCGCAAGGGACTTGCGCTGCTGATCTATCTCGCGGAGGCCAAGGGCGCGGTCGCGCGAGACGTGATCGCCACGCTGCTGTGGCCCGAAACTCCCCGCGAGACGGGCCTCGCGCGGCTGCGGCGCCTGCTTCATCGCATCGAGCTCACGCTCGGCCAGCCGGTTTTCGAGACCGACCGCACCAGCGTGCGATGGTCCCCGGCAGTCGCGCTGAAGGTCGACACGCAGCAGTTCGAGAGTGCGTGCGATCGCGGCGCCTTCGAGCAGGCCTGCCAGATGTATCGGGGTGACTTCCTCGCGGGCTTCGCTCCGGACGATTGCCCTGAATTCGACGATTGGGCGTTTTTTCGCCGCGAGGCGCTGCGGGGACGGCTCGTGCACGCGCTGGAGCGCCTCGTGCAGGACAGGAATGCCGCCGGCGACCATTTTGCCGCCACGGTGCACGCGGGACGTCTGGTCGAGCTCGATCCGTTGAGCGAGGTGTACGGCCGGCATCTGGTGCGCAGCCTTTTGCTGGCCGGCGACCGAAGCGCG
Source organism: Bradyrhizobium sp. LB13.1 (assembly GCF_054056815.1). Lineage (NCBI taxonomy): Bacteria > Pseudomonadati > Pseudomonadota > Alphaproteobacteria > Hyphomicrobiales > Nitrobacteraceae > Bradyrhizobium > Bradyrhizobium sp. LB13.1. Next base: position 5,633,334 of record NZ_JBSRYQ010000001.1, on the reverse strand, counting down.
GCAGAACGGCATCACGCGGCACTGACGCAGCGGCTGCGCGACGAGCTTGGCGTCGCGCCTGAAGCCGAGACCGAGGCGCTCATGGACCCCGGCGCGGCGTCGTCGCTCGCCGCCGTTCCGACGACGCGCTACGTCAAGGGTGCCGGCGTGCATCTGGCGTATCAGACCTACGGAAGCGGCCCGCTCGATATCCTGGTCATGCCCGGCTTCGTGTCGCATGTGGAACGCGCCTGGGAGCATCCCGCGAGCCGGACGTTTCTGGACTCATTGATGAAGCTGGGGCGGCTGATCGTATTCGATCGCCGCGGCATCGGGCTGTCCGACCGGGTCGGATCGGCGCCTGGCATCGACCTCACCGCGGAGGATATCGGTACCGTGCTGCGGGCGGTGGATGCGCGCCATGTCGTGCTGTTCGGCGCGTCCGAATGCGGGCCGGCCTGCATCAAATTTGCGGTCGATGAGCCGCGTCTCGTGGCCGGGCTCATTCTGTTCGGCGCATTGGCCAAGGGTTGCTGGTCACAGGACTATCCGCACGCGTTGCGCGCCAGCCAGTACGATGCCTGGAGCAAGCACCTCATCGCGCAATGGGGCGGCCCGGTGGGGATCGAAACCTTCGCGCCGAGCCTTGCCGGCGATCCCAAGGCGCGGGCCTGGTGGGCGGGGCTGCTGCGCGCGGCGTCCAGTCCCGGCGGCATCTCGGCGGTGCTCGAGGCGTTTCGCGACGCCGACGTGCGACATCTTCTGGCGCAGATTGCGGTGCCGACGCTGGTGCTGCATCGTCGGGACGACAAGGCCGTACGGATCGCGGCCGGCCGCGATGTGGCGAGCCGGATCCGTGGTGCGGAATTCCTTGAGCTCGACGGCCATGATCATTGGTTCTTTGCCGGCGATCAGCAGCCCGTGCTCGATGCGATCAAGCGATTTGCGGAGGCTTTGCCGCTTGAGGGGAGGTCGAGGCGGTGAAGCCTTAAGCCTCATTTATTGGCACGTTTCGTGCCTCCTAAGCGGCACGAAACGACGTACACAGTGCTTAGCGAAGGGAGATCCTGACATGAAACGCGAAGACCTCACCGAGAAGCTGCTCGACATCAAGCGCGAGAAGGGCTGGAGCTGGAAATACATCTGCGGCCAGGTCGGCGGCTATGCGGAGGTGCTGATCGTCGGCGCGATCCTCGGTCAGATGAAATTGACAAAACCGCAGGCCGCGCAACGCCGGCGAGCTGTTCGGCCTGTCGAAGGCCGAGACCGCGATGCTCAACGAGGTGCCGATGCGGGGCACCGGCACGCCGATGCCGCCGACCGATCCCCTGATCTACCGCTTCTACGAGATGGTGATGGTCAACGGCCCCGCGTGGAAGGCGCTGATCGAGGAGGAGTTCGGCGACGGCATCATGTCAGCGATCGACTTCGACATGGCGATCGAGCGCGTCGCCAACCCGAAGGGCGACCGCGTCAAGTTCACCATGAGCGGCAAATTCCTGCCGTACAAATATTACGGCGCCAGCGGCAACGTGCCGGAGTATGGCTTCAAGGAAGGCTGACCGCGGCGAACGCGTCGCGCAATTCCTTGATCGGCGCCATCTCGCGAACATAAGTGAAGGAGCCGTGCTCCTTCATCTCGCGTGCGCTCGTCAGGAATGCCGCGAGCGCAAATCGCGACATCGCGCCGCCGACGCTGATGCGCTTGACGCCGGCTTCCGACAGCTGCGCGAGCGTCAGGGTCGGATCGGCAAAGCCCATCACGAGATTGAACGGTTTTCCAATCGACGAAACCACCGTCTTGATGGTCGCGAGATCGTGCACGCCGGGCGCGTAGAGCACGTCGGCGCCGGCGGCCTCGAACGCCTGGAGGCGCTTGATCGTGTCGTCGAGATCGTTGCGGCCGTGCAGAAGATTTTCGGCTCTGGCCGTCAGTGTGAACGGAATGGGCAGGGAGCGGGCCGCCTCCACCGCGGCCTGCACACGCTCGACGGCGCGTGCGAAATCGTAGATCGGCCGGCTCCGGTCTCCCGTCGAGTCCTCGATCGAGCCGCCGACCGCGCCAGCTTCGGCGGCGCGCCGGATCGCGTCCGCCGCGCGCCGCGGCTCATGCGCGCCGCAGTTTTCGAGGTCCACGCTGACGGGTAGTGGCGTAGCTTCGGCGATCGCGCGGCAATTGTCGAGGATGGCATCCAGGCTGACGGTCGAACTCCCGAGCGTGTTGGCCAACCCAAGGCTGGTGGTTGCGAGCGCCTCGAAACCCATCGCGGCAAGCAGCTTCGCGGTGCCGGCATCCCATGGGTTGGGAATGATGAAGGCGCCCGACCGGGTGTGCAGGTCCTGAAACGCTTTCGCCTTCTCCAAATGGGTCGCCATGTCTTTTTGAGTAGCCATGTCTCTTTACTCCGCGCGGGATGGTCGGTTCGGTGCAGCCATAGGCGACTTCACGACATCCACCAAATTTGTTATTTCTCTCTATATCATCAGTTTTTTGCATGGGATGACCTCATGGACAGCGATGCGCTCAACACTTTCCTTGCGGTTCATCGCCGTGGCGGAATCTCGAATGCCGCAAGATTCCTGCACCGGTCGCAGCCGGCGATCTCCCGCCGCATTGCGCTGCTGGAGCAGGAGCTCGGTGTGCCGCTGTTCGAACGTGTGGCGGGGCGCACGCTTCTCAGCGATGCGGGGCGTGTTCTGATCCCCTATGCGGAGCGGGCCGTTGCGGCCCGCACAGGATGCCGAGCAAGCCGTCCGCGCGCTGACCAAGCAGACATCGGGACCGGTTTCGCTGGCTGTGACCGGGACGTTTGCCGACAGCCGCCTGTCAGGGATCATGAAGGGATTTGCGAGGGCTCATCGGGGTGTCGCGCTCACCTTGCGCACGGCGACCAGCGCCGAGGTCAGCGCGCTCGTCCGCCGTGGCGAGGCGACGATTGGCCTGCGCTACAACCTCGACCGTTCGCGCGATCTCGACTGCGAGCCGATCCTGTCCGAGAAGCTCCAGGTCGTCTGCGCCCCCGACCATCCGCTCGCCGGACGCCGGGTGAAGCGGTTGGCTCAGCTCGCGAGCGAGCGCTGGATCGCCTTTCCCGAGATACAGGGCCGACCCGAGGTCGCGGCCGCGCATATCTTCGCGTTGTTTTTGACGCAGGGCCTGGGTGACGTGGTGTGGACCGCGGTCGACAGCCTGACCGCCCAGAAGCGGCTGGTGGAGTCAGGGTTCGGCCTGGCGCTGCTCGCGCAAAGTCATGTCGCAGAAGAACTCGGCTCGGGCGCGATGTCGACGATTGCGGTCGGTGATCTCTCTGCCAGCCACAACGTGGCGATCGTCACCCGGCGCGACGGCTTTCTGAGCCTGGCCGCGCAACGTCTGCTGGACGCCATTCGAGGCGGCTATGGCGCTTCGCGAAGTCGGGGAATAAAACGGCCGGCGCGCAAAAATTCCGCACGCCGGCCTGACGCGTAGGAGCGGGCGCTATTTCCCCGCCTTCACCTCGGCCGCCGCCACCGCGATCAGCTCGTTCATCTTGGCGCGAATCGCCTGCTCGGTGACGGACACGTTCTTGGCGGCGAAATCGGCCGCGACCTTGCGCAGGACGTCGGCGTCGCCGGCTTCCTCGAAATCGGCCGCGACCACGTCCTTGGCATAGGCCGTCGCCGCGTCGCCGGTGATGCCGAGCTGCTCGGCCGCCCACAGGCCGAGCAGCCGGTTGCGGCGGGCCTCCGCCTTGAATTTCTGCTCCTCGTCGAGGGCGAATTTCTTCTCGAAACCTTCCTGGCGCTTGTCGAACGTGCTCATGCCTTTTCCAATTCCCTGCTGACTGGACCCGGCGCCCTCGTTGCGACGGCCCCTTCGCATGCCTAGATAGGGGGCACGAATCGGCAAAACAACGAGCCGTTAAGCCGCAGGCAAGGCGGTATAAGTTGGCATCGGATGAGCCGGATCGATTGTGCTGGGACAGCCAATCGGATAGGTTGCCTGAAGGTCCGGTTCCCGTTCTGTTTCCAAGGGTTGCAGATCGGTTCCAGGCCATTCACAGCCGCTCCGCTGTGGGTCGTAATCCCTAGTAACCGGAGCACACCAAATACATGGATTTCAACAAAACACGGTACATCCCCATGAGCCGTCGGCGTCGCATTTATGAAGGCAAGGCAAAGGTTCTGTATGAAGGCCCGGAGCCCGGTACCCTGATCCAGCACTTCAAGGACGACGCCACCGCGTTCAACGCGAAAAAGCATCAGGTGATCGAGGGCAAGGGTGTCCTCAACAACCGGATCTCGGAGTACCTGTTTCAGCACCTCAACGACATCGGGGTGCCGACCCACTTCATCCGCCGCCTCAACATGCGCGAGCAGTTGATTCGCGAGGTCGAGATCGTGCCGCTGGAAGTGGTGGTGCGGAACGTCGCCGCCGGCTCGCTGTCGCAGCGCCTTGGCATCGAGGAAGGCACGCAGCTGCCCCGCTCGATCATCGAATTCTACTACAAGAACGACCAGCTCAACGACCCCATGGTGTCGGAAGAGCACATCACCGCCTTCGGCTGGGCGACCCCGCAGGAGATCGACGACATCATGGCGCTCGCCATTCGTGTCAACGATTTCCTCACCGGTCTCTTCCTCGGCATCGGCATCCGCCTCGTCGACTTCAAGATGGAGTGCGGCCGGCTGTTCGAGAACGAGATGATGCGGATCATCGTCGCCGACGAGATCTCCCCGGACTCCTGCCCGTCTGTGGGACATCAAGTCGAACGAGAAGCTCGACAAGGATCGTTTCCGCAGGGATCTCGGCGGGCTGCTCGAGGCCTATACCGAAGTCGCAAAGCGTCTCGGCATCCTCATGGAGAACGAGCGTCCGCAGGGCTCCGGCCCGGTGCTGGTGAAGAGCTAAGGGGTTTTCGACGTGAAGGCACGTGTCACCGTTACCTTGAAGACGGGCATCCTCGATCCGCAAGGCAAGGCCATCGAAGGCGCGCTGAAGTCGCTCGGCGTCGACGGCGTCGCCAGCGTCCGGCAGGGCAAGGTGTTCGACATCGAACTCGCCGGCGCCGACAAGGCCAAGGCCGAGGCGGCGTTGAAGGACGCCGCCGACAAGCTGCTCGCGAACACCGTGATCGAGAATTATCGGGTGGAGCTGATCGGGTGAACGGGATGGCTCACAGCCATCCGACCCTGCGAAAGCGCCAGTACAGCGCGCCGCACGCCGTCAGCATCACGCCGAGCAGCGTGTTAATAGCCGTACTCCCAGTCCAGCTCCGGCATGTGCTTGAAGTTCATGCCGTAGATGCCGGCGAGCGCGGTCGGGATCGCGATGATGGCGAGCCAGGAGGCGAGCTTCTTGGAGACCGCCGTCTCCTGGGCCTGGCCGACCAGCAAGCTTGCTTCGAAGGCGAAGGCCAGCACCTCGCGCATCGAATCGATCCGCTCCTGAATGTTCCTGACGTGGTCGGTGACGTCGCGGAACAGCGGCTGCATCGTCGCGCGCACCATCGCCAGTTCGTCATGCTCCAGCCTGCGACAGACCTCGACCAGGGGGCCGATCGCAGTCCTGAGCCGCAGCAGGTCGCGGCGCAGCATGTAGAGCCGCTCGATCTGGGCCTTGCTGATCGGCTGGGAGAGTACGTCGTCCTCTATGCTCTCGACCTCTTCGTGAATGCTCTCGAGCACGGGCGAGTAGTTGTCGACGATGAAATCGAGGATGGCGTAGAGGATGTAGTCCTCGCCGCGCGCGAGCGCCCGCGGGCAGCTCTCGCAGCGTTCGCGCACCGGCGTGTAGGACGTCGAGGCGCCGTGGCGCACCGAGACCAGATAGCCTTCGCCGACGAAGATGTGCGTCTCGCCGAAGGCGATCCGGCCTTCGATCAGTTGCGCCGTCCGCGCCACGATGAACAGGGCCTCGCCATATTGCTCGATCTTCGGCCGTTGGTGCGCGTTGTTGGCGTCCTCGATCGCGAGCTCGTGCAAATCGAACTGCTTCTGCACCGCGCTGAGCAGCGCCATGTCGGGCTCGTGCAGCCCGATCCAGACCACGTGGCCGGGTTTTGCCCGCCAGCTCGAAGCTTCGCTGATGGCGATATTGGCGACGCGCCGACCGTCGACATATGCGCCGGCGGCGACGACACCCTCGGCGGACACCGGCTCGGAGAGGGATGCGGGCAGCGACGGGACATTCATGGCTTCAATCCCGGGCAAGTCGATCAGCCGAATGGCGGGCTATGGCCTGTGCACAACGCTCGCTGGCAAGGCTAGCACTGGTAAAATCCCCGTCAAATGGTTATGTCTGCTGGCGATTTGGCCGCCGTGCCAGCCCATTCCAATCTCGTTCGGAACCTCCGCCATGAAAGCCGCCATCCTCGTGTTTCCCGGAATCAACCGCGAGCGCGACATGGCGCGCGCGCTGAAGCTGATCTCGGGCCATGAGCCGGCGATGGTGTGGCACGCCGAGACGTCGCTGCCTCATGGCACCGATCTCGTGGTGGTACCCGGCGGCTTCTCCTATGGCGATTACTTACGCTGTGGCGCGATTGCGGCGCGGGCGCCGGTGATGGACGCTGTGCGCGACTATGCGGCCAAGGGCGGCCTCGTGCTCGGCGTCTGCAACGGTTTTCAGATCCTCTGCGAGTCCGGCCTCTTGCCTGGCGTGTTGATGCGCAATGCACGGCTGAAATTCATCTGCCACGACGTGCATCTGCGCGTCGAGCGCTCCGACACGCCGTTCACGCGTGGCTACAATGCAGGGCAGGTGATCCGCGTGCCCATCGCGCATGGCGAGGGCAATTATGCGGCAGACGCAGAGACCATCAAGCGGCTCGAAGGCGAGGGTCGCGTGCTGTACCGCTATTGCTCCGCCGACGGCGCGATCGACGATATCAGCAACATCAATGGCGCCGCGCAATCCATCGCCGGCATCGTCAACGACAAGGGTAACGTGCTCGGCATGATGCCGCATCCGGAAAACCACGTCGAAGACATCATGGGTTGCACCGACGGCCGCGGCCTGTTCGCAGGCCTCACCGCGCATCTGGAAAAGGCCGCGTGATTGCGTTCGTGCTGAAGCGGCTGTCGGCCGCTGTCGCCGTCGTTGCGTTCGCGACCGTCGCGTTCGCGCAGGATTTCCCCAAGCGTCCCGTCACCATGATCGTGCCGTTCGCGGCCGGCGGCACTTCCGACGTGATCGCGCGCACGGTCGCCGAGCAGATGGGCATCGCGCTCGGCCAGACCATCGTGATCGAGAACGTCGCCGGCGCCGGCGGCTCGACCGCACTGGCGCGCGCCTCCCGCGCCGAGCCTGACGGCTACACCGTTGCGATCGGCAATGCCGGCACCAACGCCGCGACGTATACGATCTATCCAAAACTCCCGTTCACACCGGACTCCTTCGTGCCGATCGCCATGGTGGCGAAGACGTTCGGCATCATCGCCGTGCGCAAGGATTTTCCGGCAAAGGACCTCAAGGAGTTCATCGCCTACGCCAAGGCCAACCCCGGCAAGATCAATCTCGGCCACGCCGGTGTCGGTTCGTCGAACTACCTCATTTGCAAAAGCTTCGTCACAGCCGCCGGGATCGACCCGACGCTGGTCGGCTATCGCGGCGCCGCGCCTGCGCTCACGGATGCGATCGGCGGCCAGATCGACGGCGTCTGCGATGCGGCGGCCTCCGTCTCGCAATCGGTCAACGAGAAGCTGGTGCGGGGCCTCGTGGTCGGCTCGACCGTGCGGCTTGCCACGCTGCCCGATCTGCCGACATCAGCCGAAGCCGGCCTGCCTGAATTCGAGGCGCAGGGCTGGAACGGTCTGTTCGCGCCCAAGGGCACCCCGCCCGCCGTGATCGCCAGGCTGAACGCCGCCGCGCGCACGGCGGTGGAGACCGACGCGGTGAAGAAGCGCTTTGCCGACCTCTCGACCGTTGCCCCCGATGACAACGAACATGCGCCGGAGCTGCTTCAGCAGCTGGTGACGCGCGACGTCGAGAAGTATCGGAAGATACTGGCTGACGACGCCAAGTAGACGCCAAGTAATAGCTACCGCAGCTTCAGCCGTTCCGCCGGCAACGTCATGGCGGCAACACCCGCCATCACCAGCAGCAGGCCCAGCGCCAAATTCGACGGCACGCTCTCGCCCAGCAGCAGCACGGACAGGCCAACACCGATCGGAATGCGCAAATAGCCTTGTGCGTTCGTCGTCAGCGTGCCGAGCCGTCCCAGGCACATGTAGAACAGCATCAGCCCCAAGGCGCTGGAGACGATGCCCATGACGATGGTGGCTGTGATTGCCGTCGGCGTCGGGTGCAGCGTCCAGGGCTGGTCGATGATCAACGAAGGTGGCAGCAGCAGGAGACCGCCGAACAGCAGCGAGCCGGCCGCCACCACCATCGGGTCGTATTCGGAGAGCCGCAGGCCGAAGATCGTGGCGCAGGCAAAGGAGATGGTGGCGAGGAGGATCGCGATCTCCGCCACGATCTCGCTACCGAAGCCGCGCAGCGCATCCAGGCCGACGATGACGATTGTACCGGCAAGGCCGAGGATCGCGCCTGCGAGCTTCAACAGCGTTGCCGGCTCGTGCCGCGTGATCAGCGACGTGATCAGGAAGGCGAAGATCGGCGTGGTCGAGGCCAGCACCACCGTGTTCGACGCCGGCACATATTGCTGCGCCCAGGTGATGATCAGGAACGGGAAGGTCGAGTTGATCAATTGCTGGGTCGCGAACAGCTTCCAGGCCTTGGCGTCAGTCGGGATCCTGACGCCGCGCATCCACAGGATCGCGAACAGGAAGGCGGCCGCGATCAGCGAGCGTGCCGAGATGAAGGTAACAGGCGGGATCGTGTCCAGCGCGAGCTTGGCCAGCGGATAGGTGGAGCTCCAGCAGCAGGCCAGCGCGACCAGCAGCGCATAGTCACGCGAGTTGCGCGCGCCGGCGGCGGGCATGGACGGCAATTGCGAGGCCGTGGCGCGACCTGTCGGCGATGTGCTCTGCGGCACCTTGATGTTGCTCCCCGCGCGACAGCGCTGGACACAAGTCTGGGCGAGGGGGCACCAAAAGGGAAGGCGGCGAGCTATGCGTTTGGCTGCGGTGCCGGCTTCCGCTTCACCCGCTTGATCGTGCCGGAGAAGGTGAAGAGGGGCCGCCCGCCTGATGTCAGCTTGCCGCGCAGGAATATCAGCGAGCCGCCGGCGCGTGAGACTTCGCCGACGCATTCGATCAGTTCGCCCTCGCGTGCAGCGTCGAGGAAGTCGCAGGCGAAATTGGTGGTCACGGCCGGCCCATCCAGTTCGTGGGTGGCGATCGCGAACAGGCAATAGTCGGAAAACGCCATGAAGCAGCCGCCATGGACGTTTCCGGAGCCGTTGAGGTGCTTTTTCTCGACTCGGAACGCCGAGCGGACGCTGCCGTCGTCCTCGATCTTGTGCCAGAACGGGCCGATGTGGCTCTCAAAACTGTCGCGAATCCAGGTTCGCCAGCCCTCGAATTCCCCATCAGTGGCGATGTGGAGGTCGGGGCGGCGGGGCGGGGGCGCTTTGGTCAATTCATGCAAGGAAATGGGCCTTCAATTGCGGGTCTTTTGCCCTTAAATCCGATCTGTCCGCGCTGTGCAATTCCTGTTCCCGCAGCCCACGGCCGCAAAACGTGGGACAGCGGGAAAATGCGCCATAAAGGGCTTTTCCAAGCCGCCCGATGTTCCTAAGAACGGCCAACTGCTGCCGAAAGCCCAAACTCCATGAAGAACGAACCCAAGATCACCCCCGAGCTGATTGCCGCCCACGGGCTCAAGCCCGACGAGTACGAGCGCATCCTGAAGCTGATTGGGCGGGAGCCGACCTTCACCGAGCTCGGCATCTTCTCGGCGATGTGGAACGAGCACTGCTCGTACAAATCCTCGCGCCTTCATCTGAAGGGTCTGCCGACCAAGGCGCCCTGGGTGATCCAGGGTCCCGGCGAGAACGCCGGCGTGATCGACATTGGCGACGGCCAGGCCGTGGTCTTCAAGATGGAGAGCCACAACCACCCGAGCTACATCGAGCCTTACCAGGGCGCGACCACCGGTGTCGGCGGCATCTTGCGCGACGTCTTCACGATGGGCGCGCGTCCGATCGCCTGCCTCAACGCACTGAGTTTTGGCGCGCCCGAACATGCCAGAACCCGGCATCTCGTCTCCGGCGTCGTCGCCGGGGTCGGCGGCTATGGCAATTCCTTCGGCGTGCCGACGGTCGGCGGCCAGGTCCGCTTCCATACCCGCTATGACGGCAACATTCTCGTCAACGCGATGGCGGTGGGCCTCGCCGATACCGACAAGATCTTCTATGCAGCCGCCTCCGGCGTGAACATGCCGATCGTCTATCTCGGCTCCAAGACCGGCCGCGACGGCATCCACGGCGCCTCGATGGCCTCGGCCGAGTTCGACGACAAGTCCGAGGAGAAGCGCCCGACGGTGCAGGTCGGCGATCCCTTCGCCGAGAAGCTGCTGTTAGAGGCCTGCCTCGAGATCATGGAGAGTGGCTGCGTCATCGCGATCCAGGACATGGGTGCGGCTGGCCTGACCTGCTCGGCGGTCGAGATGGGTGCCAAGGGCGACCTCGGCGTCGACCTTGATCTCGACGCTGTGCCGACGCGCGAGACCGGCATGAGCGCCTACGAGATGATGCTCTCGGAGAGCCAGGAGCGCATGCTCATGGTGCTCAAGCCCGAGAAAGAGAAGGAAGCTGAGGCGATCTTCAAAAAGTGGGGTCTCGATTTCGCCGTGGTCGGCTACACCACGCCCAGCAAGCGCTTTGTGGTCAAGCACGGCGGCGACGTCATGGCCGATTTGCCGATCAAGGAGCTCGGCGACGAGGCGCCGCTCTATGACCGTCCGCATGTCCCCTCGACCGCGCTGCCGGTCGTGCACGCGCGCGAGGTGCCGTCGCCGATGGGTCTCGGCGCTGCGCTGGAAAAGCTGATCGGCACGCCCGAGCTGTGCAGCAAACGCTGGGTCTGGGAGCAGTACGACCACGTCATTCTCGGCAACACCATGCAGCGTCCTGGCGGCGATGCCGCCGTGGTGCGCGTGCAGGACGGCCCGAAGGGCTTGGCGCTGACCGTCGACGTGACGCCGCGCTATTGCGAGGCCGATCCCTATCAAGGCGGCATGCAGGCGGTGGCTGAAGCCTGGCGCAACATCACCGCCGTCGGCGGCAAGCCGCTCGCGATCACCGACAATCTCAATTTCGGCAATCCTGAAAGGCCCGAGATCATGGGCCAGTTCGTCGGCTGCCTGAAGGGCATCTCGGAAGCCTGCCGCACGCTCGACTTCCCGGTCGTCTCCGGCAATGTCTCGCTCTACAACGAGACCAACGGCCGCGCGATCCTGCCGACGCCCTCGATCGGCGGCGTCGGCCTGCTGGATGATTTCACCAAGTCAGCCTCGCTCGCCTTCAAGGCCGAAGGCGAGGCGATCCTCTTGATCGGCGAGAACCATGGCTGGCTCGGCCAGTCGGTGTATCTCCGCGACATCTGCGGTCGCGAGGAGGGCGCACCACCGCCGGTCGACCTCGCCGCCGAGAAGCGCAACGGCGACTGCGTGCGTGGCATGATCCATGCGGGCACCGCGACCGCCGTGCACGATCTCTCCGACGGCGGTCTTCTGATCGCGCTCGCCGAGATGGCGATGGCGAGCGGCATCGGCGCAGAACTGCTCGCGGCGCCGACCGCGCTGGTGCCGCAGGCCTATTGGTTCGGCGAGGACCAGGCGCGCTATCTCGTCACCGTGCCGGAAACGGAAGCCGGCCGGGTGCTCGCCAAGATGCGCGGTTGCGAGGTGCCCTGCGTGCGGATCGGCACCACCGGTGGTGACGCCGTCGCGATCGCAGGCGAAGCGCCGGTTACGATCGAGGCGCTGCGGACCTCGTTCGAATGCTGGCTGCCGGAGTATATGGGCGGGAAGGCGGCCTGAGGGGCTGCCGCACATTCCGTCATTGCGAGCGTAGCGAAGCAATCCAGAGTCTCACCGAGGAGGCAGTCTGGATTGCTTCGTCGCAAGGGCTCCTCGCAATGACGAGCGGAGAGGCCTTGGTCTCACAACACGTGCGACGCCCCTGGAATCTTACGTAAGCCCGCCGTCAGTGCCCAGCTCAGGATCACCGTGAGCACGAAGCCGATCGCGGCCTTCACGATCGCCGGCAGCGAGTAGTCATACAGCGCGTACTGAATCCACAGCGCAATCGGATAGTGCACCAGGAACATGCCGTAGGCATCCGCCTGCATGCGGTCGAGCAGGTTCGGCCCGGGCGCCTTCTGGTGCAGGAAGAAGGCGAGGATCGCGAGCAGGATCGAGCCTGAGAACAGCACGAAGAACGTGCTGTAGATCGCCTGGTACCAGTGCGGCTGCGGGTCGGGATTCCCCAAAACTTCACGCTTGATGTAGATCATGCCCCACATCAGGCAGTACGGGATCAGCGTCGCGAACACCCATAGCCAGCGCTGTTTCGGCAACTGGCCGTCGGCGCTGAGGATGCCGCGATCGAAGTTCGCCGCACCAACGCTGACGCCGATGAAGAAATAGGCGAAGTAGAGCAGGATGCGGCTCGCCTGTACCGAGAACGGCCCGAGCTCGAACCATTTGCTGCCGCCGAAATAGAGCAGCGACGGCACGTAGACAAGGGCGGTGACGACCACGAGCATCAGCCAGAATGCGGCCGGCTGCTCAAATCCGCGCAGCGAGATACGGTTGCCCGGATCGACCAAATGGGCCGAGACCCGGTAGAGCAGGCTCGCGGTCAGGTCGAATGCCAGCAGCACCCACACGAACCAGATCGGCCCGCTCGGCCACGGACCAACCGTCACCGTCTTCCACCAGAACGCCGTGAAGCTCAGCCCGGGCTCATGCCGCAGCGCGATAGCGTAATAGGCGAGCGGGATGACGGTGAAGGCCGCGATCGCGAACGGCAGCCCGAGCCGCAACAGGCGATCGCGGAGAAAGACCGACGGCGCCTTACGCGCGATGCCGGGCCACGTGAACAGTCCCGACAGGAAGAAGAACATCGCCATGAAGAAGCTGTCGGTGGCCAGCACGACGATGTCGAAACCGATCCAGGAGGTCGGATCGGTGTGCCCGAAATAGGTGTAGGGAATGACGGCGTGGTGCAGCAGCACTACCAGCGTGAGGAAGGTGCGGGCGCGATCGAGCGACAGATTGCGCGCCTTGCTCCTCGGCGCGGCGTGCACGTCTGCGCCGATCGTCGCTGAATGTGACATCGTCATCGTGGCCGCCCCGGTCGCGCTTCCGTCCCGGCCGGACTTTGCCGTCGGGAACCGGATTCAGCAAGGGTCGTTTGAGACGTCCGCAGGTCCCGACGCCGCTAGGAACCAGTTCCCTGCGACGAAGTTAGCGTTCGCCAAGAGGGCTTGAGGACCGCGACAAGCGGTACAATTTCGGAGCTGGCGATGACGATCCTGAAATGGGCGCTGATCTTCTTACTTGTCTCGATCGTGGCCGGCGTGCTCGGCTTCACCGGCATCTCGGCCGCCTCCGCCGACATCGCCCGCTTCCTGTTCTACGTGTTCGTCGTGATTTTCCTGGTGCTGCTGATCCTGGGGCTCACGATCTTCAGGGCGTAGCGGGACTGCTCCAGCATTCCCAGTCGTCGTGCCCGGGCCCGTCCCGGGCATCCACGTCCTTTTGTATCCGCGGCAGCCAAGAACGTGGATGGCCGGGGCAAGCCCGGCCCTGACGGGAGGCCCGTGTCGGTGCTACCCCACCTTCCTCGATCTTCACCTTGTCCGGATAGAAGGCGAGGTGACCGGAAATCTCGGTCATCGCGGGGAAGGGCGTCTCGTAGGTCCAGATCGCGTTGTCGAGCGTCTGGCCGTTGGCCTTGACGCTGTAATAGCTCGCGTCCCCCTTGTAGGGGCAATGGGTGACGCGATCGGTGCGCTCCAGCAGCGCCATATTGGCGTCCTGTCTCGGGACATATTGCACCGCCGGATATTTGGCCTCCTTCAAGATCAGCGCCTTGCTGGTCTCGGCGATCACGATATCGCCCGCCGTAACGCGGACGCGCCGGGGGTTCTGGGTGATGGTGATGGGGTGGTCGGGCCCTGGAAGCTTCATGACTTCACGCCTTTTCGATCAATCTGCCGTGCGTGGCACTTTGTCGTGCCTTTATCAGGATGGGATATAGTGCCGGAAGGCGTGACGTAGAAGGCCGTTCACGCTAAGTTTGTCCCTGCTGGCAAGTTTGGCTTTGCAGATCCGGACCCCCGGCAGCGATTCGACGACAAGGCTGATTGCAGCCGCGACAAGGAGTACGACCCGAATGCCCATGGACGCTCACGATATCGAGGCGATGATCAAGGCGGCGATCCCCGATGCCGAGGTGACCATCCGTGACCTCGCCGGCGACGGCGACCACTATGCCGCGACCGTGATCTCGGAATCCTTCCGCGGCAAGTCCCGCGTCCAGCAGCACCAGATCGTCTATCAGTCCCTGCGCGGCCAGATGGGCGGCGTGCTGCATGCGTTGGCGCTGCAGACCGGGGTGCCTGGGGCGCCCGGGGCCTGATTTGATCCTGTGACGGGGGATGACGATGGTTGCGGACAATCCTCGCGGCGCGATGTTTCGCGTCATCCTGCCGAACCAGCACAGCCGCGTCACCAATGCCGAGCTGTTCTTCGACCTCGTCTTCGTTTTCGCGATCACGCAGGTCTCGCACACGCTGCTGCACCATTTCACGCCGCTCGGTGCGGTGCATGTCACGGTGCTGTTTCTCGCGGTGTGGTGGGTGTGGGTCTACACCGCCTGGGTCACCAACTGGCTCAATCCAGAGCTGACGCCGGTCCGGATCATGCTCTTCCTGATGATGCTGGGCGGGCTGGTGCTGTCGACGACGATCCCGACCGCCTTCGAGGGGCGGGGCCTGTGGTTTGCGATCGCCTACGCAACGATGCAGGTCGGACGTACTGCGTTCTGGATGTTTGCAACGCCGCGGCATCGAACTGCGGTCCGGCACAACGCGATCCGCATCCTGACGTGGCTCTCGATCTCCGCGGTGTTGTGGATCGCAGGCGGCCTTTCCGAGGGAGAGACGCGGCTATGGCTGTGGATCGCGGCGGTCAGCTGGGAATACATCTCGCCAGCGGTACGTTTCTGGGTCCCGAAGCTGGGCTTCTCGTCGGTCGAGGCATGGGCTGTCGAGGGCGGCCACATGGCCGAGCGCTGCTCTCTCTTCGTCATCATCGCGCTTGGCGAGGCTGTCGTCGTCAATGGTGCGACCTTTGCCGAGCTGGACTGGACCGCGGACAACATCTTTGCCTTTGTGTCGGCGCTGGTGGGGGCCATCGCGATGTGGTGGGTCTATTTCCACAAAGGCGCCGAGGCCGGCTCCGAACGTATCTCGAAATCCGCCGAATCCGGCCGGCTGGCGCGGCTCGCCTATACCTATCTGCATATGCCGATCGTCGCCGGCATCATCCTGACTGCGGTGTCGGACGAGCTGGTGTTGAAGCATCCGGCCGGCCATTCCGACCTGAGGACCATCGTCAGCACAATCGGCGGACCGCTGCTGTTCCTGGTCGGCACCGTCCTGTTCAAGCACGCGATCCGCGGCTTCCTCCAGCTCTCGCACGGCATCGGCATCATCCTGCTTCTGGTGCTGAGCTGGTTCGCTGCCGAACTGTCGCCGCTTTGGCTGTCGGTCGCGACCACGGTGATCATGATCGTCGTGGCAGTATGGGAATCGGTTTCGCTGGGATCGACGCCGTGAGGAGGCAGAGGAGCATTGAGGCGCGGGCTGCGGGGAGAATGCCAAGCAGCCCGCCCGGCGGCATGCGCTGAACGCTTACTCCGCCGCCTCCAGCGCGTGCACCGAGAACATCTTCGCCGTATCCGTCCAGCTCTCGCGCACTTGCCAGCCCGCGCCTTGCGCCAGGGCGGCGAAGCGGTCGAGGCTGTATTTGTAGCTGTTCTCGGTGTGGATGCTCTCGCCCGCACGGAACGAGAAGCTGGTACCGAGCAGGCGCACGGTCTGGCTCTTCTTGCTGATCAGGTGCATCTCGATGCGGTGCCGCTCGCGATTGTAAATCGCGCGATGGGTGAAGGCGGAGAGATCGAAATTGCCGCCGAGTTCGCGGTTGATGCGGACGAGAACATTCAGGTTAAAGCGTGCGGTGATACCGGCGGCGTCGTTGTAGGCGTCGTGAAGCACGCGCTCTTCCTTCTCGAGATCGGCGCCGATGATCATCTGCGCGCCCCGGCCCAGAATAGCTCGCGCGCTCTTCAAGAAGGCCTGCGCTTCATGCGGCTCGAAATTGCCGATGGTCGAGCCCGGGAAGAAGCCGACCTTGGGCATGGATGCCACCGCCTTGGGAAGCTCGAACGGCGTGGTGAAGTCGGCCGCCACCGGGTGGATGCCGAGTGACGGAAAATCCCGCTTCAGGCCGTTCGCCTGCGCCTTCAGGAAGTCGCCGGAGATGTCGACGGGCACATAGGCCGCGAATTTGCAATGGTTGAGCAGCAGGCGGACTTTTGTGGTCGCGCCCGCGCCGAACTCGACCAGCGCCGCGTGCTCCGGAATGATTTTCGCGATTTCGCTGCCGCGCTCTTTCAGGATCGCAAGCTCCGTGCGCGTCGGGTAATATTCCGGCAGGCGTGTGATTGCCTCGAACAGTTCAGATCCGGCCGCATCATAGAAATATTTCGGCGACAGCTTTTTCGGCTGCTGCGAGAGGTCCCCGATGGCCTCGCGGGCGAAGGCAGTGGTCTGAGCGTCGGGAAGATGGGCTTCAGCCAAAGCGCTGGCGTGCACATTCATGATACTCTCCTGAACGCGCTGTCCGGCGCGCGGTTGTCGTCGGATAATTGTTATTCGTAGTCGGCGAGCCGCAATCCCGTGAACTGCCAGCGGTGGTGCGGATAGAAGAAGTTGCGATAGGTGATACGGCTGTGCCCCTCCGGGGTTGCAAGCGAGGAGCCGCGCAGCACCAGCTGGTTGACCATGAACTTGCCGTTGTACTCGCCGAGCGCGCCTTCGATAGCGCGATAGCCGGGGTAGGGTGAGTAGGACGATCGCGTCCACTGCCAGACGATGCCGAAGGCATCGTTGAGCTGGCCGGCGCGGGCCGCGACTTCCCATTCCATCTCGGTCGGCAGATGTTTTCCGGCCCAGCGCGCAAACGCATCGGCCTCGTAATAGCTGACGTGGCAGACCGGCGCGGTGGGATCGACCGGCTTGAGGCCGGCCAGCGTCATCACATGCCATTGGCCGTCGATCTCGCGCCAATGGCCGGGAGCGTCCCAGCCCTCGTTGTTGACGGCCGCAAAACCGTCCATCAGCCACAGCGTTGCGGTCCGATAGCCGCCGGCGCGCATGAAGGCGAGCCATTGGCCATTGGTGACGAGATTGCGTGCGACCTTGACCGGGCCGACGAGGGCGCGATGCGCCGGCTTTTCGTTATCGAAATGAAAACTGTCGTCGACATGACCGACGGTGTGGATGCCTTCGTTCAGCATCAGCCAATCCTCACCGGCCGGCGTCGTGGTCGGGAAGCACCAGTCCGGATCATAGGCCGGCGGGATCGGGTTCTGCGCGAAGGCGTGCAGGATGTCGGTGAACATCAATTCCTGATGCTGCTGCTCGTGGTTGAGGCCGACCTCGACCAGCGGTGCGATCTCGCGCAGCTTGTCCTCGCCGGCCTCGCGGAAGAATTTTACGACTGCAGCGTCGACATATTTTCGGTAGGCGCCGACCTGATCGGCGCTGGGACGGGTGATGTCGCCGCGATGATTGCGGGAATGGCGGGGACCGGCGCTGACGTAATAGGAATTGAACAGGAAGGCGAAGTCAGGGTGAAAGGGCCGGTAACCCGCACAGTGCCCGCCGAGCAGAAATTGCTCCCAGAACCAGGTGGTGTGCGCCCGGTGCCATTTCGTCGGGCTCGCATCCGGCATGGACTGGATCTGCTGGTCCTCCGGCGACAGCGGCGAGGCCCGGCGCTCGGTCTCGTCGCGGACGGTGAGAAATGCGTCTTCGAGATTCCGCGCAAGGCCGCCCAAATCGGCCGACGGTGACGAAAGCGGGGCGGGGGCCGTAGCGGAGGCTTGTTTCGTCACGTTTTTCTCCAGACAGGACAAGAGAACGTTGTTGGCGCTGCCCGGTTCCAAAACGCGGGGTTCGTCCTAGATAGGGGCTCCGTGACGGTATGAAAGTCCTCCCCGGCGATGATATTCGTGCCATCATGCAATGGGCCGGCGCTGCCCAGACCGTCGGCGCAGGGGGCCGGTCGCCGCCATTTTACTTTGGATGCACAACGGTTTGGGCTACATATATGGGCAGGTATCGGGTTAGATCGGCTGAGCCAGCCCGAAGCGATTGGAGTGGGCTCAGCCCCATAAGGACACGGATATGAGCATCGAGGAATTCATCGCCAACGAAGTGAAGTCGAACGACGTGGTTCTGTTCATGAAGGGTACGCCGCAATTTCCGCAGTGCGGGTTCTCCGGCCAGGTCGTGCAGATCCTCGACCACGTCGGCGTCGGCTATAAGGGCCTCAACGTTCTCGAATCCGCCGAACTGCGCAACGGCATCAAGGACTACTCGAACTGGCCGACCATTCCGCAGCTCTATGTAAAGGGCGAGTTCGTCGGCGGCTGCGACATCATCCGCGAAATGTTCCAGGCAGGTGAATTGCAGCAGCTGTTCTCCGAAAAGGGCGTCGCTGTCGCAGCCTGATACGTGACCGAGCTGACGCGCCGGATTGGTGGCGCCGAACTCGAGGTTATCGTTGCTGACATCACCACACTGAGCGTTGACGCAATCGTCAACGCGGCCAACACGTCGCTCCTGGGCGGGGGCGGCGTGGACGGCGCCATCCATCGGGCGGCCGGGCCCGATCTGGTCGCCGAATGCCGCATGCTTCACGGCTGCAAGACCGGCGATGCCAAGATCACCAAGGGCTATCGCCTCAAGGCCGCCCATGTGATCCACACCGTCGGGCCGGTCTGGAACGGCGGTACGCTCGGCGAGGATGATCTGCTCGCCTCCTGCTATCGCCGCTCGATGGAGCTGTGCGGGGAGCACAAGCTGACCTCGGTGGCATTTCCCGCGATTTCGACCGGCATTTTCCGCTTTCCTGCCTACCGGGCGGCCGATATTGCCGTGCGCACCACGATCGAAGGGCTCGCGGCCGCACCATCCGTCGCTCGCGTGGTGTTCTGCTGCTTCGCTGAGCCGAGCGGCAAGCTCCACGCCGAGGCGGTTGCGCGACACAGCAGCCCTTGTGCCTGATGCCGCGGTCAGTACACTCCGCCCGCGATGTTCCGGGGAGGGGATATGATCTTACAGTCTGGACTGCGTGCGTTGCTCTGCGGCGCGCTGGTGTCGCTGGGCGCGATGTCGTTCGCGCGAGCGGAGGGCACCTACGAGATTCCGGCCGGCGCGCATTTTAACCGGGACAAGCTCGCCAAGATCAGTGAGTTCTTCAAGAACGAGGTCGCGACCGGCAAGATCGCCGGCGCAACCGTGCTGATCCAGCAGCGCGGCAAACCGGTCTTCCGCGAAGCCTTCGGCGTGCAGGACGTGGCGAGCAAGGCGCCGATAACCGACAAGACGATCTTCCGCCTGTTCTCGATGACCAAGGCGATCACCTCTGTTGTCGCGATGCAATTGGTCGAGGACGGCATGATCAAGCCCGACGATCCGGTCTCGAAATACATTCCTTCTTTCGCCAATGTGAAGGTCGGCGTCGAGAAGAAGGCCGAGGACGGCACCAAGTCGCTCGAACTCGTGCCACCTAACCAGCCGATGACGGTGCACGATTTGATGACGCACACCTCGGGCGTCACCTATGGCTTCTACGGCGACACCCTGGTCCGCAAGGCCTATCGCGACGCCAACATCTATGCCGGCGATTTTGACCTCGCTGAGTTCGCCGAGCGCATTGCAAAGCTGCCGCTGCACAACCAGCCCGGCGCGCTCTGGCAGTACGGCCATTCCACCGACATCCTGGCGCGCGTCATGGAGGTCGCGAGTGGAAAGCCGTTGCTCGAGATCGAGCGGGAGAAGCTGCTGGTGCCGCTCGGCATGGTCGACACCGGCTTCTTCGTCACCGATCCCGAGAAGCAGAAGCTGCTGGCGCAGCCGGTGCCGAATGACAGTGATTTCCGGGTCGGCCGGATCAACGATCCGACCGTCGCCAAGAAATGGCAGTCCGCCAGCGGCGGCATGGTCTCCACCATGGCGGACTATGCGCGCTTCGCGCAGATGCTGCTCAACGGCGGCACCCTCGATGGCAAGACCATCCTCAAACCGGAGACGTTCAAGCTGATGGTGACCGATCAGATCGGCCCCAAATCGGGCGTCGATCGCGATTATTTCTACTTCCCCGGCGACGGTTTTGGCTTCGGCCTCGGACTCGCGGTGCGCACCGACCCCGGCAACGCAAAACCGCCGCCGCCCGGCGATCTCGGCGAACTGAAATGGGACGGCGCCTCCGGCTGCTATTTCGTGATTGATCCCAAGCAGGACATGTTCTTCGTGCTGCTGGAGCAGACCCCGACCGAGCGCCAGCGCGTGCAGCGGACATTGAAGCAGCTGGTCTATGAAGCAATGGAGAACTGACATGCGCGGGCGCCGCGCGCTGATCGCGGCGCTCGTCCTTGTGTTAGGCGTCGTTGGTTTGAAGGCAGGCTCCGAGCGCGCCGCGCACAATCTCTCGCCCGAAGGCCTGGCAAAAGTCTCCGACTACATCCGGAACGAGATCGCGACCCGGCAAGATCCCCGGCGCCATCCTGCTCCTCCAGCAGCACGGCAAGCCGGTCTATTACGAGAATTTCGGCGTCCGCGACGTCGCGACCGAGATGTCGATGAGCGCGGACACGATCTTCCGCCTCTATTCGATGTCGAAGCCGGTCACGTCAGTCATGGCGATGATGCTGGTCGAGGAGGGCAAGCTCAAGCTCGACGATCCTGTCTCGAAATACATTCCGGCCTTTGCCGGCATGAAGGTCGGCGTCGAGAAGAAGGCCGAAGATGGCAAGGTCGCGCTGGTGCTGGAGCCGGTCATTCGTCCGGTCACAATCAAGGACCTGCTGCGCCACACCTCCGGGCTGCCCTACGGCTATCATGGCGGCGGCATGGTGCGCGAACTCTATGCCGAGGCCAATCTCTTCAACAGCAATCTCAACAATGCCGACTTCGTCGCCAAGATCGCCACGCTGCCGCTGGTCGAGCAGCCCGGCACGGTGTGGGACTACGGCTATTCCACCCGACGTGCTCGGCCGCGTCGTCGAGGTCATCGCGGGAAAGACGCTGCTTCAGTTCGAGAAGGAACGGCTGCTCGATCCGCTCGGCATGACCGAGACGGCTTTCTTCGTCGCCGATCCCGCCAAATTCCCGCGCATTGCCGAGCCGATGCCGGAGGATCGCAACATCAATCCGACGACGCAGGTCCGCGACATCAGGCAGCCCGCGAAATGGGAATCGGGCGGCGGCGGCATGGTCGGCACCGTCGGCGACTATGCCCGTTTCGCACAGATGCTGCTGAATGGCGGCACCTATGACGGCCGGCGCTATCTCAAGCCCGAGACCATCGCGCTGATGGCGTCGGATCATATCGGGCCCGAGACCAAGACCGCGCGCGACCAGAACTATTATCCGGGCGGGTCTTCTGGGTTTGGCCTCGGCTTCGCGGTGCGCACGTCAGTGCCGCCCGGTACATCCTGGCCACTTGGCGAATATCGCTGGGACGGCGTCGGCGGCACCTTCTTCTTCATCGATCCCGAAGACGATCTGTTCGGGATATTCATGGTGCAGACCCCGTCGCAGCGCGGCCGGATTCAACTGGCGCTGAAGACGCTGATCTATCAGGCGATGGGGCGGTGATCGCGGCGGTTCGCGGGGCTTACGCCCCGCGCACGATCTCGCGCACGTAGCCGATCATTTCCTCGATCTGGGTCGCATTGACGTCGAGATGGGTGCAGGCACGGATGCGGCCGTCCATCATCGCAAGCGTCACGCCGCGCTGGCGGAGCGCCGCAACCATCTTGTCGCCGGCAATGCCGGCGCCATCGGGCTTGAAGAACACGAGATTGGTCTCGGGCTCCTGCACGTCGACGCCAGGGATCTGCGACAGTCCGCGGGCGAGTGCGCGCGCGTTGGCGTGGTCGTCGGCGAGACGATCGACGTGATGGTCGAGTGCGTAGATGCACGCGGCCGCGCAGATTCCGGCCTGCCGCATTGAGCCACCGAGGCGCTGCTTCCACTGCCACACCGCGTCGATGAAGGCGCGGGAGCCTGCGAGTACGCCGCCGATCGGCGCGCCCAGGCCCTTCGAGAAGTCGATCCAGGCCGAATCCCACCCCGCCGTCATGTCGCGCGGGGAGATGCCGCTCGCCACGGTGGCATTGAGCAGACGCGCGCCATCCATGTGGGTGACGAGGCCGTGTTGTTTGGCGATCGCGACGATTTCGTCGAGCGCGGCCTTCTTCCAGATCGTGCCGCCGCCGATATTGGCGGTCTGCTCGACGCTGACCACGGTCTGCGGTGGCTGGTAGCGCGTGCGCGGGTGCAGTGCCTTGCGGAATGTCTCCGGCGTGAACTGGCCGTCGGGTCCCTTCAATTGCGTGACCTGGAAGCCGCCGATGGCGGCATGTGCGCCGCCTTCGCGCGCGATGATGTGCGCGCTCTCATGGGCGAGGATCTCGTCACCGGGACGACAATGCACCAGCGTCGCGGTGACGTTGCACATCGTGCCTGATGGCATGTAGACCGCGGCTTCCTTGCCGAGCAGCTCGGCGACGCGCTCGCACAGCGCATTCACGGTCGGATCGTCGCCGACCTGCTCGTCGCCGACTTCGGCGCGCGCCATCGCCTCGCGCATCGCAGCCGTTGGCTTGGTCTGCGTGTCCGAGAGCAGATTGATGCGCACCGGCGGTGCCTTGGGATCGATGGGGGGAGGGGTATAGAGCATCAACTTGCTCCCTGAGGGAATTGCACTCACTCGCGGTCAGCGAGTTCTGGGTGGACGCCGGGCGGCGTGACGAAACGCATGATCACGACTTCTGTCGCAGTCACACGATAATCGATCAGATACGGATAAGGGTTGACCGGCAAGCGACGGACGTATGCACGGGTGGTCGGTCGCCCTGCATAAGGGTGATCCTGAAGAGCGCTATAACGCGGTCACGCATGTGGTCTGCTCCTTGGGGCGAGCGCGCTTCGATGTAGGTCAGAACCTCGTCGATTTGGACGAGCGCCCGCTTCGTATAGCGGACCTTCACAGCCCGTGCTTAGCCCACATCGCGTGGATTTCGTCGACGCTGGCAAGCTCACCGCGAGCGATTTCGGCTTCGGCCCCGGCGAGATCGGCCTCTTCCGCCGGCGTCAGCTGGATCGGAGGCTGATCGACTCCAGCAAGTTCAAGCAGGGTCCGCGCCAATTCGTCCTGCTCTGAATCAGGCAGGCCGGACACTTTGCTAAAGGCCTCTTCCAGAAGACGCGTCATGCTTAACTCTGCAATGCGCAATCCTAGCACATATGGCCTGGGACATGGAAATGGCCGGCTCAAACAAAAAGGCCCCGGAAACCGGGGCCTTTGAGGAATTGATCTGCCGAACTATCAGCGCGAATAGAATTCGACGACCAGATGCGGCTCCATCTGCACCGGGAACGGCACGTCGGAGAGGTGCGGGATGCGCACGTATTTCGCGGTCATCTTGTTGTGGTCCACCTCGAGATAGTCCGGGGTGTCACGCTCAGAGAGCTGGCTGGCTTCGAGGACGTGGGCGAGCTGCTTGGAGGCTTCCTTGACCTCGATCACGTCGCTGATCTTGACCTGATAGCTTGAGATGTTGACCTTGCGGCCGTTCACCTTGACGTGGCCGTGGTTGATGAACTGGCGCGCGGCGAAGATCGTCGAGACGAACTTGGCGCGGTACACGACCGCGTCGAGACGACGCTCGAGCAGGCCGATCAGGTTCTCGCCGGTGTCACCCTTGAGGCGGCTGGCCTCGACATAGATGCTGTGGAACTGGCGCTCGGAGATGTTGGCGTAGTAGCCCTTCAGCTTCTGCTTGGCGCGCAGCTGCACGCCGAAGTCGGAGAGCTTGCCCTTGCGGCGCTGGCCGTGCTGGCCGGGACCGTACTCGCGGCGATTGACGGGGCTCTTCGGGCGGCCCCAGATGTTCTGGCCCATACGGCGGTCGAGCTTGTACTTGGCTTCACTGCGCTTAGTCATCGCGTCCTCTGTAGGTTCATGATTTGAGGAAACGCGCCCTCCTGTGTGACGGGCTAGCCCGGCACTGACAGGTCCGATCCCCAAAGCGTGGGGGAAAGGACCACGGGTCGCGAAACGCTTCGCGGGCCGAAATCGGCCCGCGAGCAAGCGGCTTTTAGGGGAGTTCGGGGCTCGCTGTCAATGCGAATGGCCCTGGAATCACGTCCTGACCGCTCGGATCGGCTCGGGGCCGGCTGCCCGCAATTCGGCAGCGATTTCAGTGTTCAGGACCTGTTCCAGCCGGGTCAGGACCCTGGCGATGGGGGCAGCGTCGGTCACCCGGTGATCCCAGCGGATCACGACATGGATGCTCTGGTCAGCCCCGACCACCCCATAGCTGACGATGAAAGGGCCGGGCGTGATGGGGTGAAGCTCGCCCCCGCCATACGCGGCCACCGAGCTCACGGCGAAGCTGCCGAACCAGTTGCCGCGCTGCCGGCCGAAATTCAGCCCGATCGCCCAGGACAGGCGCCGCAGCGGCAGCGGCAGACGGGTCGCCCGCATGATCTTGCGGAACATGGGAATTTCGTCGATCGGGGCTGTCTTGGCGCGCCGGATCTCGGCGTCGATTTCGGCCAAGGCTATGGCCTCTGGGCCTGCGATCCGCTGCAACAGCACGCATTCCTCGCCGTCCTCGACCCGGGCGATGGCGACCGAGGCTACGCTCTTCGGCAGCTCATAGAGCATCGGCCAGGGCCATTTGGCGTAAACCGTGCGCAGGAGCGGCTCGTCCCTGGCCACCAGAGCGAAGGCCTTGACGAACATCGCGGCCCAGCCGGCCGGCGCCATCGCGCCCGCGCGGGCGTCCAGCAGAGGGCGGATGTTGAGCGAACGGGAAAGCGACACGAATGGCACGCCGATCGAGGCGCGCATGAGATCGATAATCAGGCGGCGCGGCAGCGAAATGGTCTTTGCTTTCCCGCGCATCGCTCTTTCGGTTCCCGCAGATTAGACAATGTGGAGCGAGCGGATTCCCGCTCGCCGCCTGCTCTAGCACGAACCAACCCGCCTGGGGCCGGTCGGTTCGCCGCATCAGGGTGCCGGCGAAGCCAGCGGCTTGGTCTTGTCGACGACGTAAACTCCAAGCACTTTCATGCCCTTGTCGCCGTGGGCTTTGGCGTCGTGCACGACACCTGCGGGGATCTGGTAGGAATCACCGGCTTTCAGGGTTTTCTCCGGCTGACCGTCAATGAGAAGATTCAGCTCGCCTTCGAGCACGTAGCCGGTCTCGATTCCCGGATGGGTATGGCGTCCGGCCGCGCCGCCCGCCGGCACTTCCGCGATGGCGGTGATGGTGTTGTAGCCGTCCGGAAATTCGACCTTCTGGAGTGGGGTGCGTTTGATGCCGGGCTGCTGGGCGAAGGCGGCAGCGGCAAGGCCGGTGAAGGCAAGACCGGTGAAGGCAAGAGCGAGCAAAGTCTTTTTGAGCATTGTTTCCTCCCTGGAACGGCCGACCCTAACAGCGCCGCCGTTCCCGGCAAGCCCGCCGCTCAGCGTTTGATCCCCTCGAACGCCGCCATGATGCCGCGCTGGAATAGCGACCAGTCGAAGCCGAGCGCGATCGCGCGGTAGCCGCGGTCGATCAGCTGGTTGGCCTGGTCTGCGGTACGCGCCACGCCACCGATCGGCACGCCGCTTCTGAGGATGCCGGCTTCCGCGCGGGCGACCAACTCCAGCAGCTCGGGATCGTCCATCTGCCCGCGCTTGTTGATGGACGTGGCGAGATCGCCGGGG
Source organism: Bradyrhizobium sp. LB13.1 (assembly GCF_054056815.1). Taxonomy (NCBI): domain Bacteria; kingdom Pseudomonadati; phylum Pseudomonadota; class Alphaproteobacteria; order Hyphomicrobiales; family Nitrobacteraceae; genus Bradyrhizobium; species Bradyrhizobium sp. LB13.1. Next base: position 5,607,380 of record NZ_JBSRYQ010000001.1, on the reverse strand, counting down.
CCGATCACCGCAACATCGATGCCTGGCGTCGCCATGATCTCGTCGATGCGGTTGACGGCGTCGACATGCTCGATGGTGATCATGCAGATCATCTCGTCATCGGCTGAGGCCATGTAGTCCGGCATCGACTGGCCCCAGCGGAACGGCGCGTGGAACGGACCCCAGAGACGATCGCCGCGCGGCGGATAGCGCACGCTGCGGACCGCTTTCTCGGCATCGGCGCGATTGGTGATCATCGGGAAATTGATGCCGAAGGCGCCGATGTCCATCGGTGCTTTCGCCAGCCACGGCTCGTTGGCCGCGATCCGCACCAATGGTGTGCATGGCGTGCCGGTCGTTGCCGCGATCATGGCATGCGCCTCGGTCAGTCCAATCGGACCATGCTCGAGATCGACGATGATCCAGTCGAGCGAGCGGGCCATGATCTGCACGGTCTGCACGCTCGGGATCGTCGCGATCGCGCCGAACGCGGGACGACCCTCGCGCCACAATTGGCGGAGGCGATTGAGCGGTATTGCGGGGATCGACATGAGATGACCTGCGGAGAGATGACGGCGGCGAAGCCTAGCAGCGTGCCGTGTCCGCGGAAAGTCAGGCCAATGCGCGGCCGCCGAAGAATGGCGTCAGCGTGGCGCTGAGGCCATGTACGCGATTCGAGGTGAAGATCATCTCGGCACCGGATTGCGCGATGCCGCCGATCTGCGGGCCGAGTAGATCCGAGACGCGGCGGGCGATCGCGGGTGCCGGATCGATCCAGTCGACCGGCCAGGGCGCGAGCTTTTTCATCCGGTCGAGCAGCAGCGGATAATGCGTGCAGGCGAGCACGACTATGTCGGTGCGTGCGCCCGCATCCGCGGCATCGCCGACGAAGCAGGGGGTAAGCTCGGCGAGGATGTCGCCGTCACTGATCGGGGTGCCGCTGAGTTCAGCTTCAGCCAGCGAGGCCAGTTCGGGGGAGCCGACCAGCGTCACCTCGCAACCCAGCGCGAAATCGCGGATCAGCGCCTTGGTGTATTCGCGCTTCACCGTGCCCTTGGTACCGAGCACGGAGACGCGCCGGGTCTTCGACTGCGCGCAGGCCGGCTTGATCGCCGGCACGGTGCCGACGAAGGGCAGGGAATAAGCGGCGCGTAAGTGAGATAGGACCAGGGTGGACGCCGTGTTGCAGGCGATGACGACGAGGTCAGGATCGTGCGTGCCGATCAATTCCCCCATCAGCGGCACCACGCGGGCGATGATCTGGTCCTCGCTGTGGTGGCCGTAGGGGAAGAAGGCGTCGTCGGCGACGTAGACGTAATGCGCGTCCGGGCATGCGGCCACGACCTCACGCAGCACCGTGAGCCCACCAAGGCCGGAATCGAACACCAGGATCGTCGGGGAATTGATCACGTCGTTACCTTAGCCCGCCATGGTTACCATTCGGTTTTTGGGGCGGTTTTGCGGCAGGGGCGTTTGGGACCAATTTGGAACGATTCAATTTCACGATTGCCGCGTGTTCCCGCTATCAGCTGCCGTACTGCGGTGCGGACAGGGGCAGGCCCGCAAAACTCCGGAGAGCCGACATGATCAGAAACACCAGTCACGGCTGGGGCAGCGTTTCCCGGTGGCTGCACTGGATTTTGGCGCTGACCATCATCGGCATGATCGGCTTCGGCTGGTGGATGAACCACATCCCGGCGCGTCCCGACCGCTTCTTCTACCGCTCGATCCACGCCGATATCGGCTATGTGATCCTGCTGCTCACCGTGCTGCGCCTGGTGTGGCGCCTCGTCAACCCGACGCCGCCCCTGCCGGCCGAGACCTCGCGCTGGCAGAAGATCGCGGCCCATGTCAGCCACGGCGCGCTCTACCTCGCCGTTGTCGTCGTCACCATGCTCGGCTGGGCCCATTCCGGTGCGCACGCGCCTGACTATTCGGACTTCTTCGGCCTGTTTCACGTGCCGCAATTCACCACGCCCGACCGCGCGGCGGCGGGCGTCTATGAGGACCGCCACATCCTCTTCGCCTATGTGCTGCTCGCCTTGATCGCGGTTCACATGATCGCGGCCCTCTGGCACCACTTCATCCGCCGCGACCGCGTCGTGGCGCGGATGGTGACGGACGAGGCGTAATCGCAACCACACCTGTGCGTTCGTGGCACATCCCACGTTCTGCTTCATCTCTTCAGGAGGCCTCATGCTCACCGTCCATCATCTCGGCAAGTCGCAGTCTGAGCGTATCGTCTGGTTGTGCGAGGAGCTGGGGATTCCCTACGAGCTGAAGCGCTATACGCGCGATCCCGTCACCATGCTGGCTCCTGCCGAGTACAAGGCGCTGCATCCGGCTGGCACGGCGCCGGTGATCACCGACGGCGAGCTGGTGCTCGCGGAATCCGGGGCGGTCGTCGACTACATCGTTGCAAAACATGGCAACGGCCGACTCGTGCTCGGTCCCACTGACCCCGCCTTCGCTCAGTTTCTGTATTGGCTTCATTTCGCCAATGGCACCCTGCAACCCGGCATGGGGCGGATGATGATCCTGAGCCGGCTCGATCTCGCCAAGGACAATCCGACCCTGCTCGCGATGAAGGGGCGTCTCGATCGAGCCTACGATCTTCTCGATGCAAGGCTTCGCGAGGCCGAATACCTTGCGGGCAGCGCTTTCACGACCGCCGATATCATGACAGCTTTCTCGCTCACCACGATGCGCTACTTCCAGCCCTATGACCTGTCGCGCTGTCCGAACGTGGTCAAATATCTCGGCCGCATCAGCGCGCGGGGGCGGGCTATCGGCGTGCGATGGAGAAGGGCGATCCGGGCATGGCGTTGCTCTTGAACTGAACGGCGACGCGCAATCGATCACGCGATCCTGTTCGTGGTGGCGGCCCGCTCCGTGGCCAGCTGCTTCTGCAACCGATCGATGTTTTGCAGCAGGCGCTGGCTGGTCAGCACCAGGAAGTAGTAGCCGAACTGCGGATCCTGGAAGTAGATCTCGAGCAATCGGTCGTAGGTAATCGTCAGCACCTGCCCGTCTTCGATGCATTCGATCGTTCCGGTGCGCCGGTTGCCCGGCGTCAGGAAGCCGAGCTCTCCCATCAGCGCGCCCGGCATGATCTCGATATTGATCTCCTTGACCAGGAACTTGCCGGTGACGGTCAGGAGCATGTCCTTGGCTGGATCGCCTAGTTTGAAGAGCGTGTCGCCACGGCGGTATTTGCGTTCGGTCATGAACGGCTTGAGCCATTCGATCGACATGTCGCCTTCGGCCGCATGGCGCGCCTTTTCTTGACGAGCTTGAGCATCTGCCGCAGCCGCACGGCGTTGATCGGAAGCAGCAGCAGATAGAGCAGGAAGGTCGAGACGTTGGCTGAGAGCGCGCCGAAAACGGCGAAGAACGCGCAACCGACCATGTTGGCGACGCGCAGCGGCACCATCGTCCGCATCAGGAGGGTGGCGACGAAGAAACCGGCGCCGATCGCCGCGAACATATTGGCCAGCGTGATGTTGTGGACGAAGATCTCCAGCATCCGATTGAAAATCGCGTCGTAGGTGACGTTGTTCGGATCGAGGCCCATCTGGACCAGGATCTTCGCGATCTTCAGGTTATCCGTCGCCGCATCGAGAATGCGGTCGAGGATCGACGAAATGTCTGCGCTGCCGGACGGCATGGTACTATCCCCACGTAAGGCCTTCAGTCCTGGTCGGTATTCTCGACCCGTATAGCCGAAATCGAATGACGACCACTTGAATGAAGCCTCCGGCCGTCATGCCGCAAGAGGCAAATTTTAGCGGGATCGGTGGTTTCGGCAATTGCCTGTTTGGCCGTGGCGCCCCCGTGATTCGGGCCCACGGGGTACGAGCCTCGGCGTGGTGGACCTCGGCGCCCGACGGGGCGGGGGCGTGGGCGATCTCCGCCTTAGGGCTTGGCGGCGGGCTGCACGATCTGCTGCTCGACCAGGCCCAGGTGCCCCGGCAGCGAACCGGCGCGCAGCATCATGGCGACGCTGTTCGCTTCCTCCAGGGTGAAATTGCCGGAGATCTGGCCCGAACCGCCGGTGATGGGCTCGCGGATCACGGGGGCGGAGATCACCTTGCCGTCGAGCACGATGGCGAAGGGCTTCCCGATGTTCTCTTCGGTGACGTGGGCAAAGCGCCGCGTGCCGCGGCCGTTGAAGCGGAACGAGGCGATCGGGTCCTTCATGCCGCTTGCAAAACCCGGGCCTGCATAGCTGATGTCGTCGCCGTCGAGCACGCTGTCCTTGGTGACCAGATAAAGGCTCTTGTCCTTGAAGCCGGGCAGGACTTCCGTGCCTGCCGGCGGCGCGCCGGATTGCGCCTGCTCCGGCGGCATCGAGAGGTCGATCAGGCGGAAGCCGACCTTGACCTTTCGGGCGAAGACCGCGGTGACGCGCTCGGGCTCCATCACACCGGGCAGGAAGATGCGGATGCGATCGGTCCCGTCGGGCTGGACGCTGGCGAGCTGGACGCCGGCCTCCTTCAGACGCTGCTCGATCATGGCGATGGCATCTTCGACGAACTCGTGCAGCCGCGCGGAGGACGCGGCATCGGTCGGCGCGAGCCTGACCATTCCGTCGCCGCCGTCGGTCACGGCGAGTGCATACGACGGCAATCCCTCTGCGGCTGACGCGAGCTTGCGCGCGAGCTGCTCGCGGCCCTTGGCGTCGGCGATCTTCAACTCGACGCCGCCGTCGCGGATCGCAAGACCGGAGAAGGCGATCCGGCCCTCGCGCAGGTTCTTGTAGACGTCGTCGCGCAAATCCGTGACGACGCTCTCGCGCAGGCCATCGGTGTCCACCTTGTAGATGATGCGCGACCCGCCGAGCTTCTCCATCTTGTCGGCGACGAAGGCCGCGATCTTGGCGCGCATCTTGTCGAACTGGCCGTCCTCGGCGAGTGCCGCGCGGGGCAGGGCGATCGCCGATGCCATGATCGCAAGTGTCATGGCGAACGCGATGAAGGGCCGAGTGGCGCAATCCCGCAGGGGCGTAGTCATGATCACCTCAAGTCTTGCGGCAGGGCGCTGGCATGATGGTCCGATGCCAATTCTTGGTCCCCGGATATGGCCCGCAGGTTCAAAGGCCCGAGCCCGATCGTAGGGGACGTTAGGTCATGGACGAACGCCAAATCATCCATCATTCTGTCCGTGCTCGACCGGTCATCGGTCGAGGCCTCCTCGACCCAAAAAGTCAAAAGACAGGGCGCGGGGAATGCATCTGAGGGAGGACGGAATTCCATGGCGGGCATCCACGCGCTCGATCGGTTCATCGGCAGCGGCTATCCGGACCTGGCAACAGACGTAGAGGTTCGAGCCTTCGAGCAGGTCCCTTACGCCGATCGCGTCGCGGCCGAGAGCACCTACGACGCGATCAGGCTGGGTGCGGCGCGTAACCCCGACGGGCCGGCGATCCAGTTCCTGCAAAATGCCGATCCCGCCGACACGCCTGTCGTTGTGACATACCGCGATTTCATCGCGCGCGTCACGCAGGCCGCCAACATGTTTCACGCGCTCGGCGTCGAGAAGGGCGACGTTATCAGCTTCATGCTGCCGCTGGTGCCCGATGCCTTCGTGACGCTGTTCGGCGCGGAAGCCGCGGGCATCGCCAATCCCGTCAATCCGCTCTTGGAGCCGCACCAGATCGCGGAGATCCTGGAGGCAGCGAACACGAAAATTCTGGTGGCGCTGGGGCCGATGCCCGGCACTGACATCTGGCAGAAGGTCGAACAGATCCGCCCACGACTCAAGCATCTCAAGGCGGTCGTGCAGGTGTTCGGCGGCGGCGATCCGGCAAAGGGAATCTTTGCCTTCAGCGATCTGATCAAGCAGCAGCCGTCGGACCGGCTTATCAGCGGACGCAAGATTCTCGGCAGCGACATCGCGGCCTATTTCCACACTGGAGGCACCACCGGAACGCCAAAGCTGGTGCGGCACACCCATGCCAACCAGGTCTATCAGGCCTGGGCGCTCAATCTGCTGCTGAAGTCCAAGCCCGGCGCCAACATGCTGTTCGGCATGCCGCTGTTTCATGTCGGGGGTTCGCTGACCCAGGTGCTGCTGACGCTGTCCGCCGGCGGATCGCTGGTCGTGCTGTCGCCGAGCGGATGGCGCAATCCGAGTGCGGTGAAGAACATCTGGCAACTGGTCGAGCGCTTCAAGCCGGAGGCGCTGTCGAGCGTGCCGACGGTGCTCGCCGCGACGCTCGCGGTGCCGCCCGGCAATGCCGACATCTCCAGCCTGAGATATGCCGCCGGCGGCGGCTCGGCGATCCCGGTCGCGGTGGGGTCTGCGATCCAGGACAAGCTCAAGCTGCCGGTCGTCGAGGTCTACGGCATGACCGAGACCTCGAGCGTGCACACGCTGGCCTATCCGTCGCGGCCGATCCGGCTCGGCTCGGTCGGCCTGCCCATGCCTTACGCGCGGGTCCGCATCGTGCAACTCGATGCCGACGGCCGGCTGATCCGCGACTGCGCGCCGGACGAGATCGGTGTCGTCATCATGGCCGGGCCCGGCGTGTTCGGCGGCTATCTCAACGACGAGCACAACAAGGGCGCCTTCGTCGACGAGGTCTGGGTCAATTCCGGCGATCTCGGCCGGCTCGATGCCGACGGCTATCTCTGGATCACCGGCCGCGCCAAGGATCTCGTGATCCGCGGCGGCCACAACATCGATCCGGCGCCGATCGAGGAGATCATGTTCCGGCATCCCGCCGTCGGCTTTGCCGCGGTGGTCGGTCAGCCCGACGCCTATGCCGGCGAATTGCCGGTGGGTTACGTGCAGCTGAAGCCGGGTGCGACTGTCGAACCGGGCGAGTTGGAGACATGGGTGCGCGAGCGCACGCCGGAGCGCGCCGCCGTTCCGGTGCAGGTCATTCCGATCGACCCGATGCCTGTCACCGGCGTCGGCAAGGTATTCAAGCCGCAACTGCGCTGGGACGCAGCCCGGCGCGTGTTCACGAAGGTGCTGACACCGCTCGCCGAGCGCGGCATCGACTGCAAGGTCAGGGTCGGCGCTCACGGCAGCCACGGCTCGATCGCCACGGTTACGCTGGCGGGCCTGCCGGCTGATCAGCGCGAGGCGGTTGCGAGCGAGGTGCACGCACTGCTTGCACCGTTCGTGATGCGCCACGAGGTGGTGCAGATGTAACGGACCCAACAGCCGGCTTTGGCGTCAGCTGCGAAAGCAGAGCGACGCTTCGCCGCATTATCCATACCCCGATAGAGGGTCTTGTGTGACAATTATCACATAGGAAGAATTGGCAATCGGCCACGCTCCCGGATATTCTCATGGAATTGCATCCTGGGGGACGCAAGTGATTCCGTTTCGGTTATTTGCTTTGTTGATTTTGGCCATTGGCCTTGCCTGCGGACCGGCCCATGCGGACCGGCGGGTTGCGCTCGTGATCGGCAATTCCGCTTACAAGAGCGCTCCCAAGCTCGGCAATCCCGTGAACGATGCCACTCTGGTCGGCGGCATGTTCAAGAAGGCGGGCTTTGATTCCGTCGACGTCAGGCTGGATCTCAGTGCGAGCGAGATGCGGCGCATGTTGCGTGAGTTCGCCGGCAGGACCCGCGATGCGGATGTGGCGGTGATCTATTACGCCGGCCACGGCATCGAGCTGGAAGGCACCAACTATCTCATTCCGACCGATGCGACGCTGGAGACGGATGGCGACGTGCTCGACGAGACCATCCCGGTCGAGCGCGCGCTGTTCGCGGTCGAGCCGGCCAAGCAGCTGCGCCTGATCATCCTGGACGCGTGCCGCGACAATCCGTTTTCCAAGACCATGAAACGGACGCTGGCCTCCCGCGCGATCGGACGCGGGCTCGCCAAGGTCGAGCCGACCAGCCCCAACACCATGATCGCCTTCGCCGCGAAAGCGGGATCGACCGCGTCTGACGGCGACTCCAAGAACAGCCCGTTCGCCGTCGCCTTGGTCGAGCACCTGCCGAAGCCGGGCCTCGACCTGCGCAAGGCTTTCGGCTTCGTGCGCGACGACGTGCTCAAGAGCACGGGCTACAAGCAGGAGCCGTACGTGTACGGCTCGCTCGGTGGCGACGACGTGCCATTGGTTGCGGTCAAACCGGCCGCGTCTGGGGCGCAGGCCAACCCGCAGGATTCTATTCGCAGGGATTACGAGCTGGCGCTGCAGCTTGCCACGCGCGACGGTTGGGAAGCCTTCCTGGCGCAATATCCCGAAGGTTTTTATGCCAATCTGGCCAAGGGCCAGATGAACAAGATCGCCGCTGAAGAGACGCGGGCGTCCCGGCCGAGCAAAAGGCGAATGCGGCCGAGCAGCAGAAGGCAAGGCTTATTGCCGAACGCGCCCAGAAGACCGAGCAGGACAAGGCGGCCGCGGCGGCCAAAGCTGCCGAAGAGGCCCGGATCGCGGCGGAGAAGCAGAAGCAGATCGAGCAGGCTAGGGCGGACGCGGCGGAGCACCAGCGCAAGCTGGCTGAGGCTGCTGCGGCGAAAGCACAGGCCGAGAAGCAGGCGGCGGAGAAGGCCAAGGCCGAGCTTGCCGCCAAGCAGGCCGCCGAGAAGGCGGAGCAGGTGGCAAAGCCGACGGCCGATCGGCAGATGCCTGAGGTCGAGCAAAAAGTTGCAGTCCTTTCGCCGACGCCGGCATCCACATTGTCGGTGGTTGATCTGACAAAATCCCTACAGAGCGAATTGCGCCGTGTGGGCTGCCTGTCCACGACTGCGGACGGCGACTGGAGCGCCGCATCACAGCGCTCGCTCACGCTCTTCAACAAATATGCCGGCACCCAGCTCGACGCGAAGCTTGCAAGCATCGACGCGCTCGATGCGCTGAAAGCAAAACCCGGACGAGTCTGCCCGCTCATTTGCAATTTCGGCTTCAAGGCCGACGGCGATCAATGCGTGAAGATCACCTGCCGCGCCGGCTATCACGTCGGTGACGACAACGAGTGCGAGAAGATATCGGAGAAGAAGCCGGTCGCGACGCGCGAGGATTCGCGGAGGCGGGATACGGATCGCAAGGACACAGAGTCCACGCCATCGAAGCCGCAAGCATCTGGCCAGATATTCTGCAATTCCGCTGGCTGCCGCCCTGTCGGCAAGGGATGCAGAATAGAACGCGCCAGCACCTCTGATGCGAGCTCAGTGATGTCTGGCCGGACGAAAGAAGTGTGCAATTAGGGTATCACCTGAATGGCCGTATAGGCTTGAGCGTTTTCATGATTGTTAGAAACGTTTTGATACTGATATTCAGTCTTTGGCTGGGGTGCGGATCGGCCCAGGCCGACAAGCGCGTTGCGCTCGTCATCGGCAATTCCGCCTACAAGAACGCGCCGCGGCTCGCGAACCCGGTGAACGACGCCGGACTGGTCGGCGGCATGTTCAGGAATGCGGGTTTCGATACGGTCGAGATCAAGCTGGACCTCAATGCCAGCGAAATGCGGCGATCGCTACGCGAGTTCGCGGCCAGGACGCGCGATGCCGACATGGCGGTGATCTACTATGCGGGCCATGGCATCGAGCTGGACGGCAGCAACTACCTCGTTCCGACCGATGCCATGCTGGAAACCGATGGCGATGTCCTCGACGAGACGATCGCACTCGACCGCGCGCTGTACGCGGTCGAACCAGCCAAACAACTCCGTCTCGTCATCCTCGATGCCTGTCGCGACAACCCTTTCGCCAAGACGATGAAGCGCACCCTGGCCTCGCGCGCGATTGGTGGCGGGCTTGCCAAGGTCGAGCCGACCAGTCCGAACACGATGATCGCATTTGCGGCCAAGGCGGGGTCGACGGCGTCCGATGGCGACTCCCGGAACAGCCCGTTCGCGGTGGCGCTGACCGATCATCTGCCAAAGCCCGGGCTCGACTTGCGCAAGGCGTTCGGGTTTGTCCGTGACGACGTCTTGAAAAAGACCGGCAACAAGCAGGAGCCGTATGTCTATGGCTCCCTGGGCGGCAGCGATGTGCCGCTGGTGCCGGCAAGGCCGGCCGCCGCAGCCGGTCCGCAGGCAAATCCACAGGACAGTGTGCGCAAAGACTACGAGCTTGCCCTTCAGGCCGGCCTGCGTGAAGCCTGGGAAGCATTCCTCCAGACCTATCCGGAGGGCTTTTACGCCAACCTCGCCCGCGTGCAGTTGAAGAAGATTGCCGCCGAGGAGGATCGCACGCTGGCGACGGAGAAGGCGCGCCTGGCCGAACAGGAGAAGGCGAGGCTCGCGACCGAACGAGCCCAGAAGGCCGAGCTGGAGAAAGCGGCCGCCGCTGCGAAAGCCGCGGAAGAGGCGAGGATTGCGGCCGAGAAGGCCAAGCAGATCGAGCAGGCCAAGGCGGAGGTGGCCGAACGAGATCGCAAGGCGGCGGAAGCTGCCGCGGCCAAGTCGCTCGCGGAGAAGCGGGCGCTCGAGAAGGCGGCGACCGAGGCGGCAGCGAAGCAGGCGGCGGACAAGAAGGCGGCCGATGCCGAGGGTAGGAAAATCGCCGCGCTGTCGCCGCCGCCAAGTGATCCGCCGCCCGGCGACATCACGAAATCCGTGCAGAGCGAATTGCGTCGCGTCGGCTGCCTGTCCGCCGCTGCCGACGGCGACTGGAGCGCCGCATCGCAGCGCTCGCTGACACTGTTCAACAAATATGCCGGCACCCAGCTGGACGTGAAGCTTGCGAGCGTCGACGCGCTCGATGCGCTGAAGGCGAAGCCGGGACGCGTCTGCCCGCTTATATGCAATTTCGGCTTCAAGGCCGATGGCGATCAATGCGCGAAGATCGCCTGCCGCGCTGGCTACCGCGTCGGTGACGACAACGAGTGCGAGAAGATTCAGGAGAAGAAGCCGGTCGCAACGCGCGAGGATTCGAGGAGGCGGGATACGGACCGGAAGCAAACGGAGGCTGCGCCGTCGACGCCGCAGGCCTCCGGGCAAATGATCTGCAACAACGCCGGATGCAGGCCGATCGCCAAGGGATGCCGGCTCGGCACGGCCAATCATCCAGCCACTCCTACGGTCAAGCTACCCGCCGAAATATGCAATTGATGACGAAGCACAATTGCCGGGCTTCCGCCATCGGGCTCAGAGCTCTTGCTTCTCTTGTTCTTGCAAGCTGGCTCGGCTGTACCGCCGCGCAGGCCGAGAAGCGCGTTGCGCTCGTGATCGGCAATTCCGCCTACAAGAGCGCGCCCAAGCTCGGCAAGTAATTGGTACGGGGCAATCGCAGGGGAGCGGCGGTGTTGGGCAGCAGAGAGAGGTTTGCAACTGATCTGAAGCGGTAGCCTCGCGGTGGCATGGCTGGCAAGCCCGCCCCAAACCGCGCAGGATTATCTATTGTGGTTTGGTGCAGACGCCACGGGCCTCGATAGGGGGATACTCTTCGCCGAGTTACCCCGCCGGCATCCGCGTCTCCACCAGGCGTGCCCAATAGGACGCGCCGTGGCCGAGAATGTTGTCGTTGAAGATGTAGCTGGGGTGGTGGCACTCGTTGCCGTCGCCCATGCCGACCAGGATCATCGCGCCGGGGCGCGCTTCCAGCATGAACGAGAAGTCTTCGGCGCCCATCATGGGAATGAACTTGTCGTTGACGCGCTCGGCGCCGACGATGTCGCGGGCGACGTCAGCGGCAAGGCCGGCCTCGCGCGCATGGTTCATCGTCACCGGATACATGCGCGTGTATTTCGTCTCCGCCGAGCCGCCATAGGCACGGGCGACGCTGTCGGCGACCTCGCCGATGCGGCGTTCGACGAGATCGCGCACCTCAGGATCGAGCGTGCGCACAGTACCGCCGAGCTCGGCGATCTCCGGAATGATATTGAAGGCCGTGCCGGAGTGGAATTGCGTGATCGAGATGACGGCTGACTTCAGCGGATCGACGTTGCGCGCGACGATCGATTGCAGCGCGTTGACGATCTGTGCGCCGATCAGCACGCTGTCGATCGATTTGTGCGGACCCGCGCCGGCGTGGCCGCCCTTGCCGTGGACCGTGATCTGGATGTTGTCGGAGGAGGCGAGCATCGCACCCGGCGTGGTCGCGAAATGGCCCTCGGGCAGGCCCGGCATGTTGTGCATGCCGTAGACCTCCTGGATGTTCCAGCGCGTCATCAGCCCGTCCTCGACCATCGCCTTGCCGCCGCCGCCACCTTCCTCGGCGGGCTGGAAGATCACGATCGCGGTGCCGTCAAAGTTGCGCGTCTCGGCCAGATATTTGGCGGCGCCGAGCAGCATGGCGGTGTGGCCGTCATGGCCGCAGGCGTGCATTTTGCCGGGTACCTTGGAGGCGTAGGCGACGCCTGACGTCTCCATGATCGGCAGCGCGTCCATGTCGGCGCGCAGGCCAATGGTCTTGCCGGAGGCCGACTTGCGGCCGCGGATCACGCCGACGACGCCGGTGCGGCCGATGCCAGTCACCACCTCGTCGCAGCCGAACTCGCGCAAACGATCGGCGACGATGCCGGCGGTGCGATGGACGTCGTATTGCAGTTCCGGGTTCTCATGGAAGTCATGGCGCCAGGCGGCCATTTCGTCGGACAGGGCGGCAACGCGGTTGACGATCGGCATGGGGGCTCCGTCTCTGTTGTTGTTATTGTTGTAGCCGGATGAGCGAAGCGACATCCGGGATCTTTGTTGGCGGCTCCCCGGGTATCGCTGCGCTCACCCAGGCTACGGACTACGGACGCGACACTCAGCTTTCCCCGAACACGCGTTTGAAGATCGTGTCGACGTGCTTGAGGTGATAGCCGAGATCGAACTGCTCCTCGATCTCGGAGTCGGTGAGATATTTCTTCACCTCAGCGTCCTTCTTCAGGAGCTGGAGGAAGTCGCCTTCGCCGCGCCAGACCGGCATGGCATTGCGCTGCACGAGCTTGTAGGCGTCCTCGCGGCTGGCGCCCTTCTGCGTCAGCGCCAGCAGCACGCGCTGGGAGTGCACGAGGCCGCCGAGGCGGTCGAGGTTCTTCTGCATGTTGGCGGGATACACCAGCAGCTTGTCGATCAGGCCGGCGAGGCGCACCAGCGCGAAGTCGAGCGTCACGGTCGCGTCGGGGGCCATCATGCGCTCGGCGGAGGAATGCGAAATGTCGCGCTCGTGCCAGAGCACGACGTTCTCCAGCGCCGGTGTCACATAAGCGCGCACCATGCGCGAGAGGCCGGTGAGGTTCTCCGAGAGCACGGGGTTGCGCTTGTGCGGCATCGCGGACGAACCCTTCTGCCCTTCGGAGAAGAACTCTTCGGCCTCCAGCACCTCGGTGCGCTGCATGTGGCGGATCTCCACCGCGAAGCGCTCGACCGAGGAGGCGATCACACCGAGGACCGAGAAATACATCGCGTGGCGATCGCGCGGGATCACCTGCGTCGAGATCGGCTCGGGGACAAGGCCCATGGCCTTGGCGACGTGTTCTTCCACGCGCGGATCAATCTGCGCGAAGGTGCCGACGGCGCCGGAGATGGCGCAGGTCGCGACCTCTTTCCTCGCCGCGATCAGGCGCTCCTTGGCGCGCGTGAATTCGGCATAGGCATAAGCGAGCTTGAGACCGAAGGTCACGGGCTCGGCATGGATACCGTGGCTGCGGCCGATGGTGGGCGTCATCTTGTGCTCGAAGGCGCGCTTCTTCAGCGCCGCCAGCACCTTGTCGAGGTCGGCGAGCAGCAGGTCGGCTGCGCGGGTGAGCTGGACGTTGAGGCAAGTGTCGAGCACGTCGGAGGAGGTCATGCCCTGATGCACGAAGCGCGCCTCGGGGCCGACGATCTCGGCAAGGTGGGTGAGGAAGGCGATGACGTCGTGCTTGGTCTCGCGCTCGATCGCGTCGATGCGGGCGACGTCGAAGGTGACGTCCTTGGCCTTGGCCCAGACCGTTTTGGCGGCTTCCTTGGGGATCGTCCCGAGCTCGGCGAGGGCGTCAGCCGCGTGCGCCTCGATCTCGAACCAGATCTTGAACCGGGTCTGCGGTTCCCAGATCGAGGCCATTTCCGGGCGGGTATAGCGGGGGATCATTGGACTGCTCCAGGAAGGTGGGCGGGCGACCCAAGAGAGCGCTACCTGCCAAAATGCTTTTTACGCCGTGATTTAGCAGAGCGGAGAGGGCGAAACAAACGATCCGAGCCCGGGAAGAGGGAGATCGCCGAACTATCCACCGGACCAGCCGGCCCAAGGGCGGCCGGAGAGGAGGCCCGCAAAAATCGGCTGTCAATCACGGATCATTGACTGACAGATATTGAAATCTGTCAGCGAGACGTGTATATCCGTTCTTGGACGCTCCGATTGGGCGTCTCGTGGTTCTCCCCGAGGAGAAACCGCGGACGATTGGAGACTTAAGACAATGACGACCGAAATCATCAATCTGACCGGGACGATTGGGCATTGGCTCAATTTACTGGTGGCGCGCCAGATCGCGGCGCAGGCTGCAAAACTGCCTCATTAAGGCGAGAGCTTTCCGAAACGACCGGCACGGGCGCTTCGGAAAGCAGCTCCATCGCCGGGTAACTGAGCCCTCAACGGGACCATGGTGCTGGCATGAATGAAGCCGTTATCTTGACGCCGGAGCGGATCCTCGAAGTCACCGAGGACGTGTTGCGGCGCTACGGACTTGCCAAGGCCACCGTGGTCGACGTTGCCCGTGCGCTCGATGTGAGCCACGGCAGCGTCTACCGCCATTTCCCGAGCAAGGCCTCGCTGCGCGAGGCCGTTGCCAAACGTTGGCTGGACCGTATCGACGCGCCGTTGCTGGCGATCGCCGAGGAGCAGGGTCCGGCGCCAGTCAGGCTCGACCGCTGGCTGCGCACGCTGTTCGACGCCAAGCGTTCGCGCGTGCTCGACGACCCCGAGATGTTCGACACCTATCTGACCCTGGCGCGCGAGGCCTGCGCAGCCGTCAGGTGTCACAAGGACACCATGATCGACCAGATCGGGGCGATCCTGACCGACGGCGTGAAGCAGGGCGTGTTCGAGGTTGGCGACGTCAAGGCAACCGCGCGCGCCATGTTCGATGCCACCGTCCGCTTCCACCATCCGGCCCACGCCGACGAGTGGAAGGACGCCGATCTGCCGGCGCGCGTCGATGCGACGCTGGCGCTGCTGTTGCGCGGATTGAAGGCTTAGGCCGAACAACCCACCCGCTCCAAAGCCAGCGGTAGCCGACCTGGCCGGCGTTTGTTATCCCCCCACCTTATGTGCAAGGGCACCATCGCGGAGCGAACGCGGATGGTGAGATTTTTTCCGCCCACCAAGCGCGGCACCGGCCAATGGCACGACCGGCGGGCTTTCCGGATACGCATTGACTTCAATTTCGACAAGGTCCTTCGCCCGCTTTCGAAGCCGGTAGAATGCAAGCTCTTGTCCGAGCAGGGGGCAGTGGAATCGAATCGTTGCTGTGTCTGGCAGGCGGCAGAGTTCATCGATGAGCTCGCCGACAGTGATGATCGCGGGATAGGTGGCTTCGCGGATAGCCTTACTCATGGCGGAACTCCTTCGCTCTGGTACTAACCAGAGTTCGACCGCCTCCGTTCCAATCCGCATCGCTAAGGCGATCGAAATATTCTTGGAGGCCCCGCGTGCGGAGGAGGGCTCTGCGCGCCCTGTGTCCAGGGACGGGCGAACACTTAGATCTTCGTCAGCCCGCAAGCCGCGGCGAGCCGCACGAGCTGCGCATCCGTGCGCGCGCCGGTCTTGGTCTTGATCAGATAGTGATAGTTCTGCACCGTCTTGACGCTGAGATTGAGATGCGTCGCGATCTGTTCGGTGGTGGCGCCGCCCGCGAACTGGCGCAGGATCTCGATCTCGCGTTCTCCCAGTTGATCCAGCGCCGAGCCCGCCGAGAGGCTGTCCTCGGCCAGGATGTGCGCGATGTCGTCGCTCATGGCGCGTTCGCCGCGGGCAACGCTGCGGATCGCGGATACGACCGCGGACGGCTCGCTGCTCTTGGTGACGAAGCCGCTGGCGCCGGCACTGAAGGCGGCTTTCACCAGCACGGCCTCGTTGTGCATGGTGAAAACGAGGATGCGCGCCCGCGGGCTGCGCGCGCGGATGTTGCGGATCGCCTCCAGCCCGCTCGCGCCGGGCATCGAGATATCGAGCACGACGACGTCAGGATCGCGCGCCTTGAAGGCGCTGTAGGCATCCGCGGCGTTATCGGCTTCCGCCACGACATGCAGATCGCCCTGGCTTTCCAGCACGCGCCGGTAGCCTTGCCGCACGATCGGATGGTCGTCGACCAGCAGCACGGAGATTCCTGTTGCCGCAATCTCGTTCATCCCGGCCTCATGCGGCGAGCGGGATGGTGGCGGCGACACTGAGGCCGCGATGGGCGGGCAGGATCGACAATGATCCGCCCGCCGCAGCGATGCGCTCGCGGATGCCGGTGAGGCCGAAGCCGGCCGACTGCGCCACGCGTACCGCATCGCCGCCGCCGTCGTCCTCGACACTGATCAGCAATGCATCGTCATCGCCCGTGCGCCGCTCGACGCGCAGGGAAATCTCGCGTGCCGCGCCGTGGCGCAATGCGTTGGTCAGGCACTCCTGCGCGACGCGATAGGCGGTGGTGGCGGCCGGGCCGCTGATGTCGGTGAGGTCGCCCTTGAGATCGAGCTGGATCGTCGGCCGCGCCGCGCTCTGCGAACGCCAGCTATCCACCAAATTCACCAGGCTCGCCTCCAGTCCAAGCTCTGCGGGAAGGGGATTGCGCAGGCGCTTCAGCGCGTCGCGCAGCGAGGCCATCAGATGATGCGTGGCCTGCGAGATCATCCGCGCGTCCTGCGCGATGCCGTTGTCCTTGTCTTCCTTCGTGCCCGCCGTCTCGATGGTGTTGGCGAAGGCGAGGATGGCCGAGAGATTTTGCCCGAACTCGTCGTGCAGTTCGCGGGCGAGCGCGCGGCGCTCATCGTCGCGGATCTCGATCAGGCGCCGCGTCAGCGCCGCGCGCTGTTCGGTCGCTTCCTCCAGCCGGCCGCCGAGCTCGCCGACGGCGCTGCCGATCATCGCCAGCTCCATCGAGCGGAAGCGCGGCAGTTTCGTGCGATACTGACCGCGCGCCATGCGCTGCAAGGCGGTCACGATCGTGCGCGCCGGCGCCAGCGCATGCGCGATCGCGAGCGAAGCCAGCAGTGCGATCGCCGCCGCCATCAAAAGCGCGACGTCGATCACGTTGAGGATGTACTCCCAGGCGAGCGAGATGGCGGCCGCGGCATCCGGCGTCGCGACCACCGTTCCGGCGGTCGCCGCGCGAGGACTGACGGGCCGTATCACTTCGGCGTGGCTGCCGAGGAAGGTCGGCACGATCGATGCGAACCAGCGCGGCGGCGTCTTGCCTAGCCCCTCGCTCTGGCCGCAGAGCGGCTTTTCGAACGCGATGACCGGCTGGAACTCGACGCAGACGCCGGGCGAGATCAGCTTCATCGTCTCCAGCGTGCGCCACTCCGGAACCGGCAGAAGCTGCTCGCGTGTTCTGCTGCTACGCAACAAGAATTCGTGCCAGTACAGCGCCTGAAGCGCCTGCGCGACCCGTTGCGCCGAGGCCGCGGTCGCCCGGTCGACGCTGCGATAGGCGTCGAACGTCGCCCAGACGGTCGCCGCTCCAAGGCAGAGCGCGACGATAAGAAACAGACGGGCGACAAGCTCAAGCACAAGGCGCATGCGATCACCCCAAAGTTTGGTAAGGTCAGCCTAACAACGCCGCCGCGCCTTGCCAATTGCGAGGTATGGCAGGATGGCAGCTCGGGCAAATTTCCCAAGCCGGATTGGGCATGGCTCTTTGGACCGGGCGCGGCGGCTTTGATCTAATGGGCGGGAAATCGCGGTAGGCCAATCTTTGCAGGCCAGGAGCAGTGCAGCATGAGTTCGATGACGATTGGACCGATCGCGGGGACCGCGACCGACCCATCCGAGCGCAGCGCGCTCCTGTTCTGGATGATCTTCACCGGGCTTTCGGTCTTCGCCGTCGTGCTGCTGTGGCGCTTCGGCCTGATCCGTCTGATGTTGTCGTCGGACCGCACCTACATTTCCAGCGTGATCGCGCTGCTCTATGTCCTCACCTGCGGTCACTGCTTCCTGCGCACGCGGGCAATTGCCCGCGAGGGCGCGGCGGCCCGGCGCTGCCGCGCGGTGCTCGCGGCGCCCGAGGGCGGCAAGGCGCTGGACGCCGGCGCGACCGCGCTGCCGCGCGGGCTGGTGCGGGACCACATCGAGAGTCTCGTGACCAAGGCCACGGCGCAGGACTACCGTCCGGTCGACCAGACGCTGTTATTGCGGACGCTCGCCGATCGCCTGCGCGGGTCAAACGGCTTCGGGGCCTTCGTCTCGGATACGCTGATGAAGCTCGGCCTGCTCGGCACCATCGTCGGCTTCATCATCATGCTGGCGCCGATCGCGGGGCTCGACGCCGCCGACAAGGTCGCAATGCGATCCTCGATGGGGCTGATGAGCGATGGCATGGCGGTCGCGATGTACACGACGCTGGCGGGCCTCGTCGGCTCGATCCTGGTCCGCATCCAGTATTACATGCTGGACGCCGCGACCCAGAAGGTGTTCTCGGACGCGGTGGTGCTGACCGAGACCTATGTGACGCCGGTACTGGAGCGCAAGGGCGCTGGAACGCCGTCATGATGGATGACTTTGGTCTCTATCCGCGCGAGGAGCCGTTCGATCCCCTGGGCGTGATGCTGTTCAAGGCGCTCCAGGTGATCGCGTTCCTGTTCTTCCTCGCACTGCTCGCGGTCTCGCCGGATGCCAAGGACGGCAAGATCGACTCCAAGGCCGAGTTCATGATCACGCTGGACTGGCCGGACAGCCATCCCGACGATCTCGACCTGTTCGTGCAGGATCCCGCCGGCAACATCGCCTGGTATCGCCACCGCGAGGCCGGCTTCCTGACGCTCGACCGCGATGACCGCGGCGGGGCCAACGACTTCATCATGGTCAACGGCAAGAAGATCGCCTCGCCGATCCGCGAGGAGATCGTCACGGTGCGCGGCATCGTTCCCGGCGAATACACCGTCAACGTATCGCATTTCGTGGCGACGACCGGCGTCCCGGTCGAGGCCAATGTGAAGGTGCAGAAGCTCAATCCGACGGCGCAGGTGGTCTTCGACAACAAGTTCATGCTCGATCACACCGGCGACGAGAAGACCGCGGTGCGGTTCCGGCTCGATGCCGAAGGCAAGGTGGTCAATGTGGACCAGCGGCCGAAATCGCTGCTCGAGACCTTTCGCAGCGGCTGGCGCAACGGCGCCGATCTCGACCCGAGCACCGGTGTGAGCAAGAACGCTGCGAGGGTGCGCCGTGACTAGCCTGCAAACGATCATCCTCACGCTATCGATAGCCTACACCGTCATCGGCGCGCTGCTGCTGATCGTGCTGGTCTATGCGCGGCTGCACTGGTCGTTCAAGGCAGTCGCGGTGGTCGTGACCAGTGCGTTCTATGTCGTGAGCTTCACGGAAATGCGCGGGCTGCTCGGCTGGGCCAGCGCCGATCGGCTGCCGGGGAACTTCAAGCTGCTGAAGTCCCGCATCGTCGAGCCGCATTCGTTGGAGGGCGATCCCGGCTCGATCTATCTGTGGGTCGAGCAACTGGATGAGGACAATCGCCCAAGCGGCATCCCCCGAGCCTTCCGCATCCCCTACAACGACAGGCTGGCCGACAAGACCCATGCAGCGGAGAACGAGATCGCGCTGGGACATCCGCAAGGCGGCCGCGCCGCCGATTTCGGCGGCGGCGACGGCAGCCTCATCGACATGGTCCGGGAATATGTGACGCCCAAGACCATCATGGAGACGAGCGGCGGCGATTCCTCGACCGGCGAGTTCAGCGCTCCGCAGGCCGGCGCGCAAGGCGCCGGTTTCACCCCTGTGCCGCCACCCCGGATGCCGCCCAAGGACGAGCAATAGGCCCTTCACCCTCGCCGCAGGGACCCGCTGGAAAACCGAACCGCGCAGACGCATCTTGACGTCGCTCAATTTGGCCTTATCGGCTTCCGACAAGACATTTGGGGTGGAGGGTGCGTGCTTCTCGCTGTCTTCTCGGATATCCATGGCAACCGGCAGGCGTTCGAGGCGTGCCTGAAGGTCGCGCGGGCGCGTGGCGCCGAGCGATTCATCCTGCTCGGCGACTTCGTCGGCTATGGCGCCGATCCGGAATGGGTGGTGGATACCGCGATGGAGCTGGTTGCCCAAGGCGCCGTCGCCGTGCGCGGCAACCATGACCAGGCGGTCAATTCCTCGGCCGAGACGATGAATGCCGAGGCGCAGATCGCGATCGAATGGACCCGCGGTCGGCTCGACACCGTGCAGCGCCGGTTCCTGGCGGAATTGCCGATGCTGGTGCAGGACGGCGATCGCCTGTTCGTGCATTCGGAAGCCTCCAGCCCCCGAAGCTGGCACTATGTCCGATCGACGGCGGACGCCGCCAAGAGCCTGATCGCGACGCCGGCCCA
Organism: Bradyrhizobium sp. LB13.1; assembly: GCF_054056815.1. Taxonomy (NCBI): domain Bacteria; kingdom Pseudomonadati; phylum Pseudomonadota; class Alphaproteobacteria; order Hyphomicrobiales; family Nitrobacteraceae; genus Bradyrhizobium; species Bradyrhizobium sp. LB13.1. The sequence goes on along the minus strand of NZ_JBSRYQ010000001.1, from coordinate 5,587,002 downwards.
TGTCACGTTCTGCGGCCACATCCACCGTCCGGCGATCTATTCGATGTCGGTGACGGCGAAGATGTCGGGATTGGTGCCCAAGACCGACGTCTCCGTACCGCTACTGCGCGGGCGGCAATGGCTTGCGGTGCTCGGCTCGGTCGGCCAGCCACGTGATAGCGATCCATCCGCCGCTTTCGTGCTGTTCGACACGGTCTCTTGCCTGATCACCTATTGCCGCGCGCCCTACGATGTCGAGACGGCCGCGAACCGGATCCGCGAGAACGGCCTGCCACGTTGGCTTGCCGACCGGCTGTCGCAGGGGCGCTAGAGGCGATGCCGAAACCCCTGGTCAAATCAGGCGCAGAGATCAACGGCTACACCATCTGCGAATGCATCCATGCCGGCGGGATGGCGACGCTGTGGACGGTCACCTATCCCGGCATCGACGTGCCGCTGCTGATGAAGATTCCGCGGGTGTCGGAGGGCGAGGACCCTGCGGCGATCGTCTCCTTCGAGATGGAGATGATGATCCTGCCGCGGCTGGCCGGGCCGCATGTACCTTCATGTTTCGGCACCGGCGATTTCGCCCACCAGGCTTATGTCGTGATCGAGCGCATCTCCGGGACCACGCTCTACAAGCGATTGCCCGACTTGCCGCTGCCGTATGACGAGGCGCGGCGGCTCGTCGCCAGGATCGCGACGGGGCTCGCCGATTTGCACCGGCAGAACGTGATCCACCACGACATCAAGCCGAGCAGCATCATGTTCCGCGAGAGCGGCGAGGCCGTGCTGATCGACTATGGCCTGTCGCACCACAACCATCTGCCGGATCTGCTGCAGGAGGAATTCCGCCTGCCTTACGGCACTGCGCCCTATATGGCGCCGGAACGGCTGTCAGGCGTGCGCGATGATCCGCGCAGCGATCTGTTTTCGCTCGGCGTGCTGCTCTATTTCTTCACGACGGGCGAGCGTCCCTTTGGCGAGGGCGAGACGCTGCGTGCGATGAGGAGGAGGCTGTGGCGCGATCCGTACCCGCCGCGCGGCTTACGCGCCGACTATCCGCCCTGGCTCCAGGAGGTCGTGCTGAGGTGCCTCGAGATCGAGCCGGTGTGGCGCTATCCGACGGCGTCACAGCTTGCGTTCGATCTCGCCCATCCCGACCAGATCAAGCTCACCGCGCGTTCGGAGCGGCTGAAGCGCGATCCGCTCAGCGTCGCCTGGCGCCGCCGGTTCAACCAGGGTGTCATGGCGCCCCGCGCGAAATCGGATGTCGCAGCCCAAATCGCATCGAGTCCGATCCTCGCGGTTGCGCTCGAGACGGTGGAAGGCGCGCCGGAGCTGAACGAGGCGCTGCGCGTCACCACCGAGCGCATTCTCGCGACGCTGCCGTCGGCGCGGCTCGCTTGCGTCAACGTGCTCAAGCTCAACCGGATCGCGATCGATCGGACGCTCGACGAGCAGGGCTCCAACAAGCATATTGACCGCCTGGTGGCGCTGAGGCATTGGGCGACGCCGCTCAAGCTGGATGAGAGCCGGCTGTCGGTTCATGTGCTGGAAGCGGTCGATCCCGCTGCGGCGCTCCTGGAATTCGCCGAGGTCAACCAGGTCGACCACCTCATCATTGGCGCGCGGCAGAGCTCGTTCCGCCGCACGCTGCTCGGCAGCGTCTCGGCCAAGGTGGCCTCGGAAGCGGCCTGCACTGTCACCGTGGTGCGGCCGCCGCGGCTGGCTGCGGATGCGGGCGAGGAGGCCGGATAGGGCCGTGCTCTGGATGCTGGAAGGTTCAGGCCGCGTGGGCGGAGCGCTTGCGGCGGATCGGCCAGGAGAACTGGGGGCCGGGCTCGCCGTGATCCGCGCTGCCGCCGAAGAACTGGATGAGCTCGCGGCAGGGCTCGCAGTTGAAGAGGTTACGCGACGCGGATGCCTTGGTCATTTCCTTCAGGCAGTTCGGGCAGTGCGGCTTCATGTGCTTGGTCCAGAAAAGAATTCAATGCCGGCGCGGTGACCGGAGCGGGTGATCCAGGTCCGCCGCTTCGGGCCCGGTGTCGTCGCGCATCTCGCCTTCGGAGCGTTCGAGCCGGCCGAAGAAATAATCGAGGTCCGGGTGCGGGCGCCGCGGAATGCGGCGCCTGCGCTTCGGCTGACGCTTCACGAGCGCGAACTGCACTTGCGTCAGATCCAATGGCGACGGGTGGTACGCAACGAACATGCCGGGACCTGCACCGGTCCGGCCGACGGCCCAAACACAACAAACGCACTGAAACCAAGCCACAACGCCACGCCAGTCCAAACCAGGGTCGTCGTCATGATGTGCTCCCGCGAAAACAGGCAAGAATCACTAGCGGTGATTTGCGCGAATCAGGGAAGCCCGGAGGAGTACGGATCAAGATTGCAATTTTAGGCACTGCGCGTCGCAGCATCCGTAGAAGCCGCTCATTCGCGGAAAGCGCGTGACGCCTCAGATCGCTTCGCCGCGTGCGCCTGCGGCCGCGTTGCGGATCGCGGCAATGTTGGTCTTGTACGCTTCCTGCGTGCCGCCCCTGAACACGGACGTGCCGGCGACGAAGGCGTTGGCGCCAGCCGCGGCCAGGAGACCTGCGACGTCGGGACCGACGCCGCCATCGACCTCGATGTCGATCGGACGGCCTGCCGTCATCGCGCGGATATCGCGGATCTTGCCGATCGCGGAGGGGATGAAGGCCTGGCCGCCGAAGCCGGGATTGACCGACATCACCAGCACAAGGTCGACGAGGTCGATGACGTATTCGAGCACGCTGATCGGCGTGCCTGGATTGAGCGAAACGCCGGCCTTCTTGCCGAGCGCGCGGATCGCCTGGAGCGAGCGGTGCAAATGCGGACCTGCCTCCGCATGCACGGTGATGTGGTCGCAGCCGGCTTTCGCAAAGGCCTCGAGAAAGGGGTCGCACGGTGAGATCATCAGATGGGCGTCGAAGATTTTCTTCGTATGCGGGCGCATCGCCTTGATGATGTCGGGGCCATAGGAAATGTTCGGAACGAAGTGCCCGTCCATCACGTCGAGATGGATCCAGTCGGCGCCGGCGGCGTCCACGGCGCGCACCTCCTCGCCAAGCTTGGAGAAATCCGAGGCCAAGATCGAGGGCGCGATTGCCAGGGGGCGGGGGGCGAAGGCTTGGGTCATAGCGCGGTTTCCCGTGGCGGCCGTGAAAGATGAACTCGCCTAACATGGGCCTCTCAGCCGGGCAATGCAGGGGTGGCGAGCTTTCTGTGGGCGGAAATTTCTGCCGCGATCGGCATGAATTGCCGGTGTTCCCGGGCCGTGCAAAGTGCGGCGAAGGCGGATTTCATTGAGCTTTTTTCGTTGGCACGGCGCTTGCTGACGTCACCTCCAGGACATTGGCCGCGGCATGCCGCATCGGTTGGAGTTTTGCGATGTTGTTTGCCCTTGGTGCCGCATCGAGTGCGCTCGACGCGATCCAGTCGCTGACGAATTCGAAATCGTCCTCGTCGACCCAGAAGACGGGGTCTTCGAAAGGCGCGACCAATCCGTTCGCGATCGACAGCGGCAGCAACAGCACGACCAGCGGCGCGACCTCTTCGGTCAATTCGGGCAAATATCCGAAGATCTCGCCGGAGACGATGAACGCGTTGCTCGCCGCGCAGAGCCAGTCCTCTGACAGTACGAGCAGCACAGCCAGCTCGACCTCGTCGAACCCCACGTCCTCCACGTCGACGTCCTCGACGAGCCGTGACGCCGCGCTGAAGGACCTTTTTTCGCAGATCGACGGAGACGGCGACGGCAAGATCACCAAGTCCGAATTCGAGAATGCGCTGGGTGCCGGCGGCACCAACACGGCGCAGGCCGACGACGTGTTCTCCAAGCTGGATTCGAATTCCGACGGCAGCGTCAGCCTCGACGAGATGTCGAAGGCGCTGAAGAGCGGCCATCACGGCCACCATCGCGCGCAAGGTGCGGGCGATGCGTCCGGCACCGGTTCGGATGCTTCCTCGCAGTCGAGCGGCGGTTCGACCTCGACCACGACGACCGGCGCCGACGGCTCGTCCACCACCACCGTCACCTATACCGACGGCTTCAAGATGTCGACAACGGTCCCGGGCGCCCCCAGCGCCTCCGGTAATTCGGCTTATGATCTGTTTGCGCAGTTGATGCAGCGGCAAGGCGGGCACGGGCAAGGCGCCTCAGCGGCTGCCGGCTCGTCCATGTCGATGAGCGTGTGAGCGAGAAGCTCTCCCTCCGCAAATTGCGTCGTCGTGCCTCGCGGAGACGGGGCATCCAGTACGCCGCGGCCTTTCGGTTCAATCATTTATCGTCTCTGGAATACTGGATCGCCCGGTCTTCGCCGGGCGATGACGTGTGACGTGTTGCGAGATGCGAGTGCTACTTACGCGCCGAAGCGATCCTTCCACGCCGGTAGTGCCCCTGCGAACGGCAGTGCTGTCGCATTGTAAATGCCACGTGCGATCGCGCGCGCGACCACGTTGGCGGCGACCGTGCCGAGTTCGGTGAGGCCGACCAACGGCTCGACCGGCTTCTCGCCAGTCGCGGCGGCAAACAGCACGTCGCCGTCGGTCGGGGCATGCACCGGATAGATCGCGCGGGCAAACCCGGTATGCGCGATCATCGCAAGCCGCTTGGCCTGTGCCTTGGTCAGCGTCGCGTCGGTGACGACGAGGCCGATCGTGGTGTTTTCGCGCGCGGTCGCGGCGAGCCCGCCCTTGATGCGCATCGCCAGCATGTCCCGTGTGAACGCAGTCGGTAGGCCGCGCCCGCCGAACTCGCCGTTCTCCTCGAATGGCGCTGCCCAGAACCACGGCCCGTCGCCGACGGTGGCGCTGCCGACCGCGTTGACGACGATAATCGCGGCGACCTTGATGCCGTTGGCCAGGACCGCGGAAGCTGACCCCAGCCCGCCCTTGAAGGTCGCAGTGGTGGCACCCAGGCCGGCGCCGACGCTGCCCAGCGCGAAATCGTGGCTTGCGGCCAAGGCCGCCGCGTAACCGAGATCGCGATAGGGCGCGAAGCGCCCCCAGGCCTTGTCGCCACCATTGAGCAGGTCGAACACGATCGCACCCGGCACGAGCGGGATCACCGCGCCGCGGATATTGAGACCGCGACCCTGCTCGGCGAGCCAGGCCTGCACGCCGCCGCCGGTCTCGATCCCGAAGGCGGAGCCACCGGACAACGCGATCGCATCGACCCGTTCTTGCGTGCTGGCAAGATCGAGCAGGGCATCCTCGCGGGTACCCGGTCCGCCGCCGCGGATGTCGATCGCCGCGACCGCCGGTTGGTCGAAGATGATCGCGGTCGCGCCCGAGGCGAGTTTCGCATCCTCGGCATGGCCGACGCGGACGCCGGCGATATCGGTGAGAAGGTTTTTCAAGACGGCTCCGCAGGCTGAAAGGCGATCGCTCCAGCGATATCGCAGGGATGCCGCAGGCTCAACCGGCGAGCGCGGTCCTGAGCATCTTGGCGAGCTCGGACTTGCGGTAGGGCTTTGCCAGCAGCAGCACGCCGGAATCGAGCCGGCCGTGGTGGACGATGGCGTTCTCGGTGTAGCCCGAAGTGAACAGCGTCTTGAGGTCGGGGCGCCGGCGCGCCGCCTCATCGGCGAGCTGGCGGCCGTTCATGTTGCCCGGCATGATGACGTCCGTGAACAGCAGGTCGATGTCCTTGTCGGAGTCGATGATGATGAGGGCCTCGGCCGCGTTGCCGGCCTCGAGGGCGGCATAACCGAGGCTCTTGATCTGGGTCACGACATATTGCCGCACCAGCGCGTCGTCCTCGACGATCAAGATCTTCTCGTCGCCACCGGTGACGGGCGCGTTCTGGAGCGCCTCGAACTCGGTCTCCTGCACGCCGCTCGAGCGCGGCAGGTAGATCTTCACGCTCGTGCCGTGGCCTTCCTCGCTGTAGATCTTGACGTGGCCGCCGGACTGCTTGACGAAGCCGAACACCATGCTGAGCCCGAGGCCGGTGCCCTTGCCGACCTCCTTGGTGGTGAAGAAGGGATCGAACACCCGGTCGATCAACTCCGGCGGGATTCCGGAGCCGGTGTCGCTGACGGCGATCATCACGTAATTGCCGGCCAGCACGTCGGGATTCATGCTGGCATAACCGTCGTCGAGGAAGATGTTGCGGGTCTCCAGCACCAGCGTGCCGCCGTCGGGCATGGCATCGCGCGCGTTCAGCGCGAGATTGAGGATCGCGGTGGAAAGCTGACCCGGGTCGATCAGTGCCGGCCATGCATCCTCGGTGAGCTGCGGCAGGATGGTGATCTGCTCGCCGAGGGTGGGATGCAGGAGCTTTGCGGCCTCGAGCGTCAGGGCGTTGACGTCGATTTCGCGCGGCTGGAGCGGCTGCTTGCGGGCGAAGGCGAGCAGATGCTTGGTCAGTTGCGCGCCGCGTTCGGCGGCATCGTCGATCAGCTTGGTGATGGCGGCGAGTTCGGGACGGTCAGCGACCGCATCCGCCAAAATGCCGATCGTGCCGGTGATGACGGTCAGCACATTGTTGAAGTCGTGCGCGACACCGCCGGTCAATTGACCGATGGAATCCATCTTCTGGACGTGCCTGAACTGCGCCTCGGCCGCCTGCTTCTCGGTGAGGTCGCGGCCGATGAAGAAATGGCGCTTGACCGGATCGGACCACGTGCCCATCCAATTCAGCGTGACCTCGTGACCGTCGTAGTGGTAGTAGCGCGCCTCGAAGCTGCGCTTGACGGCGCCGCGCCGCGCCGCGCGCATCTCGCTTCGTGTCCTGTCGAGATCGTCGGGATGGATGAACTCGGTTGCGCTGTGTCCGACCATGTCCTCCGGACCGAATCCGAGGATATCCTTCACGCTCGGGCTGACCTGGACGAAATTGCCAAAACCGTCGGTGACCAGGATGAGATCCTGCGAGGTCTCGAAGATGCGCTGCCGCTCCTCGATCTCGCGGCGCAGTTTCTCCCGTGACTGCTTCTCCTCCGTGATGTCGTGGGCGATCTTGGAGGCGCCAATGATCTCTCCGCCAGCTGTTTTGAGCGGAAAAATATTGAGCACGACGTCGAGCCGACGGCCGTCCTTTCGGATGCGGACCGTCTCGTGCTGGGCGATCGTTTCGTTGCCGCCGACCCGGTTCAGGATACCCCTGACCTCGGCCTTGCGGTCGTCCGGCACAATGATGTCGATCGGCTTGCCGATGGCCTCCGTGGCGGCATAGCCGAACAGATGTTCGGCGGCCTTGTTCCAGCCGGTGATGACACCGTCGAGCGTCTTCGTGATGATGGCGTCATTGGCGGATTCGACGACGGCGCCGTACAGGGCAAGGCGCTTGCCGTAGTAGTCGCGATCCAATGCTGACTGCTGGCGCAGCCTGCCGACCAGGCCCACCGTGTGGGCCTGGAGGCGGACATTTTCGAGTCAGAAGCACCGCAAGCACGAAGGTAGCTGCGCAGAGGCCGTAGAAGCGGCCAGCGTAGAAGCCGAGATCGAAGCGCGCGACGTTGACGATCGCCGACAGTGCGATGTCGAACAGCCAGGCGCACATCACGACCATGAGCCAGACGTCGATGATCGAATGCGGACGCCGGAACCACAGCGAGACCAGTGCGGCGAAGCTCAGGGACCAAACGAAGGACACCACGCCGATCATGAGCTGCGTGTAACGGCCGTCGCGCAGCAGGACCGGCAGCAGATCGTGCTGGGCAGTGACGATCCAGGTCAAGACGATCGAGACCGCAACGACGCCGAGCGCGCTGGCGCAGATCGCCTTGCTTGCCGAGCCTGAGATCCTGGCGCCGCCGTCGGCCTCCTTCAGCCAGGCATAGGCCAGCACGCAGAGCGGGAAGCCGCCGTGCCAGATCATGTAGAGCCAGACCGCGGTCTGCTGATCGGCACGCAGCAACCCCGTCGGCGAGAAAAGTCCCGGGAAGGTGAGGGCATGGCATGTGGCCGCCGCGGCAGTGAACAGATAGCCCGTTGCTAGCACGAGCAGTGCGCGGGTCCGGAGCACCGCAAACTGCGACAGCAGAAGGACCGCGGTGATGATGTCCGCGGCGGCGAGGGCGGATTGATAGCTCGCGACGAAGGCTGGCACAGGCAGCAGCGGGATACCTGCGAACGGTACGGCCAGTGCGAACAGGATCGAGGCGACGCCGACGATCGCCAATGCTGCGGTGCGGTCCGACGCGGTGGCCGGCAAGGTCGACAGGAATGTGTTTCGCTCGGTCGTCGCGGACAGGTCCAGCTCTCGCGAATCGGTCTTGAGCATCTTCGCCAGTCTCATTTGGCCCAATGAAATTCCGTCCATGGTAGCTCGTTCTGGGCACGCATCATGACAAAACCCACCGCGACTCAACCGAAGGTTACAGCTTGCTTAATCTTGTTGGGAACGCGCACTAGGGATCGGGTAAGATGCGCTTTTACTGGACGGTGCCATAATGCCCTCCCACTGCTATGGGTTCCAGGTTTGAATCAGGCATTTTGATTTCAGGATCCGGGAGTTGTTCCCTATGGCCCGCGTTCTCATCATCGACGACCAGAAGGACGTCCGTGCGATGGTCGCGATCGTGCTGCGCGTCAACCGTTACGAGGTCGTCGAGGCCGACAGCGGCGCGGCCGGAGTGAAAGCGTTCAGCGCGGCCTCCTTCGACGCGGCCATCGTGGACATTTTCCTCGGCGACACCAGCGGCGTCGAGGTCATCTCGACTCTGCGCGAGCTTGCACCCCGCCTCCCGGTCATTGCCGTGTCGGGGATGACCGCGCTGGACTTCATGGAACAATCGCCCCACCTCGCCAACGTGGTCTGCCTGCAAAAGCCATTTCGGCCGAACGATCTTCTGCAAGCGCTGCGGAGGGCCCAGGCCGCAGCGGACGGCGAACTGCCCGCAGCCGTCTGACCTTGCCGCAGGAAGCAACGCCCCGGGGTAACCCGGGGCGCGATGATGATTGGAGGAGGCCTTCAGGCCCGGCAAGTGCGCTCAGGTGCCGTTGCCGCTGATCGCGGCGTAGCCGCCCTTGGCATCCCATTTGTAGACGACGTAGTCGAGCTGCTTGATGTCGCCCTTGGCGTCATACTCGATCGGTCCGATCACGGTGTCCCACTTGCCGGCCTTGATGGCCGCCATGACCTTCTTGGCGTCGGTGGTGCCGGCCTTCTTGGCCGCCTGCGACCAGACCTGCATCGCCGCATAGGTGTAGAGCGTGTAGCCCTCGGGGTCGATGTTCTTGGCCTTGAAGGCGTCGACGATCTTCTTCGCGGTCGGCTTGTTGCGCGGATCGGGGCCGAAGGTGAACAGTGTGCCTTCGCCGGCCGGGCCGGTGATGGAGGCGTATTCCTTGTCGGCGAGCGCGTCGCCGGCCATCAGCACGGTCTTGAGGCCCTGGTCGCGCATCTGGCGAAGGATGAGGCCGCTCTCCTGGTGGTAGCCGCCGACATAGACGAGATCGATGTTGTCACGCTTCAGCCGCGAGACGATCGCGTTGAAGTCCTTGTCGCCCTTGTTGTAGGACTCGTACATCTTCTCGGTAACGCCGGCCTTGTTCAGCGCCTTCTTGGTTTCATCCGCAAGACCCTTGCCGTAGGTGGTCTTGTCGTTGAGGATGGCGATGTTCTTGCCCTTGTAGTTCTTGGCGATGTACTGGGCGGCGACCAGGCCCTGCTGGTCGTCGCGGCCGCAGACGCGCGCCACGTTCCACAGTCCGCTATCGGTGAACTTCGGATTGGTGGAGGCAGGCGTGATCTGGAGCACGTTGCCGTCGGCATAGGCTTCCGAAGCCGGGATCGACGACGACGAGCAATAGTGCCCGGCGACGAACGGCATCTTGGCACTGGCGATCTTCTCGGCGACCGAGCGCGCCTGCTTGGGATCGCAGGCATCGTCCTCGACAGAGAGCGCGAGCTTCTTGCCGTTGACGCCGCCGGCGGCGTTGATATCAGCCACGGCCATCTCGGCGCCGTTCTTCATCTGGCGGCCGAAGGCGGACTCGCCGCCGGTCATCGGACCTGCGACTGCGATGTTGACATCCTGCGCGAACGCCGCGCTCGACAGCGCGATCGAAGCGCCGAATGCCAGACCGATGAGCTTCAGTGATTTCATGAGATACCTCGAGGGTGGTCGCCTGTGGACGTTGCCGGGCATGCCCGGTTCAAACCGGCGCCATTCTTGAATGAATCTTGGGAGAAGTCACCGGCAAAATACGGGCATTGGCGCAGATATCTCGCCACATTCAGCCGCACGCGGGTCCGCAGGCTTGGCTCTTGAGGGTTCGTTCTCGGGCGCCTCAGCCGTGCCGCCCGCCTTCCAGGTAGGCGGCGCGAATCTCGGGGCGCTGCAGCAATTCGGCGCCGGTCCCGGCCAGCGTGATCAGGCCGTTGACCATGACATAGCCGCGATGGGCGAGCTTGAGCGCATGGTTGGCGTTCTGCTCGACGATCAGCACGGTCAGGCCGTCCTGCCGGTTCAGAGTGCGGATCGCGTCGAAAATCTGGCGCGCGATCAGCGGCGCCAGCCCAAGCGAAGGCTCGTCGAGCAGGAGCAGGCGAGGACGGCTCATCAAGGCGCGGCCGATCGCCAGCATCTGTTGCTCGCCTCCGGACAGGGTTCCGCCGCGCTGGGCGTAGCGTTCCTTCAGCCGCGGAAACAGCGCGAACACGCGTTGGAGCGTCGCCTCGCGTTCGGCGTCGGTACATTCGGTCGCGTCCGCCCCCATCTGGAGGTTTTCCGCCACGCTCATGCGCGGGAAGATGCGGCGGCCTTCCGGCGATTGCGCGATGCGCAAATGTGCGATCTCGTGGGTGGGAACGCCGGTGATGTCGCGGCCTTCGTACAGGATCTGGCCGGCGCGGGCGCGCGGCTTGCCGAAGATCGTCATCATCAGCGTCGACTTGCCGGCTCCGTTGGCGCCGATCAGCGCCACGATCTCGCCGGCGTTGATCTCGACGTCGACGCCTTTCAGCGCCTCGATCTTGCCGTAGGCGGCGCGAAGGCTGCGGATCGCGAGCAGCGGAGCGGGGGCCGGCGTCACGACCCGCTCTCCATCACGGCCACGGCCTCTTCCTCATCGGTGCCGAGATAGGCGGCGATGACCTTGGGATCGTCGCGAACCTCGCGCGGGGAGCCTTCCGCGATCCTCACGCCATGGTCCATCACCACGATATGGTCGGAGATCGCCATCACGACCGACATGTCGTGCTCGATCAGCAGGATCGAGGTGCCGAGATCGTTGCGGATCGAAAGCAACAGCTCGCTCAGGGCCGCGCTCTCGCGCGCGTTGAGGCCGGCGGCGGGTTCGTCGAGGCACAGAAGCGCGGGCTCGGTGCACATCGCGCGCGCGATCTCCAGCCGGCGCTGGTCGCCATAGGCGAGATTGCCAGCGGCGTCGTCGGCGCGATCGAGCAGATTGATGCGCTTGAGCCAGTCGGTGGCGAGATCGATCGCCTGCTTTTCGGCGTCGCGATAGACGGGGGCGCCGACAAGGCCCAGGAAGGTGAAGCCGGAGGCGCGCATCAGTACGTTGTGCTGCGCCACCATCAGGTTTTCCAGCGCCGTCATGCCGGGAAACAGGCGGATGTTCTGGAAGGTGCGGGCGACCCTGGCCTGCTTGGCGATACGGAAATCGTTCAGTCGCTCCAGCGCGATCACCTTGCCGTCGCCATGGGTGAGGCGAATGGCGCCGCCGCTCGGCTTGTAGAAGCCGGTGATGCAATTGAAGACTGTGGTCTTGCCGGCGCCGTTCGGCCCGATCAGCGCGGTGATCTTCTTCCGCTCGGCTGCAAACGACAGGTCCTGCACGGCGACGATGCCGCCGAAGCGCATGGTCAGCCGGTCGACGCTGAGAATCTCGTCGGCGCTCATCCGTGCCCTTCCTTGACGAGGTCGGAGGAGATCGCCTGCGCCTTGGTCAGATACACGGTTGGTGCGCGATGGCCGATCAGGCCGCGCGGCCGCCAGATCATGATCAGCACCATCGCCATGCCGAACACCAGCATGCGGTAATTCTCGAGGCCGCGGAACAGCTCGAAGCCGCCGATCATGGCGAGCGCGGCGAGTGCCACGCCAAGCTGCGAGCCCATGCCGCCGAGCACGACGATGGCGAGGACCAGCGCCGATTCCTGGAAAGTGAAAGACTCCGGACTGATGAAGCCCTGGCGGGTCGCGAAGAACGCGCCGGCAAAGCCGCCGAACATCGCACCGGTCGCGAATGCCGTGAGCTTGGTGGTCGTGGTGTTGATGCCGAGCGCGCGGCAGGCGACCTCGTCCTCGCGAAGCGCCTCCCAGGCACGGCCGATCGGCAGGCGGCGCAGCCGGATCGTCACCCAGTTGGTGAGGAGCGCAAGCGCCAGGATCAGATAGAACAGGAAGACGATACGGTGGGTCGGCGAATACTCGATGCCGAGTTTGGCGGCGAGCCCGTTGTCGCTGTTGTCGAGCGGGATGCCGAAGAAGGAGGGGCGAGGAATGCTGGAGACGCCGTTGGGGCCCCCGGTGAGGTCCTGCCAGTTGATGATGACCAGGCGGATGATCTCGCCGAAGGCAAGCGTCACAATGGCGAGGTAATCGCCGCGCAGGCGCAGCACGGGGAAGCCGAGCAGCACGCCCCAGAATGCGGCAAGGATGCCGGCAAGCGGCAGGCAGACCCAGAACGACCAGCCGAAATTGGTGGCGAGCAGCGCGTAGGAATAGGCGCCCACCGCATAGAAGGCGACGTAGCCGAGATCGAGCAGGCCGGCGAGGCCAACCACGACGTTCAGTCCCCAGCCCAGCATGACATAGGTGAGCACGAGGATTGCGAGGTCGAGGATGTAGCGCTGGTCATAGAAGATCACAGGCACCAGCAGCGTGAAGATCAGGAGCGCCGGTGCGAGATAGCGGCCGACGAACGACATGCCGCTTTGCAACGCAGGCGGCACCAGCTTCTCAGGCGCCGGTCGGGCCGATCCATTGCCTGAGCAGCTCGATCACGATCGAGCCGCCGAACACGGCGGCGACGATGGATGCGAGGTCGCCGAATCGCGTCCAGTAGGTGAGCTGGCCGTCGGAACCCGCCTCGGTGCGGATGCCGATCATCAGCGAGAACAGCACCAGCGCGATCAACGCGTTGAAGCAGGCGGTCTTCAGGAGAGCGGGGATGCCCGATGGAGCTTTGGCCGTATTGATCGAGGGAGTTTTCACGCGCGCGACCGTCAGACTTTTTCGACTTCGGGGCGGCCGAGCAGGCCGGTCGGCATGAAGATCAGCACGACGATCAGGATCGAGAAGGCGGCGACGTCCTTGTACTCGACCGAGAAATAAGCCGACCAGAACGTCTCGATCAGCCCGATCGCGAGCCCCCCGAGCATCGCGCCCGGCAGCGAGCCGATGCCGCCGAGCACGGCAGCGGTGAACGCCTTGATGCCGGCGACGAAGCCCATGAAGAAATCGACCAGCCCGTAATAGAGCAGGTACATCAGACCGGCCACCGCGGCGAGCGCAGCACCGATCACGAAGGTCATGGAGATGGTGCGGTCGACGTTGACGCCGAGCAGTGCCGCCATGGTCTGGTCCTGCTCGCAGGCGCGCATGTCGCGCCCGAGTCGGGTGCGCGACACCAGCCAGGTGAAGATCGCCAGCAGCACGATGGTGGTGACGACAACCATGATCTGGATGTTGGAGAGCTGGATCACGAAGCCGTCCGCGCTCTCATGCAGCGTATAGCCGCCGGTGATGAGCGGCGGGATCGGCTTGACGCGGGCGCCTTGCGCCACTTGCGAATAGTTGGTCAGCACGAAGGACATGCCGATCGCCGACAGCATCGGAGCGAGGCGGAAGGAGTGGCGCAGCGGGCGGTAGGCGATGCGCTCGATGGTCCAGCCGTAAAGTGCCGTGATCGCCATCGAGACCAGAAGCACGATCAGCAGGATCACCGGGATCGCGGTCAGGCCGGTCGAGATCAGGAGCAGAAAGGTGATGAGGGCGATGAACCCGCCGATCATGAAGATGTCGCCATGAGCGAAGTTGATCATGCCGACGATGCCGTAGACCATCGTGTAGCCTATCGCGATCAGGCCGTAGATGGAGCCGAGCACGAGTCCGTTGATGAGTTGCTGGGCGAAATAATCCATGGGCTGCCGTTACCAAACCTGACGAGGGCTCAAAGGGAGCTCTTTGAAGAGTTCTCGGGCCCCGGCAACCCCTGAGCATTCTCCTGGTTTTGTAACAGGAGGGAACTGGGTGCTGCAACTGGCCATCGCCTCGGCATAAAGGCTTGTACAGAACTGATTTCGTTACGGACGTCATGATCCGGTTCCGACACGCGCGAGGAACCGGGTTCCGCGGGGCAACCAAAATCGGGGCCGGCCGTTATCTCACCTCGGACGTCCGACAAGGGAGTTTCCCGATATGACGAACCAGCAGAACCAGAATCCCGGCCAGCAGGGCCAGGACCCCCGGTCAGCAGCAGGGCGGCGGCCAGAAACCGGGCCAGCAGCAACAGAGTCCGCAGCGCCAGGGTGACAAGCCGGGCCAGCAACAGGGTGGTAAGTCCGGCCAGCACGGTCAGGACAACAAGTAGAGTTGAGAGCCAAGAACAATGGCCATCGCAGAGGGCCCCGCCGCAAGGCGGGGCTTTTTTCGTGGGCCGCGTCGCCCGGCCGGGCAGTTAAGGTAAACAAAGGGTTTAAATTGCCGCCACAGTCTGATGCGAGTTAGCTCCCGGCAAAGCCTTCGATCGAAGGCGCGGGCCAAGCGAAACGGGAAGCGGCATGTTCGGAAATTGGCGGATCGGTTCGGTCAACGGCGTACTTCTGGCGGCCTATTTCATCCCGGCCTGGACCCTCGTTGCCTTCAACATCATGGTGGCGCCGGTGCACGGTCTCTATGAGCGGCCGAGCGTCGCAGTGGCTCTTTTCCTCAGCGACCATCTTCAGATGGCGGGAATGGACACCGTGCGCGCCGCCTGGCTGCTGGCGCTGGGCCGAGCGACCGTGGTGGCGTTCTTTGCGATCTACCTCGCGCTGCTCTGCGTTCCCCGCATCCGCAAGAACGGCGGCAGCGACGAGGCGCTCGGCATTGCGCTTGCGATCGGCAGCCTGATCTCGTTTGCCAGCATGATCATGGCTTCGAAGGTCGGCGAGATGGCCGCGCTGCGGCTGCACGCCACCGAGCTCCTGCTCTTGCTCGGTGCCGCCATCGTGATTGTGATCGAGCGGCCGGCAGCGGTCCCGCAGACCGTCGAGGCTACTCCGCCGCTAGGTCTTGAGCAGGCCGAGCTCCTGCACAATCGCTGAGGCTTCCTTGACGGCGTGGTTCGTCGCCGGCACGCCGCAATAGATCGCCTGCTGCAGCAGGATTTCCTTGATGTCGTCGGGGGTGAAGCCGCCCTCGGCGAGCGCCGCGCGCACATGCAGGCGGAATTCGTCCCATTGCCCGAGCGCGACCATGGGTGCCGATCACCAGCACCCGCCGCGTGCGCTCGTCGAAATGCGGCCGCGTCCAGATCTCGCCCCAGGCATAGCGGGTGATCATGTCCTGGAAGTCGGTGTTGAAGGCATTGCGGCCCGCGATCGACTTGTCGACCCAGGCATTGCCCAGCACTTTTCGGCGTACATTCATGCCGGCATCGCGGCGCTTCTGGTCGTCCATATTCATCCTCCTCTCCGTCATTGCGAGGAGCGAAGGGACGAAGCAATCCAGTCTGTCGCGGAAAGATTCTGGATTGCTTCGTTGCGCTCGCAATGACGGCTGTGACTAACGTTGCGTCAGGAATCCCACCACCGCGTCGGTGAACGCGTGCGGCTGTTCGACATTGGAAATGTGGGCGGCGTCGATGATGGTCATGCTCGCGCCGGGAATGTTCGAGCGGATCAATTCACCCGCCGAAATCGGCGTCGCCATGTCCTGGCGGCCGGCGATCATCAGCGTCGGGCTTTTGATCTTCGGCAGCAGCGCGCGCTGGTCGAGCGTCGACAGCGCCTCGCAGCAGGCGAGATAGCCTTCGACGGGAGTGGCGAGCAGCATCGACTTCATCCTGGCGGAGACGTCAGGCGCGCGCTCGCGGAAATCCTGGGTGAGCCAGCCGGCGATAACGGCATCAGCGACCGCCGCGATACCGCCTTTCTTCACGGCGTCGATGCGCTCGAGCCACTTGGTCGGCTCGGCGTAGTAGCAGGAGGTGTTGGCAAGGATCAGCTTGCCGAACCGCTCCGGCGCGTTGGCGCCCAGCCATTGCCCCACCATGCCGCCCATCGAGAGGCCGCACCAATGCACCTTCTCGATGTTGAGGTCGTCGAGGATCGCCAGGACGTCGCGGCCGAAGCGCTCCATCGTGTACGGGCCGGCCGGAACGTTGGACTTGCCGTGGCCGCGGCGGTCGTAGCGAATGACGCGGAATATCTGCGTCAGCGCCTTCATCTGCGGCTCCCACATCTGCAGCGTGCAGCCGAGCGAGTTGGAGAGCATCAAGGTCGGCCCGCCGTCGCGGCCCTCGACGGAGACGTTGATCAGGCAACCGTCGGCATCGATCATGGGCATGCGGGCGTCTCCGTCTTGTTTCCGCTCAGGGCTGCTCTATTCGCGCTCGAGGCTGTCGAGCAAGCGGTCGATCAGGGTTTGGGAAGCCCCTTGATAGGCCATCGGCTCGAACAATGCCGTAATTTTTTCCGGCGAAAGATGCGCGGTGACCTGCGAATCGGCCGACAGCACCTCGCGCAGATGCTTCCTCTCGGCAACCGCGCGCTTGCTCGCGGCTTCGACGAGATGATGCGCATCGCTCTTGCCGATCGTCTCGGCCAGCGCAAAGGTGACCGCTTCCGCCATGATCAGGCCGTGCGTCGCTTCGAGATTGCTGCGCATGCGCGCCGCATCGACATCGAGCCCTTCGGCGATGTCGACAATCGCGGCCAGCGCGCCCGAGGTGACCAGCATCAGTTGCGGCAGCGTCGGCCATTCCGCATGCCAGGGCCCGGCGCTGCGCTCGTGGTCCTGCACTTGAGCAGCGAATATCGTCGCGGCGAGTTGCGGCGCCATGGTCGCGCAGCCCAGCGCGCTCGCGGCGGCGACCGGGTTGCGCTTGTGCGGCATGGTCGAGGAGCCGCCGCGGCCTTCCCCGGCGGGCTCGAACGCTTCGGCAACGTCGGTTTGCATCAGCAGCGAGACATCGCGCGCGATCTTGCCGCAGCTGCCGGCGAGAATCGCAAAGCTCGATGCCGCCTCCGCGATCCGGTCGCGATGGGTGTGCCAGGGCGCTTCCGGTAGCGGCAGGTTCAGCTCCTGCGCCAGCCGTTCGGCCACCACGAGCCCTTTGTCGCCGAGTGCTGCGAGCGTTCCGGCCGCTCCGCCGAATTGCAGCGCGAGGCCCTCGCGGGAGAGCCGCCGCAGGCGGCAGCGGGCGCGGGCAAGGCTTGCGGCGTATTCGGCGGCCTTCAGCCCGAACGGCATCGGCAGCGCGTGCTGGAGCCAGGTCCGCGCCACCATCGCGGTGTTGCGGTGCTTCCGTGCCAGCGCGGCAAAGCCCTTGATGGCGCGGCTGAGGTCGGCGTCCAGCGCATCGATGCCGGCGCGCAGCGTGAGCATGGTCGCGCTGTCGATGACGTCCTGGCTGGTAGCGCCCCAATGCACGTAGCGCGCGGCCTCCGCGTCGGCCTTGCCGACGTTGGAGGTCAGCGTCTTGACCAGAGGGATCGCGAGATTGCCGGATCGCGTCGCGGCCTCGGCCAGCGCAGCCATATCAAAGGTATCAGCCTTGCATGCGGCTTCGATCGGGCCCACCGCGGATGCGGGAATCACACCCATGGCCGCTTCGGCCCGGGCCAAGGCTGCCTCGAAATCGAGCATATTCTGAAGGGTCGTCCGGTCGTCGCAGACTGCACGCATGGCCGCGCTCGACAGCATCGGCGCGAGCAGGGGGGAGAGGGATGTGCTCATATCGTGCGGGACCTAATCACCATGCCTCGGCTCTGCCAATCCCCAACCATCGGGCGCAGGCTTTTTGCAGGTGCGAATATGCATTGCACGTGACCGGGTGCCACCCTTTCCTTTGTGGCCTCCGTGCGTTACTTGAGCAGCATCATAGTGACGCATCCCGGGAGGCACCCCATGGCCATGACGATGAACGGCGAAGTCCAGCTTGCGGCGCCGCGCGAGGCCGTGTGGGAGAAGCTCAACAATCCCGAGGTGCTGAAGACCTGCATCCCCGGCTGCGAGGAGCTGGAGAAGACCGACGACGGCGGCTTTCGTGCGACCGCGAAAATGAAGGTCGGCCCGGTGTCGGCGCGCTTCAAAGGCAAGGTCACGCTGAGCGATCTCGACCCGCCGAACGGCTACAAGATCTCCGGCGAAGGCGAGGGCGGGGTGGCCGGCTTCGCCAAGGGCGGCGCCGTGGTCAAGCTTGCGGAGAAGGACGGCGGCACGCTTTTGTCGTACGAGGTCGAGGCGCAGATCGGCGGCAAGTTGGCGCAGCTGGGCCAGCGCCTGATCAACGGCGCCGCCAAGAAACTGGGCGACGAATTTTTCGCGAACTTCGCCAAGGCGGTACAGGGCTGAAGGCCAATACCTTAAGCATTGCGCCTTTCGGCATGGCGCCTTGCGTTCCCTGTGATGTTGCCCCGGGGCATAATGGCCCATATGATGGGTTGGAATAATTATAAGAACCGCTTCGACGGGACCCGTCGGGGCGCTGATAGAGAGTGCTTATGGCAAAAATCTCCCTCATCGTGAACGGCAATCCTGTAACGGCCAATGTCGATCCCCGTACCCTGCTGGTGCAGTTCCTGCGCGAAAATCTGCGCCTGACTGGTACCCATGTCGGCTGCGACACCTCGCAGTGCGGCGCCTGCGTCGTCCATCTCGACGGCAAGGCCGTGAAGTCCTGCACCACGTTGGCCGTGATGGCTGATGGCCACGAGGTCAAGACGATCGAGGGGCTGGCCGCCGACGGCGCGCCGCTGCATCCGATGCAGGAGGCCTTCCGCGAGCACCATGGCCTGCAGTGCGGCTTCTGCACGCCCGGCATGATCATGACCGCGATCGACCTCGTCCATCGCAAGGGCAACGAGCTCGACGATCACACCATCCGCGAGGAGCTGGAAGGCAATCTCTGCCGCTGCACCGGCTACCAGAACATCGTCACCTCGATCTCCGCCGGCGCCAAGGCGATGGCGAAATCCGACCTCGCGTAACCGCGCGCGCACTCTGCGATCAGGACATTCAGATGTACGATTTCAAATACCATCGCCCCGGGACCGTGCGGCAGGCCGCCAACCTCCTGGTGAAGAACGAGGACGCCAAGGTGATCGCCGGCGGTCACACGCTGATTCCGGTCATGAAGCAGCGCCTTGCCAGCCCACCACATCTGGTCGACCTCTCCCACATCGAGGGGCTCAACACGATCGAGATGAAGGGCCGCGCGCTCGTGATCGGCGCCACCGCCAGGCATGCCGAGGTCGCAAGCTCCGCGATCGTCGGTGAAGCCATCCCGGCGCTGGCCGATCTTGCCAGCCAGATCGGCGATCCAGCCGTGCGCCACAAGGGCACGCTCGGCGGCTCGCTCGCCAATAACGATCCGACCGCGGACTATCCGGCTGCGGTCTTGGCGCTCGGCGCCACCATCGTCACCAACAAGCGCCGCCTCAAGGCGGAAGAGTATTTCCAGGGCCTGTTCACGACCGCGCTCGAAGCCGACGAGATCATCACCAAGGTGATGTTCCCGCTGCCGAAGAAGGCGGCTTATATCAAGTTCCGCAACCAGGCCTCGCGCTATGCGCTGGTCGGCGTGTTCGTGGCGCGGCGTCCCTCCGATGTGCGGGTCGCGGTCACAGGCGCCGGTTCGGATGGCGTGTTCCGTGTCACCGCCTTCGAGGAAGCTCTGAAGAAGCGCTTCGCCGCGAAGGCGCTTGATGGCATCGAGGTGCCGGCGGACGGCCTCAACAGCGACATCCATGGCAGTGCCGAATACCGTGCGCACCTCATCGGAGTGCTGACGCGGCGTGCCCTCGACGCCGCCAACGCCAAGGAGTGAGTGATCCTCACGCCTCGGCCCAAACTTGTCCCCGGTGAGGGCGTAGCGAGACTGGCTTTTTCATGACTTCAATGGCCAATACGTCCGGTGCCTTGCCGGCATCGGTCGATGCGATGCTCGAACTCCTGACGTCGCGCGGCTATCTCTCCGAGCGATCGCTTGCCACGGTGACCTACCTGTCGCTGCGCATGGGCCGGCCGCTGTTTCTGGAAGGCGAGGCCGGCGTCGGCAAGACCGAGATCGCAAAAGTGCTGTCGGCGGCGTTGGGACGGAAGCTGATCCGCCTGCAATGCTACGAAGGCCTCGACGTCTCCTCGGCAGTCTACGAGTGGAACAGCGCCGCGCAGATGATCGCGATCCGGATGGCGGAAGCCGCAGGCGACACTGATCGCGATCAATTGTCGTCCGACATCTTCGCCGAGCGCTACATGATCAAGCGGCCGCTGCTTCAGGCGCTCGAGCCTGACGTCGCCGGGCCGCCGGTGCTGCTGATCGACGAGCTCGACCGCGCCGACGAGGCATTCGAAGCATATCTGCTCGAAATCCTCAGCGACTTCCAGGTGACGATCCCCGAATTCGGCACGGTGAAGGCACCGAACCCTCCGATCGTCATCATCACCTCCAACCGCACCCGTGAGATTCACGACGCGCTGAAGCGGCGCTGTCTCTATCATTGGGTCGATTATCCCGATGCCGATCGCGAGCTCGCGATCGTCAAGTCGCGCGTGCCCGGCATCTCCGCAAAACTGTCGCAGCAGGTCGTGCGCTTCGTCCAGGTGCTGCGTAACCAGGATTTTTACAAATCCCCCGGCGTTGCCGAGACCATCGACTGGGCCACCGCTTTGTCCGAGCTCGACGCCCGCTCGCTGACCCCGCAAGTGGTCGGCGACACGCTGGGTGCGCTGCTCAAGTATCAGGACGACATCACGCGGATGCAGGGCGACAGCTTGCAGAAGGTGCTGAAGGAAGCGACGAGCGAGAATTGACGCCTCCGCGTCACGACTGAGCTCGTCATTCGGCGCGCCGCGACGGGATGACGAGTGAGAGTACCTGAACCATGGCCATCAATCACTTGGCACCTGAGCAAACCGAGCAGTTCGCCGACAATATTGTCGGCTTCGCCCGCGCATTGCGTTCGGCGGGCATGCCGGTCGGGCCGGGCGCCGTTATCGATGCCATGAGCGCGCTTCAGGTGATCGACATCGGCAACCGCGCCGACGTCTTCACCACGCTGGAGGCGATCTTCGTCAAGCGCCACGAGCATGCGCTGATCTTCAAACAGGCCTTCCACCTTTTCTTCCGCGCCTCGGAAGAGTGGAAGCACATGCTGGATTCGGTGCCGCTGCCGGAGCAGGCCAAGAAGAAGCCGCAGGCCGGCTCGCGCCGCGTGCAGGAGGCGATGTCGCAGCCGCGCATGACGGAGACACCGCAGCACCAGGAGCAGGATCTGCGCCTGTCGGTCTCCGACAAGGAGATCCTCCAGAAGAAGGACTTTGCGCAGATGAGCGCGGCGGAGATTACCGAGGCGTTGCGCGCCATCGAGCGGATGCGGCTGCCGCAGGCCGAACTGCTCACGCGCCGGCACCGGCCCGATCCCCATGGCCTGCGCATCGATTTGCGCCGCACGCTGCGCGCGTCCCTGCGCACCAGCGGCGAGATCATCGACATCCATCGCCTCGGGCGGATCGAGAAACCGGCGCCGATCGTGGCGCTGGTGGATATCTCGGGCTCGATGAGCGAGTACACCCGCCTGTTCCTGCATTTCCTCCATGCTGTCGGCGACGCCCGCAAGCGAGTCTCGGTGTTCCTGTTCGGCACCCGGCTCACCAACGTGACCCGGGCGCTGCGCCAGCGCGACCCTGACGAGGCGCTGGCGAGCTGCTCGGCCTCGGTCGAGGACTGGGCCGGCGGCACGCGGATATCGGCCTCGCTGCACAATTTCAACAAATTGTGGGCGCGGCGCGTGCTGAGCCAGGGGGCCATCGTGCTGCTGATCTCCGACGGGCTGGAGCGGGAAGCCGATTCCAAGCTCGCCTTCGAGATGGACCGGCTGCACCGCTCCTGCAGGCGGCTGATCTGGCTCAACCCGCTGCTGCGGTTTGGAGGCTTCGAGGCCAAGGCGCAGGGCATCAAAATGATGCTGCCGCACGTTGACGAATTCCGTCCCGTGCATAATTTGAGTTCGATCCACGAGCTGATCAGCACGCTCTCCCGGCCGCTGCCGCCGCATCACCGCAGCCTGATCCGCTCCGCAGCTTGAGAGGTAGCCATGCTCGATCGCGACGAGGATATTCTGAAGGCCGCCGAGGACTGGCAAAAGGCCGGCCGTGGCGTCGCGCTCGCAACCGTGGTGGAGACCTGGGGCTCGGCACCGCGCCCGGCAGGCTCGAGCCTTGTCATCAACGACGAGGGCACGTTCCTGGGCTCGGTCTCCGGCGGCTGTGTCGAGGGCGCCGTGGTGACCGAGGCCATGGATGTGATCCAGAGCGGCAAGCCCAGGATGCTGGAGTTTGGCGTGGCCGACGAGACTGCCTGGAATGTCGGGCTGTCCTGCGGCGGCACCATCCGCGTCTTCGTCGAGAAGGTCGGCTAGCCGTGAAGCTCGCAATTTTGCACGAACTCAATGCCGAGCGCGCCGCGCGCCGGCCAGTCATTCTGGTGACGGACACCGAGAGCGGCGAGCAGCGCCTGGTGAAGGCCAGCGATTTTGCCAAGGATCCCTTGCGAGCTGAGCTCGACAAACAACTGCGCATGGGCAAGAGCGCCAGTGTCGAAGCCGGCGGCAAGAAGATTTTCCTCAACGTCTACGCGCCGACCGCAAAGCTCGTCATCGTCGGCGCGGTCCACATCAGCCAGGCCTTGGCGCCGCTGGCGCGCTCGCTCGGCTACGACGTCACGGTGGTCGATCCGCGCACGGCCTTTGCAAGCCCCGAGCGCTTCCCCGACGTTCCCTTGGTCGCGGAATGGCCCGACACGGCGCTGCCGCCGCTCAACGTCGATGCTTACACGGCTTTCGTCGCGGTGACGCACGATCCCAAGATCGACGACCCCGCGCTGCTGCACGCCTTCGAGCGCAACTGCTTCTATATCGGCGCGCTCGGCTCGCGGAAGACGCATGCCAAGCGCGGCGACCGGCTGCGGGCGCAAGGCGCCGATGACTCTGACATCGCGCGCATCCACGCGCCCATCGGGCTTGCAATCGGCGCGGTCTCGCCATCCGAGATTGCGGTGTCGATCATGGCCGAGATCACGGCGGTGCTCCGCCTGCCGCCCAAAGAAAAAGAAGAAGCGGCATGAAATTCGGCCCGGCGAGCCCCAAGGATGCGATCGGCGGGGTGACCGTCCACACCCTTCGCCAGGGACCGCTGGTGCTGAAGAAAGGCACGACGATCGGCCCGGCCGAGATCGAGGCGCTGGAGCGGGCCGGCATCAAGGACGTCGTGGTGGTGCGGATGGAGGAGGGCGATGTCTCCGAGGACATTGCCGCCGCAAGCATCGCGCTCGCCGTCGGCGGCGAGGGCATTCATGTCGAGCGCGCCTTCACCGGCCGCGCCAATCTGTTTGCGGCTCGCCCGGGCGTGCTGGTGATCGACCGCGGCGCGGTCGACCGCATCAACAATATCGACGAGGCCATCACCTTCGCGACGCTCTCCGCCTTCAAGCCGGTGGTCGAGGGCGAGATGGTCGGCACCGTCAAGATCATCCCGTTCGGCGTCGAAGGAAACTTGCGCGATGCCGCGGTGAAGGCTGCGGGCCTCGACGTGCTGAAGATCGCGCCGTACGTGATCAAGCGCGTTGGCGTGGTTTCGACGCTGCTGCCAGGCCTGTCCTCCAAGGTGATCGACAAGACGTTGCGCGTCACCGCCGAGCGGCTCGCGCCGGCCGGCGCCGGCATCATCGCGGAGCGGCGGGTCCAGCACGAGGAGCAGGCGCTTTCAGCCGCGATCAAGGAATTGCTCGCTCTTGGCGCTGAACTCGTGATCGTGTTCGGCGCGTCCGCGATCGCCGACCGCCGCGACGTGATTCCGGCAGCCGTCACCGGGATTGGCGGCGAGATCGAGCATTTCGGCATGCCGGTCGATCCCGGCAATCTGCTGCTGATCGCCCGTGCCGGCAGCGTGCCGGTGCTCGGGGCGCCCGGCTGCGCGCGTTCGCCGGTCGAGAACGGTTTTGATTGGGTGCTGATGCGGCTCCTCGCCGGCATCAAGGTGACGCGTTCCGAGCTGATGGGCATGGGCGTCGGCGGCCTCCTGATGGAGATCGTGACGCGGCCGCAGCCGCGCGCCAAGCCGGAGATCGAAGGCAACAGCAATATCGCGGCCATCGTGCTCGCGGCAGGACGCTCGACCCGCATGGGCGGACCGAACAAGCTGCTCGCCGAGCTCGACGACAGGAAGCTGGTGCGGATTGCGACCGAACAGGCACTGGGCGTCGAAAGCATCCGAGGTGATCGTCGTCACCGGCCATCAGGCCGAGTTGGTCGAGCAGGCACTGCAAGGCCTGAAGGTGCGGTTCGTCAAGAATCCGGATTTTGCCGGCGGCATCGCAAGCTCGGTCAAGGCAGGCATCGCGGCCGTCCCCGAGACGTCCGACGGTGCTGTGGTCTGCCTCGGCGACATGCCGCTGATCGATGCCGGCCTGATCGACCGCCTCATCGACGCCTTTGCGCCGGACCGCGGCAATCTCATCGTCGTGCCGGTCAGCGAAGGCCGCCGCGGCAACCCCGTGCTGTGGTCGCGCCGCTTCTTCAAGGAGTTGATGACGCTCGACGGCGATGTCGGCGCGCGCCATCTGATCGCCAAGCACACCGAAGCGGTTGCCGAAGTGCCGGTCGACGGCAAGAGTGCCTTCCTCGATATCGACACGCCGCAGGCGCTGGAAGCGGCAAGACGGGGATAGTTAGCCTTGCGGTTGCGCGCTTGCGCAGTCCGCTAGGGTAACCGACCAATTCTGCTTCCGCGGTGAGGTACTTTGGTGGATTGCGCTCGGCCAATCCGCCCTACACGGCTGTTTTCAACCCTCCGTTCACCATCTGGAAACGACCGCGGCTTACAGTCGCCTTCGCCTGCCTTGGGGGAGGGGATTTCCATGCCTTCGAACGTCGTCGCGCACCGTTGCGCGATGTTTTTCTTTGCGCTGTCGGTTTTTGTCGCCGGCGCGCGCCACATCACGGATGCGCACGCCGCCGGCGCATTTGCAGTCGGCAAGTGCGGCGCCTACGGCCAGGCCTTCGATTATGGTGCCGAGCACGAAGCGCGTGCGGCGGCGCAGAAGCAATGCAAGGGCGATTGCACGACCGTGACGATGAAGCGTGCTTGCGCGGCGATGTCGGTCGACCTTTCCAATCCCTGCGGCGCCTATGGCTATGCCGTCAAGCCGAAGATCTCGGCCTCGCTTAATGCCGCGACGCGCGAATGCTACAAGTTCGGCGGCAAGGAATGCGTGATCCGCGCCTGGGCCTGCGACGTCAAGGGGTAATTCCTCTTGCTGTCATTCCGGGGCGATGCGTAGCATCGTATCCGGAATAACAGTTAGGGATATGCATGGAGTTCGATACCAAGGTCGCCATCGTGATCCGCGCCGATCTTGCGGCCTGGCAGAAGCTCAACGTCGCGTCCTTCCTCACAAGCGGCATCGCCGCGGCCTTTCCGGAATGCATCGGCGAACCCTATGAAGATGCATCAGGCACCAAATATCACGCGCTGATCGGCCAGCCGATCCTGATCTACGGCGCCGACGGTCAGGCGCTCGCGCGCGCGCTCGATCGGGCCCTGACGCGCAACGTCGCGGCGGGGGTCTACACCGAGGACATGTTCAGGACCACGCACGATGCCGCCAATCGCGAGGCGGTGAGGGCGGTGGCGCGCACTGACCTCAATCTCGTCGGTCTCGCAATGCGCGCCGAGCGCAAGGTGATCGACAAGATCGTCGATGGCTTGAAATTCCATAGCTGACGTAGGTGCCGGTTGGTTTCACCTCTCCCGCTTGCGGGAGAGGTCGGCGCAACGCGCCGGGTGAGGGTTCTCTCCACTAGGGGATTGTCCCGTTGGTGAGACACCCTCTCCCCAACCCTCTCCCGCAAGCGGGAGAGGGAGCACACCCCCCACGTGGGGCCAGTGCCTCACCCCGGCGGCATGCCCTCAAACTTCGGCAGGTCCGGGTCGAGGCGATCCCAGTCATGACCGCGCGCGGCGTAGGTCACCACTTGCGGCTTGTAGCGGGCGGGCTCGTCGAGGCTTGCGGCGCGGATGGTGAAGATGTCAGGCATCGCCGCGAAGGTCATGTAGACCGGCAAGCCGCAGACGGAGCAGAAACCGCGAGTCTTCACGTTGCCACTGTCGCCGACCATGTCCCAGTGCTTCGCCTCGCCCATCACTGTGACACCGGCGCGCGCGAAGGTCATGTACGAGCCATGGCCGCTGCCGCTTTTCCCGCTGGCAGTCCCGGCACTGGCAGTGATTGCTGAACAGGGGCTCACTGGAGATCGAATAGCGGATCGAGCCGCAGGCGCAGCCGCCGGTAAAGGGCTTGGTCATTGCGATAACTCCTTACTTGTCTTCGCCGCTGATCTCGTCGAGCTGGCGGACGACCTTCTTCCAGCCGCCGCTCATGCCCGTGTAGGCCGATTCGTTCCTGGGTATGACGAAGCCCGCATGAACCAGACGGATCCGCGTGCCGGCCTCGACCGGGGTGAGGGACCACGTCACGACAGTGTCGAGCGGCGCGCCGTAGCCGGTGTTGCGCTCATCCCCGCCCTTCCAGGCGTAGACGAGGCGCCGGTTCGGCATGACTTCCAGGACGCGGCAATGGATGACGCCATCCCAGGCGCCGCCCGGCGTGGTCTGGTAGGTGAAAGTGTTGCCTTCGACGGCCTCGAAACCGGTCGGCGGCATCAGCCAGCGCGCGATCAGCTGGGCGCTGGTCAGCGCCTTCCAGATCGTCTCCGGCGCGTGAGGGAGCACCTCGTCGATGACGATGTCTTTTGCCTCGGCTTTCAATTCAACAGCACTCACGGATCGATCTCCTTCAAGAGGTCACGCAGGTTTTGGAAGCGCTCGCGCCAGAACACGCCGTAATGGTCCATCCAGGTGACCAGCGGCTCGAGTCCTTGCGGCGCGGCGCGGTAATAGACGTTGCGGCCCTCGGCGCGCTCGGCGACGAGGCCGGCCTGCTTGAGGGACTTCAAATGTTGCGAGATCGCGCCTTGGGTCACGCCGCTGCCGCGCGTGAGTTCGGCGACGCTGATCTCCTTGCTCTCGAATACGCGCTCGAACACGGCGCGCCGGGTTGGATCGGCGAGGGCGCGCATGACGCTGGTGACTGGGTTTCGGGCGGTTTCAATCATAGTAGTTCAATTAGCATTGGCTAATGAATTAGTCAATACTAATTCATTAGCCGGTTTACGTCTGTGGCCCTGACTTGACAATGACTGACTAGTCAGTCATTTCTTTGGCATGGCAAGGAAGCCGACCAAAACCGCCGCCCCATCCGCAGCTCGAGCCAATGCGAAGGCCTCTGTGGTCGCCAGAAGCGACGAGGCGCCCGCGTCGAGCCGCGCCACGCGTGCGGCGGAACGGCGCGCGGCGATCGTGGACGCGGCGATGGAGGAGTTCATCGTGCGCGGCTTTACCGCGACGCGGCTCGACGACATTGCTAAGCGCGCGGGCGTGGCGAAGGGCACGATCTATCTGCACTTCAAGGACAAGGAATCGATGTTCGAGGAGTTGGTGCGCACCGTGATCGTGCCCGTCGTGGCGAAGCTGAATGCGTTGCCGCCGCCGACAGGCTCGGTGCGCGATCTCGTCGAGGCTTTTGCCAGCAATTTTTTGAAGGAGGTCATCGGCACCAGGCGCGGCGATCTCGTGCGACTGATCGTAGCGGAGGGGCCGCGCTTTCCTTCCGTCGCCGACTTCTACTACCGCGAGGTCGTCTCGCGCGGAATGGCCGGCATGCGCGCGCTGATCGAGCTCGGCATTGCCCGCGGCGAGATCCGCGAGAAGAACCTCGCGCGCTACCCGCAAATCCTGGTTGCGCCGGCGATGATCGCGGTGATCTGGCAGAGCCTGTTTGCGCGGCACGCGCCGCTTGATGCGCAGGACATGCTGCGGGTCCATCTCGATTTGATTTTTGGCGAACGGAGGACGACATGAAGTCGTCGCTAAACATCTCTCACCTCATCCTGAGGAGCGCGGAACGCGCGTCTCGAAGGATGCAGCCCCGGCTGTGGCCTTTTGCCCTTCGAGACGCCGCTTCGCGGCTGCTCAGGTTGAGCGGTCGACAACGGTTGCTCCCGCCAAACGCGATTCAGTTTTCGGCGCGGTTCTGTTCGATCGCGATTCTAGCCCTCGCAACCGGACTTGCCGGTTGCAAGGAGAAGCGCGATCCCGGCTTCCAGGGCTGGGTCGAGGCCGACATGATCTATGTCAGCCCGGACGAGGCCGGCCGCGTGACGAAGCTGAACATCCGCGAGGGCGACGAGGTCAAGGTCGGTGATCACCTTTATTCCGTCGACGACGATCTCCAGCTTGCCGACCTCAACCAGAACAAGGCGACGCTGGCGAATGCGCAGCAAACCTACGATCGCGCGGCTTCGCTAAGCAAGACCGGCTCGGGCACGCAGGCCAATCTCGATTCCGCGGTCTCCTCCTTGCGCGTTGCCGAGGCACGGGTGGCGACCTCGGAGACGCGGATGGCGCGGCGCAAAGGTTTTGCGCCAGTCGCCGGCACCATCCAGCAGATCTATTTTCGCGAGGGCGAGATGGTGGCGGCGCAGCGGCCCGTGCTCTCGATCATGCCGCCCGGCAACATGAAGCTGCGCTTCTTCGTGCCGGAGACCGAGCTGCCGAAGCTTGCGATCGGCGACACGGTGCGGATCGCGTGCGACAATTGCGCGGCCGATCTCACCGCAAAGATTTATTTCATTGCGACTTCGGCCGAATACACCCCGCCTGTCATCTACAGCCTGGAGGAGCGCAACAAGCTCGTCTATCTGATCCAGGCGCGGCCGTCGCGGCCCGACGCGTTGCGGGTCGGACAGCCGATCGACGTCTATCTCACTCCAAAAACGCCCGTGGCGGACAAGCGATGAGCGGCGACAACGGCATCGCGATCGACGTCAAGGGCCTGACCAAGTCGTTCGGCGGCCGCGAGGTCGTGCACGATCTGTCGATGCAGGTGAAGCGCGGCTCGATCTACGGCTTCCTCGGCCCGAACGGTTCGGGCAAGACGACGACCATCCGCATCCTCTGCGGCCTGCTCACGCCCGACAGCGGCGAGGGCACCTGTCTCGGCTACGACATCCGGCGCGACGCTGACAAGATCAAGCGCCAGGTCGGCTACATGACCCAGCGCTTCAGCCTCTATCAGGATCTCTCTGTCCGCGAGAACCTCGAATTCGTCGCGCGGCTGTATGGCCTTCGCGATGCGCGCGGCGCCGCGCGCGACATGATCAAGCGGCTGGGGCTCTCGGGCCGCGAGGAGCAGCTCGCGGGCGAACTCTCCGGCGGCTGGAAGCAGCGGCTGGCGCTAGGCGCCTGCACGCTGTCCAGTCCAAAATTGCTGCTGCTGGACGAGCCGACCGCCGGCGTCGATCCCAAGGCGCGGCGCGATTTCTGGAACGAGATCCATGCGCTCGCGGCCGACGGTCTCACCGTGCTGGTCTCGACCCACTACATGGACGAGGCCGAACGCTGTCACGAGATTGCTTACATCGCCTATGGCCATCTGCTGGTGCACGGCACCGTGGAGGAGGTGATCGCCAAATCCGCGCTGACGACCTACACCGTGACAGGCGAGGGGCTGAACGAGCTCGCGGCCGGGCTCACCGGCAAGCCCGGAATCGACATGGTGGCGCCGTTCGGCACCTCGCTGCACGTTTCGGGGCGCGACATCGCCGCGCTTGAGGGCAGCATCGCGCCGTGGCAGGCGAAAAGCGGGCTGCACTGGAATAAATCGTCGCCGTCACTGGAGGACGTGTTCATCGAATTGATGGGCCGTTCCAAGGACAATTTCCAATGAGCGCCGTCGATCATCGCGAACCACAGCACGCGATCCGGGAGCGCTTTGGTTTCTGGACACGCTCCTATGCGATGCTGGTCAAGGAGTTCATCCAGCTCAAGCGCGATCGCGTGTCGTTCGCGATGATCGTGATGCTGCCGGTGATGCAGCTCCTGTTGTTCGGCTATGCCATCAACACCACACCCCACAATCTGCCGAGTGCGGTGCTGCTCCAGGAGGACTCTGATCTCGCCCGCTCGATTCTGAAGGCGCTGGAGAACACCAAATATTTCCGCTTCCTCTACGAGGTGCACGATGTCGAGGATTTCGACAATCTCCTGAAATCCGGCAAGGTTCTGTTCGGCGTCGAGATTCCGCGCGGCTTCGAGCGGGCGGTGCGGCGCGGCGACAGACCGGCGCTGCTGGTCGCCGCCGACGCGACCGATCCGGTCGCAGCGAGCGCGGCGATCGGCTCACTCGGCATGGTCGTGCAGACCGCACTCAAGCACGATCTCTACATCGGCGATCCCCCGGAGATGCCGTTCGAGATCCGCGCACATGCGCGCTACAACCCCGCCGCGGCGTCGAGCCTCAACATCGTTCCCGGTCTCGTCGGCACCATCCTCACCATGACCATGCTGATCTTCACCGCGCTCTCGGTCACGCGCGAGGTCGAGCGCGGCACGATGGAGAACCTGCTGTCGATGCCGATCAAGCCAGTCGAGGTGATGTTCGGCAAGATCATCCCTTACGTGCTGGTCGGGTTCGTCCAGGCCTTCCTGATCATCGGCATCGGCGTCGTCCTGTTTGGCGTGCCGATACTCGGCAACTTGTTCCTGCTGGCCGTTCTGTCGACCCTGTTCATCAGTACTAATCTTGCGATCGGCTACACGATCTCGACGCTGGTGCAGAACCAGCTCCAGGCCATGCAGATGTCGATGATGTTCTTCCTGCCGAGCATTTTGTTGTCGGGCTTCATGTTTCCGTTCGCGGGCATGCCGGTCTGGGCGCAATATGTCGGCGAGTGCCTGCCGCTGACGCACTATTTGCGCATCGTCCGCGCCATCATGCTGAAGGGCGCGACCATGCAGAATCTGCGTTTCGATGCGCTGGCATTAGCGGTCCTGATGCTGCTCGCCATGACCATCGCTGTGACGCGCTTCCGCCGCACGTTGGATTGAGGCACAATGCCCCGGAATCGAGGGGTGGAATGGTCAGGTTCGCGAGCAGGAAGACGCGGCAGCACGCCGCGCTATCGGAGGATTTCGAGCGCGAGCTGACGCGAGAGGTGCTGCGCACCGAGCTGTTGCGGGTGCGGACGCTGATCCTCACGGGCTGCGTCATGACCGTGTTTCTCACTGCCATCTATCTGGTCGATCCAGCCGTCGTGAACCGGGTCTGGCGCGGGACGGAAGGCCTGGCCGAGGTCTCCTACGGCCTGCTGGTCGGCTTCATCCTGTTCGAGGTCTGGGTCCACGTCCAGATCAGAAGGAACCTCCGGCTCGATCGCGACCTCCCGGTGATCAGGCGCTATATCGGTGCACTGATCGAAACGTCGCTGCCGACGCTGATCTTGATCCTGCAGATCCGGACCATGGGCGCGAGCCAGGCGCTCGGCTTTGCCGTGCCGCTGATGTATTTCATCTTCATCATTCTCTCGACACTGCGGCTGGATTTTCGGCTTTCGACCTTCACTGGCTTTGTCGCCGCAGCCGAGCTGCTCGCCGTGGCGCTGATCTACGATCGCGCCAGCGGCGTTGGTGAGCCGCAGACCTATTTCCATGCGGTGCGCAGCATCATCATCCTGGTCTGCGGCGTGCTCGCGGGCGCGGTCGGTGCGCAACTCCGGCGACAGTTTGCTGCGAGCATTGCCGCGGCCACCGCGCGCGACCGGGTGACGAACCTGTTCGGCCAGCACGTTTCTCCTCAGGTGGTGGAGCGGCTGATGGCGGCGGGAACCAGCGCAGGCGGCGACCTTCGCCGCGTCGCCGTGATGTTCGTCGATTTCCGCGGCTTCACTGCCGGCGCGCAGACGCGCACCCCGCAAGAGGTGGTCGACCGGCTCGATGGGGCCTTCGCCGTGCTCGTCGATATCCTCGATCGCGAGGGCGGCATCGTGAACAAATTTTTGGGCGACGGCTTTCTCGCACTGTTCGGCGCCCCGCTGGAGGCCTCCGACGCCGTGCATCGCGCGGTCGCCGCAGGCCGCGAGATGCTGACCGCGATGGGCCGCATCAACGCCGAGACGAGCTGGCCGCTCAAAATCGGAATCGGCATCCATTTCGGCGAGGTCGTCGCCGGCAATATCGGCTCGCCCCGGCGCAAGGAATATACGGTCATTGGCGACACCGTGAACTTCGCCTCGCGGCTGGAGGCCCTGAACAAGGAGTTCGGCTCGCAGCTCTTGATCTCCGCGTCCGTTCGCGAAGCGCTTGGTGAGGACTGCGACGATGCCGTCGCGCTCGGCGAGGTAGAGGTGCGGGGCTATGAGCAGAAGGTCGCGGTGTTTCAATTGGGGTAACGCGCCGTCAATGCGAGTTGCCTTTCGTTGAAGCGGATCGCGCTTCGGTGAGGGCGGGTGATGAACTATCTCTGCTAGCTTTCGGGTCTTGCATTTGTGGAAGCCGCTTCTCGGCTTTCAACCCGTCACCGCAATTGCTCCGATTGCTCCGAATATTGGGGCATGACGGCCGACGTCGACGGCTTGTAGACTGCCGGCGACGCGGCCGGTCGCGGCCGCGACTTGCACGAGGAAGTGAAGATGCAGCGCCGCTACATCACCGTCGACGTGTTCACCGACCGCGCCTTCGGCGGCAACCAGCTCGCCGTGGTGCTCGATGCCGGCAGGTTGTCGACCACGCAGATGCAGTCGATCGCGACCGAGTTCAACTATTCCGAGACGACCTTCGTGCTGCCGCCGCGCGACAAGGCGAATGATGCCGAGGTGCGCATCTTCACGCCGGTCAGGGAGCTTCCTTTCGCTGGCCATCCCAATGTCGGTACCGCCT
Organism: Bradyrhizobium sp. LB13.1; assembly: GCF_054056815.1. NCBI lineage: Bacteria > Pseudomonadati > Pseudomonadota > Alphaproteobacteria > Hyphomicrobiales > Nitrobacteraceae > Bradyrhizobium > Bradyrhizobium sp. LB13.1. Next base: position 5,554,042 of record NZ_JBSRYQ010000001.1, on the reverse strand, counting down.
TCGTGCTGGCGACGATCGCGAAGGAGCCGAAATCGTGCCTGCGGTTCGAGGAGAAGGCCGGGCTGGTGCCGGTCGATATCTTTCGAGAGCAGGGCCATGTCATCAGCACCGAGCTCACAGCGCCGCAGCCGCTGTCTCGGCTGTCGCAATTGTCTGCCGCTGATGCCGCGCGCTGCATCTCGCTCAGCGCTGAGGACATCAAGGTCGACCGTCACGCGCCGCAGGTCGTCAGCGTTGGAACGCCGTTTCTGGTGATCGAGGTGCATTCGCGCGATGCGCTCAAACGGGCGAGGCCCGACGCGGCGGCCTTCGGCAGGCTATTTCCGCGCGATGGCGCATTCTCGGCGTGGTTCTATACGCGCGATGTGCCTGCGGCAGAGGCGCCTTGCGAGCGCCAGGCGCGGATGTTCATGCGCGGCGCCAGCGGCCTCGTCGAGGATCCCGCCACCGGCAGTGCCACGGTCGCAGCCGCCGCGCTGTTCGCCGATCTCGATTCAGCGCGCGACGGTGAATTGAAGCTGACGGTCGGCCAGGGCTTTGACATGGGCAGGCCGAGCATCCTGCTGACGCGCGTGCGCAAGCAGGACGGCAAGATCGTCTCAGCCCATGTCGGCGGCAGCTGCGTGCAGATGATGGAAGGGACGTTCCGGTTGGCGGGTGAGGGATAGGCCTGTCCACTCGTCATTTCGGGCTCGCGCCACAGCCCAAGATAAGCCCGTCATCATGAGGTGCGAGCACTTGCGGGCCTCCAAGGATGCACGGCTGCTGCATTGGCGTCACGCCGTCGTCCTTCGAGGGCCGCTGAGGAAGCGGCCACCTCAGGATGACGGCTACGGTTAAAGCCGTCGTTTCGTCCTCCCGCGCGAAGGAGGCTAGACCTGCCGGCCCGCCAAATTCCTCACCTCCACCCCATCCCGCTCCTCGATCACCTCCGCGATCATCTGGCGGTGGCAGTGGGTGTGGTCGCGCTCGTAGCAGAGCAGGCACACGGGGCCTGCCTTCTTCACGAGCGCCGCAAGCTCGTCCATCTCTTCCCTGGCCTGCGGCGTCTTCAGGTGCTTTGCGTAGATCTTTTCCAGCACATCGTATTGCCCGCTGCGGGCGGCGAGGCGGCCTTCCTTGGGTGTGCCGAGGGCGGCGAGATGGACATAGGCGATGCCGCGTTCATCGAGGCCTGCGGATAATTGATTCTTGGAAAAGCCGGGCCGGCGCGATGACGTCACCGCGCGCACGTCGACAACGAGCTTGACGCCGGCTCGCTCCAGCTCGTCGAGCACGGCCTTGGGCGGCGTCTGCTCATAGCCGATGGTGAAGAGTTTTTTTGCCTTTGCCATGAAACACCTCAGGTCACTCGCGCGATCAGTTCCATGGCGCCGGCCGGCGCGCGCACCTTGCCCTCGTGGATGACATAGGCAAACACGTCGCGCGGCTCCTTCTTCGGCTTGGCCTGGTCGACCTTCGGCAGGTCATCGGGTTCACTTCCCTCGGCCCAGTCCTGAAACCGCTTGGCCCAGGCATCGAGCTGCTTCGGCGGATAGCAGGTCTTGATCTCGTCATTGCCCTTCTGGAGCCGCGCATAGACGAAATCGCCGGCAACGTCGGCGATCGCCGGATATTTGCCGTGTTCGGCGAACACGACGGGCGTCTCGAATTCGCGGATCAGCGCGACGAAGTCTGGCGTGCAAAAACTGTCGTGACGGACCTCGACGACATGGCGCAGTGCGCGCCCCTCGAGCTTGCGCGGCAACAGCTCGAGGAACTTGCCGAAATCGGCGCCGTCGAATTTCTTGGTCGGCGCGAACTGCCACAGCACCGGCCCAAGATGATCGCCGAGTTCCAGTACGCCGGAATCATAGAAACGCTTGATGGAATCGCCGGCTTCCGCCAGCACGCGGCGGTTGGTGGCGAAGCGCGGTCCCTTCAATGAAAACACGAAACCCTCCGGTACTTCGCCTGCCCATTTGCGAAAGCTCTCCGGCTTCTGCGAGCCGTAATAGGTGCCGTTGATCTCGATCGAGGTCAGCTTCGAGGCCGCGTAGGACAGCTCCTTCGCCTGCGTCAGCTTCTCCGGATAGAACACGCCGCGCCAAGGCTCGAAAGTCCAGCCGCCGATGCCGATGAAGATGTTGCCGGATTTTTTGGACGCGGTTTTTGCTTTGGCCACGGGAGGACTCGCATCGAGGGGAGGGACCTCATCCTAGTCAAACCAGATGTGATTGGCCAGTTGCGACGCCCCGTCTAAGGTCGCGACAGGACCCGCAAAAAAAGGAGAACAAGATGCGGATGCTGATGGTGGGAGCGGCGCTCGTTATGATGACATCTGCTGCCATGATATCTTCAGTCATGGCCGACGATGACGATGCCAAGGGTGCGCAGAAGCTCGCCATGCAGGGCCGCGACGATTACTGGCATTGCCTGGCGCGGGAATATTCGCGTGATAGCAATCAGGGCAAGTCTGAGCAGGATTTCGGCCGCTCGGTCGCCGGCGCCTGTCCGTCGGAGCGGCAATATTACCGTGTGGCACTGCTCGACTTTCTCACCACGCAGTATCCGACCATTGATGGCGGCGCCCATCTCGCCACCGCGAACAGGGCCGTGGAAGCGGCGCAGAAGGACATCGTGACGGCCTTCGTCAAGCACAGGCCGCCCCAGAAATAGCCCCCTTGAGTGTTGGCGTCCCGCAAGCCCTTCCGGCTGTGCGCTGATCCATGGTATCAGTGGGGGCATCTGGAACAGGGATGGGTTTCCATGTCGTCTGAGTCGGTGGGTGGCATTTTGGGGGCGATCGTCGCGGCGATCGTGCTTGCGGTCGCCGTCGTCTTCGGGCCGATCGGCCAGTACGGCAAGCCGCCCAAGCCCGTGAAAGTTGACCCGGCCGCGGCTACGGCCCCGGCGGCCCCTGCCGCGCCCGCGCCACGCGGGCCGGTGATCAAGGAAGTCCCGAACCAATAAAGGCCTGAAAAGGGTGCCTTTCGCCCCTTGCAAACCGGCTTTGTCGTTCCTATTTAGTTTCTAACGGCGACGTTGAGCGAAAAACTCCGGCGCTGGAACGACCTTGGGATAGCTCAGGCTGCGCCGGATGTACGCGCGGCCCGCCGTTCCGGGGTCGTTGGCATTTTAGGGCCCTTTTGGGCCATTCTCCAGAGAACCCCCGGCTTGGTAGCGCAAGTTCTTGGTAGCGCAAGTTCTTGGTAGCGCAAGTTCTTGGCAGCGCAAGACGCGGCGGATATACGCTGCCCTCATGAACGAAGCGATCAGACCGGGCTCCGACAACACGCCGCAGGCCCCGCAGGCGGCTTCCCCCTCGCCGGAATTGTCGGTCGTCGTCCCGACCTTCAACGAGCGCGACAATGTCACGGTGCTGTACCGGCGGCTGGAGGCAGTGCTGGCCGGCATCGCCTGGGAAGTCGTGTTCGTCGATGATAATTCGCCTGATGGCACCTGGGACGTCGTGCGCGCGCTGGCCCGGCGCGACCGCCGCGTGCGCTGTGTCCGCCGTATCGGCCGCCGCGGCCTGTCGGGGGCCTGCATCGAGGGCATCCTGGCCTCAAGCGCGCCCTATGCGGCCGTGATCGACGCCGACCTCCAGCACGACGAGACGCAGCTGCCGAAAATGCTGTCGCTGCTCGCGAGCGGGCAGGCCGAGCTCGTGGTCGGCAGCCGCTACATCGAGGGCTACAAGAGCGAAGGCTTCAACAAGCAGCGCGCCGGCGCCAGTGCATTGGCGACCGAGCTCGCCAGGAAGGCGCTGCGGGTCGAGATCGCCGATCCCATGAGCGGCTTCTTCATGGTTCGCCGCGACCGCTTCGAGCAGCTCGCGCCGAAACTTTCCGTGCACGGCTTCAAGATCCTGCTCGACCTCGTCGCGAGCGCGAACGGCACCTTGCGCGCCATCGAAATTCCCTACACGTTCGGAGAGCGCCAGCACGGCGAAAGCAAACTCGATTCCATGGTCGCGCTGGATTTTCTCGGCCTGGTGCTGGCGAAGTTCACCAACGATGCTGTCTCGCTACGCTTCCTGCTGTTCGCAATGGTCGGCGGCATCGGCCTCGTGGTGCATCTCACCACCCTGTTCATATCGCTTGAGCTGTTCAAGCAGCCGTTCGCGGAAGCGCAGGCCTCCGGCGCCATCATCGCGATGACCAGCAATTTCGTCCTCAACAACTTCCTCACCTATCGCGACCAGCGGCTGAAGGGCTTTGCGCTGCTGCGCGGCCTGATCGCGTTCTACATCGTGTGCAGCGTCGGCCTGCTCGCCAATGTCGGCGTCGCCTTCTCGGTCTACGACCAGGAGCCGATCTGGTGGCTTGCGGGTGCGGCCGGTGCGCTGATGGGCGTGGTGTGGAACTACGCGATGTCCGGACTGTTCGTCTGGCGCAAGAAGTAGCTCACGATGGGCGGGGCTGACGCGCGGATCGTCCGCAATACGGCGCTGGTGATCCTTGCGCTGGTCGGCTTGCGGCTCGTTGCAGCCGCCTTCACGCCGATCACCTTCGACGAAGCCTATTACTGGATGTGGTCGAAGAATCTCGCCGGGGGGTATTACGACCACCCGCCGATGGTTGCCTACGTCATCCGCGCCGGCACCATGATCGCCGGCGACACCGAGCTCGGCGTCCGCCTGGTATCGATCCTGCTCGCGCTGCCGATGAGCTACGCGATCTATCGCTCCGCCGCGATCCTGTTCGGCGGCGCGCGGGTGGCGGCGACCAGCGCCATCCTGCTCAACGTGACGCTGCTGGCCTCGGTCGGAACGCTGATCGTCACGCCCGATGCGCCGCTTCTGGTTGCCTCCAGCTTCGTGCTGTTCTTTCTCGCAAAAGTGCTGGAAACCGGTCGCGGCGCCTGGTGGCTCGCGGTCGGCGTAGCCGTCGGCGCGGCGCTGTTGTCGAAATACACCGCGATGTTCTTTGGCCTGGCGATCCTGATCTGGCTCGCGACCGTGCCGAAACTGCGGCATTGGTTTCTCTCGCCCTGGCCCTATCTCGGTGGCCTCGTTGCGCTCGCGCTATTCTCGCCGGTGATCCTCTGGAATGCGGACCATCAATGGGTCTCGTTCGCAAAGCAGCTCGGCCGCGCCAAGATCGAGGGCTTTCGGCCGGTCTTTATCGCCGAGCTGATCCCGACCCAGATCGCGTTCGCAACTCCGCTCGTCTTCGTGCTCGGCGCAATGGGGCTGCACGCGCTGACCTGGCGCCGCGCCGGCGCGCTGGCCTCGCGCGTGCTGATCGAAACGATGTTCTGGACCGTCGTCGCCTATTTCGTCTGGCATTCGCTGCATGCCCGCGTCGAGGCCAACTGGTTCGCGCCGGTCTATCCGCCCTTCGTTATCGCGGCGGCCGCCGCCGCCAATCTCGTGCAGTGGAAGCCGCGCCAGCGGCGCCTGGCGGATTTCTGCCTTCGCTGGGCTGCGCCCGTGGGCATCGTGATGTTTGCCGCGCTGATCGTGCAGGCCAACACCGGTTGGCTGTCCCTCTATCGCCGCGATGCGACCGTGCGCAGCGTCGGCGTCGGCTGGCGCGAGCTTGCCGCGGAGATCGAAGCCGTGCGCGCCCGCAATGGCGCGACCTGCGTGCTTGCGCCTGACTACGGCACCACGGGCTGGCTCGCTTTCTATCTGCCGCGCGGCACCTGCGTGGCCCAGCAGAACCAGCGCATCCGCTGGGTCAACATGGCCGAGCCAGATCCAAAGCTGCTTGCCGGCAAACTGATCTATGTCGACGAGCTGCGCAGCGACGGCCATCCCGCCGTCCATGACCTCTTTGCGAAGGTGACGCAAATTGCGCAATTGCAGCGCAAGCGCGGTCCGCTCGTGGTCGAGACCTACGGCATCGATCTGCTCGAAGGCGCCAAGGGCGACGTGCTGGACCGCTCACCGCCGCCGGAAGCGCGGTAGCTCTTCGTCGGCACGACGGCGGAGCGTTCAGTCGATCATCTCAGCCTTGGTCATGGCCTGGTTCGGCCTGTTCTGGTCGCGCCAGAACCACACGGTCACGATGCCGGAGCGGCCGCGGACCTGCGTGAGCAGGGGGCCCGCCAGAATGCCGTCGGGAGCGCCGTGGAAGTCGGCGGTATCCAGCAGCGTATCGCTGAGCGCGAGCCGCGCGTCGTTCTGGACGGCGACCTCCATTAACCGGCTCGCGACATTGACGGTGTCGCCCGTCGCCGTGATGTGCTGATGGCTTTCGCCGAGGCGGGAGGCGACGATCGGGCCGAAATGCGCGCCGATCTTGAAGCCGAGCTGATCCCTGATCGCAGGGGGCAATGACACGATCCAGCGTTCGACGCCGCGGTGCAGGTCGATCGCGCATTTCAGCGCGCGTGCGGCGTCGTCGGGCATCGCGCCGGGCAGGCCGAACAGGATCATGGCGCCGTCGCCGAGAAAGCCGCTGATCATGCCGCCGCAATCGACCGCGGCCTTTGTCGATCAGCGCGTGAAGCGCCTTCAGAATGTCCTGGAGCTCGTCCGGATCGATTCGCTCGCTCAGCGCCGTGAAACCGGAGAGATCGATGAAGACCACGGCCGCGTCCTGCCGGACGGGTTTTGACAGGAAATTCGGATCGCGCGCCAGCCAGTCCTGCACGGCGGGTGCCTGGAATTGCGCGAGCGACCGGCTCTTCGCGGCAAGATATTGCGTGCGCCGGCCTCCCGCCCACAGCTGCACGCCGCCGAAGACCACCACCGGCGGCACTGCCGCGGCGAGCGTGGTCGCGGCATTCAGCCAGACGCCGTGCGTGAACGCGAACAGATTGAGCCCGGCCCAGGCGATCATCACCCCGGCCGCCGCGACGAGGCCGAGCGCGCTGCGCCGCCAGGCGAGCAGGCCCACCAGCAGCATTGGCAACAGGATCGCGATGAGCGCGTCGGCGATGTGGACCTTGCGGTCACGCACGATGCCGTCACCGGCGACGAGATGGGTGATCGCGGTCGAGACCACCTCGACGCCGGGCATCAGGGAATCGAACGGTGTCGGATAGAAGTCACCGCCGCCTGCGACCGAGGCGCCGATCACGACAATCCGGTTCTCGATCGCCGAGCGATTGAGCGTGCCATCGAAGATGCTCTGCGCGCTGACAGTGCGGATGGTGCGGCGCGGGCCGTAATAGGTGATCGGCAGCGCGAAATCGGTGTCGGTCGGCACCGTGTGGTCGCCGAGCAGGAGGTGGTCCGGCGCGATCGTCAGCGGCTTGTCGAGCGCGCGTATCGCGACGCGCAGCGGAAATGACAGCTCGACCTTGTCGCTCGTCCGGAACAGCATCGGCACCGAGAGCGGCGAGCCCGATTGTCCGGTCGCAACGTTGACGACGCCGACCTCGGCGTGGTCGGCGAATGCCGGCAAGGGCAGCAGGAAGCGCTCGGCCTGCGGCAGCACGGCGAGGGGACCGTCGCTGCTCGGCGCCACGGTCTCGCTGGCGGACGGAAAAATCGCCGCGGCGGCGAGGATCATGGGACCCGTAGCCAGCGTATTTGCCAGCGTGGCGTCACCGATCGCAGCGCTGCGGTCGACCAGCAGCAGGTCGATCGCGACGACCTTCGGCTTGAACTGCACGATGGTGTCGACGACGCGGGCGAGATCGGCGCGTGGCAGCGGATAGCTGCCGCCGCGCTTGACCACGGTGTCGTCGATCGCGACGATGGTGACGAGATCGGGTGGAGCCTGTACGCCGCGGACCTGCGTCCGCCAATCCGTCAGCGTCGCCTCGAGGCGATCGAGAAAGCGAAGATGACCGTTGGCATGGCCGGCATAGATGCCCGCGCCCCACAGGGCGGTAAGGGCGAGTGCCACCAGGATCTGAACGCGTCTTTTCATTACGTCGTACTGCAATCTTCTCTGTTGTCAGGGCCTGACTGATCGGGCCGTATCGACCAAACCTTATTGGCCAAGTCCTATTGACCAAGTCCTATTGACCGAGTCTTGCCATCAGCGCATCGACGCGCGGCTGGCCCCATGTCTTGACGGTCAACGGACCGGTCGCTTCCACGTCGACCCCTTCACCGGGGGCTAAAACGACGCCGCGTCCACGGCTCCTGCGGCTGACGCCGACACGGCCGTCGGCGACGAAGACGGAGGTCTTGGCCTCCGTGACATCGACCGCCCATTTCGTGCCGCGCACCGCGGCGATCGCCTGCGGCGTCAGCACCTTGAAGGGGGTGCCGCCGGGCTTCTTGGGGACCTCGACCAGCAGCGCTTTGCTGCTCAACTCCACGGAGTCTATATGTCCGTCGCGGTTGGCGTCCTTAAGTTCAAATCTGGCGCCGCTTTCCGCAACGATCGTGATGCCGTTGTCGCAACGCCAGGTCTGTGTGCCTGCGGCCGACGGTGACGCCGTGCAGCCGGCATTGGCAGCAGGCTGCGCAATCGCAGATCCGATCAACAGAAACGACGATGCCAGAGTGAAAAATCCAGCGCGTGCGATCGCTCTCATGCCAGCCTCCGTTTGCGTGCCCGGCGCAGTTCAAGGCGATGTTGATACGGTACCGTATCGCACACAGAGGCTGCTGAAAAGTGCCGAGGCAGCAGCTATTTTCTCGGCACGGTCTTTTCCAGACCGGTGCGATCAACTTTCGGTCAGGGTCTTTCTCCTCCCACCGTTCTGACGGGGAGAGGCGAAGCACATCGCATCACGCGCGGAGTGACAAAAGCGGCGTCCACCAGCCTGGCGCAACGCTTCGCCGCTATGGTCGGCGGCATTGAAGACCACGAAAGCGACTTGGTTGGATGCGTTTAGAAATGCGGTCGGAGACGTTCGCTGACCGCATCGATCCGGCCGAGAATTATAGTTAACAGATGCGCTTAAGTCCGTAGTTCTGCGGGCTTTTTTCTCGAAATGGGACGACGTTAATGCATTGCCCCACATTCGCCCGAACTTAATCCGCATTTAACTAAAAGTGGCCCTAATGACGCTCCGACCCTCTGCGAGATGCTGTTCCCGGATCGTGACCAGCGGCGCTTCGAAGGGGGATTGAGTGACACCGTTCTGGACGCAAGGCGAATGAGTACGAGTATCGCTGCGCAAGGTATCGCGGCACGGAAGTCCAAAGAATTATCGAGCAATTCTTATCGGAAGCCTTCCCGAAAAATGACCACCCAAAGCGCGCTTGGCGCCGCCGTGATCGGCTGCGTCGTGCTTGGTGCCGGCTGGACCGTCTACAGCAACATTTTTGCCGCCAGCGTCTATCCGACCGTCGGCAGCAGCGCCTACGACGAGCCCGTGATCAAGCGGGCGCCCAGGGTCGCACTGCGCGAAGCCGGTGAGGCCGTCAAGGAAGCCTTTGCGCTCTTGCCCGACCGGTTGCAGGTGGCCGCGCCAATCTCGCGCGAGATGTTCAACGATCGCTTTGCCGCCGCTGCGACCCAAGGCGTGACATCGAATGCAGCGAGCGCCGCGCCCGCAACCAAGGTAGCCGAAGCCACGGCGAAGCCGAGCGTGATCGCGAGGGTCGCGGAAGTCCTGAAGTCAGGTCCCGCCAAGATCGCTGACGCTGCGAAGTCCAAGCGCGCCGACGCGCCGGTGCAGCTTGCCTCGGCAGATCCGGCCGAAATCGTGCCGACGCCGGAGGCGAAGCCAAAATCGTTCGCCGATCGCGCCAAGGCCGCGGTGATGTCGGTTACCGGGCCGCGGCAGTCGATGGTGGAAAAGCTCTGGGGCAAGCGTGAGCCGTCCGGCGGCCTGCTCGCCTATGCCTCGGCTGATGCGAGCGTGACCGCTTCCATCGCGCCGAAGGAACAGAACCCCATGCTCGGCGGTTCGGCGCCCTATGACCGCTCCACCGCGGTCTACGACATCAGCGCGAAGACGGTGTATCTACCCGACGGCACCAAGCTCGAGGCGCATTCCGGCCTCGGCTCCAATCTCGACGATCCCCGTTCCTCGCGCATCCGCATGCGCGGCGTGACGCCGCCGCACATCTACGATCTGAAGCCGCGCGAAGCGCTATTCCACGGCGTTCCCGCGCTGCGCCTGACCCCGATCGGCGGCGAGAGCGCGATCTACGGCCGCGACGGCCTGCTCGCGCACACCTTCATGCTCGGCCCGAATGGCGACTCCAACGGCTGTGTGTCGTTCAAGGACTACTACGCGTTCCTCGACGCCTATCGCAACAAGGGCATCCGCAGGCTCGCGGTTCTGGCGCGAGTGGAGTGATCTCGGCTCATTCCAGATGATATAAAGGGCCGCTTGTTGCGGCCCTTTTTTGCGCTTCGTTTCAGCCCGGCTGCGGTCGTTATGGAACCCTCACATCTGGCGGCCGTGGCATCCTGTCACGCCGGGCTCGCCGCCACGGTCTTGCGCAGCGCCATCTCGGTTGCGATCGCCTCCCGCACCGCGGGGCGCGCCTGCATGCGCGCGAGATAAGCCGACAAGGACGGCCATTGCGCAATGTCGACGCCTGCCGGACGGAGCAGCAGCAAGGCCCAAATGAGGTGGGCATCCGCGACGGTGAATCTGTTACCGATCAGGAATTCGCGGTCCGCCAGATGCGTGGCTGGCACCGACAATGTCTGTGTAATCCTTGCCCGCGGCTTGGCGAGCGAGCCGTCGTCCTTGTACCAGAAGGTCGGAAACAGGAACGCCTTGTGGATCTCGGCGCCGATGAAGCTCAGCCATTCCTGCAAGCGGTAGCGGTCGGGATCGCCGAAGCGCGGCGCGAGGCCGGCCTCGGGTTTCAGATCAGCGATGTATTGCAGTACCGCCGCGCTCTCGGTTAGCCGCTCGCCGTTCTCCAGAACCAGGACCGGCACCGCGCCCTTCGGCGACACGCCGAGGAAATCGCTGCCGTCGTCCACGACTGTCTTGGTCCAGATATGGGCGAGGAGATACTGCGCCTCGACGCCGGCCTCGGTCAGCGCGATACGGCTGGCGAGCGAGCAGGCCATCGGGAAGAAATAGAGTTGCAGCATCACGAACGCTCCGTCAGCTTAGCGCATCGCCGCGCGCAATGATCGCGAAGCGATCCGACAATTCGGCCAACGCGACCTCGTGAATGGTTCTTGCGGCGAGCGTTCCGCCGCGGCCGTCGGGCAGATCGCGCGTGGCGCAGGAATCGGCATCGATCGTCGTGCGAAAGCCGAGGTCGAGCGCAGCCCGCGCGGTCGAGCTCACGCACATATGCGTCATGAAGCCCGCCAGCACGATGTTCTTGCGTCCGCTCGCGGCGAGCTGCGCCTTTAGATCGGTCCCGGCGAAGGCGTTCGGCAGCTCCTTCTCGATCACGAGCTCGCCCGCAAGCGGCGCGAGCTCGGCGACGATGGCGCCGCGATCGGCGGCGCGATCGAACAGGCTGCCGGCGCGGCCCTTGTGCGCGATGTGGAAGATCGCGGCGCCCGACTTCCGGGCGCGGGCGAGAAGCTTCGCAGCGACGGCGATTGCGGGCTCGGCGTCTGGCAAAGCGAGGGGGCCGGCGCGGTATTCGTTCTGGATGTCGATCAGCACGAGACAGGACTCTCTGAGTTTGGGCGGATTGAGATCAGCGCCGGACAATTCGAGCAGGGTTTTTGGAGCGGTCATGCTGGTCAGGCCTTCTAAGGGAGTATTGGTGACGCAACATTAGCGCGGCGGCGGCCTGCCATTGTGCAGGACTATTGCAGCAGATGGCTGCGAATTTGCAGGGATTGGCCGCACCTGCTAGGCTCGTGCCCATGAACTGGGACGATCTGCGCATCATCGCCGCGGTGAGGGACGAGGGCACCTATGCCGGCGCCAGCGCGCGGCTGCGCATCGACGAGACGACCGTCGGCCGCCGTCTCGCGCGCATCCAGCGCGATCTCGGCGTACCGCTGTTCGATGCCGTTGACGGCCTGCGACGGCCGACCCGGCATTGCGAGGCGGTGCTCGAGCATGTCGGTGCGATGGCGGCGCACGTCGCCGCGATTGATCGCATCGGCGAGAGTCAGCCCGGCCCGGTCGGCCGCCTGCGCATCGCCTCGACCAATGCGGTCGCCGAGGAGCTGCTGGCGCCGCATGCCTGCGCCTTCCTGCGCGATCACCCCGGCCTCACCCTTCAGTTCCTCACCTCCAGCGGCAACGTCAAATTCTCGCGCTGGCAGGCCGACCTCGCCATCCGCTTGCGGAAGCCGGAGAAGGGCGACTTCACCATCTCCAAGCTCGGCGAGGTCAGACTGTATTTCTTCGAGCCCGTCGATTTCGGGGGTGGCGAGCCTGTCGTTTGCGGCTTTCCCGATGAGCTCGACGCCATTCCCGAGGCGCAGTATTTGCGCGCCAGGCGGCTGACAAACGCGCGCTCTGTAACCGACAATGTCCGCATTGTCCGGACCATGATCCAGTCGCACCAAGCCGTCGGCGTGCTGCCCGAACATAGCTGCGGAGGATTGCTCTCCGACCACAGTCTGCGCGCCACACTGCTGCCCCGGCGCCGCGACGTTTGGCTTTTGGTACAGAACCACCTCAAGCGCGATCCCGCGACGCGGCTCACCATTGAATGGGTGCGCCACTGCTTCAGGGATCTTTCGCGCGACTGATCGCCCGCGGCTGAGTGTGAACGCGATCCACACGCCGCGTAACCAAGTTATGAGATTGCGCTCGCGCGAAGGTTGCGTAGTCTGGCGACGACCACAGGCTTGATCGGGGCAGGTGCATGACCACTCTCCAGGACACCACCCACCCGCAGGCCAAATCGCGGGAATGGAAGGCGATCGTTATCCTGATCCTCTTGATCCCGGTGCTGTGGTCGCCGCCGTTCCTGTTTCGCATCTTCCTGTTTCAGCCGTTCAACATCCCGTCCGGCTCGATGAGGCCGACGCTGGTCGTCGGCGACTACGTGTTCGCCGCCAAATATGCCTATGGCTATGGCCGCTATTCCTTTCCTTTCGCGCCGTCATGGATATCGGGTCGCGTCTTTGCGGCCGAGCCCGAGTTTGGCGACGTGGTGGTGTTCCGGACGCCGAAGGACAATTCGGTCGACTACGTCAAGCGCGTGGTCGGGCTGCCCGGCGACCGCATCCAGATGCGGCAGGGCCAGCTCTTCCTCAATGACCGTCCGGCGACGCGCGTCGCTCTCGCGAGCGTGCCCGGGGGCTCCGCCTGCGGTGTGGATGCCGGCGCCGGGATCAAGCGCTGGCGCGAGACCCTGCCGAACGGCGCGAGCTATGTGACATATGACTGCGTCGACAACGGTTATCTCGACAACACCAGCGTCTTCACGGTGCCATCAGGTCATTTCTTCGCGCTTGGCGACAACCGCGACAACTCCACCGACAGCCGCATGATGTCCGTGATGGGGTTCATCCCGATGGATAATCTCGTCGGCAAGGTGACGCGGATCTTCTGGTCGCTCGACGAACACGGCGAGCCGCACATGGAGCGGCTGGGGAAGGTGTGGTGAGGCCTCCCGTCATTCTGGCGGCGCGAAACGATCATTCCCCAAAACAAAAACCCCGGCATTGCTGCCGGGGTTTCGCATTTTGTGGTTTGCCGGAGTGGCTGGATCAGAAATCCATGCCGCCCATGCCGCCGCCCGGGGGCATTGCGGGGCCGGAGCCGCCCTTCTTGGGCAACTCGGCGACCATGGCTTCCGTGGTGATCAGCAGGGCCGCAACCGAGGCTGCGTTCTGGATCGCGGTACGCACGACCTTGGTCGGGTCGATGATGCCCTTGGTGACCAGGTTGACGTACTCGCCGGTCTGGGAGTCGAAGCCGTAAGCATACGTCTTGTTCTCCAGGATCTTGCCGACGATCACCGAGCCGTCTTCACCGGCGTTGATCGCGATCTGGCGAGCGGGCGCGGAGAGCGCCTTGCGCACGATCTCGACGCCGGTCTTCTGGTCGTCGTTCTTGGTGCGCAGGCCCTTGAGCTGCTCGGAAGCACGGAGCAGGGCGACGCCGCCGCCCGGGACAATGCCTTCTTCCACAGCCGCGCGGGTCGCATGCATCGCGTCATCAACGCGATCCTTGCGCTCCTTCACCTCGACCTCGGTCGCGCCGCCGACGCGGATCACCGCGACGCCGCCAGCGAGCTTGGCCAGACGCTCCTGGAGCTTCTCACGGTCGTAGTCCGAGGTGGTTTCCTCGATCTGCGCCTTGATCTGGGCTACGCGCGCCTCGATGTCGGCCTTCTTGCCGGCCCCGCTGACGATGGTGGTGTTTTCCTTGTCGATCATCACCTTCTTGGCGCGACCGAGCATGGTGAGCGTCACATTCTCCATCTTGATGCCGAGATCTTCCGAGATCGCCTGACCACCGGTCAGAACCGCGATGTCCTGCAGCATGGCCTTGCGGCGATCGCCGAAGCCCGGAGCCTTGACGGCCGCGACCTTCAGGCCGCCGCGGAGACGGTTGACGACCAGGGTGGCAAGAGCTTCGCCTTCGACGTCTTCGGCGATAATCACTAGCGGTTTGCCGCTCTGCACCACGGCTTCCAACAAGGGAAGCAATTCATTCAACTGAGATAGCTTCTTTTCGTTGATGAGGACGTAAGCATCTTCCATTTCAACGCGCATCTTGTCGGCGTTGGTGACGAAGTAGGGCGAGATGTAGCCGCGGTCGAACTGCATGCCTTCGACAACCTCGAGTTCGGTCTCGAGCGACTTGGCTTCTTCAACCGTGATGACGCCCTCGTTGCCGACCTTCTTCATGGCGTCGGAGAGGAACTTGCCGATTTCGGCATCGCCGTTGGCGGAGATGGTTCCGACCTGGGCGATTTCCTCGTTCGAGGTGACCTTCTTGGAGTTCTTGACGAGGTCGGCGACCACGGCTTCCACGGCCAGGTCGATACCACGCTTCAGGTCCATCGGGTTCATGCCGGCGGCAACCGACTTGGCGCCTTCACGAACGATCGCAGCCGCGAGCACGGTTGCGGTGGTGGTGCCGTCGCCGGCCGCGTCAGCCGACTTGGAGGCGACTTCGCGCACCATCTGCGCGCCCATGTTCTCGAACTTGTCGTCGAGCTCGATCTCCTTGGCGACGGTGACGCCGTCCTTGGTGATGCGGGGAGCGCCGAACGACTTGTCGAGGACGACGTTGCGGCCCTTGGGGCCGAGCGTCACCTTGACGGCGTTGGCGAGGATGTCGACGCCACGCAGCATCTTGTCGCGTGCATCGACGCCGAATTTGACTTCTTTAGCTGCCATCTGGATTTTTCCTTAGGTGTCTAGCTGGGTGGGGGAGAGGGGGCTGTTAGGCCGCCTTCTTCTTGGAAGCGGGGACGTCGAGGACGCCCATGACATCGCTTTCCTTCATGATCAGCAGATCGACGTTGTCGATCTTGACTTCAGTGCCGGACCACTTGCCGAACAGCACGCGGTCGCCGACCTTCAGGTCGATCGGGATCAGCTTGCCGGCTTCGTCGCGACCACCGGGGCCGACAGCGACGATTTCGCCCTGCGAGGGCTTTTCCTTGACGGTGTCGGGAATGATGATGCCGCCAGCGGTCTTCTCTTCTGCGTCAATGCGCTTGACCACGACGCGGTCGTGAAGCGGACGGAATTTCATGCAGTTCTCCTAAACGTTTGCGCGGATTGATGTTTTCAGGATGTTAGCAACCGAAGCCCGCGAGTGCTAAGGCGGGTGAACCTCAAATAGGCCAGGATTTTTGCGGGGGCAAGGGCTTCTACCAGAAAAATCAGCACTCAGAAGCGCTGCCTGCCAGAATTCTTTACCATCGTTAACCGGCCAACTCGGATCTTATTAGCACGGTGCCGCATCTGCTGCTAACGCATTGAATTTCAACAGCTTGTTAAACTTTTGGGCTTGAGATGGATTGTCAGTTTGCGTCACATTTCTATCTTGTGAGCGCATCTCCACCGGGTGGCTCGTAGGGCGCGTACCGGAAAGCCACCCCTTGAATATGCGCTCCTGCAAAGGAGGTTGGCATGGTCTCGCGGGTTGGGGTTGTTTCCGACGATTTCCGGAAACAGGTGCTGGGTTACGGGCTGACGACGGCGGAAATTCTCTACCGGATGCCGGATCATCGCTCGCTGCTCCAGACCTATGTCTGGCAGAACTACGACATGTTTCCGAAATTCCCGGCGCTGACGGATTTCCTGGCGTTTTGGCAGCAGAAGCTCGACGGCCCACTGTTCTCAGTGACGGTCGTGCATTCCAAGCTGATCAAGCCGGCCGAGCTGCGTGCGGTCGACGGTGTGTTTCGGTTGCATTGATCGCGGGATGCGTAGGACCTGGATGAGCGCAGCGTGATCCACCACTGTTTGTATCCTCGGAAGCGAAAGAGGTGGGTTACGCCTACGGCTAACCCACCCTACGAGTCTTTTTTCTGTGCTAGCGTCTCCCCCACAACAAAACGGGAGGCCGGCCCATGGCCAAGAAAGCAAAATCGCGCAGCGCATTGCAAGTCGCGGTGAAGAAGCGGAGCGGCGCCAAGGCCGCGCCCCGATTATCGGCGCGCAAGGCGGTGAAAGCGAAGGCGCGCACTGTCACCCCGAAAAAGCCAGTGCGTCCCAAGCAGCGCATCGCCATCAGCCATCACCGCGAGGAAGACTTCAAGGCCGACGGTCTGCGCACCTACGCGAAGTATCGCGATCTCGGCATCGCTGCTGCAAGCCACGGCCTCGCGCAAGCGCACGTGATCCGGCTGCAAGGTCCCTGCAATCCGAACGAAGTGTCGAAGCTGCACTTCCACGCCGTCGAATTCCAGATGGTCTACGTGCTCAAGGGTTGGGTGAAGACCTATATGGACGGAGAGGGCGAGACGCTGATGAAAGAAGGCAGCGCCTGGACTCAGCCGCCGAAGATCAAGCACATGATTTTGGACTATTCGGACGACGTCGAGCTGCTGGAGGTAATCCTGCCGGCGGAGTTCAGGACGGTGGAGTTGAAAGCGTAAGCTCTCTCGTCGTCATTGCGGGGAGCGGCCATTGCAATAGCGTTTCCACATCGCGCGATAGGCATCGTCCACTGCTTGCGTGTATGAGACGGGGTTGCCGGCGGCTGCAGCCCTGATCTGTCCGGGCAGTTCGCAGCGCAACTTCTGGAGGTCGCCGATCTGCAATCCACGGGCAGCCGCGATTTCGACATACGCCTCATCGCTATTCGCGACCCAGTCCGGCAGGCCAAGCGCGGTGAGGATAGAGCCCGCAGCACGGCTAGGCAGGCTGTTACCGAGCTTCGCCACCACCGGCACGCCCATCTGCAAGGCTTCCCAAGTGCTGACGCCGCCATTCTGCGGGAACGGATCGAGGCCAATATCGACGCGATTGAAGGATGCCAGATGCTCGGTTCGCGAGGTGGCTCCGAGCAGGTCGACGCGTTCGGCCGGCAACCGGCAAGCTGCAAACCGCGCCAGCAGATTGTCGCGGACCAGCCGATCGTCCAGCGCAAAATCCTTGATCAGCAGTCGCGAACCCGGCACCTGCTCGAGAATCCTGGACCAGACTTCCACCGCCTCGTCCGAAATCTTGCTGATACGGTTGAAGACGCCGAATGTGATGAAACCGTTCGAGATCGCCGGCGTTGGCGCCCGCGCAATCCCGTCCGGCAGCGGCACCAGCGTCACAAAGCATGGCAGGTCGACAACGGTCTCCGCAAACAGCTGCCGAACCGCAAAAGGAATCGCGACCGGGTCCGAGAACAGATAATCGATCGTTCGCAGCCCGGTGCCGGTGCCGTGGCCCCAGCCATGCACCTGGACCGGTGCCGGCTTCCGCGCAAACACGCCGAGCCGGTGTCCCTTGGTATGGCCGGACAGATCGATCAGGATGTCGATGCCATCGGCGCGGATTTGAGCGGCGAGGTGATCGTCGGTCCATTGCGAGGCGTCGCGCCAGCGGTCGGCGATCCCTTGAAATTCGCCGGTCGTCGCATCCGCTTTCGGCGAACAAGAGTAGCACACGATCTCGAACTGTGTCCGATCATGGTGTTGCAGGACCGGCTTGAAAATGAACGCCGCCGAATGCGCGTGAAAATCCGAAGAGACATAACCCAGCACCAGACGGCGATCCGGATCGCAGCTGTTGTCATGCGGTCCTACCGCTGCTGAAGCGATCTTCGCGCCGACCCGTTCCCACCAAAGCCGCCGCGCTTGTTGATGCTGCGCAACGCTGGCGTCCGCCACAAAATCGAGCGCGAAGATCTTGTTGGTGATCGCGTCCTCGAAGTCAGGCTTGATGGCAAGAGCCCTGTCGAAACTGGCGTGGGCTTCGTCGACCCGGCCAAGTCCCGCGAGACATTGGCCAAGGAGGATGTGGGCCTGAAAGAAAGCGGGATTGATCGCGAGAGCCTTCTCGCAATCAGGCAATGCGTCGGCAATTCCTTTGTTTCGGACCAGGACAGTGGCCCGCCCGTACCACCCGTTCGCGTTGTCGGGTGCGAGAGCGATCACCCGGTTGTAATCCGCTGAGGCTTCGTCAAATCGCAGAAGTTCCAGCCATGCAGCAGCGCGGTTCGTCAGTGCCGAGACATGATTAGGCTGGATCGATAGCGCGCGGTTCAAGCTCGCAATGGCCTCACCATAGTCGCGCAGACTGCAGAGCGCCCAGCCTCGGCCGTTATGGGCATCGGCAAGGTTTTCATCGATTGCGAGCGCCTTGTCGAAACTTTCGAGCGCTTCATGGTGAAGATCCAGGGCGAGGCATACGTTACCGAGATTGGACAGGGCAACGGCGTAATTGGGCCGCAAAGCGATGGCTTTTTGATAGCTCTTGCGGGCCTCATCATGACGTTGCAGCCCGTTCAGCGCGACGCCACGGCTCATCTGGGCCTCAGCAGACCGCGGATCCACGGCAACCGCTCGGCTTAGTAGAATTTCGGCTTGCTGATAGTTTTTGGCTTGAGACTCCAGCACGCCGAGCAAATGCAGCGCTACGAACTGATCGGGCGCAAGCTCCAGGAGTTGGCGATAGGCGGCCTGAGCCTCGGTGAGAAGCCCCGCCTTATGCAGATGGAGGGCGCGCTCGAGCAGAGGCGTCACTTCGGCTTTTTGCCGTTTCTGAATCCGGGCATTTTGAAATGCACGCTGACCAACGCCGTTGCCCATGAATCAATTCCACCCGAATCTCCAGGCGAGATTAACATGGAAGTATTGCCTCGATTGCGCTGCGCTCCATCCCGGCGACAAGGACGCAAGCCCCACGCAAGCCTCACGTCAACACCCCCACGATCGCGCCCATCAAACACGTCGTCAGCGTGCCTGATACGATCGACTTCAGCCCGAGCGCGTTGATTTCCTTGCGCCGTTCCGGCGCCATCACGCCGAGGCCGCCGATCATGATGCCGAGGCTGGCGAAATTGGCGAAGCCGCACATCGCGTACAGCATGATCAGCCGCGAGCGCGGATCGAGCGCATCGTGCGACAGCTTTGAGAAGTCGACATAGGCGATCAATTCGTTGAGCACGGTCTTGGTGCCCATCAGGCTCCCGGCGGTGACGGCCTGATTCCAGGGTAATCCCATCAACCAGCACACCGGCGCCATCACGAGTCCGAGCAGGCGCTGCAAAGAGATCGCGGCGCCGCCGACGTTCGGCAGCAGGCCGAGGATGGCGTTGACGAGATAGACCAGCGCGACAAGCACCAGCAGCATCGCGACGATGTTGATCAGCAGTTCGATCCCCGCGCCGGTGCCTTTCACGATTGCATCCATCGTGCCGGAGACTTCCATCTCGGGATCCTCCAGCGCGCCGCCGGTGCGCTTGTCGGATGTTTCCGGAACCATGATCAGGCTGACGAGGATCGCGGCCGGCGCGCCCAGCACCGAGGCAATGACGAAATGCGCGGCGGCGTCAGGAATGAGGGGAGCAAGGAGCGTCGCATAGAGCACCAGCACCGTGCCGGCGATGCCGGCCATGCCGCCGGTCATCACCAGGAACAATTCGCTGCGGGTCATCTGCGCGAGATACGGCCGCACGAACAGCGGTGCTTCGACCATGCCGAGAAAGATGTTGGCGGCAGTCGAGAGTCCGACCGCGCCGCCGACCCCCAGCGTCCGCTCCAGCAGCCAGGCCATGCCGCGCACGACTGGCGGCAGCACGTGCCAATAGAACAAGAGCGTCGTCAGCACGCTCATGACCAGCACGATCGGAAGCGCCTGGAAGGCCAGGATGAAATCGGCGCCCGGCACTTTCAGGTCGAAGGGCAGGGGCCCGCCGCCGATATAGCCGAACACGAAGGACGAGCCGGCGCGCGAGGCCGCCGAGATCGCGCCCACGGCATCGTTGATGGCACCGAAGGTGCGCGCGACGACGGGCACCTTCAGGAGCACGATCGCGGTGACGAAAGTGGCGACGAGCCCGATCGCCGCCTGGCGCAGCGAGACTGCGCGGCGATTTTCGCTCAGTACCAAGGCGATCAACAGCAATGCGAAAACGCCGAGTGCCGATTGCAGCCGCAGCATGATGTCCCCAAACCCCGATGATTATGGCCGCCCGTGCGTTGCAAACGCAATGCCGGGAGATTGTCGGAGCATCCCTCTGTTGACAAGCAGGCCCGCGTCAGCCACGCGGAGCGTCGACATCAGGAGCCGGATAGTCCGAGCGTGACCGAAGAGGCGATGCCAGACCAGCCAATATCCGGAAATCCGCCGGTCAGCGCCCGCGCGCTCCTCTCTCACCGCGCCTTCCTGTTCTTCCTGCTCTCGCGCAGCCTGTCGCGCTTTTCCAGCCAGATCGCGGCGGTCGCGATCGGCTGGCAGATCTACGATCTCACAGGTTCGGCCTTCGACCTCGGCATGGTCGGCCTCGTGCAATTCCTGCCCACAGCGCTGCTGGTGTTCGTCGCCGGCCATGCCGCCGATCGCTACGAGCGCAAGCGCGTCGTCCAGCTCTGCCAATTGGTGGAAGCCGCGACCGCGCTCTATCTCGGCGTCATCACCTATCTCGGCTTGGTCAGCGAAGTGCAGATCTTTGTGGCGACCTTCGTGCTCGGCATTGCCGGAGCCTTCGAAAGTCCGACCACCGCGGCGCTGCTGCCGGCGATCGCGCCGCAGGGCTCGCTGCAGCGCGCCACCGCCGTCGCCAGCGGTGCGGCGCAGGTCGCGACCATCACCGGGCCGGCCCTCGGCGGTTTTGCCTACGCGGTCGCGCCGCATCTTGCCTACGCAATGATGGTACTGTTCTGGATCTTTGGAATGATCCTGACCGGCTTCATCCGGCCGCGCCCGCAGGCGATCGCCAAGGAGGGGACGAACTCGGACAATGTCTTCGCCGGCGTCCGCTTCATCCGCAGCAATCCGGCGATCCTCGGCACCATCTCGCTCGATCTGTTCGCGGTGCTGTTCGGCGGCGTCACCGCGCTGCTGCCGATCTATGCCCGCGACATCCTCCAGACCGGTCCGATGGGGCTGGGGATCCTACGCGCCGCGCCCGCGGTCGGCGCGCTGGCGATGACCATGGTGCTGGCGCGGCACGCCATTTCGCGGCATGTGGGCCTGCGCATGTTCCAGGCGGTGATCGTGTTCGGCGTGGCGACGATCGTGTTCGCACTGTCGTCCTGCATGTGGCTGTCGGTGCTCGCGCTCGCTATTCTCGGCGCGGCCGATACGATCAGTGTCGTGATCCGCTTCTCGCTGGTGCAGCTCGCGACCCCCGACGAGATGCGCGGCCGGGTCGGTGCGGTGAACTTCCTCTTCATCAACGCGTCCAACCAGCTCGGCCAGTTCGAGAGCGGGGTCGCCGCCGCACTGTTCGGCGCCATGCCGGCGGCCGTTCTCGGTGGCGCCTGCACGGTCGCAGTGGCGCTGCTATGGATGAAGCTGTTTCCAAGCCTGCGGCAGGTGGAGAGTTTGGAGTAGGGCGGGAGCTCTCTCCTCTCGTCATTGCGAGGAGCCCTTGCGACGAAGCAATCCAGATTGTTGCCCCGGAGGGATACTGGATTGCTTCGCTTCGCTCGCAATGACAACTGCGGAAATAGCGCAGATGAATCAATAGGGCGCCGCTGCGCGCCTACTGTGCATGGGGTTGTTTTCGAGATTTTTGGTTAGCCCCGTCCGACGAATGGCATCTTGGTGGCCATGACAGTCATGGTCAGCACGTTGGCGTCGAGCGGCAGGCCGGCCATGTAGGCAACGGCATCGCCGACCGCCTTCGCGTCCATGCGCGGCTCCTGCTTCGACGTGCCGTCGGGCTGCAGCACGCCGGGGCCGTTGACCATGCGATCGGTCATGGGGGTGGCGGCGTTACCGATATCGACCTGGCCGACCGCGATGTCGTACATGCGGCCGTCAAGGTTAGAAGCCTTGGTGAGGCCGGTGATGGCGTGCTTGGTCGAGGTGTAGGCCGCCGAGAACGGCCGCGGCGCATGCGCCGAGATCGAGCCGTTGTTGATGACGCGGCCGCCGCGGGGGCTCTGGTCCTTCATGATACGGAAGGCGTGCTGGGTGCACAGGAACGGGCCGGTGAGGTTGGTGTTCACCACCGCTTGCCACTGTTCGAGGGTCAGATCCTCGAAATTCACCGGCGGTGCGCCCATGCCGGCATTGTTGAAGAGCACGTCGAGCCGGCCATAGGTGTCCTTCACCTTGGCGAACAGCGCGGCAATCGAGTCCGGCTTGGTCATGTCGGCGGTGACGCAGAGGCTTTTCCCCGCGGGGCCAAGCTTCGCGGTCTCCTCGAGCATGTCGAGCCGGCGCCCGACGAGCACCACGGTGAAGCCGGTGTTCATCAGCGCCAGCGACGCCGCGCGCCCGACTCCGGTGCCGGCGCCCGTCACCACTGCGATCTTTTTCGCTTCACTCATCGTTTCCTGCCTTTTCTCTTAAATTGTCAGGTTTTGGGTTCTTTTTCGTTCTTGTAGGGCGGCCGCGGAATGTTCTGATGCGCGGCGCGCAAGGCCGCAGACCAGCGCGAGCGCAAATCGTGGAAATAGGGCTCGCCCGCCTCGATGCGGTGGTTGAGATCGGCCTCGCAGGCGTCGGCACGCACCACCAGTACGTCGATCGGCAGGCCGACGCCGAGATTCGAGCGCATGGTCGAATCCATCGAGATCAGGCCGGTCTTCAGCGCCTCGTAGAGTTCGACGTCGTAATGCATGGCGCGGTCGAGTACCGGCTTGCCGTATTTGTGCTCGCCGATCTGCAAATAGGGCGTGTCGGTGGTGCACTCAATGAAGTTACCCGCGGTGTAAACCATGAACAGGCGCATGCGCGCACCCTTGATCTGGCCGCCGAACAGGAAGGAGACGTCGAAGGACACGTCCTCGGATTTCAGCGCCGGCCCTTCGGTCGCGTGCACGGCCCGGATCGCCCGGCCGATGCGCTGGGCCGCCTGGAACATGGTCGGCGCGTTCATCAGCGTCTCGATCTCGCCCGTGTTGGGGTCTTCGAGGCCTTCGGTCAACGTGGAGAGCACCGACTGGCTGATCGCGAGGTTGCCGGCGCTGGCGATCGCCATGATGCGGTCGCCGGGATTGGAGAAGATGTGCAGCTTGCGGAAGGTCGAGACGTTGTCGAGGCCGGCATTGGTGCGGGTGTCGGCGATCATCACCAGACCGTCCCGAACCAGGATTCCGCAACAATAGGTCATTTCCAGTCCCCGAACGCGTTTGCGCGGAATTACTAGCCAATTTCAAGGGCCGCTCCAACCCCCGATTCCCGCGGGCGGCGGGCCGAAAGCAGTCGGCCGGTGAGGGGCTTGGGTGGCGCGGCTCAGCTTTGCCGCTGGGACTGCGATTGCGACTGGCCGCTGCGGCCGGCCTGCTCGACCTTCACGGCCACCGCCAGCGTCTCGGGGCCGCCGCCATAACGGGTGCCGCGCACGGGGGCGGCGCCGAGATAATCGAGCCCGATCGCGACGCGGACATGTGCGTCGGTGGCGCAGATGCTGTTGGCGGGGTCGAAACCGACCCAGCCAAGGCCGTCAACGTAAGCCTCCGCCCAGGCATGGCCGGCGTCCTGATGCACCGTGCCGTCGGAGCGCAGGAAGTGGCCGGAGACGAACCGCGCAGGCACGCCGCCGCTGCGAGCGCAGGCGATGAAGATATGCGCGTAGTCCTGGCACACGCCGCGCTTGAGCGTGAACGCTTCCGCCGCTGACGTGCCGCTGTTGGTCGGGTCCTCGTCGAAAGTCATGTGATCGCCGATCTGCGTCATCAGCGTGTGCAGGAAGCCGAGCGTGTCGCTCTCGGCCTCGCTGCGCAGCTGGCGCGCAACCGCATTCATCCCCGGATTGACGGTGGTGAGGTCGGTGGCGCGCAAGAACATACCTGCCGGAAAGCGCTCATCGGCGCCGCGCAGCACGCCGCCGGTGTCATGGGTTTCGATCAGGCCCTCGGCGGTGATCCTGATGTCGCTGACGGGTCCGCAGGACAGCACATGGGTGACGTTGCCGAATGCGTCCTCGTGGGTGTCGAGCTTGGTGTCGGTCGAAACGTCGATCTGCCACTCCGCCACATATTGCCCGTCATGGCTGCCGGGCGTCATGCGCAGGATCTGGATGACGCTCGTGGCCTCCGGCTCGTAGCGATAGGTCGTGGTGTGCAGGATTCGCAGGCGCATGGTGGACCGTGAAGTTAGTGGTTAGACCCGACTGCCTGCTGCGAAGAAGCTCGTCATGGCCGGGCTTGTCTTCGCGCGCGAAAGCAGGAACGTGGATGGCCGGGACAAGCCCGGGCCATGACGATATCCCGTTTTCGTCAGCCGGGGGACATCAGATCAAATACTGCTTCGTGATGATTTCGCCCAGCCTGGCATTGTCCGCGATGAATTCCTGAATGAATTCATGCACGCCGTGCTGGAAAATGTCGTTCATATTGCTGTGTTCCAGCCGATTGCGGATGCCGCGGGCATGGCGCTGGGCGGGGCCCTGGCGGCCATAGGCGACGCCGATCTGGTCGAGATTGCGCACGAGATTGCCGTAGCAGCTTGCAAGCGAACGCGGCAGCGAGTCGTTGAGGATGAGCAAATCCGCGATCAGCCAGGGTTTCAGCGTCTCGCGATAGACCCAGTGATAGGCCGTCAGCGCCGAGACCGAGCGCAGGATCGAGGTCCACTGGTAGAAATCGAGCGGGCCGCCGACATGCTCCTCCTCGGGCAACAGCACGTGGTATTTCACGTCGAGAATGCGCGCGGTGTTGTCGGCGCGTTCGAGATGCAGGCCCATCCGCGAGAACCAGTAGGCGTCGTTGCGCAGCATGGTCCGGTAGGCCGAGCCGTCGAAGCGCAGCGAGGTCTCCTGCACGAAGCGCAGGAATTTTGCGAGATCCTCGCGCGTGGAGGTTCCTCTGCTCCAGACCTCCTGCAACTCGATCCAGGCCGAGTTGATGGTGTCCCACATCTCGCTCGTCAGCGCTGTGCGCACCGAGCGCGAATTCAGCCGCGCCGCCTCGATGCAATTCCTGATCGAGGACGGATTATCGGCCGAGAACGAGAGATAATCGACGACGTTGTGCTCGTTGGCTTCTTCGTACTGTTGATAGAAGCTCGCGGCGACGCCGGCGGTCAAAAGCGCCGAGTCCCATTCGTTGGTCTTGCCGATATAGGCGGCGGGAAGCGCGGTGACGCGCAGCGTCGCATCGATGGTGCGCGCGAGATACTCGGCCCGTTCGACGTAGCGGGCGAGCCAATAGAGGTTTTCGGCGGTACGCGACAGCATCTCTCTACTCGTCCAGAATCCAGGTGTCTTTCGTGCCGCCGCCCTGGCTCGAATTCACCACCAGGGAGCCTTCCTTCAGCGCAACGCGTGTCAGCCCGCCCGGCACGATCGTGGTGCTCTTGCTGCCGGTGAGCACGAACGGCCGCAGGTCCACGTGGCGCGGCGCAAGGCCGGATGCCGTGCAGGTCGGGCAGGTCGAGAGCGCCAGCGTCGGCTGCGCAATGAAGCCCTCGGGCTCGCGCTTGAGCTTTTCGCGGAAGGCTTCGATCGTCGCCTTGGTCGCGGCAGGACCGATCAGCATGCCGTAGCCGCCGGAGCCATGCACCTCCTTCACGACGAGTTCGTTCAGATGGTCGAGCACATAGGCGAGATCCTTCGGCTCGCGGCAGCGCCAGGTCGGCACGTTCTTCAGGATCGGCTCCTCGCCGAGATAGAATTTTACGATGTCCGGCATGTAGGAGTAGATCGCCTTGTCATCGGCGATCCCGGTGCCGACCGCGTTGGCAAGCGTGATGTTGCCGGCCGCATAGGCCGACATCAGCCCGGGCACGCCGAGCGCGGAGTCGGGGCGGAAGGTGAGGGGATCGAGGTAGTCGTCGTCGACGCGACGGTAGATCACGTCAACGCGCTTCACGCCTTCGGTCGTCCGCATGAACACTTCGTTGTTCTTGACGATGAGGTCGCGGCCCTCGACCAGCTCGATGCCGAGCTTGTCGGCGAGGAAGGAGTGCTCGTAATAGGCCGAGTTGTAAACGCCAGGGGTAAGCAACGCGACGGTCGGCTCGCCGGAGGCGCTTTGCGGTGCCACTGAGCGCAGGGCGGACAGCAACTCGTCCGGATAGCGCTCGACCGGCGCCACTCTGTGGCGGGCGAACAGGTCCGGAAACAGCCGCATCATGATCTCGCGGTTTTCCAGCATGTACGACACGCCCGAGGGCGTGCGCGCATTGTCCTCCAGCACGATGAAGTCCTCTGCATCGACCCGGACGATGTCGATGCCGGCGATGTGCACGTAGACGTCGTGCGGCACCTGCTGGCCGTTCATCTCGGGCCGGAAGACCGGGTTCTGAAAGATGAGGTCGTCGGGCACGACCTCGGCGCGGAGGATGTCACGGCCGTGATAGATGTCGCGCAGGAACATGTTGAGCGCGCGCACCCGCTGCTTCAGGCCCTTCTCGAGCAGCGCCCATTCCTTGCCGGACATGATCCGCGGGATCACGTCGAAGGGGATCAGGCGTTCGGTGGACTCGGTATCGCCGTAGACCGCGAAGGTAATGCCGATGCGGCGGAAGAGGAGCTCGGCTTCCTGGCGGCGATATTCGAGCGCCTCGGGCGGCGTCTCCTTGAGCCAGCGTGCCAGCTCCTGATAGGCGGGGCGAAGGTCCCCACCGGGAATGTTCATTTCATCAAACGCGAGTGCCATAGATCCCGACTTGTCTCCGCAAGGCGTTGCGCCATTCGACAGGTCGTCAGGCCTTGATGGAGACCGCAACGTCCTGGCCATGCGGCAAGAGTGCATGACTTTCATGCGGTAGCAAGGGCCGGGCCAGCGCGATAAGCATGGGCAGAGGACATTTGCCGGGGATGGCCGGCGGCTTGCCTGAAAAAATGGCTGAGGACTGCTTATTTCGGCAGCAAAAGCGCGTGACTTCAACGCGTTACCTCGGCAAAGTCGACCCTAAAAGTGAGGGATAGTTTATGAGCGAGATCGTCACGGCGGGCATTCTGGTTATTGGGGACGAAATCCTGTCCGGCCGGACCAAGGACAAGAATATCGGCTTCATCGCCGAATACCTGACCAATATCGGCATTGACCTGAAGGAGGTCCGGGTCGTCTCCGACGACGAGCCCGACATCATTGCCGCGTTGGATGCACTGCGGCATCGCTACACCTATGTCTTCACCACCGGCGGCATTGGCCCGACCCAACGACGACATCACCGCCGACAGCGTCGCCAAGGCGTTCGGCGTCGGCATCGACCATCACCCGGAGGTGGTCGCCCGTTTCCGCGAGCGATGGAGCGAGCAGGATCTCAACGAGGCCCGCCTGCGCATGGCCCGCATTCCCGACGGTGCGGAGTTGATCCAGAGCGCGACCATCCTCGCCCCCGGCTTCAAGATCGGCAATGTGATCGTGATGGCCGGCGTGCCCTCGATCATGCAGGCGATGATGGACATCGTCTCGCCCAAGCTGAAATCGGGCGTGCGCATGCTTTCCGAATCGGTCCGCGCCAATGCGCGTGAGGGTGACATCGGCAGCCCACTGCGAGTGATTGCCGCCGAGCACCCCGACACCATCATCGGCAGCTATCCCTTCATGGATGAAGAGCAGAAGCCCAACACCAACCTGGTGGTGCGCTCGCGCGACGCGGACAAGCTGGCGGCAGCGATGGTGGCGGTGAAGGAAATGCTGGCGGGATTGAATATCACCCGCTAGCTGCCGGCAGACGAATTAGGAGACGACAATGGCTGGTGATGCACCGGAACTGAGCGCGCAGGAACGTGCAGGCAAGGCTTTTCCTGTCTCGTGGGACCAGTTCCATCGGGACTGCCGGGCGTTGACCTGGCGGCTCAACGAGGTCGGCCCGTTCCACGCGGTGATCGCGATCACGCGCGGCGGCCTGGTGCCGGCCGCGATCGTCGCGCGCGAGCTCGGCGTGCGCGTGATCGATACGGTCTGCATCGCCAGCTACGATCACGACAAGCAGGGTGACTTGCAGGTTCTCAAGGGCATTTCAGATGCGGCGATGAAACTCGGCGGCGGCACCGGCAAGGGGCTCCTGATCGTCGACGATCTCGTCGATACCGGCAAGACCGGCAAGCTGGTGCGCGCGATGCTTCCCGATGCGCATTTCGCAACCGTCTACGCCAAGCCGAAGGGACGTCCGCTGGTCGACACCTTCATCACCGAAGTCTCGCAGGACACCTGGATATTCTTCCCGTGGGACACAGCGCTGTCCTACCACCCGCCGCTCCGCGACGGGGCGGCGTGACTATTGCGACCGCGCGGCGGAGCCATCGATGCCCCTTCAAAACCGCGTCACGCCGACCGGCGAGATCATTGCCACACCGCACCGCGGCCTGTTCACCGGCAACCGCGGCATCATCCATGATCCCGCGACGAAGACGCTGCTGAGGAAGCGGTGGTCGTCGTCGGCTTGGATCGTTTGCCTGTGTGAATTCCGCGGCTGGCGGCGGCCGGTGATGGCGCGGCGGAGCTGGACCGAGCTGTTCTTTCTCGACGAGGCCACGGCGTTTGCCGCGGGTCACCGTCCCTGCTTCTTCTGCCGCCGCGACGACGCCAAGCGCTTTCGCGCAGCGTGGGAGACGGGCAACGGCGTGAGCAACGCGCGTGCGAAGGAGATTGATGTCCAACTGCACCTGGAACGTCTGGATCATGGTCGCAAGCGTTTGCACCCGCTGCCTGCGCCCCTCGCAGAATTGCCTGACGGCGCGATGGTGCAGCAGGGTGAAGAGAGTTTTCTGGTGATACAGGGACGAGCGCTAACGTGGTCGCCTGCCGGCTATGTCCGCGCTACGGGTGAGCTGGCGAGCGCGATGCTGCTGACTCCCCCGTCCACACTGCGCGCGCTCAGTGCCGGATATCAGTTGCTGCTGCATCCCACCGCCCTGGATTAGCGGAGCGGCCTGCCTTCTTCATCCACATTTGTCCGCGCATCGCGCAATGCCCATTCGCGGATCACCTGGCGGCACCGGGTCAGCTCGACTTCGCTCGCGGCATTCGCATCTCGCGATGCGCGCTCCACCATCGCCTTGCAGGTAAGGAGCACGGAGCGATCCTCCGCGCGCGCAGACGAGGTGATCGCCGCAAATGTTGCGACGACGAGCGCCGTCCGGATCACCGTCATCATCCGAGCTTCTCGCGTGCCAGGGCGGCACCGGCACCGAGCGCCATCAACTTGGCTTCGGCGATCTCCCGCCGCATCGGCGCCATGCCGCAATTGGTGGTGGCGATGATGTTGCTCTTGGGTACGAATTTCGACACAGCGTCGATCACCTGCACGACGTCCTCGGCGGTCTCCACCGTGTCGCTAGCGACATCGATCACACCGGCCTGCACGATCTTGTTCTTGAGCAGCGCGAGGAGATCGAGCGGCACCTTCGAATTGCGGCATTCGATCGCGACCTGCTGGATAGGGCTGGCGTCGATCGCAGGGAAGATCTGCTCATACTGCCGCCATTGTGCGCCGAGCGTCTCCTTCCAGTCGGTGTTGGCCTTGATGCCGTAGCCGTAGCAGATGTGCACGGCGGTGACGCAGGTCAGGCCTTGCGCCGCGCGCTCCAGCGCCTTGATGCCCCAGTCGTTGACCTCGTCCATGTAGACGTTGAAGGCGGGCTCGTCGAACTGCACGAGATCGACGCCGTCGGCCTGGAGCGCCTTGGCTTCCTCGTTCAGGAGTTCGGCGAATGCAAAGGCCATCTTGACGCGGTCGCCATAGTAGCGATCGGCAATGGTGTCGATGATGGTCATCGGGCCGGGCAGGGTGAACTTGAGCTTCTTCTTTGTATGCATCCGCGCGACGCGCGCCTCATCGGCGTGAACGCGGCTCTTCAGCCGGAGCGGGGCGACCACCTGCGGCACCATCGCCTTGTAGCGATCCTTGCGGATGCCCATCTCGACCTTGTGGGCAAAATCGATGCCCTCGATCTTCTCCAGAAAACCGTGGACGAAATGCTGTCGGGCCTGCTCGCCCTCGGTGACGATGTCGATGCCGGCGTCCTCCTGGACTTTGACGGCAAGCATGGTCGCATCGCGCTTGGCGCGGACGAGCTCGTCGCCTTGCGACTTCCATGGCGCCCAGAGCATGTTGGGCTCGGCGAGCCATTCCGGCTTCGGCAAGGAGCCGGCGATCGTGGTTGGAAACAGCATGGCGGCCCTCCCGGCGGGTTGTGTTGCGCCCCTTCCTGCCATGTCTTAACGTCGAGGTACAGAACAACAAAAGTCGCCTTGAAACCCGCGACGCCGGACCGGAAACGCCATGATCGAGTTCTTCTTCGACTGTTCCAGCCCCTGGACCTATCTCGCCTTCCACAACATCCAGCCGCTCGCCAAAGAACTCGGCGCGGAGATCATCTGGCGGCCGATCCTGGTCGGCGGCATCTTCAACACGGTCAATCCGAGCGTCTATGCGCAGCGCGAGACGCCGGTGCCGCTGAAGGCGCGCTACATGAAAAAGGACCTTGCCGACTGGACGCGCTCGGCCGGCCTGTCGATCAAGATGCCGCCGACGGTGTTTCCGGTGAACAGTGTGAAAGCGATGCGCGGCTGCATCTGGCTCGGGCAGGAATCGGTGCCTTTCGCCATGGCGGTGTTCGAGACCTATTGGGGCGAGGACAAGGATATCTCGCAGGACGCAGTGCTCGCCGACATCTGCAGGAAGGTCGGCGTCGACGAGCAGAAATTCTTCGCGGGCATTTCCGGGCAGCCGATCAAGGACCAGCTCAAGGCCAACACCGAAGAGGTCGTAGCCCGCGGCGGCTTCGGCTCGCCGACGATCTTCGTTGGCAAGACCGACATGTATTTCGGCAACGACCGCCTCCCGCTGATCCGTGAGGCGATCCTGCGCCGCAAGGCGAGCGCGGCCTGATGGTGCGGGCTGTCGTCTGCCGGGCGCTCGGCGCGCCCGAAACGTTGCGGCTGGAGGAGTTTCCGTCGCACGACCTGAAGCCGAGCGAAGTGCGGGTCGCGATCCGCGCCGCTGGCTTGAATTTTCCCGACGTGCTGATGGCGGCCGGCGAATACCAGCTCAAGCCCGAGCTGCCGTTCACGCCGGGTATGGAGGCGGCCGGCGACGTTACCGAGGTCGGCGCAGAGGCAAGCGGCGTCGCCGTCGGCGACAAGGTCATCGTCAAGATGCGGCACGGCGCCTTCACGGATGAAGCCGTGGTGACGCCGTCGCAGCTCACGCCGATGCCATCGACGTTCGACTATGCCGAAGCTGCGACTTATCTCGCCGGGCATGGCACTGCCTATCACGCGCTGATCGACCGCGGTCGAGTCGAGCCGGGCGAGGTGCTGCTGGTGCATGGCGCCGGCGGGGGCGTTGGCCTTGCTGCCGTCGAGATCGGCAAGATGCTGGGCGCGACCGTGATCGCGACCGCTTCCAGCGACGAGAAGCTTGCCATCGCGAAATCCCGCGGCGCCGATCATCTTATCCGCTACGACCGCGAGCCGTTTCGTGATGCGGTCAAGCGTATCACTGACGGTCGCGGGGCCGACGTCGTGTTCGATCCCGTCGGCGGCGAGGTGTTCGAGAATTCGATGCGCTGTATCGCCTGGGGCGCGCGGCTCCTCGTGATCGGCTTTACCGGCGGCATCGGCTCGGCCAAGACCAATTTGTTGCTGATCAAAGGCGCCAGCGTGCTCGGTGTGCGTGCCGGCGAAGCCGTGCGGAAAAATCCCGCGCTTGGCGAGGTGCGTCTAAAGGCGCTGCTGACATGGGCGGAGGAGGGCAAGCTGCGGCCCAACATCTCGCACCGCCTGCCGCTGGAAGATTATGCGAAGGCGATGCGGCTGTTGCTTGACCGCAAGGCGATCGGGCGTGTGGCGCTGATGATGCATGGAGAAAAGTAAGGTGGGCTAGCGAAGCGTAACCCACCACTTCTCTCGAAGCGCAGAAAGTTAAGAGGCCTCACTTGTACTCCCGCTCGGTCCACCACGGGAAATAGTCCGGCATGTCGCTCGACACCTTGTTCTTGAACTGCGCAGGGCGTTTCTCAAGGAACGATGTCACGCCTTCCTTCACATCGTCCGAGCGGCCGCGGGCGTAGATGCCACGGCTGTCGACCTTATGGGCTTCCATCGGATCGTCGGCGCCCATCATGCGCCACATCATCTGGCGGATCAGTGCCACCGACACCGGTGCGGTCTTGGCGGCAAACTCCTTGGCGAGCGCGCGGGCGGTCGGCAGCAGATCATCCGGGGCTACGACCTTGCTGACGAGACGGCCGGCGAGGGCTTCCTGGGCTGGGAAGACGCGGCCCGAATAACACCATTCCAGCGCCTGGGAAATGCCGACGATGCGCGGTAGGAACCAACTCGAGGCCGCCTCCGGCACGATGCCGCGCTGGGAGAACACGAAGCCGAACCGGGCGGCGTCGGAGGCGATGCGGATGTCCATCGCGAGCTGCATGGTGACGCCGATGCCGACCGCGGGACCGTTCACCGCGGCAATCACCGGCTTTAAGCATTTGAAGATGCGCAGCGTCACCTGGCCACCGCCGTCGCGCACCTGGGAATCGCTGTAGTCGACCTTGCCGTCGGCGAAGCGTTTTACGGGCCCGCGCCGTGCGTCGCGATCAAAGGTGTCGGCGCCCGACGAAAGGTCTGCGCCCGCGCAGAAACCGCGGCCGGCGCCGGTGACGATGATGGCGCGGACGTCGTCGTCCTTGTCAGCGGCATCGAACGCGTCGATCAGCTCCCCTTGCATCTTCGCGTTGAAGGCGTTGAGCTTGTCGGGCCGGTTCAGCGTGATGGTGAGGATCTGCTCGGCGATTTCGTATTTGATCGTCTCATACGCCATGGTGGTTTCCTTCCCTGTCCTGAATTTCCGTATCGAGGAGACGTCACGCACGGCCGCCAGCGTCCGTCTTGCGCGGACTGGGCGTGTGGTGGCCAAGCTCTACGTCGCGGGCGGGCTGGGCCAGGGCTTCTGCGGGCCGCGCAAGCTCTCGAACGCCTTGGCCATGCCGAGCACGCCGATATCGTCGAAGCGGCGTCCGACGATCTGGACGCCGATGGGGAAACCCCTGGCGTCAAAGCCGCCGTTGATGGAGATCGCCGGATTCTCCGACATATTCCACGGCACGGTATAGGCGATGTGCTCGAACGGCTTCATGGGATCGTTGGTCGGCGAGGCCCATTCCGCCGGATAGTTCACGTTCGGCGCGGTCGGCGAGATCACATAGTCGAGCTCGCAGAACAGCTTTGATGCCGCGGCGCGGATCGCCATGGTCTGGTTGAAGCCCCTGATGACGTCGACACCCGAGAGCTTCGCGCCAGACTCGCCCCACTTGAAAATGTAGGGCAGTATCTTTGCCTGCTCGGCGGGCGTCAGCTTCGACAGATCATCCCACATCCGTGCGCGCCAAAAGTTGTCGAGGCCGTCGAGCATTTCGCGCGTGAGGATGCCGTCGACTTCGGTGACGACGGCGCCTGCGGATTCGAACGCTTTCGCCGCCTTCACCGCGACCTCGCGCACCGGCTTCTCCAGCGCCTGGCCAACGCCGGGATCGAGCATCAATCCGATACGGAGTTTGCGCGGCGATTTCTCCAGCCCCTTCCAGTTCAGCGGCTCGGCGGGGAGGCTCATGCCGTCGCGCCGGTCGGGTTTTGCCATCACGCTCATCATCAGCGCGCAATCATCGACGGTGCGGGTCATCGGCCCCGCGACGCGGCCGACATAGGCGGGATCAATCGGCACGCGGCCAAAGCTTGGCTTCAATCCGACCAGGCCGCACCAGCCCGCGGGCAAACGAACCGAGCCGCCGATATCGGTCCCGAGATGCAGCGGACCATAGCCGGCTGCCGCAGCGGCGCCCGCGCCGGCGCTGGACCCGCCGGGATTCTTGGAGAGGTCCCAGGGATTGCGCGCGAGCGCATGGAAGCTGGAGAGCCCCGAGGACAGCATGCCGTAATCGGGCATGGTGGTTTTTGCGAAGATGATCGCACCGGCTTCGCGCAGGCGCGCGGCGGGCGGTGCGTCCTTCTCGGCCGGCACCAGCTTAACGCTCGCGGCCCCCAGCGGCACGGGCACGCCCTTGGTCGCGATGTTGTCCTTTACCGTCACAGGCACGCCGTCTAGCGAGCCCGACGGCTCGCCGCCGGTCCAGCGCGCGGTCGAGGCCTTCGCGGTCTCGCGCGCGCCGTCGGGATCGAATGCATAGAGCGCTTTAAGATGCGGCTCCCCCACGCTGCGACGTGCGCGAGCACGTCTTCCAGCACCTCGCTTGGCGAGAATTGTTTGGCGCGATAGCCCGCGATCAGATCGACCGCGGAAAGATCGTGCAGCGAGGTGACCGCCTCTTCGACGCTCTTTTTATGCATTGCTACCTACCGGCATGCGGGTCTCGATGATCCGGGCGAACATGCTGGCACCGATCGGCAGGATCTTGTCGTCGAGCACGAAGCCGGGATTGTGCACGGGCACCGAGCCGTCGTGGCCGACCCAGAAATAGGCGCCGGGAATGGTTTGCAGCATGTCGGCAAAATCCTCGCTGCCCATCTTCGGCTGGGTGCGGGTAATCACCTTGGCAGGATCGACGACGGTGCGCGCGACCTCCTCGACCACCTTGGACTGCTCGACCTGGTTGACCAGCACGCCGAAGGTGTCGCGGATGTCGGCTTCGATCTCGCACTGGAAGGCGCTCGCGATGCCGGCGCAGATCGTGCGGATGCGTTGGCTGATCAGGGCGCGGACTTCATCGGAGAAGGTGCGGATGGTGCCGCAGAGATGCGCCTCGCCGGGGATGACGTTGTAGGCGGAACCGGCGTGAATCTGCGTGATCGAGATGACGGCGGCCTGCAGCGGCTCGACGTTGCGGCTGACGATGGTCTGGATCGCCTGCGCCAGCGTGGTCGCGATGATCACCGCGTCCTTTGAGCGTTCGGGCATCGCGCCATGCGCGCCGTAGCCGGTAATGCGGAGGTCGAAGAAGTCGGCGCTGGCCATCGCCGGGCCGGGCAGGATCGCGATCTCGCCGTGGTTGAGGTCGGGCGCGTTGTGCAGACCGTAGAGCTCGTCGCACGGAAACTTCTCGAACAAGCCGTCCTTGATCATCGCGCGGGCGCCGCCAAGGCCTTCCTCGGCCGGCTGGAAGATCAGATGCACCGTGCCGTCGAAGTTTTTGGTCTCGGCGAGGTAGCGCGCGGTGCCCAGTAGCATGGTCGTGTGGCCGTCATGGCCGCAGCCGTGGAAGCGGCCGGGGATTTTCGAGCTCCATTTCAGATTGGTGTTCTCCTCCATCGGCAGCGCGTCCATGTCGGCGCGCAGGCCGATGCGCTTGCCGCTAGATCCCTTGCCCTTGATGACGCCGATCACGCCGGTGCCGCCGAGACCGCGATGCACCTCGATGCCCCAGCTCTTCAGCTTGTCCGCGACGATGCCGGAGGTGCGCACTTCCTCGAAGCCGATCTCCGGATGGGCGTGGAGGTCGCGGCGAATGGCTGTGAGTTCGTCGGCATAGCCGTCGATGCGGTCAATCGTGGGCATGTGTTGTGTCCAGTTAGCGTGAGGAGGGAGTGAAAACCGGGCCGTTCGGCTTGATGCGAATACCCGGCCGCAGGCGCGTCCATGGCAGGGTGGCTGTGTCCGCCGGCATCGCGCCGGGCGCGGCGCAGATCATCAGCATTTCCGCGATCGGCTCGAAATCGGCGCGGAAGTGGACCGAGCTCTTGTTGACCAGAATCTTCTCTTCGGTCGGCTCGATGCCGACATAGCGGTACATCGCCTGGTCGGCGAGCTGCGCCTTGTGCGAGCTCACGACGACGCGGACGTCGCCGATGCGCAGGCAGGCAGAGGGGCCCATCTCCATCTCGCGGCCGCCATAGTAAGGGCCGGGCGCGACGAAGCGGCCGTCGGAGAGTTTTTCGACGACGAAGGACTCGCGATAGGGCTCGTCGCCGGGAATGCCGGACTTGCCGCCGAGTGACAGCGTCACGGTGGCGCCGACGCCGGCCACATGGGCGGCCTTGGCGGATTCCGGATCGTAGATCGCGCCGGTCGCAGCACTCGCCTTGTTGCGTACCAGTGCGCGCAGCATGCCCGTGGTGTCGGAATCGCCGCCGGCGCCGGGATTGTCCTGGGTGTCGGCGATGATGATCGGTTTGCTCGCGCCCTTCGAGAGTTCCATCGCGTGGCGCACGCCGTCATCGGGTGACCAGATCTTGCCGTCGAAATCGTCCTCGTGGCTTTCGATCAGTTTTACGATCGCATCCGCTGCGCGATCGGCATCGGCTTGCGTCTTGCCATAGGCGAACACGCTCGGCCCGCAATCGCGGAAATCGGCGGCGGGGAAGCCGGGCGCGAAGGACAGCGTCGGAACCGCATCACTCTCCAGCGCGGCGAGCTTTTCGTAGATGCGCTTGGTCGGCTGGTCGTTGGTGCATTGCCAGCTGATCGGGATCAGGAACGGCAATTGCCTGAAGGCTTTTGCGAATCGCTGTTTCGTGTCCAGCAGCAGCGCGAGATGCCTTGCGGAGGCGCGGCCCGTCTCGGCCATGTCGACATGGGGATAGGTGCGGTAGGCGATCAGCGCATCCGCATGTTCCATCATGTCGGGGGTGACGTTGGCATGGAGATCGAGGCTGGTGATCAGCGGAACGTCCTTGCCGATGACGCGGCGCACGCGCGCCAGAATCTCGCCTTCGCCGTCGTCGAGATGCTCGGTCACCATGGCGCCATGCAGGTCGAGATAGACGGCGTCGATCGCGCCGGCGGCCGCGATGCCGTCGACCATCACCTTGACGATGCGCTCGAAGGCGTCCCTGGTGACATGCGCGGAGGGGCTGGCACCGCACGCGATCGTCGGAACGAGTTCCCAGCCCTTGGCTTCGGCGCTGTCGACGAAACCGGCGAGGCCGACATTGATGCGGCGCATCACCCTCAGCACGTCGGCGCCTTCAGTCATCGCCGGCCATCCGCCGCCGTGCTGGAAGTCTGCGAAAGTCGCCTTCGTCGGAGCGAAGGTGTTGGTCTCGTGCAGGAAGCCGCCGACGGCGATACGTGTCATCAACTCAAGTCCAGGCAATTGAAAGTGCGCGACGTTAGCCCTGCCGCTGAGGCGAGAGCAAGGTGGGAAGCAATCGCGCCGTGCATGGCGTCAAGCTGTTTTGGGAATGCTTGCCGCAATCGCCGTCATTGCGAGGGAGAGACTAAGCGCTCGCCGCCACACCCTCCGACACCGGCCGGAAATTCGCAAAGTCCCAGCCGCGGCCGGGCGCTGCCTCGAGCAAGGCTCTGGTGTAAGCCTCCTTCGGATGCGTCAGCACTTCGGCGGCCGGGCCCTGCTCGACGACACGGCCGTGCTGCATCACCACGACCTCGTCGCAAATCTGTGCTGCGACCCGCAGATCGTGGGTGATGAACAGGATCGCGATGCCGAGCCGCTTCTGTATCTCGTCGAACAGTTCCAGCACTTGCGCCTGCACGGAGACGTCGAGCGCCGAGACTGCTTCGTCCGCCACCAGCACGTCGGGATCGAGCGCGAGCGCACGGGCGATGGCGATACGCTGGCGCTGACCGCCGGAGAACTGGTGCGGATAGCGCGAGACCGCATCGACCGGCAGGCCGACCAGCTCGAGCAGCTCGCGCGCGCGTTTCATCGCATCGGCGTGGGAGACACCATAGTTGATTGGACCCTCCGCGATGGTCTCACCGACAGTGACGCGCGGGTTGAGTGAACGGTAGGGATCCTGGAACACGATCTGGATCTTCTGCCGGTGCGGCTGGAGCAGGCGGCGCGACAGGTCCGATATCTCGCGGCCGGAAAGGCGCACGCCGCCGGAGGTCGGATCGATCAGGCGCACGATGCAGCGCGCGACGGTCGACTTGCCCGAGCCGCTCTCGCCGACGATGCCGAGCGTGCGACCCTTGCGCAGCGTCAGCGTGACCTTGTCGGCGGCGACGACCTCGCGGCCTTTGCCGAAGAACGCGCGCTCCTTGTAGACCTTGCCGAGCTCGTTGGCCTCCAGCACGACCGGCTCCTTTGTCTCGGGCCGCGCGGCGCGTGGCACCAGGCTAGGCACCGCGGAGAGCAGGTTGCGGGTGTACTCCATGGTCGGATTGCGCAGGATGGAATCGAGTGTGCCGGTCTCGACCAATCGGCCCTGCCGCATCACCGCGACGCGGTCGGCGATCTCGGCGACCACGCCCATGTCATGGGTAATGAACAGCACGGCGGTTCCGTGATCGCGCTGGAGGTCGCGGATCAGGGTCAAAATCTGCTTCTGCGTTGTGACGTCGAGCGCGGTGGTCGGCTCGTCGGCAATGAGCAGCTTCGGTTCGAGCACGAGCGCCATCGCAATCATGATGCGCTGGCGCTGACCGCCGGAGAGTCGGTGAGGGTAGGAGGCAAAGATGCGCTCGACCTGGGGCAGGCGCACCTGCTCCATCATGTCGAGGATGCGCTTCTTCCGCGCCTTCGCGTCGAGATTGGTGTGCGCGCGCAGGACTTCGTCGATCTGGCGGCCGACCGGGACCACCGGATTGAGTGCTGTCATCGGCTCTTGAAAAATCATCGCCATCCGCGTCGCGCGCAGCTGGCGCAGGCGGCGGTCGGTCGCGGTGAGCAGCTCTTCGCCGACCAGCTTGACGCTGCCGCCGGTAGGCACGAGCGTGCCCTTCGGCAGCAGGCCCATCGTGGTCAGCGAGGTCACCGACTTGCCCGAGCCGCTTTCGCCGACGAGGCACAGCGTCTCGCGCTCATGGACCTGGATCGAGATGCCGTCGATGATCTTCGGCCCATTAGGCTTCTTGCCGACGGAGACGACGAGGTTGTTGATGTCGAGGATCGGGTTGGTCATCACTTGCCTTCCCGCTGCTTCATGCGCGGATCGAGTGCGTCGCGGGCGGCGTCGCCGATCAAATTGATGCTGAGGATCGCGATCGAGAGCAGCAGGCCCGGCCAGAAGATCAGCGTCGGCTTGAGCTGGAAATACTGACGGCCCTCGGCCATGATGTTGCCCCAGGTCGGCGTCTCCGGCGAGATGCCGGCGCCGAGGAAGGAGAGGATCGCCTCGGTGAGGATCGCGGAGGCACAGACGTAACTGCCCTGCACGATCAGAGGTGCGATCGTGTTCGGCATCAAATGCCGCCACATGATCTTTGGCAGCGACGAGCCGACCGAGATCGCCGCTTCAACATAGGGCTCTTCGCGCGCCGACAGCACGACCGAGCGCACCAGGCGTGCCACACGCGGAACTTCGGGAATCGTGATCGCGATCAGCACGGTCCAGAGGCTGGCGCCGGACAGCGACACCACGGCGATCGCGAGCAGGATGCTCGGCATCGCCATCAGGCCATCCATGATCCGCATCATGACGGAATCGACCAGCTTGAAGAAGCCGGAGACGAGGCCGATCGCCAGCCCAATGACGATCGACATGATCGCCGAGCCGATGCCGATCAGAAGCGAGATGCGTCCGCCATACATGACGCGCGACAGCAGGTCGCGGCCATAGGCGTCGGTGCCGAGCAGGAATTGCGCCGAAGAGGGCTTCAGCCGCTGCGAGGGCGCGAGCTGAATCGGATCATGCGGCGCGATCAGCGGCGCGAGGATCGAGATCAGCACGATCAGCACGAGCAAGACCGTTGCCGTGGCGATGATCGGCGTCGAGGTGAGGAATCCGAAGCGCGGCCGCAGCGGCGACGTGATCGGAATGGACGACTGGGGAAGGGTATCGACCGACATTTTTGTTGCTATCCTTGCCTCAGTACCGGATCCGGGGATCGAGCAGCGTGTAGGCGACGTCGATCAGGAGATTGACCACGACATAGATCAACGACGTCAGCAAAATCATCGCCTGGATCACTGGATAGTCGCGCGCCAGCACCGCATCCACCGTGAGGCGGCCGATGCCGGGGATGTTGAACACGCTCTCGGTGACCACGACCCCGGAGATCAAAAGCGCAAAGCCGGTACCGATCACCGTGATCACGGGCACGGCCGCGTTCCGCAGCGCGTGGCGCATCATCACGGCGACCTCGTTGATGCCTTTTGCGCGCGCGGTGCGGACGTAGTCCTCGCCGAGCACGTCGAGCATCGCCGCGCGCGTCATGCGCGCGATCAGCGCGATGTAGATGAAGGACAGCGCGCAGGTCGGCAGGATGATGCGCTCGAAGAACGGTCCAAAACCGTTCGAGATGCTGCGGAAGCCCTGCACCGGCACCCAGCGCAGGTCGATGGCGAAGACTTCGATCAGGATGTAGCCGACCACGAACACCGGCACCGAGAAGCCGAGCACGGACAGGCCCATCACGAAGCGGTCGATCCAGGTGCCGTGCTTCCACGCCGCGATGACGCCCAGGGGAACAGCGACAATGACGGCGAGAATGATGGTCGACAGCGCGATCGAGATCGACGGCTCGACGCGCTGGCCGATCATCTTCATGACGGGCAGGTTGGAGATCAGGGAAGTCCCGAGATCGCCGTGCAGCAGCTTGTTCAGCCAGGTGATGAACTGCACGATCAGCGGCTCGTTTAGACCGAGCGAGGTGCGGATGCGCTCGAGCCGTTCCGGCGTGGCGTTGTCGCCGGCGAGAATTGCCGCGGGATCGCCCGGGGTGAGGCGGAGCAGGAGGAACACGAACAGCGCCACCACGCCCATCACGGGCACAGCTGCGAGAATTCGGCGAAGGAGATATCCGAGCAAGTTGGATCCCGTCAGATTAGAGTCAACACAGAGGCCGCGGCTGCAGCCAGGGTTCTGCCATCAGCCTAACATTTCAGCAATTCCCGTGCCATCCGGACCACAGTTTTTGCAGTGCGGTCACCCTGTTTTGGCGATTTGGCTCGGTTTTGGTGAGCTGGCGCGCGTTGTCACTCCAGAGTCGCGAGCAGCCCCGCCATCAGCCGGCCGCGTTCGGCTAGGCTCTCGACCTCAATATACTCTTCGAGCGTGTGGCCGTTGCCGCCACGCACGCCCAGGCCGTCGAGAGTCGGGATTCCCCTTGAGCCCGTGAAATTGCCGTCGGAGCCGCCGCCGGAACTCGCATGCGGCAGTTCTGCGCCGAGCGATTTGGCGATACCGCGCGCCTTTTCGTAAAGCGCCATGGTGCTGGCATCAGGCTCCCACACGGGACGTGTCACGCCGCGCGTCACCTTGAAGGCGACATCATTGGTTGTACCGGAGAGCGCCAGCATCCTCTCGACGCCGCGATCGAGGTCGGCCTGGCGCTTGGCCATCGACAGCGCCTCGCCGGTGGCGGTCGTGGCAACGCAATTGACCCATTGTCCGCCATGCACGACGCCGACCGAAAAGGTGCAGTCCTCGCTCGTCATCGCGTCGATGGCGAGGATTTGCCGCGCCATCTCGCGAATAGCCGAGCGGCCCGCCGACAAGGTCGCGCCGGCGTGGCTGGGCCGGCCCGTCGCCTCGAGATTGAAGCGCGCGATGGCGTAACGTCCGGTGGTGACGCCGTTGTCGGCGCGGCCGGGCTCGGGCACCAGCACGTATTTATTGCGCGCGGCCTCCGCCTCGATGATATCCCGCGTGGAGGGTGTGCCGACTTCCTCGTCGGGCGTGAACAGCACGGTGATCGGCAGCGGCGTCGTGAACGCGGCGCGGGCCAGTTGGCGGATCGCTTCCAGCGAAAGATAGTTGCCGCCCTTCATGTCGTAGATGCCGGGCCCGTAGCACTTGCTGCCTTCGCGGCGCCATTTCAGCTTCTCGATGGTGCCAACGGGGTGGGACGGTATCCATGTGTCCGGCGATCAGAATGCCCGGCTCGCCCTGCTTCGGATGCGGAAAGCGTGCGCGGATCACGCCTCCATAGCCTTGGCGGCCGGCGATGCGCTCGATCGTCGCACCCATGATCGCCATCTCCCGCGCTGCGATATCGAGCATGCGATTCACGGCGCCCGCGTCCCAGGTCGGGCTTTCGCATTCCACCCAGCCGCGCAGGCCCTGGAGCATCGCTTCGGGATCAAAGGGGAGATTGGCTGGATTCATCTCAATGTCTCTCAAGCTTCGGAAGATGGAACGCGCATTGCATCGGCGGGGCGGGACAGGCGGAAAGTGTTGTAGAGCCAAACCGATCCTTGCGGAGCCCGTGCGCGCGCCGCTTGGGCTTGCAGCGAAACCGGATTGACGCGCTCGGCACTGTCTGCAAGTCTCGGGAAGATAAAGGCATTGCATGAGGTTGGTTCGCCTAAAGAACGAACCGGATGCTCAACCAATAACCTGCCTTTGAACAGTTTCACGTCAGGAGAAATTTTTATGTTTAAGTTGATGCGCCGGGGGACTCGCGCGTTCGCCTCCAAACTTGCGCTGTCGGTCGTCGCGCTTTCGACCGCGCTGGCCTCGCCGGCGCTTGCGGCCGGCAAGACCATCACGGCGGTGATGCATTCGGATCTGCGCATCATCGATCCGATCTTCACCACGGCCTACATCACGCGTGATCATGGCTACATGATCTATGACACGCTGGTGGCGCCCGATTCGAACTTCAAGATCCAGCCGCAGATGGCGGACTGGAAGATCTCCGACGACAAGCTCACCTACACCTTCACGCTGCGCGACGGCTTGAAGTGGCATGACGGTGCGCCGGTCACGGCGGAAGACTGCGTTGCCTCGCTCAAGCGCTGGGCCGCTGTCGACGGCATGGGCCAGAAGCTGCTCGACTTCACCGCGAGCATCGAGGCGACCGATGCCAAGACCATCACGCTGAAGCTGAAGGAGCCCTACGGCCTCGTGCTCGACTCGATCGGCAAGCCGTCCTCCCGCGTTGCCTTCATGATGCCGAAGCGCCTCGCCGAGACGCCGCCGGACAAGCAGATCCCCGAGCAGATCGGCTCGGGTCCTTTCAAGTTCGTGCAATCGGAATTCCAGCCGGGCGTGAAGGCGGTCTACGTCAAGAACACCGACTACGTGCCGCGCAAGGAACCGTCGAGCTGGACCTCCGGAGGCAAGGTGGTGAAGGTCGACCGTGTCGAATGGATCACCATGCCGGACTCGCAGACCGCAGTGAACGCGTTGCAGTCGGGCGACATCGATTTCATGGAGAATCTGCCCTACGACCTGCTGCCGTTGCTGGAGGCGAACAAGGAGATCACGCTCGAGGTCTCGAACAAGTTCGGTTTCCAGACGCTCGGCCGGATGAACTTCCTTTATCCGCCGTTTGATAATGTCAAAGTGCGCCGTGCTGCCTTTCTGGCGATAAACCAGAAGGACGTTCTCGACGCGCTCGTCGGCAACGCCAAATATCAGAAGATCTGCGGCGCCTTCTTCGTGTGCGATACGCCATTCGCGACCGAGGTCGGTGCCGAGACCTTGATCAAGGGCAACGGCATGGCGGAAGCCAAGAAGGCGCTCGCCGAGTCCGGCTATGACGGCACCCCGGTCGTGATCATGGCGCCCGGTGACGTCACGACGCTGAAGGCGCAGCCGATCGTTGCGGCTCAGTTGCTGCGCGAGGCCGGCTTCAAGGTCGACCTGCAAGCGACAGATTGGCAGACGGTGGTGAGCCGCCGCGCCAGCCAGAAGCCGCCGAAGGAGGGCGGCTGGAACATGTTCTTCACGAACTGGGTCGCGGCCGACGTCTCCAACCCGATCGCCAATCTCTCGATCGGCGGCCAGGGCAAGAAGGGCGGCTGGTTCGGCTGGGCGGAAGACGCCAAGATCGAGCAGCTCAAGGACGCTTTCGTCCGCGCGCCCTCGCTCGACGAGCAGAAGAAGATCGCGGCGGACATCCAGAAGGAAGCCTATGAGCAGGTGATCTACATCCCGCTGGGGCAGTATCTCCTGCCGAGCGGCTGGCGCAAATCGCTGACCGGCGTGCTCGACGGTCCCGCGACGCCGCTGTTCTGGAACATCGACAAGTCGGAGTAAGGCGAAGGCGCCTCCTCGGCACATTTCGTCCGCATCATCATGCGGCGCCGCTGTCATCAGCGGCGCCGTTTTCTTTCGTCGATCTTGCGCAAGCTGAGAAGGCGGACACTTTCAAAA
Organism: Bradyrhizobium sp. LB13.1; assembly: GCF_054056815.1. Lineage (NCBI taxonomy): Bacteria > Pseudomonadati > Pseudomonadota > Alphaproteobacteria > Hyphomicrobiales > Nitrobacteraceae > Bradyrhizobium > Bradyrhizobium sp. LB13.1. The sequence continues at coordinate 5,509,866 of NZ_JBSRYQ010000001.1, read as the reverse complement.
TCTTCCAGTTTCCAATCATTGCTATTTGTTTCTGTTCTGAAGTAGATGTGTCGTTCTCGCGCATCACCTTCCTTCCTCCATTTGATTCCCGTGCCGATCGATTTTGCATTCCAGGCGATGGCCGAGCGGTCCGATCGCACGCCGGCGCGATGGCGCCTGCCATTCCTGCGTTGGCTCGACGGCGTCGAGGCGGGCTGGGCCGTGCCGCTTCTCATCGCTTGCTTCGTTGCGATCTGGACGCTCTATCTCGCCGTCGCCTATGCCGGCGGCGGCCTGCATCCTGATACGCTGGAGGCCTGGACGCTGGGGCGGCATTTCGCGTGGGGTTATGACAAGCACCCGCCGTTGACCGGCTGGGTTGCCGCGAGCTGGACCTCCGTCTTTCCGCTCAGCGACTGGTCGCTGCAATTGATGGCGATGGCCAATGCCGGGCTCGCGCTGGTCTTCGTCGATCTGGTCGCGCGTCAATTCGTGAGCGGGCATAAGCGTATCCTGGTGCTCTCGCTCCTGATGCTGACGCCGGCCTATCAATTCCACGCCCAACGCTTCAACGCCAATGCCGTGCTGCTCGCGACCTGGCCGCTGGCGACCTGGTGCTTCCTGCGCGCGTTCGAGACGCGCGCGCCACTGTGGGCCGTCGCGGTGGGATGGACAACTGCGCTGGCAATGGTCGGCAAATATTATTCGATCTTCCTGATCGCGAGCTTCGCGTTTGCCGCGCTGGCGCATCCGGCGCGACGTGCCTATTTCACGTCGGCTTCGCCCTGGATCTCGGTGGTTGTCGGGCTTGCTGCTCTGTCACCGCATCTTTATTGGCTCGCGACGACGGGGGCATCGACCTTCGCCTATGCGCTGAACCATGCCAACGGCAATGCTGCGAGCTCGCTCGGTGAGGTCAGGAACTTCCTGCTGGGGCTGGCGGCGGCGATGAGTGCGTCGGTCGTGCTCTGGGTCCTGATCGCCGGTACGCGGCTGAAGCAGTTTCCGGCCGATTTCGCCGCGATGAATCCAGGCCTGCGGCTTCTCTTCTATGTTGCCATCGGCACGATTGCGCTGCCGGTCCTGATCTCGCTGGTGATCGGCACCGATCTGCCGTCGCTGTGGGCGTTGCAGGGGTTGTTTCTGTTCGCCGTTCTCGTGGTCTGCGGCACAAGCTACCCGATCCAGCGCTTCTACACCGTCAACCTCACCGTGATCGTGGCCGGCGTCGCGCTCGCGGCCGTCCTCGTCGCTGCGCCGATCCATGCAGTCTATCGCAACGATCACGGTTACGAGGAGGGGCGCAATCTTTACGCGCAGGCGGCCAGCGAACTGACACGCCAGTGGCGCGAACTGACCGGCGAGCCGCTCGCCGCCGTCAGTGGCGACGATTCGCTGGCCTTCGCGACGGCGTTCTACAGCCCGGACCACCCGCACTACGCGCGGCCGTTCGCGTATCAAGATGCCTCGGGCTTGCCGCGCAAGACGACGCTGGACCGCGGCTGGGCCGCGCTCTGTTTCCGCGATCAGGATGATTGCAGCCGGTGGATGGAGTTGGTGTCCGGGCGCGCCGGGCACTTCGTCAGGCGGGAGTTCACCGCGCAGGCGCAGCTATGGGGCCGGCCCGGTCTCTCGCGGGAAGTGATAGTGATGATGGTGCCGCCCCGTGGAACGCCCGAGAGCGCCGCAGACGATTTCAGCGCCAGCAGACGCGCGGCGGAATAGGCGTCGCGCTCAGCAGTGGCTGTCGCGGACCCGCTCGAGCCCTTCGCTCGCGAATGGTACGGTAAAGGCGGGCTTCTCGGCGTTCGACGGCGTGCGTTCCGTCTTGGCTCGCTCCGCGGCATCGTGGTCTTTACGGTGTTCCGGTTCCATGGAGCAGCCTTTCAAATTGCTGCAGTACAACATCGAGAACGCCGCGAAGTTCCTCACGCGATAGAGCGATGATGCGGCTTAAACAGCCGTCCCTTTTCCACCACCAGCACGATCGCGAGAGCTGCGAGTGACGACACGAAGAAGCCGACCGAGAACGGCATCAGCGTGCCGTCGAAACTTTGTCCGATCGCCATGCCGACGACGATGCCGATCAACGTCGTGATCGAGCCGTAGAGCGAGGACGCCGTGCCGGCGATGTGGCCCTGCGGCTCCATCGCGAGTGCGGTGAAGTTGGCGACCATCATGCCGAACGAGAACATCATCAGCGCCGAGAGCACCATGAATACGGGAAGCGGCAGCATGCCGAGGCTTTCCGTCAGCAGCATCACAGCCGCGACCGCGGTGTAAAGCGTCAGCGCGCCGTGCGAGATCACGCGCATGCCGAGGGTCCCGACCAGCTTTGCATTGAGGAAGCCGGCAATGGCCGTACCGGCCGCGATCGCAGCGAAGGCGATCGGGAAGTAATGGCCGAGGTGATAGATGCCGGTGAAGACCTGCTGGGCCGAGAAGACATAGGCAAATAGCGCGCCTATGACGCTGCCGGCAGCCGTCGCATAGCCGATGGTCTGGCGGTTGGTCACAGTCTGCCGGAACGCCGAGAGCACGTCGGCAGGCGCCAGCGATCTGCGTTCGGACTCGGGAAGGGTTTCAGGCAGTCGCAGCACGCTCCATGCGAGCGCGAGCAGGCCGTAGAGCATGAGCACGACGAAGATGCCGCGCCACGCCGTCACCAGCAAAACCGCCTGACCGAACGAGGGCGCGATCACGGGCACCGCGATGAACACCATCATGGCGAGCGACATCACGCTCGCCATCCGGCGGCCGACATAGCAGTCGCGCACGATCGAGGTTGCGATCACGCGCGTTGCCGAGGTGCCGAGCCCTTGCAGCGCACGCGCCAGCAGCAGCGTCTCGAACGAAGGCGCCGCGACCGCCAGCACGCTCGCGACCGCATAGACCGCCATGCCGCCGAGCAGCACTGGGCGGCGCCCGAAGCGGTCCGACAATGGGCCCATGACGAACTGGCCGGCGCCGAAGCCGATCAGGAAGGTCGACAGCACCAGCTGAAGATGGTTGGCGACGGGGATATCGAAGGCTGACCCGATATTGGGGAGCGCCGGCAGCATCATGTCCATCGCAAGCGGATTCAGCGCCATGATCGACGCGATCACGATGACGAATTCGGGAAAACCCATCGGACGATGTCCCGCGGACACCCAATCGTCGGCATTGACGTCGGACAAGGAAGTTCACCTCTGATTTCAGAGGCTTTATCTAACGCCCATGCTGCATTGCACAAGCTATGTTTCGGGATGGCTGGCAGGCGGAGCCGGAACGGCACCTGCGAGTGCACGATGATTGCGTCATCGCCTGCACGCTGAAGGATTGAATGCGGGAGGTCGTCATCAGTGCATCTTGTGGATCATGCTGCTGCACGTTCGCGCCGTCAGCTCTCGTGGTGCGGGCAGCCGGGGTCGAACCGGCACGGCGCTTGCGCGCCGAGGGATTTTAAGTCCCTTGCGTCTACCAATTCCGCCATGCCCGCTTGATCCAAAGAGATCAAACACTTAAGTCCCTTCCGGCCGTCTGGAATTGGCGCCTGGTGAGCCGGTCGGGCGGTTCTTCCTTAAGCGAGCCGGCCGCACAAGGCAAAGCCTCAATGCGGACATCTGTTGCTGCTTTAGGCATTCTCAATCCACTGGGACTATTCATCCGGCATGTCAGCTTTGATCCAATATCGCCTGCGCGCGTGCTGCATGGCCGTCGCACTGGTTGCGGCCGGCTTGGCGCTGTCTGGTTGTGCCGGCATGAGCGAGACGGTCGCCCCGGCCTTTGCCGATCCCGCCAAATACGAATTGTACGAGTGCAAGCAGCTCGAGTCGGAGCGCAAGACGCTCGCCACCCGCACCGCGGACTTGCAGAGGTTGATGGACAAGGCGCAGACGGGCACCGGTGGCGCCGTCGTGTCAGAGCTCGCCTATCGCAACGAATACATCTCGGTGCGCGGGCAGGCGCAGCTAGCCGAAGACGCCTGGCGTCGCAACAAGTGCCGGGAAACGCCACCCGAGGCGACACCGGCCGCCGCGCCCGCGCCTGGCGCCAAGCCTTCCTCGAAATCCGCAAGATCGGTGCGCTGAGACATCGCGCCGACGGCGCCTCGCATCACGGACGCCAGTCGTAGATCCAGTCCTGCTGCGCCAGCATGCGGTCCGGGCCGAGCGTGCGGATCGCAAGATCGCGTGCGAACGCGAGCGGCCCACTGAAATGATAGATGCGGCCCTGCTGCCGCGCCGTCCGCTGCACCCGCCGCACGCGCGTCTGGCGCGCACGGCCGTATTGTCTCAGTGCAGCAGCGATGCCCGCGGTGCTCTCGGCGGTCTCAAGGGTCAAATGCTGCGCGAGCACGGCGGCATCCTCGATCGCCATGCCGGCGCCCTGGGCCGCAAACGGCAGCATCGCATGCACGGCGTCGCCGAGCAGTGCGACCGGGCCTTTGCTCCAGGGGCAGTCGTCAGGCACGCCGAACAGCGCCCATTTCCGCCAGCTATCGACCGTGGCGAGCATCATCCGCGCCGCCGGCGGCCAGCGCCGCGCGCCGAAGGCTTCCATCACCTCGACGGGATCGCCGGGCGTGCTCCAGCCCGGCCTGTTCCAAGTGCCCGGCAGCACCGCGACCACGTTGATCTGGCGTCCGGCTGCGATCGGGTAGGCGACGAGATGGGCGTTCGGCCCCATCCAGAGCTGGACCCGGCGCGCGGTGTAGTCCTTCGGCAGTTGCGTGGCATCGAGCGTGCCGCGCCAGGCGATCAACCCGGAGAAGCGCGGCTGCACCTCGGGAAACAGATGCTGGCGCACCGTCGACCAGATGCCGTCGGCGCCGATCAGCGCACTGGCGAGATCGCTGCGGCGGATCGTGCCGCTGCGATGGACGACCGTCAGCCCCTTGGCGTGAGGCGCGACGTCTTCGAAGGTCGCGCCGAGTTTCAGGTCGATATCGGGATGGTCGGCGACTGCGCCGGCGAGGGCGGATTGCAGGTCGGCGCGGTGCACCACCCAATAGGGGGCGCCGGCGCGCGCGGCGGCAGCTTCTCCCAGCGGCATGCGCAAAAGTTCGCCGCCGGCCCGCGCGCTCATGATCGAGACCGCCTCCGGGGTCACGGCGCGCAGCTTGAGCCGCTCGGTGAGGCCGAGCTCGACCAGCACGCGGCTGGCATTGGGGGAGAGTTGCAGACCGGCGCCGACTTCCTCGAGCCGCTCGGCCTTTTCCAGCACGACGATGCGGAAGCCGCGGGCCGCGAGCGCAAGCGCAGCCGTCAGTCCACCTATGCCGGCACCGGCAATGACAATGGTTCGGGAGAGCGCCACCCCTGACCGATGGCAGCGGTCAGGCCACCTTGTCCTTCAGGACGCATTCCGGCGGACGGGCTTCGCCCGCCTTCAGGTCGGCGGCGAAGCGGTACAGCGTCGAGCAGTAGGGACAGATGATCTCGTTGTCGTTGCCGAGGTCGAGGAAGACGTGCGGATGGTCGAACGGAGGGTTGGCGCCCACGCACATGAACTCTTGCGAGCCGATTTCGATGACGGGGACACCGGCATCGTTATGGAAGTGCGGGACGACATGGTCGGACATCGTAGTTCATCCTGGAGTGGCAATGGCAGCAGATACAATCACGACAGACGCGGCATCATTATGGCGCCGCGGACCATACTGGCGGGTGCAGATGATTGCTAGTCCAGCGGAACCGAAAGTCCGCACTTGCCCCATGCTCGTTTTGCTCATGCAAATTCGACACAATCTTGCGGCTTGAGAGAAGCCCTTCTTTCGTCGGGGACGTTGTGTCGCAACTTTGGCATACAACTTTGGCATACTATGTCGGTGGGCGAGCGCAATTGCGACGAAAGACGAACCGTCAAGGCGTCAACGATCTCAGGACCGTCCAGGTTTTCCGCATGAAATGGCTGCGAATCAGCACAGCGTTGACCGGTATTGCGGCATGCGGCTTCATGCTCGCGCAGGTAGCACCGCATGCGCGCGAGGCCGGCGCGATTTTGGCCGCCCAGGAGGATCCCGCCGCGCTCTCCGAACTCAAGCTCGATGCGCTGCTGCGGCAAAACGATCGTCTGATTCAGAGCAACATCGAGGCCGCGCTCGCATCGGGCGACGCCGATCTCGCGGACAGTTTTGTCGCGTTGGCGCACGACCGCAACGTCGCGCTGCCTGACGACCTCCTGAGCCGCGTCAGCGACGCGGTCAAAGACGAAAATTCCACCTCGCATTTCGCAAAACGGTTTGCCGCCGGGCTCGTCACCGGCAACGCGGACGATGTTGCGAGCCTGTCGGGAACCGTGGCCGGCGATCTCTTCGTGATCGGCGACATCAGGGACGTCGTCCGCGAGGGCAAGCATCTCGCCATGGGCGAGGAGACCGATCGCCTGGTGCTGGGCCTTGCGGCCGCTGGTCTCGCGGTCACGGCCATGACCTACGTCTCCGTCGGCGGCGCCGCGCCGGTGCGCGCGGGGCTGACGCTGGTGAAGGACGCGCGCAAGGTGGGGCGACTCGGCGAAGGACTCGCTGCATGGGCCGGCCGGTCCGCGCGCGAGGTCGTCGATACCCCGATGCTCCAGAACGCGGTCGCCTCCGGCTCGGTGCTGCGGCCGGGCCAGACCGTGAGCGCGATCAAGACCGCGTTCCACGCCGAGAAGGCCGGCGCACTGGTTCGGCTCGGCAAGGATGTCACGCGCGTCGTCGAGAAGACCGGCACGCGCGGCGCTATGGATAGCTTGCGTATCGCCGAAGGCCCCAAGGATGTCGCACGCGCGGCCCGGCTCGCGGAAGCGCAGGGCGGCAAGACGCGCGCGATCATGAAGCTGTTCGGCCGCGGCGCGCTGCTGCTGATCGGCGGCGCGTTCAATCTCGCACTCTGGCTGTTCGGTGCGGCCCTGACGCTGTTCGGCCTGTTGTCGTCGATCAAGGCGACGACGGAGCGCCTGACCCAGGCCTGGTGCGATCGCAGACGGACGCGGCGACTTCGCCGGGCCCAAATCGCAGCCGAAGCCGCTCTGGCAAGCGCTGCCGTCACCGCCTAAGATCGACTTCTTCCCCTCAAGATTGCGGAACTGATGATGCCGAGCTTTCACAACGGCGCCGTTGAAATCGCCTATCTCGACGAAGGCGAGGGCGATCCGATCATCCTGGTGCACGGCTTTGCCTCCAGCAAGAACGTGAACTGGGTCTATCCGACCTGGGTTTCGGAGCTGCGCAAGAACGGCCGCCGCGTCATTGCGCTCGACAATCGCGGCCATGGCGAAAGCGCAAAGCTCTACGAGCCCTCGCAGTACTCGATCCCCACCATGGGCGGCGACGTGCTCGCGCTGATGGATCATCTCGCCATCCCGCAGGCCGATCTCATGGGCTATTCGATGGGTGGACGGATGACGGCCTGGCTCTCCCTCAACGAGCCGCAGCGCCTGCGTTCGGCAATCCTCGGCGGCATCGGCATCGGCGGCCTGATCGAGGGCACCGGGCCCGGCGAGAACGTGGCGAAGGCGTTGGAAGCGCCCTCGCTCGACGACGTCACCGATCCCGTCGGGCGCACTTTTCGTGCTTTTGCAGACCAAACCCGTTCCGACCGCAAGGCACTTGCCGCCTGCCTGCGCGGCACGCGCGACCTCATGACGAAGGACGAGGCCGCGCGGATCGATTTGCCCGTGCTGATCGCGGTTGGCAGCACCGACGACGTCGCGGGCTCGGCCAGCGCACTTGGTGCCATCATCCCGGGTTCGGAAGTGCTCGACATTCCGAACCGCGATCACATGCGTGCGGTCGGCGACAAGGTCTACAAGACCGGCGTACTCGATTTCCTGTCACGCCGCAGCTGAGGTCTCGTCCGCCGGTTCGTCGTTGCTCAAGCGCCGCGCCAGTGCCGTCAACACCACGAAGGTAGCAACCCACACCATCCGCGCGCCATAGCGGTCGTGTGGTCCGGAAATCACGCCGCAGATGAAGGCGTTGCCGAGCAGTGCCAGCCCGACGGTTGCCGCCAGCAATGTCAGATCGTCGAGCCGGCGGTCCCTGAGCGAAAGCGCGAGCAACACGACCAGCGCCAGCATCGAGGCCAGCGCGACGGGAACGTGCAGCCAGTTGACGTCGTCGAAATTGACAGCCCAGTGCTGCTGGCGCGCCGCGCGCATCTGCGCGACCTGCGCGGGGATGTAGCGCTCGATGACGCCATAGGTGTGCGGGATCCAGCCATTGGTGCCTTCGCCGGTCGCCACATGCAGCAATTGCTGGCCCATGGCTCTCAAGGCTGCGCCGGCCTGCCACGCCGGATAGTCGGTGAGCGAATGCACGACGATGGTGCCCATCTCGTCGTTCATGCCTTCGAAGCGGCCGAGCGTGTTGAACATGCTCTTGCCCCACAGGAATTCGTCGGCGGTCGCCGGCAATTCGTTGCGATAGGGACAGAGCTTGTAGCGCTCGCGCGGGCAATGGTCGTTGAGGTAGCGCGCGACGATGCCGTCCTGCATCATGCGGCCGAACGCGACGCCGTAGCCGCCGGGGGTCCAGGCCCATTTGCCCGACAAGGCATGGTTCGCCGACACCAGCATCAGGCCGCCGGCGACGATCGTCATACTCGCTTGAGCCAATCCGGCGATCGGAAGCCGGCGCCCCAGCAACGGCCGCGCCATCCAGCCGGCGACGCAGAGCCCGAGCAGCACGCCGAGCGTGGCGCTGTGGGTCGCGGCAGCAAAGGCGGTGAAGACGAACAGCGAGATTTCCTCGAGCACGGAGGTCCGCGGTCCAGCGACGACCAGCAGGAACAGCGATAGCACGGACAGCCCTGCAAAGATGTCGGTGAGCAGCATGCTGGCAAGCCAGGGCAGCGCGGTCGACAGGATCAAGAGCAGGCTGATCGCGACGAAGCGGAACGTCTGCATCAGGCCGAGCACGCGCAAGGTGAGCTGCAGCAGCCACAGCGTTGCCACCGACTGGACCGCGAGGTTGATCCAGAAACCAAAACTCTCGCCATAATGCAGATAGAGGCCGAACACGGTGGAGCGGCTCGGGACGAGGTAGCCCTCGTACCAGCGCGCCAGATAGCCGCCGGTATCCCACTGCAACAGCGGATAGCCGTTCCAGAACGCCGGTGCGATCATCATGAGCGGCAGGGCCATCGCGGCCAACCGCAGCCAGAATGAGCCCGCGGCCCCCGCGCGCAAATGATCGGTGGTGGTGGTGGTCAAATCCGCTCCGTCCTCGCGCGGACCATGCCCGCAATCACCGTTGAGGCGGAATTCACCAATAGTTTGACGCCGCCCGGCTTGAATTTGGCGAAACCCTGACCATTTTGAGCCGACCTTGCCGCTTGGGGCGTCAGAATAAGTAGTTGTGATTCAACGCGTTGGCATACTTTCGCGGGACAACGCACTGTTCACTCTCAGGCAAGCCCGTCGGGACTTTGTCGCCTAGACTGTGTTATAGAGCCAGCAAAACTAGCCAATTCGAAAGAACAGATCCCATGGCAGTGCATCAGGTCAATCCGGGAGGGAAGCTCGCAACGCTTGATCCGATCTGGGATCGGATCCGCGGCGAAGCTGAGGACATCGTCCACCGCGAGCCGGAGCTTGCGACCTTCATCTATTCGACGGTGCTGCATCACAGCCGCCTGGAAGATGCGGTGATCCATCGTGTCGCCGACCGGCTCGATCACTCCGCGCTGTCGGGCGATCTCGTGCGCCAGACCTATGACGAGGCGCTGCGCGACGATCCCGATCTCGGCAACGCCTTCCGCGCCGACCTCGTCGCCGTCTACGACCGCGACCCCGCGACCTCGCGCTTCATCGATCCCTTGCTCTACTTCAAGGGCTTTCACGCCATCCAGACCCATCGCCTCGCGCACTGGCTCTGGCTGAAGGGCCGCAAGGATTTTGCGTATTATCTCCAGAGCCGCGCGTCTGCGGTGTTCCAGACCGACATCAATCCTGCCGCGCGCATCGGCCGCGGCATCTTCCTCGACCACGCCACCGGCTTCGTCTGCGGTGAGACCGCCGTGATCGAAGACGACGTCTCGATCCTGCATGGCGTCACGCTCGGCGGCACCGGCAAGGAGAACGAGGACCGCCATCCGAAAATCCGTCACGGCGTCCTGATCGGCGCCGGCGCAAAAATCCTCGGCAACATCGAGATCGGCCATTGCGCGCGCATCGCGGCCGGCTCGGTCGTGGTCAAGCCCGTGCCGCACAACGTCACGGTCGCGGGCGTGCCCGCCAAGGTCGTCGGCGAAGCCGGCTGCGCCGAGCCGTCGCGCACCATGGATCAGATGATCAACGCCATGGGACTCTGAGACGGGACTCTGAGACGGGACTTTGAGCTTGTCAGAAGGGTCGGATTTTCCGGCCCTTTGGTCCCCAAATTCTTTGGCAATTCATGCTGGCGGTTCGTCGCGTCTCGTCCTAAAACCCCGCCAACCCAGATTTCGATTGGAGACTTGCCGTGGACGTCAAGGAAGTTAGGAAGCTCGACGCGTACCTGAAGCGCGTATTCGGCAATTCCAAGATCCGCGTCGTGCCGCGGCCGAAGAAGGATGATTCCGCCGAGGTTTATATTGGCGAGGAATTCATCGGCGTGCTCTTCGTCGACGACGAGGACGACGATCGCTCGTTCCAATTCCAGATGGCGATCCTCGAGGACGATCTCGTCGATCAGGAATAATCGTCACCACGGGTGTTAGAGCCGCGGCCCGCGCAACTGCGCGGCGAGCCGGTCCATCGCTTCCGCCGCATCGCGCCATTGCGAGAGCCAACTCCGCGGAAAGCGGAAGGTGAGGTCGGCGCCGCCGACGCGGCGTTCGGACAGGCACATGCCGGGCGTCGCTGCATCGCGCGTACAGCGCGCGGTCAGCGCGGGACTTGCAGCAGAATAGAAATCCTCGCTGCCGTAAGGCGTATCGGCGCGGAACATCCGCATCGTCAGCCCGTCCGCGGGCATCGCCGCAGCCTGGTCGAGATAGCGCGGATATATCGTGGCGGTACGCTGCTCGGGCGAGAGCGCATCGCGATGCGCGGCGATCGACAGGAAGATGCGGTCGATCGGCTGCATTGCCGCATCCACGCTATCGGCGGTGACGTGCTTCGGCGCGCCCGGCGGTTCCAGCGAAGGGTACAGGAAGTCGAGATCGATCCGCTCCTGCGGCCCGGAGTGGCGCTGGATCTTCATTCGGATCGCTGTCATCGGCAGGTTGAACAGCGTACCGCCGACGCTCACGGGCAGCTTGTCCGGGGCGTTCGCGCCGCTACTGCCCCAGGTCGGCCACAACAAATAGGCGACGAGCGCGACCGCGCACACCGCGGCCGCGCCGCCGAGCACGATCGGGACGACATGCGCCCGGGTTCGCGTTCGGGGGGACTGAGGAGAGGTTGCCGAAAACACCGTCATGAGCCGCGCGAATGAGTCCGAGGTCGGCCGATGGCCGACGAATCAGCCGCGAATATGCCACGCGGCGGCGATTTCGCGGAGCGTTCGCCGGCTGCGGGAAAGGGAGAGGGGCCTGCGCGGGATGGCCGGCGGCGTTAACCTTCCCTTAAGGATAATGTAGCGTTAACCAGCCCTATTTGTCACAGGAAGGCCCCGGCGTTGCGTAAGGCGGACCGTTCCGATGACACCTGAAGCTCTCAACACTTTCTTCTCCATCTTCATCGGTTTTGCGCTCGCGGGCGCACTCGTGAGCGGATACCAGGCGGTCGCACAGCGGCCTGCCGGCTTCGGCCTGCTGCAGGACGGCGTGGCGCCGAAGACCTTCGCGGCGGTTCCGTTCCTGGTGTTCGCGGCGCCCTTCATCATCATGCGCAACACCCTGCGCGGCATGCAGGTGGAAAGCCGCCGAGTCGAGTTCGTGATGATGGCGACCGTCATCGCCGGCTTCTGGAGCATGATGAGCGGCACCTTCTTCCTGATGACGCTGCGCGCGGCCGGCGTTCTGGTCTGATGCGCGCGCTTTAAGAGCTGCCGGCGCGGCGGCCCTTTGCGTCGAGGCCTCCGTTTCGCTATGCCAGTCTTAGCGTGACAGGAGACCCTCATGGCGATCTACGAGCTCGACGGGCAGGCGCCCGACCTTCCCGCCGACGGCAATTACTACATCGCGGAGACCGCCACTGTGATCGGCCGCGTGCGGCTGAAGCCGGGTGCGAGCGTCTGGTTCGGTGCCGTGCTGCGCGGCGACAATGAGTGGATCGAGATCGGCGAGGGTGCCAACGTACAGGACGGCTCGACCTGCCACACCGACCTCGGCTTTCCCCTCGTCATCGGCAGCAACTGCACGGTCGGCCACAATGTCATCCTGCACGGCTGCACCATCGAGGAGGGCGCGCTCATCGGCATGGGCTCGATCGTGATGAACGGCGCCAGGATCGGCCGCAACAGCATCGTTGGCGCCGGGTCCGTCATCACCGAGGGCAAGGAATTCCCCGAACGGTCCCTGATCATCGGCTCGCCGGCGCGCGTGATCCGCACGCTCGACGACAGCCAGGTCCAGAAGATGGGGAGCGCAGCCAGATTCTATGCCGCAAACGGTCCTCGGTTCGCCAAGGGCCTGAAACGGATCGGCTGAGATGCACGCAGGCCGTGCGCGGCCGGCATTTGGTTTCGTACCGTAGAAACACCCGCGCGTCAGCTTCCCTCGGACTCGCTCGCTTCGATCGGGCCGGCGACCTTCTCGTGCCCGGCGGCCCACAACGCATGCTCGTTGCTGCCGTCCCGGTATGGATTGGCTGCTGCCGGGATGTTCTCGCGCGCGGAACGTTCGCCCTCTGCAAGAGGATCGCGATCCGTCATCGTGATTTCGCCTGTCGGTTTTGCCGCGTCGAACGCGTTTGGTTTGGGCATGATCGTGCCTGCCTTGCCGCTTTCAAGTTGATGCAACGGCCTTTGTTCCGGAACCGGCCTTGGCTGCGGCCGTTGACCGGCGAAGGAGAATTTCCGATGGCCAGATTGTCCACAGTCCTCCTCAAGACCGTCCTCGTGATCTTTGTCCTTGCGGCGATGCCGGCCGTATCGTTCGCGCAAGCGACCGGCGGCGCAACCGGCTCCGCTGGATCGACCGGCACGGGTAGTGGTGGTGTCTCAAACTCTCCCGCCTCGCCACCCGGCACCAACAGCCTGGGTACGGCGCAATCATCTGGTGGTTCGCCCGGCGTCACCACCGGCACCGGCACAGGCGCAGGTGAGGCTGATGCCACCGTCAACACCGAGAACCGGCTGCTCGACAAGAAGCTCAAGAGCATCTGCCGCGGCTGCTGATGCTCGCGCGGAAGTGAGGCAGTATAGCTGTCCGGAATGCCCAAGGGACGCTAGCTTGGTCCTGCTTTGAGGCGTGGAGCGTGTCCACGCGGAGGATCGAGTGATGTTACGCAAGATGATGATGGCGGCGCTGGCCGTCGCGATAGTCGGGCTGTCGGCCCCAGAGGCGGCCCAGGCGCGCGGCGGTTTCGGTCACGGCGGCGGCGGCTGGGGCCACGGCGGCGGTTGGGGCCATGGCGGTGGCTGGGGTCATGGCGGCGGCTGGCGTGGCGGCGGCTTCTGGCCGGGAATCGCGATCGGGGCGGGTATCGCCGGAGCCGGCTACTACGGCGGCTATTACGGCTACGGCCAACCCTATTACGGCAATCCGTATTACTATGGTACCGGCTACGACGATGGTGGCTATGGCGGCTGCTACGTCGTGCGGAAGCGCGTCATGACGCAGTCAGGCTGGCGTATCCGCCGTGTGGATGTCTGCGAATAGGCGCTGTACCCATCAAAAAACAAGGTCGTCGACGCAGTATACCGTCAACGACCTTGCCAGCCCCGGACATTGAAATCGGCTCACGCCATCCGGTAACGGCTAGCATCGCTCAGATTCATATTGGCGAATGTGATCCAGTTCACAAGTCAAAAAATTTAAAGCTGCGTCGCGAGCAGCTCAGCCGCGCGAGCGCTTGCGCGCGCTGGCGTGGACGCGCTGCCGCACCGGTTTCCTGCGGGTAACCGAGGGGGTCTCCACCTCGGTCGTCCGGACGCTGGCAAAGGACTGCCGCAGGCCGTCGATCGACTCGTTCAGCGTTGCGACCTGCTCGGACAGGCGCTTGGTGTCGGCCTGCTGGAATGCGAGCAACCGCTTCACCGTCTGGAGCTGGTCCTGCACGACCTGGAGCTGGTCGATCGATTCCTGCTGGGTCGCCTCCAGTCCCTTGGTCTTCTCGAACAGCTGCTCGGAGGCCTGTGCGGTGCGGGCTTGAAGCTGCCGCGACGCCACCACCCGGTCGGTCTCAGGAGCTGAGCCGGTATAGGCGCGCCAGATCGCGATCGAGGTCACGCCGGCGATCAGCAGGAGGAGGGTGGCAGCGGTCAGCGCGATGGGCTGGGCGCCGAGACGAAGGAGGGGGTTGGACGGTGCGTCCTCTGCGAGATCGATCATCGCTGACAAACCCAAATTGAAACTTGGTGAGTGACGAAAACCGGCAACCCTGAGATCACCGGGGTGTCCCGAAAGCGTTACGTTTCGGCAAGGAATGGGACCAAAAAGAGGCTAAGAGCAAAAAAAGCCAGCAAACACAGGCCTTGAGACCTCCGAAGGTCTCTTCAGGATAGGGATCAGGGCTGAAACGGAGAAAACGGCCCGGCATAGGTCTTCGATCGCGGCGCCGCATAGGGCCCGAGCCGGGAGGTCTTCAGCGCCAGGCGCACCAGTGATTCCGCCAAGGTCACTGCGGCGGCGACGCCGTCGATCACGGGCAGGCCGTGCGTGGCGGCGAGTTCTGCAGCGAGATCGGCCATGCCGGCGCAACCGAGCAACGATGGCCTCCGCGCGGTCGTCGCGGATCGCGGCTGTGATCTCCGCGGAGATTTTTGCGAGCGCATCAGTATTGCGCTCCTCAAGCGCGAGCACCGGCACCTCGGCAGCGCGGACGCGGGCACAGCGCTCGATGAGACCGTACCTCTTAAGATTATGCTCGATCGGCACGATGGAGACACCGAGCGTCGTCACCACGGCGAAGCGCGCGGCGATCAGGCTCGCCATGTGGAAGCCCGCTTCGCCAATGCCGATCACCGGTGCCGTCGCGATCGCGCGCGCGGCGTCGAGGCCGGTGTCGTCGAAGCAGGCGATGATGTGGGCGTCCGCGCCGTCGCGATCGGCGTCGCGGATGCAGCCGAGCATGCCGGGCGCCGCAAAGGCCTCGTCGTAAAATCCCTCGATCGAGACCGGGCCCATCGCCGGCTGGCGCGCATCGATCAATGTGTCGGGCAGGGCGATCGCGCGCGCGGCGGCGGCGATCTTCGTTGTCATCGACGCCCGTAGTGTTGGGATTGACGACGTGAAGCCGCATCAGACAAGTCCCTTGCCGGCGTCCGAGCCCTTCGCCGCCTGCCGCTTGTTGAGCATGTGGATGGTGCCGAGCGCAAGCGTGATCACCGCAAACGAAACCGCGGAGATGATGGTGCCGAGCGCATAGATATCCGGGTTCGTCACCGTCGTGGTAAGGCCCTGGAGATCGAGCGGCAATGTGTTCACCGCGCCGATCGCCTGACTCGAGCGCGCCAGCTCGTCCCAGGACAGCGTGAATCCGAACAGACCGATGCCGATCACCGACGGCAGGATGATCGGCAGCACGACATGACGGAAGGCCTGCCACGGCGTCGCACCGAGGTCGCGTGCGGCTTCTTCGAGCCGGGGATCAAAGCGGTTGAAGATCGCGAACATGATGAGCAGGCCGAATGGCAGCGTCCAGGTCAGATGTGCGCCAAGGCCCGAGGTCAGCAGGCCCATCGAGGTCTCGAAGTTCTCGTTCCAATGCGCCTTGATCAGATCGTCGATGATGCGGAATTCAAGCGAGATGCCGAGTGAGGTGATGATCGAGGGAACGATGAGGCTCGCGATCGCCGAATAGAACAAGATGCTTTGCGCCTTGAACTTCCTGCGGAACGCCATGCCGGCAGCAACCGACAGCACGACGGTAACGATCATCACGATGATGCCAAGCAGCAGCGAACGGCGAAAGGCCGCGCCGAGATCGACGATGCCGGTTCCCTGGAACAGTTTTGCGATCCAGAAGGTCGAGACGCCGTTCATCGGGAAGGTGAGGCCGCCCTGCGGCCCCTGGAACGACAGCACGTAGATCGCGATCATCGGGCCGTAGAGGAACAGCGTGTAGGCCGCGAAGAAGATCGCGAGCACGTAGAAGCTGCGCGGGCGTCCCTCCTTCATCGCCTCCTATAGCTCCTTCTTGATGTCGACGATGCGCGACATCATGGTGATGATCAGGAAGGTGATGACAAGCAGGATCACGGCGTTTGCGGCCGCTGCCGGGAATTGCAGCGCGTTCACCCGCGTCTCGATGATCTTGCCGGCGGCCGCGATCTGCTGGCCGCCCATCACGCCGATGGTGATGAAGTCGCCCATCACGATGGTGATGACGAAGATCGAGCCGATCACGATGCCGGGTTTGGCCAGCGGGATGATGACGTTGACGAGCGTCTGGAAGCCGGTGGCGCCGGCATCATAGGCGGCCTCGATCAGCGAATTGTCGATGCGCACCATCGAATTGAAGATCGGCACCACCATGAAGAAGGTGAAGAGGTGGACCAGCGCCAGCACCACGGAGAACTCGGAGAACAGCAGCCATTCCAGCGGCTGATTGATCGCACCGGTCTTGACCAGACCGGAATTGACCAGGCCGTTGCGCCCGAGCAGCGGGATCCACGCGATCATGCGGATCACGTTGGAGGTCCAGAACGGGATCGTGCAGAGCAGCGACAATCCCATCTGCCAGGTCCTGGACTTGACGTGGAAGGCCAGGAAATAGGCGACCCAGAAGCCGATGAACAGCGTGATTGCCGAGACCAGGAAGCACAGCTTCAGCGTTTTCAAATAGGTCTTGGCGATGGTGCAGAGATCGGGGAGCTGCGCGATGCAGCCCTCGAACGTGTCGGTGTAGCCGCGGCCGGAGAAGGCCGGCAGCAACTGGTATTCGTTGTAGTCCCAGAAGGAGACGATGACGACGAAGGCCAGCGGGATCAAGAAGAAGGCGAGAAACACCAACATCATCGGCCCGGCCTGGAGCCAGGAGACGAAGGATGGCGACAGGCGCGCCGCTTTCGCGGCGCGCGCTGTGCCTGACCCCCGGACGAGGTCCGGGGATGCCTGTTGCAGGATGTCCTCCGACGTGTCCATCAGATTACGCCGCGATGAACTCGTTCCACTTGCGGACCATGTAGTCGTTCTCGTCCATCACCGCGTTCCAGCAGGCAACGCCGCCCATGCGGTCCTCGTAGGAGCCGCCGTCGCGCACGGCGCCGGCCTTTTCGAGCAGCGAGCCGTCGGGCGCCTTGATGTCCTTCTCGGCTGCCTTGCCTTCCATCCAGTAGGCCCACTCGTAGGGCTCCATATGCGCTTTCGCGGTGGAGAGCACGGCGGAGTAATAGCCCTGGCGGTTGAGATAGGCGCCGGCATAGCCGGCCAGGAACCAGTTGACGAACTCGTAGGCCCATTCGAGCTTGGCGTCCGACACGCCCTTGGAGACGCAGAAGCCGGAAGCCCAGGAACGATAGCCTTCCTTAAGCGGCTGGAAGGTGCAGGCGATCCCCATCGAGCGCACCTTCGTCACCGCCGGCGACCACATCGACTGGATCACGGTTTCGCCCGACGCCATCAGGTTGACGCTCTCGTTGAAGTCCTTCCAGAACGCGCGGAACTGGCCGGCCTTCTTGGCTTCGATCATCACCTTCATGGTGAGATCGATCTCTTCCTTGGTCATGTTGCCCTTGTCGGCATATTTGTACTTGCCGGAGGCTTCCACGACCATCGCGGCATCCATGATGCCGATCGAGGGGATGTTGAGGATCGAGGCCTTGCCCTTGAACTCCGGGTTGAGCAGCTCGGCCCACGAGCTGATCGGCCGCTTGATCAGGTCGGGACGGACGCCGAGCGTGTCGGCGTTGTAGACGGTCGGAATCAGCGTGACGAATTCGGTCGCCGACGTCGCGAACTTCTTGGAGTCCTTGCCTTCGAGATACAGCACCTTCCAGGGCGCGGTGCCCTGGCCGCCGATCTTCTTGCCGCCGGGCGTCTGGCCCTTGGTGAAGACGGGCGTGATGTTGTCGAATTCCTTGATCTTCCTGGAGTCGAGGGCAAGGATGTTGCCCGACGGCACGATCTTCTTCAGCGAGAAATATTCGGTGTCCAGCACGTCGAAGGAGTTCGGCTGGGTCATCACGCGCTTGGTGACGTCGTCGGTGGTCGCGGTGATGTATTCGATCTTGATGCCGGTGTCGTTCAGGCACTGCTTGGAGATGTCGTCGCCCTCGTTCACGGCGGTGCCGAGATAGCGCAGCACCTTCGGCTCGGCCGACATCACGTAGGGGAAGCCGGTGATTGCGCCGGAGCCGGCGGCAAGGCCGGCGAGACCAGCGGTGCTCTTCAATAGCGTGCGGCGGCTGACGCCGGTCTTTTTGGTCGTCTCGGTCATACCAGTCACTCCTCTGTTGCGCATTTTCGATCAATGGACGCTATTGCAGGCGCTGCGCCTTGGCGGGATCCCAGGTGACCAGAACGCGATCGCCCGGACGGAAAGGGCGGGCGTCGAACACGGTCTCGGGAACGTGGGCGAACAAGGCAGTGCCGTCGTCGAGCGTAAGCGAGACGGCGACATATGAGCCCTGGTACTCGGTCTGGGTCAGCAGCGCCGGCGCGCCGAACGCACCCTCAACAAACGGCGTGATGCCGAGTTGATCGGCGCGCACGGCAATGAGTTTGCCGGCGTCGCTGAGGACGTTGTGGCCGCCGATGAAGCGCGCCACGAATTCGGTGCTGGGGTGATGGAAGATGTCGCGGGCCGAGCCCTGCTGCTCGATCTTGCCCTGGTTCATCACCACGATGTGGTCGGCAAGCGCCATTGCCTCTTCCTGGCCGTGGGTGACCTGGATGAAACTGATGCCGAGCTCGCGCTGCAGCCGCTTCAGCTCGCCGCGCATCCTGACCCGCAGGAACGGATCGAGCGCGGAGAGCGGCTCGTCGAGCAAGAGGATCTGCGGCTCGGTGATCAGCGCGCGGGCGAGCGCCACGCGCTGCTGCTGGCCGCCGGAGAGCTGGGCCGGCAGTCGGCCGGCATAGGAGCTCATTGCGACGAGCTCGAGCAGTTCGCCGGCACGCTTGTGCCTGATAGCGCGGTCGACACCGCGCATTTTCAGGGCAAACGCAACATTGTCGAGCACGGTCAGGTGCGGAAACAGCGCGTAGGACTGGAACATCATCGCTGTACCGCGCTTGGCGGGCGCGAGGTCGGTGACGTTTTGCGGGCCAAGGATGATGTCGCCTTCGCTGACCGCCTCGTGGCCCGCGATCATGCGCAAGGTCGAAGTCTTGCCGCAGCCGGAGGGGCCGAGCAGGCAGCAATAGGTGCCTGCCGGGATCTTCAGATTGACGGTGTCGACCGCCAGCGTCGTGTCGTAACGCTTGGTGACGGCGACCAGTTCGAGAGCGGCGGGAGTGGCCATGGCGTGTCCGGGGAGAGGGCGATGCTTCGCCTCTCTCCGCAAGGTCCGTGCCAAGCGCGCTTGAATCGTCCTGGGCTGGCCGAATTGCAAAACAGTGCTGCGGAGTCAGATCGTTAGATCGAATCTCGTGCGTCCGGTCGGCTCGCTGCCTTCGCAATTGCGTGCACACAAAACAGGCGCGGATTGTATAAAGTTTCGCCTGTGATTGGATACAGCTCGTCGACTACCATTCGAGGCCGAACGTTGCCGATCGAGTCCTCACACCCATGGCCGCCAAGTCCCGACCGAAATCCGACGCGCCAGATGCGAACGATCGCGTCAGCCGCATCCGGGAAGGCGTGACCGCGGCGATCCTCGAGCATCGTCTGCTGCCGGGTACGAAACTCGGCGAGGACGAGATCGGCGAGATCTACGGCTCAAGCCGCACGCTGGTTCGCACCGCGCTCCAGCAGCTCGCGCATGAGGGCATCGTCAACATCGAGAAGAACCGCGGCGCCTTCATCGCACGTCCGACGCCTGCGGATGCCCGCGAAGTGTTCGAGGCGCGCCGCCTGGTCGAGCCGACGATCGTCGATCACGCGGTTGACGCGGTGTCACCGGCTTGGATCCATCGTCTCCAGCGGCATCTTGCCGAGGAACGCGAGGCGGAATCACGCGGCGACGCGCGCGCCTCGGTCCGGCTCTCCGGCGACTTTCATCGCCTCGTCGCCGAGATGAGTGGTCACAGCATCTATCTCGGTTTCCTGAAGGAGCTGATCGCGCGCTCCTCGCTCATCATCCTGCTCTATCGCCGCCACGACACGCCGGCCTGCGGCACTGATCATCACGCCGGCATCGTCGCCGCGATCCGCAAACGCGACAGAGCGGCCGCCCGCGCGCAGATGTTGTCGCATCTGAACGAGATCGAGGCCGAGCTGTTTCTGAAAGATCCCGCCGCGGACGAGTTGCGGCTCGCGGACGTGCTGGGCGCCTAACGAACCGCATCGTTTGGCTACGGCAGCGAAGACCCTTCGTTGCGCTTCATGATCTTCAGCACGAGCAGGATCGCGCCGAGGATCAGGAAAAGAACGCCGGCGAACGTCGTGCCGCCGTATTCGAAGGTCACGCCGATTCCCGTCAGCAGACATCCGATGATGATTGCGAGGAGTCCGCCGAGTTTCTTGACCAGCATGACGTGTCCGTCAGTTGTTTGTGCCACCATGTTGCGCCTCGTCATTTCGCGCCTGCGCTCGCGGTCCCTGTTACTTCTCTCCCCAGTCGAGCAGGCCGGCGCGATCGTACTCTCGAATGCGCAAATTGCAATCTGGCGTTGATCCTGGACTTTTGCAGCGTCTGCATTTGATTTGAGTTCGATGTATGTGAGACAGCCGCGCTTACTCAGTTTCCTGATATTCCCGAGCAAAGTTCGCGGTGCACCTTTGCCGCAGTCGGATGGCTGAATTGCAGAATCTCCCTAGGGTTGCAAATTGACTCCATGGGGCACGAGGCATCAACTACCATCGCGCGGTTGGGTTCTGGAGCGGGAGATCATGCCGGGATTGAAAGTGCGGGGCGGGCTCGCGATGCTGCTTGCAGTGCTTCTCTGCAATGCGTCGCCTGCGGCGGCCCAGCAGGACGCTGCCGTCCTGTTCCGTAACGTCAGGATTTTCGACGGAAAGAACGCGACGCTCTCGGTTGCGTCCAATGTTCTGGTCAGGGACAGGAAGATCGAGAAGATATCGACTGCCGACATCGCAGCCACCGGTCAGGTGATCGACGGCGGCGGCCGCGTGCTGATGCCGGGGCTGATCGATGCGCATTGGCACACGATGCTGGTGCGCCCGACGCCGATGGCCGCGCTCGCAGGCGATATCGGCTACAACAACCTGCTTGCGGCCAGCGAGGCGACCGCGACGCTGATGCGCGGCTTCACCACCGTGCGCGACATGGGCGGGCCGAGCTTCGGCCTCAAGCAGGCCATCGACGAGGATCTTGTCGCCGGTCCCCGCATCTATCCCTCGGGCGCCATCATCACCATCACCAGCGGTCATGGTGATTTCCGCCAGCTCTCCGATCTGCCGCGCACCATCGGCGGCATGCTCAGCCGCATGGAGCGGATCGGCGGCAGCATGGTCGCCGACAGTCCCGACGAGGTGCGCGTGCGCGCGCGCGAGCAGCTCATGCAGGGTGCTTCGCAGGTCAAGCTCACGGCGGGCGGCGGCGTCGCGTCGCCCTTCAGCCCGCTCGATGTCTCCACCTTCACCGAGCCCGAGCTGCGCGCCGCCGTCGAGGCCGCCGACAATTGGGGCACCTATGTCGCCACCCACGCCTACACGCCGGTCGCGATCCAGCGCTCGATCGCAGCCGGCGTGAGATGCATCGAGCACGGTCACCTCATGGACGAGGCGAGCGCGAAGCTGATCGCGGAGAAGGGGATTTGGCTCAGCACGCAGCCATTCCTCGACCTCTCCGCCGCGGCGGGGTTGGGGCCAGCGGAGCAGGATAAGATGCGGCAGGTGGTTGCCGGCACCGATCGCGTCTACGCGCTGGTGAAGAAGTACGGCATCAAGACCGCGTTCGGCACTGACGTGCTGTTCTCGAAGGCCTTGGCGGACAGGCAGGGCTCGATGTTGGCCGCGCTGACGCGCTGGTACACACCGGCCGAAGCGCTGGCGATGGCGACGTCGACCAATGCGGAGCTGCTGAACCTGTCAGGCCTGCGCAATCCTTACCCAGGTAAGCTCGGCGTGGTGGAGGAGGGCGCGCTTGCCGATCTCTTGCTGGTCGACGGCAATCCGCTCGACAACATCAATCTCGTCGAAGATCCCGCGAAGAATTTTGTGCTGATCATGAAGGGCGGCAGGATCTACAAGAACAGTCTGGCACGCTGACGCGCACGCGCAGTGCAGCAATTTAATTCGCATCGTTACCCCGGATTGTGACAGGCGTTGCCCGATTTTTGCGCGTGACATCGTGTCGACGGCCACGCACCGCGGCGTAACGTGACTATTCCTTGCGGACGGTACCGGCTATAGAATGGCGCTCTGTCATTGAACTGTCATGTCACCGGAAATGCTCAATCAGACGCTAAGCCGGCTTGCAAGACTTCGAGCGCGCCGGACGCAAGTCGCCGCCGGCTTCTTCAGGCAGCGTGAACCGGCCGAGCCCGGCGTGGAACCAGGGATCGTCGAGGGCGCTGTGATCGACCAGACGCCATCGCAAGAGGCGACGCCCGCACCCGGGCCAACCCAGTCGAACGCCGCCGCGCGGCCCGCCGGTGAAATCGAGCTCAAGCTTCTCGTCGATGCCGATCGCATGGCGCATTTCAACGCAGCGCCCGTCATCGCGGCGAACGCGCGCAACAAGGGCGCGCGCAAACATCTCAAGTCGGTCTATTATGACACGCCGGAGCGGACGCTGCGTCGCAACGGCTTGAGCTTGCGCGTTCGTCAGAGCGGCGCACGCTTCGTGCAAACCGTGAAAACCGATGCGGTGCATGATCCACTGCGCCGCGGCGAGTGGGAGGCGAGGGTGTCGTCGCTTGCGCCCGACCCGGCTCTGGCGATGCCTTTCATTGCGGAGAAGCTTCGCAGCCATCTCGAAGCGCAGCCGCTCGAAGCGGTGTTCACGGCCGACGTTCATCGTCATGCGCGGATGATTGACCTGCCGTCCGGCACGGTCGAAATCGCGTTTGACCGGGGCGTCCTCACGGCCGGCGACCGGACGTTACCGGTGAGCGAGATCGAACTTGAGCTGAAGAGCGGCAGCGCGAGCGCGATCTACGAGATCGCATTGCGGCTTGCCGAGCACGGGGCGGTGAAGCCGTCGGTTCGCACCAAATCGGCGCGCGGCTTCGATCTTGCCGCCGACAAACCGCCCTCGGCGCGACGTCCGCGAAAACTTCGCCTCGATGCGTCGGTTACGCTCGACGAGGCGTTCGCGACGATCCTGCGCTCCTGCTTCCTCCATTTGCTTCAATCACTGCCCGCGGCCGAGGACGGTCGCAATCCGGAAGGGGTGCATCAGCTTCGCGTCTCGCTGCGCAGGCTTCGATCGGCGCTGGACCTGATGCGATCGGTCGGCGCGCTCAGCAATCTCGATGCGCTGCGGTCGGAAGCCAGATGGCTGGCGCAAGACCTCTCCGCCGCGCGTGACTGGGACGTGTTCCGGCTCGAGACCTTGCCGACCATCGCAAAGGCCTGTCCGTCGGTCGCAGGCTTCGATGCACTGGGCCGGGTTGCGGCCGCGCGTCGGTCCGACGCCTATCGCAAGGCGCATCACGCACTTGACGATCGCCGCTGCACCACGTTCCTGATCGGCCTCGGAAACTGGATCGAGACGCGGGGCTGGCGCAACGACGTCGCCGCCGAAGACCCCGGCCGGCTCGCCGAGCCCGCCATCAACTTCGCGCAGCGCATTCTGTCGGAGCAACATGCGAAGCTGCTCAAGCGCGGCCGCCGCTTCAAGTCGCTTGCCGCCGAAGATCTGCACCGGGTGCGGCTCGCGACCAAGCGGCTGCGCTATCTCAGCGAGTTCCTGCTGCCGCTCTACGAGGACCGCAAATCCGCGCGAAAATTCTCGCGCAGGCTCGCCGGCTTGCAGGAGCAGCTCGGCGCCTTCAATGACATGGCGGTCACGGCATCATTGCTCGAAGGGCTCGGTGCCGGGCCTGACAGCGCCATCGCCGCGGCGGCGATCGCCGGCTGGCAGGCGCGCGCGTCGGTCGGGGTGCAGCCCGCTCTGCAAAGCACGTGGCGCGATTTCACCGCCGCGCGCGTGCCCTGGTCGCGGCAGACGCAGCAGGATTGAACGAAACGACATCCCCAAAAAAAGTTGCGGCCAGCCATTGGGGGATGGCTGGCCGCGCGCGAACCGGTCTGGGACGGGGAGGGGTGGGGATGTGACCGGGTCGCGTAACTCCTTGTCTCGTTCTTACTGGTCTCTTGCGCTGGCGGTGGAGACCGCCGGCCTGGTATCGCCCAGCGAAACCCAGACGTTGGGATCGCTCTGTGACTGGCGCTTGACGAAGCGGTAGCCGGTCTCCGTCCAGGCAACGATGTTCTCGTTCTGATTGTCGAGAACGAACTCGCCCTTGTCGGTCTTCACCGTCAGCACCGCGTGTCCTTCACCCTTCTTGTCGCGCACGACGGTGATGAGCAGGGCCTCGCGCGGCCATCCGGCATCGATCAGCATCTTGCGCTTCAACAGCACGTAGTCTTCACAGTCGCCGTAACCGTCCGACGGCAGCGACCACTTCTCGATCACGCCCCAGTGCTCCTGGTCGGTCAAAGGCTTGACGGTCTCGTTGACCCAGCGATTGACCTTGACGAGGTCGCGCCATGCGGCCTGCGACATCACGATGTCGCGCGGTTGCGTCGGCGCGCCCTGGCACTGAGCGGCATTGTCCGCACAGAATTCGACCCAGCCGATCGGCGAACGCGTGGTGTCGCCGAGGCTTGCATAGAGCAGACGGCCTTCGCCGGCCTGCGCTGCCGCGTTCATTCCGAAGAGCATGGCGGCCAGCGCCATTCCCTTCCCCTGTCCCCTGAAATCAAACATTGCGGCCCCCGTTTCTTGTTGGGACCACATTGCGCACGCAGCTTTTGAGTTGCCGCTAAATCGGCCAAGTAAAGTCGAGACGAATACAAGTAAAAGGCGCGACGAATTCAAACTATACTTGAATCAAATTCGAATAAAATTCGATATGACTGCAATTGATTCAAATTTTATCGATTAACGCAGAAACGCTGGCGGAACCGTTGTTTGCACGCGTCCGCAGCCCTCGCGTTAACCCGCGCGAGGCTCGTCACGACCCATGAAAAAGGCGGCGTCCGCATCGCGGAGGCCGCCATCAGGGCGTGAAATACAGTGGTTTTGGCGCCTTCGCGCTTTACCGCGCGGTAACGCTCTCTTCGAGTGTCTCGATCGGCTGCGAATGCATGAACTCGAGCGCGAAGCCATCTTCGAGGTTTCGAACCACGCGGCCCTGCACCCGGCCGAGCAGAACCGTCGAGTTCAGCGGCGGGCGGTTCTCGGCGGCAATGGCGGCGCCCGACAGCGAGAGGTCGATGATGCGGCAGGTCATCTTGGTGCCGTCCTCGAGCGTCAGCACCGCGATCGGGTTGCGCGGCACGATACGGTCATGGCGGCGGTCTTCCGGCAGATTGAGGATGTCGCGGTTGGCGAGCCAGGTGAGCTGCGCGGCGAGCTTGTCGCGCTTGCGCGGCGTCGCACCCACGGTCATGGCGAAGCCATTGTCGATGATGCGGGTGATCTTGCCCTCGACGCGGCCGATATGGTCGAGATAGGCGACCACGCGGTCGCCGACATTGCCGATGCCGGGGGCCAGCAGTGCCAGCCCGCCCGGCGACATGTTGATTACCTGGCAGGGGAATTCACGGCGGTCCGGCAGCATGTAGCGGCCGAGCAGGTGAACCTTCACCCGCTGGAAACGCCGACGTTCCTCGGCGGCCGGAAGAAATTTTTTGTTCGCCAACGCCATTTTCACACCCGACCCCCCGCCTGGCGGAGTCCGGGACGACCCTAAGGTGCACAGGGTTAATGCCGCGTTAGGATTGGGCGCGTCGATTACGGACAGACACGATGCGCTCGAAAAGCCACATCAGCGGCGGGCAGGCCAGCACCGTCAATGCGCCGAGGTCGAGCGCGACCGCGGCGGTCCCGGCCGATTTGGCGAGCCGCCCCGCCACCGCCGGTCCCAGCATCATCGCGGCATAGAAGAGAGTGTAGAACACGCCCATCCCGATCGCCCTCGTTTCCGACACGAGCACGCGGGCGGTCAGGCTCATGATCGGGCCGGCCGGATGGCCGCCGATCAGGCCGATCAGGACCAGGATCGTGATCACGGCGTCGGATCGGGTCAGCCAGGCCAACAGCCCCGCCACCACGAGGCTGGCCGCGATCGCCAGCACGAGCGGTCGCTTGAAGCGATCGGCGAGATAGCCGCCTGCCGGCACCGAGATCACCGACAGCCACATTACGAGGCTGATCGCCGATCCCGCCGTGGCAATGCTCCAGCCGCGCTCGGCGAGCAATGACGGGCCGAACGAGAAGATCATGGCGAAGCCCACATTATAGAGGCCCCAGATCGCGCCCGCGACGATCACCGCCAAGAGAGCAAGCGGATCAAGCCGCCCGGAGCCGGCTGCGCTGGCGGTGGCTCCCGGCGGCGGTTGATAAAACGTGATCAGCACAATGCCGATCGCGGTCAGCGCACCGGCCACGAGGAACACGGCGCCCGCGCCATAGGCGGTGCCGATCGCCGGCAGCACCAGCAGCGAGATCGCAACGCCCGCCGGCCAGGAGTTGACGAAGATAGCCATCGCGGTGGCGATCTCCTTATCGGCGAACCAGTCGGTGCCCATCTTGGTGAGTTGCACGGTCAGCAGCACGCCGCCGGCGCCGGAGGCAAGCCGGCCCGCCATCTGCCAGCCCCAGACATCGGTGGCGGCCATGACGAGGCTGCCGGCCGTCATCAGCAGCAGTGCCGCGATGGTCGTGGGCTTGTCGCCAAGGGTCCGGCCGATCGCGCCGCCCGGCAGCGCCAGCACGATGCCGGGTGTGAAATACAGCCCGATCAGGATGCCGATGTCGGCGAGCCCGACTCCAAAAGTCTGTTGCAGCAGCGGCGCGACCGCAGCCACGCTCTGGAACTGGAACGCAATGGTGAGGCGAACGACGAACAGGATCGCAAGAATGCACCAGCGATTGCGCAACGCCTCATCTCCCCAGCCCTGTATCGAGGGTGCGGTGGAGCGAGGCCGGAGTCAACCGGCTGCCTTCCTCATCGCGCGCTGGTACAGGAGACACAGCAGCGCCAGCAGCACCGCGGCCGACAGGCCGAGCGACCAGTGAATGCCGATCGCCGCACCTGATAGCCCGACGGTGATGCCGCTGAACGCCCGCATCCCGAGCCCCGCCATGTTGTAGAGGCCGACGACGCGGCCGCGAATGTCGGACGGCGCGTTCAACTGCACCAGCGCCTGCGCCATGGTGTTGAACGACAGCTCGAAGAGGCCTGCAAAGAACAACAGCACGATTGCAACCGGATAGATCCGCACCGAGGCGAAGCCGAGCAGCGCCACGCTCCACAACATGGCGAGCATGATCGCGGTGCGCGGCGTGCCCTTGAGCCGTCCCCAGGATTCCAGCGCGATGCCCGCGAGCAGTGCGCCCGCAGCATCGGCCGCGAGCAGCACGCTGTAGGAGATTCCGGGGTCGCCGTGGCCGAGATCGCCGGCAAAGCCCGGCATCTGGGCGTGATAGGCGTTGCCGATCATGAAGGAGGTGAGGCCGGCAAGCCATGTCATCGCCGTGAGCACCGGCTGCGTGCCGATCGCGCGCATCGTCAACATGATGTCGGCAAGGCCGCGCACCGCGAAGCGCCGCACGGCGACACTCTTGTCTCGTACCGGCGCCCAGAACAGCCACAGCAGCATCGGCAGGTAGAACAGCGTGTTGAAGATGATGCCATGCGAGGTGCCGAGCGTCAGCATGATGATTCCGCCGACGGCAGGCCCGACCAGGATGCCGAGATAGCGCGCCATCGCGTTCAGCCGCACCGCGCTCGGAAGATCGGCGGGACCGACGAGGTCGTAGAGCAGGAGCTGGTTCGGCGTCTGCCACAACACGCCGGCGCAGCCATGGACCACCAGCAGCAGCATCGCGTGCCACATCTGGATCGTATCGGTGATGAAGAAGAAGCCCCATCCGCTCGAGGCCACGATGAACAGCAGCATGCCGCACTGGATGATGCGGCGCGGATCGAAGCGGTCGGCGAGCCCCCCGACCGCGACCGAGAACAACAGGAACGGCAGCCAGTGCGACAGCACGGCAAAGCCCGCCAGCGCCGGCGAATGGAATTTCTGGAACACCACCCAGTAGCTGATCACATGCTCGATATTGTCAGCCATCATCGCCAGCACGTAGGCCATGAACTGGAGGCGGTACGGCACCGACTTCATCGCCGCGAACGATCCGGACGCGACGACAGGATTTTGGGGGAGGGGGTTCAAGGGGGCACCTGGGTGGGACTCTTGGGGCCTTACACGTTCGCCGGTAAGCGCTCAAGATACTTAAGCGCTCAAGCTACTTGGGTGTGCTTGGAGATCAGCCATGCGCTGCTGCCACAAGCTCAACCGTCATCCTGAGGTGCGCGCCCTTGCGCGCCTCGAAGGATAGGCCGCGAGCGCCTGTGGCCCATCCTTCGAGGCTTTACCTTGCGATGCAAATGCATCGCAAGGTTCGCACCTCAGGATGACGGCGGTGAATGTGTTGGGCGCCGTAGCCCGGACGGAGCGCAGCGAAATCCGGGAGCGCCGGTCCCGCATTCCGCTTCGCTCATGCGGGCTACGAGACCGCACCTTGGCACGACCGCGCATCTCAAATACGCTTCCCCGCAGCCCGCACCACCAAACATAACAAAAGCGGGCATCGAGGAAACAGCCATGGACCAAATCCGCGTCTGCACCCACGCGGGACCGGGCAGCGAGCCTGTCATCCGCAGCGTGCCATGGCCAAAGGTCGGCAAAAAGGCCGCGCTGATCAAGGTCGGCGCGTGCGGCGTCTGCGGCACGGACCTGCACATTCTGAAGGGACATTGGCCGAAGCCGCTGCCTTGGCCGTTCACGCTCGGTCATGAAATCGGCGGCGTGATCGTCGAATGCGGCGACGAATTCACCGAGGACTTCATGAGCAAGCCGCTCAAGGTGGGATCGAAAGTGATGATCCCGCCGCTGATGCCCTGCGGCCGCTGCTATTACTGCATCCATTATCCGCAAGTAGCCAACAAGTGCCTGTACGCCGGTCTACTACGGCCGATATCTCGGCTTCGACAAAGCGCCTCACATGTGGGGCGGCTGGGCCGAATATGTCTATGTCGATCTCGACATGCTGCCGGGCACCAAGATCTACAAATTGCCCGACGACATGTCGCTGCGGCTGGGCGCGTTGTCGGAGCCGCTGACCTCCTGCATTCGCGCCTTCAACCGCGCTGGCCGAGCCGGCGGTTTCACCTGGGGCGACACGGTGGTGATCCAGGGCTCGGGTCCGATCGGCATTCTCGCCGTCGCGGCCGCAAAGGAGATGGGAGCAGGGCGCGTGATCTGCGTCGGTGCGCCGGAGGAGCCGCGGCTCAAGCTCGCGCGCGAATTCGGCGCGGAGGCGACTGTGAACATCGAGGAGATCAAATCGCCGCAAGATCGTATCGCGCGCGTGCGCGAGATTGTCGGGGGCTTCGGCGCCGATCTCGTGATGGATTGTTCGGGCCATCCGACCGCCGGCCCCGAAGGCATCGAGATGCTGCGCGACGGCGGCACCTATGTCGAGATGGGCCAGTTCACCGACGCCGGCTCGATCGAGACGTCCTGGCACCGCATCTGCACCAAAGACCTCAACGTGCTGGGATCCTGGGGCTTTACCGGTAATGATCTTCCGCTCGGCGTCGACATGCTCTATCGCACCCGCGACAAATATCCCTGGCTGAAGATGCAGACGATCTACCCCTTCATGGAAGAAGGCGTCGCGCAGGCGGTCAGGGACGCCATGGCGATGAAGACGGTGAAGTCGACCATCGTGCCGTGGCCGGAATTGGTGGAGTGAGAAATTCGTGGCCCGGATTGCGCTGTAGCGTAAGCCGGGATTCTCGCTTGTGGCTCCTCGTATTCCGCTACGCTCCATACAAGCTGCGTGCGGACGTTTGGAGTGAAAGGCATGATGATGGACGAGACACCCGAACCAGACCAACGCACGCGCTCCCCCTTCCACGCCATCC
Organism: Bradyrhizobium sp. LB13.1; assembly: GCF_054056815.1. Classification (NCBI taxonomy): domain Bacteria; kingdom Pseudomonadati; phylum Pseudomonadota; class Alphaproteobacteria; order Hyphomicrobiales; family Nitrobacteraceae; genus Bradyrhizobium; species Bradyrhizobium sp. LB13.1. The sequence continues at coordinate 5,479,654 of NZ_JBSRYQ010000001.1, read as the reverse complement.
GCGCGATCGACTACACCGTCATCTTCGTGCGCGACATGGTGGCGATGCGCCGCTTCTATGAAGACGTCCTTGCCTTTCCGCTGCTGCGCGAGTTGTCGACGAACTGGATCGAGTACGGCTTGGGCAGCAACACGCTCGCTCTCGCAAAATCGAGCCGGACCGCGGCCGATGCGCCGACGCCAGCGGGCAGCGCCTCGCTGCAGCTTGCCTTCAAGGTCTCCGCGGCCGAAGTCGATGCGTGCGCTGACGAACTCGTGCGGCGGGGCGTTGCGCTGCTGTCGCCGCCGACGAACCAGTCGTTCGGGCATCGGACGCTGTTCTTCCGCGACCCCGACGGCTATCTTTTGGAGGTCTATGCGGAGATCTGAAATGCGGGGAGCCGGGCCGCCGCCCGAAAAGTTCCATCGGAAATCCGCGAGTTATTCACGCCGAGGTGAAACTTAGGCCCCAGTTCCGGCTTTCAGTTCGCAGGAGAGGTATCGTGAAGCGAATCCTGAAACCGGTCACTTACATCCTGGCCGCCATCTACTTCCTGGTGGATGCGGTCTTCATGGCTGTGGCGAGGCCAATCTCGCGCTGGATTGGGCGGCATTTCCAATTCAGGCGATTGCGCGCCTGGATCAGATCGCTGCCGCCTTATCCGTCGCTCGCCCTGTTTTCCGTGCCCGTGATCATTTTGGAGCCGATCAAGCCTGTGGCGGCCTATCTCGCCGCAACCGGTCAGTTCGTGAGTGGCGCCGCGACTCTCATCGTCGGCGAGTTGCTCAAGCTCGTGCTGGTCGAGCGCCTGTTCCATCTCACGCGCGACAAGCTGATGCGGATTCCGGCTTTTGCCTGGGTCTATGGGAAGTTCGCCGAGGTGAGAGCATGGCTGCAAGCCACCGAAGCCTGGCGCGCGGTCCATGCCTTGAGCCGCGCGGCAAGAGACGCCGTTGCGCGGGCAAGAGTCAGGCTGGTCGGCGGCTTCGGCAGGCTGGTGACCTCCCGGGATTAGGGCCGGCGCGTCGTCTCTATGCGAGCTTGCACGCTGCGGTGGTGGCTTTGACGCAAAATTTCGCTATATGCAGAAAAACGGCCGGAAAACGCTGGATGTAGTGGGTGGCGCCAGCGGTAAGCTTATTCTCGATGCCGCCAAAGCCATGCGTCATAGGCATGGTGATTTGCCCGCGCTTGGCGTAAAGAGCGTGCAAATCAAATCACCACGCGTGCGGCTGGACCATTTGCCGCCTACGCAGCTTCAGGTCGCGCGGCTCAACGTTCCGCGCCTGGACCAACCAAGGTTTTATCCCGTGTCTTTTCCGACCATGAGTCCGCCGCTCGCCCGAGCTTTGGCCGAGCGCAACTACGACCGTCCGACCCCCGTTCAGCTCGCCGTGCTCACCGACGAGGCCACTGACCGCGACCTGCTGGTTTCGGCCCAGACCGGCTCCGGCAAGACGCTGGCCTATGGGCTGGCCATGGCCAAGGACCTGTTCAAGGATCTGCTTGATGGCGCCGAGCGGTTCGAGCGGGCGGGTGCACCGCTTGCCCTGATCGTGGCGCCGACCCGTGAGCTTGCCTTGCAGGTCCATCGCGAGCTGGCGTGGCTGTACGAGCATGCGAGCGGGCGCGTCGTCTCCTGCGTCGGCGGCATGGATCCGCGGCGCGAGCAGCGCGAGCTTGCGGCCGGCGCTCACATCGTCGTCGGTACGCCCGGCCGGCTATGCGATCATCTGCGGCGCAACCGTCTCGACATCTCCGAATTGAAGGTGGTGGTTCTCGACGAGGCCGACGAGATGCTCAATCTCGGCTTTCGCGAGGACATGGAGTTCATCCTCAAGACCACGCCGGACACGCGCCGCACCCTGATGTTCTCGGCCACGTTCCCGCGCGGCATCGTCGCGCTGGCGAAGCAGTATCAGCAGCAGGCCTTCCGGATCGAGGTCGCCGGCGACGAAGGCGGTCACGCCGATATCGAGTACCGCGCGATCCGAATCGCGCCCGGCGATGCCGAGCACGCGGTCGTCAACGTGTTGCGCTTCTACGAGGCGCCGAGCGCTCTGGTCTTCTGCAGCACGCGCGATCACGTCAGGCATTTGCAGGCGGCGCTGCTGGAGCGCGGCTTCTCGGTGGTCGCGCTGTCAGGCGAATTGACGCAGAACGAGCGAACCACGGCGCTGCAGTCGCTGCGGGACGGACGTTCGCGCGTCTGTGTGGCGACCGACGTCGCCGCCCGCGGCATCGATCTGCCGAGCCTCGACCTTGTCATTCATGCCGACCTGCCCAACGACGCCGAGGTCATGCAGCATCGCTCGGGCCGCACCGGTCGCGCCGGTCGCAAGGGGACGAGTATCCTGCTGGTGCCGCCCGTGCGACGGCGGCGTGCGGAAATGCTGCTGAATGTCTCGGGGATCGACGCGGTCTGGGGGACGGCGCCGCAGCCGGATGAGATCCGCAAGCTCGATCACGAGCGCATGAAGGACGTGTTGTTCACCGAGGAGACGACCGCCGACGATCTGGCGCTGGCGCAGGCGTTGCTGGCCGAGAGCGGTCGGCTGAGGAGATCGCCGCGTCGCTCGCACGGCTCTATCGCGCGCGGCTGCCGTCGCCCGAAGACATCATGGACCCGGGCGAGCGAAGCAGCCGGCCGCGCGACGATCGCGGTCGCAACGATGCCCGCGCACCGCGCGACGATGTCCGCACCTCGCGCGGCGATGATCGCCCTGCGGGGCCGCGCTCCAAGGGGAAATCCTCGCCGCGTCACGGCATGGGGGAGGCCACCGTCTGGTTCCGGGCCAACATCGGGCGACGCAAGAATGCGGAAGCGCGCTGGCTGTTGCCGATGATCTGCCGCCGCGGCGGCATAGACAAGAACGACATCGGCGCTATCAAGATCATGGACACCACGACCGAGTTCGAGATTTCCGAGCGGGTCGTGGAATCTTTCGCCGCCAAGATCAAGCGTCCGGACAAGGAAGACAACATCCGCATCGAGTCGATGGCGGATGCGCCGCAGCGGCAGGCGCCTTCGGAAGAGCGGTCCCACGCGCCGCGGCGCGAGAGCGGCGACAGCGACCATCGTGAACGTCGCGACGATCGCCCGCGCGAGCCGGGTGGGTTCAAGTCGCACGGCAAACCACACGGCAAGCCATACGACAAGGCGCAGGGCGAGCGTGGACCGAAATTCGACGATGCTCCTTCCTTCGCAAAGAAAAAGAAGAAGAACAAGCCGGGCCACGCAGAGCCTTCGGTCACTTCGTGGCCTGGGAAGAGCGCACCCGGAAAGAAGCCGAAGACGAAAAAGAAGCATCGAGACTGACGGCTGCCTTCCGGCGTCGGCAAGAATGTTGCCGCGGGATTGCACCGTGAAGGGGCATTACGTCGCAGCGAGATCGCGGAGCATGTAGGTCGCGTTGTCGCCGTAGGACGCGAGCTTTGCACGCAGCTCTGCGTTCGCCGTGACGGCCCGAAAGCCGAGGCGTTCCCACAGCGGCCGCGTGGCGTAGACCGACACCAGCGCGAGCGTCGCGATCCCTGACGCGCGCGCGAGCTGCTCGATCGCAGCGACATAATCGCCCGCGACGCCGCCGCGAAAGTCGGACAGCACCGCGACGTCATGCACATAGAGGCAGTCCGCATCGCCGGGCAGTTGTTCGAGGAAGCCGTCGAGCGGCGGAATCCGGTGTTGCGTCCAGGGATGGGCGAGTCCGTAGCCGACGATCTCGTCCTCCGCGGCAAGCACGCGGCAACCATCGGGATAGAGCCGCATCTTTTCCGCGAACACCTCGGGGCGTTCAGGCAGATCGGGGTGGATGCGCGCTGCGATCGCGCTGATCGCCGGCAGGTCGGACGCGCGCGCGGGACGCCAATGCGGCTTGCTCATGTCGATCCGTCGTTCCGTCTCAATCATCCCAGTTTATTCCGATGCGACGAGGCACGCAGCGAAAAATATCTTTGCCGTTATCTCAGGAATACCACGGCTCGCGCGGCGTCCTACCCCATGCAAGCCCATTGCATGACAGGAGATACGATGACGTCCTCGATCCGCCTCGCGCTCACGCTCGCAATATCGCTCGCGATGATTCCCACCGCATTCGCCGCGTCGCCGGCCGTGATGGATCGCTAGCGCGGGACCGGCCATTTCCGCTGGGCGGCGACCTTGGCTCACGCAGCCGGCGCCGGCACCAGTCCATAGCGCAGCATCGTCTCTTTCATCTTCGCGGGGTCGGGTGGCGCGCCCGCCGACAGGAGCGCGGCCATCTCCGTGAAATATTGCGTGCCCAGTACCCCGGGGCTCAGGATGCACAGGCATGTCGCCGGCCCGGTCGAGCGGTTGGTAAAGCCGTGCACGATGCCGCGCTTGATGAAGACGGATTCTCCGGGGCCGAGATCGTTCTGCTTGCCATCGATCGTCCAGGTCGAGACGCCGGACAGCCCGTAGATCGTTTCGTCCCAGCGGTCGTGATAATGCGGGATCGGCATCCGCGCATTCGGCTGCAACGTCATTTCGAAAATATCGACGCTGCCGCCGGTGTCATCCTTGCTCTGCAGGAAGCGGAGCTGAAGCGAGCCGAAATTGATGATGTCGGACATGGTCGTTTCGTCCAGGTGAGAGGCTGCATCGAGATCGCGGCGCTCGCTCACGTCGAAACGAGAACTACCGCAGCCCCCTGATACACCCATCAGCCCGCGTGTGACCGGCCAATTTATCGCACAGGGACCGTTGCAGGTCGACCTGCCGGTTGCGCAAGCGGCAGAACATTCCGGCTCAAACGGCTCCGGGATCGAGCCTCTTAATAGCTCGCCGGCGCTGATCTCAGGTTGGCGCATGCAACAGCAGCAACTTCAAAGATGCAGAATTTTGATTGCGCCGCAGCATCGCACGAGTCGAACTAATTCAAATTGAGAGTCCGAAAGCGAACCGAAGCTTCGACCTTCGTCGGTCATAGTTGCCTCCGGCAGGGGGCAAGAGCTGCATATGCAGCAGCATCCCACCATCGTGAAAGTAGAGGCACTGGGGTCCCGGTGCAGTACGCACCTGGGCGCGTCGGGGAGTCTTCAATCCATTATCTAGTTTCGCTTGAAAGGATGAATGCCCGTGAGTGATGCCAATGTGAAAGCCGAAACGAATGCCGCTCCGCCAAATGGGACGGCGAACGGAAATGCAAACTTCAAATTCGACATACCGTTTTTCAACATCCAGGCGATCTTCGGCGATCTCGCCGCGCCGACCGCCACGCGGGCCAAGGCAAATTTCGAGCAGATGAAGGCGACTTCCGAGGAGATCACCGAAGCTCTCCGCGATGCCTGTTCGACCAATGCCAGGCGTGCCGCCGACTACGGCACCAAGGTCATCGAAATATCCAACAACAATACCAGCTCCGCGCTGGAATTCCTCTCCCAGCTTGCAGACGCGAAGTCGTTTGCGGACCTCGTGAACCTCTCCACCGCTCACGGCCGCAAGACCTTTGAAGCGGCTTCCGCCCAGAATCGGGAGCTTTGGGATCTGGCCCAGAAGGTCGCGACCGAGACGGCCGAGCCGATCAAGAACAGCTTCAACCGGGTTCTGCATAGGGCTGCTTGAATCGGCTGGACGAGCGTCTTCGCAAGAAGAGACGCCGTCCAGCCGATGGCGGCCAGCCTTGCCGTGAGGTGATGCCAAGCTGGAGGGAAATCAGGATGGGTATGGTGATGATCAAGTGTCCGGAAACGGGGAGCGCAATTCCGACAGGCATCGAGATGGATGGCGAAAGGTTTCGCTGCAGTACTGTGTTCTTTTCGCGTACCTATTGCCGGATGTGCGCGGCGACGCACGAGTGGTTCGCCAGGGAGGCCTGGGTTTACGAGTCGGTTTTGGCGAACGGGAAGTCTGGAGACGGGCAGCCGTCCCGCGCCGGCGCGGCGTGAAGGAGCCTTGGCGCATCCTGCGAAACGATCCGATCGATCCTGCGGCTCATCACCTTGTAGCACTCGCATGCGACGACCTCGAGCCGTTGCCTGTCGATCTCGAGTTGGCCGCGTCGATTGGATTTGATCGCGCTTGATGTTCGAAGTGCACTCACGACGTGCGTGACCGTGGTACGGCGGACGCCGAGCAATTCCGACAACGTCTCCTGGGTCAAGGGCAGGACATCACCGCCATCCGTCCGATCGTGAATGTGCAGCAGCCAGCGGGCGAGGCGCGCTTCGACCGAGTGCAGCGCATTGCAGGCCGCGACGTGCAGGAATTGCGTCATCAACGCCCTGGTGACAATCTGAACCGCGCTTGCGACGGCGGGACTGCGTTCGAGCATCGCGTGAAATCGCGCGGGCGAGATCTGCAGTGCGGTCCCGGCCACGCGGACAACCGCGGTCAGGGGGGATCGGACGGGCCCGAGCGCCGTCATGAGTCCGACGGCGCCGTCGTTGCCGATCACTGCGGTTGCGGCCGTTTGTCCGTTCGGCAACTCCATGATGAGGGCGATCGCGCCGCTGCAGGGGAAGTAGAGATGTTCGATGCGGTCGCCCGACCCGACCAGGACTGCGTCGTGCTGGAGCGGTACTTTCCGCAAATGCGGTGCAAGCAAAGCGAAGTCGGCCGGCGGTAACGCAGCTAACAGGCGATTACCAACTCTGGTCGCGTGCTCCATCACGGGAATCGCCCCTCGACGGAGGCCCGGCGGCTAGCAAACGCATCGCCTCCGACCGAGCCGCGTTGCCGCGCAGACACCAGCGACGGCAAGCGGATAAACGCACTTCAACAGATAAGGTTCCAATCACGGATCGCGAGCCTGCGCGCCGGGGGGCCGGCGCGTCTGACTGCAATGAAGATAGGGCGGCTGGCAAACGCTGCGCGCCCTGAGACGAGGGTCACTCCTACCTCAGTCCCTCATACACCATCAGCCCGCGTGCGATCTGCAGCTTGCGGATCGCGCGCGGCAAGAGCTTCTCCGGCTGGTGCAGATAACGCCAGGAGGTGAGGGTGAACGGGCCAAGCGCCCCGCATTCGTCGTCGAATGGCGCAAGCACGCCTGTCACGCTTACCGGCGTATGCGGGCGGGCGTTGAACGGGAGCAGCAACAGCTCGAGATGCGCCTTGCTGCCGTCCTCACGCGTGGCGGTGATACCGGCGATCGCGCCGAGGCTCTCGTCGGCGACAACGGTCGTGATCTCCTCGATCTCGCGGCGGCTGGCCTCGTTGAACAGCGCTGCAAAGCTCGCGTCCTTGAGGTCGCATCCTGCGAGCGCGCAGACGCGCGTGCCGGCGACGCGAAACGGAAAGCCGAGACTGGGCTCGCAGGACAGCACGAAGATGTCGCCCAGCAGGCCGCGCACGGCAGCCGGATCGATATCGGCCCTGTCAGGGGCCCGCTCGGTGCCGCGCTTCTTGTCCCAATACGCGAAGAACTCGCGGTTCGACGGATGTTTCATGACTGAACGCTTATCCCCGGGCGCAACCTCGCGGGACAATCCTGTCCCGCTTCAGTGCAGCCGCGATCCCTGTGTTGTTGTGCAGGAGGGGATTTGCACCGTCCATGCCGTGGAGGCGTTTTCGGCCTCCCTGACGCTGCCTTTGCGTCGTTAACGTTAAATTAACTATGCGCTTTCCGTCCGCCGCCCCGCTGCTATGGTGACCGCAGTCGCAAGCCTCGCCGCTTTTCTCCAGGTTCTCGGCGAGGCCTGTACACAGGCGTCAAACAGTTTGGTCACCGGCCGCGGGGGAGGGGTGGATACCCCTGTCTCTCTGGGTACCGGAAGTCCGACACGGACAGGCAGGGCTTTCCCAGGGCCCTGCCTTTTCCTTTTGTGCACTTGCGCAGGGCGGGCAAAGGCGACTATCTCCAAGGCCTGTCGTTAAGCCTGTCGCTCCGATCGCGCCTGAAAGCGAAGCTGCCTTGGATTCCCCGCAAGATTCCCCGCCGCAAGATCCTTCGTTGCATGATGCTTCGATGGACGTGCCGGCCGTCAATGAGGAGGCTCCGCGCGAGCCGATCCTGACGCTGCCCGTGGCGCTGACCGCCTACATCATCCTGCTGGCGGTGATCCATCTGCGCGTGCTGCTGCCGCCGGAACTGGAGAACTGGACCATCGACGTCTTCGGCTTCATCCCCAAGCGCTACGATTCCTCGCTGCTTAATTTGGAGATTCCGGGCGGCGCCGGCGCAAAAATCTGGAGCTTCGTCACCTATTCGCTGCTGCACGCCAATCTCACCCATCTCGGCTTCAACGTGCTGTGGCTGTTGCCGTTCGGGAGCGCGCTGGCGCGGCGCTTTGGCACCATCAGGTTCTTCCTGTTCCTCGCGGTGACGGCGGCGGCCGGCGCGCTCGCCCATCTCGTCACCCATGAGCACGCGGTGGCGCCGATGATCGGCGCTTCGGCTTCGGTGTCCGGCGCGATGGCGGCGGCGATCCGCTTCGCCTTCGTTCGCGGCAGCTTCCTGTCGTTCAGCCGATCGGATGCCGATACCGCCGCAAGAGTTCCGGCGCTGCCGCTGTCGCGCGCGCTGCGCGACGGGCGGGTGCTCGGTTTCCTCGCGGTGTGGTTCGGCGTCAATATCGTCTTCGGTGTCGGCGCGATCGGCGTCGATAGCGAGACCACGAGCGTTGCCTGGCAGGCGCATATCGGCGGCTTCCTTGCCGGCCTGTTGCTGTTCACGCTGTTCGATCCCGTGCCGCGCGTGCGAAGCGATGCTGCGGATGCGTCATCACAGGACATTTCAGACCGTATTTGAAGCTGCGCTTGCGGCGCCGCCCGAATTCATCCATCATTCTCGTGAAGAATGTTCCGAAGCGACAAGCCCGTAGAGGCAATGCCTCGACAAGCGCCTGAGGGTGAAACCGGCGCCAAGCCTGTTTAGTTCAGGACTGTTAGTTCAAGACTGTTAGTTGAAGACTCCAAGTCTGTTGGTTGAAGACTCGATGAACAAGTCCAACCGCGAAAAGCGGGCGGTTCGGATTCAGGGAGGCGACAATGACGGTACGTTCGATTCTCAACAACAAGGGCCACCAGGTCATGAGCGTCGAGCCGGACGCGAAGCTGGCGGCCGCGGTCAAGCTGCTCGGTGAGAAGAAGATCGGCGCGGTGCTGGTGATGAACCAGAGCCGGCTCGAAGGCATCCTGTCGGAGCGTGACATCGTGCGGGTGATCGGCGAGCGCGGCGCCGGCGCGCTCGAGGAGCCGGTTTCTCAGGTCATGACCCGCAAGGTCGTCACCTGCAAGGAGACCGACACGGTCGCCGAGCTCATGGAGGTGATGACCACCGGCAAGTTCCGGCATCTGCCCGTGATCGACAGCGGCAAGGTGGTGGGCCTGATCTCGATCGGCGACATCGTCAAGCGCCGGGTGCAGGAATACGAGTCCGAGCAGGAAGCCCTGCGCGACTACATCAAGACGGCCTGATCAGTCCTGCTGGCCGGCTTTCGGCGCGGTGCCCTCGGGCGCGGGCGCCAGCTCGTGGATTGCCTCCTGGATGGACTCCAGCGCTCGCTCGGCAGCGCGGGTACCCAGGGCGATGAGGTCTTCGGAGCGGTGGAAGTCGAACCAGCCGAAATGGCCGACCCGCGGTGTGATCAGCATATCGGGCGGATCGCCGGCGAGGCGGGCGCGGGTGATGCGGTCCTGCATGATGTTGAAGGCATCGACCATCACCGAAGAGAGGCCGGGCCGGGCGCTGCCGCCGCCGAAGAATTCGCGCTTCACCGTTTTTTCGGGCGAGAAGAATCTCGGGAAGCGCCGCTTTGACGTCGTCTCTTCGGCCGCAGGAACGACCGGTTCAGGCATCGCGCCGTGCGAATAGACCGTCGTCGAATAGGTGAAGATATCGCTGGAAAGATTTGCAGCGACGACGATTTCGGCGCCGAGCGCGCGGGCGGCCGAGACCGGCACCGGGTTCACCAATGCGCCGTCGACCAGCCAGCGATCCCCGATCAGGACCGGAGAGAAGATGCCGGGCAGCGCATAGGAGGCACGCATCGCGTCGACCACGCGGCCGCGCGTCAGCCAGATTTCGTGGCCGGTGCGGACCTCGGTCGCGACGCTCGCGAACTTGATCGGAAGATCTTCGATCAGGGTCTGGCCGACCGCCTCCTCAAGTCGCGTTGCAAGCTTCTCGCCGCCGATCAGGCCGGAGCCATTGAGGCGGATGTCCAGATAGCCGAGGATGTTGCGCATACCTTGCAGACTGCGCCCCCACTCCTCCAGCGTATCGAGCCGGCCGGCCGCATGGAGGCCGCCCACCACCGCGCCGATCGAGGTACCGACCACCACGTCAGGCACGATGCCATTGGCCAAGAGGGTTCTCAGGATCCCGATATGGGCGAAGCCGCGCGCGGCGCCGCCGCCGAGGGCTAGGCCAATGACCGGCCGGCGGATGCTGCCGAGGCCGACCTTCTCGCCGTTCGAACCCCGACCCTTCAATATATCCAGCACCGAAACTCTCCTACACCTGGACCCGCCATCAGATTAGGCGCCGTACTCGCGCTCCGCCAGAACCGGGCCGGAGCATGGTTTATGCCGGTTTGGGAAGGACACGGGGCAGGAGTATGGCGACGGGCGGTTGCGTGTGGGGTAATCGCGCGGGCGTCAACCGGGTTCCAAAACCGGATTGGGCCGTATTTCTTGGGGTTTCGGAGGCTTGAATTTGCCGCGTTTTCGGTGAAAAGCAGGTGGCATGACTCTCGGGGGTGACGGCATCATCGGATGGCGGCGCGGCGCATCGCTGCTGCCGATGCTGATCCTTGCTGCCTGCCTCTATTCCCTCGGCCAAAACGCTGCGCAGGCGCAGCTTTTCTCTGATCGTCCGCCGCCGGTGCCGCCCGCTTCGGTGCCGGACCCCGGCGGCGCCGTCAGCCTGGCGCCGCCGTCCGGCCCGGGTGCCGGACCTCCGAGCCTGCCGCCGACCCTCATGCAGCCGACCACGCCCAGCATGCCGCCGCCTGCGGTCACGACCGTGCCGTCCGCCGCGCCACTCAACGCGGCCGTGCCCGGACAGGGCGTACTGTCGCTGACCGCGAAATACGGCAAGGACACCCCGCCGATCACCAACGGCTTGGTCTGGCGCGTATTTGCCGATCGTCCCGACGAGAACGGCACCTTCAAGCTGATCCGCGAGGACCGCAACGCCACGCCCAACATCGTGCTGCCGCCCGGCAATTACGTCGTGCACGTTGCCTTTGGCCTCGTCAGCGCGGTGCGCACAGTCAGCCTGAAGGCCGAGACCGACCGCGAATCATTCGTGCTGCCGGCCGGCGGCTTGCGCATCGAGGGCCGGGTCGGCACCAGCCGCATTCCGCAGAACCAGATATCGTTCGCGATCTACAAGGGAAGCCAGTTCGAGTCCGGCGAGCGCGCCTCCCTGGTGCCGAACGTCGCCGCCGGCGACGTCGTGCTGCTGCCGGAAGGCACCTACTACATCATCTCGAACTACGGCGACGCCAATTCGGTGGTGCGCTCGGACATCCGCGTCCAGGCAAGCAAGCTCACCGACGTCACCATCACCCACCGCGCCGCCGTCATCACGCTCAAGCTGGTCAGCGACAGAGGGGGCGAGGCGCTCGCCAACACCGCCTGGTCGGTGCTGACCCCGGGCGGCGACGTCATCAAGGAATCGATCGGCGCCTTCCCGCGCGTGGTGCTCTCCGAAGGCGAATACCGCGCCATCGCCAAGAACGAGGGCAAGGTCTACGAGCGCGGCTTCAACGTCGTCAACGGCGTCGACGGCGAAGTGGAAGTCGTCGCGCGCTAACGCTTAAGCGGGATCCCGCATGCGGCCGACGCTGTCGTTCGTGCGCTTGGCGAACGCTTCTCATTCAGCGCACGAATGTCCCATATCTTAGTACCGTCAGTCGCGTCGCGCGTGCGGGAAGCAGATGCTTTTCGCTACGCGCCAATCAACACCGGCACCATCCGCTTATTCCGGAAGCGTCTCGACTTCCTCACAGCCGGTGCAAGATACCTATTTCCGACAATCAATTTTATTCGCTTTCCATCCTGCTGCGTTATATGTCGGGCATCCCTCTAACGGGGGAGGCCGGAGCAGCCTCGTGCGTCTGCGAGACCGGCAAGGAGCAGGGGACCAAGCTCGTCGGCATGTTCGAAGTGATCCTCACCAGGCGAAAGCGGTTTGGCTGGCGGTGGCGGGTGTGCGACCACGCCGGCAAGATATTTGCCGATGGCTTCGAGCGCTCCCGGCCGTCTGCCAAATATCATGGCGAGCGCGCATTGTTCTTCCTGTTGTCGCAGGCCCATCTGCGCAACCGCTCCGCCGCCCCCAGCGAGGACTAGCGGCAGGCACAGCTCCGTAGCCCGGATTGCGCTTCGCTCCCTCCGGGCTCCGAAACGTCTCTGCGAGCGCCGTCAGATGTCGACGACGAGCTTGCCCTGCGCCGCGTGATCGCGGATCAGCGCATAGGCATTGCCGACTTTCTCCAGTGTGAAGTGCCGGGCATTGCGCTCGAACAGTCGCTCGGACAGACGCTGTTCCAGCGCACGACGGATGGTTTCGTGCTGACCGACGAGGGCACAGCCGTGCTGCGCCATGCCGAGCGGATTGAAGAGGAGGCGCTCGCTTTGGAGCGGCGTGCGTCCGGCGCGGAGACGCAGCTCGACGGCTTGCTGCGCCTGTCGTCGTCGGACTGGTTCGGGACGGTGATGCTCTCGCCGGTGAATAGCCGCCTTCGGCAAACGCCATCCCAAGATAATTGTCGAGCTTCTGACCGATGCGCGCCTCTACAGCCTGCCGCGCCGCGAGGTCGCTTCGCTCATCCCGGGCTACGCGAGACCTTGCGGTGCCTGTCGGGCAACACACACAAATTGTCGGTCAACGGGCAGGCGTAAAAATATTCGCCTTTACAGAATTCGGAATTATCGTATCTTCTGCTCACTCCGGCCCAAGGAAGAGGGCGTATCGCGATCGTCACGAACGCGGGCCGGGCGGCGGTGGACGCCGATCACATCGGCGCGAAGGGTTTCGCAGGGCGGAGAGCCGTGAGCGAGGGCGTCGCGCGCACGACCGGTGTGATCGGCGTACGGCCAAATCGTGTCGTCCTGGCGCCCGGGGTCTGTGCGCCAAGTCTTGCGGTGATGGGTGCAGCCCGACCGGGCACACGCATCAGCCATCCGCAGGGCGACGGGGGCAATAGTGCATCGCTTCCCGGGGAGAACACGACATAAGCCGTTCCAACCATTGCGCAGGGAAGGCCGGGATGCTCCGGTTGCCCTGTTTCCCGCTGTGCAATGTAGCGCAATCTGCCCTTGGCATAGCGGAGCAATAGGAGCCAGCCGGCTCCCGGTCTTCCCTGCACCCTCTTTCAATTGAGGGTGAAGCGACGAAGCAAAGCTCGGGCGAAACACGCCGCGAGGATGCAAGCCCATGTCAGTTATTCAACAACGATCTCGTGCCCCGGACGCAGCGCAGCGCCTCTTCGCTGTGCGCTGCAGGGCCGGGGCCCATGCAACAGCGAACGGCGCGGCTTCCTGGATCCCGGCTCTGCGGCGCGTCACTGCGTGCCGCACCGCGTCCGGGACACGAGAAAGACGAGCGTTGTCGTCACAGTTCGTCATTGCGGCGCCGAGACCGCAAAGCTGCTCGCCGATTTCGGCCAGCGTGCTTCACGGGCGGCGTAACTCGGACGGATAACAGTCATAGACCAGCGCCTTGAAGGCAGGCGTGATGCGGCTGCGCTCGTTCTGGGTCTGCTGCATCAGGAGGTAGACCATGTCGAGCTTGGGATCGACGCCGAAATAGGTGCCGCTGCCACTGTCCCATTTCAACTCGCCGAGCGAGCCCGGCGGCGGCGGTTTGGCGTTGCCGGGATCGGTCCGCACCGCAAGGCCATAGCCATAACCGAAGCCGTCGCCCGGAAAATAGAAATAATCGCGTCCAACGCCGGAGCCGGGCCCGACGTGATCCGTGGTCATGGCTTTGAAAGCCGCGGGGCTCAGATAGCGCTTGCCCTCGAATTCGCCGCCGTTGAGCAGCATCTGCGAGAAACGCCGATAGTCGGTGATGGTCGAGAGCAGCCCGCCGCCGCCGGATTGCCATTCGGGATGGTCGAGGCGGTCGCGCTCGGCAGCAAGCAGGATGAAGTCATTGGGCAGCGGCCGCGCCATCCGAGCGAGCTCGTCCGCGCTCGCCAGCGCGAATTTGGTGCTGCTCATGCCGAGCGGATCGAGGATGCGCTGCTTGAGGAATTCGTACAGCGTCTGGCCCGAGATGATCTCGATGACGCTGCCGAGCACGTCGGTGGAATGACCGTAGCGCCACAGCGTTCCCGGCTGCCGCGCCAGCGGCAGCTTTGCGATGCGTTGGGCGAATTCCCTGTTGTTGAATTGACCTTCGAAGATGTCGGCAGCCTTGTAGGCCTGCTCGACCCATTTGCCGCCGATATAATCGTAGCTGATGCCCGAGGTGTGCCGCAGCAGATCCTCGATGTTGACGGGACGGACCGGGGCCACGAGATCCAGATGCAACGTGCCGTCGGGATTGGTGACCTCCAGTCCCACCTTGGTGTCGGCAAAGAGGGGAATGTATTTCGACACGGGGTCGGTGAGCGCAAGCTTGCCCTTGTCGATCAGCATCATCGCGCCGAGGCACGTGACCGGCTTGGTCATCGAGTGGATGGCGAAGATCGTATCGGGCGTCATCGCGAGACCCGTCCTGGTGTCGCGCACGCCAAAAGTCTTCAGATAGACCGGCTTGCCGTGCTGCTGCACCAGGACCACGGCGCCCGGCAGCCGGCCGCTCGTCACCTCGTTGTCAAAATACTTTGTGATGCGGTCGAGCCCGTCGGACGACGGAGCGGGGATATCGGCGGCGCGGCTCCGCGCCATCGTGCCGGCCAGCAGCGCGGCTCCGACCAGAAATTCACGACGCTTCATCCGGGCTTCCTCCCTCGCCGGGATCAAAGCCGCAAGACGTCGAAGGCGTCAACACGCCTTCGATTAAAATCGCGTCACGATTTCAGAAAGGACCGGTCGCGGACGGTCATCGCTCTGCTTGGTCGGGGTGCCGATATGGACGAATCCGGCGAGCTTCTCGTCCGGCTTGAGGCCGAGGCCATCCAGCACGTCGCGATCGAACGAGAACCAGCCGGTCAGCCAGCAGGCGCCGTAGCCGAGCGCGGTCGCGGCCGTGACGATGTTCATGACGCTGGCGCCGGCCGACAATTCCTGCTCGAAGGCCGGCACCTTCGGATGCGGCTTGGTGAAGCTGACGATGCCGATCACCAGCGGCGCATCCGTGAGGCGTTTGCGCTCGGTCTCGACATCGGCGGCAGGCGCGCCAGGATTCTTCCGGGCAAACACCTTTGCGATCACCTCGCCGGCGCGCCGACGCGCATCGCCCTCGAAAATGATGAAGCGCCAGGGCGCAAGCTTGCCATGGTCGGGCACGCGCGAACCGATGGTGAGGATGGTCTCGAGCTCGGCCGGGGAGGGCCCGGGTCCGGACATCTCGCGCGGCTTGACCGAGCGGCGGGTCTTCAGGAGTTCGATGGCGTCAGGCACTGCGATATCCTCTTCGGCTGGTCGTCGGGCGTGCCATGCCGAGATAAGCATGCACGCTCCGCAACCGAAAGCGGGTTTAGATCGATTTCAGGAATCAGGCCGCGCCACGCGCCCGCTTCACATCCGGCGGGGTCGCCTCGTCGACGAGGGCGGCGAGCGCCTCCACCGTCGTGGTCACGTTCTGGCCGTCGCTGCCGAGCCGCCGGATCGAGACCGACTGTGTCTCGGCCTCTTTCTTGCCGACCACGAGCAGTGCCGGAATCTTGGCCAGCGAATGCTCGCGGACCTTGTAGTTGATCTTTTCGTTGCGCAGGTCGATCTCGGCCCGAAGTCCCGCACGCCGGACCTGCTCCAGAACCTGCTTGGCGTATTCGTCGGCCTCCGACGTGATGGTGGTGACCACCACCTGCACCGGCGACAGCCAAAGCGGGAAGTTGCCGGCATAGTGCTCGATCAGGATGCCGATGAAGCGCTCCATCGAACCGCAGATCGCGCGGTGCACCATCACCGGCGGCTTCTTGCCGCTGTCGTGGTCGATGTAGAACGCACCGAACCTTTCCGGCAGGTTGAAGTCGACCTGCGTGGTGCCGCATTGCCAGTCGCGGCCGATGGCGTCGCGCAGCACATATTCGAACTTCGGCCCGTAGAAGGCGCCTTCGCCCGGATTGATCTCGGTCTTGATGTGATTGTTCTGCGTCTGGATCTCGCGCAGCACGGTGGCCATCACGCGCTCGGCGTGATCCCACATCGCGTCGGTACCGACGCGTTTCTCCGGTCGGGTCGACAACTTCACCGTGAGATCGCCGGTGAAGCCGAAATCGGCGTAAGTCGACAGGATCAGCTCGTTGATCTTCAGGCACTCGTCGGCGAGCTGATCCTCCATGCAGAAGATATGAGCGTCGTCCTGCGTGAAGCCGCGCACGCGCATCAAGCCGTGCATGGCGCCGGACGGCTCATAGCGGTGCACTACGCCGAACTCGGCGAGCCGCAGCGGCAAATCGCGGTAGCTCTTCAAGCCGTGCTTGAAGATCTGCACGTGGCCTGGGCAATTCATTGGCTTCAGCGCAAACCAGCGCTTGTCTTCGGCTTCGTCGCCGGCCGACTGCGCCGCAAACATGTTCTCGCGGTACCAGCCCCAATGGCCGGAGGTCTCCCACAGCGACTTGTCGAGGATCTGCGGCGCGTTGACCTCGCTGTAGTCGCCGCTCAGGCGTCGGCGCATATAGGCGATCAGCTGCTGGAAGATGGTCCAGCCCTTGGCGTGCCAGAACACCACGCCCGGACCTTCCTCCTGGAAATGGAAGAGGTCGAGCTCGCGCCCGAGCTTGCGATGGTCGCGCTTTTCGGCTTCCTCGATCTGCTTCAGATAAGCGTCGAGGTCCTCCTGCTTGGCGAACGCCGTGCCGTAGATGCGGGTCAGCATCGGGTTGTTGCTGTCGCCGCGCCAATAGGCGCCGGCCACCTTCATCAGCTTGAAGGCGTTGCCGACCTTGCCGGTCGAGGTCATGTGCGGGCCGCGGCAGAGATCGAACCAGTCGCCCTGATAGTAGATCTTGATCGGCTCGTTGCCGGGGATGGCGTCGACCAGCTCAACCTTGAACGCCTCGCCCTTGTCGCGGAACACCTGTTTGGTTTTTTCGCGATCCCAAACCTCTTTCGTAAAAGGCTTGTCGCGCGCGATGAGCTCGCGCATCTTTTTCTCGATTGCGGCAAAGTCTTCCGGCGTGAACGGCTCGTTGCGGAAGAAATCGTAATAGAAGCCGTTCTCGATCACGGGACCGATGGTGACCTGGGTTCCCGGCCACAGCGTCTGCACGGCTTCGGCGAGCACGTGGGCGCAGTCGTGGCGGATCAACTCGAGCGCGCGCGGATCGTCGCGGTTGATCAGCTCGAGCTTGGCATCGGCTTCGATGGGATCATCGAGGTCGGAGACCACGCCGTCGAGCGCCATCGCGACCGTGCGCTTGGCCAGCGACGGCGAAATGCCCTTGGCGAGTTCGAGGCCGGTGATGCTCTTGGCATATTCACGCCGGGCGCCGTCCGGGAAGGTGAGAGTGATTTTTTCCGGTGGGGTCACGGGTCTCAAATTGCTGAGGCTGTATTGGAAGCCGGATTCGGATTTGGCTTGTTCGGCCTTGGTCTGTTCGGCCTTGGCTTGTTCGGACCTGGATTGGTCCTTGGGCTGGTCGGTCATTGCATGTCTCCTGAGGCTCACTCCTGCGAACGAGCGCAGGTAAGCGGGAACGAGCGATATATCAGGCGATTCGGCCTGCGCAATCCGGCATTTCCAAGAAACTGGCGCGCAAAAGCCGGGGCGCCGCACGAACTATTCTGGGCGACGCCCTTTAACCGGTCGCAGGTCTGCTCTACATGCATCTGCATGGAAAATGCACGCGCCGGCCGTTTCGCGCCTACTGCCCTGATGCTCGGCAATCTCGTCACCGGCTGCTCGGTATTGGCACCGGCGGGCATGCTGCCGGAATTGGCGGCGGGGCTCGACGTCAGCATCCACGCGGCCGCGCTCCTGATCACCTTCGGCGCCATCATCCTGTGCATCGGATCGCCGCTGACGGCCTGGCTCACCAGCCGGATCGAGCGCCGGAGGCTGCTCACCACGACGCTGGCGGTGCTCGCCTTTGGCAATCTCGCATCGGCATTTGCGCCCGACTACACGAGCCTCCTTGTCACCCGCCTGGCGATGCTCGCGGTCGGCGCGCTCTACACGCCGCAGGCCGCCGGCACGGCGGCACTGATCGTGCCGGTGGAGCGTCGCGGCAGCACGATCGCCTACATCTTTCTCGGCTGGTCGCTCGCTGCCGCCGTCGGCCTGCCGCTGATCACCTTCATCGCCAGCCGATATGGCTGGCGCGCGGCCTATGGCGGGATCGGCGCGCTCGGCTGCATCAGCTTCCTGCTGTTGCTGATCCGGCTGCCGGCCGGCTTGAAGGGCACGCCGGTGGACCTGAAGACCTGGAGCGCCGTCGGCCGCGACGGGACGATCCTGCTGCTGCTTGCGATCACGATGCTGCAGATGGCCGGGCAGTTCGTGGTGTTCACCTTCATGGGCCCGCTGCTCAAGAAGCTGACCGGCGCCGGGCCCGATGCGATCGGCATGGTGTTCGCTCTCTATGGCGTCTGCGGCTTCCTCGGCGTTGTCATCGCGACCCGCATCGTCGACACCTCGGGACCCTATCGCACCTCGCTGCTGTTCACCTGCCTGCTGCTTGCGGGGATCACGGGCTGGGCGCTCAGTGCCGGCACGCTCGCATTGATGGCGGGTGCGGTCGCGATCTGGGGCCTCGGCTTTGCCTCGACCAATTCGATGCAGCAGGTGCGGCTGGTCTCGGCCGCACCGTCGCTGGCATCGGCGACCGTCGCACTCAACACCTCCGTCCTCTATATCGGCCAGGCTGTCGGCTCTGCCGTCGGCGGACTGCTGTTCGCCCGCGAGCTCCTGCATACGCTCGGCTTCGTCGCGGTCGGTTTCGTCGTGCTGGCGCTGACCCTGGTAGTCCTGACCCGGCCCCGGCCGGCTACCGCCGCCCCGGCCTGAACGGAAGGGTTTTCGTGTGCGCAAGGCGCTTGGCAAACCGCGCGCAGGAGCGGTAGAAGGCGAGGTATGGGGACCAAAGAGAGTTGACTGAAATGAGGATGATTCTGGCGGTTGCCGCGGTGCTCTATTCGGCCTCCGCGTTTGCGCAAGCCGACAAGCCACCACCGATGGTCGGGGACAAGCCGTTGATGCAGGTCAAGCCCAAGGGGCCCAAGGCCGGGATCCAAGAGGCGGCTGCCAAGCCCGCCGCGGCGCCGAAGGGCAAGCCACAATCGATCGCGGCGCGGCTCCAGGCCTGCCTCGACCTCGATGACGGCACCAAGGACCGGCTCAATTGCTACGACGCGGTGATCGCGCCGACGCCGAAGCCGAAGCCGCCGAAGGCCAAGGGCTACGCCGATTGCCGATTCTTCAAGGAAGAGGACGAGCGGCTGGCCTGCTTCAACGGATTTGCCGAGAGCATTCCGAAGCTGCCCAAAACCTGAGGCCAATGGCTAAGGTCTGCAAGCCGGACGGTTAGTCGCTGATCAGCGACTCGACGGGGATGGATTGGTGGAGGCCACGCGCGTCAGTGCGAGTGATGGCGTCGCTGACATTTTCACCAGCACGTCCTTGAGCGGGTCCCGCGTCCAGGCACGGGTCACATAGTCGCGATGGGTGATGCCGTCACCGGTTTCGACGAACACCACGCTGCCGGGACGCAACGGTCCGTCCATGTCTTCGGAGACGCTGATGCCTTTCTGCCGCAGCGTGCTCATCAGCTCGCGGTCGCGCCGCGCGGTGTAGCGGGTGTAGGAGCTGACGAAGAAGCCGGAGCGGTGGCTCTCGATCCATGAGGCGAACTTGTCCATTTCGCCGTAGACGGCGTCGAGCAGCACGACGCCGCGGACGCGGTCGCTGATGCCGCCGACCTCGAGGCTCCAGGCCGTCGGCAGGAAGCCGCCGCTGTAGCCGACGATCACGATCGGCATATTGGCGAAGGCGCGCGCGCTGTTGGGATCGCCGGTGAGCCGGGCCAGATGGTTCGCAGACTCCTCCAGGAAGCGCTTGAGGCCGCCTGCCTGCCAGAACTTGCCGGCGCTGGAATCGGCGGCGTCCACCGCCATTTGCGGAGCAAGCAGGATGGCGTTGGCGCCGGAATCGGTGACCTGCTGCGGCACCAGCTGCCGGTCGCGCACGTCACGCTCGAGCGTTGCGCCGTTGCCGTGGAAGAACACCACGATCACGCCTGGCTTACGCACGTCGAAATGTTCGGGCACGTGCATCAGCACGCGGTTGTCGCTGTAGGTCTCGTCCTGCCAGAACACGCGCCCGGAATAGCTGCGGTGGCCGCGGCGGTCGCCCTTGGCGATGTTGAGGAACGGCGAGTCGGAGGCGGGGTTGTTGCCGAAATAGGGGAATGCTGACGACTTCATGCTGACGAGCGTCGTCAGGTCCTCGCGCACCGGACGTTGGTAGGGGGCCTGCGGCGCGAGCGAAGCGACCCTGTAGGGCGCCTGCTCCGGCTGTGGCTGCTGCACGGCGCGCTTGGGCGAGAAGTCCGACATTTGCCGTTGCAGAAAACCCTCGCTTGCGGACGGGAACCGCTCCGTGAACTGCGGGGCCGGGAAGCGATCCTCGAACGTGTCACTGCTTGCGACCTGCTGATTTGTCTTCGCAACGATCTGGACGTTGGCCTGCGAGTTCGCCGCGAGCGCCGCCGGATTGGGCGCCTTGCCGCATTGAACCAATGTGAGCGACAGCGGCACCACGGCCGGGATCAGAGCGATCCGGAGCGCACGACCGCGCGCACCGGACGTCGTCCGGTCGGCACGAATGTCAGCTCTCAGTTTCGGAACGGCCCCGACCATCCACCCATGACCCCAAGTCATGACCACAAGTCCATCGGCAATCATTAAGACAACTGAACCGATGGGCGTTTAGGCGACGTTAAGTGTCCGGAGAAACTTCCCCACATCCGGAACGGCCAAAAGGACCACGTAATCGTGTCGCGATTGTGGGGAAGGGAGACGGGACGTCCCGGTGTTTGCGCAGGTTTATTGGCCAAGACCGCGCAGCAAGGGTGCCGGAGTACCGATTTAGCCCGCCTCATTTAACCCTTGTTAACCCTGCTTGAATTGACTGGCTCGAACTGCACGATGCTTCCCACGAGGCATGACGCCTGAGGTTGAGGACCCCGATGACGGCATCAGATGCGGGTACCGCGGCCTGGACTGGCCGGCTGACCGGAAGCGGATCGGGGGTCTCCGTTCTGGTCGCAACCGCCATCGTCGTTGCCGACATGATCGGGGTCGGCGTCTTCACCAGCCTCGGCTTTCAGGTCAAGGACATCCCCTCGGGCTTCTCGATCCTCTTGCTGTGGACCATCGGCGGCATTGTCGCGCTGTGCGGGGTGTTCGCCTACAGCGAACTCGGCGCGATGTTTCCGCGCTCCAGCGGCGAATACAATTTCCTCGGCCGCACCTATCACCCCGCCTTCGGCTTTCTCGCGGGCTGGGTGTCGGCGACGGTTGGCTTTGCAGCGCCCGTCGCGCTCGCCGCAATGGCGTTCGGCGAATACGCCAAATCGGTCGTGCCCGGTGTGCCGCCGATCCCGCTTGCCATCGCCGTGGTGTGGCTGGTCTCGCTCGTGCAACTGACCGGCGTCAGGCACTCCTCGACCTTCCAGTTGATCTCGACCATCCTGAAGGTCGTACTGATCGTGGCCTTCCTGGTTGCCGGCTTCATCATTGGCACCCCGCAGCCAATCGCCTTCACCCCGCAGGCTGGTGACCTCGCACACATCGTCAGCGCCCCCTTCGCGATCGGGCTTGTGTTTGTGATGTACTCGTTTTCGGGCTGGAATGCCGCGACCTACATCATCGGCGAAATGAACATGCCGCAGCGGGACCTACCGCGTGCACTGCTCGCGGGCACGCTGATCGTGCTCGTGCTGTACGTCGCGCTGAATGCGGTGTTTCTCTATTCTACGCCGGTCGGCGCGCTCGCGGGTCAGCTCGACGTCGCCAGCGTCGCCGGCAGCGCGATCTTCGGCAACCTTGGCGGCCGGATCGTTGGCGCGATGATCTGCTTCGGCCTGATCTCCTCGATCAGCGCGATGATGTGGATCGGCCCGCGCGTGATGATGACGATGGGCGAGGACATTCCGGCGCTGCGTGTGTTCTCCCGCAAGTCGACGAGCGGCGCGCCGGCCTATGCCATCCTGTTTCAGCTCGCCGTCGCCAATCTGCTGCTGTTCACGCGCAGTTTCGAGGCGGTGCTCGATTTCATCCAGTTCGCGCTGCTGTTCTGCTCGTTCTTCACGGTCGCCGGCGTCATCAAGCTGCGCATCACCGATCCCGATTTGTCGCGGCCCTATCGGGCTTGGGGATACCCGTTCACTCCGCTCGTTTTCCTGCTCGTGACCGCCTTCATGATGTACTACCTTTTGACCGAGCGGCCCCTGCAGTCGCTGTCGGGAATGCTCGTCATGCTCTCGGGCCTGTTGATTTATGCTGTTTTCCGCAGGCGGCCGGTCGCCGCTGGCACGTCATCACATCGCGAATAGACATGTTTCGACCCATGAGAATTGCGGCCGTCGCTCTCGCCTTGCTGGCTGCGGCCGTTTCGTCCGCGCGTGCCGCCGACGTCACTTTCGACGATACCGCGCGCTTCCTTGCGGGCATGCAGCCTTCGGCGGATTCGCCGCTGGTGCCGCTCACGAAGGACCCGGGCTGGCAGCGCCACGCAAAGTTCTTCGACGGCGCCTTCGCGCAGCTCGAGCAGCGTCAGCTCGCGAAGATCCGCAACTGGTCCGATGTCAATCTGGCGGCACCCAGGCCGACCGTGTTCTATTTGTTCAGCGGCCCCGACTTCCTCTATGCCAACGCCTTTTATTCGAAGGCCAGCACCTATGTGCTCGGCGCGCTGGAGCCGGTCGGTGCGGTGCCCGACCTGACGCGGCTGCCGCGCGGTTCGGTGGGCGCCGCGCTCTACAATGTCGAGCGATCGCTCGGCTCGATCCTGAAATTTTTCCTTCTTCATCACCAAGCAAATGAAAGTCGACCTGCACACCAACCAGGTCAATGGCACCTTGCCGATCCTCTATGTCTTCCTGGTCCGCTCCGGCAAGACCATCCGCAATGTCGAGATGGTCGCGCTCGACGACAAGGGCGGGATACATGTCGGCAACGACAATCCAGGACCGAACGCGACGCGCGGCGCCCGCATCACTTTCGTCGGCAGCGACGGCGAAGCGCGCACCCTGTATTATTTTTCGACCGATCTCTCCAATTCAGGTGCACGCGCGGCGGGTTTCCTGAAGTTCTGCGAGACGCTCGGCCCCGGCAACAGCCTGATCAAGAGCGCGTCCTATCTCTTGCACTCCGGCAATTTCACCGTCGCGCGCGACTGGCTGCTTGCCAACAGCGCGACCATCATCCAGGACGATTCCGGCATTCCGCTTTCCAGCTACAACGCGCGGCAATGGCGGTTCTTCCCGTTCGGCCGCTACCTCGGGCCGATCAGCGAATTTCCCGGTCGCCATCAGGAGCGCTACGCCAACCTGTTCACGCGCGCCCAGCCGATCGATTTCGGCGTCGGCTATCGCTGGCGCATGCATGAATCGAACTTGCTGCTGTCGGTGAGGGTACCGGGAAGCGACACAGTGCCGGATGCGGAGACGACCTCATCCGCAGAGCCATCGGCGAAACCGCCGCGTCCGAAGCGGCCACGTCCGCCGGAGCCGATCCCACCGCCGCCCGGACGCTTTTTCTGGTCCCGCTGATTACCAGTGAACGCTCTGGCTCGGCACGATGAACGCCGTCGTGCTGGGCGGCGTTGCAATACTCGTCGCCAAGTACCAGCCGGAGCCGACGACGAGCACCAGCAGGGCGACGATGGCGATCATGTCGAGGGTTCTGGGGTCGTGGCCTCTCGAACCACCCCGGGAACCCAGCCCAAGGCTGAAGCGAGAATGAGGGCTGATTTTCCAGCGCATTGTTGTTTCCTCCCGTGGGAGCATCACATCAACGCGAACGGAGCATTCCGGTTCCACTCAAGGCAGCGCTCCATCCCGCTTAGGGGGCGTTGACGCCGCGCCAGCGGGCGTAACGCCACGGCAAATACCAGCGCGCGCTTTGTGGTGCGGTAAGGGGCACGTTGTCGATGCCCGAGGTACCGAACGGGTTACAGCGGAGCAGGCGAGCGAGCGTCATCCAGCCGCCAGCCCAGAGCCCGAACCGTTCGATCGCCTCATCGCCATAGATGGAGCAGGTCGGCAGGTGCCGGCAATTGTAGCCAACCAACGGCGAGAGCGTGTGGCGATACAGCCAGATCAGAGCGCGGCCGAATCTGCGCGGTAGCCGGAACGCGCCCGCGACGGGAGTGGAACAGTGCTCGCAGGCTGAATGCTTCATGGGCGCTTTGCCGCGATCGTGAGCGAGGTTTTGCGCGGTTCCGACGCAGGGAACTGTAAGCTGTTGTTTGTACGCCACATTTTACGTGCTTTTTGGGAGCAGTGCAGCAAGTACCGGTGGACGATCTGTATTCCCCCGGATACCATTTTTGTGACGTTCATGTGAGACTTATTGGAACGTCGGAGCAGGGCTTACCTGAATCGCTTTAGGAGCCTTGGGGAAGGGACCGGTTTGAAATTTCTGAAGGCGCTCAATCTTCGCGGCTGGTTGCTGGTGGGAGCCGCTGCCTGTGGGGTCATGGTGGCTGGCGCCGTCGCCACATTCGGGTCGTCGGCCCGAGCCGGTGTTGCCCTCGAAGAGCGCAAGCTGCCAATGAAGTTTGGCTGGATCGCCTGCGAGCCGAATTGCCGCGGATGGGTCAGCGCGACCGGCATCATCACCGCTGATACGCCCAGGGATTTCGAGGAATTTTCTCGCGGACGCCAGCTCGGCGGCGCCACTGTGGTGCTCGATTCCAGCGGCGGTTCCGTCAACGACGCGATCACGCTCGGCCGGCGCTTCCGCAATCTCGGACTTTTGACCACGGTCGGCATCAGCGTTCAGAACCGCGGCGGCCAGTCGGCCCGTCCGGCGGTCGCGCCTGAGGCCTATTGTGAATCCATGTGCGTGTTCCTGCTGCTGGCCGGCAAGAAGCGCTACGTGCCAGACGCGGCCCATGTCCGGGTCCACCAGATCTGGATGGGCGATCGCGCCGACGATGCCAGGGCGGCGAGCTACAGCGCGCAGGACCTGATGATCGTGGAGCGCGACATCGGTCGGCTCGCCAAATACACATTCGACATGGGCGGTGCCGGCGATCTGCTGTCGCTCGCGCTCAGCGTCCCGCCGTGGGAAGATTTACACGAGCTCGACGCAGGCGAGCTCAAGCTCACCAATCTTGTGACCACTGATCTCGTGGCCGACGTGCTGCCGCATGTGGACATCTCAGCGCCGGCAATGGCGGAGCTTGCACCGAAGACGCAGGCGAGGTTCGGCGCGGAATCGGAGCAGCCTGCCAAGTCGACCAAGACGGCGGAAGCCCTGGTGCCGACGGGCGGCGTAGCCAAGCCGGGCACGGCGTCGCAGAAGTAGCCTCGAATGTCCGATTTCGTTTCCGGGGTCTCTGGCTACGAGCCCGGAGTCAGCCTTGCACTGGAGCCGGCTGCTTGGCCTTGGCCTCGACCTGACCGATGGCATCGACCACCGCATCGAAGGTCAGGAGCGTCGAGGCGTGGCGCGCCTTGTAGTCGCGGACCGGCTCAAGGAATTTGATCTCTTCCCATTTGCCTTCAGGAGGCGCGCCGTTCTCCTTCAGCATCTTGCGAACAGTTTCGCGTAACTCACGGAGTTCGCTCGCAGTCGATCCGACGATCTGACTTGCCATGATGGATGAAGAGGCCTGGCCCAGCGCGCAGGCCTTCACGTCATGGGCGAAGTCGGTGACCTTGTCGCCCTCCATCTTGAGGTCGATTTTCACGGTCGAGCCGCACAGCTTGGAGTGGGCGGTCGCGGTGGCATCGGGATCCGACAACCGCCCGAGTCGCGGAATATTCCCGGCTAGTTCGATGAATCCGCTTGTTATAGATGTCGTTCAGCATGTGATGGAGTCCAGCACTTCCTCACCCGATCGGCCTTGGCGGGCGGCGTCCATGGTCCTATATAGTGCTGGAACTGGCGGAAAAACAGCCCAGCGGTGCGCTGGCGGTCTTTCAGATCTGCGCTGCCAGCGTGATGACCCAAGGACCTTTTTCGTCAAAGCTGTTCTCTACAGGCGTCCGGCGGCTTCGCCGCCCCGTCTGCCGGTGACACTCCGGCCGCAAGGCCGTCGAACGGAGTAGACATGGACGCTACAATCAAATCCATCCGCCCCAGCAAGCCCTCCGATCGGCAGCCCGAGAGCCGCCCGGCAGAGCTTGATCCTTCCGAATTCCTCGCGGCTGCCGTCCGCGCCGACCAGCCGCGCCCGGCGCGCGCCGAGGCCGAGCAGGCGGTGAAGACGCTGCTCGCTTATATTGGCGAGAACACCAACCGCGAGGGCCTGCTCGACACACCGCGCCGCGTGGTCGAGGCTTTCGACGAGCTCTACCAGGGCTACCACCAGTGCCCGGCCGAGGTGCTCGATCGGACCTTCGGCGAGACCGCCGGGTATGACGATTTCGTGCTGGTGCGCGACATCGAGTTCACCTCGCAGTGCGAGCACCACATGATGCCGTTCTACGGCAAGGCGCACATCGCCTACACGCCGGTGGAACGCGTGGTCGGCCTGTCGAAGCTTGCGCGCCTTACCGACATCTTCGCCCGCCGGCTCCAGACCCAGGAGCACATGACCGCGCAGATCGCTGCGGCGATCGACGAGGTCCTCAAGCCGCGCGGCGTTGCCGTGCTGATCGAGGCTGAGCATACCTGCATGTCGGTGCGCGGCGTCGCCAAGCATGGCGCCTCCACCTTCACCAGCCGCTTCACCGGCATGTTCCGCGACAATCCGGCGGAGCAGGCTCGTTTCCTGTCCCTGGTGCGAGGCACGCGCTGACCTTGCGAAATTGACCGGCGAGGGCGTTGTGTCCGCTCACTCCCATGAGACCGAGGAAGGGCTGTCCTTCCAGCCGCGGTTCGACGCCGCTGGCCTCGTGACCGTCGTCGCGACCGACGTCGCGACCGGCGACGTGCTGATGGTCGCGCACATGAACCTCGAAGCGTTGCGCAAGACCATCGCGACCGGCGAAGCCTGGTACTTCAGCCGCTCGCGCAATGCCTTGTGGCGAAAAGGTGAGACGTCGGGTCAGACCCAGCGCGTGGTCGAGATGCGTACCGATTGCGACCAGGACGCGGTCTGGCTCCGTGTCGAGCAGATCGGCGCCGCGTGTCATACCGGCCGACGCTCCTGCTTCTATCGCAAGGTCGAGGCCGAAGACGGCGGTGCCAAGCTCGTCTTCGTCGATGCGGAGCGGCTGTTCGATCCGGACGCGGTCTACAAGAAATAGTCCTGCCGTCATGCGGAGGCGGGCTGGCGGCCGAATTAACCCCGCATTAACCATACCTGTCCCACGGTGAGACGACAGGGCGCCGAATTGCCGGCGTCGCTCAATGCCGCGCGGGGCGGGCCCTCCATCATGTCGGTCGACAATTCCAGTGGCTCGCAGACGGCGGTTCTCGATCCGTCGCGGGCACGCGTCGCCGGTGCGATCAAGCAGGCCTCGAACGTCGCGGGCGTCAGCTTCCAATACATGCTGACCACCGCCAAGATGGAATCGGATTTCGATCCGAGCGCCGGTGCCACCACATCGTCGGCGCATGGGCTCTACCAGTTCATCGACCAGACCTGGCTCGGCACGGTGAAGGAGGCGGGCGCCCAGCTCGGCTATGGCAATTATTCCGACGCCATCACCAGGACCTCGTCGGGCACCTACACCGTCGATGATCCCGCGATGAAGCGATCGATCATGAAGCTGCGCGACGATCCGGAGGCCGCATCCAGCATGGCGGCTGCGCTGACGCAGTCGAACAGCTTCAAGCTTACTGGACTGCTTGGCCGCAGGCCGAGCGACAGCGAACTCTACATGGCCCATTTCATGGGCCTCGGCGGCGCCGCAAAGCTGATCGCCAATGCCGAGGACAATCCGCAAGCCGTTGGCGCGCGGTTGTTTCCCAATGCGGCATCGGCCAACCGCTCGATCTTCTACGCCAAGGACGGCCGCGCCCGCAGCGTCTCCGAGGTCTATTCGGTGCTGGATGCACGCTATGCCGGCGCTGCAAATTCGAAATCGACCCGCAGCGCGATGGCGGCGTATGGCGACACGCCGTCGACCACGCAGGTCGCAAGCGCCAACGGCGTGCAGCCCGTCGCGCCGGTGATCGACAACGCCGCCTATCTCCAGACCTTTCCAAACACACGCGCGATGACGCCGGGTAGCGCCATGGCGCCAACGACGGTCGCGGACAATGCGCCGAGCACGCCAGTGTTTCGATCGCTCTATCAGCCCGGCGATGCAACGCAGCCGGTCTCGACGACCGTGCAGAAATTGTGGGGCAACAATGCCTCGCTCAATTCGGTCGCACCCGCGACCTCGGGCGCATCGGCAACGCCCGACGTTCGGCCGCCGCAGCCGCTTGATCTCTTCAGCGATCGCAGCGGCACGTTCTCGAGCTAATATCTGCACTCGTGTCCCGCACAAGGCGCAACGCGTAAGCGATGCGCCGCAGAGCCGGGACCCATGCCGCACAGACGGCTGTCGAAGCGCTTCGGTTCCATTAACAAAACGTCAATAAAACCAAACGGTTATGGTGAACGCTTTGTTAAGCGTCGTGGTTTATTTTGTGTTGCAGGTGACAAGCCGTCACCGCTTCGTCTTCGTTGCGTTAAGCCGGAAGCAACATGATCGTTCGGCAGTTCATCAATTGGATCAGGACGGCGCCCGCCGGCGAGCGGGCCGAGGCGACACGGGCGTTGGCCCGGGCCTGGCTGATCTCAGACCTTTCCCGTGACGACCGGGTTGCCGCCGAAGGCGCGCTTCTGATGCTGCTCGACGATCCCTCGCCGCTGGTGCGGCAGGCGATGGCCGAGGCGTTTGGCACGCAGCACCGAGGCGCCGGCCGCAATCGTGCGGGCGCTGTCGGCGGACCAGCCGACCGTCGCGCTGCCCGTGCTCGAACATTCTCCGTTGCTGATCGACGCCGATCTCGTCGACATCGTCGCGACCGGCAACGACGAAGTGCAGTGCGCGGTCGCCCGCCGCATCGCGCTGCCGGTATCGGTCTGCGCCGCCATCGCCGAAGTCGGCTGCGCGGCGGCAGCGCTCGAGCTGATCGAAAATCCTCATGCCGAGCTTGCGCCATTCTCCTGGGATCGCATCGTCGAACGTCACGGCCATCTTGCCGCGATCCGCGAGGCGATGCTGGTGCTGGAGGATATGCCGTCCGCCACGCGCGCCGCGCTGGTGGCGAAACTCTCCGAGACGCTGGCGCAATTCGTCGTGGCCCGGAACTGGCTGAGTGCCGACCGCGCCGAGCGCATCGCGACCGAGGCGCGTGACCGCTCCACCATGAACATCGCGGCGCGCTCGCGCGGCGAGGACATGCAGGGGCTTGTCCGGCACCTGCGCATCACGGGCCAGCTCACCGCGGGTCTTGTTCTGCGCGCTCTGCTGTCGAGCAATCTCGACTTGTTCGACGCGGCGCTGGCTGAACTCGCCGATCTGCCGCTGGCGCGCGTGACCGCACTGCTGCACGATCGTGGTGGCAACAGCCTGCACGCGTTGCTCCGCCGCGCCGGGCTTCCCGAGGCGACGTTTGCCGCATTCCAGGTCGCGCTCGATGCCTGCCACGAGCAAGGCTTTGTCGACAGCGACGACAACGCGGCGCGGCTGCGCCGGCGCATGGTCGAGCGCGTGCTCACCCATTGCGAGACCGACCGCGGCGCCACCGAGCCGCTGATGGTCCTGCTGCGCCGCTTCGCCACCGAATCCGCGCGCGAGGAGGCAAGGCTGTTCTGCGACGAGCTGGTCGCGGACGAGGCGGTCGATCCGGGGTACGACGAGCTGATCGCGGCGTAACGAGACCCGCAAACGCAATGACGAGGAAAGAGGCGAGCCGCTACTCCGCCGGCGCGATGCTCGGCGCCAGGATTACCTCGAGATGCTCGGGGCGGTCGCGGTTGACCTGGGCGAGATAGTCGTCGGCGACCTTGCGCAGGCGCCGGCTGAGCTCGGCGGAGACGCTGATGTGGTCGAGCTTGGTGTTCTCGTGCACGATGGCGAGGATGGCGTTGATGTGGTGCGTGAACAGCTCGGCCGGCACCTTTTCGAGATCTGGCGCATGCTCGATGACGCGGCACAGGCTCTCGGCAATTCCCGCCGCCGCCGGATAGCCGAAGGTCGCGGCATCGCCCTTGACGTCGTGCGCGGCGCGAAAGAGCTCGTCGCGCCTGTCCTTGGTGAAGCCGTCGTGCCGGATGGCGACGTAGGCGGCCGACAGCCGGTTGATCTCGGTCACCATCCAGTCCTTGAACTCGCTGGCGAGGCCCGCGAGCGCCTGTTCGGCCCGGCCGACCGGATCGTCCATGTCCTTCTCTTCGACACGGCGCAGGACTGTACGCAGCGGGTTGGGCTGCGTGATGATTTGATGCGTGGCGAAGGCCGTGACCTTGATGTCCCTTGCGCTGTTCTTCGCCATGATATCGGCCTCGACCGTGAGAGACGTTGCGCTAGATGGATGAGCGGGCCTTGTCGAGCAGCGAGGGCTGCTGCAGCACCTCGTGCTTTTCGCCGACGCGGCGCTCGGGACCCATATAAGCGGAGATGGTGTTGCGGCGCCGGTCGGGGCCGAAATAGGTCTTGGTCTTGATGAAGGGGCGGGGACTGGCGACCACGTTGAGGATGCGCTGGTAGAGCCCCTTCGCCGAGATCGGCTTGGCCAGGAATTCGGTGACGCCGGCATCGCGCGCCACGGTGACGCGGCGTTTCTCGGAATGGCCGGTCAGCATGATGATCGGCGCGTAGGGATTGCCCTTGGATTCCGGCTGCCGGATCATCTGCGCCAGCTCGAGCCCGTCGAAGATCGGCATGGCCCAGTCGGCGATGACGATGTCGGGCACGTAATGGCTGTACATTTCCAGCGCGGTTGCGCCGTCTTCGGCTTCGTAGACCTCGCGCGCGCCGAAGGAATGCAGCAGCGTCCGCAGGATGCGGCGCATGTGCGGATTGTCGTCGCAGATGAGGAAACGCAGCTTGTTGAAATCGATGCGAAACATGGAGCCCGGGCCGAAGCGGTCAACTTTCGTTAACCATATCGCGCCGACGGTTAACGAAGGGTTGCGATCGGCAGTCTGACGAGGCGCTCAGGAGCCGAACTGCTCGCGCAGAATGCGCTCTTCCAGGCTGTGACCGGGGTCAAACAGCATGCGCATCGAGATGGTCCTGTCGGACAGCACCTCGACGCGGCGGACGTCGCGGACCTCGTCATGGTCGGCGACCGCCGCCACGGGGCGCTTGTCGCCCTCCAGCACCTCGATCACGACATAAGCCGTGTTCGGCAGCAGCGCGCCGCGCCAGCGGCGCGGGCGGAAGGCGCTGATCGGCGTCAGCGCCAGCAGCGCAGCGTTGATCGGCAGGATCGGTCCCTGGGCGGACAGATTGTAGGCGGTCGAGCCGGCCGGTGTTGCCACCATAATGCCGTCGGCGATCAGCTCGGTCATGCGTTCACGCTCGTCGATCAGGATCCGCAGGCGCGCGGCCTGGTAGGTCTGCCGGAACAGGGCGACCTCGTTGATGGCGTGATGCAGGTGGACGCGGTCGTTGGCGTCGGTCGCGCGCATCAGGAGCGGGTTGATCTCGGATTCCTTCGCCGCGTCGAGACGGGCCCGAAGATCGACCGTCGAGTACTCGTTCATCAGGAAGCCGACGGTGCCGCGGTGCATGCCGTAGATCGGTTTGCCCGAGCGCATGTTCCGATGCAGCGTCTGGAGCATGAGCCCGTCGCCGCCAAGTGCGACCACGACGTCCGCCTCCTCGACGGTGCAATTGCCATAATCCCCCGTCAGCTGGCCGAAGGCCGCTTGCGCCTCGCTGCTCGGGCCTGGCGACGAAGGCGATCCGGTCGTATCGCGCTGGCTTGGTCATGGCTTCCGGGGCAGGGCCGCTGGAGAAAGTTCCGCCGGGCTCGTCTATACGACCTGGGCCTCGATTGTCGAGGATGACCGCCCTTCAAAAGAGACCGGCAACTGCCCATCCCGATCTGAGGACAAAATCGGGTCGATTTGCGCCCAACCGGGCTCTCCAGGCACCGCTGGACCCATGATCCCCCAAACCGTCGCAATTCCGCGCTACCCTTGCGGTCCGCACCGGTGCTCGCAGCCGAGCAGGGAGAACGATTATGGCGACGAATATGCCGGCGCTCCGCCGCGCGACCTTGGTACTGGCGGTGTCGGCTTTCGCGCTTGCGGGATTTGCGCGTGCGGATGATCCGCCGCAACCGCGCGCCGAGACCGCGGCGCCAGCCGGACAAAAGGGCGGGCGCGGCGGCGGCGCACAAAGCGCGTCTCAGAATTCATCGTCATCCGCCGAGCCGCACCGTCTCCCCTCGGATTCGACCACGAAGCAGACGCTCGATCTTCCCGGCCGTACCCTCAACTTCGCCGCGACCGCTGGTTCGATCCGCGTGTTCGACGGCAAGGGCGAGCCGCTGGCCGACATTGCCTATACATCCTATGAGCTCGACGGCGCCGACCGTGCGACGCGCCCCGTAATGTTCCTGTTCAACGGCGGCCCCGGTGCGTCCTCGGCATGGCTCCAGTTCGGCGCGGCCGGGCCGTGGCGGCTACCGCTCGATGGCGAAGCGCTGTCGCCGTCCGCCTCGCCCGAGGTGAAGCCGAATGCGGAGACCTGGCTCGATTTCACCGATCTCGTCTTCATCGATCCCGTCAGCACCGGCTACAGCCGCTTCATCGCTAGCGGCGAGGATGCGCGCAAATCGTTCTACTCCGTTGATGGCGACGTCAATGCGATCGCGCTTGTGATCCGCCGCTGGCTGGAGAAGCACGATCGGCTGACTTCGCCGAAATACGTCGCGGGCGAGAGCTATGGCGGCATTCGCGGGCCGAAGGTGGTGCGCCAGTTGCAGCTCCAGCATGGGGTCGGCGTCAGGGGATTGATCCTGGTGTCGCCGCTCCTGGACTTCCGCGAGTTCACCGGCACCAGCCTCCTGCAATATGTCGCGACGCTGCCGAGCTATGTCGCTGTGGCGCGCGAAGCCAAAGGGGCGGTCAAGCGCGCCGATCTCGCCGACGTCGAGGCTTACGCGCGCGGCGACTTTCTGGCCGATCTCGTCAAGGGCGAGGTGGATAAGGAGGCCACCAACCGTCTTGCCGACAAGGTCGCCGAGCTCACCGGTATCGACCAGGCGGTCAGCCGCCGGCTCGCCGGCCGCTTCGATGTCGGGGAATTCCGCCGCGAGTTCGATCGCAAAGGCGGCAAAGTGACGGGCCGCTACGATGCCTCGGTGCGCGGCTTCGATCCCTACCCGGATTCGAGCAGTTCTCGGTTCGGCGACCCCTCAGGCGATGCGCTGCAGGCGCCGCTGACGAGTGCCGCGGTCGACGTCCTGACGCGAAAACTCAACTGGCGGCCGGACGGCTCCTACGAGGTCCTGAACGGCGCCGTCGAGGGCAAATGGGATTTCGGCCGCGGCATCAACCCGCCGCAGTCGGTGTCCGAGCTGCGCCAGATCCTTGCCACGGATGCCAAGCTGAACGTGCTGGTCGCGCACGGCCTTTTCGATCTCGCCACGCCCTATTTCGGATCGAAGCGGGTGCTCGACCAGTTGCCGGCCTTCGCGACACAGCGGGTGAAATTCATCGTCTATCCCGGCGGCCACATGTTCTATTCGCGCGACGGCTCGCGGCAGGCGTTGCGGAGCGAGGTCGAGACTCTCATTCGGGAGTAGGCCGTCGCTTGCGCGGCTTGTACCTCCGCGCGATCTCACGCGCCACGACCTTGGCCGGCTTGATGTTGGCGCCCGCAATCCAGACGTCGCTGACCTTGCCGCGCTTGTCGCGGATGCGCCGCACGGGCTCGCCGTGGCTGGAATAGCCTGCGGCCCAGGCAAGCTTGCCGGTGTCTCGGCCGGTGACCTCGATCTCGGCAGCGTCCATGAACGGGTTGTTGAACTGGGGATTGGCGACCAGCACGCGGTTGCCTGCAGGCACGAGGTCGCTCGCGCCCCAGATCGTCCACCAGCGCCCGGTCCAGTCTCGCACGCGCCGGTCGGGTGCGCCGCGCGTTTTAAACACGTGCAGGATCTGCATCGCGCCGTCCATCCAGAACGGCGCCGCGCCGTCGATGGAGTTGCTGAGGATGCTGATCGCGAGCTCGCAAGCGGGGATGGAGCAGGTCCGCGAGATGTAGCCCTGAAAGCCGCCGCCATGGCCGAACCAATCCCAGCCGTCGGTCTTGCCGGCGTTGACGCCGAGGCCGTAGTAACCTTCGAAGCTCTGCGGCACGCGCCAATGGTTTCGCGTCATCTCGCGGCGGCTCGCGACCGATAGCACGCTCTTTTTCGCATTGGGCGCGAGCTGCGCGAAAAACCGCGCCGTATCGGCGGCGGTCGCGACGAAGCCGGCGGCCGATGCCATGGCGTGTGCGGGATTGTCGCCGGGGATTACACATCGCTCTCCGTACGGCAGCTTGCGGGTGTGACCGCGCGCGAATGCCGCGCTCTTGGGAAGCGGCGCGTCCGGCTCGGTCTCGCGCAGGCCTGCGGCTTCGATGATCTCGCGCTTGATCCAGACCGGGTAGGGCTCCTTCGTCACGGCCTCGATGAGGAGACCGATCAGGCCAAAGCCGTGGTTGGAATATTTGAAGCGCGTGCCCGGTTCGATCGCGGTCGGCAGCTTCAATTCCGCCGCCAGCTCCTTGGCGTTGAGATAGGGACGGTTGTCGATGAACTGGCTGGAATCGGCGCCGTCGCGCGTCAGTCCCGCGCTGTGCGAGAGCACTTGCGCAATTGTTGTTTCGGCGACGCGCGGATGCAGGCCGACGACATATTGTCCGATGGGATCGTCAAGCCGGAGCTTGTGCTGCTCGCGCAGCTTCATGATGCCGGCCGAGGTAAAACTCTTGGAGTGGGAGGCGATGCGAAAGCGGTGTCGCGGGGTGAGCTTCTCGCCGGTGTCGAGATTGGCGAGGCCGAACGCGTGCTCGGCGACCACCTCGCCGCGATGGACGAATGCGACCATAACGCCGGGCTGTTGAAACGTCGTCTGCTGGAATTCGATCCAGGAGCCGATGTAGTCGATCGCGGATCGCAGCCACTTGTCCATTGCGCACCAATTTGCGAGGGGAGGATTGGTGCGGAAGGCTATCCGAGAACGCAGAATGGGCACAACCCTGCGGTTGTGCCCATTTGCTTCATTCGAAGATGCGGCGTCTTTAGTAGACGAGGGTCGCGCCGGTCGGCTTGTCGAGCGCCGTGGCAAGCGAGCGATACTCGGAGCTGTCGGTGCCGGCGAGCGAGGCGATCTTGTTCAAGTGATACTGCGCCTGCTCCCGGTTGCCCTGCTCGAGCTGCCAGAGGCCGTAATACTGCCAGGTGCGGACGTGGTTCGGATCGTCCTTCAGCGCCAGCTCGTAATAGATCTTCGACGATTGGTAGTCGCCGATCTTGCGATAGGAATAGCCGATCAAATTGGCGACGTCGGCGACGTCGTCGCGCTTGAGCGACTTCAGCTGGCCGATCGCACCCGTGTAGTCGTGATTGTCGTAGATCGTGGTGTAAGCGGTACGGTACGCGGCAAGGAATTTCGGATCGCTGACGGAGGAGCTCTTCTTCTTGCCCTTCTTGGTCGAGGTGTCCGACTTCGGCGGCGACGAGGGTTCGTCGCTGCCTGCGGCATAGGCGCTGGTCAGAGCCGGCCCGGCCGCCAACGTCATGGCGACAAGTCCCGGCACAAGAAGCGTTGAGAGTTTGCGCATCTAAGTTCTCCCGTATGAAGCGTGGCGATCCTACACGATTGCCCAGAGACCGGAACACCCGGCGCGCAAAAACATTCCCCGCCGCCCCGGTCTATTCGCCCTGCCGCAGATGACAAACGTGTCATCGAGATGAACGGAAACCTGCAAAGGGCTTCAGACTGGGTTCAGCGCCCGCCGCCTAGGCTCTTACCTATGATCGAAGGGTAGGCGAGAGGGTGCCGCCTCAAGATCCTTCCAAGAGGAGACCAACCATGTTGAAGACCATTTCCGCAGCCTTGCTCGCAGCTTCCGTGATTGCAGCTCCGGCCTTCGCCACCGAAGCCGGAAAGACCACCACGACCACGCCGGTGATCAAGGCGGACCAGAGCCAGACCAAGGTGTCGACCACCGCCGCGAAACCCGACGCCGGCCTCAAGGCGGACGCCAAGGTCTCCGACATCAAGGCGGGCGCCAAGGTGGATACCAAGTCGAAGGCGATGAACGCCAACGCCGCGGCCACCCCGGACCAGCACAAGACCGTGCGCACGCATCGCCACCACCACAAGCATCTGGCGGCGAAGAAGTCTCTGAAGACGCAGCCGGACGTGATCAAGCCGGCGACAATGGACAAGCGCAGCTAACGACTGATCCGGCGCGGCGACGTCGTAGCATTGCCCAGTCGCCGCGTGAGGAGTTCAGGCCGGCCCGTCGATTCGGCGCCTGCGCGAAAGCGCAGCCGTCGGCGGCGGGCCGGTGCACTATCCGCAAGGCTTGTGGCGGCAGGACGTGCGAGCAGGACCGAATTCCCTTCGCGCAATCTTGAGGCTAGAACAGCTTCTGGTCTGATTGAACGGAGAGCGTAACCGGTGGGGCAATTGGCGAAACGAGCGGTACGCCTGGCATTGATCCTGGCATTGCCGTTGGCGCTGGCGGCATGTTTCGGCAGCGACGGTGACCGTCCAACCCTGATGGACGGGACCCAGGCCGGCGGGCCGCAGCCGTTTCCCGACAATTTCCGCAGCGATACGCTGGCCTTGATGCGCAGCTATCTGAACAACCCGGTGGGCGTGCGCGACGCCAGCATGGCCGAGCCGTTGCAGCGCGAGGTCGGCGGCCGCCAGTTCTATGTCAGCTGCCTGCACTTCACCCCACGCGAAACCGACGGCACCTACAAGGCCATGCGGGAACGCGCCGTCATTTTCGTCAACGGCCGGGGGGACCGCGTCGTCGATCGCGCCAGTGAGCTGTGCGCGGGCGCGGTTTACGTACCCTTTCCGGAACTGGAAAAGATGACGCGGTAGCGCAAAGCCCGCCTTCATCGGCTGGTGGTAGGACAGAGGCCGCCGGAGCTGCCGGATCACATTTCGGCGAGCTTTGAACGGGGTGGTTTCGCCTTGCGACAAATTGTTACGCAGATCTTTGCGCAGGCTAGGAAAACAGCCGGTACAAGGCTACGTGATGGAACAAAGTCGCGTTGTTGCTGCTCTGTCACAGTTG
Organism: Bradyrhizobium sp. LB13.1; assembly: GCF_054056815.1. Taxonomy (NCBI): domain Bacteria; kingdom Pseudomonadati; phylum Pseudomonadota; class Alphaproteobacteria; order Hyphomicrobiales; family Nitrobacteraceae; genus Bradyrhizobium; species Bradyrhizobium sp. LB13.1. Next base: position 5,442,265 of record NZ_JBSRYQ010000001.1, on the reverse strand, counting down.
CGAACGATCAACGTTCCGGCATCGCCGCGAAGCAACCCAATTCACGCCACGTTGTTTCCTGAGTGTCGTTAATGAAAGAACGGGGATGATCATGAAAACGATTTTGCTGGGCGCAGTCGCTCTGCTTGCGCTGGCCGCGCCGGCCGCAGCAGCGGATATGCAGGCCCGCACCTACACCAAGGCTCCGGCCTACACGCCGCCGCAGGTGATCTACAACTGGACCGGTTTCTACATCGGCGGCCATGTCGGCGGCGCCTTTGCCGGCGACAGCAGCTTCCAGTCGAGCGACGCGCGCTTCCTGGGCGGCGTGCAGGGCGGCTTCGACTACCAGTTCGCGCCCAACTGGGTCGTGGGTATCGAGGCCCAGTATTCATGGCTGCCGACCAACAATAATGGTGTCACGTTCCCGCTGGGCTCACAGGTGACGTCCAACACCGACCAGATCGGTTCGGTGACTGGCCGCATCGGCTACACTTGGGGTCCGGCGCTGCTCTATGCCAAGGGCGGTTACGCCTGGCGCAATGGCGGTCTCGGCGTCAACGTCGCCGGCGTGCCGCAGGCATTCACCACCACAGGCAACAGCAAGGACGGTTATACCGTCGGCGCCGGCCTCGAATACATGTTCGCGCCGAACTGGTCGGCCAAGGCCGAGTACCAGTACTACAACTTTGGCAGCACGACCTTCACCTCCACCTCCGGTCCGCCCGACATCATCGGCGTCCGGGGCCGGGACGACGAGCATACCGTCAAGGTCGGCGTGAACTACCGCTTCGGTTGGGGCGGTCCGGCAGCCTCGCGCTACTGACGCGCCACCAACGACCACGATCTGACAAAGGCCGGCTCCCGCCGGCCTTTCGTTTGCCGGGCCCTCGTGGGCCAGCCTTTTGTTTGCATTGCATCAACCATCTGGCGCGTCATTTGCAGGCGAACATTCCAGCGTGCGCCTTCTCACACGCGTCATGGAGCTCGGGTAAAGCAAAAATAATTTTTGCCGCTTACGGAACTCACGCGCTGGAACGCGTTATATGACAATTACCGGGTTGGTGGGACGACGGACATGCGTATCTTGGTGTCGGCAGTGGTGCTCTCGAGCTTCGTTAGTTTGCCGTGCGCTGCCCAAACAATCCTTAAATCCGAGCCTCTGATGCTGGCACCCTATGAGGTGGCCTTCGTCAAGGACGCCTCATGCTCCTCCGGCAAGGTGCTGAAGGTCACCGGCGCGATCCGTGGGCTACATCGCCGGAAGGCCTGCGTGGCCCTGGCGGGCGAGCAGGCCTCGCTTGCAACCGCGACGCCCTGAGACTTTTCCCGGCCCTGACTTTCTCAGGCTTCCAGTCGGATCCTACGAATTCAGCTCAAGCTCCAACCTGGACTGGCGATCGGCCTCGGCCTTGTTCCTGGCGGGGTCCTCGCCGTGTGCGGCCTGGCACGGCTTGATCTCGTAATCGTTGTCGAGCACCCGGCGCGGGCCGAGGCGATCGTCGTCGGCACTGACATCCACGACGAGGCCACTCCGCTGCGCGAGCTTCCAGATATCGGACTCATCAGGGTAGGCCTTGCTGATCTGGGCATCGTTGCAGAACAGGGCGTAAGGCATTCTTCCCGCTCCCGGAAACCGCGATAACGATCTTGCGGGGGAGGGGTTCCCGTCGACCGGTTGATCACATGGCCGTGATGTGCGGCGCCGGGCCTGAGTCCTTAACGAGTCCTGAATCCCGAAAAAAAGAATCCCTGGGACTCGTTTGGCGGAATCAGCGGATGTTTTCGGCCATGACGAGCGACCTGAAAACCTCCTGCGGGCACATGCTGCTGCCCCTGACGCTGGCGCTGATCGGCGCATGTGCGGCCAATCTCTGGCTGGTGTGGTCCTGGCTGTAGGCCCGCGACAGGAGGCCCGGCTTTACTTTTCAGCCGCTGGGCGGCGAGAGACGTCGCGGATGGCGGCGCGCAGTTTGGTCAGGGTGGCCGTGCAATATTCCTCGCGCTCGCGCTCGAACCGCTCCTGATGCTTGCGGAAATTGGCGATGCGGGTCTGCATCTCGGCTCGGACGTCGTAGCGCGCCGCCTGCGGCGTTAAGACAGGTGAGGGCTGCGCCAGCGGGGCGGGCCGAAGCGGTTCGATCTCGACGACGGTCTCGAGAGGGATGATCTCCACCGGCGCGGCCGCTGCCGCCATCGGGATCTCCGGCGGATGGAGGTCATCCGTTTTGCCGGTTACCGATTGGACGAAGGCCATTGTCTGCGCGATCAGCGCGTCGCGTTCCCTGATCCACTTCATGGTGCACCTTTGTTGGGGCTATTCCAGCAAAGCTGGCCAGCCGAATCAAGAAGGTGTTTGTTGGGGATTGCATATTTTTCCCGCCCGCCTGACAGTGGGGAATGGATGCCAAAACGGACCATTCGGACGAAGCGGACGGCTTGAGGCTCGTTCGCGCGTTCCTGTCGCTGCCGCCCGACAAGCGGGCGGAGGTGATCGCGTTCGTGGAAGAATTGGCGCGGGCCCAAAGCCGGCCCGAGGAGGGCACGGAGGTCTCGCCGGGGTGAGCGCTATCGCTCCCGCGGATTGACGTTGGGCTCGAACGGCGCCCCGACCACCCGAACGGGTGTCGGCGCGGTTACGTCGATAGCAGCCCCTTTCGGCCATCTGCTGCGCCGGAGCCGGCCCCAGTGTCAGCTCGAACAGCGCAACTGTGCCAGCCACGACGCCACAGCACAGCGTGACTATCGACAGCAGAAACATGTTTCGGTTTTCTTCTCGGATCCGCATGGGCCGACAACGGCTGAGGCGAGCAACCGGTTCCGCGCCGGCCCTGTCGGGATCGCGCCCCAACGGCTGAAGCTTACGCGAAGCTTACGTCGAGACTCCAAAGGGTTATTTTTCCGTAAGACTATGCGGTGCATTTGGCATTAAATTTTAACGTCCGCGGGTTCCAATGCCCGACGCTGGGATGAAGCGTTGGCAGAAATCGGGACGGCTGATGGGCAGCGCGCTTGCCGCCGTCGCCGCGTTCGGGACGCGCGAACTTTCGGCGACCGTCGACGGCTTCGCCGAAGTCTCCGCTGCGCAATCTTCCGCGCTCGGCCTCCTCGCAGGTGCTCTCCACCGCCAAGTTGCTGGCGACCGACAGCAACCGGCTGAAGGACGAAGTCGGGAAGTTCTTGCGGACCGTGCGCGCCGCGTAAGTCTGCGCGGCGGCTTTGGTCGCCGCGCGCGCTATCGCGCCAGCAGAAAACCGAACGCGACGACGAACAGCACAGCCGTCATGATGACGGCCGTCGCCGCGCCGGCAGCGATTCTGGCCTTCTCTTTGGCTGTGGTGGAGCGCATGGGGCCCAGACGCGACGGATGACCTAAGCAGGCTCGTTTACGGACCATTTTGGACCGCTCACTTTGCCTGTATACTGCGGTTGCGCCGGAAGTCACATCCCGTCCCATGATCGCCAATCGTCCACCTGTGCTCGCCCATGAGCGGTTCGCCGCCGACCGCAACAGTTTCGCGGGCCTCGACCTCGTCGCGCGGTTCGAGCGGATCGAGCAGACGAACCTGTGGGGCGCGGCCAGTTCGGTGTCAGGCCTCGGCTCGGAGGATGCCGCAACCGCCGCGATCCGCGAGGCGCTTCCTTTATTGCTGCAACGGCTCGGCGTGCGCTCGCTGCTCGATGCGCCTTGCGGCGATGCCGGCTGGATCGGCCGCATGAAGCTCGATCTCGACTACACCGGCATCGACATCGTGCCGTCGCTGATCGCGGCCAACAACGGGCGCGCGGCTCGCGGCGAACTGTCCGGCCGATTTCTCGTTGCCGACATCACGCGCGATGCACTGCCGCGCGCGGATGTCGTCTTGTGCCGGGACTGCCTGGTGCATTTGAGCTTCGACAACATCGTTCGTGCCGTCGACCGCTTCCGGACGAGTGGCGCGCGCTTCCTGCTGGTCACGACGTTTCCCGAATGGGACGGCAATCGCGATTGCGAGGACGGCGACTGGCGGGCGCTGAACATGGCGAAGGCGCCGTTCGATTGGCCGGCGCCGCGCGAACTGATCAGCGAGCGTTGCGAGGAGGGCGGTGGCGGCTGGCGCGACAAGAGCCTTGGGCTGTGGCGGCTGGATGAATTGCCGGATGGGGCCCGCATTGCCACGGATGTGTGACAGGCGCGAGCGGAACGTCCATTGCCTCGGTGTTGGCCGTCGCGATACACTTGTGGTTGTGTGAAGCGATCTCGCACTGCGGTGACGATGCCGGAGCACGCCATGAGGACGAGTCTTGTCGTAGCCGCTCTGTTGTTCTGGTGCTCCGCGCCGGCACTGGCGCAGCAGGACGGCGCTGCGCTCTACGCAACACAGTGCGCACAGTGTCACGACGGCGATGTTCAGAACCGCGTGCCGGGCCGCAGCGCCATGCAGGCGATGTCGTTCGATCATGTGCTGGAGACTTTGACCTCCGGCAGCATGTCAGCGATGGCGAAGGACCGCAGCGACGTAGAGCGCCGTGCAATTGCCGCCTTCGTCACCGGCAAGTCCGCGACCAGTGCCAGTTCGGTCGACGCGGAGGGACGCTGCACGCAGCAGGCCGGCGGCTTCCCGCAAACGCTGGACGGTCCGCGCTGGAACGGATGGGGCGTTGACGTCAACAACAGTCGCTTCCAGCCAGCCGACATGGCCGGTCTGAGCGCGGAGGAGGTGCCGCACCTGCGGCTGAAATGGACTTACGCGTTTCCCGGCGCCTCGGTATCCTTTGCGCCGCCGACCATCGTGGGCGGCCTGCTGTTCATCGGCGGCACCGACCGCAAGGTGCACGCGCTTGACGCGCGAAGCGGCTGCACGCTGTGGACATTCGCGGCCGATGCCGCCGTGCGCGCCGCGATCAGCTTTGCACAGCTTCCGGGCTCCGATCAGTTCGCGATCTTCTTCGGCGATTTGCGCGCCAACGCCTATGCCGTGAACGCGCTGACCGGCACGGTGATCTGGAAAACCAAGGTCGAGGAGCATGCGGCTGCGCGCATCACCGGCGCGCCGACGCTGCATTCCGGCGTGCTCTACGTGCCGGTGTCCTCGCTCGAGGAAGCCGTCGGCTCGCAGGCCTCTTACGAATGCTGTACCTTCCGCGGCAGCGTGGCGGCGCTGGACGCCGCGACCGGCAAGACAGTCTGGCATGCCTATACGATTCCCGAAGCGCCGCATCCGGCCGGCAAGAATGCGAGGGGCACGCAGCTATTCGGCCCGTCCGGCGCCGCCGTCTGGTCGGCTCCGACGATCGATCCGAAGCGCAGCGCGATCTATGTCGCGACCAGTAATTCCTACTCAAATCCGCCGTCCGCAACCAGCGACGCGATCCTCGCCTTCGATCTTGCGACAGGAAAGCTGCTCTGGAAGCAGCAGGCGACGCCGAAGGACGCCTATGTCGTGGCGTGCTACAGCGCGGACAAGACCAACTGTCCCGAGGATCACGGACCCGATCACGATTTCGGTCAGTCGCCAATTCTCGTGACCCTGCGCGACGACAGGCGCGTGCTCGTCATTGCGCAGAAATCCGGCGTCGTGCACGCGCTCGATCCCGATGACGGCGGCAAGATTCTGTGGCAGACGCGGATCGGGAAGGGCGGCCCGCTCGGCGGCAGCGAGTGGGGCTCGGCCGCCGACCAGGACCGCATCTATGTCGCGAACTCCGATGTGCGCTTTACGCGCGACGGCACGCGGCGGCTCGATTCCACCCAGGGCGGCGGTCTGTTCGGGCTCGACCTCGTCAGTGGAAAGATTGCAATGGAAGTGCCGCCGGTCGCCTGCGGTGACCGCCCCCAATGCAGCCCCGCGCTGTCGGCGGCGGTGAGCCTGATCCCGGGCGTCCTGTTCTCCGGCGGCGTCAGCGGCTTCCTGCGTGCCTACGCCACCGCCGACGGCAAGCTCTTGTGGGAGTTCGACACCACGCAGGATTTCAAAGCCGTCAACGGCGTCCCCGCTCATGGCGGCGCAATCGACGGCCCGGGGCCGGTCATCGCCGGCGGCGTGCTCTACACCAATTCCGGCTATGGCCAGTGGAGCGGCATTGCCGGCAACGTACTGCTGGCGTTCGAGGTGGAGAAGAAGTGAGGGCCGTCATCGGCGCGACTTGCGGCAGGACAGGACCAGCACCATCGCCCATGCAGACTCTGCTGGAATAAAACACCGGGCGTTCGAAACGTGAGGAATCGGAGTGTGCTCGATGATCGATGCCAGATGCAGTTGTGGGACCGTCAGGCTTTCGCTTCCGGGTCCATCCAACCTGGTAGTCGCCTGTCATTGTGTCGATTGCCAGCGCCGAACCGGCGCGCCGTTCGGCGTCGGTGCCTTTTATCCGGTTGAGGTCGTCACGATCTCGGGCGCGCCGAAGGAATACGTCCGGCCAGCCGCAAGCGGCGGCAAGGTGCGCTTCCATTTCTGCACCGATTGCGGCTCAACCGTCTATTGGAAGGCGGACAATCTGCCCGCGCTGATCGGAGTCGCCGTCGGCACGATTGGGGACCCGAACTTCCCGGCTCCGATCAAATCGGTTTTCGAGCAGTCGAAACATGTGTGGGTCGAGATCGACGGCGCCGCGGGAGCGCGCGAAAGTCGTCGAGCTGAGAGCCGCGCGTCAAAAGCTGGTGCCGGCTGAGGGGATTGGTCAGTTTAGCCGACAGGAAACACCGGGGATTGTGAGTTTTGGTGTTTGGTCGGAGGAGGAGCGGCCCGCGGGGCCGGTTCGTCCTCGGGCGTCGCCCATAGACCGATCTGGTCCTAGCGTACAAATTGCGAACGAGGGTGTTCCGCCAAGCGAACGCCCTCGTGCAATATTATTGCCCATTGGAACCTTGGAGGACCCGAAAAGATTTCCGGTATAGCGAATCATGAAGGAGGATTTTCATGAAGCGCCACCGGTTCAAACAGGACAGGACGCTAGGCGAGCGGCTTATCAACGAAGCGCGGCTAGCGAGAGAAAAGGCAGATCAATTCCCGGCAGACGACGCGGAGCGTGAAGTGTTTTTGAAGAAGGCCCGCGAATTCGATGCCGGCGCCAACATTGACGGATGGCTGAACTCGCGCGGATTGCAACCGCCGAAGTAAGGCGTATGATTCTGGCTGATTTACAACTGAGGGAGCAGCGCTTGGCAGCCGACCTAGTTTTGAAACTTGCCATCGTTGGACTGGGCGTCTTTTCGACGGTCTTAGTCTCTATGTTGTATTTCAATCTGTAAGAGAGAGGCCGCCTCAAAAGGGGCGGCCTCGCCGTTAACAATCAGTACCGGCGATAGCCCCGGTGATAGCCATACGCACGGTGGTATCCGTAACCTCGACGCACGCCATAGCCATAGCGACCGACACCGTAGCCATACCGTCGATAGACCGGTGCCGTGCGGACACAGCCGTTCGGACCACAAACCAATGCGACGCTCTCAACGTTTGATGTTTGTCCGAGAGGGGCGAGCGGCATAGCCGATGCCGCACTAGCGGTGAACACGGCGCCGCTGAGCGCGATTAGTCCGATGAGTGCGAACGAGAGTTTCATGGTGTCCTCCTGTGGAGCGCTGGAACGCATGGCACGGTAGGAAGTTGCACATGAACGAGGGATGAGCAGGAACTTAATTTCCGGCAACAATCGTGAACCGGGACGAATGTCTGCAGAATTTCTACCGCGCGACAAATTGATCCACTTTTACAAATCACATTCTGTGATTCCGCCGGGCAGCGCACGCCGGGCCTTTTTCGTGCGCATAGCCCCAATAAGGACCATGTCTAATAGATCGATCTCATTATCTACCTGAAATCCACTCTCGCTGCGGCTTCAAGGAAATTGCTATCGGCCCAAACGCCTGCTTGGCCGCGGCGGGCACCCCACTGCACTTGAGCGATTTAAAGCCAACTTGGAGCAAATCTCGGGGAGCGGGGACAAGGTGGACCATCAGATCGGCGCTGCTTTCCGCGAGTTGGTCGACAGCGTCATTGTTATGCCGAGGAAGGCCGGGGAGCCTTACACAATCGAGACCCGTGGACGGCTGGCAGCGTTGTTAGGGACAAAGGGAACCCCGATCGGTAAGGCTGCAATGTCGGCTAAATCGCTGGTGCCGGCTGAGGGGATTGAACCCCCGACCTTCGGTTTACAAAACCTAACTGATAGTTTGCGTTGGGTTGCCTGCTATATCTCGGAGATACACTAAGCTCTTGTAAATAGGCCATTTCCCTTTATTTTGCTTTCACCGTGTTGCCGCACGATAGCTCTAGTTTTCCGTTTCGGTGGCTTCCGGGTGGCTACTTTGGGGGAGACACCGAATGCCGATGGTTCGATTGGGCGCGTCATCACTGGCGATCAAGCCGGAGTTTCCACAGACCAATAGAGACGCCAACCGGTACGTCATTTACTGGGACACAGAGCTGAAGGGCTTTGGTCTGAAGATCACCGAGAATGGGCACAGGGCGTGGATCGTGGAATATCGCCCTGGCGCGGGCGGTAGGGGCGTTTCCAAGAAAAGAATAGTACTGGGCTCGGCATCCACACTAACCGCTGAGAAGGCGCGCAGGGCCGCTAAGGACGCGCTGGCAAACGCCAGAATCGGCGACGACCCCGCGACAGCGCGAGCCGAGGGGCGCGCAGCGATAAGCGTATCAGACCTGGCCGATGCATTCATAACTGACCACGTGGAAGCAAAGCGGAAGGATCGAACGGCGTCGACATATCGCCGGTTGATCGACGGTTTTGTCAAACCGAAACTGGGAACGGCGCGCGCTGTGGACCTTACCCGCGCCGAGGTCGCCAAGTTCCACCTATCGCTGCGCAAGACGGCGGTCACGGCTAATCGTGCCGTCGCTGTGCTGAGCGCTATTTATTCGTTTGGCGACGCGCGCGGCCTTGTGCCGGAAGGGACGAACCCGACCAAGAAAATTGAAAAGTACAAAGAGGAGAGCCGCGAACGCTTCCTCTCGGTCAAGGAATTCCAGCGGCTCGGAGCCGCGCTGCGGGATGCTGAGACCCGCGGAATTCGCTGGGAGCCAGACCCAGCCAAGAAGACTAAGCATGCCCCGAAGCCTGAAAACCGCGCCGTCGTGGTCGACCAGCACGCCGTCGCTGCAATCAGACTCTTGCTCTTAACCGGCGCACGGCTGCGGGAGGTTCTGCATCTGCGGTGGTCGGACTGGGATAAGCAGCGCGGACTGCTCAACTTGCCCGACTCGAAGACAGGCAAAAAGTCCCTCGTTCTAAACGACCCTGCCACGGCTGTGCTGAAGAACCTGCCGAAGCTCGGGCGCTATGTCATTGCGGGCGAAAGCGCTGGCCAAAAGGACGAGCGGCCCCGCGCAGATCTTAACCGGCCTTGGCGGGCTATACGCCGTCGGGCCGGACTTGATGATGTCCGCCTGCATGATCTACGTCATTCCTATGCCGCAGTCGGTGCAGGCCAGGGGCTGGGCCTTGTGCAAATTGGCGGCCTTCTTGGGCATTCCCAGCCGAAGACGACGGCCCGATATGCGCACCTTGCGAACGCACCATTGCGCGCCGCTACTAACATGATCGGCGACACGATCGCCGCTGCGATCGGCGGGAAGTAATGGCCAAGCTCAACGTAGACTTCACCGCTGTTAAGATCCGCGAACTGCTCAACCACGGCAAAACGAAGGAGGCCACGAAGCTGGCGCGTGAAACGATCGCAACCGGCAACGCGAAGCCAGAGACGCAGAAGCTTGCCGCTATGCTGCTTGCCGGTGGTCGCGGCCGCAAATCGTCTGGGCTCCATAAGTGGATAGAGATTGGACACGCGAACTATTGGATGGAGGCGGAAGGTGTTTCGCGGAGAGATCGCTTACTGCGACTCGTGAAAGATTTCCGCCGCGGCGATAAGCACGTCGAGGCGTGCATAACCGCCTACAACAAGGCCATTTCGGACGCCGAATAACCCAAGACAATCAATTGCATGCTTCCCTATTTTATTGGGCTTTTTGATTAGTTGGAAATCACGCTGAGCAATCAGCATATTCCCTCCATCACCGCGATAGTCGCGGCAACATTTGGGGGGAGCTGAAATGCATCTTAGGGTCACCGAAGCAGCCGAACATCTCCGGTTATCGAAATCCACGCTCGATAAGCTCCGCTGTCATGGCGGCGGCCCGATTTATTACAAGCTGTGCAGGACGGTGGTCTATAGCATCGCCGACCTCGATTCCTGGATGGCATCGCGGCGGCGGGAGTCGACTGCGGCCAACGATAACACTAAGCCGGCGGTGGCGGCGTGAGTGTCACCGACTGGATTACGTCGACCGTTCCGCACGCGAACGATAACCAGCAAACCGGCCTTATGAGGTACGACGCTGCTTGCCGCGCCATTTCAGAAGCCCTGGCCGTCGACGAGATTAAGGGGATACACGACAAGGCGCGAGCGATGGCTGCTGCCGCCAAGGTGGCAAAAAACAAACGCGCTGAGGCCGACATGATGGCCGTCCGATTCCGCGCCGAGCGGCGTATCGGTGAGATTATGGCCATGCAGAGAGATGCAGGGCTGCTGGCCAAGGGTGGGCAGGGAAGCGGTAGCAACCAATACGAGGTGCGGGACACGGACGGACCCGCACCAATCACACTGCCAGAAATGGGAATTGATAAGCATCTAGCCGACCGCGCCAGAAAATATGCAGCTGTGCCGGAGGAAGAATTTGAGGCTCGCGTTTATGACTATCGCACCCGCGTACAGCAAGAGGGAGACCGAGCTACTGCTGACTTGCTGGCTGCGGGCGAGAAGGCACAGGCAGCCTACCGCACCAGCTTCACTGGCGACAACGAGTGGTACACGCCAGCGCGATACGTTGAATTAGCCCGCACTGTCTTGGGGCAGATTGACGTCGACCCCGCCAGCAACCCGATGGCTCAAGAGACGGTCAGGGCCAGGACATTCTATACGGCAGAAACTGACGGGCTGGACAAGCCATGGCTTGGCAAGGTCTGGATGAATCCGCCATACAGTCAGCCGGAGATTGTGCATTTCGTCGACAAGCTCATTGCCGAATACAAGGCTGGCAATGTGAAGGAGGCCATCATGCTCACGCACAACAGCACCGATACGAAGTGGTTTGACGCGCTGTTCAAGTCGTCTGACGCAATCTGCTTCACAACCGGACGAGTGAAGTTTGTATCGCCAAAGGGGGAATTTGCTGCGCCCGCAATGGGCCAAGCATTCTCTTATTTCAGACCTAATCCGAGAGGATTCACTGAGGTGTTTTCAGAAGTCGGTAATGTTGTGACGCTGGCAAACGACAACAAGCAAGCCACCCAAGCCGCCTAAAGCACGATCGGCCCTTTGGCCGAGTGCAACCCGAAACCCCGATAGGGGAATCTCCATCTTGAAATTCTTATCCCTCCGCCCGGCACCTTCGGGAGGTAGCACGCTTGCGCGTTTCGACCTCGAACTGAACGACCATTTGCGCCTGTACAACCTGGCTTTGCGGCAGCGTGGCGATGAGCCCGCCCACGTAATGGCGCCAAACGCCTTTCAAGAGCGCACCGCTGGCTTTAGCCCTTCGTTCAACAAGGCGCTGGCTGAACTCGCCCTCAATTCCCTCGTGGAGCTACAGACCGAACATGCAATCAATTCGTAGCATTGCCGTCATCCTCGGCGGCAACGCCGTCCGAGACTATGTTCTATGTCCCGGTCCCAGTCACAGCAAGCGCGATAGATCCCTCAAGGTCAAATTCAAACCTGACGGCTCATTCAGCGTTACGTCATTCGCTGGCGACGATTGGCGCGCATGCCGAGATTACGTCCGCGAACGGCTCGGTTTGCCGAATGACTGGCGCCGCGAACCTGCCAATGACGACACGCCGGCAATCAGACTGCCAGAGCGGGACGATGATGACAACGCGCGGGTCCGCAATGCCCTGCAGCGGTGGGCGCACGCCCTCCCGATTCCTGGGACGCTGGCCGATTCCTACCTGGTATCGCGCGGTCTGACCTACAGCGGCGATGCCATCCGCTTTAGAGAAAACGACCGCACAATGGTTGCGCTGATGACAGATATTGTCACCAACGAGCCTTGCGGCGTTCATTGCACATATCTGGATGGTGATGGCCGAAAGGTCGAGCGAAAGATGCGCGGTCGCGCCAAGAACGCCGTCGTGCGTCTGACCGCCGACGAAGACGTCCACTACGGCTTGGCAATCGCGGAGGGAGTCGAGACCGCAATTGCGACAAGCTTTGTACCGATCTGGGCAACGCTGTCCGCCAACACCATGAGGGCGTTCCCGGTGCTTGGCGGCATCGAATGCCTGACCATCTTCGCGGACAACGATGCAACAGGCACCGGCCTTGCCGCTGCAAAAGAATGCGCCGAGCGATGGCATCGCGCCGGACGCGAAGCCATCATCCATATCCCCGTAGAAACTGGCGCCGATTTCGCCACCATGATGGAGGTGGCGTGATGGTTGCGCTTCCGAGCAAAATTGAAGTCAAGACTTACGGTTACCAGCCCGGCAAGCCGCCTCCTGTGATTCCGGCTGCAAATGACAACAAAACACCTCGCGGCAAGTTGGTCTTTTTCGGAGAGGACCGGGCCTACATGCCAAAGCCAGAGCTCGTGCGGGATACAATGCCGCGAACCGGCGTGGGGTTTTTCGGTGGCCAGTCGGGTGCCTACAAGACATTCTTCGCTATTCACGCGGCCACATGCTTCATGACCGGTGAATCCCTGGCTGGTCGCGATATCGAGCGGACTGGCGGGGTGGTCTACCTAGCGGCTGAGGGCGATGGCACCATTGACGGGAGATTGAAGGCGCGCCGCACCCGCATGGCAAAGCCCGATGCCGAGTTGCCGTTCTATTTGTTGACCGACATGGGCGCGATTTCTGATGACAGCGGTTATAAGGCGCTGAAAGCAAGGCTGAGCGAAGCAGCGAAGGACATGCGCGAGCGCTTCGGCATCCAACTTGTCGCTTTCATTGTCGACACCGTCGCCGCTGCCGGAATGATCCCAGAGGACAAGGAGAACGATCCAGGGGCGTGGCAGAAGGTTTTTGATGGCCTTCAACCAATATCGAAGGCACTAGATTGCGTCATTATTCTGGTGCATCACGCCGGCAAGAATGCGGCTGCGGGATTGCGCGGTTCATCGAACGCGCGAGCCGGTGCTGATTTCGCCCTGATGCTGGCTTGTGAGCGCGACGAAATCACCGGCCTAACCGCCAATCATTATCTTCATCTATCTAAGAGCCGCGACGCGCCAGAAGGGCCGATTGCCGCGATCGTAACGGAGTCGGTCACAATTGGTAGTCGCGACGATGGAAGTCCGATCACGTCGCTGGTGTTGGACTTCGACACAAGTGGCCGTGTACCAACCCCGGAAACCTCGTCCAACAAAGACGGAGAAGCCGTTCCGCGAATCCTTTGAGTGCGCACTTGCGGATCATGGAGAGTTGGTTCGTGTTCGTGGCGAAGCTGGTGCATCGGAGGTCCGAGCTATTCGCGCTGATCTGGTTCGCACTGAGTTCACCAGTCGTTATGTGACGGCTCAGATAGATCCAGTAAAGAGAGCGGACGCAGTTCGAAAGCAGTTCGATCGTGCCCTTGAGCGGGCGGCCAGCTCGGGACAATACGGGACTGGAGCTTGGGCCGGCAGGGAATGGATCTGGGAATTATGATCCGGACAGGACAGGACAAAACCGGACAAGTCCGAAGGTGTCTGGTTTGCCATCACGGTCAGCGTCACCGCAGAGTAGGGGCACATACATCAAGTATGTGTCCCCTGTGGTCGCTGATGGAGCCGGACGGACAGGACTCTTTACTATAGGTGTCCTGTCCAAATGTCCGGCGGGGACCGCGCCAGAGTGTGAAACCGCCCCTGCACCAAACGAGAGCCGCACAGGCGCCAATCAAGCACAACGTCGAGGCAATATGATCGACCATAACGACAACCAACCCCGCACCCCAGAGCAACACCGCGCGATCCTGGCCGAGCAAGCAACCAGCGGAGAGCGCGCGTATCAGGGAGGCGCTTGGCCTCAGGGCCGGCGCCTACACAAGGCCGGCAAGCTTGCGCTCGTGACCGGCCATGTGGATTGGCAGGTGCGAAACGCCATGCCCCGCCTGAGTGCGGCGAACGATAACCGGGCGGTTGACTTCGATCACACGGAAACCGTTGAGCGTGACGTTGTAGATGCCGATGCCATCATGGCCGCGGTCGAGTTGGAGAAAACAGAGCCGGGCAAGCATTACCGCGAAGACACGCAGGAGGTATTCGTTGTCACCGAAGGGTAGCCGTGGACACCTGCCGAACGGTGCGGTGCAGTACCTATCTGCGGACAGCCCTCGCGCATCTATTCTAGGGACCGACTCCCCAAGTCCCCTTGTTTGCGTGCAAAACCAAAACCAAACATGGTCGGGGGTAGGCGCCATCTCAATCCCTCCCGGCATCTGCGTTAGCTTCCGGCCGCCAAGTCACAGAGTTTAGGCCGCAAGTTTTCAAAAAGTGTCACCGGCAAAATTAATTTCGAAATCCGCGGCGTCGCGTGTGCAAGTTCAGCGGCGGTCTGCGGGGGTGACCGCGCCAGAAGCCTGACCTACCCCTCTGGGGGCGGTCACATCGGCCCAGAGCCGCTTTCCATGAAACACGCAAACGATAGCCAGCCGCTAGGCGCGCCACCGTCGTGATGATCGCGGCAAGCATCACGATCCAAAAACAGATGCCGAAGACGATCAAAAGCAATTTGCGCACAGCATCTCACCCCCATAAACGAAGCCGCCGCGCCGAATATAATGGCGCGACGGCTTCACCATGGTGAGCCCGGACGGGGGCAATGTCCGGTGCAGAGAGGCTAGTGTTCAGCAGCCCCGGTGCGATCGAAACTGCGGATTAAGCTTGATGTCGCCGCGGAGAGTTAAATCTGGAACCGCTATCGCAGTGCGTTGAGAACGTCCAACAATGCTCGTACATCCGGTCTAGGAAGTCTGGGGGGCGCGAAGGTGCAAACGATCGGACGTCGGCGGCCCTGCGGAATGCTGGCCGACTTGACCCACTTGCCGGTCGGTGCGTTTATCGTTCGATCAAAAATGAGGCGGCCCATGCGCAAGACGTTACGTTGGCTATTACTCGGCGGTGCGACAGTCTCCGCGGTCGCGTCCGCCACAGCGCAAACTTACGATCCCAGATACCCGGTTTGCCTGCAAAGGTGGGTCTGGGGTGGCAGCACATACTTCGAGTGCAAGTTTACATCTTGGGATCAGTGCCGAGCAGCAGCGGCGGGACTTCCCGCCATGTGCTTGGACAATCCGTATTGGCCCCGAGGGTATTCCAGATCACAAACCGGGCCGCGGTAGATGATGATGATGTTACCTTCGGTAGCTTTGTCCTACTGTTGAGGATCACCGATGTCGAATGCGCCTAGACGATACCCTTCGCCGACCGATTGCTCTGTCGTCGGCCCCGCAATCAAAGCGAATGTCCCGTCGGGATAGCGCGTCCACACTTCGACGTCGTCCGCGGAGACGGTTAGATAGCCGAAGAAGCACTTGTAACGGCCGGGCTCTGTCATGCGGCCGATCTTGTCCCAGTTGATCTTGTTAACGCGCACGCGCTAGGTCCAGTCATTTTCGGGCAGCGAGCCAGGCGGCGGCTTAAGCTCTTCCAGGCCGACTTCGATGATAGCAAGTTCAGCCTGAACGGCTTGAATGGCGTTCGTCGGATCGATACCCGAGACGGCCTGCAACTCGCCGAGCATCTTGCGCCGATGCGCCAGCAATTCTGTCAGAGCGCGTCGATCCTTGCCCCTCACATAACCTGCGACAATCAACTCCATGGCTTTTGACATTCCGCATCATCTCCGCACCCAATCGTTGGTGCAAGCAAACTCCCGCCAAGTCGACCTGCGTTATCGGTACTGATCTCCCGCCGGCGGGGCGCGCCGCAGTGGCGGCGGTACTGAGAACGAATTATCATACGGCGTTCACTTAGTGTTCGGCTTTGTTCTCAGAAACACAACCTGAATCCGCTGGTGCGGTTGTATTGCCTTCCGCGGAACAGGCTGGCAGCCCCGAAGTTATGAGACTCGTGATCAAGAAGGTAGACTGTCCCGCCGTCGGCTCCCAAACACCGGCGGCGGCTTTTTGTGAGTTGCGTTGGTGGCAAAGCGTACCAAGGCACCACCGGCCGAACGGGGCTTCATCAGTCCGCAGCTGGCGACCCTGAAGATGAAAGCTCCTTCGGGGGCTCAGTGGATTCACGAGGTCAAATACGACGGCTACCGCATCCAGCTCCACATCGACGGCGACATCCGCAAGGCGTTCACCAGGAACGGCCACAACTGGGTCGATCGCTTCTCGGTCATCGCCGACGCCTTCAACATCCCTGGTCGGGCAATCGTGGACGGGGAGGTGGTCGTCATCCACAAGGAGCGAACCAACTTCTCAGAACTTCAGGCGGACCTCGGCAGAGGCGACCAGGACCGGCTAGTTTACTTCGCCTTCGATCTCCTGTGCCTGGACGGCAAAGACCTTCGCAGAATGTCTCAGCTTGCCCGCAAGGAGCTGCTGAAGCAGCTGATAGATGAGAACGGGCTGGAAGCACCGATCTTCTACAGTGAGCACCATGAAGGCGACGGGCAGGCGCTGTTCGAGGCTGCCAGCAAGCTGAACTACGAAGGCATCGTGTCGAAGCGGGTTGATGCCCCGTACCGGTCGGAGCGGGTCGAGGCCTGGCAGAAGATCAAGACCGTCCAACGTGAGAAATTCCCCGTCGTTGGTTTCGTCAAGGACTCGTCCGGCGTTGCCGCGCTCTACCTCGGCAAGAAGGAAGGGAAAGAGCTGCGGTACATGGGGAAGGTCGGCACGGGCTGGAGCCGGACGAAGTCGGCCGAGATCCGCAAAGCTCTCGATACGGTCGTCAGCCCGAACCAAAAGCTCACCAGGCCCGTCAAGAAGCCGAAGGCGACCTGGGTCGAGCCAAAGTTCTATGCCGACATCGAATACCGGGACATCACATCTGAAGGCCTGCTGCGCGCCAGCTCTTTCAAGGGGCTCAGCAAGGAAACGCGGCGCTCCTGACGGCGTTTTTCTCCACGAGTGAGTGGAGTACCGGCATGCCGGATCGCGTAACCCAAGCGGTAAAAGAAGCCCAAGCCATCTTGGCTCGCTATGTGGAGCCTGGCCCGAGGGACTGCGAGAGGACGATCAATGGACTGCTGACCGTTCTTGAGATGAACGGCTTGTTCAGGCGATGGAGGAGGAAGAGATGAGCGACAATCTCACCAAACGGGACCAGCGCGACCGGAGCAAGATCAACATGAATGAAGACTTCGAGGTCAAGTATTGGACCAAGGAGCTTGGTGTCTCCAGGGACGAGCTGCAGAAGGCCGTCGACAAGGTAGGCAATTCGGCCGCCGCGGTTCGCAAAGAATTGGCGGCGTAACCGAGGCGCGTGGTATGCTTGCGATCTCTGGAGCAAGGCCCGCGCGCTTTTTCATGCCATGACCAATCCCAACTGTCCCATCTGCTTCGGCTTAGGCTTGTCTGCGAGAACCACCCCGACCGGCCTGGAGCGAAAAGCTTGGCTGCCAGTGTAGCGCCGGTGAGCCGTGCGCCTGCAACAGGTCGCCAGACATAAACGCGGGTTCGAAAAGCCTGACGCAAGCCACATTATTTCCGATCCAGACGGAAAGAAGCGTCGTCATTGACGGCTATAAGCGTGGCGGCAGCCGACGTCGAAGTGTGGACGCGCTATCCCGACGGGACATTCGCTTTGATTGCGGGGCCGACGACAGAGCAATCGGTTGGCGAAGATTACCGGCTGGGCGCATTCGACATCGGTGATCCTCAAGAGTAAGACGGCAGGCAGTCGTCGCCTGCGGGATGCGTAGACGGGCTGCCCCACGGGTGGTGTACAGGACGGAGGGCTGTCAAGAACGTTTGGCCGTGGCTCAAACCGACCGAGCGGGGGCCACACCACACTTCGATCGGTTCGTTCGCCACCCCGGCAGAACCAAGCTGAAGAGCTTCTTCCGCGCTGCCGCACTCGATCTCCTGCACATCGAGCGTCTTGCCCCAGTAGTCGAGAGTAAAGATATAGCAGCGCATCAAACTTTCGCAGCTGTTGCTCAGCCAAGGAATTCCCACACTGGCCTAGATGTTCCTTCTTAGCATTCACCGGCTCAGCACCTTCGGCGCGTCCTCTCGGTTCCCGAATTAACTTCCACCCTGCATATCAAGCTTAATCTGAACCTCAGATTGCGACGAGCCTTCCGCGGGTTACCTTGGCACATCGGACATTGCCCCCGTCCGGGACCACCCATGGCGAAGTCGGCGCGCCATAATATTCGGCGCGTCGGCTTCGTTTGATTGCAGGCAGTTTCGTTTGACAAACCAGCCGGACCACGAACCGCTTGATCTCGTCGCGATGCGTCGGCAACTCACCGCACTGCGTTCGCAACACTCCGACAATCTTCGAATAGCGTCGCTGTTGAACCGCTTCCTCGTGAAGATCGCGTTTCTCTCAGAGCCGAGGGACGTCGCGCACGCCCAACATCTGCGCTCTGAGTTCGCACGAACGCTACAAAAGGTTGAAGCGATCGCCTCCCGGTCCCCACCCGCAAAGCCATCAGACGCCGTTAAGCAGCCCAAGTAACGCTAACGCCCGGACGTTCTTGCGTCGATCTGGCCCAGCGCCGATGCTCGATGCAGTCGCGAAGTCGTCCTCGTCTCGCGTACTGGCGCCTTCGCGGCGAGGGGCCGCGGCCGTCACAAGCGACGGCCCCGCCCATGATCAGATCTAGTGAGCGCGCCGCACTGCTCGGGGCACAAAGGGCAGTCTCGGAGAAAACGGCTTTGCGATCGCGAGAACTGCGGCTTCGTCGGTTTCGAGCGCGATCTTCTGAGCGAGCATCACATCGCCAACTGCCAAGCTCCGTTCGGGAAGGAAGCACCACCCCATCTTAGGCTCCAGTGCCTCATCCAGCTCCAAAACATTACTCATGGTGCCCTGATGGATTCGGTATCTCCGGCCGGTAAGAGAGCCAGTGACTTCGAAAAAACCATTGGCATCAAACTGCGCGCGTTGCCCTGCAGATAACCATTCTCGCAAAAGACGACGCGCACTCGCGTCCGGGCCATTTTGCTCGTTGAAGCTCCGATAGAGCGCACGCAGGGCACGCAAACTCGCTCCCCGGGCGACGCCGTTGCGTCTGAACAAAAACATGGTCCGTGCTGCGACCGTTCTAACCGCCGACCAGGCGCGGATAAAACAGCGTTTCCTCCGCGGTTGGATCAAATGACCGTATCACCTCGAGATCGCCGGCCGCCGTCCGAGTGGCAGCGGTAAATCCCTGGCCGATGAACTTGTTGAAGCGCCGCTCAGCCTGGGCGAGCTGTTTGGGGTGGTCTTGCTCAAAGAAATGCCTGCTGTCGCCTGTGTGGTCCATCACGATCTGGGTAGCCATGGAAGAGAACTCCGCAATGCCTAGCCTCTGATGAAGACAAACCTCGCCCCGGTGAATAGTGTTCCTGCTCTCGGCAAATTCATTGTGCCTTCTTGTAGTCAGCGGTTGTCTGGCTCGCTGACATCGACGAAAACCTGATCCGTCGCGACCTGGCGCCGGCGCAACGGGCGAAGCTGATCGCGAAGCGAAAGGCAGATTTATGAAGCGGTGCATCCGGAGGGAGGCGCGGCAGGGCAGCCGTCCCGGCAAGGCCGGCGGCGGAAAGGCGAAGGCGGCCAACTTGGCCAGCTTCGTCGCTGACACGTCGGGGAAGACGGGTAAGCCCTAACCAATGATCCGCCGCGACGCCACCCGCGCCGAGGCGCTAGCCCCGTGTTGGACCATGTTTCAACACGTCGCGGACCAATCGTCAGGAAATGCAACGAGCAGCCATGGCCCGCCCTCATTGTTATCGTTTGCAGCTACCGGTCTGCGGGTCGCTACAGGCTCGGCGGCGAACTCTTCCACCTCAGCGGCACTGGCCGCGTTACGCTTTTCGCACTCTAAATCTAGCGGCTGCCGCTGATGTCCGGTTTACCGCCAACAGCGGCCGAAGAGCAAATGGTCTGCGAGGTCGCAGACGGGCCAGAAGCGGACTTCGTCCACCTCGCAGCCTCACTTGCCTCCCCAAGCGACGCAGGCAACTCCGGCAATGGCTCCGAGCAAACTTCCGAGTAAAGCTCCCGGGTTATTAAGACCGAGCGGGAGAGGAACGAAGTAAAACAGAGCTATCGAGAGCACGCCACCCAAGAGCAGACAGGCGATGCTCCTCGACCAGAGAGGCAATGATCTATCTATCATCTCGCGATCAACGCAATAGATGAGGACCGCAAGGGGAAGTCCAAACAGATAGATGAACGGCCAACCGACCAAGGTGCCGATCACTAGCAAGCCTGGCTTTCCGAGCACGACACAAAGAACGACCCATCCGATCAGCGGCCCAGCCAGAGCGAAGATGTATTGTCGGCGAACTTGTCCAGCATCGATCATGAAGGAGACGGTACTCGCGTTGCACCAAACGTGCCCTTTTCTCATCCGCTGGAAACGCCCGGTCTTAATTAGGACATTGGCAACTACATACGACCCGCGTCGGGTCAAAGGGCCGCCTTACTTCAAGCTTTGGGTCAGGAACGGTCCTCAGTGGGCGGCGCGGTGACGGTCTGCAACGGGGCAATAGGCGGCATTGAGCCCATCCTATCTGATTGCAAGGACGTACCTTTGAAAATGGCAATCGGAACCAGGAAACGTTGGGAAACTCGCGCGTTTAGCTGACCGGGGCAATGCACTGGAGGAGAGGCATGCGAACAGCAACGCTCGCGATGATTGTCGTTGCCGGAAGCGCGATTGCCTTCCAAGCAGCGGCGCAACAGCAAAAGGCCGCACCTAGTGAGCAAACTAAGGAGGAGATGCACGGTGATGTAGACAAAGGGCTCAAGACTAGCGAGCCCAATGAGCAGATGCAGCGTGATGCAGACAAAGGGGTCAAGACGCGCAACTCCGGAGAATCCGGTTACGTGGCCGATCAAGACAAGCCGGGCGCTTCTGCGCATCCTCCGGGCCGACCGGGAAGTGAGCAGACGACGGGCTCGGGTAGCCAGACCGGCGTTCCAAAATAGAGCCATCAGCGCTCGCGTCGGCGGCGAGTTGCGCCGCCGAGTCCGGCTTGACCGCGCGGCGCTCAGATTGACCGGCCACATTTCGCGGTTGGCCCCGGCTTAGCTAAACTCGCCGCAGATCAAATGTCCGTTCGGGGTCATTCACGTCGCTCAGCCCCTGCCTCCGAGACGTCCGGTCTAGCCCCCGACTCCGGACTTGCCGCTGCACTGCGCCAACCGACGCAATGGGCCAGAAGCCGAAGTGCATGGAAATGAGACCGCCTCCGATCACGCCTTGAGTGGAGACGTGGAATATTCCTGCATAGGTTCGAGCAGAATTCATCTGGTAAGCGCGACATCCTTGAAAGAGACGACTAGCGCCCTGTCCAGCTTTCCCCTCATGCCGCAGAGAATCTCGTACGCTGCCGCGCGCGGCATGGTCAGCTTGTAGGGCCGGTGTTCGATCAGCGCCGCAAAGATATCCGAAATGGTGAGAATGCGAACGATGTCGGTGATGTTCTCGGCGCAGAGGCGGTCAGGATAGCCGCTGCCATCGAGATATTCGTGATGGTGCCGCACAGCATCGAGGACTTCGGGTGAGATGTCCCCGTGCCCCTTCAGCACATCGTAACCCGTCGCTGGGTGGGTTTCGACCAACGCTCGCTCGTCGTCGTCGAGGCGTCCTGGCTTGTCCAGGATCGCCAAGGGCACCCTCGCTTTTCCTATGTCGTGGAACATGGCAGCGGTGGAGAGCCGTTCAAGGTCACTTTTACGAAAACCGAGACTGAGGCCGAAATCGACGGCGACGCCGGTCACGAGCAGGCAGTGCTGGAACGTTCCCTCGTGATGGCGCCGCACAGTGGCCAGCCATTCGGATAGCCCATGCTCGGAAATCCGGTTGGTGATCTTGCGGCCGGCCTCTTTGGGACCGGCGACGTCGACCCGCTCCCCGAGGGTGATCGAAGTGAACATCGACGCAATGGCGATTGCTGCGGCCTCAACCGCATTGTCAGACTTCGAGATGCCGCTCGTCGACCCAGTTCCGTGGGCGGCTGGATCGACCAAAGCGGCCAGGAGCTTGGCTGCCTCGATCTTGCCAGGCAACACCAACGTTGCGCCCAGCGCATAAGCTTGCGAGATGCAAAAGTGGGAGGTTTGCTCGACGAGGAAGATGCGCTTCTTTGCTTTGGCGAACCGCGCAGCTCTCTTTTTCAGCGCGGCAATGTTTTCGACCGCCCGCAGGTCGGCACGGACGACGACCGCAGCAGCAGCGTGCGGAAGCTTTGCTTCTACATCGAGCCGCTCGCCGGCAACGGTGAACTGCTTTCCAAAAAGCGAACAGAGCCCGAAGAGCTTTTCGGAAGTGTCGGCCAATACTTGCACGAGCATGACTGGTGCCTTCGTTCGTCGGGTGCCGGGCTGAATGGCCTCGTCGGTGGTCCAAGGTCATTGGCTCACTTCGACGAGACTGCTCGGCTCAAGTTGGTTTGTGCGCGCCTCTGTCGGTCGCGGTCGTTTGGGTCTTCTTGCCATTTGCTTGGATAAAATGGACGCCAGCCGTGGTTCCGTCGATCCAGACCAGCTCGCAGCGTCGATAGGCCAGTCCCGTCGACGAGAGCAGCATGAAGAACTCCTTGGCCGAGAGAACATCGAGCGACCCTTCGACTTCGATCTTGGCGCCGGTGTTCGAGATATCGAGCAAGACGCAGCTTCGCCGCCAGGTGCCGTCGGAGCCCATCAGGTTCACGGGCTGTCTGTTGTCCATGCGCACTCGAGACGCCTTGCGACCGTCGAATTTCAATGGTTTCCTGCCGATCTTGCAGTGCGACCGTGGGCGCCCGCGGAGATTTCTCCCCAACGAACGGACCATTGGCTGGTCGAGAGATGAAGCGTTTCGAACAGCACCTGTGCTCGTGCGCGTTCGCCTGGTGAAAGCCCCGCGCCGCGAGTGTTGAGGACCGCCAGCGTGGTCTGCCAGTTCAAGCGCGATGCCCGGCACGCCATAACCAGGCCTTCGTAACTGGACTCTGCCATAACCTGCTCGATGGCCTCAATCGGTGCTCCCGACAGCACCGACAACGCCGTGAACAGGTTGGCTGTCTCACGCCGGATCGCGAACCGATTGACAGTCGAGTCGCTCAGCTTTCCGGTCCGATTGAGGGATATGATCTCCGGCCTCGCAGCGGCGTACTCAGTGTCGTAAGGTCGCTTCGCTGTCGCTAATACTTGCGAGGAAGCGTTTGCGTTGGAAGCCTTATTCGCTGGCCGTGGCGATGCCGACAGCAGCTCCCGAACCACCATGTCCGGGGTGTCTGGCCTCAGCGTCAGCGCTTTCGTGATCTCGTCGTCCTCCACAGCCCTACGGACCAAGTTGGCATAGGCCGCGCCTGAGAATTCAGCGCCCGGATTGCTGATGACGGCCAGACAAGTCTTGCTGCTGCCGCGCTGCAATATTGCCTCAGTCACTGGGCTTTCGATCCTGCGCCGGCCAGCAATGGCGAGAAGGTGATCCTCGCTGCCGGACGTCGCGATCGCCACGAGATCAGCCGGCGATAGGGCGGGAGATTTCATAAGGATCGGGACTGCGATCGCCGGATCGCCGCACGAGGCGAGACGTCGCAGGGTCTTCATCGGAGCAGTACCCAGCTCGGCGAGCGTCGTGCTGAGCTCGGCGAGCGTTCCCGGCGCAATCCGCTGGGCTAAGCGAATTAGAACGTCGTCAAGCAGGCCGACCTGCGGCTCTTGCAATCGGTTATTACCGTCGACGAGCAGCTCGGTGGTGCGCCAGAGCATGCGCGCGCAACGTTCGGATGAGCTCCTCGCGATGGTGGCATCCAACTCAGTAATGAGATCGGCCGCAGAAATTGCCCTCATTGGCTGGCCCAAATTCATTTTAATATCGTCACGTCAAATCAAACATATTACGCGCTGAAGTTGTTAAGATTCCTTTATATGCCAAACCGTGACATACGAGAGGCTGTTATAATTCAACTGAACGGCGCTCCGCGGCGTATTAAAGTACCTGCTATCTGACGCTGCGGCCTGCGCGTGGACGACTGCCCAACCTGTAACGCATTCCTTGGGATGATAGCTGCCACAACTTGCGTGAATGCGGTCCAGCTTTGGACAGCCGCTAAAGTTCGGCATTTTGGCCTTCAGGACGAAGAAAAGCTTATGCGGGCAAGCGGTAGCGTCGTTCAGCGACATTGCAGCTGACATCGGCCAAAGCAGACGCGCTCATCGCCAGTCGCGAACGTCCGCTACGGGTCACAGGCGGACTTCCGCGCCGACTTGACCTGGGGTCGGCTTATCTCCTGAAGGCAGACATAGCGGCTGTGTTAGCGGAGGTCGGCAACGGGCCAGAACCGGACCTTCGTTGCTGGCGTTCTCGCGGATCACAAGTAACGCACAGTATGCCGAACGCTCAAACGACCGCTGTTTCTTAGCATAGGCCCAGACCTTCTAGCTCGACGGCTTCCGCAGGATCGCGGACGTGATCATGGGCCGCACCGTTTGTACCGATGCTGAATCCCGTACTGGCCGTCGGTGCGGTATTGTGCGATGAATTTGCGCCACTGACCGCCGAGTGCGCCGTATAGTGGTTTCGAGGCTCTGACTAAGCTGGGCGGCCAGCCCAGAACCCGTCACAGAGGGAACGTTCCCGAAGACCGGAGGGAGCACCATGAAAGCACTACTGTCCATTCCCTTAGCCGCAGCTCTTACGTGCGCTACGCTATCCGCGGGAGCCGGAGAGCCACTCAAACAGCAGCTTGTAGGCACTTGGAGCGTCGTTTCATTCGTAAACGTCAAGGAAAGGACCGGGAAAACGACCGAAGTATTTGGTTCCGATCCGAAAGGATATTTCATGTTCGATGCAGCAGATCACTTCTCAATCAATCTCCTGCGTCCGAGACGACCAAAATTTGCTCGCCGCGACTTTCCGAGTGCCGGGGAAAGCAAAGCCGCTCTGGAGGGGCTAATCGCGATGTTTGGCGACTACAAGGTCAATGAATCTGAACATTCAATATCCTTACATATTATCGGCGGTAGCTTTCCCGCGTGGGACAATTCGAATCAGAAGCGTTTCATCGCGATCAACGGCGATGAGCTCACGTATAAGAATCCTACGCCGGCATCCGGTGGGGGTACGGCTGTGGTGACACTGAAGCGCGCGACAAGCGCAACCCAGTGATCTTTTGGGCGATCCGTCGCCGAGCCGCCGGTTTGATAACTCGACCCCGCGACCGGCAAGCCTCGTTATCCCAATGTGATCCAGTGAGTGGGTCCGCACACGATGTCCGCATGGGGTCACAAGCCGCCGATCACGGCCAAGGTGGGAGACTTCCGCTTTGCGTTGGTAGGCCGACGTTTATGAGTACACGTCGTAGCTTCACGGCTTCCGTCGCCGCTTCCCCGCTGGGTTCCTCAACAGCGGGCGCATGACTTCGATGCTGGTGATGCTGTTTTCAAATCCGGGCGGCAGCGGCATCTATTCGGGCGCGGCATCGTTGCAGGCCGGGCAGGGGTCGCCTGCGCCGTCGCAGCCGCAGGCCTTTGGCCCGAACCCTGCGTCGTGAAGATGGAACAGAACCATCGAGGCTTTGGTTAGGGAAGTGAGGAGTAACGCCATGAGTAAGGCTTTTCGCAAGGCAGTCACCGATCCCCCCGTGATCACAGTTGGCGAGCTCATCGATGAACTCTGTCGACTGCCGGATACAGCAGTCGTTAGCTTCCACTGCCCCATGCTGGAACATGAGCTTACATTTTACAGCCTTCGGAAGCGGTCCAAGGACCTCGTAGAAATTCAAATCAATGCGTATCCGGGGAGCCTCCCTGTTGTACCAAGGGCCGACGCTGCTTGAACCTGCGGCGGCTTGACGCGGAAGGGCGCAAGATCGCCCAGCGCCTGTGCCACGTCCGCCTGTGCATCCTTGAGCCATCGCCAATTACCAGCGCCGCATCCGGCTCGCGGTCGCAAGACGGCGTTATCGCGCAGTGGTACTCTCTAACAGGGGCCGGAAACGGAGAAGATCGATGGCAACAAGCGTCAAGCAAATGCTCGAAGCTGCCAACGCCGGAGTTCCGAAGATTACGCCGGAACAAGCTACCGAAATGATTGCGACTGGCAATACCCTCATCTTGGACGTTCGCGATGCACCCGAAGTGGCCGCTAGCGGGAAGATTGCTGGTGCCGTGAATGTGTCGCGAGGCATGTTGGAATTTCGAGCAGACCCGGAATCGCCGTACCACGACAAGAATTTCGACACTAATAAAACCGTTATTCTCTATTGCGCTTCGGGCGGTCGATCAGCTCTCGCTGGTAAGGTGCTCAAGGATATGGGGTATGAAAAGGTATATAACGTTGGCGGCTTTAAGGATTGGACAGGCGCGGTAGAGAAATGAAATCTGACCATCCTCCAGAAAATTGCCGGTGGCTTGCGAGCACGCGTGGCTGCACCATTGTGATGCAGCCACGATGCCAGCTAAGACACCGCTCTCGATCTGGACCCTCCACGACACGGCATGGGCGTCGCCAGCGAGGTTGTGCGATGTTCGTCTCACCGTCCAGTCCGCGGCGCAGTGGCCGGGGGCGACACGGGGCCGGCATTCTTTGCTTACTCCGACAACTATCTGATCGACGTGAAGTTCGGTGTCACCGTCGATCAGATGCTGCGCGCCTGGTTAAAGCTTTCCAGAAATTATGCCTATTACCGCGCGCTTCGCTTGCTGGTTGAACGAGGTGCCGGCAGCGAAAGGCAAGCTGGAGGGATTTTGACGGCCCGGCGTGGCGGAGGTCTTCTGGGAGCGGCCGCGCGACAGCGGAGTTCGGATCGAACCCATCGTCCGCGCCGATCTGGATGCGGCTTCGGAGACAGGAGCGCGCTTCCCGGACGAGAGCTTTTCCTCGTCAACCGGCCGAGTCTTGCACGGCTGGAGCGCATAGGGATCACGCGAGCTGCGACCTTCAACCTGGGCTTCGCAGCGTACCGATCCCGCCCGGTCGCAACCGACCCTTCCAGATACTTAGTGGTGCCACAGCGAAGTCGTCAAGGCGCTCAGACAAGCGCTTCTTGAACGCCGGCCCGTTCACGTAAGCCGTGACGGCAAGTGCCAGACGGTCTGCCCCCTACATTCTGGGCCACGCCACCACGTCAGCGACGTTGTTCTATCGGACCGTTCCGATTGTGTCCGAAGTCACCGGCCGGGTTGCGGAGGTTCACGTCGATGTCAGCGCCGACGTAAAGCAAGGCGGCGTGCTTTTCAGGCTCGACAGCGCCAAGCAGGAAGCGTCGCTCCTAACGGCCAAGCGCAAGCAAGCCGATATCATGAAGGCGGAAGGCCAGCTTCAGGAGGCAAAAGGCTCGTTGCAGCAGGCGCAGGACGAGCTGGATACCAAAACTGAATAGCAAAAGCGCAACCCCGGCATCGTTCCGCAGCGCGACATCGAAAAGCTCGGTGTGGCCGTCGCGGGTCGCCAGGGCTCTCTCGATGCCGCGACCGCTGCCAAGCAATCTGCGGCGACGCGCCTGAGCGCTCTGCTGCCGGCGGAGAAGGCAAGCGCAGAGGCGTCTCTGGCCGAAGCGCAAGTCGACCTGGATAAAACCTCTATTCGCGCCGGTGTCGATGGGCGTATCGAGCAGTCGGGCTGAGGCCGGGTGATATCGTCAATCCCATGATTCGGTCGGCCGGCGTTCTGATTCCGGAGGGCGCTGGACGCCGTGCTCTCATGGCTGGCTTTGGGCAGATCGAGGCTCAGGTCATGAAGGTCGGAATGGTGGCCGAAGCCACCTGCATCTCCAAGCCGTGGACGATCATCCCGACAGTGGTGACCAGTGTGCAGGACTACATCGCGGCGGGGCAGTTCAGGGGCGGCGAACAACTGATCGAGGCGCAGCAGGTCGCGCGGCCCGGCACCATTCTCGTTTTCATGGAGCCGATCTACAAGGGCGGGCTCGAGGGCGTGACACCCGGCAGCAGTTGCATCGCAAACGCCTACACCAGCAATCACGATGTGATTGAGGCAAAAGAGACCAGCGCCCTCAAGCGCTTGCGCTACACCGGGTCGATGCCACCGGCATCGTGCACGCAATGCTGCTACGCATTCAGGCGCTCGTGCTGCCTGTCAAGAGATTGGTGCTGAGCGGCCATTGAGGGCGTTTTAAGAAGCTGCTCGATGAGCAGCCGCGATCAAGAAATGTCCTTCGATACTGCTTCTGGCCCAGGCCGTGTCACAGCCAGGGTCCAAAGCTGATTCATTCCGAGCGTCGGCAGGACCCCGCTTTCTGCCCGAAAACGGTAAGCGCAGCGTGATTGCCTAAGAATTGCAGCCGGCCCGCATCGTGTGCCGCCACCAGCTTCTCCAGGAACAGCCGGCGGAACAGGCGCGAGAGCACGCGCACCGGCAGGAAGAAGCCGGAGCGGCACGCCACCCAGCGCTCGCCATCGAGCGAGATGCCGCCCGGTACGATCATGTGGACGTGCGGGTGATGGGTCATGGCCGAGCCCCAGCTGTGCAGCACGGAGGTGATGCCGATGCGGGCGCCCAGATGCTTTGGATCGGCGGCGATCGTGGTCAGCGTTTCGGCCGAGGCCTTGAACAGCAGGTCGTAGATGACGGCCTTGTTTTGGTAGGCGATGTCGGCGATGCCCGCCGGCAGCGTGAACACGACATGGAAGTACAGCACGGGCAGCAGATCGGCCTCGCGCTCGGCGAGCCATTGCTTCGCCGCGGCGCCCTGGCACTTCGGGCAATGCCGATTGCGACAAGCGTTGTAGGCGATCTGGGTGTGGACACAATCCTCGTATCGCTCGACATGTCCCCCGAGCGATGCCGTGCGGCAGCTCTCGATGGCTGACATGACCTTGAGCTGGCCGAGGCTCACATGGCCGGCGTTGGCTTGACGCCATGCCGGTCCACGGTCGCGGAGAATATCCGCGACCTCCAGCGCTGGGCGCGGCACGCGAGCCGCACGTCAGGCGGGTGGCTCGGCCTCCTTGAGCTTGCCTATGATGTGATCGAGCAGGCTCATGATCTCGCGGATCGTCTTGGTGGCGCGGCGGGTGTAGAGCGCCGTGGTATCGAGCTTGGCGTGGCCGAGCAGCACCTGGATCACTATGATATCGATGTTCTGTTCCAGAAGGTGGGTGGCAAAGTTGTGCCGGAGTGTGTGCGGAGATACCCGCTTGTCGATCCCGGCCATGTGGGCAGCCGCATGGCAGGCGCGATTGAACTGGCGCGTGGTAAGAGGACTGACTGGCATCGGCGCAGGTGGTAGTGGCCGTATCGTTGCGGGCTTTGATATCAGCACAACGGGTTTGCGGCCCGGAAGTCCAAAGAACGCATCCTCTCGGAATGGCCAGCAGCACTATGCCGCCTTGACGCTATCTTCATCAAGCGGCCCCGCGATGATCGGCAGAGGATGCGTACCGCGTTCATGGAAGTGGGACGCCGCTGTGCGGTCGATAGCCAGGCTGAGAAGTTCCGGTCGACTGTAGTGGCCGCGCGAGTCCATCATCTGCTTGCGGCGATCGATCATCGAGAAATCGAGATCGGCAATCACGTGGCCTTCGCCGGATCGCAAGGGTTTCACCGATCAATTCACCTTCGGGTGAAATAATTGCAGTGAAGCAGCCGCCGGAAATCGGGCCAATGCTGCATCCGGTGTCCTTCATGATCTGCGCTTGCTGTTCGCCATCAAGCCACGCTGTTGCGTTGACGACGAAACAGCCCGCTTCAAGGGCGTGTTGGCGGATATTCACTTGTGTCTGCTCGGCGAAGCGATCACCGGCGAACGAACCCGGGTACATGGCTGAATGGATTTGCTCGCCGTCAGCCATAAGGGCATAGCGCGCCAGCGGATTGTAGTGCTCCCAGCATGCCAGCTGGCCGACACGGCCGACGGCGCTATCCACTGCGCGCAGCCCGGAACCATCGCCCTGGCCCCAAATCATGCGCTCATGGAAAGTGGGACTGATCTTGCGCCGGCGCTGGATCAAGGTGCCGTCTGCGTCGAACAACAATTGCGTGTTGTAGAGCGTGCCGCCGTCGCGTTCGTTGACGCCTATCGACACCACCATCGTGGCCTGCCTCGCAGCCTCGCCGATGGCTTCTGTGGTGGCTGAGGGTACCGCTATGGCCTGATCGAGCAGCCTGAGGTGCTCCTTGCCTGTCCTGATCTCGAAGGGCGTCTGCACAAACGAGAAATAGGGATAGTATGGCACCACTGTTTCCGGAAACGTCGCGAACTGGACCCCCAGCCTGGCGAGCTCGGCGACCTTTCGGATTACTCTTTGCACTGTTCCTTCCCGGCTGTAGAGCACGGGGCTGATCTGTACGGCAGCGGCCTTGACGACCGTCATGTTGTTTCTCCGAGAACTGTGATTGAAATCGACGGCCGTCGGCCGCTCACACAGCTTGCCGAAACGCCACCGCTGAAGTGCATGCGAAACGGAGAAAGAACTCCTGTATCGCTTGATCGGTGGTGGCCCGGGCTATGGCCAATGCATCAGCACCAAGGGCGGACCCCTCGACGGAGAAGAACGTCAGATCATGCAGCCCGATGCTGCCGAGGATAGCTTTAAGATATGGCGTGAGAAAATCGGGCTGATGCGTGCGCTCGCCGGAAAATCGCCCGCCCGAGGACACTGCGACAAAGACCGGCCGGTCGTGCAGCGCCCCCACTTTTCCTTGGGCAGTCACGTCGAAAGTTCGACGGACCCGAACGACGTGATCAATCCACGCCTTGAGAGCGGCTGGCACGGTGAAGTTATGCATTGGAGTTGCGATGACCACGCAGTCGGCGCTCTCCAACTCTTGGATCAACTCTTCGGACCGCGACATCGAGCCCTCGGCAAATAGTTCCGCGCACGATCGCTCGGTCCCACCGAGAGCAGTTGCGTAACGCTCATCGAGATCGGCGATGGCGTCGCTGATGGCTCGAATGATGACGGTTGCCGCGGGCTCGCTATCCAGCAAATTGCCGATGATTTTCTGAGATAGCCTGTAACTCTCCGATGCCTGCCCCCGGGGGCTGCAAATCAAATGCAGTATCTTCTCCATTGACTATCCGATCGCTGCTGTTTGAACTCGGATCATGAACGATAAGCAATGGAGGCCTGCATCCAAGGACCATGAAGGAGCTTTGCGACTGGTCCATGATATGCCCCCGCGCTGGGCTAGACTGCTGGAGTCCTGCGAGAACTGGAGACCCATCCGAACCGTTGTGGCATAGTGGTTTCCTTCATGGAAAAGATCGGATCGGGCCATGTCTGCCGCCACGCCTGGAAGGATCTCTCCGCTGGATCCGACGGCGACCGAGCCATTCTACCGCCAGATTTACGAACGGTTCCGGGACGCGATCGCCAATGGAATGTTGAAGCCCGGCGACCGCATTCCTTCGGCGAGGGCACTGACCGAGGAATTGGGACTCGCCAGAGGTACCATCGAAACCGCTTATTCCTTGCTGGCCGCGGAGGGGTTAATCGAGGCACGCGGCCAGGCAGGCACCATTGTAAGCCCGGACCTCAAGCCGCGTACGCTCATGGCAAGCCCAGCGCCGCCTTTGGACTTCGCTCCGGACGCTCTCATAGTTTTCGTCCCGATACGATCTTACCCTTTCAGATGGGCTTGCCTGCCCTGGATGCGTTTCCAAGAAAGATTTGGGCGCGCCTTACCGCGCGCCGTGCGCGCGCCATGCAGCCTTCCGATATGATCCATCCTCCTGTCCAAGGCTTACCTTTGCTGCGCGCGGAAGTCGCCAGATACCTTCAGGTCTCGCGCGGCATCAACTGCACTGCATCGCAGGTGTTCATCACCTCGGGGTATCGCCAAACTGTCGAGCTGATCGGCAACGCCCTGCTCAAGGCGGGCGATCGCGTCTGGCTCGAAGACCCCGGATACCCGCCGACGCGAGAGATATGCAAGTATATGCATGTTGAAAGCGTCTTGGTCCCTGTCGATGGGCAGGGCATGGTTGTTTCCGACGCGGTCAAGCTGGCGCCCCTGGCGCGCGCAGCGGTAGTCACGCCTGCGCATCAGAGCCCGCTCGGCATGTCCTTGTCGTTACCCCGACGTCTTGCGCTACTGGATTGGGCCGCGCGAAACAAGGCGTGGATCATCGAAGACGATTACGATGGCGAATACCGCTATGTCAGCCGCCCGCTCCCTGCGTTGAAGAACCTCGACCGCGATGGGCGGGTGCTCTATGCGGGCACGTTCAGCAAGGTGCTCTTTCCGGGTATGCGGCTTGCCTATCTCGTAGTGCCGGAAGAGCAAGTCGAGCTGTTTGAGCAGGTCACTGAAAGCCTTTCGGCTGGCTGCCCCGGGCTCACGCAATCCATCGTCACTGCATTCATTAGCGAAGGACATTTTGCCCGCCATATCCAGCGAATGCGGAAACTCTATGCCGAGCGCCGGGAAGCGACCGCGGCTGGCCTGGAAAGCGTGCTCGGAAAATATGTGCGCATAGACTTGCAGCCCGGGGGCATGCACCTGATCTTGCGTCTGCGAGGCAATCGTTCAGACCGCCGGCTGGTTGCAAGCATGCGGAAGCAGAAGCTTTACGCCGAGGCGCTCACGGACTGGACGGCGCGCAACGATGGTGCCTCAGCCCTACTTTTGAGTTTCACGAATATTGATTCTCAGCGTACAGCCGAAAATCTCGGAGGGCGCATTTTGAAAATGATGTGACAGCCGCTTGAGAGGGACCTCTGGACCAGGAAAATGATGGTCTAGCAACGGAGGCCGATCATGGACCTTCTTGGATAGCCCAAGATGCGAGACGATCGAATCTCTCAACCAGATGAGGATTCAATCATGAACAAGCGCATCGATTACGCCAAGGCGTCGCCGGAAGGCTTCAAGGCTTTTGGAGGTGTCTACGTCCATCTTCAGAAGAGCGGCCTTCCAAAGCAACTGGTCGATCTCGTGTATCTACGGGTTTCTCAGATCAACGGCTGTGCCTACTGCATCGACATGCACTCCCGCGATCTGCTCAAGTCTGGCGTCGCCGTCGACAAGCTCGTGCTGGTTCCTGTGTGGCGCGACGCGGGTGAGATCTTCAGTGCGCGCGAACGCTGTGCGCTGGCCTGGACGGAGACCGTGACGCTAGTGGCGGAAACCGGGGTTCCGGAGGCCGATTATGAGGCCGCGACGAGTGCATTCAGCGACAAGGAATTGGCTGACCTCACCTATGCCATCGGCTTGATGAACGCATTCAATCGATTTGGAATCTCATTCCGCTCGATTCCCCGCGCCGTCAGCGAGTCCTGAGGGACCCCCAGTGAGCAAACATGTAGCGCATGGACATCCGTCCATGCGCATCCTGCCCCCTTACAAACGCCGCCCAGCCGTAGTGCCTGGCGATCGCGGATGGATCGCCGCCATGGAATGGATAATGTTAACCGCCGCTGGCTTCCTCGAGATCGGATTCGCCTTTGGCATGAAGTGGTCCGCAGGTTTCACGCGGCTGCTACCCGCGCTGTTTGCGGCCGCCACCGGCTTATCAAGTGTCGTTCTTCTCTCATTGGCACTCCGCACACTTCCAGTCGGCACGGGGTACGCCGTCTGGACCGGCATCGGTGCCGCAGGTACTGCTGTTCTAGGTATCGCAGTGCTCGGCGACTCCGCGTCGCCGGCGCGGTTGTTTTGCATTGCTTTGATTGTGGCAGGGGTGATTGGGTTAAAGCTTGTCTCCGCAAACTGAGACGCCGCTGAAGCCGGTGGTGACAATCTTCGTGAGGCAGCAAGCCCTTTGTCCGCCTCGGGTCAATCGCGTCGGTTTGCCCGTGAGGCGATGACTTCCGGTCTAGCCGGACAAGCGGACGTGGTCAGATCGGACAGGCATGTCTCGAACTGAACGAGCGACATCGCCTTGGCGCTCACGCGTCGGCCCGCAAGAGCGACCTTATTTCGCTTGCGGGCTAGTTCGAGACGCAGCTTCGAGATCGAGGTGCCGATCTGAGCGAACGCGGCGTCAATCTCGCTCGGCGTGGTCAACATGAAAAAGTTGGCCGAGCCGCTCGCGCATTTGGGCAGCACGGGCGACACGCCGGTGCCGTCATCAAGCTGAACGGCGTAGATCGTGGTGTTCTTGGCCTTGACCGCGGCGCACAGCGTCTCCATCCGCGTATCGATCTTTCCGCGCTCCGTCGAGGACGTGCTCATGGAGCCGTCGCCGTTCCAGCGGTTGACTGTGTTCTGTCCGTCGGTGAACAGGATGATCACGTGCTGGTACTGGTTGTTGACGTCCTCGGCCGGGGCGTTCAGCGGCGACTGGCGCAGCAGCGACAGCCAGCCCCAGTGCAGCCCGATGGTCTGATTGGTGCCGCCGTTCGCCACCATCGCCTCGATGGTGCTCTTGACGGTGCTGAAGGTGCTTGTCAGCGCCAGCATCTTGGCCGGGCAGTACGGTCCTGATCCGCGACGAACTGGGTGGTCAGCGATGAGGGGGCCGCGTCGGAGACGTCGTAGCTCTAGTCGCGGTCGGTGACGCAGCCGTTCCAGTTCGAAGTCGAAGGAGAACCGACGGAGTGGCTCCAGGTGTACCCGTGCCCCTTGCACATCGCCCTCGTGTACCAGGAGCTTCTTCCGGAACTGCAGTAGGAGTTGCCGGAGGCATCCTCCGATCTTGGATCCCAGAAGTCCCAGCGCAGCCAGTTGGCGCTGGCCTTATCGGTACCGACGTTTACGGCGCTCGCGAAGGGCACGACGGAGAACATGACGTCGCCGGGGGTCTTGGCGAGCGCCCCGAGCTTGTCGACGAGGTTCTTGGACGCGGTCTTCAGGTTCGAGAGCTTGGTGCCGCTCATCGAACCGGTATTGTCCAGCACCAGCGCGATGCGCAGCAGGTTGCTGCCCCAGGTCGAAGTCGAGGAGACGCCGAATCCTAGGGTCGGGAAGCCGGCGATCTGCATGAACTGGGACTTGATCGCGCCCGAGGCAGTCATCGCCACCGTCGATCCCTTCCCGCCGCTGTTGGCGGTGTAGGTCGCCGCCGCCTGGACGCTCTGCACGTCGGTCTCGGTGTACAGTGCGGCGAAGTAGGCCGGCCCCGCCGTGGGAATCTGGTCGGTCGTGATCTTGCCGTCCGACAGGTTCTTGGCGACCATCAGCGAGGCCGAATCGAGCGCGCCCTGCATCGCGGTGCGAGCCCGGCTTGCCCGGCTATAGTCGATCGCGGCGCCGACGAATGACAGGATCGGCAGCAGGGCGATGGCGAAGATCACGGCGATGTTGCCGCGCTCGTCGCCGGCGAAGCGGCCTGATAAGGTGGCGGCGGAACGCGGAATCGAGGTCATGGGAATTCCTTTGCAAGAATTCCTTGAGCCAGAGCCCCACAATTGCCCTTAAGCAATCCTCGAGAATGCCAGCGAAACGCCCTTCTTCATCGTGCCGCGGCGGAGAGTCCGGAATTCCTAGACACTTTAGGTTCCCGATGCTGCTTTGGCGCGCGCGAACTGGACATTTGCTGTCACTGTGGCACAGGACTGAAGCGACCATGCCGCCCCGGGATTGCGGAGGCCATTTGGTTTAAGTTATGCCGCCATCGCGGGTTGTTCCAGCAGGGCGGAGTAGCGTTGCGCGGCTTCGGGCCGTCCGCGGCGGCTATGGCGGATGGCGAATCCGAGTCTCGACGAGGTCTGCGCCATCATCGTACTCTTCGTGTACGGATTGGTGGCTGGTCGAAGCGTCGGACCATCTAAGCTGGGCCGTAACCTGCTCAAGGTATTTATTGTCGAAAGGCTTGAGGAGGTCGCCGGCGAAAACGGCTTCAGCAGGAAAGTCGCGTCGCTTATGCACCAAAGCGCCGCCGGACATCAGACAATGCTCAACTCTGGGTACCGGCCTCTCGCATATCGAGCAACCTCGCACCCGACCCCCAAGCTCGTGATCGTGATTGCGCAATCAGATCGAGATGATCGTGAATCCTTCTTCGATGCTACGACGTATTATGCGGCCAGCGGCGCAGGAACGTAGAAAGCCGAAGGGTGTTGCCGATCACCCATTCCATTCCGCGCTGGCGACGTCATCGTGCGGACCGTCCCGAGGCACCGCACATGGCTCTAGCAGTCTGCTGAAAAACCGCCTCGCCAGGGAGGGGACTTGATGATTCACTTTATCATCTCGAATCGGCGGAGACGATCATGCGCGGCAGGTTTACGGATCAGGGCGGCCTGTTTTCGTACATCGCGCCGGATAAACGTGTGCCAGCGAACCATCCGCTGCGGAAGGTCCGGGAACTTGTCCGGGATGTTTTGAGTGATTTGAACCGCAGCCTTGGAAAGCTATACGCCAGCGAGGGACGTCCTTCGATCCCTCCGGAGCAATTGCTGAGCGCCTTGCTGCTGCAGGTGTTCTACGGCATCCGCTCGGAACGCCAGCTGATGGAGCAACTGGACTACAATCTTTTGTATCGCTGGTTCGTGGGACTGTCGCCGGACGATCCGGTCTGGGACCCGACCACCTTTACCAAGAACCGGGAGCGGCTGCAGAACGGCGATCTGTTCACGAAGTTCATGACCAGGCTTCTGAACCATTCTCAGGTCCAGCCGCTATTGTCGGACGAGCATTTTTCGGTGGACGGAACGCTGATCGAAGCCTGGGCTTCGCAGAAGAGTTTTCGCCCCAAGGACGGCAGCGGCGACGATGATGACGGCGCCAACTTCCATGGCCAGAAACGCAAGAACGACACCCATGCGAGCACCAGTGACCCGGACAGCAGGCTTTATCGCAAGGCGGCCGGACGGGAGGCCAAGCTTTGCTATATGGGCCACGCCACCATGGAGAACCGGCATGGGCTGGCGGTGGCCGGCAGGGTCACGCATGCCAATGGCACCGCCGAACGCCGGGCTGCGGAGGTCATGCTGAAGGCGAGACGCAAAGCCGCAGGTCGCCGCATCACGGCTGGTGAGGACAAGGCGTACGATACGGCCGATCATGTCGCCAATCTTCGCGCCATCGGCGTGACGCCGCATGTGACACAGAACCAGGCCATCACCAAAACCGGCAAGAACCGTAACAGCGCGATCGACGAACGAACCACGCGGCATCCGGGATACGGCATGTCGCAATCGCGCCGGGCGATGGTCGAGTGCATTTTCGGATGGGGCAAGCAGCATGGCACCATGCGCAAGACCAAACATCGGGGCATCGCTCGCGTCGCCGCCGACTTCCTGCTTAATCTGATCGCCTATAACCTGATCCGAATTCCCAAACTGCTCGCCGCATAGCCACCCC
The DNA here is from genome assembly GCF_054056815.1 of Bradyrhizobium sp. LB13.1. NCBI lineage: Bacteria > Pseudomonadati > Pseudomonadota > Alphaproteobacteria > Hyphomicrobiales > Nitrobacteraceae > Bradyrhizobium > Bradyrhizobium sp. LB13.1. The sequence continues at coordinate 5,404,984 of NZ_JBSRYQ010000001.1, read as the reverse complement.
GCGCCGGGGCACACTCAATAACAAGCTCGAAATTACATCCAACTCTACCGCGCCGCTCCAAAAACGACCGGCGGAAAAATGAAAATTCTCCATTTCAAGGTTTTTCAGCAGACTGCTAGAGCGCACAAGTTCTCCATCGTTTTTGTCTGATTTCCAGACCGCGCTCCGGCGACGGCCCGCGGTCGCGATGGTCGCGGGCGCAGCGGCTCTTCTGGCGGCGACGGCGCTCGTAAACCGGTATTTCGCGCGCAAGGCGGAACGCGAGAATCCGCCGCAGGGCAGATTTATCGATATCGACGGCGTTCGGCTCCACTACATGGAACGCGGTAGCGGCCGTCCGCTTGTCCTTTTTCACGGCAATGGGAGCATGATCCAGGATTTTCAATCGAGCGGCCTGATCGACCTCGCTGCCAAGGATTACAGGGTAGTCGCGTTCGACCGCCCGGGCTTTGGCCACAGCTCGCGACCCCGCAGTATCGTTTGGGGACCGGACGAACAGGCGGACTTATTCCAAAAGGCTCTCGAGCGACTCGGCATCCGGGGAGCGATTGTGCTCGGGCATTCTTGGGCAGCCTCGGTGGCGATTGCCTTGGCCATAAGGCACCCCTCGTTCGTCGAAGCGCTGGTGTTGGCGTCCGGATACTACTTTCCGAATCCCAGGGTCGATCTGGCCACGCCGTCCGTGCCTGCGGTACCGGGGCTTGGGGACATCGTCAGTAACACAATCTCGCCGCTCGTCGCCCGACTGATGTGGCCCGGACTCATGCGCAAGATATTCGGACCGCAAAGCGTCCCGGAGAAGTTCGCCGGCTTTCCAGTCGAGATGGCTGTTCGGCCGTCTCAACTCCGCGCCCAGCGCTGAAGAAGCCGCAATGATGGTCCCCATCGCCCTTGCAGCTTCAAAAACCTACAGCGAACTCACAGTGCCGACCGTCATAATCGCGGGTGAGGACGACCGCTTGATCGAATTCGAGCAATCCGCGCGATTGCGTGACAAGGTCGAGCAGAGCAGGTTGCGACGTATCGCCGGAGCAGGGCATATGATCCAGCAGTCCGCAACCTCGGACTTGATGGCGGCTATCGAAGAGGCGGCATCTATGTCCGCCAAGGGCGAGCGCGATCCAGCACATGTCAATCGCTAAGCGGCTGGGCATTCCGGGCAGGTATCGCCGATCGCGTTGATCGCCCAGCCTCGCAGCGTCTGTACCGCCGGCCGTCGTTCCTTCGTCATAAGCATCCAGATCACTCCTGCGAGGACGAGTCCTTCTGCCCACCTGCTCGTTCCGAGCGGTTAGCACGGAGCAGGGATTCGCCATCGAGAGCGCCAGGGCTTGTCCATCTGTTCCCGCCGCGCCTGTGCAGAACGCTACCTTCCCGCCGCGGGGTCTTCCTTCGAGCCGCGGGCGACGATTCTGAGCGCCCCGTCCGGAAGCGGCCGCTGCAGCTTCAGGGCCTCGTCCGGAGGAGCCGTCATCCAGGTCTCGACTTCGTCGGGCGTCGTCAGGATCACGGGCATCGCCTTCGGGTGCACGGCGCCGACCTCGACGTTCGGCTCGGTCGTCAGGAACGCGTAAAGATCGTTGGTGGTCTCGCCCTCCTTGACCTTCCGGACCGACGTCCAGTTGGTCCAGATGCCGGCGAAGCAGGCGAGCGGACGGGTCTCGTCGAGCGCGAACCAGACGTCGCCGCCTTCGGCTTTGTTGAACTCGCTGAACGAGTTGAACGGCACCGCGCAGCGGTGCTCCGGACCCAGCCACCGCGTCCAATGTTTGCTCTTCACGTTGCGGATGTTGGTCGTGCCGGAATCCGGCTCCATCCGCAGAAATTCCTTGAAATCGACGGTCTTACCCTTCGCTTGCAGCTTCTCGGCACGCTTCTTGGTGGCATCCATCAGCGCCTTCGACGACGACGGCATGCCCCAGCGCGCAGTCGCGAACTCGCGGCCGTCGGCGCCGGTCCGGACGATCGGCGCCGTGTAGTCCGGAAACACCCCGGGCATCGGCGCGAGGTTGCCGACGTAGCGGTTGACGACCCGGAATAGCGCGCTGATCGCGGCTTGGTTGGTGGTGATCGAATAGAGATTACACATTCAGGTCTCCGGATCCGGATGGCGACCGCGCTGTGCCAACTGCAGCAGTGTCGCCGATGGGCGGCGGTTGGCCTTGGCGCACTTGCTGCAGCGGAGCCGGCCGGCCAGGTCGTGGACGAAGGTCGTCGGAGGGTGGGAAAGTTCGGCGAGCTCGACGTTCCGCCGCGTCTTGCAGCGCGAGCACTCGATCTTCAGCCAGCTATAGCCGCCGTTCACGGCCTGGTCGACAGTCGGCGAGGGGGCGATCGGCTCGCCGTCGGCCCACAGGCGCTCGTTCCAGCTTTCGCACAGCAGCTTGTCCGCGGTCCGGATCAGTGCCTCGCCCCTGGCTCTGGCATCGGCGGCCTGCGTCGCAAGGATCGTGGTCATGGCCCGGGCGCGGCCGAGCTCCTTGTTGAGGGCCTTGCGGTCGCCTCCGGAGAGGGGCGTCGGGTGATACTTCGGCGCCATCGCCCGGGCTCCGGACCCGTCAGGTATCGAACGACGGCCAGCAGCCGTCTTCCTCATGGCGCCCAGTCCGCTGAGTGCAGATGTTGTCCAAGAGGCGCTGTCCGACGTCCCTCCAGACCGCGTCCGGACCGTACAGCCGGGCGGCATCGGCCTTCTGGATCTCGACGGTCCGGCCGCAGCGCCGGCAGCCCACTCTCAGTAAATGCTGGGGAATTTGGTCCAGCCGCAGCATCCGTCCGGACGCGCCCGCGCTCAGACGGCGAGCCTCGACGCCCCCGTCCTCCATGAGCGCCTGCCAGTATTCCGGCGGCAGATCGTCCCCCGGCCCCGGTCCGCCGGGGGGAGGGGCCTTCCTGCTGACGGCAGCGGCCATTTTTTCCATCTGCTTAGGTGTGGGCATGCGCCAGCTCGCGGGGCGGTCGTTCATGCTTGGCATTAGAACATATCAAGAACAGGAGAGTCGAGTCCGGCTCTCGAAAAATCACACAGACGGTCGACCGGTGATGTCGGAACCATGGTCGGCCGATCGTCTTGAATCCACCCGCCGCCCTGTTCGGAGTACCGCGTTGATGGCCCCTCGCGCCAACTGGAAAGGCTTCCTGCGTCTTTCGCTCGTCACCTGTCCCGGCGCGCTGTACCCGGCGACGTCGGGAGAGCGAGAAGATCTCGTTCAACCAGCTAAATCGGCAGACCGGTCATCGGATCAAGTATCTCAAGGTCGACGCCGACACCGGCGACGAGGTGCCCAACGAGGACGTCGTTAAGGGTTACCAGCTTGAGAAGGACTAGTTCATCGAGGTCACCAAGGAAGAGCTGGAGGGGATCGCGCTGGAGTCCACAAGGACAATCGAGATCGACGAGTTCGTCGACAAGTCCGACATCGATCCTCGCTACCTGATCCGGCCCTACTACATCAGACCGGACGGCAAGGTCGGCCACGATGCCCTCGCCGTGATCCGCGAGACCATCCGCGAGATGGACAAGGTCGCGATAGGGCGCGTGGTGCTGACCAACCGCGAGCACATCATCGCGCTCGAGCCGATGGATAAGGGACTCGTCGGCACTCTGCTGCGCTATCCGTACGAGGTGCGCAGCGAGCACGAGTATTTCGATGAGATCCAGGACGTGAAGGTCACAAAGGACATGCTCGATCTCGCCAGGCACATCGTGAACCAGAAGGCCGGCAACTTCGAGCCGGAAAAGTTCGAGGACCACTACGATGGCGCTGATCGACCTCATCAACCAGAAGCGCGCCGGCAAGCCGATCACCCCGAAGGGTCGTCCGCGCGGCGAGAACGTCGTCGATTTGATGGACGCCTTGCGCAAGAGCGTCGGCGGCACAGCTGCGGAGAGCAAGGCAGCGAAAAAGCCGGCAAAGAAAGCGAAGAAGGCGACGGCTGGCCAGAAGGAGTTGCTGATGCCGATCGCCGGGAAGAAGCTCGCGAAGGAAGCGGCGAACAAGCCGGCGGCCGGTCGCCAGCGGAAGTCGGCGTGATCCGTTGACTCCTGACGGCCGATATTTCGTCGTCCGCGGACGCCTTTGGCACATGGCAAACCCGGCCCTCGGAGAGCAGGAGAGATCTGACCTGGTGCGGCGGCTTATGAGCGTGAGGCGGGCGGTGGCGATGCCAAGGCGCGCAAGAATATTGAAGCGGAAGAAACGGCTCGTCGGGCGGTCGAAGAGGCGAAGCGAGCCATCGGCGAGCGCGGCGCGATCTGGTGGAAGCACGGCGCGCCCGACCTCAGCCGCCACACGATCAAGAACTCGCCGTATACCGGATGGTACGCCAAGCTTCCGCGCTCGCGCCAGTGAGCACTCACACCTCAGGTCCAGCTGATTTTCGCGTTGCTGCTCCCAGCAGATCACGGACGAGCACAGTTTTGAGCGTTAGCTGGTGCGGATCGGTAGCATCCTCGCATCGTTGGCGCGTGTAGGGCGAAGGTTGACAGCCGGTGGCCGAGAGATAGGCGTATCCGCTAGACTCTTCGAAACCGGACATGGCCAGCTCGCCCTAGCTAGTCGGCTACGGGCCAACACCAGACTCATGCAGCGCGGCGGGCCTTCTATTCAATCACCTCGTCGGCCCGTACCAGCAACAATGGCGGAACGGTGAGACCGAGCGCCTTGGCCGTCTTCATGTTGATGATGAGGACGAACTTTGTTGGCCTCTCTACCGGGAGGTCCATAGGTTTGGCGCCCTTGAGGATCTTGTCTACATAGTCGCCAGCGCGGCGGAATAGATCGGCTGTATCTGCCCCGTATACCGATAATCCTCCATTGGCATAATGTCGAAATAAATAATTTGCTGGCAGGTGATACTTAGCCGCGAGCGCGATGATCCGCTGTGCCTGGGCATAAGTGAGGGCATCGCCAAAATCAATGATCGCATCGGCGCGTTGGGCGACGGCCGAGGCAAAGGCAAGGTCGAGTTCTTCTGGCGTGGTCGCCGGAACGAGAGGCAGAGCCACGCCGAGGTTCCGGGCTATGCGGGGGATCTCTTCCGCGAAGTACAGCCTTTGCAGCGGATTGTCGGGGTTGACCAAAACAGCGATTTTGGATGCGCCGGGAACAAGTTCTCGAAGAATTTCGAGGCGTTTTGCAAAGAAGTCATCGGGAACATTGGTCGTCACGCCCGTAATGTTGCCACCTGGCCGCGACAGGCTTTGTACGAGGCCGAGGTGCACGGGATCAGCGACACCCACGAACACAACGGGAATAATGGCGGTCGCAGATTTGAGCGCTATGGCTGCTTGCGGTCCCGGGGCAATCAGGATGTCGGGGCCGAGCGCCATCAGCTCGGCGACGGAATCGGTTAATCGATCTGCGGGTTGAGAAAACCGATATTCGATGGCCAGGTTTTTTCCCTCTATCCAACCTAGGCTTCGCAGCGCATCAAGGAACGCAAGCTCGGCTTGATTGAGGGCCTTCCCGCTTCCATCGCCGATGGCGAGGAAGCCGAGACGACGACGTTTACCCTGCCCGTGCGAAGGGCGTGGCGAAATGAACAGCGCTGCAGTTCCTGCAATGAACTCTCGCCGCTCCATTCCATCCTCTTAGCTGTCTGAGGACGACGACCAAACGACTATACCACCTGTTGACCATCGGTGCAGGTCACTTTCTGACCTCGACTGCTAACGCCCTCACTTCCGCAATGGGTCAAAATGCGAAGAACTCAACCTGAGCAAATCTTGTCTGCCATGCCTCGGTAAGCGGACCTCAGTGAGGTGCGCCGCCACTTCCGTGGTGGGCCACAAGCCGACATCCCGGTGCCGCGGCTGACACAGATAGCTCGCGTTCGCCGTTTATGTCCGCTACCTGGCGCAGCTGACCGACGACGGGCGGAAGTCCTCTGCGATCCAGTGGCGTGTCGCCGTGATCCGGAGCGCACGCGATATACGGGCGTCCAAGCGGCCTGCTTATCGGTTCCGCATAAGTCACCTTGCCGCGCGGTCAAAAAGCGCGCGACGATGGGTAGCATTGTTTTTCTGATCGTAAAGGTTCGTCTTTTTAGAGAGTGGATTTTATCGATCGTGGGTGCGCTCTCGCGAGAGGCAAGCATATGATTGAGCTTTGGGACAAATGGTCCGGGACCCTGGCGTCCGTCGAGACGCTTGCAGCCGTCGTTATTATTGCCGTGGTGGCGGCCGGCGCTATTACGCTGATCGAGACTCGGCGGCATAGGACAAAACATTGATCGGGGAGACGTCGGAAAACGGTGCATCTAGGCCAGAGTAGTTCAGTAATTTGCGGCGCTGGAAGACACTCCTATGCAGGAGGACAAAATGATCGCTTCTCATGCAAGTTGGACAAACAGGAATGCTCCTTGGCGGGACACATTCTGCATATTCGCGCTGTTGAGCATCCTGGTCGCAGCTCCCGCATTCTTGATGATGTACTTCCTGGATATCCAACTCGTCTTGCCTGCGCTCAGCATTCTGCTTTTCTTGGACGCGATCGTCACAGCGCTCTTTGCTCGGGCAACTTCAGAAAATGAAACGTTAGAAAATGTAACGCTTTGGGATATTGCCGGTGCATTCACCATGATGGGCTGCGCTGCGGCGATTCTTGGCGAACCGGATCAAGTGGCACTGTTTTTCGAGCAACCGGTCGAACAACATCCGGGCACGCCGGCTGTGGGAGACAGTCACCAGGCCCCCTGACAGCCGGCGACGTCGAACTAGAGTTGAGTTAGAGCGGCCCCGTTTTGTCTGCGGCACGGGACTGCGACACGCATCGGCGAACCGATTAGACACATACCAACCACCAAAAATCCGCGCTGAGAGCGGGCCATTTCTCCCGGCACGGGGGAGTGCGACGCGTGTTGGATTTCTCAGATGTCTTGAACGTATTGTTGCAGGTCGTTCTGATCGACCTTGTGCTCGCTGGCGATAACGCCATCGTCGTCGGACTTGCCGCAGCGGGACTTCCGCAGGCGCAACGAGTCAAGGCGATTTTGATCGGAATCGTTGCGGCGACGATACTGCGCATGCTGTTTGCCGGGTTAGCGACGCAAATCCTCCAAATCGTCGGCCTCCTGCTCGCTGGCGGGATCCTGCTGTTGTGGGTGTGTTGGAATATGTGGCGAGAGTTGCGCGCATCCTCCACAAATCCTATGGGTGCGAAGGAGACTGCTGGAGCAATTGCAGGAAACAAGCCCCGCAAGACACTCGTCCAAGCGAGTTGGCAGATTATTGCGGCCGACATTTCCATGTCGGTTGACAATGTCCTGGCCGTCGCAGGGGCGGCACGAGAGCATCCAGTGGTCATGATTTTCGGGTTGGGGCTTTCCATTGCGATGATGGGCGTGGCCGCTTCTCTTATTGCGCGCCTTCTGCAAAATCATCGATGGATTGCTTACGTCGGCCTGGCCGTCATTCTCTACGTTGCAGTCGAGATGATCTTTCGCGGAACATTGGATATCATGAAGGTAGCGTCGATATGACATGACATACCGCTGCTTGGTGGCCTGCGTCTGTTCCGGTCCCCTCATAGGAAGCACTTCCGCTTTGGGTCAAAGGCGGCGGTCGGCCCCCGAGTGGGACGAATTCCGTTCTACTCGTGCTCCGGACATGTCGCTGCGGTGTGCCAACCAACGCGATAAGCCAAAACCACCGTTCGAATGTGAAAGCAAGGAGCAGCGCGCGCACCACATACAACAGAGCTTGGTTGGAGAAAATGCAATGCGTTTTGTCTTGGGATTATGCCTTGTGTTCGCGTCGTGTGCTTCTGCGAGCGCCGCGCCAAGGTGGCATCACAACTCGCGACAAGCCATCGCGCGTCCTGGCCAGGTGGTCACCCCGAGCTATATCACTCCAGGCGGCGTGCGCATCTATCGCGACGATTCCGTTCCGGGAGGTCTCCGGACCGATCACGACGATCCTCCTGCCTACGATGATCCATCCAAGTTTGGCGGCGGCTGATGACTGAATCAGCGCGCGTCTGCTTTTGGTCACAGTCTGACTTTCATAGCGACTAGAGCTGGGGTCGGCTTATCTCCTAAAGGCAGACATAGCGGCCCTGTAAGCGAAGGTCGGCGACGGGCCAACAACGGAAGCCGCAATTCTCGTTCGCGTCGCGGCAACCGAGGCAAAACTCGAACTGTCCTACACTCTCGCGCATAGCAGGTGGGCGGCTATGGGGAAGGCCAGTTCATCATTGCTCGTGAATTTACCCAGGGCGTTCCTGACGTCGGTGATTAGAGCTGCGCGCGCCGCAGCGTCTGCCTGTGATACCGGACCAGCCAATGGCGAGCCCGCAACGTAACTCAACACAAATCGCTCGACCGTCGGAAAGCGCACGGTCCCACTCCGCTGTTGAATTGCAACGTCCTGAAAACCTGTGGCACGAACGAGGGCTTCCAATTCGTCGGCATTGGACAACCCAAATGGCGCACGCATGATAGCTACCGCGGCTCGACCAACGTGTCGCTGCAATGCGTCAGCCAGAACAGCAAATCCGGGACTTTCGTGAATGCCGTTCCACACCATCAGCGCGAGTCTTCCTTCGGGACCAAGAACCCTACGCATTTCGCGTAAGGCCGCGGGCCGGTCGGCGAAGAATTGCAGGCCCAACTGGCAATATACGACGTTAAATGAACCATCTCGGAATGGCAGCTTATCCGCACTCGCCTCTTGCCACTGGAGTTGTCCGCCGGACCGCGAATCCGGCGATACGACTGATCTAGCGACGCTCAACATTCCAGGATTGAGATCAATCCCAACCACGGTACCACTTGGACCGACGCGCGTTGCGGCGATGCGCGCCACAACACCAGTGCCGCACGCGACATCGAGAATACGCTCGCTAGGCCGAGGTTGAGCTAGCTCAACAAGTATCGGAGCCCACACCCCAAACACAGCCGGCACCAGCTCTCGCTCGTATACCTCGGGCGCACTGCCCACGACCTGCCACTGTGCTTGCTGGCTCATTTTCATGCCTCCTACCTGCAAGAAATGTTTGACCGCAACCAGACTTTACAAAGTACGTTGGCCGTGAGGGCAGTATAACTCGATGCTATGAAGTCAGCTATGGGTCAAGGCGGCGGTCCGCACCGGGGACGATGACTGGGAGATGTAGGGCATCGGCGCAGGGGCAAACTTCGGGTCACGTGCCGAGATCGCTATAAACGAGCGTCAAGGTTGCCACGTAATCGCACCACTGGATGGGGTTAGAACGCCATGACTTATCGTGCGCGTACTTCTCCAAAAGCAGCCGATTACATTCCTCTCCCGGAGCCTTCCGCGAAATATGCCCTGCGACCAGCACACACACACCGTAGAACCAGTCAGCCACACTGACTTGCGTATTCAGTTGGACGCAGTGTGAAGTTGCCGACAGCGAGTACGATCTTCGGGCCCTGAGCAAGCTGAGGCATTTTGCCTCTTGGGGCGAAACACCCATTTCTAGGGGTGCATCCAGTCTTGTAGAATGTGGTTGCCCCTGAAGCGGGATGTGCCGAAGTCACCGTTCGGGACGAACGAGCAGTTACTAGCGCTATCGGCAGGTACGCTACCCTAAGAGACTCGCCCCCTTTTCGGTTTCACACCACGATTTCACATTCCCCACGCGCGCAACTTTTGCGGCGGCTTGTTGCAGAGGAGAAAACCGATGAGCAAGATCGACCGAAGGTCTGCATTGGCATTCGGGTTGGCAGCGGCTACGGCGGCCACGATAAAGCCCGCCGCCGCTCAAACCACGGGCTACAAGGACACAACTCCATGGCCGGGTGTGGTGGTGCGCCAGTATGATGGCGACACACCATCGCTGATCCCGGGTTTTAAGACCGTCTCAATGCGTGACGTCATCATGCAGCCGGGATCGAAGACCATGGGGCCTCCGATGATGAATGCCATGGTCTGCCATATCACCGAAGGAGAGCTTCGGCTTGAGCAGGACGAAAAGACCTTTACCGGCAAGAAGAATTTTGTCTGGACCTGCAACAAGGACACAAAGGAGCAGGCGTTCAATGATGGGAACGTGGTCGCGATCATGAGGATCACCGACCTGAAGGCTTAAGGCTCGTTCTTCGCAAGTAATAGATTGTAGAGCGAATGGCGCACGCGACGGCGCGCCGATCGCGTCGGTGTGCCCTCTGACGTGCCTTCCGGGTTGTGTCGAATTTCTAGATATGCCCGCTGCGCTAACCGACGCGATGGGTCATGACCGGGCAATTTCACGACCAATGAGGTCGCTCTCGCCGCTGCTAACACTTGCGCGACCGCTCGCACTTAAGATTAGATGGGGCGCGTGGCTCACTGTCCAGTTTTGAAGGAGGTGTTTCACGAAATACATGCTCGAATATACAGTTCGCACTGCCGGTCTTTCCTTTGACCAAAACTTCGCAGGGTCGCAATCGCTTCTTGCGGCGTTCAGCAAGTGGACGCCGGATGAAGAGAAGGGGCTGACGATACACGTGTTCGTGGCGAACCTGGCGGGACGAGGCGGCTATGTTTTGGTCGAAGCCAACGACCCAAAAGCCATCACCGCCTTCGTGGCAAAGTACACTTTCTGGAATGACATTGATGTCGTTCCGGTCGTCGACATCGGTGAGTCGGTGCCGATAAACGCAAGTTCACTCGAATGGGCGAGACAGGCGTCTAAAGGGTAGTTGGCGGACGATATGAAATCAGCGCCCCGACAATTGGTCGGGGGGTCTCAATTCAAGGCAACGGAGAGAGCGAGGCCGATGTCGCGATCCGATACGATCGGCGGCACTGCCTGCCTTGTTGAAGTTATCGGGAGCTCAAATCGAGACATTCTGCCGCGGCATGCGGAAATGCGTTCGAGCAAATTCGCTTCCCACCTAAGCCGGGGCCTTGTGGTTGTTACCGGGCATTGGTGCGCATGCTCGTTGAGCGGTTCGGCGAGTCGGTCGGCGAGCCCCTCTGTTTCGGCAGGTGCGACCGGCTCGCTTTGATCTCGACCTCCACGGGGAAGTCGTCTGCTGCAAGTGAGGTATCCTGCCCGTGCGGCACCTCGACGCGTTTGGTCCTGCTCCAGCTTAGGAACGAAGGTTACAGCGGTCGGTTGCAAGCAAACTTAAATAGGAGGAAAGCACCATGAAGATTGGCAAGATGGCGCTCGTAGCTGCACTTGTGTTCGGATCGATCGCTGCCGCCTCCGCGCAGGGTGGCGCTGGGGGCGGGGCGGGAGGAGCGGGCGGAGCGGGGGCTGGCGGAGCGGGGGCTGGCGCGGGCGCGGGATCGGGCGGAGCCGGCGGCGCGGGTGCGGGATCAGGGGACGGCGGAGGCGCAGGTGCGGGATCTGGGGGCGGCGGCAATTCTCCAGCCGCGACCAGCGGTCAAGGGGCATCGAGCAGCCCGAGTTCGGCTAACCCGGGGGCGACCATGAATGACCCGAAGATGAAAGGGAAATAGAAGCGAAAGAAATAGCCCGCTGACATAATCGAGCGGGCCGTTTTCATAAAGCAGTCGCGTAGCGATTGAGGCTGCGTTAGGCCGGCCGGGAGGAGACCGGTGGCAAGAACGTTGATGTCCAAGGCCGATCTCGAACTGATCGCTCTTCAGGAGATCCGGCACGTTCCCGGCGGGGAGCTCGTTATCTCCGTCGAGATTGAACACGACGACGCGGAACCCGATGGCCTGAATTGGCGACTGCTCGTGATTGCTAAAGACGGCGCGAACCTCGATCGCCTCCAAAACGCCGCTACTACCACGAGCCATCGGCTGAAGCGTCGATACCAACTTGTCATCCAGGGCGGCAGCTCGGCGGATGGCTGGGGCTAGAGGCCGGCCCCCACCACCAACAGAACGGCACCGATTGCCATAAGGAGAATGCCCGGCCAGTTCGCTCCGATCCCCAGGAATCCCACGCCGCGCCGCGTCGGCTCCAGTGTATCGCCAGCGGGCCGGCTAAGCGATCCCCGCCAAATAGTAGCGCGTGCCATGTACAAGATTCCGCCGAGAACAAGCAGAGCGCCAAGTCCTATCAGGAGCATTCTCGCCTCCTCAATTCATAGTTGCCATGTCAAGCTCCCGGAGGTGTGAGCCGCACCTCACTCGGCTTGGCCGGCATACGGCCCTTGCCTTCACGCCGCGGCCCGGATAGGTCCTGCGGCCGGCTCGGACTCCCGCGCGGGCAGGGATCCTCCGCCGCCGCAAGCGTCGCACCAGACTTCGATCGCGCCCTTGGTCACGCCTCGCCCACCCTGAGAGGATCGACGCCGGGGGCGTGACGCGCACCGGCAGCGGCCGCTCCGCGGGCTTCAAGGGACTGGCCACCCCGGGGGCGTATGGACGACCAGCGCCAACAGGCATCGCCTGGTGAAGGAGATCAGCCCGGTCAGCCAATGCGCGAATGCGTTGCGTCTGTTCTTTGCAGAAGTCCTCATCCATCGCGCCACTCACACCGAACACTCAGTTTCGCGGCTTCAGCTCACCGGCAAGCCAGCCGACCGCGTCGGTTTGTATCGGATCCACCGCGAAGCGGACCACTTCGGTACGCTCGCAAGTCGAGCACTCGAAGGTGCGCTCATCGAATCCGCGGGGGCCGGGAGAGATGCGCGCCAACGCCATCCGGTGCTTGCACACAGGGCACATCGGACGCTCGTTGGTCGAGACAGCCATCCCTGAAATCTCCACGGCCGATGATACGCCGTCCGCAGCCGGAGTCTTCAATATTCGCGCACGAAAAACCTTTTGAGGAGCGCCAAAGGGAACGAGCCCGAGCCCGGTCGACCCAGGTTGACGGTCGTGCTCATGGCATCACGTCTGCAACAGGCAACGGTCGATCAAGCCTTGGCTCCCTGAAGGCGTTCGGGAAGGTCGAAGCGGAAAGGCTTTGCAGAGCGGCCTCCTCTTCGGAAAGTCGCCGTTCGATGAACTGGCGTTCCAGAGGCAAAAGCCTGACGCAGGAGCCGGCGGTAGCGGCTGATGTTGTTATGATGGGCACGAAGGCGTGCCAGGTTTTCGTCCATCGTCATCAGGGCGTCCAAAACTACGCCGCGGCGGCCGCACGTTCGGTCGAACGGAGACGGTAGGGCTTTCCGCCGGGCGGCGTCCGTGGGCCACCGTCCAAGGCGCGCAACGCGTCCAAGATTTCGTCGATCGATACCGGCTTCTTGAGGCCGGCAGGTGCGCGCATCGACGGGCAAGAGGCGATCGCGGACGCGTCGGACGCCCATGATGCCAGGATTGCGCGCTTCTCGGTCAGCGTCAGGGCCGGATGATCCAGAACGTCTCTCGGTGCTTCAAACACCGTACCGGGATGAAGAAGAGCGTTGAAGTCGAAAACATTGTCGCCAGCGGTCGTCGGCCGCATGGTCCTCTCCTTTTCTTGACGAATGGATGGAGCCGCGCGACAAATCGTGCGGCTCCGAGGCGCGAGCGCTAGGCGGCAGCCTCAGCTTCCAGCTTCGGCACGTTGCCGGCCGAGGCATCGCCGATCGAAATCCGGCGGGCTTCATGGCTTCCGAAATCTCGCGGACGAGTTCGATGGTCAGCAAGCCATTGTCGAACGCGGCGCTTTTCACCTGGACATATCCGGCGAGGCTGAATTGGCGCTTGAAGCTGCGGTGCGAGATATCGCGATAGAGGAAATCACGCTCGGTCTTGTCCCTCACCGGAATGGACCTCCGCCAAATCGAGGCAAGGCCGAAGCGCCTTGTAATCACGGGCGCCCATATGAAGGAGACTGTTTTGCGGACGGCCGCCGTTGCCGTTTTCTTGTTTTTCGGAGGGCATGTGCTCGCTTCTGCTAAGAGAGGCGGCAACGGTCTACGTTCCCCCGTCGGAACTGACGGTCTGAAAGTGCACACAACTGGCCACTGCCTCCGCTTTTTTGCGAGCGGACCGCGCGGAGCGTCGTCGTGCCCTAATCTTGGCTCCCACGGTCGGGTCGGCTGAACTCCCGCTCAGCATCGAGCCAGAAATCCAGGTCGCGCCCCGAAGGGCGCCCGGCCCTTTCCCACAGCTGATAGGCACGTGCCGTGATCTGGGCCCGCCGGGAAGAAGAGGGCAATAGGTTGCGCCTCAGTTGATCAGCAAACTGCCGCAGCCTGCTCGCGGTGTTCTCGTCCTTGGTGTATGCGGCTGTCCGAGTAGCCAGTGCGATCTGATGCTCGAGTTTTTTCCTTTCGTCCATCGGATCGCTCCATTTCCTCCTTACCTAAGACGACTCCGGCTGAGCTCAATTGTTCGAGCCCTGGCTGTATAATGCGAGGGGTGCCAATTCTTCACGCCGTTGAGTTCACTTTTGCACAAAGCAGCTCCTTAACCTCGTCGTCACGCTGCGCTGTACCCACTGTAGAAAGGAGCTTAGCCTCGTTACGTTTCCTCGAAGGAGAGAAGGGCGTGGGCAAGTTTCCAGATCGAGTTCAAGCGAACATGGACGTGGTGTTGGAGCAAGTTTGTGCGGAATTGACGAACGGCGGCGATCACGAAAGCCGCAGATATGTTGCCGAGCAACTGATCGGAGCCGCGCGGCAAGGGAAGACCACTCTCGGTGAGCTGACGTCTGCTGGCCGCGGTGCGGTAGTCTATATCCGAAATAGGCCCAAGTCGGCTTAGCCTCGCCTGATCAACTCCTCCAGCGAGCTTCGGGCCTCAGAACCGGCTGCCCTTATGAGAGGTCGGGAAAAGACTCCCATTCACAAACCTGCCGGCGTACTGAGAAGCATGGCATCAGTACTGCTAGTTGAAGACGAAACGCTTCTCCGCATGATGATTGCGGATATGCTGACTGAGCTTGGTCACGAGGTTGCTGGGGAGGCCGGTGACCTAGGCTCTGGGCTGACCATGGCCATGAGCGCTGAATGCGACGCCGCTATTCTCGATCTGCAACTTGGCCGGGATAGCTCGGCAGCCATCGCAGAAGCTTTGCAGGTCCGCGGCATTCCCTTCGTCTTCGCGAGCGGCTATGGCGCCGATGGCGTACCGGAGCAATTCAAAGGTCGGCCAATTCTACAGAAGCCTTTCCTCTTAGACGCTCTCGATCGCTGCATGCGGACGCTGCTGGGCCCAAGGCTCTAACGCCGACTAGCTCCAGAGTATCAGCAGGCACCGGTGGTCTGCTGCATCACGCGATACAAGTCATCTTCGGAGAATGGCTTCCGGATCATCGGGAAACCGTCTCGCCGTCGCTCTCGTCCTGACAATTGCAGAACCTTCAGCGCCGGGCGGAGACGGGTCGCCCGCTCGGCCAACTCGTGGCCGTCCATGCTCGGCATATTGATGTCGGTGATCAGGATCGAGATGCGATCATGATGCTGCAACAGATCCAAGGCTTCAGCCCCGCCGTTGGCGCGGATAACTTTGCAGCCGATTTCCTCTAACATGCTCGCGATCACATCGAGGACCGCCGGATCATCGTCTACCAAGAGAACTGTGTGGGTCATTAGGAACCAACGTTCGGGACGGATCCCCAGTTCCGACTCGGGGCGAACCATTGCCCCGCGGCTCGCGGAATATAGTTGTTGGTCCAGAATTGGAACTATAATGTTGCGGCAGCTGGCCTCTAAACCATCAACATTCGCTGAGGCCGGTGATGTTTGGGTCTCGAGTGCATCATCAATAGCCGTTCATCGAATCATTGGCATGCTCATCTGCATGCTCATGCCGATCTCACCAGGCGTCCATTATGAGACTCCCGCCGCCGCGGTGCGATGACTGCGGCATGCCGCAGTATTTAAAGCGGCGGTTTCTCGTTTGCACGGCCGGCGGACAGCCCGCGTCTGCCAGTGCGCAAATTGTGCAAAGGTCATTGGGACGACTAGGAACGGTCCCGCTCCATTGATCGAAAAAATAGGCCGGCCGTACACCCTCCGGGTGTGACCGCACATACGAAGGCCGCAGCGGAAGGTTAAACCGCTGCGGCCCGCGCATGGTCAAAAACCCGGGTCAAATCGAAAAGTGAAATATGCAGCCAGCCCCGGCGACAAAATTCTGCTCCAACTTTGCCCCGTTTGCAAACACAATTTCGGTGGAACCGAAATACATGTGATGGGCGTTCAGTTCCGAGAATGGGAACAATTTGCGCGCGCGAATCGGAGCGTCGCGCGTGCGAAATCACAAACCTAAGCAGTGGACGGAGGACGAGGTACAGACGCTGATCAAAGTGATCAACGCGGGCTCGACCGCGATCGAAATCGCCACCGAGCTTGGAAGGTATATTGCTTCGGTGGCCGGAGACATCGGCCTTTTGCTGCGGAGCGAGAGGGGCGCTGCACAGAGACAGTAGGCAGCCCCGGTCGGCGCCACTTCTGCCGAGGTTCACGCTGGCGGGTCTGTGTCTCTTCTAGTGGGGCGCAACCAGCGCTGCCATACTGAATGCGACTACGCAGGCAGCTGCCAAGGACCAGAGCGCTATAGCGATCTCTTTGGGCATGGTGGTGGCCTCCTGACGAAAGCCGCCTTCACCATTACTGCCGCACGAGCTTACAGCGCATACCGATCAGCATTGTGTAGGCAAGCCGGCGCCAAATCAGGTTCATCAGGACTAACATCTGGCATCCCCATATTTGATGCGGCCAAGCTTCGACCTCGTATGTTTCAAGAAGATTTCGCCGGGAGTGCGAAATGGCTTCGTGCCGAGGGTGGAGGGCAGCCCCGCCAGCCGTTCGTTGGCGGAGAGACCGGCCCCGGCTGCAGGGGGGCTTTTGGGGTAGGCCGGGGCCGCTCCACCAGCTCGCCGGCGAGCCAGCGCCCAGTCAAATATCCGCCCGTGCTCGTCGTTCCATTTAGGACCGTCAATCCGCAAATTTCATTTTGTGTTGCGATAGCGGGCGAGCTCGGCCTTTGCCAGGGCCCGGGCCTGCTCGAGCGCTTCTGCTCCGGTCAACAGGTTCGGCGCGAGCCGCCGTCCGGCGACAACGTCCCATTAGAAATAGACGCTCGGCCGACCATCGGCGAAGCAGACTTCGTAGCTGCCGGTTTGGGGCACAGCTTCGTGCTTGCGGAGGCGGACGGGGGCGGGCATGCCGCAATCAAAGCGGCATTCGATGCACCTCGCAAATTATCAATCCGTAGGGCTTCGGAACGCGCGCGAGCTACTGCGCGTAAAACATTGCACATGAATCGAACCGGCCCGGCCTGGCCTGGCGGGAGGACGCGGGGTCAGTGTGGGATAGTTTGATTGCGGCAGGATAGCTGGCTTGAACCTGGGCACCATAGGCGCATATTCGGCGGATGCTCGAGCAGCGACCAACTTTCATGGCTCGTAAAAATCCCGGACTTGGCTGGGGGGTCGATATTCTGTGGCCCGACGGCGAAACGGAAGCAATCAAGGGCTTTATTACGGAAAGCGACGCGGTCAAGTGGATTGCTGAGCACGAGCACTCTAAGCCGTGGCAGGGAAACACGAATCAAAAAGCATCCCGAGCTCCTTAGAAACCCCCGCTCACCCTCCGGAAAATCGCGGGCCATCGGCGGACTCCCTAGACTTGACGGCGACCACGCGGCGGGAGTCTGATGCGCCGGCATGGGGCGACATCAGCACGACATTGACGAACTCGCGCGCATGGAGCGCATCTGCTTGGAGCTGGCGGCCTGCGCGGCCATGCCGGAGGAGCGGGCAGGGCTCGAGTTCATGGCCAACTGCTACCGAGCCGAGGCCAGTTGCCTCCAAAGCTGCTTCCCACCTGCTTCCCAATCCAAATTCCTGGGAAGCAACCGCGCTATAATGCGCTGTATTTCCTACATAAAATCTTTGCTTGACCGATCTCCGGTTACCACATGGCCGTCGTTGCCGGTGTCGTGTTCTGCCCACCTGGCGCAGTCAATCAATCGATATCGGATCGCCATCGGCAATGGCACCATCAGGGTAACATTCGCAGATGCGGCAATACGAGGGGTCAACTTCGCAAGCCGATTGACACCCAGTGAGAAGCTGGGGCGATAGGACGGAAGTTCGTCATCGGGGTGGACCTCGGCACCGAAGCGGGTTTGTGCGTGTTTCCTTGAAGGGACCGTTGAGACGTACTCGAGAGCCTCCAAAAGGAAGTTCAGGCTCGCCTATTGACCTCGGCGCAGGAAACCGAACACCACACCAACCTCGATTGGGTCGGCGTGTGCATTGACAAGCCTTTGCGGCGCTTCTTTCGGCATTGACGTGATGCTCGGTATGTTCGGCGTCGCAGTCTACACCTGCGAGCAATTGAATCTGCGTGGTATCCACTCAATCTGATGACCAGCCAGAAGCGCGCGACCGGGTATGGTAACGCGAAGAAGCCCGACATGCAGGCGGCGGCGGAGCGGCGCTGGGGTGTGAAGATGGGGGAGACGAAGCGCAGGCGGCGTGGGCAGGCGCTTACGCGCTGGACCTCGATCTATTCTGATAGCGGGCAAGAAAAGGCCCCAGCCTAAGGGAGGAAAAAGACTGGGGCCTCTCGAGGTCTCGCGCTGTCTGGACGCGATGACTTAAAGAAAACCCAACGCGTGAACTGCCGTTCCTAAAATGACTGGGGCCACCGCGGCCCCCCGGGTCTCCTTAAAATGCGAAATGAAAAGGGATTGCCAGCCCCGGTCTCATTATCCTCGCCCCAACTTGGATTAGAACAATCACGATTTCAGCGTTCCCGGAACGGGAGCCATCTACTTAGCTTTGCTTGCCTCGTATCCGCGCCATATGGCGTGATAAGCGACACATCTACTAAAGATGTGAGCCAGTGCTTTCCATGAGCCACGCCAATATCGTCCGCAGCTTCGGTCGACGGCTCATGACGATGAAGATGCCATCACGGGTTTTCTTGTCGGCCATTACGCGGCTTTCTGCATTGGTTGATCTTTCCACCTTAACGCTGCAAGGCGTTTGGAGCGGCATCCTCTTATCGGCCATCCAGACCTCGGTCTTCTCCCAATGGATGGCAGGCAGTAATCTTCTCGGTGGCGCCGGACAAGAGCCATCGCATCAGTGTGAGTGAGCTTTTGCCTCGTGAGCAGACGTGATCGTGGGCGCGCTGAAGACACGCCACTGCGTGTGATTGCGGCAGGCAAAGTCAAAAGAAGTGTCCGTGGTCACCGGTCTGCTTATCAGGACACGGGTGCTACCCATGTGGCAGCAGCGATGTCAGAGAGGACGATGCTTACCAGGTAGATGACGTTTCCATGCACGCGCTCGGCAACGACACCGCAACGAAACGCCGCACAGCGGGAAGGCGTGAAGGAATGCGTGTCTGCTGTAAGGGGGTAGGGAGGGGTGTCCGCAGCTTCAGAACCAATCGTTTGTTAGCGACCGCTCGCCCCCAGTTTCACACGCGTCTGCAAATCAAATGTTGAGGGGGTCACCGCGTGGCGCCTCGTCTGCCGCCGGCCATTCGCTGGGCGGAGCCGTCCGATGTCGTGGTCGAGCTTCAGGCGCGGCTGAGTAGGAGACTGCCGTCGGGAAAGCCGACGGCCGATTTAAGTTGTCGGTTTATGGAGCTCTGCCATGATCATAGAGCGCTTATCCCAAGAGCATCTCAACATTGAGAAGCTGCTGGCCATCCTCGAACGGGAACTCGAGGTATTCGATCGCGGCGACCGTGCTGACTACGAGGTGATCCACGCGGTTATCAGTTATTTCGAAGTCTACCCAGAAATTTATCATCATCCCCAGGAAGACTTGGTATTTGCGAAGCTGAGGGCACGAGATCCGGCTGCTGCTGCGAAGGTCGGCGATCTAGCTCGCGAACACCAGAAGGGGGCCCAACTTTTACGCCGCGTCGCTTAGGCGGTCGACAGCGTTCTCGCGGAACGTGAGATCCTGTACGAAGATGTGAATCTTATCGTTCGCGATTTTATCGCCCACGAGCGCCGTCACATGAGGATGGAAGATCGCGATTTCTTTCCGGTGGCACTCAAGATTGGACTGAGATCGCTTCAGCCGCAACGAGTCACAATGACCCGCTATTCAGCGACTTTGCCGAGGAGCGGTTTGACGCTCTGCGCGCACATATTTTGCGGCTTGAACAGGAGGCTGACGCCGAGCGTAAGTAATCCCGATGCTGTCGCGCAGTGCATAAGTACCGAGCGACGCTGAGGACGCGCAAGGGTGAGTCAGAATTGGGCTGCGCCTTTGCTTCCGCGCCCACTTACGCTTGCGGCCGAAGCAGGAGGTTCTGATGCCGCTCCAGACCGATACCTCGCCGCCTCGCTGCGCACTTCTAAAAGCGTGAGTGTCCACTTCTGACGGCCCGAACGGAAACGTCACATAGGGTCAAAGCATTACCGCTCATGACCCAACTGAGACATCAACTTGGCCCTTCTCGGTCGGTCCTTAAATCCCCGCGTCCCTAAGTCTGCCCGACGCAGATGACAAAAGCAAAACGCTCAACAGCCTAACTCACGTTGCCATGGCTGACCTCCGAGCCGGGTCGGGCTCAATGGCGGCTACAGACCCCCTTAGTTAACTCCGGCGTTCTGGTGGAGGCTCGCCTGCCTCTTAGGAGCAAGTGAAAGCTCGGCGGCTCCGAAGAGCCGCCGAGCGCTCGCAAATAGGAATACGTGACTAAAACGCGCGGAATGGAGCATGCAGGTGGCAAGCCGGTATGTTCGCGCCATGACGCAACAGCGCCCTTACCGTATTTCTACGGCGCGCTTGGCATGCGGGCCGTCATTCACCGCATGATCGGAGTTAAGCGCAGGAACTCAAGGCGGACTGGCGGAGTTTTTGCACGATGCTTGAGCCCGGTGCTGGGTCGATTGCTGCAGTGCACGGGTGATATCTGGGGTCCTCCGACATGGACCATGTCCCAATTGGCAATCGACTGCTCGACGCGTTGCCGCGTTCCGACTTTGAGCTGCTGAGGCCCCATCTGCGTCAGGTGGCGTTAGAACGGGACACAATCCTGCTTCATTCCGGCAGTCTGGCGGAGCAAATCTTTTATCCGACGAGTGGCTTGATCGCATCCATCATGGAGATGCCGAATGGAGAAGCGGCGGCGACCGCAGTTTTTGGTAACGAGGGCGCCTCCGGGATGCTGGTGTCTCTAGGACCTGTTCCATCTCCGACAACCGCTGTCGTGCGTTTAGCCGGAAATGCCTGGCAGATCTCGCCCATGCCCTTTAACGCTGCGCTTCAGCGGAGTAGCTCGATCGGGAAGATGGTGCAGACGTTTACCCGTTCGCTTGTAGCGCAACTCCAGCATATTGCCGCGTGCAATGCGCTGCATCCTGTGGAGCAGCGCATGGCCTTGTGGCTGCTGCGTCTGCGCGACCAAACCGGGGACGATGCGCTTCTGCTGACGCAGGAGGCCATGGCTGAATTGCTCGGCGTACGCCGTCCTACGGTCTCGGTGGTCGCTGCTAAGCTAAAGGACGTCGGCGCTATCCGATCGACTCGGCGAGGCGTTGTCGAGGTTGACAGACGACGACTCGAAGCGACGACGTGCCAGTGCTATCAGGCAATTTCTTCCCGCCTCGACCGTATCGTGCCTCCAAGCAAGCCGCCGTCGATCTTATCAGCGAGATAGACTGGATCCGGGCGGATCGCGCGCTCGAGCGCGTGTTGCCGGATCGGCAAATTGTCTCGACTCCGTGCTGCAGCGCACTCGAAAAGAAGCTCTTGCCGCACGCCCTTCGTTGTTGAAAAAAAATTAGACCGAGTGTCAGAAATCGCACCGAACCTTTCAGCTTGCGCCTTCATAGTCGCCCGCAGGGGAAGGGCGGCGCGGTGACCTGTGGTCACATTTCCGATCTCCGTGGAAGTTGGAAGTAACTCTCGGAAACCGTCCGCGCGGGGTGCACTCTCCGCATGTGCGTCCGGGAGGCAATTCGATCATCGTTGATTTGCGGGTTCGCCTGAAAGGATGAAGTCCAGTGAGTGATGCCAACGTGAAAGTCGAAGGAAATGCCGGCGCATCGAAAATTAACGGAAGCGCGAACGGGGAGAGCGCCATGCCGCTTTTCGCGATCCCGGGTCTGTTTCGAGGTTTCGCCGAGCAGGGCGCCGATCGGGCGAAGGAGCACTGCCAGAAGTTGCAGGCCGCCTCAGGCGAGATCGCCGAGGTGGTGCGTGAGGCCTACTCCGGCGGCACCAAAGCCGCCGCAGATTACGGCGTTAAGATTATCGAAATCTCCACGGAGAACACCAACTCTGCGTTGGATTACATAACTACTTTGATGGATACGAGGTCGCCTTCCGAGGCCCTCAACCTTTGGGCCGCGCAGAGCCGCAAAAATTTGGAAGTCGCATCGGCCCAGAACAGAGAGCTTTTGAAACTCGCGCGGAAAGTTGCGACGGAGTCGTCTGAACCGGTCAAGAAGAGCTTCGCGAAGGTGCTGCAAACCAGCTTGTAGACTGGCTGTGCACGTTCGGGCACCCCTGAGGGAAGCCGGCTCGACCAAGCGTCTCCGCGAAAAAGTAGCGCTCCAGCCGACTATGGTCGGACGCGGCTTTTGCGAAACAAGCGAGTTACGGGAGCTATCAAGCATGGGTATGGTCATGATCAAATGTCCGAAGACGGGAAGAGCTATCCCGACCGGCATCAATACGGACCGGGATAGCTTTCGCAGCAGCGCTGTGTTCTTCGCCCGCAGCTTTTGCGCGAACTGCGGCACCGCGCACGAATGGTTCGCCCGGGATGCCTGGCTTCAGGAGCCGAACTCGGTGAGGAGCGCATCGCGGCCGTACGAACTTTTCCGGACGCGCGGCACACTCGACACGGATGAACCATTCAGCATGGCAGATCAGGATGCAATGTAAAGCCGTTCAGGATCTGAATGTCTCGCTCTGGCCAACGCGGAAATTCTGCAACGTCAGCGTTTGCGCCGGCTATCAACGGATAGCGGACGTCTGCCGCGTCCGTGACTTGTGAGTACGCGCCTCTTTGCCCGTCATCGCCTATCTTCGAGTTCCTCCGATTTCCTGCTCGGTCACTCTCGCTTGGTTCACTGGGAGTCGAAGGATTCGCGAGGAGGAAGCTGACCGCTATCGAATCTAGGCTGAGGAATGCCGCCGTTTGGCCGATAGGGCGATTAGACATCCAGACAAGGAAGCCGGGTTGAGCCTGGCAGCGGATTCTGAAGCTGGCCGAAACTGCCAGCGTGCACGGCGCTGCGATGCCAAGGAAGGTTGTTGCCGCGGTGAACAACGCGAAGTCGCAGTGTTCTGAGGGATGGCTAACCAATCCATTGCGCGAAGGCGCGTCCGCTGGTGCGGCTTATCCGGCCTCGCTGTTTGCGGAAACGTTGTAACCGACCGTAGACGGCCCGGCGACTTCGACCCAACCGCTCGCCGAGCTCGGTTGCAGTCATGCCCTCATCCAGTAGCGCAAGCAATTGCGCTTCTTCTTCAGGCGACCACG
Organism: Bradyrhizobium sp. LB13.1; assembly: GCF_054056815.1. Lineage (NCBI taxonomy): Bacteria > Pseudomonadati > Pseudomonadota > Alphaproteobacteria > Hyphomicrobiales > Nitrobacteraceae > Bradyrhizobium > Bradyrhizobium sp. LB13.1. The sequence goes on along the minus strand of NZ_JBSRYQ010000001.1, from coordinate 5,381,707 downwards.
GACGTATCTCTTTGCCGATTGTTGGACATCGATTTCATGCCAGCAAAAGCGCTGCGAACCATCATCGTACAGCAAGATGGTAAATGATGAGTTCTGCCACCGATGGACTGGCGGCGGGGGAGTTGAGGGCAGGCGGCGCTGAGGGAAGTGAGGGGCCTCGCCAAGACGCGGCGGGTCTTAGGATGAGGGGGCGCGGGCGCGTGTCGCGACTAGCCTTTCTTTAGTCAAAGTTCGAGCACTAGCTTTGGTTTTTGAAAAATGGAGAAGTTAAGTGGCTATAGGCACCGTCAAATGGTTCAACCCGACGAAGGGATACGGGTTCATTCAACCGGATTCTGGCAGCAAGGATGTTTTTGTTCATATCTCCGCAGTTGAGAAGGCTGGTTACACTTCGCTCGCAGAGGGAGCTAAGGTCAGCTTCGACGTTGTGAACAATCGCGGAAAAGACTCGGCGGAAAACCTACGGATAGGTTGACGCAGCAGCCAGTCGCTACGAGTGGTCGCTAGTCATTGCTTGCCGTTGGCACTCGCCGCCGGCTCGACGGCCGGCTGATCAGTTTCCGGTGCTGCGGGTTCTCGCACCTCTTCGGCCGCTTGTCGGTTTCTTTGAAACGCCCATCCGACCAATCCCGCCAGCATGAGGACGGCCCCGGCGAGCATCAACCAGTGGGGATATTCGATCCTGGAAAGCATCGCTGTTCCCGCTAATGCTCAGCGCTCACCTTCGTGCCGCAGCGGCTGGGTAGGCAACGTTCTTGAGTGCCATGGTTTCGGCGACTGCTTGTTTTTTGGTCGGAAAGTGCGTCGCCACCAACAACAGGACTCCAGCGATGCAGAGGGCCGTCAAAGCGGCGCCCGCAACGCTCACCGCCCCTCGCAATAGCAACTGCCCCGACGCGCGCAACATGGTACCCGCTTAGCGGGAAATGCTTAACGAAAACTGCGATGCGGCGGATAGCGATGGGATCGGCGCAGTTCGGTCGCGTCGGAGGACCAACGAGAGGCGCGCGTCTGACGTCAATCGTTGTCCACGCGCGATTTCCGAAACTCAACTGGGCCGTCTATCAGTCGGCTCTTACGAGCGTTGACGTCAGCGGTGCTAGCATCTTTATCGCGCAAACCATCGATCGCGTCTGCCGCCAACTCGCCGGCCCGATCACTTTGTGTCGGATGACCGTCGAGCTAAACCTGTTCGGTCGCTAAGGCGGACCACGCCTGCGCCATCCGCTTGTAACGGAGTGCCGCCTGCGCATTGGTCGCCCCCTCGGCGAGTTGCAGACAGTTCTCGGCATTTTCGCGAACTTTATCGGACGTTTTGACCATCGCAAACAACGGGCTTCCGGTGAGATCGTTCCGACGGATTACGTCGAACCATCATCGGCGCTGGATGCGACCGCGCTTGCTCAGGGCTCGGAAACGCTCCGCGCGAACTCCTGCGCCTGCGACTTGCTGAGGGGATGCGCTCTAGTCGATCAGGCGTCCTCTGGCGGCAGCTTGGCTACAAGGTGGGGCCAATTGCGTTCGATGATGCCGCGCATCTCGGCGTCGACTTCCTGGATTGTGTCGAAGCTCTCAATCTTCACGCGAAGCGCTTCGAGTTGATCTGGATCGAGCACCTGGCCTTTGTAGATTTCGATGAGCATGGCCTATCAACTGATGTTGTTCAGCGTTGTTCCGTTTGGTCCCCATCCGCTCCTTCAGGGCGGACCCTCCACTCCCTTCGAGGGAGCGTCTCTGGGCATTGGACCGATCTCTTCGTCAAGCCAGCGCTTCGAGAGGCTTTAGGAGGAAGCCCACCATCCGTCGGGGAATGGCTCCAGCAAAGTCCAATCGACTTGGTTGTCGTTGTCAGGGGGGCTGATAGCTCCTGCATTCATGTTTGGTGGCGCGTGGCGACGGAGGCGGACAGACACGACTACGTAGGCGGCGCGAAGCAGGACGTGTCAAGCGTAATGGAGGCGCACCGCGGGCGCGTCGCTCTGCTTTGGCGACTAGACCCCGAAGATCTTCCAATTCTGAGAGCTGAGAAATGAGTTCGCTAAGTTGTTCGGCATAAAGGATTGCGCGAGAGCCTCCGCATAATGTCCTCCCCAGCACAAAAAGCACTATCAGGACGGCTTCAGAGCAAATAGCGCGAGCGTAAAGGCGAACGCTACCACGCAAATATCGGATTTCAATACGTCACTGCCTCAGGGTCGCTGCTTCGGCCAGCGCGGTCCGAGGCCATTGAGAGAGCAAAAGGACCCCAGCTTCAGGGCAGTGAAGCTGGGGCTGTCTTAACGCTGCCCCTTGGGGAAGGCAGCCACCCCTTGGCAAAGGGCAATGGGAAAACTTTGCAATCGGCAAGTCGTTCCAAGCCCGTTCGTCGGTCGAAAACTGATCCTAGGTCGCGCATATCGATCCAGCCACCGCAAGCCGGGCACTTGATGAAATGTCATTATCGGTGTGCGCGGCCTCTTTCATTTAGGACTGAGCACAAGACACGGCCCCGGCTTGGGGGCTGGAGCATTGTGGGCCGGGGCCGCTCCGCCAGCTCGGACGAGCCAGCGAGACAGCAAACCGGGTAACCGGGGCACGGTTCCTAACGGGGCGACAACGTATCCTGCCCGGACGTCAGCAGCCGGACGTAGGTCCCGCTCTCGTGCAGCTCGAGCCAACCCTTTTCGACAGCGCACCTGATGCCGGCGCCGAACTCTGCGCCGCTTCCCTTGAGCGTGTAGAGGAAAGGATAGTTGATCTTCTCGATGTGGATGCGGCCGTCCTGGACCGGCTCGATGCTCGAAGCCAGCTGGACGAGCTGGCGGGCGGCGGCGTGCGCATCGGCGGCAGCGTGACCGCATTTGGGACACGTGATCGTGGAGTTCAGGATCATTTACCTTCAGGCGCTTGGCAGGCACCGAGCAAGGAATTGCCGGCGAGCCTCCTTCTGATTGGTCGCCAGTTTTATCTTCTCTCTCAAAAGAAGGATCTCCGCATAATTCTTCTCGATCTCTGGATCGCTGCGAAGGCATTCAAGCTGCTGGGCGTGCAGTTCGAATAGCGCAGCAATGTGCTCACTTTGGATGGGGCGCATGGCAATCAATCCCCCTGCTAAGGAAAATGAATTGAGCCTTCAAACGCTAGTTCAACCGAAGATGCAGAGTCTCTCAGTCCGCAAATCGCTAGGGCCTATTCCAAGCTAACATCATGGCACCAACTTGGGTGTAGCGTTGCGTCAAATAAACGGCACCGTTGCTGTTTTATTTTGCAAGGTCAGCCCCTCGGGCGTCGGTCCGCTTCCTTCAAGGGAGCGCAGCGCAACAAAGATCGTAGGGCCGGCAATAGAGCCAACAGCAAGCAATCCCCAACTACAGCCTATCGGGGGCTTTGCCGAGCAGATCTATCGGCGCGACAAGCGCGGCGCCGGCGAGGCTTCATGTTTGGTGCCGGACTGGATGGGCAGCTAAACTTGCCGCTGGGCGACTTGCGAACCAGTGAGCGCACGTTAGAGCGAAAGCGGCTTACGGTTATCGATATGCACGCCAGTCCTTGCCGGACTTCTCGCAAGCTTCACGGATGGATGGGGCAACTCGGGATATATCGATACGGGGTGCCCAATGAAACCGACCAAATGTATCCGTGAAGCCAATCCGGTCGTAGTCGCCCCTCGCGAGCGTCTCGTGATCTGGCACAAGATAGGACGAATGTTCTTCTCCAACGGCCAGCTTCTTTGGAAATCCCGCGCCTGGGCCGCCCCCTTGAGAATACTCGAAGTCCATGTCGTTGCTGAGTGGTGCACGCGACAGAAGATTTAGTATCCCGTAGCCTTTATCCTTGAATATGCCTTTCCGATGCATCGTTACCGCGTGCGTCAACGTGACCTCAATTGGCCCCATGTTGGTTGCACTCAACCGAAGCACATGGATGTCGGGGGCCCCACTTTGCATGATAGTGACCATTGCAAACGACGTCCGAACCACGGGTTTCGGGTAGATGAATTTTGACCAGACATTCCAGAGAAAGCCCGCGAGTGAGGTGAGCGCTGACAGTATGCTGATGACGAGCGCCCAATCTGCTGTCTGCATAAGTTCTCCAACGCCTTAGCGCAGCTAACGATAAAGGCCCCAGCCGGCCAGAAGCACGGCGGCGAGCACGACCTCGATGCGGCGCGGGCGGCTCACTTAGCCACGATGTAGGTGACGACCGCGGTGATAAGCGCGCCGAATGCTGAGATGGCCGCAAAGATCGTAGACCAAAACATATATCGGGCTTGCTTGGCCGCCTGAGCGGTGGCGTCGCGTTGAGCAACTACGGTAGCCAGCTCTGCGTCAAGCAATTGCTTGTTCATCAGGTACTCGCGGCGCTTCATCTCGACTTCGCGCCAGTAGGACATCTGAGAGCCCGGCTGCTCGCCCGTCCCCTTGTAGACCGCATCATCCGACCAAGTGTGTATGTCGCTCATTTCCGCCCCCTAACCTGGCCACCTCACCCGTTTTGCTAAGCGCCCCCCGGCGACAACTCAAGCGAGACTAGCGGTGGATTGCCACCAATGAACCTTTGACCCGCCGCGACTCAGGAGCCGCCTTCCGCTGCGCAATTAAGCGCCTTGCGGAGGCGAGCGGGGCGCGCGGATGATGTGGCTTTACGACTTTCCTACCTCGTAACCCGAACGTCGCCGTAGTCTTCTTTTGTTCGGCCGCTCACCATCAAATCTGTGAGCCGAGTAGGGCGCCAATGCCAAACAAGATCATGCCGCCGATCCAAATCAATGCGGAGGCAGCAAGAACCGCCGACGTCCCAACGCCGATGCTGCCGGCGAGACCGAACAGCGTGCCTGCGTTGAACAGAAGCCCGACGACGCCCCAGAGCCAGAAAAGAGACGTGAGTAGGCCGCGCCCTGTGCTCTGGTGATCGCGGGCGTGCGCCTCCTGCGTGCCCCTCTTCAACTCCTACTGAGAGAGGTCTGAGCGGGCCGGGAACCATCAACGTCATGCCACAGGTCGCGAACGACAACGCGGGCGCCTGGCCTCTGCCACCGTTTCCTGATGGCTGGTACGCCACCTGTTGATCTGTGATGCGGCTCGCCCTGCGGTGCTCAGCAAGTAGCAGGCGGGCGCATTTGATGGCTTTCAATTGCCCACAACATCCACCGGTTCACGCTGGCGGGCCTATCCTTTCATATGAAAGCGCAGCGTCCTCGATGGACGAACGCACATGTGCAGGACTCGGCGTGTATACGTTGGTTTATCGCCACAGTACTTTCCAATTCTCACCAAATTTGCCGGTCAGCAAACGAGGGCAAAGATGAAACAAGTAGCATCACGGGGACACATTGTGGCTATTAAGAACATCGTCATTCCTTTGGAAGATGAGTATCTACAAAAGGCAGCAAGGGAACGCGGAATCTCCCGCTCCAAGCTTGCACGATTTCTCATGGAGAAGGTTGTGAGCGACGAACTCGTTCCTGCGATTCTCGGTGAGGGCGACTTGTCGAACGTTGAATCGACCACCCAAAGGTATCGACGCTTTCGGAATCCAGCGTAGGCGGGAGTCATTGGTCCGGCGCCGCGGACTGCTAGCGGTCACCTGACGGATGAGAGACGGCCCGGCTTCAGGGGGGCTTTGGGGTAGGCCGGGGCCGCTCCGCCAGCTTCAGTGGCGAGCTGGCGCCGATTCAAGCAAAACATGCCCGACCGGTTCCTCAGCGCGTCAATAGATTCTCGCTTGGTGTCAGTAGCCGCACGTAGGTCCCGCTCTCGTGAAGCTCGAGCCAACCCTTTTCGACAGCGCACCTGATGCCGGCGCCGAACTCCGCGCCGCTTCCCTTGAGCGTGTAGAGGAAGGGATAGTTGATCTTCTCGATGTGGATTCGGCCGTCCTGTACCGCCTCGATGCCTGAAGCGAGCTGAACCAGCTGGCGGGCGGCAGCTTCCGGATTGGAAAAAGGGCGTTCGGTGACGAGTTTCATTGCTGGAAAACCTTGAACCTATTCAACGCCGCCGGGTACCGGCTCGCCGCGGCGAATAGCTTCGATGCCTAGACGGTCCCCAACGGTGGGAAGATGCGGTGGGCGTGGCGGCATCACTTCCCCGCCTTTTCATCGATGGCGGCGCAAAGCTCGCACATACTCCTCTTACCTCGCCCGTCCAAAATGCATGGTGCTATTGCATGCAGTGGAGATATTGAACTGCGCCGTAGGAGACCCCTGGCGCCGCGATCGCGCACCCGACGAGAAGATCGATCCACATGAATGCCTCCTCCTGACGATAGGAAGGCACGGCGATTCTGGTTAATCATCAACTAACGACCGCCCGCCGGCCGGGATCTGGAGGACGAGCACGAGGGCGCGGAGCCCCACTAGGACTCAGAACCGAGCCTCGGTTGGACCTCCACCACAAACCAGACCGCGCCCGGATTGGAGGCCAACTACCTAGGCGTGTAGACCTTGACGATGGCGTCGGTCGGGTCCGAAGGGCGCGGCCGGCATCGCGCACGGGCAATCGCGTATATCGCGGCGCTGAGGTGCTGCCGCTAAGCTGCGTTATCGGCGGCCATAGCTCAGGCGCAACCCGTCTATCCAGCGCCGCCGGAGACGGGGCCAGATCGAAAGGTCTGGCCGTTTATTTTCGGTGGCTTCCCGGTGGCTTTTTCGGGCAATACCTCCGACATGCTAACATCGACACGGCCTTATCATATTGAATTATTTTGGTTTTCTGGTGCCGGCTGAGGGGATTGAACCCCCGACCTTCGGTTTACAAAACCGCTGCTCTACCGCTGAGCTAAGCCGGCGACGCCTGGAAAGCGGGCAGGGCTCGGCAATGCGCCGAGTTTGTCCCCGTGCGCGCCGCAATATCAGACTTGGTTGGAAAGTGCCAGAACCCGCAAAGATCGTCGCGGGCATGAAACAGGCGGCCCGAAGGCCGCCTGTTCTGATTTGCTCGACTTATGCCACCTTATTGGCAGATGTGCTGGCGGCCGTCGTCGCCCTTGACCCGGGTGCCGGGACGGCAAACGATGCCGTTGCGAGCCGCGTAGGTATCCCAATTGCCATACCAACCTTGTTCGCTGCGATTGTAGCTGCCGTAGCCGCCGGAATTGTCATAGGCGTACGAGTTGTCCCAGCTGCGGAACGGTGCCGAGGCAACGGCTGCCGCGGTCCCGACGGCGGCGCCTGCAACCGCGCCCGCAGTAGCCACCGGCCCGAAGCCGTTGTTCGCCCTGTTCACATCATTGTAGCGGTTCTGGTCGTGGTAGGCCGTTCGCCGATATTGTCGTTCTTGACGGCTGGTGGCGTAGGGGCTGCCCCGTCCCATATTCTGGCAATTCGCGCTGAGGAACATGGATTGGCAAGCGGCGGGATTGGAGAAGGCCGCTTGACCAAGTGCGGGGCTTGCCAACGCGGTCGCAGCGATCGCGGCCGCGCCGATCAGTTTCAGGCTCATCATGGCATTCTCTCCATGTTGTTAGACCGTTGCTAAGTGCGACCGTCGGCAGCTCGTTCCGCAATTTGGCGCAAGTGCGGTCACATCGGCGTGAACCCGCAGGGGATGTGTATTTTGTAGCATGCAACCCGTCCTTCGAGGCGTAAGCCGCGCGGTGGGCACATTAATGCTTTGATAGCGCGCTCGCTTGCATTGAAGTGCTTTCCGATCCCTACGCGTTAGGCTTACCGGAATTTTGCCGGCATCCCTTAACCCACTCGGCCCGACGATCCGATAGGTTGTGGACTGGATAACCGGGATCCTTTCCATGCGCGCCCTGGCGCTCGCAGCGCTTCTGATCGGACTGCCCGTAACCGCTTTTGCCGGCGGCGGCTTCGATATCGTCGTTCCCGGCCGCCCGGGCGTGCCCATCATCATCAACAACATCGACGCGTCCTATACCGTGATCGAGGGTACCTGGGGCCTGGGGAAGAACGTCCAGGTGCAGCCCACGATCTATGGCGGGCGCTATGTCGCCGAGCGGCAGCCTGCCGACGTGGGCCATTACTACCCGACGCTGGGCCTGCGGCCCGGCTATGGGCGGCTCGAGGTCGAGCCGTCCGCGAACCGCAAATTGCCGAAGCCGGCGGAGAGCTATCACCAGAGCTGGGGCGCGCAATCGGCGCCGCTGCCGGCGCAGATGGACGTGCCCGTCGATCCCCCGCCGGTGATCCTCGCGCCTGAGATCAACGAGCAGCCGCGGCGTCCTCGGCCGCGGCCACGTGCGGAGATGCCCGGCAGGCGGCCGGGTTAAGAAACGACAAAATCCAACAAACGAAAATCAACAGGAGAGAGTAATGCGTCAGATGATTTCGGGACTGGTCGCGGCGGCTGCCGTGATGTTCATCGGGGCCGCGCCGGCCGCGGCCTGCGGCTTCAATCCGTGCCAGCCGGTTGCGCCGGTCTATTCCGGCTGCAACACCGGCTGCGGCGGCTATGGCTATGGTGCCTATGAGCGTCTCGCCGAGCCGACCACGCAGTATTATTACGTCAACCAGGGCCCGACCTATACCGGCCCGGGCGCCTTCGCGCCGTATCCGACCTATCGTGAGGACGCGGTCGTTGCGCCAGCCAACTATGGCTACGGCCGTGGCTATGGCTATGGAAACGGCTATGGCTATCGTGCCGCCGCAGTCGCAGCCGGCGCCTATCCCTACCATCGGCCGTACTATCGTCCGTATCGCTACGGCTACGGCCCGCGCGCCGGCTATCTGCCGCGCACGCACTACGGCTACGGCCCGCGTTACGGCTATGCTCCTCGCCATGCGCCGTATTACGGCGGGCATCGCGTGCTGCGCCGGTATTACTGATCGCCCGATCGGCTGACCCAACGAAGCGCCCGTCCGCGCGATGCCGACGGGCGTTTTGTTTTTTAGGGCTTCATCAGCCCCAGCCGGCTTGCGCCGATATAGAGCGAGAGCACGGCGGCGTTCGACACGTTGAGGCTCTTGATCTCGCCGGGCATGTCCAGCCGCGCCACGACGCTGCAGGTGTCGCGGGTCAATTGCCGCAGGCCCTTGCCTTCCGCGCCCAGCACCAGCGCGAGCGGCTCGCGCAGCGTGACCTCGGAGAGATCCGCGCTGCCTTCACTGTCCAGCCCGACGGTCTGGAAACCGAGCTCGTTCAGCGTGGTCAGTGCGCGGGCGAGGTTTTGTACCGTCACGATCGGTACCAACTCCAGCGCGCCGGAGGCGGCCTTGGCCAGCACACCGGTCGCTTCCGGACTGTGGCGCGCGGTGGTGACGATCGCCTTCACGGCGAAGGCCGCAGCCGAGCGCAGGATGGCGCCGACATTGTGCGGATCGGTGATCTGGTCGAGCACCAGCACGATGCCGTCCTGCTCCAAATCCTCGATGTCGGGCGAGGGCAGGGGATCGGCCTCGGCGAGCAGGCCCTGGTGCACCGCGTCGGGCGACAGCAGCCGGTCGATCTCCTGGGGCCGGACGATCTCGGGCGTGACCGGGGTTGCGATGTTCTCGTCCGCGAGCCGCTTTGCGGCGTTCTCGGTCAGCGTCAGCTTGCGGATCTGCCGCTCGGGGTTGGCGAGCGCCATGGTGACGGTGTGCCAGCCATAGAGGATGACAGGCCCGTCGGTGTCCGAATCATGCTCGCGCCAGGCCGGCCGGCCGGCCGATTTTCCGGGTTTTTTGAAGGGCTTACCGCCGCCGCGGCGACCTTTCGGGCCGAATTTTCGATCGTTCATAGGTCTGCTTGTGTCATGGGTCCCGGAATATGGCAATTTGGGTGCCTTCGATGGGCCATTTTAGCTGGTCGGCTCGGTTGACTTTGCCCCACCGCTTCGCCCATAAACGCGGCCGGTCGCGTCCCTATCCGGGCTCTTGCGGCTTCATGTTCCATGGCCGTCTTCGGTCGCCGGAAAGGTCCGGCCCGATTGTGCTGCCGTCGAGCGGGGGAGTGTCCCGAGTGGCAAAGGGAGCTGACTGTAAATCAGCCGTCTTATGACTTCGAAGGTTCGAGTCCTTCTTCCCCCACCAGCCTCGCTCGCTTCGCGAGCTACGGCTCGGCAAGCCAGCCCAATCAGCGTCACGCGAAGCTAACGAAGGCAGCTGCTCCGTAGCCCAGAGGGCACAGGCGGGCTGTCGCAGCGCGTAAGTCACCCCATCATCTCCCGCACCATCGGCATCACCTTCCGCCCGTAAAGCTCGATGCTCGTCATCAGCTTCTCATGCGGCAGCGGGCCCGCCGAATACTTCAGCTGAAACCGCGCAACGCCCAGCGCCTTTACGGTCTTCGCGATCTTGCGCGCGACCGTCTCCGGCGAGCCGACATAGAGCGAACCGTGCTCGGCCTCGTTCACGAACTCGTCGCGGCCCATCGGCGGCCAGCCGCGCTCCTTGCCGATGTGGTCGCGCATCGCCTTGTAGTCGGGCCAGAGATCTTCGCGCGCTTGCTCGTCGGTCTCGGCGACATAGCCGGGCGAGTGCACGCCGATCGGCTTTGCCGGGCGGCCAAACTCCCTGAACGCGCGGTGATAGAGATCGACGAAGGGTGCGAAACGCGCGGGATCGCCGCCGATGATCGCGAGCATCAAGGGCAGGTCGTAATGCGCGGCGCGCACCACCGATTGCGGGCTGCCGCCGACGCCGATCCAGGTCTTTAGCGTGCCGTTCTCGACCGGAGGATAGACGAGCTGACCCTTGAGCGGCGGACGCAGCTTGCCTTCCCAGGTCACCGGCTCTTGCGACAGCAGGGCCGTGAACAGGTCGAGCTTCTCCTCGAACAAAGCCTCGTAAGCCCGCAAATCAAAGCCGAACAGCGGAAAGGACTCCGTGAACGAGCCGCGGCCGAGGATCACCTCGGCGCGCCCGTTCGAGAGCGCGTCCAGCGCCGCAAAGCGCTGGAAGACGCGGATCGGATCGTCCGAGCTCAGCACCGTCACGGCCGAGCCGAGATGGATCCGCTTGGTACGCGACGCGATCGCTGCCAGCACGGTCTCCGGTGAGGAGATCGCGAAGTCGGCACGGTGATGTTCGCCGAGGCCGATGAAGTCGAGGCCGAGCTCGTCGGCCAGCACCGCCTCGTCGACGACGTTGCGGATCACCTGCGCGTGCGGAAGCATCGCGCCGGAAGCGTCCCTGGTGACGTCGCCAAAGGTATCCAGTCCGAATTCGAGCGGTGCGGTCATTGATGAGGTCTCTGCGGGCGCAACTGGCGCCTGTCACTGTGGGAGGGATTAGCTTTGGCGTGGAGCTAGGCGGCAGTGACCGGCGCAACAATGCTGCTTCGCGAAACGCAGCGTTTCCGCTTTTTCATCGTGTCGGGCTCGCCCGCGCCTTCAGCCGGATCGGGCGAACGGATCGACCAGCGTCTCGTGCAGCCAGCGCTGTAGTGATTGACGATCGCGACCAGATTGCGCGACAGCCTGCGCGAGGCGAGGAAGAGGTCGTAGGACGGCGGGTCTTGCCGGCGAGGCTCACATCGACATGCCCCGCATTCAGGAAGCTGCGCGAGCTCAGCCGCTTCATCGCCGTGAGCGGATGGCCGCGCCGCACCGGCGCTACCGCCACATCCCGCGCATCCGGGCGCCGATGTCGACCTTCGGGCCCTGCGCCGCTGTGCGGGCCGCGCCCGCTGCGGCCTTTGGCCAGGCGGTGCGTTCGAACAGATGGACCAGCTGCTCCGGGATGAAGCGGGTGCGCGAGGCGTAGACGTGGCGGTCGCCCTTGGCGGCCTGGCCGTGGGTGAAGAAGCGCTGCGGCACCACGAGGTGCAGATCGTCCTTGGCGCGCGTCATCGCGACATAGAGCAGACGGCGCTCCTCCTCGAGCTCGGCGCTGGTGCCGGCGCCGAGATCGGACGGCATGCAGCCGTCGACGACGTTGAGCACGAACACCGACTTCCACTCCTGGCCCTTGGCCGAATGGATGGTGGAGAGGATCAGATAGTCCTCGTCACGAAGAGGAGGCCCGGATTTGTCGCTGGTCGCATCCGGCGGATCGAGCGTGAGCTCGGTCAGGAATTTCTCGCGCGAGGCATAGCCGCTCGCGATCTGCTCGAGCTGCATCAAATCGGCGCGGCGCGTCTCGGAATCCTCGTGGAGGCGATCGAGATGCGGTTCGTACCAGAGCCGCACGCGTTCGAGATCCGTCGGCCATTCCGAGTAACGCAAATTTTCGATGGTGCGGACGAAGTCGGTCCAGTCGGCGCCGGTGCGAGCTGGCACCGGAAGCTGGCCGAGCGCGGCAAGCGGATCGGTGCTCTCCGCCATCTGGTCGAGCACGCGCTGCGCCGTCGCAGGACCGATGCCCGGCAACAGATGCAGAATGCGAAAGCCGGCGACGCGGTCGCGCGGATTCTCTGTGAAGCGCAGCAGCGCCAGCACGTCCTTGACGTGGGCTGCGTCGAGGAATTTCAGCCCGCCGAACTTGACGAAGGGAATGTTGCGGCGGGTGAGCTCGATCTCCAGCGGACCCGAATGCGAGGACGTCCGGAACAGCACCGCCTGATGCTTCAGGAGCGCGCCTTGCTCGCGGTTGGCCAGCACCTCCTCGACGATGTAACGGGCTTGGTCGGCCTCGTCATGCACGGTGACGAGCTGGGGTTTTTGCGTGGAGGCGCGGTCGGTCCAGAGGTTTTTCGTGAAGCGCTCGCGGGGCGAGGCCGATGACGCCGTTGGCCGCCGCCAGCACGGTCTGCGTCGAGCGGTAATTGCGGTCGAGCGTGATCATCTCGGCGCGGGGCGAGAAGCTTTGCGGGAAGTCCAGGATGTTGCGGACAGTCGCGGCGCGGAACGAGTAGATCGACTGGGCGTCATCGCCGACGACGGTGAGGCCGCGTCCGTCCGGCTTCAGCGCCAGTAGGATCGAGGACTGCAGGCGGTTGGTGTCTTGGTATTCGTCGACCAGCACATGATCGAAGCGGCCACCGATTTCGTCCGCGATCAGCGCATCGCTCATCATCTGCGACCAGTAGAGCAGCAGGTCGTCGTAATCGAGCACGTGCTGGGCCTGCTTGGCCTCGACATAGGCCGCGAACAGGCCCTTCAGCTCGGCCGCCCAGCCTGCGCACCAGGGATAGTACTGGCCCAGCACCTTCTCGATCTCCATCTCGGCATTGACGCAGCGCGAGTAGATCGACAGGCACGTGCCCTTGGCCGGAAAGCGGCTCTCGGTCTTCGACAATCCGCGCTCGTGCCGGACCAGGTTCATCAGGTCGGCGGAATCCTCGCGGTCGTGGATGGTGAAGGAAGGATCGACGCCGATCCGCTCGGCATATTCGCGCAGCAACCGTGCGCCGATGCCGTGAAACGTGGCGGCCCAGGTGAGAGCATCGCGCATGATCGCGGCATTGTTCTCGCCGAGCACTTTTCGCGAGATGCGCTCGACCCGGCCGGCCATCTCGGCCGCGGCGCGGCGCGAGAACGTCATCAAGAGGATGCGGCGCGGATCGGCGCCGGCGACGATCAGATGCGCGACGCGGTGGGCCAGCGTGTTGGTCTTGCCGGACCCGGCGCCGGCAATGACCAGCAGAGGGGCGCCCACGGTCGCACCGTCGGCCACGCCATGCTCCACGGCGCGGCGCTGCTCCGCATTGAGCGTGTCCAGATATGTCGCCACGAATCGCCCCGGTGAAAGGCCGAGAGTCGGCCATCTCGTTGCGAATCGCAATGCGGCTGGACGGAACCGATGTTAAGACCTAGGGACAAGACCGCCTTAAGTTCCAGCCCGAAAAGCGCGCACCCGGCATGACCGAGCCCAAGCCCGAACAGTTCGAGATGCGGCGGCTGGAATCACTCAGCAACACCATCTTTGGCGTCGCCATGACGCTGTTGGCCTACGACCTGCCGAAAGCCGCCGTCTTCACCAGCGCGCCCGACTGGAACGATCTCGCCCGGGTCTATTCCGGCAAGCTCGCCGGCCTCGCGCTCAGCTTCATCATCGCCGGCGTGTTCTGGATCAGCCATCACCGGCGATTGGTGCGCCAGCCCGTCGGCAGCCGCGGCGCGGTGATCCTCAATCTGTTCTTCCTGCTCTCGATCGTACTGCTGCCGGTGACCAACGGTCTCTACACCAACTTCCCCATGAGCAGCGCGGTCGCCGTGCTCTACGGCCTGCACCTGACTGCGATCGCCGGTCTCAATGCCTGGCTGTGGTGGAGGATTCTTGGCGGCTGGCGCCACGAGATCATGGCCTCGATGTTTCCGCTGCTGGTATTCGTCCCGGGCACGATCGTTGCGGCGTTCGCGCCGCATGTCGCGCCGTTCGTGTGGTTCATCGCCTTCGGCGGGCTGCTGATCCAGCGTTTCTACGTCGGGCCGCCGACCAACCCGGACGCGTAAGGCGGCTCACCCTTGTGCCGCACCGAACCCGTCGGCCGGCACGTAGAGCTTGACCGGGCGGATTTCGTAGACCGCCGTCGGATTGACCTGGCGCAGCGTCCGCGCCGCTGCGATCGCCTCCTCGTCAGTGTCGAACTCCATGAGGTGGAAGCCCAGGAGCTGCTCCTTGGTCTCGGCAAACGGGCCGTCCAGCACCACGCCCGCGCCGGGGCCACGCAAGGTGCGGGCCTTTCGGGTCTCATCCAGACGGGCGGCCGGCCCGAAATGTCCGCTCGCCCTCAAGGTCGCCTGAACCTCCAGGACCTTGGTTACGACCGCGGTGTCCTTCTCGGGCGTCCACGACAAGATCTCGTCTTCCACGTGATAGGCCAGGATGGCGTAAAGCATCGTTACCTCGTTGATTTTGCTGCGCGCAGCTCAAAGGACGTACCACGATGGCTGCGGCCGACAATGGCGGTGAGGAAAATATTGCGTCGTGCCGGCCTCGATGAAGCCGTTCTGAAACCCGATTGCGCGCCGGCCGGGTGAACGCTGCCCCAGGCCAAGACGACTGATGGCCACAAGAACACGGAAGCCCATCGGAGGCGGCAATGTCGGGTCACACCATCAAGATCATTTGCGGCGCGCGGCGGGCGGCGCAATCGGAGCCTGCCGATTTGCACGACCGGAGCTGTCACCATCGTTATTCCGGCAGCTCGGTCGAGAATGGCGGCGAACGCATCGTTGAGAGCCGCCGGGGCAAACGCCCGCGCGCCCTCAATGTCTGCGGTTTTTGAAGGCTTCGGCAAGACCGGCCTGAGCGGCGCCCGCCAACGAAAAAGGCGCGGCGGGGAGGCCCCGTCGCGCCCGATTTCTTGCTCGCTGGTCCAGGGCTGAGAGCGCCCCGATGCCAAGCCTTTATTTAAAGCTTAGCGGGCGATCCCAGCGAGGTGACAGCGTTTGGTAAGACACACTGGATCACCTCCTTTCGTTGGTTTCGGAAGAGCTCAATATAGGCGGCAATGCCGCCGTTGTTAAGAGGAGGCGGGTCGGGAGGAACCGAGGGCTGTTCGCAAGGCCGTGCAGGCGCCGGACAAGCCGTTTCCTGAGCAGTTGAGACCGCCGCCCGGCCGTGTTAGGGAGCCCCTGTCGCGGGTGTAGCTCAATGGTAGAGCAGCAGCCTTCCAAGCTGAATACGAGGGTTCGATTCCCTTCACCCGCTCCAATACTTAGCCGAAAATCGACTCAGAGTTTTACAGCCGGTTTTACAGTTTTTGTTCCGGCATCGTTCATTTGCTCGATCAGCGCTTTGGTCAGAGCCGCACGGCTCACGTAGCGCCGAATGATTTTCTCAACGCTCTCTTCGTCCCAAGCCATGATTTCGGCGATCGAGCGAATCGGGATTCCGGCGATATAGAATTTCGTGGCCGCCGTCCCGCGCAGATCATGAAAATGCCTGTCGATGTCCGGCGTATTGTCGCCCTTGACCTGCGGATCCGGCTTCATCTTGGCGGCTATCTTGGCGTCATCAAACGACGTTCCAAACCCGTCGGTGGTCCAAGGCCGTCCCCGCGTGTTGGTCAGGACCGTTGTGGACCGCTTGGGAATGTGCTCCAGAACCGCGCGCAGGGCATCGTAGAGCGGGATAATCGCGACCAGCCGTTGCTTCTTCCCTTTGCTGGTGTAGAGCGTGATCTCGTTCTCGCCGATGTGCGACCACGACAGGCGCAGCAAGTCGCCCATGCGAAGGCCAGTATGGGCTGCAAGGTCCACGGCCCAACCAACTTCTGCGGAGGTGTGTTCCTTGATCAGCGCGATGTCGGTGTCCAGCCAGATGATATCCGACCGATCACCCTTATAGAGGTGCTTGATGCCGGTGCACGGATTCGACGTCAGGACACCCTCGGGATCAACACCATGAGAGCAGATGCGAGAAAGCACCTGCATGCCGAGATCGGCCGTGCGCGGCTGCTTCGACCACTTGGCGCGCCATTTCCGGATAATCGGCCTTATCGCGTCGGTTCGGTCAAATTGCTTGATCCGCAGCTTCCCGAAATGGTCTTTGATTTTGTCTAGCCAAGGACCCCAAACACGTTTCGTGGAATCAGCGAGCGCCTTATATTCGTCGCTGCCCTTGTAACGCTCGACCAGCCACGCAAACCGCGATTTGTCAGATGAACGAGTGGCCGCGACGAGATCGGCATAAACTACTAAGAACGCCGTATCGTCGGGCGCGAGATAATTGCCGTTGACGTCCTTAATGGGTGGACCGCCGCGCCACGCGTAGTAGTAGAAGCGCCCCTTCGCTTTGACCTTGTGAATGCCTTTGGCGGGGATATCAATCATGCTCTGCTTCGAACTCCGCCAACTCCAGGTCCAAGCGCTCATTTTCTGATAGTGAAACGCGCGACGCAATGGGGGCAGGCTCGCTGGTGATGCGAATGCTGCCGTCAGGCAAGACGATGACGTCGCCAGCGCCGGCCTTGCGAGCGGCTCGTAGCGCTCTGATGACGTCTGCTTGAGTAAATCGGGCAGGGCCGCGGCTCATATTCGTGTCCCCAAAAGCATCAGCTTGCGAGTGCTGAGGAACAGTCTGGGCGGCCAGCCGACTAAGCAATCGCTGCATTGGAAGACTTGGCCAAGCTTTCCGATTTTACCGGTCATGGACCTGCCCCCGGTCCTTGATGATGGAGCGAAGGGTTCGCTCCAGGGTGCTCTCCTTAATAGGGCCGAGAGACCGCTGATCGAATGCCGTAGAAACTGCGCTCAAAATTGCAGCAGCGGCGCGCTTTGCGCTCCCGCTGTCGGCAATATCCGCTGTCGCAGCATATCGGTTGTACTCGGACTCGATGATAGCTTCGCGCAGCGCCCGATTGCGTTTGAGCGCTTCTGGCCCCGCCTGAAGGCCTGCTACCGCGCGCTCGGCCGTATCGGCTTTCGCCGCTAGAGCATGCTCGCCATACAATTCAAGATGCCACCAGTGCCAGGCATCGGCGAAATCAAATGCGGCCGATTGCATCTCTGGAGACTGGTCTAAAATCTGCAGAAGGCGATCGGCGGCTTGAAGAAACCGCGCAGCCGTCGTGTCGATTGATAGCTCGCCCTTTTGGGTTTTGAGCTTTTGTACCCAAAGGCGCAGATGCTCGGATATTTTCTCAGGGGAGGGGTATTGCGCGGACAGGTTTTCCGCCGTCTCCATCACGGCGGTTAAATCCATCTCACCGACAGCCCGCAGGTGGCGGTTCGCTGCAATCGTCATCACGCCAAAGGTGCCTTCGGCGTCAGGTTGGCCGGTGGCTGAGGCCTTATCCCAAGTTGCCCGTCGAATGCCTCGGCGTTCATCGACAACAGACCCCGGCTTATCATCCGCTGGCCGTTCGCCGATGTCGTGCCTCAAGTCCGAGGTGACTTCGCGCTGTTCTTCGCCAGTCTCGTCAGTCGGGTCTGCCATGGTCACCGGAGGGAACCCCGGCAAGCCGGGCATAAGAGGGATTTTTGGCCGGGACAAGCTTATCCCGAACGATGCGGAGCGGGGAGAGGCTTCCAATCTGATCATGTCGCCCAATCCCCCACGACGATATGGGCCGATCGTTGCCGCGATCGTCTTTCCGGGTTTCCGTTTCAGCGCCCCGGTGCCAACCCAGACTTTGAGCAGGTAGGCGGCGCGCTTCTTGTCGGTGGGCTTGTTGAGATCAAGGCGGCAGGCCTCGGCCACGGCTTAGCCGGCCCAATCCGCAGCCTGAGAACTCGCACGGTACTGACCACGGGAAATCAAGGTCTGGACCGCGAGCAGGTCTTTGACCGAAATATCCGCCATCAAATCCGGCCATTGCCATGGGGTCACCACGCCGACGCTATCGCCATAGCCGCCGTGCACGCCGTTTCCGAGATGCGCGCCTGGAGCCTCCATATAGCGCTGGTGTTGGGAGTCCGACCGGATTTCGGTGGAACCTTGAACAGCGGGTGAGGGAGTTCGGCTTTCAGGTCAAAGAGCGCTTCGCCGAGTTCGTGGTAATCGACGGCGATTTCCATCTGGCCGATATCGCGGAGGAAGTGCGCCAGCGCGAGCAAACATTTGAGTAGTTATCCCGGCGCTGCTCCATCGTGCGATCGGCGCGACGCTATCTACGTAAGGACTGGTGATTCGGGCCGCGAAGCGTGAGAACGCCTTTTGAAACGTCGGGTGCGCGGTGGCCTCAGCGGCCAACTCATCCCAAGACTTGGGGTCTGTCATCTACGGTGCACTCCGCTGCACATCGAATTTCCAGGGACCAAAGAGCGGCGCGCAACTCTTTAGACAAAAAACCTTCCCGGCTTTTTCTTACTTTCTATTCCTTCTCGGCCTTCTCCGGACCGGTGACCACGGCCGGCTTGCCGTAGCGCCGCAATAGATCGTTCAATGCTTCCAATACCAAGCCCTGCAGCGGCCTGCCTTGCTCGGCCGCCAGCATCTTCAAAGCCCGATAGCCCGTCTCGGACAGGCGGGTCTGCATGTATCTCAGTTTCCCGGACGCAGGCGCTGCGGCCTCGTCGTGACCAGCCGTACCTGTTGAGGGTTGTTTCGTTGCCATATCGAATTCCAGCCGAGGCGCCAGGGGGCAAATTGTTGAACTCACTATAAGCACAAAAACCATAAAAGGGTAAATCAACCCTTGCACCCATGGGTGTATTCATGTATTTCTTGCTTCCGATAGTACGAGTTAACGGAAACTAGGGCGGGAGCCGGACATGACCAGCACCAAGATGCCAGCCATCATAGAGAGCGCCGCTTCCCTCCCGGTCAGCCGGGCCGAGATCGCCGAGAAGGCGGCGGCCTACGCCGAGGCGAGCAGCAGCGCGAACACGCGGCGGGCCTACGCTGGAGACTTCGAAACCTTCAAGGCTAGGTGCGCGGTGCAGGGCGAACCATCGTTGCCCGCATCGGCGGCCACGGTCGCAGCCTTTGTTATAGACACGGCGGGCAGGGTGGCCGTCACTACCCAGCGGCGCCGGTTGGCTGCGATCCAGCACTGCCATCGCGAGGCCGGCCATCATCTCGACCTGACCACGCCAGTATTTCAGAAGATCTGGAGCGGCGTGAGGCGTACCCACGGCCGGCCGGCGACAAAAAGCGAGCCATTCTGACCGCGGCGCTGAAACGCGCCCTCGAAACCCTCCCTGATACACTGGCCGGAATCCGTGACCGCGCGTTGCTCCTCGCCGGGTTCGCGGGTGCGCTTCGCCGCTCCGAACTCGCCGCAGCCGAGATCGGGGCTAGCAAAAACGCTTTGATATGGTTCGAGGAGACCGCCGAGGGCATCACGGTTCACATCGGCCGCAGCAAGGGCGACCAGGACGGCGACGGACAACAGGTCGCGATCCCGTTCGGCGCCAATCTGGCAACCTGCCCGGTGCGTTCACTGCGCGCATGGCTGGCGGCGTCCGGCATTACCTCCGGCCGCATCTTCCGCAACATCAATCGCCATGGCCAGATCGGCGAAAGCCTTTCCGATCGCGCGGTGGCTTTGATCGTCAAGAGAGCGGTGGTTGCCGGTGAGCTTGCCGGCGGTGCTTCGCTCGCCGACGCCGAGGCGATGGCCCAACAGTTTGCCGGGCATTCTTTGCGGAGCGGACTAGCCACAAGCGCCGCGATGAACGACGTTAGAGGTGAGCTGATCCAGCGCCAACTGCGCCACGCTCGGTTCGATACGACTGCCGGCTACATTCAGTCCGCAGATTTGTACCGTAAAAACGCTGCTGCCGGCGTCGGCCTGCGAGTTTGTACTGACACCATTTCAATGATGGCAAGCGCTCGGATCGAGCGTACTGCACTCCGGCAAGTGATTGAAGTTGGAAAAAGAACCTTTGCGCGGTGACGCCACTATGATGGCAACTTGATCCGGAAATCAGCGCGAGACTTTCGCAAAATCCGTTGACAAACCCTTGTCCAGCAAGGGGCCGAAATCGCCAAAAACTCCTTGTTTTGTAGGCATTCCGCATTCTCCAGTTCTGAGCAATCGTAAGCACAGAAAGGAGAGTTGAGGATCATCAAGGCATGGCGTCTGTCCGTACAGTAGTACGGCGCCAACAGACGGGTGGTGCAAGAACACCCCCGGACCCCCTCAACAAACAAGTGGGATGAAGAAGTCGGAAATGGTTCAGGTCCGCGCAGAGGCGCGCAACCTGACCGCATGGCATCGCCGTGCTCGCAAGAGCAAAATGACGCTGTCGGAGTTCATGCGCGCCGCCGCAGATGCCGCGGCCGTGAGCCTCGTCACCGATACCGCCCTCAAGAACGAACTGCTCAACATCCGCTCGGCGATGAACCTCGCTGCGCACGTGCGCACGGTTGAGCAGAAGAACGCCCGCATCGAAGACGCCCTGACCATCATCAACCGCACGCTGGAGGCCATCTAATGTTTGTTCACGCCCGCATGACCGACGGCGATCTGATCGAGGATTGCTATGACACGTCCGTGTTCATGTCTTCGACCGCGCTCCCCATGATCATCCAGAACCGGCTGGCCGCGACCGTGAGCGGCGCCAACCACTCCATCGCGCACCTCCTGAATGCCGACGACAACGAGTCGGCCGAGTGCATCCAGGGATCGCCGCGCGACCTGGTCGACATGGTCAATCAGGCCAAGGCCGGCGGCAAAAAATATAGCATGATGCAGTTCATCATCGCGCCGTGGCAGGACATGTCGCGCGAGGATTTCCTGACCTACGTGCTGCCGTTGTTGGCCATGGTGTTCAGCTTCGCGCAGATGCGGGCCGTGGTGTTCGAGCACGTCAAGCGCCCCGAGGACCGGCAACAGGGTGGTAGCCTGCGGCACTGGCACATCTGCATCTCTTACGTGGACCCTATTTCCGGCAAGGTGAACCCGGGCTGGCGTATGAGCCATGCTAAATGCGAGCGCGTGAGCCGGGAAGCGGAAGCCCGTGGCTGGGATGGCCCCCGCATCCTCCGTGGCCGCTTCCAGTCCGCCGTCATCGCGCAGCTCCGCTCCGAGGGAAAGCACGATGTCGCCGATAAGATCGAGGCGGCGCATGCGCCGGACGCCCAGCCCGAAGGTCGCACCGACCCCAACGAGATCGAGCAGCCCGCCAGAGCGGCGGGCATCAACCTCCGCGCCATCAGCAAGGCTGTGAAAAAGGCGTTCTACGCCTCCGAAGATTATCCCTCGTTTTCCGCGAAGCTCGCCGATATCGGCCTCGAGCTGCGCGTCACCAATCGTGGAAAGTCGCCCGCGTGGGCGGTTTTCAACGGTCCCGATGACAGCGACTTCGTCAACCTGTTGACGCGCTGTCTCCCGGGCGTACCGCGTGAATCCATCATCAAACTTGTGGAGAAGAACTATGACGGAAGCCGAAATGCGTCAGCAGTCGCTGAACGCGGTGCAGAAGTTGAACAGCACCCTGGACGCGATCAATCGCGCGATGGCGCTGTTGCTGAAGGGGCAGCGCTTGTCCCTGATGCTGCTGCTCAATCCGGTGGATCCGGAGGACCCGCATTCGCCGGAAGTGGCCGAGCTGAACAGCTTTTTGCAGAAGCTGTCGGCGCAGTAGATCGGGACACCAGCGTGCTCGACCGGCTCTTGGCAGGCGCTAACGCGCTCTGCTGGGGGACGGCGGCCACGTTCGTGAAGTACATGCGACAGGTCGAGGCGGCGGCTCGCCGCTGGCTCGATCATCGCTTGTCGAAGTACGCGGCTCAGCGCCCGACCGCCACCGCCACGCTGCAGCACATCCGCACCGAGGGCGAGAAGCTCACCGCCGAACTCGGCAAGTGGAACGTCGCCGTGTTCGAGGCGAGCAGCCGCATCAGCCGCATGCTGGGCCAGCCGGCGCCGTCGATCATCGGCACGAAGGCCCACAATGACCGTACGGCGGAAGCGCAGAAGGAGTACGAAGGTGCGGAGACCGCCCAGAAGATCGCCGCTGCGGCCTTGAAGCAGCACGAGGCCTCTGCCCGCATCTACGAGGACGATCTGATGAAGCAGCAGCGTCTTTGGGATTCGAAAATGGACCGTATCGCCAACAAGTGGCTGGCTGTTGCCGAGGCCGCGTTGGACACCATGAAGCGCTTCCCGCGCATCGTGCAGTACGGCCCGGAGGCGATCCTGTCGCTGGGTATGGACTACCACGGCCGGGTCATTCCGAAGCCCGAGCCCGGCGCTGACGATGATTATTCGTCGAAGGGTCCGCGCGGACCCAAGTAGTAAACCCATCGGTGCAATCACTCACTGGCAAAGCCCCGGGAAACCGGGGTTTTCGCTTTTTGGCTGGCCGGTGATGCAGGCGAAACCGTCGCCATCAACGGCAACGCCAGACGCGAACAGGTCCACCACTTGCTGGTCAACGTCGGCGCGATCGACGCCGAGCACGACATGCACCTGCCGGCGTGAGACTTGCCGCCTTTTCTCGATCGCGACCAGGCGTCGTTCAATGGCAGATTTCACGGCGCAGCGACCTTTCCACGCTCAAGAGCGCAATCCATAGCTGGGCATCGGTGTACTGCTCATGGCGTTCGCGGCCGGGGGGCGTCGGCGCATCCTTCAGGCGTCGGCTTTTCAATCCGCCAGCGCGTTCCTCAGCACATCGATACAGGAAGCCACGGGCACGCTCATCGAGCGCGCGCGGAAACTGTTCATCGTGCCATGCAGGCGAGGGCGGTTCGTCGGCGTTGTCGTACCATGGTGCCAACATAACCGCGTCGTCGGGGCCGAACAGATGACGTGCCTTATCGACGGCGGCGTTCACAGGCTCTTTTGGGCCGGTGCCAGATCAGCAACGCTTTACCGGCGTGGCCGGCATTGCCTTCCAGCTTGATCAGAAGCTTCGCAGCGTCAATGTCGCACCTCCTGCGGGGCATATTTCTCAAACCATTCTTCCACGGTGAGATCGCCATGCCGGCCGACAACGTAACAGCCAGCAGGGAGATCGAGATCAGCCAGCATTTCATCGGCCGTCGGTTCAGCGCAGACCACCCAGCGCGTCCGCACTTCATCAGGCCGGTTCGCTTCCAGCCTTGAAAGCCGAATATGCAGGTTGCCCCTCAATGCAGCGTCCCCAGCTTGGCATGTTGTGTTGCCCATTATTCGATCGTCGCCGCCTTGTGAGGCAGGATAGCGAAGCGCCAGCCGCGGCGGTGCACGTCGGCGACAGCTGCAAGCTCCTCCGCTGTCGGCGGATTGCTCTTGCGAAACACATACGGCGGCCGAGGCGTCCGGTGCTGCTCAAGGCGCGCGATGCGTTTTCTATGCCTCTCACGGTCATTGATGCGTCATCCTCTCCAGACGTTCGAGGCGTGCAGCAAGCTCCGCGGTTTCGAACGATTTCACCCACGTATCGATCAATTTGGCGATCTCGCCGGCATCGGCCGGCGTGAGTTCGCCCGTTGCGACTGCGGCGAGAACCGCGCTGGAGGCCTTAGTGGCATCCTCAGCGCTGTTGATCGGTGGCAGCGCGAATGTCACAGGCCGAGGAGTGGTGTGGCGGGCGGCGATCTGTCCCAAAGCCTAAGAGGCGGTCGAAAGCTCCGGCGCCAAATCGTGGGTTTGCAGCGTTTGGTGCCGGACATCGAACTGACCACAAGACCTAGCGACTTCCCTTTTTTGCGATTCGGCGAATTAATGGTGCATGTCCGCCGCCCGCATTATTTACACGCCACTATCTGGTCGTGACCGTCTGCACTTCAGCCGGGAACTGCATCGGGTTGAACAGGAGTTTGCGCGTCTCACGAAAGAAGCAGAGGCCGCCCACGCCGTAGCGGATCAGCAGCTTGCCGAAGCGCATCGACTAGGGTCTGTTGGGATTCATCTGGAGTTTATCGCGGCCGCGGCCAGATAGATCATTGAAGTGAAGCTCTGGTCGGTCTTGTCGGCGCGCATTGCGATGCGCTTGAATTCCTTGAGCTTGCCGAAGAAGTTCTCGATGAGATGCCGCCATTTGTACATCTCCTTGTCGATGGCGAGAGGCTGTGCACGGCGCGGATGCTGGGAGATGACGACTTTGGCGCCACGCGCTTCGAGTTCGGCGATGATGGCGTTGCTATCGAAGGCCTTATCAGCGATCAGCGCGTTGAAGGCCAATCCCTCGATGAGCGGCGGCACGCCCACCGTATCGAAACGCTGTCCCGGCAGGAGCACGAAGCGCACGAGATTGCCGAGCGCATCGGTGAGCGCCAGAATTTTGGTGGTCATGCCGCCTTTCGAGCGGCCGATCGCCTGGCTTTGCGTCCCCCTTTTGCGCCCTGACCGTGGCGGTGGACCTTGACGATGGTGGCGTCGACCATGGCGTATTCCATGTCGGGATCGTCGGAGATGGCCTCGAACAGCCGCTTCCAGACATCCGCCTTCACCCAGTCGCGAAAGCGCGTGAATGTGCTATTCCAGTGGCCGAACATCGCCGGCAGATCCCGCCAGGGACTGCCGGTTCGGGCGATCCACAGAACGGCCTCGACAAACAGTCGGTTGTCCTTGCCGCTGCGGCCCGGATCTCCCGGCTTGCCAAGACAATGCGGCTCCATCTTCGCCCATTGGGCGTCAGTCAAAACGAATCGGTCCATCCCAAGCTTGAATCACAACCAAGCCCCGATGAGAATCCTGAATCCCAACAGACCCTAGACTGCTTTGCGTACAACGCTCGTCTTTTTATTGGAGGGCCTGACCAGCCTTCGCCGCGGATCTCCGACGCCTTGCATGGGAAAGTGCCGCTTCTTGAAGTGCAATGCCGCCACTGCAATCACGTTCAGATGGTTGACCTCGCCGAGGCCATCTGGCCGCGAGAACGCTCGATACATACGTTGGCCGGCAAGCTTTATTGCCAGCCGTGTTTGAGCGAATACGGCAAAAAAGCGGCGACCAGCTTTGATCGCTTTATTGATGCGCGATGTGCCGCGACCGACGGCACCGGCAGCAGCAAAGAAAAGAGGAGGCGAAAAGTGAAAAGAATATTGATCGATGCAACAGATCGATTGCGGTATCAGGAGGTTGAACGCCTGTTTACTCGCTCACTTCCCAAAACGGGTGACGTGAAAGCTTGGATAATGCCGCAGCAAATTGATCGAAACGACGGCATGCTTGAGTATGATTGTGTTCCGGAGGGCTTGGTCGATCAGCTTCGCAAGAGCGGTCTAGTCGTTCACGAGCTTTAGCTATGTGCAGCTTCTAAGATCAACATCACAACTAAAAAACAATCGACAAACATTGCTTCAGACCGAGCGTCTTGCTTATTTTTGATCCTTGTCACGGTAGACTATCGACCGGAACGCGCGGGAGACAAAATCGCTTAAAGTCCGTTGAGTGGAAAGCGTCTCTGCCGGACTGGCAGCGGGAGAGGAAGCGTTCCCCGCGTCGAGCATCCACCATTGCGTTTCGTGGACTGCTGCAAAGAAGTCTTGCAACCCCATCATTAGCTTCTTGTGTTCGTCTGTCTTGGGAGCAGGGATCGGACCGGTGAACGTGAGATCCGCATGCGCTTGATCGCCACCCTGCAGCGGCGTGTACCGCACATCAAGCGTAATACCTTCGACGACTGCACCGATGAGCTTCACGCCGTGTGCTGGCACCATGTATCCGTAAAAAGTGCCGTTGTTGTCTTTGCAGTATTGGATCGCGTGCGCGCGTGCCTCCTCGATGGTGCCAGCCAGCGAACGCAGGCGCCCGGACGCTTCCGCATCCCACGGACGACCTTCCTGTGCTGGTCCCAAGAATTTGCCTTTGAAAGCGGCGTGATTTACGCGACCGCGCGCGCTATAGCCATCGCTCGTCAGCACCCTGAACCAAAAATCGCCCTCGGCGGGTTGGTCGCCGTCAGCGAGCGGCATGAGTGCTACTTGCTCAGATGATCGAAGAGGTCTTTGAGGACGGCCTTCGTGGTCGTCGGGTGGAAGCCCTCGTGCGTGACGGTGTCAAAGTGACCGTCGTGGAGCTTCCAATACGCACACCATTCTTCTCCCGGACCGATGTCGAGAAAGAGTTTGCTGAGTTTGTGATGATGATCGGGCACCCATTCGAGTGCGATCGATCCATCGCCGGCGGGAGCAACGTCGGGCGAACCAAGTGTCGTCGGCAGCGCCTTAAAGAGTTTGCGTGCGTAGTCGAGCGTCGCGGCGGTGATCGCCTCGGCACCGTGACCGTCCCAATTTGCAGCCTGGTACTTCTCGTATCCCTTGAGCGGGTCGGCGACCTTCTCGAGCAGATCGGCGTACATCTGAATGATGTTGTGCGCCTTCAAATCCGCATGCGCGTTGTAGGACGCGAACGTGAAGAGGTCAGCGTGGGTCGTCATGTTGCTCTCCTTCGAGAGCATCACAAGGTTCTTGCACTGTCCCGCTTGGAACGTGTTGGCGTACGCCGTCAGGTGCCGGTGTAGGTTGCCGGTGTAGAGGATCGTACGGATGTGGTCCGTGTCCATGTGCGTCAGGATGCACGTGTCGGCAATGATCCGTATCGGAGACGGCCGGATCGTCGTACCGATGGCAAAGCTGCCCTGCGTGTACGTGACACCATGCGAATACGCTTCGATCTTCGACCAGTCCTTCGCGGACTTCTCGACCACTTCAGTCATGACGTACGGATCGCTGGCCGTGAGCATACGCATGCTGCCCGGCGGCGGAGCCGTCTGGTTGGTGGTCAGTATGGCGCGGTTGGAGCTCACAAAACTTCGCCTTCTGCGGCGTTTTGCAACGCAAGGTTGGTCAGCTCCCTATATATGGGAACTAGGCGGCCGGCGTCAAATGGGGTGTTGCGTCCCTGATCGGTATTGTGATCGAGCTCAAGCCGAAGCCCGTGTGTGAGCTCCTGCACCAAAGTCGCAGGGCTGTTCCCATCCGGAACAAAGAGCGCCATCTGATACTGCTGTACGGACCACGTCGTAATGCGGTTGTACGAGAGGTCGTTCATGACGGTGCTGCTCTTGGGCCAGTTAATCCGGAAGAGCAGATCGCGCATGTTCTCAGGAGGTTGTTTGACCGATTTTAGCAGGGAAAGTAAGGCTTTATTGGCTTCGATCTTCTCTTTGAATTGGAGCACCAGTACGGGCGCGAAAGCCATGCGCATGACGGGGAAGGGTACTTGCTCAAGGAATGCCTCTACGTGCTTCTGGTAGCCTTCGAGCGCACTCGGCCATTGGCCGACAGAAGGAATGTAGTCCTCGGGTACGTCAACAACCGTGGTGGGCGTGAGGATGATGTCGCAGCGGTTGGCGATGGCGCCGAGGGCGAACTGGCCTCCGAGCATCGAGGAGGCGAACACGTGCCGGGTGGCCCCTTTTTGTTCTTCCTCAGCTTCCGCCTGGCCCGTCAGCACCTTCCAGTTGTCCCCGGAAAGCTTCACCGCCTGCGATGAAAACAGGGATAAGCGGATGCTCTCGCACGTCCAGTCCAAAGCCATGACGATCCTCAAAAGTCGCAACACGCTATCACTGACGGATTAAAGAAAACAGCCAGTCCGGATAGCTGTTTCGGCATTACCGCTCGGCTGATCAAGAGTGCAACGGCTTCCCGTCGGCAGCTTCGCTGAGGGTTTCAAGATCATGCGCATAGGGGCATGGGCTTGGCGAGGGCTTACAGCCTCCAGGGGCTTGGCGGTCATTCGACCAAAAACAAGCGAAAGCCTTCAACACGTTTTAACGACGCGAGGACAAACCCATTGCGTAAATAGGTGCATGGGTGTATGGGTGTATAGTTCAGTAGGGCATCTCGTGCCCGAAATAGAACGGCCGGAGAGGGTGCGCTAACACGCGGCCCCGGCCCCACCACCAACAGCGCGGAGGCTGCCCACAACGCTTTCGGGGGCGCTGGCGGTGCGGCGGTGCTGACTTACGTGGAAGATGTCAGCAACGGCAAATACTCGTCGAATGGCAATCCCGATCACGCATTCGACGAAGACAATCTTATGAACGTCGTTGTCTCGACGGGCGACTGCCTGAAAAGCCATCTAAACGCTTGAGACGAATCGAGGAGACCGGGGCCAACCGGTCTCGGTCTCGCCGCTACCATCTTTCAGGAAGCGCAGACGCCCGCACGAACACCTTCACAGCCTTCCTGAACTCTTCGTGCAACGCGGCGTCGCCTTCATGCCGGATAAACGGGACGCCCTCCGTGTCGGCCTCTGGCGTGACCTCCAGCAGACCTCCCTCGGGCGGCTCGACCAGCGAATGAGCCATGACGATCCAGTACGACAAACCGGTGGCTTGTGGCGGCAGCACCAAATAGCCGAATACCTGCTTGAGGCCTTCGTACCAATTGACGACTGTAGCGACGTTGGCATGGCAATTGTGTTGTCGAGCATCCAGGACGTGCCGTTGCCTTCCAGCTTGATCGGCATAAACCGAGCGAACTCGGCCTGGGCTGGCAGACGCCGAATGATTTCGACTGCTCGCCGCGTCAGTTCTTCACTCGCCCACATGCCAGACGGCTTATTTCGGCCACGACCAACGTCAGATGATGCACCCTTACTTGCGAGTCATAAAGAACAAGAGCAGTGCTATCCCAATAATCCACCACACCCAATTGTATCCACCGGTGTTCGTCCCGTTAATTTGAGATGATCGGGATGACGGCATTGTCTTGGTCGGCGGATCCATCAAAGCAACACCAGTAAAGTCCCTCTCCAAGGTAACTTCCAATTCGTGCCGCCCGACCTTGAGCACCTGAGCTAATCGATGTGTGTTTAAGCCTTGTTCGGTGCGCAAGTGGGTCAGCATGACGGGAAGCTGCAACCTGGCGCCTTCGATCACCAAACTTTTTTCTCGCTGCCGTAGATGGCCGAGCAAATCTTGCTTGATAAGCGAGTCGCCGGCAGAGAGCCACTCAAAACGCTTTTCGAGATTGTCTGGGATTCTATAATGAACAATGACACTTTCTATGTGTTGGCGGACGTGACTCAATATCTCGTCAACATTCGCATCAAGTCCCACGCGTAGAATCTTCTTCGATGTCGGCCCGCAATGGTCCCAAAGATTGCTAATAAGCTGGTACTTCTTTTGAAGCGGCATTACAGGCGGCAGCAATCGAAAAAGGCGAGTGGCCGTCTGACCCGACATTCTTCGCTTTCCGGTCCTCCAGTTCGCTATGGTCGTGTTCGCGTAGTTTCTCGCTTGGGCGCCGTAGTGGTGCTCATACAGGTCAAGGATAATCTGCAACTCGCGTGCTGGGAGCGAAAAGAAGTAGCTTTTTACATCCTCGTCAGTTCCACCAAGCTCACGGCTCAGTTGCTCGGCTTCTGCGACATGCTGACGGGCTATCTCGCGTCCTCGGTTTTCTCGACTGTAATATGAGCTTCGTCCGCGGCTCATGATCCAAACAATCGATCTATGAGCCTGCGCCATTGCGGCTTAGGGATGCCTGCACCAAAAACTAGCTTTACCTTATTGTCGGCGTCCCCAATGTCTCGCGTTACGGATAATTGGCTCCCTTGAGCAGCGAGCTTCTTTCCGTTGTCTATTAAAGGAGTGAGTATGTCCGTTAGTTGCGCGACCAGTGCATCAGTTGCCGGGATCGCGAGACCGGCTGCTTCGCAACGCTCGCGAAGCTGGCCAGTGACCCGTTCGGGGTCAGAGTTCTCGTCGGCATGTACCGTTGTTTGAAACACAGGGCACCGTCAATGCCGACCAGCGAAGAGGAAAGCGATCAGAACAAGTGCGGCAATACCTGCGAAGATGTAATATGGATTCCAGTCCTTCTCGCCGGTTTGTGTCCTGCTAAGTTTTCCGCTCTTGGCTTCTTCAGTATTTCCCATCTTTATTTCGGTGCGGCCGATCTTGGTTGTTTGGGTGTGGGACACGGTGACCGAATTTCCGCTTTCAGAGACCTCTTTAGTCGTGTTCGAAAGAATATCGAGCGTGGACTTGCAACGCTCCGACATCAACTCCGAGTTCATGTGCGCGCTTTGCGATATCAATTGTGCCTCTCGCGTAGTCCTCCATGAGAGCGTTTCGCTGGCCCTCCGGCAGAAACGAA
The DNA here is from genome assembly GCF_054056815.1 of Bradyrhizobium sp. LB13.1. Taxonomy (NCBI): domain Bacteria; kingdom Pseudomonadati; phylum Pseudomonadota; class Alphaproteobacteria; order Hyphomicrobiales; family Nitrobacteraceae; genus Bradyrhizobium; species Bradyrhizobium sp. LB13.1. The sequence goes on along the minus strand of NZ_JBSRYQ010000001.1, from coordinate 5,351,523 downwards.
ATATCGATGGTTGTCAAAGGGCCAACTGTGATTACACTCGGTGTCTTTGCTTGTTGCGGGACCAGATTACGTCCGTCGTTGTTTGACATTTATTCCCCCTTTGGTTTGCTTTTTCGCCAAAGCTCGGGAGCGATAAAAGTCCCGGCCCAAATGCCCAGTTTCTGATTATGCGCGCGTTCTTCGTCCGCAACGTAGTCCATTGAATATTTTCGATAAGCAACCGCCCAGCCGTTCGAAACCATCCAACCGCTTAGATCGATCCCATTAGAGAAGCATTTCGCAATCACGCGGCGATACTTATCGGTCCCAGTCTTGTGGCAGCTAATCGTGTGGGCTCCTATAAAATCACTGAGCGCAAGCGCGGCCCGTTGGCCGCATCGATAAGTGGCGCCATAAGCTTCGCAAGTCTGCCGACTTTCGGGTGCATCAATTCCAGAAAAACGGATTCGTGTGCCATGTATGTCGATGGTGTCGCCGTCAATAACGGAGGCGTTCCCCACAAGTACCTCACTAGATGCGGCTTCGGGTATCGAGGGAGAAGACGGAACATGCACTGCGGGCAAGGCATTTGAGCTATAATCTCGTCCTCGAAAAGATTGAACCCCAAGCAAAATTAGAACCAGCGCAGTCAAGCATGCGAAAATAGCGTAACCCGGATTACGAACGATGCGCGTCACACCAGCCCCTTGGGTGTGCCTTCAAATATCTTCCATCATTACGCAACTCTCGTTTGAGAGCAACACGTCTGGTGACCTTTGCGTGCGCTCGGGGTAGGGTAGGCGCGGGCAGCCTAGCGATCTGGCGGGCTGGCCGCGTGGATCCGACGGCAGAAAATGTGACGAATGCCAAGTCCCTAACGCGAGGGGCGCATCTGTGCTCTGGACTCCTAGACGGCAGGCTGCGACGATCAAACCACAACCTGGGGAGGATAGGATGGCCAAATCTACGCGGAATACTGGAAAGCCGTGGACGCCGGCCGACGTCAAACAACTAAAAGAATTGGCGAAGGGAAATACCCCGACCCGGGTTGCCGGGCTCAAACTGGGCCGAACTGAAGCGGCCGTTTACAAGAAAGCATCGGAGGAGGGGATTTCGCTGGCGCCGACAAACCAAAGCCCGTACGGCACCAAGAAAAAATGAGCGTGTTCGCACTTAGCTGGTCCCGTTTGTCATCCGCTTAAAATCGCTCTCGCCCACGATTTTGATCGCGCAGCCTTTCGCGATCAGCGCCTCTGCTTTTCGGTGTTTTGAACTCTTTTCCTGCCCCTTGGTGAGGCGCAAGTCTTGGTCTCCCACAACCAGGATCGTGATGCGTTGGCTGACCGTGTCGGCCACCTCGCATCCCGCCGCCGCTGCGAGTTGGGCCGCTGTTTCTCTCGAGATGTCGAGTTTACCTGTGAAAACGACCACCTCGCCAAGCAGGGGGCCTGATCCAGCCCCCTCGCGCGCGTGTTTTCCGGGCTCACTGCCGTCGATGGGTTCTTCTACGCGCCGGATCCATTGAACCAAGTCCAACCCGCTATCATTCATCGCACGCAACATTAATAGTCCGGCAGCCCTCGCATCTTCGGCCGCGTCGTGATGCTGGAAGGAAATTGAAAACTCTTCAGCCAGCCTCGCAAGGCCGTAGCCACGCCCGTCATCTGCCAAACTTGGCCAAGCTCGCCGGGCCACACGCAATGTGTCCAGCCACACACACGGAAGAAAGCCGGCACCGTGTTTGATCGCTGCGCGGTTTAGCGCCGTCTTATCGAAGTGGCTATGATGCACAACCAGAACATCGGAGAGCGCGGCCGCTATCACCGCGAAAACCCGGCCCATATTTGGCTTGCCGAGAACAGCTTCAGGCGTGATCCCGTGGATGGCGATATTGATCGGATCGAAGTCGTCTTCGGGATCGACCAAGATGGTCAAAGTCTTGAACAGCTCACCCGACTTAAAATGAGCGAGCCCGATTGAGCAGATACTTGCAAAGTCAGCATTCGCCGTTTCGACGTCGAGCGCAATGAAATCAGATATCGGCTGCTGATCGGTCGCCGGTTTGATCGGGGGCTTTTTCGGGCAGGAGACAGGCGCGACCGGAACAGGGGTGTTGCGATCGACATCGTCCTCAAAAATTGGCCGCGGCGCATCCACTCCGCTCCGTTTTAGCGCGTGCCACTTAGCCATCTTCAGACGCTTTAAAAGTTGCGGTGGGGACGCGCCCGGAGCGTGCTGTTGCACTGCGAAACGCTCCAATACAGCGATCTCATCGTCAAACCGCTTGAGTTTTCGGTACACGATGGCCGCTTGTTCGTAATACCAGGGGGCGACCCCGCCAGCGCCTGCCGCAGCATCCCGTTCCCAAAGGTCCAGTTGGGGCAGGAGCACCGCGATAGCCTCTTCCAGCTTTCCCTCGCGTTTGAGGCGGTTGACCTCGTTGACGACTGCATCAATTCGGCTGACCTCCAGTTCGTAAGGCCGACCCAACTTTACGCTTAGGCTTCCGTAAATCGATTGGCCAAAGTCGCTTGCCGGCCGATCCTCAACGATGGCGACGGGCGGGGTGCTGGCCAGCATCTCGCACTCGGGATGGCTTGACCGCAAAAACCCCGCGGACTTGCCACAGATCGCGCAGACCCCCATTCTAGCCTCCCCAGACCGCTGGCTATCCAAGATGAAGCCGAGGGGGTAGGCAAGCCCCTGAATGGGGCGGTGTGACCGTCCCTGACTTCCGTTAAGTCCCAAAGGAAGTCAGTTCAGGCTCCGGTGATCAGGCTCCGGAGCCGCCTGATCGATAATCGCCTTCACGGAAAGCCAGAGCTTGGGGTTTGCGTCTTTAAACAGGTCCCAGCAATTAAGCGGATATCCGGTGCCGTCGGCCTTAAGCCAATAATTTCGCTGGTTCTGCGACAAGGATCGCCACCAAAACATCGCGATCCTTTCCTCTGCCTCGGTGTTTGTCATTTGCCGTCTCCTTCGACTTGCGCCGGCAGGATGACACGCGCCGCCCACGTGCGGCCGACGACCTGACAGAAACCCGCAGCGACCATCAAAAAGTGTTGGTGCAGCCGAACAGCGCCCGCCGTGCAGGTCATGTTACGTTAAGGCCGGATAGCTTCCCCCATGGGTCGCCTTGCAATCGAGGCCGGGGCCAAATCTGCCCGACGGATATGGTCGTTCAGGCCGCTTATGCGGTTAAGACCAAAGATTCGCCTTATCCCAGTCAACCGGAAATCCGGCCGCTCCAATGCTCACGATCGTTGATTTTGGGAAATCTGCCGCAATAGCCTTGAAGCGATTTTGCCAGCTTGAATTGGGGTTTATCGTTCTGAGAAGGTGGGCACAGATGCACGCAATTGCGTAGAGCCGCGTCAAAGCATGTGTGTTAGTGGCAATGTGCCCAAGGTCCGGGCAATCGGTTGGTGAAGGCCACTTTGGCTGAATGGCATTTGGTTTGTTCCAGAGCCTACTGTGGTGAGCGCATATGTTGCGCGCCACGTTGAGCGAATGCAGCCAAGTTTCCATGATCTGAAATGAGGGGACGCCAAAAAACTTCGCGATTGCTGTTTGGCCGTTCTTCCTCATTCCGGAGTAGAGGAATGACATCGCGCCAAAATCCCAGAGCTCGGCGGCGATCCAGATGGGCGGAAGTTCTCCCGCGTATTTCACTTTAAAATGCTTGGCAAATTCCTCTTTTGATCGGGCGAAGGCCTCATCGTGCAACCGCAGCCATTTTTGATGGCGGCTCTCGGAAGATCCGAATGCAGAAGGGCGTTGAAAATTTGGATGCAGGGCGTTTGGATCGCGATGAGCGTGTTGCCCAAGTTTGCCAAGTTCCAAAGTGATCTGAACTCGAAGAGCGATCTCAATGCGCTCGATTACGTCCATCATCAAGAGGCGCAGCTTTTTGTCAAAAACGTACAGTTCGACAATTTCGGAAAATTTTGTGCCGGGCCGGAATTTGTCGGCAACGACCACGCCTGACGCCGAATGCGTCGATTGGCGGTACGGATACCAATACCCGCTGAGGCGGTAATATCCGATGCGATTCAGGAAGGATTGGGCAAGGGCGTCGTCTGACACCATCATACCCCGGCCCTTTATGAGGGCCAACTGATCTGGAACTGGAAGATAAGGCTTGCTGTAAGCCATTGAAAATGGCTCACAAAAAAGAAGACCCACCCGTACACTTTCGTGCAGAGGGGCGGGCCATGTTGCTGTAGATATGATTCATCAACCCGAGTCCGTCAAGGGCAATATTTCTATGCCGAAGCGGAACTCTTCCATATGTTGTTAATCATTTCCACCAGGGATAGCCGCCTGCACCTCAATTTTGGTAATCCCCAGGCCGCTCTAAGCCTTTGCGACATGGGGGTACCCACATGAGGCGCGCCGCAGTCGGTGCTTTCTTTTCCCACACAAACCAAGCATATCCCGTTGCCGTCGATGCCTTGGCGTCGAGCCGTCCCTTGACCATCGGGACTCTCTCGGTGAACTGAGCGAATTTCGTGGGAGGGGTCTTCTCGAAAATATCGCGATACCGTCCAATACTCTCAAGGAAAACGGTCCGGGCCAAAATCGCCACTCCGTGGCGCGCTGCGATAAGCGACCGCTGGACAAAATCCTCAGCCAGCCTGAAGGGCGGGTTCGTGATGACCCAATCAACTGAGGCAGCTTCAATTGGAGCAGCGAGAAAGTCAGCGACCGTACCGTGGCCGTAGCCATAAATGTCAGACGCCTTCACCTTGCCAAAGTACTCCTTGAGCGGCCGTGCCATATGCCCGGCACCACAAGCCGGCTCCCAGCAAGTCAATCGTCGGAATGGTCCGGCGTCAGCGATGACATGCTCCAAGAGCGCTCGGGTGGCCCAAGGTGGGGTCGGGAAATTATCGAGGCTGTCTTTGGCCTCAACTCGCTGAGCCATTACCGCGTGCGATGTATTTTGCATCTGCCCTCAAATCCGCTCAAGCAATTCGTGCAGTTTCTGACGGAAGTACTGGTTGGCGGCCTCGACCAAATCGTACACGGCGAACCCAAAGTGATCGTTAAGCTCTGTCCCGATCAAGGAATACGGGCGGGGGAGCGAGCGAATCCCATAGTAGAAAATAACACGAGCCTCCGCCCTGACGGGGTTTAAGTTGAAGGTTTCCCCATAGCTCTTGAGCAGCATCTGAGTGACGTTTAGATCGCGTCGGATCGAGCGAATCTTGCCGGCGTCGAAGGCACCGTTTCCTCGCTTAATCTCGTATGCCCGAAGGGTTTTGTCGGCGTCGTCGAAAGCAATCATATCGATCTGCAGGGTACGCACGCTATCACCGTAGAGGAGGGTGGTAGAGGCATATGCGTCGTCGGTTTGTGTACCGACAATCTGATCCGCGGCCCGAGATACCTTGAACGCGTCTTCCCTCCAGACGCGATGACGATTGCTCTCCCGCAAGCTCTCTCGAATGGCGACCTCCAGGATCGCACCGTGCCGCTTGTAGGCCGAACTGATGATGCTGGTTTGGCGTGAGAACTTGTCGCCGGCAATTGGATCGACAAGAAACCGTTGGGAGGCAAGCCGGGAAATCGTCAGATCGACTACCGGCGCCACTCGATCGAGGTAAGCCATGGGGAAATTGCCAGATTGAGTATCTGGCAAGCGTACAATTATTGCGGGTGCCTCTGGGTTCCTTTCTTAAGAGGTGGTTAACGGGGCCGACCGAGCCGTATGAGCCGATGTCCAGCCCCTACGGCCGTCCCGGTCATGGCCGATAGTAGAAAGCTTTAGAGCTGCGGTCCGGCGCATCAGTCGTCGGTCGCAAGGTCAAATTCATCGTGCATCGCGTGTCCCACCAATTGTCGCACGGCGGACGGTTTCGGCATCAGCGGATCCCGGGTCTGACACCTCAAATGACCACTCGCCATCGTCGTCCAGGGTAGCACGATCCTTGCGGCTCCGCGGCACCCAGAGCGCATCCGAACGCGCTTCAACGCGATTTCCTCAAGTTCGTCTCGCGATTTCTTTGCCTGCACGAATTTCGCCCTCGCTGGCCACTACGGCCCAAACCATAAGCCCCAATTAGGAACCCAGCCAGTCCAGTGACGTTGACGGCCCGGCGCTCCCGAGCGCTAAACTAGCCCTGACCAGCCGCTTGTCCCCCCGGGCGCTTGGCAGGGTTTTTTGTGAGTTGCGTAGTGGCGAAGCGTATCGAGATGCCGGGGTTCATTAAGCCCCAGCTTGCGACCCTCAAGAGCAAAGCTCCTGTCGGGGATAGGTGGATTCACGAGATCAAATACGACGGCTACCGCCTCCAGCCTCATGTCGATCGCGGCGAGGTGAAGATATTCACCCGCAACGGCTACAACTGGACCAAGCGATTTTCCAACATCGCCGGCGCCTTCAACCTAAAAAGCCGGTCCATCTTCGACGGAGAGGCGGTTGTCGTCCATGAAGGACGAGCCAACTTCTCAGAACTCCAGGCCGATCTCGCCAACGGTCGTCAGGATCGGATTGTTTTTTATGCGTTCGATATTCTCTTCCACAACGGCGAAGACCTGAGAAGCAAGCCACAGCTTTACCGGAAAGAGCGGTTGAAAGAGCTGATCGATATGCTCGACCCGCCAATTCTCTACAGCGAGCATCACGAAGGGGACGGGCAGGCGTTGTTTGAGGCTGCCGCCAAGCTTAATTTCGAGGGCATCATATCGAAGGATGCGACCGCTCTGTACCGATCTGACCGCGTCGAAGCTTGGCAGAAAATTAAATCGGTCCAGAAGGGCAAATTCCCCGTCGTCGGCTTCGTCAAAGATCCTGCTGGGGTGGCCGCTCTTTACTTGGGGAAGCGGGAAGGCAAGAACCTACTGTACATGGGCAAGGTCGGGACCGGGTGGAATCGGACGACATCCAGCAAGATCAGGAAAGCCCTGGACACAGTCGTCAGCCCGAAGAGCAAGTTGAGCAGGCCCCTGAAGAAATCTAAAGCCACGTGGGTCGAGCCGGTCTTTTCAGCAGAGATCGAGTACCGAGACATCACCTCCGAAGGCTTGCTCCGCCAGAGTTCGTTCAAGGGGCTGTCGAAAACAACAAAGTGAGGGATGTCGTTGGCGCGGGCGTTATCGTGGCTTCCGCTGGTCAATGATGCGGAGCAGATGGGAGGCCAGCAGGAGCTGATCTTTAGCTTCCTCCAGCCCAATATCGAGATTGCGATGCGACGTTGGATTGCGAAAGGCGTTCATCGCCCCTTTGAACAGAACCATCAGGCCTTCACGTTCCTTTTTCGGTTTGGTCGCATCTCGATCGCCCATCACACCAGTGTCAGGATGAAAGGCCTTCTCAATCAGTTGATCGCCAAAATCACTCGGTTTACATCCTGCCGCGACGCGCACCGCATCTTCGACTATCACGAAAGCATCACGCACAGCGCTCGCAAGTGAAGTAGTATCGAGGGAATTGGCGCTGTGAACGATAGCGGTCCAGCCTCTTTCTCGGATTGTCGGGTGTAGCAGCGAGAGGGGAAGATCGCCGGCTTCACGAACTTTCTGAAGATTTTCGCCTTCGGCGACCCGACGTCCCTTGTCGGTAAACTGCCGCCAACCGTATTGGCCGTTCATGCCCGGCGTCGGTTCAATGAAGCCCTCGCGCTCGAGCATATTCCAAGTGCGCCCCACGAGCTGATCGATCGCCGCCTTCTTGTGGAATGGATAATCGCGGCCTGCATGAACGTCAGCCAATTCAGGTCGAGCTACCGTGTCCGGAATAAAGCCGGCGCCCTGAACCCTCGGCAGCGCCAAGGCCAGAAGAATGCCGCCGAGGGTCTCCGGGGTCATGCTCAAGAGCCGATCGGCGTCCGGTAGTATCGCACAAAGGGATGTCATAAGTCGTTTCGCTGCTGCATGATTTCCAGGTCTTTCATAGTGCCTCATCACAAAGCGCGCGTGCAACTATGGGAGCTGGATTCCGGTTTTACAGCCGTCCACTAACCCATTGACGGTGTTATAGCCCCAATATACGAGTTTTACAGTCAAGCGGTTGATAGGAATAGACAACACCCAGCCTTCCAAGCTGAATACGAGGGTTCGATTCCCTTCACCCGCTCCACGATTTTCTGCGCCACGGCGCGATTTTGCGCGATGGCCTGCGATCCTGTGCGATCGCGCCCACCTGATGGTTGCGCTTACGCGCGTCGTATCGATAGTCGGTCACTAGTGGCCTGCGCTCGGTTTTGTCGCGCACTTCGCCAAGACCGCCGGCCGATATCGGCGGGTAGATGGTCGCTGTTCCACTGAGGATCGACAGCTATTTGCGTACTTGAATTGCATGGGAAGGTGATTGGTGCACCGGCAATAGGCGTGCTTTCATTATTCACCCCCGGGCGGATTCTTCCGGCTGGACCCTACAAGCGGGACTTGATCTTCGGACGACCGAAGCTTTCAACTGGATGTATCTGAGGTAATTCGATCGAGGCGCAATCGATGTCGATGATCAGTGAGCAGGCGAGCGCCTCCCACGACAGCAACGAGAGTGCCCAAGCCTGTCCCGCCAGCGATCAAGAACATGATCAACAGCTGATATTTGACCGCGTCTATGGGTTCGACGCCCGCAAGAATCTGGCCAGTCATCATCCCCGGCAAGGAAACGAGGCCGATTGCCGCCATGCTGTTCATGATCGGCATGAAGCCGCTTCTCAACGCGTCCCGTATGATCGGCAGCAGGGCTTGGTGTCGGGTGCCGCCGAGTGCAAGGCAAGCTTCTACGGCGGCTCGTTCGCGCACCAGGCTATTTGTCAGCACGTCCAAGCCCAGACTTATTCCAGTCATGGTGTTGCCCAGGATCATGCCCAGCAAAGGCAGCGCGTAGCGCGGATGATACCAAGGATCGGGGCGTAGTTCCGTCAGAAGGGCGAACATCGTGACGGTACCGGCGGCGAGCAGCGTGCATCCGGCGCCCAGGCCATACTTCCAAACGCCCGGAAGGCGCCGCTTCTGCCGCGCGACGATTTCCCGAGATGCGAAGATAACCATGATGACGGCTGCAAGGGCGGTCCAAAGGGGCGACACCGCGGCAAACAGGAACGTCAGCACGTATCCAACGAGGACGAGCTGAACCACCATGCGCACCGTCGCGATGGCCAATTGCTTCTCAAGCTTGAGGCGGAGAGCAAGCGAGAGAACGCCGTCCATGACGACGAGGAGCGCGGGGAGGGCCAGATCACCGTACGAAAGCTGGATGTAGGTCACGGCCGGTTTTCCTCGATGCAACCATCGGGGCCCATCGCGAATGTCCTTGACCCGACGCGGCGGGCTTGAGCGTTGTCGTGCGTGCTCCAGATGACGCTCGTTCCATTCGCAATGCGTTCGGCGATCAGGGATTCCACGGCCGCGGCGGATGCCGAGTCGAGCGCCGAGGTTGGCTCGTCCAGCAGAAAGCACCCGCGATCGCAGCATGAGCGCCCGCACAAGCCCCAGACGTTGTCTCTCACCGGTCGAAAGCCTTTGGATCGGCCAAGGTCCGCAGCCGTCCGGAAGCCCCAGGCGCGTGACCAGCGGCAGGGCATCATCCCAGGTCGTGAAGTGCTCGTGCACAGTGTCGGACCACCAGCCGGGCTCGGCGGCGAGATAGGTCACTCGCTTTCGCCAGGCGGGACCGGACATCGCCTCTCTCAGCGTTCCGTCGAGCTTGACCGTTCCTTCGTTGGGATCGAGGTCCGCGATGGAGCGAAGCAGCAGAGTCTTCCCGACCCCAGAAGGCCCTTGCAGGGCGACGCATTCGCCGTCCTGCAAGTCGAAGGACACGGAGATGTGCAAGCGCTTGAGGCCGCTGACCGTCAGCATGCGTCAAAGCTTAAGCTGCAGCCGATCGGCAACGCGCCTGGCGATCTCCGCCGGCGCCTCGCCCGGGTAGGGATGCACCGAGCTGACGTTGATCTCGCCGAGCACGTAGCTGTCGCTCCCGTCGGCCTGGACGGGGCTGAGCATGAAGTCGGCATCCCAGATGGCTGGCAGGTCACCTCGCGCGATATCCAGCAGCGAGGTTAGCTGCGGCGTCCACTCGTCTTCCATCAACCGGCGCAGCCGCTGGAAGCGCGGGTCGGCGTTGGACGTGTAGAGCCGCGGCCCGGCCCCGGCGCGTGCGGCCGGCGAGTCGACCAGGGCCTTGACCTTGTGATGGCCGAAGCCGGCGCAGCGATCGCCGGCCATGTAGCAGCGCACCACGCCTTCGCTCAGGCGAGACTGGAACGGTTGGTCGATCACGCTGCCGCCTTCGAAATACTCCGCGCAGCGACGGAGAAAATCATCCAGCGACAGTTCCTTGGGAGTGTCTTTGGTCGCGTCCAGCACCCTGATCATGGGGGAAGTCGGCAGCCTCTCGACCTTCCAGACGCCTTGACCGCCATTACCCCGGTTGCGCTTGATCACGCGCGGACCGGCGGCAAGCCGTGTCGGCAACTCGGCGCGCATCGCTTCGGCGGTTTGATACAGCGCTGTGTCGCTTCCCCACGCCATTGAGCGGGTGCGGTAGAGTACCTCCTTGGTGCCCATCTTGAGGATGACGTCCGGATGAGCGCTCACCCACACGCCCTGCGCGGCGACCTCGCGCAGCATGGCGTCGAGGCCGGCGCGATTTCGACCGTCTTGAATTGGGTTCACCCAGACGAGCACGCCGTCCATTGCGAGCAATTGTTCGCGGACGGCGTCGGCGAAGCTTTCGTCGTAGATCGCGGGGCGCGCTTCGACGCCGACGGCGGCGAGCGCTTCGAAAACGTCAACGAAGCGGCCGTTTTTCGGGGTCGCATCTCGACGCGCGACGGCATCTCCCCGCGAGAGGATGGCGACGGTACGTCGGGGAGAGGGTTGTCTTTGGGTATCCATGCGCAAGCTCCACGTGTTGCGTGCTGCGCAGAGCTTGGACCGAAGTCTCGGCGGGAGTCTGCTTGATCCCGCTCAGGCAGTCTACGTGAGGTCGCGTGGATCCTTCAAGCCGCCGTTTTTCGGCCTACCGGGGTCCCTCCGGTGGCGGAATCGATTGCGTTCCATTCGATCGGTGAAATCTTCGTGACGTTCCGGCGATTGGTTTGGCACCTAAGCGAACGCGGGTTGACAGCCCAGCCATCTGGGCTTTTTATTCGGGCCACGGGGATGTGCGATCTCCCCGCGAGGCGTCATGCCCAAGAATCGCGTCCTGATCACAAAGGGCGCAGCATGTCAGCATCGTACACCTCCATTTCACCAGTCAAGGAACTCGGTTTGTCGTCGCCCGTCCTGGCGCGGCTGGCCACGATGGTCCACGCCGCTGATGCGGGGCGCCTCGATCTGCCTCCGGAGGCGCCGGACCTGCTCGCAGCCTCGCTCGGCTTGTCGCGCATGTTCGACGCGACCTCGATCAGTTGAAGCGGGCTTCCTGCTCTATGGCGCGTTCTACCGATGGTGCCGCGTTGCGACCAAGGAGACGCGCAATTGGCCGACCAACAAGTGAGGGCGGAGGCAAGACTACTTCTGGGGCAGAGACAACCAGGAGATCGGAAATGCGAACATCGATGTTCTATCGGGCAGCGCTCTTCGTGGCGCTTGCGGCGGGACACCCGCCCGTCCACGCCCTGACCCAGGATGAGTTCGTCGCCAAGATCCAGGCGGCCGGCTACTCGCAGGTGACCGATGTCAAATCGACCGCCGAAGGCACTACGGCCAAGGCGGTGAAGGACGGCAAGCCGGTCACGCTCGTCGTCGACAGCAGCGGGCAGATCAAAGAACGAAACTGAGGTGGAGGAGATGTACGATGAAACGCACAGTCTGGACCCTGACGGCCGTCAGCCTCGCTCTCGCCTACTTGCCATTCGTCTACGTGGCACGCGCGCAAGCGATCGATTGGCAAAAAGTCGACGATACCCTCGGTAGGAAGGCAGCCGTCTCCGACGACGTCCACCGCTACGGCTTCCCGCGCAGCGATCTTTCGGTGACCCTGGACGGCGTGACGATCAAGCCGGCACTGGCGCTGGGCGGCTGGGTGGCGTTCAAGCCAATGCACGGCGGCGCCATGGTCATGGGTGACCTTGTGCTGCTCGAGACCGAGATCAATCCCGCGATGGCGAAGATGATTGCGAGCGGCCTCGAAATCACCGCTGTGCACAATCATCTGCTCCGCGCGAGCCCGGCGACGTTCTATATGCACGTCGCCGGCCACGGCGACCCCGTCAAGCTGGCCTCGGCGATCCACGATGCGCTGGCCGAGAGCAAGACGCCGCTGACCGCCGCGGCGCCGACGAGCCCGCCGCCTGCCGTCGATCTCGATACGGCAAAGCTCGACCAGATCATCGGCGTCAAAGGGCAAGCCAATGGCGGCGTCTACCAGTTCAACGTCAAACGGCGCGACCCGATCACGCAAGAGGATATGCCGTTGACCCCAGTCGGTCCGATGGGCGTCGCGATCGGCATCAATTTCCAGCCGACCGGGAACGGGAAGGCGGCTACTACGGGCGACTTCGTGCTGACCGGCAACGAAGTCAACCCGGTCATTTTGGCGCTGCGGACACACGGCATCGAGGTGACGGCGCTTCATAGCCACATGCTGGACGAACAGCCGGGGTTATTCTTCATGCATTTCTGGGCGAACGACGACGCTGTTAAGCTCGCCGAGGGCTTGCGCGCCGCGCTCGACAAGACGCCCAGCACGAAGAGTTGAGCCGAAGTTAGAGCGAGGAGTTTGCCTAATGACAGGACGAGCGAGGAGAAATCGAACGATGAGAAACTTGGCTGCTTGGCTAGTTGTTTGGGCTGCTCTCCTTTCGAGCGGACAGCCCGTTTGGGCGCAAACCTGCAAGATCTGCTCCGAGCAGCGGGCCGCGTGTATGAAGAATTATGCCGGACCGGCATGCAAGACCGAGTATCAGATGTGTCTCAAGTCCTGCAAGAAGTGAAGGAGACCGGTCCGAGGAGCTCGACTGCGACGTGCCTCATCGCGGCACTCGCTGCCGGCATCGGGGGCCTGGTCACCCTCGATGCCGGCTTTGTCGCGGCCGACGCGCTTATTCCGACGTTGACGGCGGCAGCTCAACCGGCAGAGCACAAGGCCCCCCTTGAACTCGAAGCAAAGATCTTGCTTGGCGACGTGCGGGGCCGGATCGATCATCTGGCCGTCGACCTGAAGCGGCAGCGATTGTTTGTGGCCGAGCTTGGCAACGACAGCGTTGGCGTCGTCGACCTGGCTGCTCACAGCTTGCTTCGAACCGTTACCGGGCTAAACGAGCCCCAAGGCGTCGGCTATGAGCCGTCGACCGACACCCTTTATGTCGCCAATGCCCGCGATGGATCGGTGCGGCTCTTCGAAGCCAATGAGTACAAGGCGACCGGACGGATCGAGCTCGGCCGCGATGCAGACAATATCCGGATTGATGCTGCGGCCAAGCGCGTTGTCGTCGGCTATGGTGATGGTGGTCTGGCGGTCCTCGACCCGTCCACTCGCGCCAAGGTTCGAAGCGCACCGCTGAAGGCGCATCCGGAAAGCTTCCAGCTTGAGCCCGACAGTGGGCGCATCTTCGTCAACTTGCCGGACGCACGCGCGGTCGCGGTGGTTGATGGCGCTTCCGGGAAACAGCTTGCCAACTGGCCCTTAGACAAGGGCGGCAATTTCGCGATGGCGATCGATCGCGACCGTGGCCGAATCCTTCTGGCGTACCGCAGTCCCGCCGAACTTGCCGTCCTCTCGACAGATGGCAAACCGATCACGAGTGCGGAAACCTGCGACGACGTCGATGATATCTTCGTCGATGGGAAGCGCAATCGTGTCTATGTGAGCTGCGGCGCAGGATACCTCGACGTCTTTGAGATCGATGAGGCAGCCTATCGGAGGATCGTGCGCCTGCCCACAGCAACTGGGGCGCGAACGTCCCTCTTTGTGCCGGAGTTGGACCGTCTGCTTGTGGCCGTCCGGGTCGGGCCTGCTGGGCCGGCCGCGATCTGGGTGTTCAAACCAATGCCGTGAGATCGATTTCGTAGGGAGGCGGCCCATGTGCAGACGTAGCCGAGGCTTTCGCAGCTCCACGAGATACCTTGTGCCACGGGTCGCGGTCACTTTGGCGCTGGTCGCCTGGTCTGTTCCAGCTTCCGCCTATCGCCCATTCGACGGCACCGACGCCGCCGTCGCAAAGAAGGGCGAAATGGAGATCGAACTGCAGCCGGTGGGGCGTTTGCGCGATGAGAGCGGCACAAGCCTGATCGCGCCAGCCTGGGTCATCAACTATGGTTTGAGGGATGATTGGGAAGCCGTCTTCGAGGGCCAGGGACAAACACCGCTCTCTCCATCCGGGCCAACCAGCCTGACCGCGGCCGGAGCCTTTCTCAAGCATGTGATTGTGCCCGGGAGCCTGCAGGACAAGACCGGCCCGAGCATTGCGACGGAATTTGGCGTTCTTCTCCCGGATAGTACCGGCAATTCAGGCGCCGGCTTAAGCTTGGCCGGCATTGTCTCGCAGCGCTGGGATTGGGGCACCATCCATCTGAACGCTGAGACGGCCCTTACCCGCGACCATCATGGCGATGTCTTTCTTGGCGCTATTATCGAGGGGCCGTCGACGTGGACAGTTCGCCCTGTCGCAGAAGTCTTCTACGAGAACGAGTTTGGGAAGGAGGAGACGTTTTCCGGTTTGGTCGGCTTGATCTACCGGGTGCGGGACGATCTGAGCTTCGACGTCGCAGTCCGTCATGCACTCACCGGCAGGCACCCGGTGAACGAAATTCGCGCCGGCCTGACCTTCGGCTTTCCGCTTTCCTTCTTCGAAGGTCACGCGGCGCGACAGTCGTCGCCGACGCCGCCGAGATAGGCTACCGGCGATCCGATTTCTCTGGATGGGCGCGCCAGTCTCGGCCGACCGTTTGATGGTTGTCGTCGGGTGTTGCCTGATTGGCGTGCTCATCGTCGCCGCCTTGGGCCTTCCAGTCGCGTCCGATCTTGACGTCTTCTGCGCGGCTGCGATCCTGCGCGCGCGATTGCTCCGACTGCTGGGGCGGCGGTGCCTCCTGGACAGAGGTGGACTGCGCTCGGGCGGCGGCTCCGCCGAATGCGAAGGTCAGCGCGAAAGCGGATAACGCAGCAAGCGATGTAGAGCTTTTCATGGTAACTCCCTTCTTCATCAGAACTGTGCATCAACTCGCCGGAACGCGCATTGTTCGTAAACGAGCACGTCTTCACCTACGCCGCGACTGCGTCTCGTAAAATGCGAGGGTTGCGAGGGTTTGGACGGTGCAGCCGTTTGTGGGGCAGCCATGTTTCCCGTGAATGAAGGATGGCTGAAGATATTTTAGGCGGCGAAATCGTCAATATTTCGGCCTGTGTGCATTGGCCCATTCGCGTGCGTGTTCGATCGGCAGGCGCTGCACGGCCGCGCGAACTGTTTGCGTTGCGGGCTGATTATCTATGCGTTCCCGCCAGCGGCAGAATGCCGGGAACTTTGGATACATCGATTGCCCCTCGGCGGTCAGGCTGAAGGCGAACGCACTCGGCAGCAGATAGAAATCCGCTATCGAGAGTTCGTCCCCTAAAAGGAAGTGCTTGCCATGCGAAAGCTGGCGCCCAGCTGTCAATCGGCCTGCAAATTTGACGCCTCGTCAATTTTGGACGCCGATCCCCCGGCTTAGGGGGCAATATTCCAGGCCGAATGACAGATGACGACCGTCGGTGGGCTGATCGCGTCGCTGGAGGTTAATCTCGGAAGTCACTCGACGCAGCTTTGAAAGGTCCAAACCGATACCAAAACCAACCGGGCAGGGTGTCCGAGTCGGTGAATCGTGAGTTAATTTTCCGGACAAATTTCGCCGCTTGGCTATCCGGCGACTCAGTCAATGACGTCTTCGGCGCACGAAAAAAGCGGGTGCACGGATGCAAAATTCGAACGACGTCGCGAGCACGCGATACTTCGCAAGCGTGTCTTGTCCTTGCTCGTCGTGGGAGCCGGCGTGTTGGGCGGAAGCGCTGTTTTGCTAAATACAGGCGTTACCGCCAATACTTCATGGGTTTCCGTAGTGCAGAACGACGTTCGAGCGGCACGCGCAAACCGTAACTTTTGACCGTGGGTTCGGAGGACAGATTTCGCGGAACGCGACGAAGAAGGGTGTACGCCGAGCCCAGTGCAGGTGCGCTGCGAGCGTCTCACGCATAAGAGCAGCCCGCTCGGCGAAATCATTCAGCCGGACCCGAAGGACTCGGCAGACGTCATCCAAAGAAGATCTGCCGGAACACGTCGCGCCTTTTTCACAATCTCGCGGCAGAGCGCAAGGTACCTCAACTATAAACCGGCAAATTGTTTGCGCAATGTTCAGCCACTTCAATGTGTGACGTGCTGGAACGGCATGGCCTTATGGCGCGCAATTTCGCGAAGATTAGACAATGTCGGGGTCGGAATTCCGATGCGGAGACCAATCTCGATAATCGCTGCAATCGTGGCATCGAGTTCGAGATCGAGACCATATTCAATCTCGTGCATCAACGAAGTTTTTTCGCATCCAGCGTCTCTCTGGTATCTCAGGCGTCGCTCTGGATCGGCAAATGGTCCAAATCCGAGAGCCATTCCGACTTTCTCAATTTCTCTCATCGCGGAGATTGAGAGCGACTGACCCAGACCTGAAGATGCGATATCGTTGGGCGACACGCCTGTCAAAATGCGAATCGGGTTGATCGATCCCGTATTAATCAATTTTGACCAGAGTTTCGATCGAATGTCCCTGTCAACTATGCAATCAAGCCACGGATTCGATAGCAATTGCTGAACTTCGGCGGCCACGAGCGAACCAGGCATTGCCGACCCAATTGTCAATGTGCGCCCGCGATAATGGCGAACAAAGCCTGGCGCCGGCCGATCGCACGCCAGGTCGAAAATTCCGCTGACAATATTGCCAATTGGAGTCGAGGATAGAAGCATTCCATCTGGATCGACCGCCTCAATCGGAATACTTTTCAAAAGGCTGTTTGCGGCTGGCAGCCACCATGGAAAGCCGCTGGTGGCGAGAACAACAGTCGCGCCCTGCTGCATAACAGCTTTCAAACCAGACAATGCAGAGCGGGTGCACTCGGCCCTCGCAGCAATGATGATCATGTCAACATCGGAAACATCGTTCGGATTAACCAAAATGTTTGGCCTGCACCGCAGAGAGAAGTCCTTTGCTTCGATCCTGAGACCGTGCAGTCGTAACTCGGGCGCCGAACGTTCTGTCGCAAGAGCCGTGACACGAAGATTCTCTCGCGTAGACTTGCTGGACAACGCCCCCAAGAGATATCCAGCGATCGAACCGTTTCCCACGACGAGAATATGACGGCCGGATCTCATCGCCGTTACTTGGTGTCGATTCGATCGAGCAGTCGCTTATGTGTCGCATCGTTAGGCAACAGATGGCTAATGCGCTCGACCAAGGCTAGCCTGTTCACGCCAATGCCGTGACGGTAAACAAGTTCGGCTCCCTTCCAGCCGGTGGCCGCCAGCGGTGCCAATGCGCAGAGAACGGCAGCGAGGAAGAAATAGCTCATCGGCTTTGAATGCCGACTTCTCCATCCCTCCCACAACGCAATCGACCACCACAATACAGCCGTTGCGAGCGCCCAGTTGCGGTGGTCGTTAATCACCGGCTGCTGTTCCGCCCCATGTTGAACCGTAAGAAAGGCCTGCATGCCAGCCGCGACGGTGGCGATCGAAAGAACGGCACCCAGCCACAGATTGATCCGAGCTGCCGTCAAGATCGGTGCGGCCCATCTGCTTTGCGGGAGAACGAAATGGACGACATACAACATCGCGGCGATCACAAAGAGAGCTATTGAGAAATGTACGAATATCGGATGCCAGTTTGGAAGTACTTCAAACATGTTGGTCCTGCGCTTCGGTGGTGGATTTAAGGGTAATGCCGGCTCAATGTCTGTGCTGCGCTTTGGAAGCGCGTTGCGGCCTGCCCGATGTTGGACGAGTTCCGGCGACTCCGCTCGCGAGGAACGCCTGCATCAACAGTTCGAATAGCCGGGCAGCATCTGCATTGAGTTGGGTTCGACGCAGACGTGCGATGGCGAATTGGAACCCCAAGCCCTGGATCGTGCAAAAATACAGGGTTGCGGCGTCGGGGATGTTGATGGTCGACGAGATGATCCCGCAGCGAACGGCCTCCTCAAGTAATGCGATAACCTGACTCTCGTAGCGGCGATGAAGATCGCGGAAGCTCTCGTTGATGCTCGGATACTGATGACGAAGGTGATCGGACATCACGAGTTTGGCGAGGCCCGGATATTTATCGATTAGTTTGATGTGACCCAAAAACATGCGCTCAAGTGTTTTCAACGACTTGTCGCTGTCATGAAACTCACGAGCCTCCGCCCAGACTGTTTCCAGCCGCTCCCGAAGCCATTCGATCACCGAGGTCCACAACGCTTCTTTTGTTGGGAAGTGGCGGAAAACGACCCCTTGGGAACGCCCGATGGTGTCGGCGACGAGTTGAGTGCTCACTGCATCGACCCCTCGTTCGTTCACAAGGTGCAAGACCGTCTGCACGATCTGACTCTTGCGATCCTCCGCCAAAAAACGCTCTCGGGGCTCTTGTTTGGCTGCGGCACTGGCCATGCGCGATGTCCTCTCTTGATTAGAAAGCATGTACTCACTATCTAATGGATTGCCGGATGTCAAGGCGATTGCCAGGAGGGGCGCATGATGCCCATGGAAAAACCAACACGAGTTGTGGCGCTCCTGGCAGCGTGCCAAGCGGCATTGCTGACCAACAACATCATCCTCGTCGGGCTGAACGGGTTGGTCGGTTATTCATTGCTGGGGACGGACAAGTCCTTGGCGACGCTTCCGGTCACGGCCTATGTCCTCGGCACGGCGTGCATAACCGTGCCGGCTTCATTATGGATGAAGAGGGTAGGACGGCGTGCCGGTTTTATTACGGGGGCCATGATTGGTGTGATCGGCGCGTTGGTCGGCGCGTTTGCTGTCTTCTCGGGCAGCTTCTGGCTTCTGTGCGTCGGTACGCTACTGATGGGCGGTTATAACGCCTTTGGACAATATTATCGATTTGCCGCGGCTGAGATCGCTGGAGCCGCATTCAGAAGCCGGGCAATCTCATTGGTGCTCGCGGGGGGAGTCTTCGGGGCCGTTGCGGGTCCCGAGACAAGCAAGTTGACCAAGGATCTGCTATCGGCCCCGTTCACCGGCACTTACCTTTTCCTGGTAGGTCTTGCAACGGTAGCCCTGATCTTACAGGCATTCGTTGTCATCCCGACCGTTGCGGAGGACGAGCATAAGAGAGAGGCGCGGCCGCTTGCCGTCATTGCACGACAAGGCAACTTCATCCTGGCTGTCATGAGCAGCATGTTCGGTTACGCCAGCATGAACTTCCTCATGACGGCGGCTCCGATCGCGATGGTCCAGCATCATCACGCCTATTCGGACGCCGCATTCGTTATCGAATGGCACGCATTGGCGATGTTCGCGCCCTCGTTCGTGACAGGCTCTTTGGTCAAGCGATTCGGTAATATTCCGATTCTGCAGATCGGTGCAGGCTTGATCCTTCTTTGTATTGCGATCGCTACCTACGGCGGACTGAGTGTCGCCGCCTTTTGGATTTCACTGGTGCTGCTCGGCGTCGGATGGAATTTTCTCTATGTCGGCGGGTCGACATTGCTTACCGAAACCTATGCGCCGTCCGAACGCGCCAAGGCCCAGGCCACCCACGACCAATTCGTATTCCTCGCAACCGCTCTCTCCTCCGTCGGCTCTGGCTGGCTGCTGCAAAAAGTTGGATGGCCCGCAATGGCCCTGTGGTCGTTGCCTCTGCCGTTGGTCGTCCTCATGGCGACTGCGCTGCCGTCTTGGCAAGATCGCGTCGGAATGTCCGGTTCGGTAAAGACGCTGGAATGAATCGCGGTCTCCTCTCCGCACATTGAACTGCACGAAAAAGCGCAGGATGGCGTTTTCAGGCGCCTAACTTTCCTTGCCGGGGCCGGTCTGAGTCACAGCGGCAGTGAGCGTGTCGCAAAGCTCGGAAAGCTCGCGACCAAGTTCTCCAAGACCGACATAGCGCGCGAAGGCATCCGTCGGATCAGAACTACGCACGATGACCGCCCCCGTCGGCATTTCCATGACGACCAGTTTCAGCGGCGCCTCGATCAACGCGCTGGGATCGCCATGGAGAAGCCGCAGCATAAAACGAGGATGAAAGAACAGCAGCTGACGCGTAGCGCGAATCTCGTATCCGCCTCTACGCAACAGCATTTGTGGATCTATTTCGTGAATGAGCCAGAGGTCTGCATCGGTGATCGCGCGCTTCAGTCGGCTGATCGTTTCTTCGAATGGGTATAATGAAGCCGTAACGCCATGGTCCCCAGAGAGCCCCGAAGCAGGCCCATAATCGACGACGGTCTTATGCACGAAATTAGACCTCCACGCGGGGAAAATCGAGAGCAGGTTGCGCGACGTGATTGAAGTAATTCGAGAACAAATTTAGCGCGACATGCGCAACGACTTCAGTGATTTCCTCATCGCTCCAATGTGCTTCCCGGACTGCCGCAAGCGCGCGGTCATCGACTCGGCCGCGCGTTTCGATAAGCGTCTTCGCAAACGCAAGTGCGGTGGCCACCCTTGGATCGTCCGATTGAGCCTGCCGGTTGGCCGCTAACTCAGCTTCCGCAATTCCAATTTTGCTGCCACGCAGGCTGTGAGCAGACACGCAATATTCGCAGCCGTTGGCTTGGGCGATCAACAGCGCAAGCTGTTCGCGAAGGCGACTATCTAGACGGCCACGGACCAACGCGGCTCGGAACGACAGGTATCCGTCAAGCGCTGCCGGCGAATTGGCCATCGCGCGATAGAGGTTAGGAACCCGGCCCAACTGGGCTTGAGTGCGCTCCAGGAGTTCTTTGGCCTCACTTTTCGCTTCCGCAGCGACAACCAGGGGCATTCTTGACATAGATGACTCCATTATCTGACATGAGCGATGTCACGATTCGAACTTTCGTTCGCGTGCTTCGTGCAAAAGCATTGCGGCGATCTGCTTAGCTGTTTTCGCGGGAGCCGAATCGCCCTTACGCAAAGCGGTGACGATCGATCCGTCGATCAGGATCATGAACTGCTCAGCAAGCGGGTTAGCCGCTACTCCCGCTTCCGCAAGCAGCTTGCGAAGAAATGCGGTCAGTTGCTGCTTGTGATGAGCAGCGGCGACGTGCGCTGCGTGGCTGCGATCTGCGAGTTCGGCCATCGAATTGATAAACGCACACCCGCGAAAATCGTTAGTAGCAAAACGCTCCGCGAGTGCGTCGAACACGGCCAGAGGACGCTTGTCCGCGGACTTTGCCAGTCTCCCGACCGATTCCTCGAGCCACCGTCGCCAGAGTTCGTCGCGTCGCATCAGATAGGCGACGATGAGATCATCCTTTGACTGGAAATGTTTGTAAAAGCTCGCCTTTGCGACCGCGGCGCGCGCGATGATTGCGTCGACACCGACGGCCCGAACGCCCTGGGCGTAAAACATTTCCGACGCCGTTTCTAAGATGCGTTGACGAGGCGATGAGGTGACCATTAGTTGACATAGACAGACAGGTCTGTCTATGTCAACCACCTTCTCGAATGACGTCGCCAGCAATGAGAAGCCTTGGGGACCCGTCCTGTCTCTGCTCGTGACTCGCAAGGCCATTCCGGCAAAGAGAAATTCTGTATTCGGAGACTTCCAAGCTGAAGACGAGGGTTCGATACCTTCACCCGCTCCATGGCCCGAGTTTCTGCACTAATCTGCGATCATCTGGTGCGACCGCGTTCGCTCGATGGTTTCGGGCAAGCGCCGCTATGACCATCGCTGCGGACAGTTAGTCTTTTGCGCCGTGCTCCCCGGGGTGTTGGTGTCAGTGCCGTCGGGCGGGACAGGGGCAGATTTCGCCGCGGCGCTTGATCCGCCGCCATTGTTGTCCGAAGGGGTGTTCAGGCTCGACGCGCCGGCTCCCGTTTGTTCCGCCTGCAGGCGACGTCGTCGCAGCTTGCTTGGGACGCTCGCTTCGGTGTGATCGGCGTCGCTCCGGGACCGGACGGACGCCGTAGGCAACGTGCAAATTCTTCAGATCATTAACAATGTTGAATCACAGGGCGAAGCGATTGCCCTAGCGTGAACCTTTCCGCAGGGGCTTTCCATGATCGATACCGCGACCAAAGCGTTGTTGCGCACCGTTCTTGACGAGGTGTGTGAAAGTGTTTCCCGCTATGAGATCGGCGCCCGTACCCACGTGGCGTCGAAGCTTCTGGAGACTGCAAGCAGGGGCGACATCTCTGCGGATTGCCTCAAACAGGCTGCCCGCAATGCCCTCTCTGAAGTTCCGACGATGTGACGATGGCCATGTGGGGGCGGGGGTGAATTTCCACGTTACGGTCCTCAAGATCCTGGTGAGCTACCCGGATGGGTTCGCTGACATGGAGGATCTCAAGCGGGATATGGCCATCCTGGCGACCAGCGGTCGCGACTGGACAGAGCGCACCAGACGGCTCGGCGGGCGGATGCCGGGGCTGGACATCTTTTCGCAAGGGCTGATCGACCGGACAAACGGCGGGTGGCGCATCACGGCCAAGGGCCGCGCCGTGCTCGATCTCCTGGAGGCTCGTCCGGACCAAGCGCCGATCGCCGCCCAAGAACTCCAGTCAGAGCCGGAGCTCGCCCCGGTGGTCCCGCGGCACTTTCCGGCGGAGAGGGATAGAGGCCGGCTTGCTGCGCGCCGTCGCCGGCGCAACGCCCGCAAGCGTCCTAGCGAGGAACGAGCGTCGCTCCTGTAGCTTGAGCAAACGCCTCGTGATGGAAAACACTCATGCAAAGTTCCGACGCCGCCTTGTCGACCGCCTGTCTTTCACGCGCGACGGACGATATCTGGGTCGTGGACGACGCGCCGATCAGCGCCGCCGGTCTGAAACTCCCCGTTCGGATGACGGTCATTCGCCTGTCGAACGGCGATCTCGTGCTGCATTCGCCGGTGAGATATTCGCCGGCTCTCCGCGGTGAGTTGGAGCGTCTAGGCGCGATAAGGTACCTGCTGGCGCCGAATATCGCGCACTGGATGTTCCTGTCCGACTGGCAGAAGGAGCTGCCGCAGGTGACGACGTTCGCGGCGCGCGGCCTTTCGGCGCGCAGGCAAGTTCGAGCAGCACGCATCCGCATCGATCGCGAGCTCGGAGATACGACGCCTCAGGAATGGAAGGCCGACATCGAAGCCGTCTCTATAAATGCGCCGATGTTTTCCGAGATCGAGCTGTTCGACAAGCGCAGCCGTACATTGATCCTGACTGATCTCGTGCAAAACCTCGATTCCAATGATCTCAGCGCGCCAAACGAGGCTGCGGCAAACCTCCTCGGCGTCTCCAAACCGAATGGCATGGCGCCGGTCTATCTACGGCTGCTGCTGCGTCTCGGCGGCCGTTCCGCGCGAGGCGCGGCCGAGCGGCTTATACGACTGTCTCCGGATCGGGTGATCTTCGCGCATGGCGACTGGTTCGAAACGGAAGGGACCGAGCGCCTCCGGCGATCCCTGCGCTGGCTGCTTCCCGCGAGCGTCTCTGGATCTGAGCCGCAGCAAATGATCGGCACGCGCGTCGTCATAACCGGCGCCTCGAGCGGCATCGGGCGTGCCACGGCGCTGGCCTTCGCCGGTAGGGGCGCAAGCGTGGTCCTGGCGGCACGCCGCGGCGAAGTCCTGACGAGCCTCGCGGCGGAATGCGAGGCGCTCGGAGGCCGCGCATTGGCGATCCCGACCGATGTCACTGATGCCGGGGCGGTGCAGCGATTGGCCAGAGAGGCCGAAGACGCGTTCGGTGGCATCGACGTCTGGATCAACAACGCCGGCACGGGCGTTTTCGGGGCCTATCAGGATGCGGATATCGCGCTTCATCGCCGAACGATCGAGGTCAATCTCCTCGGCGCGATGCATGGCGCCTTCGCGGTGCTCCCGATCTTCCTCCGCCAGAACCGCGGCATCCTGATCAATAACATCTCGCTGGGCGGCTGGGCGCCGACGCCTTTTGCTGCGGCCTATACAGCGAGCAAGTTCGGCCTGCGCGGCTTCACCGCGAGCCTGCGTCAGGAGCTCAGCACTCACCGCAAGATTCATGTCTGCGGCGTGTTCCCGGCCATGGTCGATACCCCGGGCTTCGTCCACGGCGCCAATATGTCCGGCCGAACGCTTGATCCCGGTCCGCTGCTGTATCAGTCGGAGGACGTTGCGGAAACGTTTGTGAGCCTTGTCCGCGCACCCCGTGACGAGGTCGCCGTGGGCTGGCCAGCTCGCGCAGGCCAATTTGCCTACGCGATGGCTCCGCAGATCACCGAGAATATCCTGGGAGCTGCCTTCCGCTTCCTGCTGTCGCGCGCGCACCCCGCAAAGAGCAGCGAGGGCACCATGATCGAAGCCGGCCCGCAGGGCACATCGATCGATGGCGGTTGGCTATCACGGAAGCAACTTCCACCCGCCGGGGTGATCAGCAAGGGGCTCGCGGTGTTTGGGATCGCTGCTTGCCTGGCCTTCGCCGCCTCGAGGGTTGCTCGTGCGCCCAGACCACACGCGAGAACGAGGCGCGGCCGAGCGTGATGAGCGCCGCGCTGCTGCCTTCCCCTATTGCGATCGTTCCGGCAGCGCATAGGCCCGCACGTAATCGCCGAGCTTCGTGCCGAACGAGCCGTGGCCGCCATCGACCGTGACGACGTATTGCTTGCCACCGGCGTCATAGGTCATTGGCGTCGACTGGCCGCCGGCGGGAAGGCGGTCCTGCCAAAGCTGTCTGCCATCGCGAACGTCAAACGCGCGGATGTAGTCATCCATCGTTCCCGTGATGAAGACGATGCCGCCCGCGGTCACGAGCGGACCACCCAGCATGGGTACGCCAAGCTTGAACGGCAGCGGCAGCGGGGCCTGATCGCGGATCGTGCCGATGCGGTGCTGCCAGACCACCTTGTGCGCCTTGAGATCGATCGCTGCGATCTTGCCCCATGGCGGGGCAAGGCAGGGGATGCCGAGCGGCGACAGGAAAATGCCGAGATCGACGCCATAGGGGGCACCGTACATCGGCTGCACGCCGAGCTCGGTGCCCGGCGGATGCGCAGCGTTCGGCGCGGCCGGGTTGTCCTTTCCGCGCGGCACCAGGCGCGAGATGAAGGGAATGGATTGAGGGTTCGCGATGGCGATCTGGCGCTGCGGATCGACGGCAATGCCGCCCCATTCGAACATGCCGAAGTCTCCGGGAAACACCAGCGTCCCTTGTTCCGACGGCGGGGTGAACGGCCCCTCATAGCGCAGGCGCTTGAACTTGATGCGGCAGGCGAGCTGGTCGAACATCGTGCTGCCCCACATCTGCGCGTCGGTCAGCATGCCGGAGGGGCGGAAGCTCAGCTCCGAAAAAGGCTGGGTTGGCGACAGCCGGTCTCCATTCGCGGCGCCCTGCGGCACCGGCTTTTCCGGCGCGGGCACCAACTGACGCCCGTCGCGGCGGTCGAGCACGAAGATGTCGCCGGTCTTCGCCGGGATGTAGATCGCAGGCGTCACGCCGCCGTTAGAGCGCAAATCGACCAGACTCGGCTGCGAGGGCATATCCATGTCCCAGAGATCGTGGTGCACGTTCTGGAACGACCAACGCAGTTTGCCGGTCATGACATCGAGCGCAATCAAGGCCGAATCGTAACGCTCGTTTTCGGGCGAACGGCCGCCGCCCCAGATATCCGGAGAGCTCGAGCCGAGCGGCACGTAGACGAGTCCGAGATTTTCGTCGACCGCGGAAATGCTCCACGAATTTGGTGAGCCGGCTGTAAAATGATGCGAGGCCGATGGCATCTCGTTCGGGTCGGGATTGCCGGCATCGAACGCCCAGATCAACCGCCCTGAGTAGATGTCGAAGCCACGGATCACGCCCGACGGCACGCGATCGGAATAGTTGTCGATCACCGCTCCGCCGACGATCAGCACCTTGTCCGTGACGACGGGCGGCGAGGTGCCCTCGTAGAAGCCGAGCGTCTGGATCTCGCTGCCTTGCTTGAGGTCGATCTGTCCTTTGTTGCCGAAGCTCTCGCAAGGCACGCCGCTCTGCGCATCCAGCGCGAACATCCGTCCGTCGTTCGTCGGTATGAAAATGCGCTCCGCACAATTGCTCGGCGCCGGCGTGCCGTCGGCGGTCAGCGCGCCGGGCTTGGTGGCGTGATAGGACACGCCGCGGCAGGTCATGTGCTGGAAAGCCTTGTTGTGCTGAACCTGCGGGTCGAACTTCCAGCGCAGTTTTCCGGTCGCGGCTTCGAGCGCGAACACGATCTGGTGCGGCGAACAGGTGTAGATGAGATCACCGATCTTGAGCGGGGTCGACTGGTTGGTGATCTCGTCGGGATCGTCCGGGCCCTTGTGGTCGCCGGTGCGGAATTCCCAGGCGAGCTTGAGGTCGTTGACGTTGTCTTTGGTGATCTGGCTCAGCGACGAGAAGCGCGTGCCGAAGGCGCTGCCGCCATAAGCAGTCCAGTTCTGGCCGGCAGCGGCCGGTGCCGGCGCGGACGAGGCAATGGCGCCCGTTGTGTCGCTCTCTGGTATGGTGCCTGCAAGATCGTGGCGATCGCTCGTCAGGGAAATGCCGACAACGACGGCCGCAGCGACCAACGCAAGGCCAAGCGCCCATCGCGCGCCGCGCAAGCGAGGCGCCAGACGGGACGCGATGAAGGGCAGCATCAGCCATAGGCCCAGCGGCGCGAGCACGTCGCCGCGCGGCGCCAACGACCAGAAATCGAGGCCGACTTCCCAGATCGCCCACGCCATCGTTCCGGCCAGCAGCGCGGCATAAATCCAGAGCGCCTCGGCACGGCGGCGCGCGAGCAGCCAGCTCGTGAGCAGAAGCATGATGCCCGCGATCAGATAGTAGACGGAGCCACCGAGGGCCGCCAGCCAGGCACCGCCGGCGAGGAGGCCCAGTCCCATGATAGCCACGACCACACTGGTGATGGCCAGCAATGGCGCGTCACGGAACCAGTTCGTCGAACGATGTGTCGGAGTCATGATGGTCACTTCAGCGTATAGAGAAAGGCCGCGATGTCCCGCGCGTCCTTCTGCGGGATACCCATCCTCGGCATGGCATTGCCCGGCAATGCCCTCTGTGGATCCTCGATCCAGTCAGCCATGTTGTCCGGCGAGTTCTGGATGTAGCCGGCGATGTAGGTCCGCGTGCCGATCCGATGCAAGGGCGGGCCGACGTTACCGTCCGCACCGGCAATGCCGGGAATATCGTGACAGGCGCCGCATTTGTATTGCTTGACGAGGTCAGTGCCACGGCGCGCATCGCCTGTGAAATTGTCCGGGCCCGCAGCCTTGCCTTCGCAGGCGGCGGTTGCCATGGCCAGCAGCGAGGCGGCTAACAATCGTGTGCCCGAACTCACCATCGGCTGCTCCGCTTTACCGGTCAGGGCTTTTGGCCGAAATTGAAAGTCTTGGTGGCGGACCAGGGATCTGTCGTCGAGACCTGCTCGGTCGGGACTTGCTCCATTTCAGGCGACAGTGGGTTCGCCGAGAAAGTCCGGCCCCATTGATGGCTCGGCTCGTTGCTGATCTTGCCGATATAGGTGACGAGGTCCCAGATCACGCTGTCAGGCAGCACGCTGCCCCAGGCCGGCATTCCGTTCGGCCGTCCCTGATAGATCGAGAGATAGATGTTTTCGGGCTGCGAGCCGTAGGTAAAGGTGTTGTTGCTCAGCGCCGGCCCCATGCCGCCGCCGCCATTGGGCGCGTGGCAGCCGACGCAGTTGAAGTTGACGTAGTAGGTCATGCCGCGCTGCTCCGCATTGGGATCGCCTTGCACGGGGTTCTTGATTTGCGGCGGATCGGGTTGCGCGCCCGGGAAGAGGGTGGTGACCGGGACTTGCATGAATACGCCTGGCCTGCCATTGCCGACACTGCCACCGAAATTCGGGCGTGAAGCCAGCGTCGGCATCTGCGCCTCCTGCGACTGCGGCAGTGTCTGTTGGGCAAGTCCGGCGCTGTTCGGCACGGCGGCCAGCAGCAACGATAGGGCGCTCGCGCGCAGGGCTGGAGCAGACATCACTCATGTCCTCCGGACGCCGTGACCGGCCTGTCAACCAGCGGCACCCCGTAACTTCGCAGCAGCGAGGTGATCTCGGGTCGATGGCCGTCGATGAACGCATTCAGCCGGTCGCGCAGGGCGTCGTCGCCTTTGCGCACGCCCATGGAGATGGCGAACTGGAACTGCTGGGGCGCAAAGCGCTCGTAGTCCTGGATCGGCGTGACAGTCAGCGGCACGGCTGAGCGCTGCGCGAAATAGCCGGCCAGCGGCCCCCAGACGGCGGCGACATCGATCCCGCCGCTTTCGACCGCTTCGATCAGGCGCGCCGGCGGATCGGCCTGGCGATAGTCGCCGTAAATCGAGTAGCCGCGGACATTGTCGACAATGCCCTGTTCGCCGAGCGCCTGCGCGGGCGGTGGATTGTTGCCGTCGTCGCCGATCAGATGCACGCCGATCACGAGGCGATGCAAGCGCGGGTCGAGCAGCGACGAAAGATCGAGGTGCTGGTCCTGCCGCGTGACGAACACGTAACTCGATCGATAATAGGGCTTGGTCGTCTCGGCGAGATCATAGCCGGACGGCACACCCATGACGACGTCGCATTTGCCGGCTTTCAGTGTGTTGCGGATGAAGCCGCGGCGCTGCGCCCACCAGGTGTATTGCACCTGCTTGCCGAGGTCTTCGGCCACCATCGCTGCAAGCTTATTTTCAAATCCAGCCTCGGCGCTGTTCGAGAATGGCAGATTGTTCGGATCGGCACAGACGCGAAATTCACCATCCGCCGTTGCGGCCGCAGCGGTTGAGAGCCCGAGCAGGATGACGAGGGGGATGACGGAATAACTATTTCGCAGGCGCATGGCTGGTGCCCTCACCATTCGCGCCGCCGAGCTTGAACACCAGCAGCTCGCTCCCGCCGGCGGTATAGAACGGCAAATCCTGCGTCGCACCGGTAAAGCCAAGGGCGCTGTTGCGCACCCGCGGATCGACCTCGGCGTTCGCCACCACCCCCGGCCAGCCGCCGACGCCCGAAAGGATCGCGATGTATTGCTGTCCGTCGGACCCGCGATAGGAGATCGGTTGGCCGATGAACCCGGAGCCGGCACGGAATTGCCAGAGCACGTGGCCGTCTTTGGCATCCACCACTTTGAACAAGCGATCCATGGTGCCGTAGAACGCGACATCCCCGGCTGTCACCAGCGCGCCGCTCCAGACCGGGAGCTTCTCGTGGATCTCCCAGACCTTCTTGCGCGCGACGGGATCCCACGCCATGAACTCGCCGCGATACCCGCCGGGGCCAGCATACATATCGACGTCGGCGCCGACATAGGGCGTGCCGGCGATGTAGCCGACTTGAGAAGCCTTGAAGCTCATACAGAGGTGCTGGTGCGGCACGTAGAGAAGTTTTGTGCGCGGTGACCACGCCGTCGGCTGCCAATCCTTGGCGCCGGGCGCGCTCGGGCAGATGTTCTCGACCGTCTTGCCGATAAGCGGCGTCTTCTCCTCGTTCGGGATGATCTTGCCGGTCTTCAGATCGACGCCCTTGTAGGTGTTGACGAAGTCATACGCGTCCGCCGAGATCACTTCGCCGGTGGCGCGGTCCATGACGTACATGTAGCCGTTGCGGCCGGGATGGATCAGCACCTTGCGCGGCTGGCCATTCAGTTCAAGGTCGACGAGCACGTTCTCGTTGATCTCGTCGTGGTCGAACAGATCGTGCGGGTTGACCTGGTAGGCCCATTTGGCGCGACCGGTGTCGGCGTCTCGGGCAAAGATTGTGGTGCTCCAGAGATTGTCGCCGCTGCGCTGGTTCGCGTTCCAGGGACTTGGATTGGCAGTACCGTAGTAGATCAGGTTCAGATCGGGATCGTAGGAGATCCAGCCCCAGACCGTGCCGCCGCCGCCGACCTGCCAGCGGTCGGCGGGCCAGGTCTTCACGCCGAGATCCTGGCCCTTGAGGTTATCGTAGAACGGCTTGAAGTCGTCGCCGATCAGCACGTCCTTGTCCGGGCCTGTTGAATAAGCGCGCCAAGCGATAGCGCCGGTGTTCTCGTCGAGCGCGGTCACCCAGCCGCGCACGCCCAGTTCGCCGCCGCTGTTGCCGACGAGAATCTTTCCTTTCACCACGACGGGAGCCATCGTGATCGTTTCGCCCTTGTTGATCTCGCCGAGCTTCGTGTGCCAAAGCTCTTTGCCGGACTTGGCATCTATGGCGACGGTGTGGTTGTCGAGCGTGTTGAGGAAGACCTTGCCATTGTCGAAGGCGAGTCCGCGATTGACGACATCGCAACAGGCAACGCCCGCGGCAGCGGGCTCCGGCTTCGGTGCGTAGGACCATTTCAATTCACCGGTCGTGGCATCGAGTGCGAACACACGGTTGGGATAGGGGCCCGCATAGGGGCCGACCACATACATGGTGCCGTCCACCACGAGCGGCGCCGCCTCCTGGCCTCGATCGGCGCCGACCGAGAACGTCCACGCAAGCTGGAGGCGCGAAGCATTGGTGGCGTTGATCTGATCGAGTTCGCTGTAGCGAGTGTTGGCGTAGTCGCGCGCCGCCATGGGCCATTGGCCCGGGTCCTTCATGCGGCTGGCGAGATCGGTTTGTGCCGAGGCGGACGACAGCAATGCGCAGGACGCGCAAACCACACTCAGCGACCGCGTAAGGCCACGCACTAACATTTGTCAAGATCTCCACGGCGGTGATGGGACCGTGCCGCGTTGCAGGTCGGCTTGCGAACGTACAAACGTTGCGCCTCCGCTTGGTTCCAAAGTCCGACGTTGACGGAGCGCTATCTCACGACATTGCCCGAAACGCCCGCGCCGAGATCTACCGCGATCTGATCCTCCTTGCCGTTGCACTTGGGGTGACCAAATCCCGACGGACTTTTGCCGTCAGCCCCGATGTCATAGATGATCGCGTCTTTCATGTTCGGGCTGACGCCGGCCGGCACGCGGTCGAGTCCGAGCAAGTGACGCACGCGCCAGGCGACGTTGTGATCGGCGCAGGAGCTGTCACCGCTGACGCCTAGCGCACCGGCGACGCCGTTGCCGTCGTAGAGTGCCAGCCCGCCTCCGAAGACGATCACGCCGCCGACAGGCCTGCCGACCATCGGATCGTGGGGCGTCCCGAATTCGTCCGGAGTGCCGGCGTACAGAACCTCCGGGGATGGAGGGTTGCTGAGAGCCGCGCCGAACAGGAATCCTCCAGGTTGCGCGCCCGCGTAGAGATTGGCCGTGGCCATCGCCTTGTCCTTCAGGCTGAACGCATTGGCAGTATTGGCCTTTTCGGCTGCGATCGCACGGCTGCCAAGCCACTGATCATCGGCCTTGCGGCCGCTGTAGGCGACTGCGCAGACAACACCCTGTCGATTGACGACAGCAGCCCATTCGTTGTTGTCGAGGCCTCCGTTGCTCGGGCCGCCGCCCGGCTTGACGCTCTTCTTGAGGATATCTGCGAGCTTGTCATGGTCGACCGGGCACGACATGCCTGGCTGGGGCTGGTCCTGCGCGTTCAAAACTGCAGGCAACAAGAATGCCGCGGTCAAGATAGCCGTTGCCGCCATGACGGATCGTTTTTCCATGTGGCCTCCGTGGAGTGTCGCAATCGGCAGGCGAACGTTCGAGGAGAAGTGGCGGTTCCTATGCAGCGTCGCTCAGCCCGGATGTTGAACGAGCGGCAGGTGGGAGTGGCCATCGTTCGCAGTCAGCCACCGGTGAGCAAAGAACAACGCCGCTCCTGTGTAGAGTATGCCCATCGGCACCCACATGAGGATGCCGGCGAGCTGTTGGTCTTCCAGCGGCGAGAGGCCGAATTCGCCCGCGAGGGCGCCCTGGCCCGGGATCCAGAGCCGCGTCGACACAGTCAGCAAGGCCCCGAGCACGCCGGAATGCAGGATGGTGATGAACAGGCAGGCGACCGCGATGCCGTCGCGAATTCGGATGCTGCGGCCCTGGCCCCGACCGTGCAGCAGCACCCACCAGAACAAGAGCGCGGTCGCAAAAAAGCTGATGTGCTGGAGGCGATGGACCGCGGAATTCTCCAGTGCCCAGGCGTAGAGGGGTGGTGCATGCCAGATCCACAGCGCTGCGCCGTGGAGAATGGTCGCGCTCATGGGGTGGCTCACAAAACGCCACGGCCACGCCAGCACCGGCAGATTGAGCATGCGACCCGCCGCCGGGCGAAGCCGGGCTGGCAGGCTCCACAGCAGCGGGCCATTGATCCGGGCGAACGCCATCAGCGGTGCCGCGACGACCATGAGCAGTTCGTGCTCGACCATATGCGCAGTGAACAGGCGCTCGCCGAGCCAGTGCAGCGGGGAGGTCACGGCAAGAGCTGCGACCAGCCATCCGGTCCAGAACGCCGCGACCTGGCGGAAGCTGACGCCGCGGCCACCTCCCGCATGGTGCCAGAGCCGCTGCGTTCCAACATAGACGCCGATCCCCACCGCGTAGAGCGGGGCCATCAGCCAAGGGTCGTAGCTCCACAGCGAGCCGGGATCGACATCCGATAGTCCGTGCGCATCGGCCCGACCCGCGAGCAGCGCAAGCAGCAGTGCTGCAAAGCTCAGCGCAGGCATGGGCTGATCATGAGCGACGCGGCGAGCTGGTTCGCAATCACCAGCGCGAACAGCACGCCGGAGCCGACGCCGAGCCAGGCCATGAACGTTCTGGGCCCGCCACCCCGCGCATCCGTCCATCCAGCCTCCGCGCTGCGCCGAACCGCACGGGCCGAAATCAGCGCGCCTGCAAGCGAGACGATAGCGAGAACCGCGCTCACAATCGCGCCGCTCGTCCTGGTCTTTTCGCAGGAGAAATGCTCGAGGACGTAGACGCCTTGCAAATTGATGGCCCACGCGATGGGCCCGAGCGCAACGCCGGCCCAGTAAAGAAACCTGGAATGTCCGTCAGCTTCGGTCATAGGCGCGGTATCCAATCGAGCACGACGTAAAGCGGCAGCCAGGCGAGCACGACGAAGTTCCAATAGAACACGTTGTCGGTCACGTCGCTGAAGCGGCGCGGTTTCGCATGGCGCGTGAACATCAGTACGGCCAGTACGACCGTGTCGCCGACATCGGTGGCAAGGTGGGTCGTGTGCAGTCCCAGAATGAGCCACACGATCGAGCCGTAGGCGGAATTATCCCAACGGGTGTTGAGATGTGCGAATTCGAAGCCGCGCAGCACCAGAAGCGCGATGCCGATCGCGGCCATCACGATCAGGCAAATGCGGACCTTTGCGAGATCCTGCCGATGCGCCACACGGCTGGTATATTCGTTGGGTATGATGCTGAGCAGATAGATCACGGTCTCGGCCGTGCCCGGCCAGAGATCGGGCGGCGAGGCGCCGATCGGCCAAGTTGGGTTGACGGCGTAGAGGTAGAGATAGGCGCCGATGGCAATGGCAAAGCCCATGCCTTCGAGCGCCATAAAGCCCATGGCGCCCCACCACGGTCCGCTGCGTGGGCCGTAACCGTAAGTCGGCAGTTCAGCGACATTGCGGACGATGGTTTGTCTCACTCCTCGTCCTCCTTGCTGCCGGCCGGCCAGAACCAGCCGATCAAGGTGACGGCCATCGGCGGCGTGCCCCAGAGCATCGCCCAGGGTGTAAAGATCGAGCCGATGAAGAACACCGTCGTCGCGATGGCGGCGAGCAGCGGCCAGATGCTCGGCTCGGGCGAAGCCTCGCGGATCTGCGGCTCCGCTTCTGCGAGCGAGGTCAACAGGATTTCGCGCCGCCCGGCACTCAGACCCGCGACCACGGGCAGGCTCTCGCTGTCGGCCCACAGCGGATCGCGGTGCTTGACCACCGGAATGCGGTCGAAATTCTGCGGCGGAGGCGGCGAGGAGGTGGCCCATTCCAGCGTCGAGGCATTCCAGGGGTTGTCGCCCGCGAGCTCACCCTTGCGCAGGCTGTAGATCACATTGACCAGAAGCAGCGCGAAGCTGATCGCGAAAATGACGGCACCGCCGCTGGACAAGAGGTTCAAATGCGCCCAGTCCATGTCGGCCGTGTAGGTGTAGACCCGGCGCGGCATTCCGATCAGCCCGAGGATGTGCATCGGAAAGAACGCGACGTTGAAGCCGATGAAGGCCAGCCAGAAATTCCAGCGCCCGAGTCTTTCGCTCAGCATGCGGCCGGCGATCTTGGGAAACCAGTAGTAGACCGCGCCGACCAGCGGGAACACAGCGCCACCGATCAGAACATAGTGGAAGTGGGCTACGATGAAATAGGTGTCGTGCACCTGGGTGTCGATCGGGACCGAAGCGACCATTACGCCGGATAGCCCGCCGAGCACGAAGATCACCATGAATCCGATCACGAACAATAGCGGCGTCCGGTAAACCGGGCGTCCATCCCAGAGCGTCGCCAGCCAGCAGAAGATCTGCAGCCCGCTCGGCACCGCGATCAGCATGCTGGACGCCGTGAACAGGCCAGCGCCGAGTTGGGGCAGGCCCGTGACGAACATGTGGTGGACCCACAGGCCAAACGACAGGAAGCCGGTCGCGATCAAGGAGAGAATGACGATGGGATAGCCGATCACCGGCCGGCGCACGAACGTAGCGAGGATCGCCGAGACCATCCCCGTTCCCGGAATGAATATGATGTAGACTTCGGGGTGGCCGAAAAACCAGAACAGGTGCTGCCAGAGCAGGGGGTGGCCACCCGAGGAGGAATCATAGAAGCGGGTGTTGACCAGGCGATCCAGGATCAATGACGTGGACGCGACCATGATCGACGGCATCGCGAACATCACCAGAAAGCTTGTGACCAGCATGGCCCAGACGAACAGGGGAATGCGGTCCAGGGTCATGCCCGGCGCGCGGAGCTTGAACACAGTCACGACGATCTCGACGGCGACCGCGAGCGCCGCGACCTCGGTAAAGGTGATCATCTGCGCCCAGACATCGGCCCGCTTGGTCGGTGTGAACTGCAGGCTGGAGAGAGGAACGTACGAAAACCAGCCGACATCGGGGCCGGCGTTGAACAGGAAGGAGATCCACAGAAAGCAACCGCCGAACAGAAACATCCAATAGCTGAAGGCGTTCAGTCGCGGAAAGGCGATGTTCCGCGTACCGACCATCAGCGGCACCAGATAGACGGCGAACGCCTCCATCACCGGCACGGCGAACAGGAACATCATCGTCGAGCCGTGCATCGTGAAGATCTGATTGTACTTGTCCGCCGAGAGAAAAGTCTTCTCCGGCCCGGCAAGCTGAACGCGCATCAGGATCGCAAGAATGCCGCCGAGAAGCAGGAATGCGAATGCAGTCACGATGTAGCGACGTCCCACGACCTTGTGGTCGACCGACATAAGCGCGCCGACCAGTCCGGACGGCGTGCGCCACACTTTCTGCAGTTGCGTGGAAAGCTGAAGGCCATTCAGGACGTCGTCCCGCAACTCATTCGGTTCAGCGGCCATGCTCACTTGAGCTGCTCCAGATAATGAAGGATCGCGATGAGCTCGCCCGATTGCAGCGGCATCTTCGGCATGAGGTTGCCGGGCTTGATGTGCTGAGGATCGGCGATCCAGGCGCCGAGCGTCGCCGGGGTATTCGGCAGCGTTCCCGCCGTGATGGTCGTGCGGCTGCCGATATGCGTGAGATCCGGGCCGAGCTGCCCGCCGGCCAGTGTGCCGCTGATGTTGTGACACAAGGCACAGCCGCGGGCCCGGAAGAGAGCCTCGCCCTGCTTGCCGAGCTGATCCGCGGGGCTGTTCGCGCTCTGATTCTCACGATCGCGCCACCGGCCGAACTCGTCCGGCGGTAGCGCGATCACCGCGAAGGCCATGTGCGCGTGCTGAAGTCCGCAGAACTCGGCGCATTGTCCGCGATAGACGCCGGCGTTTTTCGCGGTGAATTGCAACTCGTTCTTTTGCCCGGTGATGAGGTCCATCTTCCCGGTCAGGCTCGGCACCCAGAAGCTGTGGACCACATCTGCAGATTCCAGCTCGACCTTCACCGGCTGGCCGGTCGGGATCCGGATCTCGTTCGCGGTTACGAAACTCCGATGCGGACTGTCATCCTCATAGCGAACCTCCCACCACCATTGGTGTCCGATGATCTTGAGCGTGAGGGCGTTCTCGCCCTTGGCGAAGACGATGCGCTGCCCGGCATAGCTGACGAAGGAGAGGCCGAGCACGATCACCGTGGTTGCAACGCCCAGCCCAATGATGACTCGGCCCGTGCGTTCTTCGAAGGCTTGATGGAGATCGAGCGGCTGATCGGCCAAGCGCTTCCGGCGCAACATTCCGAGGGCGAGCACGATTACGACTGCGATCCAGACGATCGCAGCAACCCCGAGAAAGATGAATAGTGTATGCAGGATCTGCTCGGATTGCAGCCCTTGCGGGTCGAGCGTCGACTGCCGGCCGGCGCACGCAACAAGCGGCCAAGTCGTGCATAGCACCAGGACAATTCGCACCCAGACTGGCATAGACGCTCGCGGTTCCCCTTCACAGGCGGGAACTGGCCGATCCTACAAAGGTTCCTATCTGCTGTTGGAGCGAGCCGCGCGCAGCCTTTGCAAGAGAGCTTAGAAGAAAGAAGATATGTCCAACGTTGCTCGTCAGACCGCGAATTTAGAATGGCCATCCCCTGGCGGCGATGAAGATAACCGCATCACCCGCGGCCATGAGCAGCAAGACGGCGAGGACGGCGATGACCGCTCCGGGCTGGACTAACACGCGCAGTTCGTCGAGCATGGGTCTATCCAGTTCCGAACGTCCTCAGCAGCAATGTCCCGGTGACCCGCAGGTTCCTGAACGTGCCAGAAGTCCACGCGCCCGCGCCGGAACGAAGGTTTGGGATCGCGCGTTTCTGCGACAGATGCGAGGGGGCGACGTGCCGCACTATCATTTTGACCTGGTGGATTCGAAAACCGTAGCTGACGAAGAGGGCGCCGACTTGCCGGATGACATCCAGGCTCTCGATGTCGCCGAGGAGATCGCCAAGCGGCTCCTGAAGGAGCGTCCCGAGCTTGAGGGCCGTCACTTCTCGATCCTCGTCACCAATCGGGACGGCGACGAGATCGGCCGGGTACCACTGGATGTCCTGCACTGAAGTTGCGACATGACATGACGTTCAAGCTTGGAGTGATCTCCGACACGCATGGACTACTGAGGCCGGAGGTGGAGCGCTGCCTCACGGGCGTGTCGCACATTATCCATGCGGGCGATATCGGCGCTCCCGATGTTGTGGAACACCTTCGCCGGATTGCGCCTGTTACAGCCATCAAAGGCAATGTCGACAAGGGCGAGTGGGCAAAATGCTACCCCGAGACCGAAACAGTGCGCCTTGCGGGGCGCTTCTTCTACATCTTGCACGATCTCAAGGAGCTGAAGGCAAACCCCGCCCAACGAGGAATCGACATTGTAGTTTCCGGCCACTCGCATCGGGTGAAAATCGACACAATCGGCGGAATACTATTTCTAAATCCGGGGAGTGCCGGACCGAGGCGCTTCAAGCTGCCGATTACGCTGGCAACGCTCGATCTGGATGAGAGCGGCGAACTGCGGCCCATCGTTCACGAGCTCGGCAGGTGAAAACGTGGAGGTGCGACCTACCAGCTCCCGTCATCATCACCTTGGACAACCCGGGCCGGAATCGTTCGTTGCTAAGGACAGACGTCAGTACAAGCGCGAGGAACGACCGTAGCCGCATCTCATTGGTCTGCATGATGGTTGTGAAGACCCAAAAAGGAGCACGCAATGTCAAAAATGCCCCCCGTACCGGCAGAGCAGCGCAGCGACAAGGGACCCGGTTCAGATCCAAAGACCGAGACCAGCGAAAAAATCCCCAGCCGCGAGAACTTCGACACCCAGGGACGTCAAGGCAACATCAAGCAGAACACCACAAACCAAGGCTACCAGCAGGATCGATGATGCCCCACAAGAACTCTGACACAGAACGGTTCGGTGGACCCGGGTCCTCCCAGCAGGATCGCAAGCATCCTGAAAAGGGAGGGCGCGAACATGAAGCCCCGACGCCGGGGGCTCCCACAAGTGACCGGAAGTCGCACGTCTCAGGAGGCGGTGGTGAGCGCGATGAGCATCACACGCACGACGATCGTCACAGGAGCTGAGACATTGGCCCACAGGAACGTGCGACCCGTTCCGGAAGACGATGGAGAAAAACGATGCGCAAGATCAGTTCTGCCATGATGCTGGTCGCCCTGTTGGCCTGCGGCTCGACAGGCGCCGCTTGGGGGCAGGGTGGCGGAGGAGGCGGCGGCGGCAGTTCGGGCGGGGGCGGAAGCGCGAGCAGCACCAGTGGCGTCGGCGCCGGGGGCGCTTTGGGCGGGGGGACTTCGGCGACAACCAGCCAAACCGGCAGTTTGCCGTCTGACAGAGGGAACGCCGGCGACGCGTCCCGGGGCACAGCGGCCAGCGGGACAAATGCAGCAGGAACGGCTCAATCGAGCGGGGGCCCGCAAGGATCGACCACCGTCGGCCGACCCGGCAACCTCGCGGGCGGAACCAGCAGCGGACGGATCGATGGAACGGCGACACCAGGTCCGTTGATGCAAGGCGACGCGGAAATCCAGTCTGAAAATTCCCAGGGCTCCACCGTAGATCGAAAGATCAAAAGCATCTGCAAAGGATGCTGACCTGGATCAGGACGCCGGCTTCGCCGGCGTCCAATCAAGGTCTTCGTCGTTTTGACGTTCGGATCCGGCGAGCACGCCTTGATCTTGAGCTCGTCCTCAAGAGCGGGCTGGCCTTCGCAATCTTCCACCAGCCCGGCTTCGTCGGCCCTTTTCAACGTTTCCTCTTTGGTCGGAAAGGTGCGGCTTCGAGACCCCGAACCGCGAACGCTAACGACGCGGCATGGTGCCATTGGACGGCGGAGTCGTCTCGTTGCGCATGCCGGGAGGACTCGAGGCACCTTGGCCACCCCGCTCGACATGCGTAATGCCGCCACCGCCGCCGCCGGAGGCGGATCCGCCGGCTCCAGCACCGGCGCCCGCGCCACCAGCACCGGCGCCCGCGCCACCAGCACCGGCGCCCGCGCCGCCAGCACCGGCGCCCGCGCCGCCAGCACCGGCGCCACCACCGCCCGCGCCACCGGCACCTTGCGCGAACGCTGCGCCGACTGAAGTGCCTGCGAGCATCGCGGCCGTGAAGATCATCAAGATTGTCTTACGCATGCTGTTTCTCCTTGAGCTTTCAATGTCGAACCAATCATGAGCGGCATCGACCGTTCCTACCCACGCAAATTCATTCGGCGTTGCCGTCGTCATCGACGGCACACGCTGTCTCAATGCCGGTATTGCGAAGGCACGGCAACTTCATCGAACCGTCCAGCAAGCGCGTAGAGAGCGGCGCGCATCTCCGGACCTTGCATGGCCGCGCCGTGTCCGGTGATGACGATCTGCGCAGCAAGTGGCGCAAGAGCACGCAGCGACGTCTTCGCACTTTCCCAATCCGGGGTGGCCATCTTGTTGGTCAGGGTGCCGGCCACGATGATCACGTCGGATTGGCGTGGCGATGCTCGCGGCGCGAATCCGAAACGTTCCGCGTCATAGCGCGGCATTGACATCTGCATCATCTCGACCGCGCAGCAGGCAAGCCCGAACTCCTCCGCTGTTGCCGAAGAAACCCTTGTCGGCAAGATCGTCGCGGATGCTCATGAAATAGGGATCGGAGGCGTTGTCCGGCTGTCCTGAGCGCTGTGGCTAGTTGGGATGCGACCACACGCTCTGGGAAACCGCAGCTCGTCGGCGGCGTTCCTGCGGCGACGAATTGTATTTGTGTTCTGTTATCGCAGGTTAGCCTTAGGCGGGAGACCAGAGCCTGCACGGTTACCCAGATATCCGGTAGGAACGATCCGCGAAAATTGCGGTTGGGCCGCAGCAAGGCCAATGAGAAGGAGAACAGGAAATGGCTAACGTAGCACGCGATACATTCGTGGTCGGACTAAGCAATGCGCACGCGATGGAAGTGCAGGCAAGGGAGCTGATGGAACGTCAGTCGGAACGGCTGGATGAATATCCTGAGGTGAAGGCGAAAGTCGTCGCTCACCTTCAGGAGACCAACGAACAGCTCAAGCGGCTCGAGAGATGTCTGGAAGCTTGCGGCGAAAACTCCTCCAGCCTCAAGGATACGACCCAATCCGTGATGGCGAACATGCAGGCTATGGCGCACTCTGTCGCCGGCGACGAGATTCTCAAGAACACCTTCGCCAACAACGCGTTCGAGAACTTCGAGATCGCTGCCTACAAGTCTCTGCTCGCCCTCTGCGGCGCCGCCGGGGTGGCTGAAGCAAAGGATCTGCTCGAGACGTCCTTGCAGGAAGAGCAGCGCATGGCCGCCTGGATCGACTCAAACGTCGAGAAGGTGACGATGGAATATCTGGCGCATCAGCGTCAGGCGACGTGACGCCATCCGGTCGCCGCTACAGGCAAGCCGCCGGTCCCGCTTGCCGCGAGACCGGCGGCTTGGCGGTTGCTGAACTCGGCTGTTTGTGCAGAGACCTGCAGGAACGATACACGCCATTTTAGCTGGGCTGTGATGACGAAAATTATCTTCAGCGACTATCGCAATCCCGCCGCCGAGCAGGCTTACGCGATCGCGTGGGACTTTCTCGCCCGTGGCGGGGCTATCAGCGATGAATTCGAGACGTGTGTATTCCTGGCGCAGTGTATCACCATGATGGTCGAGGAAGGCCACACCAACCGGATTCGATGGCCAATCGCGCCATCTCCGAATACGAGCACTACGTTGAGGACCTCGACAAGCCCATCCGTCGCGCGGCCAATTCGCGCTCGTGACAGAGTCAGGCGCCAGCGTGGCCAGACCAACCAGCTCACGCTCCGGTCGCCGTCGCATTTGCGGGTTCTCGTCCGGTGGCTGGATCACCCCTGATCGGCAATCGTCAACCGGCCGCGTGCAGTAATACGTCCGCTCCTGCGAGGTGCAGCGGCCGGAACAAGCGTCGGCGCTTCGCCGGCCATGCGCATGGCGAAATACGCGATGGTCGCCCGGAGACCATCCTTGAGCGCCACGCGCGGGCGCCACCCCAACACCTTCACGGCTGTGTCAATGACAGGCTTGCGCCGCTTCGGATCGTCTTTAGGCAGCTCCTCGAACCGAAGCGGGGAGCCTGATTCTGTATACGCCAGCACGTCGCGGGCAATCGCCTCGATCGTAACCTCGTGCGGATTACCCAAATTGCAGGGCCCGGTGACTGATAATGGACTCTCCATGAGCAGCTGGAGGCCGCGCACGAGATCGTCGATGAAGCAGAAGCTTCTGGTCTGCGTACCACCGCCATAGATCGTGATCGGCTCTCCCCGCAGTGCCTGCACGATGAAGTTGGAGACGACGCGCCCGTCGTTCTCCAGCATTCGCGGACCGTAGGTGTTGAAGATGCGCGCGATCTTGATCTCGACCCCGTACATGCGATGGTAATCGAACATCAGCGTTTCCGCGGCCCGCTTGCCTTCGTCGTAGCAGGCTCGGGGTCCGATCGCGTTGACGTTGCCGAGATAGGATTCCGGCTGGGGATGCACCTCGGGATCGCCGTAGACCTCGCTTGTCGATGCCTGCAGCACTCGGGCGCCCTTCCGACGCGCGAGCTCCAGCATGTTGATGGTGCCAAGCACGCAGGTCTTCATCGTGCCGACCGGATCTTTCTGGTAATGACGGGGCGACGCCGGGCAGGCGAGGCTGTAGATCCCGTCGATATCGCCCTCGATCTCGACGGGATCGCGTACGTCATGTTCGATGAAGCGAAAACTCGGATGATTGAGCAGCGGCCGGATATTGCTGATCGTTCCCGTAAACAAATTGTCGAGGCAGATTACCGTGTGGCCGCGTTGCAATAGCGCGTCGCAGAGGTGGGATCCGATGAAGCCGGCGCCGCCGGCGATCAGCACCGTCGGGGAGCGGCGGGACGCCTGGATGCGGGTCTGAAGTGTCATGGCGCTGCCTTTCAGAGTTCTGCGACCTGCAAGGGACGCGATACGGGACGCCGCGCTGTTCTGCGGCACCGCCGATCGGACGCCTCGGTGTAGTACGTCTCGAGCTGCCGGGCGCGGTGGTCGGAGGTGTGATCGGCGATGACCCGCCGCCGCGCGTTGTCTGCGATCGAGCGCCGGTGGTCCTCCGGCATGTCGCGCAGGATTTCAACAACGTCGCGTGGATTCGACGCGAGCAGGATTTCCCGCGAGGGTTCAAAGACAGTTTCGATTCCAGGCCACCGGTCCGAGATGACGGGCGTGCCGCACGCCGCGGCTTCGAACAGCCTGACGCTCGGCGAAAAGCCGAGTGCGCGCATGTCGGCGCGGGTGGCGTTTAGCGTGAAACGCTGCTCCGCGTAGAATGTCGGATGATGCTTGGGTGTGAGATGCTCGATGCGGGCCACATTGGCTGGCCACACCACATCCTCGGGATATTGCGCGCCGGCCACCACGAACTGCTCGGATGACAGAGTGCGAGCGGGGGAGAGCAGCAACTGCTTCAGAACCGGTTGCCGGTCCTCGCTGTAGGTTCCGAGATAGCCCAGTGCCCATTTCTTCTCCGCGCGTTGCGGCGCGTAGATATCGGTGTCCGCACTGCAATACAGAACCCGAGCGAGCGGACTGCCATAGCTCTCTTCGATCATGTCGGGTACTGGGCCGCCGGCAAAGGACAGATAAAGGTCGAAACGCGGGATCATCGCCGCGGAAAGATAGTCCAGGCCCTGATCGAGCTTCGCAAGCGTGACCGGCGTGTCGATGTCGTAGAAGGCGGTAAGCCCTCCGGTATGGGTCGTGACCCATTCGGAGATCGCGATCCCATCGGGCACATAGGAGCCGATGACCACCAGATCAGCGTCTCGGATCATCTTGCCGAAACGCAGCGGGATGTCCTTCAAGGATTGATAAAGCTCGACGGTCCACGCAGAAGGCTTGGTAAGATCGCGGTGCTCACGATACCAGGGGACGTCGCGTTCCAAAAACGTGACGTGGTGACCTCGTCGTGCCAGGGCTTCGATCAGGGCGCGGTAGGTCGTGGCATGGCCGTTGCCCCAGGACGAAGTGACCGAAAGACCAATGACGACGATGGTGAGGTTCATTCTGCTGCCTCGATTCGCGAATTGCTTGCGGCAAAGAGATCGTTGAACTGGCGCGCGCGCCGCCGGTAGGTGTGGTGGCTCAGAATGCGCGCACGAGCGCGTCCTGCGATCGCCTGAGCCCGATCGGGGCGCAGTGCGGCAAGATGCTCTGCGACCTCCGCTCCGCTTGCGGCCACCAGCACCTCGCGATCCGGCTCGAGAAAATGATCGATGCCGTCCCACTGGTCGGTGATGAGGCAGGCTCCGGCGCCGATGGCTTCGAACACGCGTGTCGGCGGCGAGAAGCCGTAACGTGCCATGCTGTCGCGATTGACGTTCAGCGTAGCCAGACCGGAGCCGAAGAACGCGTTGTGGTCGCCGGTCCCGACATGTCCGACCTGCTGTAGATTGGCCGGCGTTTCCTTAGTCTCCCAGCCGGAGCCGCCGAGGACAAATCTCTTGTTGGGCAGTTGGCCCGCAACGTCGAGGAAGAACCTCTCGACGCGCTGCTCGCGATCGGGAAGGCGGTTTGCCAAAAGGCTGAGATCGCAGGTGAAACGTGGATTTGGAGGTGCC
This sequence comes from Bradyrhizobium sp. LB13.1, assembly GCF_054056815.1. Lineage (NCBI taxonomy): Bacteria > Pseudomonadati > Pseudomonadota > Alphaproteobacteria > Hyphomicrobiales > Nitrobacteraceae > Bradyrhizobium > Bradyrhizobium sp. LB13.1. The sequence continues at coordinate 5,307,922 of NZ_JBSRYQ010000001.1, read as the reverse complement.
GGAAAGTGCGTGGCCGGGTCGAGCGCATTGTAGATCGGCACGCAGCCCCGCGCGCCTATGGAGCGATAAGCGGACACGACTGCATCGCCGCCGCCATAAGTCAAAACTATGTCGTAGGACCGGATCGCGCGGCGCAGATGATGTTCCGGATCGTCCGCCATCGTCTCCAGCGTGGCCGGAGCGTCGACGTCCCAATAGATGCGCGTCGCATTCGACGGAATGTCGGCGAGGGCGTTCTCCAGCTCCTGATCGAAAACGCCGACCCCGCTGGCCTTGATCAGCATGTCAGCCGAGCGGGCAGCTCCCTCGATCGAGCTTCGCCAGCCGTCCGGCGTCGCGGCGTAGACGACCACCCTCGCCCAGTTGGGATCGTCGATGTCGCGGTGGGCCTGGCGCTCGAAAGCGTCGGGCTCGAAGAACGTGATGTCGTGGCCGAGCGCCGCAATCTCCTTCAGCATGCCGCGATAATAGGTGGCGGCACCGTTCCAGTAGGATGAGACAAGGCTGGATCCGAAGAAGCAGATCTTCATGCGGAGGCTCCGATGTATCGTGACGGCTGTGACGAGCGGCCTGAGGCCCGGAGATCCTGCACGATGCTGACAAGCTGCTCCGCGCGGTGACGGCAGGTGTGACGCTCCTTGATCGTCCGCAGGCCGGCCTCCACTGTGGCGGTCCATAACTCGTGGTCGTCGAGGAGCGCACGAAGCGCGCGCTTCATTTCGGTGCCGTCGGCGGCGCTGAGATAGGCGCCTTCCGGGAACAGGCCTTCCGCGTCTGACCAGGGGGCCGAGACCAGTGGAATGCCGCACGCCATCGCCTCGAAGACGCGAATGGTCGGAATGCCCGGAAGCAAGCGGACGTAGGGGCCGCGCGGCACATGGACAGTGGCGCGTGCGCCGGCGAAAGCGATGGGAGCCCAGTGCGCGGGCAGCCACCCGCCATGCCGGATACCTGCCGCCTGAATGGTGTCGAGGGCCGCGTCCGAATAGCGGACGCCATAGACCTCCGCGCGCAGCTTCAGTTCGGCCACCGGTTCAACCAGAAATTCGTTGAGCTCGGCGCTGCGTTCGCCGTCGCCCCAATTGCCGATCCAGACGACATCGTCGGTGCGCTCGACATGCGGCAGCGGATGATACAGGGCGATGTCCGCGGCCTCGTGCCAGGTGAAGGCCCGGTCGGCCCAGCCGAGCTTCAGATAGATCTGACGAAGCACCTCGCCGAAGGCGAGCACACCGTCGAACCCGTCGAGGTCGAATTGCGCAAGCTCGTCAGGTGCGCTGACGGCGCGGTGATGGGTGTCGTGGAACAGCAGCGTGAAGGGAGCGCCATGGGCCCGCCTGTGGCCGATGTCTGCGATCAGATCCGGCGAATTCCATTCGTGGACGACGACGAGATCGGCGCCGTGGAGCGCCAAATCCAGATCAAGGCAGGCGTCATAGCGGCGGATGCCGATGCCGGGAAACAGCACCGGAATGTCCTCCATGGTCTGACTGCCACCCTCGCGGATCGCGTTCAATCGGCTCCAGCCGTCGACCGGCTCGAACACGACGACCTCATGACCGAGCGCATGAAGTTCGCGGGCATAGCCGCGCAGGAAGTGGGCGTTGCCGTTGTTCCAGCAGGAGGTGAAGGCGTGGTAGAACAGGACGCATTTCATGCACGCACCTCGATCTGGCTGACCGGCGCGGTCTCGCGATGGGAAGCGAGCAGGTCATCGTAAAGCCTGAGATAGGCACTCGTCGTCCGGGTCAGGGAATAGCTGAGGGAATGCTCAAAGGCTGCCCGTTGCAGCCGCATCCGCTCGCGATCGTCGGCGCACAGACCTGCGAGCGTTCGATGCAGCGCCTTGCCGTCGGTGGGATCGACGAACAGCGCGGCTCCGGTCCACAATTCCCGGAACGTTGGGATGTCGGACAGGACGAGCGCGCATCCCGCCGCCGCGGCTTCCAGGACCGCGAGCCCAAACGGTTCATAGAAGGCGGGACTTGCGAAGATCGCCGCGTGCTCCATCCGCGCGCGCATGGCGTCGTACGGCAATTGCCCAAGCCAGGTGATACAATGCGATGGGCTGACGGTCGCCGCACCCGCCACCTGGACCGGCCAATCCAGCCCCGGCGCCGCGGCGGCAAGAACCTCGATGTTCTTGGCGCGGTCCCACAGCCGCCCGGCTGCAAGGATCAGCTCCTGCTTACGTCCGAGGGCGCCTCGGGGTGTGATCCCATTCCAGATAACGGCGCCCGGCGATTGAGGATGGTAAATCTGCGCGATCACGTCGTGAAAGGACTGGGTTGGGCATACCCAGGCCTGCGCCTTGTCGAGGGCTGCCGCGACGCGTTCGGCGTAGCTGCGCCATCTCGGCTCGCCCAGCCAAGCCGTATCACGGCAGGCCAGCGCCCAGGAGCCGACGCAGGAATGCGCGACGAGTACCACCGGCGCGTGCCAGTCGAAGGTTGCTTCGCGAAAGCTGTTGAGGTGAATAACGTCCGGCCTGAATTGTGCTTCGAGCTTCGTGAGGGTGCGCCGCGCTCGGGCGAGGTCCTGCCCTTCCGGATCCTGCCATTCCAGCGCGAGGTCCGTTTCGATCAGGTGCACTCGGGAACCGCGCAACATCTCGCGCTGCTCGGCTCGTGCGCGCCGACCCATGGTCACGAGGCCGACATCGGCCCCCGACGCCGCAAGCTGCGATGCGAGAGCGCAGGAATAGGTCCAGACACCCCCGACCGTGTCGGTCGTCATCAGGATCCTGATGTCCGAGCTACGGCTCATGATGCCACCTGCAGTTCGAGAGCCTCGAGCGGAACCGGGCGATCGTTCTGCACGTCGCTGAACTGGTCGAACATCGCGAGATAGTGCCGGTGCGCGCGCTCCCAGGCGAAATCGTCGGGCTCGCCCCACAGCTTTTGATAATCCGGCGAGCCCGGATAGGGATAGAGCGGGACCGGATCGTTGGCCCAGATGCCGGCATCCTGCATCGTGCGGCGCCAGCGCTGCACGATGGGATCATCGTCCTCGGGGACTTCGATCAGGTTGGCCTGCACGAAAGGAACGTGACGGCGCGCTTCGACCAGACGTTCGGCAAGCTGGTCTGTCGTCATCTTGCAGTTCTTGGCAAGCGCAGCACGGCCCTCGACGGTCAGGCTCTCGATCCCCGCCTCTATCGAGACGCAGCCGGCCCCACCGAGCAGAGCCAGCATGTCCGGCTTCCAGAGATCGATGCGGGTCTGCACACCGAACTTCAGCCTGCGTGTGGCCAGCCCATCCAGCAGTTCCGCGTTCGGAAGAAATATCTCGTCGATGAAGTAGACATATTCGATGCCCTGATGGCGCAGGCCGTCGATCTCTTCGAGAACGACGGAGGGGGGCCGCTTGCGGTAAGCGTTGCGGAAATTCTCCTTGGCGCAGAACGTGCAGTTGTACGGACAACCCCTGGAAGACTCGACCTCGGCGCCTGGCGCCTGCGGTTCGGCTTCGAAGCGGTGATGATGATGATGATGCCGCCGGATCATCTCCTCCGGCCACTCGAGCGGCGGCTGATCCCTGAACGCGACGGCCTGCGGGCCGCCATTGACGCGGAGCGATGCGCCATCGGCGAAGCACAAGCCGGGAAAGTCCCGCTCGCCATTGGCAAGACGCAGCAAGGATGCCTCGCACTCGCCCATTACGACGATGTCGGTGCCGAGCTTTCGAAGCGCCGCTTTTGGCACGGTCGAGCCATGGGGGCCCACTGCCACGAGGATCGGAGCCAGGTCGCGCATCGCAATTGCAAGCTCCTGCGGGACGCGGAGCTCGGGAGGGGCGCAGCGCCAGAACAGATAAGTCGGTGCCGTCGTGATGACGATCTGGTCGGGGCCGAACGCGCGCAGCTCGGCTTCGATATCGGCGAGCGAGAGGTCGAACATGTGGGCATCGAGCAGCAGCGTCTTGTGCCCGGCCGCCTTCAGGTAGTGCTCGGAGATCCCGAGTTCGAGCGGAAGGTGAGGAGATCGGCAGCCGAAATAGATGCTGCCGCCAAAATCCCAGTTTGGGTTGATGAGGGCAACACGCGTCATGCCAGCGCCTCGCGGTTGCTCTGTGCCGATCCGAAGCGGCCGTCCAGCCAGGTCTGAAGGGATCGGAGGCCGTCTGCGAGAGATGTCTGAGGCGCCCAGCCGAGCGCGCTGGAGAGGGCGCGCGTGTCGGTCACGTACCAGGGCTGATCGCCGGGCCTCCAATCGGCAAAGCGATATACCACCTTGCGGCCGGTCAGATCGGTGATGCGGTCGATCAATTCCAGCAGACTGATCGCGTTGGCCGGGCCGCCGCCGAGATTGAACACGCGTCCACGGGCGAGCGCGATGCGATCGAGCACGGCGAGCCAGGCCGAGGCCGCGTCCGACACATGAAGCGCATCGCGGACCTGATGGCCGTCGCCATAGATCGTCAGCTCTTTGCTGCGGATGGCGCTCAGCAGGAAATGCGCGATCCAGCCCTGATCCTCGGTGCCGAATTGCCGGGGCCCATAGATGCAGCTCATGCGCAGCACGACGGTCTGGAGGCCGTAGACCCGCGCATAGTCGTGAACGTATTGATCCGCCGTTCCCTTGGAGCATCCATAGGGGCTGTAGAAGTCGAGCGGTGCATTTTCCGAGATGCCGCCGGCCAGCAGACCGCTTGTCGGCGTGTAGCGGCGGCCGGTGAGCGCGATGTCGCCGTCGTCGATCAGGCGTCCGTAGACCTTGTTGGTCGAGGCGAACACGATCGGCGCGGCGCTGTTGTGGAGCCGCACGGCTTCGAGCACATTCAATGTGCCCCGCGCGTTGATCTCGAAATCGGAAGCCGGATCGCTCACGCTGTCGGTGACCGCGACTTGGGCAGCCAAGTGCAGCACGGCGCGGGCTTCACGTACGGCGTCGATCACCGGGATCGGTTCGCGGATGTCGGCCACGGTAATTGTGACTCGGTCGCCATGCCGGGACTTCAGCCATTGCGCGTTCTCACGCACGCCGGCGCGGGCGAGATTGTCCAGTATCAGCACGGGATCGCCGCGTTCCGCGAGCCGGTCGGCGAGGTTGCAGCCGATAAATCCGCAGCCGCCGGTGATCAGCACGGGTCTGTTGTCTCGTTCACTCATCACGCGACCAATCCTCGTTGCTGCAGCTCCTTGGTGGCTCGCTCCGCCTGATCGTCAGCGATCTGGTCGGCGAGATACTCCGCCAGCTCCCGGAGACCGTCCTTGAAGGCGACGTGCGGCTCGAAGCCGAGCAGGTCGCGCGATTTTCCGATGTCGGCGAAGCAGTGCCGGATATCGCCGGCACGATATTTCCGCGTTAACTCGGGCTCGATGTTGCCGCGTCCCATGACTTCGGCGAGATCCTGCGCGACGGAGAGAATGGTGCGGCACTGCCCCGAGCCGACGTTGAAGACCTCCTGGGTGCGATCGGCTTCGAGTGCCATGCGGCAGGCACGGGCGACGTCATGTACATGGACGAAGTCGCGCCGCTGCAGACCATCCTCGAAGACGAGGGGGGGTCGGCCGTTAAGCAGCCGCGCGGCAAAGATGGCGAGCACGCCGGTATAGGGATTGGACAGCGCCTGGCGCGGACCGAACGCATTGAAGAAGCGTAGCGCCACCGTCGGAATGCCATAGGCCTTGCCGGTGATCAGGCACATGCGTTCCTGGGCATATTTGTTGAGTGCGTAGATCGAACTCAGCGAGGGCTGCTTTGTCTCCGGGGTGGCAACGGGATCAAGCGGGCGCCCCGTGATATCGCGCAGCTCCCAATCGCCCCGGCGAAGCTGCTCGATCGGCCGTTCGTCGCAGGCGATGACGCTCTGATCGGCGCTCCGGTAAAGGCCTTCGCCGTAAATGCTCATGGACGAGGCCACCACCAGCCGCTCGACCGGGCGCTTGGACAGTGCCTGCAACAGCACGGCGGTGCCGAGCTCGTTGGTCCTGACATAGGGTTCGATGTCGTACATGCTCTGGCCGACGCCTACCGCGGATGCGAGATGCAGGACCATGTCGGTGCCGCGTAACGCGTGCTCGACCGCGGGAGCGTCGGTGACGTCGCCGACGACGAGCTCCGCCTCTTCGGCAAGATAGGCGGGACGCTGCCGGTTGCCTCCGTGGACCTGCGGCGAGAGATTGTCGAGCAGGCGGACTTCATAGCCGGCCGCCAGCAGCACGTCGGCCGCATGCGATCCGATGAATCCGGCGCCTCCAGTGATCAATACCCGCGTCATTCACCGCTCCGTGCCGCCGTGAGACCGATCCTGCGGGATCAATCCGTGATGAGAATGAAAGCGCGCGCTGCTGTTCTGGTCGGGGCGACCGGCGCGCCAGTCACATTTGGAAGTAGAAGCGATGCAAGGAATGTTCGTTCCTGCGAAACCTACAAACAAACATTTCTCTAACCTGGATCAATAACCCAGGTGAATCGGCCGGCGCTGCGGCTAAAAATGCACGCCACGAATCGGCGCTTGCAGCTCGAGATGTCTTGCGACCGTTGCCCCTATATCGGCAAAGCCGGTGCGTCTGCCGATCGGAGAAGATGACCGCCCGCGCACCGCCAGAATTGGCACTTGTTCGCGGGTGTGATCGGTGCCGCTCCAAGTTGGGTCGCAACCGTGATCGGCCGTGACGATGAGGAGATCATCGTCGCGCACGCGGCTAAGCAGTTCGGGAACGCGGGCATCGAAGGCTTCGAGCGCCGCTGCATATCCCGCGACGTCTCGGCGATGGCCGTACAACGTGTCGAAATCGATGAAGTTGGCGAACAACATCCCACCCTCTGCAAGAGAGGCCAGCCCATCAAGCGTGGCATCGAACAACGCTTCGTTGCCATCGCCCCGCATGTTCCTCCCGGTCCCGCGATGGGCGAAGATGTCGTCGATCTTGCCGATCGTCACGATGTCACGGCCTGCGCTTTCGGCGAGATCGAGGATCGTTCGCTCGGGCGGCGGGACGGAATAATCCTTCCGGTGCACAGTTCGCTTGAAGTGACCTGCTGACGTGCCGACGAATGGCCGGGCGATGACGCGCCCGATGTTCAGGGGATCGACCAGTCGGCGGGCAACGCGGCAGACCTCATAGAGGCGTTCGAGCCCGAATGTCTCCTCATGTGCAGCAATCTGAAACACGCTGTCGGCCGACGTATAACCGATCGGCTCGCCGGTTCTGATGTGACGCTCGCCGAATTCGTCGATGATCTCGGTGCCGGAGGCGTGACAGTTTCCGAGGATGCCGGGCAATCGCGCCTGTTCGCACAGGCGCTCCATCAGGTCGCGCGGGAAGCACGGTTTGGTCCCTTGGAAAATAGCCCCAGTCGAACGGCACCGGCACACCGGCAATCTCCCAATGACCGGATGGCGTGTCCTTGCCCTTCGATATCTCGCTTGCGCAGCCAAAGCGCGAATGCTCCGGACATCCGTCCAGCCCGGGCGGCACGCGCCCGGTTGCGAGACGGCAGGCCTGGCCAAGGCCCAGCGCAACCAGATTGGGAAGCTGAAGCGGTCCTTCCCGCCGCGGACCATCGGCATTGCCGACCCTGCACATCTCAGCGATGTGACCGATGGTATCGGCACCCTCGTCGCCGTAATTGACGGCATCGGGCGCGGCGCCGATCCCAACGGAATCCATCACCAGGATCAGGGCACGCATGTCGGCTCCCGGATGGTCGGACGCGAAGACGCCGCGGAAGGCGCGACCCCTGTTTTCGCGCAATAGCGCTCGACCATCTGCGCGCAGAAATCCGCGAACTCGTTCACGTCGAGCGGCGGGCTGGTGTGATGAGGCTGGATACCCCGGTGCTCCGGCGTGAAGCAGAAGGTCACCGTAACCTGAAACTCGGCCAGCGCGTCCATCTGGCGGTCGAACCAGTCGAGCGCGTTGGGACGAAAGCTGTCGGCCCAGGACAGGCCGGTCCTGAGATGCTGCACGCCCAGCCGGCGCATCCAGCCCACGGCGTCATCGAGGCGGTGGTCCTCGAAATGAAACCACTGGCACAGGCCCATCGCAGGTGCAAAGTTGCGGAACAGCTCCGCCGAGGCTTTCGGTGTTCCGTCCTCGCGCAGCAGGCCCATGTGGAAATGCCGGTAGTAGGAGGAGCCTTCAGCCTCCTTATGCCGGGTCGTGGCCTCCCAGCTCGAAGGCAGATCGTAGAGGCTGTACCAGTGGATGCGCGGAGCGCGGCCGATCAAGAGCTCCGCGGTTCGGGTCAGTCCCCAAGCCTGCACCTCTTCGGCGCCGAAAGACGAGACTCCCACCTCCGTCACCCAGACCGGCAGCGAAGTGACCGCCTTGATCTCCTCGAGCTTGGCCGGCCATTCCGCAATCTGCCACAGGTTCCAGTCGAGCGGAAAGCCGTGCACGGCTACCGCATCGATATGATCGAGTACGCCACGCGCCTGCATATTGCGGATGAACGACGGATCGATCGGCGATATGCCGCCGAGCACACGCGGGAGTGTGGGATGGGCGCTGCGGATCGCCTTTCCGACCGCTAGCCCCAGGTTGGCGAACATGGTCCAGTCCGGATCAATCAGGATGTCCCAGTGCGACTTGTTGTTGGGCTCATTCCAGATCTTGGCGGCTTCGATCATTGGCCGGCCTCCCGCGACGGATAGACAGGACCTTCCGCCTGCGGCCTTGCTACCCGCTTGCAAAGATAGACTTCGTCTTCCGGATGCGCTGCGATCGCAAAGCCGGCGCTGCGCAGCATGGCTTCGGCGCAGGCACGGTTCGGCACCCACCAATTGGTGGGGTCGTCGGCATATTTGTTCTCGATGAAGTGCAGCTTTGGATAGCCCGGCGAATCGAACTGATCGGTGGTCCAGAAGTCGTAGTTCTTGTCGACCGGATCCACGCGGCTGTCGCCGCGCTGCATCGATTGGAACAGCAGGAGATCGCCGGCCACGTGCTCATGGATCAGGTCGAGCGCCAGCAGAGGGTGCCGCAGATGGTAGAGCACCCCCATGAAGATCACGAGGTCGAACTTTTCGCGCAGCTGTCCGACGTCATAGGCTGACATCTTGCGGAATTCGATCCTGAGCCCGTTCACCTCGGCCGCGAAGCGGGCTTGCTCGAGATATTCGTCGTCGGTGTCCAGGCCGAGGACGCGCTCGGCGCCGCGCCGCTTCATCTCCATGGCGTAGAAGCCGGCATTGCAGCCGATATCGAGTACGGTCTTGCCATCGAGACGGTCCGGGATGATCCCGGAGAAGCGTCGCCATTTCACGTTGGGATAGTCGCCGAGAAAGTGTGAAGGCGCTGTCGGTACGCCCTTCAGGTCCAGATTGTGAAACCATGGGCCCGAGCGCATCGACACGCTGGCGGATTTCCTCGCGGGAGAGGGCGCCTCTGCTCATGCGGTCACTCCATTGTTCATTGCCGGGGCTGAGCGGGTTGGCTCGGGCGAACCGCCGGCCAGCAATCGAGAGCGTCCGTTCCCGGTGGAGCTTTCCGCGAGCAACGCCATTGCCGTCCGGTAGCCATCGATGGTGCCTACATCGACATAGGATTCGCCAGCTTTGACGCCGAGCCCCTGGCCGCCGGCCGCGATGTAGGCGTTGACGAGTGTCCCGAAATATTCATCCCGGTGGTCGCGCTTTGTCCACAGCGATTGGAGTTCGCGAAATCCGTTGGCAGACATCTTGAAGGCGCCCCATATCCATTTCGACGCCGCGTCCGGCTGCTTGACCTGGATCTCCGTCACACGATCGCCGTCGAGCACGACCGCATCGAAGAACTCGGGATGTTCGACCGGAAACAGCAGAAACGACAGGTCGGAGGCCGGCAATGCCTGCAAGGCCGCCTTGGGGAACCAGACGGTATCCGGAAGTCCGACGATGACGTCTTCGTCATGGCCGACGACCGTGCCCGCCCTGAACACGGCATCGCACAGCCCCGACGCGTCGGGCTGCACGACGTAGGCGAGCTGGGCGCCGCCATAGTGATCGCCGAAATATTCGAGGATGTCGGATTTGCCGGGGGAGATCACGAAGCAGATCTTGTCAGCACCCCCAAGGATCAGCCGCTCCAGCAAATATTCCGAGACGGCGCACGGACGGTCCATGCCGTCGTCCCGTCGGCTTCCGACCGGAAGCAGTTCCTTGGAGAAGGCGAGCGGCTGGATGCGGCTGCCGCGGCCCGCGGCCGGAACGATGCCCCACATGATCAGGCCTCCTCAGGTTGTTGCCGGCGCGCGCCGAGGGATGCCGCCTGCTCGAGCAGCGAGATCAGTTCGCCTGCGCGCTTGTCGGAGGTGTGCTGATCCATGGTCCGTTCATATGCGCGCGCGGCAATGTGCTGAAGCTCGGCGTCGGCCGTCGTCAACGCAGCAAGCGTGTCCTTTTCATCGCGCGCGATCAGGATCTCGTGCCCGGGCGCAAAGAATTCGTCGATCCCCGGCCAATCGTCGCTGAGTAGTGGGGCCTTGCAGGCAGCAGCCTCGAACAGACGCCCGGACGGGCACCAACCCATCTCCGCCATGGCCCGGCGCGTGACGTTGAGCGTCAGCCGGGACGACGCAAAGAACGACGCGTGCTCTGACGGCGGCAAGTGCTGCACGAAATAGATGTTTGGCGACCAGGGAAAATCTTCCGGGTATTGCGCACCCCCGATCAGGAAGCGCAGATCCTGCCGTGCCCGTGCGGGTTCGACGAAGAGAGCCTCGAGCGCGCGCTGACGATCCTGCGAATATGTGCCGAGATAGGACAGATGCGCACGGTAGTGCGACTGAGACGGGACCGGTCGATGGATGTCAGTGTCGACATGGCCGTAGAGCGGACGGACGTTGCAGGCGCCGAGCCGGTCGCGAAATTCGTTGCAGATGCGGGGACCGCCGGTGAAGCTCAGGACCAAGGCGAAATCTCGCAGGCCGCGCGGCCCGATATAGGGAACGGCGCCGCCGGCCATGAGCTTCGCCAGCGTAACCGGTGTGTCGAGATCATAGAACACGGGCAGCGCGCGACCCTCAGACAGGGTAAGCTCGGTCGCGGCGATCGCGTCGGGACAATAGGAGGTCACGATCGCGACATCGGCATCGCGAAGGTCGCTGCGCGCCAAAGGAAGCACGTCGTCCCAATTCGAGAACAGTCGCAGCTGGCCGCCCGCCAGTTCGTGCAAATCCCGCGCGCTGGCGTAATAGGGCACGTCGCGCTCGAAAAAGACGACGCTGTGCCCGGATCGCGCGAGATGCTTGCAAAGCCCACGCCACAAGGTCGCGTGACCGTTGCCCCAGGAAGAGGAAATTGTCAGGCCGAAGATGACGATCTTCACGCTGGCACCCGCTGATTGATCCCGGTGATCTTGATTCCGCGATTGTCCACGCTGAGGGTGCTGACGCTGCCGGGGTCGATCTCGATCGAGAGGAAGTCGTCGAGCTCTTTCCGGGAATAATACAGCAGCGCCGCGCGGATCGGCTCGGCATGGCTGACGGCGACGACGGTGCCGGGATCGCGGTCGCTGCTCACCAGCTCCAGATGGGCGACAACGCGCTTCTGGAGCGCCCGCATGCTTTCGCCGCCCGGCGGACGGATCGTTCCGCGTTGTTCGTTCCAGAGCGACCATCGGGGATCCGGGGCGAGCGCCTCGAAGGATCGTCCAGTCCATTCGCCATAGTCGAGCTCGTTGAGCGCGGGCACGATCTCGACCGGCAAGCCGAAATGCGCGGCAAGGATACAGGCCGACTGCATGCAGCGCCGTTGCGGGCTCGACTGTATCAATGTTGGTCGCGGTGAGATGCTTTCGGCACATCGCGCCATTTCTTCGCAACCGGGATCATCGAGCTCTACGCCCTTCATCCGGCCACATAGCGTCAGGCCGAGGAGGGCGTGATGCCCGTGGCGGATCAGATGAATGATCTTCGCCATCAGATATACGCCTTGTCGTCGATGAACGCGCGCGTTCGCCGTCCGGCTTCATCGTCCGTGAACTGCTGCGGCGGCGACTTCATGAAATAGCTCGATGGGCCCGTCAGCGCGCCGGCCTGCCCGCGGTCCATGGCGAGCTTGGCGCAGCGGACCGCGTCGATCACGACACCTGCCGAATTCGGGGAGTCCCAGACCTCGAGCTTGACTTCCGCGCTCAAGGGCACACCGCCGAACGTCGTGCCCTCCAGGCGGATAAAGGCCAGCTTGCGGTCGGTCAGCCACGGCACATGGTCGCTCGGACCGACATGAATATTATCGGCATCCATGGGCACGTCGAACTGGCTGGTCACGGCCTGGGTCTTGGAGATTTTCTTCGAGGTCAGCCGCTCGCGCTCGAGCATGTTCTTGAAATCGGTGTTGCCGCCGACATTGAGCTGGTAGGTGCGATCGAGCCGCACGCCGCGGTCGCGGAAGAGATTGGCGAGCACGCGGTGCAGAATCGTGGCGCCGACCTGGCTCTTGATGTCGTCGCCGACGATCGGCAGGCCTGCATCCTCGAAACGCCGCCGCCAGTCGGGATTCGAGGCAATGAAGACCGGGATGCAATTGACGTAGCCGCAGCCGGCCTCGATCGCGCGCGCGGCATAAAATTCGCTTGCGTGCTGCGAGCCGACGGGAAGATAGGACACCAGCACGTCCGTGCGCGACGTCGCGAGCACATCGGAGATGTCGGCTTCCGGAACATCCGCAATCGGAATGTCCTCCTTCAAATAGCGACCGATGCCGTCCATGATTGGGCCGCGCTGGACGACGACGCCGGTCTGCGCAACGTCGGAAAAGCGATGCGTGTTGTTCGGTGCTGCGAAGATCGCCTCGGCGACGTCTCGTCCGACCTTGCCGGCATGGACGTCGAAGGCCGACGCCACCTGGATGTCGCTGATATGATAGCCGCCGAGATCGGCGTTCATCAGGCCGGGCACCGGCTCGTTCGACTTGGCCTCCCGGTAGTAGGAGAGCCCCTGAACGAAGGAGCTCGCACAATTGCCGACACCGACGATGCCGACGCGCACGCGCCGCCTGTCCTGAAGACGAGAATGCATGGATCGAAGCCCTCCGGAAGACATGCAGTGTTGACGTAAGTACGTCGGCGAACGTGAGGAACGTATGTTCGTTCCTGAACTCACGGCACTATGTCCGCCTCACGTCAGATTTCGGCCGGAAAAAATTCGCGCGCTTAACCTGGGATAAAATCGCGGGCAGTTTGGAGGGAACGAAGAGCTTCCAGGATGAAGATGAAGAAGATGATGCTCTCGAGAGAGTCCGACATACGAAAGAACAAATCCTCGCGCCCGGCGTTCACGGCGAAACAGTCTGACGCGAGGGCCGATCCATCGCTCGCTCCTTGTCAGCAATCGAGGTGTCACATGTCATCCAAATGTCATCCAAACACAAACCAGCGAAGCCCAGCAGACCACCAGCCACGACGTCATCCGGAAATGGGCGGAGGAGCGCGGTGGAAAGCCCGCGACGGTCAAGGCTACGGAGGAGGACGGACACGCCGGCATCCTGCGCATCGATTTCGATCCGCCCGACGAAGGGCTCGACCGGATCGGCTGGGACGAATTCTTCACCAAATTCGACGAGGCCGGCATTGCCTTCCTCCACCAGGACCAGACCAAGGACGGTAAACCGAGCCGCTTTCACAAATTCGTGCGACGTTGATCGGATCACCGCGAGTGTCGGGCGGTTGGACGGAGGCGATGCGGGCAGGCGACTTCGAACGCGCCTGGGCGATCAACGACCGCGATCTGGCGATGCTTGCGTATCCACCAAAGCACACCGGGCCGCGTCACCTCCAGCGGATCTGGCGCGGCGAGGACCTGACGGGCAAGCATGTGCTCGTCCGCTGCTACCATGGGCTTGGCGACACCATTCAGTTCCTGCGCTTCATGCGACCGCTTCGCGATATCGCGCGCAGCGTCACGGTCTGGTGCCAGAGCGAGCTTCTGCCGCTGGTCCAGCGAGCGGCTGGCGTCGATCGTGCCTTTGCGCTCCACGACGGTGCGCCGGACGTCGACTTCGAGGTCGATATCGAGATTATGGAGGTTCCGCATGCCATAAAGGCGAGGCGTGAGCACGTCGAAATGCGCGCACCTTACGTATCACTGCCACCGGCGGTCGAGCCAACGCTTCCGCATGAGCGAGGTCTTGCCGTCGGCCTGGTTTGGGAAGTCGGCAATTGGGACAAGCGAAGGACCGTTCCGCTCGCGCTGTTGGGGCATCTTGCCGTTCCCGGCGTAACGCTCTGCTCGCTGCAGCGCGGAGCCCGGACGTGCGAACTGGCAGAGATCGGCGCGAGGGACGTCAGTACGCCTGACGTTACGGTTCTCGGTCATCACCTCCGGCGGCTCGATCTCCTCATTTGCGTCGACACCATGGTAGCCCAACCTCGCGGGGGCGCTCGGACGTGACGCGTGGGTGATGTTGCATGCGGACTGCGACTGGCGCTGGCCGTCAGCTGGATCTCACTCCTTCTGGTATCCCAGCCTGCGATTGTTTCATCAGAGGACCCCGGGCGATTGGGATTTGGTCCTTGCAGAGGCACGCAAGGCATTGGTTGCGCGCTCCCGAGGTGTTCAAGGCGTCCGAGGTGTTCAAGGCGTCGTTTGACAACGCGTCGTCTGAAAAAGCTCAAACGAGCGCAACCTCCGCCGTAAGCGGCCTGAGATGCGACGACGCATCCTCATGGCTGGGTCGAATCCCCAGATAAGTCGGATCGAAACTTGCGAGCCGCACGAGTGCCGGCCAGTCCGTGATCATGACCGTCTTACCCTGCCATTGCAGAAGGTTGCATCGTCGCAGTTCCTGAATGGTGCGATTGGCGTGGACAGGGGAGATGCTGCACGCTGCGGCAAGGTCCGATTGGGTGAAGGGTGATGGCAGTCTGAAATCTCTGGCAAGGCCGACGCTTTGCAGGCGCGCGGTGATCTCGCACAGCAGATGCGCCACGCGCGTCAATGCATCGCGGCTACCCAGGTTCACTGTCCAGTTGCGCTGAATGGCGTGATCGGTGAGCAGCATCAGCAGCAATGCGCGGGACATAGCGGGCGAACGCGCGGACAGATCGTGAAAGAAGCGATGTGGCACGAGAGCGACGATGGCCGGGCCGAGCGCGATCAGGTTGCCGTCAACGCGAGGGCGATGAAGCGTGTGTAGATTGGCGATGTCACCGGGAACATGGATTGACGTGATCTGCCCGTCCGCGCTCTCTGCGTCCTGCCAGGACAGATATCCCTGGAGCAGCAGACAGCACTGGGTGGCATCGTCGCCATGCCGCAGAACGGTCTGACGCGAACCTAGATGGGCAATTGTGCTTGCCATGTCCGCGAGCAGGTGGAGATCGTCGGCAGTTACTGGAGCGAGGCTCGCCAGCCGGTCGGCGAGCTTGGAGAACGCAAATCCTGCCTGCATTGGTGGTCCGATAACCCCAAAACCCGTTTCCTAATCTGGTCGAAGAGAAGGGTAGAACGCATTAAACTTTGATACGTTGGCTCCGTGTTGCGAGCCAAAGTCGAAGGAATACAGTCCGCCCGAGTGCCCTCGGCGCGCGGCGTATCAGGCCAGCGCACCGGTGACGGCGCAAGGCTAGAAGCAAGCGTAGGAACCTTCACCCCAAGGACGAGTTGGCCGTCGGGCAGGGCGAAAGTCATACGAGGCCAACCGTGCAAGCGAGGCCAACCGTGCAAGACAACGTGCGCGTGCGCACCACAGCGCAAATCGCGGGCCATCCGATTCATCCGATGCTGGTGCCGATACCGATCGCTTGCTTCATCGGGGCGCTGCTGACCGACATCGCCTACGTCGTCAGTGCCGAGATCATGTGGGCGGATTTTTCGGCCTGGCTTCTGGTCGTCGGCGTCATCTTCGGCGTGCTGGCGGCAATCGCCGGTCTGACCGATTTCCTCGGCAACCGCCTGGTGCGGGCGCAGCCGCCGGCCTGGCCGCACCTGATCGGCAACGCGGTGGCGCTGATCCTGGCCACCGTCAACGCCCTGATCCACACGCGTGATGCTTGGACATCGGTGTGGCCGACGGGGCTCTTGCTTTCGGCGATTACCGTGCTGATCCTGCCCGTCACCGGCTGGCTTGGCTGGGCCATGGTCTATCGCCACGGCGTGGGAGTTGCGCGATGAAATCCTCAATCGCTCGCGCCCTGTTGTGCTCCTCGCTGCTATGCCTCGCCGCCTGCAATGACGGCAGTGGCGATCCGAAGGCGCAAACCGGCGCCAACCCGACGCTCCCCGACATCCAGCAATATCTGCTGCCGCCGATGCACATTGCCCGCATCGTCGGCTGGAAGAAGGACGAGACCCCGGCCGTCGCGCAAGGTTTGCAGGCCAAGGCCTTTGCGACGGGCCTGCAGCATCCGCGATTCCTTTACGTGCTTCCCAACGGCGACGTGCTGGTGGTGGAATCCAAGGCGCCAAAGGCGGCCCCGATCAAGCGGCCGAAGGAAATCGTGATGGGATACATCGAGTCCTGGGCGACATCAGGCGGCGACACCGGCGAGAGCAACCGCATCACGCTGCTGCGCGACAGCAACGGCGACGGCGTGCCGGACACGCAAAGCGTCTTCCTCGACCATCTCAATTCGCCGTTCGGCGTCGCGCTGGTTGGTAACGACCTCTACGTCGCCAACACCGATGCGATCGTCAGATATCCCTACACGGAGGGTGATACGAAGATCACCGCCCCGGGCACGGTGCTGACGCCGCTGCCGGGCGGACCGATCGACCATCACTGGACCAAGAGTCTGGTCGCGAGCCCCGACGGTTCAAAGCTCTATGCCGGCGTCGGCTCCAACAGCAACATCACCGAGAACGGCATGGAGGCCGAGCACAATCGTGCCAACATCCTCGAGGTCGATCGTGCCAGCGGCCGCTGGCGCATCTTCGCGAGCGGGCTGCGCAATCCCAACGGTCTCAGCTTCGAGCCGCAGACCGGGGCGCTGTGGACGGTGGTGAACGAGCGCGACGAACTCGGTCCCGATCTCGTCCCCGACTACATGACATCGGTGAAGGACGGCGGCTTCTACGGCTGGCCCTACAGCTATTACGGCCAGCACGTCGATCCTCGTGTCAAGCCGCAGCGGCCCGACCTCGTCGCCAAGGCGATCGTGCCTGACTACGCGTTGAGCTCGCATGTTGCGCCGCTCGGAATGGCCTTCAACACAAGCGCGAGTCTGCCGGCCGCCTACCGCGGCGGCGCCTTCGTCGGCGAGCATGGCAGTTGGAACAGGCAGGTCTTGAACGGCTACAAGGTGGTGTTCGTGCCGTTCACGGATGGCAAGCCGAGCGGCCCGCCTCAGGACGTCGTCACCGGCTTCCTCAACAACGACAATCACGCGCGCGGGCGGCCCGTCGGCGTCGCCATCGACAAGACCGGCGCGCTGCTGGTCGCCGACGACAGCGGCAACATTGTGTGGCGTGTGACCGCTGCGCATCCCCAGGTCACGCAAAGATAGACCTGAGAACGGGAGGAGTTGGACCATGGGCCTTGCTCAATACGCCATCGTGCCAGTGCAGGACGAATGGGGTGTGCTGCACGACGGCGACGTCAAGAGTAGATACGCCACCAAGGAAGCCGCGTTCGAATCGGCGGTCGCCGCGGCATCCCTAGCGCTTCGCGAGGGACACGAGGTCCATGTCAGCGTGCCTGGCCGCGATGCCGGCGAGAACGCGCTCGGCATTTGACGGATCACTCCGAGCAGATATTTCAGGAGGCCGCGATGACCAAGCCCCGTGAGCCGAACGGCATTGAGCCCTCTCGCTCCGAAGACGACATTCAGCGCGATCAGCTCGGGCCGCGCGGCGTGCCGGATGCACCGGATCCCGCCAAGATGACACCGCAACGCGACAAGAAGACGCCGAAGCAGGTCGATCCCGGCCATCCCGCCTGACGGCTGCCCCGCGGCTGGCGCGGCCGTGCCATTCGGAACCGCCATTCCCGGTCGTCGCATCCGAGGGTAAGACTGGCGTCACAGGTGTGATCTGCGCCTGGCGGGCAGGCGACGGTTGGAATGCGGTTTCTGAAATCTGACAGCAGGCTCATCGGCGTCCTGCTGGTGCTCGCGGTTACCCAACTTGTTGGGTGGGGTACAATAGGTCTTCCCGCCATCGTCGGGCGCGCTCTCGCGGCCGATCTCGGCATGAGCCTGCCGGCGGTGTTCGCCGGGACATCCGTTCTGTATGTGTCGATGGGGCTGTGCGCGCCCTGGCTGGCCAAGTCGTTTGCGCGGCATGGCGCGCGAAACGTGATGGTGGCGGGCACGGTCCTCACCGTGCCGGGCTTCATACTGCTGTCCCTCGCGCGCGAGCCGATGCTCTATTTCGCCGCCTGGATCGTTCTCGGCATCGCCGGCAGCGCCACGCTTTCGACCGGCGCCTAAATATCATGCTGAACGAGGTCGCCGGGCGGCAGGCCAAGAACGCGATCGGCGCGCTGATGCTGGTGACGGGTCTGTCGAGCAGCATCTTCTGGCCGACCACCTCGTTTCTCAGCGATCAGCTCGGCTGGCGCGCGATGTGCCTCGTCTACGCGGCGATGATGCTCGTCATCAATCTTCCGCTCTTTGCGTTTCTCGCGCCGCGCCGGAAAGTTGCCGGAGATGCTGGCGGTGGACCGCTGAAGTCTTCGCCGCCGCCTGCGATCCCCAGGAGCACCTTCAGCCTCGTCGTCGCCGCGATCACGCTCAATGCCTTCGTCAATTTCGGCATCGGTGCCATCATGATCGAGTTGTTGCGGGCGGAGGGGCTGGCGCCGGCGCAGGCGCTTTTGTTCGGCTCGATGCTGGGCGTGATCCAGGTCAGCGCCCGCGGGCTCGATTTTCTCGGCGGCGGGCGGTGGGACGGAATCACGACCGGGCTCGTCGCCGGCACTGCGCTCCCGGTCGCCATGCTGCTGCTGATGTCGAGCGAGGGCGCGACCTGGGCGGTGGCGGTCTTCATCCTGCTCTATGGTGCCGGCAGCGGCGCGATGGCGGTGGCGCGGGCGACGATCCCGCTGGTGTTCTACGATCAGGCCGAGTTCGCCAAGGCGATGTCGATGATCGCGCTGCCGCTCAATCTCGCCTCCGCCCTTTCTCCGCCGCTCCTGGTCGGCCTACTCACCCAGTTCGGCAGCCGCGGCGCGCTGGGGCTTACCTTCGTGTTCTCCTGCGCAACAGTGCTGATCTTGGTCCTGCTCGGCCGACGGCGGCCGGAGGTGGTTGCGGCGGCGGTGACCTGAGAATATTCGCACTGCGGAAATTCGCTGCGAGGGTGACCTGCGCCGGGCGAGCGGGGGGATGGCCGTATGCCCACAGTGCAGTGCTCAGACCGCCAAAATAGTGTATCCGCAGGAAGCGCGGCCCGCGACCTCGCCGCCGCGCCAATATTCAGTTCCCGGAGGACTTCGACATGTCGGCCCTGCCGCTTTCAGGCATCAAGATCCTTGACCTCACCCGCGTGCTTGCCGGACCCTTGTCGGCCCAGATGCTGGGCGATCTCGGCGCGGAGGTGATCAAGATCGAGCGGCCGGGCACCGGCGACGACGCGCGCGCCTTCGGGCCGCCTTACCTGACCGATCCCGAGGGCAAGGCCAACAACAACAATTCCTTCTATCTCTGCGCCAACCGCAACAAGAAGTCGGTCACGGTCAACATCGCCAAGCCCGAGGGGCAGGCGATCATCCGCGAGCTCGCCAAGGACGTCGACGTCTTCATGGAGAACTACAAGGTCGGCGATCTCAAGCGCTACGGACTCGACTACGAGACGATCAAAGCGATCAACCCAGGCATCATCTATTGCTCGGTGACCGGCTTCGGCCAGACGGGGCCTTACGCGCCGCGCGCCGGCTATGACGCCATCCTGCAGGCGATGGGCGGCCTGATGAGCGTCACCGGCCATATCGACGGCGAGCCCGGCGAGGGCCCGATGAAGGTCGGCCCGTCGATCGTCGACTACATGACCGGCATGAACACCTCGATCGGGATTCTCTCGGCGCTGTACCATCGCGACGCCAATGATGGCGTAGGACAGCATATCGACGTCTGCCTGTTCGACACCGTCATTGCATCGTTGTCGCACTGGCTGCAGATCTACCTCGTCAACGGCAAGACCCCGCCGCGCCGCGGCACCTGGGGCAATGGCGGCATGCCGGCCGGCGTGTTCCGCTGCACCGACGGGGAACTGATGCTGGTGGTCGGCAATGACGGCCAGTTCCAGCGCACCTGCGCCGTGCTCGGTGAGCCCGAGCTCGCGAGCGACAAGCGCTTTGTCAAGAACAACGACCGCGTCGTGCACGGCAAGGAAATCATGGCGATCTTCGCCGGCCTGTTCCTGAAGCACCCGGTGGCCTACTGGCTGGACAAGCTGGAGGAGGCCGGCGTGCCGTCAGGTCCGATCAACAATTTCGAGCAGGTGTTTTCCGATCCCCACGTCCAGTCGCGCGGCATGCGGGTGAAGGTCGACCATCCCTTCGAGCCCGATCTCTCGCTGATCCGCAACGCGCTGACGCTCTCGGAAACCCCGATCGAGACCTACCGCGCCCCGCCGCTATTAGGGGAGCACACCCAGGAGGTGCTCGGCGGCAAGCTCGGCTATGATGCGGACAAGATCGAGACGCTGAAGCAGCAGGGTATCATCTGAGCTTTTGGGAGAAGGGAAGAGGGCCGGCGCTCGCGGAACGTCGCGCATGCCGCCGGCATCCTGAAGAGCCTGGGGGCGAGCGTCGCGACCGCCAAACGAGGCGCGCGCGATGCTCGGCTTGCCTGAGGCTTGCGGGCAATCCCCAGATAATCCCGGTCCGTACTCACACAGGCTTCCGTTCCGCGCGCGACTCAGATTCGATCCTTCCACTCAGTCCGGGAGGGAACGATGTCCTACACGATCGGGTTTCAGGCCAAGGACCAGAAGGCCATTCTGGCGACCGAGGCGGCCACGGCAAACCAGGCCGTCGCGATCGTTGCCGCGCTGCGGCAAAGCGCCGACGAAATAAAGTTCATTCGCTCGCCGCAGGAAGGCGAAATGGGCATCGAGATGCTGCTGCTGCTCGCCAAGGAAGAGGCCGAGGAGATGCCGCAGCACGCCTAGGCGGTTCGGCGAGCAAACTTCGATCGGAAGCGAAGCATGGCGGCTGCAGGATGATGTAGCAAGCCGTCATCTCGCTTGAACGGAAGGTGGCCGCCCATGAAACGCGAAGCGCTCTGCGTCGAACCGATCTCGGCCTTTCTCGATCGCTGGAAGGCGCCGACCTCGCCGGTCACGCGCGCCGGCAACATGATCTTCGTCGCCGGCCTGCCGCCGTTCGAGCCCGAGACGGGCGAGATCGCGGAAGTGCCGATCGAACGGCAGAGCGAGCTCGTCATGGAGCAGATGAAGCTGTGCCTTCGGACGGCGGGCGCGAGCCTGGACAACGTCATGAAGTGCAACGTCTACTGCACCTCGACAAAACACTTCGCGGCGTTCAACGCCGTCTATGCGCGCTATTTCCCGCAAGATCCGCCGGCGCGGATCTTTGTCTGCACGCCGGAATGGTTTGGCCCCTTCGACGTCGAGATCGACTGCATCGCGATGATGTGAGGTTTCAGCGTGCCGCCACCTTGGACGGCGCCTTCGCCTCCGTCCGTCCCGCCGTCAGCGCCATCGTCGCCACGCTGACGACGCGCGCGACGACGTCCTCGACGTCGTCCAGGTCGCATTTGCCTTCCGAGAGCTTGGTCAACCGCTCGCTCTCGCGGATGGTGTGGTGCGCCATGGCGAGCGCGAAATTCAAGCCCCAATAGATATCGACGTCGCTGCGGTCGGGCAGGGCGCGGCGCATCGCGCCGGCGAATTTCCGCAAATGGTCGATCTCGCGGTTCTTGATGCGGCGGATCGGCGGCACGGATTCGATCGAGGCGCGGATCATGAAGCGCGCCGCGGTGGAGCGCTGGTTCTCCGGGCCGAGGCAGCCGCGCAGCGTCGGGCCGACCAAGGCATGCAGGATCACCTCGATCGACGCGCGGCCGCCGCCTTGTTCTTCCGCCGCCTTCAATTCGCGCAAGCGCTCGCGGTTGGTGGCGATCGAGCGTGTCACGAACAGCTCCGCGATCAACTCGTCCTTCGAACCGAAATGATAGTTCACCGCCGCGAGATTGACACTGGCCTCCGCGACGATGTCGCGCAGCGTCACGTCGCCGAACCCGCGATCGGCATAGAGCCGTTCGGCGGCGGCGAGAATGGCAGTCCGGGTATGATCACTGGCCATGGGTGCCCCTCGGGGAGGGAGTTGCAATTCAAACACTTGTATGAAACTATCGTTTGAAGGCCGGAAAAGTCAATCCGCAATCGGGACTCGTTCGCAAACGCGCGAACCGGTTCCGAAGCATCCGCAAGCCGCGCATTGGCGCTTGCAGGTCGCACGGTGCGGGAGGACAGTCCGGCGCAAATCAAGTTCGCAAAGAGACAACGAGGAGCGTCCCCATGGATTTCGATCTGTCGCCGAAGCAGAAGGAATGGCTCGACCGCGTGCGGTCCTTCATGGCCAAGCACGTGCGCCCGGCGGTGCCTGTCTACAACGAGCAGGATCACAGCGGCGAGCGTTGGAAGGTCATCCCGGTGCTCGAAGACCTCAAGAAGAAGGCGAAGGCCGAAGGCCTCTGGAACATGTTCATGCCGCCGAACGAGCATGAGGACGACGAATTCCGCGGCGCGGGACTGACCAATCTCGAATACGCGCTGCTGTCGGAAGAGATGGGCCGCATCACCTGGGCTTCGGAAGTCTTCAATTGTTCCGCGCCGGACACCGGCAACATGGAAGTGTTCATGCGCTACGGCTCCAAGGAGCAGAAGCGTAAATGGCTGCGCCCGCTGATGGACGGTGAAATCCGCTCCGCCTTCCTGATGACGGAGCCGGCCGTGGCCTCGTCCGATGCCACCAACATCGAGACCAGCATCGTGCGCGACGGCGACCACTACGTCATCAACGGCCGTAAATGGTGGTCGTCCGGCGTCGGCGATCCCCGCTGCAAGATCGCGATCCTGATGGGCAAGACCGATTTCAAGGCGGCCAAGCACCAGCAGCAATCTCAGATCCTGGTGCCGCTCGACACGCCCGGCATCAAGGTCGAGAAGATGCTGCCCGTGTTCGGCTTCGACGACGCGCCGCATGGCCACGCCCAGGTGCTGCTCGAGAACGTGCGGGTGCCGAAGGAAAACATCCTGCTCGGCGAAGGCCGCGGCTTCGAGATCGCGCAGGGCCGCCTCGGTCCCGGCCGTATCCATCACTGCATGCGCACCATCGGCAAGGCCGAGGAGGCGCTGGAGAAAATGGTAAAGCGGCTCACCTCGCGCACCGCCTTCGGCAAGCGGATCGTCGAGCATTCGGTGTGGGAGCAGCGCATCGGCGATGCCCGCACCAACATCGAGATGACGCGCCTTCTGTGCCTCAAGGCCGCCGACATGATGGACAAGGTCGGCAACAAGACCGCGCAGGCCGAGATCGCCATGATCAAGGTCGCAGCGCCCAACATGGCGCTGAAGATCATCGACGAAGCCATCCAGGCGTTTGGCGGCGCAGGCGTGTCCGACGAAGCGGGCCTTGCCAAGGACTACGCCCACATCCGCACGCTCCGTCTCGCCGACGGCCCGGACGAGGTGCACAATCGCGCCATTGCCAGGCTTGAAGTTCGGAAGTATGCAAACTCTTCCAGTCATTAAGAGGGAGGGCGGAAGCGCGCTCCCGACTTGAAGAAACGACAGGGCATGATCCTTATTGGATAACCGCTTGACGCAAGTGCAAGAGCGGTTACCGATTAGGATCATGCTTGGACTGAAGAGGGAGCGTCATCGTGGCTGACGGCGTCAGGAAAGACGAAGAGTTCTCGGGCACCAAGCCTGTCGAGGAACGGCATCGTATCGACGAGATGCGGCTCGAGGCTTGGTTGCGCGACAACGTCGAGAGTTATGAGGGACCGCTGGTCGTGCTCCAGTTCAAGGGCGGCCAGTCCAATCCGACCTACCGGCTCGACACGCCGAACCGCTCCTATGTGATGCGCCGAAAGCCGTTCGGCAAATTGTTGCCGTCGGCGCATGCGGTCGATCGCGAATATCGGGTGATCGCAGCGCTTGGAAAGCAGGGCTTTCCGGTCGCGAAGGCCTATGCGCTGTGCCAGGACGACAGCATCATCGGTTCGGCCTTCTACATCATGTCGATGGAAGACGGCCGGGTGTTCTGGGATCCGGCGTTGCCGAGCCAGACGCCGGAGGACCGCCGAAAAATCTTCACCAGCAAGATCGAGACGCTGGCGAAGCTGCACATGTACGATCCCGTCGCGATCGGTCTTGGCGAGTTCGGCAAGCCCGGCAATTATTTCGCGCGCCAGATCGACCGCTGGACCAAGCAGTATCGGGCGTCCGAGACCCAGACCATTCCGGAGTTCGAGAAGGTCGCGGAATGGTTGCCGAAAACCGTGCCGGAGCAGGCGCGCATCTCGATCGTCCACGGCGACTATCGCCTCGACAACATGATTTTCCACGCGACGGAACCGCGCGTGCAGGCCGTGCTCGACTGGGAATTGTCCACGCTCGGCGATCCCATGGCCGACTTCACCTATCTCCTGATGCAGTGGGTCATGCCGGGCCTTGAGGGCGCCGACCTCAAGGCGCTCAACATTCCGAGCGTGGAAGAGGCCGCGCAGATCTATTGCAACGTCACCAAGATGACGGTGCCTGACCTCAACTGGTACTTCGCCTACAATCTATTCCGCCTCGCCGGCATCACCCAGGGCATCGCCGGCCGCGTCCGCGACGGCACCGCGGCGAATGCCAAGGCGCTGGAATCAGCCAAGCGCACCGTACCGCTGTCGAAAGCCTCTTGGGAATACGCGCAGAAGGCGGGCGCGGTTTAAGGAATCCGAAGGCGCGGCTGACGGCCGCGCCTTTTTTCCTCGATCGCCGTTCTCGTGTCCCGGACGCGGCGCAGCACGAAGTGCTGCTCCGCAGAGCCGGGGCCCAGTTACGTCGCATTGAGCCGTTCGGGACAGAATGACGAGAGAGATGCCCGCATGATCGACCACACCGCGCTCATCACCTACATCCTCATCGTCCTCGGCTTCGTCTTCATTCCCGGTCCGGCGACACTCCTCACCATGGCGCGCGCCGCGAGCTCGGGAACCAGGGTCGGCATCGCGACGGGCGCGGGAATTGCGGCCGGTGACGTGGTCCACACCACCATGGCGATCGTCGGCCTCTCTGCGATCATCGCAACTTCGGCCCTCCTGTTCAGCGTCGTCAAATACGCGGGCGCAGGCTTCCTGATCTATCTCGGCATTCGCGCCATTCTCGACAAGGCGCCGCTCGAGGTGAATGGCGGCGCGCCCGCGATCAGCGCAACGTGGGCATTCCGGCAGGCCGTGCTGACCGAGGTGCTTAATCCGAAGACCGCGCTGTTCTTCCTCGCGTTCCTGCCGCAGTTCGTCCGTCCCGAGCATGGTTCGACGACGCTGCAGCTCGCGCTGTTCGGCGCTGTCTTCGTGTTGCTCGGCCTCGTCAGCACGGTGGTGTTCGCCGTCGGCGCCGGCCGTCTTGGCAATTTGCTACGCCGCCATCCGGCCGTCGTGAAATGGCAGGGCAAGGTGGTCGGGACCATCTACTGCGCGATTGGCGTGCGGCTGGCGTTGCAGGAGCGCTGAGCGGTATCCGCCGCTCTCGTGTCCCGGACGCGGTGCAGCACGAAGTGCTGCTCCGCAGAGCCGGGACCCAGTCACGTCACCAAGGTATTCAACTCATTCGTAAGATCGCGCCAATCCCGATTGAGCTCTTCGATCAGCTTGAGCTTCCACGCCCGTCGCCAACGCTTCAACGAATGCTCGCGTGAGCGTGCCTCGAGCACGGACTCGAAGGTTTCGAAGTAGACGAGCAGAGTTTACATCGTATTGCCGCGTGAAGCCGGGTAGGAGTTTGGACTTGTGCTCGGTCATTCGTCGACCGAGATTGTTGGTGACCCCGACATAAAGAGTCCCGTTTCGCTTGCTCGCGAGGATGTACACGAAAAAGGGCATCTGCATGCAACCTGTGTCCGATGGTGGCGCGACTTAAGATTGCATGTTGAGGCACCGTCGCCAAGGGCGCCTGGGTCCCGGCTCTGCGGCGCGTCACTGCGTGCCGCACCGCGTCCGGGACATGTGAGCGGATTCCGGGCGAGCGATTTCGCCTCCGGAGGCCGATGAATAGCCATGCTTTCTTGTCCCGGACGCGGTGCAGCACGAAGTGCTGCTCCGCAGAGCCGGGACCCAGATAGCTGCAGACACCAATTATGACGCAACACAATGCGCGATCAGCTTCTCCACGAACGCCGCGCATTTCTCCAGCTGCGCCATTTCCACGAATTCGTCCGGCGTGTGCGCCTGCGCGATTCCGCCGGGGCCGATCACCACGGATGGGATATCGGCCATGCTGGCGAACAGGCTCGCCTCGGTGCCGAAGGCGACCTTGGCGTGGTCGTTGCGGCCGGCGAGGCTCTTGGCCAGCGTCACGATGGCGGCGTCGGCGGCCGTGTCGAGCGCGGGGTAGTCGAGGATCTCCTCGAAATCGATGCCGCATTCCGGATGCATCGACTTCATCGCGGGCTCGAGCTCGGCCTTGGCCCAGGCGACGATCGCATCCGTGACCTCGCGCGACTCGGTGATGCCGATGCCGCGGCATTCGAAATCCACCGTGCAACTATCCGGCACGATGTTCAGCGCGGCGCCGCCATGGACGATGCTGGTGAGCAGCGTCGAGTGCGGAACATCGTAGAGGCTGTCCGTTGACCGCACGGCGGCGAGCGTGACCGTGCGGCGGCGGATTTCGACGATCAGCTCGGCCGCAAATTCGATCGCATTCACCCCGTCGGGCGCGATCGAGGAGTGGCGGGCCAGCCCCCGAAACGTCGCGCGCACGCCGTGCTTGCCCTTGTGTCCGATGATGACCTTCATCTCGGTGGGCTCGCCGACGAAGCAGCCGAGCGGCCTGACCTTCTTCTTCGCGATCTCGCCGAGCATCGGCCGCACGCCGACGCAGCCGATCTCCTCGTCATAGGAGATCGCCAGATGGATCGGCGTTGCCAGCTTCACCTCCAGCATTTCAGGCACCATGGCGAGGCACACCGCGACGAAACCCTTCATGTCGGTGGTGCCGCGGCCGTAGAGCCTGCCGTCGCGCTCGATCAGCTTGAACGGATCGTGGCTCCAGTCCTGGCCGACCACAGGCACCACGTCGGTATGTCCTGACAGCACCAGGCCGGGGCGGTCCTCGGGTCCAATGGTGACCCACAGCGAGGCCTTCTGTCCGGTCTCGTCGACGATGCGCTCACCCTTGACGCCGAGCGCGGCGAGATAGCTCTCGATATGCGCGATCAGGGGCAGGTTGGAGCGATCGCTGATCGTGTCGAAGCCGACGAGGTCGGCGAGCAGTTTTCGGATACGGTCGGGTCTTGAGCTTGGCATTTTCACGTTCTTATCAGGAGGTGGGAAGCTGACGCAGCTTGCATGAACCATACCAATGTTGCGGGTGTTAGGGCAAACCAGCACAAATCCGTCCGGGCGACGAGATGTTGTGTGGCCCGTCGGGCAAAACACCCAAATGCTCGGTCAACCCGCATCGCCAAAGATATTCCGCTTTACCGAAATTCGGAAACGGCGTATGTATCGCCGCAACCCGGCCCAAGGAAGAGGGGCGTATCGCGATCGTCACGAACGCGGGCCGGGCGGCGGTGGACGCCGATCACATCGGCGCGAATGGTTTCGCAGGGCGGAGAGCCGTGAGCGAAGGCGTCGCGCGCACGACCGGTGTGATCGGCGTACGGCCAAATCGTGTCGTCCTGGCGCCCGGAGTCTGTGCGCCAAGTCTTGCGGTGATGTGTGCTGTCCGACCGGACCGCGCGCATCAGCCATCCGCAGGGCGACGGGGGCAATAGTGCATCGCTCCCCGGGGAGAGCACGACATAAGCCGTTCCAACCATTGCGCAGGGAAGGCCGGATGTTGGGCTTCACCTGTATGCCGCTGTGCAATTTTGTTACGACAACTTCGCACAGTGGACCGCGGGTGCCAGCCGGCACCCGGTCTTCCCTGCGCTCTCTTTCATTTGAGGGTGAGACGACGAAGCAAAGCTCGGGCGAAACACGCCGCGAGGATGCGATCCCATGTCAGGCATTCAACAACGCTCTCGTGCCCCGGACGCAGCGCAGCGCCTCTTGGCGGTGCGCTGCAGAGCCGGGGCACATGCAGCAGCGAGTGCGCGGCTTTCTGGGTCCCGGCTCTGCGCAGCAACGCGAAGAGGCGTTGCGCTGCGTCCGGGACACGAGAGTGCGTGCGAGCTAAACCGGTTTCCCCGCATACGGCATCGACGCTGTCAGCCCGCCGTCCACCGGGAATGCCTGGCCGTTGACGTACGACGCCTCGTCGCTGGCCAGAAACAATCCCATCGCGGCGAGCTCGTGCGGCTGGCCGGGGCGCTTGAGGGGGTTGAGCTGGCCGATCTTGTCGGCGGTGCCGCGCTCCTTGGCGCGGTCGAAGATTGGCTTGGTCATGCCGGTCTCGATCAGGCCGGGGCACACCGCGTTGATGCGCACGCCGGTGCCGGTGAGCGAATACGCGGTGGTCTGCACCAGGGAGATCACGCCGGCTTTGCTCGCTGCATAGGGATGACCGCTGGCGCCGGCCTTGAGACCGGCCACGGACGCCGTCAGCACGATCGCGCCGGATTGTTGCTTCACCATGTGCGGCATCGCATGCTTCACCGCGAGGAACGGCCCGATCAGATTGATCCGCAACACCTCCTGCCATTGCTCGACGGTCTGCTCGCCGAGCGGGACGAGTCCGCCGGAGACGCCGGCATTGGCCCAGATCACGTCGAGCCGGCCGTGCGTCTTCACCGCCTTGTCGATCACGGCCATGACGTCCTTTTCGGAGCCGGCGTCCGCCACCATCGCTTTGGCGACACCGCCGGCCTTCTTCACCTCGTCGACCGTCTCCTTCACCGCCTCGGTGCGATCGACCGCGATCAGCTTGGCGCCTTCCCTGGTGAACAGCAGCGCGGCCGCGCGGCCGATGCCGCTGCCGGCACCGGTGATAATGACGGATTTGCCTTGCAGACGGCCCATGCGTTTTCTCCCTCTGGTTCGCACGCGACGCTTGCCGCGCGACGGAATTTCAAACAAGATTTCAACCGGTAAAGTGTCTTGAGACACGTTCGCTACTGACGTACAGCGACATCAAACGGGATGGAAGGGTTTCGATGGCAGGTGCAGACAAGCCCAATGTGGTCACGACGCGCTGGTGGTGGGTCCGTCACGCGCCGGTGCGCAATGACGGCGGCAACATCTACGGTCATTCCGATCTCGCCTGCGACACCAGCGATACCTACGTCTTCAATGCTGTTGCCAAGGTGCTGCCACGCAATGCGGTCTGGTATTCGAGCAATCTGATGCGCACGCATCAAACGGCCGAAGCGATCTGGGCGGCCGGTTTTCCGAGACCCGCGTCGATGACACGGGAAGCGGACCTCGCCGAGCAAAACCTCGGGCGATGGCAGGGCATGAACCGCGCCCAGTTCATCGCCAGCCGCCCTGTCGGCTCGAGCTGGTTTGCCGATATCAACGAGCCCGCACCCGGCGGCGAGAGTTTTATGGACCTCTACAATCGCGCCCGCCGCACCATCGATCGGATCAATGCCGAGGCTGCGGGGCGTGATGTGATCGCAGTGGCACATGGTGGCACCATCAAAGCGGCACTTGGGCTGGCGCTCGATGGCCAGCTGGAGAAGGCGCTGTCGTTCGACATCGACAATTGCTCGATCACGCGGCTCGACCATTTTGCGAACCCCGAGCGCACGGTGTGGCGGCTGCCGATGGTGAACCAGCAGCCGTGGATCGCGGACGACGCGCATGCGGAGATGCATCAGCCGGCAGGACCGGAAGTCAAGAAACTCGCCTGAGCAATTGTCCGGCCGCGGGACCACGGCGTAAGCTTCAGGCCAATTCAAATCATAACTCTGGGAGAGAAACATGACCTTGTTCGACATGAAGGGAAAAGTCGCCGTCATCACCGGCTCGACGCGCGGTATCGGGCTTGCGATCGCCGAGCGCATGGCTGAGCACGGCGCCAAGGTGGTGATCTCCTCGCGCAAGGCCGACGTTTGCGACCAGGTCGCGAAGTCCATCAACGACAGATTCGGCAAGGGCACAGCAGTCGCGATCGCCGCCAACATCTCCTCGAAGGAAAACCTGCAAAATCTCATCGACGAGAGCAACCGTGCCTTCGGCAAGATCGACGTGCTGGTCTGCAACGCCGCATCGAATCCGTATTACGGTCCGCTCGCCGGCATCTCCGACGATCAGTTCAGGAAGATTCTGGACAACAACATCGTCGCCAACAACTGGCTGATCTCGATGGTGGTGCCGCAGATGATCGAGCGCAAGGACGGCTCGATCATCGTCGTCTCCTCGATCGGCGGGTTGAAAGGCTCGACCATCCTCGGCGCCTACGCGATCTCCAAGGCCGCCGACATGCAGCTCGCGCGCAACCTGGCCTGCGAATACGGCCCGCACAACATCCGCGTGAACTGCATCGCGCCCGGCCTGATCAAGACCGATTTCGCCAAGGCATTGTGGGACAATCCAGAAAATTTGAAGGCTTCGACCGCGCGTTCGCCGCTGCTCCGTATCGGCATCCCCGACGAGATCGCGGGCGCCGCAGTGTTCCTGGGATCGCAGGCCGGCGACTTCATGACCGGCCAGACCATGGTGATCGACGGCGGCGCGACGATCAGTTGAGGCCCCAGTAGGTGTCATCGTCCGCGAAGGCGGACGATCCAGTACTCCGCGGCTGTAGTGGCGTGAAGGAATGGCCGCCGCGGCGTACTGGATGCCCCGCCTGCGCGGGGCATGACAGTGAGGAAGGATGCAGCGTCGCGCGTAAGCGATGCAGCCTCAATCCACCGCCGCGTACACCAGATCCCGCACCAGCGTCCGCGTAAAATCGCGCTGTCCCGGGCCCTGGCTCATGAACACGACGAACAGATCCTCCTTCGGATCGATCCAGAAGAACGTCCCCGCAATGCCGCTCCAGAAATACTGGCCGACGCTGCCGGGGAAGGGCGCGATGCCGGCCTCGCGGCGCACGGCGAAGCCGAGGCCGAAGCCGTGGCCGGGCGACAGGAGAGTGCCGTTGGTCACGACGTGAGGTCCGAGATGATCGGACGCCATCAGCTCCAGCGTTTTGCGGCCGATGATCCTGTTGCCGTCGAGGGTGCCGCCGTTGCGCAGCATCAGCGCGAAGCGGGCATAATCCATGGTGGTGGAGACGAGGCCGCCGCCGCCGGACTCCATGATCGGCTGCTCGATCATGTTGAACAGCGCGACCTTGTCGCCGGTCCAGGGATCGGCCGCGAACGGCTCGGCCAGCCGGCCGGCATTGGCTTCGCTGGTTGCAAAGCCGGTCTCGGCCATTTGCAAGGGCGCGAGAATGCGCTCGGCGAGGTATGTGCCGAGCGACTTGCCGCTGACGATTTCGATGATGCGGCCGAGGATGTCGGTGGAGCGGCTGTAGTTGAACTCGTCGCCGGGATGGCAGACCAGCGGCAAGCTCGCCACCAAGGCGGCGTGCTCGGCATTGGTGATCTTGCGGCTGCGCACCCGCGAGTCCTGGTAGAGCTTGTGCACGGGGCCGTCGCCCTGGTGCTCGTAGGTCAGGCCGGAGGTGTGGCGGAGCAGGTCCTGCACCGTCATCGGCCGTTTCGGCGGAACCAGTTCCAGCTTGCCGCCGCTGACCACGCCGACCTTTTGGTCGGCGAACTCAGGGATGAATTTCGCGGCGGGATCGGCAAGCAGCAGATGGCCGTCCTCGACCAGCGCCATAATGCCGACCGACACGATCGGCTTGGTCATCGAGAAGATTCGGAAGATCGAATCATGCGCCATCGGCGCCGCGCCCGTCGGGCTCTGCTTGCCGAGCGCCTCGAACCAGCCGACCTGGCCGTGCCGTGCCACCAGCACGGTGACGCCGGGAATGGTTCCCTTGTCGATCTCGCGCTTGAAAGCGTCCGACATGGCCTGAAGGCGGGGACGTGACAGCCCGAGCGTCTCGGGGCGGGCCTCCGGCAGAGGCGGGGTGTTCGGCGCGGTCGAGGGGCGAGGGGCGGCTGTCGCAGAGGCTGTCGCAGTCATGGGCACTCCCGGTTGCTTATTATTATTCGGGGCCGACTGTGGCCCAGAAGGCGCGGCACAAACAAGCGAAGCCAGCGCGCTTCACCCTTGCAATCCGGCCTTGCAATCCGGCCGCCCCCTGTGCTTCAAAGCGGCCTGATCCGGGCGGCAACGCAGGGTCCGTAGGAGTGTAGCTCAATTGGTAGAGCACCGGTCTCCAAAACCGGGGGTCGCAGGTTCGAGCCCTGCCACTCCTGCCAGCAAAATCAAACACTTAGATCAGATGCTGGCGGGACGGGAACCTGCCGTTTCCAGATCGCCTCCGCGAGGGCGATGTCGACCACGGAATCTTCGCCGGAAGCCAGCGGCGTCCTCTGCTCGACGATATCGGTGACGAATGCATCGGCCTGACGCCGAAACGCCCAACTCTTTTCGCGCGACAATTGCGTGCGTTGTCCTTGCTGATCGAGGATGATCTCCGCCTCCTGCTCGGCAAAGGGCGGGGGCAACTCAATGGTCACTGCGCCCCGCTCGAACGCGATGCTCAGACCCTCACGCCAGCCGCCCTCAGATCCATTTACGAGTTGCAGCGCGCAGGCGACGCCGTCGAAGTCGAGCGTCACGGTCGCCGCGCCCGAGGTCTCGACGGTGCTTTGCGCGACTGCCGGCGACGATCCGAGCACGTAGCGCACGAGATTGATGATATGGCTGAACACGTTCAGAAAATGGTCGTAGCCGGGTCGCATCGCGCCGGGCATCCAGTCCGGGCCATCCTGCCAGAGCTCGAGCCCGTCCGGCCGCGCTTCGCCGGTCATGACGAAGTTGTCCTGCGACCGGCCAGTGTTGCCGCCGAAGCACCAGCCTCGCGCCCCGATAACGCGTCCAAGCGACTGGTCCGCTCGAATGCGCGTCAACTCGGCCAGCGCGCGTGCCACGCCGGCGTCGTGACGCTTCATGTAGCCGATGCTGTAGACGAGGTTTTGTCGCCGCGCGGCCTCGGCCAGTGCAACGGCCTGAGCCGTGGTGTAGGCCATCGGCTTTTCCGACAGCACATGCCGGCCGCTGTTCAACGCATCCAGCACGATCGGGCCGGTGGCGCGTCGCTTCGTCACGACGACGACCGCGGACACGTCGCTGTCCGCCAGCAGCTCCCGGTGCGTGCCGTAGACCCGGGCGATGTCGAATTTTTGCGCCGCTGCGGCAGCGAGATCAGGCCGGAGATCGGCGATCGCGACAACGCGGCAGAGGGGGTTGGCGGCGAAATTGGCGAGGTGGCACATCTGGCCGACCATGCCCGTTCCGATGATGCCAATGCCTGGCGCCACTTGCTAGGATCCCTCGAAGCGCTTCCGGATGACGAGGAAATGCGCCGGTTGTCCCCAGGTGTTGATGAAGGCCGGGTCTGACTGGATGAGAGCGGTGACCGCGGACACATCCCGTCGCTCGATCGCGCCAAGGATACGATGGAAACTGTCGAGCGTCGCGACGATGGCGCCGATGTCGGAAGCATCGTCGGCGAGAATTTCTGTCGTCCTTATCGTCTCGCGCAGCGAGGCGAGGCTCGCGATCACGCGGGGCAGGGTGGCGCCGAAGGGATCATCGATCATCCCATCGACATCGAGAACCAGTGTCTCGATCGAAGCCGAGATCGCGTCGACCGCTTCGGTGCTACCGGCCAGATAGAGTTTCCGTCCGCCGAGAAAGCTCAGACGGCTGCGGCCGAGATGGCGCGTCGCGCGCTGCAGCTTCTCGTCGTCGGACAGAACCTTCTTGTGCCAGTAGACGTCCAGGCTGTCGCGATAGGCGGGCCACGCCGAATGGATGTCGAATCCCTGCTCGTGCGCCGCCCTACACAAGGCTTCCGCGTCGAGGAAGTAGCGGTGCCGGACGAATGGATTTTCGAGCACGTCCATCAGCCACGATTCGAAGCTGCGTGTGTGCGGAATGCTGTTCCATTTCGCGTCGAACAGCATCTTCGCCGTTTCGAGCACGGGACGGCCCGTCAGTACCTTGCCGGCCGCATGAATCGCCTTGAGCGCGAGCTCGAAGAATCCGCCGTAGCGCTCGTAGTAGGAAACGACCGCGTAACCGTCCGGATTGAGCAGCCGGTGAAAGATGCCGAGCCAATTCTCAGTCGGCTGCACCGTGTAGATGAATCCTTCGGCATCGATGATGTCGAAGCGACGATCGCTGCGAAATCCTTCGACATCGGACGATACGAGTTCACGCAGACGTTCCGCTTGGCTGAAATGCGCGAAGTAATCCTGGATTTTCGCGTGCGCATGCCGGTTCGGCTCGGCGAGCGTCATGTTTGCGCCCCAGCCTGCAAACACCAGCGCGTTCTCGCCGGAATCGGGGCCGAATTCGAGCACGTCGGCGTCGCGGAACAACCGCGGCGGCAGCACCAGCTTGTCCGAAAACAACTCGCGCCGCAGGCCGGCATAGGCTCCGAGTTCGGCGGCGGATTTGAAATTCCCGAACGTCGGCAGGACCTCCTGACGTTCGTAGTAGTTGAAGAGCTTGTCCTCAGCCATGCCGCGACTCTGCGGCCGCCTCGAGGCGATCGAGCTCGCTCCAGATGTCCGAGGGTGCGAAGATCGAAACGATGTGGAGCGGGCGCTTCACGGTTTCGCGCAGCCGGCTGCTGACCCTGTCTTCGTTCTCCTGGTTCACGGCCAGAAGGCAGACGAGCGGATTCGACTTGCCTGCGAGGCCCTCCGGCGAACGGATCGGAATGCCGGTGCCGGGCAGGAACAAGCCCTGGCGCTCCTTCTGGTCGTCGACCGAGAGGTCGACGAGATCCGCGAGTTCGTGGGCATTGGTGAAAGTGCAGGCGCGGCAACCGGCGCCGTAGATGGCGATCTCGGCGCCGTTGGCGCGAGCCTTGGCGAGGATCGGGCGGAGCCGCGCGCCGTACTCCCTTGCGCGCTGGCCGAACCTCTCGCCGACGCCGGCAGGGGCGGGCGGTGGCGTCATGTCGTGCGCGGCGCGGCGCGCTGCGATCGCGAGGCTGCCGCCGCTGAAATTGTATTTCTTCACCGACACCGCCTCGAAGCCGTGGCGCGCCAGCAGCGCGAGCAGTGTCGGTTCGGTGAAGTAGCTGACGTGCTCCTCCCACAGGACCGAGAGGTCGCCCGCCGTCGAGCCGGGTGCGAAATCAGGCACGTCGATGAACAGCAGCCCGTCGTCGCTGAGCGCGATCTTCACGCAGTCGAAAAAGTTCTCGAAATCGACGATATGCTCCAGCACCTGGCGCGAGACGACGAGGTCGAACTTGCCGGCCTCTGCGACCGCGTCGTGACACAGCGCCGGGCTGATCATGTCAGCATAGACCTTGATGCCGCGCTCGCGGGCGATCTTGCCTGACACCGGGTTCGGCTCCACGCCCACCAAAACCTTCGCGCCGCGTTCGCGCAGCCTGTCCATGAACAGGCCGTCGTTGCATCCGATCTCGAACACGGATTGATGGCTCGAGAATTTCGCGATGGTATCGAGCTCGTCGACCTGGTGCGGCTCCGGCTTCCAGCTGCTGAAATTGTAGTTGAACTGCCGGTACAGAATGTCGGGATCAATCGGCTTGACGATCTGGGGCAGGCCGCACTCGCCACACGCCAGCACCTCGAATGGATACCGTTCGTCCTGTTCGTCGCGGCTGTGCCGAAGCCGATGCGCAATCGGCATCTGTCCGAGGTCGATGACCGGGCGCAAATTGGTCGAATGGCAGAGGCGGCAATGATCGGTCACGGATTTGGCTCTGTGCAGGAAAAGCGAGGAAACATCGGTGCTCCAGGCGATACGCGACGCAGTTGAAGCCTATATCGCGCCAGAAGTCTTGCCACAATTCTTAAGTTGCCGTGCCGTGGCGAGCGCACCAACCTTCGTGACGTAGTCCTGGACTTCAGCGGCATCGCTGCCGTCGGGAGCCCAGTCGGGAAATGCCGTGCGGGAGGGATCGAACGGACCGGCGGTGGTTTCGTGAAACACCAGCCACTCCGAAGTGATCAGGATCGAGTGAAACACCTGCTCGGGCATCCGGTAATAGCAGCGCTTGCCCTGGCCGTAAGGCGCCATCTCGAGCACGTCGCGTATCCGCCCGTCATCCTCGAAGATCACGACCTGCGCGGTGCCTTCGATGACGTGGAACGACTCGGCTTTGCCAAAATGCTTGTGAGGCCGCACATAGGCCTCGCGATGATGCACGATGAGCA
The DNA here is from genome assembly GCF_054056815.1 of Bradyrhizobium sp. LB13.1. Taxonomy (NCBI): domain Bacteria; kingdom Pseudomonadati; phylum Pseudomonadota; class Alphaproteobacteria; order Hyphomicrobiales; family Nitrobacteraceae; genus Bradyrhizobium; species Bradyrhizobium sp. LB13.1. The sequence goes on along the minus strand of NZ_JBSRYQ010000001.1, from coordinate 5,271,661 downwards.
TCTCGTGCAGGCCGGACGAGGGATCGGGATGCGTGCACAGTCTGCTGCGCAGACGCGGATTGCCGGCGGCGATGCGCTTCAGCTCGGCGATCGTGGCGTCGTCCGCCGTGACGATGGCGTCGTCCGAATAATATACTTCGGGATTTTGCGCACGCAGCGTCGGCCGGCGCAGGCCCGTTGCTTCATTCGAAGAAGATGAACCCATGGTCGCCCCGGTATCCGCATTTGTCGTAGATCCACGCCCACGTTTCCGGACCGTGGAAACTCAGGCAAGTGAGCTGCCAGTAAAGCAGGTTCGCCTTTTCGCGCTCGTCGCGGAACGATTCCACCATCAGATATTTCGAGGCGCCGCGCCCAACGCGCTCGATCTCGGACACGGCGCGGAAGACGTCCTCGAGCGGAAGATTGTGAAGCACGCCGAGCGACACCACGAGATCGAAGCTGTGGTCGGGATAGGGGAGCTCGACGGCGCTGCCGATCTTCAATTGCGGCCGCACCTCCTCCTTGGCGTTGGCGATGCCATAGTCGGAGATGTCGATGCCGGCGATCGTGAGGCCGGTCACGAGTTGGCTGAACTCATGGAGCAAATAGCCCTTGCCGCAGCCGACATCGAGCACGCTCATCCCGGGCTTGATGCCATAGCGGTCGATCAGGGTCTGGGCGAGCGGGCGCCACCGTCCGTCGTAACGATAACCGCCATAGCCATAGCGGCGGTCGCCGTCCCAATAGTCGTGTCCCCATTGCCGGGCCACGGTGGCGGATTTCGCCTTGTCGTGCTCGACGACCCGCTGAACGTAGTTCCGCTTGGTCGACGCGTGCATCGGCTGGAGTAAGTTGATCTCGGTCATTGTCCTCAACCGGTCCGCGGCATCGTCACAGGATGGTCGCGAATTTGTTGACGAGCAGAATGTCCTCGACGGCCTGGATGCCGTCGCGCGAGGACAGCGTGATCTCCTCGACGGCGGCGTGCAAGTCGCAGCCTTCGCTCAGCACGCGGTCGTAGATCTCCCGCCGCCGCGCCTCTTCGGGCGGCCAGCATGAAGATGCTGTAGAGAATCAGGCCACGCAGCCGCGGCAGCTCGTCCAGGATGTCCTCCATCACCATGTAGCTGCCTTGCATGGTGTGCTCGGCGGCGCTGAGCAGATAATGCAGGTTCTTCCGCCGCGCGTAGTCGCGGATCACGATGTTCTGGACGTGCTGCGGAGTGCGGCTGCCGTTCAGCGGCCGGGCGCCGATATAGCCGCGATGGCCGGCTCGCTCAGCCATGGAAGCCTCCCGGCAGCTTGTACTGCATGCCGACGCGTGTCGCCGGGCGCAGCAGGATCGGTTCGAAGAACTCGCCGAAGCGCTTGTCCGCATAGGGCGACATGATGCTCTTGAAGCGGCAGTTCATGCTCCAGCGCGTGCCGGGCTCCTCGTTGATGCGATTGCCGTGCATCAGGGTCTGGTTGAACAGCATCACGTGGCCGTAGGGGATATCGATGAAGGTCGCGTGCGGCTTGATGGTCTTGTACAGCTCCTCGGCGCTGCGCAGGCTGGCCATTCGGTCCTGCATGTCGCCGTTCAGGGACGGCGGCAGCAGATACATCGATTTGGAGCGGTGGACGTCGACCAGCGGCACCCACACCACGACTTCGAACGGCGAGTCGCCCGACCAGACGTCGGAATGGGTGGCGAGCAGCGAGGAATCGTCGCCCGGCAGCTGGATGCTGAGATTGACGCGGCGCTGCATGCAGAGCTCGTTGCCGACGATGGTCTCGATCGTCGAGCGCGCCAGGCGGAAATAGGTCGGTCGGAACCAGGGCTCGGCGTTGAGGCCGTTGAAGACGCGCAGCCGCAGGCCGTTGAGATCATCCACGTTCACCCGCGTGTGGATGGTGTCGAGCATCGCGTAGGGGTCGTCGCCGTGCGGCAGCTTCAGATAGTCCGCCGCGAGCTCGGCGGCGCGCCGCTGGATCCGGTCGAGCCCGGCGCGATCGTCGGCCGGCGTGGTGACGAAGCCGTCGTCAATGAAGCGTTGCGCCAGCGCCTGCTCATCGGCCTCGAGGAAAGCCGTGTCCGTCATGCAAAATACTCCCGGGCGGTCGCGCAAACATAGCTGATGTCCGAGGCCGAGAGGAACTGGTTGATGGGAAGCGTGAGGATCTGATCCGCCTGCCGCTCAGTCACTGGGAACGCGCCGCGACCGTGACCCAGATGCGCCGCCGCCTCCTGGAGGTAGATCGGTACCGGATAGTGGATCGCGGTCTCGATACCCTTGTCGGCAAGATATTTCTGGAAGTCGTCGCGACGGTCCGTCTGCACGACGAAGGTGTGGAAGGTGTTGTACTCGACGTTGCGGCAAACCGGGATGAACAGGGGAAGGCCGGCGAGCTCAGTGCGGTATTGCGCGGCGTTGCGGCGCCGGCGTTCGATCACAGAGGGCAGGTGACGTAGGCGAATGCGAAGCACCTCGGCCTGGACCGTGTCGAGGCGTGACACGATGCCCCACTCCTGGACGTCACTGCGATTGATCAGGCCGTGATTGCGCAGGCGTCGAATTCTCGCGGCCAGCTCGGCGTCGGCGGTGACGACGAAGCCGGCGTCGCCCGCGGCATTGAGATTCTTCAGCGGGTGGGCGGAGAAGCAGCCGAACGTTCCGATGGTCCCGCTCATCCGCCCGTCATAGGTCGAGCCGATGGCCTGCGCGCTGTCCTCGATCACGGCGAGAGCGTGCTTGGCCGCGATCGCCATCAGCGGGCTCATGTCGGCCATGCGTCCGGTCAGGTGCACCGGCATGATCGCCCTGGTCCGCGGAGTGACGGCGGCCTCGACTGCGGCCGGATCGATGTTCTGATCCGGCAGTACGTCCGCAAACACCGGCGTGGCGCCGACGGCGACGATGGCGGCGGTCGATGCCACGAACGAATTCGGCGGGGTGATCACCTCGTCACCGGGGCCGATGTCGAGCGCCCTCAAGGACAGGATCAGCGCATCGGTGCCGGAATTGAGCGTCACCACATGCGGCGAGCCGAGATAAGTGGTGAGCTCTTCTTCGAGCTTCGCAACAGCCGCGCCGCCGATGAAATCGCCGCGCTGGAATACGCCCTCGACCGCCTGCATGATCTCGCCGCGCTCTTCCTCGAATTGCGCGGGAAGATTGACGTACCCGATGCGCCGGCGGCCGGTGTCAGCGTCCATAGCAGAATTTCCGGACGATCTCGATGACGCGGTCCTGCTGGGCGTGCGTCAGGTGCTGGTCGACGGGGAAGCTGATGACTTCCTGGGCGTGGCGGTCGGTGACCGGGAAGGCGCCCGGCGCATAGCCGAGATGCCTGAGGCCTTCCTGCTGATACAGCGGGATGGGGTAGTGGATCTTCGCTTCGATGCCGTTGTCCAGGCAGTATTTGTAGAGCTCGTCGCGGCGCTCGGCGAACACCATGTAGAGATGGTAGACGTGCTTCACGTTGGGCCGGCGCGGCGGAATGCGCAGGCCGGGCAGGCCGGCGAGGCCCGCGTCATAATAGGCCGCGTTCTCGATCCGACGGCGTGTGATCTCGCTGGTCTGGCCGATCAGCCAGTTGCCGACCACCGCCTGAAGGGAATCGAGCCGCGAATTGCAGCCGAGGATCGCGATCTCGTCGCGATTCTTCATGCCGTGGTTGCGGATCAGGCGAAGCCGCTCGTTCATCCCGTCATCATTGGTGACGACGACGCCGGCATCGCCCCAGACGTTGAGGTTCTTGAGCGGATGCAGGGAGAAGCCGGCTGCGATACCGTGGGTGCCGGAGCGCTTTCCCGCGAACTCCGACAGAATGCCCTGGCAGGAATCCTCGACGACGGGAATGTTGTGACGTTGGGCGATCGCCATCAGCTTGCCCATGTCGGTGACCTCGCCGGTCAACTGAACCGGCATGATCGCCTTGGTCTTCTCCGTGATCGCGGCTTCGACGTAGTCGACGTTCATGCAAAAGGAATCGTCGCAGTCGACCAGCACGGGCGTCGCGCCGGTCTCCGCGATGGCGCCGACGGTGGCGATGAAGGTGTTCGCGGCGGTAATGACCTCGTCGCCATGACCGATGCCGAGCGCCTTGAGCGGCAGCTTGAGCGCATCGGTGCCCGATCCGACGCCGATGGCGTGACGTACGCCGATCAGCTCGGCAAAGCGCCGCTCGAATTCGGCGACTGGCTTGCCCAGGGTGAAATCACCGGTCGCCACCAGTCGGCCGATCTCGGCCAGGATCGGTGCCGGGTCGGAGAATTGCTCGAGCAGATAGGAATATCGAACGTCGTGCATGGGGCCCGTCAGGTGGAATGAAGTTGAGGAGAGGATGTGTGCGAAGCGGCGAGCGCGCGCTCGATCGAGGTCGCAATGGCGCCGGCGGAAAGTCCATGCTTCTTCAGCAGCGAGTCCTGCGATCCGTAATTGTGCATGAACCGGTCCGGCAGCGACAGCCGAAGCATCGGGGGCAGGCCGAAGCCGAGCTTGTCGATCAGCGCCTCCGCGATCGCGCTGCCGAGGCCGCCGGAGGGCACGTGCTCCTCCAGTGTCGCCACCAGCTTGGTGCCCCGGATTGATTGCAGCAGCGTCTCGGTGTCGAGCGGCTTGACCGTGTGCATATGCAGGATGCCGGCGCGAATGCCCTGCACAGCCAGCAGGTCGGCCGCAGCGAGTGCGCGCTGGAGCATGATGCCTGTCGTGACCATGACGATGTCACCGGGCGGCCGCATCAGGATGGCCTTGCCGATCTCAAAGCCGTGCTCGGCCTTCGAAACGATTGCGTCGCCACCCTTGCCGAGCCGGATGTAGATCGGTCCGGTCCAGTCGAGCGATTGCTCCATCAGCCGCGCCGCCTCGTCGGCATCGCACGGGCAGACCACCGTCATGTTCGGCAGCGCCCGCATGATGGCGATGTCCTCGATCGCCTGGTGGGTGGGGCCGAGCGGCGCATAGACGAGCCCGCCGCCATTGGCGATCAGCCGCACCGGTAGATTGTGCAGGCAGAGATCGACGGCGACCTGCTCGTAGCAGCGGCGGGTGAGGAATGTCGCGATGGTGTTGACGTAGGGCACGAAGCCTTCCATCGCGAGACCGGCCGACATGCCGATGATGTGCGCTTCCGAAATGCCTTCGATCAGGTGGCGCTTGGGAAACTCCTTGCTCATCGCGCGCAAGGTGCCCGCGCCGGGATCGGAGCCGATGTAAAGCACACGCTCGTCGCGCGTGGCGAGCTTGTGGACCATGTTCATCGCGGTATTGCGCATGGGAAGCCGATCAAAAATCGCCGACAGCGACGCGGATGGCGCCGAGCTCGCTGTCGGTCAGCTTGTTCTTGTGATGCCAATCGGCGTTGGATTCCGCGGCCGGCAGACCCTTGCCCTTGACGGTATGACAGATGACCGCGGTGGGTTTTCCCGGAACGGCCGGGACCTGCTTCAGGACGGCGCGCAGGGCACCGACGTCGTGGCCGTTGAGCTCCTGCACCGCAAAGCCGAAGCTGCGCCATTTGTCCGCGAGTGGCTCCAGCGGCAGGACATAGTCGGTGGGGCCGTAGCTCTGCAGCTTGTTGTAGTCGATCAGCGCGACCAGATTGTCGAGCCCGTGCTTGGCCGCGCCCATGGCAGCCTCCCACACCGAGCCCTCGTTGATCTCGCCGTCGCCGAGCAGAACGAAGGTGCGGTAGCTGCGCTCGCGCATGCGCGCGGCAAGCGCAAGGCCGACACCGATCGACAGGCCGTGTCCAAGTGCGCCGGTCGACGCCTCGACGCCCGGCACCATTCCGTATTCGGGATGTCCGCCCAAAATGCTGTCGGGGCCGCAGAAGCCGTCGAGCTCCGACAGGGGAAAGAAGCCGCGATCGGCCAGCAGCGCATAGAGCGCCAGACACCCGTGCCCCTTGCTGAGGATCGCGCGGTCGCGGCCCGGGTCGCGCGGGTTCTTCGGATCGATCCGCAGCACGTCGTCGTAGAGTACGCGGACCATCTCGATCAGCGACAATGCCGGACCGACATGTCCGCGTCCCGCGGAGCGGACAGAACCGAGCACCAGCCGGCGCAGATAAAGGCTACGCTCGTCCAGCGTGCAGGTGAGGGCGGCTTCAGCGTGGGGCGAGATCTGTGTCACTTCGGTAAATCTGTTGGGCTAATCGTCTGGTGAAGCCGGCGGGCTTTGTCGAGCTGACCGGCGAGGCGGATCGTAACATCGCCACCTTGTGCAGCCATTGCGCGCCGGGAGCGGCTGTCCGGCAAATAGGCGTTCAGGACAATCAGGCACCAGATTCCCTTGAACACAGGATACAGTACGTCACGGCGGATCGCAAACGCGTCATCGCCCGCCTCGAAGGCGCGCGACAGCCGTTCGACCAAGCGATTCGCGCTCGCCTCCGGCAGGGCGCTGCCGGGATGAACGGCGGTGTCGGACACGAGCTTGACCGGATCGTCCCAGCCGAAATATTCGAAGTCGATGAATCGCAAGCACCCGTCTTCGGCGCGCAACGCGTTGTGCAGTCCGAAATCGGACGGACTTAGCGCGCGATGGTTGGGCGCAAGGTCCGCTGCGGGATCCCGGCCCAATTCGGCGTAGCGCCGGCGGAGCTGCCGAATCGCGGCGTCAGTGCTGGGAACCAGGCTGCCTTCGATGAACGCGCGCAGGTCGGGATGATCATCCGAGACCCGCCGCAGTCCGTCCAGGCGCTGCTCGTACTGGCCGATGGCTGCCTCGGGCGAAAAGATGCTGGCTGAGGCGTTGCGCAAATTCTGCGCGCCTTCGGCGGCGCGCAGTTTCTGCAACGCGATCAGGAAATCGGCGAGTTGGTCGGCGTCGTCGCCCTGCGGGCGCAGCACCGCGGCCTCGCCGTCGAACCATTGGTACAGCGCGCAGAACGCATCCGCGTCCTTTGCGACCGGCCGCGGTGTCGACATGATGCCGTGGCGCGACAGAAACGAGAGCGCGGCATATTCCTGTCCCAGGCGATCGCGTCCGTCGGACGGATAATGCTTAAGGGCAAGGGGCGGTCCCTCCGCCATCTCCAGCCGAAACACCCTGTTGTTGCCGCCGGACCGTGCCGGCTGGGCGGTCGCGACCCGCGCACCGGCCAGGCGGCTGCCGATCGCGATCGCATCCGGCGCGGTGATGTCGGTCTCGCTCATGCCGCAAACACCTCGCGGCGGATATCGGCCCATGTCGCGATCGGCTTGCAGTGTTCGGGGTGGGGAGGCTGCGACCGCGTGAACAGAATCGATCGCGTGGCCTTGGGAAAATGCGGTTGCTCGAAGACGTCGACGAGATCGTCGATGAAGACGTCGAGCTCCAGGCTCGCAACTCTCTCGACCTTGGCGGCCAGTGTGTCCTCGAAATAGACGTCGCCGACGGCCAGGGCCGCATCCGCAGCGTCGATCAGGCCGGCTCCCCGCAGCCAGCTGCGCGCGGCGTCACGCAGGTCGGTGCGGTCGGGGTCCTGATGACCTAATCGAGTCTTATGGCTGACGATGGAGACCTTCGAGCCGGCCTGCCTGCACGCCGCCAGGAATTCCCGCACCCCCGAATAGATTTCGGCGCCGCCGATTCCCTTGCCGTAGACGAAGCCTTGCAGTCCTTGCCAGGCGAGTTCGCCGCCCGCGCGGGAGCGGAGATGATCCCGCACGTCGGTCTTCAGCCCCTCCCACCCCTCAGGCACCAACCCACGCTGACGTGCGACGACGGCAAAGACCTTGTCATAGCAGATGATCGTGTTGTCGAAATCGATGCCGATCCGCACGCCGCTCACTTCAGGCTGATGTTCTGCATCATCTTGATGTTGAAGTACCGGGGGTCGTTGAGTGAGTTCGGCAGGCGGCCGCCCTTGAAGGCGTTGACGAGGCCGGACACGGCCTGCTCGATCGTGTGGGTCGGCGCAAAGCCGAGCTCGCGGCGGATCTTCTCCGAAGAGACGTGGTAGGAGCGGAGATCGTCGGTCGGCTCAACGGCGACGTCGACATTGCTACCGACCACCGACTTGACGATGTCGGCGATCTTCATCAGCGAGTGGTTCTCGTAGCCGATATTGTAGGTCTTGCCGTCGATCTTCGCGTCGTCCTGCTGGAGCAGGAACAGATAGGCCGCGGACATGTCCTCGATGTGCAGATTGGGCCGGCGCTGCGTTCCCCCGAACACGCGGATGCGGCCGGTGTTGACCGCGAGATTGGTCAGGATGTTGACGACGACGTCGAGCCGCTGCCGCGGTGCGTAGCCGCAGACGGTGGCGGGACGAACCGTGCAGGCGACGAACCCGGACGCGGCCTCGTCGGCGAGGTCGGTCTCGCACATCGCCTTGAACTTCGAATAGTCCGTGAGCGGCTCGCAGGACAGGTCCTCGGTCACCTCGACCTCGTCCTTGATGCCGTAGACGCTGGACGAGGAGGCGTAGATGAAGCGCTTGATGCCCGCCTTCTTGGCGGCGCGCACCATCGGCCGGAAGCAGTCGTAATTGATGGATTTTCCGAGCCCCGGATCCAGCTCGAACGACGGATCGTTGGAGATGCAGGCGAGGTGGATCACGGCGTTGTTGCCGCGCAGGGCCTCGTTGATCGCGGCTTCATCGCGGATGTCGCCCTTGATCAAGCGCAGATTTGGATTGTTGCGGACGGCATCGAAGACATCGTCGCCATACATGAACAGGTCGAGCACGGTGACCTTGTGGCCCGCGGCGAGCAAGTGGGGAACCAGCACGCTGCCGACATAGCCGGCGCCACCGGTGACCATCACATTCCATTTTTGACCAATCACTGTCGTTCTCCAGTATTTGCCGTTCGCGCTACTTCAACAACGCAGTGACGAACTTGACCAGCGGCACCTTTTCGACCGAGCTGCGGTGGCCGACGATCCCGACCTTGATCGCGCCGGCCGCGTTGCCGATGAAGGCGACGTCCTCGATATTGCCGCCCGCGGCGACCAGCGGCGCGGTGATCGTCAGGAAGGCGTCCCCCGCGCCGACGGTGTCGACGACGGTCTTGGTGAAGGCAGGAACGCGCGCGACGCCGGTTTTCGAAGAGAACGGGTAGCAACCGAAGGAGCCGTGCGTGATAATCATGTTGTCGCAGTCGATCTTGCCGTGCAGGCCGGCCTCGATCACGGATGCGATGTCGCTGAACTTGTCGGTTGCCGCCAGACGCGCCTCCGGCGCGTCGATGCAGATGTAATCAGCACGCGGATATCTCGTGATCAGGTTGTAGCCGTGATTGCCGCTGTTGCTCTGGGCATTGACCGCCAGGAACTTGGAGTTCGCAATCAGGGCGTCGATCGTGCTCGAGGCGATCATGCCGTGACCGAAATCGGTGACGATCACCACGTCGGCGCCGCGCACGCGCTCCGTCGTGATACGGTCGATCTCCTTCCGATCGGCCTCGTCGAGCGGCGTGTCGTCCATGGTGTAAACTTCGAACAGCTTGTGCAGATATCCCAGCTCGACGAACCGCGATTTGCGGGTCGTCGGACGGCCCTGAATGCGAATGGGCGTCAGCGTGACGTTCGGGCGGACATGCGCGCGGATGAACTCTTCAGGGTAGTCGTTGCCGCCCAGCGTCGTGACGATCTCCACCGATTTGCAAAAGCTCGCGACATGGTTCGCCGCGGCAATGACGCCGCCGGCAAATTGCTCGCCGTTCTTGAACAGCGTGGCGACGATGTTTTCCTTCGAGGCCTTTCCGAGCGCCGTGACGTACTGGTATTCGTCGATGATGGTGTCGCCGACCAGCACGACGTGCATGTCCTGCACCTTGTCGATCAGCTTCAGCAGACGGTCGGCGCCGCCGCCTTCACGGACCTTTTGCAGGTAGTCGCGGAGTGGAGGATCGTAGATGTCGAAATACCGGTTCACCAGCGACGAGGAGCTGAAGGTCACGTCGCGCGTGAACACGATGCGTCCGCCGTGACGCTCGACGGCGTCGCGCTCGGTCCGGATCTTGCCGGTCACGTCGTCTTCGGGGTTCTCGTAGTCGGACCCCTTCACATAGATGTCCGGCCGCACCGTGTCGAGAATCGGCTCGGCGCTGGAGGTGTGATTGATGCCGACCCAATCGACGTTCGCGAGCGAGGCCAGCATCTCGGCCCGCATGTTTTCGGGGAAGATCGGCCGCCCCGGCCCCTTGTTGACGTGACGGTCGGCGGTGATCGTCACCATGACGACGTCGCCTTCGTTGTGCGCGGCCTGGATATGCCTGATGTGGCCGAGATGCACGAGGTCGAAGACGCCGTGGCAGAGTGCGACCTTCCGGCCCTGCGCTTGCGCAGATCGCGCGATCTCGCCGAGTTCCTCGATTGTCTTGATCTTTTCGTGCGCCGCCAGTTGGGCGGTTGACGCGGGATTGTCGGTCGGAAGATTGCCCATGTGATAACCCAAAGCGCCGGCCGACCTCAGTCGGCCGGCCCGGAATTGATCGATTCGCGGCAACGATATCCGGCGAACCTGTTCACTGGCTTGCCTTCTGCGGCGTGCCGGACGCGGCGTCGCTGTCGTCACCAAGATACTTGAACCAGTCCTTGGTCGCGTCCGCGATCTTGTCCACCGTCCACAGTGGCGCGTCCTTGTACTGATCCATCGACTTCAGCATCGTCGCGACGCCGTCCTCGAATTTCACCTTCGGCGTCCATTTCAGGATCCGCTTGATCTTGGTGATGTCGGCATGGGTGCACTCGGGCTCGCCGGGACGCTTGGGAATGTGGACCTTGTCGCCGCCGAGAAGTTCGACCAGCCGGTTGACGCTGTAGGTGTTGTCGGAGCCGACGTTGAAAACTTCGTTCGAGACCTCGGAGCGCGCGGCGGTCACGAAGGCGTCGGCGACATCGCTGACGAAGGTGAAGTCGCGGGTCTGCTCGCCATCGCCGACCACCGTGAAGGGCTTGCCGGCGAGTTTCTGCGCCATGAACACGCCGAACACGGCGCCGTAGGTGCCCGTGGTGCGATGGCGCGGCCCGTAGACGTTGAACAGGCGCAGCGCGACCGCGGGCAATTTGTAGACCTGGCACCAGTGCATGACGCACTGCTCGCCGAGATTCTTGGTGAGCGCATAGGGATACATCGGCCGGATCTCGGCGCTCTCCGGCGTCGGATATGCGTCGGGAATTCCGTAGCAGGACGACGACGCGGCATAAACGAAGCGGCTGACGCCCGCCTGCCGTGCAGCCTCGAGAACGTTGACCGTGCCGTCGACATTGGCGCGATGATACGGGATCGGGGACTCGATCGAGGGAACGATGTCGGCCAGCGCGGCGAGATGGAAGACCCAGTCGATGCCGTCGAAATGCGGCTTGATCGATTCGAGTTCGGTGACGTCGGCCCGCACGATCTTCAGTCGACTCGAATCGGCGCGCGAGGCGAGATTTTCGGCGCGTCCGATCACGAAATTATCGAGCGCGATGACCTCGTGCCCGTCGTCGAGGAGACGATCGACGAGGTGACTGCCGATGAAGCCCGCGCCACCGGTAACGATGCATTTCATGGGAACATCCGTGATGCGAATGCCCAGCGAAACAGGCTCGCCAATGTTGAGTGGAGTCGGAAACCGAATCGGCTGCTAGTACACTCTGCAGGTATTATACCTTTGCAATCGCTGGTGATAGCCGGTATCAGGGCGTCATGTCGCCGTCGAGCCGCGAGCCCATGCCTGCCGAGTCCGTCGATCCCGATCACAAGGCTTTCCTCGACGATTATGTGGCGCGCCTCCATCGCGCGACGGAGGTTGACGACGGGGTTTTCGCCAGGATCTCCGCCACCCGCGCGACCTGGTTGCGTGCGCGAGAGCAGGGCGGTCGCATCATCTTCATCGGCAATGGCGGCTCCGCCGGCATCGCTTCGCATCTCGCTATCGATCTGGCGAAGAACGCATCAGTGCCCGCACTCTGCTTCAGCGATGCCAGCATGATGTCGTGCCTTGCCAATGATTACGGTTTCGAGGATTGGCTCGCGCATGCGGTGCGGCTGAGCGCTCGCGCCGGCGATTGCCTCGTCGCGATCAGCTCGTCGGGGCGCTCGAAGAACATCCTCAATGCGGTCGCGCAGGCGCGGACGATGAAGCTCGACGTGATCACGCTGTCGGGCATGAATGCGGACAATCCGCTGCGCAATCTCGGCGACGTCGATTTTTACGTCGATAGCCGCAGCTACAACATCGTCGAGACCACGCACCAGTTCTGGATGATGGCCGCGATCGACCTCGTCATCGGTCGTGCCGAATATCCGGCATCCTGAGGCGGGAATTCGATGCAGTCGCGATTGAAGCAGGCGGCCTATTTTCGGTGAAGCTGCTGCTGTCGATCACCGTGCCGGTGTACATTGGGCGCGCCACCCTTGACTCTCTTGACCAATGCCGTCGATCTGATCTTCACGGGGTGAGATTGCCTCATCCGCTCGCATGTCTCCGTTTTCCGGTCCCACCATGAAAAACCTGTTCTACGTCCGGCATACCTGCCGCCTCTGTCATTCGGACAAGCAGGAGCTGGTCGTCCCGATGGCAGGCATGCCAATCGGCACGCCGAACTTCCAGGTGCCGAACGCCCGCGTCGACGATCCCGTCTTTCGCGCCGCCGTGCCGATGGCGCTGCACCTGTGCGCAGACTGCGGCCATCTCCAGATTCTCCACGTCGGCAATCCGGAGATCCAGTACCGCAACTACGTTTACACCACCTCGCTCTCGCTCGGCCTGCGGGAGCATTTCGCAGGCTATGCCAATGATGTCGTCAGCCGTTTCGCCATCGCGCCGGGCTCGCTGGTCGTCGAGCTCGGCAGCAATGACGGATCGCTGCTCGGCTTCTTTAGGGAGCGCGGCATGCGGGTGCTGGGTGTCGATCCCGCCGTCGACATCGCGCGGCGGGCGACGGAAGCGGGGATCGAGACCATCGGCGATTTCTTCACCGATGCCATCGGTCATCGCATTCTACAAAGCCACGGTGTGGCGAGCGTCGTGATCGCCAACAACATGATCGCCAATGTCGACAATCTTGATCCGCTGGTGATCGGGGTCCGCGACGTGCTGGCGCCGGACGGGCTGTTCGTTTTCGAAACGCAGTACGGCGTCGACGTCACCGAAAAGAACCTTCTCGACACCGTCTATCACGAGCATCTGTCGTATTTTAACATCAAGCCGCTGACGCGCTTCTTCGCGCGGCTCGGCATGGAAGTGATCGACGTCCAGCACATCGAGACCAAGGGCGGCTCCATCCGCGTGACGGTGCAGCGTGCCGGCGGCCCGAAGAAGCCTTCCGCGGAGGTCGCGCGCTTCATCGGCGAGGAAGACCGGCTCGGCGTCGACCAGCCCGCCTACTATGTGCCCTATGCGCAGAGGATCGCCGCCATCCGCGACGAGTTGGTCGCGATGGCCGATGCCGCCCATGCGCGCGGTCAACTCGTGGCCGGCTACGGCGTGTCTGTCGGTACCACGACCCTGCTGCCGCAGTTCGGCCTGGAGACCAAGATCGACTTCCTGGTGGATGACGACCCCAAGAAGGGGAACGTGATGGCCGGCCCGGGCTACGACATCCCGATCCTGTCGCCCGCCGCCTTTTACGAGCGCAAGCCGGCATTCGTCGTCGTTTTCGCCTGGCGCTACGTGGACCCGATCCGGGCCAAGCATGCCCGCTATTTCGCCGATGGCGGAAAGTTCGTTGTGCCGTTGCCGGGCATCTCGACGATCGATCGGGCCGATTGACCGCCCCAGGTCGCTACCAAGTCGCTAGAAGGGGTCCCAGGAGAGGGGGACCCAGGGTGTCGTTCTGCAAAGAACCGGCGGAGGGCATGGGACCGCGCTTTGCAGGCGGCCGATAAGCCCTTGATCGGCATGGTCTCTGCTCGGTCGCCCGCGGAGGCCGGTTTACCCGCTGGCACCCTCTCGATCTTGACCTTTGCTCCCATCCGCAGTAGATACCGCCCACTCGCAGCCGGCCCGTTAGACGCGGATCTCCGGCGCGGCTTTGAAATCCCCGAACAATCGAGCCCGGATTCCGGCTCATCCTTCGAGACAGAGGGCTGGGCCAACGGCGGCTGTTCGGATCCCTGAAATTCATTCGCGTCTGTCGACGGACGTTGGACATCAAACGATGGCAGTCAGCCCGTTCAAGTTCTTGCAGGAAGTGCGCTCGGAGACCGCCAAGGTCACCTGGCCGACCCGCCGTGAGACGACCATCACCACCATCATGGTGTTCGTCATGGTCGCCGTGGCCTCGATCTTCTTCTTCGCCGCCGACCAGGTCATCCGTTACCTCATCACCTTCCTTCTGGGCATCCACTGATGGCAACAGCAACGGCTCAATTGTCTGACAAGCGCTGGTACATCGTCCACGCCTATTCGAACTTCGAGAAGAAGGTCGCCGAATCGATCCGCGAGCAGGCCAAGCAGCGTGGGCTCGAGGAGCTGTTCGAGCTGGTGCTGGTTCCGACCGAGAAGGTCACGGAAGTGCGCCGCGGCCGCAAGATCGACGCCGAGCGCAAGTTCTTTCCGGGCTACGTGCTGGTGAAGATGAAGCTGACCGACGAGGCGTTTCATCTAATCAAGAACACGCCGAAGGTGACCGGCTTCCTCGGCGCGGAAAACAAGCCGATGCCGATCTCGGAAGCCGAGGCCATGCGCATCCTGCACCAGGTGCAGGAGGGCGTGGAACGGCCGAAGGCGTCGGTGTCGTTCGAGATCGGCGAGAACGTGCGCGTGGCCGACGGCCCGTTCGCCTCGTTCTCGGGTGTCGTCGAGGAAATCGACGAGGCGCGCTCGCGCGTGAAGGTCGCGGTGTCGATCTTCGGCCGCGCCACGCCGGTCGAACTGGAATTCGGTCAGGTCGAGAAGGTCTGATCGGGTAGGCGTGAGACTTCGGTCTCACGCAACAAGAGGCCGTGGGAGGGAGAGGGCGGTTGCCAGCCGCATCCGACCCAGACCACGAACCTGAAACCGCCGGTCCAGGCCGGCACAACAGGAGTGATACATGGCAAAGAAAGTGACCGGATACCTGAAGCTTCAGGTCCCGGCCGGTGCGGCGAATCCTTCGCCCCCGATCGGTCCCGCGCTTGGTCAGCGCGGTCTCAACATTATGGAGTTCTGCAAGGCGTTCAACGCCCAGACCCAGAAGGAAGAGAAGAACACCCCTATCCCGGTGGTCATCACCATCTATGCGGACCGTTCCTTCACCTTCGAGATGAAGACGCCGCCGATGTCTTTCTTCCTCAAGCAGGCTGCCAAGATCCAGTCCGGCTCGAAGGCGCCGGGCCGCGACAAGGCCGGCGCGGTGACCAAGGCGCAAGTGCGCGAGATCGCCGAGAAGAAGATGAAGGATCTCAACTGCGATACCATCGAATCGGCCATGAAGATGGTCGAGGGCTCTGCCCGCTCGATGGGTCTGGAAGTGGCAGGGTAAGCGGTCATGGCAATCGGAAAGCGTTTGAACAAAGCCCGCGAAGGTGTTGATCGCGAAAAGCTTTACCCGCTCGCGGACGCCATCAAGATGGTCAAGGAACGCGCGAAAGCGAAGTTCGACGAGACCATCGAGGTCGCGATCAATCTCGGCGTCGATCCGCGTCACGCCGACCAGATGGTCCGCGGCGTCGTGACCCTGCCGAACGGCACCGGCCGTACGCTCCGCGTCGGCGTGTTCGCCCGTGGCGCCAAGGCCGACGAAGCCAAGGCTGCGGGTGCCGACGTCGTCGGCGCCGAAGACCTGGTCGAAAAGGTGCAGAACGGCACGATCGATTTCGATCGTTGTATCGCGACCCCCGACATGATGCCGCTGGTCGGCCGTCTCGGTAAGGTGCTGGGCCCGCGCGGCCTGATGCCGAACCCGAAGATCGGCACCGTGACCATGGACGTCACTGGCGCGGTGAAGGGTGCCAAGGGCGGCTCGGTCGAGTTCCGTGTCGAGAAGGCCGGCATCCTGCAGGCCGGCGTCGGCAAGGCCTCGTTCTCCGAGGAGAAACTGGTCGAGAACATCAAGGCCCTGGCTGACGCTGTCTCTAAGGCCAAGCCGGCTGGTTCCAAGGGCACCTACATCCAGCGCGTTGCGGTGTCCTCGTCGATGGGCCCCGGCGTGAAGGTCGAGCCGGGCACCATTCTCGGCTAGGGTTTGTAAATGCATGAGGCGAGGGGCGGAATCGGGCAACCGATTCCGCCCCTCGTCGTTTGTGACGGTGTTCACTGGAAACAAGAACAATGACTGACAAGGTCCTGATCTACTCGCGCTTTCCCAAAACGATGATGGCGCGCTTCGCCGAGCGGTTCGATCTGCTCGACACCGGCGGCAAGCCCGCGCGCGAGGTGTTTTCGGCCGACGAGCTCGGTGGCATCCGCGCGGTGCTCACCGCGGGCGGCACGCCGCTCGGCGCGGAGGCGATGGACCTGTTTCCAAAGCTCGGCACCATCGTCTGCTACGGCACCGGCTATGACGGCGTCGATCTGAAGGCCGCCGCCGCGCGCAACATTGCGGTCGGCCACAGCCCCGGCGCCAATGCGGCCTCGGTCGCCGATATCGCGATGACCTTGATGCTGGCGACGACGCGACGGATCCTGGTTGCCGACCAATATGTCCGCAGCGGCGATTGGGCTGCCTCAAAGCAGTCGCCGATGATGCGCCCGCAGGCCGGCATGCCCGGCCGCCGCATCGGCGTCTACGGCATGGGCGAGATCGGCCGCAAGATCGCGGCGCGCTGCGCCGCCTTCGAGAGCGAAATCGGCTATTTCAGCCGCAGCAAACACGATCTGCCCTATCAATATTTCCCGACGCTGGAGGCGCTCGCCGACTGGAGCAGCGTGCTGATTATCGCGGTCCGGGCAGGGGCCGAGACCCAGCACGCCGTCAGCGCCGATATCCTCAGGCGCCTCGGGGCGGACGGCTACGTCGTCAACATCTCCCGCGGCTCGGTGATCGACGAGACTGCCCTGGTGACGGCTCTCACCGAGAAGACCATCGCCGGCGCGGGTCTCGACGTCTACGACAAGGAACCGCACGCGCCCGACGCGCTGACGGCGCTGCCCAATGTGGTGTTCGCCCCCCATATCGGCGGCCATACCCTCGAATCGCATGTTGCCATGCAGAGCTGCGTGCTGGCGAACCTGACCGCGTTTTTCGAGGGCGAGCCGCTGCCTTATGGGGTCAAATGAGCCCGAATCGACCCTTGTCGGCCCGGGTCAAGCGCCAGCGGCAACGGATTGGAACTGGTGTGAATTTTGCTCTTGGCAAGCCGGCCCTGAGCGGTTAAAGAACCGCTTCCGGACGTACCGGCCTTGGCTGGCGCGTTCGTGCACGCATTCCGAAAAACCCGATACGACAGGAGATCATTCCTTTTCAGGACGTCCGCAAGGATTTGCCGGAAAAGGAAGGAAAACCCGTCGGATGGTGGAATGCGGGCAGGGGTCGGGCGGTTCGCCGGCTGACCTTGTCCTGTCCAAGACTGCAGGCGCCTGCGGGGAATCTCGATTTCTCAACGGCTTAATCGCATGGCCTGCATAGACGGGTGAAGACCGGATTTCACTTCGTGTCCACCTTAGGGTTGGCTGCGGAATGGGTTTGGTTCGGACCTCGACACGCCGTGGGCTCCAATGGGCTCCCGGAGGGCAGGCTTTGAATTGTCGTCTCGCCCGGCGCGTGTCCGAAGGGTTTTGGCCCGGAGGTTCAGGTTTTGGGTGGGACGATGGGTGCAACCCGGTGGTCCCGTTTCTCGCGATGACCGCCAACCGGAAAGAGCTTGCTGTGGAACGAGCGGCAAAAAAGGAAGCGGTCGAACAGCTCAATGGCATCTTCAAGGCCACGAGCGTCGCGGTCGTTGCCCAATATTCCGGCCTGACCGTTGTCCAGATGCAGAAGCTGCGCATGCAGATGAAGCAGGCTGGCGCCTCGGTGAAGGTCTCGAAGAACCGTCTCGCCAAAATTGCTCTTGAAGGCACTGACGTCGTTGCCATCGGTTCCATGTTGAAGGGACCGACCGTGATCGCCACTTCGGACGATCCGGTAGCGGCGCCAAAGGTCGCCGTCGAATTCGCCAAGGCGAACGAAAAGTTCGTCATCATTGGCGGCTCGATGGGAACGACCGTCCTGAATGTCGACGGCGTGAAGGCACTTGCCTCGCTGCCGTCGCTTGACGAACTGCGCGCCAAGATCGTCGGCCTTCTTGTGGCCCCGGCGACCAAGATCGCTCAGCTCGCCAATGCGCCCGCGGGCAAGCTCGCGCGCGTCATCCAGGCTTATGCCTCAAAGGGCGAAGCGGCCTGACGCCCTTCGCAAAACTCAAACCCGAACCAGATTACATTCAAGGAAACTGAACAATGGCTGACTTGCAGAAGATCGTTGACGACCTCTCGAGCCTCACCGTGCTCGAAGCTGCCGAACTCGCGAAGCTCCTCGAAGAGAAGTGGGGCGTTTCGGCTGCCGCGGCTGTCGCCGTGGCCGGCCCGGCTGGTGGTGGCGCTGCCGCCGCTCCGGCCGAAGAGAAGACCGAGTTCACGGTCGTTCTTGCCGCCGCCGGCGACAAGAAGATCGAGGTCATCAAGGAAGTCCGCGCCATCACCGGCCTGGGCCTGAAGGAAGCAAAGGACCTCGTCGAGGGCGCGCCGAAGCCTGTCAAGGAAGGCGTGAACAAGGACGAAGCCGAGAAGCTCAAGGCCCAGCTCGAGAAGGCTGGCGCGAAGGTCGAGCTCAAGTAAGCAACGCTTACTGATACGAGATCCCGGTGAGCATCAGCGAAACCGGGATCTCGGTCCACTCCCCGAAAGGGTGGGCCAGATGCAAAAGGCGTGCGACGGAACGGCCCGACGCAGGTCGAACACGAAAAAGTGTGGGGATTTGAGGCTTTACCTCTCGAATCTGCACTACTGTCGTCCCATATCGGGTCGACAGCACGAAAGCGCGGTGGGCAGGGATGCCGGGTTTCCCTGTAAGCCGTTGGGAGAGCAAGCTATTTCGGGCTTTTGCAGTCCGTGAAGAGAATGGTTGTGACGGGCGGGCGCGCTACTGCGCCCCGCGCGTCGTTTTGCGTTTTGAAGGTCTGAAGAACAGATTCAGGACATTCCTGCCTGAAACTGAGTCTCCGGTCCTCCAAAGCGGGTTCGAAAAATTCAACCCGGGGAGCGGCGGTAGCCGCGTTCCGGACGGCGCGCCCAGATCGGGCGCCGAAAATGAGAGGCCACGATGGCGCAGCAGACATTCACCGGTCGCAAACGCGTTCGCAAGTTCTTCGGACACATCAAGGAAGTTGCCGAGATGCCGAACCTCATCGAGGTTCAGAAGGCATCCTATGACCAGTTCCTGATGGTCGACGAGCCCCAGGGCGGGCGGTCCGATGAGGGCTTGCAGGCAGTGTTCCGCTCGGTGTTCCCGATCTCTGACTTCTCGGGCACCTCGATGCTGGAATTCGTCCGCTACGAGTTCGAGCCGCCGAAATACGACGTCGACGAGTGCCGCCAGCGCGGCATGACCTTCGCCGCGCCCCTCAAGGTGACGCTGCGCCTCATCGTGTTCGATATCGACGAGGAAACCGGCGCGAAGTCGGTCAAGGACATCAAGGAGCAGGACGTCTACATGGGCGACATCCCGCTCATGACGATGAACGGCACCTTCATCGTCAACGGCACCGAGCGCGTCATCGTCTCGCAGATGCACCGTTCGCCCGGCGTGTTCTTCGACCACGACAAGGGCAAGACCCATTCCTCGGGCAAGCTGCTGTTCGCCGCGCGCGTGATCCCGTATCGCGGCTCCTGGCTCGACATCGAGTTCGATGCCAAGGACATCGTCTATGCGCGTATCGACCGTCGCCGCAAGCTTCCGGTGACGTCGCTGATGTTCGCGCTCGGCCTCGATGGCGAGGCGATCCTCAGCACCTTCTACAAGAAGATCCAGTACAAGCGGATCAAGGAAGGCTGGCGTGTTCCGTTCGACGCCAATCGTTTCCGCGGCTACTCGACCATCAACGACCTGATCGACGCCGATACCGGCAAGGTCGTGCTTGAAGCCGGCAAGAAGCTCACCGTGCGCGGTGCGCGCCAGATGCAGGAGAAGGGCCTCAAGGCGCTGCGCCTGTCGGATGCGGAGCTCGTCGGCAACTACATCGCCGAGGACCTCGTCAATCCGAAGACCGGCGAGATCCACGCGGAAGCCGGTGAAGAGATCACCGACAAGTCGATGAAGGCTCTCAACGAGCACGGCTACAAGGAACTGCCGCTGCTCGACATCGACCACGTCAATGTCGGCGCCTACATCCGCAACACACTCTCGGCCGACAAGAACATGACGCGCGAGGACGCGCTGTTCGACATCTACCGCGTGATGCGTCCGGGCGAGCCGCCGACGCTGGATTCGGCGCAGGCGATGTTCCAGTCGCTGTTCTTCGACGCCGAGCGTTACGACCTCTCAGCGGTCGGCCGCGTCAAGATGAACATGCGCCTCGACCTCGATGCGCCCGACACCCAGCGCACGCTGCGTAAGGAAGACATCCTCTCCGTCATCAAGACGCTGGTGGATTTGCGCGACGGCAAGGGCGAGATCGACGACATCGACCATCTCGGCAACCGCCGTGTGCGTTCGGTCGGCGAGCTCATGGAGAACCAGTACCGCATCGGCTTGCTCCGCATGGAGCGCGCGATCAAGGAGCGCATGTCCTCGGTCGACATCGACACGGTCATGCCGCAGGACCTGATCAACGCGAAGCCGGCGGCCGCCGCAGTGCGCGAGTTCTTCGGCTCCTCGCAGCTCTCGCAGTTCATGGACCAGACCAACCCGCTGTCGGAGATCACCCACAAGCGCCGTCTCTCGGCGCTTGGACCGGGCGGTCTGACCCGCGAGCGCGCCGGCTTCGAGGTGCGCGACGTGCATCCGACGCATTACGGCCGCATCTGCCCGATCGAGACGCCGGAAGGTCCGAACATCGGCCTGATCAACTCGCTCGCGACTTTCGCGCGCGTGAACAAGTACGGCTTCGTCGAGACGCCTTACCGCAAGGTCAAGGACGGGCGCGTCACCGACGAGGTCGTGTACCTCTCGGCGATGGAAGAGGGCCGCTACACGGTCGCGCAGGCCAACGTGCCGCTCGATCCGAAGGGCCGCTTCACCGAAGATCTCGTGGTCTGCCGTCACGCCGGCGAAGTCTTGCCGGTGACCCCGGACAAGGTCGACTACATGGACGTGTCGCCGAAGCAGCTCGTTTCGGTCGCAGCCGCGCTGATCCCGTTCCTCGAGAACGACGACGCCAACCGCGCGCTGATGGGCTCGAACATGCAGCGCCAGGCGGTGCCGCTGGTTCGCGCCGAGGCGCCGTTCGTCGGCACCGGCATGGAAGGCGTGGTTGCGCGTGACTCGGGTGCTGCGATCGCGGCGCGCCGTTCGGGCGTGATCGACCAGATCGACGCAACCCGCGTCGTCATCCGCGCCACGGAAGATCTCGATCCGACCAAGTCGGGCGTCGATATCTACCGGCTGATGAAGTACCAGCGCTCGAACCAATCGACCTGCATCAACCAGCGTCCGCTGGTGAAGGTCGGCGACATCGTCAAGAAGGGCGACATCATCGCCGACGGCCCGTCGACCGATCTCGGCGAGCTCGCGCTCGGCCGCAACGTGCTGGTCGCGTTCATGCCGTGGAACGGCTACAACTTCGAAGACTCGATCCTGCTCTCCGAGCGGATCGTGAAGGAAGACGTCTTCACCTCGATTCACATCGAGGAGTTCGAGGTGATGGCCCGCGACACCAAGCTCGGGCCCGAGGAAATCACCCGCGACATTCCGAACGTGTCGGAAGAAGCGCTGAAGAACCTCGACGAAGCCGGTATCGTGTACATCGGCGCGGAAGTGCGCGCCGGCGACATCCTGGTCGGCAAGATCACTCCGAAGGGCGAAAGCCCGATGACGCCGGAAGAAAAGCTCCTGCGCGCCATCTTCGGTGAAAAGGCTTCCGACGTTCGCGACACCTCGCTGCGCGTTCCTCCGGGCGTGCAGGGCACCATCGTCGAAGTGCGCGTGTTCAACCGTCACGGCGTCGACAAGGACGAGCGTGCGCTGGCGATCGAACGGGAAGAGATCGAACGTCTGGCGAAGGACCGCGACGACGAGCAGGCGATTCTGGACCGCAACGTCTACAACCGTCTTGCCGAGCTGCTCGAGGGACGGCAGGGCATCGCCGGTCCGAAGGGCTTCAAGAAGGACACCAAGATCACCCGTGCGGTGCTCGAGGAGTACCCGAAGTCGCAGTGGTGGCTGTTCGCTTCGCCGAACGACAAGCTGATGGCCGAGATCGAGGCCATGCGGAAGCAGTACGACGAGTCGAAGAAGGGGCTGGAACAGCGCTTCCTCGACAAGGTCGAAAAGCTTCAGCGCGGTGACGAATTGCCGCCCGGCGTGATGAAGATGGTCAAGGTCTTCGTCGCGGTGAAGCGCAAGATCCAGCCCGGCGACAAGATGGCCGGCCGCCACGGCAACAAGGGCGTGGTGTCGAAGATCGTGCCGATCGAGGACATGCCGTTCCTCGAAGACGGTACGCATGCCGACATCGTGCTCAATCCGCTCGGCGTGCCCTCGCGCATGAACGTTGGACAGATCCTCGAGACCCATCTCGGCTGGGCCTGTGCCGGCCTCGGCAAGCGTATCGGCCAGACTGTCGATGCCTACCTGTCGAGGCAGGACATCAAGCCGCTGAAGGAAACCTTGAAGAAGGTCTACGGCGAGGACGAGACGATCAAGTCGCTCAACGACAACGAGTTGATCGAGCTCGGCCACAATCTGAGCCGCGGCGTGCCGATCGCGACGCCGGTGTTCGACGGCGCCAAGGAAGCGGACATCGAGGAGATGCTGAAGCTTGCCGGTCTCGACGCTTCGGGTCAGTCGACCGTCTATGACGGCCGCACCGGCGATGCCTTCGATCGCAAGGTGACGGTGGGCTACATCTACATGCTCAAGCTGCACCATCTCGTCGACGACAAGATCCACGCGCGTTCGATCGGTCCGTACTCGCTCGTCACCCAGCAGCCGCTGGGCGGCAAGGCGCAGTTCGGCGGCCAGCGCTTCGGCGAAATGGAAGTGTGGGCGCTCGAGGCTTACGGCGCGGCGTACACGCTTCAGGAGATGCTGACCGTGAAGTCGGACGACGTCGCCGGCCGTACCAAGGTGTACGAGGCGATCGTGCGTGGCGACGACACCTTCGAGGCCGGTATTCCGGAATCGTTCAACGTGCTGGTCAAGGAAATGCGCTCGCTCGGCCTCAACGTCGACTTGCACAATTCCAAGGTCGGACCGGGGACGGCGGAAGCGGCCGAGTAAGACGACCCTCATGCCCGGCCTGAACGGCCGGGCATCGGCACCCAGTCCCCGAGTCGCGAGGGCGGGGCGCCCCGCATAGTGATTTTCGAATTTGCTGCCGGAGGCGACCGGCACGCGAGGAGAAGACGATGAACCAAGAAATTATGAATCTCTTTAATCCGACGACGCCGGCTCAGGTCTTCGACCAGATCCGGATCTCGATCGCGAGCCCTGAGAAGATTCTGTCCTGGTCGTACGGCGAGATCAAGAAGCCGGAAACCATCAACTACCGTACCTTCAAGCCCGAGCGCGACGGCCTGTTCTGCGCCCGCATCTTCGGGCCGATCAAGGACTACGAGTGCTTGTGCGGCAAGTACAAGCGCATGAAGTACAAGGGCATCATCTGCGAGAAGTGCTCGGTCGAGGTCACGCTGTCGCGCGTCCGGCGCGAGCGCATGGGCCATATCGAGCTCGCAGCCCCCGTTGCCCACATCTGGTTCCTGAAGTCGCTGCCCTCGCGCATCGGCCTCCTGCTCGACATGACGCTCAAGGATCTCGAGCGGATTCTCTACTTCGAATATTACGTCGTGCTCGAGCCGGGCCTCACCGCGCTGAAGGACCGTCAGCTGCTGTCGGAAGACGAGTATCTGAAGGCGCAGGACGAGTACGGCCAGGATTCCTTCACCGCCATGATCGGCGCGGAAGCGATCCGCGAGTTGCTCAAGGGCATGGATCTCGAGAAGCTCGAACTGACCTTGCGCGCGGAGATGCAGGAGACCGACTCCGACATCAAGCACAAGAAGCTCGCCAAGCGCCTGAAGATCGTGGAAGCGTTCCGCCACTCCGGCAACAAGCCGGAATGGATGATCATGACCGTGGTCCCGGTGATCCCGCCGGACCTGCGTCCGCTGGTGCCGCTCGACGGCGGCCGCTTCGCGACCTCGGACCTCAACGACCTCTACCGCCGCGTCATCAACCGCAACAACCGCTTGAAGCGGCTGATGGAGCTGCGCGCGCCTGACATCATCATCCGCAACGAGAAGCGCATGCTTCAGGAGGCCGTCGACGCGCTGTTCGACAACGGCCGCCGCGGCCGCGTCATCACCGGTGCCAACAAGCGTCCGCTGAAGTCGCTCGCCGACATGCTCAAGGGCAAGCAGGGCCGCTTCCGTCAGAACCTGCTCGGCAAGCGCGTCGACTATTCGGGCCGTTCGGTGATCGTGGTCGGTCCCGAGCTGCGCCTGCATCAGTGCGGCCTGCCGAAGAAGATGGCGCTCGAGCTGTTCAAGCCGTTCATCTACTCGCGGCTTGATGCCAAGGGCCTGTCCACCACGGTGAAGCAGGCGAAGAAGCTGGTCGAGAAGGAACGGCCCGAGGTCTGGGACATCCTGGACGAGGTCATCCGCGAGCACCCGGTGCTGCTGAACCGCGCGCCGACGCTGCATCGCCTCGGCATCCAGGCGTTCGAGCCCGTGCTGATCGAGGGCAAGGCGATCCAGCTCCATCCGCTGGTCTGCGCCGCGTTCAACGCCGACTTCGACGGCGACCAGATGGCCGTGCACGTTCCGCTGTCGCTTGAGGCGCAGCTCGAAGCGCGCGTCCTGATGATGTCGACCAACAACATCCTGCATCCGGCGAACGGCCAGCCGATCATCGTGCCGTCGCAGGACATCGTGCTCGGTCTCTACTACGTCTCCATCATGCGCGAAGGCCTGCCCGGCGAGGGCAAGATCTTCGGCGAGATGGCTGAGCTCGAGCACGCGCTGCACGCGAAGGTCATCCACCTCCACACCAAGATCAGGTACCGGTGGGAAGGCATTGACGAGACCGGCAAGATTTCCAAGCGCTGGATCGAAACCACCGCTGGCCGAGTCATGCTGGGCAACCTGCTGCCGCGGAATCCGCGGGTTCCGTTCGAGATCATCAACAAGCTGATGACCAAGCGCGAAATCTCCGGCGTCATCGACCAGGTCTACCGCCACTGCGGCCAGAAGGAGACGGTGATCTTCTGCGACCGCATCATGGCGCTCGGCTTCTATAACGCGTTCAAGGCCGGCATCTCGTTCGGCAAGGACGACATGGTCGTGCCGCACTCCAAGTGGAAGATCGTCGACACCACCCGTACGCTGGCGAAGGATTTCGAGCAGCAGTACAACGACGGCCTGATCACCCATGGCGAGAAGTACAACAAGGTCGTCGACGCCTGGTCGAAGGCCACGGAAGAAATCGCCAAGGCGATGATGAAGGAGATCTCCTCGACCAAGAAGACGGCGAGCGGGGCGGATGCCGACATCAACTCGATCTACATGATGGCTCACTCCGGTTGCCCGCGGTTCGCCGGCCCAGATGCGCCAGCTCGCCGGCATGCGCGGCCTGATGGCCAAGCCGTCGGGTGAGATCATCGAGACGCCGATCATCTCGAACTTCAAGGAAGGCCTCTCGGTGCTCGAGTACTTCAACTCGACCCACGGCGCCCGTAAGGGTCTCGCGGACACCGCGTTGAAGACCGCGAACTCCGGCTATCTGACCCGTCGTCTGGTCGACGTCGCGCAGGACTGCATCATCACGCAGAACGACTGCGGCACCAAGCTCGGCATCAAGATGCGCGCCATCGTCGATGCCGGCACCGTGGTCGCCTCGCTCGGCTCGCGCATCCTGGGCCGCACGGCCTGCGAAGACGTGCGTGACAGCTCGGGCAAGGTGATCTTCAAGCGCGGTACGCTGATGGAAGAGAGCCATCTGGATGCCATCCACCAGGGTGGCGTGCAGGAGGTGAAGATCCGTTCGGCTCTGACCTGCGAGCTCGTCAATGGCATCTGCGGTATGTGCTACGGACGCGACCTCGCCCGCGGTACGCCGGTCAATCACGGCGAAGCCGTCGGCGTCATCGCGGCGCAGTCGATCGGCGAGCCCGGCACCCAGCTGACCATGCGCACCTTCCACATCGGTGGTGCGGCGCAGCTCAACGAGCAGTCGTTCGTCGAATCCAACTTCGACGGCAAGATCGTGATCAGGAACAAGGCCATCGCCCGCAACAGCGACGGCCACCTGGTCGCAATGGTCCGCAACATGGTGATCGCGATCGTCGATGCCGACGGCACCGAGCGTGCGACGCACCGTATTCAGTACGGTTCGCGCCTGCACATCGACGAGGGCGACATGGTCAAGCGCGGCCAGCGTATCGTCGAGTGGGATCCCTACACCCGTCCGCTCCTCACCGAGGTCGAAGGCACCATCGGCTTCGAGGATCTGGTCGAGGGACAGTCGATCTCGGAAACGCTCGACGAGGCCACCGGTATCGCCAAGCGCGTGGTCATCGACTGGCGCTCGATGCGCGGCGGCGCGGACCTGCGTCCGGCCATCGTGATCAAGGGCAAGGACGGCAAGGTGCTCAAGCTCGCCCGTGGCGGCGATGCTCGCTACATGCTGTCGGTCGACGCCATTCTGTCGGTCGACATCGGAGCCAAGGTCCAGGCGGGCGACATCCTCGCCCGTGTCTCGACCGAAAGCGCCAAGACGCGTGACATCACCGGCGGTCTGCCGCGGGTGGCGGAATTGTTCGAGGCACGGCGTCCGAAGGATGCGGCGATCATCGCCGAAATCGCGGGCACCATCCGGTTTGGGCGCGACTACAAGAACAAGCGTCGCATCTCGATCGAGCCGATGGACAAGACCGAAGAGGCACGCGAGTACCTGATCCCGAAGGGCAAGCACATCCACCTTCAGGACGGCGACGTCGTCGAAAAGGGCGACTTCATCGTGGAAGGCAATCCGGCGCCGCACGACATTCTGGCGGTCAAGGGCATCGAGGAACTCGCGGCCTATCTGGTCAACGAGATCCAGGAAGTCTACCGGCTCCAGGGCGTGCTCATCAACGACAAGCACATCGAGGTGATCGTCCGTCAGATGCTCCAGAAGGTGGAAGTCACCGACCAGGGCGACACGGACATGATCTCGGGCGAGCAGATCGACAAGATCGAGTTCGACCAGATCAACGCGAAGGCCAAGGAAGAGGGCAAGAAGATCGCCACGGCGACGCCGGTTCTGCTCGGCATCACCAAGGCGAGCCTTCAGACCCGCTCCTTCTTCTCGGCGGCCTCGTTCCAGGAGACCACCCGCGTCCTCACGGAAGCGGCGGTCAACGGCAAGGTCGATCCGCTCGAAGGCCTCAAGGAGAACGTCATCGTCGGCCGGCTGATCCCGGCAGGCACCGGCGCCTCCATGGCCAAGATCCGCGAAGTCGCCGTGAAGCGCGACAAGATGATCCTCGACGAGCGCGAGAAGCAGGCGGCCGTCGTGTCGCCCGCGCCGGAAGTCGAGCCGATTGGCGCTGCCGCCCGCGGAATGATCGTTCATCCGTAGGACTACCGAGAACAATGAAAAGGCCGGCGCAAGCCGGCCTTTTTGCTGCTTTGTTTGCCTGCTGCGGTGCAGGATCAACATTTGTTCATCTTTCCTTCAGCCGCAAAAGCGCTTCTGCTAGGGGAGTTTAGACCGGTGGGGTCCCGTGACGGGGGCGGGGCCGGAGACCACGGATCTGACATGCTTGATCTCGCAATCGTAGGCGGCGGCCCCGGTGGGCTGATGAGCGCCTGGTACCTGAAACGCAAGCTCGGGGACCTCTGTCGCGTCACCATCTACGAGGCGTCCGACCGGCTCGGCGGCAAGATCGTCACGCGCAAATTCGATTCCGCGCCCGCGATGTACGAGGCCGGCGTCGCCGAGATCTACGACTACTCGATGACCGGGCCGGATCCGCTGCGCGAGTTGATCCAACATTTCGGACTACAGACCATTCCCATGGATGCCGAGCAGGTGCAGTTCGGCGGCGAACTCCTCGACGACGTGCCGGGCATGCGCCGCAAATACGGCGCCAAGACCGCGGACGCGATCGAATCGTTCCGCAAGCGCTGCGCCGAGACGATGACGCCGATCGAATATTACGATGGCGTCGGCGCGCACGACAACGAGAACCCCTGGGCCTACAAGACCGCCGAGCAGGTGCTCGACGAGGAGGTCGAGGACGAAACAGCAAAGCGCTTCTTCAAGGTGATGGCGCGCTCGGACCTCGCTACCGAGAGTCACAACACCAACGGCCTCAACGCGCTCAAGAACTATCTGATGGATGTCGACGGCTATATCGGCCTCTATTCCATCCAGAACGGCAACGAGCAGCTGATCGAATGCCTGCAGTCGGAGGTCAACGCCAATATCCAGCTCAATCACCGCGTGCTCACCGTCGGCAAGGCGCCGACCGGCCGCTACCAGCTCAAGATGATGAACGGCAAGGGACCGGAGACGCGGGACTTCGATCTCGTGCTGATGTGCCTGCCGCATTCCTGGCTTTCCACCGTCGGCTGGGAAGGCGAGCAGCTCCGCAAGTCGATGGTCAAGCACGTCTCCTACTTCGACCGTCCCGCGCACTACCTCCGCGTCTCGATCCTGTTCGACACGCCGTTCTGGGGCGACAAGATCGTCGGCGCGTGGTTCATGTCGGAGGCCTTCGGCGGCTGCTGCGTCTACAACGAGGGCGCGCGCCACGACGTCGGCAAGCACGGCGTCTTGAACTGGCTGATTCCCGGCTCCGATGCGCTGGCCTTCGCCAATTTGTCGGACCAGGAGCTGATCGATGCCGCGCTGAAATCGCTGCCGGCCTCGCTCGGCGACGCGCGCGCGCATTGCATGGAAGGCAAGATCCACCGCTGGCTGTCGTCGGTGAACGCGATTCCGGGCGGTCTGCCCGTGCGCGACGTCATGACCAATCACCGGCCCGAGCCGAAGGAGCACCCCGGCATCGTGGTGGTCGGCGACTATCTGTTCGACTCGACGCTGAATGGCCTGCTCGATTCCTCCGACGCGGCGACCGACATCATCCTGACCGAGATGATGCGCCTGCGCCGCGAGCGCGCGCAGGACGACAAGCCGCTCTCCGACAAGGTCGATCGCGAGTATTTCGAGAACTATCGCGGCCTCGGCCCCTACGGCGAGGCGTGGCGTCACTTCACCGATCCCGATTACCTGGCCAAGCTGATCGGCATCGTCTGGGGCAAGACCGAGGGCGCCAAGCTATTGGTCGCGGGCTCGGCCAGCGGTGAGCTGGTCGGTGCGCTGCGCGATCGCGGCATCGACGCCTTCGGCATCGAGAACAACCGCGCCATCCACGCCAAAACGCCGAAGGCGCTGAAGAAATACAACAAGCTCGGCTCGATCACCGACATGCCGTTCAAGGACGGCGCGTTCGATTTCGTGTTCGAGACCAGCCTCTGCCACGTTTCCCCGAAGCAGGTGGTCCGCGCGATCCGGGAGCTGAACCGCGTGGTCAAGACCGGCCTCGTGTTCGGCTCGATCACCTCGGACATGGCTTCAGTGGTGATCGACCGCTATGACCTGTTGCGCGGTGTCAAGAAGCTCGGCACCTGGTGGGAATGGTCCGAGCTGTTCTTCGGCAACGGCTTCGACCTGTCGATGCACCGCAAGGACTGCAGCGACGCGCTCTGGGAGGCGACGCTCGCCGCCAACAAGGGCCCGGGTCAGTGGTATGCCGACGCCGACTCCTTGCGCTATTCCTTTTTCGACAAGGTCGAGGACGAGGAAGACGACTAGCCGCTTCGAGCGGGCGCCTTCGCCAATTGTTTTGCCGAATTCATCTTGATCGCATAGAATCGGTGCAATGGCGGTTGCCGCTATTTTCTGCTTTCTCTGCGGTCATGCCGGCCGTCAGCATCGGTTGGTTTCATGGCATCCAAGCCTCTCTCGCCCGACAACCAGAAGCTTGCCGCGGAAGACGCGGCCGAGCTCGACGACAAGCTCGCCTCCACTGCCAAGCCGGATCTCGAAGGAGACGAGGACGATGAAGAAGAGGAGGATGACGAGCTGGAGCTCGATGACGACGATGAGGACGAGGATCTCGTCGTCTTTACCGCGCGCGAAGCCGCCGGCGCGCTCGCGACCATCCTGGGTTTCGTCAAACCTTATCTGACGAACTACAAGCGGATGCTGTCATTCGTGGCGTTCGGCGTCTTCGTCGAGACGCTGTTCAACGTCATCATGCCGCTCAGCCTGAAGTTCCTGATCGACGATGCGCTCGGCGAGGAGGATTTCCAGGCGCTGTACAAGATCCTCGGCGTGCTCGCGGTCGCCGGCATCTTCACCTCGATCGTCGCGATCTGGTACGAGCGCTGGGATGCGCGGCTCGCGGCCTGCATCATCTCCGACGTCCGCAAACGGCTGTTCGAGCATGTCCAGGACCTGCCGGCGGCCTATTTCGGCCGCACCAAGCGCGGCGAAATCCTGTCGCGCTTCTCCGTTGACCTCGCGGCCTTCGAGGGCTCGGTCAAGACCTTTGCCAACAGCGCGGCACTGCCGTTCCTGGAGTTGATCGCGGGAATCATCCTGATGGTGTTCCTGAACTGGCAGCTCGCGGTGGTTGCGCTGCTGGTGTTTCCGATCACGCTGATCGGTCCGCGCATGCTCACGCCGAAGGCTGTTCAGGCGAACTACGAGCAGAAGCTGAACGAGTCCGCGCTGCTCGGCATGGTGCAGGAGAACGTGGCGGCGCAGGCCGTGATCAAGGCTTTCAGCCTGCAGCGCCGGATGTTCGGCTTCTTCAAGTTCCGCAACGACGAGACACGAAACAGGATGGCCTCGGCGGCGTTCCTGTCGACCATGGTGGAGCGGACGGTCACCATCTCGGTGCTGCTCTTGCATATCGTCGTGCTCGCGATCGGTGCGTATCTGGCGACCAAGGGCCAGATCACCATCGGCACCTTCGTCACCTTCGAGAGCGCGTTCTGGGAGGTGTCCTACAACATCGCCCATGTGATGCATTTCATTCCCGTGTCGATCTCCTCGGCAGCCGCGATCCGTCACATGCAGGAGCTGCTCGACGAACCCACGCGCAGCGCCGATCGTGCCGGCGCGCCCGACCTGCCGCGCATCACCAACGACATCACCTTCGACCACGTGTCGTTCCAGTACCAAGGCAGCCAGACGCCGGTGCTGGACAATCTCAGCCTCAAGCTCAATGTCGGAAAGCGCATCGCCATCGTCGGCCCCTCGGGCTCCGGCAAGAGCACGCTGCTGAACCTGATCCTGCGGCTCTACGTGCCGGACGAGGGCCGCGTCACCATCGACGGCGTCGACGTCCGCAAGGTGACGCTGGATTCGCTGCGCCGGAGCATGGCGGTGGTGTTCCAGGAGAACATGCTGTTCAACATGTCGATCCGCGAGAACATCCGGCTCGGCAAGGAGGGCGCGACCGACGAGGAGGTGGAGGAGGCGGCCAGGAAGGCCGAGATCCACCGCTACATCATGAGCCTGCCGCAGCGATACGACACGCCGGTGGGCGAGCGCGGCGATACCTTGTCGGGCGGCCAGCGCCAGCGTATCGCGATCGCGCGCGCGGTCATCCGTAATCCCTCCGTGCTGCTGCTGGACGAAGCCACCTCCGCACTCGACCAGACCACGGAAGCCGCGATCAACCGCACGCTGCTGAAGGTTGCCAAGGGCCGCACCATGATCTGGTCGACCCACCGCCTGTCCTCGGTGGTCGAGATGGACGAGATCATCGTGATTTCAGGGGGCAGGGCGATCGAGCGCGGCTCGCATGCCGAACTGCTGGCCACGAACGGCACCTATCGCAAGCTGTGGAACGACCAGACCCACCAGCCGCATGGCGCGGCGGCTCACGTCGACGAGGACAGCGACGAGGATGGAGACGACCTCGACGAGGATGATGAGGACGACGAGGAGGAGTGACCGAGGAAGTTCGGCTCCAGATGAACTGCGCCTCCAAGCGGCCGCAATAGCCCCTGAACCGACCAGGCAATGAAGCGTGCCCAGCGCTGCGCCGTCCAGTAGGGGCTTGTCGCAATCGAGACCGAGCGGAAGTCGAACGCCTTCGCCGCCGACCATTCGTCGCACTCCCGCTTGACCGGATCTGCGTAGAAGGCGGCGATCTTGCTTGTGTCCATCCCCTCGGAGGCCAGCCACTGCGGGATGTAGACGTTGCAGAGCCGCTCGACGTCGGTGAAGACCTTGTCGCAGCCGGTGCCGGCGGCGGGGCAGGAGGTCGAGAAAGCATCGCCCACCAGCACCAGGCCGGGCTGACCGCTTGCATCGTTCACATAGAGATCGACCGGGCGGATTTTCAGCTCACCGGGAATGTCGAATGGGCCGGTGATGCGCTTGAGCCGTGGCAGCGCGACGTTCAGCGTCTCGGCTGGCGCGCGGCGCAGCTCACGCAGCCAGGGATCGTCGAAGCCACGATAGACGAACAGATTGGCGCGCATCCGCGTGCCGATCGGAAACAGCGAGAGGTAGGGGATGCGGTCGCTCGGCCGTTCCGAGAAATAGGTCACCGCCGGGAAGTCGAACGAATCCCGTCCCGCGGGCACCACGTCGAACCCGATCGAAATCGAATGGCAGGCACTGACGATTTTCCGCGCGATTCCCAGCTGATGGCGCAGGCCGACGTTGAGGCCGTTGGCGAGCACGACCAGCCGGGCGGAGATCACCTTGTCGTTGGAGAGAGTGATCTTCTGCCGCTCCGCGCTCGTCTCGACCAAAACGGTCTTGGCGCAGACGCGCTCGACGCCGGCAGGAATTTCGTCGCGGACGGCGTTGACGAGCGAATCGTAGAGCATGTTGAACTGCCGGCTTGGCGCCTTGTCGAGGAGGCGGCGCGAATCGCGCGATCCAGTTCTCGCCCACGAAGGTCGCGCGGCGCAGCGCCGATTCGGCGATTCCAGTCCGCAAGAATCACTCGAGTTGCGTGTGACCGCTGATTTTTTCGACTCGAAAGTCCGCCGAATAGCTCTCATGCGGATCAATCAAGACGGTCGACATGCCGCTACGGCCGAGCATCGCGGCTGCGGTCGAGCCGGACAAATCCCCCGCCGATAATGGCAATGTCCGTGTACCGCATGGCGCAAATCTCTGCCGAAGGCGGCACATTGACGCTCCAACAGGAAAAAAAGCCTTAGCGAGGGTTATAAAAGTATATTTGACCCGGATGTAAATAGGTTCCAGTAGCGGAACATGCTCTTCGTTCCCATATCGGGAGGACGCAGCGAGGCGGCCAGAAAGCGATTTCGACAGGCGCGGGAAGCGCTTCTGACTGTCGTTTCGTCTTGACTTGACCGACACCCACTTATAGAAAGCGGCCACTTAACGACAGGCGGTGAGCATCGCCAGCGTCGGAACGGGCCACCCGTTTGATCCCTCTGGGGTCACCAAGACGGGCACCAACCTCGACGAATGCCGCTCAAACGCTGTCGATCATAGCTAGGCAATGCCAGTGCGATTTTAGGTCTCTTGAGCATGTTCTCTCGAGATCGAATTCGGATGCATGACCTCGATGCGCGGGCCGCAGCTTTAAGCTGACCGGTCCAAATATCGCGGTCCTCTGTGGCGTCGAAGCGCTTTCCGCTCAGTGATGAGTGGTTGGCGCGATTTCGCTTTGTGCGGTTTGTCCGCGGAAGGCGGCCCCTCGGGCGGGTAGTCCGGAGAATTTGCGGACCCGGTGACGGGCTGCGGCAAGACAGCGGACCCGAAAGGGGCCGCGGCGAACACAAAAGGGTAAGGCCAGGATGCCGACGATCAACCAGCTGATCGCTCAACCGCGGGAAGTGCAGAAGTCGCGTAAGAAGGTGCCGGCGCTGCAGCAGTCTCCGCAGAAGCGCGGCGTTTGCACGCGCGTCTACACCACGACCCCGAAGAAGCCGAACTCGGCGCTTCGTAAGGTCGCCAAGGTGCGTCTGACCAACGGCTTCGAGGTGATCGGCTACATCCCCGGTGAAGGCCATAACCTCCAGGAGCATTCGGTGGTCATGATCCGCGGCGGTCGCGTCAAGGACTTGCCCGGCGTGCGCTACCACATCCTCCGCGGCGTTCTGGATACCCAGGGCGTCAAGAACCGTAAGCAGCGTCGTTCGAAGTACGGCGCCAAGCGTCCGAAGTAAGCGGGAACCAGGTCCATGTCTCGTCGCCATTCTGCTGAAAAGCGTGAAGTCCTTCCCGATCCGAAGTTCGGGAACATCATCGTCACGAAGTTCATGAACTCGGTGATGTACGCCGGCAAGAAGTCGGTCGCTGAGGGCATCGTGTACGGTGCGTTCGGCCTCATCGAAAGCAAGACCAAGCTGAGCCCGCTCGGCGTGTTCGAGCAGGCACTCGAGAACGTCATGCCGACGATCGAAGTGCGCTCCCGCCGCGTCGGTGGCGCGACCTACCAGGTTCCGGTCGAAGTTCGCACGGTGCGCCGTCAGGCGCTGGGCATTCGTTGGCTGATCTCGGCTGCGCGCGATCGCAACGAGAAGACGATGACCGAGCGGCTCTCTGCGGAGCTCCTGGACGCGTCGAACAACCGGGGTAACGCCGTCAAGAAGCGCGAAGACGTGCACCGGATGGCGGAAGCCAACCGCGCCTTCTCGCACTATCGCTGGTAACGGCGACACACGGAATCTAAGGAACACTCCATGCCCCGCGTTCATGCCATAGAGAATTACCGCAACTTCGGTATCATGGCGCATATCGATGCCGGCAAGACCACGACCACCGAGCGCATCCTCTATTACACCGGCAAGAGCCACAAGATCGGCGAAGTGCACGAAGGTGCCGCGACGATGGACTGGATGGAGCAGGAGCAGGAGCGCGGCATCACGATTACGTCGGCCGCGACCACCGCGTTCTGGGAAGGCAAGCGTCTCAACATCATCGACACGCCCGGCCACGTCGACTTCACCATTGAAGTCGAGCGCAGCTTGCGCGTGCTCGACGGCGCCGTGTGCGTGCTCGACTCCAACCAGGGCGTCGAGCCCCAGACCCGAGACCGTCTGGCGTCAGGGCGACAAGTACAAGGTTCCGCGCATCGTCTTCGCCAACAAGATGGATAAGACCGGCGCCGACTTCTACAAGTGCATGCAGGACATTATCGATCGTCTCGGCGCAAAGCCGATCGCGATCCAGCTTCCGATCGGCTCCGAGAACAACTTCAAGGGCCTGATCGATCTCGTTCGTATGAAGGGCGTGGTCTGGGAAGAAGAGAAGCTCGACGCCAAGTTCGTCGACATCGATATTCCCGAGGACATGGTCGAGAAGGCCAAGGAATATCGCGAGAAGCTGTTGGAAGCCGCCGTCGAACTCGACGACGAAGTTCTTGCCGCTTACCTCGATGGCAAGGAGCCCGAAGAGGCGACGTTGAAGCGCTTGATCCGCAAGGCCGTGCTGACTGGCGCGTTCTTCCCGGTATTGTGCGGCTCGGCCTTCAAGAACAAGGGCGTGCAGCCCTTGCTCGACGCGGTCGTGGATTACCTGCCGTCGCCGGTCGACGTGCCCGCCATCAAGGGCGTCGATGAAGACGGCAACGAGATCGTTCGTCTGCCGGACGACAAGGAGCCGCTGGCTCTGTTGGCGTTCAAGATCATGGACGACCCGTTCGTCGGCACCATCACCTTCTGCCGCATCTATTCCGGCACGCTGCTGTCGGGTACCGGCGTCATCAACTCGACGCGCGACCGCAAGGAGCGCATCGGCCGCATGTTGCTGATGCATGCGAACAACCGCGAAGACATCAAGGAAGCCTATGCCGGCGACATCGTCGCGCTGGCTGGCCTGAAGGAAGCGCGCACCGGTGACACGCTGTGCGATCCCGACAAGTCGGTGATCCTCGAAAAGATGGAATTCCCCGAGCCGGTCATCGAGATCGCGATCGAGCCGAAGTCGAAGGCCGACCAGGAAAAGCTGGGCGTGGCGCTGGCGAAGCTCGCCGCGGAGGATCCGTCCTTCCGCGTGTCGACCGACCAGGAGTCCGGCCAAACCATCCTCAAGGGCATGGGCGAACTGCATCTCGACATCAAGGTCGACATCCTCCGTCGTACCTACAAGGTCGACGCGAACATCGGTGCGCCGCAGGTGGCGTTCCGTGAGCGCGTCACCAAGAAGGCCGAAGTCAAGTACACCCACAAGAAGCAGACCGGCGGTACCGGCCAGTTCGCTGAAGTGTCGATCGTGGTCGAGCCGAACGAGCCCGGCAAGGGCTACGAGTTCGAATCCAAGGTCGTTGGCGGTTCGGTGCCGAAGGAATACATCCCCGGCGTCGAAAAGGGCCTCAACAGCGTGATGGGTTCGGGCGTGGTCGCCGGCTTCCCGGTCGTGGACGTCAAGGTGACGCTGGTCGACGGCAAGTATCACGACGTCGACTCGTCGGCGCTCGCCTTCGAAATCGCTTCGCGTGCTGCATTTCGCGAGGCCTTGCAGAAGGGCAAGTCCGTCCTGCTCGAGCCGATCATGAAGGTCGAAGTGGTGACCCCGGAAGACTACACCGGCTCGGTCATCGGCGACCTGAATTCCCGGCGCGGTCAGATCCAGGGTCAGGACATGCGCGGCAACGCCAACGTCATCAACGCGATGGTGCCGCTCATGAACATGTTCGGTTACGTGAATAACCTGCGCTCGATGAGCCAGGGTCGCGCGACCTTCACCATGCAGTTCGACCACTACGCAGAAGCGCCGGCCAACGTGTCGGCAGAAGTCCAGAAGAAGTTTGCCTGATTGTCGTCGGTCTCGAACTGACGATTGAACGGAGAGTCAAATGGCCAAAGCAAAGTTTGAACGTAACAAGCCGCACTGTAATATCGGCACCATCGGTCACGTCGACCATGGCAAGACGTCGCTGACCGCGGCGATCACCAAGGTC
Source organism: Bradyrhizobium sp. LB13.1 (assembly GCF_054056815.1). Classification (NCBI taxonomy): domain Bacteria; kingdom Pseudomonadati; phylum Pseudomonadota; class Alphaproteobacteria; order Hyphomicrobiales; family Nitrobacteraceae; genus Bradyrhizobium; species Bradyrhizobium sp. LB13.1. Next base: position 5,234,758 of record NZ_JBSRYQ010000001.1, on the reverse strand, counting down.
CTCGCCGAAGCGGGCGGTGCGACGTTCACGGCGTACGACCAGATCGACAAGGCGCCGGAAGAGAAGGCGCGCGGCATCACGATCTCGACGGCGCACGTCGAGTACGAGACCAAGAACCGCCATTACGCGCACGTCGACTGCCCCGGCCACGCCGACTACGTGAAGAACATGATCACCGGCGCCGCCCAGATGGATGGCGGAATCCTGGTTGTGTCGGCTGCTGACGGCCCGATGCCGCAGACCCGCGAGCACATCCTGCTCGCCCGCCAGGTCGGCGTGCCCGCGCTCGTCGTGTTCCTCAACAAGTGCGACATGGTCGACGATCCGGAGCTGCTCGAGCTCGTCGAGCTCGAAGTCCGCGAGTTGCTCTCGAAGTACGACTTCCCGGGCGACAAGATTCCGATCATCAAGGGCTCGGCGCTCGCCGCTCTCGAAGATTCCGACAAGAAGCTCGGCCACGAGGCCATCCTCGAGCTGATGAAGGCCGTCGACGAGTACATCCCGCAGCCGGAGCGTCCGGTCGACCTGCCATTCCTGATGCCGGTTGAAGACGTGTTCTCGATCTCGGGCCGCGGCACCGTCGTGACCGGCCGTGTCGAGCGTGGTATCGTCAAGGTCGGCGAGGAAATCGAGATCGTCGGTCTGCGCGCCACGCAGAAGACGACCGTCACCGGCGTCGAAATGTTCCGCAAGCTGCTCGATCAGGGCCAGGCCGGCGACAACATCGGCGCGCTGCTTCGCGGTACCAAGCGCGAGGACGTCGAGCGCGGCCAGGTGCTGTGCAAGCCGGGTTCGGTCAAGCCGCACACCAAGTTCAAGGCTGAGGCCTACATCCTCACCAAGGAAGAGGGCGGTCGCCACACTCCGTTCTTCACCAACTACCGTCCGCAGTTCTACTTCCGCACCACCGACGTGACCGGTGTCGTGCATCTGCCGGAAGGTACCGAGATGGTGATGCCGGGCGACAACATCGCGATGGAAGTGCACCTGATCGTGCCGATCGCGATGGAAGAGAAGCTTCGCTTCGCGATCCGCGAAGGCGGCCGCACCGTCGGCGCCGGCGTCGTCGCCTCGATCATCGAGTAATTACGAGAATAGGGATCGGCGAATAGCGAATGTGACCTTCGCTATTCGCTATTCGCCACCCCACTGAAGAGAGACCACGGCAATGAACGGCCAAAATATTCGTATCCGTCTCAAGGCGTTCGACCATCGTATCCTCGATACGTCGACCCGCGAGATCGTGAACACGGCGAAGCGCACCGGCGCGCAGGTCCGCGGACCCATTCCGCTGCCTACCCGCATCGAGAAGTTCACCGTCAACCGTTCGCCGCACGTCGACAAGAAGAGCCGCGAGCAGTTCGAGATGCGCACCCACAAGCGCCTGCTCGACATCGTCGATCCGACCCCGCAGACCGTCGATGCTTTGATGAAGCTCGACCTGGCCGCCGGTGTCGACGTCGAGATCAAGCTCTAAGATTTTTGGATCACGTTCGCACCTAGCGGACAGAAAGAACAGGAAGCACGCCGATGCGCTCCGGAGTGATCGCACAAAAGGTCGGGATGACGCGGGTCTTTACAGAGGCCGGCGAACATATCCCCGTGACCGTGCTGAAGCTCGGCAATTGCCAGGTCTTAGGCCACCGCACTGAAGAGAAGAACGGTTATGTCGCTCTCCAGCTTGGTTCTGGCAGCCGCAAGACCGTTTACATGCCCAAGGCGGAGCGCGGCCAGTTCGCGGTCGCCAAGGTCGAGCCGAAGCGGCAGGTCGAGGAATTCCGCGTCTCCGCGGATCAGATGATCCCCGTCGGTGCCGAGATCCTGGCCGACCACTTTGTCGTCGGTCAGTTCGTCGACGTCACCGGTACTTCGGTCGGTAAGGGTTTTGCCGGCGGTATGAAGCGCTGGAACTTCGGCGGTCTGCGCGCCACCCACGGCGTGTCGGTCTCGCACCGTTCGATCGGTTCGACCGGTGGCCGTCAGGACCCCGGCAAGACCTGGAAGAACAAGAAGATGGCCGGCCACATGGGTGTCGACCGCATCACCACGCTCAACCTTCGAGTTGTCCAACTCGATGTCGAGCGCGGTCTGATCCTCGTCGAAGGCGCCGTTCCCGGCTCCAAGGGCGGTTGGATCCGCGTGCGCGACGCTGTCAAGAAGCCGCTGCCGAAGGAAGCTCCGAAGCCCGGCAAGTTCAAGGTTGCTGGCGAAGCGGACGCTGCCCCGGCTGCGCAGGAGGCGTGAGATGGAATTGAAGGTCACGACCCTCGAAGGTAAGGAAGCCGGCTCGGTCCAGCTTTCCGACACCATTTTCGGCCTCGAGCCGCGCCAGGATATCATTGCACGTTGCGTGCAGTGGCAGCTCAACAAGCGCCAGGCCGGTACGCACAAGACCAAGGGCCGCGCCGAGATCTGGCGCACCGGCAAGAAGATGTACAAGCAGAAGGGCACCGGCGGTGCTCGTCACGGTTCGGCCCGTGTGCCGCAGTTCCGCGGCGGCGGTCGTGCCTTCGGTCCGGTGGTGCGTTCGCACGCTACCGACCTGCCGAAGAAGGTCCGTGCGCTTGCTCTCAAGCATGCGCTCTCGGCCAAGGCCAAGGACGGCGATCTCGTCGTGATCGACAAGGCCGCGCTTGAAGCTGCCAAGACCAAGGCGCTGCTCGGCCACTTCTCCGGCCTGGGCTTGACCAACGCGCTGATCATCGATGGTGCCGAGCTCAACAACGGCTTTGCCGCTGCTGCCCGCAACATCCCAAACATGGACGTGCTGCCGATCCAGGGCATCAACGTCTATGACATCCTGCGCCGTCGGAAGCTTGTTCTGACCAAGGCCGCCATCGATGCGCTGGAGGCGCGCTTCAAATGACGAAGAACATCGAGCCTCGCCATTACGACGTGATCCTGTCGCCGGTCGTGACCGAAAAAGCGACGATCGCCTCGGAGCACAACAAGGTGCTGTTCAAGGTGGCCGCGAAGGCGACCAAGCCGCAGATCAAGGAAGCGATCGAGAAGCTGTTCGACGTCAAGGTCAAGAGCGTCAACACGCTGGTCCGCAAGGGCAAGACGAAGATCTTCCGCGGCAATCTCGGCTCGCAGTCGAACTCCAAGCGCGCGATCGTGACTCTCGAAGAGGGTCACCGGATCGACGTGACCACCGGTCTGTAAGGTCGCACGACGATGGCACTGAAGACATTCAATCCCACGACGCCGGGCCAGCGCCAGCTGGTCATGGTCGATCGTTCGGCTCTCTACAAGGGCAAGCCGGTCAAGGCGCTCACCGAAGGCAAGCATTCCTCTGGCGGCCGCAACAACACCGGTCGCATCACCGTGCGCTTCCGTGGCGGTGGTCACAAGCGGACGCTGCGCACCGTCGATTTCAAGCGTGAGAAGATCGACGTTCCCGCGACCGTCGAGCGGCTGGAATACGATCCGAACCGCAGCGGCTTCATCGCGCTGATCAAGTATCAGGATGGCGAGCAGGCCTACATCCTGGCGCCGCAGCGCCTGGCCGTGGGCGACACCATCGTCGCCGGCAACTACGTCGACGTGAAGCCGGGCAACGTCATGCCGCTCGGCAACATGCCGGTCGGCACGATCATCCACAACATCGAGCTCAAGATCGGGAAGGGCGGCCAGCTCGCCCGTTCCGCGGGTACCTATGCCCAGCTCGTCGGTCGCGACCAGGACTACGTGATCATCCGCCTGAATTCGGGCGAGCAGCGCCTGGTGCACGGCCGTTGCCGCGGCACGATCGGCGCGGTGTCGAACCCGGATCACATGAACACCTCGATCGGCAAGGCCGGCCGCAACCGCTGGCTGGGCCGCAAGCCGCACAACCGCGGCGTTTCGATGAACCCGATCGACCATCCGCACGGCGGTGGTGAAGGTCGGACCTCGGGCGGTCGCCACCCGGTCACTCCGTGGGGCAAGCCGACCAAGGGCAAGAAGACCCGCTCCAACAAGTCGACCAACAAATTCATTCTCCTAAGCCGCCACAAGCGGAAGAAGTAAGGATCGCCGGACATGGTTCGTTCAGTCTGGAAAGGCCCGTTCGTCGAGGGTTCTCTGCTCAAGAAGGCAGATGCCGCGCGCGCGTCCGGCCGTCACGACGTCATCAAGATCTGGAGCCGTCGCTCGACGATCCTGCCGCAATTCGTGGGCCTGACCTTCGGCGTTTACAACGGTCAGAAGCATGTGCCGGTGGCCGTCAACGAGGAAATGGTCGGTCACAAGTTCGGCGAGTTCTCGCCGACCCGGACCTTCCATGGCCACTCCGGCGACAAGAAAGCCAAGAGGGCTTGAGGATTAAACGATGAGCAAACCTAAGCGCGAACGGAGCCTCGCCGAGAACGAGGCCAAGGCGGTCGCCCGGATGCTTCGGGTGAGCCCGCAGAAGCTCAACCTGGTGGCCCAGCTCATTCGCGGCCGGAAGGCGGCTTCTGCTCTTGCCGACCTGCAGTTTTCGCGCAAGCGGATCGCGGTTGACGTGAAGAAGTGCCTGGAATCGGCTATCGCGAATGCCGAGAACAACCACGACCTCGACGTCGACGATCTCGTCGTGGCGCAGGCCTTCGTCGGCAACGGCCTGGTGATGAAGCGCTTTGCCGCCCGCGGCCGTGGCCGCTCGGGCCGTGTCTACAAACCATTTTCGCAGCTGACGATCATCGTTCGTCAGGTCGAAGCCGAAGCAGCGGCTTAAGGGACGCAGGAGCACACGATGGGTCAAAAGATCAATCCGATCGGTCTGCGTCTCGGCATCAACCGGACCTGGGATTCCCGCTGGTTCGCCGGCAAGCAGGAATACGGCAAGCTGTTGCACGAGGACGTCAAGATCCGCGAGATACTGCACAAGGAGCTCAAGCAGGCGGCTGTCGCCCGCATCGTGATCGAACGTCCGCACAAGAAGTGCCGCGTCACCATCCACTCGGCTCGTCCGGGCGTGGTGATCGGCAAGAAGGGCGCCGACATCGACAAGCTGCGCAAGAAGGTCGCGGACATCACTTCGTCCGACGTCGTCATCAACATCGTCGAAATCCGCAAGCCGGAACTCGATGCGACGCTGGTGGCGGAATCGATCGCGCAGCAGCTGGAGCGCCGCGTGGCGTTCCGCCGCGCCATGAAGCGCGCCGTTCAGTCGGCGATGCGTCTCGGCGCGGAAGGCATCCGCATCAACTGCTCGGGGCGTCTCGGCGGCGCGGAAATCGCGCGCATGGAGTGGTATCGCGAAGGTCGCGTGCCGCTGCACACGCTGCGCGCCGATATCGACTACGGCGTTGCGACCGCGTTCACGACCTTCGGCACCTGTGGCGTCAAGGTCTGGATCTTCAAGGGCGAGATCCTCGAGCACGATCCGATGGCCCAGGACAAGAGAATGGCCGAAGGCGAGACTGGTGGCGGCGGCGATCGCGGCGGCCGGCAGCGCCGAGACAACGCGGCCTGAGGCCAGCACAGAGATTTTGAGGGCTTGAAGCCATGATGCAACCTAAGAAGACGAAGTTCCGGAAGGCGCATAAAGGCCGTATCCACGGCGTTGCGTCTTCGGGCGCGACGTTGGCCTTCGGCCAGTTCGGCCTGAAGGCGACCGAGCCTGAGCGCGTCACCGCGCGCCAGATCGAAGCCGCTCGCCGCGCGCTGACCCGCCACATGAAGCGCGCCGGCCGCGTCTGGATCCGCGTGTTCCCCGACGTTCCCGTGTCGAAGAAGCCCGCCGAAGTCCGCATGGGCTCCGGCAAGGGCGCGCCGGAACTGTGGGTCGCGCGCGTCAAGCCGGGCCGGGTGCTGTTCGAGATCGACGGCGTCAACACCCAGACCGCGCGTGAAGCGCTGACCCTGGCGGCAGCCAAGCTGCCGATCAAGACGCGCTTCGTCGAGCGCATTGCGGAGTAATGGCCATGGCCCAGATGAAGATCGAAGACATCCGCGCGTTGAGCCCCGATCAGCAGGATGACGCCATCCTGAACCTGAAGAAGGAGCGTTTCAACCTGCGCTTCCAGCGCGCCACCGGGCAGCTCGAGAACACCTCGCGCCTGCGCGAGGCCCGCCGTGACATCGCCCGGATCAAGACCGTCGCCGCGCAGACGCGCGCGAAGAAGAAGTAAGAGGCTAACGAAGATGCCGAAACGTACTTTGCAGGGCGTGGTCGTCAGCGACAAGCAAGCCAAGACCATCGTGGTGCGCGTCGATCGCCGCTTCACACACCCGATCTACAAGAAGACGATCCGCCGTTCGAAGAACTACCACGCGCACGACGAGAGCAACGAGTTCAAGCCGGGCGACATGGTGTGGATCGAGGAATCGAAGCCGGTTTCGAAGTTGAAGCGCTGGGTCGTGATCCGGGGCGAACACAAGAAAAGCGCCTGATCTGTTGGCTTTAGCCGACTGACTTCAGGGAAATGTTGAGCGCCGGCTGGGCTGGCGCAAAGAGAAGAGGACGAGGTGCATCAATGATTCAGATGCAGACCAACCTCGACGTGGCCGACAATTCTGGCGCACGCCGTGTCATGTGTATCAAGGTGCTCGGAGGCTCCAAGCGCCGCTACGCCACGATCGGCGACATCATCGTCGTCTCGATCAAGGAAGCAATTCCGCGTGGCAAGGTGAAGAAGGGCGACGTGATGAAGGCCGTCGTGGTGCGCGTCCGCAAGGACATCCGCCGCGCTGACGGTTCGGTCATCCGCTTCGACCGGAACGCTGCCGTTCTGATCAACAATCAGTCCGAGCCGGTCGGCACCCGTATCTTCGGGCCCGTGCCGCGCGAGCTGCGCGCCAAGAACCACATGAAGATCATCTCGCTCGCGCCGGAGGTGCTGTGATGGCCGCGAAAATCCGCAAAGGCGACAAGGTCATCGTGCTGACCGGCCGCGATAAGGGTCGCACCGGCGAGGTGTTCGAAGTGCGCCCCGATGCCGGCACCGCGCTCGTGCGTGGCGTCAACATGGTCAAGCGTCACCAGAAGCAGACGCAGGCCCAGGAGGGCGGCATCATCTCGAAAGAGTCGCCGATCCAACTGTCCAACATCGCGTATGTCGGCAAGGACGGAAAGCCGACCCGCGTCGGATTCAAGATTCTGGCGGACGGCAAGAAGGTCCGCATCGCCAAGAGCTCGGGAGCTGAGATCGATGGCTGAGGCCGCTTACACGCCGCGCCTGCGCGCGGAATTCGACGCGAAGATCCGGACGGAAATGACCGAGAAGTTCGGTTATGATAACGTCATGCAGGTTCCGCGTCTCGACAAGGTCGTGCTGAACATGGGCGTTGGCGATTCCGTCAACGACCGGAAGAAGGCCGAGAACGCCGCTGCCGAATTGACCCAGATCGCCGGCCAGAAGGCGATCGTGACCTATTCGCGCGTCGCGATCGCGACCTTCAAGTTGCGTGAGAACCAGCCGATTGGCTGCAAGGTCACGCTGCGCAAGGCCCGCATGTACGAGTTCATCGATCGCCTGGTGACGGTCGCGCTGCCGCGCGTCCGAGATTTCCGTGGCCTGAATCCGAAGAGCTTCGACGGTCGCGGCAACTATTCGCTCGGCCTCAAGGAACACATCATTTTCCCCGAGATCGACTTCGACAAGGTCACGGAATCGCGCGGTATGGACATCACCGTCTGCACCACGGCCAAGACCGACGACGAGGCGAGGGCCTTGTTGACCGCTTTCAATTTCCCGTTCCGGCAGTGAGACGCTGACGTAAAGCCTCTCAAACGCGGATACCCAGGAGCCAAGCATGGCAAAGAAGAGTTCAGTCGAGAAGAACAACCGGCGCAAGCGGATGACGAAGAACGCCGCCCCGAAGCGCGCGCGGTTGAAGGCGATCATCGCCGACAAGACGCTGCCGATGGAGGAGCGGTTCGCCGCGACCCTGAAGCTTGCGGAAATGCCGCGTAATTCGTCGGCCACCCGCATCCGTCTGCGTTGCGAGCTGTCGGGCCGTTCGCGCTCGAATTATCGCTTGACCAAACTGTCCCGCATCGCAATGCGGGACCTTGGCTCCAGGGGCATGGTCCCGGGCCTCGTGAAGTCCAGCTGGTAAGGAGGGTCGTTTAGATGTCTACGCACGATCCAATCAGCGATCTGATCACTCGTATCCGCAACGCTCAGATGCGTTCCAAGAGCAAGGTCTCCACGCCTGGTTCGAAGATGCGCGAGAACGTGCTCGAGGTTCTCAAGACCGAGGGCTACATCCGCGGTTACGCCACGCTCGAGCACTCCTCGGGCCGCAGCGAGATCGAGATCGAGCTGAAGTATTTCGACGGCGAGCCCGTCATCCGCGAGATCGAACGAGTCTCCAAGCCCGGGCGTCGTGTCTACGCTTCGGTGAAGGCTCTGCCGCGGGTCAACAACGGGCTCGGCATTTCGGTGTTGTCGACGCCGAAGGGGATCATGGCTGACCACAGTGCGCGCGAAGCGAATGTGGGCGGCGAAGTTCTCTTCACGGTGTTCTGAGAAGGATTTTTGATCCATGTCACGAGTTGGCAAAAGGCCGGTAGCGGTGCCGTCGGGTGTGACCGCGGCCGTCGACGGGCAGACCGTCAAGATGAAGGGGCCGAAGGGCCAGCTTCAATTCGTCGTCCATAGCGACGTCGAGGTGAAGCTCGAGGACGGCCAGGTCAAGGTGAACCCGCGGGTCGAGACCAACCGCGCACGGGCCCTGTACGGGACCGCTCGCGCTCAGGTCGCGAATCTGGTCGAAGGCGTTACCAAGGGCTTCGAGAAGAAGCTCGAAATCACCGGCGTCGGTTACCGCGCCGCGCTGCAGGGCAAGAACCTGCAGCTCGCGCTCGGCTACAGCCACGACGTGGTCTACGCGATCCCGGAAGGGATCACGATCACCGTGCCGAAGCCGACCGAGATCACGGTGACGGGCAGCGATATCCAGCGCGTCGGCCAGGTCGCCGCCGAGATTCGCTCCTATCGTCCGCCGGAGCCCTACAAGGGCAAGGGCGTGAAGTATGTTGGCGAATTCATCTTCCGCAAGGAAGGCAAGAAGAAGTAACGGAGCCGGTCATGTCGAAAGCCAAGGTTACGAATGCCCGGCGCAAGCGCAGTGTACGGCTGAAGCTTCGCCGCTCCGGTGGCGGCCGTCCGCGCCTGTCGGTGTTCCGCTCGTCCAAGCACATCTACGCCCAGGTCATTGACGACCTGAAGGGCGAGACGCTGGCCTCTGCCTCCTCGCTCGAGAAGTCGATGCGCGATGGCGGCAAGACCGGCGCCGATATCGATGCGGCGAAGGCGGTCGGCAAGCTGCTGGCCGAGCGCGCCGCCGAGAAGGGTGTCAAGGAAGTCGTGTTCGATCGCGGCAGCTACCTCTATCACGGGCGCGTCAAGGCTCTTGCCGACGCGGCGCGTGAGAGCGGGTTGAGCTTCTAACAGAATTTGAGGATTGAGGCGTAAGCCTCTGAAGGACTGGAAAAACCATGGCAGAACGCGAACAACGTGGTGGACGCGATCAACGCGGCGGCGGACGTGAACGCAGGGAAGAGCGCGACAGCGAGTTCGTCGACAAGCTCGTCCACATCAACCGCGTCGCCAAGGTCGTCAAGGGCGGCAAGCGCTTCGGTTTCGCAGCGCTGGTCGTGATCGGCGATCAGAAGGGCCGCGCCGGCTTCGGTCACGGCAAGGCGCGCGAAGTGCCTGAGGCGATCCGCAAGGCCACCGAATCCGCCAAGCGCAACCTGACCCGCGTCTCGCTGCGCGAGGGCCGTACGCTGCATCACGACATCGCCGGCCGCCATGGCGCTGGCCGTGTTTACCTGCGCGCAGCTCCGGCCGGTACCGGCATCATCGCCGGCGGTCCGATGCGCGCCGTGTTCGAGACGCTCGGCGTTCAGGACGTGGTCGCGAAGTCGATCGGCTCCTCGAACCCGTACAACATGGTTCGCGCAACCTTCGACGCGCTGAAGCATCAGGATTCGCCGCGCTCGGTCGCTGCCCGCCGCAACATCAAGGTGTCCACCCTCCAGTCCCGCCGTATCGGTGGCGACGCCGAGGCGGTTGCCGAATAACGGAAGCTTTCGGAGTAGACGCCCATGGCCAAGAGTGCCGTTACGACCGCAAAGACGATCAAGCTCGAGCAGACTGGCAGCGCAATCCGCCGCCATCACTCGCAGCGTTCGACGCTGATCGGGCTCAAGCTCAACAAGATCGGCCGCACCAGCGAACTGCCGGACACTCCGGCGGTCCGCGGCATGATCTTGAAAGTTCACCATCTCGTTCGCATCGTCGACGAGAAGTAAGCAAAGGCGCACGATCCCGAAAAGCGGGGACCCGTTTTCGGTGAAGGTCATGCGCAAGAAACAAGGAGCAGGGCGATGAAGCTCAGCGATATCGCCGACAATGCCGGCTCGCGCAAGAAGCGTATGCGCGTCGGCCGCGGCATTGGTTCGGGCAAGGGCAAGCAGGCTGGCCGCGGTGGCAAGGGCCAGACCGCGCGTTCGGGCGTGCGCATCAAGGGTTTCGAAGGCGGCCAGATGCCGTTGCATCGCCGTCTGCCGAAGCGCGGCTTCACGAATATCTTCCGGGTCGAGTTCGTCGAGATCAATCTCGACCGGCTCCAGGACGCGGTCGATGCCAAGAAGATCGACTCCGGCAGCGTCGTGAACGTCGAATCGCTGGTCAAGGCTGGCGTGCTCCGCCGCCCCAAGGGCGGCCTGCGGCTGCTCGGCCGCGGCGAGCTCAAGGCCAAGCTCAACATCGAAGTCCATGGTGCCACGAAGACCGCGATTGAAGCGGTCGAGAAGGCCGGCGGCTCGGTGAAGATCCTCGCGCCTGCCAAGGAAGAAGGCGAGGCGGCGTAACAACTGCGTCATTGGCCCGCGGTTCGCGGGCCTTTGCGCATGCGGGACGATGGACTTATCGAAGCCGTAGCCCCAGATAATGTCCGGTGTCCGGTATAATGTAGCCCGGCCGCGGGCATAACGGCGCAATAGGCGGCGGGAGAAAGTCCAAGATGGCCTCTGCAGCGGAACAACTGGCAGCCAATCTCAATTTCGGTGCGTTTGCCAAGGCCGACGAACTGAAGAAGCGCATCTGGTTCACCCTGGGTGCGCTGCTGGTTTATCGGCTCGGGACCTATATCCCGCTGCCCGGCATCGACCCCAACATCTGGGAGCAGGTGTTCCGCTCCCAGGCGGGCGGCATCCTCGGCATGTTCAACATGTTCGCCGGCGGCGGCATTCACCGCATGGCGATCTTTGCGTTGAACATCATGCCGTACATCTCGGCCTCGATCATCATCCAGCTCCTGACCACCGTCTCGCCCCAGCTCGAGGCGCTGAAGAAGGAAGGCGAGTCCGGCCGCAAGCTGCTGAACCAGTACACCCGTTATCTCACGGTGATCCTCGCGGCGTTCCAGTCTTACGGCATCGCGGTGGGCCTCGAAGGCGCCGGCAACGTCGTCAGCGACCCCGGCATGTTCTTCCGCCTGTCCACGGCGATCACACTGACCGGCGGCACCATGTTCCTGATGTGGCTGGGCGAGCAGATCACCTCGCGCGGTATCGGCAACGGCATCTCGCTGATCATTCTCGCCGGCATCGTCGCCGAGCTGCCCGCGGCGCTCGCCAACATGCTCGAGCTCGGCCGTCAGGGTGCGATGTCGACCGGCCTGATCCTGGTTGTCATCATCATGGCGGTCGCCGTGATCGCCTTCATCGTGTTCATGGAGCGCGCCCAGCGCCGGCTCTTGATCCAGTATCCGAAGCGCCAGGTCGGCAACAAGATGTTCGAGGGCCAGTCCTCGCATCTGCCGCTCAAGCTCAACACCTCGGGCGTGATTCCCCCGATCTTCGCCTCCTCGCTGCTGTTGCTGCCGACCACGGTTGCGAACTTCAACGCGGGCAGCGGGCCGGAATGGTTCCAGTGGATCACCACCCAGCTCGGCCACGGCCGTCCGCTGTTCCTGATCATGTATCTGGCGCTGATCGTGTTCTTCGCCTTCTTCTACACAGCGATCGTGTTCAATCCGACCGAGACCGCGGACAATCTGAAAAAGCACGGCGGCTTCATTCCGGGCATTCGTCCCGGCGAGCGCACCGCGGAATATATCGATTACGTGCTGTCGCGCGTCACCGTGCTTGGCGCAGTCTATCTGGCGATCGTCTGCTTGATCCCGGAAATCCTGATCTCCTACGCCTCGGTGCCGTTCTATTTCGGCGGCACCTCGCTGCTGATCGTCGTCAGCGTCACCATGGACACGGTGGCGCAGGTGCAGGGCTATCTGCTGGCGCATCAGTACGAAGGCCTGATCCGGAAGTCGAAGCTGCGCGGCCGCCGCCGTTAAGCGCGGCGTCCTCTCGGGCGGCGCGACTGCGCCCCCGATTCGCCGCGCGAGCAACGCACGGCGCCTGCAGGGACGGCCAGCGAGCCATTCGGTCGCACCGGCAGAGCGGCTCTCCCTGTAGCGCAAACACTGATCTCAAAGGCCTTCTTGGCGTCCGGCCATTTGCTCCCCTATGATATGGGTAGCGGTGCGGCGCCGATTATGATTTGCACTGTAGTTGGACTTCAAAACACGGGTGCGCGACGTATCGCTCACCAATGCGGGGGGCGTACGCCGATGAGAATCATACTTCTGGGACCGCCGGGATCGGGCAAGGGGACCCAGGCGCAACTGCTGGTGCAGCGCTATGGCATCGTCCAGCTCTCGACCGGCGAGATGTTGCGCGCGGCCGTTGCGGCCGGAACGCCGGTCGGACTCAAGGCCAAGGAGATCATGGCCAGCGGCGGCCTCGTGCCCGACGATGTCGTGGTCGGAATCATCTCCGACCGGATCGATCAGCCGGACGCCAGAAACGGTTTCATCCTCGACGGTTTCCCGCGTACCGTGCCGCAGGCCGAGGCGCTGGATGAGCTGCTCAAGCACAAGCACCTCAAGCTCGACGCCGTGATCGAGCTCCGCGTCAACGAGAGCGCGCTCCTGAGTCGTGTCGAAACTCGCGTCGCCCAGATGCGGGAGCGCGGGGAGGAGGTCCGACTCGACGACACTCCGGAGGTTCTGACCAAGCGACTCGCCAGCTACCGCAACCAGACGGAACCGCTGATTCACTACTATTCCGAGCGGCGGAAGCTTTCGACCATCGACGGCATGATGGCCATCGACGAGGTCACCCGCGCCATTCATCGCCAGCTCCTGGCGCTCGGGGCGGTCGAGCCCAAGACGCATGGCAGGACCCGCGCCCGGAGCGCGGCCAAGGCGGCCCTGGCCAAAAAGGCGAGAGCGGCGAAGAAATCGGCCAAAAAGCCGAGCAGAACAGCCAAAAAGGCTGCGAAATCCGCCAAAAAGGCCGGCAAGAAGGCCGTGACGGGTGCCAAGAAGGCGGTCAGGAAAGCCGGCAAGAAGGCGACCAACAAAAAGACGACCAAAAAGACTGCCAAGAAGGCTGTCAAAAAGGGTGCCAAAAAGACTGCAAAAAAGGTCACGAAAAAGCGAGCCAAGCGCTAGCGGCGGTTGACGAAAGCCCCCTGAATCCCCTAATAAGCCCCGCATCCAAGTCGGATAGTTTAAAACGATGCCGGGCCCCAGGAAGACCAGGGGTGGGCGTCGTGTTCGCGTTTGTGAACACCTGCCCGAGAAACCAAGCACTTAAGGCCAGATTCCTGACGAGGGATCGGCGACAGGAGAGAAGGCCGTGGCCCGTATTGCCGGCGTGAACATTCCGACCAACAAGCGCGTTCTGATCGCGCTCCAGTACATCCATGGCATCGGCCAGAAGATTGCCGGTGAGATCATCGAGAAGGTGAAGATCCCCGAGGATCGTCGCGTCAATCAGCTCAGCGACGCCGAAGTGCTCCAGATTCGCGAAGTGATCGACCGCGACTATCTCGTCGAGGGCGACCTGCGTCGTGAGGTCGGCATCAACATCAAGCGTCTGATGGACCTCGGCTGCTATCGCGGCCTGCGCCATCGTCGCGGCCTGCCGGTGCGCGGCCAGCGTACCCACACCAATGCGCGCACGCGCAAGGGCCCGGCCAAGGCCATCGCCGGCAAGAAGAAGTAAGTTTTCGAATCCAGATCGCGGCGTGTGGCGAACGGGAATGACCCGTTCGCCACACGCCTTTCGTTCCATCAGGTGTAGCCGCTGGCATTACGGCGGCGTTTGAGATCTCCAGGAAAGGTACTCTATGGGCAAGGAAGCCACCCGCGTTCGTCGTCGTGAGCGCAAGAACATCGCCTCCGGCGTCGCGCACGTGAACTCGTCGTTCAACAACACGACCATCACCATCACCGACGCGCAGGGCAACACGATTGCCTGGTCTTCCGCCGGCACGATGGGCTTCAAGGGTTCGCGCAAGTCGACCCCGTATGCCGCGCAGGTTGCCGCCGAGGACGTGTCGAAAAAGGCGCAGGAGCACGGCATGCGCACGCTGGAAGTCGAAGTCGCCGGTCCCGGTTCGGGCCGTGAATCGGCGCTCCGCGCGCTCCAGGCCGCAGGCTTCACCGTCACCTCGATCCGTGACGTGACCACGATCCCGCACAACGGTTGCCGTCCCCGCAAGCGTCGGCGCGTTTGATACCAAATTGCGGGCGCTCTGACGCCCGTAATGACTTTTTGCAAAGCCGTGGGAATGATCTGCGGCCTTTCTCCAACGCCAGTGTCTGCAGCAGCAGTTTGACTGGCCTGTATGGGTGAAACAGTGACAATCCAGAAAAATTGGCAAGAATTGATTCGGCCGAACAAGCTCCAGGTGCAGCCCGGCAGCGATCCGACCCGTTTCGCGACCATCGTCGCCGAGCCGCTCGAGCGCGGATTCGGCCAGACGCTCGGCAACGCGCTGCGCCGCATCCTGCTGTCCTCGCTCCAGGGCGCGGCGGTGCAGTCGGTGCACATCGACGGCGTGCTGCACGAGTTCTCCTCGATCGCGGGCGTCCGTGAGGACGTCACCGACATCGTGCTCAACATCAAGGACATCGCGATCAGGATGCAGGGCGAAGGCCCCAAGCGCATGGTCGTCAAGAAGTCCGGCCCGGGCGCTGTCACCGCCGGCGACATCCAGACCGTCGGCGACGTGGTCGTGCTCAACCCGGACCTGCAGATCTGCACCCTCGACGAGGGCGCCGAGATCCGCATGGAGTTCACTGTCGCCACCGGCAAGGGCTACGTGCCCGCCGAGCGCAACCGTCCCGAGGATGCGCCGATCGGCCTGATCCCGGTCGACAGCCTGTACTCGCCGGTCCGCAAGGTCTCCTACAAGGTCGAGAACACCCGCGAGGGCCAGATCCTCGACTACGACAAGCTGACCATGACGATCGAGACCAACGGCGCGCTGACGCCGGATGACTCCGTGGCCTACGCCGCGCGCATCCTGCAGGATCAGCTCAACGTGTTCGTCAACTTCGAAGAGCCGCGCAAGGAAGTCGCCCAGGAGATCATCCCGGACCTCGCCTTCAATCCGGCCTTCCTCAAGAAGGTGGACGAGCTCGAGCTGTCGGTGCGTTCGGCCAACTGCTTGAAGAACGACAACATCGTCTACATCGGCGACCTCGTGCAGAAGAGCGAAGCGGAAATGCTCCGCACTCCGAACTTCGGCCGCAAGTCGCTGAACGAGATCAAGGAAGTGCTGGCCCAGATGGGTCTGCATCTCGGCATGGAAGTGCCGGGCTGGCCGCCGGAGAACATCGACGAGCTCGCCAAGCGCTTCGAGGATCACTACTGATCTGAACTACAACAGGCAAAGGCGCGAATTCATTGCGCCTTTGCGGGCGAACGCAGGCAGCCCACCTGAGCAACAAGTCCGACGAACCGTCGCGACGAATGAAATTCAAGGAATAGAAAAATGCGTCACGGCAAGGTTCATCGCAAGCTCAACCGCACCGCGGAGCATCGCCGCGCGATGTTCGCCAACATGTGCGCCGCGCTGATCAAGCACGAGCAGATCGTCACGACGCTGCCGAAGGCGAAGGAATTGCGCCCGATCGTCGAGAAGCTGATCACTCTCGGCAAGAAGGGCGGGCTGGCCATGCGCCGCCAGGCCATCTCTGAGATGCGCGACAAGGATCAGGTCAGGAAGCTGTTCGACACGCTCGCGCCCCGCTACAAGGATCGCCAGGGTGGCTACACCCGTATCATCAAGGCCGGCTTCCGCTACGGCGACAACGCCCCGATGGCCGTGATCGAGTTCGTTGATCGCGACGTCGATGCCAAGGGCCAGGACTCCGGTCCGGTGCAGGAAAAGGAAGCCGAGGCGGCGTAAGCCGACCGGCAGCGAGTTTTCAGAAAGCGGCGCCCTTGGGCGCCGCTTTTTTTATGACGCGGCGACGTCTCATGCTGCGCATCGTTTCGACGCCATGGTCGCGTTTCTCAGGACGCTTCCGCCTCGCAACTGAATCCTCACGCGTCGGTGAGGGGCGATTGCGGCCGCCCTTGCAGCGCACGATATCCCCGTCAGCATCAATGGAGACATCGCATGAAGATCGACCTTTCCGGAAAGACCGCCCTCGTGACCGGCTCGACCGCCGGCATCGGCCACGCCATCGCCAAGGGCCTTGCCGGTTCGGGTGCGAGCGTCGTGATTAACGGACGCGGCCAGGACAAGGTCGATGCGGCCGTGCGCAAGCTGGAAGCTGTGGGCGGGAAGGTCCGCGGCATCGCCGCCGATGTCTCGACCGCTGCGGGCTGCAAGGCACTCGTGGCGGCGCTGCCTGAGGTCGATATCCTCATCAACAACGCCGGCATCTTCGAGCCGAAAGACTTTTTCGACATTCCGGACGAGGACTGGAGCCGCTTCTTCGAGGTCAACGTCATGAGCGGCGTGCGTCTCTCGCGCGCGTATTTGAAGGGCATGCTTGGGCGTAACTGGGGCCGCGTCGTCTTCATCTCCTCGGAGTCCGGGCTCAACATTCCCGTCGAGATGATCCACTATGGAATGAGCAAGACGGCCCAGCTTTCGGTCGCGCGGGGCTTGGCGCAGCTAACCCGCGGCACCGGCGTCACCGTCAATTCCGTGCTGCCGGGCCCGACCATGTCTGAAGGCGTCGAGACGTTTGTAAAGGATCTTGCCAAGCAGAACGGCCAGTCACTCGACGAGGCCGCGGCCAATTTCGTCAAACAGCATCGCCCAAGCTCGCTGCTCCAGCGCTTCGCCAGCGTCGACGAAATCGCCAACATGGTGGTTTATGCGGCTTCGAAGGAAAGCCTCCGCGACCAACGGCGCGGCGTTGCGTGCCGAGGGCGGCATCGTCAACACGATTGCGTAAAGGCTGCAGTGCAGCGTCAAGCGCGGAATCGCAGGGTGGGTTGCGCCGTGCGAACTGTGCTTCGCGCAGTCGCAAGGCTAACCACCCTACGCAGCATTATCTACCACCCCTCCAGCACGATCTTGCCGCGCGACTTGCCGCTCTCGAGCAGCGCATGCGCGCGCTTGAGGTTGGCGGCGTTGATCGTGCCAAAGGTCTGGTCGAGCGTGGTGCGCAGCACGCCCTTGTAGATGAGGTCGGCGACATCGCCCAGCAGATGATGCTGCGCGATCATGTCGGCGGTCTGGAACGAGGAGCGCGTGAACATCGATTCCCAGTGCACCGAGATCGCCTTGCCCTTGAACGCGCTCACGCTGAATTCCGGGGGATCGTCGATCAGGCCGAACTTGCCCTGTGGTGCCATCACGTCCGCGATCGCCTTGTAGTGCTGGTCGGTGAAGGTGAGGCTCGCGACCAGCGCGACCGGCGGCAGCTTCAGCTTCTCGATCTGCTCCTTCATTGGCTGGCCGTGGTCGATCACCGCATGCGCGCCGAGATCGAGGCACCATTTTTGCGATTCGGGCCGCGTCGCGGTCGCGACCACCGTCAGCCCGGTGAGGCGGCGGGCGAGCTGGATCAGGATCGAGCCGACGCCGCCGGCGCCGCCCGTGATCAGCAGCGTGCGCGGATCGACACTCTTGCCGGGCACCGCACCGAGCCGATCGAACAACAGCTCCCAGGCGGTGATGGAGGTGAGGGGAAGGGCGGCGGCTTGCGCGAACGACAGGCTTTTCGGCTTGTTGCCGACGATACGCTCGTCGACCAGATGGAATTCGGAGTTGGTGCCCTGGCGCAGGATCGAGCCGGCGTAAAACACCTCGTCGCCCGGCTTGAACAGCGTGACGTCGGGACCGACGGCGTCGACCACGCCGGCCGCGTCATAGCCCAGAATCTTCGTCTCGCCCTCGGGCGGGGCGGCGCGCTTGCGCACCTTGTAATCGACCGGATTGGCCGAGATCGCCTTCACGGCCACGCGGATGTCGCGTCCTCTGGGCTCGGGCTTGGCGATCTCGAAATCGATCAGCGCGTCCCGATCCTCGATCGGAAGCGACTTTTTGTAGCCGACGGCCTTCATGGCTTGTCTCCATCAGATGGCGTGCTCGCCTGCCGTCCTAACTGTCGCTCTGGCTCTAATTTGGCAAGTACTGTAAATTCGGGGATATAGTCCCTGTTTGGATACTATTGGGAAAACACACATGAAGCGGCGCGACTTCGCCCGTCGTCCCGGATGCTCGGTCGAGGCGACGCTCGATCTCATCGACGGCAAGTGGAAGGGCGTGATCCTCTACCACCTCCAAGACGGCACCCAGCGTTTCGGCGAATTACGCCGCCGGGTGCCCGGCATCACCCAGCGCATGCTGACCAAGCAGCTTCGTGCGCTGGAGGAGGACAAGCTCGTCATTCGCAAGGTCTACGCAGAGGTGCCGCCGCGCGTGGAATATTCTCTCTCCGATCTCGGCGAGAGCCTCAAGCCCGTGATCGACATCCTGAAGGCCTGGGGCGAGAGCCATCAGCAGCGGCTGTCCTGCGCGCCGGCGCCGGTCGTCGTGAAGAAACCGAAGCGCGCCGCGTAGATTTCCGGGAGCGGACGGTGCCGCTCCCGGCAGAGATCATCTCAGAACGCGAACTGGGTTCGCATCGCGACAGCGTCGAACTTCGAGCCGACATCGGCGGCCGAGACCGGTGAGGCCTGTTTCGATACCGTGCCATGCAGATAGTCGAGCATGAAGCGAACGTTGCCGTTGACGTACCAGTTCAGGGCCGCCGTGTAGACGGTCTGCCGGCCGCCTGCGATGCCGGTGGCCGTTCCGAACTGGTCGTTGAGGTCGATCGTCGAGAAGCGCCCCGCGATTTCCCATGCGCCCCAGCCGCCGCCATCGAGCGAGAACGGGTGCGCCGGCTTGACGCCGCCATAGGCCGCGTTCGCCGCGTTGTAGCTGCGGCCCTCGCCCGTCAGCACGTAGCCGGCCTGTGCATAGCCGCCCTGGAATTTGAGGCTCGGCGCACCCAGCGGCGGCAGGCCGGTATTGGCGCTGCGGTCGATGTTGTACCAGAAATACTCGCCCTGCAGGATCAGCGGTCCGTAGGTGGCGGCCGCTTCGACGCTGTAGACCTGCGCGCCGGAGGCATTGGCGATCGCGCCGGTGGTAGCCAGTGCCGTCGGATCGATGCGCAGTTCCGGGCGGTCGCTGAGCGTGACCGTCTGCGCACCCGTCACCATGTTGCGCGGCGGCTGGATCAGCCATTCGGCGTTTCCGCCGAGATGGAGCGAGTAATCCTTGCCGCTGACGACCTGGCCGGCAACGCGGGCGACGGCGCCATACTGCTCGGAGGCACCGTTCGGTGCCACGCTGGACGCGGAATGGATCGCACCGGTCGAGGGTCCCGTGACATAGCCGCCGATCCAGAGCTGGTCGTTGTACCAGCGTGTGCCGACGGCGGAGCGGAAGTCGCCCGCAGCGATGCTGGTCGCGACGATGCCCGCTGAGGCGCGCTCCATGAACATGATGTCGTTGGAGCTCGTGGCCTCATCGAGGGTGTAGGGCAGGTCCATGATGCCGCCTTCGATGGCCATCTTGCCGCCGAACGGTTTCAAGCCGGTGTAACTGAGATAGGCGTTCTCGACGCCTGAGACGCCGCCGCCGGGTAGCGAGCCGGGCGCAGAGCCGCCAAATCCGTCGGAGGAACCGCCGAAGTCGTAGACCAGCGCGAAATTCCAGTCGTTGAAGAATTTGCCGGCGAGACCGATGCGCGCGCGACGGACGTTCTCGCCGCTGTCGAGCTTTTGCGGCACGGTCGCCGCCGTGTTGGGCCGATAGTCATAGCCTCCGACATCCCAATGCACGCGGCCGGTGATCCCCACACAGTTCGCCCCATCGGCGGTGCAGATGGTCGGCCCGGTTATTCGGCATCGTCACCACGACGCCGGACGCTGGCGCCGGTCCCTTGAGCGGGATCGCCGCGTTGGCATTGGCAACGACGGCCTTCGCTTCGGAACGCGCTTCGGCTTTCGCCTCCGCCTTCGCTTCGGTCCTGGCCTTGGCCGCAGCCGCGGTGTTCGCGGCGGTCTGGCTCTGGAGCTTGTCGAGCTTCTGCTCCAGCATCTTCAACTGCTGCTTCAGGAGCGCGATCTCCTGATCGCTGCTGCTCGCCGATTGGGCCTGGGCCTGCGAGGCCGCCAGCGCGCCGGCGAGACCGATCGCCGTGGCTGCAATTCTGATCCTGCTCACGTCATGACTCCATCGGTTGACGAACTTCCTCAAGTCGCAACGGAGAGCCTAGGTATGATCGATGACTGCCCCGCGACTCTGCGCCCGGTTGCGCGGTTCCCACTGATGTAAATTCGCCGCAACCGAATCCGCCTTGCACCACCATGCAAGATGACGTGCATCATGCCAATCCACAGCCCCGGCAAATTGCTATTTCGCACGCAGGGCTTGCAGGCCGGACACACCAAAAGGGGGCTGAATATGCCGCCGGGCACCCTTCTATTAGCGGGCGAACGCGCCTATATTCCGGCGTCTTTTCCGAGAGGTAGGAATGTTTCGATCGACCTGGGCCGCCGTCGTCACGGCACTGTGCATAGCCTTTTCGGCCAACTTCAATCCGGCCGCCGCGCAGGACCGCCGTGTCCCGTCCTCGCCCGCCGAACTGCGGCTGTCCTATGCGCCGATCGTGCAGCGGGTGCAGCCGGCGGTCGTCAACGTCTATGCCGCCAAGGTAGTGCAGAACCGCAACCCGCTGCTCGACGATCCGATTTTCCGCCGCTTCTTCGGCGCGCCCGGCCAGCAGCAGGAGCAGGTGCAGCGCTCACTTGGTTCGGGCGTGATCGTCGATGCGTCCGGGCTCGTCGTCACCAACGTCCATGTCATCGAAGGCGCCGACCAGGTCAAGGTGTCGCTGTCGGACAAGCGTGAGTTCGAGGCCGAGATCGTGCTGAAGGACTCTCGCAGCGATCTCGCGGTGTTGCGTCTGAAGGACACCAAAGAGAAGTTTCCGGCTCTCGAATTCACCAATTCGGACGAGCTGATGGTGGGCGACGTCGTGATGGCCATCGGCAATCCCTTTGGCGTCGGCCAGACCGTGACTCACGGCATCATCTCGGCGCTGGCGCGTACGCAGGTCGGTATCACCGACTACCAGTTCTTCATCCAGACCGACGCGGCGATCAATCCCGGCAATTCCGGCGGCGCGTTGGTCGACATGAACGGCAGGCTCGCGGGCATCAACACCGCGATCTATTCGCGCTCCGGCGGCTCGCAGGGCATCGGCTTCGCAATCCCCGCCAACATGGTGCGCGTCGTCGTCGCCTCCGCCAAGGGCGGCGGCAAGGCGGTGAAGCGGCCGTGGCTTGGCGCGAAATTGCAGGCGGTGACGCCCGAGATCGCCGAAAGCCTCGGCCTGCGTTCGCCCACCGGCGCGCTGGTCGCAAGCGTCGTTCCGAACGGACCGGCGGCCAAGGCCGGGCTAAAATCCTCCGACCTGATCGTCTCCATCGACGGCCAGACCGTGGATGATCCCAACGCCTTCGACTATCGCTTCGCCACACGGCCGCTCGGCGGCACGGCGCAGATCGACGTGCAGCGCGGCGGCAAGCCGGTCAGGCTGACGGTCGCGCTGGACGCCGCGCCCGATACCGGCCGCAACGAGCTCGTCATCACCGCGCGCTCGCCTCTCCAGGGCGCGAAGGTCTCGACCATCACCCCGGCGCTCGCCGACGAGCTGCATCTGGACGCCGACACCGAAGGCGTCGTGGTCACCGATCTCGGCGGCGACAGCGCGGCCGCGAATGTCGGCTTCCAGAAGGGCGACGTGATCCTGGCGGTCAACAACCAGAAGATCAGCAAGACCAGCGACCTCGAAAAGGCCGCGGCCGAGCGCCAGCGCATCTGGCGCATCACGCTGGTGCGGGGCGGGCAGCAAATCAACGTCACGCTGGGCGGATGAGTCCGAAGCGACCACAGGAGACGCCAACTCTCTTTGCCGCGGCGGGGCTCGATCACGAGGCTCCGCATCCGCTGCCGGATCGGCTGCGGCCGCGCGCGCTCTCGGAGGTCGTCGGCCAGGATCACATCCTGGGTCCCGACGGCGCGCTGACGCGCATGCTGGAGACGCGCACGCTGGGGTCGCTGGTATTCTGGGGCCCGCCCGGCACCGGCAAGACCACGGTAGCGCGGCTGCTCGCGGACGCCACCGATTTGCATTTCGAGCAGATCTCCGCGGTGTTCTCCGGCGTCGCCGATTTGAAGAAAGCCTTTGAGGCCGCGCGTGCCCGCCGCGAGATGGGCAAGGGCACGTTGCTGTTCGTCGACGAGGTGCATCGTTTCAACCGCGCCCAGCAGGATTCGTTTCTGCCCGTCATGGAAGACGGCACGGTGGTGATGGTCGGCGCCACTACCGAAAACCCGTCCTTCGAGCTCAACGCGGCGCTTCTGTCCCGGGCGCGCGTGCTGGTGTTTCGCTCGCTCGATGCGGCCGCGATCGAAAAGCTGTTCGCGCATGCCGAGGAGGTCGAGGGCCGCAAGCTGCCGCTCGACGAGGAAGCGCGCGCCGTGCTGGTTCGCATGGCCGATGGCGACGGCCGTGCGTCGCTGACGCTCGTCGAGGAAGTCTGGCGCGCTGCGCGCAAGGACGAGGTTTTCGACGCCACGCAGTTGCAGGAGATTTTGCAGCGTCGCGCGCCCATCTACGACAAGTCGGCCGATGGCCATTACAATTTGATCTCGGCGCTGCATAAGTCGGTACGGGGCTCCGATCCCGATGCCGCGCTGTATTATCTCGCACGCATGCTCGATGCCGGCGAGGACCCGCTGTTCCTGGCCCGTCGCGTCGTGCGCATGGCGGTCGAGGACATCGGCCTTGCCGATCCGCAGGCGCTCGTCATTGCTAATGCCGCCAAAGGATGCCTTCGACTTCCTCGGCCATCCCGAGGGCGAGCTCGCCATCGCGCAGGCCGTGGTCTATCTCGCCACCGCGCCGAAATCGAACGCCGTCTACACCGCCTTCGGCACGGCGATGCAGGTCGCAAAGCAGGCCGGCTCGCTGCTGCCGCCGAAACATATCCTGAATTCCCCGACCAAGCTGATGAAGTCGGAAGGCTACGGCGCATCTTACGAATACGACCACGACACCCCGGACGCGTTCTCCGGCCAGGACTACTTTCCGGAAGCCCTGGGCCGCCAGACCTTCTACGACCCGCCCGAGCGCGGTTTTGAACGCGAGATCCGCAAGCGGCTGGATTATTGGGCCAAGTTGCGGAAGGAGCGGGGTGGCTGAGGCCAGAAGCGCCATTTCGTCGTGACGAAAGGGCACTTTTGGGCTAGGCAGGCACCATGAGCCGCCGCATCAAAAGAACCGATCCAAAGCCCCGTTCGCGCGATGAGCGCAAGGAAACACGCCCGTTCAAGGCGCGCAGCGCGAAGACAGCTGGGCCGCGGCCGGGCGGCAAGCCCGGCGCGAAGCCACCGCGCTTTGCGGCCGAGCGCACTGAGCGGCGTGTGTCGGAACCTGCGCTGGAAACGTCCGCGCCAGCAAAGCCCGTCGAGGCGCTGCTGCCGACCAAGGTGGAGACCGTCAAGGTTGCGGCCGACGAGAACAACATGCGCGTCGATCGTTTCCTCGAAGCGCGCTTTCCCGGCCTGTCGTTCTCCCACATCCAACGCGTCGTCCGCAAAGGTGAGCTGCGGGTCGACGGCAAGCGTGTCGACAGCAAGGACCGGCTGGAGGAGGGCCAGAGCGTCCGCATTCCGCCGCTGAAGCTCGACACGCCGAAGGCGCCCAATCCGCAGTCGGAGGCAGCGCAAAAGACGCTTGCTGCGTTGAAGGAAATGACGATCTACGAGGACGACGACGTTCTCGTCCTGAACAAGCCGGCCGGCCTCGCCGTGCAGGGCGGCTCGGGCATGACGCGGCACATCGACCAGATGCTCGAGGTGATGCGCGATTCCAAGGGCCAGAAGCCGCGCCTCGTGCACCGCATCGACAGGGAGACGTCGGGCTGCCTCCTGGTCGCGAAGACGCGCTTTGCCGCCTCGCATCTGACCGGCGCATTTCGTTCGCGGTCGGCGCGAAAGACCTATTGGGCGCTGGTGCCGGGCCTGCCGAAGCCGAAGCAGGGCCGCATCTCTACCTTCCTTGCGAAGGAAGAAAGCGAGGACGACACCATCATGCGCATCGCCCAGCATGGCGACGAGGGCGCAAGCCACGCGGTGACATACTATGCGGTGGTCGAGACTGCCGGCAACAAGCTGACCTGGGTGTCGCTGAAGCCGGTGACGGGGCGCACCCACCAGCTGCGCGCCCACATGGAACATATCGGCCACCCCATCGTCGGCGATCCCAAATATTTCAACATCGAGAACTGGCAACTGCCGGGCGGCCTGCAAAACCGGCTGCATCTGCTGGCGCGCCGTATCGTCATTCCGCATCCGCGCGGCGGCGTGATCGACGCCACCGCGCCATTGCCGCAGCACATGCAGCAGTCGTGGAATTTGCTCGGGCTCGATGCAACCAGATTTGATCCGATCGAGAACGCGCCTGAAGAGTAGTTGAGTTTCCTATCGGCTCGCAAGTTGGCGGGCTAGGTTCATTCTTATCATCTTACGAAGCTGGTCAGACGCCACTGCGGGATCCCGACGACGAAACATCGCGACAACGTTGCCGACTACAAAGAATGGGGTCCTGAGAATTCCTCTTGGAGACCACCATCCCGCCAAGAGGCAGCACAACCGCTACTGATACACTCGTCACCGACAAAGTGACCGTTACAGTCATATTTTCGGTAGGGCGAATGAAAAGACGCTACGGTTGCGGCTCCGAGATTCGCACTAGGTAGCCCAAGAACAGGAAAACCAGTCCGTCTCGCGCCAAATCGCCATGAGCAAAGCTTAGCGTCGCCACGAAAAGGAAGCCCATAAAGGCAAATCGGGCCTCGGCTCGTTTCAGACGGGCGGCCTTGGCAAGCGTTCCAAGCACTACACACAGAAGCAGCACGCCGGCCGGCCAGCCAAACTCGATGACAAGCTGCGCCAGGCTGAGATGGGCTTCCAGACCCGAGCACGTCATCTGGGTGAAGCTCGAAAGGCCGTGACCGAAGATCCCCGCGCGAGGTAGGGCGCCAGCCACGTCGCTGATAAGCTTCTTTCGTAGCAGGACAGAATTATATTGATTTAGATCGCTGCACGGCGCAGAGGCGCGGGCCTCCGCAGGAGGGCTAGCCTCACCCGGAGGGCCGGCCTCAACAGGAGGGGATGCCGATATGGCGACGGCCAGGCGCTCAGCGGTCGCGACGCGAGTATAGTAACCAGGCGGCCCAAGAGGTTGAAACCACCAAGACGGCGATGAGCGCCTTAGCCCGGGTGCGGCGAGAAACAGCAGCTTCGCAGACTAATGTGCACAGCAGCGCCACAAACGAAAAGCGCAGGAGTGACGCCGCCAAGATCGCAAATGCCACGCCGGCAAGTATGTATCCGATAATCAGCCATAAGCGCTTGACGTGGGAGGCGACGAGACCAGCCAGCAGAAGCGAGAAGCAAACGGAAATCTGCGCTGGAGCAGCGTCAAAGCTGCCGAAAACCAGTGGCTTCCCATGGAGGTCGCTCCATTGATCTTGCAGCGCTGCTACGACGCACGCCAGGCCGAGGAGCCCGACCAGACCAAGCACCACGAAAAATGCCCGCCCGGTCGTGCCAGATAAGCGAGCCGCGGGATAAGACACCAAGCTGAGGAAAAGTAGGGCTTCCTCTTTCAGGGGGCCCGGACCGTTGACCGCGGTAGAGATGCCGATGCACAGCAAAAACAGGACGAAAACTGAATCCCAGATCGTGTTTCGGAAGCGCCCCATGGCGACAAGACCAGCGATCGGGCAAATGAGTACGGCGGCGCTTGACCACGATCCGAAACCGATCCCGTGCAAGAGGATCATGATGGTGCCGGAGCACACCAAAATGCCCAGCAGAACGGACGTAACGGGCTGCTTATTTCCCGACCATTCCTCTAACGGCTGCAATAGCCACTCGCTGGATGTCTTCTGGTGCATCCTCTAGCAAATCATCCAAGCTGACTCGTTCTTGCCCATTAGATGGTGCAGGAAACCAAAACTGGCTTGGTTTGACACCGATTGTGGCCGCTATCAAGTGAAGCTCACCGGCATTGATTGTCCACCAGTTCTTTTCAGCCCATAGTGGCTCTCGCGCTCAACGTCTATTGCCTCGGCCGGATCAACGGCCTTGGTCCCCATGAACTTTCGCCATTCCCGCAGATAGAACGGGCGACGCTTGGCCGGGACCTTCGGCGGAGGCAATCTCTTCTTGTGTGTAACCATGCCGGGATATGCAGACGCACCCGCTGCGAATGATCGCGATCGCGACGGGGCCGAGCTTCCAGCTCGGGCTCTGCACCAGGAAATCGTAGGGCTCGACCCGCGGCATGGACCACACGTTGCATAAGGAGGTCGAAGAATTGCGGGGCGGTGGCGGCATCCCGTGGCAGGCCTTTCGAACGCTCCGTCGCGCCTGGCCGTAATGAGCGTAGACGTTGCGGACCACCGATTCCGGAGTCCGAAAGCCGGCCTCCGCCGTGGCCTGCCAAAACCCGGCGAGCAGAGACACAATGCCCGCAAGTTCCCTCATACCTCCCGCTCGCTTTATCGGCGGCCGGTCTTACCTTACAAGCCTAGCACTGAGTGATCGGGACCGAAAACGAGATGCGCGAATTGTTCGATGAAGCTGCGGGGCGACCCCCGCTTGATCCGCAGGAATCGGTCCGCCAGGCCGCGCGCGCGCCGCAGCGCAAGCGCTTCTACAAGGACGCGGGCGTTGCTGATGCCGAAGGCGGCTTCGCCATCACGCTTGACGGCAAGCCGATCCGTACGCCGTCCGGCCGCCAGGTCGTGATCCCGTCGCGCGCGCGCTGGCCGATGCGGTCGCCGCAGAATGGGCGGCTCAGGGCGAGACGATCAGTCCCATGACCATGCCGCTGACCCGGATCGCCAACAGCGTGGTCGAGGGCGTCGTGGATCGCGTCGATCTCGTCAGCGATGATCTCGCGAAATACCTTCAGACTGACCTGCTGTTCTATCGCGCCGGCGATCCGGAGGGGCTGGTTGCCCGCGAGGCCGCGCATTGGGACCCCGTGCTGTTCTGGGCCGCGGAGGCGTTGGGCGCGCATTTCATCCTGTCCGAGGGCATCATGCATGTGAAGCAGCCGGACGAGGCGGTCCAGGCCGCGCGCGCTGCGCTGCCGCGGGATGCCTGGTCGGTCGCGGCGCTCCATGTGGTGACGACCCTGACCGGCTCGGCGCTGCTGGCGCTGGCGCTGGCCCACGGCATGCGCGATACCGGCCAGGTCTGGGCGGCCGCTCATGTCGACGAGGACTGGAACGCCGAGAAATGGGGCGCGGACGAGGAGGCGGCGGGCCGCCGGGTCGCCCGCCTGCGGGATTTCGAGGCTGCCGTGGCGGTTTTGGCCGCGGTGAACCCGTCCGCGGCCGAAGGTCCTTAACGAGAGGTTTACGAGGGCGGCCTTAGGGTGGGGCGAGCGTTCCCCCGGGCCCCTCGCGATGCCGACTCCGATAAGCTCGATTGTTCCCGTCAGTGCTGCCAGCCCTGTTGCTGATGCGGCGACGCCTGATCTTGTGCTGCAGGCCGGCAGCGTAGTGGACGCAAAAGTCGTCAGCGTGCTCGCCGCCAATCTGGTGCGGATCGCGATCGCCAACCTCTCGATGGATGTAATGTCCGAGGTGGCGCTATCGCCCGGACAAAATCTCCAGCTCGCGGTGTCGCAGAACGACGGCACCATCCGGCTCGCCATTATGGGCGGGGCAGGCGAGGCGGCGGCCGATCAGGTCACGCTGACGCCGGCTGCGGCCTCGCTGGTGGACAGCCCGTCGCTGGTGCCGTCGGCGGGCGCGGCCCGCAATACCCTGAGCTCGTCCGAACAGGTCGCCGTCACAACGGCCTCGGCCGAGGCCGTTACCAAGCAGGGCAGTCAGGCGCCGCTGTTCGCCAATCTGGCAGCGGTCGTCACGGGCAGCGATCTGCCGGGAGGGCTGAAGCAGGCGGTGCTGGGCGTGCTGGCGCAGCAGACGCCGCTCGACACCGGGCTCGATGGCGGCGACATCGAATCCGCCTTCCAGAAGTCCGGCCTGTTCCTCGAGGCCTCGCTGGCCTCCGGCGCGACGCCGTCCTCTGGCACGATGCCCGACCTGAAGGCGGCATTGCTGGTGCTGCGACAGACGCTGACGACGCTCGATACCGCGACCCCACAGGGTGCCGCGACTCTTGCTGGCACCCCGGGGACACCGGAGGCCGCTGTCGCTCCGGCTCCGGCAGCAGGTGAGGCCGCGCCGACCGCATTGCCGTC
The DNA here is from genome assembly GCF_054056815.1 of Bradyrhizobium sp. LB13.1. Taxonomy (NCBI): domain Bacteria; kingdom Pseudomonadati; phylum Pseudomonadota; class Alphaproteobacteria; order Hyphomicrobiales; family Nitrobacteraceae; genus Bradyrhizobium; species Bradyrhizobium sp. LB13.1. The sequence goes on along the minus strand of NZ_JBSRYQ010000001.1, from coordinate 5,206,168 downwards.
AACCGAACCCGACATCGCCCAACCGCCGCGCAGCGCCAATCTTGCGGCTACCATACTGGCCGACATCGCCGGCAACTCTCCGCAGACCGCGATGCCACGAACCATGACCGCAGGCCTTGCCGCGAGCCTCCTGCAGGAGATCACGCAGAGCCTGCCGCGCATGACCGGCAACGTGCCGGGCTCAAACAAGGTCGTGCCTGACGGACATGTTTTCGAAGCCGCCTCGCGCGCGACGCCGCCGCCGGTTCGCGGCGCGTTGCCGTCGCCGCAATCCATTGCCTCGCCATCACTCGCACCGGATACGCCGCTCGCTGCGACCGTGCATCGGCTGCTCGACGACACCGATGCTGCGATCGCGCGCCAGACCTTGCTCCAGGTTGCTTCGCTCCCTGATCGCATTGACGCCAGCGGTCACAGGATCGATCCGAGCGTGCCGCAGTGGAATTTCGAGATTCCCTTCGCAACGCCGCAGGGCACCGCAATGGCGCAGTTCGAAATCTCGCGCGACGGCGGCAATGAATCCGCCGATCCCGCCAAGCGCGCATGGCGCGCGCGCTTCACGCTCAATGTCGAGCCGGCCGGTCCCGTGCATGCTCTGATTACGCTCAACGGCGACAAGACTTTCGTGCGGATGTGGGCGGAGCGGCCGACGACGGCGCAGCAGCTCCGCGCAGGAATCGGCGAGCTCAACCAGGCCATGACCAGGGCCGAGCTCAAGCCCGGCGACATCCTGGTCCGCGATGGTACCCCGCCACAGCCCGCACCGGCCCGCGCCGGCCACTTCCTGGATCGCGCCACATGAGCGACCCGTCGAAGCTTGCGATTGCGCTACATTACGAGAAGGGCAGCAACGCGCCGGTCGTCGTCGCCAAGGGCAAGGGCACGATCGGCGAAAAGATCGTCGAGATCGCCAAGGCCAACGACATACCGATCGAGGAGAACGAGATCTTGGCTGGCGCGCTGTCCAAGGTCGAACTCGGCGAGGAGATCCCGCCCGATCTCTACAAGGCCGTCGCCGAAGTGCTGGTATTCGTGCTGCGGCTGTCGGGCAGGCGGTAGAGCATGATCCGGACCCGAAGGGCCGCGTTAGCGCAAAGTGTGCAGCGGTTTTCCGAAGAGATCATGCTCAAGAAATAACCTGTCATCGTTTCACCACGATAGCGACCGCATGGTCGCGGCCATCTTCATCGCGTAACGGACACCGCCAGTGCTCACCCGCCGTTCCACCCTCGGCCTTCTCGCCGCTGCCGCTTTGCCATCGCGTGCATTCGCCCATGTCGCGCCGCCACGCAACGAGATCCGTGACAGCCTCGCAAAGCGCTTCACCGACCTCGGCACGGACGGGACGTTCGTCGGTTACAAGGTCGAGGACTATCTGATCGTTGCGAGCGACAAGGAGCGTTCGGGCGAAGCGAAGCTGCCGGCTTCGACCTTCAAGATTCCGAACTCGCTGGTCGCGCTCGAAACTGGCGTCGTCGCCGATCCCGACAAGGACGTATTTCCCTGGGATGGCGTGAAGCGTCCGATCGAGGCCTGGAATAAGGATCACACGCTACGCAGCGCGATCGCGGTGAGCGCGGTACCGGTCTATCAGGAGATCGCGCGCCGCATCGGGCAAGAGCGCATGCAAAAGTATGTCGATCTGTTCGACTACGGCAACCGCGACATCGGCGGCGGCATCGACCAGTTCTGGCTCACCGGCGCCTTGCGCATCGATCCGGTCGAGCAGGTCGATTTCGTCGACCGGCTGCGCCGCCGCGCGCTGCCGATTTCCAGGCGCAGCCAGGATCTCGTCGCGGACATCCTGCCGGTGACCAAGGTCGGCGATAGCGTCATCCGCGCAAAGTCCGGACTTCTCGGCGCCGAGCGCGGCGAGCCGTCGCTTGGCTGGATGGTGGGCTGGGCCGAGAAGGGTGCAGCGCACACCGTGTTCGCGCTCAACATGGATTGCAAAGAGCCGCGTCTGGTTGGTGAGCGCATGCCGCTGACGCAAGCCTGCCTTGCCGAGATTGGCGCGATCTAGCGCTACCGCGCTGAAGCGGCTCGACTAGCATCCCGCGGGTCAACAAAAAAACGGGGAGGACAAAATGAACTCAGCGCCACTCTGGCTGCCGTCGCTCACGCTTGCCGCAGCTGGCGGCTGGCTCGCCGCCACGATGTTTGCAGCGCCTGCCACCAGCAAGGAGCCACGCTTTCCGCAGCTCACGATGGACCAGCTCGACGCCAAGCAGAAGCCGCTCGGCGAGCAGATCATGAAGGTGTCGAGCGTCGGCATCGGCGGTCCGTACAATCCGATGATCCGCAGTCCCGTGCTCGGCCAGCGCCTGTTCGATCTGTTCTATTATCTGCGCTGGGAAACCTCGGTCCCGAGCAAGCTCAACGAGTTTGCGATTTTGATCATCGGGCGGCAGTGGCGCTCGCAGGTCGAGTGGTACGCCCATGCGCCGCTCGCGGCCAAGGCTGGCCTGTCGGTCGACATCATCGCGGAGCTGAAGGCCAACAAGCGGCCGTCGAAGATGGCCGAGGACGAGACCGTCGTCTACGACTTCGTCACCGAACTCACCACGACCAAGAAGGTCGGCGACGAAACCTATGCGCGCGCCAGGAAGGTCTTCAACGATCAGCAGATCGTCGACCTCACCGCGCTCGCAGGCAACTATGTGATGGTCGCCATGCTGCTGGCGATGGCGGAAGAGACGGTGCCGCCGGACAAGCAGGAGCCGTTCAAGGCGGGTGAGCCGTAGGCTCGTCATTGCGCGAGGAGTGGGTCAGGCGTCCTTCTGCCGGCCGATCCGGCCGAGATGGGTGAAGCCGAACCCGGCCGCATATTTCAGGCCATAGCCGAGCGCCCGGTCGAGGCCGATATGGGCGAGCCAGATCAAGGCGATGGACAGGGTAAGCGGCGACGCGAGGCCGAAGCCAAGCGTCATCAGCGCGACCGGCGCCATGTAGCTGTGGGCGGCGTTGTAGACCAGCGCGCCGAATTTGGCGTCGGCAAGATAGGCGAGAAGACTCAGATCGGGGACCAGGAAGAGCAGGGGGCAAAGACTGCCCAGGAGCCGTCCCAGGTCCAGTAGAGCATCACCATCCCCACAAACAAGGTCAGGCCCTCCAGCCGCAGCAGGATGTTGACGCCGCCCGTCGCCGCGCCCGTCTCAGCCGTTCCTTCGGTCATGCTCGCCTCCCAGGCAAAACTTTGTAATTCCTTGCGCTTTCGCGCTGCGGCAAGGCAGCTCTGCGGCGCCGAAAGCGGCTTCCCGGCCCGCAAAATGCCGTGTTAGAACCCCGACAATCGCATTTAGGCTAAGAACTGGCGGGAGCAAATGAAGAATATCCTGGACGCCCTTGAAGACCGTCGCGCCGGCGCAAAGCTCGGCGGCGGGGAGAAGCGCATCGAGGCGCAGCACGCCCGCGGCAAGCTGACCGCGCGCGAGCGCATCGAGCTCTTGCTCGACAAGGGATCGTTCGAGGAATTCGACATGTTCGTCGAGCACCGCTCCACCGAGTTCGGCATGGAGAAGAACAAGGTGCCCGGCGACGGCGTTGTCACCGGCTGGGGCACTGTCAACGGCCGCAAGACGTTCGTGTTCGCCAAGGATTTTACGGTGTTCGGCGGCTCGCTGTCGGAAACGCACGCGCTGAAGATCACAAAACTCCAGGACATGGCGATGAAGGCGCGGGCGCCGATCATCGGCCTCTATGACGCGGGCGGCGCCCGCATCCAGGAGGGCGTAGCTGCCTTGGCCGGTTATTCCTACGTGTTCCGCCGCAACGTGCTCGCCTCCGGCGTGATCCCGCAGATCTCAGTCATCATGGGCCCGTGTGCCGGCGGCGACGTCTATTCGCCGGCCATGACCGATTTCATCTTCATGGTGAAGAACACCAGCTACATGTTCGTCACCGGCCCGGACGTGGTGAAGACCGTCACCAACGAGGTCGTCACCGCGGAAGAGCTCGGCGGCGCTTCGGTGCACGCCACGCGCTCCTCGATCGCGGACGGCGCCTTCGAGAACGACGTCGAGACGCTGCTGCAGATGCGACGCCTGATCGACTTCCTGCCGTCGAACAACACCGACGGCGTGCCGGAATGGCCGAGCTTCGACGACATCGGCCGCGTCGACATGTCCCTGGACACGCTGATCCCTGACAATCCGAACAAGCCCTACGACATGAAGGAGCTGATCCTGAAGGTCGTGGACGAGGGCGACTTCTTCGAGATCGCGGACGCCTTCGCCAAGAACATCGTCACCGGCTTCGGCCGCATCGCGGGCCGCACCGTCGGCTTCGTCGCGAACCAGCCGATGGTGCTGGCCGGCGTGCTCGACAGCGACGCTTCGCGGAAAGCGGCGCGCTTCGTCCGCTTTTGCGACGCCTTCAACATTCCGATCGTCACCTTCGTCGACGTGCCGGGCTTCCTGCCCGGCACCGCGCAGGAATATGGCGGCCTGATCAAGCACGGCGCGAAATTGCTGTTTGCCTATTCGCAGTGCACGGTGCCGCTGGTCACCATCATCACCCGCAAGGCCTATGGCGGCGCCTTCGACGTCATGGCCTCGAAGGAAATCGGTGCCGACATGAACTATGCATGGCCGACCGCCCAGATCGCGGTGATGGGCGCCAAGGGCGCGGTCGAGATCATCTTCCGCGCCGACATCGGCGACCCCGACAAGATCGCGGCCCGCACCAAGGAGTACGAAGACCGCTTCCTGTCGCCGTTCATCGCCGCCGAGCGCGGCTACATCGACGACGTCATCATGCCGCACTCGACGCGAAAACGGATTGCAAGGGCGTTGTCGATGCTGAAGGACAAGAAGGTGGAAACGCCTGCGAAGAAGCACGACAATTTGCCGTTGTGAGGAACTTACAGCGGCTATTCTGTACAAAATCGCGTGGTGCCCCTGAACGGACTCGACTATATTGGTGCGATGACTGACGCTCTCAAGAAACTAATCGAAGCTGCGAAGACCGCCAATCCGTCCCCCGAACACCGGGAGGAGCAGCGGCGCAGCTTCGTATATGGCAACACCCATTTCGAGAATTCGCTTATTACGCGCGAAATGGTGGACCGTGAGGCCGAAAAATTGGCCAAGGAAAAGAAATGACAAGCGAAGAGCGTGAACGGCGCGATAGCCGTGCGCTCGAACCTGAGTTAATTACAGATCCTCAGCAGAAGGCCGCTGCGGAAGCTCGGAACGGGTTCCGCCAATACGACGCAGCCATTGGTGCGATCCATACGGCCCTTGAGCGGGGCTCATTCAAGCTCCGCCCCTCACTCATCCTCGGTTTGCAGCGAGAAGCCTTAGCAGGCATCAGCTCCTATGCTGGAAACTATCGCCCCGGTGGCGTTGCCATCGAGGGAAGTAAGCATGAGCCCGTCGGTGCACATCTGGTCCCCGAACTCGTTGAGGACATGTGCGACTACGTCAATGATCACTGGGAAGCTAGCACGCCGATCCATCTCGCCGTTACGTCATGTGGCGGCTAAACTGGATTCATCCGTTCGCGGATGGGAACGGTCGTACCTCCCGAATTGTCTCATATGTTGTGCTTTCGGTTCGCGCTGGTGCGGTTCTGCCAGGCACGCCAACGATACCAGATCAAATCATCGACAACCGAAAGCCCTATTTTGACGCGTTGGATGAAGCAGATTTGGTCTTTCGCGGCGGAGGCCGGATCGATGTTTCGAAGATGGAAGATTTGTTGGCCTCACTGTTAGCGAACCAACTTGCGGAATTCTATAAATCGGTTGGGGGCAAGCTACCTAGCTAAGCGAAGGACTTCGCCGCTAGGCTTTATTCGCAATCGAGCTTCCCAAATTTTGAAATCCGATGACCGAAACCGATCCGACCGACGAGATTTCAGACCTTGAAGACCGGATCGCGGCGCTGGCCGAGATTGCCGAGCGATGCCGGAAGTATATTCTGGCGTCCAAGGTCGCGATCGGCGGCGGGGCTGCACTGTTGCTGATCACGATCCTCGGTCTGTTCGGGACAGGTCAGACCGCCGCGCTGGGATCAGTAGCTCTCGTGCTCGGTGGGATCGTCTCGCTCGGCTCGAACGTCAGTACGCTGCGACAGACTGACGAGGCCATCGGTGCTGCGGAGGCGCGCCGTTCAGCTTTGATCAGCAGCTTCGACCTTCGCGTGGTCGCCGATACGCCGATGAAGCTCGTGTAACGAGCTGCCTTATGCCGCGGCCTTGTGCGTCAGCACCTGCAACTCCGTGCGGCATTCGGCTGCGAGCGCCTGAAGGCGTTGCGCGGTTTGTTGGTCGAGGATCGCCTTTGCCAGGCGCTCGGCGCGGGCAAGCTGGTCTTTGAGATATTCGATGCGGGCCATGTGTCACCTTCCGCCCTGATAATTGAAGCCGTTTGCTTCGTTCCGATGGTCGCGATCGTATGGCCAATGCCGGGCTAGTTATGTGAGGCACGTCACGCAGATCGTACGGCGTCCGCCGCGGCGAAATGCGCCATCTGGTCGGCGCGGGCCTTGACGAAGGCGGGGCGCGCCGTAGCGCGGGTGACGTAGGCGCGGCAGGCCGGATGTTCCGCCAAACCGTCGAAGCGATCGACGGGGCGCAGCACGTCCGACATCAGGATGTCGGCGATGGAGAAGGAGGCCGCCAGCCATTCGCGGCCGGCCAGCACGGGCTCAAGATGCTTGAGGCGGAGCTTGAGGAAGCCGTCCACGAATTTCCACGCCGGCGTATCGCCCGCATCGCCCATGAACTTCAGCATCGACCACGGCAGGCTTGGCATCTCCACCGAATTGAGTGCGGCGAACACCCACGCGATCGCTTCGCTGCGGCCGCGCGGATCAGTCGGGATCAGCTTTGCGCTGCGTTCGCCGAGATGGAGCAGGATAGCGCCGCTCTCGAAGATCGAGATGTCGCCGTCGGTGAGCCACGGCACCTGCCCAAAGGGCTGGTGCGCGAAATGCGCAGCGTCGCGGTCACCGAACGGCACGCTCGCAACGCGATACGGCAAGGCAGCTTCTTCAAGGGCCCAGCGCACGCGAAGGTCCCGCACGAAGCCGCGAGGCATCTCGGGAACCCAATCGAAGGTGGTCAGGGTGAGGTCGGCCATGCGGTGTCTCCGTGCTGTCTGGGCATAGGACGGATGAAGCGAGTATGTTCCGACAGCGTCGCCAACTCTTTTGTCGTCGGCGCCGTAAACCGGTTAATCTCACCCCACAAACAGGAGGAACCCTGATGCCGTCAGCCTTCTTCGTCGTTCGTGCCACCGTCACCGATGCCGGCAAGCGCGCCGCCTTCGACAGATGGTACGAGACGGAACATCTGCCCGACGCGGTGAAGGCGTTCGGTGTGAGCAAGGCGTGGCGGTTCTGGAGCCTGGACGATCCGTCGCTGCATCAGGCGATGTATCAGTTCGACGACGAGGCCAGGCTCGCGGCGATGCTGAAGGGCGATGCCTTGAAGCAGCTGGTCGCCGATTTCAACCGCGATTGGCCCGACGTGAAGCGCACGCGCGAAACGCTGGTGGTGGCGCAGGAGTTTGGGAAATAGCGCACCGGCGTTGTAGCCCGGCGTCGGGGCTACGAAACCTCTCACTTCGCAACTAACCTGAATGCGGGATTCAGCTTTGGTTCATGTCGTGACCACGACACTGCCTCTGCATCACTTGCTCGATAGCCCAGAGGACATGCCATGGAGCGCCGGAACTTTTTGAAATTTGCAATCGGTGTCGCTGCCGGAGCCGCCGCGTTCACCACCGCCGCACAGGCCGCGCCGCTGGCGCCGCACCCGCTCGGTGATCCCGGCATGCCGCAGCGCAATCCGGACGCTCATCCCGCAGTCACCAGCAGCGATGAAGCGGCGCAATTGAAACCGGAACAGGTGCATTGGCGCGGCCACGGCCACTGGCATCGCCGTCACTGGGGCTGGCGCCGCCGGCGCTGGCATCGCCGCCATTGGTAACCGCTCGTCGATCGACATCGGGACGGGGATCGCGGTTGCGACCCCCGTTTGATTCGGAGCCGCTTGCAGGAACGCGGACCAACTGTTTGGAGACGTCTCAAAAAGAAAATGGCCGCGGGCTTTCGCCGCGCGGCCATTTCGCTATGCGAAAAAAACGAGATCAGAGCGGGCGGCAGCGGCCGGCGTACCAGCGGAAGCCGTAGGGGCACACGCGCGCGCGCGGCACGACCACGACAGGGGCCGGCGCAACCACGATCGGACGGGGGCGGACAACGACCGGACCGCGCATCGGCCGGCAACCGCCATAGGCGCCGCGATGCCAGCCGGGGCCGCAACCGCCGGCGGCGCTGGCCGCCTCGCTGAAACCAACGACCGCGCTGGCGAGCATCACGGCGGCAAACAGGTATTTCATTTGATCTTCCTTCTCGTCTTTGGGGCAGGCTTTGGAGGGCAGGCTTTGGGGGGCAGGCTTTGGCGGGCAGGATTGGGGCAGGTTCTAGGAGGGCTTGGCCCTTTCGGCGCACAATGAATCAAAAGACACGATTCGACACGTTAAAGCTCGCAACATGCCGACACGACGCGACGCAGATCTGCCAATCATGACCTGAATGCGGCATGAACATTCCCCGCAGGCGGCCTCAGGCGACGGCAATGGCGTTAGCGGCCGAGAAAGCCCAGGACCAGCTCCTTGTACTTCTCCGGTGATTCCAGGAAGACGAGATGGCCGGTGTCCGGGATCACCTCGGCCCGCGCGTTCGGCATCTTCGCAGCCAGTGCCTTAGCCAGTTCGGCGTTCTGCCCCATTTTCGCGCGCAGCGCCTCCGGTGCGTTCGGTCGGCCCGGTGCGTTGTGGTCGTCGGCACCCATGATGAACAGCGTCGGCTCGGTGATCAGCGCGACCTCGTGCGCCACCGGCTCGCGATAGATCATCTGGCCGGAGCTGACAAAGGCGCGCAGCCAGCGTGGATAATCAGGACTGCCCTTGATGTTGAAGCGGGCGTCGATGAATGGCGTGATCGCGTCCGGCGGCAGCTTGATCGCGTAATTGGTCTGGAGCTGCTTGCGATAGCCTTCGGCCGTGAGCTTGTCTTCGGTCTGGAAAATCTTCTCGGTCGGTGTCGGCGGCACGTAGAGGCGGTAGTCTTCCAGCCCAATTGGGGCCGTCAGAACAAGGTGAGCGACGCGGTCGGGATAGGCGCGGGCGATGCGCACGCCCAGCATGCCCCCGAGCGAATGGGCGACGATCTCCGCTTTTTCGATCTTGAGATGATCGAGTAGCGCCATCGTATTGCGTGCCAGTGTGTCGAAATGCAGCTCACCCGTCGGCTTGGAGGATTTGCCGAAGCCGATCTGGTCCGGCACCACGACGCGGAAACCGGCCTCGCTCAGCATCTTGATGACAGGCGCCCAATAGCTCGACGGGAAATTGCGCCCATGCAGCAGCACCACGGTGCGGCCGTTCGGCCGCGCAGCCGCAACATCCATATAGGCCATGCTGAGCTGCTCGCCGTCATTGGTCACAGGCAGCAATTGCACGGGGTAGGGATAGGCAAAGCCTTCGAGCGCGACGCCGTAGGGCTCGCGCGAGGCGGTGTCGGCGGCGCGAGTGGAGGTGAGCGGAGAGGCGATGAGGGCGGCGGCGAGCGCGGCCAAAGCGAAGCGGTTCATGGGAGTCTCTGAAGGTCAGGGAACGATCGTTCGCATAAACACGTGGATGGCCGGGTCAAGCCCGGCCACGACGAGAGACGTCGTTCACACGGACTTGTGTTTATTCCCGCCCATCACCGAACAACGCCGCAAACTGCTTCTCGCCGGTGCGCGTAAAATTCACCACGCGGCTGCCGGGCGTGGCGTCGCGGGCGGCCCATTTCAGCTCGGCGAAACGTTGCATCATGGCGGCACCAAGCGTACCGGCGAGATGGTGGCGCCGCTCGCTCCAGTCGAGGCAGGCCTTGCAGACCGGCCGGCGCGGATGGGTGAGCATGTCGGGCGAGATCTGCAAATGCTTGGCCAGGAAGCGCTCGCCCTCCGCCGTCAGCTCGATGTCCTGCTTCTTCTGCCTGACTAGGTTTTGCGCGCGCAGGGTGTCGAGCATCTGCACGCCGAGATCGCCGGCGAGATGGTCGTAGCAGATCCGCGCACGCCGCAGCGCCGGATCCTTCGGCCCGGTGCGCACCCGCATATGGCCGGTCCGCGCGGCGAGGCTCGCAAGGCCTTCGAGCACGCCAGCGACGTCGTCGTCGGTGAGGCGATAGTAGCGGTGGCGGCCCTGTTTCTCCGGCTCGATGAGGCCACCGGCCTCAAGCTTGGAAAGATGCGAGCTTGCGGTCTGCGGCGTGATGCCGGCCTCCTGCGCCAGCTCGCTCGCGGTGAGCGCGCGGCCGTTCATCAGCGCCGTGAGCATGTTGGCGCGGGCGGGATCGCCGACCAGCGAGGCGATCATGGCAATGTCTGGGCCGGACTTCATACTTCGATGATAGCCGAAGCATCGCGGTCGGGCAAGCGCGTATTCTTTCACCACGTCGTCATTGCGAGAAGCGAAGCGACGAAGCAATCCAGCATGTCCCTCTGAGGCACTCTGGATTGCTTCGCTTCGCTCGCAATGACGAAGAAAACAGGAGCTCATCATGTCCGTCACCGTCTTCATCCGCTACCAGCTCGATCCGTTCAAGCGCGCGCAGTTTCAGGAGTATTCGAAGCGTTGGCTCACCATCATCCCGAAATGCGGCGGTGACCTGATCGGCTATTTCATGCCGCACGAGGGCACCAACAACATCGCGTTTGGGCTGATCACCTTCGAGAGTCTGGCCGCGTACGAGGCCTATCGCGCCCGGCTGAGTCAGGATATCGAAGGCATGGCAAATTTCCACTTCGCCGAGGAGCACAAATTCATCCTCGCCGAAGAGCGCACGTTTTTGCGCCAAGTGATCTTGTAGGTGGTATTGTAGGCCATCAATGACAGGAGAGATGCCCATGATTGCCGTGATCTTCGAGGTTTGGCCGAGGCCGGAACACCGTCAGGATTATTTCGACCTCGCGGCCGACCTCAAGCCCATCCTGCAAACCATCGACGGCTTCATCTCGGTCGAGCGTTTCGAGAGCCTGACCGACAAGGGCAAGATCCTGTCGGTATCGTTCTGGCGGGATGAGGCGGCGGTTCAGGCATGGCGCAACACGATGGAGCACCGGCGCACGCAAGCGAAGGGCCGCGCAAAAATCTTCGCCGATTATCATTTGCGTATCGCCAGCGTCATCCGTGACTACAGCATGAATGATCGCGAGCAGGCGCCGAAGGACAGCCGCGCGGTGCACGACGCGCACTAGCACTCGCGGCGGCACGTCCCCATCTCTGCGCGACCAACAAGGGAGAGAAACATGCCGGTGACAATTGCTGATAAGCGCGCGATCTTCAGGAAGCTGCACGAGAGCGGCTGTTTCATCCTGCCCAATCCGGTCGACGTCGGCAGCGCCAAAGCGTTGCAGCATCTCGGTTTCAAGGCGCTTGCGTCGTCGAGCGCGGGCTTTGCATGGACCATCGGCAAGGCCGACAACCGCGTCTCGGTCGAGCACGTCTGTCAGCATCTGGCAGCATTGAGCTCCTCCGTCGACATCCCCGTCAACGCCGATTTCGAGGGCGGCTTCGCGGTCGAACCCGACAAGGTCGCGGACAATGTCGAGCGCTGCGTGCGCACCGGCGTTGCCGGTCTCTCGATCGAGGACTCCACCGGCGACAAGGACAAGCCGATCTACGAGCGCGCGCTCGCGGTCGAGCGTATCAGGGCTTCGCGGAAGGCGATCGGTGACAGCAACACGCTGCTGGTGGGCCGCTGCGAGGCATATCTGTGGGGCGTGACGGACCTCAAGCTCGTTATCGACCGGCTCGCCGCTTACGCCGATGCCGGCGCCGATTGCCTTTACGCGCCGGGCCTGAAGAGCCGTGACGACATCGCCACAGTGGTGAAGGCGGTGCATCCAAAACCGTTCAACCTGCTGATCGGCGGCTCCGGGCTGTCGTTGCAGGAAGCTGCCGATCTCGGTGTGCGCCGGATCAGCGTCGGCGGTTCACTCGCACGCGCCGCCTGGGGCGGCTTCATGCGGGCCGCAAAGGAAATGGCGGAGAAGGGCACCTTCGCGGAACTCGGGAGCGGCTATCCCGGCGGCGAGCTCAACAAGATGTTCAGCTAGGGTCTGTTGGGATTCAGGATTCTCATCGGGGCTTGGTTGTGATTCAAGCTTGGGATGGACCGATTCGTTTTGACTGACGCCCAATGGGCGAAGATGGAGCCGCATTGTCTTGGCAAGCCGGGAGATCCGGGCCGCAGCGGCAAGGACAACCGACTGTTTGTCGAGGCCGTTCTGTGGATCGCCCGAACCGGCAGTCCCTGGCGGGATCTGCCGGCGATGTTCGGCCACTGGAATAGCACATTCACGCGCTTTCGCGACTGGGTGAAGGCGGATGTCTGGAAGCGGCTGTTCGAGGCCATCTCCGACGATCCCGACATGGAATACGCCATGGTCGACGCCACCATCGTCAAGGTCCACCGCCACGGTCAGGGCGCAAAAGGGGGACGCAAAGCCAGGCGATCGGCCGCTCGAAAGGCGGCATGACCACCAAAATTCTGGCGCTCACCGATGCGCTCGGCAATCTCGTGCGCTTCGTGCTCCTGCCGGGACAGCGTTTCGATACGGTGGGCGTGCCGCCGCTCATCGAGGGATTGGCCTTCAACGCGCTGATCGCTGATAAGGCCTTCGATAGCAACGCCATCATCGCCGAACTCGAAGCGCGTGGCGCCAAAGTCGTCATCTCCCAGCATCCGCGCCGTGCACAGCCTCTCGCCATCGACAAGGAGATGTACAAATGGCGGCATCTCATCGAGAACTTCTTCGGCAAGCTCAAGGAATTCAAGCGCATCGCAATGCGCGCCGACAAGACCGACCAGAGCTTCACTTCAATGATCTATCTGGCCGCGGCCGCGATAAACTCCAGATGAATCCCAACAGACCCTAGAGCATGATCCGGAGAAGTGTGCAGCGGTTCTCCGAAAAGATCATGCTCAGACGGTAGAGGCAAACGAAAACGGCGGGACGTGAGTCCCGCCGCTGTTGCATGTTGTTGCAAATCGTTACTTCGCGCCGTCAGACGGCTTCTGGGTATCCGGGGCCGGCTTACTCGGCGCGGCGCCTGTGGTCACGCCAGGCCCGGTGTTGGTGCGCGGCGGCGTCACGTCGCGCATGCCGGGAGGTGCCGCCGGATTGGCCGACGGCGCCTGCTGCGCAGTCTGCGTCGCCGGCGCGTTGCTCGCCTCGTTGCCGGTGTGTGTGTTGTTCAGGCCGTAGAATACGGCACCCAGCACCAGCGCAATTGCTACTGCAAACATCGCAACCTTGCCGCTGGAGGCAGGGCCTTCACCAAGCTCGGGATCGGCCTGAAGCTGGGCATCCCGTCGCGCCGCGTTGCGATATTCATCATCGGCGAGATTCGGGCGATACGGATCGTTGGTAAAACGGTCGTCAGCCATCGATTTGGTCTCCTCGATTATTGCGCTCGGACAACCCTCAGGTGCGAGATTCTGTTCCATTCCCCATTATGCTTTCGTCGCATGTTGCCCCATGCCGGGAATCGGGAACCTGTTCGCCTGGGAACCCGAAGCGTAAGTTCCGTGGCATAGGGAGGAACTGAACGATGTGGAGCTTGCCGCCGAGCGATAGCGTGCTGCACCTGCTGTCGCTGGTCGCGGTCGCAGCGCAAGGCATGAGCGCCGCGCTCGCAGCCGGCCGCCGCAGCATGGACTGGCTCGGCGTCTGCTTCCTCGGCTGCATCACGGCGCTCGGCGGCGGCACCTTGCGCGATCTCTTCCTGGGTCACTATCCGCTGGCCTGGGTGCAAAACCCAATCTACCTCGCGCTGGCCGGCGGCGCCGCTTTCCTCACCATCCTGATGGCGCGCCTCGTGCACCGGCTGAAGGTGGCCTTCATCGTGCTCGATGCCATCGGCCTCGTCGTCTTCACCATGACGGGCTGCGATATCGCCTGGCAGATGGATGCCACGCTGCCGATCGTCATTGTCTCCGGCATGGTGACCGGCTGCGCCGGCGGCGTGTTGCGCGACGTGCTCTGCAATGACGTGCCGCTGCTGTTCCGCTCCGAGCTCTACGCCAGCGTCTCGGTCGTTACCGGCTTGTTCTATGCGACCGCCTTTGGCCTCAAGCTCAACACCGAGCTCTGGACCATTTTGACCTTTATCCTCGGCATCAGCTTCCGCCTGCTGGCGGTGCGCTACAAATGGGAGATGCCGAAATTCGTCTTCACGGAAGACGAGGAGCGAAAGCCCTGACTACGGCTCCTGCTTTCGCGCCTTGGCGACCTGTGACGCCGTCACCAGCGGCGCGGCATTGCCCCAGGAATTGCGGATGTAGTTCGTCACCGCCGCGATCTCTTCGTCGGACAATTGCTTGCCATAGGCCGGCATCTCGCCGGTGTTGGGCGCGCGCCGCGTTGTCACGGTGTGGGCGCCGTCGAGGATGATGCGCAAGGTCGAGGACGGATTGACCGATTGCAGCAGCGCGTTGCCAGGCAGCGGCGGATAGATGCGCGGCGCGCCGGAGCCGTCGGCCTCGTGGCAGGCAATGCAGAGTTTGGCGTAGACCACCTGGCCGGCCTTCATCTCGGCATCGTCAGGCGGCGTCACGATCGTCTCGCGCCGTGCCGGCGGCAGGCCCTTCAGGTAAACCGCGATCGCACGCACATCGGCATCGCTCATTTTCGAGGTCGAGTTGACGACCACCTCCGCCATCAGCCCGCCGGCATGGCTCCTGGCGTTGCGCCCGCTCTGAAGATATTCGGTGATGTCCTCGACGCTCCACGACTTCAACCCGGCGCGGGGAGCGCCATCGAGTCTTGGTGCGTACCAGCCGCCGACCTTGTTGCCCGAGAGTGCTTGCGCCTGCTTGTCCGCGCCAAAATAGTTCTTCGGCGTATGGCAGGCGCCGCAATGGCCGAGCCCGGTGACGAGATAGCCGCCCCGATTCCACGCCGCGCTCTGGCTCTGGTCCGGCTCGAACAAGCCGGGCTTGAAATACACCATGTTCCAGATCCGCATCAGGCCGCGATAGCCGAACGGCCAGCGTAGCTCCGGCGGCTTGTTCCGGCTCGTGACGGCCGCGAGCGTTCCGAGATAGGCCCGGATCGCCAGCGTGTCGTCTTTCGTCATCCGCGTGAAATAGGGATAGGGGAACGCCGGATAATAGTTCGAGCCGTCGGGTGCGACGCCGGTGCGCACAGCGCGGGTAAAATCGGCATCCGTCCAGGCGCCGATGCCGGTGTCGCGGTCCGGGGTCAGGTTCGGCGCGTAGATTGCGCCAAAGGGCGTGTCGATGCGCTTTCCGCCCGCGAACGGTTTTGCGGGATCGGCGGTGTGGCAGCCCGCACAATCGCCGGCCTCAACCAGTACCTTGCCGTAGGCGATCAGCTCCGGCGACGGCTCTGAAGCGAGGGCCGCGCTCGTAACCGCACTGCACAACGCCAGACCCACGAGAGCCAAGCCAGCCAGAATCGTCCGCATCGAAAGCCTCTCCTGCGACCCATCGACGCCGTCCCGCGTGACCGGGGCGTCAATTCGTTTCGCGACGGCGGGGGTATCGTGACACAAATTGACAATCGCCGATGCCATTGCAGCCACGAAATTGCGATTATCACCCGGCGCCGTCTCTGGGCCAGATTTGTGATGCGGAGCGTGAAATATCCGACATAGAGTGGCAAAGATGGTCGGCGCGCCCTAGCTAAAAACAACGGGCAGGCAACGGCTTAAGCAGCCAAGCGCTCAAAAGGGCGGAAGAGGACATAATGGGCATCAACCAGGGTCCGATCAGTCTCGATCAGAAATACACCCAGGACACGGGACATATTTTCACAACCGGCATTCAGGCGCTGGTCCGCCTGCCGATGGCCCAGATCCGGCGCGACCGTGCCGCGGGGCTGAACACCGCGGGCTTCATCTCCGGCTATCGCGGCTCGCCGCTCGGCGGCTATGACCAGCAGCTCTTCGCCGCGCGCAAACATCTCGAGCAGTACAACATCAAGTTCCAGCCCGGCGTGAACGAGGATCTGGCCGCGACTGCGGTCTGGGGCTCGCAGCAGCTCAACCTCTCGCCCGGCGCCAAGTATGACGGCGTGGTCGGCATCTGGTACGGCAAGGGCCCCGGCGTCGATCGCTGCGGCGACGTGTTCCGTCACGGCAATGCCGCCGGCTCCGCCAAGAACGGCGGCGTCTTGTGTCTCGCCGGCGACGACCACGGTGCAAAATCCTCCACCGTCCCGCATCAGTCCGACCACGCCTTCATGTCGGCGCTGATGCCCTATCTCTACCCCTCGAGCGTCCACGAGATGATCGAGATGGGCCTGCTCGGTATCGCGATGTCGCGCTACTCGGGCTGTTGGGTCGGCATGAAGGTGATCACGGAGACGGTGGAGACCACCGCCGAGATCGACCTCACGGACGAGATGACGCCGTTCGTGATCCCGACCGATTTCGAGATGCCTGAGGGTGGCCTCAATCTGCGCTGGCCCGACGACCGCTTTGCCCAGGACCGCCGGCTGCAGGACTACAAGGGCTTTGCCGCGATCGCCTTTGCGCGTGCCAACAAGGTCAACCGCATCACCATGGATTCGCCGAACGCCCGCTATGGCATCATGGCGTCCGGCAAGAGCTACGAGGATATCCGGCAGGCGCTGCGTGAGCTCGGCATCACACCCGAGGTCGCGGCCAAGATCGGACTTCGATTGTACAAGATCGGCATGCCCTGGCCTCTGGAGCCGGAAGGCGTCAGGCAATTCGCTGTAGGCCTCGAGGAAATCTTCATCATCGAAGAGCGCCGCGAGATCGTCGAAAATCAAGTGAAGCAGGAGCTGTTCAACTGGCGCGACGATGTCCGTCCCCGCATCATCGGCAAGATGGACGATCACGACAAGCGCTTCCTTCCCTTTGCCGAAGAACTCAGCGTCGCCTCTTTGGCCAGTTCGCTGACCGAGCGTCTGCTTCGACTTGATCTCAATCCCGAAATTGCAACGATGCTGCGTGCCAAGGCCGATTGGTTCAACGGCCGCCAGGCTTCGCAAATGCAGGCGACCGCGCCTGTCGCCCGCACCCCGTATTTCTGCTCCGGCTGTCCGCACAACACCTCGACCAAGGTGCCCGAAGGCAGTCGCGCCTTTGCCGGCATCGGCTGCCACTTCATGGCGTTGTGGATGGATCGCTCCACCGAGACCTTCACCCATATGGGCGGCGAGGGCGTGCCGTGGGTCGGCGTTGCCCCCTTTACCAAGGAAGAGCACGTGTTCGCCAATCTCGGCGACGGCACGTATTTCCACTCCGGCAGCCTCGCGATCCGCCAGGCGGTCGCCTCCGGCGCCAACATCACCTACAAGATCCTCTATAACGACGCGACCGCGATGACCGGCGGCCAGCATGTCGACGGCGAATTGTCGCCCCAGCAGATCACCTTCCAGCTCCACAGCGAAGGCATCCGCGAGATCTATCTGGTCTCGGAAAATCCCGACGCCTATCCGGCGAGCGAGATCGCGCCCGGCGTCAAGACCGCGCATCGTGACGAGCTCGACGCGGTCCAGAAAACGCTCCGCAAGGTCAAGGGCGCCTCCGCGATCGTCTTCGTGCAGACCTGCGCCGCCGAGAAGCGCCGCCGCCGCAAGCGCGGCACACTGGAGGATCCGGCACGCCGTGTGCTCATCAATCCCGCGGTGTGCGAAGGCTGCGGCGATTGCTCGGTGCAATCGAACTGCATTTCGGTCGAGCCGCTGGAGACCGAGTTCGGCCGCAAGCGCGCCATCAACCAGTCGACCTGCAATAAGGATTATTCCTGCGTAAAGGGCTTTTGCCCGTCCTTCGTCACCGTCGATGGTGGCAAGATGCGCAAGCGCGCGCCCGCGGGCGTCGGCGATATCGGCGATCTGCCTGAGCCGGCGTCGCGCCCCAATTTGGACAAGCCCTACAACATCGCGGTCGGGGGCGTCGGCGGCACCGGCGTGCTGACCATCGGCGCGCTGCTCGGCATGGCCGCTCATATCGAGGGCAAGGCCTCGATGATCCACTCGACATGTCCGGTCTGGCGCAGAAGGGCGGGGCGGTGCTCAGCCATGTGCGCCTGTCCGACCATCCGGCCGAGGTGACTTGCTCGCGCATCGTCACAGGCACGGCCGATGTCGTGCTCGCCGCCGATGAGGTGGTCGCGGTCGCCAAGGACACCATCTCGCTCTGCGACACCAGCCGCACCCGCGGCATCATCAACAGCCACGTCATTCCCACCGCCGACTTCATCCTCAACCGCGACTTCAATTTCCAGACCCGCAAGTTGAATGGGTTGCTGGAAACGGCGCTGCACAAGGACTCCGTGTTCTTCGACTTCACCAAGCTGGCAGAGCAGCTGCTCGGCGACAGCATCGCTACCAACATGATGATGATGGGCTACGCCTATCAGAAGGGGCTCTTGCCGTTGTCAGCGGAGTCGATCGAGCAGGCGATCGAGGTCAACGGCGTCTCGATCAAGATGAACAAGGAAGCTTTCCGCCTCGGCCGTCTCGCGGTCGCGGACCCCCCAGCGTCTCGCCGGTATGTTGAAGGGAACGGACGAGGTCATCGCGCCCAAGACACTGGACGCAATGACGCTCGATGAGATCGTCGATCACCGTGCCAAGCATCTCACCGCCTATCAGAACGGCCGGCTGGCCAAGCGTTACCGCAAGCTGGTGGACCAGGTCAGCGAAGCCGCCAGGCAGGGCGGCTATGACGAGGCGCTGACCCGCGCCGTCGCGGTCAACTACGCCAAGCTGCTGGCCTACAAGGACGAATACGAAGTCGCGCGCCTTTACACCGACGGCGCGTTCGAAAAGCAGCTCCGCGACCAGTTCGAGGGCGACTTCAAGTTCAGCTTCAATCTGGCACCGCCGATCCTTAGCCGTGGCGTCGATGCGCTCGGCCGCCCGAAGAAGCGCGCGTTCGGCCCGTGGATGCTTCCGATGTTCCGCGTGCTTGCGAAATTCAAGGTGCTGCGCGGTACGCCGCTCGACATCTTCGGCCGCAGCGCCGACCGCAAGCTCGAACGCGACCTGATCACCGGCTACGAGAAGGACGTCGCCACCGTGCTCGGCCTGTTGTCGCCGCTCACGATCGACACCGCGGTGGAGCTGCTCTCGTTGCCCGACCGCATCCGCGGCTACGGCCCGGTCAAGGAGAAGGCCGTCGCGGACGCCAAGGCCCGCTACGCCCAGCTCGCCGCGGATCTTGCCAACCCGCCGCCCGTGCCGAGGCAGATCGCGGCGGAGTAGAACTTTGCAGGGTGGGTTCGCTTAACCCACCCTGCGAAATCCTGTGTGAAATCAACCACCGTTCTACTGTGCATGGGGTTGTTTTCGATAAAAACGGGTTTTCGATAAAACGAAACCGCTTGTGCAGTCGGGCAAAACACCTTTACGACTTGGACCGAACGAAGCTCTCGTGCCCCGGACGCAGCGCAGCGCTTCTTTAGCGGTGCGCTGCAGAGCCGGGGCCCATGTCGCAACGATTTGCGTGGCCACCTGGGTCCCGGCTCTGCGCGGCAACGTTGAGGCGTTGCAGCGCGTCCGGGACACGGGCGCATCATTTGCGCCAAGCCGCCACCCTCTCGCCCGACGGAATATTTCCGCGCTTGCCAATCAGGCCACCGCGGTTCAGAAAAACGGAGCAAGAAGAAACGCCAGCGGAGACCTGAAGTTTTGACCATCAAGGGCAAGGCCTACATTGCCGGGATTTTTGAACACCCGACCCGGCATGCGCCGGACAAATCCACCGCTCAGCTTCATGCCGAGGTCGCCAAGGGCGCGATCGAGGATGCCGGGCTCAGCAAGGACGATGTTGACGGCTATTTCTGCGCGGGCGACGCGCCCGGCGGCGCCTGGCCGATGGTCGATTATCTCGGCCTGAATACCAAAAAGCTCCGCCACGTCGATTCCACCGAAACCGGCGGCTGTTCCTACATCATCCATCTCGGCCACGCCGCCGAGGCGATCGCCGCG
This sequence comes from Bradyrhizobium sp. LB13.1, assembly GCF_054056815.1. Lineage (NCBI taxonomy): Bacteria > Pseudomonadati > Pseudomonadota > Alphaproteobacteria > Hyphomicrobiales > Nitrobacteraceae > Bradyrhizobium > Bradyrhizobium sp. LB13.1. The sequence goes on along the minus strand of NZ_JBSRYQ010000001.1, from coordinate 5,186,170 downwards.
GGCAAGTGCTCGATCGCGCTGATCACGCTGGCAGGGAAACCGCGCACCGGGGCGATGCCGCCGCGTGCGGCCGGCGCCGAGGCCGATTTCGAGATGGCTTACGGCGCGACCACGCACAATGCCTATGGCATGTGTGCCATGCGCCACATGCACGACTATGGCACCACGAGCGAGCAGCTCGCCTGGATCAAGGTCGCGGCTTCGCATCACGCGCAATACAATCCGCATGCGATGCTCAAGGATGTCGTCACCGTCGAGGACGTGCTGAACTCGCCGATGATCTCCGATCCCTTGCATCGCATGGATTGCTGCGTCGTCTCAGATGGCGGCGGTGCGCTGATCGTGACCACGCCCGAGATCGCCAAGAGCCTGAAGAAACCGCTGGTCAGACTGATCGGACATGGCGAGGCCATGAAGGGCCCGCGCGGCGGCAAGGATCTCGACCTCACTTACTCCGCCGGGATCTGGTCCGGCCCGCGTGCGTTCGAGGAAGCCGGCATCACGCCGAACGACATCAAGTACGCCTCGATCTACGACAGCTTCACCATCACCGTGCTGATGCAACTCGAAGACCTTGGCTTCTGCAAGAAAGGCGAGGGCGGCAAGTTCGTCGCCGACGGCAATCTGATCTCGGGCGTCGGCAAGCTGCCGTTCAACACCGACGGTGGCGGCCTCTGCAGCAATCATCCCGTCAACCGCGGCGGCATGACCAAGATCCTTGAGGCGGTCCGCCAGTTGCGCGGTGAGGCGCATCCGAAGGTGCAGGTTCAAAACTGCGATCTCGCGATCGCCCACGGCACCGGCGGATTGCTGGGCGTGCGCCACGCTGCCTCGACTGCTATTCTGGAGCGCGTGTGATGAGCGAGACAAAGAAATATCCGGCCCCGGCGACGAACCCCGAGACCGCCGCGTTCTGGGACGCGGCCAAAGAGGGCAGGTTCATGATCAAGCGCTGCACCGCCTGCGGCGAAGCGCACTACTTCCCGCGCGCGATCTGCCCGTTCTGTTATTCGGACAAGACGGTGTGGGAGGAGAGTTCGGGCGAAGCCACGATCTACACTTACAGCTTGATGCGGAAGTCGCCGACCGGTCCTTACGCAATCGGTTACGTCACGCTGAAGGAGGGGCCTTCGCTCCAGACCAACTTCGTCGATTGCGATCTCGAGAAGCTGAAGATCGGCCAGAAGGTGAAGGTGGTGTTCAAGCCGACCGATGGCGCGCCATTGCCGTTCTTTACGCCGGCGTAGGACGGTCCTCATCCTGAGGGCTTGCGAAGCAAGCGTCTCGAAGGATGGCCACGACAAAGAAAGCGTTTCGGGCATCCTCATGGTTCGAGACGGCGCAAGAGCGCCTCCTCACCATGGGGATGAGAACCATCCGGAAGGAAACAAACAAAATGTCCGCCAGATACGAAGAGCTCAAAGGCCTGAAAAACATCGGCCAGAAATACGCCTACAGCGATCGCGAAGTCATGCTCTACGCCTACGGCATCGGCCTCGGCGCCGATCCGATGGACGAGAACGAGCTTGCCTTCGTCAACGAGGGCACGTTGACGCCGCGGCCGCTCAAGGTGGTGCCGACGTTCGCCTCCGTTGCGGCGTGGGGCGCAGGGCCCGGCGAAATGAGCCTCAATCGCGTGATGGTGGTCGATGGCGAGCGCGACATCACCTTCCACCAGCCGCTGCCGGTCGCCGCGCACATCACCGCCGATTCTTCCGTCGTCGAAGTCTACGACAAGGGCAAAGACAAGGGCGTAGTGATCAGTCACCAGACCGTGCTCAAGAACGAGAAGGGCGAGAAGCTGGCAACGCTGGTCGCCTCGCGCTTCGCCCGCGGCGATGGCGGCTTTGGCGGGCCGAACCTGACCCAGCCCGATCCGCACAAGATCCCGTCGCGCTCACCCGACAAGACCATCGACATCATCACGCGCCCCGACCAGGCGCTGGTCTATCGCCTCTGCGGCGACCGTAACCCGCTGCATTCCGATCCCGAATTTGCGAAGAAGGCCGGCTTCCCGCGCCCGATCCTGCACGGCATGTGCAGCCTACGGCATCACCTGCCGCGGCGTGCTCCAGACCTATGCCGATTACGACGCCTCCGCCTTCCGCCAGCACGTCGCGCGGTTCTCCTCGCCGGTCTATCCCGGCGAGACCGTGACAATGGACCTCTGGAAGGACGGCAACACGATCTCGTTCGAAGCCAAGGTGAAGTCGCGCGGCGTCACCGTGATCAAGAACGGCAAGACGGTGCTGGGTTAGGGCAGTCTCGTGCCCCGGACGCAGCGTAGCGCTTCTTCAGCGGTGCGCTGCAGAGCCGGGGTCTAGCGAGCCCAAGCAAAGAAAGAGCTGGGTCCCGGCTCTGCGACGCAGCGTTGCGCGCTGCATCGCGTCCGGGACACGAAAAAACAAAAACAGGGAGACGCCACCATGGGACTACTTGACGGCAAGGTCGCGCTGATCACCGGCGCGGGCGGGGGGCTCGGTGAGGCCTACGCAAAGCTGTTTGCGCGGGAAGGGGCGTCCGTCGTCGTCAACGATCTCGGTGGCCCCCGTGACGGCTCCGGCGCCGACAAGTCGATGGCGCAGACAGTGGTCGACGCGATCAGGGCCGATGGCGGCAAGGCGGTCGCCAACGGCGCCGACATCTCCAGCATGGAGGGCGGCCAGTCGCTATTCGACGACGCCATCAAGCATTTTGGCCGCGCCGACATCCTGGTCAACAATGCGGGCATTTTACGCGATCAGACCTTCTCCAAGGCCAGCGAGTCCGACTGGGACAAGGTCATCAAAGTGCATCTGAAGGGGACCTTTTGTTGCACCATGCCGGTGTTTCGCTGGATGCGGGAAAACGGCGGCGGCGTCATCGTCAACACCTCCTCGACCTCGGGCCTGATCGGCAATTTCGGCCAGACCAATTACGGCGCGGCCAAGGGCGGCATTTGGGGCCTGTCCAACGTGCTGGCGATCGAGGGCCGGAAATACAACATCCGGATCTGGACGCTCGCGCCGGGCGCGCTGACCCGCATGACCGCAGACCTGCCCCGCTATAAGGAGAACCCCGGTGCGGCGCTGGGGCCGGACGGCATCGCGCCGGCCGTGCTATACATGGTCAGCGATTTGTCGGGCGATCAGACCGGCAAGGTGCTGGGCGTATCCGGGCCCCGCGGCGTGCGCGAAATGCGGATGATGGAAATGGACGGCTGGAAACCGCCGCACACGGGCTGGAACGCCCGGGACATCGCTGAGCATGCCAAGGAGATCTTCTTCTCCGAGGAGCAGATCAAGATGGGCGCGCGACGGTTTTAGGCCATGGTCTCCCGGACCCCGCAACGCGCGAGCCCGGGGATCACGAACAAAGGATACAGGGACTGATGAAACTCACTGCCGACGCCAAGGGCACCTTCGCAATCGCGCCGACGCCGTTCCACGACGACGGCCGGATCGACGAGCGCTCGATCGACCGCTTGACCGATTTTTACGAGGAGGTCGGCTGCGACGGCGTCACAGTGCTGGGCATCCTTGGTGAGGCGCCGAAGCTCGATGCCGCCGAGGCCGAGCAGGTGGCGGTGCGCTTCGTCAAGCGTGCCAAGAAGATGCAGGTGATCGTCGGCGTCTCCGCGCCGGGCTTTGCCACCATGCGCTCACTTGCCAAAGCATCGATGGACGCCGGTGCGGCCGGTGTGATGATCGCGCCGCCGCCGTCGCTCCGCACCGACGACCAGATCGTCGGCTATTACAAGCAGGCGGCCGAGGCGATCGGTCCCGACGTGCCCTGGGTACTCCAGGACTATCCGCTGACCTTGACTGTGGTGTTCACCCCCGCCGTGATCCGCAAGATCGTCACGGACAATCCAAACTGCGTGATGCTCAAGCACGAGGACTGGCCGGGCCTGGAAAAGATATCGACGCTGCGCAGCTTCCAGAAGGACGGCTCGCTGCGACCGCTCTCGATCCTCTGCGGCAATGGCGGCACGTTCCTTGATTTCGAGATGGAGCGCGGCGCCGACGGTGCCATGACCGGCTACGCCTTCCCGGAGCTTCTGATCGACGTCGTGAACCTCTCGAAGGCCGGCAAGCGCGACGCCGCGCATGATCTGTTTGACGCGCATCTGCCGCTGATCCGCTACGAGCAGCAGCCGGGTGCAGGCCTTGCGGTGCGCAAATACGTGCTGCAGAGGCGCGGCATCATCGCCTCCAGCGCCCAGCGCAAGCCCGCCGCGACCATCACGCCGACGGCAAAGGCAGAGGTCGAGTACCTGCTGTCGCGCGCCGCTCGAATCGACAAGCGCGCCAACCTTGGGCCGCAATCCAGCGCCGCAGGTTAGTTGAATGGCCGAGGCCTCAGCATCACGTCCCGCATCGACGATCCTCCTGCTGCGCGACGGCGCAGCAGCGAAGGAAATCGAAGTCTTCATGATGGTCCGCCATCATCAGATCGAGTTCAATTCGGGCGCGCTGGTGTTTCCCGGCGGCAGCGTCGATGCCGGCGATCAGGAGATCGTCAAGCGCTCCGACCTGTATTCGGGCGGCGAGGGCCTGAGTGAATCGGACCGCGGATTTCGTATCGCCGCGATCCGCGAGACCTTTGAGGAGAGCGGCATTTTGCTGGCACGGTCGAAGGATTCGGGCACGCCTGTTGACGCCAGGCGCGCCGGCGAGATCGCCGATGCGCATCGCGTCGCGCTCAACGAGCAAAAGGTCAGCTTCCTGAGCATTCTGGCCGACAACGGTCTCCAGCTCGCGCTCGATACGCTCTTGCCTTACGCGCACTGGATCACGCCCGAGGGCATGCCAAAACGTTTCGATACCTGGTTCTTCCTCGCCGCAGCCCCGCCCGACCAGCTCGGCGCGCATGACGGCCGGGAATCGACCGACTCGATCTGGGTCTCCCCGCGCGAGGCAGTTGAGGGCGGCGAGAGCGGCCGCTTCAAGCTGCCGTTCCCGACCACACGTAATTTGATCCGGCTAGCCAAGCAGTCAAGCGTGAGCGCGGCGCTGGAGTACGCCCGCGGCATGTCCGTCGTGACGGTGATGCCTGTCATGACCAAGACCGAAACCGGCCGCCAGCTCCGCATCCCCCGCGAGGCCGGCTATGACGGCGAGGTGTTCGAGGTTGGGGCGGTCGGCTAGGACACTTCGACACACAACGAAGTATTGGCGAGGGCAGGCGCGCTAGTTTCCGTCTCTGACAACGGAACGGAGCGCGCGACATGGACAACCGGCAGGACAACAACGTCGCCGTCGAGCTGGCGCTGCTGCTCGCGCTCGCAACGCTCTGGGGCGGCTCCTACACCTTCATCAAGCTCGGCGTTGCCACCATTCCGCCGATCACGCTGATCGCAGCGCGCACCACGATTGCGGGCCTGCTGCTGCTCGCGATCATGTGGGCGAGGGGCATCAGGATGCCGACAGACGGCGCGACCTGGCAGCGCTTTGCCTTCCAGGCCGTGCTCAACAGCGTCATTCCCTGGACGCTGATCGCCTGGGGCGAGCGCCATGTCGACGCGTCGCTCGCGACCATCCTCAACTCGGCCGGCCCGATCTTCACCTTCCTGCTCACGGCCGTTGTGACCCGTCACGAGGCGACGACCCCGCGAAAGCTGGTCGGCGTGGTCTCCGGCATGGCCGGCATCCTGTTGATCGTCGGCGTCGATGCGTTCCATGATATCGGCAGCGGTCTCGTCGCGGAGGCCGCGATCGTCGCCGCCACCATCTGTTATGCCTGCGCCGCGATCTTCGGCCGCAGCTTCAAGGGCCTCGATCCCATGGCGCCGGCGGCCGGCTCGCTGCTGGCGGGGGCGGCGGCGCTGATCCCGGCCTCGCTGATCGTCGAACAGCCCTGGACGCTGTCTCCCTCCCAGAGCTCGGTGCTGGCGCTGCTCGCGCTTGCGACCTTCTCGACCGCCGCGGCCTTCGTGATCTATTTCCGCCTGATCCAGACCCTGGGCTCGGTCGGCACCACCGCGCAGGCCTATCTCCGCGTGCCGATCGGGGTTGCCATCAGCGTCGCCTTCCTCGGCGAGAGCCTGAGCCGGACCGCCTGGATCGGCCTTGCCTGCGTCGTCCTTGGCGTCGCCGCCATGACTATCCCGGCCCGGCGGCCGGCCAGCGTCAAAACGTCATAAAGCCGGGGCCAAGAAAGGCGGCGGGGCTGCAATATTAAGGATATTCGGCGGCTGACGCGTGTTCCCCCGGGGCCGCAATACGTCGTATATTGCGCCTCCAGCAGCCCCGGTCCTCAAATCACGAATGTCCGCCGAATTGACGCCGACCCCTGAGAAAAAGCGAATATTCTCGCTCTCCATCGGCCAGCTCACGTTCGGCAGCTTCCTTCTGGTGCTGGCGGTGATCATCGTGACCTCGACCGCGAGCGTGATTGCGATCCGGCACATCGACACGACCTTTGCCGAATTGCAGCGGCTCCAGAGCGTCGGCGACCTCGCCGAGGACATCGACCGCCGCATGAACGAGTTGCGGCTCGCCGCGCGCGATTTCGTCACCGACCCCGGCGCCGGCACCCAATTCAAGCAGGTGGGCGAGGCGGCCTCGACGCTCAGCGACATCCTGAAGAAGACCCGCATCGAGCTTGCGCCCGAGCAGCAGGACATGATCGACGGGGTTACCGAAAGGCTTGCGACCTATCGCAGCGGCCTGGAGCGGATCTCGACGCTGATTGATCGCCGCGCCCAGCTGCTCGCCGGCCTGCCGCCGCTGCGCGACCAATTCGATGTGGCGGTCGCGGGCACCGCCGACCGCGAGCTGGCCTCCCGCCTGTCGGAGGCGCAGAGCCGGATCGCGCTCGGACTGCTCGCGCGCAATCCGTCCGCGGCCGAGCAGGCGGCGCAGAGCATGCGGGCGATGGACATCGGCGATGCCGGGCTGAAATCGTCCGTCAATAATTATGCCGGGGCCATCATTGCGGTCGCGGTCCGGGAACGGCAGATCGCCGATATCGATCGCGAGGTGCTGGGAACCGAGGGCCGGCTGATCGGGCGCGTCACCGAATTGCTGCGCGAGGTCAGTGCCCGGCGCGGCCACGTGCTGTCGCGCGACTTCGCCCGGACGCTGACGGAGGCGCGCTGGCAGAGTATCGTGCTCGGCACCATCGGCGTGCTGATCGGCATTCTCGCGGCCGGCTTCGTGGTGCGGCGGACGGTCCGTCCGCTCGCCCAGATCGCACGGTCGATCCGCGCGCTCGCAGCAGGCGAGAAGAATACCTCGATCCCGTCCGCCGACGTCGACAACGAGATCGGCGACATCGCCCGCGCGGCCGAAGTGTTCCGCCGCGCGCTGGAGGAGGCCGACACGGCGCGCGAGGCAGCGGTGCGCGCGCTGACCGAGCAGCGCCTCGCCGAAGAGAGCTACCGAAAACTGTTCGAGGGCTCGGTCGACGGCATTTACGTGACGACACCGGCCGGTGATCTCCTCAACGCCAATCCGGCGCTGGCGCGGATGATGGGCTATGACAGCCCCAAGCAGCTCATCGACAGCATCGACGACATCGCCCACACCATCTACGTCAATCCCGAGGCGCGCGTCGAATATCAGCGGCTGATGGCCCGCGACGGCATCGTGCGCGAGTTCGAATACCAGGTACGCCAGCGCAGCGGCAACATCCTGTGGCTGTCCGACAGCGCCACCGGCGTCCCCGACGAGGCGGGCAACATCGTCCGCTACGAAGGCACGCTGCGCGACATCACCGACCAGAAGCGGGCGGAAGACGCCATCGCCGAAGGACGGCGCCTGCTCCAGCAGGTCATCGACACCGTGCCGGCAGTGATCAACGTCAAGGACCGCGACCTGCGCTACGTGCTGATGAACCGCTACATGGCCGGGATCTTCGGCATCGAGCCCGGCGATGCGCTCGGCCGCACCACGGCGGATCTGATGTCGCGCTACGGTGCAGCCAAGACCGACGAGAACGACAAGCGCGTGCTCAGGCTTCGAAAAGGTCTCGGCTTCTACGAAGAGGAGTACAAGGATTCTTCCGGCCACATGCGGCAATGGCTGGTCAATAAGCTGCCGCTGCTCGATATCGAGGGCGAGATCGAGCGGATCGTCACCGTGGCGCTCGACATCGGCGAGCGCAAGCGCGGCGAGCAGGAGATGCGCAAAGCCAAGGAATCCGCCGAGACCGCGCTGCGCAATCTGCGCGAGACTCAGGCCTCGCTGATAGAGGCGGAAAAGCTGGCGGCGCTCGGGCGCCTCGTCGCCGGCGTCGCCCACGAGGTCAACAATCCCGTCGGCATCAGCCTCACGGTTGCCTCCGCGCTGGAGCGCAAGACCGCGATGTTCACCGCCGAGGTCGAGCGCGGCGAGCTGCGCCGCTCTACGCTCAACGACTTCCTTCACACCAGCCGCGACGCGTCCTCGCAGCTCGTCTCCAATCTCAACCGCGCCGCCGAGCTGATCCAGTCGTTCAAGCAGGTCGCCGCCGACCGCAACTATTCGGATCAGCGCAGCTTCGATCTCGGTGACCTCACCGAGCAGGTAGTGATGAGTCTGCGGCCCGGCCTGCGCAAGCACAATTTGACGCTCAATGTCGAATGCCAGCCTGATCTGACCATGAACAGCTATCCCGGACCGTACGGCCAGGTGCTGACCAATCTGTTTCTCAACGCGGTGGCGCACGCTTTCCCGGACGGACGGCCGGGGACCATCGACATCCAGGTGCGCGAGTCCGGCAAGGACAATGTCGAGATCACCTTCTCCGACAATGGTTGCGGCATGTCGCTCGACGTTCGCCGACGTGCATTTGATCCGTTCTTCACGACGCGGCGCGACCAGGGCGGCACCGGTCTCGGGCTGCACATCGTCTACAGCATTGTCACGAACCGGCTCGGCGGACGGCTGGATCTCGATTCCGAGCCGGGCAGCGGCACACGCATCCAGATCATCCTGCCGCGCGTGGCGCCGCTCGAGCAGGCCGCGGAATAGCTGGAGCGTTTTCGGGCGAAGTGGATATCGGTTCGCGAAGAAAACGCTTCAAAACAAAATCTGGAGCTTCGGTTCTGATTCAATCAGAACCGATAATCCCCTAGTCGGCCTCTGCGAGCTTGTGCAGCGTCGCGCCGAAAATCTGGCTGGCCTTGCCGACCAGCGCGGTGCCGGTCATGTCCCCGCGCGTCTCCGTGAAAGTGCCGCTGACGCCGATGCCGACCGCGGCAGGGCCACCGAACAGCGGATTGTCGTCGCCCCGCGGCGAGGTGTGACGCTGGACCAGCACCTCGCCCTTGAAGGTGTTGTCCTTCACCGTGTAGCGGCCGGTGTAATAGAGGTAGGCATCGCCGCCAAGAATCTTGCCGTCGCGAAAAAGAATCACGCCACTGCCCTTGCCGACTCGACCATCGAGCAGGTTCACGTGAATTGAATAGAGGCCGTTCTTCATAACGTCCCGAGGCCGGCCGCCATCGCCCAATGGCGTAACCGGTAGGGCATTTATGCCAAAGCGCATCCGCTCACGCAACGCGGGAGTTTGGCCGCCGGCCGTGCGGGCCTGCCCGTGAGCCGTAGTTGTCCCGGATTGTCTATGACACCGTCATGACGGTCTGATCATGAAGCGAGGCCTGTCGTTGCTAATCAGGTTGGCCCGCGAAATGCATAACTATCGTTGCACTGGCCGCGGGGTGCTGGAGCAAGGCAAACGTGAGCAACTGGATCGATTCCGGCGGCGAATGAGCCGCGTCTGCACAGTGCGCGTCCCACGATTTGCGAAACACGACAACGGCGGGTTGGCGGCGCGGCACGCTGGCGAAACGTGGCGAGCCTCCGCTTGCGCCTTGGCCCTGATTGCGCTCGCAGCCCCCTCCGCGCACGCGCGAGACCGCGACCAGTTCGTCAACACCAGTGCCGAATTGAAGGCCTGGTTCGACGGACTGCGCAGCGGCGAGGGGCCTTGCTGTTCCGATGCCGACGGCTCGGCGCTCTCGGACACCGACGCGCCGTTCAGGTATATTTCTTGTCGCGCTCGAGCAGCTCGATGGAGATGCCTTCGGGGCCGCGGATGAAGCAGATGCGCACGCCGGGGCGGATCGTGGTCGGCTCGCGCGTGAAGGTGACGCCCTTGGCCTTGATCTCGGCCGCGACGGCGTCGATGTCCTTCACCGTGAGACCTAAATGGTCGAGGCCCTGGTGCGGGTGCGGCGGCGGGGGGTTGACCGCATTGTCGCCCTCGAGCGGTGCAATGAAGATTTTTGCGCCACCGAGATTCACGTCGATCCGTCCCGGTGCGTGCACGATCTCGCCACCGAGGATGTCCCGCAACCAGGCCGCCGTAGCCTCCGGATCGGGGCTGCGCAGATGGACGTGATCCCAAGTGACGACTGGCATGTCATGTTCTCCCGACGTGTCTTCGATGTTGCGGCGCATGTTAGCGGCCCCGGCCGGTGACCGCCACCGCCCTTGCCGATTCGATAGCTGCGCGGGAACCTTAGTTGGTCTTCCAGATTAAGGTAAACAGTGGCCGAGTCCGTCGTCGAACGTGCTTCCGCCGCTATCGGTGATGCAATCATGAATGCTGGGTTTGACCGCATCGGGTTGAGGCGTTTCGCCGGAACCGGCGAGCGACTGGCACGGGCCGTGACGATCGCGAGCGTCTCATTTGGGCGGGTCCTGCTGTGGACGTTGGCGGCCATGATCGTCGGTTGCGGCGTCTGGATGATGCTTCCACTCTCCAGAGGCAATAGTGCCGAGCCGGTGACGTCCGACGTGGCAGCGGTCGAGACGGCGCCTTCGGGCAAAGCGGCAGAAGCCGTGTCGCCGGCTTCCGAAGCTCAGATTCCGGCAATGGCAGAACTCGGTCGGATGAGGATTTCATCGCAGACCTGGCGCCGCGGCGGCCTTGGCTCGAAGGCGCTGGTGACCTTCACGTTGCGAAACGACAATGACTATGCCGTAAAGGATGTCGAGATCGTCTGCGCTTTTGCCCGGCGCGACGGCAGTCATCTCACCGACCGCAGCCGCGTTCTGGCGGACCCGGTCAGCATGAAGAGCCGCAAGACTTTTGCGCGCATTCCCGTCGGATTCGTTAACGTGAATGCCGATCAGGCGAAGTGTTCGCTTGTGGCCGCGCGTCGTGCGTGAGGGCGGCATTTTCCGATAGCGGAAAAGTTACTGTCCTTAGGCCTTGGACCAGAAACTTGGCGTCGCCATTTGAACCGAACGGCTGGGCCAGGAACCAATTGAATGATCGCCTGTTAAGACGGAGAGCCCTCGCGGGATGCGACGGGCGGAGCGCGGCCAATGCCCATCTTTCGGTATTTCATGTTTGTCGGTGGAGCTCTGCTCGCACTGCTGTTCGCGGCGAACTACGTTCTGCCCGCTTCGCCTGTGACGCAGGCTGTCGCAACCGCGAGCAACGAACAGCCGTTGATCCGGATCCGGTCCGATCGCCACCTGCCAGAGCGCGTCGTGCTCGATACCAGTCAGCCGACGATCGCCGCGCCTGCGGTGGAGATCGCCGCTGTCGTGGCTCCCAAGCCGCTTGTGGAGGGCGTGTCGCCGGCTTTGGCCGAGATGTCGGCCAAGACGCGGGTCCGCGAGACGTTCGCCCAATTTACGCCGGCCGGAAAGGCCGATACCCGCGGAGCCGGGAAGACCGATCCCAAGCTGCAGGCTCCAGCTCATCCCAGGCGCAAGGTCGCCAGAGCGCATCCGGCGCCGCAGCAGGGTCGGCCGATGATGGTGATGGCGCAGCAGCCGCATTTCGGTTTCTTCAACAGCACCTGGTAAGAGCTCGTCTGACCCGTCTCGAATCGGCACCGGAAGGGCTTTTTATTGGCCGGCCTCTCTGCTAATTCGAACCCATCCGAACGTCGTCCGGCCTGCTGGCTCGCAAGCAGCGGTCCTTTGGCGTCTCGGTTGCGGCCCATTGCCTGGGCCAGGGCGCTCGTAGCTCAGCTGGATAGAGCATCGGATTTCGATTCCGAGGGCCGGGAGTTCGAATCTCTCCGAGCGCACCACTTAAGCGACTGAGCGACGCGAGAACGCGCGTCAGTGAATTTTTGAAAGATCAGCGGTACAGGCCGCGGGTTCACGGCGATTACAGCCTGAATAGCCCGGTGGGCGTGACGAAGACGGATGCGGATCGCCTTTGGCCTGAAGCGACAACCCGAAAATATGGTGACCCGCTTCACTTGGCGGTCCTAGCACTCCCGGCGCTCTGATCCGCAATTGAATCGGCAGCCGGGAGCATTGGGGCTGGAAAGCGAGCCGTTCCATGTTCGCCTCTTAACGACAATTGGTAGAAAGGCGGACTCCGGTAGTTGTACCGACTCCATTTTTGGAACGGGGTGTTCTACTGTGTGAACACCGGCGAGATTTAAGTACTCATCAATTTTCAGTTGTCCGGGATGGCCGCAGTGGGGGGCTGGAACCACCCTGCGGCCTTTCCCCATTGGTCCAAGCGTAACCCGGTGGCTTTTTTGTTCCAGAGCGGGAACTGAACTTACGTTCTTCCGTTTTGGAGTCGTCAATACGGCTCACGGAGTGCGACATGACTGAGCACCGCCGCAGAGTGAAGTAAACCCGCTCCCTGGAAGAACGAATGGCCGAACTGGCCGCCGAGCTGAAAGACCAAGCCAATCAATTGCCCGCTGGCGCGGAGCGCGAGCGCCTTCTCAGGAAGGCGCGGTTCGCGGAAACGGGCGCGCGCCTCAGTGATTGGGTTTCCTCGTCCGTTTGCGGCCTCCGGAGTAAGGCCGCATCTTCGGCGGCATGCCGGCTACGATCAATCTGCGGCTGTTGCGTCGTTCCTATTCTGGCATGGTTGGCGGCCTGTTTTGCGAGTGCAAGTTCAGGCTGGCGGGCCTATGACCACGTACTCGAACGCCACGCCCTCGGATCGTTCTCATCGAGCCAAGCCTTGGCGGCGTCCTCGGTCGAGAAGATTTTGATGTGCTCGACCTCGCCAACTTGCATGGCGGTGTTCACATAGACGAAGACGGTGGCCCCCCAAAGCGTGCGTGCAACCATGTGGTCAGCTTGGGCCAGCTTCTTAGCGGCTTCATCGAAGTCGCCCCAAAAGGACGGGTGCGACGGTATTATCCGATAGCCGCTGAGGCGGGGGCTGCGTCGGTGTAGCCATCGACGCATTGAGGCGAGTGCAGATATTGGAAGCTAATTCGTTAGCTCTGCGGGGGGCAACTTGGCGTCGTCTCGCAGCAATTGCGATATGATCCGCTCGATCCGGACGGCGTCCAATCTTATGTCAGCCATCGATTTCTCCGGTGCAACGTTCTGAACGTGCGAAATTCTCCAATGCTGTCAATGCGTGAACGGATCGGGAAAGTTCAGAACGTGCGTTGATTTTGCTGGTCGGCTGGGCGGAGTTCGATTCCGAGGGCCGGGAGTTCGAATCTCTCCGAGCGCGCGAATTCTCAGGCCAGAGTTTTTCGGATCTGGCCGCGGCCGGGAGCCGCCGCTACTTGCCCTGGATCTTCAGCCCGTTGGGACCGACATTGATTTGCAGGCCGTCGGGCTGCTTCTTCGTCTGGTAAAGATTGTAGCCGAGCACGGCCGCCGTGACGACCAGAGCACCGATGATCAGAAACAATAGATTGCGGCTGATGGACATTCTTTTCCCTGAACCACTTGGTTGACCGCGAGAAAAACCCCGCGCATGGGGGCGCGGGGTGCATCGATACGCCTCGGGGCTGGCGGCGCACTGCGTTGACTGGGATAATGCGGCTCGAAGGAACTGGTTCCCCGTGCGGCTGGCGCCGCATGTGCAAGGCCGGAGCCGTGTCTGGTCAGTCTGCCGGCGAACCCGTGTGCCGGCCCCTTGCCAGCGTGTCCGAGGGCGACTCGCGAAATGTCGCGCGGTAAGCTGCGGCAAACTCGCCGAGGTGATGGAAGCCCTGGGCGCGCGCGCATGAGGCGACGGTGGCGCCGCCGCCTTTGAGGAGCTGGGCGCGGGTGGCCCACAACCTTTTCAGGCGGATGTAGTGGTGCAGGCTCATGCCGCGTACCTTGCTGACGGCGCCGCCAAGCGTCCGGATCGAGACGCCAAATTCACCGGCAAGATCGGCTGTGTAGATCGGAGCAGTCGGATGTGCCGCGACGTAATCGTCGATCCGCTGCACGAGTTTGATCGATCGCTCGCCCTGGACCGAGGCACTCCGGTCGGGGAGCGGATCGATTCGAAACAGATCGTCGAGCGCGAGCAGCAGGCCTTCCTGGAGATGGCCGGCGACCTCGGTGGTTTCGAACAGCAACGGCTGCATCGACGCGGTTCGCAGAATGTCGAGCAGGAGTTGCCGTATGTGGAGCAAAGCGGGCCGGTTCGCGACATAGGCCCGCAAATCGTCGGCCCGATCGAACCAACCCCGGTCTCTCAGGCCGGGTGAGAGGATGATCATCGCATGATGATTGGTCTGGGGCTCGACGAAATGGCATTCATCGTTGCCGCGGAGCGCAACGAAGAAGCGCGCGTCGAGATCCATTCCCTTGGAATTGACCTGAAGGTCGTCCGTCATGGACAGGATCACCATCCCGCCGGGCATCCGATAGGCGGTGTCGAGGATGCGCGCGAACGAGCGCATCAGGACGATGCGGCACGCCGGCAGGGAGACGACGGCACGGGCCGCGGCGAAGTTCGGGACGTCGAGCGGAATGCTTCTCGCATCCTCCATCGTTTCGATCGGCCAAAATGCATCGACGTCGGCAAAGCCGATCAGTTGAAGCGCTGAAGATGGGGCGAGGCCGTCGAACAACATGTGTCTGGCCGGATGCTGCAATGTGACAATCAAATGAACGTCAGTACATCGCCATCAATGGCGAAACATCGCGCTTCAGTAAACCGGATTCCGGGCCGTAGTATTGCGGACATCATGGCATGAAGCCCGGCAGATCGATCTCGTCGTCAACGGTCTCGGCTCATCGGCCGGCCGGAGGCGAGGTCGATGAAATGGAGCCGCGTGCAGGCGGGACAAGGTCCGGACCAACCGCGACCGCGACATCCATGATCTCGCAAAAGCGAAGGGGCCCGGAGGGCCCCTTTAAACTTACCAGCGGCGATAGCGTGGTCCGTAATAGCGCGGCCCACCATAATAGCGTGGCGCATATCGGCGACCGTAATAGGGGGCCGGCGCGCCGTAGTACCCATAGTAGTTCGGGCGCCAGAAACAGCGTCCCCAGGCGTCGCAGACCATGCGGACCTGCTCGACGTCCGAGACCTGCGGCGTCGCCGGAGCAGGCGCGATGGGCATGGCAGACGCCGCCGGTGATGCTGCCAAGGCACCCAACAAGGACGCGGCGACGAGGCCAATTCTAAGATTCATGATGTGTCTTCCTCCGCTTACGCAGTACAGGATATCGAAGTTTGTTTCTGATCAAATTGTGGCGGAACCAAAATGCAATGCTGATGAACAAGTCTTCAGCCAGTCCACCGCAGGCCAGACCGTTAGCTCCGCCAAGGCTATACGAGCCTCGAGCCCCCTAAATGTTGGGCTTGCATCGGCGCCGCCGCGACCTCGTCAAGCTGCCGGTCTACGAAATCGAGAAGCAATTGCTGCTGTCGAGCGCCGCCAAATAGCGGCACCCGCAGAGCACCTGCTGGGGCCCCTCAGAAGCAGGGATGCCGGCGGCGATCCTGGCCGACATAGGCGGCCGCGCTGCGGTAGCAATGGTTGGTCGACGGGCCGTCGTAAAAGGCGAAGGTACCGGGGGTGATGCCGGGCCCGTAATTGTGCAGGTAGCTGATCGAGTAGGGCAGCGGGTTCGCGTGGTAGCGGTGGTACCGGTGATGTCCCCGCGCCTCTGCGAGGCCAGGGGCAAGGATTGCGGCCGACAGGGCAGCAACCGCGGCTACAAGCTTCAACTTGCTCATCTCGAATCTCCGGAACCCGCACGAATAGGTCAGCCGTTTATAGCCATTTCGGGCCGCCGGAACACCCGTCAGGCACCCGGAAATCAAGGCCAACCCCACAAATTCCCGGGTGGGTGTGACACAATTGCCGGACATGGGGTCGAAGCCTGCCCATTTTTGGCCTTTTCGAGATGCTTAACGAATTTCCCACACAAGTATGACCAAAGAGAATTCGGTTAAGAATCTTGCCGCCGGCTCGAAGGATCATCATCTTTGGGATCCCACGAGGCCGGTCCCATTCCTGAAGGTTTTCGCCGTCACCTCGCCATGCGCATCACGCTTCTGAGCCTGCTGTTGCTCTCGGTTGTCGCCGCCACGCCGGCGCGCGCCGAGCTGCACATCACCCGCGACCACGGCGGCTATGTCGAGGAGTACAAGGCCAAGTACAAGCGCGTCCGCGAGAAGGGCGAGCGCGTCATCATCGACGGCATCTGCAACTCGGCCTGCACCCTGGTGCTCGGTATCGTGCCGATGAACAAGATCTGCGTGACGCCCCGCGCCAGCCTCGGCTTCCACCAGGCCTATTACGACAAGGCCTTCACCTTCGGGATCAAGGTCACCAGCGCGGAGGGGACGTCCGATCTGATGGCCTATTATCCCGACACGGTGAAGGACTGGATTCGCCGCAATGGCGGGCTCACAACCGACATGAAAAAGATCAAGAACGGTGTCGAGCTCTGGAAGATCATCGATCCCTGTCCCGAAGAATGGTGAGCGGCTGAGCCGTCACTGTCCGTCGCAGCGCAGCATCGTCCGTACGAAATTGGCCTAAATTCGCATTGCCGCATGGGCCGCCGGTGGGGCAATGAGGGCGGCAATGAATAATAATCAAGAAGCCCTGACCGCCCGCGCCGCGCCGATCCTGTTCGTCCTGCTCTGGAGCACCGGCTTCATCGGCACCAAATACGTCATCAACAACGCCGATCCCTTGACCTACCTCGCCATCCGCATGGCGATCGTGGTCGGCCTGATGGCGATCATCGCCGCAATCGCGCGACCGAAATGGCCGGACCGTATCGGCATCGCGCACAGCGCGGTTGCCGGCATTCTCGTCCATGGCTTCTATCTCGGCGGCACTGCGATCGCGATCGCGCACTCAATTCCGGCCGGGCTCTCTGCGCTGATTCCGGGCCTTCAGCCGATCCTGACCTCGACCATCGCTAACCGCTGGCTCGGCGAGAAGGTGACGCCGGTGCAATGGGCAGGCCTGATGCTTGGCCTCGGCGGCGTGGTGCTGATCCTGCACGGCCGTCCCATGACCGGCGAAGCCGGGCTCGGCTGGCTCGCCTCGGTGGTCTCGCTGATCAGCATCACGCTCGGCACGCTCTATCAGCGCCGCTACTGCAACCACATCGACTGGCGCGCCGGCAATCTCGTGCAATATGTAGCCGTGACGATCTTCTTCGCGGCCGGTGCCTTCCTGTTCGAGGACCGCGTGGTGCATTGGACGCGGGAGTTCATGCTCGCGCTGGCCTGGCTCGCCGTGGCGCTCTCGATCGGGTCGATCAGGCTGCTGTACTGGCTGATCCGCAACGCCGCCGCCACGTCGGTTGCGAGCCTGTTCTACCTGGTGCCCGCCGTCACTGCGCTGATGGCCTATCTCCTGTTCGGAGAAAAGCTCGATGCGCTGGCGATCGCCGGCATGACGATGTGCGCGGCAGCGGTGTTCGTGGTCAACCGACGCTTCTAGCGCCGGCAGGCCGGTCCGTCTGGAATACATCCCTGACGTGCGCGGCATGTTCGTGCTAGGGTCGGCGTATTTCAGTGTCCCTTTCACAGGTGGTTTTCCATGAAGAAGGCGAGACGCGCACTGCTCGGCAGGTCCCTGAAGCCGGTCCGGATTGCCTGCATCAACTACGCGGAGCCGACGATCAGCGGCCGCAAAATGGCCAAGCTCACTGCGGCGCTCCAGAAATGCTACGACAAGCATTTCCTGCCGGTGTGGGGCTATCCGGTCGACCTTTATGTCACCGAAAGGCCGAGGCCAAGCGATTGGCAGCTGGTCTACTTTGACGAGGCCTCCCACAAGAACATGCTCGGCCGCCATGAGCTGACGTATCGCCGCCAGCCGATCTCAAAGATCTTCGTCAAGGCGCTGGGCAGCGAGCCGGTCAGCGTGGCGGCCTCGCACGAGCTGTTCGAGATGGTGCTCGATCCCATGGCCAATCTCTGGGCCGACAAAAATCCGAACACCCAATATGCCTATGAGGTCTGTGACGCGGTGGAGGAGGATTCCTTCTTCGTCGCCGGCTTTGAGATGTCGAACTTCGTCTATCCGTCCTGGTTCGAACCGTTCAAGCATCCCCGAGGCACCAAGTTCGACCACAAGGGGACGCTGACCGAGCCGTTCTCGATGACCGAGGGCGGCTACGTCATCAAGCGGGTCAACGGCCGGAAGGTGATCAAGGCGTTCGGCTCGCCTGAGAAACGGCGGAGCTTCGCCAAGGAGGACCGGCGCGGCCATCGCAGCGAATTTCGCGATCCGCAAGGCGAGCATCACCCCGGCCGGCGCGCAGCCAAGAGGCGAGGGTAGGATATCGCTGGAGCTGTCTCCGGGCGCGTCCGCACCCGGAGACGTGAGCGTTACGATCAGCGCTTGGCCTTCCTGGCCTTCTTTTTCGACTTGGCGGCTTTCTTCGTCGCCTTCTTTGCAGTTTTCTTGGCCGCCTTCTTCGACGACTTCTTTGCAGCCTTCTTCGCGGCCTTCTTCGAAGTTTTCTTCGCAGCCTTCTTGGCTTTCTTCTTGGAAGCCTTCTTCGGCGCTACTTTCTTCGTGACCTTCTTGGCGACTTTCCTGACCTTCTTCACCGCAGTGACAGCGGCGTCCTTGGTCGCTTCCACGGCGGCGGTGATCGTGTCCATCGCCTGTTCGGTGATCGGCTTGTCGTCGTCCATATCGTCCCCCACGGTTTGCATGGAGCGGGGACGATAGCGAGTTTCATAGTTGTGTCAAAGCAACGCTCAACCGCCATCGAAATTCGCTTGGAGGTTTTCGGTGGCGAGATTGGGATGGTCGTGGAGCAGGTGCCGGCAGAACTCGCGCCAGCCAAGCTCGGTCAGACCAACCTCCTGGCGGTGGCCCAGGAGGTCAAGACGCTCGCCGGCCAGACCGCCAAGGCGACCGACGAGATATCGAACCAGATCGCCAGCATGCAGCTTGCGACTGAGGAATCGGTTGTCGCCATCAAGGCGATCAGCCAGACCATCAAGCGCAGCAGCGGTATCGCCGGCTCGATCCCGGCTGCGGTCGAGCAGCAGAAAAGCGCGACCCACAACATCGTGTCCAGCGTTCGCGCGGCCGTATCAGGCACGGCCGATGTCGCCGTCAACGTCCGTCACGCCGCCGAGGGGGCGAACGAAACGGGCGAGACGTCCAGCCGGATGTTTGCTTCCGCCCAGGCGCTGTCGGGCGAGAGCCTGCATCTGAAGGCCGAGGTCGACGGCTTCCTCGACCGCGTCCACGCGGCGTAAGGGCTCTAACGTCGTCATTCCGGGTCGATGCTGACGCATCGCCCGGAACGACGCTTGGGTTATTTCGGCTGCGGCACGATCCGGATGTAGGGCTTCGGTTCCTTCCAGCCCTGCGGGTAGATCGTCTTGGCCTCGTCGTTGGAGACTGAGCCCGCGATGATGACGTCGTCACCCTGCGACCAGTCGGCCGGGGTTGCGACGCGATGCTTGGCGGTGAGCTGGAGCGAGTCGATGACGCGCAGGATTTCCTGGAAGTTCCTGCCCGTCGTCATCGGATAGACCAGCACCAGCTTGATCTTTTTGTCCGGGCCGATGACGAAGACGTTGCGGACGGTCTGGTTGTCGGCGGCCGTACGGATGAGGGGATCGCCCGAGATCGCGGCCGGCAGCATGCCGTACAGCTTGGAGACGTTGTAATCGGTGTCGCCGATCATCGGGTAGTTCGGAGCCGTGCCTTGCGTCTCCTTGATGTCCTCGGACCATTTGGAGTGACGGTCGACCGGATCGACCGAGAGGCCCATCAGCTTGACGCCGCGCTTGTCGAATTCCGGCTTCAGCTTGGCGAGCGCGCCGAGCTCGGTCGTACAAACCGGCGTGAAGTCCTTCGGATGCGAGAACAGCAGCGCCCAGCTATTGCCGATCCAGTCGTGGAACTTGATCTTCCCTTCGGTGGTTTCGGCTTCGAAGTCGGGTGCGGTGGCGCCGATCGGAAGTGTCATGGTTCTACCTCATCGAATTGAATTTACTTGAGAATTCATCTTTGGCCGTCACCATCAGTATAGGGTCTTCGCGACCTCAAGTGAACGCCAACTGAACCGCTTCAAGTAAAATGTGAATTCCTTCTTTGAAGGCCTGATGTCCTAGCACCTTTTTGTTACAGCGGCGCCTGCGGCGAAACATCCCCACCGGGGCCACACGGGGCCCGATTGCCCCGATAAAGCCTTTTATGACTTCCATCACGCTCGCCCGGCGCTTCCTAGAACCTCAACGGTCCTGACAGCGACCAATTGGCAACCATCTAGAAAAGTCGTGATCCCCGTATCGAATCATTAACCACCCCTTTACGCCGGCGTGAAAATGCTGGCCGATCAGAAGAAATCTGGAAGTGAACTATGTCTGCCGCTGCGCATACGTCTGTTGAGTCGCCGTCCCTCGAACCGTCCTGCCGCGATACTTCGGCCCACGCACTGACCATCGTGCGCGACGGCGTGATCACCGGCGAAGGCCCGACCACCAAGGGGAGGGTGCACTTCTCCCGCGCGCTCGATGCCGATGACACCGCCTGGTGCGCCCGCATCCTGACCGCCACAGCCGTCAACGACCAACCGATCAGCCGCGCGGAAGCCGAAGCGCTGTTCGAGATCAACGAAGCCGCAACCGAACGCACCGATGGCGGCCGGTTCGACGACCTGCTCGCCAAGGCGGTTGCCCATTATGCCGCGAGCGCCTCGGGCCTGAAGGTGCCGCCGCGCAGCGTCGCGCTGTCTGCCGAGTCCGATATCGAAGGCTGGGCGCCGTCCTATGCCTCCAAGGTTAACAGCGAAATGCTGGAGTGGATTGCCGGCCAGATGCGTGGCAAGCGCCAGAACAACCGTCGCCTGATGGCGATGGTGGCGACGTTCCTGGGCGCCACCGCGCTGCCTCTGGCGGGCCAATTGCCGAACGTGTTCGACATCGGCATGTAAAGTCCGGGCATGTAAGATCCGGGCATGCAAGAGTGAGATGAGATTGTCGCGCCCCTTGCGAGGCGCGAGAGGCAACGGTGGGGTTATTTCCCCGCCGTTTTTTGTTTGCCGGTGTCCGGCTCGAGGCCGAGCGTGCGGCCCGGGAAACCGGCAGTGTCGAAATAGCGCTGGCTGCCGACGCGCTGGAAGTTGAGCACGGTCTGCAGGCCGTTCTCTGACTTCTTCGACTTCTCAACCGCCTTGTATGCCTTCGGAATGATGCCGTTGAGCAGGGCCTCCGACATCACCCGGCCGACCAAGCCGCCGTTCTGCGTGCCGCGCAGGCCCATCAGTCGGGCGGCCGTCATGCCGACGTCGGCATTGCTGACCGGAATCTTGCTGACGTAGCCGGCCTTGAAGTCCGGTCCGATGGCGGCCATGAAGTTCATGGTGTCGCCGCGGCTGAAGCTGCCATGCATGCCCTGGCCCTGGCGCAGCACGGTGTCGGCGACGTGCACCGAGCAGTTGGTCGGCGCCTCGCCGCAATCGCTGGCGTAGGAGCGGAAGTTGACGACGATTGCCGGCGTCGGCGTTGCCGCCTTGCCGCGCAGACTGACGCTCGACAGTGGCAGCGTGCCGGGGAAGCGGCCGAGGGAGTCGTCGACGAACAGGCCGGAGACGTAGTCCTGCTCGAGCAGCACCTTGACGGTTTTAGCCGCCAGCTTCTTGTCCTTGTTCGGCAAATAGATCAGGTCGGAGCCGCCATTGGTGGCGACGACGAGATCGGGCTTTTCCGGATCCTTGCCGAGCACGCCGTTGCCGGCCTTGGGATGCTTGTTGCCCTCGACCTTGGCATTCTTGTTGTTGGGGTCGAACAGCGGCAGGTCGAGCGCCTTGGCGAGGTCGAGCGCCAAAAAGCCCATCGGAAGGAAGTCCTTCGGCGTGTCGTCATAGCTGACCTTGGTCGAGGGGCTGGTCTTGCTTTCCTTCGAGATGGTCGAGAAGCCGTGGTCGGCCTGGACCATGATGTTGGTGTTGGCGGCAAGGCCGAGCTCGTCCAGCGCCTTGCGGAGCTGGGCGAGGTTGTTGTCGGCATTCTTGATGCCGGCCATCGAGGTCGGCCCGTTGATGCCGGGCATGATCTGGTTGAGGCTGTCGCCGGTGTCGTGCTGACTGCCGTCGGGGTCGCGCGACCAGAACACCAGCACGAATGGCTTGTTGCGCGCCTTGAACATCGGCAGCACGACCTTGGCAGCGACGTCGGCGAAATAGGCCTGCTGGGCGACATTGGCGACCGTGGTGCCCGGCGTCTTGGCGTCGCCGGCCTTGCTGTTGTCGCCGCGTGGCGGCGTGGCGATGGGGAGGCCGGCCTTGGTCAGCGCGGCCTTGACCTCGTCGGACAGCGCCACGCCGTTCTTGGCACCGGTGGCATCGTCGAATACGATCGAATGCAGGCCGGCCTTTTCGGGTTTGTCAGTGTGATCGAACTGATAGGTCGGGCCATGCTTGCCAAGGGCCGCCGTGCTGTAGCCCTTGTCGCGGGCCAGCTTCAGGATCGTGTCTTCATTGAGATAGTCGCCCTTGAAATGCTCGTCGATGTCGCCGAGCACGGCGTCGTTCTCGATGAAGGGGACGACGGTGTCGCCGGCGGGGACCGACGTGTAGTTGGTCCAGATCGTGTTGGAGAACACACCGGTATCGCCGAGATAGTGCCCGGTCGACATCGCCGAGCCATTGGCCATGGTGAAGGTCGGGAACAGCGAATGCGAGTTCTTGAAGTTGACGCCCTTGTCGCGGATTTCGGCCATGGCGGGGGCGGTCTCCGGTGTGACCTTCAGTGCCCGCAGACCGTCCGGAATGAACAGGATCAAATTACGAGGGGTGTTGTTCTCGGCGGAGGCACGCCCCGTCGAAAGCCCGGTGGACAGCAGTGTCAGTCCGGCTGACAGCAACACCAGTGAACGGCGCATAAAATCTCTCCCTGCGAGGCAGCTTGGCCGCCAACCGCGGCCTCGGCTTCGTTTAGTTTCGCTGTATGACGGTCTTGTTACAAGAGCGGAGCGGCATGCAAAGAAGGGCAGGGACCGTCCGCGTGTCCCGGACGCGCTGCAACGCCTCTTCGCGTTGCTGCGCAGAGCCGGGATCCAGGAAGCCACGCCGTTCGCTGTTGCATGGGCCCCGGCTCTGCAGCGCACCGCCAAGAGGCGCTGCGCTGCGTCCGGGGCACGAGATCGTTGTTGAATGCCTGACATGGGCTCGCATCCTCGCGGCGTGTTTCGCCCGAGCTTTGCTTCGTCGCCTCACCCTCGATTGAAAGAGAGCGCAGGGAAGACCGGGAGCCGGCTGGCTCCTATTGATCCGCTATGCCAGGAGCAGATTGCGCTACATTGCACAGCGGGAAACAGGGCAACCGGAGCATCCCGGCCTTCCCTGCGCAATGGTTGGAACGGCTTATGTCGTGTTCTCCCCGGGGAGCGATGCACTATTGCCCCCGTCGCCCTGCGGATGGCTGATGCGTGTGCCCGGTTGGGCTGCACACATCACCGCAAGACTTGGCGCACAGACCCCGGGCGCCAGGACGACACGATTTGGCCGTACGCCGATCACACCGGTCGTGCGCGCGACGCCTTCGCTCACGGTTGTCCGCCCTGCGAAGCCATTCGCGCCGATGTTATCGACGTCCACCGCCGCCCGCCCGCGTTCGTGACGATCGCGATACGCCCCTCTTCCTTGGGCCGGAGTGAGCGGAAGATACGATAATTCCGAATTCTAATAAAGCGAAATATTTTGTCGTCGTTCCGTTGACTCCGCGCTTGGGATGTTTCGCCCGACGCGACGCAAGGGATTGTGGCCGGCAATCAATCCGACGGTTTATCGCCGCCGCGGTGGAAACAGTGCCATCGTGACACAGGGCACTGGAAATCCGGACTGGCTGCACAAGCAGCAGGACCATTGACGCACGATGGCCCATCGTCCGTCATGGGCGATGGGCCACATCGTGAGCGGGCGTTACCAGTTGCGATAGACACCGGTCAGGGTGCCCGTTGTTGTTGCCCTCCGGGCCGACATCGCCCTGCGTCGAGCTCGGCGCCGGATGGTTGGTGCCGTTGAGCGCGCCGTACGGTCCGGCCGGATAGTACGCGCGTGGCTGAACCGGTTGGTAGCCGGGGGCGGTGCGGTCCCATCCCACGCGCGGTCCGTTCCAATCATAGCCCTGGGCCGAGGCGGCCGTCGTGCCCGCGACGAGCGAAGCCGTGATCAGGCAGAGGAGTTTTGAGTTGTTCCGCATTCGAGATGCTCCTTGCTTGTGTCGCGAGACAACGGCCGCAGTGCGGGAGCGTTCCGGACGTAATCGGCGGAAGCGATCAACTCCGATCAACTGGTTATGAAGTCCGCCTTCCGCGGAACAAGTGCGACATCAGCCGGGAATCCCGCGCGTCTTGCCGCAGCTTGTTCCCCGTTAATCCCGTGCCTTAACCAACAATTAATTATACGTTTGCGGGTGGGCGACAGCCCGGCCTAGCGTGCGGTGGGGAGCCGTTTTCGCGAAGCCAAACGAGTTGGTGCGTATCATGATGTCCAGATCACAACACGGGGCCTTGCTTGCCTCGCTCAGCGCAGCCGCGCTGCTCCTTGCCCCCAGCGACAGTTTTGCCAGACCCGGCGGCGCCGTCGCGCACGCCGCCGCGCCGTCCGGCCCGGTGGCGCGTCCGCCGATTGCGCCAGGCGCCCGTTTCCGCGGCCGTAACACACCCTGGGTCTATTGGCCGGGCGGTGGCGGGTTCTTCTATGACAACGCAGGATACGGCCAGCCTTTCGCCGATTCCGGCCAACCCGTCTCCAGCGACGTGCGCTACACCTATACGTACGACGTTCCCTGGGACTGGACGCATCGCTTCCCGCCGAACGTGGTGCCGTCCGACCGGCCCTATGTGCCGAGCTGTCCGACCGAGCAGGTGACTGTGCCGGGTCGCGGCGGCGGCGAGCATACCGTCAACATCATGCGCTGCTACTGAGCGGCGCATTTCCCTCAGCTAGCCCAGCTCAAAACTCGTCACGCCGAAGACGCGGTCGATCCTCAGCGGCGGGATCGGTCCTGTGTACATCCGCGCCGTCTCGAACACCGGCGTGAGGCCGAGCGATTCCGCGAGCGCAATCGCCTCGCGATTGACGGCGGGAACGTCGAGGAAGACTTCGCTGTCACCCGCACTTGCCAGCAAGGCCTGCGCGATCGCTTCCGCCGCCGCGCGGTCGTCGGCAACGAGCGGGCCGATCTTGCGGCCCGTCCGGCACGGCCGGATCACACCCCATGCCGCGAGCTTGCCGTCGCGCAGAAGCGCGCGACCGATATGTCCCGACGTGTCGATCCAGGCACGCAGGAAGCCAGCGCGCGGGGCCGGGAAGACCGTTGCATCGTCGGCTTCAACACGCGCGAACGGTATCGTGTCGAGCGCAATGACATCAGCGGGCGGGCTCGGTGGCGCGGCGACGATGCCGCCATAGCGGATATTGGCGTAGGCGAGCTGGAAACCGGATTTTTTGTAATTATCCTGCTGCGCCACGACGCCGTCGAGCCCGATCACGCGCGTGCCCGCATGCGCGATCGCGGCGTTCCAGATGCGCAGCCCGTGGTCTCTGTCGCGAAAGCCCGATCGCACGATGTAGAAGCCGAGGAAGGCGAAGCGATCATCGTAGTTGACGCAGGAGACGGTCGCGACCGGCTCGCCGTCGATCTCGCCGACGAAAAAGCCTTTCGCGTCCGGGATCGCGAAACAGGCGGCATCGGAGAGGCCCGGATTCCAGCCTTCGGCCGCGGCCCAGTCGGCGGCGATGGATATCTCCTCCGGGCGCAAATTGCGGATCTGCAAATCGCTCATCTTTCAAATTGCTCGCGACGGTGGACCTGCCGGCAGGTCCGGCGGTAGAAGGCCTCATGAAAGGCCGGGCCTGCGGCTCGCCTCAACGATATCACAGAGGATGATCGGTCATGGCAGCAGAGAAGGTCGCACTCGTTACCGCCGGCGGCAGCGGCATGGGGGCAGGGGCTGCGCGTCGGCTCGCAGCCGACGGCTTTCGCGTCGCCATCCTGTCCTCCTCCGGCAAGGGCGAGGCGCTTGCAGCCGAGCTCGGCGGGTTAGGGGTTACCGGTTCCAACAAGGCGAACGACGATCTGAAGCGGCTTGTCGACGGGGCGCTTGCGCAATGGGGACGCATCGACGTGCTCGTCAATAGCGCGGGCCATGGGCCCCGTGCGCCGATCACGGAGATCACCGACGAGCAGTGGCATACCGGCCTCGACACTTATCTGCTCAACGTGATCCGTCCGACGCGGCTGGTGACGCCAATCATGCAGGCGCAGAAGGCCGGCGCCATCATCAACATCTCGACTGCCTGGGCGTTCGAGCCCAGCGCGATGTTTCCGACGTCCGCCGTGTTCCGCGCCGGCCTTGCCGCCTTCACGAAGATCTTCACCGACACCCATGCCGCCGACAACATCCGCATGAACAATGTGCTGCCGGGCTGGATCGACAGCCTGCCGCAGACCGATGCACGCCGCGACAGCGTGCCGATGCAGCGCTACGGCAAGGTCGAGGAGATCGCCGCGACGATCTCGTTCCTGGCGTCCGATGGCGCGGCCTACATCACCGGCCAGAACATCCGCGTCGACGGCGGACTGACGCGTTCGGTCTGAGACGCGGAGAATCGAATCGCGTTTCGCGCTCTTGTCGTAATGCGACACGGGCGTGCGTCGTGCGCCGCGGATCAGGGATCACGCGTGGCCCTTGGGTCACACCCGTCGCGCGTTCGCGCGCCGCACGGCTCACATTACGTCACAGTCCCTATGAACTTCGCCGCAGCCCAAGACGGCACGGGACCGGCGGCGTATGTCCGATCTGCGCCG
This sequence comes from Bradyrhizobium sp. LB13.1, assembly GCF_054056815.1. Taxonomy (NCBI): domain Bacteria; kingdom Pseudomonadati; phylum Pseudomonadota; class Alphaproteobacteria; order Hyphomicrobiales; family Nitrobacteraceae; genus Bradyrhizobium; species Bradyrhizobium sp. LB13.1. The sequence continues at coordinate 5,159,269 of NZ_JBSRYQ010000001.1, read as the reverse complement.
GACGCCTTCCGCCCGCGCGCATTCGAAACGCGAGATCAATCGCGTGAGGCAAGGAGACTGGAATGAAAAAGTTTTTGCTGGCGGTTGCTTCGGTCGGCTCGGTTATCTTGGGCCCCGCATCCGTGCAGGCGGCCGATCTCGCGGCGCAATACACCAAGGCGCCCATGATGGCGCCGGCCTACAACTGGACGGGCTTTTACGTCGGCGGCAATGTCGGCGGGCAGTGGGGCAGCGCCGATCCGACCACCTCGACCGTTTTCGATCCGCCCGGCTATTTCGCGGCCAGCAGCGTCCCTGCCATCAACGCGGTCGGCGCCCAGGGCGTCAACAGCTCCAGCGTGACCGGTGGCCTCACCGCAGGCTACAACTGGCAGGTCAACCACGCCGTGCTCGGCCTCGAAGGCGACATCAACTATTTCGGCGTCAAGGGCAGTGCGACGGGTTCCGCGGTCTATCCCTGCTGCGCCCCAACCGGCTTCACCGTGTCCTCGCAGGTCTCGGCCGACTGGCTCGCCACGATCCGCGGCCGTATCGGCTTCCTCGCGGCGCCGACCTGGCTGCTCTACGCCACCGGCGGCGCGGCGATCGCCGAGGTGAAGGGTAATTTCAACTTCACCGACACGTTCGCTGCGGCGACGGAGTCGGCCGCGTTCCGCGACACACGCCTCGGTTGGACCGCAGGTGTGGGCACCGAATATGCCGTCGGCGGCGGCTGGTCGCTCAAGGCGGAATATCTCTATGTCGATCTCGGACGCAGCACCGTGACCAGCACCAATCTGCTTGGCGGCGCATTTCCGACCAACGTCTTCACCCACTCGGTCGATCTCAAATCGAACATCGTGCGCGTCGGCGTGAACTACAAGTTCGGCGGACCGGTCGTAGCCAGGTACTGAGCTTCCCGTTCCGATCCTGGCGCAGAAAGCCCCGGCCTGGCCGGGGCTTTCTGTTTTGGGGCTCAGCCTGCGTGCGAAGCCACGAGGCGCGCCAGCGCGGGCAGGATCTTGTAGCGCGCGATCTCGTGCGGATATTCGCCCCTGTTGGCGAGCAGGACGATGCCGATCCGCCGCGCCGGCACGAGGCCGATATAGCCAGAGGCGTTGTTGAGGCCGCCCGGCTTGTCGACGACGGTGACGCCTGGAAGACGCACCGTCTCCCAGGCCATTCCCTGGCCAAACTTCTCGTCGACGCGGAAGATCTCGTGCTGTGTCATCCGCAATGCCTCGCGCAAGTGAGGGTCGATCGACCGCCCGTCGACGCAGGTCGCAACGAACGTCGCGAGATCCCGCGGCGAAGAAAACATCTGGCCCGTGCCGGGAAAATCGAAATAGCTTTGCTGGTCGCCGATCGGGCCGATCGCCATGCCTTGATCCGAATAGCCCTGGACCGCGCGGTGCATCCAGACCTCGTCCATGACGGCACGGCTATCTTCCCCGCGTTCGGGCACGGAGGTCGCGTTCATGCCGATCGGCTTGAGGATGCGCTGTTCGAACAGGGCCGCGATCGGCGTGCCGTAACAGCGCTCGAGCACGAGCTGAAGCAGCACGTAGCCGGCGTGGCTGTAGACGCGCTGCTTGCCGGGCATCTCGCCGGCCTGCGGTCTCCAATTGTTGAACATGTCGATGAACTGCGCGCGCGTAAAAGTCCCGTCCGGCCAGGGCGGATGGTCGGTCGGCAGCAGCATGCCTGAGGTGTGCGTGACGAGTTCGCCGACCGTGACGCGGCGGATATACTCGCCGGTGAGTTCAGGGAGATGTTTCGGCAGATGATCGCCGAGCCGCAGCTCGCCGCGGAGGGTGCCGAGCGCGACCAGCGTCGCCTCGAACGGCTTGCGCAGGGAGCCGAGATTGAACAGCGTGTCCGGCGTGACCGGCCTTTGCGTGGCGTCGTCCGCAAAGCCGTAATTGAAGAACTCGACATGGCTGCCGGCATAAAGCGCGGCGGCAAGGCCGCCCGGCTGGTCCGGCGTCGCGGTCGGCGCCAGCTCGTTCGCGACGATGTCGCGCATCTGCGCGATCATGTCGGAATCTGCCGCGGCGCGGTGCGGCCACGCCAGCGCGACCGGAACAAGCGCCGCCCGGGCGAACGCCCGCCGGGTGAGGTGCGATGAGGTGACAACAGACGGCACGGCCCTGACGCAGGATGCGATGGCCCCCGAGTCTCTTTTAACGGGAAGGGCCGTGCCTCCCTATTCACGATTGCGCGTGGTGGGTTCCGCCTGTGGAGCCTCCGAAAAGATTACTTAGCTTATGAGCTAACAATTGTTGACGCCGGATGGTGGCAGCCCTATAATTAGCTCCATGGCTAACCAATTGTCCCGGCTCGACCAGGTCTTTTCCGCACTCGCCGATCCCACCCGGCGGGCGATCGTGATGCGGCTCTGCGCCGGCGAAGCGTCGGTCGGTGAACTCGCCGATCCCTTCGAGATGGCGCTGCCGAGCTTCATGAAACACATCCACGTGCTGGAGACGAGCGGGCTCGTTCTGTCGGAGAAGTCCGGCCGCGTGCGCACCTGCCGTCTCAGCCCGGACACGCTCGTCGGAGCGGAGGACTGGTTCCAGCAGCAGCGCGCGATCTGGGAGGCGCGGCTCGACCGCTTCGAGGCCTACGTGATGAAGCTGAAGAAAGACAAGGAGAGGGCGGGCGCCAAACGGCCGTCCAACAAAACCAACAGGACAACCGGCAAGACAACCAAACGGAAAGGTTCCGAGCGATGACGAATTCTGCCAATCCCGCCCTGTCGCAGTGGTCGCTCGACCGCGAGATCGTGATGTCGCGTGTGATCGACGCGCCGCGCGATCTGGTGTTCGAGGCGTGGTCCGACCCGAAGCATCTGCCGCAATGGTTCGGGCCGAAGGGTTTCAAGCTCGAGACCTTCGAGATCGACGTGCGCGTCGGCGGCGTCTGGCGCTTCAACATGATCGGCCCCGACGGCACCGTCTATCCGAACCGCATGCGCTTTCGCCGCATCGAGCGGCCGTCTTTGATGGAGATGGACCACGGCACCGACCAGGACGAGGATCCCGGCCTGTTCCGTTTCACCGTCACCTTTGCCGAGCAGAGCAACGGCAAGACGGTTCTGATGATGCGGCAGCTGGCATCGAGCACGGCGCAGCGCGACGGCATGATCAACTTCGGTGCGGTCGAATACGGCTACCAGACGCTGGACAAGCTCGCCGCGTATGTCGGTGGACTGAAGAGCTGAAGGAGATCGCGCGGCCGCCTGCCGCGCGCTCACTCCTCATGGCCGGGGCTAAACCCGGCCATGAGGGAGATGACAGAATTGGGCCACCCCTTACCGAACAGCGTTACTCCTTCGCCTCATCCGTCACGATGCCGCCGAGCTTCTGCCAGCGCTGGCCGTCGAATTGCACCATCTGGAACTGCTTGTTGACGCGATAGTCGGTCGGGCTTGTCGTCACGGAAATCCCTGGCAGGGTCAGGTCGAGCTCGATGTTCCGGAGATTGGCGGCCTGACGCATCACGTTCTCGCGGGTGAGATCGTCGCGGCATTGCTGCAGCACCTGCACCAGGAGCTGGGACGTGATGTAGCCGTAGACGTTCAGGTTCGATTCCTTGTCGCCGTCCGGATAGTACTTGGCCATGAAGGCGAGATAGCGCTTCATGCCGGGATCGTCCTTTCCACTCGGGATCGGCGGAATCCTTGACGTAGCCGACGCTGACGACGTCCTTGGCGTTGTCGAGTCCGGCGGGTTTCAGCACCGCGCTGACCGAGGAGGCGTTGATGTCGATGATGTGCAGCGGCTTCCAGCCGATTTCGGCGACCTTCTTGATCGCCTGCGCGGCCTGTTTGGGCGTCGTCGCGCTGAACAGCACGTCGGCACCTGCATCCTTCAACCGCAGGATCTGCGAGTCGATGGTGGGCTCGGTGATCTCGTAGGACGTCTCGGCCACGATCATCTTCGCCTTGTCACCGAGACCTGCTTTGAAGCCGGCGAGGTAATCCTTGCCGAGATCGTCGTTCTGATAGAGCACACCGATCCTGGCGTTCGGATAGTTCTTCAGAAGATATTGCGCGTAGATGCGGCCCTCGACGAGGTAGGAAGGGTTGAAGCCCATGGTCCAGGGGAAGTTCTTCGGATCGGTGAAACGCGCCGCGCCCGTTGCCGCGAACAGCTGCGGGACCTTCTTGGCGTTGAGATATTTTTGCACTGCGACATTCGGCGCCGTGCCGATGATCTGGAAGGTCAGCAGCACCTCGTCGCTTTCGACCAGCTTGCGGGTCTGCTCAACCGTCTTCGGAGGCGAATAGGCGTCGTCATACTGAATCAAGTTCACCTTGCGGCCGTTCACGCCGCCCAGATCGTTGATCATTTTCATGTAGGCGGCCTGGGTCTTGCCGATCACGGCATAGGCCGAGGCCGGACCGCTGAGCGGGACGGTCTGGCCGACCTTGATCTCCGTGTCGGAGGCGCCGGAATCGTATTTCTTTTGCGCCTGTGCGGTCGGGATCGACAGCGCGAGAACGAGCGCGGATGCCGCGGCGCGTTTGATAAGTGCGTTTTTCATTTCCATTCCCTGTTCGTGACCGTCACTCGCCCTTGAGGCCCGCCTCGCGGATCAGCCCGGTCCATTTCTGCGTCTCGTTGTCGATGAACTGGCCGAACTCGGCCGCGGTGCCGGCGCGCACTTCGAGGCCCTGTGCGGTCAGCTTGTTCTTGATCGCCGGCTCGGCGAGCGCGCGCAAAACTTCGGCCTGCAGTTTGTCGACGATGGCGCGCGGCGTCGTCGATGGCGCCATGAAGCCGTACCAGCCGGCCGCAGCCACGTTGGGAAAACCCTGCTCACGCAGGGTCGGCGCTTGCGGATAGAGCGCGCTGCGTTCGGCCGAGGCGACGCCGAGCACGGTGAACTTGCCGCTCTGGATGTAGGGCAGGGCGGTCGGCAGCGCCGTCAGCGTGGCGTCGACGCGGCCGGCGAGCAACTCGGTGTAGGACGCCGCATCGCCACGGAAGGGAATGTTGAGACCCTTGACGCCGGCATCCCTGAACAGGAGTTCGCCGGCAAGATGCGGCTGCGAGCCGGCGCCGGGTGAGGCGAAGGTCAGTCCGTCCGGTTTCGATTTGCCGTAGGCGATCAATTCGGGAAGCGTCTTGAACGGCGCGTCCGCGCTGATGATCAGGAACAGCGGCGCGATCACCGCCATCGCGACCGGCTGCAGATCCTTGCGGTCGTAGGTCAGCTTGCCGAACAGCGCTTCGGCGGTGGCGTAGGGCGCCGCGACGTAGAGAAGGGTGTAGCCGTCGCCCGGCGCATGCGCGACCGTATCGTTGGCGATGCGCGTGCCGGCGCCCGGCTTGTTTTCGACGATGAATTGCTGGTGCAGGTTGCGGCCGAACTCTTCGGCCAGCAGCCGCAGCGAAATGTCGTTGGAGCCGCCGGGCCCGTAAGGCGAGATCAGCCGCACCATGCGCGACGGCCAGGCGTCCTCAGCGTGCGTGGAGAATGGAAGTGCGGATAGCGAAAGGGCGAGGGTGCCCAGGAATGTTCGCCGTGTGACGGTCATGATGGCCTCCCGGTGGAGCGCCAATTGTCGTGTTCATCGCCTGGCGCTCTTGTTTTGCTTTTGTGTCTCGATCGGTCCCGCGGCGCCCACGATGGCGCGGATGCTGTCGGCAAGGGCGGCAATGCGCGGGCCGATCTCGCTCTCCAGCTGGCCGAGCTGGAGCCGGAACGCGGGAATGCCGCAATTGATCGAAAAGGCCTGCCTCGCCTCGCTCGCATGAAACAGCGGCGCGGCGACGGCATGAATCGAGGCCATGTACTCGCCGAAGCAAGTGCAGAAGCCGCGGCTGGCGCATTGTGCGAGGCCAGCGCGGTATGTCCCGCGGAAGGCTGACCACAGCTCGGTGTCTTCGCTCGCGATGCGCTCTTCGAGCAGCGCGGCATCGGCCTGCGGCAAGGTCGCCGCCGCGGCACGGCCCATCGCCGTCATCACCACGGAAATGGGCATGCCGATGTCGGGGACGTGCGGGCCGACGTCGCCGGACCGCGCGGTCTCGACATAGATCATGGAGGTCGCATCGAGCAGGCCGATCGAGACCGTGCCGCGCACGCTCTGCGCCAGCTCCTGCATCATGGGGCGCGCGACCTGACGGAACTGCATGTCGGCGAGCAGCGGATGCGCCATGCGAAGCGCTCGCGCGCCGACGCGATATTTGGCGCGTTCGGAATCGTAGCGGAGATAGCCGAGCTCGGCGAGCGTATGTGTCAGCCGCGCCACCGTCGGCCGCGGAATCCCGGTCAGCGTCGACAGCTCCATGTTGCCGAGCTGCGTCGCCCCCGCCTTGAACGCTTCGAGCACCACGAGGCCTTTTGCCAGCGTCGTCGCAAACGCGGCGTCATCGGCGCTCGAAGCCAGCACGGCGGCGGCGGACGAGGAAGCGCGGATCGGTTTGGACGCGGTTCGAGCCATGCAGGTTTAATGAACCTGGTTATGGCTGTTGTCCAATAGATTCATAGAATGCCTACTTGTGTCCACTATACGGACGATCGGCTATTGCTCCGGCCGGGACAAAAAGGACGCGACGATCACTGCAGCAACACAGATTTTTGTCGTGATTCCGTGGCTTGTCGTGACAGGATTATTACGATCAGACGTCATATCGATTACGGCGGAGCGCTTCATGTTGCAGTGGCAGGCAAGGTCAAATCCCCTCGCGTGGTGGTGGGGGTCCCTGACGCTGGTCAGTGCTGCCAACATTCTCGTCTGGTTCATGCTGTACCGCGAGTTCTACCCGACGCCTGCCGGCAGCATCAGTGGCGGCTCCGACATCGGGCTGATGTTCCTGCTCTGCGCGGGTTATGTCTTCGGCTGCGCCTTCCGCTCGTTCCTGCCGCGCGCCGACGTGCAGCGCATCTGTCTGTTCGACACCTGGCTCTCCAGCATCTTCGTCGGCCGCACGGTCGCGACCGTGGCCGAACTGTGCTTCGTCGCGCAATGGGCGATCATCCTGCATCAGCTCGGGATCATGACGGGCGCCGAGACGGTCGTGAACATCGCGTGGGTGATCGTGCCCATCATCATCATCGCGGAGTGCTTCTCCTGGTACGCGGTGGTGACGACCAACTTTCTCTTCAATGCGATCGAGAATTCATTGTGGGCGGTGACATTCTTCCTCGCGGGCATCGCGCTGTGCCGACTGATGCCGGAATTCCAGGGGCCGGTGCGTTGGGCGCTAATTGCCGGCATCGTCGGCATCGCCTGCTTCCTGGCCTTCCTCGTCACCATCGACGTGCCGATGTATCTCAGCCGCTGGCGGGCCGGGCATGAAGAGGGCAACCGATTGCTCGGCTTCCTCGAAGGCCTGCATGACGTCTCGACGCGGTGGGTCGTGACCCACGACATCGCGCACTGGAAGGGCGAGCTGACCTGGATGTTCCTGTATTTCACCGCCGCCGTGTGGTCGAGCCTCGCGCTCTGTGCGCTCTACGCGATGGAAGGCTATCTCACGCGCTATCTCGCTTGACGGCTTATTTGCCGACCAGGCCGCACTTGCTGCGTTCAAGCGGGCGGAAGGCCTGGTCGGGCGGGATGGTCGCGACCAGCTTGACGAAGTCCCACGGCCCTTTTGATTCCTCCGGCGTCTTGACCTGCACCAAGTAGAGATCGTGTATCATGCGCTGGTCCTCGCGGATGCGCCCATTGGGCGTGTAAGCGTCCGAAACGGGCGTCGCCTTCATCTTAGCCATCACCGTCGCGCTGTCGTCCGAATCGGCATCCTTCACGGCCTGGAGATAGTGGCGCACGGCGGAATAGACGCCGGCCTGGATTTGCGACGGCATTGCCTTGCGGCGGGCGAAGAAGGCATCGGAGAATATTCGGGCTGCCGGCGAGACGTCCTCGAAGAACGAGGTGACGATGAGATCGCCGCGCGTCGCCTTCAACCCGACGGCCTGGATATCGACGTTTTGGAACGACATCGGCACGATTTTCATGCCCTGGTCGGCAAGGCCGAATTCTTCGGCCTGCTTGATCGCGGTGGCGTTGTCGCCGGCGACGTTGATTGCCAGGATTTTTGCGCCCGAGGACTGCGCCTGGAGCAGGAATGAACTATAGTCGGGCGTGCCGAGCTGCGCCTTCACGCTGCCGGCGACCTTGCCGCCAAGCGCAATGATGCGCTCGCGGGCGGTTGCCTCGATCGAGTGGCCGAAGGCATAGTCGCCGGTGATGAAGAACCACGGCTCCTTACTGGTCTGCATGACGCCGGAGACCACGGCGGTCGCGGTCGAATAGGCGTCCTGGGTCCATTGCACGCTGCTCGGTGCACAGGCTTCATCGGTGAGCTGGTTGGCGCCGGCGCCGGAGACGAGGAAGATTTTCCCGTTGCCGCGCACCAGTTCCTGCACCGCGAGCGCGGCACCGGAGCTGCCGCCATCCGCGATCGCCTGCACGCCGTCGCTGAACCATTTGCGGGCGAGCGATGCCGCGAGGTCCGGCTTGTTCTGATGGTCGGCCTGCAAGATCTCGATCGGTTTGCCGTTGATCTTGAAGCCGAATTCCTCCGCCGCCATCCGCGCCGCCTCGGCCGAGCCCGGGCCCATCGCGGTCGCGAATATCCCGTTCATGTCGGTGAGGACGCCGATGCGGACGACATCGCCTTTGATTTCCGCGTGCGCGGTGGCGCCTGCGAGCGCCAGCGCGATCAGCAGGATAGCAGTCGATGTCGTACGAAGCGTGCTCATGGCGTTTCCCGATCCTGTTGTCGTTTTGATTGATTGGTGCCTGCGGTCAGGCCGGTTCGGCGATGACCTTGTTGCGCAAACTTCCGATGCCGGAGATCTCGACCTCGACGGTGTCGCCGGGACGCATCCACAGTGGCGGCGTGCGCTTGGCGCCGACGCCGCCGGGGGTGCCCGTGACAATGACGTCGCCGGGGACGAGCGGGCAGATCGCCGAGATGTAGGCGATCAGCTCGGGTATCGCGGTGATCAGGAGATCCGTGGTGGTGTCCTGCACAACGGCGCCGTTCAGGCGCGTCTGCAAGTTCAGCTTCGACGGATCGGGGATCTCGTCCGTCGTCACCAGCCAGGGGCCGAAACTGCCGCTCTCCGCAAAGGTCTTGCCGGAGAGGAACTGGCTCGTGTGCCGCTGCCAGTCGCGGACGCTGCCTTCGTTGTAGCAGGAATAGCCGGCGATGTGGTCGAGCGCGCGGCTCGCGGGGATGTGACGGCCTTCCTTGCCGATGACGAGGGCGAGTTCGCCTTCGTAGTCGAAATCGTCGCTGACTTTCGGCTTCACGATGGGCTGGAGGTGTCCGACCTGGCTGCAGGGAAAACGCACGAACAGCGCTGGCTTCTCGGTAACGGTGCGCCCCGTTTCGACAACGTGGTCGCGATAGTTGAGGCCGACACAGATGATCTTTCCGGGATCGGGAATGACGGGGGCGAAGGTGATCTTGTCCAGTGGATGATCGGGCGGCGCGGACACGGCGAGCTTTGCCGCCTCGGCAACGCGATTGGTTTCGAGCAACTGCCGCAGATTGGTGCAGCCTGCCATGCGTGCGCCGAGATTGACGACGCAATTATCCCTGACGGCTCCGAAGGAGGGATGTCCGTTGGCGATGAATGAGAGCAGCTTCATGAGATATCCTTGAGAGAAGTCGGTCAGGCCGCGGACGGCACGTGGGTTGGCGTGATGGCGGCAATGAGCCGGTCGAGCTCGGTGTCGTTCCGGGCGGTGCCACGGACGTAGCGGTCGGGGCGAACGAGTGCGGCAATGATGCCGTGCTCGCGCAGCCATGGCCCGACGCCTTCGGCGTCGTCGCTGATCAGGATGTCGATTCCTGCCTGCGACAGAGCCAGACGTGACGAGAGCGTGGCCGCGCTCTCGACGAGCAGCACGTGGCTGTAGCCGATCCGGTCGTCGCCGCGGCGGCCGTCTTTCAGCTCGAACTGCGGCGCCAGATGTCCGGCAAGAGCCAGATCGCCGAGCGCAAGGCCGGGGCCGAGCAGGGGCTTTTTGACGTGCAGCTTGACCGGTGCATTCTCGCGGGCTTCGCCGGCAGCAAGGCCCGCTTCGATCGCCTTGGTGTTGATGACGCCGCCGAGCCGGATAGCGAGCTCGATGAACTCGCGCACGTGCGGCTGGCGCTCGCGCTGATAAGTGTTGAGCAGATTTGCCTCCGCCCGTCCGTGCAGGACCGCGGCGAGCTTCCAGGCAAGGTTAGCGGCATCTCGAATGCCTGCGCACATGCCCTGACCGAGGAAGGGCGGGGTCTGATGTGCGGAGTCGCCGGCGAGCAGCAGACGACCGCTCCGCCATTGCTGCGCGATGACGGAATGAAAGGTGTAGACCGCGGCGCGCTCGAGTTCGGCATCCTCGGGCGTGATCCAGCGCGACAGCAGCTCCCATACATGTGCCGGCTGCGCCACCTCGTGGGAGTCCTCGTCCGGGAGAACCGTGATCTCCCAGCGCCGCCGCGTGCCTGTGCCGCGAACATAGGTCGCCGGCCGGCGCGGATCGCAATGCTGGATACTGTAGTCGCCGAGATCGTCGCGGTCGTGCTTGAGCAGCACGTCGATCACGAGCCAGCGCTCGTGGAAGCCGAGATCGTCCATGGCTGAGCCGATGAAGCGGCGCACCAGAGATCGGGCACCGTCGCAACCGATGACGTAGCCGGCGCGGACTTCGCTTAGCTTCCCGTTGGAAAGGTCCTCGTAACGGACGCGCACGCCGGTCTCGTCCTGATCCAGCGCCAACACCTCGCAGCGGCTGCGCAAGGCGACGTGCGGCCAGCGCGCGAGACCAGCGATCAGCTCGTCTTCCAGGTCGGGCTGGTGGAAGCGATAGCTGAGATTCCATCCCATCGGCGTCAATGTCTGTGGCCGCGACCAGTCCAGCAGCATCCGGCCGTCGGCGTCGAGAAAGAGCATGCCGGGGCTGAGGATGACATGCGGAAGGATCGCCTCGGCGAGGCCGATGGTCTGGAACACCCGCATGCATTCGTCGTCGAAATGTACTGCGCGCGGCAGATGATAGGTCCGCGCCTCGCGCTCCAGCACCAGCGTCCGTACGCCGCACAAGCCAAGCAAGTTGGCGAGCGTGGCTCCGACCGGGCCGCGGCCGACGATCACCACGTCAAACTCTTCGGGGGCGGATTTATCTTGCATGGGGGTATCTCTTCCCCCAGCGATGCCGCCGCATCAACGTCGCCGTGCCAAGTGTCCGCCCAGCGGACGGCCTTGCCTAGATCTCGAGCGGAATGGTGGACGCCGCCTCCCGAAGTTGCGCCGCAAACTGTGCGACCGCCTCCTCAATCCCCAGCGCCGAGCGGATCCAGATGATCGAGATGCAGCCGAACACGGCGCCATTGCGCACGATAGGGACGGCGATCGAGGCGGTCTTGGGATTGTATTCGCCCTCGCTGCGGATCGCGTAGCCCCGCGCTTGCGTCTCGGCGATCATTCGGTCGAGGCGGACTTCGTCGAGGAAGGGGCGATCTTCGGCCTCGTCGATCCGGCGCAAATGATTGACGATTAGCTCGCACTCGCGCGCGGGGCATGCGGCGAGATAGGCGCGGCCCGCCGAGGTTCGCAGCATCGGCAGGCGCTTGCCGATCATGCCGCGGTCGATCGAGAGCGGGCTGCGCGAATGCGTGGTCTCCTGCACCACCATCGCGGCGTTCTCGTAAGTCGAGAGATCGGCCGGCCAGACCAGAGTCTTGCTCAACTCGGCGAGGAAAGGTGCCGCCGCCTGGCAGATCACCACGCCGGGATCGTAGCCGTCACCAAGGCTGAGCGCCCGCCGGGTTACGCGAAAACGGTCGTCGCTGGCGCTGCGGGCGACATAGCCCAGTTCCTCTAGTGTCGCGAGCAGGCGGTAGACGGTCGGGCGAGGCAGGTCGAGCGCGCGCGCCACGTCGCCAGCGCGGATGCCGCCGGAGCGGTTGACTTCATGCAGCACGTCCAGCCCGCGCTCGAAGGCGCGGACGCCCTCAGACTGCCGCGGCTGACCGTTCCGCGTCCGCTCCTTGGACACTTGGTATTTCCTCTCTTGTGGCCCGCAGCCTTGCGATTATCGTTTTCGCGAACACGAAGCGATTACGGGGCGCCACCGTAGGAGCGCGCGAGGCCGGTATCAAGTTCGCCGCAGTGCGGCGGACGCGATGCCCTCGGGAGGAATTCGATGGAAATCACCGCGCTCGGCTATATCGGGATCAACTCGTCGCAGCTCGACCAGTGGGACCGGATGGCGACCGGGCTGCTCGGCATGCAGCAGGTCGATCGCGGCGGCAACATGCGCGCCTTCCGCATGGACGATCGCAAGCAGCGGCTGATCGTCGATGGCAGCGGCGATGCCGGCCTTGCGGTGATGGGATGGGAGGTTGTGTCGACCGCCGAATTGAACCATTTGGCCGGCCGGCTGGAAAGCCATGGGGTCAGGGTGACGCGGGGATCGCGCGCGCTGGCCGACGAGCGGCATGTCGCCGAGCTGATTGTGTTCGGCGATCCCGCCGGAAACCGGCTCGAGGCCTTCTCCAAACCGGAGCTTGCGACCGAGCCGTTCAAGCCGGGACGGCCGATCTCGGGTTTCCGCACCGGTGTGCTCGGCATGGGGCACGTCGTGCTCAATGTCGAGGACGTCGAGCCGCTGGTGCCGTTCTATCGTGACGTGCTCGGCTTCCATGTCTCCGATTTCGGCCTCAAGCCCTACGGACTTTATTTCTTCCACGTCAACGGCCGCCACCACTCCTTCGCAATGGTTGGCTCGGGGCGGAAGGCGCTGCACCATTTCATGGTCGAGCTCGGCAGCCTCGATGATGTCGGGCAGGGCTACGACCTCGCGCAACTGGACGACGGCCGCGTCGCCTACACGCTCGGACGGCACACCAACGACCACATGACGTCATTCTACGTGAACACGCCGTCTGGCTTCTTCATCGAATATGGCTGGGGCGGGCGCGTGATCGAGCCTGCGACCTGGCAGCCGCACGAGACCTTTGACGGTCCGTCGCTGTGGGGCCACGAGCGGCTCTACATGCCCGAGGAGCAGCGCAAGCGCCTGCGCGACATGAGACTGGATGCAGCGTCGCGTGGCGTTCGTGTGGCCGACCCCCGCGTGCCGCCGCTGAACTGCGCGTGGCTGGATTCAGTGGTCGCGCGCGAATGATCCGCAGCCTCGCGGCAATGATGTGACATCCAAGAAAGGACAATATGTTTGGGACCCTCTCGAGGGCATGCTTCGTGCTGCTCGCATTCGCCTCAGCTGCCTCGGCCGACCCGATCAAGGTCACACTGCTGGGCACCGGCGTGCCGACGCCGCGGCCGACCAGCTTCAGTGCCTCGACGCTGGTGGAGGCGGGCAGCGAAAAACTGCTGTTCGATCTCGGCCGCGGTTCGACGATGCAGCTCTACAAGTTGAAGATTCCTCTTGGCGCGATCACCGCCAACTTCATCACCCATCTGCATTCAGACCATATCGTCGGCCTTCCCGATATGTGGCTGACCGGCTGGCTCGCCACGCCCTGGGCATCGCGCAAGGGGCCGATGAAGCTTTATGGCCCGAAGGGCACCGTCGCCATGACGGAGAACCTGACCAAGGCGTTCACGGATGACATCCGCATTCGTATCGACGACGAGCATCCCGATCCGGTTGCGGCCACTTTCACGGCAAAGGACATCGGGCCTGGGCTGGTCTATGAGAACAACGGCGTCAAGGTCACCGCCATCGAGGTCGATCACGGCGACAAGATCAAGCCGTCTTTCGGCTACGTCGTCGCGTATGGCGGTCACAAGGTCGTGCTCTCGGGCGACACCAGGTCCGATGAGCGCATCGCGACGGCGGCTGAAGGCGCCGATTTGCTGATACATGAGGTCGCGGTGATCGAGCCGGAGCTGTTGGTCAGGAATCCCGTCTACAAGGACATTCAGGCACACCACACCTCGCCCGAGGAAGCCGGCCGCATTTTTGCTTCCGCCAGGCCCAAACTCGCCGTGTACTCCCACATCGTGTTCGGCACGGTAAAGCCGGCGCCCGACATTCCGGAGGAGCCGCTGATCCTGCGCACGCGGACGGAATACAAGGGACCGCTCCTCGTCGGGCGAGACATGATGTCGTTCAGGATCGGCGACACGGTCGAGGCGTTTGCACCTGACGGAGCGAAGCTGGCGCCATAGCGCAGGGAGCGATCAGGCCTCGCCGAGATCGACTTCCGTCAATATTCCCTGGCGTAGCGCCAGCCGGACCAGCTCGATGTCGGAGCCGACGCCGAGCTTGTCCTTGATCAGGGAATGCAGGTTCGCCACCGTCTTTGGGCTGACATGGAGCGTCTCGGCGATCTCGTCCGTCGTGTTCTCGGCGAGCAGCAGCCGCAGCACCTCGAACTCGCGCGGTGTGAGGACGTCGGCGGCCGAGCTTTCCCCGGCGAGCCGGCTCAGTGCGAGTTCATGGTCGATGTCGGGGCTGATGGCGATCTTGCCGGCCAGCACGTCCATCACCGCGCGCACCAGCGTCTCCGGCGGACTGGTCTTGGTGACGTACCCCCTGGCGCCGGCGCGGATCGCTTGCACGGCAAAGCCGGCATTCTCATGCATGGTGAAGACGAGAATCCTCGCGCTCTTGTCCCACTGCCTGATGCGCCTGACTGCCTCGATACCGCCGATGCCCGGCATGCTCAGATCCATGATGACGAGATCGGGCGCCTCGGATTTGAACAGACGATAGGCCTCCGCGCCGTCGGCGGCTTCGGCGATGACGCGCAATCCCGGCTGCTTCTCGAGCACGGAGCGATAGCCCTCGCGGACGACCGAATGGTCGTCGACCAGCAAAATGGTCGCGTCGGCCGCGCTCATGCGGCGTGCTCCAGCGGCTGCCGATCAGCGGCTGCGAGCGGAATGACCACGCGCAGTGCGGAGCCTCCGTTCGGCGCGGCCTCGAAGCTCAATTGGCCGCGCAAGGCTGCGACGCGCTCACGCATGCCCAGCAGGCCCATTCCGGATTTCGCGACGGGATCGGTCGCGCGTCCGTCATCGTCGATCGCAAGCGCGATCTCGCTGGCTCCCATCGTCAATTCCAGGCTGACCCGCGTGGCGACGGCATGCTTGGCGGCGTTGGTGAGCGCCTCCTGCACGATGCGGTAAAGGCTGGCGCTGATCGTGGCCGGCAGCGTCTCGAACGCCCCGTCGAACCGGATCGAGAAGCGCGTCTCGCCGCGGCTGCGTCCGTTCCAGCCCGCGACCAGGCCTTCGAGGCTGGCGACCAGCCCGAGCTCCTCGACATCGGGTGGCCGCAGCCGGAACAGCGTGCCACGCAGCGTCTCCATCATGCCGGTTGCGGTCCGCGCGATGCCGTCGCATTCGCCAAGCAGGGAAGGGCAGTCCTGCGCGGCGGTCTGGCGGGCGGAGGAGGCGAGCGCGCGGATCGCGGCGAGCGACTGGCCGAACTCGTCATGCAGCTCGCGCGCGAGGTGGCGGCGCTCCTCGTCCTGGAGCGCGATCAGCTTCCGCGTCAGCTCGCTGCGTTCGGCAAGCGCATTGTCGAGGCTTTCGGCAAGATGGTTGAATCCGACGCCGATCGCGGAGAGCTCGGCAAGGTCGAACGGCGGCAGCCGCGTGGTGAGGTCGTTGGCGGCAATCCGCTCGAGGCCGGTGCGGATCATGCGGGTGGGGCGCAGCGCGCGTGCCAGCGCGGCGTAGACCAGCGCGCAGAGCAGCGGCAGCGCGATCGCCAGCGCCAGCATCAAGCGGCCGGCCTCGTGCCAGGCCTCCGCCGTCTGTACGGCCGGCTCGACCGAGACCACGGCCTCGCCGAGCTTCGCTCCGCGCACGATCACAGGCCGTGCCGCTTCGCGGCCGGGGTCGAACAGGCCGCGATAGAAGGCCGCGAAAACTTGCGGCGGCGGGCTCGCCGGGACCGGCGCGCCGCTGCAGAAGCGCTGGAGGATGTCGCCGCTCGTGCCGCGGAACGCCAGGCACAGGCCGGGCGTCATCACATAGGCCGAAACGGGGTCGAGGTTGGGAAAGTCCGAGCGCGGACTGGCGACCCACTGGATCTTGCCCTGTTGCAGCTCCAGCGTCTTCGCCACAATGGCGGCGATATCGTCGAGGCGCGCATGCGCGGCGCGGTCGGCCGTAATCAGGAAATAGGCGGAGATCGCGGCGAAGCAGGCGGCCGATATCGCGGCCACGCGCAACGTCAGACGGACTTTGAGATCGAACCTCGGGCGGTTCCACATCGGCGGGCACCTGGTGCGAACGGGTTTGTCGCGCCCGCATTAAACGGCAGAACGCAACCGGCGGAAAGCCGCCAGGCGTGACTACGGTGCACCGTCGTGAAATTTTCCCGGCGATCGCCGGGACCGGCGCTGCTGCATGGCCTGATTCCGCCGTCCAGATTGGCGCGCCGCTCGGTCCCACGAGGCCCTTTCATGCACCTGCGCCGGTTGATCCTCTCTGCTTGTTTCCTTGTCGTCCTCCCGGCGTCTTATGCGCTGGCCGGCGCCGAGACCGCCCTCGGCGTCGCCATGGACGACTTCAGCTATACCGATACGTCGGCTGAACCGGCCAACCAGACCGCCGCCCACGAGCGACGGCTGTCGGCCTTCATGGCCGCGCTGCGGCGAGACATCGGCGGAGACCGGCGCTACCGGCTCGTGCCGTCGGCCCAGGACGGCGCGGCGTTCAAGGTCATCGGCGGCATCCAGAAGACGAGCACGTTGGTGCAATGGGCCAAAGTCGCGGTCATCGACGTTGGCGCCAGGAAGGTCGTGATGGACAAGCTCTACACCTTCCGCGGCGACAATGATGAATCATGGGAGCGCGCCGAGACCTTCGTGTCCCGCGAGGTGATGGCCGCGCTAGGCACGCCGGCGCCGATCGCACTGGGGGTGTTCGAATTCGAGCTCGACGACAACACCGCGGCACCGGCCGCCGGCCTCGCGGCCGCAGATGCATCCTATCTGGCCGAAGTGACCGGCAGCGTCCGCGACGCCCTCGGCCAATCCGGCCGCTACCGTCTCGTCGATGTCGGCAGTGCAAACGAGGAGGCGGTGAAGGCGCGCGCGCTACGCGACTGCGGCGGCTGCGAGGCGGCGATTGCGCAAAGGCTCGGCGCGGATCAGTCGCTGATCGGGGTGGTGCGGCGGGTCAGCCGCACCGAATACACGCTCGGATTCCAGGTGCGCGATGCAAAGACGGGCGCCGTGCTCGCACGCGGCGACAGCGGCCTGCGCTTGGGCGCGGACTATTCGTGGAAAAGGGGCGCCGTGCGGCTGGTCAGCGATCGCATGATCGAGAACCAGCCGCGGCAATAGGCTTCAGGCGACTTCAGAAGGTCAGCTGCACCTTCATCGACTGCGAGCGGTCGCTGGCGAGCTCGAATGCCGCGACCGCGTTCTCGAACGGCATCGTCGCCGTGATCAGCGGTTTCACGTCGATCAGGCCTTCGCCCATCAGCCGCACCGCAAGCTCGAACTCGGGATCGAAGCGGAAGGTGCCGCGCAACTGCAATTCCTTGGCGACGATGGAGTTGATCGGCAGCGTCATCTCGCCGCCGAGGCCGAGCTGCACCAATGTGGCGCCGGGCCTGAGCACGTCGAGCGCGGTGCGCAGCGCGGCCTGGTTGCCCGAGGCTTCGAACAGCGTGTCGAACACACCCTTGCCGGTGCGCCAGGGATCAAGCGCCGTGGCATCAGCCGCGACATTGATGGCGTGACTGGCACCGAGCTTTCTGGCGACCGCAAGCGGCGCCTCCGCGACATCGGTGACCACGATCTCGGCCGCGCCACCGAAGCGCGAGACCAGGATCATCAGCGCGCCGATCGGGCCGCAGCCCGTGATCAGCACGCGCTTGCCGAGCAGGGGGCCGGCCTGCTTGCCGGCATGCAGGCACACCGCGAGCGGCTCGGCGACCGCGGCTTCCGCCAGCGACAGCTTGTCCGCGATGGGCACGGCCTGCGTCGCATCGACCGTGACGAACTGGCGAAAGCCGCCTTGCACATGGGGAAAGCGCATCGCGCTGCCGAGGAAGCGCATGTCGAGGCACTGGTTGCGCATGCCTTCCTGGCAACGCAGGCACCGCCCGCACGGCTTGCTCGGATTGACCGCGACACGGGTGCCCGACTTCACGTTGGTGACGCCGTCACCGACATCGGCGACCACGCCGGCGATCTCGTGCCCCAGTGCCATCGGTTGCTGGATGCGCACGACGCCGAAGCCGCCGTGATGATAGTAGTGCAGATCGGACCCGCAGATGCCGCCGTTCGCGATCTTGACGCGGACTTCACCCGGACCAGGCGCTGCATCTGGATAGAGGTCGATCCGCAAATCTTTCGGTGCGTGAATGACGACGGCGCGCATGGGTTCGTTCCTTGGTTCTTCGCGATCACATCGCGGCGATCATGCCGCCATCGACATAGATGATCTGGCCGTTGACATAGGTGGAGGCGTCGGACGCCAGGAAGATCGCGGCGCCCACCAGCTCGTCCGGTCTGCCCCAGCGCTTCGAGGGGACGCGGCCCATCAGCCAGCTATTGAAGCCGGTGTTGTTGACCAGCGCCTCGTTCATGTCGGTGAGCATGTAGCCGGGGCCGATCGCATTGGCCTGGATGCCGTGCTGGGCCCATTCCACCGCCATCGATCGGGTCAGATTCTTGATGCCGCCCTTGGCGGCGGTGTAGGGCGCGATCGTCGGACGCGCGAGCTCGCTGCCGAGCGAGCCGATATTGATGATCTTGCCGTGCTTGCGCGGGATCATGCGCTTGGCCGCCTCGCGGCCGATCACGAAGGCGCTGGTGAGGTTGGTCTCGATCACCTTGCGCCACTCGTCGGTGGTGAACTCCACGAGCGGCTTGCGGTGCTGGATCCCGGCATTGTTGACGACGATGTCGACCGCAATGCCTTGTCTGTCGAAGCCGTCGAAGGCTGCGACGATTGCGGGCTCGTCGGTGACATTGAAAGCGGCGCCTTCGGCCTGGTGGCCGGCGGCGCGAAATTCGGCGACGGCCTGCTCCACGCGCTTGGGATCGACGCCGTTGACGATGATCCTGGCACCGGCCTTGGCCATGCCCTCTGCGATGGCGCGGCCGAGGCCGCGGGAGGAGCCGGTCACGAGCGCGGTGCGGCCGGAAAGGTCGAAGAGGGCGGTACTCATCTCAAATATCCCTAGGCGTTGGAACGGCGCTACGGTCAGATCGGAGCGGTCGAATACGGCGGGCAGAAGGTCGACGCCGAGGCCGGGCCCTTCCATCGGATAGACAAAACCGTCCTTGATCGTGGGCATGGTGGTGACGAGCTCATTGTACCAGCCCTTGTAGAAGGCGCGCACCGATTCCTGGATCAGCGTGTTGGGCTGGCTGAACGACATGTGGATGGCGGCGATGAAGCCGATCGGGCCGATGCAGTCGTGCGGTGCGAAGGGCCGGTGATAGGTTTCGGCCATCGCCGCGATCTTGCGGCCCTCGGTGAGGCCGCCGGTCCAGCACAGATCCGCCATCACCACATGCATGGCGTCGCGGTCGAGCATGTCCTTGTAAGGGAAGCGCGAGCCCAGCGTTTCGCTGGCGCAGACCCAGACGTCGGTGCAGCGGGCATATTCGGCCAGCGCCTGCGGCGAGTTCATCCGGATCGGGTCTTCGTACCAGGTCGGCTTGTAGGGCTCGAGAGCGCGCGCGATCTGTTTGGCGGTGGGCAGGTTCCAGAGCGAATGGAGCTCGACCATGATCTCCATCTTGTCGCCGACCGCTTTTCGGATCTTCTCGAACGGCTCGATCGCCTGCTTCATCTGCGCGGCGGTGATGTAGAGACCCTTGTTCTCTTGCGCCGCCGGATCGAACGGCCAGATCTTCATGGCGGAGATGCCGCTCTCCAGCAGGTTTTCCGCGAGCGCATCGGCGCGGTGCATGAAGCCGTCGAGATCCTCGTAAGGACTCTTGGAGGCACCGAGATTCCAGTTGGCGACTGGGCTGATATTGGTCGAGCGGACGTATTGGGTGCCGGCGCAGGTGTTGTAGATGCGCTGCTTGTCGCGGCAGAGGCCGCCGAGCATCTGGTGCACCGGCTGATTGCAGACTTTGCCGAACAGATCCCACAGCGCGATGTCGATCGCCGAGGCCGCGCGATATTCGACGCCGGTCGAGGACTGTGCCATCGGCAGGTTCAGCATGTCGCGATGGATCGCCTCGATGTGCAGCGGATTGCGGCCGAGCAGGCGGCCGGCAAAGGTGTCGTGAATCTGCGCTTCGACCGCGCCGGCGCCGTAGAAGGTTTCGCCGAGACCGATCATGCCCGTATCGGTGTGGACGCGCACCCAGATGACGTTGGAGAATTCCTCGGTGCGCAGCGTCTCGATCGACGTGATCTGCACGGCAATACTCCTCCCATTGCGGGGCGCGCGCAGCGCCGTCTTGTTGCCATTCTGCACCGCAGCATGGTGCGGGCACGGACGGAATCTTACGTCTGCTTGTAATATATCACAACATGTTTTAAGGATATCACAAGCAAGGCGCCGCTCTTCAACGACTGCGCGGGCCGAGGGGAGGGACGACATGGCAACGCGCAAGCGCACGCTCAAGGTGGTGAGGAACGACGACGGCGAGGGCAAGCCCTCCCGCCGCAACCGCCTCAATTTCTTCGAGCTGGCCTATCAGAAGATCGAGGAGCTCCTCGTCCATTGCGAGCTCAAGCCCGGCCAGTTCATGACGATGCTGGAATTGCAGCACATCACCGGCTTCGGCCGCACACCGGTGCATCACGCCGTCAATCGTCTCTCCGCCGATACGTTGATCATCATCCGCCCGCGCCACGGTCTGCACATTGCGCCGATCGATCTGGCGCGCGAGCGCATGCTGCTGGCCTTGCGCCGCGACATGGAGCGTTTCGTGATCCGGCTTGCGGCCGATCGCGCCAGCCTCTCGCACCGCAATCAGGCGCTGCACATCGATAGGCTGCTGCGCGAGCGCCGCGCCAGCCTGACCCTTGACGAGTTCAACAGCATCGACCGCCGCATCGACGCGCTGGTCCTGGACGCGGCCGGCGAGCCGTTTCTGGTGCATACGCTGCGGCCGTTGCACACGCTGTATCGGCGCATCGGCTACATCCACCACCGCTTCATGCCGGGGCAGGCGGAGCTGTCAGGAACAATCGATCATCATCTGGCTATTCTCAATGCGGTTGCCAATCGTCGTGTCGAGGACGCCGTGAAGGCGAGCGATGCGCTGATCGACTACATGGGCGAGATGTTCACGGGCATGGAAGCAGGGATCGACCCGCGGCTGCTCGATTGCAGCATCGAGCCGCTGCTCGGCACGTAAAAGTTCAGGAGGACCAAGCATGTCGACGATGGCGATGCCACAACCGATGGCGAGCGAAGCCGCGGTCCGTTACCTCATCACGAACTACAGTCCCAAGGGCAACAAGGTCGGTTGGCTGATGATGGCCTCGATCCTGGTCGAGGCGTGGGATCTCTATTCGATCGCCTTCGTGCTGATCTTCATCAAGGAGCAGTACAATCCCGATCCGCTGATGCTGGGCTTGGCTGCGGCCGGCACGCAGGGCGGCGCCCTGCTCGGTGCGCTGCTCGGCGGCTGGCTGTCCGACAAGATCGGACGCCGCGTGATGTTCCTGATCACGATGGTGATGTTCATCGTGCTGGCGCTGGCGCAGGCCGTCGTGCCCAGCGTCGGCTGGCTCGTGGTGATCCGCTTCCTGCTCGGCGTTCCGCTCGGCTCCGACATCTCGACCGGCTACACCTACATCATGGAATCCATGGCCAAGGGTGAGCGCGAGGTGATGGGCAATCGCTGGCAGTTCATGTTCGCCGTCGGCGAAGTCCTCACCATCGGCGTCATCGTGATCTTCCTGCTGCTCGACATCCAGCACGAGATGCTGTGGCGCGTGACGCTGGGCCTCGGAGCGGTGCCGGCTCTGATCATCCTGATCATGCGCCATGACGTGCCGGAGACCGCGGTGTGGCTGGTGCAGAAGGGGCGCTTCCGCGAGGCCAAGAAGGTGGCGCGCGAGATGTTCAATGACGATCTTGCCATGCTGCCGGACCAGGACGTGGTGATGCCGAAGGTCAGCACCAGCGCCTTCATCGCGGACCTCAAGAAGGATCCGATCCGCTGGCGCGCGACGATCTACGGCTGGATCGCCTGTTTCGCCCAGGGTAGCGAGTTCTCGACCTTCGCTTTCTATTTGCCGGTGCTGTTCGTGATGGTGGGCGTGTCGAGCGTGCTCGGCAACAACCTCGTGACGATGGGGCTGTTCTGCTTTGCCGCGGTGTCGGGCTGGGTCGGGCCGCTACTGACGCCGAGGATCGGCCATCGCGGCATCGCGATCGCGGGCTTCTCGATCGTACTGGCCTCGCTGCTGGTCGCCGCTTTCGCGCTCTACACCAACAACACGATCCTGCTGCCGTTCGCGGCCGCCGCCATGTTGTGGGGCCATTATTGGGACGCGTCGAACTGCATGACGATCCCGACCATGGTCGCGAAACCGAAATATCGAGGCACCGCCAGCGGCTTCGCCTACATGTTCGTGAAGCTGCCGTCGTTCCTCGCGATCTTCCTGTTCCCGTCGTTGTTCGCGGCGATTGGGCAGGCCGGCGCCACGCTGTTCGTCGCGATCTTCCCGCTGATCGGGTTGCTCGCCGCAATTTTCATCCTGCCGGAAGTCTACGGCTACGAGAACGACTGACGGCAAAGCGCGATGATTTCATCGCGCTTCAGCCTTTTGCTTTAAGCATGATCTTGTCGGAAAACCGCTGCCCACTTTTCCAGATCATGCTCGTTACCTGATCGCGGCGGCCAAGGCCGCGATCAGGGCCGGCGGCGTCACCAGCATGCCGAGCTTGAGGAACGGCCAGGCGCCGACCTCGATCTTCTCACGCCTAAGTGCGACCAGCCAAAGGATCGTGGCGAGCGAACCGGTCACCGATAAATTAGGTCCCAGATCGACGCCGATCAGGATGGCGCTGACGACCGGCGCGGGCAAATGATCGCTGGCGGCGACCGAGCCTGCAACGAGGCCGACGGGAAGGTTGTTGGCGATGTTGTCGGCGATCGCGGTGGCAATGCCGACGCTCCATGCGGCCTTCGTCACGGATTGCCCGACAGCTTCATGCAGCAGTGCGCTGAGCTGCCCGATCACGCCGGTCTTGATCAGCGTTTCCACCATCACGAAGAGCCCGCCGACCAGCGGCAGCACGCTCCAGGAGACGCCGCGCAGCACGGGCAGCGGCGATTGCCGGCTGACCAGCAGCACGATCGCGGCTGTCACCACGCCGCAGACGAAGGTCGGCAGGCCCAGTTGCTTGTCCAGCGCCGATGCCGTGACCAGCACGACGCCGATCGCGACGATGCCGACGGCGGTCAATTTGCCGCCGCGGCCGAGCGTTGGATGCGGCACGTTGCGCGCTATGGTCTCTTCCTTCAGTGCGCGGTGCTGGGTGAGACGCAACACGACATAGGTCAGCAGGATCGAAGCCGCCGAGGGCAGGGCGAACAGGCGCAGCCACTCGGTCAGATGCGGCATGCGCGCGCCGAACACCACGAGATTGGCGGGGTTGGAGATCGGCAGGACAAAGCTCGCGGCGTTGGCGATGAAGGCGCAGACGAAGAGATAAGGCAGCGGCTTTGCGCCGGCCGCACGCGTCGCGGCGTAGACGGCCGGCGTCAGCACAATCGCGGTGGCGTCGTTCGACAGGAGCACCGTCACGAATGTGCCGACGAGATAGATCAGCAAGAACAGCCGCTGCGGCGAGCCGCGTGCATGTTCAACCGCGAAAGCGGCCAGATAGTCGAACAGTCCTTCGAGCCGGGCGAGCTCGGCGATCAGCATCATGCCGATCAGGAAGAGGTAGACGTCGATGCCTTTCTCGATTCCTGTGAGCGCATCCCGCCACGGCAGGAGGCCGAGCAGCACCAGGGTGCCAGCGCCGATCGCTGCCCAGATCGCCTCGGGCAGGCGAAAGGGTCGGATGATGACGCCTGCGGTCGCGGCTGCGATGATGCTCCAGGCCCAGATGGCGTCAGTCGGCACGGTTGGCAAGTCGATCTCCAAAATCCGTCCCTGACTACCGCGCCTCGGACAGATCCGCCAGCCTCAAAACTTCGCCGCCAGCATCGCTGCCGGTGCAAAGCTATTCACCGCGTCACCGACAGCTTCTCCGAGATCGCCTTGCGCAGAATGCGCGATAGCGATTCCACCGAATACGGTTTCCGGATCAGCTCGAAACCGCGATGGGCGTTCTCGGCGAGCACGTTGCTGTAGCCAGAGGTGAGCACGACGGGCAGGCCCGGATAACGCTCGCGGATCATGCCGGCGAGCTCGACGCCGTTCATGCCGGGCATGATGACGTCGGAGAAGACGAGGTCGACGGCGAACTCGTTCTCGCCGAGGATGGCGAGCGCCGCATTGGCGTTGGCGGCGCGGCGGACGGCATAGCCGAGGTCTTCCAGTAGCTCGGTGGAGAAGCGGCCGACCTCGTCATCGTCTTCCACCACAAGCACGCGATAACCGCGCCCGGTGGCCGCGGTCTCATTGGTCAGCGCCGCGGCTTCCTTGTCTGTCGCGGGGCTTTGCGCCTGCGGCAGATAGATGGTGAAGGTCGTGCCCTTGCCATGCGTGCTCGCGACGGCGATGTCGCCCTCGGACTGCTTTGCGAAGCCGAAGGCCTGGCTCAGGCCGAGGCCGGTGCCCTTGCCGACTTCCTTGGTGGTGAAGAACGGCTCGAAGATGGCCTCGATATTTTCCGGCGCGATGCCGCTGCCAGTGTCTGCGACCGAGATCGCGACATAGTCGCCGCCGCGCGCTGATTGGGCGCGCAGCTGAGGGATGCCCCGAACCTTGCGCACGGCAATGGTGAGGCGGCCCTCGCCGTCCATGGCGTCGCGGGCGTTGATGGCGAGGTTGATCAGCACGGTCTCGAATTGCGCGATGTCGGCGACTGTGAAGCAGTCGGCATCATGAACCTCCACCACGATCTCGATGCGGCCACCGACCAGCGGCCGGACCAGTTGCGCGACGCCCTCGACCTGGCTTCCGACGTTGAAGATCTGCGGTTTGAGCGGTTGCCGGCGCGCAAACGCCAGCAGCTGTGCGGTCAGCTTGGAGGCACGCTCGACGGTGTCGGAGATGGCGTCGACATAGCGGCGGCGGCGCTCCTCCGGCAGTTCGCGGCGGCGCAGGAAATCGGTGGCCGAGCGGATGATCGTGAGCAGATTGTTGAAGTCGTGGGCGACGCCGCCGGTGAGCTGGCCGATCGCCTCCATCTTCTGCGATTGCCGCAGCGCTTCCTCGCCGCGGCGGCGCTCGGTGATGTCGACAGCCTCGGGCACCGCGCCCGTGATGTTGCCGTGGCGGTCGAGCACCGGGCGCATGCCGAATTCGAAATCGCGCTCGCCGATGGGAAGGCGCAGGCGCATCTCCAGCCGCACAGCTTCGCCTTTGAGCACGGTATCGAAGGCCTCGCGCACAATCGCGCTCATGCCGTGGGTGCCGGTAAACCAGGGCGTCTCCCACAACGGCTTGCCGATCACGTCCGCGGAGCGCGCCTTGATGCCATCGAGGACGGTGTTGTTGGCATAGAGCAATTCGCCTTTGAGATTGACCAGCCCCTGATACTGGTTGCTGGTCTCCAGGATCGCGCGCAGCCGCGCCTCGTTGGATTCGAGCTCGGCGGTCCGCTCGGCGATGCGCTCTTCCAGCGTCTCGTTGAGCTGCCGCAGCTCGATCTCGGCTCGCTTGGCGGCGGTGATGTCGTGGGCAACGCCGATGAAGCCGATATGCTTGCCGGTCGGGTCCCAGCGCGGTTGCGACTCCGAGCGCAGCCAGCGCCATTCACCCGATGAATCCTTGTAGCGCGCTTCCAGCACGAATGGTTTTAGCGAGGTTTCGCCCTGGACCGATTGCTGCAGCACGTGCGGCAGGTCGTCGGGATGCAGCACCTTGCGCCAGTCGAAGGCAATCGCCTGGTCGTAGGGCAGGCCGACGAAATCGACATAGGCCTGGTTGGCGAACGATCGTGTGCGGTCGAGCTTAGTGACCCAGATCGGCACCGGCGCGCTGTCGGCGATCAGCCGGAAACGCTCCTCGCTCTCGCGCAGCGTCTCACGCGCGAGCGCCTGGGCGGTGACGTCGATATGGGCGCCTACGAGGCGGATCGCGCGACCGTCCCGGTCGCGCTCGAACTTGGCGACGACGCGGATCCAACGGGTCGCGCGGTCGCTGGGACGGATGATGCGGTATTCGGCGGTGTAGTCCTCGCTGGTGCCGGCCAGCGTATCGAGAAAGTGCTTCACCGCGGCGTCCCGGTCGTCGGGATGAATACGATTGACCCATTCCTCGTGTGACTCGTCGGCGGCTTCCGCCGGCAGGCCGTGGAGCAGCAGATATTCCGGCGAACGGCGGTTCTTGAAGCCTTCGCGGAAGTCGACCTCGAGACCGCCGACCTTGCCGATGCGCTGGATGCGCGCGAGCTCCGCCTCGCGCTCCTGGAGCGCGCGATAGGCATTGTCGCGCTCGCGCGCGACATCTTCCAGGTGCTGGCGCAGCCTTTCGGCGGCAATGGTCTCGGGCAAAGGATCGTTCAAGGCGTTGGCCGTTGTGATGCGTGAGCGCACGTGCCGGACCGATATTCACACAGACGAAGCGTGATGGCCATTGCTCAAAAGGGAATATGAAAGGAAAGGCGCCACCGAATGCAGTGCAGCGGGTATGAATGAACGCCACGTCTGGCTATTTGTTCCGAACATTGGAACGATGAGCCTGCGGGCGCGTATCTGCGAGGCGCTACAACTGTCATTCCCAAAACTCCCTTTCCGAAGAGGCTAAAGCTTGAAGCTCTTTGTCTGCCAGGCCTGCGACAACGTCCTCTATTTCGAGAACCGCGCCTGCGAACGCTGCGGCCATCGCGTCGCGTTCCTGCCGGAGAAGGAGACGATGTCGGCGATCGAACCCGACGGGGAGGCTCAAGGTGGGACTTCTCAAGGTGGGACTTCTCAAGGTGGGACTTCTCAAGGTGGGACTTGGAGTTCGCTGGCCAACAAGGGCGAAAGCCGCATGCTGTGCAGCAATGCCGAGTACGATTCCTGTAACTGGCTGACGGATTCAGGTGATACCACCGGCTATTGCCGCGCCTGCCGCCACAACGGTATCGTGCCGGACCTGTCGGATCAGGTGCAACTCGCAGGCTGGCGCGAGCTGGAGGTGGCGAAACACCGGCTGTTCTATTCCCTGATCCGCTGGAAGCTGCCGCTCCAGACCCGGCAGGACAATCCCGAGCACGGCCTGATCTTCAACTTCCTCGCCGACGATCCAAACAGCGGGGAGAAGATCCTGACCGGCCATGACAACGGCCTGATCACGATCGCGCTGACCGAGACTGACGACATCGAGCGCGAGCGGCGCAGGCTCGAGATGGGCGAGCCCTACCGGACGCTGCTTGGGCATTTCCGCCACGAGGTCGGGCACTATTTCTGGGACGTGCTGGTGCGCGACGGCGGCAAGCTCGACGAATGCCGCGCCGTGTTCGGCGACGATTCCGTCGATTACGGCCAGGCCTTGCAGCGCCACTATGCCGAGGGCGCCCCATCGGACTGGCAGCAGACCTACGTCTCGGCCTATGCGACCACGCATCCCTGGGAGGATTTCGCCGAGACCTGGGCGCACTATCTGCACATCGTCGACAGCCTGGAGATGGCTGGCGAGTTCGGTATGGAGGTGCGTCCCAAGGTCGATCGCGACGGGGAGTTGACGACGCGCATCCGTTTCAACCCCTATGAGGCGAGGGACGTCGAGGCGATCGTCAACGCATGGCTGCCCTTCACCTTCGCCATGAACAGCGTCAACCGCGCCATGGGCGTGCGCGACCTCTATCCCTTCATCCTCTCGCCTGCGGTGGTCGCCAAACTCGGCTTCATCCACAGCCTGGTCCGGAACGTGGCCAAGGACAAAGCCAAGGCCGGAAAGCCGTAGGCCGTCCGGGGCTTGCCAGGTCTGTTTCGGTCTTGCGCTGGTACGCCAGAGGGGCCGGATTTAGACCGTTGCCTCCGGCCGATTTTGATGTACCACGGGAGCCACACGGCCCCTCCCATAGGCCCCAACGGCCAGGGAAGGGTCCCGCCCAAGGTCGAGATTCAAGAAAAGCATGTTCAAACGCATTCTGATCGCCAATCGCGGCGAAATCGCCTGCCGGGTCATCAAGACCGCTCGCCGCATGGGAATTCAGACGGTCGCGGTCTATTCCGAGGCCGACCGCGACGCCCTCCATGTCGAGATGGCCGACGAGGCCGTGCTGATCGGCCCGCCCGCAGCCGCCGAGAGCTATCTGGTGATCGAGAAGATCGTGGAGGCCTGCCGCAAGACGGGCGCCGAGGCCGTGCATCCCGGTTACGGCTTTCTGTCCGAGCGCGAGGCGTTTCCGCGCGCGCTGGAGGCGGCCGGCATCGTCTTCATCGGCCCCAACCCGGGCGCGATCGCGGCGATGGGCGACAAGATCGAATCCAAGAAGGCGGCCGCGAAGGCAAATGTCTCGACCGTGCCCGGCTATCTCGGCATCATCAAGGACGACAAGCACGCGGTCAAGATCGCCGACGAGATCGGTTATCCCGTGATGATCAAGGCCTCCGCCGGCGGCGGCGGCAAGGGCATGCGCATCGCGCATTCGACGTCCGAGGTCGCAGAGGGTTACAACCTCGCCAAGGCCGAGGCCAAGGCCTCGTTCGGCGACGACCGCGTCTTCATCGAGAAGTTCATCGTCGACCCCCGCCACATCGAGATCCAGCTGCTGGGTGACAAGCACGGCAACGTGATTTATCTCGGCGAGCGCGAATGCTCGATCCAGCGCCGCAACCAGAAAGTCATCGAGGAAGCGCCGTCGCCGCTGCTCGACGAAGCCACCCGCCGCAAGATGGGCGAGCAGGCGGTCGCACTCGCCAAGGCCGTGAACTACGACTCTGCCGGCACCGTCGAATTCGTCGCGGGCCAGGACAAGAGCTTCTACTTCCTTGAGATGAACACACGCCTCCAGGTCGAGCATCCCGTCACCGAGCTCGTCACCGGCGTCGATCTCGTCGAGCAGATGCTCCGCGTCGCCGCCGGCGAGAAGCTCGCCATCACGCAGAAGGACGTCACGCTCACCGGTTGGGCCGTGGAGTCACGTCTTTACGCCGAAGACCCGTTCCGCAACTTCTTGCCCTCGATAGGGCGCCTGGTGAAATACCGTCCGCCGGCAGAAGTGAGCCAGGACGGCATCACCGTGCGCAACGACACCGGCGTGCAGGAGGGCGGCGAGATCTCGATTCACTACGATCCGATGATCGCCAAGCTCGTCACCCACGCGCCGTCGCGCGCGGCCGCGATCGAGGCGCAGGCTACCGCGCTGGATTCGTTCTATGTCGACGGTATCCGTCACAACATCCCGTTCCTGTCGGCTCTGATGCATCATCCGCGCTGGCGCGAGGGCCGGCTCTCGACCGGCTTCATCGCCGAGGAGTTCCCCAAGGGCTTTGCTGTGCGCATGCCGGAAGGCGAGGTCGCGCGTCGCATTGCCGCGGTCGGCGCCGCCATCGATCACGTGCTCGGCGAGCGCAAGCGCCAGATCTCGGGTCAGATGGGCGGCCGCATCGTGCAGCGCGAGCGTCGCCGTGCGGTCTGGCTCGACCGTCAGGAGATTCAGCTGGAGGTCGCGCGCGCGAGCGAGGCGATCGCGGTGCGTCTCGTCGATGCCGACGGCAAGGCCGGCAATGCGCATCTGTTGCAGTCGCCGTGGAAGCCGGGCGATCCGGTCTGGCAGGGCACCATCGACGGGCACTTCGTCGCGGTGCAGGTGCGCCCGATCGCGAACGGCATCCGCCTCGCGCATCAGGGCGTCGAGGTGCCGGTCTATGTCTGGACCGAAGCGGAAGCAGCCTCGGCGCGGCTGATGCCGGTGACCACGGCTGCCGACACCGGCAAGAAGCTGCTCTGTCCGATGCCTGGCCTCGTGGTCTCGATCGCGGTGACCGAAGGGCAGGAGATCAAGGCCGGCGAGACGCTCGCGGTGGTCGAAGCCATGAAGATGCAGAACGTGCTCCGCGCCGAGCAGGACGGCACCGTGAAGAAGATCCACGCCAGCGCCGGCGCGACGCTCGCGGTGGACGCGCTGATTTTGGAATTTGCGTAGGCGTTGGAAGATTACTGGGCGGCGCCCCAAGCGTCGTCATTGCGAGCGCAGCACAGTTGAGAGGGCATCATGGCCTTTCGTTCCCGGCGCGAAAAACTGCGATCGATCCTGTCGGGCGGGACTTGCGTCCATCCCGGCTCGGTCTACGACGCCATCTCGATCCGCATCGCCGAGGATCTCGGTTTCCTGCTCGGCATGTTCGGCGGCTCGGTGGCTTCGCTCGCTGTGCTCGGCGACCCCGACATTACGCTGATCACGCTCACCGAGCTTGCCGAACAGATGCGGCGGATGTCGCGCGCGGCAACTCTTCCGGTACTGGTCGATGCCGATCACGGCTATGGCAATGCGCTCAACGTGCGCCGGACGGTGCAGGAGCTGGAGACGGCGGGCGCCGCCGGCCTCACCATCGAGGACACGCTGCTGCCGGCCGGCTTCCGCGAGGCAAAGACCCAGCTGATCTCGCTGGAGGAGGGCGTCGGTAAGATGAAGGCCGCGCTTGACGCCCGCAGCGATCCTTCACTCGTCATCATGGGTCGCACGGGGGCTGCCTCGGTCAGCTCGATCGAGGATGCGATCCGCCGCGCCAGGGCCTATGAAGCCGCCGGCGTCGATGCGCTGTTTTTCACCGGCATCAAGTCGCGCGCCGAGCTCGAGGCGGTCGCGTCCGCCACGCACTTGCCGATCGTCCTCGGCGGTGCGCCGGACGAACTGAACGCGATCGATTATCTCAAGAGCCAGCGCGTGCGCATCGCGCTTCAGGGCCACGCGCCGATCGCAGCGGCGACCCAGGCGGTGTACGAGACGCAGAAGGCGCTGCGCGACGGCACCGCGCCGAAGAATCTCAAAGGCCTGCCAGCGTCGGACTTGACCAGCCGCGTCATGCGCGAAGCCGATGCGAAAGCGCGCAGCGCAGACTTTCTCGGACCGAAAAAGTGAGCCGGGCAATCCTCCAGGTCATGATCCGCGGCCGCGTGCAGGGCGTCGGTTATCGGGCCTGGGTCGAGTACCAGGCGACGGCGTGCGGTCTCGAAGGCTGGGTCCGCAATCGCCGCGACGGCAGCGTCGAGGCGCTGTTCGTGGGATCGCCAAAGCACGTCGCCGACATGGTCGCGCTGTGCCGCCACGGCCCGCCGTCCTCGCGCGTGGACAGCGTCACCAGCGAGACGGCCGATGTCGACGAGCTGAACCTGCGCCGGGCAGGCGAGGCGTTTTCGGTGTTGCCGACGGTGTAGGCCGGTACTCCCTCTTCCCGCACGCGGGAAGACGAAGAAGCAACCTCACCGCGGCAGCTTGGCGATCGCTTCGCTCAATTCGTGGATCTCGTAGGGCTTGCGCAGGATCGGGAAATCGCCGCGCACCCCGGCGGCGACGTCGCTGTAGCCGGTGGCAAGCAGGATCGGCAGGCCGGGACGGATCTGGCGAAGGTGATGGGCGAGGCTGAGCCCGTCCATCTTGCCGGGCATGACGATGTCCGAGAACACGAAATCGACGCCGTTCTTCTCGATCTCGCGAAGTGCGGCGGATTCGGCGTCCGCAACCCGGTGCACCTGATAGCCGAGCTGCTCCAGAAGTCCGATGCTGACGGTGGCGACGTCCGGATTGTCCTCGACCAGCAGCACCGTGCCGCTGCCGTAGAACGCAGGTTCTCCCGCCGCCTCGCGCGATGGCGCTTCTTCTCCGCGCGGCAAGAGGATGGTGAAGGTCGTGCCCTTGCAGAGCGTGCTCGCGACGCGCACCGTGCCGCCGGCCTGATGGGCAAAGCCGTGCACCTGGGAGAGGCCGAGGCCGGTGCCCTTGCCGATCGGCTTGGTCGTGAAGAACGGCTCGAAGATCTTGTCGAGAACGTCGGAGGGAATGCCGAGCCCGGTATCGGTGACGTCGATCGCGACGAATTCGCCGGCGAGGGGCGCCTCGTCGAGAACCGCATTGCGCGCAGCGATCGTCACCGTGCCCCCGTCGGGCATCGCGTCGCGGGCATTGATGACGAGGTTGAGCAGCGCGGTCTCGAGCTCGGAGACGTCGGTCTTGATCGGCCAGACGTCGCCGCTGACGTCGAAGGCCAGGCGCACGGAGCTGCCGACGCCGGCATCGAGCACCTCGCGGATCGCCGTGATGCGGTCGACGAAGTCGATCGCCTGCGGATTGACGCTCTGCCGCCGTGCGAAGGTGAGGAGCTGGTTGGTCAGCGCCGCGCCGCGCTTGGTGGCAGTCTCGATGGCCGAGATCGCGCGCTGAATCTTGGCCTCGTCGTCGGCCCCTCGCTTCAGCATGTGGAGGCTGCCGCTGATGATCATCAGGAGGTTGTTGAAGTCGTGAGCGACCCCGCCGGTGAGCTGGCCGAGCGCATCGAACTTCTGGGACTCGGCGAGCTGCTTCTGCATGGCCTCGAGCTTGATCTGGGTATTGCGCCGCTCGGTGATGTCGCGCGTGATCTTGGCGAAGCCGACCAGGTCGCCGTCCTCGTAGATCGGATCGATCACGATGCTCGCCCAGAAGAAGGTCCCGTCCTTGCGGACGCGCCAGCCTTCCTCCTCGTAGCGGCCCTTTTCCCGTGCAGTGCCGAGGGCACGGGCGGGCTTGCCGTTGGCGCGGTCGCTCTCGGTGTAGAAACGGGAGAAGTGCTGGCCGAGGATCTCCCCGGGAGAATAGCCCTTGATGCGCTCGCCGCCGATGTTCCAGCTGGTGATGATCCCGGTGGGATCCAGCATGTAGAGGGCGTAGTCCGCAACTCCCTCAACCAACAGGCGGAAACTGCGTTCGCTCTCGAACAAGTCTCTCTGCTGATTTAACTTTTCGATCATTCCGGACCCCGACTCGACGGGAGCAAACGCCACAGATGGCGGATGGTTCCCCGAGCTTGGAACATTTTTAAGCAATATCGCGGGCCGGTATGCAGGACGCAAGCTGGCAGGCGCTCGCGGCGCACTCGAGGCGTAAAGCCGTGCGGCGTCAGACCGCTGCCGCACTCCGGAACGTCGCTGCCACCGCACGCAGCGCCGCCAGTTTCGCTGGATCGCTGACCTTCGAATGCAGCATTACCTTCGAACTGCCGAGTTTCGGCAGCTTGTAGCCGGATCCGACATCGACCAATCCGGGAGGCGCGATCCGCCGCGCCAGTGGTGCGATTGCAAGCCCGGCAAGGGCAGCTGCAACCACCGCCGTGACGCCGCCGCCGACAAAACGCTCACGCCAGGCGAGCCCGGCCTTGTCGAGCGCGCGCACCGCGATGGCGCGGACGCCGCAGGGCGGGGCGAGCGTTGCGAGCGGCAGCGCTTCGCCCTTGGGCAAGGTGAAGCGCCTTGACGCGAACCAACCGAATTCGTCCTCGGCCAGCTTTTCGCCGCCGCGGCGGCTGCCTTCCTGGCGGACGATCACCGCATCGAGCTCGCCCGCGTCATAGGCGTCCTGCATCTCGCGCGAGAAGCCAATGGTGACGGCGAGCGTAAGGTTTGAGGACATCGCATGCAGCCGCTCGAGCAGCGGCACCAGCTCCGGGCCTGCAGCATGATCGGAGATGCCGAGCCGAGAGCGACTGCGCCACTGGGGCCTCGCCCGACAGCGCGCTGTCATGCGCCGCGATCAGCGCGCGGGCGCGATCGAGGAACGTCGCGCCGTCTGCCGTGAGCCGGACCGCGCGCGGCGAGCGCTCGACGAGGCGCTTTCCGAGCAATGTTTCCAGCCGTTGCAGCTTCAGGCTGACCGCCGCCTGTGTCGTGCCGAGCGCCTCGGCGGTGCGGGTAAAGCTCTGGAGGTCGGCGACCAGCAGGAAGGCCCGGACCGTGGCGATGTCAAGTGTTGCTGTCATTATGATTGGTTATCACTGCTATCAATGGCGATAACATACCAAAATGGCGGCGGGAGGTCTATTTCTTTCATCGACGCCGCGCGAACCGCGCGACATCTTGAGGAGAACAACCATGCCGCTGATCACCGTGTCCTACACCACCTCGCGCCAGTCGCCCTCGCTGAAGGCCGACATCGCAAGCGCCGTGTCCGAACTCACCGCAACAATCCTGCACAAGGATCCTGAAGTCACTGCCATCATCGTGAAATCGGTCGATGCGAGCGACTGGTTTGCGGGCGGCAAGTCGCTCGCGGAGCAAAAGCTTGCGAGCTACTGGATTGACATCCACGTCAGCGAAGGCACCAATACCAAGGACGAGAAGGCCGCCTATCTCGCCGCGATGTTCAAGCGCATGGCCGGGATTTTGGGGCCGCTGCATCCCGAGACGTACCTGCACGTCGACGAGGTCAAGGCCGACGCCTACGGCTTTGGCGGCCTGACCCAGGAGCGGCGCTACATCGCCGGCAAGCTCGAGGTTTCGCTGAAGGCGGCGTGAGGCGGCAAGTCGCGGGTGCGCAATCTCACCCGCGGCCTGAACCGGTTGCGAGGGATCGTCAGCTCGCTATTCGAAACTGGACTTCGGAATTGTTTAGGAAACAGGTCTTGTCGAACAGCTTGAGGTCCAGCGGGTTCGGCAGCCTGACATCGCTAAGGTCAGGGCAGGGCTTGACCGAGGGATCATAGGAACGATCGATCTGCGAGACGAAGACGACGATCAATCCCTTGTCGCGCGCGAATGATTTCAACGCGCGCACCTGAACGGTGAGGTCGGGGTTTTCCCGCCGCTGGTCGAGCAGTTGCAGATAGTCGATCACCACGACTGTGCCGCGCGGTGCTGCAGCCATCTGCTTGACGATGTAATCGGCGCTGATGGCATCGGAGCAATCGACCTCGAAGAGTTTTTCGAATTCCGCCGGGTCCACGCCGATCACCCGAAAGCGATCCTGAACGTCTTTCTCGGTGTATTCGAGCGAGAAGAACGCGGCGCGGTGGCCCGAGCGCATCGCTTCCACGGCAAGTTCGAGGCTCATCAGGGTCTTGCCCTGGCCGGGGCGCGCCCCGACCAGCACCAGATCGCCCGGTTGAAATTGCGGGAAAAGCTTGTTGGCCGGCGTCGCCGCGGCAGCTTTCGCCGCGAGCATGCTCCATGCGGAAAATCCTTCCGTCGCGGCCATGCGGTCGAGCGCATCGTGCAACGGAATGCCTTCCTCGCGCGACATGCGCTTCGCTTGCCGCTTCAGATGATAGATCGGTGCAGACAGCTCCATCGTGAGAACCTCACATTACGAGCATGATCGCAACCCCTCCTTATGCCTGGCGCTCGAACAGTCGGTCCGATGATCAATTCGCCCGGCATGGTTTCTACTTTCCCGGCGGAGGGGGGAGGCGTGGGCGACACCGGGGTCAAGCGTAGCCGATTCCGTGTCGGCGGAGAACGAGAGAGGCGGGGCGCTCTCCAGAAAACGTCAGACGACTTCCGGCAGCAGCGCCCGGGTCGGCCCGAACAGCTCCTCAAAGGCCTGCCGGAGTGCGACGTCGATATCGGCCATCGTCACGAGCTGGCCGAGATCGACCAGCGAGGTAACGCCGTAGCGGGGATCGGCGACGCCGCAGGGCACGATGCCGGCGAAATGCTCCAGCTCCGGCTCGACATTGATGGCGATGCCGTGGAACGAGACACCAGCGCTTCAGCCGGACGCCGATCGCCGCGATCTTGTCCTCGTGCTCGGGTCCCTTGTCGGGCCGCTTCACCCAGACGCCGACCCGGTCCTCGCGCCGCTCGCCGCGGACGTTGAAGGCGCCGAGCGTCCGCAGAATCAGCTCCTCCAGGCTCGCGACATAGGCCCGCACGTCCGGCCGGCGGCGCTTGAGGTCGAGCATGACATACGCCACCCGCTGGCCGGGCCCGTGATAGGTGAGCTGCCCGCCGCGCCCGGTGGCAAAGGTCGGGAATCGCGGATCGAGCAGGTCGGTGGCCTTGCCCGAGGTGCCGGAGGTGTAGAGCGGGGGATGTTCGAGTAGCCAGACCAGCTCCGGGGCGTCACCGGCCGCGATCGCCGCGACGCGCGCCTCCATTTCGGCCACGGCCTCCGGATAGGGCACGGGCGCGTCCGAAATCCGCCACTCCACGGGTTCACCGTCTACGGCGGAAAACGACGCCAAATCGAGGTCTTGGCGTTGATCTTGGCGGGGGTTTTTGGGTGAATTAACCATTGGCTAACCATAACCGGGTGATGATCCCAGGCGCAAATGCCGAGTCCTTAGTCCAAGTCCCAAGTTGCGGTGGTGCTGAAGTGCCTACTCTCGACAAAGTCACCGTGGATCTTATGGTCGTCCTCGGGACGACCACCATGCCGATCCATCAAGTATTACGTCTTTCCCGCGGTGCCATCATCGAGCTGGACGCAACCGAGGCCGACGAGGTCAAGGTTTTGGCCAATAATTTGCCGGTCGCCTCCGGCGTCGTGCTGGTCGATCGCAATCGGATCGCGGTCGAGGTCAAGCAGATGCTGCCGCGTACGCCGGGCACGCGGTAGCGGCCGGGGCACGCCGTAGCGGCCCGGGCACACTGTCGCGGGCCGGGCACGCGGTAAAGGGCTCTCCCGGGGTCAAGCGACCGGAACTTTCCTGCAAAGCTTGTGGAATTCAGGGCCTTTGGAGGCTTGTACCCCTCTGATGGATTTGTTAGATCGGCGCCGTTGATCCGGTTGGCCTTCAAGCCTCAAGCCGGCATCCCCAAAAGCGCTCGTGGCGGAATTGGTAGACGCGCTGCCTTGAGGTGGCAGTGAGTAAAATCGTGGGGGTTCGAGTCCCTCCGAGCGCACCAAAATCATAAGTCATTGATATAAAAACTATTTTCGCGATTTCTACTCCCGCGTTGTTACTCGCAATGAATCTATTCTTTGAACTTTTCCATCAGCGTCTCTCCGACGTGCTTCCGGCGTTCGCTTTTGTGGGGTCAGCTCTGTTTGAGCCAAAATCTTGCGAAGGAAAACCACCATCTGCTTACGAAAGGACAGTAGCGTAGCCCATCGTAGAGATAGGCGGGTTCGTACTTTCATTCACCAAAGCCTGACTTGAACTCTAAGCGACGGCCTTTGGGATTCTGGCCTCAACCAGGGCTTGGAGGTCGGCAAGAGAAATGTCGTCAAATTTTTTTAAGCATTAATGGGGTTCATTTTGAACGATAGAATAGCACGCGTCCGGTTGGTATGAGCTGGCATAGAATATCATAGTCGCCGACATTTGCAGTCAGGACAACGACGCCGAGCTTTTGTGCCTGCAGGAAGAGCACGCAGTCCTGAAGCGCGCGCAACTTGCTGTCCTTTTCATATCCCTGGAGGCGGCAGAGGATCCCTGATAGCAGCGCGGCTCGTCCCAGCACCTCTATGTCCGGCGCAAAGATCCGGTGTGGCGGCATCGCTTTGATCTGCTTCCCGATCACATCGACGACAGATGCGGTTCGCACGTCGGACGGATTTAGCACGCCGACCGTGTGCATCAACTCCTGGATCGCGACAGTCGAATGGTTGACTTGTCGCTGCGCGATCAGGTCGTCCAGGACTTGAGGCGAACGATCTTGCATTTGATCGATATAGACGCAGGTATCGAGCAGTAGTCCCTGTCCGGCGATCAGGCTGGCGCTGACGAATGGAAGTTCATCGTCGCTGCGCCGTGCCAGCGTGTTTTCTGGATCGAACCGCGCCCAACGTCGCGCCGCGTCAAAGTCGAATTCCGCCACCTTAGAAACCGAGCTTCAACGTTGGATCGACCGTGCATCGA
Organism: Bradyrhizobium sp. LB13.1; assembly: GCF_054056815.1. Lineage (NCBI taxonomy): Bacteria > Pseudomonadati > Pseudomonadota > Alphaproteobacteria > Hyphomicrobiales > Nitrobacteraceae > Bradyrhizobium > Bradyrhizobium sp. LB13.1. The sequence goes on along the minus strand of NZ_JBSRYQ010000001.1, from coordinate 5,121,524 downwards.
GACTCCTTGAACGCGCCTGCGAAATTGTCCTCAAGTGCAACCGTCGCCAACGCAAACTCGATCAAGTCCGTATCCGTCTCGATGCCCGTCTGGCGCTTGGCCTGCCTGACCAAGGCCGGACTCACCCGGCCACCGATACGGCTGCCTTTTTCGCTCAGAAGGCCAGATTGTTCCGCCGCCAGCATGACCGCTTCAAATCGTGCCTTGCTCACGACAAGCCCGCTGGTCGCAAGCTCACGCTTAAAGGTCTTTATCAGTACCGAGCTGCCCTTGGATGCAGCTCTCCTCCGTTTCGCCCGGAGCAGTGTGGGCTTGTTCGCTGATGCCTTTGCCATGGAATTTCGCCCGTATGTTAGACAAAAATGAGTTTTGTCTAACATAGCGCTTTGCTGCCCCACCTTCAAGGCGTCTAATAGAAGCGAGCCCCAATCAGGGAGGGCTCGGCGTTCTGCTTCGGTTTTTGTGCCGCCTTTCTTGGCAGGCCACTTCTTTTTGACAGCTGGATCGTCACAGTGTGGGCTAATGGGGAACGATGACCGTCGGAATCGCATTGCAGTCGGTGAGGTCGCCGGGCAAATGCCGGCTGCCGGCGCGTGGCTATGGTTCGACGGTGGAGGACGATGAGAGACAGCGCGTCGGAGGTTGCCGACATCAGCGATGCCGTTCATCTCTGCATCGACATGCAGAACATTTTCGCTCCGGGCGGCCTCTGGGCGACGCCCTGGATGGCGAGAGTTTTGCCGACGGTCGCCTCGATCGTTTCGCGTCATCAGGCCAGAACGATCTTCACCCGATTCATCACGCCGGAGGATCCGGAAGATCGTCCCGGACAGTGGCAGAGCTATTTTCGTCATTGGCGCGAGGCGACCCGCAAGCATCTGCCGCCATCCGGTCTCGAACTCGTGCCGGCTCTGAGTCGCTTCGTTCCGCCCGCTGCTGTCATCGACAAGCCGGCCTATTCCGCATTCAGCAATCCCGGCCTCACCAGCCTGCTCATCGAGAAGAACGTCGGCACGGTCGTGATCACGGGCGCAGAGACCGACGTCTGCGTGCTCTCGACGGTGCTGAGCGCCGTCGATCTCGGCTTCAGGGTCGTCATCATCGAGGATGCGCTGTGCAGCTCCTCCGATGTCGGCCACGATGCGCTCATGACGATGTACCGCACCCGCTTTCACGGCCAGGTCGATCTGGTGACCGCCGAGGAATTGGCGGAGTTCTGGCGGGAGTAGGGGGCGGTCCGCTCAATTGACGTTGTCGCCGAGCATGTTGCGGAAGGCCGTGGCGACGGCGGCGATGCCGCTGGCGCCGTGCATCAGCGCGATCTCGCCCTGCTGTTCGTGTCGGATGGCGTGGGCCATGACGCGCAGGCGCAGATCGCCGCTGCTATGCCACATCTGGTCGGCCATCCTGACTGCGCCGGCGTGATGCTTGTTCATCGTCTCGACGAACACCGTGTCGAATTGGTCCGCCGGCGCGGTCTTGACCTGTCGCATCGCGGCCTGTGTCAGGAAGCCCGGCATCGCGGCACGTTCTTCCGTGTTGCAGTCGGGCATCTCGGTGTCGAACCAGCTCAGCCACCAGGTCTCGAAAATCCGGTTCTCGCCGGACTGGCTCGCGACCATCAGCATCGCCAGCTTGCGCAGATGCGGGTCCTGCGCGCGCTCCGCGCCGATGCGCGCCAGCTCGATGCCCTGGGCGTGATGCGCGGTCATATGACGGATGTAGGTCTGGTCCGCGTCCCTGTCGCGGCCCATCCACGGCGGCTCGTAACCATGGCTGCCGAACAACGCGACCACCCCGAGCAGCATCATCACGGCCAGCGCGCCGGTGGTCCAGGCACTGGTGAAGCGAACATCGCGCTCGGGTGCTGCGCCCCGCGTCCAGCGCAGCCGGGCGAACAGGGGGTACATCACGGCCGAGGAGCTATGGACGAGCAGGCCGATCCAGTAGGGCTGCTGCAGCGTGAACAGCGGCTGCCAGAACGGAAACAGCGGCACCAGCACGAACCATTCCATGCTTGAAGAGAACACGGCCCAGGGCAGCGCGAGCAGCAGGATCGTGAGCGGCCGCCGGTCGGCGGTCCAACGCCCGAGCACGCCGAAGAAGACCAGCGCCCACGAAAAGTCCGCCCATTGGTGAAAGGCGATCCCGGCAAGGATCGCGCTGCACGACGGCTCTGCGCTGACCGTCCAATCGCGCGCGGGAATGGAGGCGACCGTCATCCAGTCGACGGCGGCATCGCGCCCGATCCGCGCGGCGAAGAGCTGGCTGACGATGGTCGAGAAGGTGCTGCTGATCAGGCCCAGCTCGGCAGCGGCGATCCAGCGCGAACGGCGCCGTCTCTTGGCGGCTCGAGGCACGCTTCCGTCAGTGCGCCACGCTGCATTTGAAAGCGCCAGTCGCGGCTCCGCGTTCACGTCCGCTGCTTGAGCTTTTTCAGTGGATCGGGCTCGCCCGGCTTGTCCTGATCGTCGCGGCCGCGCTGCGCTTGCGCCTTGCCGTCATCGTGGAGGTCCTGGTCCCCGATGATCTCGCCGATTGCCTGCCTTGTCTTGCCGCCGATGCGTTGTTCAAGACCCGTCGTCTTGCCCATGAGCTGCCTCCAATAGATCTGCCTCCAAGCTCACGCCGCTACCCCGGCGCTTGAAAAGGGGTGAGCGCCGGGGCCGCGGGTTCGTCTATTCAGTCTCCGGCAGGGGGACGCCGGAAGCGTGAAGAGACTCTCTGAGGCGCGGATGGTTCCTCGGCCGTCATCTTGCCTCGCGTGCGACGATCACACCTTCATTGCCGCGGAGCAGGATGGAGGCGTCCGGCAACGGCTCGGACGGCCGGTCCAGATGCGTCGACATCAGCAGACGGCCGCAACCTTGCCAGTGCCATTTCCGCGGCTCGGCGGCGATGTTGAGCGCGACCAGAATGTCGCTGCCGCCAACCGTCCGGCGGTAGGCAAGAACGTCGTTCTGTGAGCGTAGCGGCTCGTAATCGCCGTGGCGCAGGCAGGCATGCTCGCGCCGTAGCGTCATCAGTGCGCGAAACAGTGCCAGGATCGAACGCGGGTCGCGCTGCTGCGTGGCCACGTTGGCCGCGCCGTCGGGCGGCTCCAGCGGCAGCCATGGATCGCCGGTTGTAAAGCCGCCGTTGGTGCTGTCGTCCCAACGCATCGGAGCGCGTTCGGGATCGCGGCAAAGGCCATACCCCGGCACGAGCTTCTCGAAGGGATCGCGGACGCGGTCGGGCGGAACGGGAACGCGCTTGCGGCCGATCTCGTCGCCCATGAAGAAGAACGGCGTTCCCTGCAGCGTCATCAGCAGCATCGCCAGAACCCGCATCTGCGCGTCGCCGATTTTGCTCGCGATCCGTTGCTTGTCGTGACCACCGATCACCCAGACCGGCCATGCATGATCCGGGATGGCGTTGAAATACGCGTCGATCGCCGCTTGCAGCGACAACGCATCCCAGGGTGCGTCGAGCAGCGCGAAATTGAGCGGCAGATGCAGGCGCGGCCGATCGTTGCTGTAGAAGTGACCGATGCGGTCGGTCTTGCCCTGGACTTCGCCGCACAACATTCGCTCCGGATAGCCGTCGATCACCTCGCGGATGAATTCGATGCAACCCATCGTCTCCGGCCGGTCGTCGGTAAACACGGCCGTCTGGCGCTGCGGCGGCGGCTTGCCCTTCGCTTGCGGGTTCTGCGGATTGTCGCGCAGGAGCTCGTCCTTGATCAGGACCGCGCTGGCATCGACGCGAAAGCCATCCACGCCGCGATCGAGCCAGAAGCGCATGACATCGGCGATCGCGGCGCGCAGCTGCGGGTTGCGCCAGTTCAGATCGGGCTGCTCGACCAGGAAGGAATGATAATAATATTGCCGCCGCGCTTCGCACCATTCCCAGCCGCTGCCGCCGAAGCGGCTCAGCCAGTTGTTGGGCGGACCGCCATTCTCGGCCGCGTCGGCCCAGATGTACCAATCGGCCTTCGCGCTGTTTCGTGAGCTGCTGCTCTCGACAAACCATGCGTGATCGTTCGCAGTGTGATTGGGCACGAGATCGAGGATCAGGCGGATATCAGCCGCGTGCAGGGCCTTGCGCAGGCGGTCGAACGCGTCGAGGCCGCCGAAGGCAGGGTCGATGGAGCAGTAGTCGGAGATGTCGTAGCCGAGGTCGCGGAAGGGGCTCTTGTAGATCGGCGTCAGCCAAACCGCGTCGATGCCGAGCCATTTCAGATAATCGATGCGCGATATCAGGCCAGCGAGATCGCCTTTGCCGTCGCCGTCCGAGTCCTGGAACGAGATCGGTGCGATTTCATAGATGACGGCGGATTCCCACCACAGGCCTTCGTCACGGGACTCGTCGCTCATTGCCTTGTATCACCTCGGCGTGCTTCGTCAGGTCCGTCCCGCGGCGTGCGCTGCGATCTGCTTTGCCGCGGCTCTGGCGCTCTCGATGCCCTTGGGAAAGCCGCTGCGGTTCGGATACAGCTTGCGCCGTGCATCGCGCGTCGGCCGCCGCGGCCTGGTGTCCTGAGCGGCGCGATAGTCGAGCATCGCGATGCCGCCGACCATCAGCAGTGCCAGCGCGATATTGCCATTTTTGGGATTGTCCGCGGTCAGCCCCGAGAGCAGCGCGGCGGCATCGAGGCCGTCGCCGCCGACGCGGGCCCACAGGCCGGCGTTCTTGTCGACCGAGAGCGACACGATCCCGGCCATGATCTCCCGCACGCCGAAGGCGCGGACCAGCGTCTCATGGCCTTCCATGCCCAGCGTTTCCGTGACGCGCCTCGGCGCGAAGAATTCCACGACGCCGAGCCCGATGCTGAACCAGCCCAGCGCACGGGCAAGCTGGTCTTCGGGCCGCCTCAGGCTTGGTCCGCTCGCGACGATCTTGGGGTCACCCTTGGTACGCACGATGTTGGAGAAATGAAACATTGATCTAGCTCCTCAGGGCCTCAGCACGACCTTGACGCAGGAGTCGCGCTTGTCGCGAAACACCTGATACATCTCGGGGCCTTGGCTGAGCGGGACGGTGTGGGTGATGACGAAGGACGGATCGATCTGACCTTCTTCAATGCGATGGAGCAGGTCGTCGGTCCAGCGGTTGACGTGGGTCTGGCCGGTGCGCATCGTCAGGCCCTTGTTCATGAAGGCGCCCATCGGAAGCATGTCGGAGAATCCGCTGTACACGCCCGGCACCGAGATGATGCCGCCGGGGCGGCAGACATAGATCATCTCGCGCAGCACATGCGGCCGGTCGCTCTCCACCATCACCATCTGCTTGGCGCGGTCGAGCAGCGTGTCGGGCAGCGAGGCCGTCACGTGCGACTCCATCCCGACGCAATCGATGCATTTTTCGGGGCCTCTGCCGTCGGTGAGCTCCTTGAGCCGCTCCAGAACGCTTTCGTTTTCGAAGTTGATGGTTGTAGCGCCGCCGGCTTCGGCCATGCTGAGCCGTTCGGGAAGGCAGTCGATCGCGATCACCTGATTGGCGCCGAGCAGGATGGCGCTGCGGATCGCCATCTGCCCCACGGGACCGCAGCCCCAGATCGCGACCGTATCGGTCGGCTCGATGTCGCATTGCACCGCGGCCTGCCAGCCGGTCGGGAAGATGTCGCTGAGAAACAGCAATTGTTCGTCGGGAATGCTGGCGGGCACCTTGATGTGGGTGGCGTCGGCAAACGGCACGCGCAGATATTCGGCCTGGCCCCCGGGGTAGCCGCCGGTCAGATGCGTATAGCCGAACAGGCCGGCGCAGGAATGACCGAACGCTTTTTCGGCGAGGTGACGCTTGCGGTTGGTGGTCTCGCAGACCGAGAAATTACCGCGCTTGCACTGGTCGCATTCGCCGCAAATGATCGTGAAGGGGACGACGATGCGGTCGCCCTTCTTCAGCTTGCCGTCGACGCCCGAGCCGACTTCCACCACTTCGCCCATGGTCTCGTGGCCCATGATGTCCCCGGGCAGCATACCGGGAATGTAGTTGTGAAAGAGGTGCAGGTCTGAGCCGCAGATGGCGCAGCTCGTGACTTTAATGATGGCATCGCGCGGGTCCTGAATCTCGGGATCGGTGACGGTGTCGCAGCGGATGTCTTCCTTGCCGTGCCAAACCAGCGCCTTCATCTCTGTCCTCCCGCGAGCTACGAGGCATCCAAGTCGAACAACGAACGATGGTTGCTATTGCACTTGGAAAATCGTCGCACCGCACATGCTTTGACTAGAGGTTTGGCTTGGATAGGAACGAGAGGCGGTCGCAGCCATTGGAGCGTCATCAACGCCATCGCAAGGATACGCTCATGTCCGCCAAGCAGTTCGCCGTCGTCACCGGCGCCTCCACCGGTATTGGCCTGGAACTCGCCAGATGCTGTGCCCAAGCCGGTTTCAACCTTGTCATCGCGGCGGACGAGCCCGAGATCGAGAGAGTGGCCGTCGATCTCCGCAAGCTCGGCGCCAGCGTCGAGGCGGTCGAGGCTGATCTCGCCACCACTGAAGGTGTCGACAAGCTCTGCGCCGCGGTCGGCGACCGGCCAATCGGCGCGCTGCTGGCCAATGCCGGTGTCGGCCTTGGCAAGGCGTTCCTCGATCAGGATTTTGCCAGGGTCAAACACCTCGTCGACACCAACATTACCGGCACGCTGTATCTGATCCATCGGGCCGGCAACGAGATGCTTCGCCGCAACTCGGGGCGCATCCTGATCACGGGCTCGATCGCCGGATTCACGCCGGGCAGTTTTCAGGCGGTCTACAACGCCAGCAAGGCCTTCCTCGATTCATTCTCATTTGCACTGCGCGAGGAGCTTCGCGACAGCGGCGTCACCGTCACCTGCCTGATGCCGGGTGCCACGGAAACGGAGTTCTTCCACCGCGCCGACATGATGGACACCAAGGTCGGCACCGAGAAGAAGGACGACGCGGCGGAGGTCGCGAAGGCCGGCTTCGACGCCATGTTGGCCGGCGAGTCCGACATCGTGACCGGACTGAAGAACAAGATCCAGACCACGGTCGCCAACGTCACACCGAATGAGATGTTGGCCAAGCAGCATCGCAAGATGGCCGAGCCGGGCACGGCGAAGTCGTAGAACGATACGGTCGCAATCTGCGCTGAGCGGCGCGGCCAATCCCACGGACCGACAAAGAAGAACGCCGATTCACATAGCCTAATGCGCAAAGCTCCTCGAGCCGTCAGACTGGTTCGGCTGGAAAGAGGGGCTGTGGTGGCGATGGATCGCGTCGAACAGGCTTTTGTCGCGACGGCAATCACGGGTTTCCTCGTGATGTTGGGCGCAATCGTCTGGATGATGATGGGCTGACGGCGGGAAGGGGTCATGTCTTGCGCGTCATGCTGCCTTATGCTGCGGTCCTTCTGTGCCTGGCGGTGAGCGGCTGGCTCGCTTTAGCGCATCTGTTCTGATCGCCGTTCGGCTCAACCGTGCGGATCGGCGATGAGCGCGGCCAGCCTCTGTGCCATCGCCGGCAGATCAATCGGTTTTTCCAGGATCGGCACGTCGTGGAATTCCGGACTAATGGCGACCTTGTCGTATCCGGTCGTGAAGACGAAGGGTACGTTCCTTGCCTTCAGTTCACGGGCCACCGGAAAGATCATCTCACTGCGGATGTTCACGTCGAGCACGGCGGCATCGAGGATGCTGCCGTCGTGCAGGATCCTGAGTGCGTCGTCGAGATCACCCACCGGGCCCGCGACATCTGCGCCGAGCGCGCGACATGCCCTGCCAATGTCATCGGCGAGAAAATATTCGTCCTCGACAACGAAGATCCGCCGCCCGCTGAGCGGCGACAGCGGATGTGACCACGTGGGCGAGATCGTCATGGTGCCTCCCATGCTTTCCTTTCCCGTCCTAGGAACATAGGGCGGTGACCCGCCTTGGTACAAACGCTACAGAAGAAAGTGGGTTCCATGAGCAACCGCGACATCATCGTCATAGGTGGCTCGGCCGGCGCGACCGCACCGCTGAAGCAGATACTGGGCCGCCTGCCGCCCGATCTGCCCGCGGCGGTGTTCATCGTCCTGCACATTCCCGCGCAGGGCATCGGCATTCTCTCGACAGTGGCCAGCAGCGCGGGCCCGCTTCCGGTCCGGCAGGCCGAAAACGGCATGAAGATAGAGCCCAGCCAGGTTTATCTGGCCGCACCGGACCATCATCTGCTGCTGTCCGAGGATCGCGTGTTCCTCGGGCGCGGTCCGCGCGAGAACATGGTCCGGCCGGCCATCGACGCCTTGTTTCGCTCGGCCGCCATCAATTACGGCCCGCGCGTGATCGGCGTGCTCCTGAGCGGCCTGCTGTCCGACGGTGCGGCCGGTCTCAACGCCATCAAGCGTTGCGGAGGGATCTCGGTGGTTCAGGACCCCTCGGACGCCATCGCCGATGAAATGCCAAGGAGCGCCCTTGGAGGCGACCATCATCGATCTTTGCGTCCCCGGCGCCGGAATGGGTGATGTCCTGTCCGATCTCGCCAGGGAGACTGCCGGCGCCGCGCTGCCGATCCCGCCGGAGATTCGGCTCGAGGTCGAGATCGCGGCGGGCGAACGGATCGGCAGTGACAATCTCCTCTCCGTGGCTGATCCGGTTGCGCTGACCTGTCCGGCCTGCGGGGGCGTGCTGTCCGAGATCAAGGAAGCGCGTCCGATGCGTTTCCGTTGCCAGGTCGGCCACGCCTTCACCGGCGACATCCTCGCAAAGGAGCAGGAGGGGCGGGTGGATGAAGCCCTGCGGGTCGCGCTGCGCATCATCGAGGAGCGGGCTGAGTTGGTGCAGCGCATGGCGACCGACGGCCGGCGCAGCGGCCGGCCTGCGGTCGCCGAGATGTACCAGACGCGGGCTGCCGAATATCGCGAATATGCCGACATGATCCGGCGCGTTGTGCTAAAGTCGCTCGATCCTCCGGTTCGCAAGCGGGAGGCTTGAGGGTGTCGCCATGACCATTTCCCTCGCCGAATGGACCGAGCAGCTCGATACCGAGCGCCGCCATCTGATCAAGGCCGATCGTGATATCGAGGAGGGTTCGCAGCGCATCCGCGACCAGGAGGATCGGGTCCGTCAACTCAGTGCCGGCGGCTGCGACGCGGGCCAGGCGGAACGCTTGGTGGAGGCGCTGAAGCAGACTCTGACGGAATGGCTGCGCCATCGCGTCCTGATCCAGCAGCGGATTGCCTATCTTCGGCAGCAAGTCGGCCCGGAGTGATCCAGGGCGCGCTGGCAGGCCGCCCGAACTCTACGCCGAGCTCGTACATAAAATCGAGTTGCCGCTCGGCGCTGCGGCGCAAACGATCGTTCTCGCGGAGCAGCCGACGGGCGGTCGCGGTGGCGTCCTCGGCCCGCCTGATCAGGGCCGCGAGTTTGTCGGACGTCTGCATCACGGGGCTCCTGCCGCACGCAACTATGGGCCTTTGGCCGGGAATTGACAACGATGCTCGCGGTATGGAACGCAGCGTGACATATCCGGCTTTCACCTGTTGGGATAACATCAATTCTGCTATTTGCGGCGAGCGGGGCGACCCGCTGGTTCACGTCACTGAATGAGAGCTACCGAGATCATGCATGAAATCGGCGACCAGCCGGTCGAAAGAGAGCACCAGACCAGGTCCCCGCTGATCATCGGGGTGGGCGCCCCGCCGGCAGCTCTGGATAGCATCGAGCGCTTCTTTGCCAAGCTGACCGTAGGCGTCGACCAGGCCGTCGTGCTGGCGCTTCAACATCATGAGGCGCTCGACGAGCCGCGGCTGCGCCGGATCGTGCGAAATTCCAGCGGCGGCAAGATCACCGACATCAGCGACGGCCAGACCATCGAGGGCGGCACGGTCTATCTGTGCCCGCCGGCGATGATCACGACGATCCATGGCGGTCGCTTCGCGGTCCGCGAGGCCGAGCAGGCGCCCGGCGAGCGAGCCACGATCGACAGCTTCCTGGTGTCGCTGGCGGAAGAACGCGCCGAGCAATCGATCGGCGTGATCCTGTCCGGCATCGGCGGCGATGGCACGCTGGGTACCGCGACGCTGAAGGATCACGGTGGTCTCGCCATCGCCGAAAAGGGCGCGAGTGACGAGGCTGATCATCTGAAGGACGCCAATACGCCGGCAGCCATCGCCGACTACGTGCTGACCGCGGACGAGATCGCCGAGCACATTCAGGTCTATGCTCGTCATCTGCGGCGGCTGGACGAGAAGCAGGGGTTCGATGAGGGACTGGCCGCTGCGGCGAGCTCGCTGTCGCGCATCGCCGACGTCCTGCGCAGCAAGACCGGCAATGATTTCCACGGCTACAAGCAGAACACCTTTCTGCGCCGCGTGCAGCGGCGGATGCAGGTGGTTCAGATCGCCGAGATTTCCGCCTATGTCGATTTCCTGCGCAACGACCAGGACGAGGCGCTGCACCTCTTCAACGATCTCTTGATCGGCGTCACCGAATTCTTCCGCGACAAGCGCGAGTTCGAAGTGCTGGAGAGCCAGATCGTCCCGAAGATCTTCGAAGGCAAGAGCGCGGGCCAGCAGGTTCGCGTCTGGGTGCTCGGCTGCGCCACGGGAGAGGAGGCCTATTCGATCGGTATCCTCCTGCGCGAGCACATGGCCAAAATGGACTCCGCCCCGCAGGTTCAGATCTTCGCTACCGACATCGACGGACGGGCACTGGCGACCGCGCGCGTCGGTCGTTACCGCACCAAGATCGAGGCGGACATGACCAGGGAGCGCCTGGCGCGCTGGTTCGTGCGCGAGGGGGATACCTATTGCGTGGTCAAGGACCTGCGCGAAATGTGCATCTTCTCGCAGCACAACGTGATCAAGGACGCACCGTTCTCCAAGCTTGATCTCGTCTCCTGCCGCAACCTGCTGATCTACCTCAATGCCGAATTGCAGAACCGGGTGATTCCGCTATTCCACTTCGCGCTTCTGCCGGATCGCTTCCTGTTCCTCGGCAATTCCGAGAACGTGACGCGGCATCCAAAACTGTTCGTGCCGATCGACCGCCGCGCCCGCATCTTCAAGAAGCTCGAGACCGGAACGCGGCTGCCGCCGGAATTTCCGATCACGACCGCTGCGGGCAGGGCTCCCGCCGAGGTGCCGCCGCTGCGCTCGTTCCGTCCCGACGTGGGTCTGGAGCGCCGCGCGCAACGGGTCGCGGAGCGCTACGCGCCCGCCTATGTCATCACCGACGGCAACTTTCAGGTCTTACACTTCTCCGGGCGCACCGGCCGCTACATCGAGCCGACGGCAGGCGCCGCCACGCTCGACCTGCTCCAACTCGTCCATCGCGATCTCCGCCTGGAGCTGCGAACGGTGCTCAGCCGCGCGGCGGAGACCAATGAGCCCGCCCATGCCGAGCAGGTGCAGCTCGGCGTCAACGGCCATCGCATTCTCGTCGATATCACGGTGGAGCCGATCCAGGATGGCGACCACCGCAATTTCGTCGTCCTGTTCAAGGATGGCCCGGTGCGCACCATGGATGCCGACGAGGGCTATCCCAATGCGCTGGTGCAGACCGAGCATGTCGAGCGTATCGAAGGCGAGCTGCGGGCGACGCGGGAGCGCCTTCAGGCGACCATCGAGGAGCTCGAAAGCACCAATGAGGAGCTGAAGTCCTCGAACGAGGAGTACCAGTCGCTCAACGAAGAGCTTCAGTCCGCGAACGAAGAGCTCGAAACCTCGCGCGAGGAATTGCAGTCGGTGAACGAGGAACTGACCACTGTCAACGGCGAGCTGGCTCATCGGGTCCAGGAATTGACGCGCGCCACCAGCGATCTCGAGAATTTCTTGGAGAGCACGCAGATCGCGACCGTGTTCCTCGACAACGATCTGCGCGTGATGAACTTCACGCCGGCGATCACGCAGGTTCTGCATCTCGTCGAGACCGACACGGGCCGGCCCATCGCGCACATCAAGGCGCGCATCCCGATCGAGGAGCTCTATGATGACATTCGCGGCGTGCTGCGGACGCTTGCCAGCGCCGAGCGCGAGTTGAGGGAGCCGGACAGCGGCACGCGCTACATCGTGCGCATCCTGCCTTATCGCAGCATCGACAATTTCATCGCCGGGGTCGTCATCACCTTCGTCGACATCACCGCCATTACCCGCGCCGAGGAGCGGCAGCGCCTGCTGCTGGCCGAGCTCCAGCATCGGGTCCGGAACACGCTCGGCGTGGTGCGCTCGATCGCCCGTCGCACGGCCGATAGCAGTTCGACAGTCGAGGAGTTTGCTTCCCATCTCGATGGCCGGCTCAACGCATTCGCCCGTACCCAGGCACTCGTGACCCGCGATCCTGAAGGCGGCGTAGATCTCGAATACCTCGCCGTCGAGGAGCTGCTGGCCTATAATGCCAGGGAAGGCGAGCAGGTGCGTGTCAGCGGTCCCACGGTGCGTTTTCACTCCAAGGCAGCGGAAACCTTCGCGCTTGCCATTCACGAGCTCGCGACCAACGCGCTGAAATACGGCGCCCTGAGCCGACCGATAGGTCGCATCGAGATTTCCTGGCGCATTGAGCAGGGCACCGAGCCGGCGGAGCTGGTGTTCGAGTGGCGGGAGCGCGGCGGGCCGCCGGTTGCGCTGCCGCCGCACAAAGGATTTGGGACCGAGCTTCTGGAGCGCACACTCGCGTTCGAGTTCAAGGGGCAGACCACGATGGCATTCAATCCCAGGGGATTGGAATGCACGATCACCATTCCTCTTAGCAAGCGGGCCTTTCATACACCGGCGGTGGCCAACTGATGCCCTTGTCGACGCTAGATCGCAGCATGGTGGACCCGGTCATTCGCCGGCTGAACGTGCTGAGGCCCTTGTCGACGGAGGCCCGCAGCTCGCTTGAATACGCAATGCTCGAGGGAATCCAGCGCGCAGGATCGGGCGAGGATCTGATCTCGGAGGGCGATCCGGTCGACAGTGTCCGCCTCGTGCTGTCAGGCTGGCTCTGCCGCTACAAGACGCTCGAGGACGGTCGGCGCCAGATCGTCAACTTTCTGTTTCCCGGCGAGAGTTGCGACGCGCACGCGTTCCTGCTGTCGGTGATGGATCATTCCATCGCCGCGATGACGCCGGTTGTCTACACCGAAATCAAGCGCGCGCGGTTCGAGGGTCTGGTGGCGGGCGACCGCGCGCTGGCGGAAGCGTTCTGGTGTGAGACCCTCGTCAACAACGCCATCCAGCGCGAATGGGCCATCAATCTCGGCCGCCGGGTGGCGTTTGAACGCGTGGCCCACTTGTTCTGCGAGATTATCGAGCGGCTGCGTCCCGTCGGCATGGTCGACGGCAATTCCTGCGTGATGCCGGTGACGCAAATGGATCTTGCGGACGCCACCGGGCTGTCGGTGGTCCATCTCAACCGCACGGTTCAGGAATTGCGGGCCTCCGGCCTGATCGTGCTGCGCGATCGCACGCTGACCATCACCGATCTCGATGCGCTCAAGGATGCGGCGCTGTTCTCGCCGAGCTATCTGCAACTCTATCGGCGGGGCTAAGCACTCTTTTGCTTGGGACAGTACGTGGGTCCTCGGTCGCGGGCGGTCGACAGGTTGCGAGATACTTGATCCAGGTTAATGTTCGCGGATGATTTTGAGCGGATGGCTGGTTTTGAGTAAATTACGTAACTTACGTGAAGGCGCTGTGGTTCCGAAGCTTCTATCGTCGCTCCATGAACGACGTCCTGTTTGCCCGCGCTGAGCGCGCGATCGAAGCGAGCCGCGCCCTCCGGGCGCAGCACAGAGCGCTCGCGGATCAGCTTGATGATGCCACGCGCGAGGTGCGCCGAGTGGTGATGGAAAGCGCGATGTTGCGCTCGGAGATCAAGGCCCTTCGCGACCACCGGGAAGAGTAGGCCCTCCGATACTTGCCTGGCATGGAGAAACCGTTCGCGGTCCGGAACGTTGAGGCTCCGATCCGGTCTGGCTATGGAAGCCGTCAGAGAAGGACGCAACGGCGCGCTCTGTCCACGAACAGGGAGAATTCTTCATGTTGACGCGGCATCGTGTCAAGCAAACGGATGCACTGGAAGTGCGCCTGGCCGCGGAAGCCGAGCGGCTTCGCGAACAGGCCAAGTCGCTCCCGCCCGGCGCTGCACGCGACGAGATGTTGCGCAGGGCGCGTCAGGCGGAAACCGGTTCTCAGATGAGCGAGTGGCTACGGTCGCCGGGGCTGCAGCCGCCGGAATAGGGCCGGCGAAGCGAATGCGCAGCGCCGGAATGGTGCCCCATTCAACGCCGCTTCGCGGCGCAGTCGAAGTTGCGCCGGCGCGCGAAGTGATGCGCATCCGCTGCCCGGTCGCGGTGCTTCGCACCAGCAAAATCATGCACCGTTAACTTATTGAAATGCCGGAACCGGCGGTTGCGGCCGAAGCTGCCAACGTTGCCGGGCTGGGCCGCCCCAACCGGCACGGAAACCTGGGCCCTGGCGCCAGACCTCCCGCCGGGGCCAATTTCCTTCCAATCAAAGCGCTTTGTGAAAGTACAATGACCGCCAAACGCAATCGCAGGAAACAGACCCAATCGCTCCAGGAGCGGTTGGCGACATTCGCCGAAACCGCTCGCGAACGCGCGCGCAGCCTGCCGCCCGGCAAGGAGCGCGACATGCTGCTTCGGCGCGCCAAGCAAAACGACGCGACCTCGCACCTGACGGAATGGTTGAGCACGCCCGTCTACCCGAGACGTGGAGGATGACGGTGCGGAGCATCAGGCACTACCGCGCATTCCAGATCGATCCGGACGGGCATGTGTTCGGATGCATCAATCTCGTCTGCGACGATGACGAGCAGGCTAAGCGCGAAGCGGCATCGCTCGTGCTGGGCCACCGCATCGAGCTGTGGCGGCTGGACCAGCGGATCGCGCAATTCGACCTGCCGCCGGACGTCGCTCACTGCTAGGGTAACGAGGAACCGCGCGCTGCGTCCCGGGTTGGTCGGGCTGGTCCGACTTCGCCAGGAGCCAGCATGACGGAAGCCGACGTTCGCAAGGGGATGCCGCCCGTCAAGCTGTCGCGCGAGGCGTTCGAACGGCGTTACAAAAACCAGTTCATCGATCCCGCCTTTGCACCGCTCCAGCGCGAGCTCGATGCCATCGTCGGCGCTGCCTGGGATGCCTACAGCCATTCACGCAAGGTCCCGCTGACGCGAAAGGCGGGCGCCGGATTCTCCGATCCCGACTACGACATCTCCATTGACTGGCTCGATACGCGCGCGAAAATCCTGGCGGCGCAGCGAATTCATGACGATGCGGACGAGACGCCGCGTATCCTCATCATCAACGGCTCGGCCCGCAGCGAGCACACCTGTCCCGGCGAGATGTCCAAGACCTGGCGTCTGGTCGAGCTCGCTGAACCGGTTTTTGCCGAGCTTGGGTTTGCCGTCGACATCCTCGATCTGTCGCGCCTGGCTTCGGAGTTCGGCAAGCATATCCATCCCTGCAAGTCTTGCGTCGGAACCGCGATGCCGCTCTGCCACTGGCCCTGCAGCTGCTATCCGAACTATTCGCTGGGGCAGACCGGCGACTGGATGAACGATATCTATCCGCTGTGGGTCGCGGCCCACGGCATCCTGATCGTGACGCCGGTGAACTGGTATCACGTGCCCGCCGGGCTCAAGGCGATGATGGACCGCATGGTCTGCGCCGACGGCGGCAATCCCGATCCGACCTCGACCCACGGCAAGGAGGCCGCCGAGGCGAAGGCGCTGGAGCTGAAGGGCTGGTCTTATCCCCGCCATCTCGCCGGCCGTCATTTCGGCCTCGTTGTTCACGGCGATGCGGTGGGTGCCGAGGGCGTGCGCCGCGCCTTATCGGACTGGCTGACCGACATGCAGCTGATCTCGGCGGGCCGCTTCGCCGAGCTGGACGGCTACGTTGGCTACATGGAGCAATACGCCGCCTCGCACCGCGCGCTCGATGACGACGGCGAATTCCAGGAGGAGGTGCGGAATGCGGCGCGCGCGCTCGGCAATGCGGTCCGGCTGGCGCGGAGCGGACAGCTTCGCGAGCCCGGTGAGGGCCTGTCCGATCCGAATCCCAAATGAGCGGGGAAAATCAATCGTATGATTGCCTGATCGTCGGCGGCGGCCCGGCCGGGCTGATGGCCGCGATCTACCTCGCGCGATTTCGGCGCCGTGTCTGTGTCGTGGACGCAGGCGCGAGCCGGGCGGCGCTGATCCCGCGCAGTCACAACGTGCCGGGCTTCGTCCACGGCCTGTCCGGCACCGACTTGATGGCACGCATGTCGGCGCAGCTGGACGAGCTCGCGGTCACGCGGGTGACCGCCGAGGTCACCGCCTTGCGGCGGCACGACCACGGTTTTCAGGCGATCTGGAATGGCGACGTGCATGCGGCCGCCACCGTCATCCTTGCCTGCGGTATCGTCGACACCCATCCGCCGTTCGACGAATGGCGCGCCGCGGTCGCGGACGGGCTGTTGCGCTATTGTCCGGTCTGCGACGCCTTCGAGGCGATCGGCCACCGTATCGGAATCGTCGGCCCGCTTCACCGTGCCGCCGGCAAGGCGCTGTTCCTGCGCGGCTACTCCCGCGACGTGACGTTGCTCGCAACGGGCGAGGATGACGGGAAGGCTGCAGTGTCGGAGCTGACTGAAGCAGGTGTCGAGGTCGTGGTTGCGCCCGGCGTGCGCCTGAGGCGGAGAGACGACGGCGTCGAAGCCGTCTTCGAAGGCGGCCGGACGGCGCAATTCGAGATGGTCTACCCGGTGATGGGTGCGGAGGTGCGCTCGCATCTCGCGATGACGCTTGGGGCCGAACATACCGGGGAGGGTTACCTGAAAGTCGACGACCATCAGCGCAGCTCCGTCGACGGGCTCTACGGGATCGGCGACGTCGTCACCGACTTGCACCAGATCTCGGTCGCGTTCGGCCACGCCGCGGTCGCCGCCTGCACGATCCACCGCAGCCTGCCGCGACGGCTGGCATGAGGAACGGGGTATCGGACATTGGCAACAGAATCATCCTCGAGGACCGCGGTCTATGCGGCGCTGCTCGGCAATGTCCTCGTCGCGGTCACGAAGATCGGCGCCGCCGCGTGGATGGGGAGTTCGGCCATGACGAGCGAAGCGGTGCATTCGCTCGTCGACACGACCAACGAAATCCTACTGCTTTACGGCTACCGGCGCGCGAGCCGTTCGCCCGATGAATCCCATCCGCTCGGCTATGGGCGCGAGCTATATTTCTGGAGCTTCATCGTTGCGCTGCTCATCTTCGCGCTGGGCGCCGGTGTCTCGCTGTATCAGGGCATTCTGCATGTCGCCGCACCCGAGCCGATCGAAAGTCCGATCGTCAGCTTCGTGGTGCTCGGGCTGTCGTTCCTGTTTGAAGGGGGCTCCTGGCTGATTGCCCTGCGGCGCTTCAGCTCGGACGGCCAGCGGTTGGGATATTATCAGGCTTTCGTTCGCAGCAAGGATCCTCCGGCATTCATGGTGCTGCTCGAGGACAGTGCGGCGCTGGTCGGCATCGCCATTGCTGCGGCGGCCACTGCGGCCGCCGTATTGCTGAGCCAGCCGGTCTGGGATGGGATCGGGTCGATCCTGATCGGGATATTGCTGGCGATCGTGTCGATCGGTCTCGCGCGCGAGAGCAAGAGCCTGCTGATCGGCGAGCCTGCCGATCCGGAGCTTGCGCGATCGGTCCTCGACATCGCAAGGCGTTCGCCCGGCGTGCTCAGGGCCAACGGCCTTCTGACGGTGCAGCTGTCGCCGGTCGAGGTTGTTGCGGCCCTCAGCATCGAATTTGCGGATGACAAGCGCGCCGACGACATCGAGCGATGCGTCATTTCGATCGAGACCGAGATACGCAAACGCCATCCGAGCGTGGCGGCGCTGTTCATCAAGCCGCAGACCGATGCTCGCTACCGGGCGGTGCGCGCGACGCGTTACGGCTAGCTTTGCGAGGTTCCCCCGATGTCGCAATCGGCACGACGGCTGGAACGATCACAACATCCCACTGGTTGACCGGTGCAGGGGGCGAGCATTGGAGAAAACGGATGGCTCAATCCGAAGACATGACGCGCTGCATCGCGCTCTGCATGAGCTGCTACCAGACCTGCCTCGGCACGGCGATGAACCATTGCCTCGAGACCGGCGGCAGGCACGTCGAGCCCAAGCATTTCCGCCTGATGATGGCGTGCGCCGAAATGTGCCGGACGGCGGCGCATTTCATGCTGATCAACACGCCGCATCACCGGCATACGTGCGGCGAATGCGCCGAAATCTGCACGGAATGCGCCGAGGATTGCGAGCGGCTCGGCGGCATGGACGAGTGCGTCGCCATGTGCCGCTCCTGCGCACAATCCTGCCGTGCGATGGCAGCCTGAGGACAAAGTCCATGCTGGAGGAGAAGCTCAAGGAAGCCATCATCGGCGAACTGCAGCGGCAGGCGGCGAACCGGCCGCAATCGCTCAAGGTCCAGGACACGGACGCTCTGAGAAGCTCGGAGGAGCTGATCGTCAACGGCAAGATTGACCTTGCCGCGCTGGTCATGGTGATCGCGGGATCGGTCTCCGGCGGCCCCTAGTTGCGCCGGTCAACGGCGCCCTCAGCCGTATTCGTCGCCGATGCCGTATTCCCGGTAGATCTCCAGGGGATCGAGGTCGGGAAACAGCCGGCATTTGGCCTGGGCGAGGTGCAGGCTCACCGCCGCCGGCTCCTTGCCGTTCGAGAGCATCTTGCGGATATCGTCCATATGCGCGTTCGGCTGGTGCTTGGTTTCGAGCTGCTCCAGCGCGACCAGCGCGGTCGCCAGCGCCTCGGTCAGAACCCAGTCGTCGTGGCCGGTGATTCCCTTCTTCGGCATCGGCAGCCCCCACATGTGGTGGCGGTAGTCTATCGCGGCTTTCGCCAAATCTCCATTGAGCCGTTGCAGCAGCAGCGCGCGGAACGGGGCCGACAGCCGTGCTCCGGCTTGCATTATGGCGGCGCGCGCGTGGCTAAAAGGCGGCAATTGCAGGGGCAATAGTATCTTTGTTGAAACAAAATTGGCGTAGACGGGGCCTGCACGGCATCCAGGCCGGCTGTTCC
Source organism: Bradyrhizobium sp. LB13.1 (assembly GCF_054056815.1). Lineage (NCBI taxonomy): Bacteria > Pseudomonadati > Pseudomonadota > Alphaproteobacteria > Hyphomicrobiales > Nitrobacteraceae > Bradyrhizobium > Bradyrhizobium sp. LB13.1. Next base: position 5,102,537 of record NZ_JBSRYQ010000001.1, on the reverse strand, counting down.
GCTCTGGGCCCCCTGATCCCGTATTCGCAACACGATCCGGTTGCGCCACCCCTTCAAGGCTTGAGCCCGCATGGTCTTTCTAAGCTTCGTCTATCGGTTCGTGACCAACTTCGCATTCATGGCGATGGTCTATTTCAGCCTGAACTTCATGGAGAAGTACCAGAACCGGGCGATCATCGCGATCCTGGTGCTGGTCTATACCGGTATGCGCGCGGCCTCGACGCTGCGGGCTTTCTTCTTCTTCCAGAAGATCGAGAAACTTGAGGCCGAGACCAAGCGCCTTCAGGCTCCGCTCAATGCCGGCGCGGGCGGAACGAATGTGCGCAAGCAGGTCGTGGCCGACGTTGCGCGGCTGCGGCGCGACGGCGAGCTCAAATCCTATATGGACCTGTTCTTCCTGGCGCTGATCGTGCTGCTCTGCGTCGCCAACATCATGCGGCAGTAGGGCTTTTACTGCGCGCGCTTCTTCAGGCTCGCGACGTGCGTCGGATGCGTCGCAGCGCCCTTCGGAGCAGCGCTCTTGGGGGCCGCGGCATGCTTCGCTCCCGCCGGCGCGACATGTGCAGTGCGATGTCCGCGCAACTTGCCGGCCTTGCCACTGGCCGCCCGAGGCGTCTCGGCTGCCATCGCCAGCCGCGTTGCGGCGCGCCGTGACAAGGTCGTCGACAGCAGCACCTCTACCGAGCCTTCAGGGATAGCAAAGAGATCGCGGCCGGGCACGGGCAGGGTGGCCGCGACATTGGCCATTGCCATGGTCCTGCGCGGCAGCAGCGGTTGATGATCGGTCTGCGCGTTGAGGTCGGCCAGCGAGGGCGCCGACAGTATCTTGGTCTGCGCGAACACGAAGTTCGGCACGGCGGGCCAGCGCGCGATCGGCGTGGTCTCGGTCGGCGGATGCAGCAGCCATTCCACCGGCGTCGTCGGCGTCGCCGGCCGCTCGGCGGTCGCGGGCACCACATGCACGATGCGATAGCCGCGCGCCTTGAGGTCGCGGATGATCTTCGGCAGTGCCGCCACCGTGCGGGCCTGGATATCGTGCAGCAACAGGATGCCCTTGCCCTTGGCCTCCAGCCGCTGGATCGCGAGTTGATAGACGCGATCGGACGACACATGGCGCCAGTCGTCGGCCGGGAAATCGGCGCTCCAGACCTGGATGCCGCGCGAGATCAGAAGGTTCTCGACGCCTTCGGCGCGCATCAGGCCTGGAATGCGGAAGAACGGCGCCAGCTTGGACGGATCGGTCATCGCAGCCGAGGTCCATTCGATGCCGCCGTTGATCTGCGCCTCGGCCTTATCGAGCGGCATCCGGTCGAACGTCAGCGGATGGTTCATGCTGTGGGTGCCGACGGTGTGGCCCGCCGCCACCAGCTTGCGCACGCCTTCCGGATTCGCCTTGGCCTGTTCGCCGCGATGATGAAGAACGTCGCCTTGATGCACTCGTCGGCGAGCATCTGGAGGATCTGGTTCGAATATTTCGGCAGCGGACCGTCGTCGAAGGTCAGGACGACTTCATGGTCCTTCAGCGGCAGCGTCTCGCGGTACTGCATGGTGCCGATGCGCGGATGCTCGTGCGGATTGACCACGAGGGTGCGCGAAGTCCCGAGCGCGTCCGGATGGCCCGGGCAGTCGGCCGCAACGGCCGCCGTCGAGCCGATGGTCAGGAAACCAAGGAATCCGCCAAGGCAAAGGACGATCCACGATCGCGTCCGAACAACAACGCTACTTCCGATCATGAATCCCGTCTGCCCTCTTATGCGACTGCCGCCATAGTAGGTCGGAGACATCAGAAAATGGTTCAGGCGCAAGAACCTTTCCCGTTACAAGCATCCCCTAATACTTGCATGGCGTAGCATGAACAGACTGTTAATAGGGTCCAAATCACCCCATCTTGCGCCGGCGTGACATTCCGGCATCAACGGGCGTCGGCATTCTTCTGTGATGTGCCCGTCGGTACGACGTGAACCACCCGATAGCCGTTCTCCCTCAGATACCGCAGGAAGGCCGGCATGATCGCGGCCGTGCGTGCCTTGGGATCGTGGAACAGGATGATGCCCCTGCCGGCGGCGGCGAGGCGCTCGGTGACAAGCTTCAATTCCTGCTCCGGCGTCATCTCGTTCCAGTCGCTGGCCCAGAGGTCAGCCCCGAACACGACGATGCCGCGGGACTGAAGCAGGTCGAGCTCGGCTTGCGTGGCTTCGAAATAGGGAAACCGGAAGATCGGCGTCGAAGGTGTCGTCGTTGACGTCCCGTGTAGCGCCATCTCGTCGGCGGCAATGCCGCGGTCGATCTCGCTCTTCGCCTTGTCGAACGGGATCCGCGCCATGAACGGATGCGAGAAGGTGTGGTGGCCGATGGTGTGGCCCTCGCGGGCGATGCGCTTGACCATGTCAGGGTGTTCGGAGGCGTGCAGGCCGATCAGGAAGAAGGTCGCGCGCACGCATTCCTGCGCCAGCGCCGCCAGCACCTTCGAGGTCGTCGGCGGATGCGGTCCGTCGTCGAAGGTCAGCACGACCTCGTGATCGGCGAGGGCTAACGTCTGCGGAAAGCTCTTCAGGCCCACGCGCGGCGTGGTCCTGGCGTCGACGCTCAGAACGCGGGAGGTGCCGAGCGCGTCCTTGCGCGGGCACTCGGCGGCTTCAGTCGAGGCGATACCGGCGAGGGCGGTCAGCGCTGCGCCTGCCGCCATCGAGCCCCACCTCAGTCGAAGCATCTTTGTCATTGCGCTCAGAGTTGCCTTGTGGGTATTGCCTGAACCATCAGCTCAGACCACTCGTTCCAACCTGTCAAACGGCGAGGCGCGCCATGGACGAACATATGGACGGTGCCGCATCTGCCGCGGAGTCGGTACTCGACCACGTGCCGATGCGCAATGAAGACGGCGAAATTCGTCACGAATTCGTCGAGGAAATTGCCCATGCGATCGAGGCCGGCAACAGCGCCGCGCTGCGCGCCTGCGTTGCCGAGTTGCACGAGGCCGATCTCGGCGATCTGATCGGGGCTCTCGAGCCCGACGACCGCGTCCGCCTGGTCGAGCTGACGGGGCGCGATTTCGACTTCTCCGCGCTGAACGAGCTCGATGAGGGCGTGCGCGAGGAGATCCTCGAGGAACTGCCGCCGGAGACCGTCGCGGAAGGTGTCCGCGAGCTTGAATCCGACGACGCCGTCGAGCTGCTGGAAACCCTCGACCAGGCCGATCAGGAGGAGATCCTCGAGAAGCTGCCGCTCAAGGAACGCGTCGTGCTCGAGCGCAGCCTGCTTTATCCGGAAAATTCCGCCGGCCGCCGGATGCAGACCGAGTTCATCGCAGTGCCCCAGGATTTCACCGTGGGCCAGGCGATCGACTACATGCGCGAGACGCCGGATCTGCCCGAGCGCTTCTACGAGATTTACGTCGTCGACAAGGAGCAGCACTGGCAGGGCGCGGTCTCGCTCGACGTGCTGCTGCGCGCCCGCCGCCCGGTGGCGCTCGTTGAGCTGACCGACGAGGATCGCCGCCGCGTCTCCGTCCTGGAGGACCAGGAGGAGGTGGCGCGCATGTTCGGCAAATACAATCTCGTCGCAGCGCCGGTGCTCGACACCCAGGATCGCCTCGTCGGCGTCATCACCGTCGACGACGTGGTCGACGTGATCGAGGAAGAGGCAGACGAGGACCTCAAGGCGCTCGGCGGCGTCAACAGCGACGAAGAGCTCTCCGACACCGTGTTCACCATTGCGCGCGCGCGGTTCAACTGGCTGCTGGTCAATCTCGCCACCGCCTTCCTCGCGTCCTCTGTGCTCGGCCTGTTCGAGGGCCAGCTCGAAAAGATGGTGGCGCTCGCCGTGCTGGCGCCGATCGTCGCGAGCCAGGGCGGCAATGCCGCGACCCAGACCATGACGGTCGCGGTGCGCGCGCTGGCGACGCGCGAGCTCCGGCTCCTCCAATGCCTGGCGCGTGGTGATGCGCGAAGGCTTGGTCGGCCTCGTCAACGGCCTCGCCTTCGCCGTGATCACGGGAATCGCGGCGGTGGCCTGGTTCAATATCCCGGGCCTTGGCATCGTCATCGGGCTCGCCATCATCGTGAACCTCTTCGCCGGGGCGCTCGGCGGCATCCTGATCCCGATGGCGCTCGAACGTGTCAGGGCCGATCCGGCCGTGGCCTCCGGCACGTTCGTGACTACGGTCACCGACGTCGTCGGATTCTTCTCCTTCCTAGGTATCGCGACGTTGTGGTTCGGGTTGAGATAGGTCTCTCGTGTCCCGGGCGCGCTGCGGCGCCGTAGCGCGTCGAAGACGCGCGTAAACGCGCTTATGGCGCTGCTGCCCAGAACCGGACCCGGAAGCGACACGATATTGCGGCGACATGGGCCCCGGCTCTGCAGCGCGCCGCTGAAGAAGCGCTGCGCTGCGTCCGGGGGCACGAGACCGTATACGCCGCCGCTATCTTTAATCCGAACTTAAGCGGCCTGCCGCATCATCGCCTTGCTTGGGGGAATGAGCATGCGTGTGCGGTTGAAGGCGGACGGACGGATCGTCGAGTTGAGGGACGGGCAAGAATTTCCTGTCCAGCTGCTTCCGATCCAGCCCTTTCCAATCCAGCCTGCGGGCAGCGCAGCGCCGGCCGAAGCCAGCTCGCTCGCGGTGCGCGATTTGCGCCGCCGCGCCTGCCTGACCCAGATGGAGTTCGCGGCCAAACTGGGCGTTCCCGTCGAAACCATCCGCAATTGGGAGCAGGGCAAGCGCGCCCCGCGGGGACCGGCCCGCGCGCTGCTTGCCGTGATCGCGCATGCGCCCGACACCGTGTTCCAGGCGCTCGCCAAAGCCTGAACTCCAGACCTGACGTAAAGCTGGTGCGAACCTCCCGTTAGCATTGCGCCGAATATCCGGCCTGGCAGCCGGCGTCGTCCGTTGGCAGTGTCACCAGCCGGGTTCATAATGACGCCTGGAAGATGATTTGGGGCGACCGCGACAGAGAGGATTCCTCATGCTGTTCGTCGAGGCCAATGGCGCAAGGATACCGGCGATCGGGCTGGGGACCTGGGAGCTGAGCGGGCGCATGTGCGCGCGCGTGGTCGAGCAGGCGCTCCGGCTCGGCTATCGCCACATCGACACCGCACAGGTCTACGACAATGAGCGCGAGGTCGGCGACGGCTTGCGCGCCTCCGGCGTGCGCCGCGACGACATCTTCCTGACGACAAAAGTCTGGACCAACCATTTCGCACCCCACGATCTCGAGCGCTCGGTCAAGGAGAGCCTGGCGCGCATGCGGCTTCCCTCCGTCGATCTCCTGCTGTTGCACTGGCCCAATTCGCACGTGCCTCTCGAGGAGACGCTGGGCGCGCTGTCGCATGCCAAGCGCATGGGCCTGACCCGCCACATCGGCGTCTCCAATTTCACGGTGGCGCTGATCGAGCAGGCGGTCGCACTGTCGCCGGAGCCGCTGGTCTGCAACCAGGTCGAATACCACCCTTATCTGGACCAGGCGAAGGTGAGGGCGGCCTGCGACCAGCACGCGCTAGCGCTGGTCGCCTACAGCCCGATCGCCAAGGGGCGGATCAAGACCGACCAGACGCTCGCGGAGATCGGGCGTCTGCATCGCAAGACGCCGGCGCAGATCTGCCTGCGCTGGCTGGTGCAACAGAATGTCGCTGCGATCCCGCGCACTTCGCGCGTCGAACGTCTGTCGGAAAACATCGATATCTTCGATTTCGAGCTTTCGAACGACGAGATGGCCCAGATCGCCGCGCTGGCCAGTCCCAGGGGTCGCTTGACCGATTTCGGCTTCGCGCCAAAATGGGATTGAGAGGGGGCTGCCGTATGCTAGGACCAGCTTGGCAACCCGAAGTCAGGCAATGGAACTGCGGAAGATCATACGGACGGACATTGCAGCGTCGGCGATCGCCCATCTGACGCTGGTCGCGCTGATCATCGTGATCAGCGAAGTCCATCCGTTTCACGCCAGCCCGCCCGAATCGGTTTCCGTCAGCATCGTGACGCCGGAGCAGATGAAGCAGGAGGAGGCCAAAGCCGAGGAGAAGGCCAAGGACGAGCTCAAGGACGAGCTCAAGCAGAAACCGCCGGAGCCGATCCCCGACTTCAAACTGCCGAAGCTGGATTTCACCGACAAGGACAAAGACAAGCCCGCCGCGGCGACGAAGTCTGCGGCCAAGCAACAGGCCGCGGCATCGTCATCACCATCACCATCGCCGGCGCCGCAGGCCTCGCCCGAGCCGCAACGTCCTGCGCAGCAGCAGCAACAGCCACAGCAGGCGCCGTTGCCAAAGCCGAGCGAGGCCAACGCACAGCCGCAACCGCCGCCGCCGCAAGCGATGCAGCAGCCAGAGGCCGCACCGCCGCCGGCCTATCAGGCGCCGGAGCCTGACGTCACCGTCAAGTACGGCGTCATGCTGGGCCTGCCGCCGGAATTGCCGCTGGAGCTGCCGAAAGACGCCCCCAAGGACGATGGCGGCGACGCCAAGGATTCAATCGCAGCCAAGCTGCCGGCCGAAATCATCGCCGAGCTGCGTCGTCACTTGCGAAGCTGCGCCAAACTGCCGGCCGGGGTCGCGCCGACCGACAACGTCAACATCAAGCTGCGCACGGTGCTCGCCACCGACGGCACGCTGGCGCGCGAGCCGATCCTGATCGAAGCCCCGCCGTCCGCGAAGGGCGTGGCCCTCGTGAAGTCCGCAATGAGCGCGCTCCAGGCCTGCCAGCCCTACAAGATGCTGCCGGCCGACAAATACGGGGAATGGAAGGTGATGGACCTTCCGTTCAGCCCGCGGGATTTCGGCGGCTAGCTCTCGCGTAGCCCATCAACGACCGCGCTTCATCTCATCGCCATCCACCACCTCCGGCGCCATCGCCTCCCACGCACTCGAGGCGAATTGCCGCCGCCAGGTCACGATCACCACGGCTGCCGTGGTCACGAACAGCACCCAGGGGCTGACGAACCAGCCGAGATAGCCAAGTGCGAAGAAGAAGGAGCGTTGGCCGCGGTTGAAATGGCGGCCGGCGGATTCAAACAGGCGCGAGGTGCGGATGACATGGGCTTCCGCCTCCGGCGTGCCGCGCTGCGAGACCGGCGGCATGCCGCCGAACAGGATCGCGACATAGTTGAACAGGCGATACGACCACGCGAATTTGAAGAAGGCGTAGACGCAGATCAGGACGAGGCCGACGCATTTCAGCTCCCACAGCGCGGGCGAGGGGCTGAGGTCGATCGGCAGCTTGCCGAGAATCGCAATGGCGTCGTTGGTCGCGTGCAGCAGCGCCAGCGCGCCGCCAAGCGCGATCAGGCTGGTGGAGGCGAAGAAGGCGGTGCCGTTCTGCAGCGAGGCCATGATCTGCATGTCGACCATGCGCGCGTCGCGGTCGAGCAGCCGGCGCACCCAGACCTCGCGGTAGCGGTTCATGCGTGCCGACAGGCTGTCGCGGCCATAGGCCGAATGCTCCAGCGTCAGCGCGTAGACCAGCCATTCGATGATGAAGAAGCCGACGGCGGTGATGTCGACCCAGTGCCTGCTCATGTCTGTCTCCTGGCGAGGATCGCAACGCTTGCCACGCATGGCGAGGTGCAGCAACGATTGATTGGCGGCAGGCGATGGCGTTAAAAGCAGCTCGCTTCAAGACGTCTCGGGAAGGACTGATGACATGGCCGCGCTGAAACTCGCAATCGGCAACAAGAACTACTCGTCATGGTCGATGCGGCCCTGGCTCGCGCTTCGCGCCAACGACATCCCGTTCGTCGAGACCGTCATCCCGCTCTACACCGACAATCCCGCGGACAAGGAGCAGATCATCTCGTTCAGCCGCGCCGGCAAGGTGCCGGTGCTGGTCGATGGCGAGATCACGGTGTGGGATTCGCTCAGCATCATCGAATACCTCGCAGAGCGCTTCCCGGACGTGAAGCTGTGGCCCGACGACGCCGCCGCCCGCGCCCATGCCCGTTCGGTGTGCGCCGAGATGCATTCCGGCTTCATGGCCCTGCGCAACGAATGCGGCATGAACCTGCACCGCCCGGTGCGGCCCGTGACGTTGTCGGCGGACGCGCAGGCCAATATCGCGCGCGTGCAGGAGATCTGGCGCGAGTGCCGGGCCCGGTATGGCGCCAACGGTCCGTTCCTGTTCGGGCGCTTCGGCGCGGCGGATGCGATGTATGCCCCGATCGTGCACCGCTTCCGCACCTACGCGATCGCAATCACGCCGGAGACCAAGGCTTACATGGACACGATGCTGGCGCTGCCGGCGTTCCAGGAATGGACCCGGGACGGGCTCGCCGAAACGCTCGTCATCGAAAAGTTCGAGAACGTGTAGTCGCGAATGTGATTGAGCGCTGCTTGACGGCACGACGCATGGCGGCGCTCAATCGCGGCCGAGCTACGGCTTAGGAGAGGGCACAGTCATGGGAATCCTGGACTCGCTGGAGAACAACCCGGCGCTCCATAGCGCGCTCGGTCAGCTCGGCGCAGCCGTGTTGCCGGCCGTGCTGAACGAGGTGGTCGGCAGCAGCAATCAGGGCGGCCTCGGCGCGATCGTCGCAAAACTCCAGCAGGCGGGGTTCGGTGACCAGGTCAAATCCTGGCTCGGCAACGGCCAGAACCTGCCGATCTCGGCCGACCAGCTCCGCGCCGTGCTCGGCAGCGACACCGTCCGCCAATTGGCTGCGCGCTACAACATCCCGGTCGACCAGCTGGGCCAGATTCTGGCCGAGGAACTGCCCAAGGCCGTGGATCACGCCAGCCCCGACGGCCATTTGCCCCATGCCGCCTGAAGAACCGGTTCCAGCGGTATCAGCGGCCGGGGACATCACTCTGAAATAACTGCAAAATTGGCAGGTTTGCCATGTCGCATACTGCTGGCCAAAAAGGCCGGCCGCATGCTATATGACGGCCGGGTTTCCGGCCGGCCGACGCAGTGGGACCATGGGCGTGGCAGGCGTTGTTTGAGTGATGGAGAGGGTGTTGAAGCACAAATTCCCTATTGGATCGCGCGTGTTGTTCACGGCCAGCAATGTCGCACGCCCCGCTGCCAGCGGATCGTATGAGATCATCCGCCTGCTGCCGACGGATGGTGACGACTGCCAGTACCGGATCAAGAGCTCGACCGAAGCCTTCGAACGCGTCGCCAAGGAAAGCCAGCTCGCGCTGTCCTGAAGCCGACGCTATCCGCGCGTTGGCGCGTACCGGGGAATTCCATTCTGCCGCCGTCAAAAGGCCCGCTTCACCTTCAAAAGGTGGGCCGGGGGCAGTTGCCGACTCTCGGTGCTCGCTTTGACCATTCGCTCTCTGCTCGCGTGAGGGGACGTCGCGCATGAACTGGGCATGGGCCTCGCCGCTCGACCAAATCTGGCGCTCGCCGGTCTTTCCGATGTGGATGACGCTGGCGGCTGCCGGCTTCTTCGGACTGATCCTCCTGATCACGCTGCTGCGTGCCGAAAGATCTGTCGCCAACGGCGCGCTGACCGTCATCGCACTGCTCGCCATTGCCGTCGCATTGGCTGCCAATGTGCACATCTCTGAACCGGCGGGGCAGGCCACGCCGACCGAGGCGCGTGCTCAGGCCGCGGTCATCGCGAGCCTGCCGGCGCTGTCCTGTCTCGAGGATCTCGCCGGCGATGCCGTGGCCATTGGCTGCGAGAAGTCGCTGTTCGGCGCGCCTGACGCAGCCGCCGCGGCGATCTCCTACACCGCGGCCAGGATCGACCGGCTGATGGCGCTCGGCGATGCCGCGACCGCCGAGAAGAGCCTGACGCTCGACGTGAGGGTGCTGCGCAGATCGCTGGAACGTGATCGCTACGGCCTGGTCGCGCAGGTGCTGGTTGCGCGCGACGGCTGCACACAGTTCGACTGCGCGGCCTTCCGCTCGCTGACCGATCAGCAGCAGGTCGCCGCCAACATGGATTCCCATCTCTACGACACGCTGGTCGCGCGCTACGCGCCGACCTGGAATGCGCCTGCAACGTCGCAGTTGCCGGCCACTGCCGCGCTTGCCGGACTGCCGCCGTCGATGCCGACGGGCAAGCCGACCAATGCGGAGTTCCCGAGCGCCTCGTCGACGCCGCCGATCAGCATCATGAATCCGGAGCCGCCAACGCGCCAGGCGGCGCCCGCCGCAAACGCTGGGGCCTCGCCGGCTCCGCGCGCGCCGGCAGCGGCTTCGGCACAGGCCGCCGCGCCCGCCGCAAAGAAACCGTCTGCGCCGAAGGCTGCGCGTGCGCCGGTGGCACCGCCGGTTCCGCTGGCGCCGCCGGCCGCGGCGCCCGCGGCTGCGGATAACGAGTAGATCGGCATTCCAAATGCGTGGCTGCCCGGCTAATGCTGGGGCATGCCACTACATCTGATCAAGCTCGCGGTCGGTTGCGACTCCGTCAAGGAATTGAAGGAGTGGATCGCCGAACGGATGCGGACCGCCAAGAAGAAGGGTCTGCCGCAACATCACATCCACATCACCCGCATGGTGCCCAAGCGCGACGCCGAGATCCTGTCGGGCGGTTCGCTCTATTGGGTGATCAAGGGCGAAGTCGCCGCGCGCGAAAAAATCATCGGCATCGAGCCGTTCCGCGACAAGGACGGCATCGGCCGCTGCCGGATCGTGATGCAGCCGAAGGTGATCTCGGTGTCGCCGCGGCCGATGCGCCCGTTCCAGGGCTGGCGCTATCTCGCCGACGATTCCGTGCCGCCTGATCTCGGCAAGTCCGCAGCCGGCTCGATCGCCGCGATGCCGGAGCCGATGCGGCGCGAGCTGCGCAATCTCGGATTGCTCTAGACCGCGATATTGTCGATCAGCCGGGTGCTGCCAAGCTTGGCCGCGACCAGGATCCGCAAAGGGCCGTCCGTGCGCGAGGTGGCCGGCGCCAGCGTGATAGCATGGCGCACCTCGAAATAGTCGAGCGCAAAGCCAGCCGCCGTGATCATACCGGCACCGCGCGCCATTGCGGAAGCGATCGCTTCGCCGGCGCGGATGCGCTCAGCGCTCTCCTTCATGGCGCGGTACAGCGTGGTTGCGGTCTGCCGCTCCTGTGACGACAAATAGACGTTGCGGGAGGACATCGCGAGCCCGTCGCGCTCGCGCACGGTGCGGGAGCCGATCACCTTGACGCCGAGGTCGAGGTCGCGCGCCATCTGCGTCACCACCCGCAACTGCTGAAAATCCTTCTCGCCGAAGATCGCGACATCCGGCCGGCACTGCGTGAACAGCTTGCCGACGACGGTCGCGACACCCCCGAAGAAATGCGGGCGGAAGCGGTCCTCGAGGCCGGCCAGCGCCGGTCCCTCCGGCACGATGCGGGTCGCAAAGCCCTCCGGATACATGGCCTCGGCGCCGGGGTGCCAGACGATATCGACGTCCTCGGCGGCGAGCTTGGCGATATCGGCCTTCCAGGTTCGCGGATAGGCGCCAAAATCCTCGGTCGGTGCGAACTGGGTCGGGTTGACGAAGATCGACACCACCACGCGGCTCGCGCGCCGCCTGGCGAGGCGCACCAGCGATACATGGCCGTCATGGAGCGCTCCCATGGTCGGGACCAGCGCTATCGTGGCCTTTCGCTTGCGAAGATTGTCGACCGCGCGTCGCAAGGCGGGGACCGTGCGGGCGATCAAGGGGCTGCGTGACATCAGAACTCGACGGGGTTGGGAATCGGCGAGCGCGTCCCGGCGCCGGCAGACTAACCTTAACAAGCGGCGACCGTGGACGCCATGCGTCCGACTGCGGCACAGCATCCCGCGCAAGGCCGCGCACGATGTCGCGACGTTGTGGGTTGGATCACAGACGAGAGAAGACGCCGCGATTCATGATGAAGGACGGCGCAGTGCGAATTGCATTACCTGTCACGCATTTCACTTGACCGCAGGCGCGGCCAACTCGAAGATATTTGTTAGGGGTGTTAAGGATCGCGATGCTTGTGCAAGCTAGCCAAGGCCAGTCCGGCGCGGCGCATGTGGTCGTGCTCGGCAACGAGAAGGGCGGCTCCGGCAAGTCGACCACCGCCCTGCACATCGCGGTCGCGCTTCTGAAAGCCGGCCAGCGCGTCGCCACCATCGACCTCGACTGCCGTCAGCAGAGCTTCACTCATTACATCAACAACCGTTCCGCCTGGGCGCGCCGCACCAAGCTTGACCTCGAACTGCCGCTGCATCGCTGCATCAAGCTCGGCGAGACCATGCAGGTCGCCGAGAACGAGAATTCCGAGTTCCTTCAGTTCATGGAGGCGGTCTCGGCGGTCGAGAGCAGCTTCGACTTCATCGTCATCGATACGCCCGGCACCGACAGCTATCTGATGCGGCTTGCGCACTCGATGGCCGACACGCTGGTGACCCCGATCAATGACAGCTTCCTCGATTTCGACGTGCTCGGCACCGTCGATCCCGCCAACTACGCGGTGACGGGCGAGAGCCACTACGCCGAGATGGTGCGAGACACCCGTCGCAAGCGCCGCCAGCTCGACGGCGCGACCACCGACTGGATCGTCGTGCGCAACCGCCTGTCGATGCTCGGCTCCCGCAACAAGCAGCTCGTCGCCGAGGGGTTGAAAGATTTGTCGCTGCGGCTCGGCTTCCGCTACGTCGACGGCTTCGCCGAACGCGTCGTCTATCGCGAGTTCTTCCCGCGCGGCCTGACCGCGCTGGACGAGATCGACGAGGCCACGCTCGGCATGCGGCCCAATCTCGGCCATCTGACCGCGCGGGAGGAGGTGACGAGTCTGCTCCGCCAGCTCAAGCTTCCGCTCGACGAGCGCGGCCGCCGCCGTGCGGCCAACCGCGCCGAGTGGTTCAGCCAGGTCGATAAGCCGCTCGAGGTCCACGACATCCTCGGCGCTTGAGACGGCGGTATATTGCTACTTCCAGTCGATCAAAGCGGCCGGGTCCCCACGGGAACCGAGCCTTCGCTCGGCCGTTTTCACCTCGCGTTTACTGCGAAATTGAACCCAATCCGAGACCGTTGCGTAGGAGGGTGACGTGCACCCTGACGTAGCCGTATGAGAGCAGGGATGCCCAAGAAACGTGTGCGACGCACAATGAAAGGGCTGTCAGTTCACAATATTTGGCCTTCCTGTCACGCCCCTGTGACATATATTAGGGAATAGGCGACCAGGGGCCGAAGAGCTCCGGAAGAACACGATTTTCAACAGGGATTCAGGCCGCACGAGCCTGAGGCTGAGGACGAAAATGAAGCGTGGAATTGCCGTTCTGGTTTCGGTCAGTGCCCTCTGCGGCGTCGCCTATTTCACGGCGAGCAAGTGGGCGATCAAACACGAGACCATCACCTTCTACGACGCCTCGCGCGACAACCGCGCCGTGCCTGTCGATATCGCGATCCGTCGCGACAAGGAAATGCAGGCCAATGCCGGCATGATCACGATGCCGGTCGCCGTGATCAACCACGGCAATACCGTCAAGAACACGGAGTACGGCTTCCTCGCCAACATCTTCGCTGCGCGCGGCTACCTCGTCGTCAGCCCGCAGCATGATCTGCCGACCGATCCTCCGATGGTGACCAAGCCCGGCGAGCTCTATGTCGGCCGGCTGCCGCAGATCCTGCGCGGCGTCGCCAACATCCATCTTGCCATGCAAGAGATGAAGAAGGTTCAGCCCAACGCCGACTACGGCAGGGTGACGATGGTCGGCCACTCCATGGGCGGCGACATCACGATGTATTTCGCCAAGCAGTATCCGGACGAGGTCAAGAAGGTCGTCACGCTCGACAATCTGCGCGTGCCCTTCGTCACCGCCGGCAAGTTCAAGATTTTGTCGTTCCGTTCGCAGGACCCGCAGTTCAAGACCGATGCGGGTGTGATCCCGACCGACGAGGAATGCGAGAAGGCCGGCATCCAGGTCGTGAAGACCGAATTCCAGCACAACGACATGCGCGACACCGGTCCGGACGCAGCCAAGAACTCGATCCAGGGCATGCTCGACAAGTTCCTGAGCGCGACTGACAGCGAGGTCGCGCCGGTCGACACGCAATCGTCCCCGCCCAAGATTCTCGAGCCTGGTCCGGTCGCGTTGATGGCGCCTGCCAAGAGCTGACGTCTTCTTCATCGTCAGTATTCGATTTTCGAAGCCCCCGCCGGCCCTGCCTGCGGGGGCTTTGCACATTGACCGGGCTGCGCGCGCTAACCACATTAGCCGCTCACGCAGGGTCAATGGATGTCAGGCGAACCCATCAAACCGCGCGGCCGCGAGGCCGTCTCGGCGAAACCAGGCGGCGCGGTGCCGCAGGCGGGGGCGTCGACCTCGGAGGACATCGCCGCCTTCGTCGCAAACGCGCGAGCGCTGTCGCCACATGCTCCCGGTGCGAAAGGCCGGCTGATCTTCGCGCTGGATGCGACGATGAGCCGGCAGCCGACCTGGGACATGGCCTGCGCGCTTCAGGCTGACATGTTCCGTGAGACCTCCGCGCTCGGCAGTCTCGACATCCGGCTCGTCTACTATCGCGGATTCAACGAGTGCCGCGCCACGGGATGGATTTCCGACAGCGCCAGGCTTGCGGCGCTGATGAGCACGATCGATTGCCGCGGCGGCGACACCCAGATCGGCAAGGTGCTGAGCGAGGCGCGGCGCGAGGCGGTCGCATCCGGGGTGCGCGCCGTTATCTTCGTCGGCGACGCCATGGAAGAGAACGTCGACGAGCTCTGTGCCAAGGCCGGTGAGCTTGGCATGCTCAAGGTACCTGTGTTCGTGTTTCAGGAAGGCCATGACGCCGTCGCCGAGCAGGCCTTTCGCGAAATTGCGCGCCTGACCGGCGGCGCCTGGTGCCGGTTCGATCCGGGCGCGGCGGCGCAGTTGCGCGAGCTGTTGCGCGCAGCTGCCGCCTACGCCGCCGGCGGACGCGAGGCGCTGTTGCAATTGGCGAAGACCGCCAGCGGCGCGGCCAGGCTGATCGGCCAGATGAAGTAGCGCTGGCGCGGTCTGCGGGGGACAAGACACCATGCATTTTGACGATAGGCCGAGTATATTCCGGCCATGACCCTGATTGCCGGCGCTATCGCTGTTATCACCCTTTATCTGCTGCTCCAGATGTTTCGTTCCGCCAATCCGGCCGTGCTGGCACGCACGATCAGGTTCGGTGGCGGCGTGGTGGCGCTGGCTGTCGCAGCGTTCACGGGCTTGCGGGGCGAATTGGTGGTGGCGATCCCGCTCGGGATCTTCGGCGCCGGGCTCCTGGGCTGGACACCGCTGGCAAACGCCGGCTTGGGCAACGTCGGCGGGCTGTTCGGCGGGGGCGCGACGCGCCCGGCCGGTCAGGCCTCACGCGTGCGCTCGCAATTCCTGGATATGCGGCTCGATCACGAGTCTGGCCAGCTCGGAGGCCGGATCGTCGCCGGGCCTCATGCCGGGCGCGATCTCGACGAGTTCGATCTCGCTGGCCTGCTGGCAATGGTCCCGGCGTTCGACGCCGAGAGCGTGGCCTTACTTGAAAGCTATCTGGACCGCCGGTTTCCCGCCTGGCGTCAGAACGCGCAGGGCAACGCGGCAGGGGGGCAGCGCCGCACGGTGGCGAGCGGCAAAATGACGGCGGAGGAGGCCTATCAGATCCTTGGCTTGCAGCCGGGGGCGGGGCGTGACGATATCAGCCGCGCCCACAAGTCCCTGATGAAGAAATTGCATCCCGACCAGGGGGGCTCGACGTATCTCGCTGCCCGTGTAAACGAGGCCAAGGATACTCTGCTTCGTACGCATAACGGCTAACTCCGGCACCACGCTACAAACGCCCGTCCCGTGTGAGCCCCGCTTGCTCTGTTTGCCGTCGCCCGATGCCCGCCATTGTCGGCGTGGTCGATCCCTTGCGTAAAATTTTAACCGTAAATCCTTGACGAGAGGTTGTCGTGGAACAGCCTCGGTATCAAACAGCCTGGCATCACGGCCTTTGGCATCGCAGCCTTGCTATCGAAAGGTCTTGGTATCGAAAGGTCTTGGCATCAAAAGGTCTTGGCATCACCGCATCCCGAAAATGAAAATGCCCGCGCAAGGCGCGGGCATTTTGATTGGCGCGATGCAAAAGATCAGTTGCGGACGGTGATGCAGGAGATATCGGCGCGCTTCAGGGTGCGGCAGACGGCTTCGGCCTGGTCGCGCTCGAGCCCCGCGAAGCGGGCGCGGTAGAGCTTGCGATTGTCTTTCGCGACGACCTCGGTGAACGGGTCGGCCTTGCTGAGCAGGCCGCGGGCCGAGCTGCGCGCCGCGTCGATGCGCTGCTGGGCTTCGTTCTCGCTCTCGAGCGCGCCGACCTGGACAATCCAGCCGCTATGGGTGACGGCCGGCCTGGTGGTGGCGCTCATCTGGATCGGCTGCAGCGTCGGGTCGGCTGAAGCGAGCTTCGCGACGGCCGGAGCGGGCGCGGCGGCGGTTGCGGCCGGCAATACGCCGAGGATGCCATTGCCGGTGCCGAAGCCCGCCGGCTGCCGCGGCAGCTCGGTACGGGCGAGCTCGGCCCTCGGAGCTTCCGGTTGGCCGACGACCTCACGCTTGTTGATGAGGTCTGCCCGGGCGACGACGGCGCTGGAGGTTTCGGCGATGTCGGAGCGGGCCGCGATCGTGCTCGTGACCTGCGGTGCGACCTGAGCCGGGGCGGCGGAGGCGACCTTCACGGTGCCGGCCTTGACCTGGACAGTCTTGACCCGGACCGGCTTCATCGGCTCGGACGAACCGGGGATGAGAGAGAGCGGCTGGCTCGAGATCACGCCATTGGTGAGCGGCGCGGGCTCGATCTTGGATTCAGTCGGCCGAACTTCAGGCTTGCTGGTTTCAGATCTGGGCTGAGCCGGCGGCATCGCGGCGGTCGCAGCGGCAAGCGCCGACAGGCGCGAGGCGAGACGCTGCGGGGCTGTTTCGGGGCCAGGAGCGGCGGCGGCCTGAACCTGCGGAGCGGAGGGGGCCGGGGTATCCGACGTATCGGCGACCTCGACAGCGGCGCCAGAGCCATTGCGCTCGGTGACCGCGGCGACGGTGTGGGTGGTCGCGCCCTTATCGAGGTTCTCTGCGAGCAGGTTGCGCATGATGGCATCGCGCGAGCCGCCGCTGCGGCCGCCCAGCACCACGCCGATCAGGTGGCGGTTGCCGCGGCGCATCGAGGTCACGAGATTGAAGCCGGAGGCGCGGGTGTAGCCGGTCTTGATGCCGTCTACGCCCTCGACACTGCCGAGCAGATGATTGTGGTTCCGGATCGGCTGTCCGTGCCAGTTGAACGTCGAGGTCGCAAAATAGCGATAGTAGCGCGGGAAGCGCTCCTGGATGGCGCGGCCGAGCGTGGCCTGGTCGCGCGCGGTCGTGACCTGCTCGTCGTTGGGAAGACCGTTGGCGTTGCGGTAGACCGTCCTGGACATGCCGAGCGAGCGCGCCTTGCGCGTCATCATCTGGGCGAAGTCGTCCTCGTCGCCGCCGATCGCTTCCGCGATCACCACGGCTGCGTCGTTGGCCGAGCGGGTAACGAGACCCTTGATAGCGTCCTCGACACGAATGGTCTGGCCGGCACGCAGGTTCAGCTTGGTCGGATCCTGATCGGCGGCGTGCTGCGACACCGGCATCTCGGTGTCGAGCTTCATCTTGCCGGACTCGAGACGCTCGAACAGTAGATAGAGCGTCATGATCTTGGTCAGTGAGGCCGGATGGCGGATCCCGTCGGGGCTCGTTGCCTGGAGCACGGAGCCGGAATTGCCGTCGACGATGATCGACGCGAATTTCGGGCTGGAACTCTCGGACACATCGCGCTGCACGCGATGCTGCGCGTAATGGCGCCGATGGCGCCGCGCCTCGGCAGCATCGGTGGTGAAGATGACTGCGGTGGTGACCGTAAGAAGCCCGAAAACGCCAATCCGCGCCAAGCGCGAGGAAGACAAGTTTTTACGAAGCATGAAACCCCGTCCCCGTTTCTGACTTGATCACCGGCTCGTGAGGCGAAATTGTGCCCATGAGATCCGGGATCATTACCTGCTCAGGCTGCCCCTCCACAGGTGTTCGCCGCGGGGGAGGTTGGGCCTGAGCCGCTATTCTGGCTAAGGTGATGTTCTTCAACGGCTTTCGGCCGCTTGCGGAAGTTGAAGACGTCCAGGGAATCAAAGTACGGGGCCGCGGTTTCCAAAAGCTTAAGGAACCATTGCGGGAACCCCCGGGAATCTCCGCGAATTTGCATGCATTTTTGTGCGTCGCACAAGATTCTTGACTTTTTTGTGCGTTGCACTAATTGTGAGCAGAGTCAGGGAGCCGGGGCTTCCGACGAGAGCTAGGGAAAAGGATTCCGAATGTTCAAGGTTGAAGACTTTCAGAGCTACGGGAAAGAGCACTTCGAGCAGTACGTCGCCTCCGCGACCTCGATGCAGCACGGCCTTCAGGCGATCGCCAGCGCCTATGGCGACTACACCAAGAAGTCGTTCGAAGACACCAAGTCCTTCGTCGAGAAGCTTTCCGGTGTGAAGTCGCTGGACAAGGCCGTCGAAGCGCAGACCGATTTCGCCCGTTCCGCCTACGAGACCTTCGTCGCGGAATCGCAGAAGATCGCCGGCCTCTACAGCGATCTCGCCAAGCAGGCGTTCAAGCCGGTCGAGACCATCGTGTCGAAGTTCACGCCGGCCGCCAACTAACGTTTCCTGGGCGACCTGGAATCAAAAGCCCGGCTGAAGCAGCCGGGCTTTTTTGTGTCGCGGCGGGTCGGTCTTAGCGCGCCACGCGCAGCTTCGACAGCGACGTCCCGATGTCCTTGAACACCGAGACGGTCTGATCTGCCTTCGTTACCAGATAGAACTTGTCGGTGCCGCTCGCGCAATATTGCAGCACGCTGGAGGTCGGGTCGCTGCCGGTGTTCACCTGCACCGTATAGATCGTGATGTTGCTGGGCTGAGCCTTGGCATTGTCGCACAGCTTCTTCTGCCGCGTGTCGATCTGCGAAGCGCTGCTGTACCAGCGGTTCTGCGTGTTCAGACCGTCGGAAAGGATCACGATCGCGTCCTTGTAGGTGTAGTTGGTGTCCTTGGCCGGCGCGTTCATGGGATCGCCGGTCGACAGCGTCATCCAGCCCCAGGCAAGGCCAATGCCCTGGTTGGTGTTACCGGTGGGCTTCATGTCGTCGATCCGGCCCTTGAGCGAGCTCCAGTCGTAGCTCAGCGGCATGATCGGCTGCAGATAGGACGAACTGCCTGTGTTGCAGTAGGAGTATTGTTCGGCCGGGAACAGCGTCCCCACATTGCCGCTCGTGGGCGTCGTGTTCTTGATGTCGTAATCCTGGTCGCGGTCGACCACGCACCCTGTCCAGGCATTATGGTTGGCCGGTGTCCACTTCCAATTGTTGCAGTTGTTGTTGCTGCCTGACGTGCAGCTCCAGCTGCCGTTCGCCGCGTCCCAATCGCTGAAATCAATCCAGTACTTGCTGGAATTGCTGTTGCCGACGTTGACGTCCTTGGCAAACGGAACGACCGAGATGTAGACGTCGCCGCTGGTCTTGGCGAGCGCGCTGAGCTGATCGACCAGGCTCTTCGCGGCGGTCTGCATCGCCGCCATCTTGCCGTCCTGCGCCATCGAACCGGTGTTGTCGAGCACCAAGGCCACGCGCATGCGCACCAGGCCCCAGGCGCTGGTGGAATTGGCGCCGACGTCGAGCGTCGGGAAGCCGGCGACCTTCATGAAGGTGGTCGTGTAACTGCCGGTGCCGGTGACCTGGATCGTGGAGCCCATGCTGGTGCTTGCGGTGTAAGTGGCCGCGACGGTGACTGACGGCAGGGTGTTGGTGGCGGTGAACAGGGCCTTGAAATAGTCCTGCGCCTTGGTGCTGATTTGCGACGTCGTGATGGTGCCGGACGACAGATCCTTGGAGACCATCAGCGCAGTGGAATCGAGGGCCGACTGCATCGCGGAACGGCCCTGGACCGCGCGGCTGTAGTCGACCGCAGCTCCGACGAAGGTCAAAACCGGGAGCAGCGCGATGGCGAAGATCACGGCGATATTGCCTTGTTCGGCCGCTCCGAACCGGGCGAGCTGTCGACCAATACGGCTGACGAGGGGCAGGCGAGACATGGCGATCTCCGAAAATCTTTGACTTTGCCGGTTTTCGCGCCACGCCATTGAACGCCCGGTAAATTCAACCGTAGAAAACCGAAGTATCCCGCGCGAAACCGTCGCAGCGGCGTCAACGGCCGGGTTCCTGGTCAACATCTTCTAAACGGGCGAGCGGAAGTTTTTGTCAAATCGGTCCGGATTGATTAACCTTGCCGAGGATCGCTCCGACCGAGAATCGGGGCCGCCGCGGCCGCATCGGCCGATCCGTCGCATGCTTGCGGCGAGCCGGGGGCAGGCCCATATTCGCTGAAGCCGATCTGGTTTGGACCGGATCGGTTGAAAGCGGCGATCCAACAAGGCGGCGCGCCTGTGCGAAGCTCCGAAGACGGGGCTGCGAGGTGAACCGTCATACGCTTCCGTGGGGAATTTGAACGCCTGAGCCATGCCGCAATTGTCTTCCAGACCAGAATTGTCCGCCGCCGCCCACGCTCCCCGGATGAGCAACGACGAGAACCGTCCCGGCGGTCCCTCCGCGCCAAACACGTCCGTCATCACCAAGGTCAAACCCAAGACCAAGCGGCCGAACCTGTACCGCGTGCTGATCCTGAACGACGATTACACGCCGATGGAATTCGTCGTTCACGTGCTGGAGAAATTCTTCCAGAAGGATGCCGAGGCCGCGACCAAGATCATGCTGCACGTCCATCATCATGGGATCGGGGAGTGCGGCGTGTTCACTTACGAGATCGCCGAGACCAAGGTGACGCAGGTGATGGATTTCGCCCGCAAGCACCAGCATCCGCTGCAATGCGTGATGGAAAAGAAGTAAGACACCTACGGCGCGTTCGAGGCCGGCTCTTGTGCATGTCGCAGTGTGATCGTCGCGTGAGGTCTGCGCGCGATGTTCGTTGCGGGCAAAACTACGGAATTCTGCACCGGCGCCGATCGCGCCCGAACCGGAACGGGTTTTGCATCAAAAAGTACCGCAGCTGTGCAGCCGCCTGAGTCGCGGAACCGGCCTTTCGCCGCGATCTTATATACCTATATGTGACAAAGGTTGTTGTTGCCTGACCGGTCGATGACGATCATGATGGTGGGGGCCATAGAGGACGCGAATGCCGACTTTTTCCCAAAGCCTTGAACAATCCCTGCATCGTGCACTGGCGATCGCAAACGAGCGTCATCACCAATACGCGACGCTCGAGCATCTTTTGCTCTCCCTGATCGACGACTCCGATGCAGCCGCCGTCATGCGCGCCTGTAGCGTCGATCTCGACAAGCTCCGCACGAGCCTCGTCAATTATCTTGAGACCGAATTCGAGAATCTGGTGACGGACGGCGCCGACGACGCCAAGCCGACTGCCGGCTTCCAGCGCGTGATCCAGCGCGCGGTGATCCACGTGCAGTCGTCCGGCCGCGAAGAGGTGACCGGCGCCAACGTGCTGATCGCGATCTTCGCCGAGCGCGAGAGTCATGCCGCGTATTTCCTGCAGGAGCAGGACATGACGCGCTACGACGCCGTCAACTACATCAGCCACGGCATCGCCAAGCGGCCGGGCGTCTCCGAGGCGCGCCCCGTGCGCGGTGTCGACGAGGAGACCGAGACCAAGGGCAGCGACGACGCCAAGAAGAAGGGCGAGGCGCTCGAGACCTATTGCGTCAACCTCAACAAGAAGGCGCGTGACGGCAAGATCGATCCGGTGATCGGACGCAATTCCGAGATCAACCGCGCGATCCAGGTGCTGTGCCGCCGGCAGAAGAACAATCCGCTGTTCGTGGGCGAGGCCGGTGTCGGCAAGACCGCGATCGCGGAAGGCCTTGCCAAGCGCATCGTCGACAGCGAGGTGCCGGAAGTTCTGGCCGCTGCGACCGTGTTCTCGCTCGACATGGGCACACTGCTTGCCGGCACGCGTTATCGCGGCGACTTCGAAGAGCGCCTGAAGCAGGTGCTGAAGGAGCTCGAGGCGCATCCCAACGCCATCCTGTTCATCGACGAGATCCACACCGTGATTGGTGCGGGCGCGACGTCGGGCGGGGCGATGGACGCCTCGAACCTGCTCAAGCCGGCGCTTGCTTCGGGCACCATCCGCTGCATGGGCTCGACCACCTATAAGGAATATCGCCAGCACTTCGAGAAGGACCGCGCCTTGGTGCGGCGCTTCCAGAAGATCGACATCAACGAGCCGACGGTCGAGGACGCGATCGCGATCCTCAAGGGGCTCAAGCCTTACTTCGAGGACTACCACCGGCTGAAATACACCAATGAGGCGATCGAGGCTGCGGTGCAGCTCTCCTCGCGCTACATCCACGACCGCAAGCTGCCGGACAAGGCGATCGACGTGATCGACGAATCCGGTGCGGCGCAGATGCTGGTCGCCGAGAACAAGCGCAAGAAGACCATCGGCATCAAGGAGATCGAGACCACGATCGCCTCGATGGCGCGGATCCCTCCGAAGAGCGTGTCAAAGGACGACGCCGAGGTGCTCAAGCATCTCGAGCAGACCCTGAAGCGCACCGTGTTCGGTCAGGACAAGGCGATCGAGTCGCTCGCCGCTTCGATCAAGCTGGCGCGTGCCGGCCTGCGCGAGCCGGAGAAGCCGATCGGCTGCTATTTGTTCTCGGGCCCCACCGGCGTCGGCAAGACCGAGGTCGCAAAGCAACTCGCGGCGTCACTCGGCGTCGAGCTGCTGCGCTTCGATATGTCCGAATACATGGAGCGGCACACCGTGTCGCGCCTGATCGGCGCGCCTCCCGGCTATGTCGGGTTCGACCAGGGTGGCCTGCTTACCGACGGCGTCGACCAGCATCCGCATTGCGTGGTGCTGCTCGACGAAATCGAGAAGGCGCATCCTGATCTCTACAATGTGCTGCTCCAGATCATGGACCACGGCCGGCTCACGGACCACAACGGCAAGCAGGTCAACTTCCGCAACGTGATCCTGATCATGACCACGAATGCCGGCGCGTCCGATCTCGCCAAGCAGGCGTTCGGCTTCACGCGCTCGAAGCGTGAAGGCGACGACCACGAGGCGATCAACCGGCAGTTCGCGCCGGAATTCCGCAACCGTCTCGATGCCGTCGTCTCGTTCAGCCATCTCAGCGTCGAGGTGATCGGCACGGTGGTCGAGAAGTTCGTGCTTCAGCTCGAAGCGCAACTCGGCGATCGCGACGTCACCATCGAGTTGTCCGAACCCGCCAAGACCTGGCTGGTGAAGCATGGTTACGACGAGCAGATGGGCGCACGTCCCATGGCTCGCGTGATCCAGGAGCACATCAAGAAGCCGCTGGCAGACGAGGTGCTGTTCGGCAAGCTGAAGGGCGGCGGCCACGTCCGCGTCGTCCTCGTCAAAGACGAGGCCGACGAGACCAAGGACAAGATCGGCTTCGAGTTCGTCGAGGGTCCGGTTACGCCGAAGCAGGAGAAGCTCCCGGGCGCCCGCAAACGCCCGCCGGGCAAGTCCAAGCCGGGCGGTTCGAAAGGGCCGACCAAGGGTCCGCTGGTCAAAGCTTGATTTGCGCGCAATGAATTGAAAAGGCCGGCTGAAGAGCCGGCCTTTTTATTTGGAGGGCCACGCTTCCTTAGGTAGGGAGCGCCGATGCCCTCGTGAGAGACGAAGCTTACTTTTCTTCCGCTGGCGGGGCAGCCGCAGCGATAGGAGCGGGCCCGGCCCTCGGTTTCGCCTTGGGTCTCTTCGAAGGCCCCGCGACCACCTTTTGCGCCTCTCCGGTATCTTCTCCGCAGCGACGTTGCTCAGCGAGCGCAGCCAAATACTGCTGGCGAGCCTGAAGTGCTTGTATTTCGGTATCAGCCGTACCTTGGAAATCCATACCGAACCAAAGCACGGGAATGACCAAGCCCGCCACTCCCGCAGCGACGTTTTGAGCGACCTTCAAGCCCTTGTCGGAAGCGAGTTGCTGAACCTTGGCGTTGTTGGTCTGGACCTCGATCCCGATGGCTGCGCAATCCATGTACCGGTCCTGAGGTTGCACCACCGAAACCGGAGTTGGAGCGCGACCCGCACACCCAGTTGCTGCCGTAGCCACGACGCAAAGCGCCAGAACCTTAAAACAACTCATAAAATATCCCCAGCCTGGTTGCAGGGAAGCGCAACCAAAGCGCGAGGGCAATACTCCTTGCGTGGCATCGTAAAACTACGGATTGCGTCGTCGGAGAGAGGCCCGCTAATCGCCCCGCAGACGCTGATCGTCCTGCACGCGGACATGCTCGGCACCGCGCGCGCCCGCGGGCGACAGCCGCAACATGCTCAGCATGGCTCCGCAGAGCGCGAAGCCGACGCCGGTGAGCAGTGCGATCCTGGTTCCTTCGATCGGATAGCGACCGAGGAACAGCGCGACCAGCGCCGCGCCAGTGGTCTGGCCGAGCAGCCGCGCGGTGCCCAGCATGCCGCTCGCGCCGCCGGCGCGCTCGCGCGGAGCGGCGGCGATCATGGTGCGGTTGTTGGGGGTCTGGAACAGGCCAAAGCCGGCACCGGCGAGCGCCATCCGCCACATCACGTCGAGCGGTGTAGGCGTCGCCGGCAGGAAGGCGAGCGTGCCGAGGCCGCACGCAAACAGCGTGAGCCCGATGCCGCCGAGCAAGCCCGCCGGATAATGCTCGACCAGGCGGCCGGCCAGCGGCGCCGCGAACGCCACAGCGATCGGCCATGGCGTGATCAGGAGGCCCATATGCACCGCCGAATAGCCGAAGCGGCTCTGCAGGTAGAACGGGATCGCAACGAAGGCCAGCATCTGCCCGCAGAACGAGGCAATCGAGGTCGCAATTGACAGCGCGAACACCGGGATGCGCAACAGGTCGACCGGCAGCAGCGGCGAAGCCACGTGGGTTTCGCGGTAGATCAGCAGCGCTCCGGCGACGATGGCGATGGCAAACTGCACGAGGCAGGTGATGGCGGCCTCGCCATGACCGACGCTGTCGACGGCCGCGATGCCGACGCCGAAGGTGATCGCGGACAGCCCCGCGCTCTGCCAGTCGAAGGAGTGGCTCGCAGCCTTGGTGTGAGGCAGGCTACGCAGGCCGAGGACGAGTGTCACCGCGCCGAGCGGGACGTTGATGGCGAACAGCCAGGGCCAGCTGCCGAACGCTAGGATGCCGGCGGCGAGCGTCGGGCCGACCGCGGCCGAGAAGGCGACGACGAGGGCGTTGAGCCCGATGCCGCGGCCGAGTTGGCTGCGCGGGTAGGTGAAGCGCACCAGCGCCGCGTTGACGCTCATGATGCCGGCCGCGCCGAACCCCTGCACGATGCGTGCAATCGTGAGGAGCGGCAGCGTGTGCGCCAGCGCGCAGAAGGCCGACGCGAGCGTGAACAGCACCAGCCCCACCAGATAGACGCGGCGATAACCGACGATCTCGCCGAGCGAAGCCAATGGCAGCAGCGAGATCGTGATCGCGAGCTGGTAGCCGTTGACGATCCAGATCGAGAAGGCCGGGCTCGCGTCGAGGTCGGCCGCGATCGTCGGCAGCGCGACGTTGGCGATGGCGCTGTCGACGACCGCCATGATGATGCCGAGCGCAATCGTCAGCACCGCCTGGTTGCGCTGCGGCTGCGGCAGGCCGTCGGCATGCTCGATGGGGGCAGGCGACATGGTGGAGGCGCGCTTGATTCGAGCCGTGGTACATCTCCGAATAGGAAATAGCGAGATGCATCGCAACCCGGCAGGAGACGGACAGTTCCTGCACCGGGAGCGGGTCTCCCGGCGGCGAGGCATGGGCAGGACGGCTTTCGCAGCCTGCCAGGCGATTTCGCGTTTCCGAAGGTGTCTACACCGGCGGCGGATTGCGGTCGGTGAAGGTCGTGCGCTGGTGCCAGTACGGATAGGGCAGGGTCACCTTGCTCGCGGCATCGAGCTTTGCGATCTGATCCTTGGTCAAGGACCATCCGACCGCGCCGAGATTTTCGCGAAGCTGCGTCTCGTTGCGCGCGCCGATGATCAGCGTCGAGACTGTCGGACGCTGCAGCAGCCAGTTCAACGCGATCTGCGAGACGCTCTTGCCCGTTTCCTTCGCGACCTCGTCGATGGCCTCGACGACACGATAGACGTGCTCGTCCGGCACCGGCGGGCCGAACTCGGCCGTCTTGGGCAGGCGGCTTACGTCAGGCTTTGGCTGGCCGCGGCGGATCTTTCCGGTGAGGCGTCCCCATCCGAGCGGCGACCAGACCACGGCGCCGAGCCCCTGGTCGAGGCCGAGCGGCATCAGCTCCCATTCGTAGTCGCGCCCGATCAGTGAATAGTAGGTCTGGTTGGCGACATAGCGCGGAAAGCCGTGCTTGTCGGCGACGCCAAGCGACTTCATCAGGTGCCAGCCGGAGAAGTTCGAGACGCCGACGTAGCGGATCTTGCCGGCGCGCACGAGCCCATCGAGGGTCGCAAGCACCTCTTCAGGCGGGGTGAAGGCGTCGAAGCCGTGAAGCTGGAACAGGTCGATGTAATCGGTGCCGAGCCGGCTCAGCGAAGCATCGATGGCCGCGAGCAGATGTTGCCGTGACGATCCGATGTCGTTGGGGCCGTCGCCGAAGCGGAACGTTGCCTTGGTCGAGATCAAAACCTTGTCGCGGCGGCCCTTGATGGCCTCGCCGAGAACGCGCTCGGACTCGCCGAGCGAATAGACGTTCGCGGTGTCGAACATCGACACTCCGGCATCGAGGCAGATATCCAGAAGGCGCCGCGCTTCGGCTGCGTCCGTCGTGCCCCACGCAGCGAGGCGGCCGACGCCGCCGAAGGTGCCGGTCCCAAGACTCAAGGCGGGCACCATGAGGCCTGAGCGGCCCAAGCGTCGGTATTCCATCGATATGCTCCTCGGCTGGCCGCTGGTTGAACGGTACGGCCTTGGTGCCGAATGGTAATGCAAGCTGGCGCCGTGTCCTACTCCACGCCCACATACCGGCCTTGCTTGGGAGCGGCCCTAGTCGTGCAGAAGCATGTCGTCGAAGGCTGCGTCAGTCACGCGCGCGCCGGTCGTCGTCGCCGGAAGCCGAGCCGCGCTCCACGTTACAGGTGAGGGAAGGCAGCCGGCGTCACTCTCGCGCGCCTGCCGCGGCAAGAGCGTCAGGGTCCAGCCCACCACGACCAGCACCGCGAGCCGGATCGCGATGATGCCCAGCAAGACCTCCGATCCGCTTGTGTTGGCGTGAGTCCTCATGTGCGCCAGCCTGATCCCGGCGGCAGCACCTGACAATCTGGAATTCACGAGCATTGCCTTTGCCTGAAGCGAAGGCTCCGGCTAATGGCTGCCCCCGGATGTCAATGCCGCAATTGGCTCTGTCTGAAATCGCGCGGCGACATCCCGAAATGCTCGCGGAAGACGCGACCGAAATGGGAGAGGTCGTTGAAGCCCCAGGCAAAGGCGATCTCGCTGATGTGGCGGTGGGCGAGCACGGGCGAGGCGAGGTCGCGCCTGCATTGAGCGAGGCGCTCACCGAGAACGTAGCGCTGGAACGAGGTGTCCTCGTCGGCGAGGAGATCGTTGACGTAGCGGGAGGAGATGCCGAGCGCCGCTGCGGTCTCGGACAGCGAGAGGTCGGGATCGGCAAGATAAGCCCGGATATGCGCTTTCAGCCGGTAGAGCAGGGCGGAGCGATGGGTCGAGGACGGCAGCGGCGTCTGGCCTAGCCGCTCGCCCAGCACCATCGCCAGGACGTCGACGGCCTGTTCCGACAGAGCAGCGGCGTGGAGCGGATCGATCTGATCCGCGCTCTGGCAAAGCCGGTAGATGAAATCGTAGGCGATCCTCTGCAGCGGCGAGTCCGGTCCGAAAGTGCTGGCGGTAAGGGCTTGGGTCGCGCCGAGCCGGCGCTGCAGCATCTCGCGCGGCACCTTGAAGATGGTCTGCGTGAACGTGCCGCCGAATTTCAGCTCGTAGGGACGCGTGGTGTCGTAGAGCGCAAACTCTCCCGGATGCACCACGGCCTCGCGGCCGTCCTGCACCACGCCGCCGGCGCCGCGATTGCCGAGCGCGATCAGGATGAAATCCTGATCCGAGCGCGCGATGCGAGAGGGCGTGCGCAACACGTGCTGACGATCGGAACAGACCTCGGAGCATTCCGCCTTGCCCAGCGGCGCCCGGGTGACCGAGCCGCGAAAGGCGCTGCCAAGGTCGGACTTGCAGTCGAGCCCGACGAAGACGTCGCAGACGATATCCTGCCAGAGCGCAAGCCGGCGGTGGCCGGGGCTGTCGTCCGTGGTGAACTGGATTGGCATCTGCAGAGCCTCCCTTTCACATCCCGTAAAATCGCATGTTGCGCGGATCGCGCCTGACCGGAGGCAAATCCCGTACCGCCGTTCCAGTCGAGTTTTCGTGCCGGGGCGGTCGAGCGGGCCTGGTCCGGCTCTGGCCCAATAGACTGCATCGGACGTAGCTTCCGATCAACCGGCAAGGGAGGCGGGAATGGGCATCCAACATCCGAAATACAAGGTCGCGGTGGTGCAGGCGGCGCCCGCCTGGCTCGACCTCGATGCCTCGATCGACAAATCGATCGCCCTGATCAGGGACGCCGCCGAGAAGGGCGCCAAGCTGATCGCCTTTCCGGAGGCCTTCATCCCCGGCTACCCCTGGCACATCTGGATGGATTCGCCGGCTTGGGCGATCGGTCGCGGCTTCGTGCAGCGCTATTTCGACAATTCGCTGTCCTACGACAGCCCGCAGTCCGAGCGGCTGCGCGACGCTGTACGCAAGGCCAAGCTCACCGCCGTGTTCGGCCTGTCAGAGCGTGACGGCGGCAGTCTTTACCTGGCGCAATGGCTGATCGGGCCGGATGGCGAGACCATCGCAAAGCGCCGCAAGCTGCGGCCGACCCATGCGGAGCGCACCGTCTATGGCGAGGGCGACGGCAGCGATCTCGCCGTGCATGCGCGGTCCGACATCGGCCGTATCGGCGCGCTGTGCTGCTGGGAGCATCTCCAGCCGCTGTCGAAATACGCGATGTATGCCCAGAACGAGCAGGTGCATGTTGCGGCCTGGCCGAGTTTTTCGCTCTACGATCCTTTCGCGCCAGCGCTCGGCGCCGAGGTCAACAACGCCGCTTCGCGCGTCTACGCGGTGGAAGGATCCTGCTTCGTGCTGGCGCCTTGCGCGACGGTCTCGCAGGCGATGATCGACGAGCTCTGCGATCGGCCGGACAAGCACGCGCTGCTGCATGCCGGCGGTGGCTTTGCTGCGATCTACGGCCCTGACGGGAGCCAGATCGGAGACAAGCTCGCGCCGGACCAGGAAGGGCTGTTGATCGCCGAAATCGATCTCGGCGCCATCGGTGTCGCCAAGAACGCCGCTGATCCCGCCGGGCACTATTCGCGGCCCGACGTGACGCGGCTCCTGCTCAACAAGAAGCGATACCAGCGCGTCGAGCAGTTTGCGCTGCCGGTCGACAGCGTCGAGCCCACCGACATTGCCGCGGCGGCGAGCTGATCGTCGGGATCGAGGGAGGGACACGATCATGGAATCCGCAATTCCTCTGCATCTCGAGACCCCGCGCACGCGCCACAAGCGTGTGCCGGACGATTACCGGCCGCCATATCCGTCCTTCGTGGCGCGCTACAAGCCCGCCGTGAGCCGCGTGTTGATGGCCTATTTCGGCGTTCAATATCGTGGCTCGGCGCCGGCGGTCGCGACGGACGCGCTCGCCGAAATCGCGGAGCGCTTTGCGGCGGAAGACGGGCCCTCGCACTGGGACCGCGCGCAATATGTCGATCAGGCCGGCTACGAGAACGTCGTCTCAGTGGCCTATTGGGACGACATCGCGCGCTTCGACGCCTGGTTCGGACCGGCGCGCGAGGCCTGGACCGGGAAGCAGTTCGAGGGCGTCGGCACCTTTATCGAGGTGCTGCGCCCCACGGTGGCGCGGCACGAGACGCTGTTCTCCTCGCTCGACCGGCCCGAGGGCGTTGCGGTGATTGCGCAGGGCATGAGCGGCGAGGTGCAGGAGCACGCCTATTGGGGCGGCATGCGCGACCGCATCCCGCTGTCGCAGACCGATCCGATGTCGCCGGGCGGCAATCCCGAGCTGATCCGCGACGGCGCGCGGCTGCGCGTGAAAGCGCACGACAATCTCTGCCTGATCCGGTCAGGACAGGATTGGAGCGATACCGAGACCTCGGAGCGAAAGCTCTATCTCGACGACGTCGAGCCGGTGTTGCGCGAGGGGATGGATTTCTTGCGCGATGACGGTCTTGGCATCGGCTGCTACGCCAACCGCTACATGCGCGTGCTTGCAGCCGACGGGAACGCGAGCGAAAAGTCCTACGGCCAAAGCTGGTGGAAGAGCCTGGCTGCGCTGGAGCGGTGGGCGGAATCGCATCCGACCCACGTCAAGATATTCGGCGCGGCGATGAAATATCTGTCGACGCTCGGGCCATCGGCAAAATTGCGGCTCTATCACGAGGTCACTGTGGCCGCGGCGGACGAGCAGTTCTTCGAATATCTGAACTGCCACGCCAAGACCGGCATGCTGGCGGCGGTGGAGACCGTCAGTGCCTAGAACTTAGGCCACGCAGTGAGTGAGCAGCTCGGGATGCGCAGCGCATATGTGATGCGCGCCGGCGTCCCGCAGCTCGGCCTCGCTGCCATAGCCATACAGCACGCCGATCGCCGTCATGCCATTGGTGAGGGCGCCGACCACGTCATGGCTGCGGTCGCCGATCATGATCGCGCTGGCGGGATCGACCTTGGCTTCGTCGAGCGCGTAGCGCAGCAGGTCGCGCTTGTCGACGCGGGTGCCGTCGAGCTCGGAGCCGAACACGCGCTCGAAATACGGTTTTAGTCCAAAATGCTCGACGATGCGGGTGGCGTAAACCGCGGGCTTGCTGGTCGCCACGAACATGCGCGGTGTCGTCGCGGCAAGCGTTGTCAGGGTGTCCATGATGCCGGCATAGGCCTCGTTCTCGAACAGGCCGACATCGCTGAAGCGCTCCCGATAGAGCAGCAGCGCCCGGTCGGCGAGTTCCGCGCTGCCGGTGAGCTTTTCCAGGCTGGTGTGCAGCGGCGGGCCGATGCACCAGGTCAGCTCGTCCTCGCTCGGCACCGCCGCGTTCAGCCGCTCCAGGGCGTACTGGATCGAGCGCGTGATCCCGGGTTTTGGGTTGGTCAGCGTGCCGTCGAGATCGAAATAGATTGTAACCATGTTGCCGTGC
Organism: Bradyrhizobium sp. LB13.1; assembly: GCF_054056815.1. Classification (NCBI taxonomy): domain Bacteria; kingdom Pseudomonadati; phylum Pseudomonadota; class Alphaproteobacteria; order Hyphomicrobiales; family Nitrobacteraceae; genus Bradyrhizobium; species Bradyrhizobium sp. LB13.1. The sequence goes on along the minus strand of NZ_JBSRYQ010000001.1, from coordinate 5,071,433 downwards.
CTGCGTTGATGCCGCCGTCTATTGCTTGACCTAAACGAGGCCGCGGACCAAGGCAACGCGCAACAATTGCCACGCCGAAATCCGCCTTCTTGATATTGCGTATCCCTTAAAGCTCGCTATTCGCGGGAGGGACGCGTAGAGTCGCGCCATCACCGCCCTTCCATCGGCATCAACCGGTGACTGAGGGTCACCAGTGCTCCCGCCGACTGAGCAGGAGCGTATATGGCTGGATTTCGTCTGGTCGACTGGATCCGCCGGAGAGCGCTTCTTGTCGCATTGATGCTGGGCACACTGTCGCAAGGCGCTGTCGCGGCAGGACCGGACTGCCGCGCGATCGAAAGCACGAGCGAACGTCTCGCCTGCTACGATGCTGCATTTCCTCCGAAGGAGAAAAAGCCCGCTGCTGCGGAGAACGATGCGTCCCGTAGTGCCTACAAGGACCCGTTCGTTGCGGAAGAGGCCAAAACCGCAGCGAAGCTGAAGAACATCTGCCGCGGCTGTTGAGGGTTGCTTGTTCGCCGTGTTCTCGTCGACCGGCGAGTCCGGACTAGGATCGAGACAATTTTTTGGGAGAGGCCGGATGAGCGAGCGACTTGAAACTCTGCAGAAGGCCCGTGATCGCATGATCGAGGACAGGGACGCGCATGCGAAAGTGCTGGCCGCTCCCTTTGTGCGCGACACGGCCGAGCGAGCGCGCAACAAGTTTATCGAGATCCAGGCGCTGATCGATGCCCTCGACCGCGCCATCCGGGGCGAAATCCCGGTTCCGGTCAAAACCTAGGGCGATAAGCAGCGACGCCAGCGGAGCGTTCATCGCAGATTCCGCTACAGCTTCCTCATTGCTGTCTCGCCCATTCGACGATTGCGGTCGCCTCCGCGCCTGCCTGGGTTTCCCAGGCGGCGATCGCGTCGTTTGCTGCCTTCCGCAGCTCCGTGACAAGGAACGCAGGCGCCGGCTCGGCGATATGGACGCCATTGTCCCGCATGCGCGCATAATTTTCGGATGTGCGATGGGCGAGCAGCGCAAACTGGCTTTGCTCAGTCTCGGCCGCAGCAGCCAGCACCTCGCGCTGCATCGGCTCGGACAGTTCGGCAAATGCGTCGCTGCGGACGAAGGCGATCGAGATCGGCATCGCGTAGTTGATGGCCGTGAAATGCGGCAGGAAGTCCCACAGTTTGCGTCCCGCGCCGCCGTCGCCGGAGGTGAGGAAGGCATTCAGCCGGTGTTCCCTCAGTCCGGCAAGTGCCGCGTCCATCGGCAGGAATTGCGCGTTCGCGCCGGCCGCGCGCATGACCTCGCTGGAATTGGCATCGTAGGCCCGCAAGTTCAGTTTCGGCAGATCGTCGGCGCTGTCGAGCGACCGTTCCGACCAGAGGCCCGTGGCCGGCCAGATCGTCAGATAGAGCAGCTTGAGGCCGCGCGCAGCGAGCGCCTTCTCATAGAGCGGGCGCGCTCGCAAATTGCCGGCGCGGGCGATCTCGACCGATTGCACGAGAAAGGGCAGGGTGGACAATCCGAGCACAGGGTCGAGGCCCGAGAGCGCGCCCGCGAAGGCATCGCCGCCCGCGATCCGGCCGTCCAGCGCCGCGCGCGGCATCTCGCCCGAATTGATCTTGAGCTCGTTGTCGAAAGCGTTGGTCAGGGTCACGAAACCGTGGGTGCGCTCGGAGATGCGGCTGGCGAAGGTCGTCAGCCCGATCCCGGAGATGTTATTCTCAGGATATTCCGTGGTCATCCGCCATTTCACCTGCGCGGCGGCTGGCGCGACGCTCAGGATGATTGCGGCGAGGGCAAGGATCGCGCGGATCCGTTTGGCGGGATATCGCATTGAGAAAAGCAGGTCAGGCAGCATATATTGGCAACTCGTCGAACCATGGCACGATGCCACAACATGGCAGATCATCTTGTTGCACGCCGCGCCGGCGCGCGCCATCACCATGCCTGCACGAGATGGGTGCAGATTGCGTTGTGCATCATCACCACACTGCTTGTCTCGGCGACACGGGTCGCAGCATGGGACAGCTCGCCTGCAAAGACTGACGTCGCCGTCCCCAGCGTCGAGGAACTCGCGACGCCGCCGGCGAAGTCCGGCGATGCGCGCGAGAATGATACGCGGGAGTCGATCTGCCTGATCATCGAGGCCGCCGCGCGCGATGCCAATCTGCCGCTGGAGTTCTTTGCCCGCGTGATCTGGCAGGAGAGCCGCTTCCAGGCTGATGCGGTGGGGCCGATGACGCGCAGCGGCGAGCACGCGCAGGGGATCGCGCAATTCATGCCGGGCACCGCGAGCGAGCGAGGACTGCTCAATCCCTTCAATCCGGTGCAGGCGCTGCCGAAGTCGGCGGAATTTCTGAACGAGCTGCGCAATCAATTCGGCAATCTCGGCTTGGCGGCCGCCGCCTACAATGCCGGCCCGCGCCGGGTCCAGGAATGGCTCGCCGGCGCCGGTCCGATGCCGGACCAGACGCGCAACTACGTCTTCGCCATCACCGGCACGAGCGTCGATGCATGGGCCAAGGCCGGCAGCACCGGCAAGGGCCCGCCGAGCTCGCCGCCGACGAGCTGCCGCGATCTGATGGTGCTCCTGAAGCGCGCGCCAAATGCCTTCGTCGCCGAGCTCGAGCAGCATGTGGAGCTCGCGGCCGCAAAGATCTGGGGCGTGCAGCTCGCCGCCGGCTTCGACCGCAACCGGGCGCTGGCGATGTATTCCCGCGCGGTCACACGGCTGAGCGCCGTGATCGGCGAACGTGATCCGAGCCTGCTGAGCTCGGTGATGCGCAGCCGCGGCACGCGCGCGTTCTCACCAGGTGCGCATCGGCGCCGATACGCGGAGCGAGGCGGATGAACTCTGCGGTCGCATCCGCAAGGCCGGCGGGGCGTGCTTCGTGCTGAAGAACCGCGGCGTGAGCGGGTAGGGGCATCTGTCCCGGCGTGCATGCCAGCCCCGCCGCGCGCTTCCTTGACGCGAGGCGCCGCATTGCCCGTTATGCAGGCACGATTCCTCATCCGTCCAAGACTCCCGTGGCGCTTCCTCCGCTCGATTCACCTCAATGGCAAAGTCCCTGGCGCGCCTTTGCGTGGGGACTGCGCTCGATCACGCAGACGATCCTCACCCTCGTCCTGTTCGCGACCTATCTCGGCATTGGTGCGCTCGCCCACGATAGCCATTTCAGCCTGCTATGGGCGCTTTGCTCGACGCTGTTCGTCTGGGCGGGACCGGCGCAGATCATCCTGATCACCACGCTCGGCTCTGGCGCGACCGTCATCCAGTCGGCGATCGCAGTCACGGTCAGCGCCGTCCGCCCTGTTTCCGATGGTGGTCTCGGTGCTGCCGCTGATGCGCACGCCGACGACAAAACGGCGCGAGCTGTTTTTCGCGGCGCATCTCACCGCGGTGACACTGTGGGTCGAATGCCATCGCTTCCTGCCGCAGGTGCCGCGTGAGCGCCGGATCGCCTTTGTCAACGGACTTGGCTTCGGTCTCGTCTCGGTGTGTCTTACCGCCAACACGGTCGGCTATTTCCTCGCTGCAAATCTGACGCAGACGCTGGGCGCCGCGATCCTGCTGCTGACGCCGCTGTCCTTCCTGTTCTCGACCGCACGCAACAGCCGCGAGGTCGCCGACGGCGTCGCGCTGGCGCTCGGGGTTCTGCTCTATCCGCTGGCCGCGAAGATGAACTCCGGCCTCGACATCCTCGTCAGCGGCCTCGTGGCCGGCACGATTGCCTATGGTGTGCATTGGTGGCGCGAGGTGCGCGCATGAGCTTTGCACAGCTCATTGGCGACTGGCACGCGCTCGCCGTGCTGTTCGTCGCTGGCGTTGTTCCCAACCAGATATGGCGCATGCTCGGCCTGTGGTTCGGCGGCGGCATCGACGAGGGCTCCGAGCTTCTGGTCTGGGTACGGGCGGTCGCCACCGCGATCCTGGCCGGCGTCATCGCCCAGATCGTGGTCGAGCCGCCCGGGGCGCTTGCGAGCGTGCCGGATGCCTTGCGCTACGGTGCGGTCGGCGCCGGCCTCATCGTCTTCCTGCTGACCCGCCGCTCGATCTTCGCCGGCGTGGTCGCGGGCGAAGTCTTCATGCTGGCCGGTACGTGGTGGTTGGGCTAAAACCGCCGGCGAACAGCAGGGAATTGGAAATATGGTTCGCGAAAACCAGCTCCGCGAGGGTGAAGTCTCTATCGAGCTGCCATCGACGCAGGATGCCGGCCTCGTCTTCATCGGCCGCATCCGCACGCCCTGGACCTCGCGGCTGGAGACCCCGCGGCAAGGCCGGCATGACGGCCCTATATGCCGGCTCGAGATCTTCGAACCGTTCGTGCCGGCGATCAAGGGCGTCGATTTTTACAGCAACCTCGAAGTGCTCTACTGGCTCGACCAGTCGCGCCGCGACATCGTCCTGCAAAGCCCTAAGAACAACGAGAAGACCCGGGGCACCTTCTCGCTGCGCTCGCCGGTCCGGCCCAATCCGATCGGCACGTCGATCGTGAAGCTCGTCGGCATCGAGGGCAATGCGATTCTGGTGCGTGGACTCGATTGCATCGACAACACGCCGCTGATCGACATCAAGCCCGATCGTTGCGAGTTCACCCCGCTGGCCGCACCGCAGCCGGGGGATTTTCAGACGGAGTGAAGGCGCTTCGCTCCATCCGCGTCATTGCGAGGAGCTCTTGCGACGAAGCAATCCAGACTGCCACCGCGGACACAGTCTGGATTGCTTCGCTTCGCTCGCAATGACGAGCCGAGAAACTCAAACCTCCTTCAACGCCGCGATCAGCTTGGTCGCGTTCTCTTCCAGCACCTTGACGTCTTCCTTGCGGCTGGCGGGCGGCAGTAGGGCCACTCCGTCGTGGCGCGGCATCACGTGCATGTGGAGATGAAATACCACCTGTCCGCCGGCCGCCTCGTTGAACTGCTGCACGGTGATACCGTCAGCCCTAAACGCTGTCATCGCAGCGGCTGCGATTTTGTGCGCGCCGCGGGCGACATGGGCGTAGTCATCAGGCTTGATGTCGAGGATGTTGCGGGCAGGGGCTTTTGGAATCACCAGCGTGTGGCCTGGTGCCCGCGGCATGATGTCGAGGAAGGCAAGCACGTGCTCATCCTCGTAGACCTTGTGGCAGGGGAATTCGCCGCGCAGAATTTTTGCAAAGATGTTGTTGGTGTCGTAGGCGGTCATGGCGGCAGCTCCCTGGAATTTCGCGCTACTGTCACCAGCAGCAGTGAACCGTCAAGGCGCCTCGTCGGCGCCTTTGCGGAACGGGCCGAGCTCGGCCAGCTCCCGTCCGGCTTCTGCGACATAGGCGCGCTCGCGCTTGAGGTAATCGTCGATGGCGCGGCGCAAGCCGGGATCGGCGATGAAGTGGGCGGAGTGGGTGGTCCGCGGCAGGTAGCCGCGCGCGATCTTGTGCTCACCCTGCGCGCCGGCCTCGACATTCCCCAGGCCGTGTTTGATGGCGAAGTCGATCGCCTGATAATAGCAGACCTCGAAATGCAGGAAGGGATGATGCTCGACCGCACCCCAGTTGCGGCCGAACAGCGTGTCCGAGCCGATGAAGTTGATCGCGCCAGCGATCCAGCGATCGTTGCGGCGTGCCATGATCAGCAGCACGTCCTGGCTCATGGTCTCGCCGATCAGCGAGAAGAATTCCCGCGTCAGATACGGCCGGCCCCATTTGCGCGAGCCGGTCTCCATGTAGAATTGAAAGAAGGCGTCCCAGGCATCCTCGGTGATGTCTTTGCCCGTGAGCCAGTGGATGGTGACCCCGGCGGCCAGTGCATCGCGCCGCTCGCGCTTGATCGACTTGCGGTGGCGTGAGTTCAGCGTCGCCAGGAAATCGTCGAACGTCGCAAAGCCCGGGTTGTGCCAGTGGAACTGCTGGTCGGTGCGTTGGAGGAAGCCGTGCTTCCCGAGCAGCTTCCACTCCGCCTCGCGCGCGAAGGTAACGTGCACCGAAGAGGCCTTGCTGACGCCGCACAGCGCCACCAGCCCGCTCGCCAGCGCCTCCGTGATGCGCTCGTGGTCAACGCCGTTGCGAACTAGCAGCCGCGGCCCCGTCGCCGGCGTGAAGGGAACCGAAACCTGCAGCTTCGGATAATAGCGCCCGCCGGCACGCTCATAGGCATCCGCCCAGCCGCGGTCGAAGACGTATTCGCCTTGCGAATGCGATTTCAGATAGCAGGGCGCTACCCCCGCAACGCGGCCATCGATCTTGGCCACGAGATGCCGAGGCCCCCAGCCGGTGCGGATTGTTGCCGAACCCGATTTCTCGATCGCGGAAAGAAATGCGTGGGAGACAAAGGGGTTATAGGCGGGCCTTGAGAGGCCATGGGAATCGCCTGGAAGCCCGGATGAGGTTTCCTTGCCATGCCCGTTACAAATCTTGACGGGATTGGCGCAGGCGTCCCAATCGTCCGGCGACACTTCGCCAATGGAAGGTACTGCTTCGAGGGTGATTTCGGATGGTGCCATCGTGCCCAAGATCGTGCATTGCAGCAGCGACTTCAAGAGTGGGAACATCAAGCCTACGGCACGAAGCCCTCGAAGATCATCTGGTCTGCATATTGCCCGACCCGCGTCCGCTGCTCGGTCGTGCGCACGGTCCAGCCGAGCAGGGCGCAGCCGAAGACGTTGCGGGCGATCCAGGGGGCGGGGGCCGGGAGGTGGTCGACCTTGAAGGCGACGAAATGCGGCTGGGTCTGGAAGCCGTGGCGCAGGTACAGCATGCTGTCGCGCTGCTCCTGGTTCAGGTAAGCCCAATATTCGTCCTCATAGCTCCGCTGCGCGACGATGCCGCGCGGGAGGGAGGGCAACAGGTCGCGCAGCGCCAGCACCTGGTCGGGATCGAACGACATACCGACCGCGGGCCCCTGATAGGACGCCAGCACCTCGGCCATCCGCTTCACCAGCTTGCGGTCGCCGTCAAAATGGCTTTTGACCTCGATCACCAGCGGCACGCGGCCGGCGACCATGCTGCAGAGGTCGGAGAGCGACATCATCCGCTCGGCCGTGTCCTTGAACGCGACGGCCTTCAGCTCGGCGGCGGTCTTCTCGACCAGCGCGCCGGCGGCTTTGGTCAGGCGGCCCAGCTCATGGTCGTGATGCACCATCGCCTCGCCGTCGGACGACAGCTGGATGTCGACTTCGATCGAGAAATTGTCCGCGATCGCAGCCTGAACCGCGCCCGGCATGTTCTCGACGATTCCGCGGGAAATGTCGTGCAGGCCGCGATGGGCGACCGGCCGGGCTGTCAGCCAATCGGGAGCGCGCATTCCGCTCAGGCGACCTCGAACACGCCGTCGACCTCAACCGCCGCATCCGCGGGCAGCGAGGCGACGCCGACGGTGGTGCGGGCATGGCGGCCCTTGTCGCCGAAGGCGGCCACCATCAGGTCAGAGGCGCCGTTGAGGACCTTGGGCCCGTCCAGGAAGTCCGGCGCCGAGTTGATGAAGCCGCCGAGGCGCACCACGCGAACGACCTTGTCGAGGTCGCCCAGCGCCGCTTTGACCTGGGCCAGCAGATTGACGGCGCAACCGCGGGCGGCCGCCGCGCCGTCTTCGATGGTCACGCCGGCGCCGAGCTTGCCCTTGGCGATCAGCTTGCCGTCGGGGGCGAAGCAGACCTGACCGGAGACGAACAGCACATTACCGGTACGCACGAACGGCACGTAATTGGCCACGGGGGTGGGCGCCTCGTGCAGCTTGATGCCCTGTTCCGCCAGCTTCTGTTCGACCGTGCCCGCCATGTCCGACCTCGTTGTCCAAAATCCATTCGCCCGGGCGCATCCGTTGCAGTCCGGGCGCGCCCTGTTTCGCCCATCGTGCCGCCACATGCAAGCAAGCCCAAGGGCCTGCAAGGGGCCGCATCTTGTCGAGGTGGGGCAGGTGGTTCAACTGTAGCCGCAACTTTACGTGAAACGGCCTCAGTTGCGACGCAATGGAACGTTCATTAAAATGTCAAATTTGCGCTTTCCCCAAGGGACCAGACATGCTGCACCTTTTCCGGACTTCGCTCGGTGTGACGGCGCTCGCGGCGGCCACTTTCGGTCCCGGAGGCGTCGCGCAGGCGGCCAACGGTCCATTCCTCTCGCATCAGGCACTCTACGATTTGAGCCTGGTGAAATCGCGCTCCAATTCGGTCAACAGCGCGCGCGGTCGCATCCTCTACAATTTCGCCGGCAGTTCGTGCGAGGGCTACACCTCCGAATTCCGCCAGGTCTCCGAGCTCGACAGCGGCGAGGGCAAGGTCACGCTTAGCGACCTCCGCTCCAATTCCTGGGAGGACGCCGCCGGCAAAAGCTACCGCTTCAAGATCGAGACGCGGATGAACGAGGCGGATGCCGGCCGGGTCGACGGCTCGGCCGAGCGCGACGGCGACCACATCAACGTCAAGCTGAAGCTGCCGGCGCCGAAGAGCTTTACGCTCGACGGCAAGATCGTATTCCCGACCGAACAGATCCAGCGCATCATTGCCGCCGCCAAGGACGGCAAGTCGCTGCTCGAGCTCTCCGTCTATGACGGCTCCGACGATGGCCAGAAGGTCTACAACACGCTGACCGTGATCGGCCAACCGATCCCGGCCGAGCGCGAGGGCTCGCCCGATCCGTCGACGTCCGACGAGCACATGAAGTCGCTCAAGCGTTGGCCCGTGACCGTCAGCTATTTCGACCGCGAGGCCCAGCAGAAGGAAGGCGAGCAGACGCCGGTCTACGCGATGGCGTTCGAGCTCTACGAAAACGGCGTCTCGCGCCAGCTCGTGCTCGATTACAACGATTTTGTGATTTCGGGCGCGATGGGCAAGTTCGACGCGAAGGACAGCAAGCCCTGCAATTGAGGGTTTTTTCGTCATTGCGAGCGAAGCGAAGCAATCCAGACTCCCTCCGCGGAAAGATTCTGGATTGCTTCGTCGCAAGAGCTCCTCGCAATGACGGGGCTGGCTCTCCGCTCCCTCTCCAGCTACGCTCCCTCCCAATCACTGACATACGGGAGGCCAACCATGCCCAAGCTCGATCATCTCCGGCCCAGCGGCCTGCATCACAATCCGGCCTATTCGCACGTCGTCACCGCCACGGGGGCGCGGACCATCTACATCTCCGGCCAGGTGTCGGTGGACGAGGAGGGACGGATCGTAGGCGAGGGCGATCTCGCCGCGCAGACCACGCAGGTGATGCAGAATCTCGGCCACGCGCTGAAAGCGGCCGGCGCGAGCTACGCCAACATCGTCAAGATCACGACCTTCGTCGTGAACTACAAGCCGGAGCTGCGCCCGATCATCGGCAAGGCCCGCTCGGCCTTCTTCGAAGGCATGGAGCCGCCGGCCTCTACCCTCGTCGGTGTCTCCGCGCTCGCCGCGCCGGAGTGGATGATCGAGATCGAGGCGATCGCGGTCGCGGATTGATTTCGGGCTACGCTCCAGACGCCTCTTGCAAAACAGCCATCGCTTCGTCGGCCCGGTCAGCAGGCACGAAGAGATGGTCGTGATAAAAGGCCGACACGGCGTTCACGCTGATGCCGGCTGCGGCGAGACGCGCCGTGATCGCCGCCAGAAAGCCTACTGCATCGAGTGCGGAGTGAACCGTCAGCGTGATTAGGCGCGAGGCGAACGCGTAGCTTAGGCCTGCTGCTTCGGCCTCTTCGCGAGGGATCACGAGCGTGATGCCCTCCCGTTCGCGAAACGTCAGCAGCGGACTGAGCGCGGCGGGAATCGGCTGGGTCTGTCGGGATCGCGCAGAACACGAAGATGCCTGGCCGCATCTCCGGCTTCATGTGTCTCAGCAGCGCGTCGAGATCGCGTTCGCCTGTCATCACTCCTGCGCCTTCTCCGGCCCCTCATAGGCGATGCCTCGGATCACCGCGGCGCTGCCGAATTTTTTACGCAAGCTGTCCACCGCGCGCTCGGTGTGGGCGGCGCGGCGGTCGAGCATGTCGGTGTCGTCGGCGACCGAGCCCTCGCGCAGTGCGCTGACGCCGGCGCCCATCAGGCGGAAGGCGGTGCCGTCGATCTCCTTGGCCAGCATCTCGCGGCAGATCGAGAAGATCTTTGCGGCAAGCTGCGTTGGGGCTGCGATCGACTGCGAGCGCGTACGCTGGCGGAAGTCGGCGGTCTTCAATTTCAACGTGACGGCGGAGCCGGCAAGCTCGCTGCTCTTCAGCCGCGACGACGTCTTCTCGCACAGCCGCCATAGGATCCGCTCCAGCGCCGCGAAATCGCGGATGTCGGTCTCGAACGTCGTCTCGCTCGAGATCGTCTTGGCGCCCCGATCAGGCTCAACGCGGCGGTCGTCGATGCCGCGCGCGAGCCGCCACAGCCTGCGGCCCTCGCTCGGAAACTGCCGCATCATCTCAATCTCGTCGGCCTTTTGCAGATCGGCGATGATGCGGAAGCCGCGTTGCACCAGGCGCTCCTGCGTGGCCGGTCCGACGCCGAAGATGAAGCCGACCGGCCTCGAAGCCAGCATCTCGCGGGCTTCCTCCTGGTCGAGCGCGGCAAAGCCGCGCGGCTTGTCGAGGTCGGAGGCGATCTTGGCCAGAAACTTGTTGCAGGAGAGGCCGACCGAGACGCTGATGCCGATATCGCGCTCGATGTTTTGCGCGAACCGCGCCAGCACCTTGGCCGGGATCATGCCGTGCACCCGCTCGGTGCCGGAGAGATCGAGGAAGGCCTCGTCGATCGAGAGCGGCTCGACCAGCGGCGTCAGCGCCTGCATGGCCTGGCGAACCTCGCGCCCGACCCGGACATATTTGGCCATGTCGGGCCCGATCACCGTCGCGTGCGGGCAGGCTTCCAACGCCTTGTACATCGGCATGGCCGAGCGCACGCCATACGTGCGTGCGATGTAGCAGGCGGCCGACACCACGCCGCGTTTTCCCCCGCCGATGATGACGGGCTTGTCGGCGATCTCAGGATTGTCGCGCTTCTCGACCGTCGCGTAGAAGGCGTCGCAGTCGATATGGGCGATGGTCAGGGTTGCGAGCGCACGGTGGCGGACGACGCGAGGGGAACCGCAGGCGGAACAGCGCCGCAGGCCCAGGCTTTGGATGGCCATGTCCAGATCGGCCGAACAATCCCGGCAAAAGCAGAGAGGCCCGGCCGCCTCCGGAGCGGTCACGGCACGTCGCGCTCCCAATGGCGGTCGCCGAGCGCTTCGCCCAGGACCTGCCGCGCCGCAGCAACGTTGGTCGGATGCAGCTCCGCAGTGTCCGCAAAGGCCTTCACGGTGGCGTCATCGCGCATCACGAAATCGAGCACGCTGAGGAGGAAATTCGGGTCCGAGGCGGCATTGCGCAACATCTCCGGGCCGACCCCCGTCTCGGCCAGGAACAGGCCTAGCCGCTCAGGCTCGCCGGCGACGAAGGATAGCGCCTGAAGCGCAACGATTTCAGCGACTTCGCGGGGGTTGTGAACAGGCTTTTTCACGTGGCCGGTTTGCCTTTCCGTTAACTTTCAGTGTCTACTTTGGAGTCATCATGCCCGAGTCTCGTGCCCAAGTCTTGCGACCCCGGACAAGCAACTGGAAACCACATCGCAGAAAGTCGGCCCCCGGGTTTAACGAAACTCAAGCGAATCTGAGGCTAGTTTGAATCCAGTTTTCGAAGCGCCGGTGAGCGGCGCCTGAGGCGGCACATGTATCGGTCTGTGGACCAAACAGGAGGGCGGGATGGCTAAGACCGTCCTGATCGTGGAAGACAACGAGCTCAACATGAAGCTCTTCCGCGACCTGTTGGAAGCGCACGGCTACCAGACCTCGGGTACCAGCAACGGCTACGAGGCGCTCGACCTCGTGCGCAAGACGCGGCCCGACCTCGTGCTGATGGATATCCAATTGCCGCAGGTCTCGGGCCTGGAGGTGACGCGCTGGATCAAGGATGATCCGGAGCTGCGCAGCATTCCCGTCGTCGCCGTCACGGCGTTCGCGATGAAGGGCGACGAAGAGCGCATCCGCGAGGGCGGCTGCGAAGCCTATTTGTCCAAGCCGATCTCGGTCGGCAAATTTATCGAGACGGTCCGGCGTTTCATCGGATAGGAAGTGAGTTCACAGTGTCCGCGCGTATCCTCGTCGTCGATGACGTCCCTGCCAACGTCAAGCTGCTCGAAGCCCGCCTGTCCGCCGAATATTTCGACGTGATGACCGCCTCGAACGGCACCGAGGCGCTGGCGATCTGCGCCCGTGCCGAATGCGACATCATCCTGCTCGACGTCATGATGCCCGACATCGACGGTTTCGAAGTCTGCCGCCGCCTCAAGACCGATCCGGCGACGCACCACATTCCCGTCGTGATGGTCACCGCGCTCGACAGCCCCGCGGACCGCAACCGCGGGCTGGAAGCCGGCGCCGACGATTTCCTCACCAAACCGGTCTCCGACGTCGTGCTGATTGCGCGCGTGCGCTCGCTGACCCGGTTGAAGATGATGACGGACGAGCTGCGCATGCGCGCCATCACCTCGCTCGAGATCGGCATGCAGGCGCCCGAACGCAGCGCCGTGGCCGACACCGGCAAGGGCGGCCGCATCCTGCTGGTCGACGACCGCGAGTCCTCTTTTGAGCGGCTGGCGACGATCCTGGCCGCCGAGCACACCATCGACGTCGAGCCGAACCCGACGGAAGCGCTGTTCCACGCCGCCGAGGGCAATTACGACCTCCTGATCGTCTCGCTCGACCTCAACAATTTCGACGGGTTGCGGCTATGCAGCCAGGCGCGCTCGCTGGAGCGTACCCGCCACGTGCCGATCCTGGCGATCGCCGATCCCGAGAACTCGACGCGGCTGCTCCGCGGCCTCGAGATCGGCGTCAACGACTACCTGCTGCGTCCCATCGACAAGATCGAGCTGCTGGCGCGCGCCCGCACCCAGATCCGCCGCCGCCGCTACACCGATCATCTGCGCGACAACGTGCAGAACTCGATCGAGATGGCGATCACCGACGCGCTCACCGGGCTGCACAATCGCCGCTACATGGAGAGCCATCTCGCGACGCTGGCCGAGCAGGCCGCGACCCGCGGCAAGCCGCTGGCGCTGATGATTTTGGACATCGACTACTTCAAGTCGATCAACGACAATTACGGCCACGACGCCGGCGACGACGTGCTGCGCGAATTCGCCGTGCGGGTGCGCAAGTCGATCCGCGGCATCGATCTCGCCTGCCGCTACGGCGGCGAGGAATTCGTCATCGTGATGCCGGAGACCGATCTCCACGTCGCCGGCATGGTCGCCGAGCGGCTGCGCCGCTCGATCGCGGGCGAGCCGTTCGCGATCCACAAGGGCACCAAGCGCATCGAAGTCACGATCTCGATCGGGCTGACCACGCTGGAGCAGAAGGGCGAGGCGGTTGGCGACGTCCTCAAGCGCGCCGACACCGCGATGTATCGCGCCAAGCACGACGGCCGCAACCGCGTGGTGTCGCAGGCCGCGTGAGGTCGCTCGCACAGGGCCGCGCGAAAAAAAACGCGAAAACAACCCCATGCACAGTAGCCGGTGATAGTGAAATCAACGGCTTACGTCGGCCGCAAAACAGCTGATGCAGACAGCAACGCCGTTTGACTCGTCGGGCAAAACAGGGGCATGCTGCTAGCATCCCGAACGTCAACAAACAGCGCCGTCATTCCCCGCGACCCGGCTACGCCAAGGCTTCGCCGAGGTGAGGTCCAGTGGCGCCGAAGCTTTTAGCGTGGGCGGCAGGCGGGGAATCCAGTCCGCCGCAGCGTCTCGGCTCAAGCGTTGCTGCCCGCACCGGTGAACGCGGCCTTAGGATGCGGGTCTCGGTATTTTTGGAACAGCAAGCTTGCCGCCGCTGCCGAATGGCTTCGTCTTCCTCGTCGATACCGACGGGGCATTTCTCACGGATGCCGATGGCGCTTACCTGATCGAGGCGGCCTGATGACTATGACTCACACTCTTTCGCCCCTTCGCCGTTGGGTGCGCGACTTCCAAGACTTCAGAGCATTCATCGGGCGGGCGCAAATTCATTAAAGCATGTGAATCTGGAGCAAAAGGACCCCAGCTTCAGGGCGGTGAAGCTGGGGCTGTCTTGAGGCTGCCCTTTGGGGAAGGCAGTCGCCCCTTGGCAAAGGGCAACGGGAAAACTTTGCCATCGGCAGGTCGTTCCAAAGCCATTCGTCGGCCGCAGAATTCCCGGATTTGTTGAGGCAAGCCGCTCCCTCAGGGGTATCGGCTCGCTCTCTTCAAAGGGACCGCTCTTGGACTTTCCGAGAGCGGCTGTTTCGAATGGCTTGTCAGGCAGCCTTTTCCTTGAGTTCGAAGTCCATGGTCCAAGTAGAATTTCCCGGCTGCCTTCGGAATATCCATATCGTCACGGTCGAACCGGGTGGGATGACGATGCTGTCCCCTTCGTGCATCGTGAATTGACGGATGTTGCTTTCGGTCGCCCAAATCGAATGGGAATAAACGTCCTTGTCGCTGGTCTTTGTGCAGCGCAGAACTCCTCCGTTCAAAACGGCGCGGGTGGCGGTCTGGCTGAGGGACGAGTCCATGTGGATGGTAGTCATGGGCAACTCTCCAAAGGGCATGAAAAACGCCAGATGCTTCCTTGGGTCGTTGTTGCGTGTCAAGCGTCACCTGAGACCTTCCACTCCCTTCAAGCCGCTTGATATGTATCGACAAATCGAAACCGCCGCCGCCCTGGGAGGCGACGGCGGTTCTAGCCAAAGGTCCTAATAAAAGGTGGGGCGGCCACCCAATACTACGCTCCGGTGGCGCATGAGCTTGTTTAATATCGAGGCGGAGCGCAAGCCGTTCCTCTCAGGGACGAAGCCTCAGGCGACGTTCGGCAGGTGGGACGAATGTCAGGACCGATATCGATTTTCGAGACTTCGGAGTTTTTGGCGTCGATCGTAGTGTAGGTGCAGCGCAGGCGCGTCGCTCCGCTTCTTTGATCCGGGTTCGAAGTTCTTCCAATTCTGAGAGCTGAGAATTGAGTTCGTTCAACCGTTGGGCAAAAAGGAGACCGGGAGAGTTCTTCATCAATGCCTCCAACACAAAGCCGCTGAAAACTCTTAGCAAAAGAAAGGGCAGGCAGCCGCACTAGGCGGTGAACCGAAGGAAGGTATCGGATTCTAGCCCTGCTTTCTGTGCACTTTTATGAAACTGCTCACATTTTCCGCTGCATTCGAACTTCGGCCCGATTGTAGGGGTGCCGGTCCCCTCCCTTCAGGAAGCCAAGATGCTTTTCAATCCCTTAACCAGCCTGGAAATTCTTCAGGTTGGTTTGGAGGCACTCCCTGGTGTTGTCGGCGAGAATCCACTGGAGATCTTGGAGTGACCTATCTCGTCATAGAAGGCGCAACATATTTGTTATTTAGGTAAAGGATGATCTCGCCTCGGGTGAAGATAGAGAAGTCTCGCTCACCGAAGGCTTTCTGAAAGGCTCGGCTGCTCTTTGCCAACGGCAGCAGCTTCCAGTCATGTGGCTCGATGAAGACTGCGCACACGTCATCCAACCAGGCGAGATTGTCTGTGAAGAGGTCGCTCTCGAATCCTTCGATGTCGATTTTAGCAATAAGCAGCGTTCCGTTTTTTACTTGTTCGAGCGCGTCATCGATGGTCACGATGTCTATTTCGCCCGTCGATGATCGCGCAGTTTCGTGACCCCACGATTGCCCGCTGGAGTTTGAGAGGGTTGCTGAACCCGACTTGGAGCCGATGGCTGCCATAATTGGAATGATGTCGCTGTGACTTTGCGTGTTGTTTTTCAGGACCCCGTAGTTCTTCGGATCGGGTTCAATCGCCACTGTGACAGAGCCTGGATACTTTTCGGAGAACCAGATGCTCGCCAACCCGATATTTGCTCCTGCGTCGACGATTACTGGCGTTTTGCCACTCGAAACAATGTCCGCATGTCTGGCGGCGATCGCCTTCTGTATGACGGTCGTGTTGAACCAGTACTCTTGCTGAACGTAGACCTGACGAAGCGTGAGATAGTCGCTATCACGTCGACGAATGGTGACCCGCGAACTTCCGGGCAGTTGTAGGGAAAGGGCGCCTTCGCCGGACATTGATCGAGCGCCCTGCATGGTAGCGTACAATCCTAGAGCATCGAGGTCGTGCGCCAGATGAGTAATTTTGCTCAAGATTCTTGAAATCATGATCGCCCCACAATCTACTGCGGATCAAAGGTTAACTGTTGCCGGCATGCGCCTACTTACTCAAGCCGCGCGGCAGCGGACGTCACCGACGCGAGATCACTTCTCTCACTGTGTATCCCACAGCAAAGCCACTCGCGAAGATCGCCAGAAATACAAATATACCAATCATTGCGTCCAACTAAACTGCACCATCCTACGTCCTCCGCTGCAATCCCAGCAAGGGCGACCTGTCGGCTTGGTTTAGTCCCTCAGGGATATCGGCTCGCTCTCTTCAGGGGAGCGTCTCTCGGGCATTGGACCGATCTCTTCGTCCCAGCGCTTGGAGAGGTTTAGGGGGAAGCCCACCATCCGTCGGGGAATGGCTCCAGCAAAGTCCAATCGACTTGGTTGTCGTTGTCAGGCGGGCTGATAGCTCCTGCATTCCTGCTTGGTGGCGCGTGGCGACGGAGGCGGACAGACAGGGCGCCCGGTTCACGCCTTCGAAGGCGGCGCGAAGCAGGATGTGTCAAGCGTAATGGAGGCACACCGCGGGCGCTTCGCTCTGCTTCTTCGACTAGACCTCGAAGATATTCCAATTCTGAGAGCTGAGAAGTGAGTTCGCTAAGTTGTTGGGCATAAAGGATTGCGCGAGAGCTTTGCATAAATGTCCTCCCCAGCACAAAAACACTATCGGGAAAAAGTAGAAAACTACCATGGGCGAACATCGGATTTCAATACGTCAGGCTCACTGCCTCAGGGGCGCTGGTTCGGCCAGCGCGGTCCATGACGCGCTCAGGAAGATGTCGGCTGGCCCGGAGGCGATTGAGTGCTCGGGGGCGACTGCAATGGAGGCACAATGCAAGCGCGTCGCTCCGCCTCTTCGACTTTAAGCCGGAGATCTTTCAGATCTGACAGTTGAGAAGAGAGGTCGTTAAACCGTTCAACAAGAAGGGTCGCGTGATCAGCTTGCATCAACGCCTCCTGAGGTCTGCAGACCAAATTGTCCAGACAGCAAAAGGACCCCAGCTTCAGGGCGGTGAAGCTGGGGCTGTTGAGGCTGCCCTGGGGAAGGCAGCCACCCCTTGGCAAAGGGCAACGGGAAAACTTTGCAATCGGCAAGTCGTTCCAAGCCCATTCGTCGGCCCCAGAATACCCAGATTGTTGACGCAAGCCGCTCCCTCAGAGAGTGCGAACGGACTTCTGCGCGGCAATGTTTGGATTGACTTCACAACGATGCCGAACGGCGCGCCCGGCAACGCGCAAACGGGTGAAAGGCTCTGGCTGGCCTATTACGGGGTAGGGCCGTCCGCGGAAGTCGAAAACGGCGCCCTGGTCGTCAAGAGTGTGACGGCAACTTACAACACGCTCAAATGCCGGGAGGAAATCGAAGAGGTCATTGCAGAGACCTCGTTCAGCGACGCCAACGACGTGCAGGCTTTGACCTTGGTGCCGGGGGAAGGGCAACTGGCCGTTGGTGCGTATAGCGCCCACTTCTCATACACCGCCGGCTCCTACCAGATCCAGTACTACGCGCAGGATGTGAGCGGCAACATCACCAATCCGATCGAGGCATCCGGCACGTTCGCCAACCTGCCTTACGGTCAAAGACGCGCATCGGGTTCAAGATGGTGCCCGGCGTCGGCTTCTATCTGATCCTCCCGACGACGCGATACGGCACAAGGACTGAGTTGATTTTAGCTCCGAATACGGCAGCCCGCATCAATCATTGCGTCACGTTCGAGCACTATCGGAATGCCGCGGGCGTGCCTGGTGGCAAGTTCTACGCGGTCGCTGCAAATCTGTTCGCGAGCCCCGAGGCGGCTGGCAAGACCAACCTGTTTGTTTCGCCGGGCGACTTCACGAACGCGGCTTGGACGAGGCAGGAGCTCGGGATGCCGACGTCTTCACCTCCAGGCCAGCAGTTGCTGGAGACGACCACCAACTACTTCCATCAGGTCTTCCAGAACTATGCGGGCATTCCGGCGGCAAGGCCGACGCGCATGTCACTGCGTTTCGATGTACGTTCCGTCGGGCGGGATTGGGTGTCGGTCATCTGCTACGACGGATTGGTGCAGGGCGCGGCGTTCGCCCGCCTGAACCTCGCGACGGGCGAGATCGGTACGGGCCGCCGGGACATGTAAAAACCAATACGCGATGATCCATCCGCTGCCCAACGGCGACAAGCGAGTGCAGTCAGAGTTTCTGACCAACGCGACGGGGGGAGCGCCCGATGGCATCTGCGCCGCGATCGGCACGCTTCTTGCCAGCGACGGGTCCGGTGACACGTTCCTCGGCGATCCGGCAAAGGGCTTGGTGGTGTACACTCCCTATCTGTTTGTTCGATACGCGGCAGGAGCAGATGAGTTGTCCGAGCAAAACGAGACGATTGCGCGCGTGATATACTCCACCTCTTCTCGCGAGATGGTCGGGAAAATTGGAAGGCACAAACCGTTCTCGAAACCGAAAGTTGAGTTGGGGAAGTCCAGATTTTGATGTGACAGTGACCAATCCGTTCCTTTGAAGTGATCGCCAAAGCAGGGCTGATTATGCATCGGGTGGAAGAAGCCGCGGGATTGAACGCCTTGCGACTCCAAGTGCAGCGCGAGCTGCTTTGCGCGTTCGTAAATCAAAACACATCTAAATGGGACATGAGTGCTCTCCGGGCTTGGGCCAAGAAGACGAATGCTATCGATGCATGCTAAGCCCTGCTTGTACCACTCGTAGATAATCCGTTTGCGCTCGATTATTGTGTCAAGTCTGCCCAATTGAGCGAGCCCGATGCCGGCTTGAATATCCGTTATTCGAAAGTTGTAGCCAACGGCCGCGTGCACGAAGTTTCCCGAGTTTAATCGTCCTTGGTTCCTTAAGTGCCTTAACCGGTCGAAAATCTCAGCGGTTTGGCAGACCACAAATCCCCCTTCGCCGGTCGTGATCGTTTTGTCGGCAAAGAATGAAAAGCAGCCAACGTCGCCGAAGCTCCCAACGTGCTTTCCACGATGACTGACGCCAATTCCTTGAGCAGCATCTTCAATAACTTTAAGCCCGTGACGCTGAGCGAAGGCTCCGACTTCGATCATGTCGCACGCAGTCCCGTACAAATGAACAGGCATGATCGCGCGTGTGCGCGACCCCGTTTTCTGTGCGGCATGCGCAATATCGATTTGGAAGGTTCTCGGCTCCACATCCACGAACACGGGAATGGCGCCGCACAAAATCACCGCGCCGGCGGACCCGATGAAAGTGATGTCAGGAACTAGGACTTCGTCACCTGGACCGATACCAAGTGCCATCAGCCCCAAGGCCAACGCGAGCGTTCCGTTCGGGGCGAAGACTCCAAATGGAGCTCCGATCAGGGTCTTCAGCCTGTCAGCAAATTCAACGCTCTTTGGACCTTCAGTAATCCAATTGTTTGCGATCGCACTGATTGCACCCGCGATCTCGGGCTCGCCGAGCCAAGGGCGAACTTGTGGGATGGAAATTGCCATTTGCGCTGAGAAATCTCCTAAATATGAGTGCCGCCGGTTCTTGGTAATTCGGGCGGCCGTTCCGCGCGGTCGAGATATTGATCCAGCTCAAAACCATCTCTAGCAGTCTGCTGAAAAACCGCCTCGCCAGGAAGGGGACTTGATGATTCACTTTATCATCTCGAATCGGCGGAGACGATCATGCGCGGCAGGTTTACGGATCAGGGCGGCCTGTTTTCGTACATCGCGCCGGATAAAACGTGTGCCAGCGAACCATCCGCTGCGGAAGGTCCGGGAACTTGTCCGGGATGTTTTGAATGATTTGAACCGCAGCCTTGGAAAGCTATACGCCAGCGAGGGACGTCCTTCGATCCCTCCGGAGCAATTGCTGAGCGCCTTGCTGCTGCAGGTGTTCTACGGCATCCGCTCGGAACGCCAGCTGATGGAGCAACTGGACTACAATCTTTTGTATCGCTGGTTCGTGGGACTGTCGCCGGACGATCCGGTCTGGGACCCGACCACCTTTACCAAGAACCGGGAGCGGCTGCAGAACGGCGATGTGTTCACGAAGTTCATGACCAGGCTTCTGAACCATTCTCAGGTCAAGCCGCTATTGTCGGACGAGCATTTTTCGGTGGACGGAACGCTGATCGAAGCCTGGGCTTCGCAGAAGAGTTTTCGCCCCAAGGACGGCAGCGGCGACGATGATGACGGCGCCAACTTCCATGGCCAGAAACGCAAGAACGACACCCATGCGAGCACCAGTGACCCGGACAGCAGGCTTTATCGCAAGGCGGCCGGACGGGAGGCCAAGCTTTGCTATATGGGCCACGCCACCATGGAGAACCGGCATGGGCTGGCGGTGGCCGGCAGGGTCACGCATGCCAATGGCACCGCCGAACGCCGGGCTGCGGAGGTCATGCTGAAGGCGAGACGCAAAGCCGCAGGTCGCCGCATCACGGCTGGTGAGGACAAGGCATACGATACGGCCGATCATGTCGCCAACCTTCGCGCCATCGGCGTGACGCCGCATGTGACACAGAACCAGGCCATCACCAAAACCGGCAAGAACCGTAACAGCGCGATCGACGAACGAACCACGCGGCATCCGGGATACGGCATGTCGCAATCGCGCCGGGCGATGGTCGAGTGCATTTTCGGATGGGGCAAGCAGCATGGCACCATGCGCAAGACCAAACATCGGGGCATCGCTCGCGTCGCCGCCGACTTCCTGCTTAATCTGATCGCCTATAACCTGATCCGAATTCCCAAACTGCTCGCCGCATAGCCACCCCGCGCCGGGGCACACTCAATAACAAGCTAGAAATTACATCCAACTCTACCGCGCCGCTCCAAAAACGACCGGCGGAAAAATGAAAATTCTCCATTTCAAGGTTTTTCAGCAGACTGCTAGCGCGACAGTCCTTTCATAGAGCAGGCGCACAGCTCGCTCCAGCCAGCTGTATGATTAACCTAACTTGTCAAGGTTAAGAGGCGTTGCCGGCTGCGACTGTCCTCACTTGAACAAAGCTCCGATTGTCCAAGCGAGCCCTCGGGTCAAGAAGTAAAGCCAGGCCGCCGTCGCGATGAAGATGGCACGAAGTAGAGTACTGCGACCGCCGTGTTTGGGATGGCGCGCCTTTGGGACGTGTTTGCCGCGTTGCTTTCGGCCTCAGGCTGCTGACGGCTCATAGTTCACCAGGGTCGACCGGCAAGGATACGTAACGCAACTCGGAAGGGTCTGTTGCGGTCGCACTGCCATTGGCCTTGGGTCGCAGTCGTGCAACGTTGAGCTTTCGGTAATCTAACCTAATCAACCTTAAGAGCGTCACTCTGCCCTGTCGCTCCCTCAGGGATATCGGCTCGCTCTCTTCAAGAGATCGAAGGTGAAGCACGGTGAACTGGGTTGGACGTTCGGGGCGTGCTCGCCTATCCGGGCTCTTGCGGCGAGCGGATCGGGCTCTGATCTTTCAGCTGCTTCAGGGATACCGGGCCGCCCGCTTGCCTGGCTTCACTGCAGCCTTATCTCCCACATCCACCCCCGCATTCCGCAGCAGCACCTTCGCCGCTTCCTTCGCCGCGCGCGCCATCGCGGGATCGTCGCGCACGAGGTCCTGCGCGATCGAGCCGTCGACCAGCAGCACGAGCTGTGTTGCCAGTGTCTCCGCGTCCGTAACGCCGAGTTCGTTCAGCCGGTCGCGAAACCAGACGCGGCGGCTTTCCTTGAAGGCGATTGCGATCTTCTTCACGGCGCGGTCCGCCGGGCCAAGCTCGGCGACCGCGTTCACGAACGGGCAGCCGCGAAAATCCTTGGCCGCAAAACGCCGCTCCAGCGAATCGAAGGTCGCGAGGATCTGCTCGGCCGGGGCCTTGTCGGAGGCGCGGGGCTGCACGAAGCGGCGTTCGAGATACGCCGCGATCAGCGCGTCTTTGGAGGGGAAGTGATTGTAGAGCGTGCGCTTGGAGATGCCGATCTCGGCCGCGATGGTATCGACGCCGATGGCGCGAATGCCTTGCAAATAGAACAGCTTGTCGGCGGTCTCGAGGATCCGCTCTTTCATCGTCTGTGGGGTGGGCGGGGGAGCCATGCGGCGGTGAATGTCCTGTTCGCTTGACAGCGCACTCTATCCATAGCCTAAGTACACAGGTCTGTGTAACCAAAATTAACGAGCGATGCAGACGACGGCGCGCGCGCCGCACCGATGAGGGAGAAGAAAATGCCCCTGCTGCAGGTCCTGCGTCCGACATTGCCTATCCTGATCGGCGCCTCGATCATGCTGACGCTGAGCATGGGGCTGCGGCAGAGCCTCGGCATCTTCATGCAGCCGCTGACGCACGACATTCATCTGTCGATCTCCGACTTCACGCTGGCGCTGGCCGTGCAGAATCTCGCCTGGGGCTTTCTCCAGCCGCCTATCGGCGCGCTGACCGTGCGCTACGGCTTTCGTCCGATCATGATCGTCGGGTCGTTCATGTACATCGCGGGCCTGGTGCTGATGGCGACCGCCAACGGGCTCGTCAGCATCATGATCGGTGCCGGCGTGTTGATCGGGACGTCGCTGGCTTGCACCGCGGCTGCGATCGCGATGTCGGTGGCGGCGCGCGCGGTGCCGGCGACGGTGCGCTCCACCGTGCTCGGCATCGTTTCTGGAGCGGGCTCGCTCGGCGCACTGCTGTCGGCGCCGATCGGGCAGATGCTCAACGAGGGATTCGGCTGGCGCGCCGGCCTCGCCGGCTTCGTCGTCATGTCGGTGCTGATGATCCCTGCGGCCTGGTATGCCGGGCGTGTCGACGCGATCCCGCTGCCGAAGCCAGCCGCCGATGACATCGGCGATGCAACGGCCGCGACCGCGGCGAGGACCGCGTTCGGCAACGCATCCTTCGTGGTGATGACCTGCGCCTATCTCGTCTGCGGCATGCAGCTCGTGTTCCTCACCACGCACCTGCCGTCTTATCTCGCGATCTGCGGCCTCGATCCGATGCTGAGCGCGCAGACGCTGGGCATGATCGGCGGCTTCAATGTGCTGGGATCGCTGTTCTTCGGCTGGGCCGGCCAGCGCTGGAACAAGCTGGCGCTACTCGGCGGTATCTACATCCTGCGCTCGCTCGCACTCGCCTGGTACTTCATGCTGCCTGCGACGCCGGCCTCGACGCTATTGTTCGGCGCGATCATGGGCTTCCTCTGGATGGGCGTCGGCCCGCTGGTCGCGGGCGCGGTCGCCGAGATGTTCGGCTTGCGCTGGCAGGCGATGATCCAGGGCCTCGCCTTCATGAGCCACCAGATCGGCAGCTTCCTCGGCGCGTATGGAGGAGGGGTGATCTACGACGCGCTCGGCTCCTACACCATGGCCTGGCGCATCGGCGTGGCGCTCGGCCTCGCCGGTGGCATCATCCAGGTCGCGTTCGCGCTGATCCGGCCGTCGCATCCCCCGGCGCCGGTGTTACGGACGGCGTAGGCGGGGCGTGTGGTCGCTATCGTCAGTTTGCGAGCTTTGAACGGACGCCACGCTGCTTGGTCGTGATGGGCCGCTTGTGACCCAAACCGGCATGAGGGCCCTGATGAAGGTCCGCATAAAAATCCATTCAATGCCGGAAATGCATAGTCCTAAAAATGGCTATGCGCCAATCTTCGACCGATGAATATCCCCTCAAAACGGCCGCTGCAAAGACTGCTCGCCGGCCGAGCATCAAGTCGAAGTGACGTGCTTACGGCCGATTGATTTAGGTCCGTGCGCGACGCGAACGACAGACGAAGACCAGGGAGACGACTCATGAAGCTGGCTCGACAAATCTGGATCTGTATTCTTGCGCTCGGCGCTGCGATTGCGGTCGCGGGTGCACCGGCGTCCGCTCAGCAGCCACTCGACGGTCGGGTTCTCTTGGCGGGAGAGCCGATTGGCGGGGCGACAGTCACTCTCTGGAAGGCGGGTCCAGACGCGCCTGCCCAGCTCGCTCAGGCGCAAACCGGCGCAGATGGCCGTTTTGCGCTCAGCGTTCCACCTGCGGTCGGAAATAACGCGACGGTTTATCTGGTCGCCAAAGGCGGCACGCCCAGAGCAGCCACGAGCCAAGGCGTCACCAATGCCACCGCACTGATGGTATTGCTCGGGAATCCCGTACCCAGAACCGTCACCGTCAACGAGCTCACCACTGTGGCTTCGGCGTTCGTTGCTGCGCAATTCATCAAGGGAGAAGCGATCTCCGGTAATCCGCTCGGACTGTGGATTGCTGCCGGGAACGTCTCGAATTTGGTTGATCCCGCGACCGGTGGGTGGGGCAAAGTGCTTTTGGACCCGCTCAATAGCACCCAGACGACGACGCTCGCGAACTTGGACACCCTCGGATCGCTCGTCACGGCGTTCGCCACGGTAGCCAACGACGATTGGCGAGCCCGCTTTCTTAAGGCTGCGACCCTCCCCGACGGAACGACGCCCAAGAACGCCATTGATGCAATGGCTAGTATCGCCCGCCAGCCATGGGCTCAGCCTAAGGAAATCTTTGCGTTGTTCGACGAGGCGTATCCGCAACCCAAGGATGGGTCTCGACGAAAGGCTCCATTCGTGCCGTATCTGGCCTACGTTCCGGATGATTTCGTCCTGTCGCTTTGCTTCGCTGGAGGCGGCGTTTATTCGGCCGGCCGGCTGATGTTTGACGCCGAGGGCAATCTCTGGAGCGGGCAAAACTGGATGGCTGGGTCGCAGTCGGGCGTCAATCAGAGTGTCGGCGGCGGTGTCGTCAAACTTTCTCCCAACGGAACCGCTCTTTCGCCCCCGATCACCGGCTTCACCGGAATGGGGATTGACGGAGTCGGCTGGGGCACCGCCGTGACGAAAGACAAGGTGTGGGCCACAAGCTTCGACGGGAAGATCCTCGTACTGGATTTCGACGGTCGTCCCATCGGTACAGAGAACGACTTCCCGTTCAAAGAAAAATTTCTCGGCCTGATGGGCATCGGGGTCGCCGCGAATGGAGACGTCTGGATAGCCGACGGGTCGGACAATCAGTTGCTGTACTTTCCCGGCGGACGAGTGAAGGACGGCCGGATCGTAAAAGTCGCCGGACTGAAGTCTCCCTTCGACATCGTTATCGATGCCCAAAATCGCGTTTGGGTCAGCAACTCCCAGTCGGACAAGGTCGTGCGGTTCCCCGCGGACGATCCCTCCAAAGCGGAGTCATTCCGCGCCGGGATCGGTGTTCGCGCGCTCGCGCTCGACTCGAAGGGCAACGTGTGGGTCGCGAGTAATATGTCGCTCGACTTTCCGCCGCCCGTCATTCCGGATGGCGCGTCGATCATGGAGCAGTTCAAGATTGCCGCCGGACATATGCTCAAGGTCCTCGAAAGCCACCCCACTATGGTCACCGGCGTAGTCAATATGATCCGCCCCGATGGCTCTCAGCCTGCTTCGACCGGTTTCACCGGTGACAAGGCAATCAGCGTGCCCTGGGGCTTGAATATCGACGGCAATGACGACGTATGGATCGGCAACTTCTGGGGCCGTGGGGTGGTGCTGATGGCTGGAGACAACACGAAGGGCCATCCGGCAGGCACAAAGACGGGTGATGTCATCCACGTTTTCAAAGGCGGCAGCATCCAGATGCTGACCGACGTGTCGATCGACTCGGCCGGCAATGTTTGGGCGGCGAACAACTGGAACGACCTTAACGGCGCTGCCTCACCCAATCCGGTTCGCCCGACTTCGACGTGGGGTGGAGGTTCGGGCATCACCGTCATTTACGGAGTGGCAGCTCCCGTGCAACCGCCGCGCATGGGAATGATGCGCAAGCCATAACTGTCGTGATTGCCGCGTCCATGAGTCGGATCGTGCAGGTTACCCGGTATCGTGCGGAGTGAACATGAAGGTAAATCGCACCGGCGGCGGAGCGGCGCTTGGGCAGGGGGATTAGAAGCCGTGGTTCGGACCAGGCGGTTGCTTCCATCTGGTCCTTCCTTGGTGACGCAATCAGAATCGGCGTGCGTCAGGATCATCTGATCCCGGCAAGGATAGCGTGGTTCGGCTTCCGAAGGCGGAGAGCTATTCGGACGGAGCACAACCGGCAGGTATTCCCATGAAGGGTTTGGACATCTTCATCATCAACACGATCAAACCATTTCTCATCGTGTTCGGCATTGCTACCGGCCTGTCATTGCCGTTCGCCATCGACATCCACCTTCTGACGCCGATGTTTGGCGGCCTCGTCGACTATACGCCTTCCAGCGTGCCAGCCCTGCGGCACTGGGGCATCATGGTCTTCGGGATCGGAGTGCTGATGGTGGTCGCTGCCTTTCGCCCATGGCTGCGCTTCGAGACCATGGTATTCAGCGCCATCGAGAAAGCTTTCATGGTCTTCTTGTGCATCAGCAATTTTGGGCAGCAGCCATGGGCCAAGGGCTACCTGCTTCCCTTTCTGCTCGACTCGACCATCGTCGCGTACAGCATATTGTTTTTCATCAGCAGCCAAGGGCGTCCGGAGTCGTGGTCGAGAAGCAAGATGATTGATCGATAGTCATGGCTGAGATCAACATGACCGAATCGATCATCTTGTCCTGATCACCTCGACTGGACCTTGGCGCGACGACGGGCGATCAGGAAAATCTTTGTAGTCAACTGGCGGACTTCTCAAGGTCTCCGAAGGCATTTCACCAAACAACGTTCGATAGGCGACCGAGAAGCGACCCAGCTCCCAAAAGCCGTGATCGGTGGCAATTCGGGTTACCGTTGTCGTCGAAGGAATCCCTTGCACCAGCGCGCGACGGGCAAGGTGCATTCTCCGCAAATTGAGGTAGCGGACAGGGCCCATTCCGACGTGCTCTTCACAGGCGAATCGCAGAGTTCTTTCTGCTACGCCGACGGCCGCGCATACGTCGGTCAGATACAGGGGCTTGTTTGGGTTCGCTTCCAGGAACTCTTCGAAGCGCGCGACGACGGTTTCATAGCGAAGATTGCGGCTGTTGGGCGTTGATATAATGCTGTCGGTCAAACATCTGATCAACACGTGAACAGATTGCTGTTCAAATGCCCGAACAAGTTCCGGAAGTTCGAAAAAGTTTGGCGTGGTCTTGGCAATGTGTTCTGCCGTCTCATGGAGCGCCAGCAATCGCCTCACGAGGTCTGGCCTTGGCCGAATGACGTGTTTGGTGCGCTCAATATCAAATTCGCGACCTGCTATCGCCTTGCTCGCCCTTACTAGTTCTTCTGGCGCAAGAGAAATACATCCGAGGTGGAAATCTCCCGTGGTCCTCATGTGCTGTACTTCGTAGTCTTCCGAGATCAATTCACCTTGCGACAACAATCGGCCGCAGTGATACACCTCTGGCTGAGCTTCCGAGAGAAAGGTGAATACCTTGCGGCCGGGCCGCACCGTCCCTTTGTGGACACGTGGCAATTGTTCATGAAATCGCTGCATCCACAATTCGTTCATCACGATTTGCGTCACCTGGCCTCGAAATTCTCCCTTGGCGGTGGGAAATATTCGCATGTCGGAGGCACGAACGTTCGTCTGATACGGGAACGGATCGGTAAAGCTGAGAACTTTGCTCCAAGCCATTTTCCAATCTCCACTCAGCAATTACTAGGTGCGACGGTCGGATCGAGCGCCTGTCCTGGGAAACAAAAATCGACGAGAACTATGCAACGGTAGCAAAATAGAAGTTAGAAGAATCTGCCGCATTTGCATAGCTCCCGGTTGCGTCAGTGTGACAAGCTAATCCCGCGGGACACAAACAATGATCCGGGAACGCCTCGGGCCGGCATCGGTTGGGAACGACCAACTCGAATGCTTTGAGGGCCGCTATGCAAGAGGAACACCTGACCATCGACCAGTGCGACGAACTAGCGAAAGCCCTGCGTGAAGATGCCGCTCGCTTACCGCATGGACCGGAAAGGGAAAACCTTTTGCAATTGGCGAAGGGTTACCACGCCCTTGCAAACATGAAAAAAATGGTTCTTGCTGCGATGAATTGATTGTGTCCAATGGCCGATGATGGCGGTTATCGGCCCGTTGTCGACATCGAGCGACTCGGCTTCAGCGTCGTCTTCTGCGCGCATAGCGGACGCGACATTTCCAGAAGCACGCGTCCTCGCGCTCTCGCGCCCCGGACGCAGCGCAACGCTTCTTCAGTGGTGCGCGGCAGAGCCGGGGCCCACGTCTCCTGCACCGTGTTGTGTTGCTTTCTGGATCCCGGCTCGGCGCAGCAGCGTTTCACGCTGCAGCGCGTCCGGGACACGAGAGAGAACGTGCGGGGCGCAGTCGCAGCCCTCGCGCCAACGCCGGGCGTCTGGTTGCCGGCCGCCTTTCCGGAAGCTTTCCGAAATGTGAAAGCGCTTGCATCAGCGCAGACACGGAGAGAGGCACAAATAAAAACGGGGCCCGAAAGGGCCCCGCAAAACTCAGCAGCGTTTAGCCGATCTTACTTGATCTTGGCTTCGCGGAATTCGACGTGCTTGCGCGCGACGGGATCGTACTTCTTCTTGACGATCTTGTCGGTCATGGTGCGCGAATTCTTCTTGGCGACGTAGTAGAAGCCGGTGTCGGCCGAGGACACGAGCTTGACCTTGATGGTGACCGCTTTGGCCATGTTCTGAACCTCAACAATAAGGGAATCTGGAGCCGGCCAAACGGCCCGCGTTGGGCGGCAACCTAGCCAGAAACCGCCTGATGTCAAGATTTTAGGGGTCGAAAAGCACTCAAATCGGCCCGATCACCCCTCGAAGAACCGGTTTTTCGGCCGCGGCAGGCCCAGATTCTCCCTCAAGGTGGGCCCTTCATACTCTTTGCGGAAAATCCCGCGCCGCTGCAGCTCCGGCACGACCTTGTCGACGAAGTCGTCGAGGCCGGCGGGCAGGAACGGGAACATGATGTTGAAGCCGTCCGAGCCGCGCCCGACCAGCCATTCCTCCATCTGGTCGGCGATGGTTTTTGCGGTGCCGACGAAGGACAGCCCGCCATAGCCGCCGACGCGCTGGGCGAGCTGGCGCACCGTGAGCTTGTCGCGCGCGGCGAGGTCGACCATGCGCTGCCGGCCGCTCTTGCTGGCATTGGTCTCGGGGATTTCGGGCAGCGGTCCATCGGGATCGAAGCCGGAGGCATCGGTGCCGAGGATGACGGACAGCGAGGCGATGGCGCTGTCGTAGTGCACGCGGCTGTCTAGCAACGCACGCTTCTCCTTGGCCTCGTCGACGCTGTCGCCAACCACCACGAAGGCGCCTGGCAGGATTTTCAGATGCTCGGGGTCGCGGCCGATCTTCTCCATGCGGCCCTCGATGTCGGCATAGAGCTTTTGGCTGTCGGCGAGGCTGCCGCCGCCGGTGAACACGGCCTCTGCTGTCTCGGCTGCAAGCTGCCTGCCGTCTTCCGATGCGCCGGCCTGCACGATCAGCGGCCAGCCCTGCACGGGGCGGGCGATGTTGAGCGGCCCGCGCACCTTCAGATATTTTCCGTTGTGATCGAGTACATGCATCTTCGCGGGATCGACGAACACGCCGCTTTCGACGTCGCGCACGAAGGCGTCGTCGGCGAAGGAATCCCAGAGGCCGGTGACGACGTCGTAGAACTCGCGGGCGCGCTTGTAGCGCTCGGCGTGCTCCATGTGGTCGTCGAGGCCGAAATTCAGCGCGGCATCCGGATTCGAGGTGGTGACGATATTCCAGCCCGCACGTCCGCCGCTGAGATGGTCGAGCGAGGCGAAGCGCCGTGCCACGTGATAGGGCTCGTCAAAGGTGGTCGAGCCGGTCGCGATCAGGCCGATGCGCTCGGTGACGGCGGACAGCGCCGACAGCAGCGTGAACGGCTCGAACGAAGTCACGGTGTGGCTGCGCTTGAGCGCGTTGACCGGCATGTTCAGCACGGCGAGGTGATCGGCCATGAAGAAGGCGTCGAACTTGCCGGCCTCGAGCTTCCTGATCAGCGTCTTGATGTGGCCGAAATTGAAATTGGCGTCCGGCCAGGCCCCGGGATAGCGCCAGGCGCCGGTGTGGATGCTGATCGGGCGCATGAACGCGCCGAGCTTGAGTTGCCGTTGTGCCATCGCCCCGTATCCGTTCCTTGTGTGGTTGGAGAAGACATAGGCACGCCGGGGAACTCCGCCATTGGTAAGAGCGGGAAGATTTTTTTGTTTTTCGCGACGCACTCAGCACAATTCCGTCATTCCGGGGCGCGAGTCTGGAACGACGGCGAGGGGCTATCGAACCGATCCGCCGCTCGCTCCGACCAAGCCATGACTTCGGCTCGTGAGGAGGCCTTCAATGGCAGACGCTATGACCGTGGACGGCAGTATCGTCCGCATCGACCGGCCCATGCCCTGGGTCGGGCGGCTGCTGTCGTTGCCGCTGCTGGCGGCGAGCGGCTATCTGCTGTGGAATGTCGCGCTCGGCCTGCGCCAGGATTTTGCCGGCTTCGGAAGGCTGGCCGATGATCTCGTGCCGGTGCTGGTGTTCACGGGGCTCGGGCTGCTCGTCGGGATTCCCGGAATCATCCTGTTGACGTTCCGCTATTTCGTCGTGCTGAACGAGACGCTGCGCCAGATCGTCATCACCAGGCAGTTCGGTCCGCTGAATTTTCGCAAGCATCGCGATCTCGCCGATTATCATTTCATTGGCATCACCGACGACTACGATCCGCAAGCGACGACGTACGACGTCAATCTGTGCGGCAACAAGGGCACCGAGCCCATCGCGCTGATGAGCTTCACCAAGCGCGAGGAAGCCAGCCAGCTCGCCAACGAGCTCGGGCGAGCGCTGAACCTTCCCGCGCGCGACTATGTCTCCACCGAGCTCGATGCGGACGAGTAGTCAGCTCAAAATATCCTTCTGCATCTTGCCGCCGTAGAAATGGAAGAACGGCACCGGCGCATCGTGACGGAGCGGGCCGGTAGCAAGGCGCGTGTGGAGTTCGTTGAGTACATTGCGGGTCATCGGATGCAGATCGGCGAGCGGCTTTGAGCCGAGCTCGACCCAGATCAGCTCGACAAGTTCGGCATCCGCATGGATCACGCCTTCGACGTGATGGGTGATCGCGGAGGCGTCCGCCGTGAAGAAGCGCGTGTCGAACCGCTTGACGCGGCCGGGCGGGGTGATCGCGCGCGCGATCAGGAACAGGCTGGAGGGATCGGGCAACAGGCCAGCATCCGCGAACGGCTTCCAAGCACCTTCGAGTTTGGCTTTGCCCTCGAACTTGTCCTGAATCTTGCGCCCGAGGCAGAGGCCGGTCTCCTCACAGGCTTCGCGGATCGCGGCAATGGCGAGCGACTTCGCACGCGAGGCCGGGGTCTTCGGGCTGCCCTTGGCGAGATTGGCTTCGAGCTCGGCGGTGATCGGCGCCGCGCACGGCACGCGATAATCGTCCTTGTCGACGCGGCCGCCGGGGAAGACGAACTTTCCGGGCATGAACACCACCTTGTCGTGGCGTTTGCCGACCAGGACTTTGGGAACGGCGCCGCTGCGATCGACCAAGATCAGTGTGGCCGCATCCCGGGGACGGAAATAGGGATGGTGGTCGGCTTCCTTGCCGTCGTGGATCTTTGCCTTCTCGGCTGTCTGCGACGTATCCGTCATGTCCTCACCCAAACCGCTTCTTGTTTATTTTGCTTACACCGGCGGAATACCATCCTGTGGGTTCTCGTCAAACCCGTGCATACGCAGAGCCCATTGCAATCCGACCACGGCGCCCTTGACCGGCTGCAGCAGTGCGAGCGAGGCGACGAAGGTGAAGGGCAGGTAGGCCGCGAAGCTGATCCAGACCGGCGTGGTGTAGTTGGTCTCGATCCACAAAATAGTCGGCACCACGATGTGGCCGACGATGACGATGACGAGATAGGCGGGCAGATCGTCGGCGCGATGCGGCGTGAAATCGAGGCCGCATCTGGAGCAATTGTCCGCGGTCTTCAGGAAGGCGCGGAACAGCTTTCCTTCGCCGCAGCGCGGGCAGCGGCCGCGAAAGCCGCGCTTCATGGCAGTCCAGACGTCGCGCTTCTCGACGAGGCCGGTCTCGCGGGTCCAGATTTTTGGGGCTGTGCTTGTTGTCACCACGCCTTGCCCTTCTGTCCTTTGCCTTTTCCCTTGGCCTTTTTGCCCCTACCGGGCTTCTTCTGCTTCTCCGGCTTGCCTTTCTTGGCTGGACTACGCCCGGGATGCGCCTTGAACGAGGGGCGGCGTTGCGGACCAGATGACCTGCGGTGCCGTGGCGCGGTTTCGCCCGTGGAGGACAGCAGCTCGAAGCGTAACGCGCCTGCGATGGGTGCTGCTTCGATCAGGCGGACGGCGACGACGTCACCGAGCTGATGCATGGTGCCGCTGCGCGTGCCGACCAGCGCGTGGCGGCCTTCGTCATAGTTGAAATATTCCGCGCCGAGGGATCGGATCGGGATCAATCCGTCGGCGCCGGTCTCGGCCAGCTTGACGAACAGGCCGGCGCGCGTGACGCCGGAGACGCGGCCCTGAAAACTCGAGCCGATGCGGTCGGCGAGGTGATGGGCGATCAGGCGGTCGACGGTCTCGCGCTCCGCCTTCATCGCGCGGCGCTCGGTCACCGAGATGTGGGCGGCGACCTCGCCGAGAGTTTCCGGCGTCTCGCTGTCGGGCAACGCGCCGTCGCCGAGGCCTAGCGCGCGGACCAGGGCGCGGTGCACGACGAGGTCGGCATAGCGGCGGATCGGCGAGGTGAAATGTGCATAGCGGCGCAGGTTCAGGCCGAAATGACCGTAATTCTCCGAGGAATATTCCGCCTGCGCCTGGGCGCGCAGCACGACTTCGCTCACCAGCGGAAAGTGGTCGTGGCCTTCGAGCTGCGCCAGCACGCGGTTGAACAGAGCGGGACGCAGCGCGCCGCCCTTTGCGAAGGGGACGTCCAGCGTCGCCAGGAACTCGCTGAGCGCGTGGACCTTCTCCAGCGTCGGCTCGTCATGCACGCGGTAGATCAGCGGCAGCGACTTCTTCTCGAGCATCTCCGCCGCCGCGACGTTGGCGAGGATCATGAACTCTTCGATCAGCTTGTGCGCGTCGAGCCGGTCAGGCACGACGACGCGGTCGACCGTGCCGTCGCTGTTCAGCAGGATCTTGCGCTCGGGCAGATCGAGATTGAGCGGATCGCGTTCGTCGCGCGCGCGCTTGACGCAGGCATAGGCGGCATAGAGCGGTTTCAGGATCGGATCGAGCAGGGGGCCTGTGGTGTCGTCGGGCCGGCCGTCGATCGCGGCCTGCGTCTGCGCGTAACTCAGCTTCGCTGCCGAACGCATCAGGATGCGGTGGAACGTATGCGAGCGCTTGCGGCCGTCGGGGCCGATCACCATCCGCACCGCGAGCGCGCCGCGCGGCTCGCCCGGCACCAGCGAGCAGAGATTGTTGGAGATGCGCTCAGGCAGCATCGGCACGACGCGGTCGGGGAAATAGACCGAGTTGCCGCGGTCGAGCGCGTCGCGGTCGAGCGCGGTGCCCGGCTGGACGTAGAAGCTCACGTCCGCAATGGCGACGTTGACGATGAAGCCGCCTCTGTTGTGGGGATCGTCATCCGGCTGCGCATGCACCGCGTCGTCGTGATCTTTCGCGTCCGGCGGATCGATGGTGACCAGCGGGACGTCGCGCCAGTCCTCGCGGCCTTTCAGGTTGGCCGGCTCAGCCGCTTCGGCTTCGCGCTCTGCCGCGGGGCGGAATTGCAGCGGAATGTCGTGCGCGTAGATCGCGATCAGGCTGATCGCCTTCTCCGACTTGACCGAGCCGAGCTTCTCCTTGACGCGGCCTGATGCCAGGCCGAAGCCGCGCGAGCGGATGATGTCGACGCTGACGAGATCGCCGTCCTGCGCGCCGTGCATCTCGGTCGGGGCGATGTTCAGCTCGCGGTCGGCGGACTTCTTGTCGACCGGAATGATCCGTCCGCCGCCTTCGGGCAGGCTGCGGAAGACGCCGAGGATGCGGGTCTTGGTCTTGTCGAAGACCTTGATGATGTGGCCGCGATAGGCCGGGCCTTCGGTCTCATCGGAGCGCTCGACGCGCAGCAGCGCGCGATCGCCGACGCCGGCCGCGGTGCCAGGCTTTGGCCGGCGCGGCATTGTGATGAGGATCTTTGGCGGTTCGCCGCCTTCGACCTCGTCCCATTCGGTGGGGGAGGCGACCAGCTCGCCGTCAGCGTCGCGGCCGGTGATGTCGGCGACCAGCGTCGGCGGCAGGCTGTCGGGCTCGGAGATGGTGTGGCGTTTTTTCTTGACGAGACCGTCGTCGGCGAGCTCGCGGAGCATGCGCTTGAGCTCGACGCGATCGGCGTTCTTCAGGCCGAACTCGCGCGCAATTTCGCGGGTTCCGACCTTTCCGGGATTTGCCTTGATGAAGGCGACGATGGCGTTCCGGTCGGGAAAGCCACGGCCATTGTTACGTTTCACTTAGCCTCTAATTGGTGCCGGCACTCTTCTTGGCCGGAGCTTTGGCGCCAGCTGCCTTGGTCGGCGACGTCTTGATGGCCGAAGTCTTGGCCGACGACGACACGGCGGCGCGCGCCTTGCTGGTGGATTCGGATTTAGGTTTGGCCGCCTTCTTCGCGGCCGGCTTTTTGGTTTTTGGCGCGGCGTCATCGCCGCCCGCGGCCTTCTTGGCCTTGGCCTTGGCCGGCTTCGCCGTCTTCTTCGGTTTCTTGCCGCCACCCTTGGCCGCGCGTTCGTCGATCAGCGCGATCGCCTGCGGCAGCGTGATGGCGTCTTTCTCGATGTCGCTCGGGATCGTCGCGTTGACGCCGCCGGCTGTGACATAGGCGCCGTAGCGGCCGCCCTTCACCGTGACGGTGCCGAGGGTGGGATGATCGCCGATCGCCTTGCCGGGGTCGGCGCCGAAGCGGCGGCTCGGGCCCTTGGCGATCTTCTCCGCGATCAGCGTGACCGCGCGGTTGATACCGATGTCGAACACTTCGTCGCCGGCCTCCAGGCTGGCATAGGTCTTCTCGTGCTTCACGAACGGCCCGAAGCGGCCGAGACCGGCCGTGATCGGCTCACCGGTCTCCGGATGCTTGCCGATCTCGCGCGGCAGCGACAGCAATTTGAGCGCAAGCTCAAGCTCGACATCGCCGGGCGAGGTGCCGTTCGGAATGCCTGCGCGCTTCGGCTTCTCGCCTTCGGCATAATCCTTGGCCTCGCCGAGCTGGATGTAGGGCCCGAACCGACCCGCCTTGACCCAGACATCACGACCAGTATCAGGATCCTGGCCAAGCGAACGGTCGGCGGTCGCCTCGCCGTCGGCGGCAAGCTGACGGGTGTAGCGGCATTCCGGATAGTTCGAGCAGCCGACGAAGGCGCCGAACTTGCCGGCCTTGAGGTTGAGCCGGCCGTTGCCGCAGCTCGGACACTGCCTGATGTCGCCGCCATCCGTGCGCGGCGGATAGATGTGCTGTCCCAGCACCTCGTCGAGCACGTCGAGCACCTGCGCGACGCGCAGATCCTTGATCTCGTCGACGGCGCCGATAAAGCCGGTCCAGAAATCCTTCAGCACCTGCTGCCAGGAGATCTCGTTGTTGGAGACGCGGTCGAGCTGCTCTTCCAGATTGGCAGTGAAGTCGTATTCGACGTAGCGGGCGAAGAAGCTTTCGAGGAACGCGACCACGACGCGGCCCTTGTCCTCGCCGTGCAGGCGCTTCTTCTCCAGCTTGACGTAACCGCGGTCCTTCAGGACCTGGAGGATCGAGGCATAGGTCGAGGGTCGGCCGATGCCGAGCTCTTCCATGCGCTTGACCAGCGAGGCCTCGGAGAAGC
The DNA here is from genome assembly GCF_054056815.1 of Bradyrhizobium sp. LB13.1. Lineage (NCBI taxonomy): Bacteria > Pseudomonadati > Pseudomonadota > Alphaproteobacteria > Hyphomicrobiales > Nitrobacteraceae > Bradyrhizobium > Bradyrhizobium sp. LB13.1. The sequence continues at coordinate 5,035,669 of NZ_JBSRYQ010000001.1, read as the reverse complement.
GCGGCGGCGGCTCGGTGAAGTGCTGGGTGACGGCGAGCGACTGCCGCTTCAGTGCGTCGTTCGGGCTCATCGCGGGCAGGCGGCGGGAGTCCTCGTCCTCCTCGTCGTCGCGGCCTTCCTGATAGAGTGCGAGGAAACCGTCGAACTTCACCACCTGGCCGGTCGCGCGCAGATCCAGCGTGCGGCCGCCGGCTTTCGCCGTGATGTCGACCGTGGTGCGCTCGAGTTCGGCCGATTCCATCTGGCTCGCAATGGTGCGCTTCCAGATCAGCTCGTAGAGTCTCGCCTGATCGGCATCGAGCCTGCGGCTCATGCTGTCGGGGCGGCGGGACATGTCGGTCGGGCGGATTGCTTCGTGCGCTTCCTGGGCGTTCTTGGCCTTGGCCTGGTACTGGCGCGGCGCGTCGGGCACGTAGGCGTTGCCGTAATCCTCGCCGATCACCTTGCGCGCCTGGGTGATCGCGGACGGATCGATCTGCACGCCGTCGGTACGCATATAAGTAATGAGTCCGGTGGTCTCGCCGCCGATGTCGATGCCCTCATAAAGCCGCTGCGCGATGCGCATCGTGTGCGCCGGCGCAAAGCCGTATTTGCGGCTGGCTTCCTGCTGCAGCGTCGAGGTGGTGAAGGGCGCCTGCGGATTGCGCCGGGCCGGCTTGGCGTCGACGGAGGTAACGGCAAAGGCCGCTGTTTCCAGCGCCTTCTTGAAGTCTTCCGCTTCCGCGCCGGTGCCGATGTCGAGACGCTGGATCTTCTTGCCGTCGGCGCCGATGAGACGCGCCTCGAAGGCATCGCCGCGCGGCGTCAGCAGGGTCGCGACCAGCGACCAGTATTCGCGGGCGACGAACTTCTCGATCTCGAGTTCGCGGTCGCACACCAGCCGCAGCGCCACCGACTGCACGCGACCGGCCGAGCGGGCGCCGGGCAGCTTGCGCCACAGCACGGGGGAGAGGGTGAAGCCGACCAGATAGTCCAGCGCGCGGCGCGCCATGTAGGCGTCGACCAGCGCGCCGTCGATCTGGCGCGGATTCTTCATCGCGTCCGTGACGGCCTGCTTGGTGATGGCGTTGAACACCACGCGCTCGATCTTGTGGTCTTTCAGCGCGCGTTTCTCTTTCAGCACCTCCAGCACGTGCCAGGAGATGGCCTCGCCCTCGCGATCAGGGTCGGTCGCGAGAATCAGGCGGTCAGCGCCCTTCAGGGATTTTGCGATGTCGTTGAGCCGGCCGGCCGCTTTGGGGTCGATCTCCCAGATCATCTTGAAATTGGCATCGGGATCGACGGAGCCGTTCTTCGCAGGCAAGTCCCGGACATGGCCGAACGAGGCCAAAACCTCGTAGGACGAGCCCAGATACTTGTTGATCGTCTTGGCTTTCGCCGGCGACTCCACAATGACGATATTCATGTAGTTCCAGTAACTTACGGGGAAATTTGGGGCCGAATTCGATGAGATTCGGGTCGGCCGTTTCGTCCCGAACATGGGTGGTGCGACCCTCGCTGTCAAATCGAGGGCTGTTGAAAGCCGTCCCGATGGGAAAAGTTTCATATCGAGAAAGTTGCAAAATACCACCTTTGAGTTGCGGTCGATGTCGGCGTAATGTTTCTGCGGGGATATGGATTCAGGTGGGGTCTGGTGACTAGGCCAGGAAAGAAGCGGGCGCGCGCCGTATCAGGCGCGTCGGGAGGCTCGCGTCACGAGGAACCGGGCGAGGGCGGCGTCGAGGAGGCGGTAGCCTTCATCACCGAGCAGGTCGGCGCATTGCGCAAGCTCGCCGAGCGGCACAAGCTCGACGTGCTGCATTATCTCCTGGGGATGACCAAGCTGGAAGCCGACGAGCATCTGCGGCTGCGGAGCAAGCGCAAGCTGTCGTGAGGGCGCCGGCCAGTATCAGACCCGTCATCCTGAGGTGTGAGCGGCGCGATGCATGGCATCGCGCCGGGAGCCTCGAAGGATGAGCGGCTGGGATGCAGCCAGGCTGTCATCCTTCGAGGCTCGCCCTGCTTTGCAGGACGAGCACCTCAGCATGACGGTCAACGATCTGAGCGCGCTGCAGCCGACCGCCGCCGCGGCGCCGGCCGCGGCTTCAGCATCGTATCCGCGGGACTGAGCAGCCGCCCGTCCTCGGCGCGCATTTCGAGCTTCTTCACCGGGCGGCCCTTCTCGCGATCGACCAGAATCGTCGCGATCTCCTCCGGGTGATCGTCGAATTCCTCGCTCCATTGCCGCAGCGCCACCAGGATCGGGAAGGTGCCGCGGCCCTTCTCCGTCAGCACATACTCCTGATACGCGCTGCCGTCGGAAGCGGGGGCGGTTGCCAGAATGCCGTGGTCGACCAGCACACGCAGGCGCGCGGACAAAATGTTCTTGGCCATGCCGAGCTTGTTTTGAAACTGGCCGAAGCGGCGCAGGCCGAACCGCGCCTCGCGGATGATCAGCAGCGACCACCAGTCGCCGATTGCGTCCAGTGATCGCGCAATCGGGCAGGCATCGCCCTCGAAGCTCGTTCGTTTCACCATCGTCTTCGTTCCGTCGTGCCGTGCGTTTTGACATCAGTCACGCGCTTGTGTGGTTGCATCATAAAACCATAGGCCCTAGATGGCAATCTAGTTTTATGATGCAACCACTGGAGGCGAGCGTGAGACTGAAGAACAAGACGGCCCTGATCACCGGCGGCAACAGCGGCATTGGATTGGCAACGGCGAAACTTTTCGTGGCCGAGGGCGCCAAGGTGGTGATCACCGGGCGCAACAAGGAGACGCTGGAGGCGGCGGCGAAAGAGCTTGGCCCGAACGCGCTCGCGCTCGCTGCCGACGCCACTGACATCGCCGCGACGGAAGCTGCAATCAAGAAGGGCGCCGAAAAATTCGGCAAGTTCGACATCGTGTTCGCCAATGCCGGGATCGCCGGCGGCACGCCGCTCGGTTCGTCGACGCTGGAGGTCTTCGAGAAGGTCATCCGCACGAACCTCACCGGCGTGTTCTTCACCGTTCAGTCGGCGCTGCCCTATCTCAACGATAATGCCTCGATTGTCCTCAACGGCTCGGTGATCTCCGTGCTCGGCATTCCCGGCTACTCGGCTTACGGAGCTGCGAAGGCGGGCGTGCGCGCGATGGCGCGGGTCATGGCATCAGAACTGTCGCCGCGCGGCATCCGCGTTAACGTGGTCGCGCCCGGCGCGACCCGTACGCCAATCTGGGGACCTGCGACCGCGACACCCGAAGCCGAGAAGGCGTTCGAGAAGCGGATCTCGCTGTCGACGCCGCTCGGCCGCATTGGTGAAACAGATCACGTTGCGAAGACGGTGCTGTTCCTCGCCTCCGATGATTCCGCGCATGTGCAGGGCCAGGAGATCTTCGTCGACGGTGGCGCGGTCGCTTCTCCGAGCGGCGCGCCGATCTATCGCGGCTGATCAATCTTTGCGAAAATTGAATCGGTCGGCGCCGCGGCAAGCGGTTGCGCCGGCCGGTTCCCTCGTCCTGCGAGACCTTTTTCTGAACCTTGCGTGAGGCGTTGAACCTTCGCTTGCGCTGCAAAGACCCTTTTACGGGCAGAGGGTCACAAGACTCATTTTCAAGGGAGCCCGATATGCCGAAGGCAGCTCGCATTTCTTCGTCGATTTCAGCACCGCGTATTTACGCCGAACGTTCCGCCATTCCCGCCAAGCGGTCCGACACCTCCGAGTTCATCGGGGTGGCTCTTTTCTCAGGCATCGGTCTGTTCGTTTCGCTCGTCGCCGTCATTCTCGGCGTTCAGGGCGCCTGGTTTTAGTTTCGTCGAACTCTCAGCCGCCGCCGGAGTCCGGCAGCGGCTGGTGTCGGCGTAAGCTTTACGCCGCGCGCAAGCTGGTGGCCGCCTCAAGTGCGCCAGCCACCGCTTTCTCGCGGTGATCCGGACCAACCTGAATACCGTCGGCGAAAATGAACTCGGGGCTGGTGATGCCGATGAAGCCGAACACCCAGCGCAGATAGGTTTCGAGATGCTCCCCGAGCGCGGCTGGGCCGTAATAGCCGCCGCGCGAGATAGCCACGATCACGCGCTTGCCGCCGGCAAGACCCTGCGGTCCGTTCGCCCCGTAGCTGAACGTCTTTCCCGCCACCAGGACCCGGTCGATCCAGGCCTTGAGCTGGCTGGGAATGGTGAAATTGTACATGGGTGCGCCGATCACGATGATGTCGGCGGCCAGGAACTCGTCCAGCACCGCCGCGCTCGCGGCAAGATCGGGTCCGAGCTCCGCCGGCGCAGGTGCGCCTTGTGCGGCGGCGAGGTGCGAGCCGGAGAGGTGGGCGAGGGGGGTCTGGGTCAGATCGCGATAGACGATGTCGAGCGACGGCGTCGCCTGTCGGAGCCGGTCGACGATAGCGGCGGAGACCTGCCGGGAGACGGAGTGGGGGCCGAGCACGCTGGAGTCGAGATGGAGGAGTTTCATTTGGGGTCACCCTGGTATATGTTTGTAACCAGAGCTACATGAGTGACTATCGAAATCCCCGCAAGAACGCACTTTTTTGAGCCATGGGCACATCCCTGAAACCTGCACACATCGATTTGCCTGCCTCACCGAGGCCGGATCCCAACCATGCGGACTGCCGCGGGGTCGGCTCCGTGCTGTCCCGCGTCGGCGACAAATGGAGCGTGTTCGTGATCATGATGCTTGGGGGCGGGCCGAGGCGCTTCAACGAGCTCAAGCGCATGATCAACGGCATCTCGCAGCGGATGCTGACCTTGACGCTGCGCGGGCTGGAGCGCGACGGCCTCGTCACGCGCACGATCTTTCCGACCATTCCGCCGCGCGTAGACTACGAGCTGACCGATCTCGGCCGCGGGCTGTCGCAGCCCGTCGAAGCTCTCGGCAAATGGGCGATGGACCATCTGGCGCAAATCGAGGCTGCAAGGACGCGTTTCGATCAGCGCAACGAAACCTAAAGCAGCGACACCAGACCACCGCCGTGGCGCTCGAGCCGGCCGGCGAGTTCCAGCTCCAGGAGCACGATGCGCACGATCGCGGGCGAGGCGCCCGACATCCGTACGAGATCGTCGATCGTGACAGGCGTGGGGCCGAGCAGGCCGGTGATCTGGTCGCGGTCGTGCCCTTGCGGATCGCTCTCGAACGGCTCGCTGTCGGGTTCTCTCGCCGGATGCATCAGCGGCCGCTCCATGATCGGCTGGATCGCGTTGACGACGTCGGCGGCTTCGGTGACGAGCGTCGCGCCCTGCTTGATCAGATCATTGGTGCCGGCGGCGCGCGGATCGAGCGGCGAGCCGGGGACCGCGAACACTTCGCGGCCCTGTTCGGCCGCCATGCGTGCGGTGATCAGCGAGCCCGAGCGGTGCGCCGCCTCCACCACGACCACGCCGAGCGCTGCGCCCGAGATCAGCCGGTTGCGGCGGGGAAAGTCGCGGGCGCGCGGCTCGTGGCCGAGCGGCATCTCGGAAATCGCCGCGCCTTCGTGGTCGAGGATGGAAGCCAGCAAATCGCCGTGCTCGGGCGGGTAGATGCAATCATGTCCACCGGCGAGCACCGCGATCGTGCCGCTTTCGACGCTGGCGCGATGCGCGGCCTGGTCGACGCCGCGGGCGAGCCCCGAGATGATGATAAAGCCGGCCTCGCCAAGCTCGCGGGCAAGCTGACCGGCGAATTTCAGTCCAGCGCCCGAGGCGTTGCGCGAGCCGACGATGGCGATGATCGGCCGCATTAACGTTGCACTGTCGCCGCGCACGGCGAGCAGCGGCGGTGCATCGTCGAGCGTTGCGAGCCGGGTCGGATAACCATCCTCGCCGGGCGCGAGCCAGGCGATGCCGAACCTGCGGCTTGCGGCAAGCTCGGCCTTCGCCTCGTCGGCGCTGCAGATGCGCGCCGAACGCTGCGCGCCACCACGGCTTGCGAGATCAGGCAGCCGCTCCAGCGCCGCGCGGGCCGTGCCGAAATGATTGACCAGCGAACGGAAGGTGCGCGGCCCGACATTGTCGGAGCGGATCAGCCGCAGGCGGTCGAGCCTGTCGGCCTCGGTCAGCTCCACGCTGGGATTGATGGCGTCCACGGCGGCTCCTTGCAGGCGCAGCATGGAACAACCTGAGGGCGTGGGCAACAGTGACGTGCGCTTGCGCGGTCTCGTCGCGATGCTAAAAGCGATGGCAATAAGAAGGGTATTGCCATGATCTCACTCGCCGATCTCCAGCGCCGCATCGAAGCCGGCGAGCTTTCGCCCGAGGCCGCCATCGCGCAATCGCACGCGGCGATCGAGGCCCGGGAGAAGGAGGTCCACGCCTTCGTCCGTCACGACAAGTCTGCGCAGGCGCAAGCCTCCGGTCCGCTGCGCGGCATCGCGGTCGGGATCAAGGACATCATCGACACCGCCGATTTCCCGACCGAGATGGGCTCGGAGATCTATCGCGGCTGGCAGCCGCGCGCGGACGCGCCTGTCGTGATGATGCTGAAGCGGGCGGGCGCCACCATCATCGGCAAGACCACGACCACGGCATTCGCCTCGCGCGATCCGACCCCGACGCTCAATCCGCACAATCTCGGCCATACGCCGGGCGGCTCGTCCTCCGGTTCGGCCGCGGCCGTCGGTGCCGGCATGATCCCGCTGGCGCTGGGCACGCAGACCGGCGGCTCGGTGATCCGGCCTGCGGCCTATTGCGGGGCTGCTGCGATCAAGCCGTCGTTCCGGATGCTGCCGACGGTCGGCGTCAAATGCTATTCGTGGGCGCTCGACACGGTCGGCCTGTTCGGGGCGCACGCGGAAGATCTCGCGCGCGGATTGCTGGCGATGACCGGTCGCACCGAATTCTCCGGCATCGTCGCGGCGAAGGCGCCGCGCATCGGCGTGGTCAGGCAGGAGTTTGCCGGCGCCGTGGAGCCGGCGGCCGAAGAGGGGCTGCAAGCCGCGATCAAGGCCTCCGAGAAGGCCGGCGCCAGCGTGAAGACCATCGATCTGCCGGAGGCGGTGCAGGAGGCCTGGCGCATCCATCCGATCATCCAGGATTTTGAGGCGCATCGCGCGCTCGCCTGGGAATTTTCGGAGCATCACGACGAGATCGCGCCGATGCTGCGCGCCAGCCTCGATGCGACCGTCGGCCTGACGCCGAAGGACTACGACGACGCACGCCGGACCAGCCGCCGCGGCCGCCGCGAGGTCAGTGAATTGTTCGAGGGCGTCGACGTGCTGCTCACCTATTCGGCGCCGGGCACGCCGCCGGCCAAGGACCTCGCCTCCACCGGCGACCCCCGCTACAATAGGCTCTGGACGCTGATGGGCAATCCTTGCGTCAACGTGCCGGTGCACAAGGTCGCGGGCTTGCCGATCGGCGTGCAGGTGATCGCGCGATTCGGCAACGATCCCGGCGCGCTTGCTGCCGCGTGGTTCCTGGAGAACGCGTTGGCGAAATCAGGCTAGCGCCGGTTCAGGTGCGGGAAGAGCGCGTTTGGCCTCCGCGCCTGTCGCGCCTTGCCCGAGCCAGCACTCCGCGGCCTCGCGCCCACTCCGGTGCAGCGTGCGAATGAAGCCGCGGCCGAGATCGGTGGATGAGCGCTGCGCCAGCCCGTCGACGAAATCTTCCGCGGCGATCCTGGAGAGCCGCAGCGAAGATGCCGCGTGCGATTGCGTCCATTCGATTGCCGCGATCTCGGCATTGAGGGCGGCATTGGCCGCGATCTGGTCGAGCCGGCGGTCGATCGCAGCGAGCGTGATCGGCACGTAGCTGTCGCGCGCCGGCGTGACCTGGACGAGCAGGATTTCGGAGCTTGTTGTGTCCTGCACGAGCCGCAGCAGCGGCGGATTGCCGCCGAGGCCGCCGTCCCAATAGGCCTCGCCGTCGATCTCCACGGCGCAGTGAACCAGCGGCGGACAGGTCGAGGCCAGCGCGACGTCGGCGGTGATCGCGTCGTTGCGGAAGATCTGCTGCTGCCCGTCGCAGATCCGCGTCGCCGCGATCAGAAGCTTCGGGCAGCGCGCGTCGCGCAAGGCGGAAAAGTTGATGTCGCGCGACAGCGCCTGCCGCAGCGGATCGAGATCGAACGGATCGAACTGGCCGGAGCGCAGCGTCGGACCGAACGCGACCGAGCTTCCCGCCGGCGAGAAGCCGCCGATCAACATCAGCGATCGGAACGAGGCCTCGTGCATCAGGCGGATCCAGAACCGGTTCAGCCGCGCGCGCGCGCCTTCACGACCGCCTTCCGCGAAACCGGAGGCGAGCAGCAGCGCGTTGATGGCGCCGGCGCTGGCGCCGCTGATGGTGTCGATCGCGATGGATGGCTCTTCCAGCAGTCGCTCCAGCACGCCCCAGGTGAAGGCGGCGAAGGTGCCGCCGCCCTGGAGTGCCAGCGACAATTTCTGCGGCGGCCATGGGTTGGCGCTGGGCCGCGCCGGCGCAACTGGTGCGGCCGCGATCACGGCCTCAACCGTCAGAGGAGCTTGCGCGATGCGAGCAGGCTGCGGCGCTGGGGGCGAAACGGGCACAGGCTTGGGAGCAGGAAACGGCGAGGGCACACTGGACCAGATGTCCGTCATCGAGAGCAGCCGGCTAGCCGCCGTGCCCTGCAAGCCACCTTCAACGTGCGCGCCGACAATTTTCTCGCTCATTCTGAGCAACCGCGTAGAGCCATGCCCATGATCAGGGCCAGGCCAGGAACCCATTCCACCATACAGCCGTGATTCGGCGGCAAGTTGCGAACAGCATTTGGGACATAATGCAGAAGGGGGCCACTTCGGTATCCGTAGATGCCCGGCTCAGGCCTTCTCGCCGATGCGGCTTTCCTTGCCCGATTGTAGCCGCTTGATGTTCTCGCGATGCGCGTAGAACAGCAGCAGCGTCAGCACGGCTGATAGCGCAGACAATGCAGGCTGGCCGAACCACCACAGGAACATCGGCGTGATGAAAGCCGCCACCAGCGCCGAGAGCGATGAGTAGCGGGTCGTGGCTGCGGTGGCGAGCCAGAGCAGGCAGAACACCACCGCTGCGGGCCAGATCAGGCCGAGCAGGATGCCGATATAGACGGCGACGCCCTTGCCGCCCTTGAACTTGAGCCAGACCGGGAAGAGATGGCCGAGGAAGGCGCCGAGCCCGGCCAGCATCGCGGCATTGGGACCCGCGATGTAGCCGGCGATCACCACGGCCACGGTGCCCTTGAGCGCGTCGAACAGCAGGGTTGCCGCGGCGAGGCCCTTGCGCCCCGTGCGCAGCACGTTGGTGGCGCCGATGCTGCCGGAGCCGATCGAGCGCAGATCCTGTGTACCGCCGAGCCTGGTCAGAATCAGCCCGAACGGAATCGAGCCGAGCAGGTAGCCGATGACGAAAGCCACCGGCAGGAAGGCTTCAAGCCCCATGTCTGAAAATCCCATGTCTGAAGATCCCATGGCTGCAGCTCCGCACGTCAGACATGCTCGTACACCGTCCGTCCGCCGACAATGGTGCGCACCACGCGGCCTGTAAAGCGGGCCTCGTCGAACGGCGTGTTCTTGCAGGGCGATTTGAGGTCGGCGGGATCGACCACCCAGGGGACATCGGGGTCGATCACGATGACGTCGGCCGGGGCACCTGTGCGCAGGGTTCCGCCAGGCAAGCTCAGGATCTCGGCCGGTCGGGTCGACATCGCCCGGATCAGCGTCTTCAATTCCAGCTCGCCATTATGCACGAGCCGCAGGCCCGCGGGCAGCATGGTCTCGAGCCCAACGGCACCGGGAGCGGCTTCCGCGAACGGCAGGCGCTTGCCCTCGACGTCCTGCGGATTGTGGTCGGACATGATGACGTCGAGAAGACCGGAGGCGACGGCTGCGACCAGCGCGCGGCGGTCGTCCTCCGTGCGCAGCGGGGGCGACAGCTTCAGGAATGTCCGGTAGGGCCCGATGTCGTTCTCGTTCAGCGCGAGGTGGTTGATCGAGACCGACGCGGTGACGGGGAGCCCGGTATCGCGGGCGCGTTTCAGGACGTCGAGCGAATCCGTACAGGACAGCGAAGCCGCGTGATAGCGACCGCCGGTAAGCGCGACGAGGCGCATGTCGCGTTCCAGCATCACGGCCTCCGCCGCGTTTGGGATGCCCATCAGGCCGAGCCTCGTGGCGAACTCGCCCTCGTTCATCACGCCTTCGCCGACCAGCTTGGGGTCTTCGGTATAATGCACGATCAGCGCGTCGAAATCGCGCGCGTAGGTCAGCGCCCAGCGCATCACCTGCGAGTTGGTGACGCTCCTGTCACTGTCGCTGAAGGCGACCGCTCCTGCGGCCTTCAGGAGACCGAACTCGGTCATCTCCTCGCCGTGCATGCCCTTGGTGAGCGCCGCCATCGGCAGGATGTTGACGATTGCGGTGTCGCGGGCGCGTCGCATCACGAAGTCGACGGTCGCTGAATTGTCGATGACAGGCTCGGTCTCGGGCTGGCAGATGATGGTGGTGACGCCCCCGGTCGCCGCCGCCTGGCTCGCCGAAGCAAACGTCTCGCGATGGCTGAAGCCGGGTTCGCCGACAAAGGCGCGCATGTCGATCAGACCGGGTGCCACGATCTTGCCGGAGCAGTTGACGATGTCGGTGCCTTCGGGGACGCCGGCAGCTCCAATGCCGCGGCGGGTCTCGCGGATGGTGCCGTCGGCGATCAGGACGTCGCCGATGCCGTCAAAATCCCTGGAGGGATCGACGACGCGGGCATTGGCAAGCAGAATGGGTCGTCGATCGATCAACATGGGCATCACGCGTTCGGAAGGTTACGGGCGAGCGCTTCCAGCACGGCCATGCGCACGGCGACCCCCATCTCCACCTGTTCGCGGATCAGGGACTGTGCGCCGTCGGCGACCGCCGTGTCGATCTCGACGCCGCGGTTCATGGGGCCGGGATGCATCACCAGCGCATCGGGTTTTGCGTAGGCCAGCTTCTTCTGGTCCAGCCCGAAATAATGGAAGTATTCGGAGGAGGAAGGCACGAAGGAGCCGTTCATGCGCTCGCGCTGCAGCCGCAGCATCATGACGATGTCCGCGCCGTTGAGCCCCTCGCGCATGTCGCGCGCAACCTCAACCCCCATCCGTTCGAGCCCCGGCGGCAGCAGCGTCGAGGGGCCGACGACACGGACACGCGCGCCCATGGTGTTGAGCAGGATGATGTTGGAGCGGGCGACGCGCGAATGCAGCACGTCGCCGCAGATCGCGACGACGAGGCCCTCGATGCGGCCCTTGTTGCGGCGGATGGTGAGGCCATCCAGCAGCGCTTGCGTCGGATGCTCATGGGCGCCGTCGCCGGCATTGACCACGGAACCGTCGACCTTGCGGGCCAGCAGTTCCACCGCGCCGGAGGCGTGATGCCGGACCACCAGGATATCCGGGTGCATGGCGTTCAGCGTCACCGCGGTGTCGATCAGCGTCTCGCCCTTTTTCATGGACGAAGAGGACACCGACATATTCATGACGTCGGCGCCCAGCCGTTTGCCGGCGAGCTCGAACGAGGATTGGGTCCGGGTGGAAGCTTCGAAGAAGAGGTTCACCTGCGTCCGTCCACGCAGGACGGTGCGCTTCTTGTCAACCTGGCGGTTGACCTCGACATATTCTTCGGACAGGTCGAGGAGGCCGGTGATGTCGGCCGCGGAAAGGCCCTCGATGCCCAGCAAATGCCGGTGGCCGAGGACGAAGGTCGATTTCGATGTCATTAAAACGAGAGCTATAGGCGGGGATGGCTGAGGGGGCAAGGGCCAAAGCCGAACCGGTGAGTTATCCCCTGATCTGTCTTGCTGGCATTCCGGGGCGATGCGAAGCATCGAACCCGGAACGAGGGAAGTTTCAATGCGCTCCGCTAGCCTGATTTTGATTGTACTTTTAACGGTCGCCTCAATCTCATCCGCCTACGCCCAATCGCTTCCCGGCGGTTTCGTCTATTTGCGCGACATCGACGCCAGCATCGTCCAGGACATCCGCTACGCCACCTCGAACAATTTCGTCGGCCGTCCGCTGGCCGGCTATGGCGCCGGTGAATGCGTCGTGAAGCGTGAGGTGGGGCTGCGGCTGAAGGCGGTTCAGCAGGAACTGGCGGGGCAAAATCTCTCGCTGAAGATGTTCGACTGCTACCGGCCGGCGCGGGCCTCGCTCGACATGGTCAGGTGGTCGCAGAACGGCCACGAGACCGCCGCCGAGCTGCGCTACAATCCCAAAATTCCCAAGACGGAGCTGTTCCGCCTCGGCTACATCGCGAGCCGCTCGCAGCATTCCACCGGCGCGGCGCTCGATCTCACCCTGGTCGATCTCAAAGCCGACAATTCGGGCAGATACGACCCGTCAAAAAGCTACGCCGATTGCACTGCGCCGGTCGAGGCGCGGCTGCCGGAAGGCAGCGTCGACATGGGCACGGGCTATGACTGCACCGACGTGAAAGGGCATACCGCCGCACCGTCGATCGATCCGGACCAGCGCGCCTGGCGCAGGCGGCTGGTGGCTGCGATGGCGAAGCAAGGCTTTGTGAACTATTCGAAGGAGTGGTGGCATTTTTCCCTGCCGAGAGCGGGCGGGGCGGCCTATGATTTCCCGATTCCGCCGCGGCGGAACTGATCCCGCGCCGAGAAACAAGATGACCCAGCCCAGCTTCGCGACTCACGAGGTCTTCAACCAGTCGCCGCCGCTCGAGGACGTCGACCTGTTCGCCATGGATCGGCCGCTAGTCGAGGCGGTGAAGGCCAATGGCGGCGCGGCGGCGGAACGGGCGCTGTCGGAGTTCGGGAGGCATTGGGGCTCGGCCGCGATGGCGGACCGCGGGCGCGTCGCGAACGAGAACACGCCGAAGCTGCGGACCTTCGATTCCAAGGGCAACCGCCGCGACGAGGTCGAGTTTCATCCCGCCTATCACGAGCTGATGGCGCACAGCGCGCATGCCGGCCTGCACAATTCGACGTGGACGACGGATGGAAAGCCTACGGGCGATGCCGCCGAGGTCATTCGTGCGGCAAAATTCTACATCGCCGCGCAAGTCGAGACAGGGCATCTTTGTCCGATCACGATGACGCGCGCCTCCGTCGCGGCGCTGGTGATGCAGCCGGATCTGCTCGGCAAGGTGATGCCGGTGCTGTCGACGAAGAGCTATGATCCCGCCTTCGCGCCGTGGTGGGACAAGCGCGGCATCACGCTCGGCATGGGAATGACCGAGAAGCAGGGCGGCACCGACGTGCGCGCCAACATGACGCGGGCGGTGCGCGATGGGGATGCCTATCGCATCACCGGCCACAAATGGTTCATGTCGGCGCCGATGTGCGATGCGTTCCTGGTGCTGGCGCAGGCGGAGCAGGGGCTGACCTGCTTCTTCATGCCCCGGTTTGCACCTGATGGCTCGGTCAACGCGATCCAGTTCCAGCGTCTGAAGGACAAGCTCGGCAACCGCTCCAATGCCTCGTCCGAGGTCGAGTTCGTCGGCGCCTATGCGGAAGCCGTCGGCGAGGAGGGCAAGGGCATCCGCACCATCATCCAGATGGTGCAGCTCACGCGCCAGGATTGCGCAATCGCCTCCGTCGGCCTGATGCGCTCGGGGCTCGCGCACGCGCTGCATCACACCCGTCACCGCAGTGTGTTCCAGAAGCATCTTGCCGATCAGCCCTTGATGCAGGCGGTGCTGTCGGACATGGCGCTGCATGTCGAGGCGAGCGTCGCGCTGATTATGCGGCTCTGCCGCGCCTTCGACCGCACGCCGCACGATGCGGCGGACGCCGCCTATATGCGGCTGCTCACGCCCGCGATCAAATACTGGACCTGCAAGAGCGCGCCGGCGTTTCTCTACGAGGCGATGGAGTGCCTCGGCGGCAATGGCTATGTCGAGGACGGCATTCTGGCACGTCACTACCGGGAGTCGCCGGTCAACGCGATCTGGGAAGGCTCGGGCAATGTGATGTGCCTCGACGTGCTGCGCGCGCTCTCGCGCGAGGCGGATGCGGCGATGGCGGTGCTGCAAGGACTTGCGGCTGAGACGAAGGGCTTGTCCGGAGCAGGCGAGGCGATCACTTTCATCGGCGAGAGCTTCCGCCGGGCGGACGGCGAGCGCGTCGCGCGGCTTGCGGTCGAGAAGCTGGCCCTACTTGCCGCAGCCGCCGCGCTCAACGCTGTGTCGCCCCGCCATGCCGAGCTGTTCGCCGTCACTCGGCTCGCGGCTAACCACGCCAGCATGTATGGCGCGGTGGAGCTGGAGAGCGGCGAGGTGCGTGCACTGCTGGAGCGGGCGCTGCCTTGAACGGGGCATGCTGGAACCACATCGTCATGGCCGGGCACATCCGTCCGAAGGACGGCGTCGCTTCTGCTTCTAACGAAAGCCCCTAATGGACTCCCTCAATCCCGACTATCCGCCGCTTACCGTGACCCTTGCGACGCCGCGCGTCTGGAAGTTTTGGGGCACGGCGCTGTGGGGCCTGCTCATCTTCGTCGCGATGTTCGTCGGGCAGATCGGCGCCATCGTTCTGCTGGTGGTGCAGCGTGGCCTGCCGATGGACCTCGCCTCGCTTCAGCTCGTCGGCCGCGAGCCGCAGGCGCTTGCGCTGTCGGTGACCATGGGCCTGCCGGCGACGCTGGCCGCGGTGTGGCTGGCCATCCGCATCAAGAAGGCCGCTTTCGCCGATTATCTCGCGCTGCATTGGCCGTCCTGGAAGCAACTCCTGTTCGGCGCCGTCGGGCTTGTCCTGATCGTGGTGGCCTGGGAGACGATGTCGCGGAGCCTCGGCCGCGAGGCGACGCCGGGCTTCATGACCGATCTGCTGAAATCCGGCCGCGACAAGGGCGCAGCCTTCTTCCTGCTATTCGCCTTCAGCGTGGCAGCGCCGATGTCCGAGGAGGTTTTGGCGCGCGGGTTCCTCTACCGTGGCTGGTCGGCGAGCTTCCTGCGCGTGCCCGGCGCGATCGTCCTGTCGTCGCTGGTGTGGACGGCGGTGCATCTGCAATACGACATGTACTTCCTCGCCGAGGTCTTCTCCATCGGCCTGTGGTTCGGCTACATGCGCTACCGCAGCAGCTCGCTCTGGCTCACGATCGTGCTGCATGCGCTAAACAATTTGACGGCGGTGGTGCTGACGATGTGGCTCGGGAGCTAGGCCACCAGCGCGATCGCGATCGGCATGGTGATCGCCGCCAGGATCGTTTGCAGCGTGATGATCTGCGCCAGCAATGGCGCGTCGCCGCCCATCTGGCGGGCCAGCACGTAGGCGCTGGGCGAGGTTGGCACCGCCGCGCAGATCGCGATGATCGCGAGGTTGGTGCCTGCTAGCCCGAACCAGACGGCAAGCGCCAGCGCGAGCACGGGCATCAGCACCAGCTTGAACGTTACGCCGATCGTCGCGCCCACGCTCGGGCGGAGCAGGCCTTTGAGCTGCAGGCCGGCACCGGTGACGAGCAGGCCGATGGCGAGCGAGGAGCGGCCGAGCGCATCCGCGACCTCGTGCCAGATTTTTGGCAGCGGCAGATGGCCAACGTTGATGACGAGGCCGATCACGCAGGCCCAGATCAGGGGATTGCGGACCAGCGTCATTACGATCGCGCGGGCAGACTGCTTTTCCGGCGCGGCGTAATGGGCCAGCACAGCGACGCTGAACACGTTGACCAGCGGGATGATCGCGACCATAGCGACCGAGGCGAGGGCCAGCCCGACATCGCCGAACATGTTGGCGGAGACGGAGAGTGCGACATAAGTCTGCCAGCGGGTGGCGCCCTGGAAGATCGAGGTGAAGGCGGGACCGTCGATGTCGAGCCGCGCGAGAGCCGGGCGGAGCGCGAGGCAGAGCAGCGACATCGCGAGCGCCGACAGCAGCAGCGCGCCGCCGACGCCGGCGACCGGGACCCTGGACAGGTCGGCCTTCACCAGAGTCTGGATCAGCAGCATCGGAAACAGGACGAAATAGGTCAGCCGCTCCAGCCCGTGCCATTGCGTGTCGAGCCGCATCAGGGTGCGCTTCAGCACGACGCCGAGCACGATGAGGATAAAGACCGGGAGGAGCGCCGCGATCACGACGGCCATGGATCAGTCAGGCCCCGGCGCTGCGCGCAGATTGGCGAGCCGGTCGAGCGCGCCTTGCAGGATGAAGATCGCGGCGTGTTCGTCGATCACCTCGGCGCGCTTGGCGCGGCTGACGTCCATGCCGATCAGTTCGCGTTCGACCGCAGCGGTCGACAGACGCTCGTCCCAGAGGCCGATGGGCAGCGCGGTCAGGCCGGCGAGGTTGCGGGCAAACGCCCGGGTCGATTGCGCGCGCGGGCCCTCGCTGCCGTCCATGTTGATGGGCAGGCCGAGCACGAAGCCGACGGCCTTGCGTTCACCGGCAATCGCGAGCAGCCGGGCGGCATCCTGTTTGAAGGCCTTGCGCTGGATGGTCTCGACGCCGGTAGCTAACCGGCGGTCCGGATTGGAGACGGCAACGCCGATGGTCTTGGTACCCAGATCGAGCCCGACCAACCCGCCGCGTTCGGGCCAGTGGGTTGCAGCATCGACGAGAGGCAGGATAAGAGCCGGCATGGGATTAGCGCATATCACGCGTCGCGCTATGGAGTGAACCCGAAACAATGGATGCGCTGACACTATTTGGCCTGTTCGCCGTGACGGCGATGCTGGTCACTTACGCCCTGGAAGACCGCGGCCACTGGTTCGTGCTGCTGTTCGCGATGTCCTGCGTGCTCGGTTCGACTTACGGCTTCCTGCAAGGGGCCTGGCCGTTCGGCGTCGTCGAGGCGATCTGGACCGTCGTGGCGCTGCGGCGATGGCGTCTCAGGCCGCGATGATTTCGTCGTTTTTCTTCAGGCAGGCGGCGGAAAACCCGTTCAGCGCGCTGGTTTGATGCCCGGCGCGGCGCTGGATGAAGAGGGTCTCGACGCGCGCATGCGAGGCGCCGAGCGCGTGGATCGTCACGCTGCCGTTGATCGCGCTGCGTTCGACGACGGCACGCGGCAGCAGCGTCACGCCCATGTCGGCGGCGACACAGCCGATCATGCCGTCGAGCGTGCCGAGCTCGAAGCGTGCGGCTGACGGCCAGCCGAACTCGACAAAAATCTGTTCGAGCCGCTGCCGGTAGGTGCAGCCGGTGCGGAACACCAGCGCAGTCGGGCCGGACTCCGGCGTGCCGGCGCGTAGCTCGGCGAGCGTAGCCCAGCGTCGCGCACTGACCAACACCAGCTCTTCGCGGAACGCGCTTGTCGCGGTGAGATCGGCATGCGCAATCGGACCCGCGACGAAGGCGCCGTCGAGCGTGCCTTCGAGCACGCTCGCGACGAGGTCGGCGGTGGGCGCGGTACGCAGGCTCAGCCGGACGGCAGGAAAGCGGCGATGAAAGTCCGCGAGCAATGGCGGCAGCCGCACCGCCGCGGTGGTTTCCATCGAGCCGATCGCAAGCGGTCCCTTCGGCTCGCCGTCGTCGCGGGCGGCAAGCACAGCTTCGCGTGATAATGCGGCCATCCGCTGTGCGTAAGGCAAAAGGCGCTTGCCCGCGCTCGTCAGCGTCATGCCGCGGCTGTGCCGTTCGAATAGCGGTGTGCCGATCTCGGCTTCCAGCGCCTTCACACGCTGGGTGACGTTGGACTGCACGGTGTTGAGCTCTTCCGCGGCGCGGGTGATGCCGCCGGTGCGGGCAACCGCCGCAAAGGTCTGGATGTCGCTGAGTTCCATCGCATCGTTTCGCTTTTGAGATGACAGCGTTCATTGGAAATCATTTTTCCAGAATGTTATTCAAGCCTAGTGTCCGTGTCCAGCCGGGAGGGAGACCATGCCGATCGTGACATCGCTGACCCAGCTGCTGGGAATCACGCATCCGATCCTGTTGGCGCCGATGGATACGATCGCGGGCAGCCGGCTGACGCGGGCCGTCAGCGAAGCCGGCGGTTTCGGGATTTTGGGTGGCGGCTATGGCGACCGGGCCCGGCTCGAGGCCGAGGCAAAGAGATTGAGCGGGTTTGCGCCATTCGGCATCGGCTTCATCACCTGGAGCCTCGCAAAACAACCTGAACTTCTCGACATTGCGCTGGATGCCAAACCGCAGGCGATCATGCTATCGTTCGGCGACCCCGCGCCATTTGCGGCGCGCATCAAGGCGTGCGGGGCGCGCTTGATCTGCCAGGTGCAGAGCGAGGAAATGGCGAAGCAGGCGCTCGACGCCGGTGCGGACATCCTGATCGCGCAGGGCACCGAAGCCGGCGGCCATGGCGCATCGCGCACCACCGTCGACATCGTGCCTGTTATCGTCGATCTCGCGGCCGGGCGCGTGCCGGTCGTTGCCGCCGGCGGAATTGCCGATGGCCGCGGGCTCGCGGCGATGATGATGCTGGGCGCCTCCGGCGTGCTGATCGGAACGCGCTTCTATGCGAGCGTGGAGGCCGACGGCGCGGAGGAAGCGAAGCAGCGCATTCGCGACGCTGATCCCAATGACACGGTGCGCGGCGTCATTGTCGACTGGTCGCGCAGCCTGTTCTGGCCGGCTCCGTTCACCGCGCGAACGCTGGTCAACGATCATATCAGGCGCTGGACCGGCCGCGAGATCGAGCTCATGCAGCGCGCGGCCGAGGTGACCGTTGAGTATGCTGCGGCCAGGGCCGCGGGCAATTTTGAGGTCGCCGCGGTCTTTGCCGGCGAGGCTGTCGGCCTGATCCATGATATTCCGCCCGCCGCCGAGATCGTCGAACGTATCGCGACCGAGGCCGAGCAACTGCTAACCGGCCGGCGTAATTCCATGGCACCGCTTGCCTGAACCACGAGAGAGCAAAACCATGTGGCCTGACCGTCGATTGATCGACCTCTTCAAGACCGAATTTCCGATCGTGCTGGCGCCGATGGCTGGTGTGATGGATGCGGAACTGGTGATCGCCGTCGCGCAAGGCGGCGGGCTCGGCTCGCTGCCGAGCGCGATGCTGTCGCCGGATAAGGCGCGCGAGCAGGTCAATATCATCCGACAACGCGTCTCCGCGCCGGTGAACATGAACTTCTTCTGCCATACACCGGTCGAGCTCACGGCCGAGGCGGAGGTGCGCTGGAAGCATCGCCTCGCGGGCTACTACAGCGAGCATGGCCTCGATCCCGCCGCACCCATCAATGCCGCAAACCGCGCACCGTTCGACGCCGGCTTCTGCGAGGTCGTGGAGGAGTTGAAGCCGGAGATCGTCAGCTTCCATTTCGGTCTGCCCGAGGACGCGCTGCTCAAGCGGGTCAAGGCGGCAGGATGTCTCGTCATCGCCTCGGCGACCACGGTGAGGGAGGCGGTCTGGCTCGAGCAGCACGGCGCTGACGCGGTGATCGCACAAGGTGCGGAGGCTGGCGGCCATCGCGGCATGTTCCTGACCGACAAGATCTCGGAACAGCCCGGCACCTTTGCACTGGTGCCGCAGGTGGTCGACGCGGTGAAGGTGCCAGTGATTGCGGCCGGCGGCATTGCGGATGGCCGCGGTATCGCGGCGGCGTTTGCGCTCGGCGCGGCCGGCGTGCAGATCGGGAGCGCCTATCTGCGTTGTCCGGAATCCAAGGTCAGTGCGGCGGCCCGCGCGGCGCTCGCCGAAGGACGGGACGATTCCACCGTCATCACCAATGTCATGACCGGGCGGCCGGCGCGCGGCGTCCAGAACCGTCTGATGCGCGAGGCCGGCCCGATCTCGCCGGATGCGCCGCCATTTCCCCATGCCGCAACGGCGCTCGGACCGCTGAAGGCGGCTGCCGAGAAGCAGGGCAGGGTGGATTTCACCAATCTCTGGGCCGGCCAGGCCATTGCCTTGGGCCGCGAGGTCCCGGCGGCCGAATTGACCCGGGATCTCGCCAGATCGGCACTTGCCCGGATGAAGGCGCTGGCCGGCTAGTCCCCAGCGCCGGTTGCGGCGCAAAAGCGGCCTCTGCTATACGGCACATAGGTTTTGCCGTGAGAGGCCTTATATTATGTCCGTCGACGCCGCTACCGTCCGCCGCATCGCGCATCTGGCGCGCATTGCTGTTTCCGAAGGCGAGGTTCCGCATCTGCAGGGCGAGCTGAACGCCATGCTCGCCTTTGTCGAGCAGCTCTCGGAGGTCAATGTCGAGGGCGTGGAGCCGATGACTTCGGTCACGCCGATGCAGATGAAGAAGCGGCAAGACGTGGTCAACGACGGCGAGATCGCCGACGATATCGTTGCCAATGCGCCGGCGACCGAAGGTCACTTCTTTCTTGTGCCCAAAGTGGTCGAGTAATTCTCAGGACGCTGTCCGATGTGCATGCTTTGCGACGACGAGAAGGCCTATCAGGCCTACATGAACTATCTCGACAAGATGGAGAGGCAGGGCAAGGCTGCCGACCCCAACGTCGCCGTCAATGCCGTGCTCGACGAGATCGAGGCGGCTGCGAAAGCGGCCGCCAAGAAAGACGACCCGGCCAACGACAAGTCCCTGTCTCCGTTCTTCTGCAGCCCGATCAATAAATGACCGATTTGACATCGCTGACGCTTGCCGAAGCCCGCAAGGGCCTCGCGGCCAAGACTTTCACGTCACTCGAGCTGACCGATGCGCATCTGAACGCGATCGAAGCCGCGCGCGTGCTCAATGCTTTCGTCATGGAGACGCCGGATCAGGCGCGGACCATGGCGCGCGAGGCGGATGCCAGGATCGGGAAAGGCGATGCGGGGCCGCTCGCCGGCATTCCGCTCGGCATCAAGGACCTGTTCGCGACCAAGGGCGTGCGCACCACGGCGTGTTCAAAAATCCTCGGCAATTTCGTGCCGACCTACGAGTCCACCATCACCTCGCAGCTCTGGCGCGACGGCGCGGTGATGCTGGGCAAGCTCAACAATGACGAGTTCGCGATGGGCTCGTCGAACGAGACCTCGTGCTTCGGCCCGGTCGGCAATCCCTGGCGGCGCGACGGAAGCAACACGACGCTGGTGCCGGGCGGCTCGTCCGGCGGCTCGGCCTCTGCGGTGGCCGCGCTGCTCTGCATGGGCGCGACCGCGACCGATACCGGCGGTTCGATCCGTCAGCCGGCGGCGTTCACCGCGACCGTCGGCATCAAGCCGACCTATGGCCGCTGCTCGCGCTGGGGCATCGTCGCCTTTGCCTCCTCGCTCGACCAGGCCGGTCCGATCGCGCGCAGCACGCGCGATGCCGCGATGCTGCTGCGCTCGATGGCCGGCCACGATCCGAAGGACACGACCTCGGTCGATATCCCCGTGCCGGACTATGAGGCCGCGATCGGCAAGTCCGTGAAGGGCATGAAGATCGGCATTCCCAGGGAATACCGTCTCGACGGCATGCCGGCCGAGATCGAAAAACTTTGGGAAGCGGGCGCGGCCTGGCTGAAGGCGGCCGGCGCCGAACTGGTCGAGATATCGCTGCCGCATACGAAGTACGCGCTGCCGGCCTATTACATCGTGGCGCCGGCGGAGGCGTCCTCCAACCTCGCGCGCTACGACGGCGTGCGCTACGGTTTGCGCGAGCAGGGCAGGAATATCAACGAGCTCTACGAGAACACCCGTGCTGAAGGTTTTGGCGCGGAGGTGAAGCGCCGCGTCATGATCGGCACCTACGTGCTCTCGGCCGGCTATTACGACGCCTACTATTTGCGCGCCCAGAAGGTGCGTACGCTGATCAAGAAGGATTTCGAGGACTGCTTCGCCAAGGGCGTCGACGCGATCCTGACGCCGGCGACGCCGTCCGCCGCCTTCGGCATTGGCGAGAAGGGTGGGGCCGACCCCGTCGAGATGTACCTCAACGATATCTTCACGGTGACCGTGAACATGGCGGGGTTGCCCGGCATCGCGGTGCCCGCCGGCAAGGACGCGCAGGGCCTGCCGCTCGGCCTGCAGCTGATCGGCCGGCCCTTCGACGAGGAGACGCTGTTCTCGCTCGGCGAGGTGATCGAGCAGGCGGCCGGCCGCTTCACGCCGGCGAAATGGTGGTGAATATGGCGGCGTATATCGCCAGCCTCGACGGCGCCGCGCCGGCGCCGGATCTCAGCGCGCCGCTCGCCGGCCTGTGGTGGGCCGCCAAGGGCGACTGGGACCAGGCGCACAAGATCGTTCAGGACGAGGGCAGCCGCGAAGCCGCCTGGGTGCACGCCTATCTGCACCGGGTCGAGGGCGACCTCGGCAATGCCGGCTATTGGTATCGCCAGGCCGGCCAGCCGGTGGCGAAGGATTCATTGCAGGCGGAGTGGGAGCGGATCGCTGCCACGCTGCTCGGGAGCAAGACATGAGCACGGCCACGCACAAGCTTCTCAAAGGCGCCACCGGCGACTGGGAGATGGTCATCGGCCTGGAGATCCATGCCCAGGTGACGTCGAACTCAAAACTGTTCTCGGGCGCCTCGACCGCGTTCGGCGGCGAGCCGAACAGTCACGTATCGCTGGTCGACGCCGCGATGCCGGGCATGCTGCCCGTCATCAACGAGGAATGCGTCAGGCAGGCTGTCATCACCGGGCTCGGCCTCAATGCGCAGATCAATCTGCGCTCGGTGTTCGACCGCAAGAACTATTTCTATCCGGACTCGCCGCAGGGCTACCAGATCAGCCAGTACAAGTCGCCGATCGTCGGCGAGGGCGAGGTCGTTGTCGAACTGGACGGCGGCAAGACCGCAACCATCGGCATCGAGCGACTGCATCTGGAGCAGGACGCCGGCAAGTCGCTGCACGACCAGTCGCCAACCCTGTCCTATGTCGACCTCAACCGTTCCGGCGTCGCGCTGATGGAGATCGTATCAAAACCGGACATCCGCGATGCCGAGCAGGCCAAGGCCTATGTGACCAAGCTGCGCTCGATCCTGCGCTATCTCGGCACCTGCGACGGCGACATGGAGAAGGGAAGCTTGCGCGCCGACGTCAACGTCTCCGTGCGCAAGCCGGGCGCGCCGCTCGGCACCCGCTGCGAAATCAAGAACATGAACTCGATCACCTTCATCGGCCAGGCGATCGAGTACGAGGCGCGGCGCCAGATCGAAATCCTCGAGGACGGCGGCGCGATCGACCAGGAGACCCGGCTCTACGACCCCAACAAGGGCGAGACGCGGTCGATGCGGTCCAAGGAAGAGGCGCACGACTATCGCTACTTCCCCGATCCCGACCTTTTGCCGCTGGAGTTCAGCCAAGAGTTCGTCGACGGGCTGAAGGCGAAGCTGCCCGAGCTGCCGGACCAGAAGAAGACGCGCTTCGTCGCGGATCTCGGCCTGTCGGCCTACGACGCCAGCGTGCTGGTCGCCGAGCGCGAGAGCGCGGTGTTCTACGAGACCGTGCTGGACAAGCTCGCCAACCGCGCGCGTGACGGCAAGGTCGCCGCGAACTGGGTCATCAACGAGCTGTTCGGCCGTCTCAACAAGGAAGGCCGGGATATTACGGGCACTCCGGTTGGCGCCGAGCAGTTGGCTGCGATCATCGACCTGATCGGCGAGGGCACCATCTCCGGCAAGATCGCCAAGGATCTGTTCGAGATCGTCTGGCAGGAGGGCGGCGATCCCCGCGCGCTGGTCGAAAGCCGCGGCATGAAGCAGGTGACCGATCTTTCGGCGATCGAAAAGGTGGTCGACGACATCATCGCGGCCAATCCCGACAAAGCCGCGCAGGTCAAGGACAAGCCGCAGTCGCTCGGCTGGTTCGTCGGTCAGGTGATGAAGGCGTCCGGCGGCAAAGCCAACCCGCAGAGCGTCAACGACCTGCTCAAGTCCAAGCTCGGCATCTGACTTCGCGCGTTCGAACGAGGTGACGGACACGCGTCGTCACCTCGCTTTCGGTTCGCGATGCGATGCTCGCGCGCATCCTCGGCGGCAAACTTCATCCTGATCGACCGCGATACGCCGACCGAATCGCCGCACGCGATTCGCGCAAAACGGCGGCTTGCACACGCTCTGACGAGCGTTCGCGGCGTTAATCATGAAAATATTTTCGTTGCCAAAAGTCGCGACTCAGAGTCCGCGAAGCGCCTTCGCGAGGCCGTCGCGGGATTGGAGATGCGCGTCGTCGCGACGATCGCGCGCGATGTGTGCGTGCAGAAAAATACTTGCTGCGTAGTGTTTCCTGCAATTGCATCTCTCGCGGAAGCTGATGCTGCGGGCACTCCCCGCGATCGCAAGCACGCGTCATGCAGTGCGCTTGCATCGCGCTCGCCAAGCGCACGCGTCTCTGCTCGTCAACACTTCTTTAAGCGAGACGCTGTTTTTTTCGTTGTGTTGGTGTATTCGGGATGAGTGTGCACTCGATCCCCGACTGCATGCAGCGATTAAGCCATCTCACACATCGGAGGGCAACATGGCCAAGAAAGCTAAGAAGGCGAAGAAGGCGAAGAAGGCGAAGTCCGCAGTGAAGAAGACTGCGAAGAAGACCCGCAAGGTCGCGAAGAAGAAGTAACTTCGCTTTTTGAAGTTGCCGGCTCCTAGAGAGCCGGCACGTCATCAGCGCCTCTCAAAAGGTTCTGGTCGACGATAGAGGGTGTCGGCGAGACATCAGGTCAACGGTCGGATCGTTCTCTTCGCGGGTTCGCCCGCTAAGCCCGGTCCGGCAGAAGAAACAAGTTTTCTTCGTTCGGTGCGGCTCTCCGTAAGGAGCTCCGCAATTTCACAGGCGGCCTTCGGGCCAACGTGAAATCTGGTCCTGACGTGTTCGCCGACGCCCTCGTTCTCTTGAGGCCGGGGTATTGCCGGCATTCCCATATCCCGACATTGCTGATCTGACCGCGACGTGGCTGCGCTGACGTGGCTGCTCTGCCTTGGCCGCTCTGCCTCGGGGCAGGCGAGGGCTGCGGCGCAAGTGCACGCTGTTCCCGCGCCGCTTCTCCATTCGCGGTGTCTTCGCCGGTCCCCGCCCGGGCGATCCGGTACGCCGCGGCTTCCCGTGGGACAATTGCTGTCTCTGGAATGCAGGTGACGACAGCGGGCGGGGACGCCACAGGACCCGCGTCACCGTGCGCGATGGTTATCGTTCTCCCAAGATCCCAAGGTAAACCGAATCTGACGAATTGCAGAAGTGCCTGCAAAACAGGGGCTTATTGCATTTATCGCGCGCGCCCCGGGCGGGCGCGTTTACGTCTGCTTCATCGCGATACTTAAACTGCCATTCAAATTTGCCCGCCATCATTACCTCCAACAAGCCGGCAAACGGCTTGGGCAAAAAGACGCTGGGGATGAGTTGAACAGTTGATCGGACGGGAGCCGCGCTCGGGGGACGAGACGGCATAAAAAAGGGGATGCGTTATGTTTCAGGGTACTTTCGATCTGGAGACCGCGACACCTATCGACGCAGGCGCGCTGTCGGACGTGCTGTTCGAGCGCGGGATTTATTGGGCGAGCGGACGCTCCGGTCTCGTCGATCTCGTCGCCGCGCATAAATGGTTCAATCTTGCCGCCCTGAAGGGCCGCAAGGACGCCGTGACGCTGCGCCAGGAAATCGCCGGGCAGATGTCGGATGCCGAGATCTCGGCCGCGCAGCGCGATGCGAGGGCGTGGGTCTCCGCCCACGGAGCCCAGCATCACATCCGGGGCGGTGTTTTCATAGCTGAGCCTGATTACGCTGAGTCAAATGTGTTCGTCGTGCCGCCATCTGAACCGGGCGCGGCGTGAGCGACCCCGACGGGAATGACCCGGCGTGGGTCCGAGACTTACTCAATGGCTGCCGATTCAGATCGCGGCCGACGACGGCGATCTGGAACTCGGACGGCCGCGGTGCCGATTGGCCCTCGCATGGGCCGATCTGGCGATCCATCCGCCGGATGCGGACACACCTATATCAGGAGAGCGCGAATCGAGCTGAGCTCGTGGCGCTGATCCTTGCGCCAGGCTTGCGCACCGTCTCAACGATCGCTTTCAGATGATGGAACGCACGGATCTTTGATTGAGCGGCCCGAGACATAGGTGGCATAGCGCACCGGCCGCCTCGAGCGATTGCTCAAGGCCGCCACCCATGTCTTAGGGACGACCTGTTACCGATGTCTCCGGGCTGGACACGTGAGCGGCCCGAGACATAGGTGGCATTTCGTACCGGACACATGGGTTACACTTTTCGCTTTTTTGCAAGCGGGAGGTGTGGATGCCGTGGAAAGCGAGTTCGGTCATGGAAGAACGCCTGCGCTTTGTCGCCCGCCTGTTGGACGGGGAGGCCATGACGGACGTGTGCCGGGATTTCGGCGTCTCGCGCAAGACCGGCTACAAGATGTTCGATCGCTACAAGGAGCACGGTCTTGAGGCCCTGAGCGATCGCTCGCGGCGGCCGGTGCGCTACGCCAACCAGCTGCCGGAGCAGATCGAGAGCCTGATTGTCCGGCTCAAGGGCGAGAAGCCGCACTGGGGCGCGCGCAAGATCCGGGAACTGCTGGTCCGACGGCTGGACGGCGATATCCGGGTTCCGGCCAAGAGTACCATCCATGCGGTCCTCGACCGCCATGACCTGGTCAAGCGCGCCGGCGGGCCGCGCCACCGCGCGCGCGGCACGCCGCTCTCCGCGGGCACGGGACCCAATGATCTGTGGTGCGCCGACTTCAAGGGCGAGTTCAAGCTCGGCAATGGCCGCTACTGTTACCCGCTGACCGTCACCGATCATGCCTCGCGCTTCCTGCTGTTGTGCGAGGCGCTCGATTCCACGCGTGAAGAGCCTGCCATTACCGCCTTTGAACGGCTGTTCCGCGAGCGCGGCTTGCCGTTCGCCATCCGCTCCGACAACGGCGTGCCCTTTGCCAGTCCCAATGCCCTGTTCAATCTCTCAAAGCTCGCGGTCTGGTGGCTGAGGCTCGGCATCGTCATCGAACGCATCAAGCCCGGCCATCCACAGCAGAACGGCCGCCATGAGCGCATGCATCTCACCCTCAAGAAGGAGACGACCCGTCCGCCGGGCGCCAACAGCCTGCAGCAGCAGGAACGCTTCGACGCCTTCGTCCGCGAGTTCAATACCGAACGGCCGCATGAGGCGCTGCAGATGAAATGCCCCGCCGAACTCTATCGCGCCTCACCACGCCGTTACGATGGCTTGCCCGAGTTGATCTATCCGTTCCACGATCGCGAGATTCTCGTGACCGCTTGCGGGCGCCTCTGCCTGCATCGCAAGCGAATCAACATCTCGACCGTGCTGGCCGGCCAGAAACTCGGCATCAAGGAGGTCGACGACGGCATTTGGCTCGTCAGCTTCATGCACTATGATTTGGGATACTTCGACCTGGAGCAGAAAACCCTGCAACCCCTCGACAACCCGTTCGGCACGAGGTTGTCACCCATGTCTTAGGTACAATCTGTTACCGATGTCTCCGGGCTGGACAACGAAGGATATGGCGGAGAGGGAGGGATTCGAACCCTCGATACAGCTTGAGACCGTATGACGCTTTAGCAAAGCGTTGCCTTCAGCCACTCGGCCACCTCTCCGGTGCGAGCCTTATGCATCTAATTACTTGGGCCGGTCAATTTGGAAGCGCGTGTTTTCGCTCGAATATTCCCAGCGATTTTCGAAACGAAGCGGTTTGCTCCCGGAGCGAGAACATAACGTCGCGACAACGGACACGGCGCTGGACCTTTTGCGGATGTAGCAAGGAGGGTTTCGGTCTCGTTGAACCCGGCTAAATAGTTGAATTTGCTTACAAATGGGAGGCGGCTTGCTCGAGAGAAGCCTGTCAATGATTCGAATCCGTCCCGCCGATGCTGTTAAGCCATTGATTTTATTATTTCTTTCTGCCGTCGCATATTCGCGCCCCGTCTCTCGTAAATCGGCTGACAGGGGTTCGATCTTAGTCAGGCTGCAGGAAGTTCCTTCGCCATTAGTTCGACAACCCGTTCGCCAAACCGAGGAGCCGCCCCCGCGCCGGGCCGTCGTCCTCAATGGGCCTTCCCGGCAGCGAGCAAAGAGGGTGGCCTTTATTCCACGCTGCCGGCGCCGCGACGCAAATCGGCCTCGATCTGCAAGCGCGTGCCGCCGCCGAAGCGGGCGCGGTAGACCTGAAGGTTCTCCATGATCCGCTGCACGTAGTTGCGCGTCTCGGAGAACGGGATCAGCTCGACCCAGTCGACCGCGTCGACCTTCGGGTCGCGCGGATCGCCGTAGCGATTGATCCACTTCTTCACACTGCCGCGGCCGGCATTGTAGGCGGCAAAGGTCATGATGTAGGAGCCGCGATAATCCTCGAGCAGGCCGCCGAGCTCGGCCGAGCCGAGTGTGGCGTTGTAGACCGAATCGTTCTTCAGCCGCCCCAGATCGTAGGTCCCGCCGTGCCGTTTGCAGACATAGCGCGCGGCGTCCGGCGTCACCTGCATCAGCCCATAGGCCTGCGCCGGCGAGACGACTGAGGGGTTGAAGGCGCTCTCCTGCCGCGCGATGGCGTAGACGATGCTGCGCTCGACCTCGGGGCCGATCGGCGTGAACTGCGGAATGCCATTGACGGGATAGGCATAGAAATCGAACGGCAGCCCGCGATTGAGCGCGGCCTTGCCGAGCAGCAGCATGCCGCGCGCGTCGCTGTAGCGCTGGGTGAGCTCGCCGAGGCCGGCAAGCGCTTCGGGATCGCCGTTCTCGCCCATATCGGCGAGAACAGGCACCGCCATCTCCCGCTCATCGAGCTCGTAGAGCAGTTGCGCGGCGCGCACGATCTCCAGCCGTTCGGCGCCGCGGCCGCGTGGCTGGCTGTTGAGCTCGATCTGCGGCAGGCCGAGCTTGGCGCGTGCGAGCTGGCCGTAATAGCTGGTAGATTGCTCGGCTGCCCGCGCGTAGGCGTTGCGCGCCTCCTGCTGGCGGCCTGCCGCTTCGGCGGCGCGGCCCTGCCAATAGCCGGCGCGCGCCAGCGTGGTCGGATTGACGCTGCCGATCCCGATGCGGGCAAAATGCTGGGTGGCCGCCGCGGGATCGTTGAGGAAGCGCAGCGCGATCCAGCCGGCGGTGAATTCCTGCTCGGTCTTGTAGATGTCGCGCGAGGGCAGGGCCGCATCACGCGCGATCAGATAGGCGGTGCGGAATTCCTCGGTGTCGATCATCTTGCGCGCCAGCAGGCGCCGCTCGATCCACCATTCGTCGAGATTGTAGAGCCGGCCCGGATCCTTCGGTGCCGACAGCATGAGCTGGGCGGCTTCTGCAAATTTCTCCTCGCGGCGCAGCAGCTGGATCTTGCTGAAGATGAAGCCGGGATCGCCATGCAGCTCGCGCGGCACGGCCTCGAGCAGCGCGCGTGCGTTCGGCGCTTTCCTGAGGGAGGCGATGCGGGCTTTGGCGAGGGCGACATAGCCGGCACCGAGGCGCTTTGCAGCACGCAGCGCGGCCTCGTTCTCGCTGCCGTAGAGCAGCGTGTCCATCCGCGCCTTCTGATCGCCGGGCGTCAGCAGCGCACCGAACTGGTCGAGCGCGTTGTTCTCGGTGTCTTCCGACATCGCATCGCTGCGCCAGGCCTCGCGCACCAGACGTTCGGCGTTGGCGCGGTCGCCGCGCGCCAGCATCGCCTTGGCGAGCGTGAAGCGGCCCTTGGCGGACACGGGGGATTCATTCTCGAACCACGACCACGCGACTGAATCGTCGCGCCTGTCGTCCCACATCGCGGCCTCCAGACGTCGGCGCAGGAAGGTCTGCGACGGCCAGCTCGGATTGGCGGACAGGAAGGCGCGGTAGCGCTCCACGGTGGCGCCATTATCCTCGCCGCGCAGGATGATCCATTCCGCGAGTTTTCGCGCCACGGGATCCGACATCGTGGCCGCGGCATTGGTGGCGTCGCCCGACCTGCGCTTGCGCACGAGCTCGATAACGGTCTCCAGCGTGTCCTTGTCGGCTTGCGACGTCGAGGAGGTCGCAGCAACCGCGGCCGGCGTGACCGGCTTGCGCGGCGCGGCATGCTGGCGGGTCGCTGGCGCCAGGACCGGAGCCGGGACGGGCTTGGCGGGGGTCGGGGCGGTCGGTCTGACGGTGGCCGTCACGGACGGCGCGGGTGCGGGTTTGGGGGGCGAACCGTTGGCGGTCGGCCTTGATTTTGGCGCGGCGGCCGCCGCAGGCCTGGGCTTGTCCTTCGCGGGTTGCTTGTCGGCGTTCTTGCCAGCATCCTTGCTGGCATTCGTGGCAGGCTTCTTCGCGGCATCCTTGGCGGGGGCGCTGGTCGCACCCTTGCTCGCGCCCTTGGCGGCGTCCTTCGAAGTTTCCTTGCCGGTTCCCTTGGACGATCCTTTTGCAGTGGTCCTGGCGGCTGGTTTCGCGGTGTCCTTCGCGGTATCCTTGGTCCCTTCCGCGGTCGTCTCATTGGACTTGGCCCAGGCGGCGCAGCCGACCGACAGCCCTGCCATCAGGCACACGGCCAGACCGGTCAATCGCCATGTGGCACGCGGAAAGGAGGTCATGGCGTTTCGTCCCCCGAATCAGTCAATTGGCTCAGACCCAGTTGTACAAGATTTGGCTGTATTTGATTGAATATGCGGACAAAATACCAACAGCCGCTTACCTTTGCCGGGTTTGCACCACCACAGCGGCAAAATCGCGGCCTAAACGGTGCGTCACACGGAGGCGGGTCTTTTACCGGCGGGATAGACCCGATATGAATGCGGCTTGCTCTCGAGATCGCCGTACGGAGGAGGAAGTCCATGGCAGCCAAGACGAAATTCCGGGGTTCGTTCACCGCCTTGGTCACGCCGTTCAAGAACGGCTCGCTGGACGAGTCGGCGTTCCGCTCCCTGGTCAACTGGCAGATTTCAGAGGGCACCAACGGCCTGGTCCCCGTCGGCACCACCGGCGAGAGCCCGACGCTGAGCCATGACGAGCACAAGAAGGTCGTCGAATGGTGCATCGAGGAAGCGAAGGGCCGCGTGCCCGTCGTCGCCGGGGCCGGCTCCAACTCGACCAAGGAGGCGATCGAGCTCGCCCAGCACGCCGAGAAGGCGGGCGCGAACGCGGTGCTGGTCGTAACGCCTTACTACAACAAGCCGACCCAGGAAGGCATGTACCAGCACTTCAAGGCGATCAACGACGCGATCGGGATTCCGATCATCATCTACAACATTCCGCCGCGCTCGGTGATCGACATGTCGGTCGACACCATGAAGCGGCTGTGGGAGCTGAAGAACATCGCCGGCGTCAAGGACGCCACTGCCAGCATGGTCCGCGTCTCGCAGCAACGCGCGGCGATGGGCGAGGAATTCAACCAGCTCTCCGGCGAGGATGCGACCATCCTCGGTTACATGGCCCATGGCGGCCATGGCTGCATTTCGGTGACTTCGAACGTCGCGCCGCGCCTGTGCTCGGAGTTCCAGGCCGCCTGGGCCAAGGGCGATCATGCCACTGCGCTGAAGCTGCACGACAAGCTGATGCCGCTGCACAACAACCTGTTCATCGAGAGCAACCCGGCGCCGATCAAGTACGCGCTGTCGTTGCTCGGCAAGCTGGACGAGACGCTGCGGCTGCCGATGGTTCCGGTCACCGAACCGACGCGCGTTGCCGTGCGCAGCGCTATGGTGCACGCTGGCCTGATCAACTGAGATCTGGGAATCCGCACTGGCTGGTCCCGCGCGTGACATCGAAGGAAGGGGACGGATATGCTGAAGGAATTCCGCGAATTCGCAATGAAGGGCAACGTCGTCGATCTCGCCGTTGCCGTCATCATCGGCGCCGCCTTCGGTGCCATCGTGACGTCGATGGTCAACGACATCATCATGCCGATCATCGGTGCAGCCACCGGCGGCCTGGATTTCTCCAACTACTTCGTTGGACTCTCCAAGCAGGTCACGCAGACCAATCTTGTCGAAGCCAAGAAGCAGGGTGCGGTACTGGCCTATGGCAACTTCCTCACCTTGGTCGTGAACTTTGTCATCATCGCTTTCGTGCTGTTCATGGTCATCCGCACCATGAACCAGTTCAAGCGCAAGGACGAGGCCAAGCCCGCGGAGCCGCCGAAGCCGTCAGCGGAAGTCGCGCTCTTGACCGAGATCCGCGATCTCCTCAAGAAGTGACGCGCGCGCTTCATCCAAACTGTTAGCTTACGCGCGCATCTCGACCGGATCTGTCTGTCATGGCCGATAAGAACGAACGTCCTATCAAGGTCATGGCGGAGAATCGCAAGGCCCGCTTCAACTATGCGATCGAGGATACGGTCGAGGCGGGCATTGCGCTGACCGGCACCGAGGTCAAGTCGATCCGCAGCGGCAAGAGCACGATCGCGGAGTCCTACGCCGATTCCAGGGACGGCGAGATCTGGCTGATCAACGCCACCATTCCGGAATATCTCCAGGGCAACCGCTTCAATCACGAGCCGAAGCGGCCGCGCAAACTGCTGCTGCATCGCAAGCAAATCAACAAGCTGATGGGCGCGGTCGATCGCGAAGGCATGACGCTGATCCCGCTCAAGCTTTACTTCAACGAGCGCGGTCGCGCCAAACTGCAGCTCGCGGTTGCAAAGGGCAAGAAGCTGCACGACAAGCGCGAGACCGAGAAGAAGCGCGATTGGAGCCGGGAGAAGGGCCGCCTGCTGCGCGCGAGGGGCTAGCGAGATGACTCAGAAAAACCTGCTTGAGGTCGACTGGAGCCGGATTCCCGCACCCGCAGATGACGGCGGCGCGGCGCATCTGAAAGGCATGACGCTGCCCGCGATCAGCCTGCTCGCGACCGACGACACTTCGGTGACGCTGTCGGCGCTCTCCGGTCGCACCGTGGTGTTCGCCTATCCACGCACTGGCGAGCCCGGCAAAATCTCGCTCGTCGACGATTGGGACATGATTCCCGGCGCCCGCGGTTGCACGCCGCAGACTTGCGCGTTTCGCGATCTGTTCGCCGAACTGAAGGCCGCCGGCGCCGCGCAGGTGTTCGGCCTCTCGACCCAGAGCAACGCGTACCAGACCGAGATGACCTCGCGGCTGCATCTGCCGTTCCCGGTGCTGTCGGACGAGAAGCTGGCGCTCACGCGCGCCCTGAATTTGCCGACCATGGAGGTCGCAGGCCTCACGCTGATCAAGCGCCTCGCGTTGATCGTCGACGACGCAGAGATCACGCATGTGTTCTATCCGGTGTTCCCGCCCGACCGGAACGCCGGCGATGTCCTGGACTGGTTGAAGGCCAATCCGGCCAAGACCTAGTCGAGATCCGCCTTCACCTTCGCGAACACGGAGCGGAACATGTCTGGCGTCAGCACGCGGGTGTTCGTGTTGTAGCGCGAGCAGTGATAGCTGTCGTAGAGCCTGAACGCGCCGGCCTGGTGCACCGCGCCGTGGCCGAAGGGGGCTTGCGATGCCTTCAGGTTCAGCGGCTTGAGCACAGTGTCGTGCGCAATGCGTCCGAGGGCGATGATCGCGCGCAGGTTCGGCATCGTTGCGAGATTCGCCAAGAGAAACTGGCGGCAGGTGTGGATCTCGACCGGCAGCGGCTTGTTCTGCGGCGGCACGCAATGCACCGCATTGGCGATCCGGCAGTCGACCAGCTTCAGGCCGTCGTCGGGACGCGCCTGATATTTGCCCTTGGCGAAACCGTATTCGAGCAGCGTGGCGTAGAGCAGGTCGCCGGCATAATCGCCGGTGAAGGGACGGCCGGTGCGGTTGGCCCCCTGCATCCCCGGCGCGAGGCCGACGATCAGCAGGCGCGCCTTGATGTCGCCGAAAGGCGCAACCGGCGCATTGTGCCACAATGGCTCGCGCGCACGGTTGGCCTCGCGAAAGGCAACCAGGCGCGGACAGAGCGGACAGTCACGGTCGGGGACGACTGTGAGGGGCGGGCGGCTTGGCCGCGCCGCCTCACTCGTCGAGGTCGTCATCGCCCCTCGGCGCCATCGTCGTCGCGCGCTGGAGGAATTGCGGGGCATGATGGCGCGGCTCGCGGTCACCGCGGTCACGCGGGGCGGGGCGTTCGGACGGGTCGCGGCCGAGCTTGGCCTGCAGCTCGACGAGGTCGGTGAAGACGTCGGCCTGGCGGCGCAGCTCGTCGGCGATCATCGGCGGCTGGCTGGCGATCGTGGAAATCACGGTGACCCGCACGCCGCGGCGCTGAACGGCCTCGACAAGGGAGCGGAAGTCGCCGTCACCCGAGAACAGCACCATCTGGTCGATGTGTTCGGCGAGTTCCATGGCGTCCACGGCGAGCTCGATGTCCATGTTGCCCTTGACCTTGCGGCGGCCGGAGGCGTCGATGAACTCCTTGGTCGCTTTGGTCACGACCGTGTAGCCGTTGTAGTCCAGCCAGTCGATCAGGGGGCGGATCGAGGAGTATTCCTGATCCTCAATGATCGCGGTGTAGTAGAATGCCCGCGTCAGTGTCCCGCGGCTCTGAAATTCCTTCAGAAGGCGCTTGTAATCGATATCGAAGCCGAGAGTTTTCGCCGTCGCGTAGAGATTGGCTCCGTCGATGAAGAGCGCGATCTTGTCGGTAGAGGAAGGTGACATTCAGTTTGCTCGCGTAGAGTTCGTGATTGATCGTTTATTGTTGGCGCGGCGACAGCAAGCCGCGCAGTTCTAAAGTCCCGCCGAAACCCGTCGAAACCGCAAATCCGGAGAAGCCGGGGCAATCAAGGTATAGTTATGGCGGACTTGCATACACCCCGCGCCGCCCTCGATGGCAGCCCGGGAAACCACCCATCCCAGCCCCAATGTGGGCGTAGCAGAGCCGTTTGGCGAGGCCAAATTACAAATTGGCCTTGCGAAACCGTCCCGGCCCCTATAACTAGCGCCAATCATCCACATATTTCGTCCCACCCACAACGGAGCGACAGTCCATGGCTCGCGTCACCGTAGAAGATTGTATCGACAAGGTCGACAACCGGTTTGACCTGGTCCTGCTGGCCGCCCACCGGGCCCGCATGATTTCGTCTGGTTCACAACTAACGGTTGACCGCGATAACGACAAGAACCCTGTTGTGTCTTTGCGTGAAATTGCTGACTCGACCATCTCGCCGGAGGACCTCCGCGAGGAGCTGGTGCACTCGCTGCAGAAGTTCGTCGAAGTCGACGAGCCGGAGCCGGACACTGTGCCGCTGATCGGTTCCGCCGGTGCAAGCGTAGACGCGGACGATACCGAAGTCGCGGTCGAGCGCATGACGGAAGAGGAGCTCCTGAAGGGTCTCGAAGGCCTCGCGCCACCCGAGGAGCAGCCCGAGGAGGACGAGTAGATCGTCCCGTCGCAGTCATCGACTTCTTGTGATCTTGGCAAAGGCCCGAACCGTTGTTCGGGCCTTTGCTTTTGTTGGCGTTTTCGTGGTTACCATAGTGTTGTCGGTTCGCGCGGGGCCCTGTCACCGAATTGATCGGACACGCGCGCGATCGGAGCTAAGATGTATGCAACGGGCTGCTTCGTGGCCCGTTTGAAGGCAGGACGGCATGGTATATCGGCGTCGCACACAAACGCAGATGCAGGCCGCAACCGAATCGGTTGCCGTGGCCCCGACTGCGCCGGTGGCGCGTCCGGCGAAGTCCCGCGCGCGCATGATGCGTCAATACGACCTCGTCGAGCGCGTCAGGTCCTACAATCCCAACACTGACGAAGACCTGCTGAACCGCGCCTATGTCTACGCCATGAAAGCGCACGGCTCGCAGACCCGCGCCTCAGGCGACCCGTATTTCTCGCACCCGCTCGAAGTGGCGGCGATTCTCACCGATCTGAAGCTCGACGACGCAACCATCGTGGCTGCGTTGCTCCACGACACGATCGAGGACACCGAAGCGACGCGGGCCGAGATCGACCAGATCTTCGGGCCCGAGATCGGCGCGCTGGTCGAGGGTCTGACCAAGCTGAAGCGGCTGGAGCTGGTGTCGCGGGAGGCCAAGCAGGCCGAGAATCTGCGCAAATTGTTGCTGGCCATTGCCGACGACGTCCGCGTGCTGCTGGTGAAGCTCGCCGATCGCCTGCACAACATGCGCACGCTGGACTTCGTGCCGACGGAATCGCGACGGCGCATCGCCGAGGAGACGCTCGACATCTATGCGCCGCTGGCCGGGCGCATGGGCATGCAGGAAATGCGCGAGGAACTGGAGGATATGTCCTTCCGGACTCTCGATCCCGAAGCCTATTCGGTGGTGATGCAGCGGCTCGATGCGCTCGCCGAGCGCAACCGCAATCTGATCGGCGAGATCGAGGCGCAGCTTTCCAACAATCTGCGGCACAGGGGCCTTGGCGCGCGGGTCTATGGCCGCAGCAAGAAGCCGTTCTCGATCTGGACCAAGATGGAGCGCAAATCGGTCGGCTTCGAGCAATTGTCCGACATCTTCGGCTTTCGCCTCGTCGTCAACGACATCGAGTCCTGCTATCGCGCGCTCGGCATCGTCCACACCACCTGGCCGGTCGTACCGGGGCGTTTCAAGGATTACATCTCGACCCCGAAGCAAAACGACTACCGCTCGATCCACACCACCGTGATCGGCCCTGGCAACCAGCGCGTCGAGCTGCAGATCCGCACCGAGGCGATGGACCAGATCGCCGAGCGCGGCATCGCCGCGCACGTGTTCTACAAAGAGGGCGCCGGCTCGCCGACCGAGTTCCTCAAGCGCGAGTCCAACGCGTTCGCCTGGCTGCGCCACACCATCGGCATCCTCTCCGAAAGTGCGAACCCGGAGGAATTCCTTGAGCACACCAAGCTCGAGCTGTTCCACGACCAGGTGTTCTGTTTCACTCCGAAGGGCAAGCTGATCGCGCTGCCGCGCCATGCCAACGTGATCGACTTCGCCTATGCCGTGCACACCGACGTCGGCAACAGCGCGGTGGGCTGCAAGATCAACGGCCAGTTCGCGCCGCTGTCATCGGAGCTCCAGAACGGCGACGAGGTCGAGGTGCTGACCTCGGAAGCGCAAGCGGCGCCGCCGTCCGCCTGGGAAACGCTCGCGGTCACCGGCAAAGCGCGCGCCGCGATCCGCCGCGCCACCAGGACTGCGGTACGCGATCAATATGTCGGTCTCGGCCGGCGCATCGTGGAACGCCTGTTCGAGCGCGCCAAGATCGAATACGCCGACGACAAGCTCAAGGGCGCGCTGCCGCGGCTCGCGCGGACCTCGATCGAGGACGTCATGGCGGCTGTGGGGCGCGGCGAGATCAAGGCCTCCCACGTCGCGCGTGCGATGTATCCCGACTACAAGGAGGAGCGCATCGCGCGCTACGGCGTCAAGAAGGGGCTTGCCGCCAAGTTCAAGGAGAAGTCGTCGGAACCGCCGCGCAGCTCGGTCGCGATCCCGATCCGCGGCATCAATTCGGACCTGCCGGTGAAGTTCGCGCCGAAACGGCGGCGCCGTGCCCGGTGACCGCATCGTCGGCATCGTCACGCCGGGCGAGGGCATCACCATCTACCCGATCCAGGCGCCTGCCCTGAAGGATTTCGAGGAAGAGCCGGAGCGCTGGCTCGACGTCCGCTGGGACATCGAGGACTCCGCGCCGCAGCGCTTCCCGGCCCGCATCAGGGTCGAGAACGTCAACGAGCCCGGCGCGCTGGCGCAGATCGCGACCGTGATTGCCGAGCACGACGGCAACATCGACAACATCAGCATGCAGCGCCGCTCACCGGACTTCACGGAGACGACGATCGATCTCGAAGTCTACGATCTGAAGCATTTGAGCGCGATCCTGGCCCAGCTGCGCGCGAAGGCGGTCGTCGCCCGCGTCGAACGTGTTAATGGATAGACGCCTTCTGTCTTGGTCTGTCCCTATGGTTCCGTGAGTCCTGAAATGCCTGCACCTCCGCTCCGCCTCGGCGTCAATGTCGACCATGTCGCGACCCTGCGTAATGCGCGCGGCGGCCGCAATCCAGATCCGGTACGCGCGGCGCTACTGGCGATCCAGGCCGGCGCCGACGGCATCACCGCTCACTTGCGCGAGGATCGCCGGCACATCCGCGACGAGGACATGGCGCGGCTGAAAGCCGAAATCTCCAAGCCGCTCAATTTCGAGATGGCGGCGACCGACGACATGATGCGCATCTCCCTCGCCACCAAGCCGCACGCGGTGTGCCTCGTGCCGGAGCGGCGCCAGGAGGTGACGACCGAGGGCGGGCTCGACGTCGTCGGTCAGCACAACGCGCTGGCGCCCTATATCGCGCGGCTGAACGATGCCGGCATCCGGGTGTCGCTGTTCATCGCCGCCGATCCCGCCCAGATCGAGATGGCGGCGCGGCTGCGCGCGCCCGTGATCGAGATCCACACCGGCGCCTGGTGCGACGCCGTCGTCGACGGCCACACCGACAAGGCCGAGGCCGAATGGCGGCGGATCGTGGCGGGCGTAAAGTTGGCGAAGCAGGCAGGGCTGGAGATTCACGCCGGACACGGGCTCGACTATGCCACGGCGGAGACGATCGCGGCCCTGCCGGAGATCATGGAGCTCAACATCGGCTACTACATGATGGGCGAAGCGCTGTTCGTCGGTCTCGCCGAGACGGTGCGCAACATGCGCGCAGCGATGGACCGCGGCCGGAGCCGGGCATGATCATCGGCATCGGCTCCGATCTGATCGACATCACCCGCGTCGGCAAGGTGATCGAGCGCCATGGCGAGCGCTTCCTCGATCGCATCTTCACCGCGGCCGAGCGAGCCAAGGCGGAGCGGCGCGCCAAGAACGAGAAGATGGTTGTGGCGACCTACGCCAAGCGGTTCGCCGCCAAGGAGGCCTGCTCCAAGGCGCTCGGCACCGGCATAAGGCGCGGCGTGTGGTGGCGCGATATGGGGGTGGTCAACCTGCCGGGAGGACGGCCAACCATGCAATTGACGGGCGGGGCGCTGGCCCGGCTCCAGGCCCTGACGCCGGAGGGGTTCGAAGCACAGATCGATCTGTCGATCACCGATGACTGGCCGTTAGCCCAGGCCTTCGTCATCATTTCCGCCGTGCCGCTGGCCAAACCCTGACGGGTCTCCCACGATTTTATAATTATTATTAAAAATCAAATACTTATCCAGTTTTGATGCGTTCCTTGATTGCGTGGTCTGCGACAACCGTCTAAAAGTCCGCGGACGCAAATCAGCCTGGGCGAATTCGGCTTTACGCCGGAATTGGCTCTCATTATCAGAATCAGGACAATCTCCTTGGGACGCGAACCGACGGGCCGTTCGCGGGAGGGGGGCGCGCTGTGGACCGCTGGCCGGAATTGAGAGAGCAATGAGCGTGACTTCAGGGACCAAAACTGAGACCGGCGTGGGCGAAACCATCCGGGTCGTGATCCACGCCCTCTTGATCGCACTCGTGATCCGCACCTTCCTGTTCCAGCCGTTCAACATCCCATCCGGCTCGATGAAGGCGACGCTGCTGGTCGGCGACTATCTGTTCGTCTCGAAATATTCCTACGGCTACAGCCACTACTCGATCCCGTTCTCGCCGCCGCTGTTTTCGGGGCGGATCTGGGGCTCGGACCCGAGCCGCGGCGACATCGTCGTATTCCGCCTGCCGAAGGACGACTCCACGGACTACATCAAGCGCGTGATCGGGCTTCCCGGCGACCACATCCAGATGCGGGACGGTCTGCTCTACATCAACGACACGCCGGTCGAGCGGCAGCGCATGAGCGAATTTGTCGGCGAGGATCCCTGCGGTTCGGAAGGCGGCGGCGTCTCCCGGGTGAAGCGTTGGAAGGAGACGCTTCCGAACGGCGTGTCCTACGAGACGCTGGACTGCGCCGATAACGGCTACGTGGACAACACCAACGTCTATACCGTGCCGACCGGCCACTTCTTCATGATGGGCGACAACCGCGACAACTCCACTGACAGCCGCTTTCTCGGCCAGGTCGGGTACGTGCCGCAGGAGAATTTGGTCGGGCGCGCCCAGATGATCTTCTTCTCGATCGCCGAAGGCGAGCATGCCTGGATGTTCTGGCGCTGGCCGTGGGCGGTGCGCTGGAATCGCTTCTTCAAAATCGTCCGATGAAAGACGAAGTCAAGGACATCGCGACCCACCCGACCGAGGCGCAAGCGGGCCCCGACGGCGAAGCTGCGACCAACACCCTTGAAATCAAGACCCCTGCAAAGAAGAAGCGGGTGCGGAGCAGCAAGACCAAGGGCCCGGATGCGAACGCGGCGCTTGAGGCCCGCATCGGCCACAGTTTCGCCGATCCAAACCTCTTGATGCAGGGCATCACGCATGTCTCGGCGCTGAAGTCCGGGCGCAAGCGTGGCGACAGCTATCAGCGGCTGGAATTCCTCGGTGACCACGTGCTCGGACTTGTCGTCTCCGACATGCTCTATCACGCGTTCCCGAACGCCGACGAAGGCGAGATGTCCAAGCGACTTGCTGAACTGGTGCGCAAGGAGAGCTGCGCCGACGTCGCCAAGTCGCTCGGTCTACTCGACGACATCAAGCTCGGCTCGGTCGGTCCTGGTGCCGACGCGCGCCTGCGCAAGAGCGTGCTCGGCGACATCTGCGAGGCCGTGATCGGCGCCGTCTTCCTCGACGGCGGCTACGCGGCGGCGTCCGAGTTCGTCAAGCGCAACTGGACCGAACGCATGCACAAGCCGCGGCGTCCCTTGCGCGATCCCAAGACCGTTCTGCAGGAATGGGCGCAAGGCAAGGGACTGCCGACGCCGGTCTACCGCGAGGTCGAGCGCACCGGTCCGCATCACGATCCGGAGTTTCGTGTCGCGGTGGATCTGCCGGGGTTGGCGCCGGCCGAAGGCACCGGCGGCAGCAAGCGCGCAGCGGAGAAGGTAGCGGCTTCAGTGATGATCGAACGCGAAGGTGTTGGCGGCGGCAATGACGGTTGAAACAAGTGGCGAGGCGCCCGCCGCAACGAGCTGCGGCTTTGTCGCGCTGATCGGCGCCCCGAACGTCGGAAAGTCCACGCTGGTCAATGCGCTGGTCGGGGCCAAGGTCACGATCGTCTCGCGCAAGGTGCAGACCACGCGGGCGCTGATCCGCGGCATCGTGATCGAGAACAACGCGCAGATCATCCTGGTCGATACGCCCGGCATCTTCCTGCCAAAGCGCCGGCTCGACCGCGCAATGGTCTCGACGGCCTGGAGCGGCGCGCATGACGCCGACCTCGTCTGCGTGCTGCTGGATGCCAAGGCCGGTATCGACGAGGAAGCCGAGGCGATCCTCACCAAGGTCGCAAGCGTCAAGCACGAGAAGATTCTGGTCATCAACAAAGTGGATTTGGTCCAGCGCGAGAAGCTGCTGGCAGTGGCGCAGGCGGCCAACGAGCGCATGGCCTTCGCGAAGACCTTCATGATCGCGGCGATCTCCGGCGACGGCGTCGACGACCTCAGGCATACTCTCGCCGAGATCGTGCCGCCGGGGCCGTTTTCTCTATCCCGAAGACCAGATGTCGGACGCGCCGATGCGGCAGCTTGCGGCCGAGATCACGCGCGAGAAGATCTTTCGCAAGCTGCACCAGGAATTGCCCTACCAGTCCACGGTCGAGACCGACAAGTGGGAGGAGCGCAAGGACAAGTCGGTCCGCATCGAGCAGACGATCTTCGTCGAGCGCGAGAGCCAGCGCAAGATCGTGCTTGGCGCGGGCGGCGCGACGATCAAGTCGATTGGCGCGGACTCACGCAAGGAGATCGGCGAGATCCTCGGTGTGCCGGTGCATCTGTTCCTGTTCGTCAAAGTGCGCGAGAACTGGGGCGATGATCCCGATCGCTACCGCGAGATGGGCCTGGAATTTCCCAAAGAATAGCCAAGAAAAGATCGGTCACCGATGAGCGTACCCGGCAACGTACGGCGCTTCGAAGCGCTGCTCTATGCATCCTTGATGCTGGATGCCCTGTCGGTCGCGGTGCAGGACCGCACGCCGAATGCCGAGATGACCGAGCAGATGATCATGACGGCGACGCTGCTCGCCGGCGGCATGATCCTGCTGCTGGTCTATTTCGTCTGGCTCGCTGCACGCTGGCGCAAGAACTGGCCGCGATGGGTGCTGGCGGCAGCGCTCGTGCTGTCGGTGATCTCGCTCGGCCAGATCATCGGCGAGAAGGGCATGGAACTCGACAGCGCCATCGAGATCGTCTCCTGCGTGCTGACGGCGATGGGATTGTATTTCTCGTTCAGCGGAGATGCACAGGGTTGGTTCAACGCGTGAGGGTTCGCCGCTTTGCGCGGTTGATCAAATTGGTGGGCACGCTTCGCTTTGCCGACCCTACGATCGCCTGAAATGCGCTAGACTCCGCACATGGAATGGACCGACGAAGGCATCGTGCTGGGCGTGCGGCGGCATGGCGAGAGTAGCTCCATCGTCGAGCTGCTGACG
The DNA here is from genome assembly GCF_054056815.1 of Bradyrhizobium sp. LB13.1. NCBI lineage: Bacteria > Pseudomonadati > Pseudomonadota > Alphaproteobacteria > Hyphomicrobiales > Nitrobacteraceae > Bradyrhizobium > Bradyrhizobium sp. LB13.1. The sequence continues at coordinate 4,993,694 of NZ_JBSRYQ010000001.1, read as the reverse complement.
CGTGCGCACGGCCGCCATCTCGGTCTCGTCCGCGGCGGCGCCGGCTCGCGGATGCGGCCGCTGCTGCAGCCCGGCAACAGCCTCAGCGTGGTGTGGCGGGCGCGGCTCGACGAGCATCTCGGCACCTATGCCATCGAGGGCCTCAAGCTGCGCGCGGCGACGCTGCTGACATCCCCCCACGGCGTCTATGGCATCACCCATCTCGCCTCGATTGCGCGGTTGCTGCCGGAGCGCGATCCGCACGAAAACATCCTGGCGCAGCTCGAGCATTCGCTCGACGATTTCGACGACATCGGCGGCGCCGCCGTGCACCTGATCCATTTCGAGCTGGCGATGCTCGCCGAGCTCGGCTTCGGGCTTGCGCTGGAAAACTGCGCGGTAACCGGGGAGACTACCGACCTGATCTATGTCTCGCCGAAATCAGGCGGCGCGGTGTCACGCGGCGCGGGCGAGCCGTGGCGGGATCGGTTGTTGCGGCTGCCGCCGTTTTTGCGTCGTGGCGTAGCCGCGAGCGACGTCACCGACCAGGATCTTCAGGACGGCCTTCGGTTGACCGGGCTGTTCCTGCTGCGCCATGTGCTGGAGCCGCGGGGGCAGGGCCATTCCGACGCGCGGGCAGGCTTCATCAACGCGCTGACGAGACAGCAGGCGAAGGCCGCGATTCCCGCGCCATGAGGCTGGCGCGGCTCTGCATTGCCCCAATAGGCCAACCGTCATTGGAACCAAATTGGGTTTCCTGGACTTGCCCTCGGGGTTCCAACCGGGGATAAGCCTCATGCTGATCAAGGGATTTGTGATATCGGCGGCGCTTGTCACGCTGGCGCCGGACGCCCTCGCAGGCGAGCAACCCGGCGTCTTTCGCCGCGCCTCCTGCACCGTTGTCAGGTTCTATGTGGCTAAATATTCCGCTGCAGCAGCAGAGGCATGGGCGCGATCCAAAGGTGCGACGGAGGCCGAGATCGAGACTGCGCGGCGGTGCCTGACCAATGCCCCGGCCACCACGCAGGCTAAAAACGCGCAACCCACCCAGACCTTCACCGCAGGCTGGGCCGGCCAGTAGGCCGCCCACAGGGAACCAATCGATCCTTGCCCGATTCGCTTCCACGGTTTAACCGGGCGGCATGGGAAAACGATTGATTCCGCCGGAGGAACCGGCCGAAATTCACGAGGTGCCTCTGCGTGAGGCGCTGGAAGAGCGCTATCTTGCGTACGCGCTTTCCACCATCATGCACCGCGCGCTGCCCGATGCCCGCGACGGCCTGAAGCCGGTGCACCGGCGCATCCTCTACGGCATGCGCCTGCTCCGGCTCGACCCCGGCACGGCGTTCAAGAAATCCGCCAAAATCGTCGGCGACGTGATGGGCTCGTTCCATCCGCATGGCGACCAGGCGATCTACGACGCCATGGTCCGCCTCGCGCAGGACTTCTCCTCGCGCTATCCGCTTGTCGACGGCCAGGGCAATTTCGGCAATATCGACGGCGATAATCCCGCTGCCTACCGCTACACCGAAGCGCGGATGACCGACGTCGCGCGGCTTCTGCTCGACGGCATCGACGAGGACGGGGTCGAGTTCCGCCCTAATTACGACGGCCAGTCGAAAGAGCCCGTCGTGCTGCCCGGCGGCTTCCCGAACCTGCTCGCCAATGGCGCGCAGGGTATCGCGGTCGGCATGGCGACCTCGATCCCGCCGCACAACGCCGCCGAGCTCTGCGAAGCCGCGCTGCATCTGATCGAGAAGCCCGACGCGAAATCCAAGGCGTTGCTGAAATGGGTCAAGGGCCCGGATTTCCCGACCGGCGGCATCTGCGTCGATTCCAAGCAGGCGATCGCTGAAGCCTATACCACCGGCCGCGGCTCGTTCCGCGTCCGCTCCCGATGGGAGCAGGAAGAGGGCGCACGCGGCACCTGGGTCGTCGTCGTCACCGAGATACCCTTTCTGGTGCAGAAGTCGCGCCTGATCGAGAAGATCGCCGAGCTGCTGGACCAGAAGAAGCTGCCGCTGGTCGGAGACATCAGGGACGAGTCGGCCGAAGACGTCCGTATCGTAATCGAGCCGAAGTCGAAGAATGTCGATCCGGCGCTGATGATGGAATCGCTGTTCCGGCTGACGGAGCTCGAAAACAAGATTCCGCTGAACCTCAACGTGCTGATCAAGGGCCGTGTGCCCAAGGTGGTGGGACTCGCGGAGTGCCTGCGCGAATGGCTTGACCATCTGCGCGACGTGCTGATCCGTCGGACCAACCATCGCAAGGCCGAGATCGAGCGCCGGCTGGAGATTCTCGGCGGCTTGCTGATTGCCTATCTGAACATCGACGAGGTGATCAGGATCATCCGCAACGAGGACGAGCCGAAGCCGGCGCTGATCAAGGCGTTCAAGCTCACCGAAGTGCAGGCTGAAGCCATCCTCAACATGCGGCTGCGAAGTCTGCGCAAGCTCGAGGAAATGGAGATCCGCAGCGAGGACAAGGATCTGCGCAAAGAGCTGAAGGGCATCGAGGGATTGCTGGCGTCCGAACGCGAGCAGTGGAAGAAGGTCGCCGAGCAGGTTGGCAAGGTCCGCGACATGTTCGGGCCGAAGACCGCGCTCGGCAAGCGCCGCACCACCTTTGCGGACGCGCCCGAGCACGATCTCGCCGCCATGGAGGAGGCCTTGGTCGAGCGCGAGCCGGTGACCGTCGTCGTCTCCGACAAGGGCTGGATCCGCACCCTCAAGGGCCATGTCGAGGATCTCTCGGGGCTGGCCTTCAAGCAGGACGACAAGCTCGGGTTCGCGTTCTTCGCGGAAACGACCTCGAAGCTGCTGCTGTTCGCCACCAACGGAAAATTCTACTCGCTCGACGTCGCAAAACTTCCGGGCGGCCGCGGTCATGGCGAGCCGATCCGCCAGTTCATCGATCTCGAGCCGGAGGCCGCGCCGGTCACGCTGTTCGTCAACAAGGGCGGCCGCAAATTCCTGGTCGCGAGCCACGAGGGCCAGGGCTTCGTCGTCAACGAGGACGATTGCGTCGGCACCACCAAGAAGGGCAAGCAGGTCCTCAACGTCGACATGCCGAACGAGGCGTGCGCGATCACCGAGGTGCTCGGCAACACTATCGCGGTGATCGGCGAGAACCGCAAGATGCTGGTCTTCCCGCTCGACCAGACGCAGGAGATGCCGCGCGGCCGCGGCGCGCGCCTGCAGAAGTACAAGGACGGCGGCCTTTCGGACATCGCGGTGTTCGACGCCAAGGCGGGGCTGACCTGGAAGGATTCCGCTGGCCGCGAATTCTCGGCGACGATGAAGGAACTGGCCGAGTGGCAAGGCACCCGCGCCGACGCCGGCCGCCTGGCGCCGAAGGGTTTCCCGAAATCGAACAAGTTCGGCAGGGTGATCGGGTAGCTCGACGTTCAAACGGGAGGTGCGGTTTGTTGATTCGCAAATCGCGCACCTCCTAACGTTTGATTGCGATTTCGTCCTTTGTGCCGACAAACGCAGCATTTCCCGCGGCGTGCTGTTGCCGTTTGAACACGCCGAAAGGCTTTCGCGATTCGCTCGCTCAACGAGAGATAGCGAATCACGAATCTCCGTGATTCCATCTGCACCAGATATTTTGAGAATTTCGTTGGGGACTGGGAATGGGGCCAGGATCGAACACGGTGTTGCGTCCGCCGCGCTGCCTGCTTCTATGTAGCGTCTCGCTCATCGCATTGTCCGGTTCAGCGCTCGCTGCGGACTTGCCCGTGGTCAAGGTGGCGCCGGCGCTCGCCGCGTCCTGGGCGGGCTTCTATCTCGGCGTCCACGGCGGCTATGGTTGGGGGCGCGACGACTTCTCACAGTCGGAAGCGTTTGCGCTGGCGACGCCGCAATCGGTCAACGGCATCCGCGGGAAAGGCGCCGTCTACGGCGCCCAGGCCGGCTACAATTGGCAATTTGGCCGCGCCGTCACCGGGCTCGAGTTCGATTTCTCGGCGACCGACATCAAGGGCAGCAACGCGGTCAGCCAACTCCTCGGCGGGACGGACGCGACGACCATCACCCTCAGCGAGAAGGCGCAATATCTCGGCAGCGTTCGCAGCCGCCTCGGTTGGCTGCCGGCCGACAATGTGCTGCTGTATGGGACCGCAGGCCTCGCCTGGGAGCGGCTCGACTCCACATCGCAGACATTGCAGACCTCGACTGCGCCGGTCAGTGCGACGCTGTCGTCCAGCCGCACGCCGACCGACCGGTTCGGCTGGGTCGCCGGCGCCGGTGTCGAGGCGATGCTGGGCAGCCCGAACTGGATCGGCCGCATTGAATATCTGCATTATGATTTCGGCCAGATCGCGGACTCGTCCGCGATCACCGCTGCGATCGGCCAGGTGAACTCGATGTCGGGGTCGCAGACCATCGACCTGGTTCGCGTCGGCGTGTCCTACAAGTTTGGCGAGCAGGCGCGTCTCGCGCCGGTGCCTTACGTCAAGGCGCCCATGATGGCATCGGCGCGCAACGGCTGGGCCGGGTTCTATGCGGGTGCCCATGGTGGCTATGGCTGGGGCGATGATCCCGCGAACTTGCCGCTGCCGCTGCTCGACTTTGCACCGGATGGCGCACTGACCGGCGCAAAGTCGCAAGGCTGGGTCGCCGGCGGTCAGTTCGGCCACAACTGGCAATATGATCGCGTGGTCGCCGGCCTCGAGGCCGACCTCAGCGCGGCCGACATCAAGGGCAGCACCTCGACAGCTTCGATCGCGGTTCCTGGCTTCGCCTCGACGCTGAAGTTTGACGAGAAGGTGAAATATCTCGGTACCGTGCGCGGCCGTCTCGGCTGGACGCCGATCGACACCTTACTGCTGTACGGTACCGCCGGCCTCGGCTGGGAACGGCTCGAGATCTCCCAGGTGCAGCAGGACACCACCGCGACGGGCGTCACCACCACGCGGACGGCCACACCGAGCGACCGCTTCGGCTGGGTTGCAGGTGTGGGGGGCGAGATGATGCTCGGCAGCAGCAACTGGATCGGGCGGCTGGAATATCTGCACTACGATTTCGGCCGCGTCCGTTCGGATTCAAGTCTGGTTTCCGTCTCGCCGCCGCTCGCGAATTTTGCCGCGGCGACCGCGATCGGCCATCAAACCGTCGATCTCGTGCGCGCGGGCGTGTCCTACAAGTTCGGGCCGGACGCGGCTTTGCCGGTGTCTGCGCTTGCCTACGCCAAGGCGGGCCCGCCGCCATCGCTGCAAAGCTGGTCCGGCTTCTATCTTGGCGCCCATGGCGGCTATGGCTGGAAGCAGAACGATTTTTCGAATGCCTCCCTGCTTGGCGGGGTCACCATCGGCGATATCAGGTCGAAAGGCTGGCTCGGCGGCGGCCAGGCCGGCTACAACTGGCAGTATGCGAGCGTCGTTGCGGGTGTCGAGATCGACGGCAGCGCTACCGGCATCAAGGGCTCGACGCCAACCGTGCTCGCGGGCACCATCAGCGACGCGCTGTCGGACAACGTCAAATACCTGGGCACGTTGCGGGGGCGTCTCGGCTGGACACCCTCGAGCGGTTGGCTTCTCTATGCCACCGGCGGTCTCGCGTTCGAACGTGCGCACCGCATCGATAGCTCGGCCAACTCGGCCCCCAGCCCGGTCACGGCCGCTGTGATCGAGACGGCGCGCAATCATTTCGGGATGGCCGCGGGCGCCGGTGTCGAGACCTTCCTCGGCAACTCGAACTGGATCGGCCGCATCGAATATCTGCACTACGATTTCGGCACAGTGGAAGCGACCAGCAACATCACGACCACGGAGCCAGGCGGCACGCCCACCACGGATCGAGGCGGCCGGCAGACCATCGATACCGTTCGTGCCGGCCTGTCCTACAAGTTCACGCCATAGAGCTCGGCTCAGATCACCCCGACCAGCCGCAAGGCCACTGCCGCGCCTGCAAATTATCGTCGCCGACGATTTCTGTCTTATGTTTTCATATGCCGCAACGCGCGGCGGGTGAGGCCGGATCATCGCCCGCCCAGCCCGCCGCCTCTCGCGCCGGTTTGCACGGTCTGATACCGTCCGCCATCCCGGTTTTCTGGAACGTTGAGAAGTAGCGGCGATGTATGATGTCATTGTTGTCGGCGGCGGCTCAGCCGGCGCCGCTGTTGCGGCACGGCTCTCCGAAGATCCCGCACGGCGTGTCCTGCTGCTGGAAGCGGGTCTCGACTGGCGCGCCGACGAGGCGCCCTGGGAAGTGATGACGCCAAATCCCATCCCGATCATCCACAAGCGCGAGTACCAGGAGAAATGGCAATGGCCTGATCTTCTGACGCGCCGGGTGGCGGGGCAGGAGCCGCGCTTCTACTGGCGCGGCAAGGGCCTCGGCGGCTCGTCGATGATGAACGGCCAGATCGCCATCCGCGGCGTCGCCGATGCGTTCGACGAATGGGCCGCCAATGGCTGCACCGGCTGGTCGGCCAAGGACGTCATGCCGTTGTTCTCGGTGATCGAGGATGATCTGGAATTCGGTGACGCAGCGGGCCATGGCCGCGGCGGACCGCTGCCGGTCTATCGCGCGCCTCCGGAAAAATGGGGCCCGATCGATCGCGGCTTGCGCGATGCGGCGCTGGCGAGCGGCTATCCCTGGTGCGCCGACGTCAATGGTCCCATCGGCGAGGGCGTCGCTTGCTATCCCATCAACAGCCGCGACAGCCGCCGCATCACCACCAACGAGGGTTATCTGGAGCCCGCGCGCGGCCGCCCCAATCTGGAGATTCGCGGGCACGCACTGGTCGATCGCGTGCTGATCAGTGACGGCCGGGCGACCGGCCTTCGCGTTCACATCGAGGGGCAGGGCACCAGCGAGATCAGCGCGCGCCAGATCGTGCTCTGCGCCGGTGCCATCCATAGTCCGGCGATCCTGCTGCGCTCGGGCATTGGACCTGCCGATGAGCTGAAGGCGATGGGGATCGCGGTCGAGCGCGATCTGCCGGTCGGCCGCCACTTCTTCGACCATCCGCTGTTTCGCGCCACGGTCCAGCTCCATGAAAACCTGCAGCCGAGCGATCCCGACACCCGCCACACCAATTGCTGCGTGACCTATTCGTCGGGCCTTGGCGATGGCGGCAAACGGGACATGATCCTGATCGCCTTCAACCACCGCGGCATCGGCGTATCAGGAGCGATCGGCGCCGGGCTGTTCAACGCGTATTCTCGTGGAACACTTAAACTGGCCTCGACCGACCCCGCGATCGATCCTGTTGTCGAGGAGAACATGCTGGCCGATCCCCGTGACATGCTGCGCATGATGGATGCGGTGAAACGGCTGGCCGTGATCACCTCCCAGCCGGCGCTATCAGGCATCGCCGACTGGATCCGGCTGACCGACACCGATCTGACGCTGCCGCAAGCAGCCGCGCTGCCGGATCGTGAACTCGATGCGCTGCTGCGGCGTGAAACCGGCGACATCCAGCACGCCGCCGGCAGTTGCCGCATGACCGGCTTCAAGCAGGCCGACGGCGTGGTCAACCCTGATGGTACGGTGAAGGGCATCGCGGGCCTGCGCGTCGCCGACGCCTCGATCATGCCGTCGGACTGCCGCGCCAACACCCACTTCACGACGGTGATGATTGGGGAAGCGATTGCGCGGATGATGAGGCGGTAGTTCTGCTGCGTCAAACCACTCTTCTCCTCATCCTGAGGAGCGCGGAACGCGCGTCTCGAAGGATGGCCTCGGGCAAATATCCGGGCCTTCATGGTTCGAGACGCGCTTCGCGCTCCTCACCATGAGGGTCTTATGACGCAGCAAGATTCAGCCGTTTCTCTTCAATTCACATTTCAAACAGCGGGCGAGAGTTCGCATTCTCGCGGCGCATTTCGCCCGAGTTCTACCGCTCGCGCCACCTTCAAGGAAAGGGTGCAGGGAAGGCCGGGCGCCGGCGGGCACCCGCAAGGTCCGTGCGCCATAGAAATGCACACGGGGTGGACCGCAGGTTCGCCGGATCGCCCGGCCTTCCCTGCGCGATGGTTTTAACGTGTCCTTCGTGCTCTCCCCGGGGAGCGATGCACTATTGCCCCCGTCGCCCTGCGGATAGCTGATGCGCGCGCCCGGTCGGGCCGCCTCATCACCGCAGGACTTGACGCACAGACCCCGGGCGTCAGGACCACACGACTTGTTCGTCCGCGCACGTCTTCGCTGGGACTTCGAGTGCTGGCGTGTGCTCACACCCGAAGCCATGCGAAGACGCTGTCGGCGTCGTGTCGTCGGCGCGAAGCGATTGCTCACAGCCGAAGCCGCCCTGCAATGCCTGTTACGCCCGACGCCGTCGCGTCCATCGCTGCCCAGCCCGCGGTTCGTGACGATCGCGATCCGCCCCTTGTCTCGGGCCAGGGTGTTTTGTCTGTACGATAAATCAGAAATTCGGTAAAGTGGAATATTTTGCGAGATGGGCTTGACAGGCGGTGTGGCGGAAGTGGTCGCGGCTGTTTTGCCCGACGGGACGGGGAGGCGAGGGTGACGGCTTTCGCCCAAAGGGCGCGTGCTGAGAGACGGCAGCTTCCGAGGGCAGAGCGGAAGTCGTTCGGCGCGGTCATCATCGACCGCTTGTGACCCGAAGCAGACATCGAAGGACTGATCCTGCAAACCAGCCGCGTCGAGTCACTGCAGTCGAGCCAGGCTCGCATTGATCTCGATCGTCTTTGCGCTCACGATAGTTTGTCTGACGGGAGCAGTATATAACTGGATTTTTCGAACCACGACTGCACCAGGATGTTGAATGACTCTCCCCTTCATCGCTTGCGCATCCATCACCGCAATCAGCGCAATCATCAGTCTTGGATTTTCCATGGCGGCGGCATTAGGTGCGAGCAACACTGCCCGCACCATGGCACTTTATGCCTGTGCGAGAAGCACGGCTTTAGTGATCGCGAGCGCGGTCCCATTTATTACGGGGTCAACTGGATGGCTCCAAGCCGTCGCATGGAGCATGATCATCGTTCAGGCCGGTGATGCCGTCATAGGCGGGACGATCAAAGATCCGATGAAAACCTATGGTCCTGCAGGCACTGCTCTACTGAACCTCGCGGCAGTGATTTGGCTGATCCAAGCCGTTCGATTCGGAGCTAGCTGATTGCAGACGATCAGGTGTGGTCCTGGCCCATCGGCGAAGTGGCGACCCGCTTCATTAAAGTCCGCTAATCGAGGCATGGCGGACTAGATTAGCGCAGGTTGAGTATTTCGGATTTTGACCCCTTGCGGACATTTGAGGCCGCCGCAGTTGGCGGCCTCTTTCATGACAGCCTTGCCCCACGCGGCGCGCGGCCTTCCCCGCCTGCCAAATGATCTTCGATGTTATCGGCGATCTCCTCGCAGACCGACGCCAACGCAAGCAGTTCGGTTTTAACGAGACGATCGTCGGCCTGCTCGACAAGTTTCCGACACGTGACCGCTTGATCCCGTAGATAGATAAGCCAATCATGTATGCCGAACACGGTACCGTTAAGCTTGGAGTGGTGACAATTCATGGTGGAGCTTTCACTAGAACTTCCCGCTTTAGGCCGTCTTGGCGAACATCGTGAGCACACCGTCGGCGATGTTGATGGCAACAACCTGCGACGAGCTCAAGCCCTTCGCTTTAAGCGCAGATACTGCCGCCGGTGCCGCGTCAATGGACTTCCGAAGTGATTGCAAATCTTCTTCGCTTGTCTGCGCGACGATTTCATCGACCTTTGAGCGAACCGCAGGTTGCAATTGCTTGATGTCGACTACCTGTATGCTTCGAATGACCGTGTCGGACTGAGCGGGCGGTTCCTGCGCTCTGGGTTGCGGGGACGCTCCTTGAGCCTGCACGAAAGCGGTCATCCCAAGCGAGAGTGCTGCAATAATGACGGATGCAGTAACGATGCGCATGGTTATTCCTTTCCTCAGTTTGGGAACCAAACGCACTATCCACGAACTTTGGTTAGCGTTGGATTCTCTCGTGGCCGTTCGGTGAAACCAATGCGGCAGTAACAGTTCCCCGGCCCACAATGACGTGCGGGCAGAAAAGTTTGGCGGATAGGCGAGCGACTTCCGCTGCGGCCTAAGCAGAAGAACGTAACAACCACTCATGTCGGCTATTGAGGGCGGAAGCTGGCGAACATCGCGCCAGGCTGCGTCGACCGCTTCTGGCCCATCACGTTGGCTGGCACAGCGCAGCGACATGTCCGGAGCGAGAGGTACAGCGGAAGTCGTCCCACTCGGGTCCGACCGCCACCTTTGACCCAGATCCGACAATAGTTTGGCTCGAGGGATGGCTGATGCAGGTAAATCCCGCTGACACTTGGCGGTAGGGCTAGCGAATCAGATTCTTTTGGCGCGCGACAGATCTTTGATGTAGGCTGTTTATTCAGCCGCGAGCGGGCAGTGCCGAAGGTCCGTTTATTCTCAGCGGCATGTTGCCACGGCGGGGTATATGGTCTTTCGCTCAACGCGGTTATGACCGCCTATTTTGTTGAGCCCGATATAAATCTTGCGCTTTAGTGACCTGAACATTCTCCGACAGGAGGAAGTCACCATGCATTTTGTATGACGGGGCAATACACACCAAAATCCCTCAACAGCATTATGGACAAGCCTGGGACCAATCGCGTGGAAGCGGCCAACAACCTCATCGAAGCCGCCGGCGGGAAACTGATCTCAATGGATAGCACCGCTTCTGAAGGTCCGGGCGTCCTGGTGATTTTTGATGTGCCCGATCCGAGTGCGGCACCAGCCATTTCCGGTACCGTGGTGGCATCCGTCGCCATCCACAATGTAAACCTCGTCAGGCTTTGGACGCAGGACGAAATTGCCAAGGTCCGCCAAACTGTAAGTCAGCTTCGGGGCAAGTACTCCCAGCCTGGCAGTTGAGGGAGATACACGCCGCCGCAGGAGCGCGCCGATTGCCTCGGTCCCGTTAAGTAGCATTTGAAGTAGCATTTGCCGATTCAGAACAGATAATTTTGATGAGGTCATCATGCCGGAGACATTTGAACTATTGCTGTGGTGTGCCGCGCTTGCGACGTGGCTGATGCTTCTCTTCGCGATCGTGAGCGAGGCACTCAAGCCGCTATCAAAGAGCATCCGCCGACTGATCGAGGAGGCTTTCAAGGTCAAGGTGAAGTGATCGGGCTACATTCTTCGGTCGAAACTGAAGCGGCCCGCCCCAGTGACGAAGATCAACATCGCGCCTCCCATGATCGAGATGTTCTTCAGAAAATGATTGTATTGACCAATCTGCTGCGCACCGGCCGGATACTCCCAGTAGCGGTGTGCAATAGCAGTTGCCACCAGCACGAACATAAATGTCAGCACTGCGCAGAAACGCGTTCCGATGCCCAATACCAAACTAACGGATATCAATATTTCCAGTGCGATGTTCGTCGCCGTGAACAGCTCGGGTGCTGGAAGGTTCAGCGACCTGGAGTAGCCGACGGAGCCGCTGAAGTTGATTATTGCTCCGTAGGCGCTTCCGACGAATACCCACGCAAATAGGATGCGACCTACCAAGATCAGTGCATCAGCTTTACTTGTGGCGAACTCATCTACCGGCCGTGAGTAAAAATTGGATTTCATTGGCAAAGCCTCCGTTGTTGTCCAACACGGCTGAAAACGTTTACGGCTGAGAGTAACCTATCACGAATAGCGGAACGGCATGAAGCGGCTCTACCAGCTCTTCGGAGCACTGCAACCGCTTCGTCGTTCGTCTGCCAATGGCCGTCAGCGAACGTCCGGGCGGTTGGCCGCCTCTTGTTTTCGGAAATGTCGCCTATTGGCCCATCGCGTCGGTTGGCGCAGTGCAGCGACAGGTCCGGAGTCAGGGGCTAGACCGGACGTCTCGAAGGCAGGGATTGAGCGACGTGAATGGCCCAAGGCCGCCATGCAACCCTGACGGCTTAACGATGCCTTTCGATGGCAAACCGGATGCGACGAACCTATGAGCCGGCTCCCTAGATCACCCCCGCCAGCCGCAGCGCTACGCCCGCAGCGCAGCTGCCGGCGAGCACCGTGAGCATGCCCAGCTTGAACCGGAAGAGCGCGGTCGCGGCCGCGATCGACAGCACGAGCGCGGGCATGTCGACGCTCGTCAGCACCGGCATGTCGAAGGCAAACGGGAAGGCATGCACCGGCACGGTCTCGCGGAACAGCGTGTGCAGCGCGAACCAGATCGAGAGGTTGAGGATCACGCCGACGACGGCGGCCGTGATCGCGCTGAGCGCGCCGGCAAGGCCGGTGTTGCCGCGCAGCCGCTCGATGTAGGGGGCGCCGACGAAGATCCAGAGGAAGCAGGGCGTGAACGTGACCCAGGTCGCGAGCAATCCGCCCAACGTAGCCGCGAGCATCGGCGACAGGCCGCTCGGATCGCGATAAGCGGCCATGAAGCCCACGAACTGGAGCACCATGATCAGCGGGCCCGGCGTGGTCTCGGCCATGCCGAGGCCGTCCAGCATCTCGTGCGGCTTGAGCCAGTGATAGTGCTCGACCGCCTGCTGGGCGACATAAGCCAGCACCGCATACGCGCCGCCGAAGGTGACCAGCGCCATTTTTGAGAAGAACAGCGCGATGTGACTGAAGACGTTGTCTTGTCCAACAGCGAGCAGCAGCGCGATTACCGGCACCAGCCAGAGCGCCAGCCACAGCGCACCCACGCGAATCGTGCGGGCGGTGTCGGGTCGGACGTGATCGGGCACGGCTCCGCCGAGCATGCTGTCGACCAAGGCGCTGCTGCCGCCAGGGCCGTGACCGGCCGGCGCGAATTCCGGACGGCCCTGCCTGGCACCGACATAGCCGATGATGCCGGCGGCAATGATGATGATGGGGAAGGGGACCGCGAAAAAGAAGATTGCGACGAAGGCAATCGCGGCGAGCGCGATCATGATGCGGTCCTTCAAGGCGCGCTTGCCGACGCGCACCACGGCTTCGACGACGATGGCGAGCACGGCGGCCTTCAGCCCGAAGAACAGCGCCTCGACGAAACTGACATTTCCGAAGGCGGCGTAGACGTAGCTCAGGCCCATGATGGCGATGATGCCGGGCAGGATGAACAGCCCGCCCGCCATCAGCCCGCCGGCGGTGCGGTGCATCAGCCAGCCGATATAGGTTGCGAGCTGCTGCGCCTCGGGGCCCGGCAGCAGCATGCAGTAGTTCAGCGCGTGCAGGAAGCGGCCTTCGGAGATCCAGTTCTTTTCCTCGACCAGGATGCGGTGCATCACCGCGATCTGGCCCGCGGGTCCGCCAAAACTCAGGCAGGCGACGCGGAGCCAGACGCGAAAGGCTTCACCGAAGCTGATGCCGTGACCGGCATCAGCTCCTGTTTCGATAGTACGGCTATCCATTACGCCTTCACCTTGTTGGTCGGCCAGTTGTGGGTCTCAGCCGTGGCATCGCGGCACCAGCGGTAGAACGCGTCGTAGAGCAGCATGCCGGCCTCGAGCTGTTCGAGATCGTCGTCGTACATCCGCGACAGCCCGAGCGATGCCGCGAGCAGGCCGGGGGCCTCCGGTGCGAGGTCGGGCCGCGCCGTGTCGGCGCCGCGCACCAGCGTTGCCAGGCGAAGCAGAGCCGGTGCCGCGATCCCGAATTCCTCGATCATCACGTCGAAGGTGCAGAGCTCGCCGCGGTGGCTCCAGAACACGTTCTCGATGTCGAAGGGGGCTGCCTTGAATCGCTCGCCGACGGCGACCACTTCGGGGGGTGCCACGAACAAGAATACCGCGTTGGGATCGACGAAGCGGCGGATCAGCCAAGGGCAGGCGATGCGGTCGACCTTGGGCCGCGCACGAGTCACCCAGACGGTGCGTCCCTTGACGTCGCGCGGCGGCAGCTTGCTTGTGTCGAGCAGCGGCAGCTTTGCCTCCTTCCAGCCCTCGAAGCCGCCTTCCAGCGTCTCGGCCTGGACCCCAAGCTGCCTGAGCCAGGCCGCCGTGCCCTGCGCGAGCTTTCCGCCGCGCAGGCAGGAGACGATCGCGGTGCGGCCAGCGAATTCGCCGCCCCATTCCGCAACATTGTCGTGGCTGAGCTTGATCGAACCCGGGATCAGCCGCCGGTCGGCGGCAAAATCCTCGTCGGTGCGCACGTCGATCAGGACTGGGGCATTTGCCGTGCCGATCAGCCGTGCCAGTTTTTCAGATGATATCGTCGTGTAGGAAGACATGATGCGCCCTCGTAAAAAACAACGGGACGCGATACTTGGGCATGTCGCCTCGTGGGGAGATCGCTCAATCCCCATGGACTTTCATTACACCGAAACCGCGCCGACCTGTCAATCGGCCCGTTTTCGCCAATTTTGCCGGGAAGACCCGCAGGTCTATATTGCGGGTCAACGGACCGGACCTTATCGGAGAATTCTCGATGCATTCCCATTCCATCGAACAATGGACCCATGACCACGCTTTTCTGGGCGACAAGCACGACGAGAACGAGCGGCGCACCTGGCTGGTTGTCGTCCTGACGCTGGTCATGATGGTCGGCGAGATCGTCGCCGGCTCGCTGTTCGGCTCGATGGCGCTGCTCGCCGACGGCTGGCACATGGGGACGCACGCGGCGGCGTTGGGGATTGCCGCGTTCGCGTATCGCTTCGCGCGGCGGCACCTCGGGAATTCGCATTTCACCTTCGGTACCGGCAAGTTCGGCGATCTCGCCGCCTTCGCCAGCGCGATCATTTTGGGTTTGATCGCGGTCGAGATCGCCTATGAGAGCGTGCTGCGACTGTTCACGCCGGTGCCGATCGTCTATGGCGAGGCGATTGCGGTCGCCGCCCTCGGCCTTTGCGTCAACCTCGCCAGTGCGTGGCTCTTGCGCGACAGCCACGATCACCACCATCACGGCCATGCGCATGATGACCATGAGCATCATGATTACGGCCACGATCATGATCATCATGACCGCCACCACCACGACAACAATCTCCGCGCCGCCTACGTCCACGTCATGGCGGATGCGGCGACGTCGGTGCTGGCGATCGCCGCGCTCGTGGTCGCCATGTATTCGGGATGGGTCTGGGCCGATCCGGCAGTCGGCCTGATCGGCAGTGCCGTGATCGCAAGCTGGGCGTTCGGCCTGATCAAGACATCCGGCGCGGTGCTGCTCGACGTGCGCGCCGACGAGAAGCTCGAGCGCACCATCCGCGCGCGAATGGAAGTCGGCGACGACCGCGTCACCGATTTGCATCTGTGGCAGGTCGGTCCCGGCCATTGCGCGGTGCTGCTCTCGGTGGTGTCGGACCAGCCGAAGCAGCCGGCCGTCTACAAGCGGCGGCTCGCCGGCCTGAAGGGGCTGAGCCACGTCACGATCGAGGTTGAGACCTGCCCGCATTGACGATGGCTTTGCGGGAATTCTGCGTACGGGCCGGGGTTGATCCTCGGTCACAGCCGACATGGCTGCCAGGGAGGAACAAATGATGCCAAGGATCAAGCTCGCTCTCGCCATCGCCGCACTGGCTCTGTCCGGTCATGCGGCGCTGGCGCAGTCGGAAAAGACCGGTGTCGAAAAGCTCTACGTCCTCAACTGCGGAGAAGGCACCGCCGGCGACATCTCGCGCTGGACGCCCGGCCTGAACGAGGGCAAGACGATGGACTTCGTCGATAGCTGCTATCTCATCAAGCACACCAAGGGCTGGTTCCTGTGGGACACCGGCATCGCCGACGCAGTCGCGGCGATGCCAAATGGCTTGCCGCCCGCCGATCCCAAGGCCGTGACCTGGCGGCGGCCGAAGACGCTTGCCGCCCAGCTTGACCAGCTCGGCGTCAAGCCCGCTGACGTCAAGGTGATGGCCGTCTCGCACACCCATCCCGACCACATTGGCAATGTCGAGCTGTTTCCGCAGGCGACGCTCTACGTGCAGAAGGCCGAATATGATTGGCCCGGCGCCAACAACGAGCCGCGCTTCAAGCCGTCGCATCCGGTCGAGCTGCTTGCGGGCGACAAGGACGTGTTCGGCGACGGCAGCGTGACCATCCTGTCGACGCCCGGCCATACGCCGGGACACCAGTCGCTGCTGGTGAAGTTGCCGAAGACCGGCGCGGTGGTGTTGTCCGGCGATGCGGTGCACTTCAGGGATAATTGGGACAACCGCCGCGTGCCCAGCATGAACGCCAACAAGGACCAGAGCGCGGCCTCGATGCAGAAGATCGCCGACACGCTCGGCAAGGAGAAGGCGCAGCTCTGGATCAACCACGACAAGGCTCAGCGCGACAGCCAGAAGATGGCGCCGGAGTTTTACGACTAGCTTCCCGCAATGCCTTGTTGCCACTATGGTGGCAGCAGGGACGTGCTAGCGCCCTCAACAAGCTCCGCAACGGGAGACGTTTGTGGGAGAATGGGCCGGGGTCGCGATCGCGCTGGTATCGAGCAGTCTCGGCGGCACGGCCGCGGCGATCACCCGCTATCTCGTTAGTGGCGCCGATCCGATCTTGCTCGCAATCCTGCGCTGGGGGATCGGCTTTCTCTGCCTTCTTCCGTGTGCGCTGATGCTCGGCGTGCGCTGGCCGCAGCGGTCCGACTGGCCGGCCGTGACGCTGCTCGGCATCTGCTTCTTCGGGCTGTTCTTCATCCTCTACAACATCGCGGTGTCCTACACGACCGCGGCGCGGGCCAGCCTCGCTCTCGCGACGCTGCCGCTCCACACCATGGTGGTCGGCGCGATCCTCGGCGTGGAACGCCTGACGGCGCGCAAGATCACAGGCGTCGGCATCGCCGTGCTCGGCGTGGCGGCGGCGCTGGCCGCGGGTCTGGCGCAGAGCCCGCCCGGCGCGTGGCGTGGCGAGCTGATCATGAGCGGTGCCGTGTTCTGCATGGCGTTCTACAACGTGCTGTCGCGTCCGCTGATGCAGCGCTCGAGCCCACTCGGCTTTCTCACCGTCGGCATGGGCGCGGGCGCCGCCGTGCTGGTGCTGGCGGGCTTCGTGAAGGGCAGCTTTGCCGCGCTTGATCACTTCACGATGGGGCAGTGGATCGCCGGCATCTATCTCGGCATCGGCGGCGGCGCGCTCGCCTTCATCCTCTGGGTCATGGCGCTGGCGCGCGCAACGCCGACCCGCGTCGCCAATACGATGACGGTCAATCCGATCGCCGCCACCCTGCTTGCCGCGCTGCTGATCGGCGAGCCGATCACACCCAATCTACTGATCGGGCTGATTGCGGTGTTCGCCGGCATCTGGATCGCGACCAGCGATGCCAAGGCGGCTTAGCTCCGCGGTGCGGTCACGGCGGGCGGACTTGCTTCGGGCGCCTTCTTCGGCTTCAGGGAGCCGGCATAGAACGAGATCAGCCACACAAGAATGATGGCGAGGAGATAGACGCCCCAAGCCTGCGGCGGCGTGGTCGCCCAGCGCAAGAGGCCTTTGAATGTGCGGGGCGGGCTTGTGTCTTCGGTCATGCTTCGCTTGTGCGCGAAAGCTCCGGCCCGGTCAATCCGGCCGCGGTTGCGCGCGGATCATGAACAGCGCGGCCAGCGCCGAGAGGCTGAGGGCCGACGAGACGATCAGCACCTTGGTGCCCATGACGTCGATGAGCAGGCCGAAGGCCAGCGGCGCCACGGCCTGCGCCATCCGTGCCGGCGCGCCGATGATGCCGAGGCGATAGCCAAAATCCTTCGGGCCGAAGATCGACAGCGGCAGCGTGCCGCGCGCGATCGTCAAAATGCCGTTGCCCGAGCCGTGGAGCAGTGCAAACGCGCTCGCTGCGGGAGCGCCGAAGATGGCGAGAACGGCCGCGCCGAGCGGATGGGTGAGGCAGGCGAGCCGGGTCGACCACAGCGGATGGAAGCGACTGAGAAAACCCGCTTCGAGAATGCGCGCGGCCACCTGTGCGGGGCCGATCAGCGCGCCGGCCGCGATCGCCTCGACATGCGTCGCGCCCGTTGCCTCCAGCAGGCGCGGGAAATGGACGGCCATCGCGCCGGTGACGGTCCAGACCGCCGCGAAGACGAAGGCGAGCAGCACCATGGTGCGGTTGAGCGGCAGATGCGGCTTCTCGGCCGTCGCCGCGGCCTGCCTGGCGCCCTTGATCGCCGGCAGCATGAAGAAGTTGAGCGGCAATCCGATCAGGATATTGGCGGCCGCCCAGGCAAAGCAGGTCTCTCGCCACCCGAAATGCAACAGCCCCCACGCGGTAAGCGGCCAGCCGACGGTCGATGCAAAGCCCGCCATCAGCGTGATGCCGGTGATGGACCTGCGCGCCTCGGTGCCGTAGATGCGGCCGAGCGCGGCGAAGGCGGCGTCATAAAGTCCCATCGCCATGCCGATGCCGAGCACGAGCCAGGCAATCGCCATCACCGCCACCGAGTGCGAGAGGCCCAGCAGGACGAGGCCGGCGGCGATCGTCAGGTTCGAAACCGAGAGCACTTGCCGGCCGCCGACGAGATCGATCTGTCGCCCGATGCGCGGGCCGAGCATCGCCGAGATCACCAGCGAGGCCGAGAACGCGCCAAAGATCCAGTTGGAGGAGACGCCGAGGTCGCGCGCCATGGGATCGGCGAGCAGCGCCGGCAGATAGTAGCTGGAAGCCCAGGCCAGGGTCTGTGTGGTGCCGAGCGCCAGGATGATCGGAAGCTGGTGCTGGCTCATGTCCCTGTATGTCTTGTCAGCAGTGTCATCGATTCCATTTGCAGCCGGCGACGAGAGCGCGTCAACAGCGTCCGTGACATATTCGATCTGCTGTGGACGGGAGCCTTCATTGCACGCGTTCGCGCGGCCTTTCGCTCGTCACGAATGCACGCCATAATGGCGTATGCAATTGACCTCGCGCCTCGACCTGATGAACTGGCTGGCCGGCCAGGGACTTACCGGCCTGCCCGAAACCGATCTGTTGCGCGGCTTCTGCGAGCGCTGCCGCGCCGAAGGGCTGGAACTTTCGCGCGGGCTCGTCGTGATCGATACGCTGCATCCGATCTACGAGGGGCGCGGCTTCCGCTGGAGCGACCGTCCGAGCAACGAGAGCGATGCGTTCGAATACGGATCGACCGCCGAAGGCGACGCGGCCAAGAGCTGGCGCCGCTCGGTGTTCTTCCACATGCTCGAGCATGGCGACGACGAGAGGGTGATCGACCTCGCCGACGCGCCGTCGATGGATTTTTCCCAGATCGGCGAGCTCGCCGAGGACGGCCACCGGCACTACCTGGCTTTCGTGCATCGCTTCGGCGAGAATGGCGCGCTTGGCCTGATGGACTGCCTCTATTCCTGCTGGACCACGCGCCGCGACAGCGGCTTCGCCGAAGGCGAGCTCGAGGCTCTGCGCGATCTCGTGCCGGTGCTGGGGCTCGCGATCAAATCGGCGCAGCAGGTCGACATCGCGCGCACGCTCGGCCGCGTCTATCTCGGCCGCGATGCCTCCGAGCAGGTGCTGCGCGGGCGGATCTCGCGCGGCGTCACCGAGCGCATCAACGCCGTGCTCTGGTATTCGGATCTGCGCGGATCGACCGGGATCAGCGAGAGCATCGGCCCCGACGAGATCATCCCGTTCCTCAACGACTATGCGCAGGCCGTGATCGACGCGATCCACGACGCCGGCGGCGACGTCTTGAAGCTGATCGGCGACGGCGTGCTCGCGATGTTCACCGGCGAGGACATGGCGGATGCCCGCCGCGCCGCACTTCGCGCCGAGCATCTGTCCCGCAAGAACGTTGCAGCGCTGAACCTGCGGCGGGAGGCCGAGGGCCGTCCCACCACGTCCGCCTATATCGGCCTGCATGTCGGCGAGGTCTTTTACGGGAATATCGGCAGCGAGGACCGGCTTGATTTCACCGTGGTCGGTCCCACCGTGAACGAGGTCAGTCGCATCGCCTCGATGAGCCGTTCGGTCGATCGCGAGCTGCTGGCGTCGGCGGAATTCTACAAGGGCCTCGACGCCGCCGGTCGCCGCTACCTCGTCTCCACCGGCCGCTACGCGCTGCGCGGCATCGGCCGCGCGCAGGATCTCTACACGCTCGATCCGGAGGTGGACGCGAGCGCGCCGGTGACGGGGAGCTACGAGCGGTATCTGACGAACTAGGCTGGCTGCTCCAGCACACGCAGCGGCGCTAACATCGCGCCGCCGCCTCATCGCCCACCATGTCCGGCTGCCGATCCAGCGTCACCGCGGGCGAGAGCCAGATGACCAGACGCCTGCACGCCGAATACCGCCGCCGCGAGATAGAGGCACGCTTCCGCGCTCCAGAGGCCGCCGACGATCGCACCGAGTGCCGAGCCGATCGGGCGGGCGCCGTAGCTCATGATATTGATGGCGGAGACGCGGCCCAAGAGGCGCGGCGGGGTCACCGATTGGCGCAGCGTCGTGGTCGAGATCACCCACAGGATCGGCCCGACGCCGAGCAGGAAGAAGCTCAAACCCGCGAGCCAGGGCGAGGGGACCAGCACCGTCAGTGCCATCACCACCGCGGCGACGAAGCCGGTAACGGGGCCGAGACCGACGACCGTGCCGAAGGCGATGCGCTTCATCACGCGCGTGGCGAACAGCGCGCCGATCACCATGCCGACACCGTACATCGTCAGCACGGTGCCGATGCCGGCGGCGGTCAGGCCGAGGTGACGCACGGCGTAAGGCACGAACACCGCGATCTGCAGGAACCATCCGGTGTTGAAGATGAATTGGGTGATGAACACCGGCCGCAGCAGCGGATGGTGAAACACGAAGGCCGCGCCTTCGCGGATGTCCTGGAGCGGATGCCGCCGTGGAGCCGGCGTTCGTGCGGGCTCGTAGATGCCGGAGAGCAGCACGACGGCGATGACCGAGAGAGCCGCGGCGAAGCCGAAGGCCGGACTAGCGCCCCACCATCCCACCAGTACACCACCGAGCGCAGGGCCGCTGGCGAAGGCAATGGTGCGTGCGAGCTCGATGCGGGCATTGGCGGCCGGCAAGAGGTCAGAACTCACCAGCGAGGGGACCAACGCCGGCGCGGCGACGCTGTAAACGACGGTGCCGCACACGGCGGCGAAGCCGAGCAGCGCCAGCAGCGACAGATTGAGGGCGCCGAGCGCGAGCAGGAGCACGATCGTCGCAAGGGCAGCAGCCCGCAGCGCCTCGGCCCCAGCCATCAGCGAACGGCGGGAGATGCGGTCAGCGAGCAGGCCGGCTGGAATGGCGAAGAGGACGAAAGGCAGGGTCAGTGCGGTCTGCAACAGGCCGGTCTGGCCCTCGGCCACGCCGAGCGTCAGCACCGCGACGATAGGAGCCGCGGCCAGCGCGATCTGTTCGGCCGACTGTGCCGCCAGGTTGGACCAGGCGAGGCGGTTGAATGTCTCGGGGAGGCGCGGGGGATTTGACATGGCTCATTTCCTGCAAAGTCGAGTTGGCGCCAGTATTGGCGTCCGAGGACGGCTAAACCCACCCGCTTCCCGACATGGGCGACAAGGAGCGGCTGCCGCGGGAACCCATGCGGCTAGATGCAGTTGCAAATTAGTTGCAATAAGGCTCGGCTTCGGTATTCTCTACCCATGGATGCTCGCTCTCCCGATCTGACCCGAGACGCCGCCGGCTGGCGCTCCGACGCGCCTGTTACCAAGAGCCTGGCCGAGGTGAATGCCACGGTCGCAATCCCCATCGCGGGTGCGTGGTGGCGGCGCCTGCTCGCCTTCGTCGGCCCAGGCTATCTGGTCTCGGTGGGGCTACATGGACCCCGGCAATTGGGCGACCGACCTCGCCGGCGGGTCCAAGTTCGGCTACACGCTGCTCTCCGTCATCCTGCTCTCGAATTTGATGGCGATCCTGCTCCAGGCGCTGGCGGCACGGCTCGGCATCGTCACCGACCGCGACCTCGCGCAGGCCTGCCGCGCGACCTATTCGCCGGCGGTGAATTTCATGCTGTGGCTCGCCTGCGAGGCGGCGATCATTGCCTGCGATCTCGCCGAGGTCATCGGCACGGCGATCGCCCTCAAACTCCTGTTCGGCATTCCCCTGATCGGCGGCGCGCTGATTGCCGCGCTGGATGCCTTCCTGCTTCTGGTCTTGATGAATCGCGGCTTCCGCTTCCTGGAGGCCTTCGTCATCGCAATGCTTGTTGTGATCGCAGTCTGCTTCACGGTCCAGCTTGCCGCGGCAGCACCGCCGGTTGCCGAGATGCTGAGGGGATTTGTGCCGAAGACCGAGATCTTCACCAACCCTGAAATGCTCTACATCGCGATCGGCATCATCGGCGCGACGGTGATGCCGCATAATCTCTATCTGCACTCGTCGATCGTGCAGACGCGCGCCTATGAGCGCAACGACACGGGCCGGCGCGAGGCGATCAAATGGGCGACGACAGACTCGACCATCGCCCTGATGCTGGCGCTGTTCATCAATGCTGCGATCCTCGTCGTGGCTGCCGCAACCTTCCACAAGAGCGGCCACTCTGACGTCGCCGAGATCGGCCAGGCCTTCGAGCTGCTGTCGCCGCTGCTCGGACTCGGCATCGCCTCGACGCTGTTCGCGGTGGCTCTGCTCGCCTCGGGCCTGAATTCAACGGTCACAGCGACGCTCGCCGGCCAGATCGTGATGGAAGGCTTTCTCGACCTGCGCCTGCCGAGCTGGGCGCGGCGCCTGCTGACGCGCGGCATCGCCATCATTCCGGTGATCGTGGTCACCGCGATCTATGGCGAGCGCGGCACGGCTGATCTGCTGGTCTTCAGCCAGGTCGTGCTGTCGATGCAATTGCCCTTCGCCGTCATCCCGCTGGTCCGCTTCGTCTCCGACCGCCGCAAGATGGGCAAGTTCGCCATACCGGTGTGGGTGGCGGCGATCGCGTGGATCGTCGCGGGCATCATCGTGGTTTTGAACTTGAAGCTGCTCGTGGATTCGCTGTTCGGATCGTGACTGTTGCGCGCCACTGCGCATCAAATGCCGAAGCTGCAATCACGCATTTGTCTTTCGGCAAACCGACCGTGCGCAGACTAGACCCGGCGTCGCGGCTGATAAGGACTGAGGGGATTTACGTCGAGATCTACAACCTTCACACATTGTTGGCGCTCGCGATGGCTTGAGCCCGCGTGCCATTCCCCGCTTTGAAGCTCGACCCCCGTCATCTCCGCCAGCCTAAAGCACTTCCATTCCCCTCCGGGCGGCAAGCCTTTGCTGGAACTGCCGGCAAACTGAAAGGCGAGCGTGCGTTCCTGGCCATCGGTATGGCCCAATATTGCGGGGCAAATTGCGCGCGGGTGGCCTTGATAGAAACAGAGCACCTGTTGGCGCTCGACCATGCCCCGCGCGATCAGATCATAGGTGCTCGACAAGGAAACCTCCGGAGCTGGTCCCATTCTCGCAGGTTACAAGCTGCCCGGCTTATGAGATCGGCGCGCCGATCAATCCTGCGGCTCGGACGCCGCATCGCCCTGCGCGTCGATGCGCAGCCAGCCTGACGGCGCGAGGCGCTGCTGCGGCAGGAAGCGGGCCTTGTAGTCCATCTTCTTGGAGCCTTCGATCCAGTAGCCGAGATAGACGTAAGGAAGGCCCTGACGTCGGGCACGGGCGATGTGGTCGAGGATCATGAATGTGCCCATCGAGCGGCTGACTTCGCCGGGCTCGAAGAACGAATAGACCATCGACAGGCCGTCGCTGAGCACGTCGGTCAGCGCGACCGCGATCAGCTCCTCGCCGCGGCCGGTGATGCCGCTGTCGGGGCCGCGCCTGCGGTACTCGATGATGCGGGTTTCGACGTGGCTGTCCTCGACCATCATGGCGTAGTCGAGCACGGTCATGTCGGCCATGCCGCCATGGCGGTGACGGGAATCGAGATAGGCGCGGAACACCGAATATTGCTCGGAGGTCGGCACCGCGCTGCGCTGCTCGCCGATGATGTCGGCGTTACGCGCGATCACCTTGCGGAAATTGCGGGAGGGGCGGAACTCGTTGGCGATCACCCGGACCGAGACGCAGGCGCGGCACTGGTCGCAGGCCGGCCGGTAGGCGATCGACTGGCTGCGACGGAAACCGCCATGGGTCAGGAGGTCGTTGAGGTCGCCGGCGCGCTCACCCACGAGGTGCGTAAACACCTTGCGCTCGTGCCGGCCCGGCAGATAGGGGCAGGGGGAGGGCGCCGTGAGGTAAAATTGGGGGGTGTCGCGCGAGTGCTGGGTCAAGGGACGTCGTGGGCCTCCAAAATACGTATCAGCATCGCGCTACCAAAGCCCCTGGTCAATCGGTCAACTCGGCAGGTCAGATGGGTCAGCATAGCGGGTCCAGGTTGATAGGTTCTTGATCAGTAGGTCCTTGATCAAAAGGTCGTTGTTTAGTAGGTCCGCGCGCCCTGCGGCACCGGCGCGCGAACGGAATTGTTGATCACGACCGTTCCCAGCACGAAATCCTGCAGCAAGCGCCTGCGGCCGTTGAACAGCCCAACCAGCACCACGAAGGGCGACAGGAACGAGACCGTCACCCAGAACAGCACGGCGTGGGTGGCGCCGAGCACGAAATAGCCCGGCGCGCCGTACCAGGTGCGCAGCTCCAGATCCATCAGGCGCATGCCGATCGTCGCGGACGACGGACCGCCGATACAGGCGCCGTAATAGACGATGGCCCAGATCACGGAAGCCGGCCAGGCCAGCCAGAACAGCGCCCAGCCGATGCCGAGCGTGACCACGCCGAATACCGCGATGAAGAGGTAGCCGAGGATCACCGGCACCGAGATCACGACCATGTCGATCAGGAAGGCGAACACCCGCCGCGTCGCAACGCCGCGGAACAGTTCCGGGTGCAGATAGGGATCGTAGGCGTGCGGCTGCGCTCCGCCGTCATTGCGCCAGGCGTTGCCCGAATCCGAATAAGACATGTCCGTCCTCCCAAGGGAAAACTCCCGTGGCAGGAGATGGGAACAGGCCGTCCGTGTGCCAAGGGCGCGCTGGCGTTAACAAGCCGAAATATTCCGGCGATTCGGGGGCGGTGGGGCGAGTTGCGACCGCTACAAACCCGGGACCGGCGTGCCTTACCCCTGCGCCCGCAGCTTCTCCGCCACCTTCGGTGCAAAGTAGCTCAGCACGCCATCGGCGCCGGCGCGCTTGAACGCCAACAAGCTCTCCATCATGGCGCGGTCGCCGTCGAGCCAGCCGTTGTTCGCGGCGGCCGCGATCATCGCGTATTCGCCGGAGACCTGGTAGGCGAAGGTCGGCATTGCGAAGGTGTCCTTCACGCGGCGGACCACGTCGAGATAGGGCATGCCGGGCTTCACCATCACCATGTCGGCGCCCTCGGCGATGTCGAGCTCGACCTCGCGTAGCGCTTCATCCGTGTTGGCGCTGTCCATCTGATAGGTGCGCTTGTCGCCGGTGAGCGTCTTGGCCGAACCGATGGCGTCGCGGAACGGGCCGTAGAAGGCGGAGGCGTATTTTGCGGCATAGGCCATGATCTGCACGTCGAGCAGGCCGGTGCGATCCAGGCCCTCGCGGATCGCGGCGACGCGGCCGTCCATCATGTCGGAGGGCGCGATGATGTCGCAGCCGGCTTCGGCCTGCACCAGGGCCTGGCGCACCAGCACGGCGACCGTCTCGTCGTTCAAAATCTTGCCGTCGGAGATCAGGCCGTCATGGCCGTGGCTGGTGAAGGGATCGAGCGCAACGTCGCAGAGAATGCCGACCTCCGGAAACTCCTTCTTGATCGCGCGCACCGCCTGGCAGACCAGATTGTTCGGGTTGGTGGCCTCCGAGCCTTCCTCGTCGCGCAAGGAAGGGTCGGTGTAGGGAAACAGCGCGAGGCAAGGGATGGTGAGCTTCATCGCGCGCTCGGCCTCGCGCACGGCCTGATCGACGCTAAGACGCTCGACACCCGGCATCGAGGCGATCTGCTCGCGCTTGTTGTTGCCGTCGATCAAAAACAGCGGCCAGATCAAATCGTCGGTGGTGAGGACGTTCTCGCGCACCATGCGCCGGGCCCATTCGGCCTTGCGGTTGCGGCGCGGCCGGATGGTCAGATCGAGGGCAGGGGAGGCGCCAGCGCCATCCCGGCGCGAAACCTCGCGCAATTCGATCGGACGTCCGTATTTGATCGCCATCATTCTTCCTCCGGCTGGAATTATTCTTATACCAGTTCGCATGGTTCCCGTCACCGCGGCTTGACCTGCCGCAAGGCAGAATTGAAGACTTGGGCAGCCGATTGATTTTGCGGGGCAAAGCAGCCAGAAGGGGCCATGTCCGAGATCTCCACCCGCGATGCGGCCCGCGACAGCGCCAGGGACGCCATCCGAGACAACGCCAGAGACAACGCAATGTCGGTGGCGGCGATCTCGTCGGAGCGTGCCGAGTCCGACGACAATGTCTGGACGCGCCGGCTCGTGCTGTTCCTGCGGGTGATGGCGCTGCTCTCGATCCTGAAAGGTCTCTATCACTGGGCCCAGGTCACCGGCTTCGTCGGCGGCGAGGACGAGGCGTTCGAGAACCAGTCGATGGCCTGGCAGGCCGCCACCGTTTATTTCGCCGTGATCGAGCTCGTTGCCGCGGTTGGCCTCTGGCTCGCCACGCCCTGGGGCGCGGTGGTGTGGCTGACGACCGTGGTGTCGATGGCGGTGATCGAGCTGATGTTCCCCGGCATTTACGGCGGCAGCCTGGTCGTGGTCGGGGTCGAAGCCTTCATGCTGGCCGCCTATCTCGCGCTCGCCTGGATGGCGGCGCGGGAACGGCCGCCATAGGCGAAGCTTTCGACACACCAATATTCTCGTGCCCCGGACGCAGCGCAGCGCGCCGCACTTGCGGCGTGGTGCGCGGCTGAGCCGGGGCCCATCTCTCCACGATCCATGCCTTGGCTATCTGGGTCCCGGATCTGCGCTTCGCTTGTCCGGGACACGAGAGTGTCGCGCTTGGTTGACCGTTGGTTGCCTAAAATTCGAGGTAACTTTTCGTTGACTCCGTGCATTTCGCCACAGCTCTTACGCGCCCGTTTCGAAACGGGGCGAGGCTGTTCTGGAATGCGACAATCGGGGCGGACGGAGGGTGAACAGGGCCTTGCGAGAGTCAACAGACGGTTGCGGAAAGTGCTTGTGGCACAGGCTTAATCCGCAATTCACTGTCTTAAATTCATGATCTCTTTATTCTCTTATTTAAGCCGATCTTCAAACGAGCCCCTTAAGTTGCACCTATCAGACGGAGCACAAGTTTCGTCGAATGAGTGTCGATAAAAACGACAACAGGGGAAGTGTCATGATGAAAGCCGTCGCAACTGCGGCAGATACCGCAGAGCGCGTCTCCGGCCAGCAGGGTTCGGTGCAGACGCTCTATCTGGAAGCTTTGACTCTGGTGGAGCGGCTGCATCGCCGGCTGCTCGACGTCATCAAGGACGAGTTCGATCGCCGCGGCCGCGCGGACATCAATTCGGTGCAGGCGCTCCTGCTCTACAACATCGGCGACAAGGAGCTGACCGCGGGCGAACTGCGCACGCGCGGTTATTACCTCGGCTCCAACGTCTCCTACAATCTGAAGAAGCTCGTCGAGCTCGGCTTCCTCGATCACCAGCGCTCGCGCGTTGATCGCCGCTCGGTGCGCATCCGCCTGACGCCGCAGGGCCAGGAAGTTCGCCGCATCGTCGACTCTCTCTACCAGAAGCACGTCAAGACGGTGGAGCAGGTCGGTGGCATCTCCGGTGAGGAGTTCTCGACCCTCAACAAGTCGCTGCACCGCCTCGAGCGGTTCTGGACCGACCAGATCCTGTATCGTCTCTGAGTTCGTTCGACGAGACTTGGCCAAGCCGGCCCCACAACAAGACCGGCAAGCCTCCCGAACGTGCCTGAACTTCCCCAAGCGCATCGGCCCGGCTCTCTGCCCGGACCGGTGCGTTTTGTCATTTCGCGGTTGCGAAAAAAATCGCTAACCGGTGGGAACGAGTTCCCGGTTCCGCGCTTATCCTCTTCGGATCGGAGGCTGATGATGCTGGTCGAGCGTGGCGTGGGGGCGAACGTGGAACTCGTGAGCGAGGCCTATGCCATCGCCGCGAACTATCTTCGCCGCTCCGGCGCGATCCGCGACACCCTCGTCACCGACGAACGCCTGCTCGAGATCGTCATCAAACTGCTCCAGCACGGCGAATTCAACAAGATCAGGCTGGCCAACAAGGCCATCGCCAGGTTTGAAGCGCAGTCCGAGGCCAAAGCGGTTGCCTGATCACGACTCCCAACATGTCGAAGAACCAGAGGATGCCATGGAAGCTGCCATCGACCGCATCATGCAGACCTATGACCTGCTCGCCAACCGCAGCTCTGCGGCGAGCGCGGAGGCGAGGGCCAAGGTCACGAACTATCTCAATACGTTGATGGAAGCCGGCGAGAAGGACACCCACAGGTTGACGGTGTGCGGCCTGACCTACCTGCGCCAGCTCGACGGCAGTGTGGACCCGGTGAAGGCGGGGTATACCGGACTGTGACGGGACGCTGACCTCGCCTGGCGGGTCCGGCGCGGCGTTTGAGGCTCAAAGCGGCCCCATTTCGGAGGGTCGCAGATGGGGTGATTCCATAGAACCGCCCCAGCGCCGAAAACCTTCACTCCCACCATATCTTGCACAAATCTCACGCCCGACCCGCAAACCCTTGGCCGGGGGCGGGCGATGTGGTAGATCGCGCTCGCCGCTTCCGATCGCCACACCAGACCCGCCCGTAGCCCGCCAAAAGGCTGCGGCGGTGGAGATATTCGCAAGATGACCTTCGCCAAAACCGCCTCCGCCCCCGATTCGTTTTTTACCGCCTCGCTCGATCAGGCCGATCCGGAAATCGCAGCCGCCATCAAGGGCGAGCTCGGCCGGCAGCGCCATGAGGTCGAGCTGATCGCCTCCGAGAACATCGTCAGCCGTGCCGTGCTGGAAGCGCAGGGTTCGGTGATGACCAACAAATACGCGGAAGGTTATCCCGGCGCGCGCTATTACGGCGGTTGTGAGTGGGTCGACGTCGCCGAGAATCTCGCGATCGATCGCGCCAAGAAGCTGTTCGGCGCCGGCTTTGCCAACGTGCAACCCAATTCCGGCAGCCAGATGAACCAGGCGGTGTTTTTGGCGCTGCTCCAGCCCGGCGACACGTTCATGGGCCTCGATCTTGCGGCCGGTGGCCATCTCACCCACGGCTCGCCCGTCAACATGAGCGGCAAGTGGTTCAAGGCGGCGCACTACACCGTGCGCCGTGAGGACCAGATCATCGACATGGACGCGGTCGCCAAGCAGGCCGAAGAGGTCAAGCCGAAGCTGATCGTCGCCGGTGGCTCGGCCTATTCGCGCGCCTGGGACTTCAAGCGTTTCCGCGAGATCGCGGACAGCGTCGGCGCGTACCTGTTGGTCGACATGGCGCACTTCGCGGGCCTCGTGGCCGGCGGCGTGCATGCCTCACCCGTGCCGCATGCCCACATCACCACCACCACGACGCACAAGTCGCTGCGCGGTCCGCGTGGCGGCCTGATGCTGTGGAATGACGAGGCGCTGACCAAGAAGCTCAATTCGGCGATCTTCCCGGGTCTTCAGGGCGGACCGCTGATGCACGTGATCGCGGCGAAGGCGGTGGCTTTTGGCGAGGCGCTGCGTCCGGACTTCAAGGTCTATGCGAAGAACGTCGTCGAGAACGCCAAGGCGCTGGCCGAAACGCTCAAGGGCCACGGGTTCGACATTGTCTCCGGCGGCACCGATAACCATCTGATGCTCGTTGACCTCCGGCCGAAGGGCCTGAAGGGCAACGTCTCGGAGAAGGCGCTGGTCCGCGCCGCCATCACTTGCAACAAGAACGGCATTCCCTTCGACCCCGCGTCGCCGTTTGTCACCTCCGGTATTCGGCTGGGCACGCCGGCGGCAACCACGCGCGGCTTCGGCGTCGCTGAATTCCAGCAGGTCGGCAGCATGATCGTCGAAGTCCTGAACGCGATCGCGCAGTCCGACGACGGCAAGGCGCCGCTGGTGGAAGCCGCGATCAAGGAACGGGTCAAGGCGCTCACCGACCGGTTTCCGATCTACCAGTAAGGTTGGGTTAAACGGATGCGCTGCCCGAACTGCAACAGTCTCGATACGCAGGTAAAGGACTCGCGTCCGACCGAGGACTCGTCCGTGATCCGCAGGCGGCGCGTTTGCGTCGCCTGCAATTTCCGCTTCACCACTTTCGAGCGCGTGCAGCTGCGCGAACTCACGGTGATCAAGCGCAACGGACGCCGCGTGCCGTTCGACCGCGACAAGCTGATGCGATCGGTGTCGATCTCCTTGCGCAAGCGGCAGGTCGAGCCGGAGCGGGTCGAGAAGATGGTCTCCACCATCGTGCGCGAGCTCGAGACCGGGGGCGAGGCCGAAATCTCCTCCGAGGTAATCGGCGAGACCGTGATGGAGCATCTGCGCACGCTCGACGACGTCGCCTATGTGCGCTTCGCCTCGGTCTACCGCAATTTCCGCGAGGCCAAGGATTTCGCCGACGTGCTCGGCGAGCTCTCCGGTGAGGAGCAAGCGCGGCTCGCCGCGATCCGCAAATGATCTTCCGCATCCTGGAGGATCAATTTGCACAGAAGGCCCGCGAGTCCAGGGATACCGATCGACGATTCATGGCGCTGGCGCTGGCGCTCGGCCGGCGCGGGCAGGGGCGCACCTGGCCCAATCCGGCCGTCGGCGCCGTCATTGTCAAGGACGGCGTCATCGTCGGCCGCGGCTGGACCCAGCCTGGTGGTCGTCCGCATGGCGAGCCTGAAGCGCTGCAGCGTGCGGGCGAGGCCGCGCGCGGCGCCACGCTCTACGTCACGCTGGAGCCGTGCTCGCATTTCGGCAAGTCGCCGCCCTGCGCCGATGCGGTGATCGCCGCCGGCATCAAGCGGGTGGTGTCCGCGATCGAGGATCCCAATCCGGAAGTCGCCGGCCAAGGCCACGCGCGCCTGCGCGCTGCCGGCATCACGGTGGATGTGGGTTTGTGTGCAGCGGAGGCCGCCTTCGACCACGCCGGGCATTTTCGCCGTATCCGGGATCGCCGCCCACATGTGATCCTGAAGCTCGCGGTCTCGCCCGACGGCAAGATCGGCGCGGCCGGGGGCAAGCCGGTTGCGATCACCGGCGAGGCGGCGCGCAATCGCGTGCATCTCTTGCGCGCGCAGAGCGACGCCATCCTCATCGGCATCGGCACGGTGCTGGCGGACGATCCGGAGCTTAACTGCCGCCTGCCGGGCATGGCGGCGCGCTCGTCGGTGCGCGTGGTGCTCGATCGGAGCCTGCGCATTCCCGGCGCGAGCAAGCTCGTCGGCTCTGCGCGCGAGACACCGCTGTGGGTGGTGGGGTCTGAGCTCGCGGAGGCTGCGGCCGCCACGCGGCTCGGCGCCGCCGGTGCGCAGGTGATCCGCATACCGCCGGGCAACGCATCCGGGCTCGATCTTGCGGCCGTGCTGCAGGCGCTGGCCGAGAAGGGCATCACGCGGTTGATGGTCGAGGGCGGCAGCCGCGTTGCGGCGTCCTTCGTCACGGCCGGCCTCGCCGACGAGATATGGCTGTTCCGCGGCGCGGAAGCGGTGGGCGCCGACGGGGTGGATGCGCTCGATGCATTGCCCCTGTCGAAAATCACGCAGTCGCAGGCCTACAAGGTTCATGCTAGCGAGACATTCGAGCACGATACTCTCACCGTCTACGAGCGCGCATAACATGTTCACCGGCATTGTCACCGATATCGGCGAGATCGTCGGCTTCAAGCCGACGGCGCAGGGCCAGTTGCACCGGCTGCGCATCGCCTGCCGCTACGATCAGACCACCATTGCCGATGGCGCCTCGATCGCCTGCAACGGCGTCTGCCTGACCGTCGTCGCCTCGGGTGTCGAAAGTGGCTCCACCTGGTTCGACGTCGATGCTGCGGCCGAGACGCTGGCGCTGACGACCGCAAAGCACTGGAGGGTCGGCACGAGGCTCAATCTCGAGCGTGCGCTCAAGATCGGCGACGAGCTCGGCGGCCATATCGTCGCCGGCCACGCCGATGGTATCGCGACCCTCGTCAGCCGCGAGGACCTGCCCGACATGGCTCGGTTCGAGCTCTCCACGACGCGGGAGCTGGCGCGGTTCATCGCGACCAAGGGCTCGATCACGCTCGACGGCGTGTCGCTGACCGTTAATACGGTGAAGGACGTGACCTTTTCGGTGCTGATCATCCCGCACACCCTGACGGTCACGACGATCGGTACCTGGAAGGCAAGCACCGAGGTCAATATTGAGGTCGATTTGATGGCCCGCTACGCGGCGCGGCTGACGGAAATGAAGTGACGGTGTCTTTGAACTTGGCTTACCCGCTGGCGGCGACTACATAGCGCCAACCCCTGTGAAACGGATCGATTATGGCTGACGCACGGCGTGCACCCCTGAAGGACCAGACCGACATTTCCGGCGCGCGCGCGCTGATTGTCGAGGCGCGGTTCTATGACGATCTCCAGGACGCGCTTCTGGACGGCGCAGTGGCCGAGTTGAAGGCGGCGGGCCTGACCCA
The DNA here is from genome assembly GCF_054056815.1 of Bradyrhizobium sp. LB13.1. Classification (NCBI taxonomy): domain Bacteria; kingdom Pseudomonadati; phylum Pseudomonadota; class Alphaproteobacteria; order Hyphomicrobiales; family Nitrobacteraceae; genus Bradyrhizobium; species Bradyrhizobium sp. LB13.1. The sequence continues at coordinate 4,961,387 of NZ_JBSRYQ010000001.1, read as the reverse complement.
TGATGTCATCACGGTTCCCGGCGCGCTGGAGATCCCGGCGGCGGTGGCGATTGCCATCGATGCCGCGGCTGCCAATGGCAAGCCCTATGACGCCGCGATCGCGCTCGGCTGCGTGATCCGTGGCGACACCATTCATTTCGAGATCGTCTCGCAGGAATCCTCGCGTGCGCTGATGGACCTCGCGGTGGCGCGCAAGCTGCCGCTCGGCAACGGCATCCTCACAGTCAACACCGAGGCGCAGGCCTGGGCGCGGGCGCGCGCCAGCGAGTTGAACAAGGGCGGCGATGCCGCGCGCGCCGCGATTGCGATGCTGCGGATAAAACGCCGGCTGGCGCGGGCTTGATCATGGCCGATAACAACAAAAGGCCGCCGGCTGGCGCGGAGAAGAAGGCGAACCGACGCGGTGCGGCGCGGCTCGCCGCCGTGCAGGCGCTCTACCAGATGGACATCGCCGGCGCCGGCATCAACGACATTTTTGCGGAGTTCGAGAGCCACTGGCTCGGCAACGAGGTCGAGGGCGACACTTATCTGCCGGCGGAAGCGGCGTTCTTCCGCGACGTCGTCTCCGGCGTCGTACGCGACCAGAAGAAGCTCGATCCCCTGATTGACGAGGCGCTGTCGAAGGGCTGGGCGCTGAAGCGCATCGAAGCGATCCTGCGCGCGGTGCTGCGGGCCGGGGCCTACGAATTGGAGCACCGCAAGGACGTTCCGGGCCGCGTCGTGGTCTCCGAATATGTCGACGTCGCCAACGCCTTCGTCGATCGCGAGGAGACCGGCATGGTCAACGCGGTGCTCGACCAGATCGGCCGCCAGTTTCGCGGTGACGAGTTCGGGCGGGGGTAGATTGAGACGACCTCCGCCGTAGCCGTCATCCTGAGGTGCCGGAGCGAAGCGGAGGCCTCGAAGGACGGCGGCGTGCCACCGAGGGTGCATCTCGGCCACGCATCCTTCGAGGCTCGCAAGGGCTCGCACCTCAGGATGACGGGTCTAGTACCGTGACGCAGGACAAAGAACCGGTATCCGCCGAAGACTCCCTCATCGCGCGCTATTTCAAGCCGCTGGCGACCGATCCCGGCGCGCTAGGGCTGGTGGACGATGCCGCCATCCTGAAATCCCAAGGCGAGGATATCGTCGTCACCACCGATGCGGTGGTGGAGGGCGTGCATTATCTTGCCACCGATCCGCCCGACACCATCGCGCGCAAGGCGCTGCGGGTGAATCTGTCCGATCTCGCGGCCAAGGGCGCGACCCCTGCCGGCTTCGTGCTGACGCTGGCGCTGCGCAGCAAGGAGGACGCCTGGCTCAGGCCGTTCGCGGATGCGCTGGGCGAGGACGCGAAAACATTTGCCTGCCCGCTGCTCGGTGGCGACACGGTGTCGACGCCGGGGCCGCAGATGATCTCAATCACCGCCTTCGGCCGCGTGCCGCGGGGGCAGATGGTCGGCCGCACCGGCGCAAGGCCGGGTGACCGCATCCTGGTGACGGGGACAATTGGGGACGCCGCGCTCGGCCTTGACGTGCTCAAGGGCGGCGAGGCGGCGGTCGCGCTGGCCTCCGATCCGCACGCGTGCGAGGTGCTGATCTCGCGCTATCGCGTGCCGCAGCCGCGCAATGGTCTCGCGCAGGCGGTGCGTAAGCATGCGACGGCTGCGATGGATGTCTCCGACGGCCTTGCCGGAGATCTGACAAAGCTCTGTGCGGCATCAGGCGTCTCGGCCACGATCGACGTGGCGAGCGTGCCGCTCTCTGGCTGCTGCGGCCGGCCTGATCGCGGCCAACGTCGTTTGCGTTGAGACGCTGCTGGCCGGGGGTGACGATTACGAGGTGCTGTGCACAGTGCCGCCGGCGCAAGGCGACGCGCTGATTGCCTTGGGACGGGCAGCAGGCCTTGCCGTCACGGCTATCGGCACGATCGTCGCGGGCCATGAGCGGCCGCGCTTCCTGGACGGGCAGGGCCAGGAACTGGTCTTGAAGCGGCTGTCCTACAGCCACTTCTAGGAATTGCCCCAAACCGGCGTCCAGTCTCTCCGACTGAGCCTAAATACCTGCCGAGATCGGCTTTTTCGCCTTATCCGGCGTTGCACCCTCAATTTGATTTTGGCAAGCTTGTGACCGACTAGGGCCGCGCCTTCGGGCAAGGGCGGCCTTGTTCAACATCAAGGCGCCGCACCGCACGACGGAAAATAAAAGGCGCCGGGGGTACGTTCATCAAGGATCTGAGGCAAAAAATCACATGACAGCATTATGGGTTGATTGTGCTCTGCGGAGTGCTTTCCGTCGTCTACGCGATCTGGGCGACATCTTCGGTTTTGAGTGCGGATGCGGGGTCGCCGCGCATGCAGGAGATCGCGGAGGCAGTACGCGAAGGCGCACAGGCCTACCTGCGGCGTCAATACACCACGATCGGTATCGTCGGTATCGTCATTTTCGTGCTGCTTGCCTATCTGCTCGGTCTCTATGTCGCGGTCGGCTTTTTGATCGGCGCCATCCTGTCGGGAGGGGCCGGCTTCATCGGCATGAACGTCTCGGTCCGCGCCAATGTGCGCACCGCGCAGGCGGCGACGACATCGCTTGCCGGCGGCCTCGAACTCGCCTTCAAGGCGGGTGCGATCACCGGCATGCTGGTGGCGGGTCTCGCGCTGCTCGGCGTGACCCTCTATTTCGGCTTCCTGGTCCATTCGCTGAAGCTCGCGCCCGATAGCCGGACCGTGGTTGACGCGCTGGTGGCGCTCGGCTTCGGCGCCTCGCTGATCTCGATCTTCGCCCGTCTCGGCGGCGGCATCTTCACCAAGGGGGCGGACGTCGGCGGCGACCTCGTCGGCAAGGTCGAGGCCGGCATTCCCGAGGACGATCCGCGCAACCCGGCGACCATCGCCGACAACGTCGGCGACAACGTCGGCGACTGCGCCGGCATGGCTGCCGACCTGTTCGAGACCTATGCGGTGACCGCGGTCGCCACCATGGTGCTCGCGGCGATCTTCTTCGCCAAGACGCCGATCCTGATGGATATGATGACGCTGCCGCTCGCCATCGGCGGCATCTGCATCATCACCTCGATCATCGGCACCTTCTTCGTGAAGCTCGGGCCGAGCCAGTCGATCATGGGCGCGCTCTACAAGGGCCTGATCGCAACCGGCATCCTGTCGCTGGTCGGCATCGCCGGCGTGATCCATTACCTGATCGGATTCGGCAAGCTCGACGGCGTCGACTACACCGGCATGGCGCTGTTCGAGTGCGGCGTGGTCGGCCTCATCGTCACCGCGCTGATCATCTGGATCACTGAATACTACACCGGCACCGACTATCGTCCGGTGAAGTCGATCGCCCAGGCCTCGGTGACCGGCCACGGCACCAACGTGATCCAGGGCCTTGCCATCTCGATGGAATCGACCGCGCTGCCCGCGATCGTCATCATCGCCGGCATCCTTGTCACCCACAGCCTCGCCGGCCTGTTCGGCATCGCGATCGCGACTGCCACCATGCTGGCGCTGGCCGGCATGGTCGTCGCGCTCGACGCGTTCGGTCCAGTGACCGACAACGCCGGCGGCATTGCCGAGATGGCGGGCCTGCCGAAGGAGGTGCGCAAGTCGACCGACGCGCTCGACGCGGTCGGCAACACCACCAAGGCGGTGACCAAGGGCTACGCGATCGGCTCCGCCGGTCTCGGTGCGTTGGTGCTGTTCGCGGCCTACAACCAGGACCTCAAGTTCTTCGTTGCAGACTCCGCGCACCATCCTTACTTCGCCGGCCGTCAATCCGGACTTCTCGCTCAACAACCCCTACGTGGTGGTGGGCCTGCTGTTCGGCGGTCTGTTGCCGTATCTATTCGGCGCGATGGGCATGACGGCTGTGGGCCGCGCGGCGAGCGCGATCGTCGAGGAGGTGCGCCGGCAGTTCCGCGAGAAGCCGGGCATCATGCAGGGCACCGACAAGCCGGACTACGGCAAGGCGGTCGACCTGCTCACCCGTGCGGCGATCAAGGAGATGATCATCCCCTCGCTGCTGCCGGTTCTATCGCCGATCGTGGTTTACTTCCTGATCTACGCCATCGCGGGCGGCGGCGTGGCCGGCAAGTCGGCGGCGTTCTCGGCCGTGGGTGCGATGCTGCTCGGCGTGATCGTGACGGGCCTGTTCGTCGCGATCTCCATGACCTCGGGCGGCGGCGCCTGGGACAACGCCAAGAAGTACATCGAGGACGGTCATTTCGGCGGCAAGGGCAGTGATGCTCACAAGGCGGCCGTGACCGGCGACACCGTCGGCGATCCCTACAAGGACACGGCAGGTCCCGCGGTGAATCCGATGATCAAGATCACGAACATCGTGGCGCTGCTGCTGCTGGCGATTTTGGCGCACTGAGCGGCGCGAACGAACAAGACAAAACCCCGCGGCGTGAGCCGCGGGGTTTTCTGTTCGATGGGTTGGATGCTTTCACCCCGTCATTGCGAGGAGCTCTTGCGACGAAGCAATCCAGGGTCTTTCCGCGGAGGGATTCTGGATTGCTTCGCTGCGCTCGCATGACGGAAGTGACGCCTACTGCACGTCCATCTGCAGCCCTTCCTTCTGGATGATGCCGGCGAACTTCTTCGTCTCGACGTCCGCGAATTCGGCAAACTGCTGCGGCGTGCCGTAGTCGGCACGGGCGCCCATAGCGACGATGTTCTTCTTGATGTCGTCGCGCTCGAGCATCGCCTTCACCTGGAGATTGAGCGCCTCGAGCACGGCAGGAGGAACGCCCTTCGGCAGGAAAACCCGAGAACCACGACGAGACGTCGAAATTCGCCAGCTCCGGCGCACTCTCGCGCATGGTCGGCAGGTTCGGCGCGAGATCGCTGCGCTCGGTCGTGGTGACGCAGAGGCCGGTGAGGGTGCCGTTCTGCACCTGCGGCAGGCTCGGATAGAGGTTGTCGAACAGAATCTGGATGTCGCCGGCGAGCGCCGCCTGGAGCGCGGGACCGGCGCCGCGGAACGGGATATGCGTCATCTTCAGGCCGGTGAGCTGGAGGAACCAGGCGCCGGTGAGGTGAGGGCTCTGGCCGACGCCGGAGGAGGCGTAGCTGAGCTTGTCCGGATTGGTTTTGAGATAGGCGATCAGCTCGGCGATCGACTTGATGCCGGTCTTCGGATGCGCCGAGACGATGTTCGGGATCCGGATCATGTTGGAGACCGGCTGGAGCTGGTCCGGCTTGTAGGTGAGGTTCTTGAAAATGCTGTAGGCGATTGCGTTCGGACCGGGATTGCCGATCAGGATGGTGTGGCCGTCCGGCTTCGAACGGACCACCTCGGCCGCGCCGATCGTGCCGCCGCCACCGGAGCGGTTTTCAACGACGGCCGACTGGCCCCAGGCGGTCTGCAGATGCGCGGCCAGGAGCCGGCCCATCACGTCGGTCGAACCGCCGGCGGCGGCGGGCACCACGACGCGGACGTTTTCGGTGGGTTTCCAGTCTGCCAGGCTCGATCGCGGCAGGATCGCTGCGGCCGAGAGGCCGGCAGCACCGGTGAGCACGCGACGGCGGGACAGCAATCTATTGGGCACGAATCCACTCCCTGCTTCTTGTTTTGCAAGGAGCGTATGGAACAGGACGCGCAACGGCAAGTCGCACGCAGCGGCACGACGCCGCAGGCTGAAGGCTCAGTTAAAGCTCAGCAGCTTGAAGATCGGCGTGAGGTAGCTCATCTCCTGGCCCGACGTCGCCGTGGTGCGGCTGACGAAGTCGAAGATCTTGCCGTCCTGGAGACCGTAATTCGCAAGCCGACGCACGCGTCGCGACTTGTCGAAATAGACGGCGATGACGCGCTGGTCGACCACCTTCTGGTTCATGAAGGCGACCATGCGCTCCGAGCGCTGCGAGATATAATAGAACACCTCGCCGTCGAGGGTTGCGACCGTGGAGGGGGTGCCCATCACGATCAGCACCTGATCCTGGCTCGCGCCGATCGGAATTTGCTCCAGCGCGTTGGGCGGCAGGATGTAACCCTTCTGGAACTGCTCGCCGGTGCAGCCGGCAAGCGCAACGCCAACCAGGGCCGTGGCCGCGAACAGGCGCAAGCCGCGCCAAAGTGCTTGAACGCCGCGCCGCTTGTCCGCGCGCAGGCTGGTCTGGTTCGTTATCGTCATAGCGGAACTGATTCCGTCCCCTTGCGTCGCGCGAGGCGCTGAAGTACCGGGCGGAGACTCTGAATGCAACACGCGCGCGCCCGCTTGCGGAAACCACAATGTTTTGGCCGTTCAATCACTTCAGGAAACCCCGGCTAGCCTCGCCGGGCACCATTGAAGCCATCTATGGCATGATCGTGACGCAGGCGCGAGAACCCATATTTTACCGCGACTTGGGCGTGCCGGATACGGTTAACGGGCGTTTCGACCTGTTGCTGCTGCATCTCTGGCTGCTGCTGCGCCGCCTGCGCACGGTCCAGCACGCTTCCCAACAAGGCGCCGCCGAGCTGTCGCAGGCGCTGTTCGATCGCTTCTGCGAGGACATGGACGACAATCTGCGCGAGATGGGGATAGGCGACCAGACCGTGCCGAAGCGGATGCGGGCCTTCGGCGAGGCCTTTTACGGCCGGGTCCAGGCCTACGACCAGGCCATGGAAGGCGGCGACGCGACGCTGGCATCGGCGATCTGCAAGAATATCTTGAATGGGGCCGGCATGGATCAGGCGCAGCGGCTGGCGGACTATGCCAGGGCTACCGAGGCCGATCTGGGCCGGACCGGCGAGGCCGCACTGCTGGGTGCGTCCTTCAAGTTTCCTCCAGCGCTTCCTGAGGATGTCACGCCATGAGCCGACCGATTACAGGACCCGGGCCCGATCCCTGGCGGGTGCCCGTCGTCGTTGCACAGATCCCCGACACCGGGCTGCATCGCAAGCTCGAGGCCTCGGCCGCCGAGCGGCAGGCCATGGCCGAGACGGCAGGCTTGCGGGAGGTCCTCTCTGTCCAGGCCGCCTTCGACGTCGTGCCGAAAAGCGGCAACCGGATCCAGGTCACCGGGCACGTTCACGCCCGGATCGGCCAGATCTGTGTGGTCACACTCGACCCGATCGAGAGCGAGATCAAGGAAGAGGTGGACCTTATATTCGCCCCGGAGGCCGAGGTGCGCCGGCTGGCCGATCTGATGGAGGAGGGGCAGAACGATAAGGAGCACGTCGCCGATCCGCCGGAGGCGATCGTCAATGGCATCATTGACCTCGGGAGGCTTGCCACCGATGCGCTGTTCCTGGCGGTCGATCCCTATCCGCGGAAGCCGGGGGTCGTGTTCGAGGTGGAGGCCACCGCCCCCGATCCCGAGGACCATCCCTTTGCGGTACTGAAGGCCCTTCAGGACAAGAAGAAAGACAAATAGGTGCCGTCTTCCCCAGAAGACCGCTTTGCCAGGGGGCGTGAGGTGTTTGCGGCGGCGCTTTGAAAGGTCGAGTTATCTATCTGATTTCTATATACTACCTGTGAAATCGTCCGTCCGCAGCCGGATCGTCCCGGATGCAAAAGGCTGGGGGCAAGAGGTTGTTTCGGGATAACAAAACGCTATTGTCGCGGCCCGGCCCGGGTGCGCGTGGCGCTTGGCCGACCGCCATGTACATGGATGGCGAACCCACTTTGCGGCCCCGCTCGTTCAAGACCGCACCAGACCAGGTTTCCAGGACTTTTATGCCAAGCAAGGTTCGCATCGCGCTTGACGCCATGGGGGGCGACGCCGGCGCCGCCGTGGTCATTCCAGGAGCCGCCATCTCGCTCCAGAGGCATCGCGAGATCGAATTCCTGCTGGTCGGGGACCGCGCCAAGATCGAGCCCGAGCTCGACCGCCACCCCGCGCTGAAGGCCGCCTCGAAGATCATCCACACCGACGTCGCGGTCAGCGGGGAGGAAAAGCCGAGCCAGGCTCTGCGGCGTGGCCGCAAAACCTCCTCCATGTGGCTTGCCATCGATGCGGTGAAAAAGGGCGAGGCGGATGTTACGGTCTCTGCCGGGAATACCGGCGCGCTGATGGCGATGTCGCGCTTCCACCTGCGCACGCTGCCCGGCATCGACCGTCCGGCGATCGCCGGTATGTGGCCGACCAAGCGCGGCGATTCCGTCGTCCTCGACCTCGGCGCCAGCATCGGCGGCGATGCGCACCATCTGGTGTCGCTCGCCATCATGGGCGCGGCGATGGCGAGCGTGTTGTTCAACAAGAGCCGTCCCACGGTCGGCCTGCTCAATATCGGGGTCGAGGAGATCAAGGGGCACGAGGAAATTCGCGAAGCCGGCGAAATCCTGCGTGCCAGGAACCTGCCGGAGCTCGACTATCTCGGCTTCGTCGAGGGCGGCGGCATTGGCCAGGGCGTAGCCGACGTCATCGTCACCGAAGGCTATAGCGGCAACATCGCGCTGAAGGCTGCCGAGGGAACCGCGCGGCAGATGGCGGAATTGCTCCGCAACGAGATGATGCGAGGCTGGATGTCCAAGCTCGGCTATCTCCTGGCGCGCGGCGCCTTCCAGGCGCTGCGCAACAAGATGGATCCGAACAAGTCCAACGGCGGCGTGCTCCTGGGATTGAACGGGATCGTGGTCAAGAGCCATGGCGGAATCAGCGCCGAAGGCTTTGCCTATGCGATCGATGTTGGCTATGAGATGGTGAAATTCGATCTTCTCAACAAGATCAATCAGATGCTCAACCGCGAGGGTGGTGCACTCAATTTCGTGCCGACCGCGCCGGAGGATGTTTCGTGACTCAAATTCGTTCGGTCGTGCTGGGCTGCGGCTCTTATTTGCCGGAGCAGGTGGTGACCAACGCCGAATTGGCGGCGCGCATCGACACGTCCGACGAGTGGATCGTGCAGCGCACGGGCATTCGCGAGCGGCGTATCGCTGCCGAGGGCGAGTTCACCTCGCATCTGGCGCTCAAGGCGGCGCAGGCTGCGCTCGCCGACGCCGGCGTGGACGCGCAGTCGATCGAGCTGATCGTGCTCGCGACCTCGACGCCCGACAACACGTTCCCTGCGAGCGCGGTCGCCGTCCAGCACGGGCTCGGCATCAACCATGGCGCGGCCTTCGACCTTCAGGCGGTGTGCTCGGGCTTCGTGTTCGCGCTCGCCACCGCCGACAATTTCCTGCGCACCGGCGCTTTCAAGCGCGCGCTGGTGATTGGCGCGGAAACCTTCTCGCGCATCCTCGACTGGAACGACCGCGGCACCTGCGTGCTGTTCGGCGACGGCGCTGGCGCAGTCGTGCTGGAGGCGCAGGAGCAGCCGGGCAATGCCGCAACCGACCGCGGGATCGTGACCACACATCTGCGCTCCGACGGCCGCCACAAGGCGAAGCTGTTCGTCGACGGCGGGCCGTCCTCGACCCAGACTGTCGGTCATCTGCGCATGGAGGGCCGCGAGGTCTTCAAGCATGCGGTCGGCATGATCACCGACGTGATCGTCGACGCCTTCGAGGCGACCGGGCTCAATGCCGACAGCATCGACTGGTTCGTGCCCCACCAGGCCAACAAGCGAATCATCGACGCCTCCGCCCACAAGCTCCATATCGCGCCGGAGAAGGTGGTGCTGACGGTGGACCGTCACGGCAACACTTCGGCGGCCTCGATCCCGCTGGCGCTGGCGGTGGCGCGCAAGGACGGCCGCATCAAGCGCGGCGACCTGGTTCTGCTAGAAGCCATGGGCGGCGGCTTCACCTGGGGCTCCGCGCTGGTGCGCTGGTAGCCACAGTCGATAAAATTTTGCCCGAATCAGCACGATTATCGATGCGTCTGCATTGATGAGCGCTGTTGACCGGCGTATCGTAACCTCATAATTTCAGACAACAATTGTTCGCCGTGATGTGGGGCAGGGCGATGACCGATCAAAGTAAAACCGTAACGCGTGTCGATCTGTGCGAAGCCGTCTACCAGAAGGTGGGACTGTCGCGCACGGAATCGTCCGCCTTCGTGGAACTCGTGCTGAAGGAGATCACCGATTGCCTTGAGAAAGGCGAGACGGTGAAGCTGTCCTCGTTCGGCTCCTTCATGGTCCGCAAGAAGGGCCAGCGCATCGGCCGCAACCCGAAGACCGGCACCGAGGTGCCGATCTCGCCGCGTCGCGTCATGGTGTTCAAGCCGTCGGCGATCCTGAAGCAGCGGATCAACGCCCAGCACCGCACCAATGGCGACGGCAGCAAGGTACAACCCGAGGCCTAAACCGCCTTTCGGATAAGGATTTGGCATTTGGACAAGGCGCCGGATGCGTTCCGAACCATCAGCGAAGTAGCGCAGGAACTCGACATTCCGCAGCACGTGCTGCGGTTCTGGGAGACCCGATTCTCCCAGATCAAGCCGATGAAGCGCAGCGGCGGCCGCCGCTATTACCGTCCCGACGACGTCGACCTGCTCAAGGGCATCCGCCGTCTGCTCTACGGGGAGGGCTACACCATCCGCGGGGTACAGCGGATCCTCAAGGAGCACGGCGTCAAATCGGTGCAGGGCCTGGCCGACGGCGCGGCCGCAGTCTCGTTCGGGGCCATCGAGGACGCCGTCGGCGCGAGCCTGATGGAGCCCGAGGAGGAGACCGGCGTCCGCGGCGCCCGCGACAGCGACGATGACGACTACCAGGGCGAGGAGGAGGAGGGCATCGACTTCCGCTTCTCGGAGACCGACGACGAGGAAATCCTCACCACCTTCCGCAAGGGCGGCGCCCCCGCCGCGCCCGCCGGCCCCAGCGCCATCGACCGGGAGCGCCTCGGACGGGTGCTCGCCGACCTCGTCGCCTGCCGCGAAATGCTGGATCAGGCGCTGAAGGACGCCTGACGCCGGATTCCCTCAGCTTGGGGGCAGTTCCGGGGCCGTTCGGCAGAGACACCAAAATGGTGTGACCTCGCCTTGCGCAAACCGGCGATCCTAGCTAATGGAACGACGTTCGGAGCGTGGCGCAGCCCGGTTAGCGCACTAGTCTGGGAGACTAGGGGTCGGAGGTTCAAATCCTCTCGCTCCGACCATTTTTTCCAAATCATCTGTCGGGTCGATCGAGGGGCGGCGCGGAGCCAGCTGCCGACGGTGGCGCATGCGCCGCGATTAGTGGCGGGTGGCTGGTAACTGAAATGCTGAAAACAACCCCATGCACAGTAGCGAAGTCATTGGCGATATGACGTTTTTCCGAATCGGTTTGACGCGTCGGGCAAAACAGGGTCATTATGCCAGCCTGTGTGGGATCAGTTTGAGCCGGTTAGTTCGTTCTTGATCTAGCGCGCTAATGTGGAATCGCTCTCGCGGCAACGTGAGGCACACTTATCCCCAACGGCCAATGTTAACATGGTCGCTCGTGCCAGGACTAAGTTATGTTCTGCCCGAAGAATCACTTTGAATTTCGATGGGTTATACAGCATGGCGGAGTTTGGAGGCCGACGGCAGAGAGCCGGCTCAGGCAGCCAGAAGCGATTGCGCGCGGGTGCACTTTTCTGTGGAATCGGCGGTTTTTGCAGTGGCTTCGAGGCTGCCGGCTTTGAAACGTTATGGGCAAACGAGCTCGACCCATATGCTTGCGAAGTTTATCGCACGAACTACCCGCACATTCGACTGATCGAAAAGGACGTGCGAAAGCTCTCAGTTGTTAAGGACAAGCTGAAACCGGTAGATGTGCTGCACGCAGGCTTTCCTTGCCAGAGCTTTTCCCAAGCCGGCGCACGCGCGGGCTTTGACGATGAACGAGGCAAGCTATTTTTTGAGATCATTCGTCTCGTAAAGGAGTTCGGAAAGGATAAGCCGCGAGCGATAGTCCTTGAGAACGCGCCGTTCTTGACCATGGGCGAGGGGGGTGTTTGGATCTTAGAAATCACTCGACAGCTTCAGCGTGCAGGTTATTGGTTTCGGGAAAGCAGCAATTCCAAGCTCCTCGACCTCTTCGATCTCACGGAGGTCCCGCAGAAACGGGCTCGTTTGTTTATGGTTGCTTGGTCCGTCGATCATTTCAGTAATGGCCGGTTCGAATTTCCCGATTTAGGCAAGCCTCCGAAGAAGGATGCCTCGAAATTCATAGATTTCGACAGCGAAAAACCCGACGGCTATTACCTGCCTACGGATAATAGATACTACAAAATGATTAGTAAGGAAAAAGTGGACACCGAGACTCAGAAGCACGTCTACCAGTTGCGAAAGTACTTTGTTCGGCAGAAAGAACCAGGAGTGTGCCCAACACTGACTGCCAATATGGGGCACGGCGGCCATAACGTGCCGTTCATTTGGGATCGACGAGGATTGCGAAAGCTCACCGAATTGGAGTGCTTAAAGCTTCAGGGGTTTCCAAATTCGTTTGTGTTTCCAGAGCAAATCTCAAGAGCGCAGCGTTACGCTCAGATCGGGAATGCCGTTGCACCGCCGGTGGCCGAACTTCTCGCCCGAGCGGTGCGCACTAAAATCGTGAAGGAGACATAGGCGACGAGCAAGGGTGGGCGTGTCAACTTCGCATTCCCAGATTGTAATGACGCGCCACCCAAGTGCACGGAGTTCGTTTACCTGACGTTTGTGACGTTCGACATTGTTGCTGAGTTTTGGGTGCCAATAGCTTTTGCGGGATTTTGGCAACGAACTTCTCGGGCAACCATGCTGGTGCCAAAAGCACCCATGTACAAAGATAGCGGTGCGATATCGCTTCAGCACTATATCGGGACGACCCGGTAGAGATCGGACGTGTAGACGGTAGCGAAAACCCCTAGCATGCAACAGGCTCCGGACGACAAGTTCAGGCCGGGTGTTAGTTGATCTTATCGCTTGCATATTGCGCCTGCGTTGTAGGCCGGTATGTGTATCTACCAAGTGTCGCTGTCCTCTTCAGTTGAGCTGCGGTCGTTTGCGGTTAGACGCGTTGAGGTATTCTTGGGCTCGAATTTTGTTCCATTGTTGGGCGGCTTCGATTTGCTTCGAGGAGCTCGCCTTATATTCTGTGGAATTTCTTGCCTCAGATACTCAACCACCATCCTTGTCGTCTCGTCCACCAGCGTCCTCACCCTCCTCTGTGGTCTGCGCGACGGCTTCGATTGCGCTGACGCAGATGAAGGCGGCCAAGCCGGGCGGTCTTGCGCATCTCCTTGCGGCGGCTTTCGAGATGGCGCGCACTAAGTTGTGTCGACCTCGCGGTTGAAAGCTTCGACGTGTTTGAGCTGGCCGGTGCGCGGGATCGGTTCGGCGAGGACGCGGTGCAACTTCGATCTGGTCTAGCCCGACAGAGTCGATCTCACGGAGCGCGCCGAGGGCGGTGGGCGTGGCGGTCGAGCTGCATCTGCTCCGTGACCAGCTGCACATTGCGCGCCGATGGCGACGCCGGAGGGGCGGCGAGCGTGTGGGATCACTTGCGTGCGGTGGCTTAAGGGGAGGGTGTGATCGATGTCACAGGTCGCGCCGCCTCTATGGGTCTGGCGCCGTTGCCGCGGCGGGAAAAGGCATCCCCCGGGCGTTTCCTCATGTATCAGCAGTTTTGCGGAGCCTTAGGCGTGGCTCTTGATCTCGTAGTGACCCGGCACGCATTTGTAGCGATCGAGGCGCCAGTTGGCGTGATAGATCGGATGCTCGCCCATCCATTTCGCCAAGGGCGCCTGTGCGCCGATCGCGCACTGCATCATCGACATCTCGGGCGTCATGTTGCTGTCGGTCACGATTTCCTCGATGCAACTGCCTGAGCTGGCTGCACTCAGCCGGCAGAGCACGGCAACGACGGTCACGAACATTCCAGTCACCTCATCGGTTGTTTCTGACCACGAAGAGAATGCAAGCGGAGTGCCAGAGCCTGTGACGCAAACAACACGCTGGCCTGGCCGACTCGACCCAGCGTCCGGAGTCCATTTGACGATTCGGATTGTAAAAATTGCCCTAAAACCGAAGCCGGGCAAATACGGGGAACCGGGAACGGATGACTGCAGGGATGTTGAATGCTGGGGGCAGCGCCGCGCGGGCAGCCCTTCACAGGGCCTGCACAGCCGATAGGCTGGGCTCGTACGGATCCTCGCCAAAAGAGCGGGACCGTTATGGAAACGCGAGGACAGACCATGAAGGCACGACCGACCGGCGTGATTCCGCCGATGACGACGCCGTTCCGCAAGGATGGCGAGATCGACACCACACTCGTGGCGCCCCAGGTCGACTGGATGATCGGCGCCGGGGCGCATGGCGTCGCGGCCGGCGGTTCGACCGGCGAGGGGCATACGCTCGATCACGAGGAATATCGCGATCTGATGGAAGCGACGGTTGCGGCGGTGAAGGGACGCATTCCCGTGATCGCCGGCATTATCGTCGATTCCACGCGCGATGCGATCCGCCGCGGCAAGCTCGTGCGCGACATGAATGTCGCCGCGCTCCAGGTCACGCCGGTGCATTATCTGTTCAAGCCGGACGACGAGGCGATGGTGGCGCATTTCCGCGCCATGGCCGACGAGACCGGCATGCCCATCATCATCTACAACGTGGTGCCGTGGTCGTACCTTTCGCCGGCGCTCCTGACGCGGATCATGACCGAAGTGCCGCTGGTGGTCGGCGTCAAGCAGAGCGCGGGCGATCTGAAACTGTTCGCGGACCTGATGATGATGGCGCCGGACAAGCTGATCTACAGCGCGGTCGATGCGCTGATGTATCCGTCCTACACATTGGGGGCGCATGGTTCGATCGCCGCGATCCTGACCGCGGCGCCGCATGCCTCGGTTGCACTGTGGGATGCGGTGAAGGCGGGCGACCATCCGCGCGCGCTCGACCTGCACAAGAAGCTGCTGACGCTGTGGAACGCTGTGATCGCCGACAATTTGCCGGCCTGCACGCGCTATGCGCAGACGCTCCAGGGATTGCCCAGGACTTATCCGCGCGCGCCGATGCCGGAGGCCTCGCCCGCGCAGCAGGCGGCGGTCCGCAAGGCGCTGGACGGTCTCGGCGCGTTGAACGGAGCGCGCGTCGAAGCGGCCGAATAGTCCGCGCCCCGAAATAACTGTCGACCATGGCAGCGCCGATCCGCTTTTACCTGCGGATGCGGCGCTGCTACATTTTGCGCTGCGCCCCGATGCGCGCGGCGCTAGCTGTGAAGAAACATACCGACAAGGGGAGGGGCCGAAAGTCCCATGAAGGATTTTGCAGGAAAGATCGCCGTCATCACCGGCGGCGGTACGGGAATGGGACGCGAGCTCGCACGGCAGCTCGTCGCCGAGGGCTGCAATGTCGCCATGTGCGACGTCTCGGAAGCCGCGATGGCCGAGACCAAGCGGCTGTGCGAGGTCGAGAAACTGCCGCAGGGCCTGCGCGTCACGACCCATGTCGCCGACGTCTCGATCGAGGATCATCTGAAGCGATTTCGCGACGAGCTCGCCGAGCAGCAGAAGACCGACCGGATCCATCTCCTGTTCAACAATGCCGGCATCGGTGGCGGCGGCAGCCTGTTCACCAACACGCGCGAGCAGTGGGAGCGCACCTTCAACATCTGCTGGGGCGGCGTCTATCTCGGCGTCCGCACCTTCCTGCCGATGCTGATCGCGGCGGACGAGGCCCACATCGTCAATACCGCGAGCGTCAACGGCTTCTGGGCTTCGATCGGCATGGGGCAGGCGCACACCGCCTACAGCTCGGCGAAGTTCGCCGTGAAGGGATTTACCGAAGCTCTGATCAACGACCTCCGCCTGCACGCGCCGCACGTCAAATGCTCGGTGGTGATGCCCGGCCATATCGGCACCTCGATCGTGTCCAACTCGCGCAAGGTGCAGAGCACCGACGGTTCGGAGCGGCTCAACGCCGACGAGGTCGCGCTGACCCGCAAGCGCATGGTCGCGGCCGGCGTTCCGGATGCGGACAAGATGTCGGACGACGACGTCCAGGCGGTGTTCGCCGAGCGCGCGCGCAGCTTCCTTGAGGATGCACCGACGACCGCCGCGCAGGCCGCGAAGATTATCCTCGACGGCGTCAAGGCAGAGCAGTGGCGCATTCTTGTGGGCGAGGACGCAAAGCGCCTTGACGAGCGCGTTCGTGCTGCGCCGGAGCACGCCTATGAAAGATCCTTCTACGAAAGCTTTACGCAGGAAGTCGGCTGGCGGCTTGGTTGAAGCTGCTTGCTGAGGCCGTCGGCGAGCGCGCGCATATAAGTATGATGATCATCATGGCAAGAGGCGCGCAGGTCATTTACGTGCCACCTCTTGCAAGTGCTCGGCCACTTATGACGAATTGGAATGTCACGCATGCGACACATTCCATGCGTTCAAGCGATGGTGATCTCGAACGGCTCTCATTCGGTGCACGGCAGCTTGGTCGGGGAACTGAAATAGTTTAGTCAGTGATCTGTAAGGCGATGACCAGAGCGTAGCTCCCGATGATACCCGCATGTCTCTCCGACGACTGGATCCTTTGCCCGGAGCGAGAGGACATCTCCGCTGAATTCACGCGGCTCCTCACCGCGGCCCAGGAGGGCGGCGCCACGATCGCGGAATGCCTGATGATCGCGCGGCGGCTGAAGCGGGGCGAAGACCAGTCCTGGCATCGCGAGTGGAAGAAGCTGGCGCAGGCCAATCGGCATCGCGCCGAGGCCGCGTTCGCCGAAGGTCACAGGGCGACCGCACAGCGCAACTGGCTGCGCGCCATGAATTACTACAGTGCGGCCGCAATGCCGCTCGATCAGGCCGACGAGCGCCGCTGGGTCGCGGTGCTCGCGATGCAGGATTGCGCCCGCCGCTCCCTCGCGGCGCGCGACCCGGCCGGGGAAGTCGTGACGATCCCCTGGCTCGACGGACATTCGTTGCAGGGCTATTTTCTGCCCGCGCCGTCGGGAAGAATGCGTGCCCCGACCGTGATCTGCATCGGCGAGCCCGGCCACCGCAAGGAGGAGTTCCTGTTCAAGCTCGCGCCGCATGCGCGCGAGCGCGGATTCTCGTTGCTGGCGCTGGATCTCTTTGGAGACCAGCGCGACGATTATCTCGACGCGTTGTTGCGGCGCCGGGATCTCGAGAGTTCGATTCCGTGCGTCATGGACTATCTGGAGACGTGCAGCGACGTCGATTTCGATCGCGTCGCGATCGTCGCCGATGGCTGGGGCTCTTCCTTCGTGGCGCGCGCGGTGTTGCAGGAGCCGCGGCTTGCCGCCGCCGTCTGCGACGGCGGCCTGTGGGATCTGCACGAGCGGGCCTTCTTTGCCAGCCGGTTCGCCATGAGCGACGTCAGCATCGTCCCGGTGCCGCATGCTCCGCTGATGGCGTCCAGCGCTGACTGTCCGGTGCTGATCACGCTGGGCGAGGACGGCTGGCTCAAGGCCGATCGGGCGCGTCAGATCGTACAGACGTCCCGGCTCGGTAGCTCGGATGTCATGCTGAAGGTGTTCACCGCGGCCGAAACCGGCGCGGCGCAGGCCCATGCGGACAATCCTAGCCTTGCCAATGAATACATCTTCGACTGGCTCGAATCGCGGCTCGGGGCCGCCGGGCGCATCTAGAACGTCGGCGTCAGAAGTCGAGGGTCAGGCGGACGCAGGCCTTTTCGAGACGGGTTTTCAGCATCGCGAGCTTGGTGGTGAATTCCGTCAGTTCTTTCTCGTTGAACTCCTGGAAGACGAATTCCTTGATCGTCTTGTACTGCTCGTCGAGGCTCGCCAGGTGCTTCTGCGTCTTCTCGGTCAGGGACAGCCGGACCACCCTTGCGTCAGTCGGCGAGGGGCGACGGCGCAACAGGGCCTTCTTCTCGAGCAGCTTGGACTGGGTGGTGACGAACGAGGGATCGACGTGGAGGAGCTTGGAGACGACGTTGACCGGAATGCCGTCGTCCTTGTCGAGGTCGGAGATCGCCATCAGGATCAGCCATTGCGGGCCGCTGATGCCGAGCGTTCTCGCCCAGAACTGACGCAGCTCCTCCAGGTACATGTTGATCGACGATATCTCCCAGGTGAAGCGCTTGATGATATCCAGATTGCCGATGGAGCGGAGGCGCGCCCCTTCTTTCCTCGTGGCTGACACAGCGTCACTCCCGTGATCTGATTTCTTTGCGGCGGGTGTCCTGCAACTGATAGTCCACGCAAGCCTGCTCTGACGCAAGTGCAGAGCAGGGTGATTTTGTCACTAAAACTACAAACATGATCTGCTCAGCTGAATCGCTCCTCCCGGGTGTTGCGCGCGGGGCACAGGTTTAGTGAAACGCATAAGGCTGACTAAATAAACTATTTTGATTAGGGAACGGCGCATGCATATTGATCCGTGACGGTGGGGGTACTCGATCGTCCCGTTGCAGGTGGTCCGCTCACGTCCCTCGCGTCGAAAGCGGGTGTGTCCGAAAGCGCGAAGCGGCCGAGCGGATTTAGAGACGGGGATCTGGGGGGCCTCACGGTCCAGTCTCCGTAAAATGAGCAACTTGGAGGTTTTAAATGAAAATGGTGAAGAGCCTTTTGCTCGGCACTGCGGCGGGTCTGATCGCCGTCGGTGGAGCTCAGGCGGCTGATCTTCCGGTCAAGGCCAAGGCGGTCGAGTACGTGAAGATCTGCACGCTGTACGGCGCGGGCTTCTATTATATCCCGGGCAGCGATACCTGCATCAAGCTCGGCGGCTACCTGCGTGCTGAAGTTGCGCTCAATGCGGGTGGCAACTACAGCGGTGCGTATAGCAGTGTTGCCGCTGCGAACAACCGTCTGGCGAACTACTACTCGACTCGCGCTCGCGAGGACCTCAACATCGATACACGTACCGCGACCGAGTACGGCGTGGTTCGTACCTATTTTGACGCGGTGTTCACCTGGACGACCGACATTTATACGGGAAGCGGCACGACGCCGGGTGCGACCGTTTACTCGCAACTCGGAAGTACCGGTGTGTCTGCGCCGAACAACGCAAGTTCAGGCACGATCTCGGGCGGTTCGCTTGGCGTCTACTACGCCTTCATCCAGTTCGCCGGCTTCACCATGGGTAAGTCCGTGTCGCAGTTCGACGCGCCCTGGATCAACTATCCCGGCAACAACTTCGACCAGCTCGTCGGCGGCAGCGGCACCACCAACGGTGTCAATCAGTTCACCTACACTGCCGATTTCGGTCAGGGCGTGACGGCGTCAATCTCGGCGCAGGACCAATCGCTGGCCTTCCAGACCAACGTCTGGAACACAGCCGCCATGTCCACGGCCGGCGTTCTCGGCGGAGCTTATGGCGCGAACGATCTCGGTGGCACCACTGCGCCCGACATCGTTGGCATGGTCCGCGTCGACCAGGCCTGGGGCCTGTTCCAGGCATCGGTTGCTGCACACGACAACCATGTCGGCTACTACGGCGCAACCGAAGCCACCGGTCACCCCGAGGACAAATGGGGCTGGGCGGTCCAACTCGCACTGTCGATCAAGAACATTCCAACGGGCGCGGGCGACCAGATCAACATTTCGGGCGTCTATACCGATGGCGCGAGCCGCTACAACTTCCAGGAGCTGGCAGCGACCAGCTACTCGATGTTCGGCAGCTCGAGCTCCGCTTATCAGAGCATCGGCTTTGCCGGCGTGTCTGATGCGGTGTTCGGTGCCGGCGGCGGCCTCGAGCTGACCAAGACTTACGGCTTCCGTGGTGCCTACACCCACAATTGGAATCCGTACTGGAACTCGGCGCTCTATGGTGCGTGGGCTGCGGTCAACTACAGCGGCACGGCGAAGGGCCTGATCTGCGGAAGCGCTGCGTTTGCTTCGCTGACCGGTACCTGCAACCCGGACTTCAACATTGGCCAGATCGGCGTCATCACCCGCTGGACGCCGGTCAAGAACCTGACCTTCTCGGCTGACTTCGTCTACAGCCACCTCGACCAGAAGTACTCGGGAACGATCACGGCGCCGACGCTGGCAAGCGTTGCCAAGCCGGCGGCTGCATACGAGCTGAAGGACCAGGACACCTACAGCCTGCTGCTGCGCGCCCAGCGCAACTGGTAAGTTAAGGTCTTCGGATCTGAACTAGCCCCGGCGGGAAACCGCCGGGGCTTTTTACGAGATGGCTTTCGGAAAATCCGGCAGCCCGTGCGGACGACGAAGACGAGCCATGCGATTCGACCGGCCCCAAATTTATTTACTTACCTGAGTTACTAAGCTATATGGCTTGCAGCCGATTTACGAAAGTTGCGGCTCTTGGCTTGATGCTAAGCCTCCAGAAACCTCCGGCAATGCCCTGCCGGAGGTTTTTCGTTTTTGGGACACGGCTCAGCCGCGCATCACGCGCGCCCGGGAGTTTGGCCGGTAGGCGAGGCGGTTGTGGCCGGCGCAATAGGACTGGCCGTCGGATGCGGAGTTGCCGCAGAAGCAGAAATCGTCTGCGCCAGGCGTGGAGATCGGCCAGCGGCAGCGGTTCTCGGCAAGCTCCAGCAGCGAGCAGCGATTGGCATCGTCGATCGGGCCGGTGACTACGGGCGCGCCGGTCTCGCCATAGATCGTGGCGAGCATCTCATATTGCAGCCGCGGCACGGTCCGCGGCGCGCGCGCCGGCGCGGTGCCCCGGTTCTGAACCTTGCGGTCGTCGATAGTCCGGCCGCGCGTCAGATTCAGGCGGGACAGCTTGCCGATCACGGCGTTGCGGCTGACGCCGATGTCGGCGGCGATCTCGCGGCAGGAGAGGCCGGCCTCGAAGTGCTGTTTCAGAAGTTCGATTCGTTCGTCGGTCCAGGTCTGTGAAGAAGTCGATGAGAGAACAGGCATTGTAGCGGTCCCAGGTTGCAGATGTCGGCCATCCGCCTCTCGAGATCCGTCCGCCTCACGTCCGGCGCGCGCTCACGTCCTGCCATTGTCGCGAATCGACAAAAGCCCGTCCTTGATGGCGAGACGGATGCCTTCCTCGATCAAGGTACGTGCGACGCCGGGAACGCTGGTGCCGTGGGTGCCCTGTCTCACCAGCTTCTCCAGATAGGTAATGGTCGAGAGCGCCAAGGTTACGGGAATGCGGTCAGTCTCGGCTTTTTCGGTGGCCATGCCTAAACGCTAGCCTCATACGCGGGTACATAAAAGTAACGATTAAGAGTCTATTTAGGTTTGGAGGCGGAAGTCAAATCCGGCTTCGGCCGATGCGTCAGCCCATTGGAATCGCTGGGGAAGTTCGGCATGGCGCGGCGCGCCGCGCGAGAGGCCTGGCGGCGGTGTGGCGTCGATGGGTCAGAAAGGGCGGGCCGGATCAGCCGTGCACGATCGCCTTTTCGATCATGCAATGGATGCCCTTGCAGCCGTTGACGGTCTGGGTCACCCGCAGATCGGCCGCCAGGCTGCACAGCGTATAGGCGTCCTCGCGCGACAGGTTTCGCTTCTCGCCGAGCAACACGATCATGTCGCGCAGCGCCCGCACCACGCACTGGTCGAGATCGGGGTCCATCGCCATGGTCATGTAGTGCGTCGCCGTCTCGCCGCGGGGATAATCGAGCCTGAGGTCCTTGCGCAGCGTCAGGCGGAAGCGGCCCTGGAGTGCGGTCTCGATCGCGGTGACGCAGACCTCGCCGTCGCCCTGCACGGCATGGCCGTCGCCGCAGGAGAACAGCGCGCCGGGAACGAATACCGGCAGATAGAGTGTCGCACCGGCGCCAAGCTCCTTGTTGTCGAGATTGCCGCCCATGGCGCGCGGAACGAGCGAGGAGATGCGGCCCCAGGCCGGCGGCGGCGAAACGCCCATCACGCCGAAGAATGGCTTGAGCGGCAGGTCGAGCCCCCACGGCATGCGGCCGACCATCCGCGACCGGTCGAGCGGGATGTTCAGGATGCGCGTCTCGTGGAAATCGTCGGGCAGGGTGCCGGACAGCGGCTTGATCATGTTCCAGCCCCAATCCTGGCGGAGCTGGACGTCGAGGATCTCGACCGCGAGCACGTCACCGGGCTCGGCCCCTTCGACCGCGATCGGGCCGGTGAGGATATGGCCGGGGAGCATGCGCTCGTTTTTGGCATGAACCTCGAAGATCTCGGGCGGGATGTGAAACTTGCTGCGATCGGGCAGCATGTCAGGGCCGCCGCTGATGGTGTCGACCGTCACCTCGTCACCGCTCGCGATGGTGAGGACGGGCTTGAGCGCAGCTTCGAAGAAGCCCCAATGGCAGGTTTCGGGGCTGGAATGCAGGTGGTGATGGGTCATGTGGCTTGTCCGTCCGGTTTCATCGAGCCCGGGCTTGACCGGATGATCGATCCTCTTTCAAGAAGATTTCTGAAGATGGACGGGCTGGTCAAGCCCGCACATGGCACGATCATTCCAGCGAGGCTCCCCTGTATTTCGTTCTTTCCAAGACCATCGGCACCGCGCTGCTGCCGATCAATCTCCTGATCGAGCTGGGAATCCTGTCGCTGCTGCTGATGGCGACGCGTTTTTCCGGGCTCGGCCGCAAGCTCGCCGTGACCACGCTGGTGCTGCTGGCACTGGCTGCGTTCTCGCCGCTCGGTAATCTGCTGCTCTATCCATTGGAATCGCGGTTTCCGGCATGGGACCCGGCGCGCGGCGCGCCCGACGGCATCATCGTGCTTGGCGGCTCCATCGACACGGATCTGTCGGCGGCGCATCGCACGCCAGTCGTTTCGCACGCGGCCGATCGCTTGTTTGCGCCGGCCGGGCTCGCGCGGCGCTATCCCAATGCGCGCATCGTCTTCACCGGGGGCACTGCGAATCTTGTCGAAACCGATTCCAGGGAGGCCGACTACTCCGCGCCGATCCTCGAAAGCCTCGGCATCGCGAAGGATCGCCTGATTCTCGATCGCGATTCCCGCAACACCTGGGAGAATGCGATCTTCACCAGGAAATTGGTATCGCCAAAGCCGGACGAACGCTGGCTCCTGGTCACGTCGGCCTTTCACATGCCGCGCGCGATGGGGATCTTCCGCGAGGCCCGGATTTGACGTCGAAGCCTATCCCGTGGACTGGCGAATGGGCGGGCGTGACGATCTCCTCTCTTTCACCAATGTCGGCGGCGACGGTCTTGCCAGGACCGAAGTGGCCGTGCGCGAATGGATCGGGCTCGTTGCCTACCGCCTGATGGGCCGGACTAGCGAGTTGCTCCCGGGACCGGCGAAGGACTAGAACCGTTCAAGAAACAATAAATAGCGCCGGCGCGCGACCGCCGGCCGGGAGGACGCCATGCAACAGCAGAGTGCAGACAGCATCGATCTTGCCGGCCTCGTCGCCGATCTCAACAGCCTGCTGCGGCTGAAGACCACCGTGATCGGCATGAAGCTGTTCGCGCGTACCGCGGAGATGGAGGCGATCCCGAAAATCCGGCGGCCGAACGCGGTTCACACGACAGACCAGATCGTCAGCATGGCCTCGCGGCTCGGCTGGACCGTCGGCATTACCAGCGACGATCTCGTCGGCGCGCAATGCCGCGCCGTGATCGGACTTGCACCGCAGGACGAGAAATGGCTCGCCGGCGAAAACTATGTCGGGGTCTGGCACGGCACGGCAGAGGACGCGCGCAAACGCCAGGAGGCGCTGGACGTCGTTCCGTTCGGCCAGTACCAGGCGCTCGCGGTCAGCCCGCTCGCCAGCGGCCGGCTCGATCCGCCCGACATCTGCCTCGTCTACGCCACGCCGGGACAGATGATCATCCTGATCAACGGTCTGCAATATACCGGCTACAAGAAGTTCGAATGGGGTGTCGTCGGCGAGACCGCGTGCGCGGATTCCTGGGGACGGGCGCTCAAAAGCGGTGAGCCCAGCCTGTCCTTGCCATGCTATGCCGAACGGCGCTATGGCGGCGTGCCCGACGAGGAGATGCTGATGGCATTGAAGCCGGAACATCTCGCCAAGGCGGTTCTGGGCATGAAGGCGCTGGCCAAAAACGGCCTGCGCTATCCGATCCCGCCCTACGGTATTCAAAGCGACGTCCGTGCCGGCATGGGCGTGAGTTACGCGAAGAAGTAAAGGCCGACCATGAGCTCTGCGAAATTCGACATCATCGTCTACGGTGCGACCGGTTTCACCGGTCAGCTCGTCGCCGAATATCTGACCCAGCATTACAAGAGCGACAAGACGCTCAAATGGGCGATGGCAGGCCGTAGCCTTGGCAAGCTGAAATCGGTACGCGATGCGGTCGGCGCGCCCGGGAACACGCCGCTGATTGTCGCGGATGCGTCTGACGCGGCTTCGCTGAAGGCGATGGCGGAACGGACGATGTCGGTGGTCACGACGGTGGGTCCGTATCAGCTCTACGGCGAGGAACTGCTCGCGGCCTGCGTCGCCACCGGCACGGATTATTTCGATCTCTGCGGCGAACCGATCTGGATGCGCCAGATGATCGACAAGTACGAGGCGGCTGCAAAAGAGAGCGGCGCGCGCATCGTGTTTTCATGCGGCTTTGATTCCGTGCCGTTCGAGCTCGGTGCGTTCTTCGTGCAGGAAGAGGCCAAGCGCATGTTCGGCGCACCGGCGTCGCGCGTGAAAGGTCGCGTGCGCGATATGCGCGGCACGCTCTCGGGCGGCACCGCGGCGAGCGCGAAGGCGACCTTCGATGCGGTTGCCAAAGACATCAGCCTCATCACGATCCTGAACGATCCGTTCGCGCTGACACCGGGTTTCACCGGCCCGAAGCAGCCGAAGGGCAACAGGTCGCTGCTCGAGGAGGACCTGCAATCCTGGGCCGCGCCGTTCACGATGGCGCTGATCAACACGCGCAACGTCCATCGCTCCAACATGCTGATGGGCTTCCCCTATGGCCAGGACTTCGTCTACGACGAGATGGTCCTGACCGGCCCCGGCGAGAACGGCGAGGCCAACGCCAAGCTCGTGATGGCGGCCAATGCGGGCAAGACGGGCCCCGACGCACCGAAGCCGGGCGAGGGGCCGTCGAAGGAAGAGCGCGAAAACGGTCTCTTCGACCTGCTCTATATCGCGATCGCACCCGATGGCCGCATGGTTCGCGCCGGCGTCACCGGCGACCGCGATCCCGGCTACGGCTCGACCTCGAAGATGATCTCCGAATGCGCCATCTGCATGCTGCGTGACGCGACAGACGTCGCCGCGGGCTTCTGGACGCCGGGCGCAGCGATGCAGCACAAGCTGATCAAGCGGCTGGTCGAGCACGCCGGGCTGACATTCGCCGTGGAGAGATAGAGGCGGTCACTTGCCGCAATCGCGGTGTCATCGTCCGGCTTGACCGGACGATCCGGTATCCCAGAGATGGCACTGATCGAATCGAGAGGTCGCGGCGTACTGGATGCCCGCCTTCGCGGGCATGACAGCGTTCGCAACTACACCGCCCGCGCGTCGTACGTGTACATGAACTCCATGCTCTTCGAACCCAGCGGCAGCAGCCACTTCATCATCTGATTGCGGATCCAAGCGCCGGTGGCGCTGAGTTCGCGCTTGCTGTTGCCGTTCCGGCGCGCCAGAGCGACGATCTTTTCCGCGCGCGGGCGTCGCTCGGCCTCGAAGGCCTGGAAGGTGGCGCCGAGCTCCTGGCCTTGCTGCATCAGCCGGGCGAGGCGCATCGCATCCTCCAGCGCGAGAGAGGCGCCCTGGCCGGCATGCGGGCTGGTCGCATGCGCGGCGTCGCCGATCAGCAGCGAGCGCTTGCGCGACCAGGTCGGCAGGGTCGCGACGTCGAGCGTGTCGGTGACCACGATGTTCTCGGCCGCGTCGATGATGGCGGGGATCGGATCATGCCAGCCGCGATGGAAGCCGCGCAGGTGCTGCTTCAGTGTCGCGGGGTCGAGCGCGCGGAACATCGCCGCATCCATGCCGTGTGCGGGCTGCGTGCTCCACCACATCACACCGTCGTTCGGAACGGGACTGCAATAGCCGTAGCCGAAGAAGCCACTCTGCCCGAACGTGGTCTCGACGTTCCGGCCGATCGGCCGGCCGTCGAGGACGGCGTACGGAACGAAGCCGCCGAAGCCGATCAGTCCGGTGTCGAACGGCTGCGGTCCGTCCGGCACGACCTGGCGCCGCGCAACCGAGTGCACGCCATCAGCGCCGATCAGGAAGTCGCCTTCGGCGGTGGTGCCGTCGGCGAAATAGGCGATGATCGGCTGGTCGCCGCGGTCCTCGATCTTGATCAGGCGCTTCTCGAAATACAGCGACACACAGGCGCACCAGGCCTTGTCGATCAGCATCTCGTTCAGCGTGGCGCGGCAGACATTGACCGCCGGCTGGCCGAAGCGCCGCGCCATGTCGCGATTGATCGAGCCGAGTCTCTCTCCGCCTTGCGAATAGAAGTCGAACGACTCCGCGATCGAGCCGCGGCTGATCAGCTCGTTCGAAAGGCCGATCTCGTCCATGACTTGCATGCCGTTCGGTGCGATCTGAAGGCCGCCGCCGATGCCTTTCGAATAGGGCCAGGCCTCATAGATCGCGGACTCGATGCCGGCGCGGCGCAACAGGACCGCGGCGACGGGGCCGGCGATGCCGGCGCCGATGATCAGGGCCTTGCGGGGACGGTTGGACATGGCTTGCTCCCGACGTTTCCGTGGTGCTAGGAGAATTAAGGTCGCTAAATATCTTAGTTACTAAGATATATATTGACTAAGTTATGAGGTCTGCCTTGTCAAGGACGAAGGCGCGCGCTGCGCTGCTGCAGGAGCTCGAGGAGGCGATGCGCCGGTCGTCCGCGCAGGGCGTGCTCTATGGTCAGACCGTTGCGAACGTTGCCGGAATTGCCAATTCCGACCTTGAATGCATGGACATCCTGTATCTCGAAGGCCGCGTCACCGCCGGCCGGCTCGCCGAAGTCACCGGCCTGACGACGGGCGCCATCACCGGCGTGGTCGACCGTCTTGAAAAGGCGGGGCTGGTGCGCCGGGAACGCGACGATGCCGATCGCCGCAAGGTCTTCATTGCTGTCGTGCCGGAGGCGATAAAAGGGCTCGGCCAGTTCTACGTGCCGATGCAGCAGGCGATGGAGAAGGTTTTTGGCGGCTATTCCGACGCGGAATTGCGCTTGCTGCTGCGCTTCGCCAATGAGGGCTACAAGGGGGTGCTCGCGGCGACCGCGGCGCTGAAGGGCCTGCTCGACACGCCGCCGGAGAAGCGTCCCGATCTCAAGCTGAGGAAGCTTCGTCGCCAGCCCTAGTCTTGTAGATCTGTGCGGCCGCGATCATGCCCCACATCGCGCCCAGCATCATCCAGAAGTGCCGCCAGTGGTCGGTGTCGATCACGAAACTTTCGCCGACTGTGCCGACGAAGGCGGAGAAGACGGCGAGATAGGCGCGCTGCCATGGCACGCGAACGAAGATGTGTCGAAAGCCCATGATGACGGTCGTGAAGACCAGCGCGGGATAGCAGATGCCGGACAGCCAGCCGCCGGACATGAAGGCGTTGAGGTAGGAGTTGTGGGTGTCCTCGGGGAAGAAGCGGTGGAATTGCAGGGGGCCGATGCCGAACGGCAGGTCGAGCGCCATCTCCGCACCGAGGATGTGCCGGCCAAACCGGCCGAACCGGCCTTCGTCATAGCTCTGGTCGAAGCTCGCGCGCTGCTTGAACATTTCGGCGATGGAATCGAACGACATCAACACCGCGATCAGCGCCAGGCCCAGCACCGCGGCCAGGATGGCCATGACAATGATGCGCGAGCGCTGCGCGTTGGTGCGGCTGGTCAGCACCATCAGCGCCAGCATGAAGGCGGATGTCAGCACCAGCCCGCCCCAGGCGGCGCGGGAGAAAGCGAGCAGGATCGCCAGCGACATGATGCCGAAGGCGATGACGTTGCGGAACGCCTTGCCGAGCTTGTCGGAAACCACGCTCTGGAGCGAAAACAGCGCCGGCAGGATCAGGAAGGCGCCGAGCACGTTCGGGTCCTTGAACGTGCCGCGGGCGCGTCCATAAAGTGTGAGGAGGTCGTCTCCGCCGGGGACCAGGTGGAAGTAGCCGGCGACCGCCGACAGGGAGGCAACCATCGCGCCGATCACGAGTCCGCGGCGGAGCATGTCGAGCCGGGCCGTGGTGTCCTCCGATGTGACCATGGCGAAGAACAGGACCGTCACCGCCATGTACCAGGAGGTCGCAATCCAGCTCACCACCTCGGACTGTTCGAACAGCGGGATCGCGCTGATCGTGTAGCCGACATTGAGCAGGACCAGCATCAGCACCAGCGGCATCAGGGCGAGCCGCAGACGCAGGCCGGTGGCGAAGAAGGTGACAGTGGCCAGCAGCGTCACGATCTCGTAGGGGCTCGGCTCGATGAAGACGATCGCGCCGGAGGCGCCGACCAGCCACACCAGCGCACGCTGAAGCGCCAGCACGCCGGGCGCAGCGCGAACCGCTGCATTCATCTCCCCCGCTGTCGCCGCATACGCCATCACACGCTCACGCTATCGGTACGCCACAAAACACGCTCTCATCGTCCGGCTTGACCGGGCGATCCAGTACTCCGAGACAGCGAGGCTCTATGGCGGCGCCGCGGCGTACTGGATGCCCCGCCCCAGTACGCAATTGCGGACAAGGCGGAGCATGACGGAGAAACTCAGCTCAATACGCGTTCTCGTTCTTGGTCAGCAGCGACATCGGCGTCTTCAGCAGAATGACGAGATCGAACAGCACCGACCAGCTCTCGATGTAATAGAGGTCGAACTCGACGCGCTTCTGGATCTTCTCTTCGTTGTCGATCTCGCCGCGCCAGCCGTTGATCTGAGCCCAGCCGGTGATGCCGGGCTTGACCCGGTGGCGGGCGAAATATCCGTCGACGGCTTCGTCGAACAGGCGGCTCTGGAGCTTGCCTTGCACCGCATGCGGACGCGGACCGACCAAGGATAGATTGCCGGAGAAGACCACGTTGAAGAGCTGCGGCAGCTCGTCGAGGCTGGTCTTGCGGATGAAGCGGCCGACACGGGTGACGCGCGAATCGTTCTTGGTCACGACCTTCGAGGCCGTCGGATCCGCCTGATGATGGTACATCGAGCGGAACTTGTAGACGTCGATGCGCTCGTTGTTGAAGCCGAAGCGCTTTTGCCGGAACAGCACCGGGCCGGGGCTGTCGAACTTCACCGCCAGCGCCACCAATCCCATGACCGGCAGGGCCGCGAGCAGCGCGAGGCTGCCGACGATGCGGTCGAACAACCATTTCATCACCAGGTCCCAGTCGGTGATCGGCGCCTCGAACACGTCCAGTGTCGGCACCTCGCCGATATAGGAGTAGGAGCGGGGACGGAAGCGCAGCTTGTTGGTGTGCGCGGAGAGGCGGATGTCCACCGGCAGCACCCAGAGCTTCTTCAGCATCTCCAGAATGCGCGTTTCGGCGGAGATCGGCAGCGCGAACAGCACGAGATCGACGCGGGTGCGGCGGGCGAACTCGATGATGTCGTCGACCTTGCCGAGCTTGCGCGCGCCGGCACAGGTGTCGAGCGCGCGGCTGTCGTTGCGGTCGTCGAACACGCCGAGCACGTGGATGTCGGAATCCTCCTGCACTTTCAGCGCCTCGACCAATTGTTCGCCGTTGCGGTCGGAGCCGACAATGATGGTGCGGCGGTCGAGCCGGCCCTCGCGCGCCCAGGCGCGCACCAGCGAGCGCAGCACCAGGCGCTGGCAGACGAGCGCGGCGAGCCCGAGGAAGTAGAAGGCGGCAAGCCACAGCCGCGATATTTCGCTGCCGAATTTGGCGAAGAAGGAGATGCCGATGAACAGCAGGAAGACGAACGACCAGGAGGAGATCATCCGCGTCATCTGCCGGAGCTGACCGCGGAACAGCTGCACTTGATAGATGTCGGCGGCCTGGAAGCAGACCACGGCGGAGACCGCGACGGCGATGATCTGCGCGGGATAAACCCAGCTGAAGGAGCCGGCGAGCGGCATGACATAGCCGAGATAGAGCGCGATGCCGACGAGGCTCAGCAGCGCGAAATCGGCCAGGCGGACGAAGCCGGTGATTACGATCGGCGAATAGGCGCGGGCGACCTTCTGGTTGGACGATGTCCAGCGCGGCGGGCGAGAGTCGGCGGCGGCGCTCCACAAAGGGCGGGTCGGCCGGGTTCGCCGCGGCGCTGGTCGCGGCATCGAGCATCGAGCGTGCGTTGAGCGGTTCCACGGGCGTCCACGTCCATTCCAAAAACCCGCGGGACGCGTCCTTGCGCCCCGGGCGAGCATCCCCTGGCACATCGAGTATCGAACAAATCGGAAGATTCTCTAAAGCGGGCCTTAAGGATGGTTAGTGTTTGGTAAATGCGTCGCGATATCCCGCGAGCACGCCATCAACCATCGCCTGCTGAGAGAAATGCGCGGAGATGCGCTCGCGCAAAGACGATGCGCGCTGCACGGTCGCTTGCGGATTGTCGAGCGCGGCCGCAATCGCCTCCGCCATGGCCTCCGCGTCGCTCGGCGCGAACAGCGCCGGGCTCTCCGCCCCAAAAATCTCGGGGATGCCTCCGATTTTGGACGCGATCATCGGAATGCCGGCAGCACCGGCCTCGATTACGACATAGGGCATGGAATCGCCACGCGAAGGAACGACCAGCAGCCGCCCCTTGGAAAAGCCGTAGCGCGCCTTGACATGGCCGATGAAGCGGATGGCACTGGTCAGGCCAAGCCTCTCGACCTGCGCTTTCAACGCCGCGGTCTCCTCGCCATCGCCGCCGAGCGTCAGGGTGACCCTCTTGCCGCCCTCGTGCAGGCGCGCCACCGCATCGACCAGCAGATCGGCGCCCTTGATGTGCCTGAACTCACCGACATAAGCGAGGTCGGTGGCGTCGCCGGCGATGATAACAGGCTCGAATTCTTCCGGCGTCACACCGTTGAAGACGCAATGCACCACGCCCTTCGGCGTGCCGACGATGCGCTGATAGGTGTCGCGGGCAAACGCGCTTTCGAACAGAAAAAGGTCGGTCGCGCCCATCAGCGTGCGCTCGAGCCGCGCATAAAACTCGCCCTTGAGCGTGTTGAGGGGATAATGCAGCGAGCCGCCATGCGGGGTGTAGATGCGGATGGTGTCGTCGGAGCGCCGCCGCATGCGGATGAAAGCACCGGCCTTGGCGCCGTGGCCATGCATGACGTCGGGCTTGAGCGTAGCGATCAGGCGCCGCAAGCGAAGCCAGACCAGGACATCGTCCGGCGACGGTTCGCGGCGGATCGCCATCCGGTGCACGCCGAGCTTCAGTCGCGGTGCGAGCTCGGCAAGGGCCTTGTCGGCGCGCTCGCCGCCGGTGAGGTTGTCGGCGAGGATGCCGACATGATGGCCGCGGTCGACCTGGCCGTTGGCGACGTCGAGGATGTGGCGGAAGATGCCGCCGACCGGAGCGCGCACGGCGTGCAGGATGCGAAGCGGCTGGTCTTGAGAGGGGGGCATGATCAAAACCAGCGCTCGACGGCGAATGCTCGAACAAAACTCACGAAATAATCGAGACGGATTAAGAGCCCTCGTGGTTAACAAACGGTGACGAGCGCGCCCGCGCGAGCTGTCGGATGCCGCGATTAACCCAGCGGCAACCTTAATGGAGTGTAATCGCCCCGGTTCAGGTAAGTTCGTGGCGTTGCGCCTGCGGGAGTGTTCGATGCGTTTAGCGTTCTGGCGTGGCGGCAAGGACAGGGCGGTGGTCGAGCGGGCCGTCTCGAAGGCCAAAGCCGAAACCAAGCGGGCCGAACTCGCGCCCAGGATCGAAGCAAAGCCTGCGCCCGTTGCTCCGACGCAGCAGCCAGTCGAATCCGGCGACATCGACCTTCACGCGCTCGGTGCGGCGCTGGCGCGCAAGCGCGGCTGGATCATCGTGCCGACGGTGCTGGCGCTCGTCGCGTCCGTCGCGATCGTCAATCTCGTCACGCCGCGCTACAAATCTGAATCCCGCATCCTGATCGACGGCCGAGAGAACGTGTTTCTGCGCCCCAACAGCGATCGCGCCGAGGAGCGGCAGGCGCTCGACGCCGAGGCCGTCACCAGCCAGGTGCAGCTCGTGCTGTCGCGCGACCTCGCGCGCGAGATCATCAAGAAGAACAAGCTTGCGGAGCGGCCCGAGTTCGATCCGGTGCTGCAAGGCATTTCGCCGCTGAAGTCGCTTGCGGCGCTGGTTGGCATCGGCCGCGATCCGTTCTCGATGACGCCGGAAGAGCGCGTGCTCGACGCCTATTACGAGCGCCTCCAGGCCTACGCCGTCGACAAGTCGCGCGTGATCGTGATCGAATTCCAGTCCGCCGATCCCGATCTCGCCGCGCGCGTCGCCAATTCAATCGCCGACGGCTATCTCGTGCTCCAACAGGATGCGCGCCAGGACCAGGCCCGGAACGCGAGCCAGTGGTATGGCGGCAGGATCGACGAGCTGCGACGGAATGTCTCCGAGGCCGAAGCGAAGGCCGAGGATTTCCGCTCCAAGTCGAGCCTGTTCATCGGCACCAACAACACGACGCTGTCGAACCAGCAGATGGGCGAGGTCAACACCCAGCTCAACAATGCGCGCGCGCTCAAGGCCGATGCCGAGGCCAAGGCGCGCCTGATCCGCGAGATGATCCAGAGCGGCAAACCGATCGAGTCGTCGGAAGTGCTGAACTCGGAATCGATGCGCACGCCCTCCCAGCAGCGCGTGGCGTTGCGGGCGCAGCTGGCCGAGCAATCGTCGACGTTGCTCGGCAACCACCCGCGCATCAAGGAATTGAAGGCGCAGCTCGCCGACCTCGACACCCAGATCCGCGACGAGGCCGCCAAGCTCGCCCGCACGCTCGAAAACGATGCGCGTGCCGCCAGCGGGCGCGTTCAGGAATTGTCCGCAAGCCTCGAGCAGCTCAAGAAGCAGGCGACGTCCACCAACGGCCAGGACGTGCAGCTCCGCGCCCTCGAGCGTGAGGCAAAAGCGCAGCGCGACCTGCTCGAAACCTATCTCGCGAAGTACCGTGAAGCCAACACCCGCGAGACCATCGACACCGCGCCGACGGATGGCCGCATCATCTCGCGCGCCATCGTCTCGAACATGCCGGCCTATCCGAAGAAGCTGCCGATCGTGCTGATCGCGACGATCGCGACACTGTTGCTCTCGTCCGGCGTCGTCGTCACCGGAGAGTTGTTGCGCCAGACCGCGCCCCGTGCAGTCGCTGTATTCACGCCAGCGCAAACGCGGACGTCGGCTCGCCAGGAACAATTTATCCAACCGATGGTCGTCGATCCGGTCATGGCAGAGCCCGCGCCGCTTCAGCCGGAGATGACGGCGG
Organism: Bradyrhizobium sp. LB13.1; assembly: GCF_054056815.1. NCBI lineage: Bacteria > Pseudomonadati > Pseudomonadota > Alphaproteobacteria > Hyphomicrobiales > Nitrobacteraceae > Bradyrhizobium > Bradyrhizobium sp. LB13.1. The sequence continues at coordinate 4,928,413 of NZ_JBSRYQ010000001.1, read as the reverse complement.
ATGCCGATGTCAGCGAATTCGCGGAGATCGAACGCCTGGCCGCTAGCCTGCGCGCCGCCGGGGCTGGGGCGAAGAAAGTCACGGTGCTCGGCACCGCAGCCGGCGAAGCCGTCACGCTGTCGACGCTGACACTGGCCCGGTATCTCGCGCGCGATGCGCGGGTTGTCGTGGTCGATCTTGCCGCGTCCTCGCCGACCATGGCCGCCGTATCCGTCGACGCCTCCGCACCCGGCCTTGCCGAGCTGATGCAGGGCGAGGCATCGTTCGCGCAAATCATCACCCGGGACAAGCTCTCGCGGCTGCATCTGGTCTTGCCCGGCCGTCCCGGCTTCGATCGCAGTCTGTTGCAGTCGCCGCGGGTGACCCTGGCGGTCGACGCGCTGCTGCGCGCCTACGACCACGTGCTGCTCGATGCCGGCAGCGCCTCCGACCTGCCGGCCGAACTGCTGACGGCGAATGCCCGCGCCGTCGTGGTGCCCGACGCGTCGATGGCGCCGGATGCGCGCGCGCTGATGTGCGAGCAGCTCAGCGCCGTCGGCTTCAGCGAAGTCACGATGCTGAGCAAGCCGGTGCAGCCGTCGAATGCGGTGGATGCGCCGCGCGTCGTGGCGGCGTAGGCAAAGACAGATTACCCGAACGCGCGTCGCAGCCGCTGCGCGAGGTCGAACAGCATCTGGTTTTGTTTCACCAGCCGCTTGCCGTGGCTCAGCGAGGACATTGCCATCGCCGCGAGTTTTCCGCGCGACGTCAGCGGAACAAAACTGTCGAAAATGTTCTGGTCGTCCTTGCAGAACATCCGCTTGTACTCGTCCGAGCCGATGCCAAGGTCGAGCGAACGGTAGCCGCGCTCGGCATAGCGGTCGATGATGTAGCGCATCAGGATCAGCCCGGGGCTGTAACGGGCGTGCTCGGACATCGTGTAGGTGTTGAACATCATCGAGTAGCGCTGGCCATCGGCGACGCCGGCGAAGATCGCGATCACCTCGTCGTCGCATTCGAGCGCGTGGATGTCGATGACGCGGCCTTCACCGCGCAGCGCAAGGCAGGCGCTGCGGACGAATTGCTCGACGCCGGGCTCGGCGAAGACGTTGGGAAGCTTCTGTTCGGCCATCCGCGCCGGCTTGACGCGGAAGAACCAGTCGAGCAGGCGGGTGACGTCCGTGTCCGTGGTCGCCAGGTGATAGCGATAGCCGGCGAGAGCCTGGAGCTTCTTCTCCTTGCTCTTGAGACGACGGCGGAGGGAATTGCTGATCCGCGACGCCGGCGGACCGCCCGGCTCCATCGTGAGCAGCGGGCAACCGTTGATCGCGCTCTGGCGCGGCAGCAGCACAAACGGATTCTGCTGGTCGTGCCAGTGCAGCGGCTGCTGCGTCAGTGCGAGCACGTCGACATGCTCGCGCAAGGACGCAAGCAGCACGTCGAGATCGGCGATGGCGACCTGCGCTGCAAACTCGGCGTTCCACAGGCCCATGTTGAAGGTCGTATGCTTGCCGCCCATGAAGCAGGCCGTGCGCACGCCGTGGTTTTGGCGCAGCGAGAGCGGCAGCAGCAGGAGCGGCCGATGCCCGGCGTCGCGGGCAATGACGATGAAGGGGCGGGCGCGTTCGTGTTCGCCGACCAGGCCCTGCCAGGGACTCAGCAGGTCAAATCGCTGATAGGGCGTGAAGAGGTGACCGGGCTCCTCGAAGGCGCGCCAGACCGCCTCGGCCGTGCCGAGATCGGTGACGATATCGACATGCGCGATGCGGCTCGCTTTCGACCGCGCTGGCGATTCTGCCGTCCGGCTTTGCATCGCCGCAGCCATGGTCATTCGCGAAACCTGTCGAGAAATCAAAAATGTGCGTAATTCGGCCTGTGGCCGACCTTTGCAAAGAAATGTCAACAAAGGGTAATGACTATGGGGAGGGGAAACGGGCGCCGACGGGCGTGAAGGTGGGATATGGCATCCGACGACAGATGGCTGGAACGGCTGCGCCTCGAGCTGACCTGGTTCACCGGCCAGGCGGCGCTGCGTAGTCGTGGTGCCGGCGCCATCCTGCGCCTTGCGCATGTGCGGCCGCGGCGGCGCGGCGGGTTTCAGCCGCTGCGCGAGAACGAGATCACGCCGCACTTCCTCGATCGCGCCATTCGCGCGCTGAAGCGGTGGAATTATGATTTTCTCGGCATGGACGAGGTCTGCCGGCGCGCGGTGACGCTGCCGGAAACGCGGCGCTTCGTGGCGCTCACCTTCGACGGCGCCGGCAAGGATCTGATCGACTTTGCCTATCCGGTGCTGGCGCGCCACGGCGTGCCCTTCACGATTTATGTGCCCACGGCGTTTCCCGACGGCGTCGGAGAAGCCTGGTGGCTCGGACTCGAGCAGGTGATCGCGCGCGAGAGCCGTGTCAGCCTGTTGATGGGCGAAAAGGAGCAGCGCTTCACCGTCACAGGCAAAGCCGAGAAGCAGGCGCTGTTTTCGTTCGTCGAGTGTTGGCTGCGCTCGCTGCCGCCGGCGGATGTGTCGGCTGCGATCGCCGATCTCTGCACGCGCTACCGGATCGACCTTGCCGCGCTCTCTCGCGAGGCGTCGATGAATTGGGAGGATCTGGCGAAGCTCGCGGCCGATCCGCTGGTGACGATCGGCAGCGCGACCGTGAACTATCCCGTTCTCGCCAACATGAAGGATGCAGCCGCGCTGCGCGAGATGACGATGGGCAAGGCGGTGGCGGAAGCGGCCTTCCATCGCGACATCCGGCATCTCGCCTTTCCGTTCGGCGATCGCGCCTCGTTCCGGCGCAGCCATGTCGTGATGGCGGAGGAGGCCGGCTTCGCCAGCGCGGTGTCGACGATCCCGGGCATCGTGGATGCGGAGGGACGCACCAATCTGCGCGCGCTGCCGCGCATTTCCTGGGATGGCGGGGTGCGCTCGCTGCGCATGCTACGCGTGCTGGTGTCGGGCACGGCCTTTGCGCCGGTGAAGCCGACCGGTACCGCTACGAACTAGAGGCGCTACGAACCAGACTTGGCCCGGTCGGGCCGCTGCATCCAGCTCACGATCGGCATCGCCGGCAGCACCCAGCCCATGCCGACCACCACGTAATAGATCGCCTGCCGCCAGCCGGACTCGGCGATCCATGGCATCTGCGCCAGCGCCATGCCGAGCAAGGCCCAGACGGTGGCGAGCATCAGGAGGAGGATGGTGCCGAGGAACTTGCGGGTGCGGATCGTCATGACGGAATATTGCGGCTTTCGCGTAACTTGCGCTGCGGGAGCGGGGGACTATAAGGGGCACGCAGTCCGGTTCAAGCTCTGGTTTTTGCCTCGAATGACGACGATTTCCGCCCCGTCCGAGCCGTATCGCGCCGTGCGCTGGTGGCTGATCTCCGTGGCGGCGCTGATCGCTCTGATGGTGCTGGTGGGCGGCGCGACTCGGCTGACGGAATCCGGCCTCTCGATCGTCGAATGGAAGCCGGTCACGGGCAGCGTGCCGCCGCTCTCGGAAGGGCAGTGGACGGCGGCCTTCGAGGCCTACCAGAAGATCCCACAATATCGCGAGCTCAACGCGGGCATGAGCCTGTCCGAGTTCAAGGAGATCTTCTGGTGGGAATGGAGCCACCGGCTGCTCGGCCGCTTCATTGGGGTCGCCTATCTGCTGCCGTTCCTGTTCTTCCTGTGGCGCGGCGGCCTGTCGGGTGAGTTGAAGCGGCGGCTGTGGCTGCTGTTTGGGCTTGGCGGGCTCCAGGGCGCGGTTGGCTGGTGGATGGTGGCCTCGGGGCTGTCCGAACGGGTCGAAGTTTCGCAATATCGGCTGGCGACGCATCTGGTGCTCGCGCTGCTGATCTTCGCCGGCATCGTCTGGACGGTGCGACGGCTCGCCGAGCGGCCGCAGATCGCAGCACCATCGCGGCTGCGCTTCACGAGCGCCTTGCTCCTCGTCGTGACCTTTATCCAGATCTATTTCGGCGCGCTGGTTGCCGGCCTGCGCGCCGGGCGCGCCTACAACACCTGGCCGCAGATCGACGGCGCGTTCATTCCCTCGGCTGAGCGGCTGTGGTTCGAGACGCCGTGGTGGCGCAACATGTTCGACAATGTGCTGACGGTGCAGTTCGAGCATCGCATGACGGCATATGCGCTGTTCGCGCTGGCGGCGTTGCACGCGTTCGATGCGGTGCGTTCACGCGCAGGTTCTGCGGCAAGCGGCGCGCTTTTGCTGTTGGGCGCGGTAAGCCTGCAGGCAGTGCTCGGCATTCTCACGCTGCTCAACCAGGTGCCGATTGATCTCGCGCTGGCGCATCAGGCGGTTGCGCTCGTGGTGCTGACGCTTGCGGTGATGCAGACAGAGCGGCTCGCTGCGCGTGGCTCAACCGAAGCGCAGCCGCGGGCGATTCCTGTCAGTCAGCCCGGCTGATCACTACCAGCCCGGCTGATCAGCAATAGCCGTAGATGCCGCACGAGTAGGGCAGGCGCCAGAAATAATCGACCTGCTTCCCGCCGTAATACGGGCCCTGATAATCGTAATCCCACGGGCGGCCGTAATAGCCCGGCAGCGTGTGGGAGCCCGGCAGCAGTGGCGTACCCGGCAGGTTGCGGATGTAGCTGCCGATGCCATAGGCCGGCGAGATCAGCGCATCCGGATCCGTCTCGACATAGACCTGCGGCGGCTCCTGCGGCGGAGCGGCGGGCCGCCGTTTCGGCGTGGCCGGCAAATCGGCGGCAATCGCAGCTGAGACCGTCAGCATCGCCGCAAGGGCAGGCACCATCCAGCGCAGCATCGTCGGCTCCGAATCAAAGGGGCGATCCAGTGACGATGTATGCGGCAGATATGGTTAATGACTGTTAACGGAGGCCGTCTTCCGGGACGCACCCAAGCGCCCCGGAATGACCGAGCAAGCTACGCGCCCAGCGCCTGTTCCAGATCGGCGATCAGATCTTCCTTGTCCTCGATGCCGATCGAGAGCCGCACCACGTCGGGGCCGGCGCCGGACTTGACCTTGGCAGCGTCGTCGAGCTGGCTGTGCGTGGTCGAGGCCGGATGGATGACGAGCGAGCGGGTGTCGCCGACATTGGCCAGATGCGAGAACAGCTGCAACTTCGACACCAGGCTGACGCCTGCGTCGTAGCCGCCCTTCAGGCCGAAGGTGAACACGGCGCCGGCGCCCTTCGGCGCGTATTTGCGCGCAAGCTGGTAGTACTTGTCGCTTGCAAGGCCCGCATAGTTCACCGAGGCCACCGCCGGATGGCCGGCGAGGAATTCGGCGACCGCCTTCGCATTGTCGCAGTGCTTCTGCATGCGCAGCGGCAGCGTCTCGATGCCGGTGAGGATCATGAAGGCATTGAACGGCGACAGCGCGGGGCCGAGGTCGCGCAGGCCGAGCACGCGGCAGGCGATCGCGAAGGCGAAATTGCCGAACGTCTCCTGGAGCCGGATGCCGTGATATTCGGGCCGCGGCTCGGACAGCATCGGATATTTGCCGCCGGTCGACCAGTCGAAGGTGCCGGCATCGACGATGATGCCACCGATCGAATTGCCGTGGCCGCCCAGAAACTTCGTCAGCGAGTGCACGACGATGTCGGCACCGTGATCAATCGGCCGGATCAGATAGGGCGAGGCCAGCGTGTTGTCGACGATCAGCGGTACGCCCGCCTTGCGCGCCACCGTCGAGACCGCCTCGATGTCGGTGATGCTGCCGGCGGGATTGGCGATGGACTCGATGAAGATCGCTTTCGTGCGCGGCGTGACCGCGCGCTCGAAGCTCGCGATGTCGTCGGGATCGGCCCACACCACGTTCCAGCCAAAGCTCTTGAACGCATGCGTGAACTGGTTGATCGAGCCGCCATAGAGCTTTCGCGCGGCGATGAACTCGTCGCCGGGCTGGAGCAATTGCTGCAGCACCACGACCTGCGCGGCATGGCCCGAGGCCACGGCAAGCGCGGCCGTGCCGCCTTCGAGCGCCGCGACGCGTTCCTCCAGCACCGCATTGGTGGGATTGCCGATACGGGTATAGATGTTGCCGAACGCCTGCAGGCCGAACAGCGAGGCGGCGTGGTCGGCGTCGTTGAAGACAAAGGATGTGGTTTGATAAATCGGAGTCGCGCGCGCACCGGTGGTGGGATCGGGCTGTGCACCGGCATGCACGGCGAGGGTCGAAAATCCCGGAAGGCGATCGCTCATTGAGGCGTCCTGTTCTGGTGGTCTGAAATCGCGCGGCATGCTGATTGGCGCCGCGGCTGCCGTCAAGGCGGCGCTTCACATCAGAATGATCGTGCTACGCATTGTCGCGTTCGCGAAATGTACCCGTCGCAATTGCGTCAGCTTTGCTCGGTCTTGTTTTTGGCGGCGCGATCCGATGCCGCGGTCTCGCCACCGCCGACACTCATCCGATTGAGGGATAAGCGCATCCCCTGCGTCGGTACCGGGGGGCGCTTGGAACTCAGCGTGCGCGAATTGACGCCCATCCAGGAGATCTCCGAGGACAGACGGCCATATTCGATCTTGGGGCAGCGGTTCATCACCACCTTGATACCGACCGATTCCGCTTTCAGCGCCGCCGCATCGTCGCGAGCGCCAAGCTGCATCCAGATCACCGTCGGCAGCGGATCGAGTGTGAGAGCTTCCTCGACCACCGGCATGATGTGGCTGGAGTTGCGGAAAATGTCGATCATGTCGATGGGACGCCCGATGTCGGACAGCGAGGCGACGAAGGGCTTTCCGAGCAGCTCCTTGCCGACATGGCCGGGATTGACCGGAATCATGTCGTAGCCGCGCTGGGCCAGATATTTGAACGCGAAATAGCTCGGTCGCACGTTGACCGGCGAGGCGCCGACCATCGCGATCGACTTCACGCCGTTGAGGATGCCCCGGATGTAGTTGTCGGGATAGCTGTCGTGGTTCATTGGCTCTTCTTCTTGCTGTCATTGCGAGGAGCGAAGCGACGAAGCAATCCAGACTGTCACCGCGGAGATATCCTGGATTGCTTCGCTTCGCTCGCAATGACGAATTTCACTCGTCCCGCCATGTCGGCGTGCGCTTCTCGATGAAAGCGCCGATGCCTTCCTCGGCGTCGCGCGCCATCATGTTCTCTGTCATCACCTCTGCCGCATAGCGGTAGGCGTCCGCAAGGCTCATCTCGGCCTGGCGGTAGAACGCCTCCTTGCCGAGCTTGACGGTGTAGGCGGATTTCAGCGCGACCTGTTCGGCCAGCGCGATCGCGGCCTCGCGCTCGGTGCCAACGGCGACGACACGATTGACGAGCCCGATCTCGCGGGCGCGTGCAGCCGGGATCGGCTCGCCCGTCAGCAGCATCTCCATCGCCTGCTTGCGCGGCACGTTGCGCGACAGCGCCACCATCGGCGTCGAGCAGAACAGGCCGATGTCGACGCCGGGCGTGGCGAAGCTCGCAGCTTCCGAGGCGATCGCGAGATCGCAACTCGCCACGAGCTGGCAGCCGGCGGCGGTCGCGATGCCCTGGACGGATGCGACCACGGGCTTGGGCAGGTGTACGATCGCCTGCATCATCGCGCTACAGGCGGTCATCATCTCGGCGAAGAAGGCACGGCCGCGATCGGGGGCGTCGCGGCGCGCGGTCAGCTCTTTCATGTCGTGGCCGGCGGAGAAGGCGGGACCATTGGCCGCGATCACGACGCCGCGGACAGCCTTGTCGTCGCGGATCTCATTGAGCTCGGCACGCAGGCTTGCGATCATCGCCTCCGAGAGGCTGTTGCGGGCGGCCGGGCGGTTGAGGGTCAGGACCGCGATGGGACCTATGGTCTCGCGCAGCAGGATCGGCGGTTGCGGGGAGGGGGGCGCGGGCGGCCTGGACGGACATCGAAGCGTTTCCGGTTGGATTATTGCGATTGGATGACGCAGATAACTTAATGTAACAGGGGACGTGAAGCGAGGGTGAGGGGTAGCATGGCGTTAGCGAAAATGAGCGTGGCGGAGCTCGAGCAGTTTCTCCGCAACGAGTTTCCTCAGGCCTTCAGCGGCGACGACATCACGATCGAGAGCGCCGACGGCCAGGCTTGCCTTTTGCGTCAGCGCTACAGCGAAAGGATGCTGCGTCCGGGTGGAACCGTGTCCGGCCCGACGCTGATGGCACTCGCCGATTTCGCGATGTACGTGGTGCTGCTGTCCGCGATCGGGCCGATCGGGCTCGCCGTGACCACCAATCTCAACATCAACTTCCTGCGCAAGGGCCAACCCGGGCAGGACGTGCTGGCGGAGGCGCGGCTCCTCAAGCTCGGCAAGCGGCTGGCGGTCGGCGAGGTGAACCTGTTGTCCGGCACATCGCCCGATCCGATTGCCCATGTCACCTCGACCTATTCCATTCCAAATGCTTGAGCTTTTCGCTGGTATCTCGATACCATATTTTTAACCCGTTGATATTGAACATTTAAATTGCGCCTTTGGGCATTGACCATGGCGCCTCTGTTCTCTAGAAAACCGCTCAGTCCGGTGCGGTGTTCGCGCCGATGCTCCCCGTTCACGGAAACTTTGACATGAAAACCTTTTCGGCAAAGCCGGCTGAGGTGACGAAGAAGTGGGTACTGATCGACGCCAAGGGTCTGGTCGTCGGCCGTCTCGCCACCATCGTCGCCATGCGCCTGCGCGGCAAGCACCTCCCGACCTACACCCCGCACGTTGATTGCGGCGACAACATCATCATCATCAACGCGCAGCATGCGGTCCTCACCGGCCGCAAGCGCGAGCAGAAGACCTACTACAAGCACACCGGCTATGTCGGCCACATCAAGGAGCGCACCGCGCGCCAGATCCTCGAGGGCAAGCATCCCGAGCGCGTGCTCGAGAAGGCCGTCGAGCGCATGATCCCCCGTGGTCCGCTCGGTCGCGTCCAGATGGGCAACCTCCGCGTCTATGGCGGCGCCGATCATCCGCACGAGGCGCAGACGCCCGAGAAGATCGACATCGCCAAGTTGAACCGCAAGAACACGAGGGCCGCATAACATGGCCGAATCCATCCAGTCGCTCGACCAGCTCTCGCAGCTCAAGACGGCGGCCTCGCCCGACGCGCCCAAGCACGAGAAGAAGGTCGACAAGTTCAACCGCGCCTATGCCACCGGCAAGCGCAAGGACGCGGTCGCCCGCGTCTGGATCAAGCCGGGCGCCGGCAAGGTCACGGTCAACTCGCGCGAGGTCGAGGTCTATTTCGCCCGTCCCGTGCTGCGCATGATGATCGAGCAGCCCTTCTCCGTGGCCGCGCGTTCCGGCCAGTACGACGTGATCTGCACGGTCGCCGGCGGCGGTCTGTCCGGCCAGGCCGGTGCTGTGCGTCATGGCATCTCCAAGGCGCTGACCTATTTCGAGCCGGAGCTGCGCACCGTGCTCAAGAAGGGCGGCTTCCTCACCCGCGACTCCCGCGTGGTCGAGCGCAAGAAGTACGGCAAGGCCAAGGCCCGGCGGTCCTTCCAGTTCTCGAAGCGTTAATCGCTTCGGTCACATTCGCCGCGAAAGCGGCTTCAATGAGATGCAAAAGGGCGCTGATTTCAGCGCCCTTTTTGCTGTTCGTTTGTACGCAAATTGATGGCGTGTTTCCTGAAAAGTTGGGTCTGGATAAAAACCTGAATGGAAGGCGCGAGACATAGCGTCGCATCTGGAAGGGCGCGCAAATCGGCTGAGCCGGTCGCGTAACTGCTATGTCTAGAAGGGGGCCGACATGACGTCGCTCGATAGCATCACGCTCTATTTGGTCGCCACCATGATTGCCGCACTGCTCGGCGCCATGATGGTGTTTTTCGGCAGGCAGGAGAACAGCCCTGCGTTGAAATGGTGGGGCACCGCGTATCTCCTCGGCGCCGCATCGGTCGCGCTGTGGACTGCGGCCGGCGAAAAGCTCGGCCCGCATCTTTACCTCGCGCTGAACGCGGTCGGCTTCGTCGCCTGCGGCATGGTGTGGAATGCGGCGCGCGTCTTCCACGGTCGCAAGCCGAACTGGCCGGGTCTCCTGGTCGGCGCGCTCGCCTGGGCCGCTGCCGCTACGCTGCTCGATCCCACGGCGTCCATGCTGCGCATGATCGTCGGCGCCGGCATCGTCTCGGTCTATGCGGCGCTGACCGCGAGCGAGCTCTGGGTCGAGCGGCGCAAGAGCCTGCAACGGCGCTGGCCGGCCTTCGTGGTCCCGGTGATGCACGGCTGCGCCTTGATGCTGCCGATCCTGCTCGGCAGTTTCCTACGTCCGAACGATGCCGGCTTCTCCGGCAGCATCTGGGTCACCGTGTTCGCGGTCGAGCTCGTGCTTTATGCCGTCGGGACCGTGTTCGTGATCTTCATGCTGGTGTCCGAGCGCACGGTCACGGCGCACCGGACTGCCGCCTCCACGGACCCGCTGACCGGCATGCTCAACCGCCGCGGCTTCTCGGAAGCCTGCGGCCGCGTGATCGAGCGCGAGGCCAAGGCCGGCCGCCCGGTGACGGTGATGATCTTCGACATCGATCATTTCAAGTCGATCAACGACCGTTTCGGCCATCCCGCCGGCGACGAGATGCTGAAACTGTTCTCGACCGTCGTCGTCAGCAATCTGCGCATCACCGACATGTCGGGCCGGATCGGCGGTGAGGAGTTCGCTGCCCTCCTGCCCTGTTCGCTGGAGGAGGGCGTGCTGGTCGCCGAGCGCGTGCGCGAGGCGTTCGAAACCTCCGGCGTCGTGGTCGATGAAGGCCCGGTCGACACCACAGTCAGCATCGGCGTCGCCGGCGGTCCGGCCGGCACCGAGCTCGAGGTCCTGCTGGCCTCGGCCGACACTGCGCTCTACCAGGCCAAGCGCGGCGGCCGTAACCGCGTCGAGGCGGCGGAGGAGCTGCCACTGTCGCTGGAGAACTGGCGCCGCCAGAGCGCCGCGCGGATCGGCGTGCCCAAGACCCAATCCAAGACACAATCCGAGACGCAGCCGGCGACAGCCTAGGCAAAGGAGGCCTTGGGGTAAGCCCCTGTTTACCATTCGATCCCTAACATTGCGGTCATGGAATCGATCCGTCGACAGAACCCGCAGGCTGCCCTGATGTCGCTCGAAGCCCGAGCGGCCTCGGCACGCGGCGGTTTCGCTTGCCTCTTCTCTACCGCGGATGAATACGAGCGCGCGCTGATCAGCGAGCGCCGCGCCCAGGGGCGCTATGCGCAAGGCCGCAACTACTGGCCGCTCGCGCTGTTCGCCGGTTGTGCGCTCATGGCGGCGGGCACCGCTCTGCTGCTCGCCTGAGTGGTCTGCATTTTTGGACCGGGCAGGGCGCCGTTTCGGCGCCTTTTTCTTTGCCGCCGGCTGCGCTAGACACGCCCATCGAACAAAAATGGGTGGAAACAGATGATCACCGAGATCGCGCAAATCGACGTCAAGCCGGGCAGCGAGAAGGACTTTGAGGCCGCCGTCGCCAAGGCCAAGGCCGCTTTCGGCCGCTCCAAGGGTTTTCATGGTTTCGAGCTGCACAAATCGATCGAGAAGCCGCAGCGTTACCGGCTGATGGTGAAATGGGAGACGCTGGAAAGCCACACCGTCGACTTCCGCGGCTCGGAGAATTTCACCGAATGGCGCGGCCTCGTCGGCCAGTATTTTGCGTCGCCCCCGGAGGTCGAGCACACCGCGACCGTGCTCACAACCTGATGCCGGTCAGGCCGCCTCCGCCAAAGGCGGCGCCTCATACGCTTTGAAATGGTCGATCATGACCTTGGCGATGGCGACCAGTGGCAACGCCAGCGCCAGGCCCCAGATTCCGAACACGACGCCGAGCAGGATCTGGAACGCGAATAGCGTGGCCGGCGGGATGTCCAGTGCCTGGCGCTGAAGGATCGGCGTCAGCAAATAGCTCTCCATGGCGTGCACGCCCAGGAAGAGGATGAAGGCCGACAGCGCCGGGATCCAGCCCGAGGCGAGGCTCGCCAGCACCACGACGACGCCGGCAATGATGGCGCCGACGGTCGGGATGAAGGCGAGCAGGCCCGCCTGGATTCCCAGGATGAACGAGCCGGGAATGCCGATGACGGCAAGCCCGATCCAGGTCACGACCCCGACCGCAAGCATCACGACGATCTGCGCGATCAGCCAGCGCTCCAGCGTCTCGCCGATGCCGTCGATGATCAAGGCCACGCGAGTGCGATGCTTCGCCGGTGCAAGAAATAACAAGCCATCGTGATAGACGCTGGGCTGGGCGGCGAAGGCGAGCCCAAGAAACAGCACGATGAAGATGTTGCCGACGGCGCTGATCGTGCCGAGCAGCAGCTTGAAGGTCTGGCTGACGATCGCCCCGCCGCTTGAGGCGAGCGCGCCGGCACCGCTCGGCAATCCATGCGGGGCGGAACTGGGGGCGGGCGTCGAGCCGGCGTCGGTGGGGGCGGCGGGTCCGGCATTGCCGAGATCGAACACGCTGGTGTCGATGCCGTGGTTGTCGAGGAAGGACTTTACGTTCGTGATCTGCGACTTGATGGTCTTGCTCAGCACCGAAGCCTGATCGGCGATGGTAGCGCCGCCGAGATAGCCGACGCCCGCGAGCATTACGGCCAGCGCGGTGCAGACGATCGCGAGCCGGACCGCATGGGGCAGGTGAACGCGCCGCCCAAGCGCGTTGGTCAGCGCGTTGAGGCCAACGCCGAGCAGCATGCCGGTGAAGATCAGGAGCAGGGTGGTGGCAAAATACCAGCTGAACACCAGCATTGCCGCGAACAGCACGATGCCGATGCCCCCGACCGAGATCGACCAGGCCAGATCGTTGCGGGTCCGGGGCCGTTCATCTCTGGGAATGGTCACTTCGGGTCCTTTTCGAGAGCGGCGGGCGGGGCACTCTTTCGGCAAACGCGCTTCCGATCAAGACCGGGCAACGCGCTGGTTTGACGCTGCCGCGCGAACGGCGCAGAGCGATGAGGAATGAACAGGTGGAGGACGCTTGAGTTTCATCAGCAAATGGGCCGGTCTGCTCGGGCTTTTGGCCGTGCTCGTGATCGGCGATCAGATCCGGATCAACCGGCCCGGGCACAAATTTCGCCTCACGGTCGAGATGATGACGCCTGACGGGATCAAGACCGCATCCGGCATTCTGGCCGTCGTGCCCGACCGCAACTATAACCGCGGCGGCCACACTACGATGCGCGGGGAGGCGGTCTTCGCCGACCTCGGTCGGGGCAAGAACCTGGTGGCATTGCTGGCGCATCAGCAGGGCGGCAAGCTCGACCTCGATGACATCAACTACGTCGCGCTCCGCGCCTATGGCGCCGCGCGCGGCAACCGCGTCTCGTTTAGCGATATCAACCGGCAGACCGGCACCGTTCCGGTGCAGGGCGACCTCATTCCCGTGCTCGTGAGCTTTGGCGATCCCATGGAGCCAAATACCGCGCGCCTTGTTGCCGCCGACCGTGCGGAGGCGGTGCTGGGCGACGGCTACTCGATCCGCGGCCTCACCGCCGAGGTGGTGCCCAACGGATTCTGGCCGATGGATTTCGGGGGCGTGCTCGGGGAGCCCGTGACGCGCGGAATCGAGGCAAAACTGCCCTGGCTGGCTGCACAGGGCGAGGCGGCGGCCACCGCAGGGAAGGCCGCCGGCCTGCCCGTCGGCGGCGAGATCGAGGCCCGGGAGGCATTTGCGCGAAAATAGCATTGCCGTCCCGCGAAGCCTTCTGTTGAATTTGTTCCACCCCAAGGGCATGTTTGGAGAATCTTCTTACTGGAGAGGTCGGAACGGGAGATGAGAAAGCCGGTCGTCGGCGTGATCGGGAACGCCCATCGCGTCGAAAATCGATTTCAGGTCCAGATGGTCGGCGAACGCAATTTGCGTGCGGTGGCCGAGGTTTCCGGCGGCTTGCCGGTGATGTTTGCGGGAGCACCCGACATCACCGATCTCGGCGCGCTGCTCGATGTGGTCGACGGGATCGTGCTCACCGGCGCCCGGGCTAACGTCCATCCGACCCGCTTCAATGTCGATCCGTGTGAACGGCACGAGCCCTACGACATTCACCGTGATGAGGTGGCGCTGGCGCTGTCCATCGCCTGTGTGTCCCGCGGCATCCCGCTGTTCGGCATTTGCCGGGGCCTGCAGGAGATGAACGTCGCCTTCGGCGGCTCGCTGCACCCCGAGATCCGCGAAATCCCGGGCCGCATGAACCACCGCATGCCGAGGCTCGAAAACGGCGAGATCCATCCCGATCCGACCGTCGTGTTCGCCGACCGTCACGACGTCGATCTGACGCCCGGAGGCGCGTTCGCAACGCTGCTCGGCTGCGAGAAGATCAGGGTCAATTCGCTGCACGGCCAGGGCATCCTCGATCCCGGCAAACGCGTGCTGATCGAGGGTATCGCCGAGGACGGCACCATCGAGGCCATTCGCATCGCGGAAGCGCCGACCTTTGCGCTCGGGGTGCAATGGCACGCCGAATACGACCCGCAGTGCAATCCGATCAACCGAAAACTGTTCGAGGCGTTTGGCGAAGCCATCGTCGAACGCCAGCGCGCGGCGGCGTAGTTGAACGCGGTGTCGGAAGCTCTAACGCGAGCGCATTCCGCCCCATCGTTGCGAGCGCAGCGACGCAAATCCTGACAATTTGCATCTCAAGTCGTAGCGCGTCGCTGAGCTCCACATGCCTGCCACGGATTGCCGCAGTTCGATCCCGTCCATTGCATCGCACAATCGCAACCGCGGATGACAAGCCACCACATTGAGGTTTGGGAGAGGAACACCATATCTTTGGCAAGGGAGCCCTTGCCGTGCAGACCATGAAGGCGGCCCTCGTTGCGACAATCGGCATCGTCGCTTGTCTTTTTTATCTCCTTCCCGGCTCAGCGGAGGAGAATCGTCCTCTTGCAATCACTGTCACGATCGGGGGAGCCATTGGCCCGGCATCGGCAAGCTATCTGAAAGAGGCGTTGGTCAAGGCAGGCGAACGACGCGCCGAGATCGTGATTCTTCGAATGAACACCCCCGGCGGTCTCAACTCCAGCATGCGCGAGATCATCGCGGATGTGCTCGCCTCGTCCGTTCCTGTGATCGGCTACGTCGCGCCGGCAGGCGCCCATGCGGCGAGCGCCGGGACATATATCCTGTATGCGACCCATATCGCAGCGATGGCGCCAGGCACCAATATCGGTGCCGCGACGCCGGTGCAGATTGGCGGACCGCTTCCAGGCCTGCCGAGTGGCACGCCCGACAAGGACGGCAAGGACAAGAAGGACGAACCGAAAGACGCGATGACGGCGAAGGTGACGAACGATGCCGTCGCCTTTATCCGCAGCCTCGCCGAACTGCGCGGCCGCAATGCCGATTGGGCCGAGAAGGCGGTCCGTGAGGCCGCCACCCTGTCCGCCAACGGCGCGTTGCAGGCGCACGCCATCGACCTTGTCGCGCGCGATCCGGCCGACCTGCTTAGGCAAATCGATGGTCGCGACGTCGAGGTTGCGGGCGGCAAGACGCAACGCCTGGCAACGCAGAACGCCGTCATCGAAGCCGTCGATCCCGGGTGGATCTCCCGATTCCTGGCGGTCATCACCGATCCCAACGTCTCGTTCATTCTCCTGATGGTCGGCATCTACGGCCTGATCTTCGAGTTCATGTCCCCCGGTGCAGTCGCTCCGGGAGTGGTCGGGTCGATCTGCCTGCTGCTCGGTCTCTACGCCCTCAATTTGCTGCCGATCAATTATGCCGGCCTCGGCTTGATGCTGGTCGGGATCGCGCTCCTTGCCATCGAGGCGTTCAATCCGACCGTCGTGATCGGCCTTGGAGGCGTCGTCGCCTTCGTGCTGGGTGCCATCATGCTGGTCAGGGTCGAAGCGCCGGGGTACCGGCTGTCGTGGTCGGTCATCGCCATCGGTCGCGGCGGCGTTCACAGGTTTCGTTCTGATCGTGCTCGGCGCGCTTCGGCGCGCCCGCCGCGGTCCGCCGCGGGTCGGTGCGCAAGCCATGCGAGGCCTGACTGCCGAGGTCCTCGACTGGACCGAGAACGAGGGGCACGTCTTTACGCATGGCGAACGCTGGCAAGCGCGCGGCGCGGACATCTTCAAGCCCGGCGAGAGGGTCGAGGTCGCCAATATCGTCGACCTGACGCTGGTGGTCCGGCGTCCGGGCGCTGTGAGCGAGGGAGGTCAACTCTGATGTTTGAATATTCGATTTACGCAGTGCTTGCGCTGATCGTCATCATGTTTCTCACCCAGGCCGTTCGCATCCTCAGGGAATACGAACGCGGCGTTATCTTCACGCTTGGCCGCTTCACCGGGGTGAGGGGGCCAGGCCTCATCATCCTCATTCCGGTCGTGCAGCAGCTCGTCAAGGTCGATCTCAGGGTGATGGTGCAGGTCGTGCCGCCCCAGGATGTGATTTCGCGCGACAACGTCTCGGTCAAGGTCAATGCCGTTCTCTACTTCCGCATCGTCGATCCCGAGCGTGCCATCATCAAGGTCGGCGATTACATGGCTGCGACCAGTCAGCTCGCCCAGACCACGCTCCGTTCGGTGCTTGGCAAGCACGAACTCGACGAGATGCTGGCCGAACGCGACAGGTTGAACGCCGACATCCAGGAGATACTGGACAAGCAGACCGACGTCTGGGGCATCAAGGTCACCGGAATCGAGATCAAGGACGTCGATCTCAACGAAACCATGGTGCGTGCGATTGCCAAACAGGCGGAGGCGGAACGGTTGCGGCGCGCGAAGGTGATCAACGCGATGGGCGAACAGCAGGCCGCCGAAAAGCTGGTCGAGGCCGGCCGGATTCTCGCGCAGGAGCCGCAGGCGATGCAGCTGCGTTACTTCGCGGCTCTGCACGACATCGCGGGCGAGCGGTCGTCGACCGTCGTGTTTCCACTGCCAATCGGCCTGCTCGATCATTTGATGCCGCGGCGCGAGAACCCGTAGCTGGAAGGTCCTACGCTCTCAAACGAAAAGGCGCCCTCGCGGGGCGCCTTTTGCTTGTCGCATAGGGTTCGAGCCCGTTAGCCCGAATAGTACATCTCGAACTCGACCGGATGCGGGGTCATCTCGAAGCGGGCGACTTCGGTCATCTTCAGCTCGATATAGGCGTCGATGAAGTCGTCGTCGAACACGCCGCCGGCCTTGAGGAACGCGCGGTCCTTGTCGAGGTTTTCGAGCGCCTCGCGCAAGCTGCCGCACACCGTCGGGATCTGCTTGAGCTCTTCCTTCGGCAGATCGTAGAGGTCCTTGTCCATCGCCGGACCCGGATCGATCTTGTTCTTGATGCCGTCGAGGCCGGCCATCAGCATCGCGGCGAAGCCGAGATAGGGATTGGCGAGCGGATCGGGGAAACGCACCTCGACGCGCTTGGCCTTCGGGTTCGCCGTGTAGGGGATGCGGCAGGAGGCCGAGCGGTTGCGCGCGGAATAGGCGAGCAGCACGGGGGCCTCATAGCCCGGGACCAGACGCTTGTAGGAGTTGGTCGACGGGTTGGTGAAGGCGTTGATCGCCTTGGCATGCTTGATGATGCCGCCGATGTAGTGGAGGCAGGTCTCCGACAGGTCGGCGTATTTGTTGCCGGCGAACACCGGCTTGCCGTCCTTCCAGATCGACTGGTGCACGTGCATGCCCGAGCCGTTGTCGCCGAAGACCGGCTTCGGCATGAAGGTGGCAGTCTTGCCGTAGATGTGCGCGACCTGGTGGATGCAGTATTTGTAGATCTGCATGTGGTCGGCCATCAGCGTCAGCGTGTCGAACTTCATGCCGAGCTCGTGCTGGGCGGAAGCGACCTCGTGGTGATGCTTTTCGACCTTCACGCCCATCTTGGCCATGGCGCCCAGCATCTCCGAGCGCATGTCCTGCACGGAATCCTGCGGCGGCACCGGGAAGTAGCCGCCCTTGGTGCGGACGCGGTGGCCGAGATTGCCGCCTTCATATTCAGTGTCGGAATTGGTCGGCAGCTCCGAGGAGTCGAGACGGAAGCCGGTGTTGTAGGGGTTGGCGGAGAAGCGCACGTCATCGAACACGAAGAACTCGGCTTCAGGGCCGACGAACACGGTGTCGCCCACGCCCATCGACTTCACCATGGCTTCCGCTTTCTTGGCGATGCCGCGGGGGTCGCGGTTGTAGGGCTCGCCGGTGGTCGGCTCGAGCACGTCGCAGGTAATGACCATCGTGGTCTCGGCGAAGAACGGATCGATCGTCGCGGTCACCGGATCGGGCATCAGGCACATGTCGGACTCGTTGATCGCCTTCCAGCCGGCGATCGAGGAGCCGTCGAACATCGTTCCTTCGGCGAAAATTTCTTCATCGATCATGCTGATGTCGAACGTGACGTGCTGCCACTTGCCGCGCGGATCGGTGAAGCGCAGGTCGACGTATTTGACGTCGTTGTCCTTGATCGATTTCAGGACGTCTTTGGCGGTCTTCATGCATACCCCTTTTGGCTCTGCGGGTCGGTTTCCAAACTTCAAGCGACCGTGTTCACGCTTCTTGAGGCGCGCGAGGCACAAACAAAACGAGGCCGCCGAAGCAGCCTATTTCTTGTCAGAGTGTCGCCAAAATGCGGGATAGCACCCGGCTCAGATAGCGTCCAGCCCGGATTCGCCGGTTCGGATGCGGATCGCCTCTTCGATGTTGGAGACGAAGATCTTGCCGTCGCCGATGCGCCCGGTTTGCGCGGCGCGGCGGATCGCGTCAATGGCGCGTTCAACCAGATCGTCGCCGATGACGATCTCGATTTTCACCTTGGGCAGGAAGTCGACGATATATTCTGCGCCGCGGTAAAGCTCGGCGTGGCCCTTCTGGCGGCCAAAGCCCTTGGCCTCCGTGACGGTGATGCCCTGAAGGCCAACTTCCTGAAGCGCTTCCTTCACCTCGTCGAGCTTGAATGGCTTGATGATGGCTTCGATTTTCTTCACTGCGCGCCTCCCGGCCTGTCGATCAAATAGCAACGTCTTCGTCAGGATGCGCTTTTCTTAACGCACGATCTTGTCTTCGCTATGCCGGAATAACCTGACCAGTCCGGCAACAACGGCCGGCCACACCATGATAAATGCCAGTGAGCACGACGAACCGAAGCGGCTTCCGCGAAAGCAGGGTCTATGCCAAGTTGCAAATGCCCTGATTATTGGAGCGTTATCAGCCTTTTAACGTGCAGCCCTGATAGGTGGCGCCGACCGGCACAAAATACCGAAGACTACGAAATAGGCAAACGGTTCAATATCTGTGCAGATCGTTGTTCCGTCGGATGAGCCGGCACGAAACGTGCCTGTTGAAAAGGCGTTTGGACGGGGAAGTGGCATGGAAGTTCTAACCAACGCCGAAATGCAGCGCGCCGATCAGCTCAGTATTGCGGCAGGCACCCCTGGTTTCAAGCTGATGCTCAGCGCGGGCCAGGCGGTGACGGAGGCCGCCAATGCGCTGGTGGAGGAGGGGCCGATCCTGATCGTCGCCGGCCCGGGCAACAATGGCGGCGACGGCTTTGTCGCAGCTGCCGAGCTCGCCGCCCAGGGCCGCGAGGTCTCGGTGATCCTGATGTGCGAGCGCGACCAGCTTCAGAGCGATGCGGCCTCCGCCGCGCGCGGCTGGAAGCACCCGGTGCTCCCGTTCAATCCGCAGGCGATCGGCAGGCCCGCGTTGATCATCGATGCGCTGTTCGGCGCAGGCCTCAGCCGCCCGGTCGACGGCGAGGCGCGCGCGATGATCGAGGCGATCAACGCCAATGGCGCGCCGGTGCTCGCCGTCGATTTGCCGAGCGGCATCAACGGCACCAGCGCCGCGGTGCTGGGTGTGGCGGTGAATGCCACCGAGACCGTTACCTTCTTTCGCAAGAAGCCGGCGCATCTGCTGCTGCCGGGGCGGATGCATTGCGGCCACGTGCGCGTCGCGGACATCGGCATCGACGCGCAGGTGCTGGACGAGATCGCGCCGCAGATCTTCGAGAA
This sequence comes from Bradyrhizobium sp. LB13.1, assembly GCF_054056815.1. Taxonomy (NCBI): domain Bacteria; kingdom Pseudomonadati; phylum Pseudomonadota; class Alphaproteobacteria; order Hyphomicrobiales; family Nitrobacteraceae; genus Bradyrhizobium; species Bradyrhizobium sp. LB13.1. The sequence continues at coordinate 4,908,594 of NZ_JBSRYQ010000001.1, read as the reverse complement.
CGATCCGGATTTCTGGGGCGCGGCCTTTCCGGTGCCGCGCATCGACGGCCACAAATACGCGCGTGGTCACGTGCTCGCGGTCTCCGGCGATATGGCTGCGACCGGCGCGGCGCGGCTCGCCGCGCGCGGGGCGCTGCGCGCCGGCGCGGGCCTGGTGACCTTGGCCACGCCGCGTGATGCGCTCGCGATCAATGCGGCTGCGCTCACCGCGGTGATGGTTCGCCCCGTCGACACCGCGATCGAGTTCGGCGAGCTCCTCGGCGACAAGCGTTACAACACCTGCATGATCGGCCCCGGCGCGGGCATCGGCGATCGCACCTGCGATTTCGTCCACACGGCGCTTAACGCACAGCGGCATCTCGTGCTCGACGCGGATGCGCTGACCAGCTTTGCCGCGAATCCCGAGCGGCTGTTTGAATCAATCAAGTCCTCGCAGGACAAGGCGGTGGTGCTGACGCCGCACGAGGGCGAGTTTCCACGCCTGTTCTCCGACCTCAGCAACAAATATCCGGGCCGCTCGAAGATCGAGCGTGTGCGCGCCGCCGCCGAGCGCTCCGGCGCGGTCGTACTGCTGAAGGGCCCGGACACCACGATCGCCGCGCCCAACGGCCGCGCCACTATCGCCACCAACGCGCCGCCCTCGCTCGCCACCGCCGGCGCCGGCGACGTGCTCGCCGGCATCGTCGCCGGTCTCCTTGCGCAAGGCGTGCCGGCATTCGAAGCCGCCAGCATCGCGGTGTGGATGCATGGCGAGGCCGGGAGTGAGGCGGGGCCGGGGCTGATTGCGGAGGACCTGACCGAAACGCTGCCGGCCGTGCACCGGCGGATCTATAATGCGCTGGGGATCGAATACTAAATGCTCAGGCAACTCGCGCTCACCGATATGGGCGCGACTGCGCGAGTTCACCGGGCCGCATTGGACCATGCGATGCCCTGGCTCGTTGGGCTGCATACGCCGGATCAGGACCGCTGGTTCTACCGTGAGCGTGTCTTCGCGACATGCCGCGTGTGCGGACACTTCGACGGCGATGTACTGAGCGGGATCATCGCTTTCCGTGACGGCTGGATTGAGCAGCTTTACGTGCTTCCTGCTCTTCAAGGGCGCGGCGTCGGCACCGAACTCCTCGATGTCGCCAAGCATGCCTGCGAACGGCTGGAGCTCTGGACCTTTCAGCGCAACGCGTTGGCGCGGCGCTTCTATGAAGCGCGCGGGTTCACGCTGATCGAGCAGACCGACGGGGCCCGAAACGAGGAGAAAGAACCCGACGCCCGCTATCTTTGGACGCGCGATCGGCTTGATCTGCAGTCCATTGTAGTCTAAAAACTACATGTGATCGAACTCAAGCAGACTGAGACGTTTCGAAAGTGGCGATTGCGTCTCAGGGATGAGCGCGCCAGGGCGCTGATTGCTTCACGCTTGGATCGGCTCGCGCAGGGGCATGCTGGCGATGCTGAGCCCCGTGGGCGACGGGATCAGTGAACTGCGTATTCATTACGGCCCCGGCTATCGCGTCTATTTTCAGAAGCGGGGCAACACAATCATCGTTCTGCTTTGTGGCGGCGACAAGGGCACGCAGGCGAAAGACATCAAGACGGCAAAGCGATTTGCCAAGACCTGGAGTGGATGAGATGGGCGAGAAGCTGTCGACCTATGATCCGGCTGAAGATCTTCAGTCCGATGAGGCCATGGCCGTGTTCATGGAAGAAGCTTTCAAGACCGAGGATGCGGCCTATATCGCGCATGCCCTTGGTGTTGTCGCCCGGGCCAAGGGAATGACGCAGATTGCCAAGGACACAGGCCTTTCTCGCGAGCAGCTCTATCGCTCGTTCAGCACAAACGGCAATCCGACTCTCAAGACAACAATCGCGGTGATGAAGGCGCTCGGGATCGAGCTCACAGCCAAGCCGCACGCCTAGTCGGAGCCCCTCACTCCACCGCGTACCAGCGCACCAGCCGCGGCGCGGCCCAGTCGGTTGCGACGGATTCGATCAGCCATCGCCCGGGGGAGGCCGCAGCGAATGCGATGCGCTGGGTCTGGCCGGGTTCGATCGCGAGCGTGTCGAGCCAATAGGGCTTCCAGCCGTCGTCGAGCTTGTCGAGCAGGCGGAAATGGTGGCCGTGCAGGTGGAACACGGATGCGACCGGCCCGGGGTTCTTCAGCGCCAGCACGATGGTGCGGCCAGCCTTGGCGCGGAAGGCAGGAGCAGAGGACGTCGAGAAATTAGCAGGCCGTATCCACCCGGCGTCGGGTGCGCCGAGCGCGACATCGAACCGCAGGGCGCCTTTCAGATCGAGTCGGTCAGGCAGGTCATTTGACGGGAGCGGCTGTGGCGGCGCTAGTGGCACGCGCCGTTCCTGCTTGCCCGAGATCACGAGGCTGCCAACCTGGCGCCCCTCCTTGCCGTCATGCAGCAGGAATGAGGCCGAGGCGGCCGCATCGACAAAGGCGTCGGCGCGTGCGCCCGGGGCCAGCACGAGAGCGCCGCTGCGTGCCGAAAACGGCTCGGCCGGCTGTCCGTCGAGGGCGATCACGTGGACCTCGTGGCTTTCCAATTTGATCGCCAGAACAGAACGTTGCGAGCCATTGATAAAGCGCAGCCGCAGCCGTTCATTGGCCACGGCTGAGAGTTCGAATGAAGTCCGCCCGTTGATTGTATAGAGCGGGGTCGTGTCCTTGGGGTCCCGGCCCGGGGGAAGCGCGGTGCCATCCGGCCGCAGCCGCCATTCTTCGATCAAGAGAACCACGTCACGATCGATGGCGACCGGGTTGGTCTCGGCGGCGATGATCGGAAGCGGGCGCGCAGGCTGCTGCAGACCTTCCTCGAATAGGCGGAAGTCGGCCAGCAGGGTTCCGGCGCTTGGTATTGAAATAATTGATGTTTCAGTCGCGTCCGGCGCCGTCGGCGCACGGCCCCGGAGCGGGTCGGCTGCCGCGGGGCGATTGAGGCCGTACCAGACTGGTGCAAGCGGCACAGGCAGCTGGTTGCGGAAGACCACCTCGCAGCGGTCGCCGCGCTTGAGACGGACGTCTCCAAGGTGGCTTACGGCGGCCAGCTCCCAGATCGGTGTAGGCGGCTGACCCGGCCTCAGAGCCAGGGTTGTCGGCCGTGCCTGAAGGGCGAGCTGGGTGGTCACGAGCGGGCCTGCGCCGCCCACCATCAGCCCGGCCGCCGAGGCTCCAAAGCTGGCCAAAACCTCGCGCCTCGTCAGGGCAAAGATCCGCGTTTTCATGGGCCGATCCGGACCACGCCGCGGTGGATAAGTCCAGCCGCCGTGCCTACTTGAAGCGTGCCGCCAAGCGGCCATTTTTTTGCTGCGAACAGGCGGGCCCATGTTATAAGCCCGCCGCCCGCGGCATCGCGGCCGGTCTTGATGCAAATTTACGCGGGCGTGGCGGAACTGGTAGACGCGCTGGATTTAGGTTCCAGTGACGAAAGTTGTGGGGGTTCGAGTCCCTCCGCCCGCACCAAGCGCTTTCAGCGTTTGCACGGATTACGCGACCTGCTCCCGCGCGGATGTTTGTCCGCCTGAAGCCGGTCCGATGAACCACCGGCGTTGAGGCGTTTGCCTCGCGCCGGATCGATTAATGATAGCGTCCCGACGCATGCGCGCCGAGACCGAACGAGAAGAAGATTGGACGCCATGCAGGTCACAGAAACCCTCTCGGAAGGTTTGAAGCACGAGTTCAAGATCAGCGTTCCCGCGTCTGATCTCGACGCCAAGGCTGGTGCCAAGCTCGTCGACCTCAAGGACAAGGTCAAAATCAATGGCTTCCGTCCCGGCAAGGTGCCGGTCACGCACCTCAAGAAGGTCTATGGCCGCTCGGTGATGGCCGAGACCATTGACCAGACCATCCGCGACACCAACACGCAACTGTTCTCCGAGCGCGGCTTCCGCCTTGCGACCGAGCCGAAGATCACCATGCCGACCGAGCAGGCCGAGGTCGAGGAGCTGCTCAACGGCAAGACCGATCTGACCTACACGGTTGCGATCGAGGTGGTGCCGTCGATTGCGCTCGCCGACTTCAAGTCCTTCGAGGTCGAGAAGCCCGTCGCCGAAGTCACCGACGCCGACGTCGACGAGGCGATCAAGCGCATCGCTGATTCGAATCGCGGCTATGCCGCGAAGGCCGAGGGCGCCAAGGCCGAATCGGGTGATCGCGTCACCATCGCTTTCAAGGGCACCATCAACGGCGAAGCCTTCGAGGGCGGCGCCGGCGAGGGCATCCAGGTCGTGATCGGCTCCAACACCTTCATCCCCGGCTTCGAGGAGCAGCTCACCGGCATCGCCGCCAACGAGACCCGCACGCTGAAGCTGGCGTTCCCCAAGAACTACATGAACGACAAGCTCGCCGGTCAGCCGGCCGAGTTCGAGACCACCGCGACGCTGATCGAGGCGCCGCAGGATCTCGCGATCGACGACGAGTTCGCCAAGACGCTCGGCCTCGAATCGCTGGACAAGCTGAAGGAAGCGGCGCGCGAGCGGCTGGTCGCCGAGTTCGCGACCGCGACGCGCCAGCGCGTCAAGCGCGCGCTGCTCGACCGCCTCGACGAGGCGCATCGATTCGAGGCGCCGCCCTCGCTGGTCGACGAGGAGTTCAATCTGATGTGGAACTCGGTGAAAGCCGAGATGGACTCCGCCGGCAAGACCTTTGCCGACGAGGACACCACTGAAGACGCCGCCAAGGAAGAGTACCGCAAGATCGCCGATCGCCGCGTGCGGCTCGGCCTCGTGCTCTCCGAGATCGGCGAGAAGAACAAGATCAGCGTGACCGACGACGAGGTCGGCCGCGCCGTGATCGAGCGGGCGCGCTCGATGCCCGGCCGCGAGAAGGAAGTCTGGGACTATTACCGCAGCAACGCCCAAGCGTTGGCCCAGCTTCGTGCACCGATCTATGAGGACAAGGTCGTCGACTTCATCCTCGAGCTCGCCAAGGTGACCGAGAAGAAGGTCTCGCGCGACGACCTCTACAAGGACGACGAGGCGGAAAAGACCGCCGCCTGAAGGCTCCAGGAGGGCCCTCCACAGAGCCTTCCATTAAGGATGATCAGCGAAGAGGTCGAGCTAGCCAGGTGGCCGGCTGGGCCTCTTTGTACGAATCAGCTTCAAGTGCCTTACGGATTAAGCCTTAATTCGCTCCGCACTTGTCAGGCGCGAATTGGGCTATATCTGTCGGTACGCCTTCTGCTTCTACCAAGTTCTTCTACCAAGTTCCTGCATCACGGGACGTCCATCGGCCTTCCGGCACATCCAGCCAAACTGGCAGCCAAGACTGGCGATGTCCGCCTCTTCAAAACCCTAGGTGACTCATGCGCGATCCGGTTGAAACCTACATGAACCTCGTGCCGATGGTGGTCGAGCAGACCAACCGTGGCGAGCGCGCCTACGACATTTTCTCGCGCCTTCTGAAAGAGCGCATCATCTTCCTGACCGGACCGGTCGAGGACGGCATGTCGACGCTGATCGTCGCGCAGTTGCTGTTCCTTGAGGCGGAAAATCCGAAGAAGGAAATCTCGATGTACATCAACTCGCCGGGCGGCGTGGTGACGTCGGGTCTCGCGATCTACGACACCATGCAGTTCATCCGCCCGCCGGTCTCGACGCTGTGCACGGGCCAGGCCGCCTCGATGGGCTCGCTGTTGCTTGCTGCCGGCGAAAAGGACATGCGCTTCTCGCTGCCGAACGCGCGCATCATGGTGCATCAGCCCTCCGGCGGCTTCCAGGGCCAGGCTACCGACATCATGCTGCACGCCCAGGAAATCCTGAACCTGAAGAAGCGGCTCAACGAGATCTACGTGAAGCACACCGGCCAGACCTACAAGGCGATCGAGGACGCGTTGGAACGCGACAAGTTCCTGACCGCGAGCGATGCCAAGGAGTTCGGTCTGGTCGACAGGGTCATCGACAAACGCGCCGAAGAGGCGTCGGCGAAGACTCCGTAGCACTACGGTCACGGCGATCCCTCCGGGAATGCCGTGCATCCATCAGGGTGCGTTCACGTTAAAGACACGTGTGCGCGTCGCAAAAACGCAGTTTTGCGCCCTGCGACAGGCAGAAAGTTCCGCTTTCGTGCTTGTTTTTCGTGGCAATCCAGCAACGCCGGGGTGATTTCGATCACTTCGCCCGTGCCAAGACCGGAAATCACGGTATTGTCACGGGTAGCCGGCGACCCCCGATTAGCGAATTCTTGATAGTCGGGTGACAGCATGGTTGGCTACGAACGATCGGCTATGATCGCGGGAGAATTGAGACCGTGATTCGCACGGGATGTAACGCGTAGGGTCTTTTTTGGTACGGAATTTGCTCTATTTAAGCTTCATGCCGATCATCGTGTCGGAATGGAGCGATCGAGCGGAACGGGATCGAACCGCGGACGGAGACATGAATGAGTAAGGTCGGCACGAGCGACTCCAAGAATACGCTGTATTGCTCGTTCTGCGGCAAGAGCCAGCACGAAGTCCGTAAACTGATCGCGGGTCCCACGGTCTTCATTTGCGACGAGTGCGTTGAGCTCTGCATGGACATCATCCGCGAGGAGAACAAATCCTCGCTCGTGAAGTCGCGCGACGGCATTCCGACGCCGAAGGAAATCTGCAAGGTCCTGGACGATTACGTGATCGGCCAGAGCCATGCGAAGAAGGTCCTGTCGGTCGCTGTGCACAATCACTACAAGCGCCTCAACCACCAGACCAAGCACAACGACGTCGAGCTTGCGAAGTCGAACATCCTGCTGATCGGTCCGACCGGCTCGGGCAAGACGCTGCTCGCGCAGACGCTCGCCCGAATCCTGGACGTGCCGTTTACGATGGCGGACGCGACGACGCTGACCGAAGCCGGCTATGTCGGCGAGGACGTCGAGAACATCATCCTGAAGCTGCTCCAGTCCGCCGATTACAATGTCGAGCGCGCACAGCGCGGCATCGTCTACATCGACGAAATCGACAAGATCAGCCGCAAGTCCGACAATCCCTCGATCACGCGCGACGTGTCAGGTGAGGGCGTGCAGCAGGCGCTGCTCAAGATCATGGAAGGCACGGTGGCTTCGGTCCCGCCGCAGGGCGGCCGCAAGCATCCGCAGCAGGAATTCCTGCAGGTGGACACCACCAACATCCTGTTCATCTGCGGTGGTGCGTTCTCCGGCCTTGAAAAGATCATCTCGGCACGTGGACGTTCGACCTCGATCGGCTTCGCCGCTCAGGTGCTCGCGCCGGAAGACCGCCGTACCGGCGAAATCTTCCGTCACGTCGAGCCGGAGGATCTCCTGAAGTACGGGCTGATCCCGGAATTCGTCGGCCGTCTGCCTGTCGTGGCGACGCTGGAGGATCTGGACGAGGCTTCGCTCAAGAAGATTCTGGTCGAGCCGAAGAACGCGCTGGTGAAACAGTACCAGCGGCTGTTCGAGATGGAGAACATCGAGCTGACCTTCGCCGACGAGGCGCTTGGCGCGGTGGCCCGCAGGGCGATCGAGCGCAAGACCGGTGCGCGCGGACTGCGTTCGATCCTCGAGGCGATCCTGCTCGAGACCATGTTCGACCTGCCGGGCCTCGAAGGTGTGGAAGAAGTCGTGATTTCGCGCGAAGTCGTGGAAGGAACGGCGCGTCCGCTCTACATCTACGCCGATCGGTCCGATCGCGCCGTCGAGAACGCCAGCGCCTGATTTGCGGCGCTGGAACGCTCCAATCGTCTCATCAATTGAGGGCTGCGGAAAGTACCTCCGCAGCCGGTGTTGTGTCGCTTATTTGCGTGCGTAAGCGCCTGATGGCGCGCGTCTTTCAATGACTTGACACCCCCCGGGTCGATAGCCACCTAATGTCGGCGGCGAGCGAGAATTCTCTTCAAGATTCGCCTCAGTTCCGATCCGGCAGGCCGGTCCAACTTGAGAAAAGGACCGACCGGTTTTGCGGATCACCTCGGCACCTTGTGGCGGTTGCGCATGAGCATGGCGGGCTGCGTGCAAGGGGGCAAAGCAAAAGGAAAAGGCCATGACTAATCCAAAACCCAGGCCAACCATCGTTCATGGCGAAACGCACGCCTATCCCGTGCTGCCCCTGCGCGACATCGTCGTCTTCCCGCACATGATCGTTCCGCTCTTCGTCGGCCGCGAGAAGTCGATCCGCGCGCTCGAAGAGGTGATGAAGAACGACGCGCTGATCATGCTCGCGACCCAGAAGAACGCGTCCGACGATGATCCGGCCCCCGATTCCATTTACGAGACCGGGACGCTTGCCAGCGTGCTCCAGCTCTTGAAGCTTCCCGACGGCACCGTGAAGGTGCTGGTCGAAGGGCTCGAGCGTGCGCGCGTGCAGAAATACACCGATCGCGCCGACTATTACGAAGCGACCGCGATTGCGCTCGCCGACACCGATGCGAAGTCGGTCGAGGCGGAGGCCATGGCGCGCTCGGTCGTGTCCGACTTCGAGAGCTACGTGAAGCTCAACAAGAAGATCTCGGCCGAGGGTCGTCGGCGTCGTGCAGGCGATCACCGATTTCGCCAAGCTCGCCGATACCGTCGCCTCGCATCTCGCCGTCAAGATCGCGGATCGCCAGGGCATCCTGGAGACGCTTTCGGTCACGCAGCGCCTGGAGAAGGTGCTGGGCTTGATGGAGAGCGAGATCTCGGTGCTGCAGGTCGAGAAGCGCATCCGTTCGCGCGTCAAGCGCCAGATGGAGAAGACCCAGCGCGAGTATTATCTCAACGAGCAGATGAAGGCGATCCAGAAGGAACTCGGCGACGACGAAGGTCGCGACGAGCTCGCCGATCTCGAAGAGAAGATCTCCAAGACCAAGCTCTCCAAGGAAGCGCGCGAGAAGGCACAGCATGAGCTGAAGAAGCTGCGCCAGATGTCGCCGATGTCCGCGGAAGCGACCGTCGTGCGCAACTATCTGGATTGGCTGCTGTCGATCCCGTGGAACAAGAAGTCCAAGGTGAAGAAGGATCTGGAAGCCGCGCAGGCGGTTCTGGATGCCGACCACTACGGGCTCGAGAAGGTCAAGGATCGCATCGTCGAGTATCTCGCGGTGCAGACGCGCGCCAACAAGCTGACCGGACCGATCCTGTGCCTCGTCGGACCTCCCGGCGTCGGCAAGACTTCGCTCGGCAAGTCGATCGCGAAGGCGACGGGACGCGAGTTCGTGCGCGTCTCGCTCGGCGGCGTGCGCGACGAGGCCGAGATCCGTGGTCACCGCCGGACCTACATAGGCTCGATGCCCGGCAAGATCATCCAGTCCATGCGCAAGGCGAAGTCGTCTAATCCGCTGTTCCTGCTGGACGAGATCGACAAGATGGGCGCCGATTTCCGCGGCGATCCGTCCTCGGCTCTGCTCGAGGTACTCGACCCCGAGCAGAACGCAACCTTCAACGACCACTACCTCGAGGTCGACTACGATCTGTCCAACGTGATGTTCATCACGACCGCGAATACGCTCAATATTCCGGGACCGCTGATGGACCGCATGGAGATCATCCGGATCGCGGGCTACACCGAGAACGAGAAGGTCGAGATCGCGCGCAAGCATCTGATCCCGACAGCGGTGTCCAAGCACGGCCTGGACTCCAAGGAGTTCTCGATCGACGACGACGCGCTGCTGCTGCTGATCCGCCGCTACACCCGCGAAGCGGGCGTACGTAATCTGGAGCGTGAGCTCTCCACACTCGCCCGCAAGGCGGTGAAGGAGCTGATGATCTCGAAGAAGAAGTCGGTCAAGGTCACCGAGAAGACTCTCGAAGAGCTTCTGGGCGTGCCGAAGTACCGCTACGGCGAGATCGAGAGCGAGCCGCAGGTCGGTATCGTCACCGGCCTTGCCTGGACCGATGTCGGCGGCGAGCTTCTGACCATCGAAGGCGTCATGATGCCCGGCAAGGGCAAGATGACGGTCACCGGCAATCTGCGCGACGTCATGAAGGAATCGATCTCGGCGGCGGCCTCCTACGTCCGCTCGCGCGCGATCGTCTACGGCATCGAGCCGCCGCTGTTCGACCGGCGCGACATCCACGTGCACGTGCCGGAAGGCGCGACGCCGAAGGACGGTCCGTCGGCTGGCGTGGCGATGGCCACCGCGATCATCTCGGTCATGACCGGCATTCCGGTCCGCCATGATGTCGCGATGACCGGCGAGATCACGCTGCGCGGCCGCGTGCTGCCGATCGGCGGCCTCAAGGAGAAGCTGCTGGCCGCTGCGCGCGGCGGCATCAAGACGGTGCTGATCCCCGAGGACAACGCCAAGGATCTCACGGAGATTTCCGATGCGATCAAGGGCGGCATGGAGATCATCCCGGTCTCGCGCCTCGACGACGTCGTCGCCAAGGCGCTGGTGAAGAAACCGGTGCCGATCGTCTGGGAAGAAGACACCAAGGTGACGGTGAAGCCGGACGGCGACGAAGCCGCCGGCGGCCTGACCGCTCACTGAGATCGCAGCTCGGAAAGATGATAAAACGGCGCCTTCGGGCGCCGTTTTTGTTTGGGGCAGCGGATGAAGCCAATGCACATCGACGGGCAATGCCATTGCGGGCAGATCACCTTTGAAGCCGAGATCGACCCCGAGACGGTGTCGGTCTGCCACTGCACCGATTGCCAGACGTTGACGGGCTCGCCGTTCCGGGTGACGGCCGTATGTTCCGGCGTCGATGTCCGCCTGACCGGCGGTTCGCCAAAAATCTACGGCAAGCGCGGCGACAATGGCCGGATGCGCTTCCAGCACTTTTGCGCCGATTGCGGTTCCCCGCTGTTCACCAGCGGCGAGGGTGACCAGGCCGACGATTGGGGCATCCGCTGGGGCAGCATGCGCCAGCGCGACAAATTGCGGCCCGTCAGGCAGATCTGGTGCCAGTCGGCGGCAGTGTGGATCGACGCGGTACCACTGCTGCCTGGCCGGCCGGGCGATTGAGGCCCAGGAAGTGGAGTTCCGCGCTTGCCCGTTCGGGGCCGGTGGGGATAAAGAAGCGGCGAGGGGCGGTTAGCTCAGTTGGTAGAGCGCCTGCTTTACACGCAGGATGTCGGCGGTTCGAGCCCGTCACTGCCCACCAGCCAGCGCTCGCGAAGCGAGCGCCGGCATTGCGGGCCAGCCCAGCGAGCCGTCATATGGGAGGCCCGATGCAGCAGCCAAGCGGACACGAAGAGAACGCAGACCAGATCGCCTATTGGAACGGCCCGAGCGGGCAACGCTGGGCCGATCGCCACGGGGCGCAGGAGAGCCTGCTCGGACCCATTGCCGACGTGCTGATCGACCGGGCCAGGCCGAAGCCGGGTGAGCGCGTCCTCGATGTCGGCTGCGGCTCCGGCGCAACGACGTGCGCGTTCGCGAAGGCTGTCGCGCCGAACGGATTTGCGCTCGGGCTCGACGTCTCCGATCCGATGCTGTCGCAGGCGCGCGCGCTGGCGCCGAAAGGCCTCCCGCTCGAGTTCGCGCTGGCCGATGCGACGGTCCATCCATTCGAGCCGGCGAGCTTTGATCTGCTGGCCTCGCGGTTCGGCGTGATGTTCTTCGCTGACCCGATCGCATCTTTCACCAACCTTCGTCGTGCGCTGAAGCCGTCCGGGCGGCTCGCCTTTGCCTGCTGGCGTGAGCCGAAGGAAAATCCCTGGATGATGGCGCCGCTGATGGCGGTCTACAAACACGTCCCCAAGATGCCGCCGGTCGGGCCCGAGGAGCCCGGGCCTTTCGCCTTCGCCGCGGAAGAGCGCGTGAAACGCATCCTTGGCGGCGCCGGCTTCGTCGATGTCGCGATGGAGCCGCACAATCTCGCGATGGATGTCGCAATCGGTGGCGGGCTCGATGCCGCGGTCGAGGGCTCGCTCCAGATCGGCCCGGCCAGCCGCGCACTGCAGGGCCACCCGCCGGAGACGTATGCCGCCGCAAAAGTCTCGATCCGCGAGATGCTGGCGCCGTTTCTGAATGGGCCGAGCGTGGCGCTCCAGGGCGCAATCTGGATCGTGACGGCGAAGGCGGCGTAGGCGCAACTCTCTCCGCGCCGTCATTGCGAGGAGCACTTGCGACGAAGCAATCCAGAAATGTGCCCGCAGAGGCAGGCTGGATTGCTTCGCTGCGCTCGCAATGACGATCACACCACATCATCCGGCGCCAGCGCGCAGCCATTGTCGGGACGCGCTTCCACTTGAAGGGTGGTGTGGCCGATGCGGAAGGAGGTCTTCAGCATCTGCGCGGTCTCCATCAGAAATGCGTCGCCGGCGCCGGTGGGCATGACGAGATGGCAGGTCAGCGCCGTCTCCGTGGTCGAGATCGGCCAGACGTGGAGATCGTGGATCCCGGACACGCCGGGACGTGCCAGCAGGAACGCCCTGACCGCGGCGAGGTCGGTGCCTTTTGGGGCTGCCGCCATCGACATGTCGATGGAGCCGCGGAGCAGGCTGGTCGTGCTCCAGAGAATGGTGACGCAGATGACGAGGCTGGTGACGGGATCGAGCCAGAGCCAGCCGGTCCAGATGATCAGCGCCGCCGAGATGACGACGCCGAGCGAGACCGCGGCGTCCGCCGCCATGTGCAGATAAGCGCCCTCGATGTTGATGTCGTCCTTGCGGCCGCGCGCGAACAGCATGGCTGTAAAACCGTTGACGAGGATGCCGATGCCGGCGACCACCATCACGGTGACGCCCGCGACGGGCTCCGGTTCGCGCAGGCGCAGGAACGCTTCCCAGCCGATCGCACCGGTTGCAACCAGCAGGAACACGGCGTTCGCCAGTGCCGCCAGGATGGTGGAGGCGCGCAGTCCATAAGTGAAGCGGCCGCTCGGCGCGCGCCTCGCCGCGATCGACGCGCACCAGGCCACGACCAGGCCGAGCACGTCGGAAAGGTTATGGCCGGCATCGGCGAGGAGGGCGGTGGAGTTGCCGATATAGCCATAGATCGCCTCGGCCACGACCAGCGCGGTGTTGAGCGAAATGCCGATCGCGAACGCCTTGCCGAAATTGGCGGGCGCATGGACATGCGCGTGGCCAGGACCGTGATCGTGACCATGATCGTGGCTGTGGCCGGCATGGTCATGGTGATGATGACCGTGGTGGTCGTGGTTGCCCAATTCTAGCGCTCCCCGGACGCTGCCAAATCAGGCGCTATTGTAGGCGTTTCGGTGCCTGCGTCACGGCGGAACAGCACGTAGAGCGCCGGCAGCACCAGCAGCGTCAGCACGGTCGAGGAGATGATGCCGCCGATCACCACGGTCGCGAGCGGCCGCTGCACCTCGGCCCCGGCCCCAGTGGCAAGGGCCATCGGCACGAAGCCGAGGGACGCCACCAGCGCCGTCATCAGCACCGGACGCAGGCGTGTCAGCGCGCCCTCGCGCACCGCGTCGGCGACGGGGTAGCCCACGCTGCGCAGCCGCTCGATGAAGGCGATGATGACGAGGCCGTTGAGCACGGCCACTCCCGACAGCGCGATGAAGCCGACGCCGGCGCTGATGGATAAGGGGATGCCGCGCAGCAGCAGCGCCACGACGCCGCCGGTCAGCGCCAGCGGCACGCCGGAGAACACGAGAGCCGCATCCGCCGCCGATCCCATGCCCATAAACAGCAGCAAGAATACCAGCAGCAGCGCCACCGGCACCACGAGCGTCAACCGCTTGGTGGCGGAGACAAGCTGCTCGAATTGTCCGCCCCAGCCGATCCAGTAGCCCGGCGGCAGCTTGACCTTTTCCGCGACGGCCGCCTCGGCCTCGGTGACGAAGGAGCCGAGATCGCGCGCGCGGACATTGGCGGTGACGACGATGCGCCGCTTGCCGTTCTCGCGGCTGATCTGGTTGGGGCCGGGCGTCGCATCGACGGTAGCGACCGACGACAGCGGCACATAGCGCATCTGGGCAAGGGGCGAGGCGGGCAAGGCCGTCCGGATCGGCGCGCTGGACGCCGCTTCCTCACCCGGCGGCAGCGGGATGGGAATTGCCCGGATCGCCTCGAGATTGCCGCGCAGATGCTCCGGCAGGCGCACGACGATGTCGAAGCGGCGGTCGCCCTCGAACAGCTTGCCGGCCGACTTGCCGCCCACCGCGATCTCGACGATGCCCTGCACCTCGCTGATGCTGAGCCCGTATCGGGCGAGCGCCTGGCGGTCGAGGCGGACGGTGAGGATCGGCAGGCCCGAGACCTGTTCGATCTTGACGTCGCTGGCGCCGCGGATGCCGTGGATCGCGGCCTCCACCTGTTTTGCCGCGCCTTGGAGGATGTCGAGGTCATCGCCGAAGATCTTGACGCCGACGTCGCTGCGCACGCCGGAGATCAGCTCGTTGACACGGAACTGGATCGGCTGGGAGATTTCATAGGCGCTGCCGGGGATGTCGTCGGCGGCACGGTCGATAGCCTCGATCACGTCCGACTTGGGCTTGTCCGGGTTAGGCCATTCGACGCGCGGCTTCAGCATGATGTAGCCGTCGGTCTGTGCCGGCGACATCGGGTCGGTCGCAATCTCCGCGGTGCCGATGCGGGTGAAGAACTCCTTCACCTCCGGAATCTGCTTGATGCGCTTTTCCAGCGCCTTTTGCAGGTCCAGCGACTGGGTCAGGCTGGTGCCGGGAATCCGGATCGAGGCCAGCGCGACGTCGCCTTCGTCCAGGCTCGGGATGAACTCGCCGCCCATGCGCGCGGCGGCAATGCCGCTTGCGGCCACGATGATGGCGGCCATGATTGCGACGCTGAGGCGATTGTCGATCGCAAGCCGGAGCAGGGGCCGGTAGGCGCGCTTCGCCACCCGCATGAACAGGTTTTCCTGTTCGGACACCTTGCCGGTGACGAAGATGGCAACCGCCGCCGGCACGAAGGTGACGGAGAACAGCACCGCGGCGCCCAGCGCCATCAGCACTGTCAGCGCCATCGGCGTGAACATCTTGCCTTCAACGCCCGTCAGCGTCAGCACCGGCAGATAGACCACCGCGATGATCAGCGTTCCGAACAGGCTCGGCTTGATGACCTCGCTCGATCCGCGCCGGATCGCGCGCAGCCGTTCGGAGATCGTGAGCAGGCCGCCTTTCTCGCGCTGGGCCTCGGCCAGCATACGCAGGCAGTTATCGACGATGATCACGGCACCGTCGACGATGACGCCGAAATCGATCGCGCCCAGGCTCATCAAATTTGCACTGACCTTGGTCTCGACCATGCCGGTGATCGTCATGGCCATGGACAGCGGAATGACGCAGGCCACCACCAGCGCGGCGCGGATATTGCCAAGGATCAGGAACAGCACGGCCACAACCAGGGCCGCGCCCTCCAGCAGGTTGTTCTCGACCGTGCGGATGGTGGCCTCGACCAGATGGGTGCGGTCGTAGACGGTCCGCGTCACGACGCCGTCGGGCAGCGATTTGGCGATGTCTTCGAGCCGGGCCGCGACACGGCGCGCCACCGTGCGGCTGTTCTCGCCGATCAGCAGCATGGCGGTGCCGAGCACGGTTTCCTCGCCATCGCGCGTCGCGGCTCCCGTGCGCAGATCGCGGCCTTCGGTGACGGTGGCGATATCCCTGATCCTGACGGGATTGCCGCCGCGCGAGCCGATGACGATGTCCCGGATCTCGCTGACATTGCCGACCTGGCCCGGCGAGCGAACCAGATATTGCTCGCCGTTGCGCTCGATATAGCCGGCGCCGACATTGGCATTGTTGGCGGCGAGCGCCGTCATGACGTCGCGAAAGCCGAGCCGGTAGGCCATCAGCTTGCCGGGGTCGGGCAGCACGTGGAATTGGCGCTCGAAGCCGCCGATGGTATTGACCTCGATCACGCCAGGTACATTGCGAAGCTGCGGCTTGATGATCCAGTCCTGCACGGTGCGCAAATCGGTCAGCGAGTAGTCGTGACCGCCCTGCGTCTTCGCGCCCGCCTTGGCCTCGACGGTGTACATGAAGATTTCGCCGAGTCCGGTCGAGACCGGGCCCATCGCGACCTCGACGCCGGCCGGAAGCTGGTCTTTCACCTGCTGGATGCGTTCGCCGACAAGCTGGCGGGCGAAATAGATGTCGGTGCCGTCCTTGAAGACGACCGTCACCTGGCTCAGGCCGTAGCGCGACAGCGAGCGGGTGTAGTCGAGTTTCGGCAGGCCACCCATCGCGGTCTCGACGGGGAAGGTGATGCGTTGCTCGGTTTCCAGCGGCGAATAGCCGGGCGCGCGGGTGTTGATCTGGACCTGGATGTTGGTGATGTCGGGTACGGCGTCGATCGGGAGGCGCTGGAAATTCCAGGTCCCGAAGGCAACGGCGCCGAGCGCGAGCAGCAGGACCAGCCAGCGCTGCTGCAGCGAGACGGCGATGAGACGCTCAATCATGCTCGGCCTCGCCCTTGCCCATTTCCGCCTTCACGACGAAGCTGTTTTCCGCGACGTAATGCTCGCCGGCTGAAAGGCCGGCCTTGATCTCGACATGGCGGGGATCGGAATCGCCCAGCTCCACGGGGCGGGCCTCGATCTTGTCGCCGTCCTCGCGGACGAACACGATGGTCCGGTTCTCCAGCGTCTGGATCGCGCTTCGGCGCACGGCGACCGCGACGTTGCGCGCGGCGAGGATCAGCCGTGCCGTGACGAACAGGCCGGGACGCAAGCGCCCGTCCGGATTTGGCAGCACCACGCGCGCCAGCGCGGTCTGGGTCTCGCTGCTGCCGATCGGCGCCATGTAGGAGATCGTGCCCTTGATCTCGCCGCGGCCGTCGTCGGGATCGATCAGCACCTCGTCGTTGAGGCGAACGCGCCGCAGGTCCTGCCGATAGATCGACAGATCGACCCAGATGCTGGAGAGGTCGGCGACGACGAAGGCCGGTTTCTGTTCGGAGGCGTATTCGCCGAGCGAGATCTGCCGCTCGATGATAGTGCCGGCAATCGGCGCCTTGAGCTCGTAGACGGTGAGGCTCTGGTTGCTCTCGATCGCGGCGAGCAGATCGTCCTTGCCGACCTTGTCGCCGATGCGCTTCTGGATCGATTTGGCAACGCCGGGAAAGCGCGGCGTCACCTGCACCACGGCTTCCTGGTTGGCGCGCAGGACGCCGTTGAAGGCGAGCGTGTCGGTTAGCGTGACGCTCGCAGCTTCCGCCAGCGTCACGCCGGCGGCGGCAAGCTTGACGTCGGAGATCCGGATCCGGTCGGCGCCGTGCTCGTCCTGCTCGACATGGTCGTTCGGCTTCTCCGGCTTTTTGTCCGCGCTGTGTTCGGCATGCTCGACCCTGGTTGGGGCGAGCAGGGAATAGCCGTAAGCGCCGAGTGCGGCGGCAACGACGGCGACAAGGACGATGGAGGACGTCTTCATCGTGCGCTCTCCCGCGCCAGCGTGAAGGGATTGCCGACGAGGCCTTCGATGGTCGCCACCCCCGCATGGAAGTTCTGGAGCGCCTCCTGCTCGCGCAGCCGCGCCTGGGTGACGCTCGCCTGGGCGTCGAGCACTTCGAGCAGGGTGAAGCGGCCCTGGCCGTAGCCTTGCGCGATTGCGTCCGAGGCTTCGGTGGCCTTGGGAATGGCGCTCTCGCGCAGCACCGAAAGCTCGCGCAGCGAGCCCTGAAGCGAGTCGTAGGCGCGGCCGGCGACCACGATCAGCGTGTTGCGGTTGGCCTCGCGCTCGGCCTTGGTCTTGGCAAGGCTTTCCTGTGCCGAGAGGATATTGCCCTGGTTCTGGTCGAACACGGGAATCGGCACCGAGACGGTGAGGCGCGCCGCGTCGTCAGTGGTCTCGTTGAAATGTCGCCAGCCGGCAGCGATCCGCACGTCGGGATAGGGCCTGAGCCGCGCCAACAACAGCTCGGCGTTGCGCTGGGCATAGATCGCGGTCCAGCGCACCAGCTGCGGATTGGCATCGATGGCGGCGACGACCGACTGGAAGGTCGGCGGCCGTCCCATGGTGTCGAGCCGGCCGGAGACCTCGCCGAATTTCGCTGCCGCGTCGCCCATCAAGACCGCAAGCTCGCGCCGGGCGCTCGCCAGCGTCGCCTTGAAGCGTTCGCGGTCGGCCTTCACCAGGGCGGAAGCTACCTCGGCACGGCCGGTCTCGGCCGGCGAGGAGGCGCCGGCCTCGACGCGGCGGCGCAAAAGCGGCGTCAGCCGGTCGATGGCGGCGATCTGCTCGTCGAGGATCTGGATACGCCGCTGTGCGCCGAGCACGCTGAGGAAGGCGATCGCCGTCTCCGAGAGCACCTCCAGCCTGACGGCCTTGCCCTGGATCGCGGCAACCTCGATGCCGGCGACGCCCGCGGCGATCCGCGCGTCGCGCTTGCCGAACAGCTCGAAGGCCTGGCTGATCTGCAGCGTGGTCTCGGCCGATCGCGTGCCGCGATAGATGCCGGACCCGAACGAATTGTCCTGTTCGTAGGACAGTTCCGGATTGAGAAGCGCACCTGCCTGGATGCGCTGGCCCGTGGCGATTCCGACGTCGCGCTCCGCCGCGGTCAGCCGCGGGCTCGTGGCCAGCGCGCGCGAGAGCGCGCTTCGCATCGTCAGTGTCTGGGCGTGGGACGGCGCAAGCGCCAATCCGCCAATCAGACACGCTGCCGCGCACGCCAGGCGCGCGGCCATTCCCCTGCAAAACATGAAATCGACCTGTGAAGGATGAACCTAATGGGCGCGCGGCGCCCGACCAATCCGTTCAGGCAATATGTTTGGGAGGCGGGGAGTCGGTATCGGGGACAATGCCGGCGAGCCGGGATACGCGTTGCGGGCGCGATGCAGACACGAGCGCGGTCGATGCGGCCGGCGGCGCCGGCTGCGCGACCATCACCGAGAAGCAGCCATGGCAATGATGCCCGCCGATGGCCTTGTGGTCGCTGTGATCTGAGGAGCCATCAATGACCGCAGCAATCTCCGAGCCGCCGCCGGGCGTGGTGACGTCGATGTCGTGCAGGCCGTGCAGCGTTCCCGCGAGCAGATAGACAACCGCGATCAGCACAGACATCAGCCCGCGCCAGTTGCGCGGGCGGCAAGATCCTGAGGGCTGGCGGTTCGCGAGCACGAAGTCACTCTGATTGCGGTCTGCGTCCGGCCTAGCATGGGCGCGGGAATAGTGTCGACCCGCAACATTGTTACGTCCCTGGCGCAATTGCCGCAGCAGTGGCGGAGACGCCAGCGCTTCTCATTGACGGGTGATCAGGCTCAGTTGAGCATCGGCTGGCGCTCCGCGTGCCAGCTCCGGAATGTCGCCGGTGTCGCCGGCTTCGACCGTGACGACGGCGCGACAGCTGGCTTCCATTGCCCGTTCCAGCCATTTGATGGCTTCATCGATCCACTGGTCGTGGTGCTCGGGATCGGCGATCGCCTTTTCCCGGAATGCATCTGCCTGATGAAGGCACGCGGTTCTGCGATCCACGCGGCTCTCCCGATCCGGAGTCCCGCCCCGGTCGCATCTTCGATGATCCCAGCGCCGGCGTCGCTAACATAGGACAGGGAGCCCAGCTCAAAACAAAGGCCCCCGGCTCCGGTGTTGACCGGCTGGGCCTCGTGCTCGCAACTTCATCCTTGGGCTCACACCCAACCCGACTCCGGTGAGTTCGTTCCTGTCGGCTGCAAAAACTAGGAACGTTCCGTCTTCCTCCTCATTAGCGAGCAGGGGAAAATCGAGGAGGACGCACCATGAACGGACTGATTTATCTCGTCGGCTTGATCGTGGTGATCATGGCTGTCTTGTCGTTATTCGGCCTGCGTTGAGAGAGCTGATATGACCATCGAAGCTCTCGTGCAGGAAGAAGTCACCGAAGGTCGTCCGCGAGTCGCCGAAGACCGCTGGAGCATCCAATGGAGTTCTATCGTCGCAGGCGCATTCGCCGCCGCCGCGTTGTCCTTCATCCTGGTGAGCTTTGGCGTCGCTATCGGGCTCGGCATCAGCTCGACGTCGCCGACATGGCGCGACGCATCAGCGGCTCTGGCGCTTCTTTCGGGGTTGTATTTGATTTTGCAGGCGATCGCCAGTTTCGGCTTCGGCGGCTATATCGCGGGCCGCACCACGCGTCAGGCGGCCGCAGTTTCGGCCATCGATGACGATGGCGAGCGGTGGGACGGGCTCCATGGCCTGATGTCATGGGCGCTTGCCGTACTGATCGGCGGCGTTTTCCTCGCCTTTCTCGGTGCGGGCACAATTGACCGCTCTCCGGCACGTTCGTCGTCAGGCAACGCGACCGCAGCCGAGCCGCTTTTAGGTTATGAACTGGACAAGCTATTCCGTGCGCGTCGACCTCCCACCGATCTCGGGGAAACGCGCGCTGAAGCCGGACGTATCCTGATGACGTCGTCGAGCCACAGCGGCGTCAGCGGCGACGATCGAACCTATCTTGTGCAGCAGGTTACAGCGTTGACGGGACTGACCGGGCCGGACTCCGAGCGTCGGGTCGACGCCGCGATTGCGGACTCCCGGACGGCGATCAACCGTACGCGACACAGCTCGATCATCCTCGCATTCTCGGTTGCAGCCGCAACTCTGATCGGGGCCGTGGTAGCCTGGGCTGCTGCTGTTGCCGGCGGACGGCATCGCGATGGAGAGCCGCTGCCGAACTGGATCGTAAGTTCCAACCGCTTCCATCGCACTTCTCGCGCGAAGCCGGTGCCGTAAAGGCTGCGGCCTGCGCTTGTGGCCGGGAGCAAGCCCGGCCACGGCGTCTGCGCGTATCTACGCTTTCTCCTCCCAGATCATCGCGAGATGCACGATGGTCTGCACGGCTTTCTCCATGTCCTGCCGGCTGACCCATTCGAGGCGCGAGTGAAACGCGTGCTCGCCGGCAAAGATGTTGGGGCAGGGAAGGCCCATGAAGGAGAGCCGGGAGCCGTCGGTACCGCCGCGGATCGCGGTGCGCATCGGGCGCAGGCCGGCGCGGCGGATCGCTTCGATGGCGTATTCGAGGATGTGGGGATGACGATCGATCACCTGCTTCATGTTGCGGTACTGCTCTCGCACCTCGAACCTGTAGGTCGAGCGCGGATAGTCCTTCATCACGTCCTTGACGATGTTCTCGAGCAGGACTTCCTTCTCCTTGAGCCCTTCCTCGGTGAAGTCGCGCACGATGAAGGAGAGCGTTGCCTGCTCCAGTGCGCCCTCGATGCCGATCGGATGCAGAAAGCCCTGCTTGCCTGAGGTCGTCTCGGGCGAGCAGCCTTCCTTCGGGAGCCGCTCGACGATGGCCGCCGCGATCTTGATCGCGTGCTCCATCTTGCCCTTGGCATAGCCGGGATGGGCGCTGACGCCGTTAATGGTGATGACGGCGCCGTCGGCGGAAAAGGTCTCGTCCTCGACGCAGCCCGCGCTCTCGCCGTCCATGGTGTAGCCGAACTCGGCGCCGAGCTTCGTCAGGTCGACATTGTCGACGCCGCGGCCGATCTCCTCGTCGGGCGTGAACAGGATCTTGATGGTGCCGTGCTTCACTTGCGGATTGTTGATGAAGAAATGCGCGGCATCCATGATCTCGGCGACGCCGGCCTTGTTGTCGGCCCCGAGCAGCGTGGTGCCGTCGGTGGTGATGATGTCGTTGCCGATCTGGTTCTTCAGCGCTGGATGCTCGGCGAAGCGGATCACCTGGCTGGTGTCGCCGGATAGAGTGATATCGCCGCCGCGATAGTTGTTGACCACCTGCGGCTTGACGTCCTTGCCGGTAACGTCGGGCGAGGTGTCCATGTGCGAGCAGAAGCAGATCACGGGCACCTTCTTGTCGGTGTTCGCCGGGATCGTTCCGTAGACGTAGCCGTAATCGTCGAGATGGGCATCGGCAACGCCCATGTCTCTAAGCTCGGCGGCGAGCACACGGCCGAGGTCTTTCTGCTTCTCGGTCGACGGGGAGGCCGGGGATTCCGGATCGGATTGGGTGTCGATGAGGACGTAGCGCAGGAAGCGCTCGGTCACGGTATGCGAAAAGGTGAGGGAGGACATTTCTGGTCAAACCGCCGGGTCAGGGGAGAGAGGCGGTATACCAGAAAAGTGGGCCGCGTTGCGGCGGGACGACGCTGCTCAGGCTTAACGAAATGTGAGTGGTTAGATCGCCTCTTTCAGTTCCTTGACCGGGCGGAAGGCGACCTTCTTGCTGGCCTTGATATGGATCGGCTCGCCAGTCGCGGGATTGCGGCCGGTGCGGGCGGCGCGCTTGCGGACCTGGAGGATGCCGAGCCCGACGATGCGGACGCGGTCGCCCTTCTTGAGGTGCTTGGTGATCAGGTCGACCATGTCGGTCAGGACCGCCTCGGCGTGCTTTTTCGACAGGTCCTGGCTCTCCGCGATGTCGGCGGCGAGGCGCTTGAGCGTGATGGTGGCGGGAGCGGCAGCCTTCTTCGCCGAGTCCTTCTTAGCCATGTCTGGCCTCCTCGATGTCTGGCCTCCTCGATTCCTGCCGGTGGTCGGGAAGACGGCCCCTGAACCCGCAAGTTCCCGGAGGCGTAGACGATTCGGGACCGGACTGACTACGTCAGCCCTCGCGGCCGAGGGTCACGTTCGTGCGCACCCTCGACGGAAATCCGCTCGTTCAGGCTGCGGATGCAACGTCCTTGACTTCAACAGGTCCGGCCTTTAAGTCCCCCCTCGTTCCGCAGACATTTGCGTGTCACGCGGGAGTAGCTCAGTTGGTTAGAGCGCCGGCCTGTCACGCCGGAGGTCGCGGGTTCGAGCCCCGTCTCTCGCGCCATTTTTGGCAATCCTTTCATACCCTTACCTCCGAATCCTCTTCTTGCTTCGATCCCGGGCGCTCGCGACGCGACTCCTGCGTGCTTTTTGGCCTTCGACCGGCGTAAAACTCCCGCGCTCGCGCGGCCCCCTGTTTCAGGCGAGAAATTCACGCATAGATGCGGCAGCTACTGCCCCGATCCATGTCGGCGTCCTCACCCGTCGCCTGAATCAAAAAGGCCGCCCGGAGGCGGCCACTGGTCTGCCCGCGAGCCTCGCGTCAGCGGATATCTGACGTCCCGGCGCTCGTCACCACGACCGGTTTGCCGGCCTTGATCACGTGGGTCGACTGGGCGGTCTGGCTGTGATCGGCATTGGTGCGGGCTGCGATCCCGAAGCCGGCCACAGTGATGCCGGCCACCAGCGCCACAACCACGATCTTCAGGTGGGTCGCACGATCAGCAGAGTGAATGGAGTGGTTCATCTGAGCCTCCCGACGGGCTTTGCCGCCGTCTATGGCTCCACTTGTAAGGACCGTCTGTTTCCGGATTGTTTCGCGGGTTCCGCAAAATGGTTTCATCTGGCCGCCCGGCGGGTTTCACCGGGCGAAGGTGTTCCAGGGCCTGCCTCAGGCTGCGGCCCGGCCGATATCGTTCCGGATGGTGCGGGCCGCCCAGACGAACAGGAGCGCCCCCAGCGTCGTGACCGCAGCCGAAAGCAGGGAATAGCGCACGGCGTCCGCGCCATAGCTGCCTTTGAGGGCGTCGTTGACCATGCCCACGGCGAGCGGGCCGACGCCCTGGCCGAAGCAGGTGGCGGTGAGTGCGATGAGGGCGGAGGCCAGCGCCCGCATGCTCGGCTTGGCCACCGTCTGTGCGATCGCGAAGATCGGCCCGAGATGGAAGCCGACCAGGAACGAGGTCAGCGCCAGCATGGCCACCATCATCGCAAAGTCCTGCGTCAGCATGCATACCGCGAACACGGGGCCGGCGAGGCCAGAGGTGATCGCGGGCGCCCACAGCTTCCAGCGATCGTCGCGGCGGCTGATGTTGGCCACCACGAAGCCGCCGAGCAGGGTGCCGGCCATGCCGGCGAGCCCCTTGAAGGTGCCGGCATAGGTGCCGATCTCGGCGCTCGACAGATGGTGCACGCGGGCCAGGAACGGCGGGATCCACGCCGCGGTCGCGTAGTTCGTGTAAGTGGTGAGACAGAAACCGATCAGCACGATGATGAAGCTTCGCTGGGATGCGAGGAAGCGCAGCGTCGGGCCGAGCGGCTCGGGCACGAAGCTCTCCTGCATGGCGCCGCGCTTCGGCTCGGAGATCGTCAGCCACAGGATCAATGCGAGCAGAATGCCGGGCACGCCCGCGACGTAGAACGCCGTCCGCCAGCCATAGTGCTGGTTGACGTAGCCGCCGACGAAATAGCCGAGGAAGACGCCGAGATAGGTGCCGACCGCGTAGATGCCGAGCGCGCGCGGACGCTCGTTCTTGGCGAAGAGATCAGCGACGATGGATTGCGAGGCGGGCGAGCCCGCGGATTCGCCGATGCCGACGCCGATCCTCGCCAGCGCCAGCGAGGTGACGCTCGAAGCCGCGCCGCACAGTGCCGTCATCGCGCTCCAGAACGCGAAGGCGGCGGCGACGATGTTGCGCCGGTTGAGCCGGTCGGCGACGCGCGCGATGGGAATGCCGAGCAGGGAGTAGAACAGCGCGAAGCCGAAGCCCGCGAGCAGGCCCATCATGGTGTCGCTGAGCTGAAACTCCTTCTTGATCGGCTCGATCAGGACGTTGAAGATCGTGCGGTCGAGGAAGTTCAGCGCATAGATGATGGTGAGCAGGCCCAGCACGTAATAGCGCCGCGCCGAAGGCTTTGCCGTGGCGGCCGTTTGCACCGACATTTGTGACGTCACATCGACCATCGCTTCCCCCAATTAGTCTTTGTTATCGTTGTCGGTCCAGCTCCTATTTGGAGCCGGATAGTCAGCCTTCGCGGATGTAATTCCCCGCTTCGAATTCGACGGGATGCGCGCTTGCGTCGAAGGATGTTCCGATCGGATCGCGGCCTGCTTCCATCGCTTCGAGCTGGTCGCTCAGCATGCGCCGGATCATGAGGATGCCGCGGTCGCTCTGGCCGAAATGCTCCTCGGAATGGATGGTCTGCGGGCCCTGGCCGACCTGGGCCTCGTAATCGCCGGGGAATTGCTGGTGCTCGGTCTCGGTCATGTCCCACCAGAACTTTCCGTTGAATTTCGAGCGCATGCGGCCGATGTCGCCGGAGTTCTTGACGCGGCCGGCGACGTAGATGCGGAACGAGGTGTCGTCGATCGGCAGCGTCCAGCCGATCGACTCGACGCGGGCAAATTGCGCGACGCGCGGGTTCGGTACGACGCGCAAGGTGGGCAGGGCGGCCTCGGTGACGCGCGTAAAAAACCTTGCCGTCATCCTGCTTGCGGATCGAGCGCACGGCGATGCCGCGCGGCGTCTTGTCGAATTTCACCTCCGGCATCGACGCCATCATGTTGGTGAATTGCGGACCCGAGAACGAGCCGTGCAGCACCGGCACGTGGTAGGGATCGGCCACGTTCTCGAAATGCTGGAGCCAGTTGCAGGGGATGATCGCCGGACCACCGCCGCCGATCGAGGAATCGTCGGCTTCGACGAACTCGCCGTCATCCATGGTCTCCAGGCATTCGTAAGCCGGCAGCACCGGGCGTTTCTCGGCAGGGCCCATATAGGCGAAGATCAGCCCGTAGCGCTCCTCGACCGGATACCAGGGCTGGCGCACATTGTCCTTGTACTGGCCGCCGTCCGGCTCGCAGGGCTGCTCCAGGCAGTGACCTTCGGCGTCGAACTTCCAGCCGTGATAGCAGCAGCGGATGCCGTCCTCCTCGACCTTGCCGTAGTAGAGCGTGGTGCCGCGATGGCAGCAGCGCGCGTGCAGCAGGCCGACGCGGCCGTGCTTGTCGCGGAACAGCACCAGATCTTCGCCGAGGGCACGCACCTTCTTCGGCGTGTCGGTGGCATCACTGACAAGTCCGACCGGATGCCAGTAGCGGCGGAGCAGTTCGCCCATCGGCGTGCCGCGCACGACCGAGGTGAGCTCGGTACGTGTGAGCGCCGGCTTCATCGCATAGGCGGTGCCGAAATCGCGATCCCGCTGGGTGATGGTCATGCTGATCCTCCCGCTGTCGGCCGTGCTGGCCCGGCTTTTGAGGCCTTAAACACCAATGAAGGGCTGATCGATGACAATGTCAACGAATTTCCAAATGCCTCTTAGTCGCATTCGGATCAGGCTGGGGAGCTAGCGCTACCAACCCTTGGCACGCCGCGGCTTTCTTGGCAGAGGTGGATCATGAGCCAGACACCAGGCAGGGACGGGCGCACATCGTCCGATGCGGACGAAAGTCACTCGCCCGCGCCGATCACCGCGATGCTGTCGTCACGGCTGATGGTGCTGGCCAATCTGCTCAAGCGCGGTGCGATCCTGCGCTACAAGCGCCTCGCCGGATTGTCCTCCGTCGAGTTCGGCCTCGTCGCCTCGCTCGGCCGCCGCCCGCCGATGAGCGTGGCGCGGCTCGCCGAAGCCGTCGGGCAGGACAAGGGGCAGATCAGTCGCGCACTCGCGGAACTCGTCTCGCGCAAGCTGATCGCGAAGTCAGCGAACCCGAAGGACAGCCGCGAGGTGCTGGTCTCGCTCACACCGGCAGGGCTCGCCGCGCATGATGCGATCGTCGAAGGCGCGCAGGACCGAAATCGGCAATTGCTGGAGCAATTGAGCAAGGACGAGTTCGAGACGCTGTTGGCGCAGATCGACCGTCTCACGGCGACGGCAGAGAAGCTGCTCGAAGCCGAGAAAGTTCCGCGCTGATTGCGCGGCAATCTCCGGAGATATTGGATCGCTTCTAAGAAATTTGCTAAGAATCCTTTTTTTCTAAGAATCGTTCTAAGAACTTTTCAATTAGGGATTTCGCGCGCGCTCACTTAAGCGTCACCGCAGTGCCGTCACGTGGCTGACGGCATGACGCATGCAGATACGTTTGGGGTGGCGCGTGAACAGTCTTGGAATGCTGCGGTCGGCCGTATTGGCGACCGCATCCGCTTGGGTTTTGGTGCCGCAGGCATCGCTTGCACAATCTTCTGCGCAGAGCGGCGCGCAAAACATTCCGTCGGTGACCGTCGCCGCGCCGGAAGGGCGCCGCCGTGCTGCCGCCGCCCAGCGTCGCGCGCCGCGATCATCCCAGCAGACTGCTGACCGAAGCAAGCCGCAGCCGCAGCGCAATATCGGTTTCGTCGAGACCCCGCTCGGCCCGGTGCACGGCTACGTCGCCGGTCGCAGCTCGTCGGGCACCAAGACCAACACGCCGATCATGGAGACGCCGCAGTCGGTCTCGGTGATCGGCGCCGAGCAGATCCGCGACCAGAAGCCGAACAAGCTCGACGAAGTGCTGCGCTACACCGCCGGCGTGCGCGCCGGAACCTTCGGTGCGGATACCCGCAACGATTGGTGGCTGATCCGCGGCTTCAAATCCGATGACGTCGGCCTGTTCCTCGATGGCATGCAGCTGTTCTACACGTCCTATGCGAGCTGGAAGCTGCAGCCGCCGAACATGGAGCGCGTCGAGGTGCTGCGTGGTCCGTCGGCCGTGCTCTATGGCGGATCGAGCCCGAGCGGCATCGTCAACGTCATCAGCAAGATGCCGCCGACCGAGCCGGTGCGTTACATCGAGACCGGCGTCAACAATTTCGGCAATGCCTATGTCGGCTTCGATGTCGGCGGTCCTGTCGCGACGCAGTCCCAGGATGGCAAACTGTTCTACCGCGTCGTCGGCCAGGTCCAGAACGGCAATACGCAGGTCAACTTCACGCCCGACAACAACTACTTCATCGCGCCGTCGTTCACCTGGAAGCCGGATGCCGACACCACCTTCACGGTGCTGGCCTCGGCCTCGAAGCAGGACACCCGCGGCATCAACTTCCTGCCCTACCAGGGCACGGTGACCAACGCGCCGTTCGGCAAGATTCCGACCAGCTTCTTCGTGGGCGATCCCAGCGTCGACAAGTTCACGCGCGAGCAGGAGATGCTCGGCTACCAGTTCGAGCGCAATCTTACCGACGATTTGACGTTCCGGCAGAACGCGCGATTTGCACATATCGACCTCACCTATCGCGGCTACATCGGTAATGGCTGGGACAATATCAATACGGCTACGATGGGCCGCTACAATTGGTATGCAAAGAACACCGCCAATCAGGCCAATCTCGACAACCAGCTCGAGTATCGCTTCAACAGCGGCCCGGTCAGGCACACGATGCTGTTCGGTGTCGATCTGAAGGGCTATCAGATCGATGACTATCAGGCCTTCAACTTCGGCACGGTTCCTCCGATCAACGTCTTCAATCCGGCCTATGGTATCGACATCCCGC
Source organism: Bradyrhizobium sp. LB13.1 (assembly GCF_054056815.1). Classification (NCBI taxonomy): domain Bacteria; kingdom Pseudomonadati; phylum Pseudomonadota; class Alphaproteobacteria; order Hyphomicrobiales; family Nitrobacteraceae; genus Bradyrhizobium; species Bradyrhizobium sp. LB13.1. Next base: position 4,880,633 of record NZ_JBSRYQ010000001.1, on the reverse strand, counting down.
TCGCGGGCGCGCCGTTCCGCAACTTCCTGATCACGCAGAAGCAGGCCGGCACCTACGTTCAGGACCAGATGAAGCTCGGCAACTTCACGCTGGTGCTGAGCGGCCGCAATGACTGGGTCGAGACGACGCAGGCCGCCCGCGACACGGGCGCAAATATCGCCCAACGCGATGACAGCAAGTTCAGCGGGCGCGCCGGGCTGATCTACAATTTCGACAACGGCATCGCGCCCTACGTCTCCTATTCGACGAGCTACAATCCGATCATCGGCCTCAACGCACAGAACCAGCTGTTCCTGCCGGAGACGGCCAAGCAGGCCGAGATCGGCGTCAAGGTCGCGCCGAAGGGATTCGACGGCTATTTCACCGCTTCGGTGTTCGACCTGAAGCGCCAGAACGTGGCTACCACCGATCCGTTGAATGTGCTGCTGCAAAACCAGACCGGAGAGGTGACCTCGCGCGGCATCGAGCTCGAAGCCGTGGCCAATGCCACGAAGGAGCTGAAGCTGATCGGCGCGTTCACGGCCTATCACCTGTTCAACAGCAGGGATCTCGACCCGTCGCTGGTCGGCAAGACGCCGACCAACACGCCTGAGTTGCTGGTATCGGGCTGGGCGGACTACACCTTCAAGGACGGCCCGCTTGAGGGCTTCGGCTTCGGTGGCGGTGCGCGCTATGTCGGGTCTTCCTGGGCCGACGCCGCCAACACCCTCGAGGTTCCCGCGGTTGTGCTCGGCGATCTCGCGGTCCATTACGAATGGCAGAACTGGCGCACGGCTATCAACGTGATCAATCTGACCGACAAGATCTATGTCGCGAGCTGTGCCTCGGCGACGTCGTGCTTCTACGGCGACCGCCGGCGCGTCACCGCCAGCGTTTCCTACAAATGGTAGGCGCAGGCGAGGGGAGGGCTTCGTGAAGGCGCGCACGGTCAGGCTCTGGTCCGTGGTCCACACCTGGACCAGCCTGATCTCGACCGTCTTTCTGCTGCTGCTCTGCCTGACCGGCCTGCCGCTGATCTTCCATCACGAGATCGATGAGCTCCTGGGCTATGCCCCCCAGCCCGAAGCTCATGCGAGCGCGGCGCGTGCGACGACCCAGGCGGTCGCCGACGCCGCGCTCGCCGCCGATCCCGGCCGCGTGCTGCAATACATCTCCTGGGACAAGGACGAGCCCGGGATCGTCACGGCTTTCACCAACAGTGCCGTCGACGGGCTGCCCGATAATACCACCGTGCGCGCCTTCGATGCGGTCTCGACCAAGCTGCTCGGCCCGGTCGGCGTCGGGCCGATGCTGATCGTTCTGAAGCTGCACACCGACATGTTCGCGGGCCAGCCCGGAAAGCTGTTTCTGGGCGGGATGGGTCTGCTGTTCGCAATCGCCATCATCTCCGGCGTGGTGCTGTACTGGCCGTTCACTCGCCGTCTGCGCTTTGCCACTATTCGCGACCGCGCCTCAACCCGCGTGCGCTGGCTCGACTGGCACAATTTGATCGGCGTGGGTGACGGTGGCCTGGGCGCTGGTGGTGGGCCTGACCGGCGTCGTCAACACCTGGGCCGAGCTGATGCTCAACCAGTGGAAGGTGACCGAACTCGCCAGCATGGTCGCGCCATATACCGGCAAGCCGCCACCGTCGCATCTGGCGTCGCTCGACGACGTCGTCGCACGCGCCAGACACACCGCGCCCGGCATGGAGGTCGCCTTCATCGCCTTTCCAGGGACGCCCTTCACCTCGTCGCATCACTTCGCCGCCTTCATGCGCGGCGACACGGCGTTGACGGCGCGGCTGCTCAAGCCGGTGCTGCTCGACGGAGAGACGGGGGAGGTCGCCGACAGCCGCGCGCTGCCGGTCTATCTCCAGGCGCTCCTGATCTCGCAGCCGCTGCATTTCGGCGACTATGGCGGGATGCCGCTCAAGGTGATCTGGGCCGCGCTCGACCTGCTCACGATCGTTGTGATCGGCAGCGGTCTCTATCTCTGGCTGGCGCGGCGGCGCAAGCGCGCGCGCCTGCCAAATCCAACGCATTCGCCAGACGAGCCCCGGTCCCGTCGTGATGCATGCCTCCCCTGACCGTACGCGCCGGTGGATACGTGTCTTTGCCGCACCTGTCCTGCTTGCGGCTGCGACCATCACCGGTCTGCTCGCTGCGCTGCTCTGGGGGACCGTCGGCCAGTACGTCGCCTGGGTGACCGTGGGAGCGCCTGTGCTGGTCATCGCCTGGGTTTGGGTGCGCCGCGGCGGCCAAAAACCCCGGCATTTTGACCGGATGTTGCGCGGCAAGTAGCCGCCTCAGCCCGTGCGCCGCAATCTCAGAACCGCTGCCCTGCAAAACCGTGGGCGCTCTTGCCCAACCCTTGCCGGGTTTTCTGATCTGCTCCATACCAGCGCGGGGTGATTCCGGAATTTCATCGTTCCGGGAGCGGGAAAGGGCCTAAAAAGAGCGTGTCTTGCGCCCATTGGTGCACTGCGCTAAGGCTCAGAACAATTCCAAACTGGACGAATCCGTGGCTGTCCCGAGGCTGCGGGAAAAAGGGCTCGTCAATGAGCGGCATTCTTCAGAACTATCTTCCACTCGTGGTATTCATAGGGGTAGCGGGCCTTATTGGCCTTGTGCTGCTGATCGCGCCCTTCATCGTCGCGTTCCAGCAGCCGGATCCGGAAAAGCTGTCGGCGTATGAGTGCGGTTTCAACGCCTTCGACGACGCCCGCATGAAGTTCGACGTCCGCTTCTATCTGGTCGCCATCCTCTTCATCATCTTCGACCTCGAGGTGGCGTTCCTGTTTCCCTGGGCGGTGGCGTTCGGCAAGCTTGGCGCGACCGGCTTCTGGTCCATGGTGGTGTTCCTCGGCGTGCTGACGGTCGGCTTCGCCTATGAATGGAAGAAAGGGGCACTCGAATGGGATTGAACCCTGCACCGTCCTCCGGTCCGGTCGTAGCGCCGGCCCCCAAGGGCATTCTGGATCCGTCGACCGGCAAGCCGATCGGGGCCCGTGATCCGTTCTTCCTCGAGGTCAATTCGGAGCTGTCCGACAAGGGCTTCTTCGTGGCCGCGACCGACGACCTCATCACCTGGGCGCGTACCGGCTCGCTGATGTGGATGACCTTCGGTCTCGCCTGCTGCGCGGTCGAGATGATGCAGGTGTCGATGCCGCGCTACGACATCGAGCGCTTCGGCTTCGCCCCGCGTGCCTCGCCGCGCCAGTCGGACGTGATGATCGTCGCGGGCACCCTGACCAACAAGATGGCGCCTGCGCTGCGCAAGGTCTACGACCAGATGCCCGAGCCGCGCTACGTCATCTCGATGGGCTCCTGCGCCAACGGTGGCGGCTATTATCACTATTCCTACTCGGTCGTGCGCGGTTGCGACCGTATCGTGCCGATCGACATCTACGTGCCGGGCTGCCCACCGACGGCGGAAGCGCTGCTTTACGGGGTACTGCTGCTGCAGAAGAAGATCCGCCGCACCGGTACCATCGAACGCTAAGGTTTTACGTCATGGACGACGCCAAGCTCGACGCCCTGGGGCAGACGATCGTTAGCGCGCTTCCGGGCGCTGCCATCGGTCATTCGGTGGCCTTCAACCAGCTCACGGTCGATGTCGAAGCCAGCAAGATCGTCGAGGTGGTCAAGTACCTCCGCGACGATCCGAACTGCCGGTTCATCAACTTCACCGACATCACGGCGGTGGACTATCCTTCGCGTGAAAAACGCTTCGACGTGATCTATCACTTCCTGTCACCGGCCCTGAATGCGCGGATCCGGCTCAAGGCCCAGGCCGACGAGACCACGCAGGTGCCGTCGCTGATCGAGGTGTTCCCGGGCGCCGACTGGTTCGAGCGCGAAGCCTACGACCTCTATGGCGTGTTCTTCGTCGGCCACCCCGACATGCGCCGCCTCCTGACCGACTATGGCTTCGAGGGCCATCCGCTGCGCAAGGACTTCCCGACCACCGGTTTCGTCGAGGTCCGCTACGACGACCAGGAGAAGCGGGTGGTGTACGAGCCGGTCAGGCTCAACCAGGAATTCCGCAAGTTCGACTTTTTGTCTCCGTGGGAGGGCGCCGACTATCCGGTCCTTCCGGGCGATGAAAAAGCAGGGCCGAAGGTCTGAACATGAACGAGCAACCCGAAATCCTTCGCAACTTTACGATCAACTTCGGTCCGCAGCATCCGGCGGCGCACGGCGTGCTGCGCCTGGTGCTGGAGCTTGACGGCGAAGTCGTCGCCCGCGTCGACCCGCATATCGGCCTGCTTCACCGCGGCACCGAAAAACTGATCGAGCAGAAGACCTATCTCCAGGCGATCCCCTATTTCGACCGCCTCGACTACGTCGCGCCGATGAACCAGGAGCACGCCTTCTGCATGGCGGCTGAAAAGCTGCTCGGCATCGAGGTGCCGCGCCGCGCTCAGTTGATCCGCGTGCTCTATTGCGAGATCGGCCGCATTCTGTCGCATTTGCTCAACGTCACCACGCAGGCGATGGACGTCGGCGCGCTGACCCCGACCGCTGTGGGGCTTTGAAGAGCGCGAAAAGCTGATGGTGTTCTACGAGCGCGCCTCCGGCAGCCGCATGCACGCAGCCTACTTCCGCGTCGGCGGCGTGCATCAGGACCTGCCGCAGAAGCTGGTCGACGACATCGACACCTGGTGCGATCCGTTCCTGAAGGTGGTCGAAGATCTCGATCGGCTGCTCACCGCCAATCGCATCTTCAAGCAGCGCAACGTCGACATCGGCGTGGTGTCGCTGAAGGAAGCCTGGGAGTGGGGCTTCTCGGGCGTGATGGTGCGCGGCTCGGGCGCCGCCTGGGATCTGCGCAAGTCGCAGCCCTATGAGTGCTACGCCGAGATGGATTTCGACATTCCGATCGGCAAGAACGGCGACTGCTACGACCGCTATCTGATCCGCATGGAAGAGATGCGCCAGTCCGTACGCATCATGAAGCAGTGCATCCAGAAGCTGAACGCAGCCGAAGGAAAAGGCCCGGTCGTCGTCGAAGACAACAAGGTTGCTCCGCCGCGCCGGGGCGAGATGAAGCGCTCGATGGAAGCGCTGATCCATCACTTCAAGCTCTACACCGAAGGCGTCCACGTGCCGGCCGGCGAGATCTATGCCGCAGTCGAGGCGCCCAAGGGCGAGTTCGGTGTCTATCTCGTCTCCGATGGCTCCAACAAGCCTTACAAGTGCAAGATCCGCGCGCCGGGCTTTGCGCATCTCCAGGCCATGGACCACATCTGCCGCGGCCATCTGCTCGCCGACGTCTCGGCGATCCTCGGCTCGCTCGACATCGTGTTCGGAGAGGTCGATCGGTGATGGCGCAGGCGCCAATCCAGTTTGACCGTGCCTCGGGGGCCCTTGAAGGGGCCAACCTGTGGGAGCGGACGGCTGCCTTGGCGCTGGTGACGGGATCGAAGATCTCGTCGCACTTCTCGCATATGGGCTACATCGCCTGCGCGAACCTGCTGCGGAAGACGCTGCCCGAGCGCAACATCGCGATCAAGCTCAACCCCCGACGCCGTGTTCGAATTCCCCTACGGCGACGGCTATTGGAGCAAGCTGCTCAACCGCTCCTACAATTACGAGGACGAGCTGGAGCTGTTGTTCGCGGACTCCATCGACGTCGATTACACGCTGCTCGATTGCGGCGCCAATTACGGCTATTGGTCGGTGCTGGTGTCGAGCAAGCCATTCGGCTCGCACATGGCGATTGCGATCGAGCCGTCCGGCCAGAACTATCCGAAGCTCGCCAACAACGCCCGCGTCAACGGCAATCGCTTCGAGACCATGAAATGCGCGATCGGCGCGGCCCGCGGCACCGCGCGTCTGTCCGGCACCAAGCACGAGGCCTTCAGCATTGCCGGCGGTGCGTCGGCGGGCGGCGAGGACGTGCCTGTGATCGCGCTCGACAATCTCATCGACGACGGCAAGGTTGCCGCCAGCGGCAAGTACCTGATCAAGCTTGACGTCGAGGGCGTCGAGATCGAGGCGATCAAGGGCGGCGCCCGGCTGCTCCAGGCCGACAGCGTCATCATGTGCGAAGAGCACGGCAGCGACCGCTCGCATGCGGTGTCGCGCTACATCCTCGAACACACCCCGCTGAAGCTGATCGTGTTCGATCCGCGCAGCAACCGGATGGAGACCGTGACCGAGCTGTCGATCCTCGATCGCATCAAGGTCTCGACCCACGTCGGCTACAACGTTTTCGGCACCGCAAGCGCATTCTGGCAGGACAGGATCGAAGCCCTGAATGCCAAAACCGCGCGCCGCATGCAGTGAGAGATTGAAGATATGTCCGTTCGCCGATTAGCACCGAAGGAAGTCCAGCCCGCGAGCTTTGCGTTGACGGAGGAGAACCTCGCGTTCGCCAAGCAGCAGATCGCGAAATATCCGGCCGGACGCCAGGCTTCGGCGGTCATCGCCATCCTCTGGCGGGCGCAGGAGCAGCACGATGGCTGGGTCTCGGAAGCCGCGATCCGCGTCGTCGCCGACATGCTCGACATGCCCTATATCCGCGTGCTCGAGGTCGCGACCTTCTACACGATGTTCCAGCTGGCCCCCGTCGGCAAGAAGGCCCACGTCCAGGTCTGCGGCACCACGCCGTGCCGCCTGCGCGGCGCCGAGGATCTGATCCACGTCTGCGAGCACCGCATCCATCACGAGCCCTTCCATCTCTCCAAGGACGGCAATTTCAGCTGGGAAGAGGTGGAGTGCCTCGGTGCCTGCGTGAACGCGCCGATGGTGCTGATCGGCAAGGACACCTATGAGGATTTGACCAAGGAAAGCTTCGGCAAGGTGCTCGACGGCTTTGCTTCGGGCAATCCGCCCAAGCCCGGCCCGCAGAACGGCCGCCAGTTCTCGGCGCCGACGGGCGGGCCGACCACACTTAAGGAGGTCACCTGATGCGTGATCTCTCGTCGTCTGCTCTGGGCGTTGACCTTCGCCGTCTGCGCCGCCGGGCTTGCCTACAAGCAAGCCAACCGTTGATCGGAAAGCACTGACATGCTCGAGGACAAGGACCGCATCTTCAAGAACCTCTACGGCCTCCATGATTGGGGGCTCGAGGGCGCGCGGCGCCGCGGCGCCTGGGATGGTACGAAGAACATCATCGACAAGGGCCGTGACTGGATCATCAACGAGATGAAGGCGTCGGGGCTGCGCGGCCGCGGTGGCGCCGGCTTCCCGACCGGCCTGAAATGGTCGTTCATGCCGAAGGAATCGACCGACGGTCGGCCGAGCTATCTCGTCGTCAACGCGGACGAATCCGAACCCGGTACCTGCAAGGACCGCGAGATCATGCGGCACGATCCGCATCTCCTGATCGAGGGCTGCCTGATCGCGAGTTGCGCGATGAACGCGCATGCCTGCTACATCTATGTCCGCGGCGAGTTCATCCGCGAGCGCGAGCATCTCCAGGCGGCGATCGACCAGGCCTACGAGGCCAAGCTGGTCGGCAAGGACAACGTCAACGGCTGGCCGTTCGACATCTACGTCGCCCACGGCGCCGGCGCTTATATCTGCGGCGAGGAAACCGCGCTGCTCGAGAGCCTCGAAGGCAAGAAGGGCCAGCCGCGTCTGAAGCCGCCGTTCCCGGCGAATGTCGGCCTGTACGGCTGCCCGACCACCGTCAACAACGTCGAGTCGATCGCGGTCGCGCCCGACATTCTGCGCCGGGGCGCGGCGTGGTTCGCCGGCATCGGCCGTCCGAACAATGTCGGCACGAAGCTTTTCTGCATCTCCGGCCATGTCGAGCGGCCCTGCAACGTCGAAGAGGCCATGGGCATTCCGTTCCGTGAGCTGATCGAGAAGCATTGCGGCGGCATCCGCGGCGGCTGGGACAACCTCAAGGCCGTGATCCCCGGCGGCTCCTCGGTGCGCATGGTGCCGGCCGAGCAGATCATCGACACGCCGATGGATTTCGACAGCTTGAGCAAGCTGCGCTCGGGCCTCGGCACCGCGGCCGTGATCGTGATGGACAAGTCGACCGATTTGATCCGCGCCATCGCCCGCATCTCCTATTTCTACAAGCATGAGAGCTGCGGCCAGTGCACGCCGTGCCGCGAAGGCACCGGCTGGATGTGGCGCGTCTTGAGCCGCATGGCCGACGGCCGCGCCCACAAGCGCGAAATCGACATGCTGCTGGAGGTCACCAAGCAGGTCGAAGGCCACACCATCTGCGCGCTCGGCGACGCGGCGGCGTGGCCGATCCAGGGCCTGATCGCGCATTTCCGTCATGAGATCGAAGCGCGCATCGACGAATATTCGCATAAGGCCGACATCGATGATGCCGGCGTCCGCGATCCCGTGAACATGGTCGCGGCGGAGTAGAGAGAATGACCAAGCTCATCATCGACGGCAAAGAGATCGATGTCCCCGCCGAATACACGCTGCTTCAGGCGTGCGAGGCGGCCGGCGCCGAGATTCCGCGCTTCTGCTATCACGAGCGGCTGTCGATCGCCGGCAATTGCCGGATGTGCCTCGTCGAGGTGAAGGGCGGCCCGAAGCCGGTCGCAAGCTGCGCCTGGGGTGTGCGCGATTGCCGTCCGGGTCCCAAGGGCGAACCGCCGGAAATCTCCACGCGTTCGCCGATGGTGAAGAAGGCGCGCGAAGGCGTGATGGAATTCCTTCTCATCAACCATCCGCTGGACTGCCCGATCTGCGACCAGGGTGGCGAGTGCGATCTGCAGGACCAGGCGATGGGCTATGGTGTCGACACCAGCCGCTTCGCCGAGAACAAGCGCGCGGTCGAGGACAAATATCTCGGCGCGCTGGTCAAGACCTCGATGAACCGCTGCATCCAGTGCACACGCTGCGTCCGCTTCTCGGCGGAAGTGGCCGGCGCCCCTGAAATGGGCGCGACCGGCCGCGGCGAGGACATGGAGATCACGACCTATCTCGAGCACGCGCTGACGTCGGAGCTTCAGGGCAATCTCGTCGACATCTGCCCGGTCGGTGCGCTGACCTCGAAGCCTTATGCTTTCGCCGCACGCCCGTGGGAGCTCGGCAAGACCCAGTCGATCGACGTGACGGACGGCATCGGATCCGCGATTCGAGTCGACACCCGCGGCCGCGAAGTGATGCGTATCCTGCCGCGCATCAACGAGGCCGTGAACGAAGAATGGATCTCGGACAAGACCCGCCACGTCGTCGACGGTCTGCGCACCCAGCGCCTCGACCGGCCCTATATCCGCGAAGCCGGCAAGCTGCGGGCGGCAAGCTGGCCCGAAGCCTTTGCCGCTATCGCCGCGAAGGCGGCGCGCACCGACGGCAAGCGCATCGGCGCGATCGCGGGCGACCTCGCCGGCGTCGAGGAGATGTTCGCGCTGAAGGATCTGCTGGCCAAATACGGCTCGGGCAATCTGGCGGTGCAGGGCGGCGACGCCTTCGACCCCGCGCTCGGCCGCGGCTCCTACATCTTCAATCCGACGCTGGTGGGCGTCGAGCAGGCCGACGCGCTGCTGATCATCGGCGCCAATCCGCGGAAAGAGGCGGCCGTGTTCAACGCCCGCATCCGCAAGCGCTGGCGCGCCGGCGGCTTCAAGGTCGGCGTGATCGGCGCCAAGGACGACCTGACCTACGATTATGGCCATCTCGGCGCGGGCACCGAGACGCTCGGTGAACTCGCGGCCGGCAAGCACTCCTTCATGGACGTGCTGAAGAACGCCAAGAACCCGATCATCCTGGTCGGTGCGGGCGCTGCCTCGCGCCACGACGGCGCTGCCATTCTCGCCGCCGCCGCCAAGCTTGCGCTCGACGTCGGCGCGCTCAAGGACGGCTGGAACGGCTTTGGCGTACTGCATGAGAGCGCTTCGCGCGTTGGTGCGCTGGATATCGGCTTTGTCGCCGGTCAGGGCGGGCTTAACGCGGCGCAGATGACGACGTTCGGGACGCTCGACCTGCTGTTTCTGCTCGGCGCCGACGAGATCAAGCCGTCGGACGGCACCTTCGTCGTCTATATCGGCACCCACGGCGACCGCGGCGCGCATCGCGCCGACGTGATCCTGCCGGCAGCCGCCTATACCGAGAAGTCCGCGATCTACGTCAACACCGAAGGCCGCGTGCAGATGACCGGCCGCGCCGCGTTCCCGCCGGGCGAGGCCCGCGAGGACTGGGCGATTGTCCGCGCGCTGTCGGAGGCGCTCGGCAAGAAGCTCGGCTACGACTCGCTTTCGGCCCTGCGCCAGGCGATCTTCAAGGCCGTGCCGCATCTAATCCGTCTCGACCAGATCGAGGCCGGCTCCGCCGACCAGATCAAGAAACTCGCGGGCAAGGGCGGCACGATGGAGAAGGCGCCGTTCAAGCCGCTGGTCGAGGACTTCTACTTGACCAACCCAATCGCGCGTGCGTCCGCCGTGATGGCGGAGTGTTCGCGGCTTGCCTCCGGGCAGATGCTGACCGCAGCGGAGTGAGCTGATGGAATTCTTCGAAAGCGCATTCTGGACCGGGTTCCTCTGGCCGCTGATCATCATGATCGCGGAGAGCGTCCTGGTGCTGGTCGTCCTGCTGGTGGCGATCGCCTACATCCTGCTCGCCGACCGCAAGATCTGGGCGGCGGTGCAGATACGCCGCGGCCCGAACGTGGTCGGTCCCTGGGGTCTGCTGCAGTCCTTCGCCGATCTCCTGAAGTTCGTGCTGAAGGAGCCGATCATTCCGTCCGGCGCCAACAAGGGCGTGTTCCTTCTTGCTCCCTTGGTATCGTGCGTGCTCGCGCTCGCCGCGTGGGCGGTGATCCCGACCAATCTCGGCTGGGTGATTTCCGACATCAATGTCGGCGTCCTCTTCATCTTCGCGATCTCGTCGCTGTCGATCTACGGCATCATCATGGCGGGCTGGTCGTCGAACTCGAAGTACCCGTTCCTGGCGGCGCTGCGCTCGGCGGCGCAGATGGTGTCGTATGAAGTCTCGATCGGCTTCGTCATCATCACGGTGCTGCTCTGCGCCGGCACGCTGAACCTCTCGGCCGTGGTCGAGGCCCAGCATGTCCGCGGCCTCGCCAGCCTGATCGGGTTGCCGCAGCTCACCATCCTGAACTGGTATGTCTGGCCGCTGTTCCCGATGTTCGTGATCTTCTACGTCTCGGCGCTGGCGGAAACCAACCGTCCGCCGTTCGACCTGGTCGAAGCGGAATCCGAGCTCGTGGCCGGCTTCATGGTCGAATACGGCTCGACGCCGTATCTGCTGTTCATGCTCGGCGAGTATGTCGCGATTGCCACGATGTGCGCGATGGCGACGATCCTGTTCCTCGGAGGCTGGCTGCCGCCGGTGGACCTCCCGCCCTTCAACTGGGTGCCGGGGATCATCTGGTTCTCGCTGAAACTGTTTTTCATGTTCTTCCTGTTCGCGATGGCCAAGGCGATCGTGCCGCGCTACCGCTACGATCAACTGATGCGCCTCGGCTGGAAAGTGTTCCTGCCGCTGTCGCTGGCGATGGTGATCGTGGTGGCCGGAGTGCTGCACTTCGCCGGCATCGCGCCGAAGTGAGGGCCGTCATGGGTATCAACATCAACGCCACTGCACGCTCGCTTCTGCTGTCGGAATTCGTCTCGGCGTTCTTCCTCGCCATGCGCTATTTCTTCCAGCCGAAACCGACACTGAACTATCCGTTCGAGAAGGGCCCGATCTCGCCGCGCTTCCGCGGCGAGCACGTGCTGCGCCGCTATCCGAATGGTGAAGAGCGCTGCATCGCCTGCAAGCTCTGCGAAGCGGTGTGCCCGGCGCAGGCCATCACCATCGAGGCCGGCCCGCGGCGCAACGACGGCACCCGCCGTACCGTGCGCTACGACATCGACATGGTGAAGTGCATCTATTGCGGCCTCTGCCAGGAGTCCTGTCCGGTCGATGCGATCGTCGAAGGCCCGAACTTCGAGTTCGCGACCGAGACCCGCGAGGAACTGTTCTATGACAAGGCCAAGCTGCTCGCCAACGGCGACCGCTGGGAACGCGAGATCGCAAAAGCGATCGAGCTCGACGCGCCGTACCGGTGAGATGAGAGCATGATCCTTCCCGCGCTGTTCTTCTATCTCTTCGCCGGCGTCTGCGTCGCCTCGGCGGTGATGGTGATTGTCTCGCGCAATCCCGTGCACTCCGTGCTGTACCTGATCCTGGCCTTCGTCAACGCCTCCGGCCTGTTCGTGCTGATGGGCGCCGAATTCCTGGCGATGATCCTGATCGTCGTCTACGTCGGCGCCGTCGCCGTGCTGTTCCTGTTCGTGATCATGATGCTCGACGTCGATTTCCTCGAGCTGCGCGAGGGCTTCATCGAGTACCTGCCGGTCGGCCTCGTGATCGGCGGCATCTTCCTGTTCGAGCTGCTGCTCACGGTCGGCTTCTGGGTCATCAACCCCGGCGTCGCCAAGACGATCACGGCGGCGATCCCGACCAATGTCTCGAACACCGAGGCGCTCGGCCTGGTGCTTTATACGAAGTACATCCACTACTTCCAGCTCTCGGGCATGGTGCTCCTGGTTGCCATGATCGGTGCCATCGTGCTGACGCTGCGGCACAAGGCGAGCGTCAAGCGGCAGGACATCAACGTTCAGAACGCCCGCACGCCCGAAATTGCGATGGCGATACGCAAGGTGGCGCCGGGGCAGGGGCTCCAGGACTCTGACGCGGCGGAGTGGGTGAAATGACGATCGGGCTCGGACACTATCTTGCGGTCGGCGCGATCCTGTTCACGCTCGGGATCCTCGGCATCTTCCTGAACCGCAAGAACATCATCGTCATCCTGATGTCGATCGAGCTGATCCTGCTCGCGGTCAACATCAACCTCGTGGCGTTCTCGACCTTCCTCGGCGATATCGTCGGGCAGGTCTTCGCGCTTCTTGTGCTCACCGTCGCGGCCGCCGAAGCCGCGATCGGTCTCGCCATCCTGGTGGTCTATTTCCGCAACCGCGGCTCGATCGCGGTTGAGGACGTCAATCTGATGAAGGGCTAACGCGCATGATCCGGAAAAGTGGATACCGGTTTTCCGGTCAGATCATGCGCAAAGAGAAATAAGTCATGGTCCAGGCAATCGTCTTTCTGCCTCTGCTGGGGGCCATTCTGGCCGGCATGATCGCGCTGTTCGGCGCGCATGCCCGCAACCCCTCGGGCGACACGGTCGAGCACCACGATGATCACGGACACGGCGCACAGGCGCATGCGTCCGATACGATCAACGAGGATGCGTCGGTCATCCAGGAGTCCCATCACGAGCCCGGCGACGGCCACGACGACCATCACGTCTCCGAGCCGCCCGCGGTGGGCTCGCGCGGCGCCGAGCTGATCACCACGGCGTTCCTGTTCGTGTCGGCAGCGCTGTCCTGGATGACGCTGGTCGACGTCGGCTTCATGCACCACGACATGCGCATTCCGCTGTTGCCGTGGATTCTCTCCGGCGATCTCCAGGTCTACTGGACGCTGCGGGTCGACACGCTCACCGCGGTGATGCTGGTGGTGGTCACCACCGTGTCCTCGCTCGTGCACCTCTATTCCATCGGCTACATGGACGAGGACCCGAACCGGCCGCGCTTCTTCGGCTATCTCAGCCTGTTCACCTTCGCCATGCTGATGCTGGTGACCGCGGACAACCTCGTGCAACTGTTCTTCGGCTGGGAAGGCGTGGGTCTGGCGAGTTATCTCCTGATCGGCTTCTGGTACCAGAAGCCGTCGGCGAACGCGGCCGCCATCAAGGCCTTCGTGGTCAACCGCGTCGGCGATTTCGGCTTCGCGCTCGGCATTTTCGCGATCTTCCTGCTGGTCGGCTCGACCGATTTCGAGACCATCTTCCATGCAGCTCCGAGCCTGACCGGCAAGACCATCGACTTCCTCGGCTGGCACGCCGATGCGCTGACCCTGACCTGCCTGCTGCTGTTCATGGGCGCGATGGGCAAATCGGCGCAGTTCCTTCTGCACACCTGGTTGCCGGACGCGATGGAGGGCCCGACCCCGGTGTCGGCGCTGATCCACGCGGCGACCATGGTCACCGCCGGTGTGTTCATGGTGGCGCGCCTGTCGCCGCTGTTCGAGCTCGCGCCGAACGCGCAGGCCGTCGTGATGTTCTTCGGCGCCACCACGGCGTTCTTCGCGGCGACCATCGGCCTCGTCCAGAACGACATCAAGCGCATCGTCGCCTACTCGACCTGTTCGCAACTCGGCTACATGTTCGTGGCGATGGGAGCAGGGGCCTATTCGGTCGGCATGTTCCATCTGTTCACGCATGCCTTCTTCAAGGCGCTCTTGTTCTTGGGCTCCGGCTCGGTGATCTACGCGATGCATCACGAGCAGGACATCCGCAACATGGGCGGCCTCTGGCGCAAGATCCCCTACACCTACGCGGTGATGGTGGTCGGCACGCTCGCGCTCACCGGCTTCCCGCTGACCGCCGGCTATTTCTCCAAGGACGCGATCATCGAGTCCGCCTACGCCTCGCACAATCCGTTCGCGATGTACGGCTTCCTGATGACGGTCGTCGCGGCCGGCCTGACCTCGTTCTATTCGTGGCGCTTGATCTTCAAGACCTTCCACGGCGAGCCCCATGACGAGCATCACTATGAGGCTGCGCATGAAGCGCCGATCTGGATGCTGATCCCGATCGGCGTGCTCGCGGTCGGCTCCATCTTGGCCGGCTTCCCGTTCAAGGAGCTGTTTGCCGGTCACGGCATCGAGGAGTTCTTCCGCGAGTCCGTGAAGATGAATCCGCACATCATCGAGGGGATGCACCACATCCCCGAGACCATCGCCTTCCTGCCGACGGTGATGATGGTGCTGGGCTTCCTGGTGTCGTACCTGTTCTACATCCGCCGGCCCTATCTACCGGTCGAGCTCGCGAACACGCAGCCGATGCTGTACAAGTTCCTGCTCAACAAATGGTACTTCGACGAGCTCTACGATCTCATCTTTGTCCGTCCGGCGAAGTGGATCGGCTATCAGCTCTGGAAGAAGGGCGACGGCTTCATCATCGACGGCCTCGGCCCCGATGGCATCTCGGCCCGCGTGCTGGATGTCACCCGCAACGTCGTGAAGATCCCAGACCGGCTATCTCTACCACTACGCGTTCGCCATGCTGATCGGTGCCGCCGGCCTGATCACCTGGTTCATGTTCGGCTTTGGAGGCCAGTAAATGACAACCTGGCCAATTCTATCCGTCACGACGTTTCTGCCGCTGGTCGGCGCGCTGATCGTCTATCTCAGCCGCGGCGATGACGAGGCGGCCCGGCGCAACTCGCGCTGGATCGCGCTCTGGACCACGCTGATCACCTTCGCGGTGTCGGTGATCCTGGTCATGCGGTTCGACGCGTCGAACGCCGACTTCCAGTTCGTCGAGAAGGCGAACTGGCTCGCCACCGGCATCACCTATCACATGGGCGTGGACGGCATTTCGCTGCCGCTGGTGATCCTGACCACCGCCATCATGCCGTTCTGCATCATCGCGAGCTGGAAGGCGATCACCAACCGCGTCCGCGAATACATGATGGCGTTCCTGATCCTGGAAACGCTGATGATCGGCACCTTCTCGGCGCTCGATCTCGTGCTGTTCTACCTGTTCTTCGAAGGCGGCCTGATCCCGATGTTCCTGATCATCGGGGTCTGGGGCGGTCCGCGCCGGGTCTACGCGTCCTTCAAGTTCTTCCTCTACACGCTGCTCGGCTCGGTCCTGATGCTGCTCGCCATCATGGCGCTGTACTGGAACGGCGGCACCACCGACATCCCGACCCTGATGCACACGGCCGTGCCGCGCTCGTTGCAGACCTGGGCCTGGCTGGCCTTCTTCGCCTCGTTCGCGGTGAAGATGCCGATGTGGCCGGTACACACCTGGCTCCCCGACGCGCACGTCGAGGCGCCGACCGCAGGCTCCGTGGTCCTCGCCGCGATCCTCCTGAAGATGGGCGGCTATGGCTTCCTGCGCTTCTCGCTGCCGATGTTCCCCTTGGCGTCGCATGATTTCGCGCCGCTTGTGTTCACGCTCTCGGCCATCGCCATCATCTACACCTCGCTGGTGGCGCTGATGCAGGAGGACATGAAGAAGCTGATTGCGTACTCCTCAGTGGCGCATATGGGCTTCGTTACCATGGGCATCTTTGCCGGCACGATGCAGGGCGTCGCCGGTGGCGTGTTCCAGATGATCTCGCACGGCATCGTCTCCGGCGCGCTGTTCCTCTGCGTCGGCATCGTCTACGACCGCATGCATACCCGCGATATCGCGGCCTATGGCGGCCTCGTCAACCGGATGCCGCTCTACGCGCTGACCTTCATGGTCTTCACCATGGCCAATGTCGGTCTGCCCGGCACTTCCGGCTTCGTCGGCGAGTTCATGACGCTGCTCGGCACCTTCAAGGTCTCGATCCCGACCGCGTTCTTCGCCACCTTCGGCGTGATCCTGTCGGCCTGCTACGCGCTCTGGCTTTACCGCAAGGTGGTGTTCGGAGCGCTGGTCAAGCCGTCGCTGATGAGCATGAAGGATCTCACCTTCCGGGAGTGCCTGATGCTGTTCCCGCTGATCGCGCTGACGATCCTGTTCGGCATCTACCCGAAGCCGGTGCTCGACATGTCGGCGGCCTCGGTCCAGCAACTCGTCAACAATTACAACACCGCTGTGACGGCCGTGAAGGCCGCCGCACTGCTCCAGTGAGCGGGCAGGTCAGGATATCGCCATGAGCTTTGAGACTGCAGGTTATCAACTGGCGCCGGTGCTGCCCGAGCTCGTGCTCGCAATCGGCGCCATGGCGCTGCTGATGCTCGGCGCTTATCGCGGGCAGGAGACCACCAAGACGGTCACGACGCTTGCGGTGCTGCTCCTGATCGTGGTCGGCGTGCTCGAATACATGCTGCCCGCGGGCAAGCAGGTGACCTTCGGCGGCAGCTTCATCGTCGATGATTTTGCCCGCTTCATGAAGATACTGGCCCTGATCGGCTCGGCGGTGACGCTGGTGCTGTCGACCGAGTTCCTGTCCGACCCGTCGCGCCGCATCTTCGAATACGCGATCCTGGTGCTGCTCTCGACTCTCGGCATGATGGTGCTGATCTCGGCCGGCGATCTGATCTCGCTCTATCTGGGCCTCGAATTGATGTCGCTCGCGCTCTACGTCGTGGCGACCTCGAACCGCGACAACGCCAAGTCGACCGAAGCCGGTCTGAAGTACTTCGTGCTCGGCGCGCTATCCTCGGGCATGCTGCTGTACGGTTCCTCTCTGATCTATGGCTTCACCGGTACTGTGACCTTCACCGGCATCGCGGCGGCCGCGACCGTCTCGAATGTCGGCCTGGTGTTCGGCCTGGTGTTCCTGCTCGCCGGCCTCTGCTTCAAGGTCTCGGCGGTCCCGTTCCACATGTGGACGCCAGACGTCTACGAGGGTGCGCCGACTCCGGTCACCGCCTTCTTCGCCTCGGCGCCGAAGGTCGCCGCGCTCGCGGTCTTCACCCGCGTCACGCTCACCGCATTCCCGGGCATCGTCTCGCAGTGGCAGCAGATCCTGGTGTTCGTGGCAATCGCCTCGATG
The DNA here is from genome assembly GCF_054056815.1 of Bradyrhizobium sp. LB13.1. Lineage (NCBI taxonomy): Bacteria > Pseudomonadati > Pseudomonadota > Alphaproteobacteria > Hyphomicrobiales > Nitrobacteraceae > Bradyrhizobium > Bradyrhizobium sp. LB13.1. The sequence continues at coordinate 4,863,160 of NZ_JBSRYQ010000001.1, read as the reverse complement.
GCGCTGGGCTCGTTCGCCGCGATCGGCCAGAGCAACATCAAGCGCCTGATGGCCTATTCGTCGATCGGCCACATGGGCTTTGCCCTGGTCGGCCTTGCCGCAGGCACGGTCGAGGGCGCGCAGGGCGTCTTGATGTACATCGTGATCTATGTCGCGATGACGCTCGGTTCGTTCTCGGTCATCCTCGCCATGAAGCGCAACGGCCAGCCCGTCGAGCAAATCAGCGATTTCGCCGGTTTGTCGCGGACCAATCCGCTGCTCGCCTTCATGTTCGCGATGCTGCTGTTCTCGCTCGCCGGCATCCCGCCGCTCGCCGGCTTCTTTGCCAAATGGTACGTCTTCGTCGCCGCCATCAAGGCGAATTTGTTCACGCTCGCTGTCGTCGGCGTGCTGACCAGCGTGGTGGGCGCCTACTATTATCTCAGCATCGTCAAGACGATGTATTTCGACGAGCCGGCCGGGCAGGTCGATCCTGTCAGGGTCGAGGTGCGGACGGTGCTGGCGGTCGCGGGCCTGTTCAATATCCTGTTCGCCCTGTTCGCGGGTCCGGTGGTGAGCGTCGCCTCCGCCGCGGCAAAGTCGCTGTTCTAGGATGGCATTCGCGCTCGGTCCCAGCGCTCTGTCGGCGGGCTACAAGCTCGCGGCTTTCGAACGGACCGGCTCGACCAATACCGAGGCGATCGAGCACGCGAGGGGCGGCGAACGCGGCCCGATGTGGTTCGTCACGTCGGAGCAGACCGCGGGCCGTGGCCGACGTCAGCGTGCCTGGATCGCGCCAAAGGGCAACCTCGCCGCCAGCGTCCTCGAAGTCCTGGACGTTGCCCCGTCTGTCGCCGCGACGATCGGCTTTGCGGCCGGGCTGGCCGAGGAGGCCGCCCTGGAAAAGGTGAGCCTGGAGGCTGCACTGCGCCTCGGCGAGGGTCGTCCCCGCTACACCCTGAAATGGCCGAACGACGTGCTTGCCGGCGGCAAGAAGCTGGTCGGTATCGGCCTTGAGGCCGAAGCCGTCGGCGAACGCCTTGCCATCGTCGTCGGCATCGGCACCAACGTCGTCGCCGCGCCTGAGGGCACGCCGACGCCGGCGGTGTCGCTCGCCGCGCTCGGCGTCCAGATCAGTGCGGAGGAGCTGTTCTCGGCACTCTCTGACGCCTGGGTGGAGTTCCGCGGCATCTGGGACAATGGTCGCGGCTTTGCCGAGATCCGCAAGCTATGGTTGGAGCGCGCCGCCGGCCTCGGCGAGCGGGTTGCGATCCACACGGGAGTGATGACGCTGGAAGGCATTTTTGACACGATCGACGACACCGGCTGCCTGATCGTCCGCACCGCGGAGGGCCGGCGCGTGCCGGTGGCCGCGGGCGAGGTGTTCTTTGGCTCGGCCGCCTCCGTGGGAGCTGCGTGATGGCGAAGCCTGAAGAACTGGTATTTGCACCGCTCGGCGGTGTCGGCGAGATCGGCATGAATTTGTCGATCTACGGCCTCGGCAACCGCCAGCAGCGCGCCTGGCTGGCAATCGATCTCGGCGTCTCCTTCGGCGACGAGGAGCATCTGCCGGGCATCGACCTGATCATGCCTGACATCAGCTTCCTGGAGAAGGAGCGCAAGAACCTGATGGGCCTGGTGCTGACGCACGCCCATGAGGACCATTTCGGCGCCATCATCGACCTGTGGCCGAGGCTGAAATGCCCGATCTATGCGACGCAGTTCAGCGCCGCGCTGTTCGAAGCCAAATGCGCCGCGGAGCGCAATGCGCCGAAGATCCCGGTGACGGTGGTGCCGTCCGGCGGGCGCGTCGATATCGGTCCGTTCAACGTCGAGTTCATCCCCGTCGCGCACTCGATTCCGGAGTCGCATGCGCTGGCGATTCACACCGAAGTCGGCACGGTGCTGCACACCGGCGACTGGAAGATCGATCCGACCCCGATCATCGGCCGCCCGACCGACGAAAAGCGGCTCCGCGAGCTGGGCGATCAGGGCCTGCTCGCCTTGATCGGCGATTCCACCAACGCCGTGCGTGACGGCCGCTCACCCTCGGAAGCCGAGGTTGCGAGATCCATCACCGAACTCGTCAAGGCCGCCAAGGGCCGCGTCGCAGTCACGACCTTTGCTTCCAATGTCGCGCGCCTCAAGGCGGTCGCCATCGCTGCGAAGGCCGCCGACCGTGAGGTCGTCGTGGTCGGCCGCGCCATGGAGCGCGTGGTGCAGGTCGCGCGCGAGACCGGCTATCTCGACGGCGTGCAGAGTTTCCGCTCCCCCGAGGTCTACGGTCATCTGCCGCAAGACAAGGTGCTGGCGCTCTGCACCGGCAGCCAGGGCGAGCCCCGTGCCGCGCTGGCGCGCATCGCCAATGACGACCATCCCGAGATCACGCTCAATCGCGGCGACAGCGTGATCTTCTCCTCGCGCACCATTCCCGGCAACGAGAAGGCGGTCGGCGCCATCATCAATGGCCTGGTTTTGCAGGGTGTGGAGGTCATCACCGACCGCGACCACCTGGTCCATGTCTCCGGTCATCCCCGCCGCGACGAATTGCGCGATATGATCGCCTGGACCAGGCCGCAGCTCCTGATCCCCGTCCATGGCGAGGCCCTGCACCTGAACGAGCACGCCAAGCTCGCGCGTGCCGCCGGCGTGCCGCGCGTCCTGGTCTGCCGCAACGGCGACCTGGTCAAGCTCGGCCCCGGCGATCCCGGCATCATCGGACAAGTGCCCGCGGGCCGTCTCTACAAGGACGGCACGATTCTGGAGGACTCCAAGTCCCGCGCGGTGATCGAGCGGCGCCGCTTGGCCTTCTCCGGCTGCGCCTTCGTGGCTATCGCCATGACGCAGCAAGGCGAGCTCGTCGACGATCCCGAGGTCGATCTGATCGGCATCCCCGAGAAGAACAAAGCGGGCGAGCCCTTCGACGACATCGTCTTCGACGCCGTGGTCTCCACCATCGAAGGCCTGCCGAAGGCGCGCCGTCGCGACGCGGATGCGCTGGCTGAGTCGGTGCGACGCGCTGTCCGCTCCGTGATCAACGAACATTGGGGTAAAAAGCCCCCCTGTCTGGTACACGTTCTGACAGTATAAAGTTTGAGCATGATCTCATCGGAAAACCGCTTCACACTTTTCCGGATCATGCTCTGAGGGAGAAGAAACATGCTGGGCCGGCTCAACCATGTCGCGATTGCGACCAAGGACGCCGTCAAGGCCGCCAGGATCTATGGCGCCGCATTCGGGGCCCAGATCTCGGAGGCCGTCGCGCTGCCCGAGCATGGCGTCACCACCGTGTTCGCGACCCTGCCCAACACCAAGATCGAGTTCATCGAGCCGCTCGGCGAGGCCTCGCCGATCGCAAAGTTCCTCGACCGCAACGCCGACGGCGGCATCCACCACGTCTGCTACGAGGTGGTCGACATCATCGCCTCGCGCGACACGCTGGTGAAGGAGGGCGCACGCGTGCTTGGCGACGGCGTGCCGAAGATCGGCGCCCACGGCAAGCCGGTGCTGTTCCTGCATCCGAAGGATTTTTCCGGCGCGCTGGTCGAAATCGAGCAGGCGTAAGGCCGAAGCCATGGCGATCCAGCTCTCAACCGCGCTCGCGATCTACTTCGTCATCTGGTGGATTGCACTGTTTCTGACGCTGCCGTTCGGCGTACGCAGCCAGCACGAGGACGGCGTGGGCACGCCAGGCACCGATCCCGGCGCACCGATCCTGACCGGCATGCGGCGCAAGCTGATCTGGACCACGATCATCTCGGCCATCATCTACGGGATCGGCATAGCGGCCTATCACGCCGGCTATCTCTCGATCGAACGCCTGTCGAAATTGATGGGAATGCCGTTTTAGAATTTTCCGGTTGTGTGGGTTTGGGGGGACGAATGACTTTTCAGAGGATCGTCATCGCGCTGTTGGTGCTGATCGTCGCCGGTCTCGGTGCGATCGGCTATTTCGAGTGGAAGATGGCCGCGCAGGTGCGCACCCTGAAGGCGTTTGTCGAGGGCTACGTCTTCAACGACGCGGTGATGGCCTGCGAGCAGGCCAAGAGCTCGACGCCGTTCAAATGGAACGGGGGCAAGAGCACCTCAGTCATCGGCCTGAACTCGGTCAAGCTCGACAAATACAATGTCAGCGCCAGCTACACGCTGGTGGCGGACAACGTCTATTGCGATTACGATCCGGTCAAAAGAAAGGCCGAGATCGGCTCAAGCTTCCTGGAGCGGGAGTAGCGATCCGGCCATGACAAGCATGGGATGGGATCGTCATGGCGCAGGCGGAGGGGTACCGGATTCTGCATGAGGCTGACTTGCGGGACTATCTCGCAGGCGTTCCGGACCTCAAGGCGCTTCTCGGCGGCGAGGCTGCCTCCTGGTCGATCACCGAAGTCAGCGACGGCAACCTCAATCTCGTCTTTATCGTGAAGGGCGGCCGCAGCGGTGTCGCCGTGAAGCAGGCGCTGCCCTATGTCCGCCTCGTCGGCGAGAGCTGGCCGCTGCCGCTGTCCCGGGCCCATTACGAATATCTCGCTCTGTCCCGGCAGGCCCAGCTCGCGCCCGGACTCGTGCCGGCATTGCTGCATCACGACGAGGCGCTGGCGCTGACGGTGATGGAGCTGCTCGAGCCCCACATCATCATGCGCAAGGGGATGGTCGCGGGAACGCAATATCCGGGCTTCGCCAATGACATCACCACCTTCATGGCCCGGACCTTGTTCTTCACCTCCGACCTCGCGCTGTCAGCGGCCGACAAGAAGGAGGCCATCGCGGCCTTCGCCGGCAACCATGCGCTGTGCAAGATCACCGAGGATTTGATCTTTACCGATCCCTACCGCGTGGCCGTACAGAACCACTGGACCGTGCCGTATCTCGATGCGCTCGCCGCGGATCTGCGCGATGACATTGAATTGCACGTCGCCATCTCCCGGCTGAAGCTGAAATTCATGGCGAGCCCCGAGGCGCTGCTCCATGGCGACCTTCACACCGGCTCGGTCATGGTGACGGAGGGCCAAACACGGGTGATCGATCCCGAGTTCGCGTTCTATGGTCCGATGGGGTTTGATGTCGGCGCTGTGCTGGCAAACCTGCTGATGGCCTATTTCGCGTCATCAGGCCGCGATCGCTCGCCGGGGGACCGGCGCGCCTTTGAAGGCTGGGTGCTTGAGACCGTCGAGGAGGTCTGGAACGAGTTCGCCCGCAAATTCCTCGACCTCTGGCGCGCTGGCGCGGCGGGAGATGCCTACCCGGCCTCGCTCTTCGCAGGAGAGAAGGGCGCCGCGCGGCTTGAGGCCGAGCGGCAGGTCTACATGCAGCGCTTGTTCGCCGACACGGTCGGCTTCGCTGCGGCAAAAACCATCCGCCGCATCTTCGGTCTCGCCCACAATATCGATTTCGAGCTGATCGAGGATCCGCGCCGGCGCGCGATCAGCGAAGCACGCGCCGTGAGGCTGGCAAGGACGATGATGCTGGAGGCGGGGGCATTTCCCACCATTGCGGACGTCACTGCTGCAGCGCGAAAATTGCGCGACTGGCAGCCGGAGCTCGCGACTGGCTAGGGCGCGTACTCACAAATCGGGGCCCGAGCTCTGCGCCCGCATACGTCAACCCCTTCAAGGCGCTTGCGCTCGACGTGCCGTGGATGGTCAACTCTCGAACCGGAGCACGCCTGCGTTGTTGGGGGACACATGATCTTCAGGATAGTGGCAATCGTCGCTGGTTTTGGACTGGCGCTCGTCGCCTCGGCGGAGGCCCAGACACCGCGAAAGGGCGGAACCATCCGCATGACCGCGCCTTATGGCTCGAGCTTCACAAGCCTGGACATTCATACGACGCAGCGCGCCCAGGACGAAATCTACGCCAAGGCTCTGCACCGGTCGCTCTACATCTGGAATTCCACGGAAGGCAAGCCGGTTCTGGAACTTGCCAAGGAGGACGTCGTCTCGGGCGGAGGTCTCGTTCACACCTTCAAGCTGCGCGACGACGCCTATTTCCACAATGGCCGCAAGATGACGGCGGACGACATCATCTGGACCTACAACCGCATCATGGACGGCACCAAGGCCTATCCCGGCGCGCGCTATGTCCGCGTGATCGAGGGCGCGGCCGCGGTCGAAAAGGGCCAGGCCAAGGAAATCTCCGGTCTGAAGAAAATCGACGACGTCACACTTGAGATGAAGCTGACCGAGAAAGTCGATCCAGGCTTCTACTTCTGGAACGCGATAACTTCGATCTATCCCGCCGACGAAGCCGCCAAGGAGAGCTTTCTCCAGAAGCCGATCGGTCTTGGGCCCTTCAAGTTCGTCGAGCACGTACCGGGATCGCGCATCGTTCTGGAGCGGTGGGACCGCTTCTACAAGCCCGGCAAGCCTTACGCTGACAAGATCATCGTGTCGGTCATGGGCGAGGCCGCGGCACGCGATGTCGCCTTCCGCAACAAGGAGATCGACACCTCGGTGCTGGGACCGGCGCAATATGTCGCCTATCAGAACGACGCCGACCTCAAGGGCACCGTCGTCGAGGTCGCCGAGGTCTTCACCCGCTACATGGGGATGAACCCCGCGTTCAAGCCGTTCGCCGACAAGCGGGTCCGGCAGGCGATCAACTATGCGATCGACACCGACCTGATCATCAACAAGCTGGTCAAGGGCAAGGCCTATCGCGCCACCAGCTGGCTGCCGCTGACCTCGCCCGCCTACGACAAGGCCATGAAGCCCTACGCCTTCGATCCCGCCAAGGCCAAGCAGCTGCTCGCTGACGCCGGCTATCCCTCGGGCTTCGAATTCGAATGGACCACCAGCCAGAATGAAAGCTGGGGTCTGCCGATCGTCTCGGCCGTCATCCCGATGCTGGACAAGGTCGGCATCAAGGTGAAAGTCAAGCAGGTCGAGACCGCGGTACTGGCGGAGGTGGTTCGCAGCGGCGATTACCAGGCCTTCATCTATTCCCAGGCGAGCGGCCCGGATCCGCAGGCCGCCCTCAAATGCTTCCACTCGGCGACGCCGCAACCAGCCTGCAACTACATGAACTTCAAAAATGCCGACTTCGACAAGATGGTCGATGAGGCCGGACAGGCCGACGATCCCGCCAAGCGCGCCCAGCTGCTGCAAAAGGCCAACGCCCTGCTCTACGAAGAGGCGCCGGTCTGGTTCTTCAACTACAACAAGGCGGTCATGGCGGTGCAGCCGTGGCTCAAGGGGATTCAGCTGAACGCGACGGAGCTGACCCATCAGAACGTCGAAGACCTCTGGGTCGACGAGACCTCGCCCGCGAAGTGACACGCGCTCTCGGGCTCCCTCCATCGCAACGAACGATGGAGGGAGAGAGGAAAAGTGCCGATGCTCCCCTTCCTGTTCCGTCGTCTCCTGCAAACCATTCCGACCGTGCTCGCCGTCGTGCTGCTGGTCTTCGTGCTGTTCAGCGTCGTTCCCGGCAGCATCGTCTCGTCCATGAGCGACGACAGCGATCCACAGGTCGAGCTGCGCATGAAGAAGCAGCTCGGCCTCGACGATCCCGTCTATGTGCGGTTCGGCGCCTACATCGCCAAGCTCGCGACAGGTGATTTCGGAACATCGTTCCGGACCCGCGAACCTGTCACGACCATGATCGCCAAACGGATGTGGCCGACGCTGCAACTCATCTTCGCCGCCATGGCACTTGCCGTCGTGATCGGCGTGCCGCTGGGCTTCATCGCAGCGCTGAAGCCTGGCGGCATCGTCGACACGCTCGCAATGGTCGTGGCGGTCTCGGGCCTTTCGATCGCCAAATTCTGGCTTGGACTGGTGCTGATGTACTTCTTTGCGTTGAAGCTCGGCTGGCTGCCGAGTTTCGGCTATGGTGATGGCGGACTGAAATATCTGATCCTTCCGGCCGTGACGCTCGGCGTCTCGCCGATGGCGCTGTTCGCACGGACGACACGCGCTGCGGTCCTCGAGATCATGACCGCAGATTTCGTGCGCACTGCGCGCTCGAAGGGCATGAGCGAGACACGGGTCGTGAAGTGGCACGTGATGCGCAATGCGCTTGTCATCATTCTCACCACCGTCGGCCTGCAGTTCGGCGCGTTGATGGGGCAGGCGGTGGTCGTCGAGAAATTGTACTCCTGGCCCGGCATCGGCTCGCTGCTGGTTGACAGTGTCCTGCAGCGCGACATTCCGGCCGTTCAAGGATCCATTCTCGTGGTGGTGCTGGCCTTTCTCGCGATCAATCTGCTGATCGACCTGCTCTACGGCGTGATCGATCCCAGGATCAGATACGCATGAAGCTGCGCGCCAATCTCATCATCGGCGGCGCGCTGTTCGCGCTCGCCATCCTGGTCGGCCTGCTCGCGCCCTGGCTGGCCCATACCGATCCCGTCATGGACGCCAATTTGTTGAATGCGGAAGAGCCCCCGAGCTGGACCTGGTGGTTCGGCACCGACGACCAGGGCCGCGACATTTATTCCCGCGTCGTCTACGGCGCGCGCGTCTCGCTGACGGTCGGCATCGTCTCGCAGCTCATCAACAGCGTCATCGGCGTCGCGCTGGGCCTGAGCGCCGGCTATTGGGGCGGCTGGTGGGACGATGTCGTCAACGGCCTGACCAACGTCATGCTCGCGATCCCATCGCTGATCTTCGCGCTGGCCATCATGGCGGTGCTTGGTCCCGGCCTGACCAGCCTGCTGATCGCACTCGGCTTGACCAACTGGTCTTTCACGTGCCGGATCGCACGGGCCTCGGCGCTGTCGCTCAGGAGCCAGGGCTATGTGCAGGCCGCGACCGTGCTCGGCTACGGCGATCTGCGCATCATGATCACGCAGCTGCTGCCGAACATGTTAGGGCCGATCGTCGTCATCGGCACACTCGGCATGGGTAGCGCGGTGCTGTCCGAAGCCGCATTGTCGTTCCTCGGCCTCGGCGTGCGCCCGCCGTTTCCGAGCTGGGGCAGCATGTTGTCGGATGCCCGCGACCAGATCACGACGGCACCGTGGCTCTCGGTCTTTCCCGGTCTTGCCATCTTCCTGACGGTGCTCGGCCTCAATTTGCTCGGCGACGGGTTGCGCGACATTCTCGATCCACAATCGCGGAGCCGGCGCACATGACCGGGCCGCCGCTGATCGAGGTCGAGGATTTGCGTATCGACCTCAACGATGGATCGAGGCGCGTTGCGGCGGTCGAGGGCATTTCATTCCGCATCGATCGCGGCGAGACATTCGGCCTTGTCGGCGAATCCGGCTGCGGCAAGAGTATCACGGCGCTCGCTTTGATCGGCCTGTTGCGGCAGCCGTTGTCGATCGGCGGCGGCGCCATCCGGTTCGAGGGCAGGGAGATCCAGCAACTTTCAGCCGGCAGGCAACGGGAGCTGCGCGGCAATCGCATCGCCATGATCTTCCAGGAGCCGATGACGGCGTTGAACCCGGTGTCGCCCGTGGGCCGGCAGATCGCCGAGATGTTCGTGCTGCACAAGGGCAAGAGCTGGCGGGAAGCCAACCAGCTCGCAGTCGAGGCGCTGGCCAGCGTCCGCGTCCCCGCGCCGGAGCGACGCGTGAAGGATTACCCGCACCAGCTGTCAGGCGGCATGCGTCAGCGCGTGATGATCGCCATTGCGCTCGCATGCGGTCCGGATCTCCTGATCGCCGACGAGCCGACAACGGCACTCGACGTGACCGTGCAAGCCGAGATCATCGAGCTGATGCGGAATTTATGCGCCGAGAGAGGAACGGCAATCCTGATGATCAGCCACGATCTCGGCCTGGTCGCCAATGTCTGTCGCCGCGTGGCCGTAATGTATGCCGGCCGCATCGTCGAGGAGCGCGGCTCGGCCGATATCTTCCGGGCGCCCTCGCATCCCTATACGCGAGGCCTGGTGGCCTCGCTGCCGCGGCTCGGCAGCCGCGCCGCGCTTGGCCGCACCAGGCTGAAGGAGATCGCGGGCGTCGTGCCGGCCATCACGAATTTCCCGCATGGCTGCCGGTTCAATCCGCGCTGCGCGCATGCGACCGATATTTGCCGGACCACCGTGCCGGGAACGGATTTGCTGGAGGCCGGCGGTCTGGTCAGGTGTCATCACCATGCATGAGCCGCAGGGAAGGCCCGACGACGATGTCATTCTCAGCGTCGAGGATCTTGCGGTCCATTTTCCGCTCGGAGGCGGCCTGCTGGGGCGCGGCCGTCGGCTGCTCCGCGCCGTCGACGGTGTCGATCTCAGGCTGAAGCGGGGCGAATGCCTCGGCCTCGTCGGCGAGTCCGGCTCCGGCAAGTCGACGGTCGCATTGTCGATCCTTGGTCTCCAGACCCCGACGCGCGGCCGCATCGTGGTGGACGGGCAGGTCGTGACGGGCCGGCCATCCGGCGATCGAAAGGCGCTGGCCCGCATCGTGCAAATGGTGTTTCAGGACCCCTACGCCTCGCTCAATCCACGCCAGACCGTTCGTCGCACGCTTGAAGATCCCCTGCGCGTGCATGGCGTGACCGCCGCAAGCGAGATCGAGGACCGCGTTGCGATCATGCTGCGGCATGTGGGCCTGCGGCCCGAACAGGCCGACCGCTACCCGCATGAATTCTCCGGCGGCCAGCGCCAGCGCATCGGCATCGCGCGCGCCCTGATCCTCAATCCCAAAATCGTCATCTGCGACGAGCCCGTGTCGGCGCTGGATGTCTCGATCCGTGCGCAGATCATCAATCTGCTGCTGGAACTGAAGGAAACGCTCGGCTTGTCGTTCATCATGATCAGCCACGACCTCGGCGTGGTCGAACACATGAGCGACCGGGTAGCCGTGATGTATCTCGGCCGCATCGTCGAGAACGGCGACTGGCGCGAAATCTTCGAACGGCCCGCGCACCCCTATACGCAAGCCCTGATCGCCGCCATCCCCGATCCCCTGCACCATGCACCGCTCGCGACGACAGGCGGCGACCTTCCCAATCCCCTCAATCCGCCGAACGGATGCGCGTTTAGTCCGCGGTGCCGGTATGCCGAGGCGGTGTGTCGGAGCGAGCCTGGACCGTCGCTTGAAACGCGTTCCGACGGACACTCGGTCCGGTGCTGGCGAGCTGACGAGATTGACGGTCAGGCGGTATTGGTCTCAGCCGAGGGTGGACGTCCCTAGGACGGAGGGCGACCGTTGTGGGTCAAAAGCGTCGTTCTAATGCCCGCTAGTCACCTCCGATCCGCCCCGATAGGCGAACGATTTTGGAGCCCGCCCATGAACAATCGCGTGGGGTTGATCCGTGGGGCAGTCCAATCGCGTACCACCCCATTTTCATGTGTGCTACCTAGTTGTGTAGCAAGATGGTAGCAGGAGAGGCAGATCATGACTGACGATCAGGTCGATCTCGTTGTTCAGCACCTTTGCGAGCACTTGCACTTGGCGCTCCGATTGAAGGGCAGCGAAGCACATCCACCAAACGCCAAGGATATTGGATTCGATCCGGCCAGTGTAAGAACCGTATTGCTGACCTGCTTGCGTTCGGCGGGTGTCACGATCAACCACGAGGCGACCGGGGCGAGCGAAGAACCGCCGTAGTCGTAAACGCAAAACGCGGGACAGAAGCCACGCGCGAATGTCTCAGTTCGGTCGGCAGCCGACAAATCTACTACAGCATCTATAGGTCCGTAAGGGACCACTTCCGGACGTCACTGGTATGGCGCCGACCTGATCATCACCATGTCTTGCGCACGGGTCGAGAGTGGTGCGCCACGGATGTTTAGGTGCGCCGAGTTACCGTTTACCTGGATCTTAGCAGCGCCGCCGGATCCAAGCGTGCAGCCCGCTGAGCGGGTAGCAGACCGAAGATAATGCCGGTGAGACTAGAGCAGGCGATCGCGATCAGCGCCATTCGTTCGTTGAACTCGGTTGGCCAACCCAGCGCGGAGGGCACAACGCGCGCGCATGCGTAGCCAACGGCCAGTCCCAACAGGCCGCCGATAGTGCACAGGAGCACCGCTTCCAACAGAAACTGTCGACGGATGTCTTGCGGTCGGGCACCGAATGCCAGTCGAATGCCTATTTCATTGATCCGTTCGGTCACCGACACGAGCATGATGTTCATCACCCCAATACCGCCGACCAGCAATGAGATTCCTGCAAGCGCGGACACCAGCAACGTGAACTGGCGATAGGCGCGGTCACGCGTCTGGGCGACCTGAATGAGGTTCTGAATTCGAAAATCGTCGCCCCCGCCTGACGATCTTGTGACGTTGCCGTAGGACGCGTGCAATCGCGGTTTCTGCCGCGGACATCGACTGAGCGGATTCGGTTTTCACCAGAATCGAATGCACGGCATCGGGATTGGCCTGACTGCGTCCAATGGCGAAGATTCTCGCCGACGACAGCGGAATGAACATGACGTCATCCTGGTCTCGGCCCGTGAAATCCTGCCCCTTCTCGGCAAGCGTGCCTATCACGAGATAGGACGTGCGTTCAATACGGACAAAACGGCCAAGTGGATCACTGCCCCGGAACAGTTCACGTGCCACGGTATGACCGATGACGGCTATTTTTGCGGCCGATGCGACTTGCGCGTCGTTGAACAGCTGACCTTCCGCAAGATTCCACCCGCGCGCTTCAAAAAAAACGGGCGTCACACCGGCAACAAGTGTCGACCAGTTCAGGTCTCCTGATATCGTCGTCTTTTGCTCGCCGACGAACGGTGCCGCGATAACGACATCGGGCACTTCGCGGGCGACAGCGATTGCATCGCCCGTCGTGAGCGATAGGATGGTGCCCGCCTGCTGTCGTACGCCCTGCGCGACCTGCGCGCCAGGTTGCACGAGCAGCAGATTTGATCCAAGCGAGTTGATCTGCCTCGAAACCTCGGCACGGGCTCCCTCCGCCACCGCGACCACGATCAGGACGGCAGCAATACCGATGACAACGCCGGTCACTGCGAGAATGGAGCGCAGTATGTGCACACGCAACGACCGAAACGCCAGATAGATATAACTGAATGATCGCATTGGAACCGCACGCGGGTCAGAAGCTCATGAGGTAGCATCACATCCCTGGTCGTCGACAATTGCGCCGTCCCGTAGCCTGATCCTGCGCCCCGCGTACGCCGCGACCTCAGGATCATGGGTCACAAGCACGACTGTGAGGCCCGCGCGCTGCAATTCGCCAAGAAGAGCAAGAATGGCATCGCGCGTGCTGGTGTCCAGTGCGCCGGTCGGTTCGTCGGCCAGGAGAAGGTCGGGACCGTTGACGATCGCCCGCGCGATGGCAACCCGCTGCTGCTCACCTCCCGAAAGCTGGGCAGGCATATGGTGCATTCGGCCGCCCAGCCCCACCCGCTCAAGCACAGCGCGCGCCCTCGCTGTCGGATTCCGTAGCGGCTCGCGCCGATAGAATAGCGGCAAGCCGACATTCTCGAGTGCGGTCAGCCGCGGCAGCAAGTTGAAGTTTTGAAAGATGAACCCGATGCGCCGGTTTCGCAGCTCGCTCAAGCGCCCCTTCGACTGCACTAGTATATCTTCGTCATCAAGAAAATAGCGCCCGCGCGAGGGATGATCGAGGCAGCCGAGAATCGAAAGTAACGTCGATTTTCCCGATCCCGATGGGCCCATGACCGCGACGAATTCTCCGCGATCAATCTTCAGGCTTACGTCGGACAATGCGCGAATCGTTTGGTCACCGAGCCGGTGCTGTTTGTTGATATGGTCGAGAGTGACGAGCGATCGCATGCGCTAACCGGCAAAGCGGCTCCAATCTAGTGTTTGCTCCGATAACCGACGGCAACCTGTTCGCCTATTTTGAGATCTGGCGACCGGATCTCAGTGAGCGAATCTCCGGTAGCGCCTAGTGACACGGTGGCGACAGCCAAATGACCCGATTTCGCGCGGAGCCAGATCACGCCCTGACCGGGCGCAGGATTGTTTCCGTCGTATCGGGTCGGACGAAAGCTCAGCGCGGCGTTGGGAACCACCATCGCGTCTTGACGCTCCTGAACCAGGATGCGGACGTCGGCCGTCATTCCCGGAAGCAGCAAGCCGTCCGGATTGGGCGCCGAAATCATCGCGGTGTAGGTCACGACATTTTGGATCATCCGCGCAGCCTTCCGAATCTCGATCACGCGCCCCTCGAACGCTCGGCCCGGATATGAATCCACGCCGAAGAGGACGCGCTGCCCGATTCGCACTGCGCCGATATCGGCCTCGCTGACGAATGCATTTACGCGCATGTCCGAAAGATCACGCGCGATGGTGAAGAGCGTCGGCGCCTGCAGACTCGCAGCCAGCGTTTGGCCAAGCTCGACGCTGCGCCGAATTACGACCCCATCGATCGGTGACTTGATGGTGCTTCGTTCGAGGTCAAGTCGAGCCCGTTCCAGAGAAGCGCGCGCAGCCATTACCCCGGCCGTGCGTACCTGCTCGCGCGCCTTGGCCGCGGACAATTCCGCGGCGAGCGCCCGAGCCGTCATCTGTGCTCGCTCGGCGTCGCGCTGGGAAACACTGCCGTTCTTGCTGAGCGTGGCCTTGATCTGAAGCTCCCGCAAAGCGTCATCGTAGTGTGCCCGTGCGCCCTCGATGGCTGCGTTGGCCTCTTCCTGTTGTGCCAGTGCGACCGCGAGCGCAGCCTCCGCTTCCTTGAGCAGGACTTCAAAGGTCGCACCGTCAAGGGCCGCAAGCGGTTCGCCCGCGCGAACGCGGGAATTGTGGTCAGCCATGAGTTTGGCGACCTGACCCGATAGCTGTGAGCTGACCTCGACGGTGTCGACGGCTTCGAGCGTTCCGGCAGCAGTGATGTTCTGAACAACATTATCGCGCGTGATGCTGACGTAGCGCAGATTGTCATGATCATCCCCAATTGCGGAAACCGGGCTATCCGGTGCCCACAACGGATACGCAACAGCAATTGCAGCGCCTCCCAGTGCTGCGCGCATCAGAAGGCTTCGAGGCAAACTCAGTTGATTATCCGTGCGAATGATGATCTCGCCGCATTAGCGCTTGCGGTGCTCCATGCTGAACGTAATCCTTGGTAATGCGGCAGGCGGCGCGATCAGACCAGAAGACCTGATGGTGAACGCGCCGCTTTTGGCGCGATCCGAAACGATCGCAGTCGGCCGGATTAGGGCACCGAAGGGCTGCCAGTGGGCACAGTCTTCGTCCCGCTCAGTGCCGGCGGGGGTGTCTTAAGAGTCTTTACCCCGGTCGTCGTATCCGTTGCCGGGACGGTATGGTCCTCGCCCTGGAACACGCTGCCTTGACCTGGGACTTCGTCGCCCGGACGACCCGGATTGTTGGCGCCGTTCAGGAATGGTTGGCTCGTCGTGGTCGAAAGTCCGCCCGCAGCCACGGCGGTAAACAGATGGTCCGCTGCATAGCTCGGGCAGGCCCCTGCAAGCAGGGATGCGCCTGCGGCCAGGATCGTGAGTTTCCTCATCATCATCAACTCCTCTTCTGAATTGAGGTGCGCCAACGCGCAGCGAACTCGTCAGCTGCGCTGTTGGCCAAGTGTGAATACGGTTGATCTCCTGCGGTTCCTATATCTTACGGGATAGCGCTCAATGTCCGATGACGAATGAATTAGTTTCTGACAAGCACGTCAGAATCGGCCCTTGGGCTGCAAATCCGCCTCGCACTCCCCGGCCTCCGGCGTACTCCCACCGATCGAGAATGGCGGAAATAGCATGGCGTTTTGCCAGACCGAGAAGCTGGGCGCGGCGACTGAACATGAATGGATCAGTATCGACGAGAAGCGTGCCGGCCGCCGTTCGCCAAGGTGCGCGAAGGCCGTTAAGATAGAGGCAATGATCACCGAAGAGGTGTCCGCTCGGCGCTTAACGAATGAGCCGATCGCAAAGATCGGCGCCTCTTTGAAGGGAAAGATCGACCGCGTCTATCTCTATGCACTCGCGGACGTAGAGGCGAACAGATACGCTTTCCAGATAAGCTAGTCTCTGCAGACTGCCGGTATCGATGCTCGCATGAAGCTTGCTGGAACACAGGATGTTCAGTTCCCAAGTAGCTTTGGCACGGCAGTGTCAACTACGGGTGTTGCTATCGTCGAACAAGATAGTCAGCACAATGTAGTAGATCTCGTTGTCGGCGCTTTCCGAGATGCCGGGGTTCTTATCAGTGGGAAGTGGAGCGAGAAGATGCTTCCTGGCATAACGAACGGGAGATGGGTCGAAGGTGGTAAATTTGGCAGTCCCGCCATCTTCGTTGGGCTCGAGCCGGCACCATTCTCTGGAAGATCATTTGTTCCGAAGCCGCTTCCCTGAAGCATTGCGCTACTGGTAGCTAGAAAACTGACAGCCCCTCAGGATGACGGGGCATTGTTTGCGGTGAACGTCGGAGCATTTGGGAGCGCTGCCACGGACACGCCGGACGCCATGATGACACCGTGCTTCTGTTTTGCCAGATGTGTCGAACGCCGCCGCAGCGAGGCTACGATTGCCGGTCGAGCCTATCGTCTGATGCCGACCAGACGCGGGCGGCGGTTTGCGAGCGGGTTTTCGGCCGGCAGGGCGCGCAGCCATTCGCGGAAGCTGACGATCTCAGGGCAATCCGCCGTGCCTTCAGGCGCGATCAGCCAATCGCCCAAGCCGGATCCCGCATCGACCCGGTCGCAGCGATAGCCCGGATGGCGGCTGAGACCCCGGGCGATCAGCAGGTCGACCTTGCCCTCGACCAATTCGTGCAGGCCGGCGGGCTGGAGCACCCGCAAACCGATCTCCGCATGCGCGCCGCGAAACTCCGCCAATTCGAGGCGGCGCAGGTCGAAGCTGCCATGAACGCCCAACTGCAGCAGTACCGCACCCGCCGGTTTCAATTGCGAGGTCGCCTCCGCGATGTGGCGAAAGCCTTCGGAGACCCCGGGCAAATAGGCCTGACCGGCCGCGGTGAGGATGAGCTGCTTATGCAGCCGCTCGAACAGCTGCACGCCGAGGCGCGCCTCCAGCGCTTTCACCTGCTGCCCCACGGCGGCGGGCGTCACGTGCAGCTCGTGCGCGGCCAGCTTGAAGCTGAGATGGCGGGCAGCGGCTTCGAAGGCGCGGAGCGCGTTGAGGGGTGGAAGGGTGTAGGTCATCGTGCTCCACTTTGACACTGATGGGCCGCGGCCTTGCAATAGATTTTCTTGCGTTGAACCGCAGCAACAATGCTTTGCGCCACGGCAATGTCGCCGCATAGGGTCGGCCCGCAATCCGGAGAAACCCTATGCCGCCAGTTCACGTCGTCAGCCATAATCCCGCAACGGTCCATGCTCCCGCCGGTGGTTACAGCTTGGGAGTTGAATTGACGCAGCACCGCCGCCTCTTGTTCATCAGCGGCCAGGTGCCTGAGAGAACCGACGGCACCGTGCCCGATGGTTTCGAGGCGCAATGCGAGCAGGCCTGGCGCAACGTGATGGAGGTGCTCGCCGCCGCAGGCCTTGGCGTCGAGCATCTGGTGAAGCTGACCACGTTTCTGACCGACCGCAATCAGGTCGTGACCAACCGCACCATTCGTTGCGCGGTGCTCGGGGAACACCAGCCCGCGCTGACGGTCGTGATCGTCGAGACCGTCGACAGCAAATGGCTGCTGGAGATCGAGGCGATCGCCGCGGAATGAAACCGGCTTCGCGAATGAACCAATCATATCGGGCGTCCAATGGCTGAAAACATGCATCCCTTCTACGAGACGTATCGGAGCGCTATGGAAGCGGCCATGCGCCAGCGGCTCGACCTTGCCGATGCGATGTTGCGCGAGCGCGCGCATCTCACCGAGATCGACGGGATCAGGCAGGAGGTGATGGACGAATTCGAGATCGTGCTCACACAGATGCCCTATGTCGGCGGCGCGGCCAGTCGCATGAGCGATTTCTTCATGCGCCTGATGGGCTTCATGGCCATCAGTCGGGTACTGCGGCGGCACGGCGTGCCGCTGCCTGTGATCGGCGAGATCGAGCGGGAAACCTACAGGGCGCAATTGCTGACCGTATCAGAAGCGGAACGTCTCGCCTCGGGGCGTCAATTCATGTCGCCGGAGAACCAGGCTTTGCTGCGCGAGCAGGCGGCCACCAGCATGACTGACAGCCATCAGAACGAGTTTCCGGAAGATTTCGCCTACGATTTCGTCGAGCCGGGTCCAAAAGACAATTTCGAGTTCGGGATCAACTACAAGGCCTGCGGCTTCTGCAAATTCGCGGCGCGCCATGGCGACAAGGACATTCTGCCGAACATCTGCGGACTCGATTTCGTCGCCTACGCAGCGCGAGGCATCCGGCTGGAAAGGACACAGACGTTAGCGGGCGGTGCGAGCCACTGCAATTTCCGGTTCTCGCAGCTCGCGCTGGAAGAGAAGTCGGACAGTTAAGCCGCGTTCTCATGCTCGGCGATCGAGGGGAGGCTGGATTGCCCTGCTGTCACATCGTCATTGCGAGCGTAGCGAAGCAATCCAGAATCTTTCCGTGGCGGCAGTCTGGATTGCTTCGCTGCGCTCGCAATGACGGAACTTGAGCGTGACTCTGAGTCCACCGACGCCAAGCGCCACAATGACATCGTGCGCCTGTTTTGCCCGACGAGTCAAACGTCGGCGCGGTCGCAATCACGCAATTGCGAATATTGTAAGCGGCTGAACTTCCTCACAGTTTCTACTGTGCATGGGGTTGTTTTCGCGCTTTTTGTTTTGATGGCTGTCTACTCCGCCGCCTTTTCCCTCAGCCGCTGCGCGTAGACGTTGATGATCAGGGCCAAGAGCAGGATCAGGCCGCGGATCAGGATCTTCAAAAAGCTGTCGATGTTGACGTGGTCGAGGCCGTTGTTGAGCACGCCAAGCACGAACAGCCCGACGATGGTGTTGCCGATGCCGCCGCGGCCGCCGAACAGGCTGGTGCCGCCGACGACGACGGCGGCGATGGAGTCGAGCAGGTAAGTGTCGAATTCGTTCTGCTGCGCGCTGCCGAAATGGGCGACACCGAGCATGCCGCCGATGCCGGAGCAGACCGCCGAGATCACCATCACCGCGCCGAGAATGAGCTTGACGTTGAGGCCGGCATATTCGGCGGCCTCGCGATTTCCCCCGACCATGTAGACGTAGCGGCCGAAGCGCGTGTAGGTCAGCACCAGATGGCCGCCGAGCAGCATGATCGCGGCGACGATGACGATCCAGGGAATGCCGCCGATCGATCCGGAGCCGAGCGTGGTGATCACGTCAGGCACCTTGTAGGCGATCTGGCCGCGCACCAGCAGCGCGGAGATGCCGGCCGCGATCTGCATCATCGCCAAAGTCATGATGAAGGAGGGGATGCCGATCACGGTCAGGCCCAGCGCATTGACGAGGCCGAGAGCCGCGCAGAGCAGAATGGCCAGCAGGATCGCCGCAGCGCCGGGGAGGGGAATGTTGGGAATGTTGACGTAGGATTCTTGAACCGTGAAGTAGGCGACCGCGATGCCGGTGACGTTGGCGATGCTGGCGATCGAGAGGTCGATCTCCGCGCAGAGGATCACGAAGGTGAGGCCGACGGCGATGACGCCCGTGACCGACACCTGCGTCAGGATGTTGCCGAGATTGTCCAGCGTCGCGAAGGAGGGGCTGGCGAGGGCGAAGAACCCGGACAGGAAAATCAGCGTCAGGAACGGTGCGATGTTGCGCATCTGCGAGCGCAGGAAGGGCGCTAACCCGCGCGCCCGTTGCCTCGCCGCCGGTGCCGTCTCACTGCTCGCCATGGTGCTTCTCCGTCACGCCGCTTCCAGCAGGCGGTCCTTGCTGACCGGCTCGTTCCTGAATTCCCGCACCAATGCGCCGCGCTTGAGCACGAGGATGCGGTCGGCCAGCGACAGCACCGTTTCCGGCTCGGTCGACAGCACGATGATCGCGAGCCCTTTGGCGCGGAGGTCGCGGACGATGTTGATGACGTCGTTCTTGGCGCCGACATCCATGCCGCGGGTCGGCTCGCACAGCACCAGCAGTTTTGGCGGATAGGTCAGCCATTTCGCCAGCGCGACCTTCTGCTGGTTGCCGCCGGAGAGCATGCCGAGATCGAGGCCGACCACCGGCGGCCTGATCTGCAGTTGCTCGACCTGACGCTGGGCGATATCGCGCTCCTGCGCCGGCTTGAGCAGCAGCGCCGAGATGCGATCGAGAATGCTGATCGAGATGTTCTTGTAGACCGGCTCCTGGTGGAACAGCATCGCGCGCCGGCTCTCCGGCACCAGCGCCACGCCCGCGCGCCGCGCCGCTGCCGTGCTGGCGAAGGTCTTGGGCTTGCCCTCGACGGCGAGCGTGCCGGCATCCGGCTTCAGCTTGCCGAACAATATGCGCGACAGCTCCTGCTGGCCGCAGCCCATGAAGCCGTAGATTCCCAGCACTTCGCCGGCACGCGCCTCGAAGGAGATGTCCTTCAAGCTGCGGGCCAGCGACAGCTGATCGACCTTCAGGACCACCGAGCTGTCGCTCGGCCGCGGCAGCATCAGATCGTCGCTATAGCTGTGCTCGAGCGCTTCACCGCCGCGGCCGATCATGGCCTCGATCAGCGCGCCCTTGCTGGTCGCAGCGCTTGCCGTCTCCGCGACCTTTCGCCCGTTGCGGAACACGGTCACCGTGTCGGACACGCGCAAGATGTCCTCGATGAAATGCGAGATGAAGACGATTGCCGTGCCTTTCCGCGCGTAGGCGCCGCAGCGTTGCGAACAGCCGTTCGACCTCGGGCGGGGAAAGAGCGGAGGTCGGCTCGTCCAGGATGACGATGCGCGCGCCGGAAAACAGTACGCGCGCGATCTCGATCAATTGCTGAAGCCCGATCGGGAGGTCGCCGAGCCTGCTCATCGGATCGACGTCGATGCCGAAGCGGGCGAGCTGCTCGCCGGCCTCGCGCGCCATCCGTCGCCATTGTACCAGGCCGAGCCGGTTGGTCGGCTGGTTGCCCAAAAACACGTTCTCGGCGACCGTGAGGTCGGGGGCGACAGATAGCTCCTGGTGCACCATGGCGATGCCGGCGGAGTGCGCATCGCGGGCCGAGCGGAAATGCGTCTCCTGTCCGTCGATCAGGAAGCGGCCGGAGAATTCAGTGTGCACGCCGGCGATGATCTTCATCAGCGTGCTTTTTCCCGCGCCGTTCTCGCCGACGAGACCATGGATCTCGCCGGGTGAGAGCGCAAAATCGACACCACGAAGCGCTTCGACGCCGCCGAAGCTCTTCGTGATGCCCTGCAATTCCAGGATGGGCTGATGTCCCTCAGGCATGGAGGGTCAGATCAGGAAGTGATCCTCCATCCACTGCATGCCGGGTGCGTTGGCCTTGGTCACGACCGGACCGTCGGTGACGACGTTCTTGGGAATGCCCTGTCCGCTCTTCTCCCCGCCGACCACGGCGGAGACGCCCGCGACGATCGCGCCGCCATGGATGCGGCAGGACGGATTGCGCACGGTGGCGAACATGCGGCCTTCGCTGACCGCCTGGATCGCTGGCGGCATCGCATCGACGCCGCCGATCAGGATATTGGTGCGGCCCCGCGCTTTCATGATATTGGCGGCGGCAAGCGCCATGTCGTCATTGTGGAAGAACGCTGCGTCGATCTGCGGGTACTTGGTCAGATAGGTTTCCCAGAGACGTGCGGTCTTGGAGACGTCCCAATCTGCGGGCTGAGTATCCAGCACCTCGATGCCAGGGAATTGCTTCACGACATTGTTGAAGCCTTTGGCACGGCCCTGCGCGCCGGTATGGCCGAGCGCGCCCTGCGTCATGATGATCTTGCCCTTGCCGCCCATGGCGTTGCACAGCGCCTGCGTCACGGACGCGCCCATGAACTCGTTGTCGGGGGCGAGGAAAGAGTGGACGTTGATCTGGTCGAGAGGGGCAATCAGCGTGTCCATGTCGATCACGGGCGTGCCGGCGTCGATCATCTTCTGCACGGGCTGGGTGAGGGTGCCGATGCCAAAAGCCTGGATGGCGACGAAATCCCACTTCTGCGAGGCCATGTTGTCGATCGCCGCGCGCTGCTTCACCGCATCGAGCTGACCGTCGAACCAGGTGACCTCGACGTTGAACAGCTTGCCCCAGAACTCCGCGGCCTGCTTGCCCTGCGCGCACCAGGTCGCCTGGAGGCCCGCATTGGAGAACGCCGCCTTCAGCGGCTTCTCGCTTCGTCCGACTTCGGCTGCAAGGGCGGGGTTTATGCCCATGCCGCCAAGGATGGCAGCCCCGGCGCCGGCGGTTGCCGCCGCTTGAAGAAGATCGCGCCTCGTCGTCGAGAAATCTTTCGTCCCGGACATCGCTCGCTCCCATATTTTATCGTCGGCGCGTCATTGATTGCGCGACCGATACGGAAAGTGTCTCACAAGAGTTGATGCCACTCAATCTGCAATCACGCGAGATCGCCGCAACCGGTGTTGGTGCAGCGCAAGCGTCAGGCCTGAACGGCGGCAAATGCGTCGATCTCGATGAGCAGTCGGTCCCAGGCCTGCGCGATATCCGGCGACCACTCATCGCCGAGCAACCTGCGCAGCGTATCCCTGATCACGGCAAAGAAGGCGATGAACAGCTCGCGCGGCGTGCCGTAGCCATCGTGCGAGGCGACCTCGCACGCGATCAGCCGGAAATGCCCACGACGATCACCGGCGAAGTCGAGAATCGCCTCGATCGTGAGCGCGAGCATCGATCCCATCACGAGCTCGCTGCCTTGCGTGCGGAACATCGCCCGCGTTTCGGGATGCTCTTCGAACAGACGTTGATAGACGAGCGGCGTGAGATCCGCGCAGCGCAAGGCCGCGAGTTCAAAGCCCCGTTCGATCGGATTGGGAGAATTATTCACCGGCGCCGTGGCCATGCAGACAAAAAAAGAGCGGGGCCCTAGCCCCGCTCGAAAATTGTGTCGACCCTATTATCCCCGATTCTAAGATTTGATCTTGATTGGCGGGGCGACGCTGCGTTTTGCGCGTCAGGGGCTCCTCCCGAGACTTGGACCACCAGACTTCGACCTCACGGCCAGCCTGAGCAAGAGGGATGCTAGATCAACTTTTCTCACTTGTCATCATTTTCGGCAACGAATGTTCAAAATTCGAGCAATTAACGAAATGATCAGGCTTCCGGTCTTGTAAGCATATGACAAATATAAGAAATCTGTGGAGGGGCAGGGTTGCGGGACTGCCTCGAATGCCGCAGATCCCCTCTCGTGGGGCGGCCCGACCACAGTTCTCCAGAAATTTGCGCTGAACCAAGAAGGCCGCGGAACCGGCCTCGACTCGGCTCTCCGCGCGGTGTTTAGTTGGTAGACGAACGAATGGTTCGGCGGATGCGCGCACGGTTGCAAAAATTCTTACCCCTGGTCCTGCTCGCTTTGGCGATGCAGGTGCTGGCGCCGATCGCCGCCTGTTTGGCGGCCGGCCAGGCCGTGGCCAATCCGCTTTCTGCAGCCGTCATCTGCCACAGCCCGAGCGAGCAGGGCGGCCTGAGCGACCAGAACGGTGCACCGGCCGCGCATGGTGGCGCCTGCGCGCTGTGTTGTCTGGCGCAGGTGGGCGCGTCACCCGATTCGCCGCCGCACGCCGCGCTCTCCATTCCCTTCCGCCACGCCGAGCGCGTGGTGTGGCACGTGGCGGATGTATCCGCCGTCGCCGTCTATAGGGACTCAAACGCCCAGGCACGCGCGCCGCCTCAGTTTTCCCTGACGACCCAAGGTAACGCCGCGGCCCGTCCGCTGGCGATTGATGTTGTCATTGGCCGGCGATAGCTGCCGGCGTCAGGAATGCCCCATGTTACGTTGTTATGCCCGCCGTGGCGTGAGCCTCGTTGCCGTTCAGGCTGCGCTGCTTGCGTCGTCGAGCGGAGTCTTTGCCCAAAACAGCAATACCGTGCTTCCCGCGGTGACCGTTGAGGCGCCGCAGGCCGCCCGGCCCAAACCAGCGGTAACCCGGCCATCACGACTACGCTCCGCTTCGGCGGGCCGCGCGGCGAGGCCTGTTGCGGCGAACGCGAACGTCAGCGCACCGACCCAAAGCAGGACAGTGACTGCTGGTGCAGCCCGAGATGGTCTCAATCAGGCGCCTGCCGGACAGACCGCGACGACCATCGATCGCAGCCAGTTCGACAATCGCCCGTCGTTTTCGGTCAGCGACGTCTTGCGGGATAGTCCGGGCATCTCGATCAAGCAGGGGAATGGCCCCCGCGATTTCGGCATCTCGATTCGCGGCTCCAACGCCCGGAACGGCTTTGGCATCCGCAATCTCGTGATCTTCGACGACGGTTTTCCGGTGACGCAGCCGGACGGCCTGTCGCGGAGCGACCTGATCGATCCCCATGCCTATGGTGCGATCGACGTGATCCGCGGCCCTTCGTCGGCGCTCTACGGCAATTATGCGACCGGCGGCGCGCTCAATTTTCGAACGCGGCGGGGCGGCACGATCGACGGCGTCGAATATGGCGTCGACGGCGGCAGCTACGGTTATCGCAACAACTACCTGGCAGCCGGCAAGAAGGTCGGGAATTTCGAGGGCTCGCTGTTTGCAAGCGACACGCGGGGCGACGGCTACATCGGCAATAGCTGGTTCAACACGCAGACCGTCAATTTCCTCGGAACGCTGAAGGCGACGCCGGACGATCGCTTCACGGTCAAGATCATCAACAACGACCTCAGCGCGCGGCTGCCAATCCGACAGTCGCTGAACCAGTACTATCAAAATCCCTTCCAGCAAGGCTGCGCGACCGGCGCCGCGGCCGCGGCCGGATGCGGTACGGTCACGCTGAACAACAACGGCTTCAACGCGACCGCCGGAACCGACAAGGAGACGGCCGTGCAGGCCGGGCTCGGCCGCAACGACCGCCGCACCATCGTCGGCGGCCGGTGGGAGCACGATTTTGACAACACCACGACCTGGCGCAACCAGTTCGTGTTCGACGACAGGAACATCAGTCAGCCCACCGGCACGACCAGCGCGATCGGCGACTTCCCGTCGTATAATTACATGAGCGATCTCACCAAGCGGGGCGAAATTCTCGGCCTGGAGTCGACCGCGTTCTTTGGCGCTTTCTACAACACCCTGACGGCGTCGAGCGACACCCGAAGCGTGATGCCGGGGGGCAATGCCACGCTTGGCAGGATCACGAACAATCTCTACAGCGAAACGTCGAACTACGGCGTGCGCGCGCGAGAGGAGCTGAGGCTGACACCATCGCTGCTCGCCGTTGCCGGCATCGGCTGGGAGCAAACCGTCCTGAAGGGCATAAACACGGCCTACAGCTACACTGGTCCGACAGGCGTCCTGGATCCTCTGAAGATTACGGCCGCGGACAGGCAGTTCCAGAATACGTCGCCCGAGCTGGCGTTGCTTTATACAGTCAACAGCGAATGGCTGCTCCGGGGACGGGTCGCGACGGGGTACGGCACTCCGCAGGTTTCGAACCTGTTCGTTTTGGCGAGCGGGCTGTCGGGCAACAATACCCAACTCCAGACCCAGAAGAACCTGGGCTACGATCTCGGTTTCGACTGGACACCGAGCAACACGCTCAAGGTCAGCGCGACTGGGTTCTACGAATTTTTCCGCGACGAACTTGTATCGCAGGCAACTCCAGCCAATTCAGCCAACACAAGCTATACATTCAACGCGCCGCGCTCCGAACATCGCGGCATCGAGCTCGCCGCCGACTGGAAGTTCTATCCGGGCTGGCGGTTCATGGCGGCGTACACCTATCTCGACGAGGTCTACACCGAGTATGTGGAGAACATCACCAATGTCGCGGTGTTCAGCTTCAACCGGGCAGGCAACAAGATCCCCGGAATCTCGCCTAACGAGCTGACGGCCAGGATCGGCTACGACGAATTCGCGGGGCCACTGACGGGGCTGGGAGGTTTTGTCGAAGTCCAGTGGAAGGACTCCTTCTACATGGACAATGCAAATCTGCTGAAAGCGCCAGGTTATGAGCTGGTCAATGTGAACGTCCACTACAAGACGGATCTGGTGTCGGATACCTTCAGATCCCTCAACCTGTTTCTCGAAGTCAGGAACGTGTTCGATCGCACCTACGTTGCGTCGGCAAACAACATCGCCAACACGGTGACCGGGGCCGGCCTTCAAAATCCTGCGAGCGTGCTCGCAAACACAACGGGATCGATCTATGCGGGCTCGCCGCGCACGTTCGTTGCAGGTATGAAGGTGGCGTTTAGATGATCCGGGCTCTTGAAGGGAGTAGGGCCATGATCCGAAGTGGCCTCCTCGGCATAGTCGCCCTTGCGTTCTTGCAAGGTACGGCGCTCGCGCAGATGCATACTCAGCATGCCTCGGAAGCGGCCTGTGAGGAGCCCACGTTGCGTTGCGCAACCAAGGCGACGCCTGCATTCGGCCCGGACGGAACGCTGTGGCTCGCCTGGATGGCGGGCGGGCAGGTTTCGGTTGCGAGTTCGCAGGATGCAGGGCGGAGTTTTTCGCCGCCCACCCAGGTCACGACGACGCGGCTCAACCTCGACTGGGGGCCGGATGCCCGGCCGAAGATCGTGGTCGATCGCAAGGGCGGCATCGCCCTCGCATTCTCGATCTTCAGGGACGAGGCATTCAACGGTCAGGTGCTCTACACGCGCTCGGCCGATGGCGGGAGGAGCTTTGCGGAGCTGAAGCCGATCACCGCAAACAACGAGAGCCAGCGTTTTGAGGCGCTGGCGCTCGATCAGGATGGCACTGTCTTCGCGGCCTGGCTCGACAAGCGCAATCGCGTCCCGGCGAAGGAGGCGGGACGGAAGTACGAGGGCGCAGGGCTGTTCTTTGCGTCGTCGCGCGATGGCGGCGCCACCTACGCAGAGGCCAGTCTCGCGCGTGACAACACCTGCGAATGCTGCCGATTGGGGTTGACGTTCGCAGCACCGGGGCGGCCGGTCGTGATCTTCAGAAACATCTTCGAGGGCGGCGTGCGCGATCATGCGGTCATGACCTTCACCGACGTCTCGACGCCAGGTGAAATCCATCGGGTCAGCAATGACGACTGGCAGATCAATGCTTGCCCGCATCACGGGCCGAGCCTCACGGTTGCACCGAACGGGACCTATCACGTCGCCTGGTACACCAACGGGAAGGTGCGAAAGGGATTGTTCTACGCCCACTCGCGCGACGAAGGCCGCACGTTCTCTGCGCCCTTGGCGCTGGGGCGGCCTGATCGCAGTCCGACGCGCCCGTTCGTGCTTGCGGGCCCGGCGGGAACGGTGATGGTCTGGAAAGAGTTCGATGGCGAGAAGACCTCGGTGCAGATGACGATCTCGCACGACGATGGCGAGACGTGGTCGGCACCGAGAACGATATCGAGCACCACCGACACCTCCGACCACCCCTTGCTCGTTTCCAACGGCCGGCAGACCTACCTGTCATGGATGACGAAGGCGGATGGCTATCGGATTGCAGCAATCGAGGACCAGCCATGAGACGTCGATTTGCCGGCCTGCTGGGCCTGGGTCTCCTGATCGCCTCAGCGTCTGCGCCAGGGGCAGCCCCGGCTCTGAAACCGTTCGAGCGCGGCGCGTGGCAAAGCGTGCTGAGGGGCCATGCGGGTCGCCCGACGCTCGTGCATTTCTGGGGCGTAACCTGCGGGCCCTGCAAGGTCGAGCTGCCGCTGCTCGGGCAGTTTGCGAAGGATCATCCCGGGATCGACGTCGTCACGATCAGCGCGGATCTCGTGCCGAACTTGCCGGCGGCGACGCAATCGATGCTCGACAGAGCGGGGCTGTCCTCGACCGAAAATTTCATCTTCAATGACGGCTTTGTCGAACGTTTGCGGTTCGAGATCGACCCCGGCTGGCAGGGCGACATTCCCCGGACAATGCTCATATCTCGCGATGGAGCCATTACGACGGTCGAAGGCTCGGCCGAGATAGCCGACCTCGAAAAATGGTCGGCGCAACAACTCTCCACACACTGAAAGTCAATCTGCAAACGGGAAGACCGATATGAAGACCATGTTGAAAGATGTGCTGTTCGCGGCGTTCGCTCTCGCGCTCTGCGCGGCGCCAGCGGTGGCCGACGACGTCAAGGCGGGCGATCTCGTCATCTCGCAGGCGTGGAGCCGGGCGACACCGGGCGGCGCCAAGGTCGCCGGCGGTTATCTGACCATCGAGAACAAGGGCATGACCGCCGACAAGCTGGTCAGCATTTCCGCCGATATCGCGGGGAAGGCTGAGGTTCATGAAATGGCGATGGATAACGGCGTGATGAAGATGCGCCTGCTCGACAAGGGCCTCGTGATTGATCCCGGCAAGACGGTGAAGTTCGCCCCCGGCGGCTACCACCTCATGCTTCAGGAGCTGAAGGGCCCCTTCAAGCAGGGCGACAAGGTGCCGGTGACGCTTCAGTTCGAGAAGGCCGGCAAAGTTGCCGTCTCCCTCGAGGTCCAGGGCGTCGGCGCCCAGGCGCCCGGCGATAGCGGGCAGATGATGAAGAAAATGCCTGATCATTCGGGAATGAAGATGTGACGAGCATGATCCGGACCTTCGGGAGACCGAACATGTCGACGCGAATCTGGCTGATTTTTCTGAGCGCATTTGCGGCAACGCCGGCGACCGCGCACGTCTTCCTCGAAGCCAAGCAGGCGACTGTGGGGGGATCGTACAAAGCCGTCTTCGCCGTGCCGCACGGTTGCGCGGGCTCGCCGACGGTGAAGATCCGGGTGCAGATCCCCGAGGGCGTGATCGCGGTGAAGCCGATGCCGAAGGCCGGCTGGAACGTCGATGTCGTCGAGGGCAAATATGCCGGCGAATACGACTATCACGGCACCAAGCTCTCCTCCGGCGTCAAGGAGGTGACTTGGTCCGGCGGCAAGCTGCCGGACAAGAACTATGACGAGTTCGTCATGCACACGGCCCTGACCGACACGCTCAAGCCGAACACGATTCTGTACTTCCCCGTCGTCCAGGAATGCGAGACCGGCGTCAGCCGCTGGATCGAGATTCCAGCGGAGGGAGCGGGGCATTCGCGCGAGGGCAAGTCACCGGCGCCGGGCGTAAAACTCCTGCCAAAACCCTGATGCGCCTGCTCGCCGCGCTGCTCCTCTTTGTCGGCTTCGCGACCGGCGCCTCGGCGCACGCGGCCCTCGTCGCGGTCGAGCCGCCGAGCGGCAGCATGCTCGCGAGCGCGCCGAAGACGGTGGAGCTGCGCTTCAACGAGGCGGTGACGCCGGGCGCGATCCAACTGATCGACGGCGCGGGCAGGGCGCGGGGTGATGTGCGCGTCAGCGCATCGGGCGAGACGATCTCGATTGCGATGCCGGCGGACCTGCCGCAGGGCACGGCGGTCGTCAGCTATCGCGTGATCTCGCAGGATGGCCATCCCGTCGCGGGATCGGTGATCTTCTCGATCGGCCGGCCGACGGGGACGCAACCTCCGGCAAACGCGGATAGCGGATTGAACGTGCTGATCTGGCTGACGCGGGTCGGTCTCTATCTTGGCCTGTTCGTCGGCGCCGGCGGCGTGTTCTTTGCGCGCTGCGTTGCGTGGTCGATGACCGGCATGGCCGTGCCGCGCATAGCGCTCGCGATCGGCCTTCCGAGCGCGGTTGCGTCCCTTGGTGCGCTGGGTCTCGATCTTCTTGGGCTGCCGCTGGCGGCTCTCGCGACGATTGCTCCCTGGAAAGTCGCATTTGAGACTAGCGCCGGCCCCGCGCTGCTTGTTGCCATCGCTGCGATGCTGTTCGCGTTAATGGCGCTGCGCGGTACGGGGTATGCACGCGCTCTTGCTCTCATCGCCTTCGTCGGCGTCGGTCTGTCGCTCGCCATGACCGGGCACGCTGCTACGGCACCGCCCGAGGCGCTCACGCGGCCTGCTATCTTCCTGCATGGCCTCGCCGTTGCCTTTTGGATTGGCGCGCTGGTCCCGCTCGCTGCACTTGTGTCGAAGTCGCCAGCCGCGGCATTGCCTGTCGTGAACCGCTTTTCCCACATCGCCGTCCCGGTCGTTGGCGTTCTCGCATTGACCGGCCTCGCGCTCGCCTTCGTCCAGCTTGAAAAGCTGTCTGCATTGGTCGAGACCCGCTACGGCCTGATCCTCTCGATCAAGCTGGCGCTGGTCGTGGTGCTGCTGGCGCTTGCCGCGCTCAACCGCTTTCGCCTGACCCCGGCGCTCCCCGGGGATCACAAGGCCGCGCCAGCCCTCAAGCGCTCGATCCTGTTCGAATGCGCCATCACGCTCGGCATCTTTGCCGTCGTCGCGGGCTGGCGCTTCACGCCGCCGCCGCGGACGATCGTTCCGGAGACGCCGCTCGCCATCCACATTCACACCGACAAGGCGATGTTCCAAGTCCTGGTCTCGCCGGGTAAGGCCGGGCTCGACGATTTCGTGCTCCAGCTCATGACCGGCGACGCGACGCCGCTGACCGCCAAGGAAGCGACGCTGACCCTGAGCCTGCCTGAACGGGGCATCGAGCCGATGGAGCGGAACGCTTCGCTAGGACCCGATGGCTACTGGCACGTGCGCAAAGTCGAGCTTCCCTTTGCCGGCCGCTGGCATATGCGGATCGACGCGCTGGTGACCGATTTCGAGATGATCACGCTGGAGGACGAACTCGAGGTGGGGGCGCCCTGAATCCGGCTCTTCGGCAGCTCAGGCTGAACCTCAAGTCGACGGAAAAATGACAGGAATTCCGTTGCCTTAGCGGCTTTTCCTCATTCATGGTCTTGTGTTTTGGCTCTCAATTCCGGTTTCACTGCAAGCCGTCACTGATTCCTCGAGTATTGCCATGCGGTTGTCGCGGTTCTTTCTGCCGATCCTGAAGGAAAATCCGAAAGAGGCGGAAATTGTCTCGCATCGGCTGATGCTGCGCGCCGGCATGATCCGACAGGAGGCCGCCGGCATCTATGCCTGGCTGCCGCTCGGCTTTCGTGTGCTGAAGAAGATCGAGCAGATCGTGCGCGAGGAGCAGGACCGCTCCGGTGCGCTGGAACTGTTGATGCCGACGCTCCAGCTCGCCGACCTCTGGCGCGAGAGCGGCCGCTACGATGCTTACGGTCCGGAGATGCTGCGCATCGCCGACCGCCACAAGCGTGAGCTGCTGTACGGGCCGACCAACGAGGAAATGATCACCGAGATCTTCCGTGCCTATGTGAAGTCCTATAAGAGCCTGCCGCTCAATCTCTACCATATCCAATGGAAATTCCGCGACGAGCAGCGCCCACGCTTCGGCGTGATGCGCGGCCGCGAGTTCCTGATGAAGGACGCTTATTCGTTCGACCTTAACGAGGCCGCGGCGCGGGTCTCCTACAACAAGATGTTCGTGGCGTATCTGCGCACCTTCGCGCGGATGGGGCTGAAGGCAATCCCGATGCGCGCCGAGACCGGCCCGATCGGCGGCGATCTCAGCCACGAGTTCATCGTGCTGGCCGAGACCGGCGAATCCGGCGTTTTCATCAATCGCGACGTGCTTGACCTGCCGGTGCCGGGCGAGGACGTCGACTATGAGAGCGATTTGACGCCGATCATCAAGCAATGGACCTCGGTCTATGCGGCGACGGAAGACGTTCACGACGCCGCGCGCTTCGAGCAGGAAGTGCCCGCGGACAAGCGGGTGAACACCCGCGGTATCGAGGTCGGGCAGATCTTCTATTTCGGCACGAAGTATTCCGACGCAATGAAGGCGCTGGTTGCGGGTCCCGACGGTGTCGATGTGCCGATCCACGGCGGCTCCTACGGCGTCGGCGTCTCGCGCCTGCTCGGCGCCATCATCGAGGCCTGCCATGACGATGCCGGCATCAAATGGCCCGAGGCCGTGGCCCCGTTCCGGGTGTCGATTCTCAACCTCAAGCAGGGCGACGCCGCGGTCGATGCAGCCTGCGAGAAGCTCTATGCGGAGCTTTCCGCCAAGGGCGTCGACGTGCTCTACGACGACACCGACCAGCGCGCCGGGGCCAAATTCGCCGCCGCCGACCTGATCGGGATCCCCTGGCAGATCATGATCGGGCCGAAGGGGCTCGCCGACGGCAAGATCGAGTTGAAGCGGCGTGCCGACGGCTCGCGCGAGAATATGTCGCCTGCGGACGTGGTTGCGCGTCTGGCCGGCTGAATAGTGTTCACCGCGCGGTAATGGGCCGGCAATCCGGCCACAATTGACCCCGAATCATGGGATTATCAACCGATGGATGAACCCATGACCAAGACTGTACAGACCGCGCCTTTTGCGCCATTCGAGTGGATGCTGTCGGCGCGCTATTTGCGGGCGCGCCGCAAGGAGGGATTCATCTCGGTCATTGCCGGGTTCTCCTTTCTCGGGATCATGCTGGGGGTGGCGACGCTGATCATCGTCATGGCCGTCATGAACGGCTTCCGCAAGGAACTGCTCGACAAGATCCTGGGGCTCAACGGCCACATCCTGGTCCAGCCGCTGGAATCGCCGCTGACCGACTGGAAGGACGTCGCCGACCGTCTCAGCCAGGTCCAGGGCATCCGGCTCGCCGCGCCCGTGGTGGACGGCCAGGCGTTGGCGTCATCGCCGTGGAACGCCTCGGGCGTCCTGGTGCGCGGCATCCGCTCCGACGACCTCAACAACCTCACCTCGATCGCCAAGAACATCAAGCAGGGCTCGCTCGAGGGTTTTGACGACGGGCAGGGGGTCGCGATCGGCCGGCGACTCGCTGACCAGTTGTCGCTGCACGCCGGCGACAGCATCACGCTGGTGGCGCCGAAGGGCGCGGTTACCCCGATGGGCACGACGCCGCGCATAAAACCGTACAAGATCGCCGCGGTGTTCGAGATCGGCATGTCCGAGTATGATCTCGGCTTCGTGTTCATGCCGCTCGCGGAGGCGCAGGCCTATTTCAACCGCAGCAACGACGTCACCTCGATCGAGGTCTTCACCACCAATCCGGATCAGATCGTAGCGTTTCGCCAGGCCGTGACGGAGGCGGCGGGCCGGCCGGTGTTCCTGGTCGACTGGCGCCAGCGCAACTCGACCTTCTTCAACGCGCTCCAGGTCGAGCGCAACGTGATGTTCCTGATCCTCACCATGATCGTGCTGGTCGCGGCGCTCAACATCGTCTCCGGCCTGATCATGCTGGTGAAGGACAAGGGCAGCGACATCGCGATCCTGCGCACGATGGGAGCCTCGCAAGGCTCGATCATGCGCATCTTCCTGATTACGGGCGCCTCGATCGGCGTGGTCGGTACGATGGTCGGCTTCTTCGTCGGGCTGGTGATCTGCCTCAACATCGAGTCGATCAGGCAATTCCTGTCCTGGCTGACCAGCACCGAGCTGTTTTCGCCAGAGCTCTATTTCCTGTCGAAGCTGCCCGCCGAGATCGACATCGGCGAGACCTCGGCCGTCGTCATCATGGCGCTGACGCTGTCGTTCCTGGCGACGCTGTATCCGTCCTGGCGGGCCGCACGCCTCGATCCCGTCGAAGCGCTGCGGTACGAGTGAGGGGCTGATGGAGCAGCAGGGGGCGGAAGATGTACCGGTCATTTATCTCCACGAGATAAAGCGGCAGTACTTGCAGGGCGAGGTGCCGCTGACGATCCTGGACGGCGCCAAGCTCGCGCTGTGGGCGGGTCAATCCGTCGCGCTGGTGGCGCCGTCGGGCTCGGGCAAGTCGACGTTGCTGCACATTGCGGGGCTGTTGGAAGCTCCCGATTCCGGCGAGGTCTATGTCAATGGCGCGCCGACCTCACAACTGCCCGACATCGAGCGCACCCAGCTCCGCCGCACCGATATCGGCTTCGTCTACCAGTCCCACCGGCTGCTGCCGGAGTTTTCCGCGCTGGAGAACGTCATGATGCCGCAGATGATCCGCGGCCTGAAGAAGTCCGAGAGCGTCAAGCGCGCCAAGGAGATTCTTGGCTATCTCGGCCTCGGCGAGCGCATCACGCACCGTCCCTCCGAGCTGTCGGGCGGCGAGCAGCAGCGCGTTGCGATCGCGCGCGCGGTGGCCAACGCGCCGCGGGTGCTGTTCGCGGACGAGCCGACCGGCAATCTCGATCCGCACACCGCGGACCACGTCTTCCAGGCCCTGATGCAGCTCGTCAAGGCGACCAAGGTTTCGATGCTGATCGCGACCCACAACATGGAGCTGGCCGGCCGCATGGACCGGCGCGTGTCGCTGTCGAACGGACAAGTGATCGAACTCGAATAAAACCATCGAGCTCGAGTAACGTCATCGAGCTCGAACGAAAACGCGAAAACAACCCCATGCACAGTAGCCGGGCGTGTGCCGGCTACGTCAGGCGTGACTTCCTCCAGCCATTTGACATGTCGGGCATATCAGCCGCGGCGGCGCATCGCCGCCGCGGAAGGCGATTTACGGCCGGATCACTGTTAATTTGAACGGACCGCCATTGGCTGCGGCGTGTTCGACCGCCTCGTTGGCATGGTCGAGATCGAAGGCCGTGGTCTCGTATTCGTCGAGCCTGAGCAGTCCCGCGCGCACCAGCGCGATCAGGCGGCCTGCCGCATCCGGCGGATACATCCAGACGCCATGGATGCTGATGCAGTTGCGCATGATCCAGGGGTAAGGCAGCTCGAGGCCAGTGCCGCCGGCCATGCCGACGCCGCCCATCAGCACGACGCGGCCGTAGGCGCGCACCGTCATGATCGCCGCGCGCACGACGGTCGTGCTCACCGAGGGCGGCATGATGTCGAGCACGCAGTCGATCGGTCCGGGCGCCGCTCGCTTCATGCGCTCGCGGTCGTCGTCTTCATTGCCGGTGAGTTTGACCGGCTTCACGCGGTCACCAAAACGCCGGACGAGGTCGGCCAAAATTTCGTCGTTGCGGCCGGGTGCGACCACACAGGCCGCGCCCATCGCGAGCGCGACCGAGACCGCGGCGCTGCCGAAATTTCCGGTGGCCCCGCTCACCAGCACGGTCTCGCCGGGCTGAAGGTTGGCGGCAAGGAAGCCGCCATAGGGCACCAGCAGCGTCCCCAGCGCACACCATTGCGTGGCTTCGTCGGACGTGATTTGGCCAAGGCGCTTCACGTTCTCCGTCGGCACGCGCATCTGCTCGGCAAACGAGCCGTGGCGAAAATGCTTTTGCAGGCGCATGGCGCCGGCACCGGGGGCAGTCAGCCCCTGCAGGGCGACGTCGGGCGCTGCGGCGTCATCGCGCGAACGCACCGTCGGATCGCAGAACACCCAGTCGCCAACGCTGAGCTTCGTCGCGTCCGGGCCGATCGCACGCACCCGTCCGATGCCGCCAGGACCCGGGATGATCGGCAGGTCGAGCGCATAGTTGCGCATCCCGCTGAAGACCTCGTTCATGTAAGACAGCACGCGCGTGGCGACGACGTCAACGATCACCTCGCCGGTCCCGAGCACAGGGTCCGGGGCTTTCTCGATCGCAAGCGGGGATCCAAAGGATTTCAGTACGGCAGCTTTCATGATCTCACCTTAAAGTGGGTGAAGCCGATATGCGCCGCCTTTCCAGGCGCAGGAAGGCCTGGTATTATCCTAGTATTGTCTAGGCCCTCCATCGAGGCATGTCATCATGGCCGATCCACGCCGCGTCGAATTCGGCGACTTCCTCAGGTCCCGCCGCGAAAAGCTGTCGCCGAAGACCGTCGGGCTTCCCGCTGGCCGGCGGCGCCGCACCGCAGGGCTCCGTCGCGAAGAGGTCGCGCAGCTCGCCGGCATCGGCGTCGACTGGTATATCCGCCTCGAGCAGGGCCGCACCGTCAGTCCGTCGGTGACCACCGTCGACGCGCTGGCCCGCGCGCTGCGCCTCAGCAAGACCGAGCATGCCCATCTCAAGGCGCTGGCGCGCGACGGTGACAAGCGCGCGTTCACGCGCGAGATCGTGCCGGCGCCCGTTCGGCGGATGATCGAGAGCCTGACGCAGCCGGCCTATGTCACGGGGCGGCGCTGGGACGTGCTGGCCTGGAACGAGGCGGCCGAGGAGGTCTTCGGGTTCGGACAATTGCCCGAGCAGGACCGCAACACGCTGCTGCTGGTGATGACGAACAAGCAGACGCGAAAGTTCTATGGTGCCGGCTGGAACGACGTCGCCAAGAGCATGGTCGCGATGTTTCGCGCCACCCACGACGTCTGGGCGGGCGATCCCGCCTTCTCGGAGTTGCTCACGCGGCTGCGCGAGGGCAGTCCGGAATTCGTCAAATGGTGGGAAGCGCACGACATCCGCAGCACCGCCGCGGGCCTCAAGACCATGAACCACCCGACCAGGGGCGTGCTCCAGTTCGAACACACGAGTTTTCAGGCCAATGACGATCCGGCGCTGAAGCTGGTGATCTACACACCCGTGTAGATTGCGGAATCATAGGGCCCAAGCTCGTCACGTATGACGGTCGATGATCTGAAGGAGCCGGTCGCAGGATGCCTCGATCCTCTTGTGGGGAGATGTGGCGACGCCCAGCAACAGTCCGGATCGCGCCGAAGCCGCGGACGCATGCCATAGCGACAGGGGCGTGGGCGCCAATCCGAACGATGCCGCTTTCCTCGCGATCGCGACGTCGGAGGTCCCGTCCGGCAGTCGCAGGACCGCGGCCAATCCGGCGATCGCAACGTCCCTGGCGCGTGCCTTCAGGTATTTCAGCAGCGCATCGCCTTGCGCGGCATAGGCCCGCTTCGTCCGTCGAAGATGCCGTAGATAGTGGCCGTCGCGGATGAATTCGGCGGTTGCGATCTGTACGGAGGGCCCGGGCGCCGGAGCGAGGCATGCCGCAACTTCGGCAAAGCGTGGCGCCAGAGCAGCGGGCGCAACGACGAAGCCAAGCCGCAAGGCGGGCGTCACTGTCTTGCTAAAAGACCCAATGTGGATGACGCGCCCAGCACGATCGAGAGAGGCAAGCGCCGGCGTAGCCCGGCCCTTTAGCTGAAGCTCGCTCAGATAGTCATCCTCGATCACCCACACCCTCTCTTGAGCGGCCCATTCGAGCAGGCGTGAACGTCTTGCCAGCGACAGGGTGAATCCAAGCGGTGCCTGCTGTCCTGGAGTCACGACAACCAGCGACGCGTCAGGAGCATGTTTCAGGCCGTAATTGACGTCGATGCCGTCCGCGTCAACCGGGATCGGCGCGATCGACAATCCCGCAAGCTCGAGACCCTTACGGGTGAAGGGAAAGCCTGGATCCTCCACCCAGACCTTTTTTTGCTCGAGGCCGAGAACGCGGAGCGCCAGTCCGAGGCCGCCACTGAAACCGCTGGTGATGATGATTTGGGAAGGTGCGCACTCGATTCCGCGCGCTAGCGCAAGGTAAAGCCGCGATCTCGCGGCGCAAGTCTAGCTCGCCCCGCGGATCGGGATAGATCGCCGGTGCGCTCATTTCTGCACGAACCGCCTGCGCGCGCATTCTCGCGAAGAGCTTGGCGGGAACGGTTTCGTTCGAAGGCACGCCCATCTGAAAAACAGCCGGCCCCGCGGTGAGCTCCCGGTACATCTCCATGAATGAGCCAGAATCCGGGGCTTGTTCCTGCCGAGCGGCGAGGGACGGCCGGTCCGCGACGTGCGTTCCTGTCGCGCGCGAAGCTACGATCAGTTGGGCGGAGGAGAGTTTTTGGTACGCCGAGCGCACTGTACCTCGCGCGACGCCAAGTTGGGCTGCCATGTCCTGCCAGGAAGGCAGACGAGCCCCCGGGGCGAGCACACCGCTCGCGATAGCATTCCCGATACCCTTGCGGATCTGCTCCGCCAGCGGCGTCTTCGCAGAGCGGTCAAGCTTCAACCGCAGCGGCTTGGTCATGTCCCCGTGGTACACGATTTTCGTGCGTTCTTGGTACTTTTCTGTGGACCATGGCGGTAGCACTTATGGGGGCAGATGAAAGTACCCGGCAACCAAGACCGGCGAACAGACCGACATCATGGAGTAAGAAAATGACCATGCGTCTCGATTACAACCACATCGCACCGGCGGGCGTGAAAACGTTGGGCGGCGTCTACGGCTACGTCATGCAGAGCAATCTTCCTGCGACGCTGGTGAACCTGGTCTACCTGCGCATATCGCAGATCAACAACTGCGCCTATTGCCTGGACATGCACACGCGCGATCTGCTTAAGAGCGGCCAGAAGATCGAAAAGCTCGCGCTGCTGCAGGCGTGGGCTGAGGCCGGCAATCTCTTCGACGCGCGCGAGCGCGCCGCCCTCGCATGGGCCGAAACGGTGACTCGGGTCGCGGATACCGGCGTGCCGGATGAAACGTACCAGGCCGCCCGCGCGATATTCGAGGAGCGCGAGCTCGTCGATCTCACCATCGCGATCGGCCTGATGAATGTGTACAACCGTCTCGCGATCAGCTTCCGAAATAGGCCGCAGGCTGCGATGGAGAAGGCGGCCTGACGGCCGCAATCGCAGCGACAAAGCCAGGAGCCTGAAAAATGGCAAGCATGATTTCCGGCGTGAGGATTCCCGACAGCAAGATGGCACGGCAGGCGGCCGAGCTGGTGCGCCAGTACGAAACCGAGATGTTGTTCAACCATTCGGTTCGCGTCTATGTATTCGGCGCGATC
Organism: Bradyrhizobium sp. LB13.1; assembly: GCF_054056815.1. NCBI lineage: Bacteria > Pseudomonadati > Pseudomonadota > Alphaproteobacteria > Hyphomicrobiales > Nitrobacteraceae > Bradyrhizobium > Bradyrhizobium sp. LB13.1. The sequence goes on along the minus strand of NZ_JBSRYQ010000001.1, from coordinate 4,824,884 downwards.
AAGGGCGTGCGTCAGAAGCTGAAATTCGACTCCGAGTTGCTCTATGTCGCGGCGCTGTTTCACGATCTCGGCCTTGTCGATCATTACCACACCGAGACAAAGCGATTTGAAGTCGACAGCGCCGACGCCGCGCGAGAATTTCTCAGGGGGCACGGCGTTGCTCAGCCGCAAGCCGATCTGGTGTGGGAGGCGATTGCGCTGCATACCACGCCAGGAATTCCGCAGTATATGAAGCCGGAAATCGCGCTCACGAACGCAGGGGTTTTGGTGGACGTCGTGGGCGTTGGATATGACGACTACACACAAGAGCAACGCGACGAGGTGATCGCCGCGTTTCCGCGCGGCGATTTCAAGAACGAATTCCTCGAGGTGCAGACTTGCTCGGCCTTGAAGAAGCCTCAGACGACGTTCGGGACGGTCAATTTCGATTACATCGAAGATCGCGATCCGGCATTTCGCAAGCCGAACGCATGCACGCGCATCCGCAACACGCCCTGGCAGACCTGAGCCGTCGCGTAACGACGTCGCCGAGGAATTTTGCGTTGGGCGGCGACGTGAGCAGGATCGCAACACGATCCTGCTCATGATGATCATGCCCAGGTGCGTAATCAAAAACTGTCGTTGCGCCAATCACCTGTAATCTGCTTCACACGCAAACGCGCCCAACAACGCTAGACGAAGTCAGGTCGCGTTTTCACGCGGTCTGCTTTGGAGCGGGCGATGATGACTGCACTGGCGAAGGCGATATTCCGGGGCGACGAGAACCAACGTTGACGTCGAAACTTTAAAGATACTTGTGATTTTTTCGGGAGCAGGTCTGCTGCTGTCACTTGTGGCCGCAATGATCTACGGACAGGCTCTAAGCGCGGCTTTATTTTGAATCCAACTGCGGCGACGGCGTCGCGCTGACGTTCGGCAGCGAAGCTGCTGTCCAAGGGCTAGTCGGAGCCGATGCCGCCGACGAGCACGACGCCACGAGCTGCGTCCACACTGACGTCAGACCCGTCCTGTCGGTCATCACAGCCGACGCGCTCTTCGCGCCATGCGCAGGGAAGCGACGGCGCCGCCGAGAGGCCGAAAGAGCCACCAAGCGGCGCCATGACAGCGCCGCCTCGGTTCACGGGTTGAACGCCTTAGCGCAGCGATCTGAACGCTGCCCGCATCTCGGCGGCGAAGAGCTGCGGCTGCTCCCACGCCGCGAAGTGGCCGCCCTTGTCGACCTCGTTGAAATAATGGAGCGTCGGATAGGCGCGCTGGGTCCATGTCTTCGGCGCGCGATAGATCTCGGCAGGGAATACGGTCACCGCGACCGGCACCGTGATCTCCGTGGTCTTCTGCGCGGCGGAGCTGAAGTTGTTGTTGTTGTTTTCCCAGTAGAACCGGCTGGCCGACGCGCCGGTATCGGTGAGCCAATAGAGCGAGATGGCATCCAGGATTTCGTCCTTGGTCAGCACGCGCTCGGGCTCGCCGCCGCTGTCCGTCCACTCGGCAATCTTCTCGTACATGAAGGCAGCGAGTGTCGCGGGCGAGTCGCAAAGCCCGTAACCGATCGTCTGCGGGCGCGTCACCATCATCGCGCCGTAGGCCGCGCTTCGCGCGAAGAACTTGCTCAGGGTCTCGAAGGCCACGCGTTCCGGCTCAGGAAGGCCTGCAGGCGGCGGATCGCCGGCATTGATGCCCCTGACGTATTCGGCAGGCACAGTCGGCGGCATGTTGACGTGGATACCCAGAAGGCCAGCAGGTTTCTGACGGGCGAGCGCGTCGGAGATCACCGATCCATGGTCGCCGCCTTGGGAGACGTATCTGACATATCCCAGCCGCTTCATGAGCACGTCCCAGGCGCGCGCTACGCGGTCCGGGCCCCATCCGAGTTCGCGTGGTTTCGCCGAGAAGCCGTAACCGGGAATCGAGGGGATGACGACGTGGAAGGCGTCCTCGGCGCGCCCACCGTGCGCTACGGGATCGGTCAGCGGTCCGATGGTCTTGAGCATTTCGAGGATCGAACCCGGCCAGCCGTGCGTGATGATGATGGGCAGCGCGTCGGGATTGCGTGACCGGACATGGATGAAATGGATGTCGAGGCCATCGATCTCGGTGATGAACTGCGGCAGCGCGTTGAGCTGCTTTTCGATCTTGCGCCAGTCATAGGACTTGGCCCAGTAGCCGCAAAGAGATTGCAGCCGCGCGAGTTGCACGCCTTGCGAGATGTCGGGCACCGTCTCCCGGTCGGGCCAGCGCGTTGCTCCGATGCGCCGGCGCAGGTCATCGAGCGTCGAGTCGGGGATGTTGATATTGAATTTGCGGATGCTGGCGTCGCCGGCGGGGCTTGCGGTGCTTTCTGCGGCCTGAGCGGATGACGCGATCGAAGTGAGCGGAAAGGTAAGGCCAATGGTACCGACCAGCGACGATGCAACGAAGTCTCGCCGGCCGATTCCGTTGTTCGTGACAGACATGAACATTCTCCAGTTCTCTCGTCTGTGTTGTCGAGAGCGACAGGGGGATAGCATCGCTGAAATGTCATATGAACGGCGATTGCGAGGTCCGGTGCGTCACGTCGTGCGTTTTCGAAAGACCGGGCCGTCCGGCAAGAAGCATTTGCGCCGACGCGATTTGGCATGGGTCCTTCCGTTTGCAAGCCGGCTTCACAAGCGCTATGCCCCGGCTTTCGGAAGAGCCTGATATGACAATCTCGGATGACAACGACCTCACCAGCCTGAAAGAGATCGGACGCATCGTCGCCAACACTCTCGAGGCGATGGGCAAGGCGCTCGAGCCGGGCATGACCACCTCCGAGCTCGACCAGATCGGACGAACACTGCTGGAGGCTGCCGGCGCACGTTCGGCTCCGGAGCTGGCCTACGACTTTCCCGGGGCGACCTGCATCAGCGTGAACGAGGAGATCGCTCACGGCATTCCGGGTGAGCGACGGATCGCGCGCGGCGACCTTGTGAACATCGACGTGTCTGCCGCGAAGAACGGCTTCTTTGCGGATACGGGAGCGTCATTCGCCGTTCCGCCCGTAACCCGCGTGGTCGAACGTCTTTGCAGGGATGGAAGGCGCGCGATGTGGACGGGCCTGCGGCAGGTTGGAGCCGGCAAACCGATTGCCGGCATCGGTCAGGCCATCGGGACCTTCGCGCGGAAGAACGGTTATAGCCTGGTCAGGAACCTTGCTAGCCACGGTGTCGGCCTGTCGCTCCACGAGGAGCCGACGGAGATCGCGACATGGCCCGACCGCTCCGAACGCCGTATCATGAGCGACGGCCTGGTGTTCACGGTCGAGCCATTCCTGTCCCTGGGCGCCGAGTGGGCACAGGATGGCGATGATCCGTGGACGCTCTACAGCAGCCCCGAAGCGGCGACTGTTCAATACGAGCACACCGTGATCGCCACCCGAAGCGGACCTTTGATCGTTACGATGGCTGGTTGAGGAGGCGTCCTCAAGCCACCGGATCACTGGCGGCATCCGAACGGCTTCGATCATCCGGCGCCAACGGTGGCGCCAGTTTCGCCGGAGGATTCTCCGGTGCGGCCGCGTTGCTTCCCGAGCTGACATCGACCGGAGCAGATTCGGCTTCAGCAGATCTGGCGTCGCGATAGGCGACGATCCAGATCAGGAAACCCAGAACCGCCAGCGCGGCGCCGACTGGGCCGGTGGAGGTCCAGCCCAGCCCCTCGCGAATGGCGATGCCGCCGAGGAACGGGCCGAGCGCATTGGCGGTGTTGAATGCCGAATGGTTGAGGGCGGCCGCAAGCGCCTGCGCGTCTCCGGCGACGTCCATCAGCCGCGTCTGGAGAATGGCGCCGAGCGAGACGCTGGCGCCGATCGCGAAGACGTCTGCCGCCAGCAGCCAGGGATTGCCGGCGGCACGCGGAAACACCAGCAGCGCAACTGCCGAGAATAACAGGATGACGCCCGCGGTCGGCATCAGCGCGCGGTCGGCAAAGCGCGGCACGAACAGATTGCCGAGCGTGGCGCCGATGCCGAACACGGCCAGAAAAAGCGGAATGACCGCGGGGCTGACCTTGGTCACCTCGATCAGCGTGGTCGCCAGGTAAGTGTAGACGGCGAACATGCCGCCGAAGCCTATGGCGCCGATCGCCAGCGTGATCCAGACGCGGCCGCTTCGCAGCGCTCCCAGCTCTCGCAGCGGATCGGACCGGCCTGCCTGGTCGCGTGGCGCGAACAGGGCGCACAGCAGGACCGTGAGCAGCGCCAGCACCGACACGAGACCGAAGCTCGCGCGCCAGCCGACGGCCTGCCCAATCAGATTGGCCAGCGGCACGCCGATGATGGTGGCAGTGGTCAGGCCGAGCGTCACCTGGCCGATCGCCTGCGCGCGGCGATGTTGCGGAACGAGGGAGGCCGCGACCAGCGCGGCGATGCCGAAATAGGCCCCGTGGGGCAATCCCGAGAGGAAACGCGCTGCGATCATCCAGCCAAAGCCCGGCGCCAGCGCGGTGAGGGCATTGTCGAGCGCGAACACGGCCATCAGGACCAATAGCTGCGCGCGCCGCGCCAATCGCGCGCCGAGCACGGCGATCAGTGGCGCGCCGAGCACGACGCCGAGTGCGTAGGCGCTGATTGCGTGTCCCGCGGTCGGCTCGTCGATCCCGAGGTCGGCGGCGAAAAACGGCAGCAGGCTCATCGATGCGAATTCGGTGGTTCCGATCGCAAAGCCGCCCATCGCGAGCGAGAACAGGACGATGGCGAGATGAGGGGGTGCTGAGGCCGCGGTCGCGCGGGGCGAGGTCGCTCGGTGCGATGTCGTCATGTGTCCTGCAATGGTGGCGTCAACGGGAACCAGCCCAGCAAACGTCGCCACCCCTGCAAGATTTCTCTGTCGTACTTAAACCCGGATCAGTCGGCGTCAACACCGGAAGCTGAACGCTGGGCAGGCCGCATATCAGCGTCCCGATTTAATTGAGGCGCCTTGCGCGGCGAGGGGGCTTCTTCTGCGCAAAATACCGGTTCGCAGTGCGCGTCGCCGACAGACCCACGGCCAAATACCTGCACTGCTCGAGGGAGGCGTAGCGGCAATCAAGGAGCGCGAAGCGAGTGCGACGCAGCTTAGCGCAGGAAATAGCCCGGCGGATAACCAGGCGTCTGCGCGTGCGGCCTGTTCTGGTAGGCGTAGGGATCATCGCTCTGGCCTGCGAAATACGGGTTCGCGATACAGGTGAGGGCGCGGCCCGACGAACTCGCCTGGCACTGCGCGTAACTGTCGAACGTGCAATTGCTGAGCCCCGGCCATTCATCGCCGGTGAGACAGAAGGCATGGTGAGTTCCGAACGCATGCGCCGGCGTGCTTCCGCCGGGCGCAAACGCAAATGTGGCGAGCGCGAGCGAAAATATGGCAGAAATGGGGAAAGCAATTCGTCTGCGCATTTCAATTCTCCAATCACGCGAATGTGCGCGCGATATTGTTACGCGTGCATGCCGTATATGTCGTGTAACCGACATTGGAACTCGTGAAAACTCTTGTTTCAAAGGGTTTCCAGCGCGCCCTGATAAATCTTCATTAATGAAGCGCAGCCCTTTGGGGCGGACTGTGGCGTCGAGGTTACAGCAATTCCGTCGAGCGCTGGTATGAACGACGACACGGCCCGGGGGCCTCACGACAAAACTGGAACGGGAATCAAATGAACAAGAATCTGTTGCTTGCTGCTGTGAGCCTTGTCGCGCTCGGCGCGGCTGCGCCGGCGGTGGCTGCTGACCTCGCTGCGCGGCCTTACACCAAGGCGCCCGCGATGGTTGCCGCGATCTACGACTGGAGCGGCTTCTACATCGGCGTCAACGGCGGCGGCGGTTCCTCGCACGCGACGTGGGATCTGGTGGGCTTCGGCCGCGATGGTTCGCATGACGCGACCGGGGGCACGGTTGGTGGCCAGATCGGCTACCGCATGCAGTCGGGCCAGTGGGTGTTCGGCGTGGAAGGCCAGGGCAACTGGGCTGACTTCTCCGGCAGCCACGTTGGAGCGATCTCCGGCTTCACCAACAACGCAAAGATCGACTCGTTCGGTCTGATCACCGGTCAGGTCGGCTACGCTTGGAACAACGTGCTGCTCTACGTAAAGGGTGGTGCGGCGGTGGTTGGCACCAAGTACGACGCCTCTTTCGGCGGCGTGTCGCTTGCATCGGCCAACGACACTCGTTGGGGCGGCACGGTCGGCGCGGGCCTCGAGTTCGGGTTCGCTCCGAACTGGTCGGTTGGCGCCGAATACAACCACATCTTCCTGGGTGGCAACGATCAGAACCTGACCGGCGGCATCGGTGTTCTGCCGGTCCACGTCAAGCAGGACGTCGACATGGGCCTCGTCCGCCTGAACTACAAGTTCGGCCCCGGCCAGATGCTCGGCCGTTACTGAGCTTGATCGCTCCATCGAGCGGTTGATGAAAGCCCCGGCCTTGTGCCGGGGCTTTTTTATTGTTTGAATTCAGCGAGTTAACCATCGCTTTTCAAGATGGCGCAGACGGCTTGACTCCCAGGAACAAAATGAGAACAATGTTCTTCCTACGTTCTGGTGATGGAGCAAGCCATGTTCAGGATTTTCGTCGAAGAAGCCGCCGCACTCGCCTCGATCGCGCTGTTCGTCGGGATGATCGCAATCTGGGCGCAGGTGATTCCGCAGCTCTAGACCCGCGATTTTGTAAACCGGTGCTCGGCTCACGGGTGCCCCTTGGGGAAAAGCGGGACGACGCGACCGATCGGCCGCTCCGGCGTGGACTCTGAAGCGGTGAGACCCCACCATTGTGAGGCGAGTCGGCTTGGCGAATGCATGATGCCTCCGGTGCCGGCGACCGCTCCATCCATCTGCAAGAGGCCGTCACGCGACCATGCCGAGCGCCGGATTTGTCCACCTTCACGTTCACTCGGCCTATTCGCTGCTCAAGGGCTCGATCAAGATCGCCAAGCTCGCCGAGCTTGCGAAGAAAGACCATCAGCCGGCCTTGGCGCTGACCGATACCGACAACATGTTCGGTGCGCTGGAGTTCTCCGACAAGATGGCGGGCTCCGGCATCCAGCCGATCGTCGGCTGCGAGATCGCGATCGATTTCGGCGACCAGGATCCCAGTGCGCGCAACGCGCTTCTGCCCTCGCGCGTGGTACTGCTGGCCGCGCAGGAGCGCGGCTACCGCAGCCTGATGCGGCTGAACTCGCGCGCGTTCCTGGAGACGCCCGACACCCATGCCTCCCACATAAAGTTTGACTGGCTGGAGGGCGAGACCGAAGGCCTGATTGTGCTGACGGGCGGTCCGGATGGGCCGATCTCGCTGGCGCTTGCCGCGGGGCAGGCCGAAATTGCCGCCTCGCGCTGCGAGCGTCTGGCCAGCCTGTTTGGCGACCGCCTCTACGTCGAGCTGCAGCGCCACAACACCGAGAAGGAGCGGAGAGTCGAAAGCAGCCTGATCGACATCGCTTACGTCAAGGGCCTGCCGCTGGTTGCGACCAACGAGCCGTATTTCGCCGCGACCGACGATTACGAAGCGCATGACGCGCTGCTCTGCATCGCCGGCGGGCGGCTGATCGCAGAGACCGAGCGCGAGCAGCTCACGCCCGACCACCGCTTCAAGACCCGCGCCGAGATGGCGGTGCTGTTCGCCGACATTCCGGAGGCGCTGGCCTCGACGGTGGAGATCGCCGAGCGCTGCTCGTTCCGCCCGATGACGCGCAAGCCGATCCTGCCGTTCTTCACGGTCGGCGCTGCCGCAAGCTCCGATGCCGCCGCGGTCGAGGCGGCCGAATTGAAGCGGCAGGCCGAGGAGGGGCTTGGCAACCGTCTGCAAGTGCACGGCCTGTCGCCGGGCACCACTGACGAGGACTACAAAAAGCGCCTGGCGTTCGAGCTCGACGTCATCATGCGCATGAAATACGCGGGCTACTTCCTGATCGTGGCCGACTTTATCAAATGGGCAAAGGGCCAGGGCATACCGGTCGGGCCGGGCCGCGGCTCCGGCGCAGGCTCGCTGGTCGCCTGGGCGCTGACCATCACCGACCTCGACCCGATCAAGTTCGGCCTGCTGTTCGAGCGCTTCCTCAATCCCGAACGCGTCTCGATGCCGGATTTCGACATCGACTTCTGCCAGGACCGCCGCGGCGAGGTGATCAGGTACGTCCAGGAGCGCTATGGTCGCGATCAGGTCGCGCAGATCATCACCTTCGGAACGCTGCAGGCGCGCGGCGTGCTGCGCGACGTCGGCCGCGTTCTGCAGATGCCTTACGGTCAGGTCGACAAGCTCACAAAACTCGTGCCGCAGAATCCGGCCGCGCCTGTCACGCTGGCTGCCGCGATCGAGAGCGAACCAAAACTCCAGGCGTTCCGCGACGAAGACCCGGTGGTGGCGCGCGCCTTCGATATCGCCCAGCGCCTCGAAGGCCTGACCCGCCACGCCTCGACGCATGCCGCCGGCATCGTGATCGGCGATCGCCCGTTGAGCGAGCTGGTGCCGATGTACCGCGATCCCAAGTCGGACATGCCGGTCACCCAGTTCAACATGAAATGGGTCGAGCCCGCGGGCCTCGTGAAGTTCGACTTCCTCGGCCTGAAGACGCTGACCGTGCTCGACGTCGCGATCAAGCTGCTCAAGCCGCGCGACATCCATGTCGATCTCGCCACGCTGCCGATCGACGATGCCGAAAGCTACCAGATGCTGGCGCGCGGCGAGGTGGTCGGCGTGTTCCAGGTTGAAAGCCAGGGCATGCGGCGCGCGCTGGTCGACATGCGCCCCGACCGGTTCGAGGACATCATCGCGCTGGTCGCGCTCTACCGCCCGGGTCCGATGGCGAACATCCCGACCTATTGTTTGCGCAAGCACGGCGACGAGGAGCCGGAATATCTGCACCCCGTGCTGGAGCCGATTCTCAAAGAGACTTTCGGCGTCATCATCTACCAGGAACAGGTGATGCAGATCGCGCAGGTGATGTCGGGCTATTCGCTCGGCGACGCCGACCTGCTGCGCCGCGCCATGGGCAAGAAGATCCGCGCCGAAATGGAGAAGCAGCGCGAGATCTTCGTTGCCGGTGCGGTGAAGAACGGCGTGCCGAAGGCACAGGCCGACACCATCTTCGAGCTCCTGGCGAAATTCGCCGACTACGGCTTCAACAAGAGCCACGCGGCGGCCTATGCGCTGGTGTCCTACCACACCGCCTACATGAAGGCGCATTACCCGGTGGAGTTCATCGCGGCGTCGATGACGCTCGATCTCAACAACACCGACAAGCTTTCCGAATTCCGCTCGGAGGCGCAGCGCCTCGGCATCAAGGTCGAGCCGCCGAACATCAATCGCTCAGGCGCGACCTTCGAGGTCGGCGACAAGACGATCTACTACGCGCTCGCCGCGCTGAAGGGCGTCGGCATTGCCGCTGTCGAGCAGATCATCGAGGAGCGGACGAAGAAGGGACTGTTCACCTCGCTCGCCGATTTCGCCGCGCGGGTCAATCCGCGCGCGATCAACAAGCGCGTCATCGAAAGTCTTGCCGCGGCCGGCGCCTTCGACATGCTGGAGCCGAGCCGGGCGCGCGTCTTCGCCGGTGCGGACGCGATCCTCGCCGCCTGCCAGCGCGCGCATCAGGCCGAGACGATCGGCCAGAACGACATGTTCGGCAGCTCGGCCGATGCGCCGACCGTCATGCTGCCGCAGATCGAGCCATGGTTGCCGGCCGAGCGGCTGCGCCGCGAATATGACGCGATCGGCTTCTTCCTGTCGGGACATCCGCTCGACGATTACGCCACCGTGCTGAAGCGGCTGCGCGTACAGTCCTGGGCCGAGTTCTCGCGCGCGGTGAAGACCGGCGCCACCGCCGGCAAGGTCGCGGCCACCGTGGTGTCGCGCATGGAGCGGCGCACCAAGACCGGCAACAAGATGGGCATTATGGGCCTGTCCGATCCGACCGGACATTTCGAGGCGGTGCTGTTCTCGGAAGGCCTCGCGCAATATCGCGACGTGCTGGAGCCGGGCGCTGCCGTGCTGCTCCAGCTCGGTGCCGAGCTCCAGGGCGAGGACGTGCGCGCCCGCGTGCTGCATGCCGAGCCGCTGGACGACGCCGCGGCCAAGACCCAGAAGGGCCTGCGCATTTTCGTGCGCGACACCAAGCCGCTGGACTCGATCGCCAAGCGTCTCGCCGGACCCGACATGGCGGCGTCGAACGGCGCGGCACCGAAAGTCGGCAGTCCCGGCACCGCGCCGCGCTCCAACGGCGACGGTGAGGTCTCGCTGGTGATGATGCTCGACCTCGAGACCGAGGTCGAGATGAAGCTGCCCGGCCGTTTCAAGGTCTCGCCGCAGATCGCGGGCGCCATCAAGGCGGTGGCGGGTGTCGTGGACGTGCAGCAGCTCTAGCAACACGCACGAAGTTGCAGCCGGTTGCATGTTTTGCGCGGGTGATGCTGCGGTCCCGTTGCAACCTGTCGCTGATTCCGGTTAGCATGCTCCCGGGGAAAATCTGGGGGCGTGATGCTATTGCGTGGGCTGGTGTTGCTCGTGGCTGCGGCATTGCTGTGCGGCTGTGAGACGGCGAGAAGTGGGCTCGGGTATTCGGAGGCGGTACGAAAGCTGGGTCCGCCGAAAGCCGGGCAGGCACGCGTCGTCGTGTTTCGCGAGAAGGGCTTCGGCGGCATCGGCGATCCGGACTGGGCATTTTCCCTCGACGGTACGCCGATCAAGGGCCTGAAGACCGGGACATATGTCTATGTCGATCGCCCGGCGGGCCAACACCAGTTCGTAGCAGAGGAGGCGGCGCTCGGCGTGACGCGCGTGGACTTCTCGGCTCAGTCCAGCCAGACCGTGTTCTTCGTTGCGCGCTTCAGTCAGCGCAAGAGCGCCATGATCGCGAACGCGAGCACTGGGCTGCTGGGCTGGGGTCTCACACTTGCGATGACGTCCGGCTATACAAATCAGGGACCGCTGGATTTCCTTCCCCTGGACGAACCGGCTGCGAGGACGACGATCGCGGAGCTTCGCTTGGCGGAATAGGCCCGCGCGAAACTCGGGCGTCGCCCGCACCGTCATTTGTGGTTTCGTCACATCGTTGCGGCTATGATTGCACCGATGCCGTTGGTCCATCGCGCCGGGAGGAAACGTAACATGTGCGACAAATGCAATGAATCCCTACAGGAGAAGATCGTACCATCGCGGCGGTCCGCGATGTTGTTTGGTGCCTCGGCCCTCGGCCTCGCCTTGACCGGCAGAGCCTTCGCCAAGGAGACGAAAACGCCGCCCAAGCCGCAGAACGTGCTGTCGCCCGACGCATCATTGAAACGCTTGATGGAAGGCAATGCGCGCTATGTTGACGGCGTGGCGCGGCGTCATGATTTCAAGCACGAGCGCGAGGCGCTGGCAGGCGGGCAGAACCCGTTCGCGGCCGTGCTGAGCTGTGCCGATTCGCGCATCGCGCCGGAATATGCCTTCGACACCGGCCGCGGCGATCTGTTCGTCTGCCGCGTCGCCGGAAATTTTGCCGGCACCGAGACCATCGCCAGCATGGAATATGCGGTCGCCGTGCTCAACGCGCCGCTGATCCTCGTTCTCGGCCATGACGCTTGCGGCGCCGTCGATGCGACGCTGAAGGCGATCAAGGACAACAAGCCGCCGCCGGGCCACATCCCCTCGCTGGTCGATGCGATCGCGCCTGCCGCCAAGGTTGCGATGCAGCAAGGCGGGAACGTCCTCGACAATGCGATCCGGCAGAACGTGATCGACAACGTCGCGAAGCTGAAATCGGCGGCGCCGATCCTCAATGCGGCCGTGGAGCAGGGCAAGCTCAAGGTCGTGGGCGGCATCTACCGGCTCACGACGGGAACGGTCGAACTGATCGCGCAGGGCTGACGCGCTGATCGCCTCGCGCCGGTCCACCGTCGCGAGGCTGATGCGAGTCTGACGCAGGAGCTTGGCGCCGGCAACGGGCGCCATGCCTCCGCCTCAATCCAAGCCTTTCGTTATTTGGGCCTTTCGTTATTTAGCCCTTCGTTCAAGTGCCATTCAGCTGGCCGCGCGTCTGATGCGTGGCGGCACCTCAACAACAATAACGGGCAGCAAGCCATGCTTGGGACGCTCAGAGCCTTCATCTGCCTTCTCCTGCCGATCGCGGTTTTTGCCGCGGGCGCGCCGGATCCGGCGCGCGCTCAGCAGCAGGAAAAGCGCATCGCGCTCGTGGTCGGCAACGGCGCCTATGCCAAGTCGCCGCTGGCGACGACCGCGAACGATGCCGGCCTGATCGCGCAGACGCTGCAAGCGGCGGGCTTCGACGTTGTCGGCGCCCGCGATCTCGACGGCGACACGCTGCGCAAGAGTTTTCGCGACTTCATCCAGAAGGCGCAGGCCTCCGGCCCCGGCACCGTCGCGATGATCTATCTCGCCGGCTACGGCGTGCAGCTTGCGGGTGAGAACTATTTCATCCCGGTCGATTCCAACATCACCCGTGACGCCGACATTCCGACCGAAGGCCTGCGCATCAGCGATTATGCGCGGCAGCTCGCTTCCGTTCCGCTCAAGGCCAACATCGTCGTGCTCGATGCAGCGCGGGCGCAGCCCTTCGTCGAGGGCGGCCAGCCGATCGCGAGCGGGCTTGCGTTGGTCGAGCCCGATCCGAACATGCTGATCGCCTTCAATGCCGCGCCCGGCACGGTGGCGCCGGAGGAGCCGGGGCCATACGGCATCTACGCGCAATCGCTGGCGGAGATGATCCGCACCGGCGGCCTGCCACTGCCTGATGTGTTCGATCGCGTTCGCCTGCGCGTCAACGAGGCCAGCAAGGGCGCGCAGGTACCCTGGAACGAGCAGAAGATATCGGCGCAGTTCTCGTTCTTCGAGCGCGGCCCCGACGCACCGCCGCAGGAGGCCGCGCCCGACCAGGTCGCCGCGATGCGTAACAAGCCGATCCGCGACCTCGGCGTCCAGGATGCCTATGCCGCCGCGCTCGCGCGCGACACACTGCCGGCCTATGAGGAGTTTCTCGGCGCCTATCCGAATGATCCGATGTCCAAGCGCGTGATGGCGATCGTCGCGGCGCGCCGCGAGGCGATCACTTGGCGGCGGACCTATCGGACCGATACGCCGGAAGCCTATTGGTCGTATCTGCGTCGCTATTCGCGAGGGCCGCATGCGGCCGACGCGCGCCGTCGCCTGGCGATCCTGACCGCGCCGGTCGAGCCGCCGCCGAGCTTTGCGATGATCGACTATGACGTACCGCCTCCGCCGCCGGAGGAGATCGTCTATGTCGACCGTCCGGTGCTGTATTTCAGCGATCCCGATTTTGGCTTCGCGCCGCCGCCGCCGCCGCCGATCTACTATCTGCCGCCGCCGCCGCCGGATTTCGTCGTGCTGTCGCCGCCAATGCCGGTGCTCGGCCTGTTCGTGCTGCCGCAGCCGGTTTTCGTGCCGATCCCGGTGTTCGTCAGACCGCCGATCTATGTCGCGCCGCCGCCGAACAACATCATCTACCAGAACATTCACAACACCACGGTCATCAACACCGTCATCAACCGGCCGCAGGCATTGCCGGCGGGTGCGGGGCCGGGGCCCGGACCGGGCAATCTCGCACCAGCCGTTGCCGGCCGCGCCAGCCCGGCCGGTCCCGCCGTGCCGCAGGCGGTCGCGCAGCGCGCCGCCCTGATTCAGCAGGGCAAGGCGCCGATGCCGCCGAGCGCGACGATGCAGCCGACGGCAAGGCCAAGGCTAGCTCCAGCGACGCCGGCCAATGTCGCGCCGACCGCGGCACCGATCGGAGCGCCAACCGCTGCTCCATCGGCCAGGCTGCCCCAGGCCAATACACTGCCGGTTCCAGGGAGCCATGGCGGGCCGCCGACGCCACCAGCGGGGGCAGGGCCTCTGCCGGGCGGCAGAGCTGTACCTCCGACGGCGACTGCACCCGGCGCGCCGCTGCCGACGCATCCGGGGGCGCCGCCGACTGCTGGTCCCGGTACCGCTCTGCCGGCTCATCCCGGTGCGCCAACCGCCGCGGCGCCGCCGACGGCTAAGCCCATCACTGCAAATCCGGCCGCTGCGGCCGGCCAATCGCCGAAGCCGCCGGTGGCCCAGCCCGCGCCCGGGACCGGGCCCGGGGAGCATGGCAAGTCCGCGACCCGCAACCCGGCTGGCACGCCGCCTGCTGCCCGCACGCCTCCCGGCGCAGCTGGACGACCGGTCACCCCGCCGCCCTCTGCCGCGCGCGAGCCGATCAGGCCCCAGAATCAGCCGTCGGCTACTCCCGCGCAGGCCGCCCGGCCGTCGGCATCACCACCGCGGCCTCAGGCCGTGGCGAGGCCGACTCCACCGCCGGCCGTGGCGCGTCCGGCACCGCCGCCTCCGCCGCGTGTTGCAGCGCCGCCGCCGGCCCGGGTGGCTCCCCCCGTCGCGGCCGCTCGGCCAGCGCCGCCGCCAATGGCCCGACCCGCGCCGCCGCCACCGGTAGCCCGGCCGGCGCCACCGCCGCCGCCCCGGATGGCCGTCGCGCCACCGCCGCGCCCGGCAGCACCTCCGCCGCGTCCCGCGGCCCCGCCGCCGGCGGCAAAGAAATGCCCGCCGAACCAGCCCAGATGCTAGTCGCGGGCCAGGGCGCAGCGTGGTCTTTACGGAAGAGGGCCTCTCGCGGGCGAAAACCGCCGCAGAATGGCCCTTATTTCCTTGCTTCTGGCCGGAATCGCGCTATACAGCGCGCCATCTCACACGGAAGCATGGCTCACAAGGCCGTCCGGTGGCAGCCGGGGCGACAACGCTCCGTTTTGCTCACACGCTTCCGGAGGAACCAACCGGAGAATTAGAACGATGGCACTACCTGATTTCACTATGCGTCAGCTCCTCGAAGCCGGCGTGCACTTTGGTCACCAGTCTCATCGCTGGAATCCGAAAATGGCCCCTTTCATTTTCGGCGCTCGCAACAACATCCACATCGTCGACCTCGCGCAGACCGTGCCGTTGCTGCATAACGCCTTGCAGGCGGTCAGCGACACTGTCGCCAAGGGCGGCCGCATCCTGTTCGTCGGCACCAAGCGCCAGGCGCAGGACGGCGTCGCCGACGCTGCCAAGCGCTGCGCGCAGTACTTCGTCAATTCGCGCTGGCTCGGCGGCACGCTGACCAACTGGAAGACGATCTCGGGCTCGATCAAGCGCCTGCGTCATCTCGACGACGTGCTCGCCGGTGGCGATGCCTCCTCCTACACCAAGAAGGAGCGCCTGACGCTTCAGCGCGAGCGCGACAAGCTCGACCGTTCGCTCGGCGGCATCAAGGACATGGGCGGTCTGCCCGACCTGATCTTCGTGATCGACACCAACAAGGAAGACATCGCGATCCAGGAAGCCCAGCGGCTCAACATCCCGGTCGCAGCGATTGTCGATACCAATTCGGACCCGAAGGGCATCACCTATGTGGTGCCGGGCAATGACGACGCCGGCCGCGCCATCGCGCTTTATTGCGATCTGATCGCGCGTGCGGCGATTGACGGCATCTCGCGTGCCCAGGGCGATTCCGGCGTCGACGTCGGCGCTTCGGTTCGGCCGGCCGCCGAAGAGCTGCCGGTCACGAGCGGCTTCCAGGGCCTCGCCGGTCCGCGCGGTACTTCCGACGACCTCAAGAAGCTCCCGGGCGTGTCGGGTGCGATCGAGAAGAAGTTCAACGACCTCGGCATCTTCCATTTCTGGCAGCTCGCCGAGCTCGATCACGACACCGCGCACAAGATCGGCGAAGAAGTCGGTCTGCCGAGCCGGGCCGATGCCTGGGTGGCCAAGGCCAAGGCGCTGACCGCGGAAGCGGAATAGTCAAAAGAGCGATGGGTTGGCCGGATAAGCTCCGGCCACCATTTCAGTTGACGCGAATTCCTGAGATGGACCGCGGCGGGGCAATTGAATGCCACGCCGCGGCGAACCGGCAGGCAAAAAGGATTTTCAACGATGGCAACGATCACAGCTGCGATGGTCAAGGAGCTGCGCGAGTCGACCGGCGCGGGCATGATGGACTGCAAAGCCGCGCTGACCGAAAACGACGGCAACATGGAAGCGGCGCAGGATTGGCTGCGCAAGAAGGGCCTGTCGAAGGCCGCCAAGAAGTCGGGCCGTGTCGCCGCCGAAGGCCTGATCGGTGCGCTCACCAAGGGCACCAAGGGCGTCGTGATCGAGGTCAACTCCGAGACCGACTTCGTCGCGCGCAACGGCCAGTTCCAGGGCCTCGTCAAGATGATCGCCCAGGTCGCATTCGACGTCGGCGCAGATGTCGAGAAGATCAAGGCCGCCAAGGTCGGCGACGTCACGATCGAAGCCGCGATCAATGACGCGATTGCCACCATCGGCGAGAACATGACGCTGCGCCGCGCAGCTTCGCTCGAAGTGAGCCAGGGCGTGGTGTCAAGCTACGTCCACGGCGCGGTCGTCGAGGGCGCCGGCAAGATGGGCGTGATCGTGGCGCTGGAATCGCCGGGCAAGGCCGATGAACTCGCAACGCTGGGTCGCCAGATCGCGATGCATGTCGCGGCCGCCAATCCGCTGGCGCTCGAACCGTCCGGTCTCGATCCGGCGGTCGTCAAGCGCGAGAAGGACGTGCTCGCCGACAAATATCGCCAGCAGGGCAAGCCCGAGAACGTGATCGAGAAGATCGTCGAGTCCGGTCTCAAGACCTACTACAAGGAAGTCTGCCTGCTCGAGCAGGCCTTCATCCACGACACCGGCAAGTCGGTGGCGCAGGCGGTGAAGGAAGCCGAAGGCAAGGTCGGCGGCGCGGTGAAGATCGCGGGCTTTGTGCGCTATGCTCTCGGTGAGGGAATCGAGAAGCAGGAAAGCGACTTCGCGGCCGAGGTCGCCGCGGTCAGCGGCAAGAAGTAAGCGCCGGAACGTTCCTTCCGGCGTGCCGCCGGAAGCGGCGCCCGGACAAGGAAAGTGCTCATGACTGATCCGGTCTATCGTCGCGTCGTGATCAAGCTGTCCGGCGAATATCTCGCGGGACAGCAGGGTTTTGGCATCGACCAGCCGACCATCGACCGGGTCGCGGACGATCTGATCGCCGCCCGCCAACTGGGCACCGAGGTTGCGGTCGTGATCGGCGGCGGCAACATCGTTCGCGGCGTCGAGGTGTCCTCGCGCGGCGTGTCGCGCCCGACAGGCGACACCATGGGCATGCTCGCCACCATGATGAACTGCCTCGCGCTGGAGGCGACGATCGAGCGCAAGGGAACGCCGGCGCGCACGCTGTCGGCCTTCGTCATGCCCGAGATTTCCGAGCTTTTCACCCGCACCGTGGCGCACAAATA
This sequence comes from Bradyrhizobium sp. LB13.1, assembly GCF_054056815.1. NCBI lineage: Bacteria > Pseudomonadati > Pseudomonadota > Alphaproteobacteria > Hyphomicrobiales > Nitrobacteraceae > Bradyrhizobium > Bradyrhizobium sp. LB13.1. The sequence goes on along the minus strand of NZ_JBSRYQ010000001.1, from coordinate 4,807,649 downwards.
CCTCGCCGAGGGCCGGATCGTGCTGCTCGGCGGCGGAACCGGCAATCCGTTCTTCACCACCGACACGACCGCAGTGCTGCGCGCCGCCGAAATCGGCGCCGAGGCGGTGCTGAAGGCAACCAATGTCGATGGCGTCTACTCGGCCGACCCGAAGAAGGATCCGACGGCGACGCGATTCGACCGTCTGACGCATTCGCAGGCGATCGAGGGCGGCTACAAGGTGATGGATGCGACCGCCTTCGCGCTTGCCCGCGAGACGTCGCTGCCTATCATTGTGTTCTCGATCGCGGAGCCGGGTTCGATCGGCGCTATACTGCGTGGCGGCGGCCACGGAACCATCGTCGCCGGCTGACGGCTCGTCGTTGCGCCCTGAGAGAAGGGTGCGGAGAGGTCGCCGGGATTTTGAAGGAGAAACGTGATGGCCACGGATAATTTCGACCTCAACGAAGTGAAGCGCCGCATGCAGGGCGCCGTTCAGTCGCTCAAGCACGAACTTGGCGGCCTGCGCACCGGCCGCGCCTCCGCCTCGATGCTCGACCCGGTGCAGGTCGACGCCTATGGCACCCACATGCCGCTGAACCAGCTCGCCACCGTCAGCGTGCCGGAGCCGCGCCTGATCTCGGTGCAGGTCTGGGACAAGTCGATGGTCAAGGCGGTGGAAAAGGCGATCGTCGATTCCAATCTCGGCCTGTCGCCCGCGACCGAAGGCCAGGTGCTGCGCCTGCGCATTCCCGAGCTCAACGAGGAGCGCCGCAAGGAGCTCGTCAAGGTCGCGCACAAATACGCGGAAGCCGCCAAGGTCGCCGCGCGCCATGTCCGCCGCGACGGCCTCGACGTTCTCAAGAAGCTCGAGAAGAATCACGAGATGTCCGAGGACGATCAGAAGCGTCACTCCGACGAGGTGCAGAAGGCGACCGACGGCACGATCTCCGAGATCGACCAGTTGCTGGCTGCCAAGGAAAAAGAAATCCTCACCGTCTAAAGCGCGATGGATCGCGCTTTAGGTTATTGTTCGCGCAATGATCTTTTCGGAAAACCGCTTCGCACTTTTCGGGATCATGCTTTAAGGCATCCTCATGTCCAACGCCGCCGCGCCAGCAACGGAAGGACCCGATCGGTCCGAGGCGCCTGCGCATGTCGCCATCATCATGGATGGCAATGGGCGTTGGGCGGCCGCGCGCGGCTTGCCGAGGGCGGAAGGCCATCGCCGCGGCGTGGAGGCCCTGCGCCGCGCGGTTCGCGCGTCGCATGAGCTCGGCATCCGCTATCTCACCATCTTCTCCTTCAGCTCGGAAAACTGGTCCCGTCCGGCGAGCGAGATCGGCGATCTCTTCGGCTTGTTGCGCCGCTTCATCCGCAACGATCTGGCGAGCCTGCATCGCGACGGCGTCAAGGTCCGCATCATCGGCGAGCGGGACGGGCTGGAGGGCGACATATGCGCACTCCTCAACGAGGCCGAGGAACTGACGCGCGACAACACGCGCCTCACGCTCGTCGTCGCCTTCAACTACGGCTCGCGGCAGGAGATTGCGAAGGCGGCACAGAAGCTCGCGCGCGAAGTCGCCGAGGGGCGGCGCGATCCCGCGACGATCGATGCCGAGACACTGGGAGCGCATCTCGACGCGCCCGACATTCCCGATCCCGATCTCATCATCCGCACCAGCGGCGAGCAGCGGCTGTCCAACTTCCTGATGTGGCAGGCCGCCTATAGCGAGCTTGTCTTCGTGCCGATTCACTGGCCCGATTTCGACAAGGCGACGCTGGAAGGCGCCATCGCCGAATTTGCCAGGCGGGAACGCCGTTTCGGCGGCCTGGTCGCGAAAACCGCCTCGTGAGTGAACCCGACGCCGCACCGGCCGGCTCTCAGCCTGCCCCGAGCAATCTCGTGATGCGGGTCCTCGCAGCGCTGGTGCTGGCGCCGCTCGCCATTGCACTCGCTTATGCCGGCGGTTGGTTGTGGGCGCTTCTCGTCACCCTGGTATCGATCGGACTGTTCGCGGAATGGCTGATGGTGGTGGGCGCGGGATCGGTCGCGCTGACCGGGGCAGGGACCATCGTCATCGCCTTGATGGGATCCTGCGTGGCCTTCGGCGCGCTGAAGACCGCAATCATCACCGGCCTCATTGGCGGTGCGATCGTGACGGTGATCGCGCGGGGCAAGTTCGTCTGGGCGGCCTCTGGATTCGCCTATGCATCGGCGGCGCTGTTGGCCTCGATCCTGCTGCGGCAGGATCTCGTGAACGGCTTCGCCGCGCTGATGTTCGTGCTGCTGGTGGTGTGGGCGACCGATATCGGCGGCTATTTCGCCGGCCGAAGCATCGGCGGACCGAAGCTGTGGCCGCGGGTGAGCCCGAAGAAGACCTGGTCAGGGGCGCTCGGCGGCTTTGCCGCGAGCCTTCTGGTTGCGGCCGGCTTTGCCGCTTGCGGGCTCGGAAAGATGGTTCCATTGCTGCTCGTCAGCGCCATCCTGTCGGTCGTGTCGGCCTGCGGGGACCTCTTCGAATCCGCGGTGAAGCGACGCTTCGATGTCAAGGATTCCAGTCACTTAATTCCCGGCCATGGCGGGCTATTGGACCGTCTGGACGGTTTTGTCGCTGCCATCCTGGTGGCATGGATTATCGGTTTCCTCCGCCATGGTGTGCATAGCGCCGGAAGCGGTCTTATGGTTTGGTGAGGACATGAGCGCGGTTCCATTGCGTAACAACAAGACTGCGGCATCGACCGTCCGCAGCGTCACGGTTCTCGGCGCCACCGGCTCGATCGGCGACAGCACGATGGATCTGCTGCGCGCCTCTCCCGAGCGCTACCGGGTCGAGGCGCTGACGGCGAACAGCAATGTCGCAGCGCTGGCAAAGCTCGCGAAGGAGTTTTCCGCGCGCTTCGTCGCGATCGCCGACACCTCGAAGTTTGCCGAGCTCAAGGCTGCGCTCGCGGGCACCAGCACCGAATGCGGCGCCGGCGAAAGCGCTGTGATCGAGGCCGGCGCGCGTCCGGCCGATTGGGTGATGGCCGCCGTGAGCGGCGCTGCCGGATTGAAGCCGGCACTGGCGGCGGTCGATCGCGGCGCGCATGTCGCGCTCGCCAACAAGGAATGTCTCGTCTGCGCCGGCGATTTCTTCATGCAGCGCGCGGCGAAAGCGGGCGCCTGCATCCTGCCGGCCGATTCCGAGCACAACGCGCTGTTCCAGGCGCTCGGCTCAGGCAATCGCGACGAGCTCGTCCGTGTCATCATCACGGCCTCCGGTGGCCCGTTCCGGACCTGGAAGCCGGCCGACATCGAGCAGGCAACCCTCGAGCAAGCCCTGAAGCATCCGAACTGGAGCATGGGCCAGAAGATCACGATCGATTCCGCTTCGATGATGAACAAGGGGCTCGAGGTGATCGAGGCTTCCTATCTGTTCGCGCTGAGTCCGGAGGAGATCGACGTCCTCGTGCATCCGCAGTCGATCATCCACGGCATGGTCGAGTTTTCCGATCGTTCGGTCGTGGCCCAGCTCGGTGCACCCGACATGCGCACGCCGATCGCGCATTGTCTCGGCTGGCCCGACCGCATCAAGGGGCCTGCTGCCAAGCTCGATCTGGCCAAGATCGGCCAGCTGACCTTCGAGGCGCCGGATTTCGAGCGCTTCCCCGGGCTGCGCCTGGCCTTCGATTCGCTTCGGACCGGGAAGGGCGCCACCACCGTCTACAACGCCGCCAACGAGGTCGCGGTCGCCGCCTTCATCGCCGGCAAGATCCGGTTCGGCGCGATTGCCAGGCTGGTGGAAGCGACGCTGGACGACTGGATCCGGAGCGGGAACCAGGCCCCGCTGACGTCAGCCGACGACGCAATCTCTGTTGACCATGTTGCGCGAAATAGAGCTGCCGCCCTATTGCCTCAAATTGCCTTAAAGGCATCCTAGATGGTTCGCGGCCGGGGCATTGCGGCGCTGGATGAGGGAATTCGATGATCGACTTTTTCGTCCATAGTTTCAATACGTTGAGCCATGGACTCCTTGGCTATGCGGTTCCCTTCCTGTTCGTCCTGACCATCGTCGTGTTCTTCCATGAACTCGGCCATTTTCTGGTCGCGCGCTGGGCGGGCGTTCGCGTGTTAACTTTTTCGCTCGGCTTCGGACCTGAGCTGGTCGGTTTCAACGACCGCCATGGCACCCGCTGGAAGATCTCGGCGATCCCGCTCGGCGGCTATGTCAAGTTCTTCGGGGACGAGAGCGAGGCTTCGACGCCGTCGTCCGAGAAGCTAGCGGCCATGACGGCCGAGGAGCGCGCCGGCAGCTTCCATCACAAGAAGGTCGGCCCGCGCTCCGCCATCGTTGCCGCCGGACCGATCGCCAATTTCATTCTGGGCGCGCTGATCTTCGCCGGCATGGCGTTGTATTACGGCAAGCCGAGCACGATCGCGCGTGTCGACGGTGTCGTCGCCGACGGCGCTGCGGCGACAGCCGGCTTCAAGATCGGCGACGTCGTCGTCCAGATCGACGGCAAGCCGATCGAGAGCTTTGCCGACATGCAGCGAATCGCGTTGCGATGAACGCCGGTTCGGCGCTTGCCTTCGAGGTCAAGCGGGACGGCAGCATCGTGTCGCTGACCGCGACCCCGGCACTGCTGGAGCGCAAGGATCCCTTCGGCAACAGCCATCGCCTGGGCGTGCTCGGCATCGAGCACAAGTCTCAGGCGGGCGAAGCCTCGACTTCGCCGGTCGGCGTCGGCGAAGCGCTCAAGATCGGGGTTGAGCAGGTCTGGTTCATCATCACCAGCACCTTCAAGTTCCTGGGCGCGCTGTTCGTCGGAAACGGCAATCCGAACGAGGTGAGCGGTGTGCTCGGCATTGCGAAGATGTCGGGGCAGGCGGCCAGCGCCGGGTTCCAATTCGTGATCAACCTGTGCGCGGTGCTGTCGGTGTCGATCGGCCTGTTGAACCTGTTCCCGATCCCGCTGCTCGATGGCGGTCACCTCATGTTCTATGCGGCGGAGGTGGCCCGTGGGCGGCCCCTGTCCGAGCGGACTCAGGAGATGGGATTCCGAATCGGGCTGGGTTTGGTGCTGATGCTGATGGTGTTTGCCACCTACAACGACATCCTGCGGATGGCCGCATCCTGATAGGGGTTTTTTTGTGGCGTTGCTGGGCGTTGCTCTTGGGCAACGTCTTGGAATGAAAATGAAATTACGGCGCGCTCGGCCGTTTGCGGCGTCGTTTAAATTGGCTACAAGCGGCTTGAACTTGGGGAATCTCCAGACCGGCGTTGGGGTTGGGTCTGGTGCGGAATGATAAGGGCGCGCTGCGCAATGAAGTTTGGACTGCGACTCCGGGGGGGCTTGCTCGCAACCCTGATCATGTTCGGCGCGCCGGTGCTTGCCCCGGTTGGGGCTGCTTTCGTGTCTTCGTCTGCGCTCGCTCAGACCGTGCAGTCGATTTCCGTTGAAGGAAATCGCCGTGTCGAGGTGGAGACGATCCGCTCCTATTTCAAGGCGGGTCCCGGCGGTCGCCTGGATCAAGGTGCCATCGACGACGGCCTCAAGGCGTTGATCGAGACCGGTCTGTTCCAGGACGTCAGGATCAACCGCGGTGCCGGTGGCCAGATCGTCGTCTCCGTGGTGGAAAACCCGGTGATTGGCCGCATTGCCTTCGAGGGCAACAAGAAGATCAAGGACGAGCAGCTCACTGCCGAAGTCCAGTCCAAGGCCCGCGGCACCTTTTCCCGGGCCATGGTGCAGTCCGACACGCTGCGAATCGCTGAAATCTATCGCCGCTCCGGCCGCTACGACGTTCGCGTCACCCCTGAGATCATCGAGCAGCCCAACAACCGCGTCGACCTCATCTTCACGGTCGAGGAGGGCTCCAAGACCGGCGTCAAGTCGATCGAATTCGTCGGCAATAGCGCGTTCTCGTCCTACCGCCTGCGCGACGTCATCAAGACGCACGAATCGAACCTGCTGAGCTTCCTCGCCAGCAGCGACATTTACGATCCCGATCGCGTCGAAGCCGACCGCGACCTGATCCGCCGCTTCTATCTCAAGAACGGCTTCGCCGACGTCCAGGTCGTGGCCGCGCTCACCGAATACGATCCGGAGAAGAAGGGCTTCAACGTCACCTTCAAGATCGAGGAAGGCTCGCAATACCGCGTCGGCGCGATCGACTTCCGCTCCAGCATTCCGAACTTCGATCCCACCTCGATGCGCAACTATTCGCGCATCAATGTCGGCTCGCTCTACAACGTCGAATCGGTCGAGAAGTCGGTCGAGGAGATGCAGATCGAGGCCTCGCGCCGCGGTTATGCCTTCGCCGTGGTCCGTCCCGGCGGCGACCGCAACTTCGAGGCGCACACCGTGTCGGTCGTGTTCAACATCGACGAGGGCCCGCGCACCTATATCGAGCGCATCAACCTTCGCGGCAACACCCGCACGCGCGACTACGTGATCCGTCGTGAGTTCGACGTCTCTGAGGGTGATGCCTACAACCGCGCGCTGGTCGACCGTGCCGAGCGGCGCTTGAAGAACCTCGACTATTTCAAGAGCGTGAAGATCACGACGGAGCCCGGTTCGTCGAGCGACCGCGTGATCCTGCTCGTCGACATGGAAGAGAAATCGACCGGCGACTTCTCGGTCTCGGGCGGTTATTCCACCACCGACGGCGCGCTGGCCGAAGTCTCGGTTTCCGAACGCAATTTGCTCGGCCGCGGCCTGTTCGCCAAGGCGTCGGTGACCTATGGCCAGTACGCCCGCGGCTATTCGCTGTCGTTCGTCGAGCCCTATCTGCTCGACTATCGTGTTGCGCTGGGTCTCGACCTCTATCAGCGCCAGCAGCTGTCCAACAGCTACATCTCCTACGGCACCAAGACGCTCGGCTTCTCGCCGCGCCTCGGTTTCGCCTTGCGTGAAGATCTGTCGCTGCAGCTGCGCTACTCGATCTACCAGCAGGAAATCACGCTGCCGTCCTACCTGGCGAACTGTAACAACATTCTGGGACCGGCGTTTAATCCCTCCCCTGCATACGCCAACACAGCGCAGGGCGCTGCGGATATCGCGTCCAGCGGCTTCAACTTCGCCGCGACCAACGGCCTCGGCTGCTACAGCGACGGTGAAGCTTCGCTGCCGGTGCGCAAGGAGCTTGCGAGCGGCAAGACCCTGACCTCGGCGCTGGGCTACACGCTGACCTACAACACGCTGGACAACAACAAGAACCCCACCGACGGTCTGCTCGTCGATTTCCGGCAGGATTTCGCCGGCGTCGGCGGCGACGTCTCCTACCTGAAGTCCGTCATCGACGCTAAGTACTACGCTCCGCTGGTGTCTGACGTCGTCGGCCTCGTCCATTTGCAGAGCGGCATGCTGAACAAGATCGGCTCCAACGACCTGCGCATGCTCGATCATTTCCAGATGGGCCCGAACCTCGTCCGCGGTTTCGCCCCGAACGGCATCGGCCCGCGCGATATCAACCCGTACGACACGCAGGACGCCCTTGGGGGCACCAAGTATTGGGGCGCTTCGCTCGAATTGCAGATGCCGTTCTGGTTCCTGCCGAAGGAAGTTGGTCTGAAGGGCGCGGTCTATGCCGACGCCGGCGGCCTGTATGACTATAAGGGGCCGACGACGTGGGGAGTGACTGGCGAAACGACCACGCCGTTTAACTCCGGCTGCACGGCTTCGAC